>NZ_JAKGCT010000007.1 GCF_022230885.1 Paenalcaligenes niemegkensis | reverse complement strand
TTAAGCCAGCCAGTCCGACCACGTAGGGCCAGATCTTCGCAATCAATAAATCAATCACGCGATGGCCGCTCCTATTTTGATTGCCTCTGTGCCGAGCTTACCGTCAAACAGCGCCTCATCAGATGCCCTGCGTCGACGTAGCCCTAAGCAACACCTTGCCTCCTGACCTATTCCACCGCTTAAACTCTGCTGCTGCGCCCTCGATGTCACCCGCATTGAACTTGCGTAAAAGCGTTGAGCCACGGAATGCATCCACCCCAATGTTGTAGGTGAGATCCACCATGCCATCGAACTGGCCACGCGTGGCACTACGCGTTAACGCCTCAAGAACACCTGGCACAAACTCACGCTCTAAGCGATTGGCCAAGTCGTCGATCGGCTTCGGCCTGGGTGATGACGAGACCTTCGACCACGTCTGGCCCCGTATCACCCCAGCCAATCGTCCAAACTTTGCCATTAGCGTCCCAGTACGCCTCAAGCTCGCAGCTTTCAAAGTACTTCAGCACCGCTAGGCCATGCTCAGACATGGTGATTGGCGGTAGTACTTCATCTGCCATAGTGGGCTCATTTTCTTTAGACGAAAAAAAACCGGCGATTAAGCCGGCTATCAATTCTAAAAGTCGTTTCACTTCCGCTCTCCTCGCGCGAGTCCGCGCACCTCATCCACAATATCCAAAATATCAGCCTTTCGACGTTTGTCGAAGAAGTTGAACCCCCACCGCACAATCGCCCAACCAGGCAGACCGCAGGCGAACGTCAGGCCCAGCATGGCAACCAGCCCCATCGGGTTTTGTGCCCAGTGGTGCAGCTCGTAATGCTGGATGACTGCAGCACCGCCTGAAATCGAAGCCACTACCGTCGAAATAATGCCAACCACCCATTCACTTTGCGTGCGTGGCCGCAATACGCACATGACAACCACAGTGGCCAGCCCCGCACCACATGCGCCAAACCCTGCAAGCCCTCCTATCGCTTTCCACGCAGCAATGCCTGCAGCGGATGCACTGGTACTTGTTGGCTCCATATCCTTATCCTTGCTAAAAACGGTCGGCATAGCTGTCTCCCGCAAAAAAGCCCCAACGAAGGGGCAAAAAAACCTCAGTAAAAACTGAGGCAAAAAAATGGTTCAATTGGGCTTTCTCCATGAACCGTAGAAATAAACGACTGGCCAGATCATGCCCTACCCTGCAGGACGCTCTGACTCGATATCTTGCTGAAATCTCCATCCATAAAAAAGGTGCAGCGCAGGAAAGCTCGATTGCGAGGCTCTGGTGCAGCACCCTGATTGCTAATCGCGCCCTGAACCGAATTACCCAGGCAGACATTCAAAGAATTCGTGATGAATGGCTAGCAACCAAAGCGCCGGCAACGGTCACGCGCCGCCTTGCCCTGCTCTCTCATCTATACACGACAGCCATCAAAGATTGGCTAATGCCGGAGCTCCAGAACCCGGCTGCATTAGTTCGTTGGCCACAGCCAAGAGACGCTCGCGACCGACGCCTCTATGATCGAATCCAGCTGCGCGGGGTCCCTATATCTGAATGCCCTCCCTCTGAGCTCGACTGGCTAATACAATCGACCCGATCCAAAACATTACCCACCATGATGACGCTGGCCGTCGAAACAGGTATGCGTCGTACTGAAATAGCTCTGATTCGGCGCGAACACGTTGACCTGGCGCGTAACGTAATTACGGTACCGGAAACCAAAAACGGTGAAACGAGGTATGTGCCGATCTCGCCATTTGCAAAACATGCATTACGCAAATACCTGGTAGGCCGTCCGCTGCGAGGTCGTATATTCACCGTCAGCCCGGAGTCGGTTACCCGCGCATTTATTCGTACCCGGGAACAGGCACGACAGCGATACGAAGCACTGTGCAGTCATTACGGTCGGCGCCCTCACCCTGACTACTTTCTCGAGCTTCGTCTGCATGATCTTAGACATGAGGCAGCCTCACGGCTGGCACCGCATTTCGACATGCATCAGCTCGCCAAAATACTCGGCCACCGCGACACGCGAATGACCATGCGCTATTACCACCCGCATGGACAGGATCTGGCTCGTGAGCTGAATCGCAGCGCCCTAGGTCGACAGCAAGCCGCGATATTAAGGGCCGACCGCCAAAGAGAGGCCGAACAAATGACGTAAAAAAAGCCGCTGGTTAAGCGACTGGTGGTTCATCCCATTGGATTTTATCAAGATCTTCCGGCGTCATCGCCTCCTGCGCATCTTTGGCGAGACTAAGGTTTTTAGCCATTAACGACAGCACGACCGCTTTTGCCTCTCGACCCACGAGCTGGATTTGATCGTGGGTGTGGGGACGCATAGCCCAGTCATCCATCCCGACAGGAGTACACCAAAATGGCGTGGTCCAATCGGGTTCGTTCGCCGCCAACATAGAATCAGCAATAGATGAAAGCAAATTCTGCTGGTCTTTAAAATTGGTTGGATAGTAGTGTGGTTCTCCCAGCGCATCGCAAGTAAAACCCGCAAGAATTGCGGACTCACACGCCGCTGAAAGCGCCGCCACTTTAGCGCTTTTGGCCGTTTTGAGCTTGTCATCGGCTGTGATTAGCTTAGATAGGTCAATTTTGCTCATTGGTTGTCTCCGGAGCAGGTTGAGGTATCGGCCACATAGAATCAGGTAGCGCAATCGGGCCGTCAGCCGGATCAATAATCAGGTCAGGAAAACACGCCTCATCTGGTGCCTTAGACGCATGCGGAAACAACAGCGTGATGTGCAGTTTGCCGTCAGTATCACGCTCTACGTCACCAGCTGCATACGGGCAATCAAAATGCTCACGCGGCAATGTCGCACCAGGTGGGATTACGGAGAAGTCCCACGGCTCGTCATTGATGATTAGGGTGTCGCCCTGGCGCACGAGGCGCAGGGCTGGCTCGAATGGGTGGCCGTATGGCTCACCGGTTGGAGATAAGGGTGATATTCATAAAGTTCCTATAAAAAAGGTGTTCATTGCATTGCAAATGCGCTGCAGACTTTAGGTACGCTTAAAAGCGCTGCTTTTGTCGATGTTGTTGGAAGTGCGGCAGCCGGGTCGATAATCGATGTCATCAGCAATGCCAATGGAGGGTGTTTGAGGCTATCAGGCGGCATCCAAATTGCCTGGTCGCCACGCATAACATCAACTCAAGATGCTTCGACGAACTTGAATGCATCGTGGGTATTTCCTGCTGCTTTCTTGCGAACTCCTACGGTAATGGCAGCCAGTGAAACCGATCGCAGGTACTGGCCTACGTCTGGCTACTTTGGCGGGGCATCAACAGAGGGTATAGATTCTAGTGGAGTAACTATGCGGCAATACACTCCAGATGGCTCTGGTCGCGCCTGTTATTTCACAGCGGTGGCTCATGGGCATTATTAGCACTGTTAATGGGAAATAACTGGCATATCTGCAGCCCTAACATTGCAAATGCAGCGGCAACGTTAGGGCTGCTGAAAAGCGCAGCCTTCGCCGACATTGTTGGCACCATGGCAGCCGGAGATATTGTCGAGAGTAGTAGCAATTCGAACGGCGAATACGTGAAGCTTGCTGACGGGACAATGCTATGTTGGGCTTTAGATAGAGCGCTACGCTTTACAAATACTAATAACCTGTCCCTAGGTTGGGGGTTTCCCGCACCGTTCATCCAAAAACCGTTAGTGCTACCAACCCTTGATTTAACTAACTTTTACGGTAAGTTTTATACAAATCCAATACAGGCTTATCAAAGAACTGTCGGCTTAAAAGATGTCCTGGTGGGAATAGCGGGATCGGGCTTTGTTGAGGCCGACGCCTCAGCCTGTCCCATTTCCATGTTCGCATTAGGCAAATATAAATAGGGTTCAATCCTCACCAATAGCCTATAGCAATGGCCTGCGCGCTTAGTGTTATCCCTTGGGCCCAAGCTGCGTTGCTGTAGCAATTCAGCCCTACGTTCCCTAAAAAGGGTGTGATTGGTACAAACAGACCCTCACGACTCCCAGCCGGAGGCAGATCTATCAAGTTTCCCGAAACTACCGGTGGCGCACTAAAGGCTGTTGGGTATACCCAGTTAGCGCTTAGTGCGCTTGGGTTGGTATATGTCATGGTAACCGTATGCCAGCACACCTGTACCCCCATAACCAGTCTCACGCCAACACCGTTGGAGTTCGCAATAACTGTGCAGTTATCGGTGTTTAAGACGGTGCCTAATAATGACTGAATCACACCTAGATTTAGCTGTGACTGTGCCGTGCTGGCGAGGCCGGAAAGGTTGCCTGATTTGGTCAGCATTGCTGCTATCGCATTTGCAATGCGAGTGTCATTTTCCGTTATCCGAGTGTCATTTTGAGCTATCCGAGTCTCATTTTGAGCTATCCGCCCCTCATTCCCATCTATGCGATCGGGGATCCCGCCATACTCATTTAAGAGAACCCCCGCTCTATCAGCCAGGCGTTTCGTATAGCCTTGTACTGGGATAATCCAATACGACTCGCCACTGACTGCAGGCCCTTGGTAATTGGGCCTAATAGACAGCGCCGTATCACTCGCCACGTTCGTAACTTCATAAAGCCGTCCGTCCGGACCTTGCAATCCGTCACCGACACGTATGTTTTGTACCCACGCAGTGCCAGAGCCCGTTACGGTTGGGCTGTCGGCCGCAATCGATATTGTTCCTGTTCGATACCACATTACACGCCCTCCGCTGCTGCCGGTTCATCTGCATTGACTTGTTCATTGCGCAGCGCATCAAGTTCTGCCTGCAGTTGCGCTTTTTCCGCCACCTGCTTTTCAAACTCCACTTTGATCGTGTGATTCATGCCGTTGATCAACTCAACGGTGAGGCGCTGGCCCATGTTGTTCATGAGCATTTGTGTGACTGCTTGCATTGTTCTGTCCCATAAAAAAAGCCCCAATTAAGGGGCTGATCAGAAATAAAGAAAGTTAGTAAAGGGCTGGAAGGCCCTTACGAGTAATTCATCGGCTCGTGATCCAAGTCCACAAAAAGGACCGTAAGGGGGCCTTTGTTCATCCACCCAGTTACTGGCTCCCACCATCCGTCTGAATAGCCGTGAGAGACGGTCCCCCAAGTCAAAACGGAATTACTCTTGTAGTAGGCGGCATCACTTAGAACGTACATGCCGCCAGTAGGCCAATGTGGCTGCCCCCTTCGGCTACGGCCTGAGTTCCTATGCGCGTGTAAGGCATCAGAAAGCCAGACTTTGAAGAAAGAGCGGCAATGTCGGAAATACTGTAGTCAGTGAGACGCGTCAGGCTAGGGGTTCCTGATGCCGGAATAACCCGCATACCTAGCACCCGCATGCGCCGCCAGTTGGAGTGGTATACCCTTCGACCTTGGGCGTTGTAGATTTCAAGCCCATAGTTCACCGGTGGTGGCGAGTAATCGTCATAGACGTAGTACTCGACCCCTGCGGTTTGCACTGCGTTGTACCAACACAAGACATCAGCCCAACCCTGGCCATACTCGATGCCGCACATGGTCTGCCCGTTACTGCCTAGCGGGCGAAGCACAACAACTGGGCTGTTCATGCCGGCAAGGTTAATTCGTGCACGACGAGATGGAGAGTAGGCTTGATTTGGGTCGTTAACAAAGTCACCGTTATAGAACGTTCCGCTTTTACGCAGATGGTAATTTCTATAGGTATCGTCAATCTGGGCTTGCCCTCCACCAGGGAACATCACCTGAAAACCGACTGCCATTAATAAACCCCTACATGCAAGTTGATTCCACCGTAGTTGTTCTTCCACTCGAACAAAAACATGCGCTCGTAATAGTTACTAATCTCCGAAAAACTCCAGGACACTGTGTTATCACTGATCGTCACGCGAGGCGTGAAATAGGCTGGCAGTGAGCCGCCAGTGAAAAAGTAGAACGGATTCCACCCTCTCAAGCCTGGCACGTTGAAGCTGCCTGATGGGTATACCTGATTAGGATCCGTGTCGGGGCTCTGTGCATAAAACTGAGGTATTGCCTGGGTATGTAGAATCCGGGCGAATCGCGTAGTGATGTCGTCTTGAATGGTTCCATCTGCGTTGAATGTTTGTAGGCCTGCAGGCATTACCATCCTCCCCAGCGTACGCGCATCGTATTGCCCTCGAAAACGGTGGCACCCGCACTTGTTTGTACTGTGCGCCACCCGGATCCCGAACCGTTATTAAAGAAATTTCCGTTTTTATCTAATCTCCATCCGGCTTGCCCTGCAATGTAATTGCTCGACTGTATGTCGTTCATGATCTTGAGAAACGAAATCGTCGCATCCCCAATTAATGCGGTGTTCATGCTGATTACCCCGCCATCAACCGTAAATACCGCTATAGGGGTTCCGTTAGGCGCGTGCATCACGGCAAAGCGGTCTGATATCACTACAAACTGAGACTGAACTACACCCGTTTCATTGCTAAGACCGAGGCCATACCCCGCCGTATACATAACGCCGTTTACGTCGACCCCGATTTTTGTCGATTGCGTCGCATTAAAGACGCCCTCTATATCGGTAACTGCCCTGCTGATATCCTCAACAATGACGGACACCTCGCCTAGCTCCACGCCGACCTGCTGCTGAACGATCGCCTCTACTTGGGTTTCTGTAACCTGTGTTCGCCGCAGTTCTGAGATCCACGCTCTGCTGTCATATTCATTCAGTACGCCCGCTAGATCTCCCTCGCCGTCATCATCGTCACGCATAGCTGCCTGCATTATGGAGGTAGCCGTGGCAGTAGCCGTCACCACGCCATCGATGTCTTCAATCAGTTGCGTGTTTTCTTGAGTCTGCAAAGAAAGCGCAGCAATCGCCCCCTGAATGCTGGCGTAATCCCCAATGTGCTGCCAATAGGCCATGTCCGTGATCGGCGTATCTGCCGGTACGTCCTGCAAAGCGCGATACATCTTGCCGCTATCAAAGACGACCGACCCGCTCAGATAGGGTTGTGCCGGATCGTGCTGCCCCGCACCTGAGATTTCATCAAGCTTGGCCTGTATTTCCGGGATGGCCTCGATGTCGGACCACATCTGTTGGCCAAGGGCTGACTCAAGGATTTGCTCAGTAATTAGCGCGTTGTATTCCGTAGCGTCGGCAGACGCCACTCCACGTATCCCCGGCTGATCTTCTGACGGGTACCAAGCTCCGCGCTCTCCCGTCTTGTCCAGCAAGCGCGCCCAGAAAAAATGTTCGGCTCCCGGTGTCAGGCTGTTTTGCGTCAGCGTGTTGGTTGGATAGGAGTATTCGCCTAGCGGCAATGCATCGGCAAAACTGGTGGTTGTGCTATACCGAAGCTCTGTGCGCTCAATGATGTTAGGTACGTCAGGAAACAGCCAGCCAACAACAATGCCCCAAGCAATGGACTGGGTAGTTATTGTGGCGACGGTAGGCGGTTGCCCAGCTTTGCCTGTAATCGCTGTGAGCATTGACGTAGCGGGCACGGACTGAACCGATATCGCGTTTACCGCCTGCACCCGTGCTAGATACTGGCCGCTATACACGCCAACGACATCAACACTTAAGCCTCCAGTGCGAGGCATTTTCACCCATTCGCCGTTGTCCTTGCGCCAGGCCACATCGTAAGCAACGGCATTCTCAACCGCATCGTACGCAATGGTCATCGTTGTGATGGCCATCGTCTGCTCGATCTTAACGCTTTGCAGAATACGAACGTTTGTCGGGGGAGCCTGTACGCCTGGCGGAATAACGCTAATCGGCGGGAGCTCAATACGCGCCCCGTTATCGATGGCGGGATACTTGCCGGGCACATGAAGTGCGCCTTGAATCTCAAACTGATGAAACTCGGGTCGTGAAATCGCCGTCACACGGAACAGCATCGTTTCCAGATCATCAGCATCGATGGCCCAAACCGACTCGGTATTTGGGATCTCATCAAACGGCGAAACCACCTCAATGACCGAGCGGCCATCCACAACGGCCACGGACTTAACTTGACGAGTTTGCGACTTGCCCGAAGGCAAGTTCACACTGAGTCGATCACCTGGCTTAACCACAGCCTCACGATCAATTGTCACCTGCTCATCAGAGGCATGTGCAATGCGTCCACCATTGGCCCTGCCAGCAAACAGTTCATCAGCTAATTTAATAACATTGCCTGGCCGTGGGATCCCGCCATCGAGCCCTACTCGAAACGTCGTTAGCCGATCCTCAAACTCTTCAGTTTTAAGCGCCCACAGGCCTGCTCTTTGAGCTTGTCCTAGACGAGTGTTTCCTATCGTCCCTATTTCAAGCTGACGGATATTGCCAGAATCCATGTCGCCCGCCACAGGCTCATACATCGTCTCGTAGCTTTGTGCGGGGTCGTCCCAAGCGACCATCGCAATACTGTGGCGATCTCGAGCTGCAGTACCCTTATACTCAATAGCGCCGCCAATAATGTTGGCTCTTGTATAGCTGTAGAAGGGGTCCTCTGGCATGTCGGCGTTGACTACCATCTGCGCCCCATCCCAAAAGCTCGCGCCATGGAAAATGGACACAATTTCGCTTAACGCCACGTAGGCTTGCTTGCGACTTTGCAGGTAAAGGTTACAGGTATAGCGCGGCTCCATGCCACCCTTGCCGTCGGGTACCATCACATCGCAATACTGGGCGATCTGATAGAGCTTCCAGCGGTTAACCATTGAAGCATTTAACCGTCGGCCCAGACCATATCGCGGGTGCAGCACTAAGTCGTACCATACCCACGCTGGGTTATTGCTATACGCAAGCTTAAACGTTCCGTCCCACACGCCCCCTGTCGTACCGGGTCCGCTAGAAGCATAAGTACGCGTCGTCGGGTCGTAATTCGTCGGAACCTGAATTAAACGACCTTCCAAATCGACCGCTATCTTGGCAATGTTGCCATTAAAATGCTCGGAGTCATACTCGATAGCAAGCAAGGCGACGTGCGGGTAGCGGAGCTTGGCATCAATCACTTCAGTCACCGCGCTAATAACCATCGTGTCAGAGACCTGGAGGTTATTTGCGTTAGGCGTGACCCTACGTACGCGAACAAGCCAACTATCGCCAGCGGGTAAATCTATTCGATGGCTACGCTCGTACTTTGACTCCGACTTATCATCCACGGCGGCTGACAGCACCGTCTCATACGCTCCGTCATCTGTGGCCACATCAATAGCGTACTCAATACGTACACCAAGCACATCGCCATTACTCTGCTGCGTTAAAAGTCGGTCCCAAGATAGCCGTACTCGTACTGCCGACAGCTCAGGGTTATTTACCGCACGCACCCAGGGCGCATCAGACGTCAACTCGACCCCGACGGTTATCTCATTATTCGTCTCAGGGAAGCCCTGAATGTACGACTGATTGACGGTGCCGGAGCGAAACTCGGCGCGCACACCCGGAAAGTTGGCATTTCCAGCGTTGTCATACAGCGGGGTGCCATTAAGCTTAATTGAGGCAAGACCATTGGCCAGCCCTTGAGCTTCGCCCTCGGTTAACGCATAAAGCAGCTTGGCTTTAGCAACCGAGCGCACTGTATCAGGCGCAATGTAGGGCTGATGGGGCTTTGACGAACCGCCCTTAGATCCGCGTATTTGCATAACGTCCTGCAATAAAAAACCCGGCACATGGCCGGGCTTGTTGGTATTGTCTGAGCACTACATTTGGTCTTCCGTGTAGATGCCACCGCTTAATATGGCGCCGCCGACTTCACGGCGTCCATACAGCACAGGCCAAGGCTGGCCTTGCGCAGTCGTAGTCACGGCTCCGCCAAAGCCAGAGCCCGGCTTATTGCCATCACGCTCATTTATCTCACCCATCTTGGGCTGAGGGGAAAGCATCTGAACCATGCCGCCGACCCCCACACCAGCGCCGGCGGCCATTAATCCAAGGCCGACAGCACTGGTGGTGCCGAAGGTGAAATAGCCCACTGCGATTAACGCCACTCCAAGAATCGTTTGAAATAGGCCACTGCTTTTGCTGCCTCGAATGATGGGCGCAATCCGAATCATTTCGTCAACGTCACCACCGCTCATTACCAGGTCATCTTCCGAGAGATTGCGCTTGCCCTCAAACACAGCAAAAGTCAGCCCAATACTTTCGGCGTTTCGCAAGAACTTCTCAAAGCCAGGCACCATGCAGCACAGTGCCTGTATCGCATCGGCGCGAGAGTTCACATCTAGCGTGAAATCCCGTCCGAACTGGCGCAGAACACCGTAAAGTCGAACTGTTTTTAAAGCCATATCACCCTCGCTTCGTTTTGTGACGCAGGATCAATTCGACCTTTTGTGCCCAAGAAAAACCGTAGATCTCGCGAGTAGACAATCGTCCGTACATGTGATGGAAAATGAAAGGGCCAGCGCCAAATATGGGCGTCGCCTCCTCACTCCGGAGCTCGGCATCACTGCCCAGATAAATCGCTGCATGGTTAGGGTGAAAGCAAGGTCGCCCCGGAGTCTTAATACTCATGATGAGAATATCGCCGCGCTGAGGCTCACTCACTCGCGTAAACCCCGCAGCCTCATAGTTGGCCGCATATAAGCTCTGGGCATCCTCTTTCTCCCACCACAGATCATCGCGCTCGAAGTCCGGCAATTCGATAGCCAGCTCACGCGCATACCAATCGCGAACAGCAGTCCAACAATCCAATATGCCGTGATGGAACGTTCGGCCGATAAGCGGCGCCACGTAGCCACACGGATGCAGCCACTCATGGCTTTCATCGCGGCCTAAGATCAGCCAGGGCAAGTCGTGCTTCTCAGCCTCTACGCGATCCGCCATACTCGGCCGAGGCAATGCCCCTGGGTGACTGTGAACAATCGCAACAGGCTCCCCTGCATCTTCCGCAATACACCAGTCCCGAGGGTTGATCTTGAAATCCTGCTCTGGCTTATTGGCGTCATTGCCGCAAGCAACATACTGACGACGACCACCAGTTGTAATAATCACGCCACAACTTTCTTGTGGATCCATCCGCTCAGCATGCTCACGCGCAGCTTTCATTACCGCTTTAGCTAATCTCATCATCCACCTTTTAATAAGCCAGAGCTGGGGGCTCCACCAAATGGAAGCTCTGCATCAATGCCAAATCTGACCTTGCAGCCAGAGCGTAGAAGCCCGTTGCACTTATCGCTCTCCCAATCGTCTGTGAGGTTGCCCTCGATGTCGTAAGGTGGGCCTGTATACCCACACGATTCACCGCGATACTCACCTCGAATAGCCCAGCCGCAGCGACTAGTGATCTGACGCGTTGGTACCTGCTGGCCCTGAAAATCGGCCGGACTGGATAATTCAAATGCCACCTGCTGAGCGTTCTCACTGGTTTTTTGCTCGATGAACCAGATACTGATCGTCTCTTCGTTTGAAGCCTCAGGGTTACCCTCTGGAAAGTTAGCGGCATCCAGATAGTGCTTAAACGTCTCCCTAACCGTGAGTTTCGCGCCAACAAAATCCCTAAAATAAAGACAGAGCGCAGACACCGCCCCACGCACCCCGCCTATCTCGTTGCCGATGACAAAGCTTGGTGCAGTAGTTTTATTCGTAGCCATTGCAAGGCCCCTAACCTCGATGCTGATAGGCAAGTAATCATTGCCCTGCCAAATAATCGGCTTGTCCTGCTTATGACCATGGAATCGCTGGATATCGCCCCCAAGCTCTGTCGCATCAAGCTCAAAAAGGCGAATTACGTCACCTGGCTCTAGCCGCTGTATGTCTGCTGTTATTCCCATTTATTGCGTCCACAAAAAAGGCCCCACGATTAAGCGGAGCCTAAGGTAAAAAAGGTCGAGCTAATGCCCTACGGGTAAAACACCTCCTGCATGGTCCACGACAACGTATAAACACCATTGCCATGAGTTTGGCGGCTGCGACCCGTGGCTTTGTATCTGCCTTGATCACCACCTGGAGGTGTCCAGTAGAACGACTTCCAACCACCGTGGCGCTTTAGGAATTGCTCAACAGGCAAGATATCAATATCTGCCGCCCCGCCGAACTTGCCTGTTTTAGACACGCTCCACGATTGCGATTCGTTGTTGATGCCAATACCAAACGACTGCGTGTACCCATCGCCAAACGTATTCTCAAGCGCGCTCTGCTCAATATCACCGGACGAGCCAACCTTTACATTCCAGGTAAACGTTTCTGTAGCCATTAGATGTTCCTATCGAGCATGCCGTGAGGCCGCATTTCTTCAACAATCACCTGCCGCGCTGAGGCAGCAATCATTGCTCCGATCTGTTGCCACCTCGGATCGTCGCCCCCTGCTGCGTCTATTTCACCAGTTTCTGCGTTAACCACCACTTGGATAGTGATCTGCTGACTCGACGCGGCCGCTGGTGAACTAACGCCCTTAAGGTAGCTTGTAAGATCAGCATTCTGGCGGGAGCTTAAGACTCGCTCGCCCTTATCGAGAAGCCAAGTTCCTTCGCGTGGGACGGCATCAATGCCGTTATGAGCCATTCCTGTAAGTGCAGTTGCAGACATGATGCCTACTGACGTGTAACCAAGGCCGCGCGTTACGCTCGATAGGATTCCGGAAGGGTCAACCGTCAGGGCTCTTGTCGCCGCCTCTTCAGTGTTAACGATCGCTTGAGCAATACTGGCTGCCTTACCAGCAAGAAACATGGTCTTATACAGCGCACTCGACTCCCCGCCCAACTCCCTGAGCATGGCAGCTGCGTCTCCAGTTACAGAGGAAAAGTTCGCTAACGTGGCAGACCTCCATGACGCTTGCAAGTTAGCCTGTTGCTCATTTGTCTGCCTAGTGATATTCAGCACATTCTCGGCATATTGCTGTTCGTTAATGAGCTTTTGGTCTAAGTACTGCTGCTGACGCTCTAACTCTTCAAGACGCCATTTCTCTAACTCAGCCCGAGCCTCTGCCACGCGGATCAATTCGCCTGAGGCACCACCTACGCTCGCATCCAACCCGCCAAATTTAGGAGCTGTGCCGATTCCGACCTCAGACATCCTGGCCATAACTCGCGCATACTCCTCTGCGGAAACGCCAGCTTCATCGAGCGCTTTTTTCTGTTCCTTGAAAAGGTCGACCGACCTCTGCTGATCTGTACGCAAATCGAGCAGCAGCGACTTATATGCTTCGCCTGCGTTCGTGAGTTTTTCATGAGCCTGTATTTGGTCCAACATGGCAAGAGCGGCTTTTTTCTGCACCTCTGTGCCCGCCATCATTTCAATTCGGTACCGCGCGGCCTGCTGCTCGGTCATGCCAAGCACAGAGGACTGA
This sequence comes from Paenalcaligenes niemegkensis, assembly GCF_022230885.1. GTDB lineage: Bacteria > Pseudomonadota > Gammaproteobacteria > Burkholderiales > Burkholderiaceae_B > Paenalcaligenes > Paenalcaligenes niemegkensis. The sequence goes on along the minus strand of NZ_JAKGCT010000007.1, from coordinate 50,504 downwards.
TCGCGCAACGATTTCAGGAGATTATCGATTTCCTTCGCTTGCTTCCCGCTAGCGCTTGCGGCTTTGCGTCGGGCCTCTTCGGCTTTCTCTAGGCCCTCTAGCTCGGCAACACTTGCAAGCGCTCTTTCTTTTTCCAGCGGCGCCATTTTGGAAAGTTCGCCATGCTCAATGTCATAGCGCAATTGTGCTGCTCGTCCTGTCTTGCCGAATAGAGCAATTTGACGGTTTAGCTGGCCTTCAAGCTTTAGGTACTCTTCAGACAGCTTTCCGACAACGCCTTCGCCTAACGCATCCTTCGTTTGTAATGGCGTTCCCATTGCACTGCGTAAGGCCAGCACCCAATCTAATAACTCCTGTACTTTAATAGAGCTACCGCCAGCCTCTGCTGCTGCACGATTAAACTCATCGGCCAAACCCTTTGGCAAGACCTTAGACATTTCCCGAACAGTACGAACCAGCGCGTCCGACTTTTCCTCGGCTGTCATTGACGAGCTGCTAATGCTATCTATATCTTGCCTGAGCTGGTCTAGGGCTTTAGATAATTGCCCAGTGGTATCGGAGGGATCACCGGCCTCTTCCGAGGCATCAATCAGCTGCTTCAAAGCCTTAGTTGCTTTATCCGCCGCCGACTCTGCTTTGCTTAACTCGCCCTCAAGATCAAGCAACATGTTGGTGCGCTTGGCCTCGTTTGAAGCAGTAAACGCCGCTGTGAGTTCATTTACCGACTGCGTTAAATCAACGGTCGAGACTTTTGCTGCATCTCCGCTGTCGCGAAAAGCAAATAAAGTAGTAGCTGCGATACCTGCTGTGACGGCTAACCCCACTGGCCCACCGAGCACCCCAAGCAACCCGGCCCCCGCTCTCGCGAATACGTTAGTGGCTGCAGTCGCACGCTCTGCCGCAACGGTAGTTGCATTAGCAGTCTTAGCCGCTGTCGCATACATCCCGGCGGCAGCAGCGCGGTCAGCATAAGCTTTCTGCACAACAGCTGACGTGGCCACTGTAGTCGCTGCTAACGTCTTTTCGGCCCCCTCGACCTGCTTTGCAATAGCGACCTCTGCAAGGCGAATTTCTGCCATACGAGTAGCCGCCATCTGCCGCCCTTTATCCGAAATCTGTGCCTTCATGCGCTGAACCTCAAGCGCATTCTCTGCAACCATCAGCTGTTGCATATTTTTTAGACGAAGCAAATTCGCGGCTTGAGCCGTTTGGTCGGCGGCTACCTGAGCTTCTGCCGAAGTTACAGCGGTCCTAGCGCGACTCAAATCGGCTGCCGCTATAACTTTTGCTGATTGCGCAGCATTGTTTGCGCCGATTGCCTCTTGAGCATACGCTTTAGATTTACTCAAAGAGGCTAGATAGCCATCCCATGCAGCCTTGGTTGCGAAAGCTGTTTTGGTGGCGTATAGCGTTACACCTGCCACAGCAACACCGCCCGCTACATTGGAGAGAGTGTCCAGATTGTTAGATAGCACATCAATCCCGGCAGCAAGCGACGCGGTTGCGCCATTTGCTCTGTTTTTCTCGCCAAGCAATGATGTGATGTTGTTCTTTAGCCTAATAGTGGCATCCACGACGGTTGTGCCCATACCGTCAGTCAATGCCTTGTTCAACTCAACCGTCTCAAGCAAGCCCCTATTCAAATCCGAAAGAGCCAGCTTCCCCTCGATGCCAAGCTTTTGAATCTCAGTCGTTGTTTTTCCGAGTGCGTCGGCAAGCGTTTTCGATAGGCTTGGCATGGCGGCAAGTATTGTCTGCCATGACTCGGAAGCGACTCGACCTGTCTGGATGCTTTTGCTGTATGCATTAATCGCTGACGATGCCCTGTCTGCTGATGCCGCATTCGTTACTAGCAGATAGCTGAAGGAGTCCGTTATATCTAAAACTTGATTTATATCGAACCCGAGAGCCCTAATAGAATCCGCTGTGCGAATGTAAAGCTCCTGAGCTTCTTGCAATGGTCTGTAGGTAGAGTTTGCAGAGGCCAGCAGCCGACGCTGCACTAAATCGTACTCCTCCATGCTGGCGGTCGCCATTTTTATACGGTCGGCCATTTGCCCGTACTGATCTACCATTCCAATCAAACCTTTAATGGTAAAGCCAGCCAACCCAGCCTTGAACATCCGATTCAAGTTAGCTGTTGCTGTGGCGCTAGAATCCCCTACTCTATTAATTGACCTTTCTGTATTTGACATCGATGATGTCGCTCTCAGTCCGCGCGACTCAAGTGACTCCATTGCCATAGCAAGGGATTTCACATCCACCTCTGCTGGCCTGCTGTCAATTCTAATTGCTAATCTTGATTCGTTTGCCATTATTAACGCCCACAAAAAAGCCCGCCGAAGCGAGCCGTATAAAGAAAGCCGCTCGATAGCGAGCCGCTCTTTTAGCTATTTAATAATCTCTCTGTCAGAAACAAGCAAATATGAGATCCTTCCGGTTTGCAGGTCAACTTGGCACTTTGCCGATTGAGGCACATCCACACCGAAAGCGTTTTTGAAATAAAATGTCCCATGAGGCCACAAAAACTGCCACGCCTCCGCCCCTTCCTGCCCCTCGCTGTAACCTGGGAGGTTTTGCTTGCCGTAAGCGGCTGTTGCAGCAATAGATTTTTGGCAAAGAAATAAAGCATCCATTTTTGCCTTATCGCCGCCATTTCTTTTTCCAGTAAATAGATAGGCTACTGACACGCCCAAAACACCAACAAGCAGCAAAGGAAAAACACTAGCCCATAGATTATTTTTTGGTGTGGTAGATCGACCGAGATAAGCCTCTGCATCCGCCTTTCTTGAAAAGGTATGTCCATCGATACCACGAATAACCCACAGCCCATCATTTCTGCGAGAAATGAGTTTTTCTGAACTCTTGATTAGATAGTCCTCGGCCTGCTCTTTCGTTGCAAATGCACCGTCACCAGCGTGCCATATTCCATTTTCATCCTGCCTCGGCTCTTCCACTACCGCCTCCGTATCCATTTGATACAGAGATCATAACAGTCAAGCGGCCTACATAAAGCAGCCACTAAGCACATAGGCGCCCCCTCAAAGGCAGAGTCGAAAATGAAAAAGCCCCACAGTTACGTGGGGCCTATCGGATAGAAAAGCAAACTACAGCAGCCCGGTCTGTCTGCCACCAGCATCCCAAAGGGAGCTGAATATCGACGCTAACTCCTCGTGATCGATTCTGCCGTCGGCAACATCCACCATAATATCTTCAAACTGCGGAGTTTCGGGTATGAAAATCTCCTGCTGAAGAAGGTAAGTCAATGCGCAAGTAAGTCCAGTTCGCTTATTCCCATCGTTGAATACATGCCCTTTAGCAATCGCTACCGCATACAAAGCCGCAATAGCAAAAACGTCATCTACTCCTGCGTAAAGAGCATGATTTTCAATCCGAGCTAATGCGGCTTCAACGCCACCACGACCATTATGAGCAAAACCGGGAAGCCCTACAAACTCAAGGACTATCTCGTCATGAATGGTGATGACGTAATCAACGTCTAGCATTTAACGATCGCGTAGCGCTACTAATACCTTTCGATGAGTAGATATAACGCGTTGAGCCGACTTAAGTACGTCATTCTTTTGACTAGAGGTCGTAGCTGTAACAGCAACCTTCGGGCGAATGATCTCCCGCGGCTGTAATACAACCCCGTGCACATTTTTCCCAACCGCGATTGCCATAATATGATACTCCTAACCCTAAAAACGCCACACTTAACAGCCTAAAAGGTCTCTCAACACAATAGACTAAGTAAATCTTAATTTACACAAACGAACGTAACTTAGCAAGTCAATTGGCTTACTAAACGAATAAAGCTTCGTAAAGTCAAACGAAGCAAACTAAGTTGCTTAGCTTGCACTAAATCATAGAGGCACTTGACATCACCTAATGTCAACGCCTCCTATGCGCCAGCGTGGATAGACCTTAGTCGAAGCTGTACGCTTGCCCAGTTCCTGCAATCACTCCAGCGGGTTAGGTTACAGAGTCCTACATTCGTAACTTAACGAGGTAATTAACATGCTAAATGGTTTCTGGTCTGTAACGTTCAGCACCAATGCTGATATCGGTGCAGGGGTTGTCACCATCCTTAATGGTGACGCGATGGGCGGTGATAGTGGCTTTACGTACATAGGGAATATAGGAGCAGGGGAAAATGGCGCTGTCTCCGGCGAATTGCAGGTGAGTCGTCATAGCACCTTCCTAGATCCAGTCATTCCGGGAATGGACCACTACACTCTAGTTGTCTCCGGAAGCGCCTCAAATGATCAGCTTAACCTCATAGGCGCTGTGAAAGGCAGAAGCGACTTGCAAATGAAAATCGTAGGCAAGAAGCTAAAGTCTATTTAAAGTCGATGTAGGGCCTGAAGCTCATATGGCCTGAGCTTCAGGCTTCACAAAATCAAAATTCGAACTGGATACCAGACGGGCCAAGCCCACGGCCCCGCTTCGGTCGAAAAATATCGTCTTCAGGTGTGTGTCCACCAAACATATCAATCTCCAATATAAACAGCCGCTACATGCGGCCAAATGTTTACTCTTCACCCTGCTTCAGCGCAGTCTTCAGCGCAGAAGCTCCAGATCAACTAACCGCTGGCCGCCCTATCTAAGTACTCCCGATCCAGTGCAAAGACACACGCGTCCAGCTCAGGCCGAGCCAAGGGTGAGCCATAAGCATTAACGGCCTGCCCGATCTCAACTGACGATAGAGGCATCGCAATGGCTCCGTTCATACCCGCTAAATAGCGTCTCGCCCGATTTGCCGCATAAAACACGCCAATTACATGGTCAGTAATAGCGTCTGTAGGCGCTTTCTGAGGTACAGCCATGCCGAGCTTGGAATAGATCAAACTTTGCTTTTGGGTTTTGCCCTGCCACTCGCGCTCCCATTGGAATCGGGCGACGGCTTTCCCACCGTTTCGGCGACCTCCGCATTTTTATCGACAGCAACCTTGGTGGCCTGAGTGACCACCCAGGCGAATAGCTCTACGTTGGCCTTGAGCAGCTTGGCGGCTGCTTCTGGCGAGTACGGTACAAAACGGTCGTTATCGTCCAGAATTTCGCCTTTCCAGTCGCGCACGATGTAGTGGCCGAGAAGCTGACACTGAATGTCATGCTCGCGTCGATCGTTAGTTGTAGCAGTAATGCTGTGCAAGGACTGAGCAGCGTCCTCGCGGGAAATTAAGCGACGTGCACGCTCTAGGGCGATTTGATAGTTCTCATCGTCAATGCCGCCAATCTTGAATGAGATATCGTCTTGGTAATCCTCCCATCGTTCGCCAATAGCTGCTGGGTCGGTTTGATTGATACGTAATGCCATGGATTAGTCCTCGCCTTCTGCTGCAGCTTCGCGGGTGATGGTTGGTGCGATCTTGGATACAGTCCAGTTCAATGACGCCTGGATCAGATCCCGCTTGCCGCCACTAGGTAACTCGCCATCAAACTCGACTGCGGGGAAGTCGAGCGTGTAGGTATTGCCCAGGCTATCGACAAGGGGAAACTCCACGCCAAAAGCCTTGCGCGTCATCTGCTCTTTCCAGATATCGTAAGCTCGAGCCGACCAGGCTAACGTGATGGTTCCTGTGATAGCGGCTTCGGTTTCAATCAAGGCGCCTGGACCGAGCTTGCCCGAGCCTAGGCAGCGCTGTACCTGCAGCGTATTGTCGATGTTGATGGTCATTGCTGACACGCATGCTGAGCCGGCCATAGAAACGCCGTCGACCTTGACGTCGCCCACTGCGACGCTCGACATGAAGGGGGTTGTAGTAGGCGCTTCTGGCGTGCCAGTCACAAACGTGCTGGTGCCATCCTCGTAATCCAGCGCCTGGCCACCAATCGTGAGAATGATCTTGCCCTCTTCTGGGATCTCGATAGATCCAGTTGCTGCGTGCACACCTTTAAATAGGTGAAACGTACCCACATCGGTAAACGCCTTCTGCACTGAAAACGTCTGTCGCACTGAGCCGATCGTTAAAACATCGCTATTCCAGTTGCCGTAGAACAGCGCAGCCAGAAACTCATCGAACGTGCCGAACGACATTTCGCCAACTAGATCGCCAGCAATGTTCAGGCCTGTGACGACAGAGCCTTGGCTAAGCCGCGTATCAGTGATTTCGTCTGATACTTCAGTGGTAGGCGTTGGGCTTAATGTATTGCTGGTTAACCGGGCGGTTTTCCATGTACCCGTTGTTGGTGTGGTGCCGGGAACGGTCTCGGCAATGTAATGCGTTACGACTTTTGCGCCTGAACTCATTTTGTTGCTCCAAAAAATAAAAGCCCACTAATGCAGGCGCTGAAATAAATAAACCCAGCGCGTGGCTGGGTCAGTGAATGAATAGCTCTGGTTGCAGCTCTCGCTCAAGCCGCTCTTTTTCAGTTTCTAGCAGTGGTATTTCTCGTTTACGATCTAGCATCAAGCGAGAACCAAATGACGCACGAAGCTTAGAACCTTGCTCTCTGGCAGCCAACTCTTGTAGCTGCTTATAAATTGTCATCGCATTTGTTTGTAATGAATCAAACGCCTCGATAACGTCTAGGTTGAAATCAGCGTCAATCCACATAGCATAGGCATAGACCAAAGGCTTCGTTACGTATGTCCCTTGTATCGCCGCTACTCCACCTTTAATCGTTGATACTGGGTCGATGCACTCCACAGTGCATCGCTTTTTAATGGCTTTAACTAAGGCTATCGTTTCAGGCCTTTTGAGAAACGTTCCAGGCCGTTGCGAAACCGTTGCCTTTTCACGTATTACAGCCGCACGATGTAGATCGTTAAGGCAGTAGCGGCCTAGAACATCTTGCCTTACTGCGGTATTAGAAATGACTAATGGGCTCATATTTGCACCTCAGGCCGCCCAATTAGGACGGCCCTTAAAATCTCAAAGCGGAGTGCCTACCTTTTTACAGGCTCGGAACCTACCGATTTAAAGGTGCTAAGAAACTGCTATCCCGCTCGAAAGCGGATATTGACGTTAATTTGATAAAACGCGTTCGCCTCGCCAACTACCGCCTGCGACGCCTCCATGCACTCAAGATCGCCCAATGACCAGTAGGCAAAATGCTCTTCTAATGCATCGGCAAGCCTATTAAGTGCTCCGGTACCACTATGTATGCGAGAAAAACACTGGATCACGACCTGCCCGGGCTTACGCGTGTAAGGCTTATCAGCCATGCCAGCCATGAGCGCTGGCGCATGCTGGATATTGAGCCTGCACCACTCGCCTTTTTCGGGCGGAGTGAAGCGCACGTCATTCGGGTAGTCGACATGAAGCTGATCAATACCGGTAAACGTGGCCATGCGGGACTCTATGGCGATGCGAATTTCTTCGTAGGTCATTTCGTATATTTTTCCTGAACGGCTACGAAGGCTGGACCGTAGGTCCCTTGCGGGGCTTGCTGCGAATGACCCAACTCCAAGGTCTCCGAGTAAGGGAGGTTGTTCTGTATCACCGACTCGCCGAAAGGCGTATCAATCTGCCCAATGACAGCCTCGCCATCAGCAAGCGCCTGGCTGCCGCTAGGGTCTTTCGCATCAAGGTCATAGCCCAGATCAACGCCATCCAGCGTTACGCGGTGATTGGCCTTGTACGCGCCAGTGTCAACCGGGGAGCCAGATACTACCGCCTGCAGCGCCGTCGCGGTGATTTCCTTGCGCTTATCGACAAGGTCGCTTTCAACGACTTTGATAAACGCAACCGGTGACTTGCTCCATCCTTTAGCCATCACACTTTCCTCAACTGAATTGAATGCGTGGCCTTGGCAGGATCAGCCCCCACGCTGATGACCTTCATGCCATTGATTGTGTCGTCAATCTTGGGCGTGTCAGTAACTTCAGCCTGTAGCGCCGTAACCTTGGTATCTGTACGCAGGATATCCACGCCATCAACGACGTTAATCTCAAAGCTGCCAAATACACCGCGTCCTGTGTAGGTTTCGGTAATTTCCGGCCGAGTTTCGGTTACGGGATCGCGAGGCCCCAGCCCGATTACCCGAGTACCGGCAAATGAAGTCACGGCATCGGCTAGATCGGTATCAAACGCCTCGGCAATGTCGGCGGTTAGGTCGTCGCGTAGTCCCATATCAGCCCCTCAGCGCTTTCAGATGTGCATTGCATAAGTTCTCTAGGTGTGCCTGGAGAATCAGCAGCGTCAACCCATCGGCCCCCTTGGCGGCTTCAGCAACCAAGCCAATCGCACTTTCGTATTCGAATAGATTGTTGTCGCTGATTCCCAGCTCTTCGCCTTGCTTTTGTTCCATTTCAAATCCTTTTCAGCATCATTACGCTGGCACCACCAAGCCACGGCTTGAGCAGAGCCAGCGCGAACGTCTCACCTGCCGTATAAGTTGTGGCCGATGCACTAAACGTTTTGCTGCTTGATACCGTGTCAGCCTTGACCGACTTGCTCGTTACGCCCGTTTCCTTGGCGCGATAGATGAGGCCAGCTGCAGCGTCCTTAGCCACCTCTGCGCCAGCCTGCTTTACCGCATCAGGCGTGGGCACCGGCACAGTTCGTTTGATTTTCTGATTGAGCCACGTGTTGGCCATCATCACCGCGCGAGCCGGCTCGCCATTGCCAGCCCAATTAGCACCGAGGATGGCATCGACGTCCGCTACGGTGATGTAGTTCATTGCTCGCCTTCGCCTAGGTCTGGGCCGTCAACCGCATCAAGCAGCGCCTGAAGATCCGCTTTCTTAGTCACGCCCTCGGGGATCTCGATGCCTTTTACGGCCAGCTCTTCCTTAATTTCGGCCACCGTTAGCCCTTTAGACTTGCCCTTGTCTTCAGCTTGCGTGGCCACAGCCGTATCACGACTCACCTCGATGCCCGCTTTCTCATAAGCGGCTATGACATCGGGCCAGTTTCCAACAATCGTCACATGCTCAGCATCAGGCTCCGCTCGTTCGAAATAAATTGGATTGCGATGCGCGTAACCTTTCTTTATCTCAGCTGCCTTGGTGGTATAGACCAGTTTCATGACATCTCCTAGATGTTGGAAAGGGCGAGGCTTTCACCCCGCCCATCCTTATTACTCGCCCTCGTCGCTTTCAGGGGTAAGGTCAATCAACACGCCAGCGGTAGCCTTATCGCTAGTGGCATGCTTGCGCCAGTTCGCACCGGCACCTAGCGCAGCGACGTTGGGATTTACACCAGCTGTATCCTTCCAGCTGTAGCCCATGATGTCCACGTTGAAGGTGCCTTCCGCGCGGATTCCCGTGGCTAAGTTCTCCTGGTCGTCAATGTGGTACGAACGGAAGCCTGGCGCCTGCGACTCGGTAAGAGTGACCGCGCCAGCCTGTAGACCGAAGATCGTATCAGCAGTCACCTTATCGGACACCAGCACGGGCTTGCCCATGGTGCCTGGACTGCCGCCGTAGACCACCACACCAGCTTCTTCGAATATCTTCTCGTCGATAGCGTCATCCACCAGATCGAAGTACGAGGCAGAGTCCATGGCAAAAAGGGCGATACGGTTGAATCGGTCGCCAAACTTGCGCATACCCTTTGTGAGCACCTTCTTGTGATCAGTGGCAAACGATCCAGTGGCGACCATGCCTGCATTCGCTCCAATAGCCGCACCGAGCGAAGCAAACGCGGTCTGAATGTAGTAGTCCATCATCGCATCGGCCAAGTCCTGGCCCACCAGCATGGAAAACTCCTCCGGGCTGCGTGCGCGGCGCTTGAATGCCTCGTCGGTGCTCTCGTATGGACCATACTTCCAAGGGGTCTTGACGCCCACCGCCTCGTCAGCCCCGATTTTGGTGCCCGATACCCCACTGGTAGAGTTGACATCACGGTGTGCGAGACTTCCGCCGATTTTGTAGAAGGCCCGCTTACGCAGGTCGCCCTCGATCAGTTCGTTACGCAGCAAAATTGCGCCGCCAGACGACGCATTAAAAACATCCAGCACGTCCTGGAGCCGTTCCAGGTACGCGGTCTGAGCTAGGTCGTTGTAAATGACCAGATCAGAGTTGACAGTAGTAGCCATGCGGCTCTCCTTTATTTAGGTAATCTGAGATAGGCATCGCGCCCATGTTCATTGGTGAAAGCCGCCACTTCTGCAGCGGACATTTCGCTTCGTTTCTTTCCGGTAGACCGACCCTGCTTGTCGCCAGTCTGCCCAGCGCCTTGAGGCCGTGGCCACAGATGCGGAGCAGATTCGCGTAGAGACTCAGCCCACTCCAACGGCGAAAGCGGTGTCTTACCATCCTTGCCGTAAATCACCTCCTCACCGTCGTAAGCCACTGGCTCGCCGTTTTCGTCAAGCTTGAACGCCCCTTTTGCGCGCAGAATAATGTCCTCCGCAGCTTCAGATAAAGCCCCTGCTTTTGCGGCAGCAGCGCGAATCGAATCCGACAGCACCTTGTCTCGGAAGCGGTTCGCAAAAGTCTCTGCCTTCTCGGCGCGACCATTTGCATCAGCAACCTGCCGCTCCAGGTCAGTCCGGAGACGCTCAGTACGCTTTGTGACCACTTCGTCCAGCTTCCCCTCGGCCAGCAGGCGAGTCTCTTCGTCCGTGGAGGCCTTGGCTGCCAGCGCCTTGAGTGCATCGATATCCAAGCCTTCGAACTGCGCCTTGAAGTCGTCTGCCTCACCAAGTTTCCGCTTTGCCTCTTTGGAAGCATCCCGCTCCTTTTGCAGTGCGGTTTTCAAACCAGTGGGGTCTTCGTACCCGTCAATATTGAGGCGAAACTTCCCGTTTTCCTCCACATACAGGTCGCGAACATCTTCATCAAGAGATTCCAGCGAATCAACAGTGAATTGCAAAGCCATTTTTCAAACCTCTCGTTTGAGTGTGTTGCGCCCCATCTCGGGGCAATAAAAATGCTGGTAGGCATCTCGCCGACCAGCAGAATCGAAAAGGCCCCAGCGGTTAAGCCGAGGCCGTAAATGAAGAAACCCGCCGAAGCGGGTCTAGTAAGGGTTTAGTTTCTCTTGTGCGGTGATTGAAAGTTGCATCATCAGCCACGCCTGCGGTACTTCGTGAATCGGATATTGTTCAACGATTCGAAGTGTCCACCATTCTAAAAAGAATACGTCGCAGGGTTCAGGTTTAGTCGCCAAATATAGCCTTGAATGTTTCTACATCCCTTTGATGCAGTTGATCAATAGTGTAGCGCTTCCCCAGTGGGTCTGAGAATCTTTCAATAGGCATCTTTCCCTGCTTATATAGCTTATGGCGGGTTGGGCCTAACCATTCGCGCTGGTACGCTGCGTCCTGATTGGCAAACCACGATGAGTACGACGTGCTTGCTTTGGTTTGCCCAATCTTAAGGCCAGCTTTCTCGCGTTGACTCTTGGTCATACCCCCTATGGATCGGTACTTGCTCACTCCATCCCTGCCACGCACTTTCATCGCTTTCACAAAAGGCCGATTGCCGATCAGCTCACCCTCCAGCGCCGGCGCATACTGACATCTGCAGTTCGGATGGAGGGTAGCTGCAGGCTTTGGATCTGTTCGTTTGTATATCTTTCCGTCCAGTCCGGCACAGGCCACGCATGTGCGTCCCTCAAGCGCGGCCACACGAACCACGTACTCAACCCCAAGCGCTTCATAGGTATTGTCGTAGGCCACGTTCGCAATGTGATTACGCGCGGTGCGTACCACTCGCTCGACGTCACGCTTGGCTGCTTGCATCAGCCCATCTTGGTAGCGCAGGTCAGGGGTACCACGCAAGGCTCGGATGATTTGGCTGTTCGATTGCCCTGCCGCGATTCCCTGGCGAAGGCTGGCGTAGATTCTCGCCGTCTGGTCTGGTGCGATACCCGACAGCATATCCTCTACAAACTGCCCCATCAGCGGAGCTTGCATTGCATTTCGGAGCATGGTTTCTGGTTTGGGTTTGGGTTTTGGCTTGGGCAGACCATCAAGCGCCTTATGCATCACCTCGCCCATATAGGCTGCCTCATAACCAGCCAGCGATAGCGCTGATTTATCCCACTCAGAATTAATCGCCTGATTCAGCGTCACTCCCCAGCCGTCAATCTCGGCACGCATCGCCTTGAGCTTAGCCGTCGTGTACTTGCCGGATAGAAACGCCTGCATCTCAGCTTGCGTCAGACTGTCGAGGCGATCAGCCAAACTAGCCGTTAGCTCCTTAGCTAACAGATCGATATGCTCATGCAGCCGATTAACTACGGCAGACGACGCCCGATAGCTCAGTGCTGCATGTTGAGACAGCGCGGCGACAATAGCACGTTGCGCTGCTCGCAGGTCGTCATTCTTGCTCATCGATTATGCCGCCGGGGTTTTCAATCCTTAGCGCCTCGAAATCGTAATCATGCTCTGGGAATTTGCCAGTGGTGATGTAATGCCAGTAGGTGTCGTTGCTGATCTTGCCCGCCATTGCCGCTTGTAGCAGTTGCGTAGCCACCTGAGGATCCACGCCAGGCACAGAGAATTCAGGCTGCACGGAAAACGTCACGTGCTCTGGCTTATATCCAGCCCATTCAGCGGCATAGCGCAGCCCCTGCTCGATGGCCTCTGCTACCGTGATAACGATGCTGTGCAGCGTGGCATGCTGGTCATCCTGCCGTGCCTTGCGTGCTTCGCCGGACTCAATGCCCGACACGTCCATGACTTTTGCGCCCGCCTCAAGCGCAGCGCCCTTCTGATCCTGCATGGCAGTGCGTACGGCCTCGATGCCGGCCCCTTGAAACTCAAGATAACCGCATGATCCACGCTCGCCCAAATCCCACGCTGCCGATGGCCCTGTCACCGATAAGCCTTTGTCGTCCTCCATGCCCGAGACCCAAGGTTGCGGGTGACTGGTGTAATGCAGGCTGGTAAAGTAGTCAGCGCTTAGCTGGTATGATTTGATCGCTGCCCTGGCCATCGTAAGCAGAGGGACCTCGTCCACGTCTGGGCTATTGTCAGTCGAACCGCAATAGATCACCGGCAGATAATCCAACCCCTTCAGTAATTGACCGCCTGCGTCGCTAGTACCCAAGGCCTTAAACTCATCAACGACGACGCCCTTTTCATCTAGCACGCCGCTATGACACACGCCATCAATCAGCTTGTAGACGCGATAGACTTGGATGGTTTCGTGCGAATACTCGTTGTCAGGATCCTTCTCACGGAATTCACGAAAGACAGCCAGAGTCAGATCCTGCCGCCCACCCACGTTCTCGGTTTTCCAGTTGATGGCATTCGTCGTCTTGTACGTCGAGAAATACGGCAGCCCATCCTCATCCATGTTCACGACCACAGGCACACGGCCATGGGATACAGCCTGGCGCACCATACGGAAAAACAACTGCTTCAAGCCGAAGCCGTCACTCGTCGCGTTATCAAGCATGCCTTTCATGCCCTCAGGCAATTCGATTTCAGGCTGCAGACGCGACACCATGCCCATCATTGAACGCAAACTGTCGCGTACCCAGTGCTCGTACTGAGCGCGGTCTCGGTAGCTCTCGTATAGATATCGATTGCTGCTGTCCTGCTTTTCGGCCTCGACCATACCGGACGGCTTAGGCAAGTACTTCGTGTTGCTCTTAATGGCCTCTTCGCCCCCAAGAGCATCATCCATCATTTGCCACTCAGCGCAGTGCGCGTCGTAGCCTGGATTTGTGCTGGTTACTGACATCAGGCTAAGCCCCCAATTCGGCGGACCCCGCCTGTACGTTTTCTGCGACCCATGGCCACAGCGAAATATCTAAATGCGTCAGCGCCGTGGCTGGACCAATCATGTAGTGGCTTATCTTTCCAGCAGCCGCGTTTGTCGTCCCATTCTTTGCGATAGTTTTCTAGGCACTTAATGCCTTCTTCGCACGTGGACTGGTTAAACGCGCAGTGCGGCAGAATTTCCCGCGCCTGGTCAATCCCATCATCGACGCCGAGCTTCGGCACTACTTTGAATCGAATACTGTATTTTTCCCCGTCGATCTCATAGCCCTCACGAGCCAGTTCTCGACGAGTCTTGCCATCGCTACCAAACTCACGGTTATCAATGTCATGCGGCCCCCAGTGGTCACCATAGGTGTAGCCACGGTCTTTCAGCACCTTCATGTAATGACGCAAGCCCTCGCCGGAGTTCTCGTAGTAATCAATGACGTGATACTGCTCACCAATAAAACGCACGAACCAAATCGACGTCGAATCGCCAACACCAATGTCCCAGAACGTATGTACGGGCTGGTGGCTGTTGTCGGGCAACTCGGCAATGCGTTGCTGGGCGTAAAGCCTCGCGAACTGTTTGGCGTAGTAAGCGCCTTCCACTGACTGCTGAAACGCCTCTGACGGTATCGACGGGTATTCCCGCTTCATATCGTCACCGAGCGTGTTCTCTTTGGCGTGGTACCAGGCCTTTTGACCCTCCGTTAGCATTACGCCGTGCTTGCCCTCAAGCTCGTTAAAGTAATCAACTAGGCGCGTGGGTAATGTCGCGACAGGCTCAAGGCTGTACTCGGGATTCTTCCACCACGAGAAGAAAAAGAACTTCCAGTCCAACGGCCCTAATGGCTGTTTTGACGCTGCCTGTTTTTCGGCCGCCTGGGAGTAATCAAAGAAGTACCCAGCTCGGCCCTCTGCCGTTGATTCAATCGTGACAAAGCAATCTGTTGCGACCGCCTCAAACGCACCCGTAACGATCTCTCGAGCCTTGTGCGGAAACTTCGCGCAAATCTTACCGAACTCCGAAACGTGTAAGTATCGAAGCGTACCGCCACGAAAGGATGTGCTGACGTAGATCGAGCCGCCTTTTGCAAACACCAACTCACCAGCTGAGTCATTACTCGCTGGGTTGGCCAACCTAATCTCAGCAGGCAGGTTGTCATAAGCATATTTGACCTTCTCCCTAAACAAGCGTTTGGCGTCGTTCAGGGTGTGAGCAATCAGGGCGCACTTGGCTGACTCGAACAATGCAGCGTCCAACTGGATAATGCACTGCTCAGTCGTAAAGCCGAGCTGACGAGCCTTCAGGATGATATTTCGCGTGTGCAGGCCGTTGAAATACTCCAGCTGCTCGGCGGTCATCCGAAAGCGGACTTTCTTGCCCTGCTTATTCGTAATGAAGTAGAGATTGTTTAATCGCCAGTGCTTATCCCGAAGCTTCTTCAAATGCTCCGGTTTCATATTTAAGCCTCAGTCGATAAATCATCCATCATTGAAGAAAGCGTCTCGACAGTCTTGTCGCCTTCCTCGGTGTCTAGGTTGTATGCCTGGCGCTCGCCCTTGATCACCTTCAGCTGGGCATCTACACCAGCATTCAGGGAACGCGCAAATTCGTTATGGTTGTCTTCGTGTACTTCCATGACATCCAGAGCATGGCAAAGCTTGTTTGCTAAGCCTCGCCATTGAGCCAATACGATGCGGTGAGCTAAGACAACATCAGCAGCTTCGTCTGAAGCGTCCTCAACTATTCGCGCATCTTCACGCACGGTGGACTGCGTGACGTCAGTGCGTGAAGTCGTGCGTGACAGCTTCGCCTTAGTAGCAGTTTTTACTTGCTCAGTAAGATCTCGCTGCCAGCCATTACGCTTGGCTCTACTCCGTACCGTTCCCTCTTTAGTGCCATGCTTCTCTGCTATGGCTCGTATTGATAGGCTACCCGCCCGAAAGGCACGTTCGATAGCCTCCCAGTCAGGTTGCTTCATTTGTTTTATCCAATAAAAACCGCCCTAAGACAGTTACAGCCCGAAGCTTTGAAGGTAAGCTTCTTATTAATGAGTACTTTTCACTTTGCAACATGAGGATCGCTATGGCGCATGCACGAACCGAAGTTAAGAAATTACTTACCGCCCAGGAACTAGAGCTGTACGATTTCGGAAGCTCGACCGAAATCAATAAGCTGACCAAACCGCAGCTTCGCACTAAGCTTGAGCGCAGTCGGAAGCTGCGGGATAAGTACCGCGATCTTTTTCGGCGCCAGAGATTAGCGCTCCGCTCAGAGGTGGGCAGCAAGTCCGGCACCAAAGGGAACGCCAACGATCGCACCCGACAAAAAGAAGAAATATTTGCGGAGGTCGTGGCTCGATTTGAGTCACGCATTCTCCATATTGAAGAGCAAGAGGATAAGGAACTTCAGGCGGTCGAATCTGCGCCAAAGGCCTAAGATCGCACAATATCAACCACGTATTCGACAGGCCCGCCCGCTTAACGGAAGAGGCTTCGCGTAAAGCGCGGCCCATTCCGTTCAGTGGGCCTGGAGCGAGGTAGCGTGGTGCCAAGCACTATACGTTTAAATGCAAAAAAAGCAGCGATAAGCCAAATAGGCTTTTAACCACGCAGATTTAACATGACTAAGTTTGTATCCATGCAGCAAGCCGACCTCCCTTACTCTTTCACTAAAAGCTTTTCAGAAGTAGACGCTATGGCGATACTTAGCGCCGTACCAGGCGATACTTTTAAGTTAGAGGGTGGGGTTGGATATCTACCTCTTGATGATGACGCCATTACACTCACATTAAAGTCACCCGGAGGATGCCGCCACACTCACCTCAATTACGAAGAGATCTGCCGCCAACTACGGGGTTCATAGCTCCTCGCTATGTCTCTTTACGCCGTATAGGGCCATCGTTATACCCCGCTCATGGCTTATCGCTCATGAGTCGGTGAGTTGAGCAATTAAAAAACGCCCCATGGGGCGGCACTCTTTCTATTGTTGTGGTCTCAGCCTTCTATGCTCAGCTTCGTCCAAAGAATACACTTCCTGAGCTTTTTTGATCCACTCTTCTTCTATTGACTTCAAATAGCCAATCGCCTCCTGCAGCGATACACAGAACCTGTTTTCACCGTTGGGATAAAAAACCACCCAGTGCTGGACGCCATCATTATCTATAAATAAATCTAGCGCTCCAAATGACCCATGAAACATATCCGCTCCTTATGTAATAGGAAGCTACAGTATGCTCCACCTGACAAGAGTTAGCCATCACACCCAAGCCGACACAGCCCAGCCAGTCAAAATCAACACACCCGCAGCAAGCGGCGGTACCCATACGATCCTTACAATGCGCTCTCCGAAGCTGGCCTTCTGCTCATCCTTGCTGGGCGCCTTCGCTTGCAGCACTCTGAGTACGAGTATCAAGCCATAGGCCTGAGCAGCGCCAATTTGTGCAACGCCAAATAACGGGACGATAAACCAGCCCCACAATACCGATAGCGCCAGCCCGAACCAGAGCGCAGACCAGGCAATCGAAAGAATCACGATGGCGATAACGCCGACAGCTGTGGATGCAATCACGGCTGCACCATTTTCTTTGTTAACCATCCAAACCCTCACTTAGTTGATATCCATAGCCGCACTTGTGATGAAACACATAGCAGGGCACCTCATCACGAGCCACCAACCATGCTGATCGGATAAGCTCATCATCCTCAACCTGTGGCTCTGCATCGATGTAATATAGCGTGCGGCCGTGCCTCACTGTGTCCAGGACAATCCGGCCCTTATGGTTTACCGACAGGACGAATAGCATGCAGATTCCAAAAGAAAACCCACCGATCTCTCGAAGGGTGGGTATGGACACTTAAACGTATGGCGGCTGTATAGGTGCGGTTTCAGGCCACACCGCTTCAGGCTGGTCGCAGTCGCCATGCGTTTAAATCCCTAGAACGCCCTAAAGTAATAATCTTTGCCACACCTTATCGACAGATTGAGACCGCAGCCCTCGCGTTATAAATCACCGTATCAACAACCGCATAAACAACCATAAAGACTCAGAAGATATGAATACGGTGGCAATACTGGCTTTCGGCTCATTTTTTATAATGATCGGCTTTGGTTTGGGGCTCCTAGCCTTCTATTTCGAAACACAAAAAACACCTCATGTACCGCAATATCCTCCAATAGATCTAGAGCTCAACAACGAGTCCGCCGTTACTGCATGGGCTGCTGTATATGAACAATCAGCGGAGACGCTACGTGATACTGTAAAAATGCTCTCGGGAGCTAACATAGCGGGCCTAGCGACTTGCGCTGCCATTATTGCAAGCAAGCAAGGACTCAGCGGCTGGCCTATTTATGCTTCTGCCGGAGTTTTCGTGATCGGCCTGGTGGCCACCATACTGCCCAATGCGGGTTTATCAGAAAAGTATCGCGAGGATTCAGCCGCTATTTTGCAAAGCATCAAAATGGGCTCCAATCAGCCCACGCCTATGCCGGATGCGTGGCCCACCGGCCATCGCCGACTTATGCAGTCATTTTCTCTAGCGTCTATTTTCTTTGGCACACTATTCTTAATTTTCGCGCTAATGAAACTGGCGAATAGTTGAATGATTTTTTGAATGCGCTAAGTGAAAAATAGCCCCGCTCAATGGCGGGGCTTCGTTTACTCAAGACGCAACTTTCTCACCCGTATTGTGCTGGTTTCTGTAATGGTTGTCCACGATCAGATGTTATGGTTTGCCACCAATATTCGGCAGAGCTTCCGTTAATGCCCTCTCCCCTGTCTATGCCGACCTGGCCGCTTTCTTCTAACGCACACAAGGCCCGCCAAACACCAACCCTGATTGCTGGCAACTGCCTTTGAGACGCACGTGGCGCAACGTGATTAAGCACCTGTCGCATCTTAAACCGTCGGCCCGGGTGCGCCGCCAGCAAGCCAATAACCTCTTCCGCATACTTCACGCCACTTCCCTCCAAATCAAATCCCTGAACAAACCCACGTACAGCTTGTACTCATGCTCACGCAACCAAACTCCGGTCACGCTTTTAATCCACCGCTGCGCTTTCTCCCTGCGTTGCTTAGCCTGCAGTCCTGCAAATAACCCATTACGCTGAGGGTATTCTGCAATCACAACCATCTGCTCGTGATGAGGCAGCGTTTTATGCAGCCGCTCTACCGCTACGGCCTGGTCGACGTTGATGGGCCGATACTCGTCCTCGAACGGCACTACATGCTCCATGTTGCCCACACTCTCACCTGACGCGCACCAACGGGCCCAGTTCCATAGAATCGAATCAGCGTCGTAGCTACGCATTGGCGGCCCCCATCATTTCTATGCGGTTTTGGATGCTATAGCTTGATGATCCTTCTGGCAGTCCTAATGACATTGCAATGCTATCGAGCTGGCGTACTAGCGCTGCATGAGCGTTAGATATGGACCTCGTGTAATCCAATGTCTTTTGCGGGTCTGTGTTAGCCAGTACACGCACTAACAAAAACTGCTCACGCGCACGATCAACATCAGCGAATTGCCACTGCGGGGCTTGATCCTTCATCTGGCCGTAATTCTTATGATGCAGAGCCAGTCCTTTGCGTATTTTGATGTGGCCACGTTTATTCACCTCCAATAGCCCCCATTTATCGGGCATGTCGGTAATGGATAGAACGCCCTCCGGTGCCATGTAATAGCGCCAATCGCCTACGCCACCGCTTTGCCTGTGCGGCTTGTTTTTGTCAGCCAGAAAATCAGAGCGACTGGTTTTAACCTCTACCAACACACTGCCTGCATGGGGTGCGCTTGTCCTAAAGCCAATGGCATCAGGCACCTCGCCGTCCCAACCTGTACGGCACTCGCTTAAAGCCACATCACAGCCGGGACCACTACGAGAATTAGGCCGCTTCAGCCAGCGCAGCGCCAGCTCGCACAATTCCTTATGACTAAACATTCTTGCCTTCCTCTTTCTTAAACAACTTCTCTAGCTCTTTCCTTGCGCGCCGCTCTTTGGCCTCAGGCTGGCGCTCGTTATGCTGTTCACGTTTGCGACGGATGAAATCCACGTGTTTTGCAGGATCGTCGTAACACCATCTAGGTAGCGCCATTACCAACCTCCACACGCACAAATCCACGCTTAGCAGGATCTAGCTCAACATCAATCAATACAGGCCTGAACACGCTGTCATCGACACCTAGCGCTTTAGCGATGCCATCAAGGTGGTGCTTTATGGCGCCATGCATGCCATCGATGTCGCGACGTATACGGTTAGGCGTGGCAAAGGTGATACTGAGCGGCACCCGGTGCGACAGCTCAGGTTTGGCTATGCCAACAGCTGCTTTAGCTGCCATGTAGCCATCAGTACGTGCTTTCTCCTTATGCTTTTGAAATGATGCCCAGTGACGGCCACCGCGAGCATTTGGGAATAAAGCACTTTCCGGCCAGGACAAACGAATTTCGATCATGCTACCTGCCTTTGCGCACGAACCTGGATTACGCCACACCCGTAAACACGGCGAATCGCAGGCAGTACGCAGTGACCGGAAACGCCGACAACCTCAGCAACCTTTTCTGCTGACAGCCATTCATCAACCGCCAGCTCAGCAATCCAGCGATCGAGGAGCAAGTGCGGTTTGTTGTTAGGATATTTGCGCGTCATGCTGTCACCTCTTCCCAGCTAGTTGAATCACATAGCCCATACGACGAGGCGCAGCTATCGGAATCAATCAAATCTGCCAGCATGTCGTACTGGCGCCCGCCACGACTTGTCCGGGACCACTCGATGATTGAGTAAATGCCGTGCTCTTTGGCTTGGACAGGCGTGATGCCTGGCGCAGGGATGAACGTGGACGCCTGTCGCTTGGATGCTGCGCCGACCAGTTGCTCCCATTCATGGATTCGAGCCACATGCTCAGGGAAACGCGCGCCTATTTCTCGCAGCTCGTTTTTGCGCGCGTTGATGCATGGCATGCAACCGACACGACCCATCCCTTGCATGTACAGCGGGTTTGGCTTGATGCCGTGCCTAGCGCAGTAATCGAATACGTCCCGAGCCGACCAGTCAACGATAGGCCTGTAGATGTACAGGCCGCCGCCGACATCCTCAAAACGCTTGGCTCTGCGTCGGTTTAAGCTTTCATCGCGACGCACACCCTGCCAAGACACAACCTTGTAGCCCTGGTCAATTAGGTCCATCTGGAATTCAACGGCTGGATTGCGCTTTAGCTGCTCAGTGCAAAACTGTGCTTTGCGCGACGGGAAGCGCCCTTTCCACAGGCACAGATCCAAAAACGGATTGCCCGTTGGTTGCAGCACAGCTAGCGCCCTGCGCTTGGCTTTGTTTGTCCAGCGCAACTTGCGACCATGACGGCGACCTGTGCGCTGATCCCGAGCAATAAACCTTCGCTTGTTCGCTATCTCATTATCAAAATTAGCCTTCAACCGGGTAATCTTGATTCCCAGGGCCAGCTCTAAATAATCCAGGTACTCGTAGACGACCTGATGCTCATTGCCGGTATCGCAGAATATGGCGATCACGTACTCACGGCCGAAACGGGCAATGGCCAGCAGCAGCGTAGCAGCCGAGTCCTTGCCCCCGGACACGGATATGACATGCATTACTCTCATGCCGCCTCCTTGGACAAGCGATACTGGCGCCTGACCTCTAGCTCTAGAGCGGTTTTTGCAGCATCACCACGACGTTTGCCAACTAACTCAAGGAACGGCTTGCGTGCGTTAAACGGCATGGATAGGACGTATCTCGCTTCGCATTCATGGCGATATTGCTCGGTTGATTGATGTCTCATGCGTTCGCCTCCGCTGGCTCGGGCAGCATCAGCGCTCCTTTGAATTCAGCATCAGTGAGCTGCTTGGCAGCATCCTTTTTCGTTGAGCCGCCCATCAGCAAAACCTGCCTAGCTTTCACTGGGTCGCCAATCAGCACAGGAGGCTCAATACGCTGAGCGTTCTGAGGGCTCTGTGCGTTATGGGCCTCCGCTATGCCAGGGAGCCACTTAGGAAACTCAAACTCGCCACGCAATCGGTACCCGCGATAACGGTTCTCAAACTCTTTGGCGACAAAGGGCCATTCGTCTTCGCTCTTTGTGCCTAGCGCAATCCAGCCACCCATGTCTTGCAGCACGGCATTGATCGCAGGATCGTCAAACGCTACGCTCTGGTAAGTACCAACCATACGCACGGCACGATCAACCTTTGCCCAAGCCAGTAGTGCACCATCCTGCGTGGTGCCGCCAATAAATTTGATGACGTCTGCAGGTTTTGGCATGTACTGTCCCGTATCAGGGTTTTGCATATGACGGTTCAGTCCCTCGCGAACAGCTGGAAGGTCATACTGCTTAAGTGCGTTCCACCACAGCGCTAGCGCCATTGGTGACATGCTCCTGCTGTGAAGCTCTGCTGTAGCGTTTACCAATTGGGTGAACTCGCGGTAATCAGACTGTTGCATTGTCGTCTCCAAAAAGCATTTGTCTGGCCTGCTCAGCGGCAGCCATGTTTTGGTCGTATAAGGGCGATGCAGAGCCCTGGCTGCCCTGAGCTTGAGCTGGCTCTGGCAATCCATCCTCCCAGCGGCTTTGGTTCAGGTAGGTCAGCGGAGCAGGCTCATAGCCATCACGCCACTGCTTCGTTTTCGCCATGGCCCGAACGTGATCGATAATTTCGTCAGCAAATCTGTCGAGCTTTTCAGCCTTCCACTTTTCCAAGCATTTGCGTTTAGCAACACGGCGCGGAGTGTTTGGGTAGGCCAACCAGAACTTGGTAAATTGGCATTCAGTAGCCTCAGCGGCGTCGCCAGACGACGTAATCTCTGTAGTAGTCTCTGCTGTATTCTCTGTATCTATTAACGACTTGCGCTTTGGGTTGCCCGCCGACTGCGCTTTGGGTTGTTCCCCAATTGCGTTTTCGTCGTTCGGGGATTGCGGTTTGTGCAATTGGGGAGGTGCGCTTTGGTCGTTCGCCGATTCCCCCTCATTTTCGTCGCCCTCGCCACCGCCTTTAGGCTTAGAAAGCGACTCCATAAATGCGTTAAATGCATCGTGATCGAGCCTGTAATAAATGCGATGTTTAAGACGTTGTACGGTTTCAACCAACAGACCGAGGTCACGTAGCTTTTTACGTGCACCAGCCTGCTCACGGTAGCTAAGACCCGTTTCCTCCTCCCACTCCTCAGACGTTTTGTAGACGCCTAACTCTTGGTCTCCGGCCAACTCATCCCAATACATCAGCTGGCATAGCAAGATGGCGGCATTCACGCCTCCGACATGCTTAGCAATTCCTGAGTAGTAGGCAATTGGGCGACCAACCGTACGTAATGTATCTAATGGCCTCATGCCTCTACCCTCTCCATTCCTGCAGCCGACAACGCACCAGCAGGCACATCGCAGCCACGTTCAATTAGTATTTCGATGCATAGGCGCAGCAAATCAACCTGGCGGCCGTAGCGCTCCTCGAATCTCGTTTTCCATGGGTGAACGGCGATTAAACCCGCCACGCCAGTGCCGTCCTGATGGTGGCCAGCGCATAGCGGTAAAACGAACCAGTGCGCATCTGGTTTGGTGCGCCCATCGATGTGGTGAATGCTCACAATTGGCTGATGAACACCATCACGGCGGCAAGCAGTGCAGCCCATCTCTGCTAGCCGATCGTGAAACCGCTTCTGCTCTGTCGTTACCGCCCTGCCTTTCATGCCACGGGATTTCATGGCCTTTGGTCGGCCTGCGCTCCAGGTGCCGCGTTGCAGCGGCTTTCCCTGCTTTAAAGTGCTATTCCAGGCTTTCATCGCTCAAACTCCTGCAGCAGTGACTCCATTGCCTGCCCTGCTTGCGTGTCATTGATGAGTGGCCACAAAAAACGAGTAGCTGCAGTGGAGCGTAAAAAACTCACGACCTTTGCGTGATGCTCGGAAAACTCCACATCATCTAAATTGGTGTAAGAAACAGATTTAGGGAGTGCCACCATGCGCCCATCAGGGCCTGGCACAAACTGACAATGCCCTGCACCAACCTCTACCCAGCTACGGAAGTCATCTGGATAGGCAAACTGCTCTTGGTTATCGAACACGAGTCCAAGCATGGCAAAATGGCGGCGATGGAATGCGCCGCTACGAGGGAAGCGGTGTTCAAAACTAATGGTTTCGCCAGGCTGTAGTTTTTGAAGCTTGCCCTTGAATCGGTTGTAGGCCCTGCTGTCAGCAGGCGTCAGCCCCTCCAAGCGGCCTTGCTCGTTGATGCGTAGTGCAACCTTAGTCATGGCGACTCACCTCTTTAGAGCGCCAGCGAGTCACATTGCGAATCACTCGAAAACACAGAACGATAAGCACACGCGCTTTGGCAACAACTAGCTCTCGCTCTTCCTCTGTTACTCGACCATCAGCGGTGGTGCTTGTAATCGCAGCGCACATTTCTCCTAATTCTGAAATCGCTTTTAGGCCTTTGTGATTTAACGCACTTCCTTCATCAGAGAAGCCTCCCTCTGGTTCCGGCGGCATTTCGACCACACTCAGCTCGGCCTGCTCATTAGCTGCAATCAACCAATCCTTTGCGGCTTCTCGGCTGCAAACGAAGTCCTGCATCCACTCCATAAGCAAGAAGGCCATATCAAGGTCTAGCTGCTCACCACCCGTTAACTTTCGGCGCAACGATTCAGGGTGAATGGAAACACCGCGACGCTCAGTTAGGAACAAGGCAGCAGCATTCACACCGCCCGGCGTCTGCCGCACAGCGTTATAAAGCGCATCGCGCCAACTCAAAGATGAAAACCGTTTAGTCATTGGGTTGAACCCCTCTGTATTTCAGCGTTTAACCCAAGGGCAGCATCTACTACGATGCAACTGTCATGTTTATTTGCCTTGGGACTACAAATGAAATCTGTTTTGAAACAACCGCAACCATGCGGCATGGATACTTACGAATTACTGGAACTACAGGACAAGGCGGTTGATCTCGCCTGCCAAACGTTTGACGACCCCAGTCAGGCCCATGTCGACGCCGTGCAAGAGCGTCTGGTGTGGAATGCTCGGCACGGTCTTGGGCAGCAAGGCGCTGTGACGCTTCATTGATGGGTGGACAAAACCAACCTTCGGGAAGTACGAATAGACGACCACCGCCAGGCGTTGCAAAATCTGGCAATGGAACATGAACTTCTTTTTGACGATGTTGTGAATCTGACCTATGCCGCGTTCGATGAACCCACCGACGATCACGTATTGGGCGTGTTCGAGCGATTGATTTGGAACATGCAGCATGGGCTGGGTCACGATGGCGCTACTACGGTGCACTGAAGCATCGCCGGGACCTATCGGTATGCGCTCGTCGTCTGGGTCTGGGCGCCAGGGGTTGGGGTTACGCATGGATAGTCTCCTCAGTCTCATACGGTCGCTGCTTACTAATCTGTCTCCAGCTTTCAGGCCAAGCCAATGGGTCTGACTTCGCCACGGCAGCGACTACCCTGTCCGAAACGGCAGGCGACAAAACCTCAGGCCACTTACTTACGGCTTGATAGGTAATGTTTAGTGCTTTGGCTGCTGAGGCGACAGATCCTCCAAGCAGCTGAATTGCATATTCTTTTCTCATACGCCAATTTAACTATAGTTCATCTCTAATTGCAACTATAGTTCATGACTGATAGCTTATATTCTCAACTATGGTTGAATACTCAGATCGTCTAGATTGGGCAATGAAAGAGGCTGGCATGGATGTGCGGCAGCTTTCTGACGCGCTCGACGCCTCTTATCAAGCAGTCAAAAAGGTGATAGATGGAAAATCCTCCGCCTTTAATGCCGCTAATAACGCAAGGGCCGCACAGCTATTAAATGTGAGCGGTGATTGGCTGGCTCTTGGGGTTGGCCCCCGCGAAAGAAAGACTGGCGAAGCAATATTGCCTGCACTATCTAGCCGCCCTCCTGAGGGCTACACGCGCCTAGAGCACCTGCCCTATCAACCGTCAATGGGCACAGGAAGGTCTCACGATGGGGATCTGGTTGTGCACCATCTGGACGTGCTTGATAGCTTTATTAAGCAAAAAGTAGGAACAACAAGCACAAGCCGAGTGAAGTTATTGACTGGTATTGGGCAAAGCATGATGCCAGCCATCCAGGACCATGACATTGTTTTTGTTGATGTCGAGCATAGGTGGATTGATCTGCCTGGGTACTACGTCATTGACGTGGGCGGACTGCTTCTACTCAAAAAGGCCATGATCCAATCAAATGGCATTCTGATACTGAGAAGCGAAAACACTGTCGAATTCCCCGACGAAGAAAGATTTGATTTAGCCACTGCCGCTGACTCCATTACCGTATGTGGCAAAGTGCTTGCATGGTGGACGCTTAGAAAAGGGTAAGCATCAGGGGCCTTCGGGCCCTTTTGTTTAGGCTTGAAGTAACGAAAATTATTATTATTTATTTATTTGTAAAGAAACGGCAATGACATACACCTACAAGATGGTACAGATTCCACCAAACATTGAAGTTCAGGCCAAGAAACATAAAGGCAGCGAAGCGGCCCATTACTTAGAAAGTGTAGTGAATAAAAATGCCGAAGACGGCTGGGAGTTTCAACGAATAGACAGCATTGGAGTCAAGACAACAGCTGGATGCTTGGCTTCTCTGTTTGGGCATAAAGAGACGTTTAGTAATTACCACGTCATTACATTTCGTCGTCGGGCTGATGCCTAGCCTGACAAAGTTAATAGTCAATGCCTACAGAAAGCTAGCACCACAGCGTGTAAGGCAATCATGTCGGTTTGAGCCTAGTTGCTCGGAATATTGCTTACTGGCAGTAGAAAAACATGGTTTTTGGAAAGGCTGGAAAATGACCATTAAGCGCTTGATTCAGTGCAAACCACCGCAGGGCGGCACAGATTGGCCTTAATGCTCTTATTGATGATTTCAGGTAGCAGTGTTTATTTTTTATTCTTTAATTAATAAAGGCACTTCATGACAAAGATATTCGCAGTACTCGCCCTCACCCTGATTTCGCTCAGTGCCGTGACCGCCGACGTATCTGCCCATAGTGGCCGGACGGATAAAAACGGATGTCATAACGACAACAAGAATGGCACTAGGCATTGTCATTAACTACCAGACGAACTGTTAGGACTGCTAATCCAATCCGTCACAACAACACCAACTAACGCGAATCTATGACTGCTTACTATGATCTGGAAATGCCCCACGAGATCTACTACGATAGCGTGGAAGCAGTCCCACTCAAAAAAATCATACGATCCCTTCAGGGGCTTGATAAATCCCTAAAAGGGCTTCCTTACGCACTCCAATCGCTATTGAGCTCCAGCATACAAGGCCTGTCTGTTAAACTTGAAAGCGTTGAAACAGGAAGTGAATACATACGTTTTTGGAGCAGATTAAGATTTAAGACAGATAAGGATCTAGATGAATTCATATATAAGTTCGGTCAGGAGCACCCACGAATCGTGCGATTAATTGATATAGTTTTCGCTGCATTTATTTTGTTTGTAGGCTACAAAGCACTATTTCAAACGGGCCAACCGACCACTCATATAGAGGCTAACAATAGCGTCGTAGTCGTTGCTGGAGCTAACATAAGCGGTCTGTCAGAGGAAGCTTTCGCTCAAACAATAGAAAAAACGATACAAGCCAATCCAGAGCTAAAACAAGCATATATGGATCTTATCGCTCCAGCAAAAAATGCTCCTGGAACATCTATTCAATTTGGCACTGATGATGCGCCAATCACCCTAACGGCCAACTCGATAGGGGAGATGCCATCCAAAATCCTCCAGATCTCCTCTCTACAAGAGATTGACTATACAAATGTTTTATTGGACATTCGCGCTACTGATTTAGATTATAGAAGCAAGGGCTGGTCCGCTATGGCAGGAGGGCTTGAAAAAAGATTGCCAGCAACGTTGTATCCGCACATAGAGCCCAGTGCATTGACAGGTACCATATATGCCGACGTAGGGGTGCTATACAAGCCTGATCCTGCGGATGGGGCTAGGCTAGTGCCAACAAACTTAATCATCAAGAAACTAAATTTACGTGATCAATATCCTTCCGTTCAGGTTGTAAGGTCTTATGTAGAAAACAAGGAATATGATGAAGCCTCTACTGTCGATGATCACAAACCGCAGCCTAGTCTTTTCTAGAAAATCCAGCCCACGTTTTATTTATTGGCGCCTCTTATTGTGAGCCCTCTTCCGAGGGTTTTTTAATTCCACTAAGCCCTAACGGGGCTTTTTTACATCTGCAGCCTGCACAACGCTCATAAGCATCCGTGCATCCACCCCACCCAAACCACCCTTGAGATGGTTTTTTGTGGATGGTACTCCTCTCGACCGGCTAGGAACGCTCAATCTCTAGAGAACGGACGACCTTTAAAATCAACCGTTACAAGGTTGCCATCCAGCTCTCCCATGCCAGGCGCATTTAAGGGCATTCCAGGAGCGGCAACTCCCTTAGTATTCGAACTATTTAAGAGCTTCGTTACTACAGAAGCAGGAACGTGCCCTTCAACTATCTGCCCTGTTTCGTCCAGTACAGCCGTATGACAAGACCCCAGCTCTGCAGGTACTCCCAGCCGCTCCTTTACAGCCCAGATTTGATTTGTTTTAACAGTTTTTACTTCAAATCCAGATTCACGCATGTGCTCTGCCCATCCTTCGCAGCACCCGCAATTCGGATCTTGATAAACAGTCAAAGAGCTAGCTGCTACAGCACCAAAAACTCCAGATAGGGCTAAAAGCGCAAATAGTCGTTTCATTAAATCTCCATTATTAAATCCACAGGCAACACGTCGCGCACAGGAGCATAAATATGCTTAAGCTTCTGTCGCATATCTAGTCCATTATAGGCCGTTCCAACTGCTTCACTCCCTTGCTTGCCTACTCGATCACCGCATCCTGACCGCCCGTGAGGCAGTTTATTTTCCTCTACCTTGCGATGCGCCCATTATTCTGACTCGTCCCGCACTCCCTCCTTCCTAAAGCATTAATATTGTTAAGTAATGCGACTTGTAAAAGCTCTAGGTAAAGAGCGAGCCTGAGCTATTATTCAATTAGCTGAAAAATCATAAGGAATTTGGGATGATTACTGTTGAATCAGGTTTATTCCTTAGAGTTCAAGAGCTGGATAATGGACCTAAGCCCTACCCGCTACAAAGCGGCTTCAGTCAAGACAATGCTTATCGTGTATTAGGTCTCTATAGCCCCTCAGAAACCTCAGAGGCATACTTCATCCTCGCAAACGACAGAGATGAAATATGGTTCATTTCTAACAAGCACTTCCGAGTATCTGGCCTCTACCCTCACAACACTAACTTTAGGCTCTCACTATCCGAGCCCGTTTGCTTAACTAATTAACCCCTAAGCTTTCCCATAATCATGCCCACTAAGTGGGCTTTTTTGCGTCTGGTGATCTTACTCAGAGAACTTAGGTTCATATTCAATTGAACTATAGTTGACAAACCAACTGAACCATAGTTAAATAGATCTAACGCTACACCAAACGACCCACACCGCTTAGGCCCAAGGCCAGCACGAGTCAGTAGCGATTGATCTTTAACAACGAGCTGAGATAAATAGTGAGCAATGGCGATTACGCCCAAGCCTCACCAGGACTCATACACCCTCCTGACAGGAACGTAGCTGCGTTCCGGGCAAAAGACATGGTGCGAACTGGACACGATTGGATTCCCGCAAGGAGTGGGAGCAGTGCCGATCAGAATTCAGGGATCAGGGTAGCGCCTGACGCGTAACTCACTATGGATCGCGTAAGTCCGATTGCAGCCTCTGCTGGCGACCAACAGCAAGCTACATAGAGACGTGATGACAGGCCGGAACAGTACGGTCGATAAGGGCCTCTCCGGAGGCCGCTTTGGTAAGCATCAATGGTGGTGCTTACTGAAGCGAGAAAATATGAAAACAGCATACGACCTACTCCTGGGTGCTCCAGATGCCCAGGTAACTCGCTGCCAGATCGCATATAGAGCAATTGCCGATGGCGACTGGCGGCAAGCGACTCACCACCTACAGAACGCAGCACAAGAAGAAAACGGCACGGCCTGGGCGAAGGAAGCGCAAGAGCTTGCGGATGCATGTCAGCGCCGCAACCCTTACAGGCTGGAGGCAACTAACCCAGTAGCTGCCGAGTACTGGGGTGCTGATCTTGATTAACGCATCGCCCCTCACGGTGCCTTATCTTCAACCGCCTCGTGCCTGGGCGGGTACAGACACCATTGTTGAGTGCGTTCCAGCAGCGTGTTAGCGGCGCTGTAGGCATAGCATTGATTCAGCTCCTTTTGTTTGTTGTAGGAACCCTGCTCTATGGGAGGGAGCGCACTCAACTGTGATTAATAGGAGATCAGTATGGAAGAAAACCCAGAAGAAAGCTTCGACGCCTGGATAACAAGCAACTACCCAATGTTCGAGTTAACTGGCGATCGCGAAGAGGACACTACGGCTCGGCTGGTACGAATCGTCGCTTGGGATCTATTTAACCAGCGCTCTGAGCTTCTGCAGCTGCTTGCCGAGGCTCGACAGCAACTGCCCTTAGCGGCAGCCTGTTGGAATGAGGACGAGAATCGTGAAATCGCCGATACGAGCGCCAAGCGCGTACTGGGTTTGATCGCCAGAATCGACGCAGCTATGGAGCAGCAGCCATGAGCTCCGAAACGTTCATACCGCACCCCTCATGCACAGTAGCGAGCGGCGACTGTTTCGTTGCTGCCCGCTGCATAGGTAAATGCCAAACTTGCCTGCCCGCCTATGAGGCCAACGTAGAACTGACGGAAGCGCTGCGGCTGCTGAAAGAGCTGCACGAGTACACGCTGATGTTTCGCGGTATGACGGGATATGTGGACGGATCCGGAATCGACGCCACCGTCAAGAGGGCAGGTATTTTTATTTCAAGGAATAGGCCATGACCAAGGCAACAAGACTAGCTGCTCTGTCGGCTTCCAGCGAAGAGATGGAGTTTTGGGGAAACCTAATTCCGAAGTGCCCGCACTGCGGAGATGACTATGATATTGAAGGTCACGAGGCGTGGAGCCTCTACTCAGAGGGGGATCACGAGATAGAGTGCCCCGCCTGTGATCTGAAATATACCGTGTCTGCGCATGCCACCTACACCTACAGCACAGACGATCAGCCGGAGGATTTATGACCAAGGCAACGATGCCGGAGCCGGTGGCTTACGCAATATTCGCAGAGAATGGCAACATCCGCATTTGGTCACGTGAGCCGCGCGATCTTCCCCACTTGGATAGCCTTGGGCCGATGGATCAACTCATCACCACCGACCAAGCCGAGGCCTACGCAGCCGCCAAAGCCTTGGAGGTCAGCGACACAGACAAAGCGCTGGCCATTTACGACGAGGGTGTACGGGCAGGCCTTGAGGCAGCCGCGGCGGTGGTTCGAGCCACGCTTTACCCAAAGAATCAGCGCCACGACTGGACTGATTGTGCGGTCATCAGGGCGGATGCATCGGAGCAGGCGGAGGCCGCCATTGTTGATCTAATCCCCCAGCACAACAACGAATAGAACCCCATCTAACCCGCCCAGACGGGCCGCTAGGGGAAGTAGCGGAATCTTCTACCTTACTGCGAGGCGATCTGGGTAGCAGAAACGGCACCGATATTGATCGGCAACCCTTGAGCCAGTACAGGGGCATCATTAGAGCGGCGGCGTGGATGGACACGTACGACAACGTGAAGCATAAAACGCTGTCGGGGAAGCGCCACCTTCGGGAGTGGTAGGCCAGCTGGTATCAAGCCCAGTCCGCTCTAATGATGGTGAGTACCGACTTTCTGCGATTGCATATCAATCATTCAAAAGGATTTCAAACGTCATACACCATCGCGTAACCCGACCGCGCAAGTGTCGGGCTTTCGCGGGAGGCCTATCACCCCGCTGATCGTAATTGGTAGGTAGAGAAGTGGACGCGCTCTATAACCCGCAAACGCCATGACCACCTCGGGAAAGCAGCGAGGGCTATCAATAGTGCTGTAGCTCAGTTGGTCAGAGCGCCCCTTGTATGGGGAGCCGGAAAGGAAGATTCCGGGCAGGTGCACCTGCGGCACTGGTTCAAGCCCAGTCGGAACTATTGATGGCAGCAGTACGCGGAGGCGATCCGCTAGGTAATAAGCAGTAAACCAGCCGGTACTGGGGATGGCGCGAAACGTGGCGCACTGACCTTACTGCACGGCAATGCCGGGATCGCATCCGGCGCCATCAAAGAGCAGCGGGGGCTGACCACCTCCAGCGCGTGAACCTCGTGAGCCAAGGCTCTGGGCAAGCAGCATCCAGCTGTGAGCCTATAGAACGCGCAGAGTAACAAACGGTGCACGGCAGCGGGAGCTGCGCTGGATGACGTAACCAGCACATACAACCGTGAGAGCAGCCCTGGAAACGGGAAGCCGATCACATGTCCTGCCGATTGATGCAGGAAGGTGTGATCCCCGGGCGGCAACCGGGACCACCAAATAACCATAAAGGATAGATATGGAAATCAAAATTGATCTAGACCTAGCTGGCATCATTGCCGCAGCTACGGCCACAGAGCGCCTACAGCCGATCATCGACAAGGCCATCGCAGAAGCCCTCAAAAGCGCCATTGAAGACGCCACCGGATACCGCAGCGAGTTCCGAAAAGAACTCACGTCGCAGATGTCTCAAGCCATTCCGCATGGCCTCAGAATCGACGATTACGCAAAATTTCAGCAGATGGCAAACGCAGCGATTAATGAGTCTGTTCATGGTGCGAATGCGCAGATCATCCAAACGGCAATGAAAGCCGCATTAAAAAATGTGGCTCCAGATGTACCCGAGCGCATAAAACTGTCCGAGTTAATGAAAGAAGCTCGCTACGGACTTCATAAAGAAGAGCATGAGGCTTTTTATGCCCACCTAAAAATGTCGGAGCGCGGTGGAGGCTGGCTTTCTTTGGACGGCAACGAGGATTGTCGTGGTGAGTATCTCGCCGAATTCTGCATAGCTTTCAATGAGGAAGGCGATGTTTATTCTTTGAAACTAGACGGCAGAGACCTGACTCCCAAGAGCCTGCCTGACGCGGTCGGTGGTTTCGACGGGCTACTGCTATCCATGTATGTCGGCCGCACTTCGCTGGAGCTAGATATGGATGAATGCGAGGTGGAAAGCGCTGCCACCGCCGAAGAGCACGGCTACTGATTGGCACCTGCAATAGCAGCCCTTCGGGCATGCCAGCATTCCCAACCGTTGACGCTAACAGAGCCGAAGATTACGGCACCTATGGCTTAACAATGCGTGATTATTTCGCAGCCAAAGCAATGCAGGGGCTCATCGCCAGTAACGACGCTGAAGCAGGTGATCGCCTAGATGGGATTCCAGAGTATGCCTATCAAATAGCCGATGCCATGATCAAGGCTCGAAAAGGAGGATCCAGTGACTAAATACCAAGCTCTGCGAGATGCGGTAGGCCAGGCAACGCCCGGCGAGTGGTCTATCGGACCGTCATATACAGATGACGATGGTTATATAGAACTGCCGATTTACTCGGTGGTGGACGGCCAGAAAACAGCGCCAATGGCCATAGCCCTGCAATTTCCTTATGTGAGAGGAATGCAGGAAGCCAATGCAGCATTTGTGACTCTAGCCCACAACCTTACGCCCGACCTGCTTGCCGAGCGTGACGAACATGCTGCTGAGATAGCTCGACTACGCGCCCTTGTTTCCGAAATGGCAGATAACGACACATACGAAATCGAATACGACGACGGTCGAATGTACTCAGTCTGTCACGGATGTAGCGCACAGGATGATGACGAACACAACCCGAACTGCCTGTACGTTCGCGCCCGCGCCGCCCTACCTCAATAACCCACCCCGCCCAGTCCTAACTGGGCCTCTCTAGCCACGACATTCCCCCCTTACACAAGTGCTGTTTCCCCGACGGCATGGAGTGTCGTGCCTAGAGGGTTCACTGCGAGCCTGTCAAAGCCGCAACTTCTAGACGTGAGACGCCGACTTAGCCGGTGAAACCTCTCTAAATTCAATCAGCCGCCTCTCGCGGCACTTCAGGAAATCCCATCATGAATGCAATCACAGCCCCCATCGCGGTGCGTGAGGCGGTTGATCACGCGCGCCTACTCGTAACGATCTCTGAGCAGATTCTCGAATGCCTATGCGGTGATCGTGAGCATGTCTATATCGCCTTCAATCACACGATGCTTTGCTCTGCTGAGAATCGCGCAAGCATTGCTGAGGTACTTGAACATTGGCTCATGGATGAATACCCCGAGGTCGGCGCTGACCTGCTTACTGCGCTCGATAACGACTATTTCAGAGCCAGGCTGCTAAAGCGCCGCAATGAACTTATCCATGAAATCGCTGGTGCCACGCTATCACGGCTCACGCCTGACGAACTGGAGGCGCTCACATGAAACTCATAATCCTGCTTAGCTCATACGCCCTAGCCGTCTCCGCCATAACCGCTGGAATCGAACATTTTTATTATGGGCGGCGCTATGAGTGATCTTAAACAGCACGGCTGGAAAATCGCCATTGTCGCTGCCTTAGTTACGCTTGCCGGCACGCTGGATTTTGACCACGAAGTGCAGCACGAGCAGATCGCCCAAACCTATTACAACGAACTGAACCAACGATATGAGCGCGATTACGCTGCTTTGCGCGTTCAGGATGTTCACGAACAGATTTTGAGAGACAGGTACAACTATGACTGAATTAGCCACAAATCAAAAACAGGGGTTTAGCCTCACGCCCAAATCCTTAGATGAGGCCATGCGCTTTGCTGAGGTATTGGCCACTTCAAGCATCGTTCCTAAGGACTTTGCGGGGAACCCCGGCAATATTCTGGTAGCGATTCAATGGGGGCTAGAGCTTGGCCTACAGCCCATGCAGGCTATGCAAAATATTGCAGTGATCAACGGGCGCCCCTCTCTCTGGGGCGATGCAGTAATAGGCATCGTACGTAGCTCAAGCGCATGCGAATACATCTACGAAACCGACGATGGCGAAACCGCCACCATACGGGTAAAGCGACGCGGCGAAGATGAGCAAACACGAACCTTCAGTATGGAAGATGCTAAAAAAGCCGGACTATCCGGGAAAGCAGGGCCATGGATGCAGTATCCAAAGCGCATGCGTCAGATGCGAGCACGAGCCTTTGCGCTGCGCGATGTTTTCCCCGATGTATTGCGCGGCATGCCTATCGCAGAAGAGCTTCAGGACATGCATGCAGAGAAAGACATGGGCCGAGCAAAAACGACAGAACAGGCCGCCGCTGCGCTGCCCTACTACCCAACTGAAAGTTTGGACGAAAACCTAGGCAAGTGGCAAGACATGATTGAGGCTGGTCGCGTCACGCCCGATCGCATTATCGCCAACGTAGAGAGCAAATATTCGTTGAGTGACGAACAGCGCAAGGCCATTCAAGCACTCGACACACAGACACTGGAGACGGAGCAATGATGCAAACACATCAAGTCCATCAAGGTACCGACGAGTGGATCTCGTTACGCGCCAAACACTTTACCGCTTCTGAGGCTCCTGCAATGATGGGTGCATCCAGCAAGGTTCGCCGCAATGAGCTATTGCACATGAAAGCAACGGGTACCGAGCGTGAGTTTAGCGACTGGGTACAACATCACCTTTTTGATAAAGGCCACGAGTTTGAAGCCCTCGCCCGTCCGATCGTAGAAGACCAAATCGGCGAAGAGCTATTTCCCATCACTGGTACACGAACGGTCGACGGCCTAGACCTTCTGGTATCACTGGACGGCGCCACCATGCTAGGTGAAACCATCTTTGAGCACAAAATGTGGAATGAAGGCCTAGCCGCTGCAGTACGTGCGGGTGATTTAGACCCTGAGTATTACTGGCAGCTAGAGCAGCAATTACTCGTCTCCAAAGCAGACAAAGCCATTTTCGTGGTTTCTGACGGCACCACCGAAAACTTTGAGTCAATGACGTATATGCCCGTTAAAGGTCGGGCTGAACAGTTGATTGCTGGCTGGAAACAGTTTCAGAGTGACCTAGAAACGTACGTTGTTATTGAGGAAAAGCCTCAAGCGGTCGGGCGCTCACCGGACAATCTCCCAGCCCTACGCATTGAGCTTTCCGGCCAAGTCACTACCAGCAACCTGGCTGAGTTTAAAGTCCACGCCCTGGAGGTCCTAAGCGCCATTAACCGGGAACTAAAGAACGACCAAGACTTTGCCGATGCCGAGAAAACGGTTAAGTGGTGCAAAGAGGTCGAGGATAAGATCGGGGCCGCTAAAGAGCATGCATTAAGCCAAACGGTCACCATCGATCAAGCCTTTAAGGTAATGGACGATGTGAGCGAGGAAGTGCGCCGGATCCGCCTGGAGCTGGATCGCCTAATCAAAGCTGAAAAGGAGAATATCCGCAATAAGATCCGACAAGATGCCATCAACGACTTTAACGACCACATCAACAACATCAACGAAACACTGGAAATCGTAAGGCTACCTGTTATCGAATGTGATGTAGCTGGCGCAATGAAAGGCAAACGGACTTTGGCCACACTTGAAGATGCTGCTCAAACAGCAGCGGCCAATGCAAAGATCGAGGCCACCCAATTAGCTGAAAAAGTGATTAAGCGGCTCGAGCTAATTACAGAGTTAGGTGTTGAGCATCCTGCCCTATTCCCCGACAAGCAGCAGCTGGTGCAGCATGATGATGTCACACTACGCACGCTTATTGATGCGCGCATTACTCAGCACAAAGCTAAGCTAGAGGCAGACGCTAAGGCGGTATTAGAAAGCGAGCGAGCTAGAGAGGCGGCAAATGCCGTCATAGCAACCGCAGCAACACCGCTGCCCGCCCCTACTATTACTGTTGTCGAAAATACTTCCAGTGCAGTTTGTCCGTCCACAACACCCGTCACAACAAACCCTATTGGCTCCACACCTCCAGAGCTTCGGCTCGGCCAAATAGGTGAACGTCTGGGCTTCACTGTCACCGCCGAGTTTCTACGGTATCTCGGGTTCGAGCCTGCAGGACGAGACCGGGCGGCTGTTCTTTACCAAGAGCGCGACTTTGATCGTATGTGTGTCGCATTAATTGATCACATTGACAACATACGCGCACAGCAACGGGAGGTTGCATGAGTGAAGCCATAGAAATTTACAAAGCTATAGGCGACCACAAAAAACGACTTCGCGCTAAGTACGGCGTTACTTGTCCGGTGTGTCCTGAAAAACGACCGAAAGCACACCCATCAATTTTGATGCCTCAACAGCGCTGCCGGGTAGACGGATATGTCGACCCTCGACCCGAATTAACCGATCAGCAATATCAGGAACCGCAAATGAATGGCATCAGTTTCATTATTTCTCAAAGCGGATTAAGGCCTCTACCATCCACCCCAAAGCAAACCCCACCCGGCGGAGGAAAATTAAGCGTCAGCCAGTACGTTGATATCGCCGAGCAGTTCGCGAATGGCGACACGAAAGCCAACCTAGCACGGGCGTATGGCGTAACACATCAAGCCATCTGCTATGTCATTAAAAAGCAGCAATGACTCATGCCGTACATAAGCAGATGACATTTCCATGCCGCGGATTAGGTCCATGGAAGGGAGGTCTTGTCTAAATTAATGAGATCGAACAATGGGGATGGATCTCTGATAATTTGCAGTAGATCACTCTACCTCTCCTCCATCTATCACCTGCCGAGCATAATTCTGCCCAGCCCTCACCGCCTCTGAGTGAGAAATTCCCCGTCCTTTCTTTTCCGCTGCCACAGGGCGCCCATCGATTACCACCTGGAAAGTGAACTTTCCAGGTGCGTTTTCTATGTGAATAGCATAAACGGAGACCTTCTTACCTTTGTGCTCAAACTCGCTCTCCGCCGGACTACCAGAGCCTTCCCGCATTTCGCTCTCCTTTATTGACGCCATACGCATAACGTATGCGCACTGGGAATCATACCTGCAACCAGAGGCACAGGCCCTAAGGTTATCCCCACCAACTGTGCATAACGCTGGGGATAGCCCTTTAACAGATCTCGCAATCCAAGCACTGCCACGCCCCAACAACCAATGAGTAAAAAATCGTCACTCTAAGAACCGCTTACATGCCTGTAAATATCAGGGTCAGGCTGGTGTAGATAAATACACCACCGAGGTAATTGCGGATCAAATGCAGATACTGGACGGTCGTGATGATGGTGCGGATGCTGGTCAGGCCGTGCCAGCTCGCAACAATCACCCTGCCCGTCAGAACCCACAACCTGCTCAGGCAGCAGCTGATTACTTCCTGTTGAACTCATCAATTCCACTCTCGATATCCTGAGCTAATGCTTGGAATTCATCGCATTTCCTGATGAATTCACTAATTTTTCCCGAGCAACAGCGTCGCCCGCTACCCGAGGAATATCTAAGCCTCCTAGCTCGTTTAGGATCCCTATGCAGCGATCCAAATCATAGATCGCAGGCAGTGCATTAATACTCAAAAAGGCAAATGGCGGCAAATGAAATGGCACTGCTTTTATAGAGGTTGAATAAGTTAGCAAGAGCGATTCCCATCTCAAGCAAAAGCTAAGTTTATTTTCTATAGATCTACTGGGATCTTCAAGACGTTCAGCAATGTATGAAACTTGCTCTTCGCATGAGCTAATTGTTTCCAGCAAGGCATTCAACTGATCCTTTTGGTCTTGACTGCGTCGCCTCAACTCTGCTCGTTGCTGTGCCCCGCCGATCATAAAAGCCGCAATTATTGCAAAGAAAGAAACACAAGCCTGAGCCCATGCCGCTGCACCACTTTCCATCTCAATGCGAACAGGCCATCCATTCAATAGTGAAGCAATAAGAAGCGCTGGAATCGCGATCACTAAAAGTACCCGCCACCAACACTCCTTCACACACCTAATGATCTGATCAACTTTTTCTTCGGTCATTTTTCTTGGTAAATAATATGCAATTAAAAAACCTGCGGATCTTTCGCCTCGCCGACGCGAGGCCCCTCGATATAGAGCAGCTCCAAACACAACTAGAGCAACGTGCTTTTGTAAGCGGTTCGTCACAAGACCCCGTAAGTATAGGCTGGGCTGAGCCGCGCCACGGCGAGGGTTTGGCCTATGGTCCAAACGGGCAGATTCTGCTCTCTGTTCGTTCGGAGAAAAAGCTGTTGCCCTCTTCCGTCATTAACCAGGTCGCACAAGCCAAGGCCCGGGACATTGAAGAAGAACAGGGTTATCGCCCAGGCCGCAAGCAAATGCGCGAGATCAAAGAGCAGGTAATCACTGAGCTCATGCCTCGCGCCTTTTCAGTGCACAGAGACACCTCAGTGTGGATCGACCCGGTTAACCGCTGGCTAGTCGTCGACACGGCAAGCAATGCTGTAGGCGACGAGGTGATGGGGCTGATTGCTAAAACGTTCGATCCGTTCCCAGCACTGCCGCTTTACACCGAGCTATCCCCTGCTGCAGCGATGACCTCCTGGCTGGCCGAAGACGAGGCCCCTGCAGGTTTCAGCATCGACCAGGATACAGAGCTGCGTTCTACCAGTGAGCGTCGCGCAACCGTGCGTTATGTCCGGCACAGCGTTGACACAAATGAAGTGCGCAATCATATCGAAGCTGGTAAGCAGTGCACACGTTTGGCTCTCACATGGAACGACAAGATCAGCTTTGTCCTGGACGACGGCCTGGCTCTTAAACGTGTTACCCCGCTCGATGTTCTGAAGGATCAGAACGACACGATATCTGGCGATGACACGGAGCGATTTAACTCGGATATGGCGCTAATGACTGCTGAGTTAGCAGCATTGATTAGTGACCTGGTGGAGGCGCTTGGAGGGGAGAAAGTTGTCGTATAGCCATCAAACGGCTTCATGCCAATTTCACCAACAACGAAAAAAGATGCTAAGTCCATAGCGCTAGAATTTCAGGCTTACTACTAAACGTTAATATTCATTTAGAAAACCCTTATTTTTGCATGAAAGAGGAACAATTTATTTACCTTCAGTAAGGCTCTCCTATGAGAAGCGATCTGAGGTAAAAACCCTTTGTTTCAAAGCACATTAATGAATACTTCTCAGCCCTAGGAAAGCCGCATTGGCGTTGATAGCATTGAATTTCGAGTTCGAGTTAGTTCTTCACTTCCATTAAGGAGATAGAAATGGCAGATACTCAAGATCGCAATACAAAGCAACACGCTGGCAGCCATCACGAAGGCGACAAAGGTACGGGTCGTCAGGGTTTTGCTTCGATGGATGATCAAAAGCAGCGCAACATAGCTGCCGAAGGCGGACGGGCCGCTCATGAGAAAGGTACCGCTCATGAGTTTGACTCAGAGGAGGCCCGTAAAGCCGGTGAAAAAGGCGGCAAGGTCGCTCATGAACGGGGCACTGCCCACGAATTCACTTCAGAGGAAGCTCGACAAGCAGGCGAAAAAGGCGGTAAGGTAGCCCATGAAAAAGGCACCGCTCACGAGTTCAACTCTGAAGAAGCGCGCAAAGCTGGCGCCAACAGTCATGGTGGTCACTCTAAGTAAGCTTCACCCCTGGAGCACTTGGTTGTAAAGACCACTAGGTACCCGAGGGTTAGCGCTCTCGGGTACCGTTTTTTCTATAGATAGATGTCCCTAACCCTTCATTCCCAAAGTGTGGGGTTTTTTCTGTCTATTAAAAAGTAAATCATTGTCCTAGTCCGATTTGTGCCACTAACTTTCTAAGCTGGCATCCTCCTACTCCTCCCCATCTTTACTTTAATGACGCGTCTTTACTTAACAGTCGCGGCGCTTTCGCTCGCCCTTTTGATGAGCAGCGCCCACAGTTCCAAATGCAGTCATTACCTCCCACCATTTAGCGTCTACCAAAGAACTCGATAAGCCACCAATAACGAAGCCTATAAATCCTCCAGTTGCCGAACCGGGGCTAAGCCCCAGCCTCTTTGTGTAGTGCAGTCAAATTCTTTCTTAAACATCTGCTCATATCCCCGACAGTATTACCAACTGTAAGGATCATAGCCCATCTAAAACTTCGCTATTGCCACTGGGCCAGCCCTTAGGCTCGCGCCATTCCAACTCTGGAAACCTCATGTCTACAAAACAGTTCATCTTGCCGCTTGCTGGCGAGCTGGTCGTTGACCTGTTCGCCGGCGGTGGTGGTTGGTCCACCGCATTTGAAATGGCTACAGGCCAGCACCCTCACATCGCTATCAACCACGACGCTGACGCTATCAGCATGCACGTAGCGAATCACCCACAAACTAAACACTACCAGGCGGATATTTTCGAGGTTTGCCCACACGAAGCCGTTGGCGACATGCCAGTTGGCTGGATGCACCTATCACCTGACTGCACTCACCATAGCCAAGCCAAGGGTGGGCAGCCACGTGACCGCAAGATCCGCGCCCTTTCATGGGTCGGCATTCGCTGGGCCGGACAGGTACGCCCCCGCATCATCAGCTTAGAAAACGTCAGGCAAGTGCTGAATTGGGGCCCGTTAGTCGCTAAGCGCTGTAAAGAAACAGGTCGAGTAGTGCGCCTTGATGGTTCGGTCGCTGCCAAAGGCGAACATACGCCGCTAAGCGAACAGTTTTTAGTACCTTGTAAGCGCCGAGCTGGTGAAACATGGAGCCGATTCGTAAGTGTGTTAAGCGGCATGGGCTATGACGTCGAATGGAAAAGGCTAGTAGCGGCTGATTTCGGCGCCCCCACCACCCGCGACCGACTGTTTATGCTGGCTCGTTGTGACGGCGCACCTCTGGAGTGGCCGGAACCTACACATTTCAAAACACCTACCCAGAAGCAGCCCAAGTGGCGAGCAGCTTCCGAATGCATAGACTGGAGCATTCCAGGGCGATCTATTTTTAATCGCCCTCGCCCCCTCGCAGACGCCACCCTGAGACGCGTTGCACGTGGTGTACAGCGTTACGTCATTGATAGCGGTGATCCGTTTATCGTGCCGATTGCCAACTGGTCGAACGATGCAGTTCATGCCATCAATGAGCCTCTAACAACAGTGACAGCATGGCCTCGCGGCGGGCAACATGCTGTTGTGTCACCCGTGCTAGTACAGACCGGTTACGGGGAACGTCAGGGACAAGCGCCGCGATCGTTAGATATTCAGAGTCCTTTAGGAACCGTCGTGGCTGGAGGATCCAAGCATGCACTTGCAACGGCTTACTTGGCCCAGATGAATGGGGGGTTTAACACTACTCCAGGTCATGACGTACGAAACCCGACCTCCACTATCACGAACACTGGCAGCCAACAGCAGCTCGTCACCGCCTACCTCGCGCACCTACGCGGTAACTGTGATGCCCGGGACGTAAATGATTCACTGCAAACCATCAGTGCTGGCGGACTACATCACGGCCTAGTCGAGTGTGAGCTATCCTCCGACGATGAATCTGGGGCGCTACAGGTCGCAGCCTTTCTAATCAACTACTACGGCACCGGTGATGCAAGAACGCTGGACGCCCCCATGGATACGGTCACCACTCGCGACCGGTTGGCGCTTGTCACCGTGCACATACGCGGAACGCCCTACGTCATTGTAGACATCAAGCTACGGATGTTGGAGCCGCACGAACTTTACGCAGCACAAGGTTTCCCGCCCAACTACATCATCACCCACGGCCACGATGGACGAAAATTCAGCAAATCCGCTCAGGTTCGTATGTGTGGCAACTCAGTAAGCCCGCCCCCTGCAATGGCGTTAATCCAAGCCAACTGGTGCGCCACTCAACAGGCACGCAAAGTCGCCTAGCTAACCCCCTCACCCAAATCATTAATGACGCGCTTATTTATTACAGTCGCGGCGCTTTCGCTCGCTCTGTTAATGAGCAGCGCCCTATTCGCACATCTATCTATAGGTACCTGAATGAAAAAGAAACTTGATGTCTCTCGCTTCCTGGTCATCAATGAAATTCCATCAGAGCAACAGCGTAGATGGGTTGTAGGTGCTGGAGATGGCCGGATGGGTCAGGGTGGCGTAGCAATCGCGACAATCGGATTCAAACACGCCGCAGGCTATGAGGTGGTTCTTCATTTAGATAATGGCAAGCAAGACAGCTTCAATCCACACCAGTTATCACCGGAGCTACCGTGACACACCTAACCGTTTTAGACCCCTGTTGTGGTGGTCGCATGATGTGGTTTGATCCTGCAGATCAGCGCTGTCTGTTCGGCGACATGCGCCATGAGTCAATCACCGTCACGGACCGCACTCACCGCGACAACGGCACCAGGGCCGTACATATACACCCTGATGTTCGTTTCGACTTCAGAGATATGCCCTTTCCCGACAACACGTTCTACCACGTCGCATTTGACCCGCCCCACCTGGTCCGAGCTGGCCCCCGAAGCTGGATGGCAGCCAAGTACGGAAAGCTTGGGGCTGATTGGCGTGAGGATTTAAGCCTAGGGTTTGCTGAATGTTTTCGAGTGCTCAGGCCCAACGGGACACTCAATTTCAAATGGAACGAAACACAGATACCGGTTCGGGACGTCTTGGCCTGCACAGATCATAAACCTCTATACGGTCATCGGTCAGGTCGACTCAATAAAACTCACTGGCTCACCTTTATAAAGCCTGGCTAACCGTCTTGAAGGCTCACTGTGATCAACCAAGGATGTCCCCCCTTTGTGCCCCGGCTTCACCCCTTGCACTAGCAACA
This sequence comes from Paenalcaligenes niemegkensis, assembly GCF_022230885.1. Lineage (GTDB taxonomy): Bacteria > Pseudomonadota > Gammaproteobacteria > Burkholderiales > Burkholderiaceae_B > Paenalcaligenes > Paenalcaligenes niemegkensis. Next base: position 7,261 of record NZ_JAKGCT010000007.1, on the reverse strand, counting down.
CATCGCCTTCGGTGTTTGATGTCCGTAGCGCCCGAATCGCTGCATAGGCGTCCGAACTGTACCAGCCCTTTGCCTCAACCATAGAAGGGAATTCGATCACAACCAAATCGCCAGACCAAGCGCCCTCAAGTGGCTCGTACGGCCCGCCATGAACGATGTATTTACCTGAATACGGCTCTAGCGTCTCATCAATTCGACGCAGATACTCAGCGACCTCATCGTTGAATCGAGTTTCCCTAATCACAGCCACGGCATATGCAGTCATATCTGCTCCTAGTCGGTAAAGTTCTTTTATATCACGCGCGAAATCTAGCGTCCCTTAAGAGCGCTGTGGTCGCTGCCGGAGCCGTCCGCACCTATTTAATTGTTTTTTTGAGGTGGTAAATGAAACCCACAGATAACCCGTTGAGCGTTTTTAAACGCAGTGAGCTGAAATCAACACCACAGGAACTCATCAACCTTGAGCGCACCGCCCAGCTCTATAGCACCGAAAAACCGTTAATGTCGCTATCGTCTAACGTGCCATTCAAGGGTGCCTGGGATAGCGGGAGGATCGCATGAATGAGGAATCATTTCTAAAAAGTGTGGCCAATCACGTCATGGAAGTAATTCACGACGACGGGCTACATCGGCACATTCGGCTGCGTGAGCCGGGAACTATGCATATGCACTTCGACCTGATCACGTGGCCAGGGTATCTCTGCTACACCGGCGACATGGGCACTTATGTGTTCAGTCGGCTGCATGACATGCTTGAGTTTTTCCGCACTGATCGTGAATATGCAAAGCGCGGCGGTTATCAGCTCGCCATCAACCTCAGCTATTGGTCCGAAAAGCTGCAGTCAGTCGATGGAAATCGTCGAAACGGTAGCGCCATGGAGTTTGATGAAGACGCGTTCAGGGAATACATCAAGGAATGCCGTCTGGAATGGATTCGCGAGGCCTACCACGAAGCGACTTTGAATAAAGAGCAACGACGTGAACTCTGGGAGGCCGTCGAAGACGAAGTTCTACGCCCCCTAGACGAAGACTGCCGCGAAGCTGCTGAGCTGGCTGTCCGCGACTTTAGCTGGAGACCTACGTTCAGTCATCAATCCCAAACGTGGCACTTTCAAGACGTGTGGGAGCACAATTTCGACAAATATACCCATCACTTTACCTGGTGCTGCTACGCGCTGGCTTGGGGTATTCAAACCTACGACGACCACAAGGCTGCACAGCCGGTAGAAGAGACGGAGAAGCAGTCATGAAAACAGTCACCTACAACGAAACCAAGTGGAAGCTGGTTCCTGTTGAGCCTACACCTGAAATGTACAGCGCATGGTTGGCCGGCAAAGATAATACGCGACATTTCTGGAATGACGTATATAAAGCCATGCTCGCAGCCGCACCCATGCCTACGCCAATAGGAACCACGCTTAGTGGACGCATCTGCGGGTATACGCCTGGAGAATCAAAAATAGAACTGCAGTTTTCGCACCCCACTGCGCTGACCGGATGGCTCGAACTGGGCAGCTATGTCTACATCAGTGACGTACCCATGCCTACGCCAGTAAAACAAAAACCTGCGTTCATGCTGTCCCTGTCTGGGAACCACCGCCTATTGAATAACCCAGAAAATGCGGGGTTAGAGGATTACGATATTGTTCCTCTACGTACTGACGTTACTCATTTTGATGGCATGGAGTTATTTACAGCGCCTACGCCAGTAGATCGGACGAGCGGACTCATGAGAGACGCCATCGAACTGATTTCGTACATTGACGCTGATAGCCATAACCCGCCAACAGTAGAGTGGGCGCGGCGAGTTGAATCACGCCTACGAGACATGCTTGCAGCCGCCCCCACCCCACCAGCAGATCATATTCCTGACGCCACGAAAATGGTCAACGCCAGCCCCTCACCGCTTAATGACAAACCGGATTGCGTATCAAAATCCACAGAAATTGATATTCGACTCATTCTGAACGCCGTAATCGAGTTTGTGAACAGCGACGCTGGCGCCGCAACGTATCAGTCTGTCGGGCAATACCGCTCTACGCTGCAGAGGATTTTAAGAGGTCTATTGTTGGGGCGGATTGAATGGGTAGTACCACTCGATGTTCGTGACCTTGATGACCGACTGCTAAACGATCGTGGCCTTGCGTTAAAAGAGCAGCAGCTACGTAACGGAGTCTTCTGATGAAAACCCAAAAACTGAATAGAACGCCTATCACCCCCATGGAGTTCGTCGTTAGCCAGGCTCTAGTGGCGACCGAACCCGCACCCCTTAACCAGAACGAGTTAAAGGGCAAATTCGGCCTACAGATTATCCGGATGCACCGCGTTGAGAACATGCGATTCTCTGAGATAGCCTCCCAATTGCGCATCAGCCCCCAAAACGTAGGCCGAATCTACAACCAGATCACAGGCGAGAAATCGCGATTTTAAAAATGGAGAACTTATGAGCACCATCGCCCCTATAGACGCGAACTCATCTAGCACCAAGAATACTGCTCTGAGCTTTATCATGCCTGAGGGCCTGTATCGATGGCACATCTTTGCCCCACACATACCCTTGTCTCATGAGGCATGGAGGTTACGTGTATTAGATGGTCGAGCACCCAAGCCAATTAAACTCAGCGGCAGATGTACTGCATGGCGAGGCTCGGACTTGCTAGAATGGTTATCTGACCCAATTGATTATCAGGTGGGCGATGAGTAAACGCCTCTTTACGGCTCCGTACAGCATGATGAAAATATGGGGGTATGCTCAGGGGTACGTCGCAGCATTAATATTTTATAACTACTGCATACCGTCATTACAAGGCGGTGTATGACTCCTCTTGCCGGCACCAAACTCCCTTTAAAACCACTATATTAAAGGCACCCGCAAAACCAAACGGGTGCCTCACTTTGTCTATTGCGTTGAACCGCTGTACCAAGTGATCTACAGCGTACAGCTGCACGGTGTCCATGCCTAGTCAAGGTTACACTGAGCAAGGCGACCATGTTCGTTGTAAGCACAGTAGTGTTTTCTTATTATTTGGGAGATAAAACATGAGTACTCTGTATAAACGTCTTGATAAAACCCAGGCTGCGGTTCTGCTGGTCGATCATCAAACCGGGCTGCTATCACTGGTGCGCGATATCGATCCAGATAAGTTCAAGAATAACGTGCTGGCTCTGGCTGACCTGGCAAAGTATTTTGAATTGCCAACCATTCTGACCACTAGCTTCGAAGATGGTCCTAATGGACCTCTCGTGCCAGAATTAAAAGAAAGTTTTCCGGATGCACCCTATATTGCTCGGCCAGGCCAGATCAACGCCTGGGATAATGATGATTTTGTGAAGGCTATAGAAGCCACCGGCAAGAAGCAATTGATCATCGCCGGTGTGGTAACTGAAGTCTGCGTGGCGTTTCCAGCCTTGTCGGCGCTTGAGGCCGGGTATGAGGTATTTGTAGTTACCGATGCCTCTGGCACCTTCAACGAAATTACGCGCCATTCGGCATGGGATCGCATGTCCTCGGCCGGTGCGCAACTGATGACCTGGTTCGGCCTGGCTTGCGAACTGCACCGTGACTGGCGCAATGATGTCGAAGGCCTGGGTACCTTGTTTTCCAACCATATTCCGGACTATCGGAACCTGATCAACAGTCACACGAAGCTCACATCGGAAAAATAAGGCTACTGGATGAATACGGTCTGTTTGGCTAGCAAGAGCCGGGCTGGCCCGGCAAACGCAGAGCCCGGCACGGGCTGCAGGGCGCGAAAGCAGCAGACGTAAAAAAACCCCCACTCGATCACGAGCGGGGGTTTTTCGTATAAGTGCCTGACGATGACCTACTTTCACAGACGTCCGTCCACTATCATCGGCGCAAAGGCGTTTCACGGTCCTGTTCGGAATGGAAAAGGGGTGGTGCCACCTTGCTATGGTCGTCAAGCGTAAACTTGCGTGCCCCTCGCGCTCAACGCATCGTTGAGCCCAAAAGGCCAATCTGGGAAAAAGCACAATGCGGTGTCAACAGCCTCGCCCTGGGGGCGTGAGGCTGTCTGAACCATGTATTCATGTCATTTGCGTGTGTGGTATTGCGTTTTTTTGTTTCTGAACGACACTTGAAAACCCACTAACCTAAACGGTTATAGGATCAAGCCTCACGGGCAATTAGTACTGGTTAGCTACGTGCATTACTGCACTTCCACACCCAGCCTATCAACGTTCTGGTCTCGAACGACCCTTCAGGGGAGTCAAGCTCCCGGGATACCTAATCTTCAGACGAGTTTCCCGCTTAGATGCCTTCAGCGGTTATCTCTTCCGTACTTAGCTACTCGGCAATGCCATTGGCATGACAACCGATACACCAGCGGTACGTCCACTCCGGTCCTCTCGTACTAGGAGCAGGCTCCGTCAAGTATCCAACGCCCACGGCAGATAGGGACCAAACTGTCTCACGACGTTTTAAACCCAACTCACGTACCTCTTTAAATGGCGAACAGCCATACCCTTGGGACCGGCTACAGCCCCAGGATGAGATGAGTCGACATCGAGGTGCCAAACACCGCCGTCGATATGAACTCTTGGGCGGTATCAGCCTGTTATCCCCAGAGTACCTTTTATCCGTTGAGCGATGGCCCTTCCATACAGAACCACCGGATCACTATGTCCTACTTTCGTACCTGTTCGACGTGTCAGTCTCACAGTTAAGCACGCTTATGCCATTGCACTATCGACACGATTTCCGACCGTATCTAGCGTACCTTCGAACTCCTCCGTTACACTTTAGGAGGAGACCGCCCCAGTCAAACTGCCCACCATGCACGGTCCCCGATCCGGATAACGGACCTAGGTTAGAACCATAAAACGACCAGGGTGGTATTTCAAGGTTGGCTCCACGCAGACTAGCGTCCACGCTTCAATGCCTCCCACCTATCCTACACAGGCCGGTTCACAATCCAATGCAAAGCTACAGTAAAGGTTCATGGGGTCTTTCCGTCTAGCCGCGGGTAGATTGCATCATCACAACCACGTCAACTTCGCTGAGTCTCAGGAGGAGACAGTGTGGCCATCGTTACGCCATTCGTGCAGGTCGGAACTTACCCGACAAGGAATTTCGCTACCTTAGGACCGTTATAGTTACGGCCGCCGTTTACCGGGGCTTCGATCAAGAGCTTGCACCCCATCACTTAACCTTCCGGCACCGGGCAGGCGTCACACCCTATACGTCCACTTTCGTGTTTGCAGAGTGCTGTGTTTTTAATAAACAGTCGCAGCCACCATTTCTCTGCGGCCCCTTCATGCTCAGTGCGCAAGCACCTCACACTACCAGGGCATACCTTCTCCCGAAGTTACGGTATTAATTTGCCGAGTTCCTTCTCCTGAGTTCTCTCAAGCGCCTTGGAATATTCATCCCGTCCACCTGTGTCGGTTTGCGGTACGGTCTTGTAAAGCTGAAGCTTAGAGGCTTTTCTTGGAACCACTTCCAATCAGTTTAGGGCCGTAGCCCTATTCAGTGACACCCTTGAATTACGCGCCCGGATTTGCCTAAGCGCCTTCTTCGATGCCCCAACGGAGACGTCCAACACTCCGATGACCTTCCGCGATCCGTCCCCCCATCGCACTTTACAATGGTGCGGGAATATTAACCCGCTTCCCATCAGCTACGCATCTCTGCCTCGCCTTAGGGGCCGACTCACCCTGCGCCGATGAACGTTGCGCAGGAAACCTTGGACTTACGGCGAGGGGGCTTTTCACCCCCTTTATCGCTACTCATGTCAGCATTCTCACTTCTGATACCTCCAGCAGCCTTTACAAGCTACCTTCGCAGGCCTACAGAACGCTCTCCTACCACGTGCACGTAAACGTGCACATCCGCAGCTTCGGTAACCGGCTTAGCCCCGTTACATCTTCCGCGCAGGACGACTCGATCAGTGAGCTATTACGCTTTCTTTAAAAGATGGCTGCTTCTAAGCCAACTTCCTGACTGTCTATGCCTTCCCACTTCGTTTCCCACTTAGCCCGTTTTAGGGACCTTAGCTGGCGGTCTGGGTTGTTTCCCTCTTGAGTCCGGACGTTAGCACCCGGTGCTCTGTCTCCCGCGCTGTACTTGTCGGTATTCGGAGTTTGCCATGGGTTGGTAAGTCGCTGTGACCCCCTAGCCATAACAGTGCTCTACCCCCGACAGTAATACGCGAGGCACTACCTAAATAGTTTTCGGAGAGAACCAGCTATCTCCAGGCTTGTTTAGCCTTTCACTCCAATCCACAGTTCATCCCCTAATTTTTCAACATTAGTGGGTTCGGTCCTCCAGCACGTGTTACCGTGCCTTCAACCTGACCATGGATAGATCGCCTGGTTTCGGGTCTACACCCAGCGACTGATTCGCCCTATTCGGACTCGCTTTCGCTACGCCTCCCCTATTCGGTTAAGCTTGCCACTGAATGTAAGTCGCTGACCCATTATACAAAAGGTACGCAGTCACACCCGAAGGTGCTCCTACTGTTTGTATGCATGCGGTTTCAGGATCTATTTCACTCCCCTTCCGGGGTTCTTTTCGCCTTTCCCTCACGGTACTGGTTCACTATCGGTCGATCACGAGTATTTAGCCTTGGAGGATGGTCCCCCCATATTCAGACAGGATTTCACGTGTCCCGCCCTACTTGTCTAACGCCTAGTACCACCGATTTGATTTCGCTTACGGGACTATCACCCACTACGGTTGACCTTTCCAGATCATTCAACTATCAAATCGACTATCACGTTAAGGCTGGTCCGGTTTCGTTCGCCACTACTTCCGGAATCTCGGTTGATTTCTTTTCCTCAGGCTACTGAGATGGTTCAGTTCACCTGGTTAGCTTCGCTACACCTATGTATTCAGTGTAGGATACGACATCGCTGTCGTGGGTTCCCCCATTCGGACATCTACGGATCAAAGCTTGTTTGTCAGCTCCCCGTAGCTTTTCGCAGACTACCACGTCCTTCATCGCCTGTGATCGCCAAGGCATCCGCCGCATGCACTTATTCGCTTGATCCTATAACGCTTTAGGCTAATTATAGGATTATGAGTTTTCGCGTTGTGCCGTTCATCACTCACAATATCCACATTGATTAATCAATGCGCTATCTATATTGAGAACTATTTGAACAAAATTGTTGATTTTGCAATCACAACCCGCATATTCACACATCCCGATATATTATCGCGATGCATCATGAATACACTTCGTTGTGCTTTTTCCAGATTGTTAAAGAACAAGTTAAAACCATCGAGCTAATCAGCCCA
>NZ_JAKGCT010000006.1 GCF_022230885.1 Paenalcaligenes niemegkensis | reverse complement strand
CTACTGGATGAATACGGTCTGTTTGGCTAGCAAGAGCCGGGCTGGCCCGGCAAACGCAGAGCCCGGCACGGGCTGCAGGGCGCGAAAGCAGCAGACGTAAAAAAACCCCCACTCGATCACGAGCGGGGGTTTTTCGTATAAGTGCCTGACGATGACCTACTTTCACAGACGTCCGTCCACTATCATCGGCGCAAAGGCGTTTCACGGTCCTGTTCGGAATGGAAAAGGGGTGGTGCCACCTTGCTATGGTCGTCAAGCGTAAACTTGCGTGCCCCTCGCGCTCAACGCATCGTTGAGCCCAAAAGGCCAATCTGGGAAAAAGCACAATGCGGTGTCAACAGCCTCGCCCTGGGGGCGTGAGGCTGTCTGAACCATGTATTCATGTCATTTGCGTGTGTGGTATTGCGTTTTTTTGTTTCTGAACGACACTTGAAAACCCACTAACCTAAACGGTTATAGGATCAAGCCTCACGGGCAATTAGTACTGGTTAGCTACGTGCATTACTGCACTTCCACACCCAGCCTATCAACGTTCTGGTCTCGAACGACCCTTCAGGGGAGTCAAGCTCCCGGGATACCTAATCTTCAGACGAGTTTCCCGCTTAGATGCCTTCAGCGGTTATCTCTTCCGTACTTAGCTACTCGGCAATGCCATTGGCATGACAACCGATACACCAGCGGTACGTCCACTCCGGTCCTCTCGTACTAGGAGCAGGCTCCGTCAAGTATCCAACGCCCACGGCAGATAGGGACCAAACTGTCTCACGACGTTTTAAACCCAACTCACGTACCTCTTTAAATGGCGAACAGCCATACCCTTGGGACCGGCTACAGCCCCAGGATGAGATGAGTCGACATCGAGGTGCCAAACACCGCCGTCGATATGAACTCTTGGGCGGTATCAGCCTGTTATCCCCAGAGTACCTTTTATCCGTTGAGCGATGGCCCTTCCATACAGAACCACCGGATCACTATGTCCTACTTTCGTACCTGTTCGACGTGTCAGTCTCACAGTTAAGCACGCTTATGCCATTGCACTATCGACACGATTTCCGACCGTATCTAGCGTACCTTCGAACTCCTCCGTTACACTTTAGGAGGAGACCGCCCCAGTCAAACTGCCCACCATGCACGGTCCCCGATCCGGATAACGGACCTAGGTTAGAACCATAAAACGACCAGGGTGGTATTTCAAGGTTGGCTCCACGCAGACTAGCGTCCACGCTTCAATGCCTCCCACCTATCCTACACAGGCCGGTTCACAATCCAATGCAAAGCTACAGTAAAGGTTCATGGGGTCTTTCCGTCTAGCCGCGGGTAGATTGCATCATCACAACCACGTCAACTTCGCTGAGTCTCAGGAGGAGACAGTGTGGCCATCGTTACGCCATTCGTGCAGGTCGGAACTTACCCGACAAGGAATTTCGCTACCTTAGGACCGTTATAGTTACGGCCGCCGTTTACCGGGGCTTCGATCAAGAGCTTGCACCCCATCACTTAACCTTCCGGCACCGGGCAGGCGTCACACCCTATACGTCCACTTTCGTGTTTGCAGAGTGCTGTGTTTTTAATAAACAGTCGCAGCCACCATTTCTCTGCGGCCCCTTCATGCTCAGTGCGCAAGCACCTCACACTACCAGGGCATACCTTCTCCCGAAGTTACGGTATTAATTTGCCGAGTTCCTTCTCCTGAGTTCTCTCAAGCGCCTTGGAATATTCATCCCGTCCACCTGTGTCGGTTTGCGGTACGGTCTTGTAAAGCTGAAGCTTAGAGGCTTTTCTTGGAACCACTTCCAATCAGTTTAGGGCCGTAGCCCTATTCAGTGACACCCTTGAATTACGCGCCCGGATTTGCCTAAGCGCCTTCTTCGATGCCCCAACGGAGACGTCCAACACTCCGATGACCTTCCGCGATCCGTCCCCCCATCGCACTTTACAATGGTGCGGGAATATTAACCCGCTTCCCATCAGCTACGCATCTCTGCCTCGCCTTAGGGGCCGACTCACCCTGCGCCGATGAACGTTGCGCAGGAAACCTTGGACTTACGGCGAGGGGGCTTTTCACCCCCTTTATCGCTACTCATGTCAGCATTCTCACTTCTGATACCTCCAGCAGCCTTTACAAGCTACCTTCGCAGGCCTACAGAACGCTCTCCTACCACGTGCACGTAAACGTGCACATCCGCAGCTTCGGTAACCGGCTTAGCCCCGTTACATCTTCCGCGCAGGACGACTCGATCAGTGAGCTATTACGCTTTCTTTAAAAGATGGCTGCTTCTAAGCCAACTTCCTGACTGTCTATGCCTTCCCACTTCGTTTCCCACTTAGCCCGTTTTAGGGACCTTAGCTGGCGGTCTGGGTTGTTTCCCTCTTGAGTCCGGACGTTAGCACCCGGTGCTCTGTCTCCCGCGCTGTACTTGTCGGTATTCGGAGTTTGCCATGGGTTGGTAAGTCGCTGTGACCCCCTAGCCATAACAGTGCTCTACCCCCGACAGTAATACGCGAGGCACTACCTAAATAGTTTTCGGAGAGAACCAGCTATCTCCAGGCTTGTTTAGCCTTTCACTCCAATCCACAGTTCATCCCCTAATTTTTCAACATTAGTGGGTTCGGTCCTCCAGCACGTGTTACCGTGCCTTCAACCTGACCATGGATAGATCGCCTGGTTTCGGGTCTACACCCAGCGACTGATTCGCCCTATTCGGACTCGCTTTCGCTACGCCTCCCCTATTCGGTTAAGCTTGCCACTGAATGTAAGTCGCTGACCCATTATACAAAAGGTACGCAGTCACACCCGAAGGTGCTCCTACTGTTTGTATGCATGCGGTTTCAGGATCTATTTCACTCCCCTTCCGGGGTTCTTTTCGCCTTTCCCTCACGGTACTGGTTCACTATCGGTCGATCACGAGTATTTAGCCTTGGAGGATGGTCCCCCCATATTCAGACAGGATTTCACGTGTCCCGCCCTACTTGTCTAACGCCTAGTACCACCGATTTGATTTCGCTTACGGGACTATCACCCACTACGGTTGACCTTTCCAGATCATTCAACTATCAAATCGACTATCACGTTAAGGCTGGTCCGGTTTCGTTCGCCACTACTTCCGGAATCTCGGTTGATTTCTTTTCCTCAGGCTACTGAGATGGTTCAGTTCACCTGGTTAGCTTCGCTACACCTATGTATTCAGTGTAGGATACGACATCGCTGTCGTGGGTTCCCCCATTCGGACATCTACGGATCAAAGCTTGTTTGTCAGCTCCCCGTAGCTTTTCGCAGACTACCACGTCCTTCATCGCCTGTGATCGCCAAGGCATCCGCCGCATGCACTTATTCGCTTGATCCTATAACGCTTTAGGCTAATTATAGGATTATGAGTTTTCGCGTTGTGCCGTTCATCACTCACAATATCCACATTGATTAATCAATGCGCTATCTATATTGAGAACTATTTGAACAAAATTGTTGATTTTGCAATCACAACCCGCATATTCACACATCCCGATATATTATCGCGATGCATCATGAATACACTTCGTTGTGCTTTTTCCAGATTGTTAAAGAACAAGTTAAAACCATCGAGCTAATCAGCCCAACGAGCAGTACCGTCTAAAAAAACGATACTGGTCGTTGAACTGAGCCATACACCGCTTTTTTCGGCCAACGCCGAGGCGTGCAATGTCTCAATTCCTTCCATGAACCAAACTTGCCAACAACGCTGTTGGCAAGTAAACGCCAACCCAATCAACACCGCTAAAATAATGGTGGAGGATGACGGGATCGAACCGACGACCCCCTGCTTGCAAAGCAGGTGCTCTCCCAGCTGAGCTAATCCCCCGAGGTAAATCGTGGTGGGTCAAGTTGGAATCGAACCAACGACCCCCGCCTTATCAAGACGGTGCTCTAACCGACTGAGCTACTGACCCAATTGTTGTGTTGCCAGGTGTTGATCGACCTTGGTCATGGAACTTGTTAACAGCCAATAAGTGTGGACGCTTTCGCTTCGTGAGCACGCGCTCTGAAAGGAGGTGATCCAGCCGCACCTTCCGATACGGCTACCTTGTTACGACTTCACCCCAGTCATGAATCCCACCGTGGTAAGCGCCCTCCTTGCGGTTAGGCTACCTACTTCTGGTGAAACCCACTTCCATGGTGTGACGGGCGGTGTGTACAAGACCCGGGAACGTATTCACCGCGGCATTCTGATCCGCGATTACTAGCGATTCCGACTTCACGCAGTCGAGTTGCAGACTGCGATCCGGACTACGATCAGGTTTCTGGGATTAGCTCCCCCTCGCGGGTTGGCGACCCTCTGTCCTGACCATTGTATGACGTGTGAAGCCCTACGCATAAGGGCCATGAGGACTTGACGTCATCCCCACCTTCCTCCGGTTTGTCACCGGCAGTCTCATTAGAGTGCTCTTTCGTAGCAACTAATGACAAGGGTTGCGCTCGTTGCGGGACTTAACCCAACATCTCACGACACGAGCTGACGACAGCCATGCAGCACCTGTGTTCCGGTTCCCTTGCGGGCACTCCTCAATCTCTTAAGGATTCCAGACATGTCAAGCGTAGGTAAGGTTTTTCGCGTTGCATCGAATTAATCCACATCATCCACCGCTTGTGCGGGTCCCCGTCAATTCCTTTGAGTTTTAATCTTGCGACCGTACTCCCCAGGCGGTCAACTTCACGCGTTAGCTGCGCTACTAAAGCCTATTGGCCCCAACAGCTAGTTGACATCGTTTAGGGCGTGGACTACCAGGGTATCTAATCCTGTTTGCTCCCCACGCTTTCGTACCTGAGCGTCAGTATTATCCCAGGGGGCTGCCTTCGCCATCGGTATTCCTCCACATATCTACGCATTTCACTGCTACACGTGGAATTCTACCCCCTCTGACATACTCTAGCTAGGCAGTTAAGAATGCAGTTCCAAGGTTGAGCCCTGGGATTTCACATCCTTCTTTCCTAGCCGCCTGCGTACCCTTTACGCCCAGTAATTCCGATTAACGCTTGCACCCTACGTATTACCGCGGCTGCTGGCACGTAGTTAGCCGGTGCTTATTCTACAGGTACCGTCATTAGCACCGCTTATTAGGCAGTGCCGTTTCTTCCCTGTCAAAAGTACTTTACAACCCGAAGGCCTTCATCATACACGCGGGATGGCTGGATCAGGGTTCCCCCCATTGTCCAAAATTCCCCACTGCTGCCTCCCGTAGGAGTCTGGGCCGTGTCTCAGTCCCAGTGTGGCTGGTCGTCCTCTCAAACCAGCTACGGATCGTCGCCTTGGTAGGCCTTTACCCCACCAACTAGCTAATCCGATATCGGCCGCTCCAATAGTGAGAGGTTCTAAAAGAATCCCCCCTTTCCCCCGTAGGGCGTATGCGGTATTAGCCACTCTTTCGAGTAGTTATCCCCCGCTACTGGGCACGTTCCGATATATTACTCACCCGTCCGCCACTCGCCACCAAGAGAGCAAGCTCTCTCGTGCTGCCGTTCGACTTGCATGTGTAAAGCATCCCGCTAGCGTTCAATCTGAGCCAGGATCAAACTCTTCAGTTTAATCTCTGTTTTCGTTTGCTTCGCCCTATAAATAGGACTCAGCGGAGTGTACTCAAAGAAATCTTCAGTGTATGCACAAGGCAATACTAAAAACTTCTTTATGTGAGCACTTGATTTTAACTTTGTGGCGAATCTTCGTGAGAAGATTGGCTCACTCATTCCAAGCGCCCACACTTATCGGCTGTTAAATTTTTAAAGAACGGGTCGACATCAATTGGTCACAATCAACATCCATACTGCCTGTACTGCGTTATTCTGCACTGCCTGCCGGCCCACCGAAGTGGTGCACCGCAACCAGAGAAACGAGATTATGAAGCATCTAAATTTGTTTGTCAAGCAATTTGTTGGAAGAAGTAAAACTAAAACACTTTCAACATACCGCCTAACCCACCTGCCTCGATCTCTCGTAAACCTAAATACTTAAACGCCGTGTCAGCACCGTACTTCCTGGCACCTTAAACACGACCGTTAAACATTGAGGTTTACGTCCCTGCTGTACTGCTACCTGCCCGGCAATAACTGCGCTGCCGTCTTCCCACTTGTTTGCTACTTGCTTACTACTTAGCTTCCTGCTTCTCTTTCGCTTCTGGCTATGGCCTGCTTTCGTTTTCACAAAAGCCGCTGCAGTAGCGAAGCAGTAAACTATAGCACTGCTTTTTGCTGGCTGTCAACTAAAAGTTAACGGCTGGCACCGAAGTGCCGTTGCCACTCATTGCAAAAACACTGTGATGATTTGAAGCTGCCCTTTGGGCTAAGCGG
>NZ_JAKGCT010000005.1 GCF_022230885.1 Paenalcaligenes niemegkensis | reverse complement strand
CTGTGATCGCCAAGGCATCCGCCGCATGCACTTATTCGCTTGATCCTATAACGCTTTAGGCTAATTATAGGATTATGAGTTTTCGCGTTGTGCCGTTCATCACTCACAATATCCACATTGATTAATCAATGCGCTATCTATATTGAGAACTATTTGAACAAAATTGTTGATTTTGCAATCACAACCCGCATATTCACACATCCCGATATATTATCGCGATGCATCATGAATACACTTCGTTGTGCTTTTTCCAGATTGTTAAAGAACAAGTTAAAACCATCGAGCTAATCAGCCCAACGAGCAGTACCGTCTAAAAAAACGATACTGGTCGTTGAACTGAGCCATACACCGCTTTTTTCGGCCAACGCCGAGGCGTGCAATGTCTCAATTCCTTCCATGAACCAAACTTGCCAACAACGCTGTTGGCAAGTAAACGCCAACCCAATCAACACCGCTAAAATAATGGTGGAGGATGACGGGATCGAACCGACGACCCCCTGCTTGCAAAGCAGGTGCTCTCCCAGCTGAGCTAATCCCCCGAGGTAAATCGTGGTGGGTCAAGTTGGAATCGAACCAACGACCCCCGCCTTATCAAGACGGTGCTCTAACCGACTGAGCTACTGACCCAATTGTTGTGTTGCCAGGTGTTGATCGACCTTGGTCATGGAACTTGTTAACAGCCAATAAGTGTGGACGCTTTCGCTTCGTGAGCACGCGCTCTGAAAGGAGGTGATCCAGCCGCACCTTCCGATACGGCTACCTTGTTACGACTTCACCCCAGTCATGAATCCCACCGTGGTAAGCGCCCTCCTTGCGGTTAGGCTACCTACTTCTGGTGAAACCCACTTCCATGGTGTGACGGGCGGTGTGTACAAGACCCGGGAACGTATTCACCGCGGCATTCTGATCCGCGATTACTAGCGATTCCGACTTCACGCAGTCGAGTTGCAGACTGCGATCCGGACTACGATCAGGTTTCTGGGATTAGCTCCCCCTCGCGGGTTGGCGACCCTCTGTCCTGACCATTGTATGACGTGTGAAGCCCTACGCATAAGGGCCATGAGGACTTGACGTCATCCCCACCTTCCTCCGGTTTGTCACCGGCAGTCTCATTAGAGTGCTCTTTCGTAGCAACTAATGACAAGGGTTGCGCTCGTTGCGGGACTTAACCCAACATCTCACGACACGAGCTGACGACAGCCATGCAGCACCTGTGTTCCGGTTCCCTTGCGGGCACTCCTCAATCTCTTAAGGATTCCAGACATGTCAAGCGTAGGTAAGGTTTTTCGCGTTGCATCGAATTAATCCACATCATCCACCGCTTGTGCGGGTCCCCGTCAATTCCTTTGAGTTTTAATCTTGCGACCGTACTCCCCAGGCGGTCAACTTCACGCGTTAGCTGCGCTACTAAAGCCTATTGGCCCCAACAGCTAGTTGACATCGTTTAGGGCGTGGACTACCAGGGTATCTAATCCTGTTTGCTCCCCACGCTTTCGTACCTGAGCGTCAGTATTATCCCAGGGGGCTGCCTTCGCCATCGGTATTCCTCCACATATCTACGCATTTCACTGCTACACGTGGAATTCTACCCCCTCTGACATACTCTAGCTAGGCAGTTAAGAATGCAGTTCCAAGGTTGAGCCCTGGGATTTCACATCCTTCTTTCCTAGCCGCCTGCGTACCCTTTACGCCCAGTAATTCCGATTAACGCTTGCACCCTACGTATTACCGCGGCTGCTGGCACGTAGTTAGCCGGTGCTTATTCTACAGGTACCGTCATTAGCACCGCTTATTAGGCAGTGCCGTTTCTTCCCTGTCAAAAGTACTTTACAACCCGAAGGCCTTCATCATACACGCGGGATGGCTGGATCAGGGTTCCCCCCATTGTCCAAAATTCCCCACTGCTGCCTCCCGTAGGAGTCTGGGCCGTGTCTCAGTCCCAGTGTGGCTGGTCGTCCTCTCAAACCAGCTACGGATCGTCGCCTTGGTAGGCCTTTACCCCACCAACTAGCTAATCCGATATCGGCCGCTCCAATAGTGAGAGGTTCTAAAAGAATCCCCCCTTTCCCCCGTAGGGCGTATGCGGTATTAGCCACTCTTTCGAGTAGTTATCCCCCGCTACTGGGCACGTTCCGATATATTACTCACCCGTCCGCCACTCGCCACCAAGAGAGCAAGCTCTCTCGTGCTGCCGTTCGACTTGCATGTGTAAAGCATCCCGCTAGCGTTCAATCTGAGCCAGGATCAAACTCTTCAGTTTAATCTCTGTTTTCGTTTGCTTCGCCCTATAAATAGGACTCAGCGGAGTGTACTCAAAGAAATCTTCAGTGTATGCACAAGGCAATACTAAAAACTTCTTTATGTGAGCACTTGATTTTAACTTTGTGGCGAATCTTCGTGAGAAGATTGGCTCACTCATTCCAAGCGCCCACACTTATCGGCTGTTAAATTTTTAAAGAACGGGTCGACATCAATTGGTCACAATCAACATCCATACTGCCTGTACTGCGTTATTCTGCACTGCCTGCCGGCCCACCGAAGTGGTGCACCGCAACCAGAGAAACGAGATTATGAAGCATCTAAATTTGTTTGTCAAGCAATTTGTTGGAAGAAGTAAAACTAAAACACTTTCAACATACCGCCTAACCCACCTGCCTCGATCTCTCGTAAACCTAAATACTTAAACGCCGTGTCAGCACCGTACTTCCTGGCACCTTAAACACGACCGTTAAACATTGAGGTTTACGTCCCTGCTGTACTGCTACCTGCCCGGCAATAACTGCGCTGCCGTTTTCCCACTTGTTTGCTACTTGCTTACTACTTAGTTTCCTGCTTCTCTTTCGCTTCTGGCTATGGCCTGCTTTCGTTTTCACAAAAGCCGCTGCAGTAGCGAAGCAGTAAACTATAACACTGCTTTTTGTTGGCTGTCAACTAAAAGTTAACGGCTGGCACCGAAGTGCCGTTGCCACTCATTGCAAAAACACTGTGATGATTTGAAGCTGCCCTTTGGGCTAAGCGGGAATCGGTACAGCTAATGCGTTGAGCGCTTCGTGGCGGTTAATAAGGGTAAACCCGAATTGGTTGCTGCGAAGAAGACGAACTATAGCACCCCTAATTCGGCCTTGGCAAGCCTTTTACGGCTTTTATTTACGGTTTAAATGAGCAGCTCAAAAACAAGACAGCTAAGCCCTTGATCTGATGGCCCTTTAGTTTTCATCACCGCATAAAATGATTTGGCCACCGAAGAAGCCAATAACCCTAAAAGTCCAAACTGAAAGCCGATACTAATACCGCAACCTTATGCATGCTTTATATATAGAGCAGCCTTTCGTTGATAAACGTATCTCTGCATGCCCGCTCTTCCACACATCATGCGCAGAAGAGCGACCAAGACGTGGACATGGTGTCTAGTTATCAGCACGAACCTGCTGACGCTGATTACCTAAGCCCTCGATCCCCAGCTCTATTACATCTCCCGGTTTTAAGAATACGGGCGGCTTCATGCCCAGGCCGACTCCTGGAGGGGTTCCAGTAGAAATGATGTCTCCGGGCTCCAGACTCATAAACTGGCTTAAATAAGACACCAGCTTCGCCACACCAAAGACCATGGTGCTGGTCGAGCCATCTTGCATGCTCTGCCCATTCACCTTTAGCCACATGCCCAGATTTTGCGGATCATCGATTTCATCCTTGGTGACCAGCCAGGGGCCGATCGGGCCGAATGTGTCACAGGACTTGCCTTTAGTCCATTGTCCGGCGCGTTCCATTTGAAACTCACGTTCGCTGAGATCATTAATGGTGCAATACCCGGCCACATACTTCAATGCATCCGCTTCAGACACATACTTAGCGCGATCTCCGATAACCACACCCAACTCGACCTCCCAGTCTGTCTTCGTTGAGTTGCGCGGAATCAGGACATCATCATTAGGCCCGATGATGGCCGAACTGGCTTTCATGAAGATAATGGGCTCGGGAGGAACAACCGCCCCCGTTTCTGCAGCATGATCTGAATAATTAAGACCTATGCAGATGAACTTGCCCACATGCCCTACACACGCGCCCAAGCGAGGCTCGCCTTCAACCAGCGGTAAAGCGTCCATATCGAGATGATCGAGCTGCTTTAGCTTGCTGGCGCTTAATGCGTCTTCCTTGAGGTCGCAAATGTGGTGTGATAAGTCTCGGATCCTGCCATTCGAATCAAGCAACCCTGGTTTTTCGTGGCCAACTTCGCCATACCTCACAAGTTTCATCGCTAACTCCGTATTTTTAACTCTAAAGAAGATGACTCAGGATCAAATCAAATTTTCTTTGTTTGGCTTGGCCCACCTAAATCAAGGCAGGCCAGATTAAATGGGCTTAAGTTAGCCAGCCACCATCAATAACGTTGACGCTGCCAGTAGTGTAGGTAGCGCCTGCCAGATAGATAGCCAAATCGGCAATTTCGTCGGCGGTGCCTAAACGCTTCATGGGCTGACGGCCAATAAACTCAACCATAGCCTTGTCGTAGTCGCCCGTAGCCTGCAAGCGCTGATCAAGAGATGGGCTGTGAACGGTGCCGGGGCAAATGGCATTGCAGCGGATTCCCTGAGTCACATAATCGGCAGCCACTGATTTCGTCAGACCTATTACCGCTGCTTTGGTCACGCCATACGAACAGCGATTAATCACCCCTTTAACGAGCCGACTACAGAAGCCACGTTGATAATGCTGCCATCGCCGCGCTCTAACATGCCGGGCAAAACTGCCTGAATAGTGCGCAGCATGGATTTCACGTTCAAATCAAAGGCCAGATCAAAGTCGGCTTCTGTCGCTTCCAGAACTGTGCCGTTCTGCACGTACCCTGCGCAGTTGAACAAGATATCGATAGTGCCGATATTGCGCACAACCTCGTTAATAGCTTGGGTGTCGCGGACATCCATCCACGCTGTTTTCACACCGTGCTCTGCAGCAAGCGTCACCAGCCCGGCCTCTTCAATATCCGTCGCATGCACAACCGCTCCTGCTTTGGCAAAGGCGACGGCGGTTGCAAAACCGATGCCATGGGCAGCAGCGGTAATCAACACCACCTTCCCCTTTAAGCTTTCACTCATTATTGGCTCCTGTTGACTCATTTCGTTGTATCCGTCTTTTTGCCGATAGACCTAACAATCCATCACATTAAATACGTGCTCTGACTATAGATCTAACGGCTTGACGACTTAGGACCTAATTAATTATGTACGTACTCTTGCTGACGGACTTAGCCGCGTATCTCGCTCAATTGCTTTTGCACTTGTTCGACCACATCAACGCCTACATCGTCCTGGTGCTTATCGTAAATAGGTTGGGATTTTTCGCGAATACGCTGTTGCTCGTCGGCTGACAGCTCGTTCACTTCTACCCCTGCAGCCTTGATTGTCTCAATGGACTGGGCGGTTAAGGTTCGAATCGCTTTACGCTGCTCGTCGCGGCCAACCACGGCGCATTCTTGCAGTGCGGCTTTTTCCTCATCAGAATAGGTATCAAATATGCGCTTGGAATACAGCACCAGAAAAGGTGTGTAAGCATGGTTGGTTACCGACACATACTTTTGAACCTCATAGAACTTGGAGGCATCAATAGTGACAAAAGGATTTTCCTGGGCATCAATCGCCCCGGTTTCCAAGGCGGAAAATATTTCACCAAAGGCCATCGGGGTCGGATTTGCGCCTAAATTGTTAAAAGTATCCAGGAAGATATTGTTCTGCATCACGCGAACCTTAATCCCCTTGAAGTCTTCCCACTTCTCTACAGGACGTTTGGAGTTGGTCAGTTGTCTGAATCCGTTCTCCCAAAAGGCAAGATTAACCAGCCCTTGCTCTTCGAGCTTGCCATTTATCACCTCGCCGAAAGCACCATCAACCACCTGGTCAGCCTCTTGCTCGTTGGCAAACAAAAACGGCAGGTCAAATACCCCCAGGGCCGGAACCAGGCCGACCAATGGCGATGAGGAAGTAATAACCGCCTCCTGAGTGCCAGATCGCAGGGCCTGTGTGGCCTGAATATCACTGCCCAGCGATTCACTCCAGTAAGCAGTGAGCTTCATCTTGCCGTCGGATTTCTCTTGCAGGCAGCTGTTGAACGCCTTAACGCCGTCACCAACCGGGTGATCAGAACTAAGACCATTTGATATCCGTATATTTCGAGTCTTGAACTCGGCGCTTGCTGGCAAGGCCACCGTTAAACCCAGGGATGCCACCACGCAAGTCATCATGAACTTTTTCATTTGTCACCTCTCATTATGTTTTAGGTGTCAGCCCCTGCAGGGGCTAACGTTTTTCAAGCATTCTTCAAGCAAAAGGCTGATCTCAATACAACCACTGCATGGGTACGGTAATGAGTTCAGGCACCGCAACAAACAACATCAGCAACACAAAATACGCCAGCAAGAAAGGGGAAACCCCAACCACCACCTGCCCGAGCGGAACTCTGGCTACCCCGCTGGCGACGTTCAACACCACGCCTACGGGCGGTGTCAAAAGGCTAATACACGTATTCATGACAAACATCACGCCGAAGTAAACCGGGTCTATGCCTGCCATTTTCACCACCGGCAGCAATACCGGCGTAAGAATCAGAATAGTAGGAGTAAGGTCAAGTGCCGTGCCGATCACAAAAATCAGCACCATCATGGCCAGCATCAACAGTTTGGGGTGCTCGATCAGTGGTTCAAGAATATTCCCCAGCTCGGCAGGTATGTTGGCGGCCGTGATTAACCAAGCGGAAACCAGTGCTGCGGCGACCAGGAACATCACGATTGACGTGGTATGCGCGGCCCGCAAGATAACGGAATAAAGGTCCTTGACGGTAAGTTCACGGTATACAAAGGTGCCGACAAACCAGGCATACACTACGGCTACCACCGCGGCCTCTGTTGGCGTGACAATGCCGAAGCGAATACCGCCAAGCACGATCACGGGCATTCCCAGCGCCCACGCCGCCTGCCCTGTTGCCTTCAGGCGATAGGCTGCCGAGCGTTTGGGCAACGTAGCAACCGTGGATTTTCGATTCACGAACATCCAGGTAGCCACGAGCGTAAAGGCCATCAGCAAACCCGGAGCAATACCCGCCATGAACAAGCGGGAAATCGAGACGTTCGCGGCCACACCAAAAATAATGAAAGCCATGGATGGCGGAATAACCGGAGCAATCACGCCTCCGGCCGCCATCAGCCCGGCAGAGCGTGGCAGGTTATAGCCCGCATCGCGCATCATGGGAACCAAAATCGCCGCCAGAGCTGCTGTATCGGCAGCAGCTGAACCCGACAGGCTGGCCATGATGACCGCAGCCAGAATAGCCACTATCCCCAGTCCACCTTTGATGTGTCCGACACACGCCAGAGCAAAGCTGATAATACGTTTGGACAGGCCGCCCGAGTTCATCAGCTCGCCGGCCAGAAGGAAAAACGGAATGGCCAAAAGAGTGAAGGTATCTGCGCCGGAAATCATGTTTTGCGCCACAATTTGCGCGTTATACATGTCCAGGTGCAACATCAGCATCACTGCGCAAAACATCAGGGCAAAAGCCACAGGCACACCCACCGCCATGGCGCCCAGCAACGAGCCGATAAAGATAAGCAATGTCATATGAACTTACCCCGCGGTGCTGATGTCGGAGAACTCACCGGCGAACCGGGCGATCTCCTCATCGCTAACGCGCCCAAAAAGCACCATCAAGAACCGCTGCGCTGCAATCACAAACATGCAGGTGCCGGTAAAGATGCCGATGCCATATACCCATCCCAGCGCCAGACCGCTGACAGGCGCGTACATGCTGAAATTCACGTCAAGCTGCTGAAAGGCGCCAAAGGCAAAGATAAAAGAGCAGGCCATGATGACGAAGTTGCTGATGGCCATGCAAATCAGTCGATTCCGCCTGGAAAGCCTGGCCACCAGGGTTTCAATTCCCATGTGTCCGTAATTTCTAAAGGCGACGACAGCCCCAATAAATGTCACCCACACAAAAAAGAAACGCGACAACTCTTCTGAAACAGTCCAGCCAGTATTAAATGCATACCGCAGGATGACGTTGCCAAACACCATGATCACCATGCTGCTAAGCAGGACCACCAGTAAAAAGTTGAGAAAACGGTAAAACCAATCAATCGCTAACTGCATAACCACTGCCTCCTCCAGCATGCGCCGGTTTTGTCTTGAGATTTACCGCTCCTAGCTGCCCTTGTTCTAATTGCAGGGTTCTATTTACGCGGCTTGTACAGCTGTTCCTTATCCTCGACTGGCAGGCGCACTCGCTGAGCGCCCCCAAGAATATGAATTTCCATGGTGCGGCGAGCTTCATCCACATCACGTCTGGCAATGGCATCCCTGACTGCAACGTGTTCAGCAATCGTCACTTTTACGATTTCTTCACGTACGGCATAGACCCGGAGGTATTCATGGCGTCACTCATCTTCTCGCTGATGAAGCCAATAAAAACCGGGAAATACTCATTACCTGTCGCGCTCGCGATCGCATGGTGAAAATCGAGATCTGCCACCACGCCATCGCCTGACCATTGATCTGCATTGATCATGCGATAAAGCGCGTCGTCAATTTTGGCAAGCTCCTCTTCGGTGTGCAGCAAGGCAGCCAGGCCTGCTGCCTCGACCTCGAGCACACTGCGTAACTGAAACAAACTTCTGAAACTCTCGGGATCGTCCAGCGAGAGTCCCTCTATGCGTAAAAACTGCCGACGCTCGGGTTCCGTGATAAATGCGCCCACCCCACGGCGGGTTTCGACCAGCCCCTCGTGCCGCAGTTGAGCAATCGCTTCGCGTACCACGGTTCGGCTGACACCAAAGGTCTCGGCCAACTCACTTTCGGTGGGGAGACGATCTCCAGCTTTTAAATTGCCTGCTGTTACCTCTTGCTGAATCTCCAGGGCGATCGTTTCCGGCAGGCTTTTGGCTCGGCTTATTTGATTAAAAAGTGACATAACTACTGATTACTCCTGCGCAATGTGATTTCTACCCGGCAAGTGTGCCTTCTACGGTGAGGTGCAGTCCACCATGTTGATCAGGCAACCGGGATTCAACAGGTTTTGGGAGTCGAAACCACGTTTGATACAAAGCAGCATCTCGTTATGTAGCGGATCAATCTGCTCTTCGAAGGCATGACGCTTTAGTCTGCCAATTCCGTGCTCAGCGCTAATGCTTCCCGAGTACTTATGAACAATGGTGTTGATGATGTCGGTTCCGGAGATAATTTGTGCCAGGCGTTGCTCATGACTGGCTTCAGCCGGCGGCAGCACATTGATATGCACGTTGCCGTCACCAATGTGCCCGTAACTTAATATCTCAGAAGCCGGAAACCGAGCCTGAAGAGCCACTTCGGCCTGCTGTACAAACTCAGCCAGACCGGAAATGGGAACAGAGACGTCGGATCGCAGGTGCACACCCCGACGCGCCTGGCCCTCATTCATTCCTTCCCTAAACTTCCACAAAGCATCGGCCTGGGAAGTTGACTGGGCAACCACCGCATCAACGATCAGGCCTCGCTCAAAAATACGCTCCATGAAAACAGAGAGCATTTGCTCAACGTCGAGTAGCTCTGCCCCCGAAAACTCAAGAAGCACATAGTTTTTATGTGCGCTACCAAAAGGAAAAGCCAAATCAGGCAGGGCTTCTTGCGCGAGCACCAGCGCCAGGTGCGGCATTAGCTCGAAAGCGGTCATGACGTCACCGCATTGCTGACGCGCCAACTGGTATATACGCACCGCGTCAGCCACCGACTCTAGCGCCAACAAGGCCGTAGCGACTCTAAAAGGTTTAGGCCATAGACGCAGACTTGCAGCCGTGACAACCCCCAGCACGCCCTCGGCGCCAATAAATAGCTGGTTAAGATCAATACCCCGATTATCTTTACGCAAGGCCTTGAGGTTTTGCCATAAACGGCCATCAGCCAGAACCACTTCAAGCCCCAGCACCTGCTCGCGCATCATTCCGTAACGAAGCACGTTGATACCACCAGCGTTGGTACTGATGTTTCCCCCAATTTGACAGCTACCTTCCGCTCCCAATGAAACAGGGAACAGCAGGCCTTTTGCCGCAACCTCATTCTGCAAGGTGGCCAGCACACAGCCAGCCTCAACCACCACAGAGCTGTTTTCCACATCGATACAGCGTATTTGCTTCAGGCGCTCAAGACTCAAAATTATCTTGGCCGCCGGCTCTGCCGACAAGGCTCCCAGTACCAGTCCTGTATTTCCGCCTTGGGGATCACAGCCACGCGCGCCTCGTGGCAAATTGCCAGCACCGACTGCACCTCGGAGGTTGACCCTGGCCGCACTACGGCGATTGCAGTCCCGGTCTCATCGCCGTGCCAGTCGCTTAAATAAGGCGTCATGTCCGCAGCGGCCTGCAGTACACGCGCTTCGCCCACCGCCTGAACCAGACGGTTAAGCACCTCACTTAGCACTTCGTTAATCAACGTCATTTCGTCATATGCCTTGACCGAATTCACTCATTGGATTGACTGACACACTTAGGACTGAGACCCATTGACCCGACCACCTAAACCAGACATCATATTGTCAGACAACCTAACTATAGTTAATAAAACACCAAAGGTTTAATTCGGTTAAACCCTATACGGAGACATAAAAATGCACATTGCTATCGTGGGGGCAGCGGGGATGCTTGGCTCCAAGCTAACAAAAAAACTCCTTGAAATCAGCAAACTACAAGGTAGAGACATTAGCAGGCTAAGCCTTTACGACGCCGTCGCGGCTCCCCGGCCCAGTCATTCATCCATCGAGACTTCAACCCTTTGCCTTGACTTCGCATCGCTAAACGGCGCACAGCTCATCGTCTCGGAGAAACCGGATGTGATCTTTCATTTGGCAGCAATTGTGTCGGGTGAAGCCGAGATCGAATTCGATAAAGGCTATAGAATCAACCTGGATGGCACTCGCTACCTTCTTGAAGCCATACGCCACCTGAATGAACAACAGGGCTACTTCCCTCGCCTGGTATTCGCCTCATCCATTGCTGTGTTTGGCGCTCCCCTTCCCGATCCTATACCCGATAGTTTTCACCACACGCCCCTCACCAGCTACGGCACCCAGAAAGCAATCTCTGAGTTATTGTTAAGCGATTATTCACGCCATGGCTTTGTCGATGGTATTGGCCTTAGGTTGCCCACGCTGTGTATTCGTCCCGGCATACCTAATAAAGCGGCCTCCGGATTTTTCTCGTCGATTCTGAGAGAACCGCTGCAAGGTCTGCCCGCCATTCTGCCCGTTTCCCCCAGCGTAAAACATTGGCACACATCGCCAAGATCTGCGGTCAATTTTTTATTGCATGCCGCCGGGCTCGATACCCGGCTGCTGGGCTGGCGCCGTAACCTGACCCTGCCGGGCGTCAGTGCTACGGTTGAAGAACAGATTGATGCGCTGCGGCGCATCGCGGGCGAAGACGCAGTAAAGCTCATTCAACATAAAGTGGATCCTGCCATTGAAAAAATGGTGACAGGCTGGGCGCCGGGCTTTGAGGCTACCCGCGCCCTTGAGCTGGGGTTTAAGTCGGAACAAAGCTTCGACGAAATCATCCACGCCTATGTGGAAGACGATCTGCAGGTGCAATCATGACCCCCAACACAATACGCATTGCCTTTTTGGGTATCGGAATCATGGGCTTTCCGATGAGCGTGAACTTGCTCAGAGCCAACTATCCCTTAACAGCATGGAATCGGAGCCATACCAAAGCCCTTGAGCTGGAGCCCTACGGCGCCTCCGTGGTGACGAAGCCTGAACTGGCCGTAAAAGATGCCGATGTGATTTTCACCATGCTAAGCGACGACCGGGCGGTAACGGCCGTTACGCTCGATGCAAAGGTGCTCAGCGCGGCAAAGGCCGGGGCCACCTTTATCAATACCAGTTCAATTTCGCCGGGTACTGCGCGCGCGCATGCAGAAGCCCTGTCAGGCAAAGGCTTTAAGTACATTGACTGCCCTGTTTCGGGTGGTGTAAATGGAGCAAGAGACGGAACCCTGGCCTTATTGTGTGCCGGCGACCCTCAACATATTGCCGCGTTACAGCCCCTTTGGGACGTGCTGGGCCGAAGCACCTACGTGGGTGCGCACGGCACAGGGCAAATCGCAAAGCTGGCGAATCAGCAAATTGTGGCGGTAACAATAGGTGCTATTGCTGAAGCCATGACATTGGTCAGGGCTTCAGGCGGTTCAGCGCAGGCATTTAGAGACGCCATACGCGGCGGTTTTGCCGAGAGCACTATTTTGGAAATCCACGGTCAGCGTATGGTAGAGCGCAATTTCGTTGCGGGCGGACCCGCAAAACACCAGCTTAAAGACCTGCATAACGTGCTTAACCACGCCTCAGGCCTGAATTTACGCTTGCCGCTGACCGAATCAGTTTCATCGTTATTTGAAAATCTATGCTCTGGCCCACAGCGCGAACTAGATCACAGCGCTCTATTACTTGAAATCGAAAAACTAAACGCTATGTCTGAAGAGGAATAGTTAAGCCATGACTACGACCAATAAAAATCCCCCCGTCGTCTACGCTCACAAGACTGGTTTGACAATAAAGAGCATATAGACCTGGCAGCGCTGTACATGGAACGTTTCATGAACTACGGCTTAACCCCTGAGGAACTTCGGGCTGGCAAGCCCATCATTGGCATCGCGCAAAGCGGCAGCGACCTCACCCCCTGCAACCGGGTACACATTGAGCTGGTGAAACGTGTGCGAGACGGCATTCGCGATGCTGGCGGCATACCCATCGAATTCCCTACCCATCCCATTTTCGAGAACTGCAAACGTCCGACTGCCGCACTGGATCGAAATCTGGCGTATCTGGGGCTGGTGGAAATTCTCTATGGATATCCGCTTGATGGCGTGGTTCTGACAACAGGCTGCGACAAGACCACCCCTTCTGCCGTGATGGCAGCAGCCACCGTAAACATTCCCGCTATTGTGCTTTCTGGCGGTCCAATGCTGGACGGCTGGCACGACGGGCAACGAGTGGGCTCGGGCACGGTGATCTGGCAATCCAGACGAAAACTGGCCGCCGGAGAAATATCTGAAGAAGAGTTTCTTAGCGCGGCGCTGGACTCCGCCCCTCGGTGGGCCATTGCAATACCATGGGGACTGCCTCGACGATGAACGCAATGGCCGAAGCGCTGGGCTTGTCACTGACGGGCTGTGCAGCCATTCCGGCCGCCTACCGCGAACGCAGCCAGATTGCCTACCGCACCGGAAAACGGGCTGTTGAACTGGTTCTGGAAGACATTAAGCCTCTGGATATTCTAAGCAAGCCCGCCTTTATCAATGCCATTCGCGTTTGCTCAGCCCTTGGGGGCTCGACCAATGCCCAGCCTCATCTGACCGCGATGGCTAAACATGCCGGCATAAGCATCGACGCTTCCGACTGGCAAAAATACGGCTACGAGGTGCCCCTGCTTGCCAATGTACAGCCTGCCGGCGAATACCTGAGCGAGAGTTTCCATCGCGCCGGTGGCGTCCCCGCCATCATGTGGGAACTCTGGCAAAACGGCCTGCTAAATGAGGAATGCCTTTCTGTAACCGGACGATCGATTGCCTCTGGCCTTGAAGGACGTGAAACCACAGACCGTGATGTGATCAAGTCTTTCGCTAAGCCCTTGCGCGAAAATGCAGGCTTCAAGGTACTGAGCGGCAACCTGTTTGATTTTGCCATCATGAAGACCAGTGTCATTTCAGCGGCTTTTGATAAGGAGTTTTTGCAACGGCCTGGCGACCTGGGGGCTTTTGAAGGCCGAGCGGTAGTATTCGAAGGCTCGGAGGATTACCACGCGCGTATTAACGATCCCGCGTTAAATATTGATGAACGCTCTATTTTGGTCATCCGGGGCGCGGGACCGCTGGGCTGGCCCGGTGCCGCCGAGGTCGTTAATATGCAGCCGCCAAATGCATTGCTGCAGCGTGGCATCACAAGTTTGCCCACCATTGGCGATGGCCGGCAATCCGGTACGGCCGACAGCCCTTCCATCTTGCATGCCTCTCCCGAAAGCGCCGCAGGAGGCGGCTTGTCGTGGCTGCGCGATGGTGACATTATCCGCATCGATCTAAACCAGGGTAGCTGCAATGCCTTGGTGGACGAGAATGAAATTGCGCGCCGACGTAGCGAGACGCCGCCACCGATCGTACCCAGCAAAACGCCTTGGCAAAAGATTTATCGGCAAGAGGTCAATCAGTTGGTGGACGGCGCGGTGCTGGAAAGCGCTGTTGAGTTCATTGATATTGCCCGGCAATTGCCGCGGCACAATCACTAAAGCTGAAGCGGTAGCTTTTTAACCGCGAGCGTAGCTGATGAATCGGCCTGAGTATCGCTCCATGATGCCCAGGCCGTTCAGCATATGTTCGCTGCTAAGCAAACGGCTCTCGGTCAGGTTAAAACCATATTCGTTCATGCTGCGACCAAAGGCTCCGGCGTATCCACGATTCGGGTCGACCACCCACACTTCGGCTTTGTAATTGGCATGGCTGTCGATAAAGGCCGCAAGCTGGTTAGGCGTTTCTCGTTCGTACAGGACATCGCTGGCCATGATCAGATCAAATCGGCTGTGAAGGGTATCGAAGCCGAGATCGATGGCGAGCTCATCTTGATTGTCGCCCCACTGGGCGAATTTGTAGCGTAGCGGTGGCAGCCCGTTAAGCCCAAGATTTTTCTTCAGAAAAGTCTGAACCATCGGATGTCGGTCACTGGCGGTGACGGTCATTCCGCGTCGGTGCGCAACGATGCTGGCAAGAGCTAAGCCACAGCCTATTTCCAGGATGCGCTCTCCTTCCCGTATGGGACGTGCTGATATTTTATTTGCCAGTCGAATGCTTGAGGGCCATAGCAACCCAAATAATGGCCAAGAGGCGGAACAAACGCCTAGTTTACCTGCTGCCCCATCCGGATCATAAAACTGCTGGTTATCGATGAGCATTGATAGCTGTATATCGTCCGCATCTTTAATCTGAATCGTTTGAAGCTTGGTTAGGTAACCCGACATAGCACCCTTTTAAGTAAGCACTAACAGTAGTGCTCTTACAGTATGGGACATTATGTCTAGTCTGGCGAATCGGCCCGAGCCCTTGGCTCTGGCCGCGTGCACCTGCCCGTTATAGCTAACTCTCAAAATAGGAAGCTATCAGGCTTCCACTTTGAAAATAATTAAGCAGGTTATTGACGGTAAGGTCGCCCATGGCTTGTCGTGTTTCATGGGTAGCGCTGCCGGCGTGCGGACTTAATACAACGTTTTCCAGCTCGTAAAATCGTGGATCTATATTGGGTTCGTTATGGAATACATCTAAGCCGGCTCCGGCGAGGATGCCTTGTTCCAGGGCGTTGAGAAGATCGGCTTCGTTGATTACGCTGCCTCTGGCGATGTTGATGAGGTAGCCGTTTTCGCCTAGCGTTTTAAGTATATGACGGTTGATGCTTTGCCTGGTGCTACTGGTTGCCGGCACGATAACGACGAGTATGTCACTCCAGCCGGCCAATTTTTCCAGGCTGTCCAGATGCAGATAGGGTAGCGAAGAGTTTGGGGTGCGCGTGTGATAGGCGATGGGCATTTTAAAAGCGCTGGCGCGTTGGGCGATTTCTTGCCCTATGCGGCCCATCCCGTAGAGGCCGAGGCGCTTTTTAGAACTTTGAGTGCGTAGTGGAGCGGCCGCTGCAGCCCATTTACCTTCGCGAACGTACCGATCACTCTGGCTGATGCGGCGAGTGATGTCGAGGATAAGCCCAAGCGTCAGGTCGGCGACGCAGTCGTTTAGGACGTTAGGAGTGTATCCGAGGTGTATGCCTTGTGCTTTCAGGTAATCAAGGTCAAGGGCATCGAGGCCGACTCCGAAGCTGCTAATGATTTCGAGCTTAGGGAGCTGATGTAGCAGGTCATTGCTGACTCCGACCGAGGCGGAGGTGACGAGGCCTTTGATGCTCGCAGCTATATTTTCCAGTTGGTGGGTATTCTGGCTGGGGTCGGGAATGTGGTGGACGTTTACAGCATGTTGCAGGCGATTGATCATGCCGGGTGTGGGCTCGGATCCCAGGTATAGAATGTTTGGTTTTTCTTGGGTCATGTCGTGAAGCTTCCGGTTTGAGTTTGCTTTTATGTAGCTTAGTAGATTGAGGAGTGCTGTGCACTGCCTTTGCTACTTTTTAACTCAACGATGTCATTTTTCGCTTTTATCGCATTGCCCCAATAATGCCGTCTCCTCGTCCCTCTTCGTGCTCGCTTGCGTTGAGCGGTGCTACGCACTGCCCTTGAACCGCGAGTCAAGCAGGCGTTCGCGAACTTGCGCTCCGCGCTTCGGACAGCGCTCACTTCTTTCCTGCTTGACTCGCGGTTCGCGGCGCTCCCCGAAGACGCTCGTCACGAAGAGGGACGAGGAGACTATGGATTAGAGACTTACTGTAGTTACGAAGCCTTGACTGCCAACACTGAGAGCTAATTTTGCTAAGCTAGCAGTGTCAGAGTTATTTTACTCAATAGCCCAGTTTCCACTGGCTGCCTTAAGGAGTTCGCATGAAATATGTACAGATCCCCATCTCTGATGGTCAAAGCATGAAAGCCTTGTCTGTCTCTACGACCGTACCCAATGCGCCGGGTATTGTGCTGGTGCAAGAAATTTTCGGTATTAATTCAGCCATGCAGACGTTGGCTAAAAAATGGGCTGAAAAAGGCTTTAATGTGCTGTGCCCGGATTTGTTCTGGCGGCAAGAGCCTGATCTACAGCTGGACCCGACCAAACAAGCACAGTTTGATCTAGGAGTTGAGTTAATGCAGGGCATGGACGATGCCGAGACAGTTGCCGATCTGGAAAGCACTCGTGCATTTTTAGCGAAACAGCTGGGACACGATAAGATCGCCGCAGTGGGCTATTGCATGGGTGGCAGGCTAGTGGTGCTGATGGCAGGTAATAGTCCTATTAAATGTGCGGTTAGCTATTACGGTGTGGGTTTGCAGAATTTGTTGCCCTCACTGACAAAAGACGCTGCCCCTACTTTGCTGCATATTGCTGAGCTGGATAGCTATGTACCCACTGATGTACGCAAGGTAATTACAGACGATGCCGATCAGCGCACGGACTGGGAGCATTATTTGTATCGTGATTGCGATCACGCCTTTGCGCGTCCTAACGGAACAAACTACGTCGAAGAAGCGGCCAACGAAGCCAACAAGCGTTCAGTGGGATTTTTAAATCGTTTTCTAGCCTAATTTAGCTATTAATTTAAAAAACGTTACCCAACGTTGAAGAACCAAGCATAAATCGAAGGGCTTTGCGCTGAGGCCTAAAGCCCTTTTTCAATACAGCACCGAGAAAAGTGCTACAGATTATGTAGAAGCTCAGCCATTTTTGTGAAAGCGATCATAGGTGGCCGAGGCGATCAACGCCAGCAATACCGGCACAAGCCAGCCTAGGCCAAGGTTGGCTCCGGGCATGCTAGCAATGGCCTCGGGCACCAAATAGCCAAAACCCGCGGCGGTCAGGCCGTCCATAACACCGAATATGGAAGCGACGCCCAGCGTGGGAATAAACACCCGTGACGGCCGACGCCACAGCGCAGACGCCAGGCTCAATGCAACTAATGCAATAGCTACCGGATAGATCGCGGACAACACTGGCACAGACACCGCAATAAGCTGCTCTAGCCCCATGTTTGCAACAACCGTACTGAACAAACTGACAGCGACAACCACACTGCGATAGGACATTGGCAAGAGCTTGCTGAAATAGTCGCCGCAAGCAGACACCAGGCCGGCTGCTGTGGTCAGGCAGGCCAGGGTAATGACAATAGCCAGCAGAGCGCTTCCCATAGGTCCAAAAATGTAGTGGACAAAAGCGCTAAGAATAGGCGCGCCAGTCGACGCATCGGGTGCCAGAACACCGCTGTTGGCACCCAGCAGAATCAGCGACAAGTAAACCAGCGCCAAGCCCACGGCTGCAATGATCGCAGCAACGATGGCGTAGCGGGTCAATAGCCTGGCCTCTGAAATACCCCGGCTACGGATGGCATTGATGATGACAATGCCGAAAACCAGCGCGCCAAGCGCATCCATCGTTTGATAACCCTGGATAAAGCCTTGCGAGAGAGGCGCTTCCAGGTACAGGCCTGTAGGTTCACCAATCACACCTGCAGGCATGAAAACTGCCGCAGTTGCCAGCACGATCAAAGCGAGGATGAGCACAGGAGTGATTATCTTGCCAACGGTATCGATCATCCGACCCGGAAACAGGGCGATCAGCATCACGGCCGTAAAATACACAACGGTATACGCCACTTGTGCCACACCGCCAGCGCCAATAAAGGGCACCAAACCCACTTCGAAGGAAACCGTAGCGGTACGCGGCGTGGCAAAAAGGGGCCGATGCACAGGTATACGAGCACTCCCAGCAAGGTGCCCGCCCCTTTGCCTAGCGGTGTAGTCAAGGCAGGCATGCCGCCGCCGACACGTGCCAGCGCCACGACCGTCAGTAATGGCAAGCCGACGCCCGTCAGCAGAAAGCCCACCGCCGAATACCATAGCTGATTGCCCGACAACTGTCCGACCATGGGAGGAAAGATGATGTTGCCCGCTCCCAGAAAAAGGGCGAACGTCATGAAGCCCAAGGCGATCAAGTCTCGGGTATTAAGGGTACTGGTCATAAGGAACCGATAGATTAGCTGTGGAAGAGCGTAGGCTCCGCATATGCAATCATACAGGACAGGGCTTGAGCCTGATCAGGTATATGCGGCAAACCACGTGCATAGGCATGGTCCCTCCGTCTCATTTCCTCACTGAGAAGAGCCTACATACTCACAGTCTCCTCGTCCTTTTCCGCACTCGCTTAGCGTTGAGCGGTGCTGCGCACTACCCTTGAACGGCGCGCAAAGCAGGCGTTCGCGAACTTGCGCTGCGCGCTTCGGACAGCGCTCACTTTTCCCTGCTTCGCGCGCCGTTCGCGGCGCTCCCCGATGCGCTCATGCGGAAAAGGACGAGGAGACTGCAACACTGAGACACTCCCCGCATCACCGGCAAAAGGGCTGAGCGGATGACCGCCCCGGGAAAAACACCGTAAAGAATCAGACAAAAAGGTAATTCCGCTCACTCCAGGGTAAGTGATTCACAGGGCTGGCTTTCTATACTTTGCCCATAAGTATTAGACGCATCCGTGTAGTACGTCAGAAGCAGACCACATAGCACCGACCGCACATCCAGGCTTTGTAAAAAAACTGCTCAAACGTCACTTAGCAAAATAAACCGCACGGAATACATAGCAAAAAATGGAAGGTACCTAAGCAAAAGCCAATCTTGACGCCCTGCGTCCAAGAAAAAAGCCAGGTGCCGTTCCGGAGACCGGTATGTCAACCCCCATAAGTAGCACGAACACGGAAGACCGCCCTTTTGTCGGCCGCTCCATAGCACGTCATGAAGATACCGCACTGCTGACCGGACGCGGCAGTTTTGCCGACGACCTCGCCGTAAAGCCAGGTACATTACATGCTGCCGTGCTGCGCTCTGGACACTCTCATGCACACCTCCGAAACCTCAATGTTAGTGCAGCCGAGCAACTTCCCGGCGTGCGGGCCGTATTGACCCCGGACGACGTAAAAGCGTGGTCCAAACCCTTTATCTCTGGCGTCAAACAACCCGTCGAGCTCTGGTCTCTGGCCGTGAATACAGTGCGTTACGTAGGCGAACCTATTGCCGTCGTGATCGCTGAAAGCCGATATATCGCTGAAGACGCCATTGAACTGATCGAAGTTGATTACGAGCCCCTTGCAGCGGTAACCAGCATTGATAATGCTATTGCCCCCGAGGCACCCATACTGCATGAAGCAGTAGGCACAAACGTGCTGCATGATCGTGACTTTTGCTATGGTGAACCCGGACGTGCCTTTGAGGAAGCACAAAACCAGCTGGAACTGACGATTCATTATCCTCGCAACTCATGCACGCCTATTGAATGCGGCGTGGTGATTGCAGAGCATCTGTCCGGTAACGAAGGCTACGACGTAACGTCGAACTTCATGGGCCCGTTTTCGATGCATGCCGTAATGGCAATGGCCCTGAAAGTACCAGGAAACCGCTTGCGTCACCGCAGTCCACGAGACTCGGGCGGCAGCTTTGGCGTTAAGCAAAGTGTGTTCACCGCCGTCGTACTGATGTGCCTGGCCTCTCGCAAAGCCGGTGGCGCGCCCGTGAAATGGGTGGAAGACCGTCTTGAACACTTAAGCGCAGCGACCTCTGCAACCGCACGCAAAACCACAATTCGGGCCGCCTTCGACAACGCTGGCCGTATTGACGCTCTGGATTTAGACCAGCTCGATGATGTGGGCGCTTACTTGCGTGCCCCCGAGCCAGCAACATTTTATAGAATGCACGGCTGCTTGACCGGGCCTTACCAGATTCGGAACTTAAAGGTACGTAACAGGGTCGTTGTGACCAACAAGACCCCCACTGGTCTGGTGCGCGGTTTTGGCGGACCGCAGGTGTATTTCGCCCTTGAACGCATGGTTCAGCGTATCGCCAGACATCTGAATCTGGATCCTTTGGAAATTTACCGGCGTAATTTCATACAGGCGGATCAATTCCCCTATTCTGCCGCAGCCGGCGCTTTGCTGGATTCCGGAAACTATCCCCTGGCACTGGAAAAAGCCTGTCAGGAAGGCGGGTTGGACGAACTGATTAAACGACGCGACAAAGCGCGCGCCGAAGGACGTTTGTACGGCATCGGCTATGCTGCGATCGTCGAGCCTTCTATTTCTAATATGGGCTATATCACGGCAGCCCTAAGCCCCGAACAACGAGCTAAGGCTGGTCCAAAGAATGGCGCCATCGCCGCAGCCACTATCAACATCGACCTGCTGGGCGGCGTGACCGTAATCATTGCTTCCGCACCCGCAGGCCAGGGGCACATTACTGTCTGTGCGCAGGTAGTGGCTGACGTGCTGGGCATACAGCCCGATGATATTAATGTCGGCGTTGACCTGGACACCAACAAAGACGCCTGGTCGGTAGCGTCGGGGAATTACTCAAGCCGCTTTGCCGGAGCTGTAGCGGGCACAGTCCACCTTGCCGCAAACAAAATAAAAGCCAAACTGGCCCGTATTGCAGCCCACCAACTCGCTTGTGCTGAAAGCGATATCGTCTTTAAGAACAACATGGTTTACGCAGTCAGCAATCCAGACCAGACACTCCCTTTTTCACGTCTGGCCAGCAGTGGTCATTGGGCGCCAGGCGAATTGCCCGAGCAGGAAGAACTGGGTATGCGTGTGACCGAGTTCTGGTCACCCGAAACCTTAACCGCACCTACTGAAGATGACCGCGTCAATACCTCTGCCGCCTATGGCTTCGCCTTTGATATTTGCGGCCTGGAGATTGATGCAAGCAGCGGTGCCGTTCGTATTGACCGTTACATCACCGCTCACGATGCAGGCACGCTACTGCATCCGGGCATGGCCGACGGGCAAATACGCGGTGCCTTCGCCCAGGGGCTGGGCGCGGCATTAATGGAAGAGTTTAGGTACGGAGGCGACGGCGGATTTCAATCGGGCACCTTTGCTGACTATCTGGTGCCCACCGCTGTCGAAATTCCCGATCCGGTAATTGTGCATCTGGAGACGCCCAGCCCCTTCACCCCATTGGGAGCCAAGGGCTTGGGTGAAGGCAACAACATGAGCACACCGGTATGCGTGGCGAATGCGGTGGCGGATGCGCTGTCGAGCATCCGCGATATACACGATATACGCTTGCCTTTAACGCCCAACAAAGTGCTGGAGCTGATCGGTTTTGACGACCCCGCTCCTAGCGCTCACATTAAGCATGTAGCTCCGACACCGAATAAGAAAGGCGGTGGTCAGGCATTGACGGCCTCAGGCAGTACGCAAATACCGGCTTCGCCGGAAGCGGTATTCGACGTCCTGATGGATCCTGTGGCGCTCGCCAAAGTGATTCCCGGCTGTGAGCAGCTAAGTCCCGCAGGACCAAATGCCTATCACGCTGACGTCACAATCAGCATTGGCCTGATCAAAGCTCGCTATCAAGCCAATATTGCCCTGAGCGATATCGTCCGCCCTCATTCACTGCGCCTGTCCGGCGAAGGTAAGTCTTCCCTTGGAGGGGCCAAAGGCTCGGGCGAGATCACCCTGACCGGGAACGAAGGCGGCACGCTGATGCAGTATCAGTACAGCGCCGAAGTCAACGGAAAGGTCGCTGCCGTAGGCGGACGAATGCTGGAGGGCGCTGCCAAAATCGTGCTGGGCCAACTTTTTGAACAGCTAGGCCGTCAGGCTTCAGGACAAAGCCTCAAGACCGAGCGCTCGTTTATACAGAAGCTGCTGGCCTTCTTGGGGATAAAACGATGAAACCTGCTGCCTTTGAGTATAGACGAGTGAGTTCTGTAGCTGAAGCCTGTCAATGTCTGGCTAGCGAAGGAGAAAACGCCCGTATTTTAGCGGGAGGCCAGTCATTGGTAACCGTACTGAATATGCGTCTGGCGCAGCCAAAAATTCTACTGGATATTTCAGGCTGTGCAGAGCTGTCGTACATTCGTGCGGAAAAATCGTACCTGGCCGTGGGCGCAAGTACAACCCAATCACAATTGCAGCAATGGAATGGCCTGGCCGCTACCCACCCGCTCTTGCACGAGACGCTGCCCTTCATCTCTCATTTCCAGATTCGCAATCGTGGCACCGTGGCAGGCTCGATTGCCCATGCCGACCCCAGTGCCGAATTACCGCTATGCCTGGCAACGCTCGGTGGAGAGGTGATCTTGCAGTCTCACAAAGCAAAACGTGCTCTGCCTGCCTCTGAGTTTTTACTTGGAATGCTGACTACCGCCAAGCGCAACGACGAGTTAGTGACTGAAGTGCGCTTCCCCCACAAAAAGCCGGCCATGCCTATGCCTTTGATGAATTCTCCATGCGCAGGGGAGATTTCGCAATTGTCGCCTGCGCGGTTGAACTTAACGCCGATGAGATTCGGCTCGGCATTGGCGGCGTCGCGGACCGGCCTGTGATATCGCAGTGGAAACCGGACAGCGACGAGTCCATAAAAACCCATATTAACGACCTCGCCTGGTCGCTGGAAGCCCAGGACGATCAGCACGCCACAGCAGCCTATCGCCGCCATCTGGTTCGGCACCTGGCCTGGAGCACGATTCAGACTGCGCGCCAACGCTTAAGCCAGGAGGCCTGAACTCATGACAAACAAGTACAAATTGCACCGTGTCTCGCTGCAGCTCAATGATCAGCCCCGGGTGGCCCATATCGAAAGCCGCACGCTGCTGTCTGATTTTTTACGTCACGACCTGGGCGCTACCGGCACGCATGTGGGCTGTGAACACGGTGTGTGCGGCGCCTGCACGGTACTGATCGACGGGGTCGCAACGCGCTCCTGTCTGTGCCTGGCTGTGCAGGTTGACGGAGCTTTGGTGCAAACCGTTGAAGGTCTCGCCGATGAGCATGGCGTACTCAACGAGCTGCAAGCGGCTTTCAAGAAACATCATGCCTTGCAATGTGGGTTCTGCACTGCTGGCATCTTAATGTCCTGCATGCATTTTCTACAGCTCTATCCCCAGCCTAGTGAGGCCGAAGTCAGAGACATGCTTTCCGGGCATCTCTGCCGTTGCACCGGCTACACCCCCATTGTTCAGGCCATTTTAGAAGTCGCCCATAAAGCAGGCTCCTTACGCCACACCGACGGCTCGGTTTCGCCCAAGGGAGCCCTTGTTTCTTGAAGCGGCACAGCAATAAAAAAACGAAAACTCTGGAGAGCAACAATGCTTGATTTAGGAAGTACGTACTTACAAAGCGTGGAACGCAACCCCAACGCGTTGGCGATTACAGCTAATAACGTACGCATGAACTACGCACAATGGTTCGAAAAAATCAAATCGGTAGCGGGTGGGCTTGAGACCATGGGCCTCAAGCACGGGGACCCCGTAGCGATTGTGTGCCAAAACCGCTGGGAAATGGCGACCTTGCACTGGGCTTGTCAGTTTTTAGGCCTCATCGTTACGCCATTGAACTGGCGCTCTAAACCGGACGAGCTGGATTATTGCCTGGAGGACTCCGGCGCCAAGGCACTGGTTTACGACGGCTCCGCCTACGAAGCCGTTGAGGCCTCGCTAGTCGCTCAAACCTTGCGCCGAATCAGCATTGACGAAGACATCAACGAAACCACCTATTTCTCATCGTTATTGGCAGCTACCCCTATAGATGGAAACCCCCGAGCCTCAGCTGACGACTTCTCGCTGATGCTGTATACCTCGGGAACTACTGGCAAGCCCAAAGGTGTTCCGCGCCGTCATCGTCACGAGCGTGCTGCCGCCCTGGCCCATGTTGCCCAGAATCTGTATGGCACCGGCGAGTGCACCTTGGGCGTGATGCCTCTCTATCACACCATGGGCGTGAGATCGCTACTGGCTATGGCTTTGGTCGATGGATGCTTTGTTTGCATGCCAAGATTCGATGTGGCTGGAGCACTGTCGCTAATTGCCGCCGAGAAAGTCAGCAATCTGTATTTAGTGCCAACGCTTTATCACGACTTGCTTGCCCACCCAGACTTTGCTGCGACAGATCTTAGCTCGGTCACCAAGCTGGGCTTTGCTGGTGCCCCCATGCCCGAGTCGTTATTACGGCGTCTGGAGGAAGCCTTCAAACCTGAACTGTTTGTTAATCATTATGGCAGTTCAGAGGTCTACACCATGTCCATCAGCCAGAACGCCAGACTTAAAGCAGGATCGTCGGGACGTGCGGGTATCAACTGCCGTCTGCGCGTGGTCAAGCTGGGCAGCACCAACCCCGATGATCGCGTCGTGCCAATGGAAGAAGGACAAATCATTGCTGACCTAAAAGGTGACGAGTCGTTTGAAGGCTACTGGAATCGTCCCGATGCCAATGCCAGGTCGTTGCATCAAGGGTGGTACTTCACGGGCGATACCGGCTATTTCGATGCAGACGGTGACTTGTTTGTCAGTGGTCGCGTCGACGACATGATCATCAGCGGCGGAGAAAACATATCGCCCGTGGATATTGAATCAGTTTTGTCCCTGCACCCTTGCGTCGACGAGGTTGCCGTTGCCGGTCTGGCTGATGATCGCTGGGGGCAGCGCGTAGTGGCCTTTATAAAACGAAAAAGTGAAGTAACCGCCGACGAACTCGACGGCTATTGCCGTAGCACTGACCTGGCAAATTTCAAGCGTCCGCGCGACTACGTATTCGTGAGTGAGATTCCTAAGTCTCCGGTAGGCAAGATACTACGCCGCAAATTGGTTTCAGGCGAATACCTGCTTGATGCCCAGCCTAGCCCTGCCATGGGCATCAACTAATACATTTTAAAACAAAGGAATAAAGACATGAGCGCCCTAACTCACCCGGCCCACACTTTATTGAATGAACTGGATGGTTTTCGTGTTGAAATCGACGAAAAACAGCAACGTGCCGATATTATTCTTGGCCGCCCTCCCTTCAATATCATTTCCATGCCACAGCGTGAACAATTGCGCCTGGTCTTTGAATCGCTGGATCATGACGACCGCGTACGCGTAATCGTATTGCGTGCTGAAGGCGAACATTTTTCAAGCGGCGGCGACATCCGTGGCTTTCTGGAAGCGTCTCCTGAGCACGTATCCAGACTCGCGTGGAACATTGCTGCTCCCGAGCGCTGCTCAAAGCCAGTCATCGCCGCCAATCGTGGTTATTGCTTTGGTGTGGGCTTTGAGATTTCACTGGCCTGCGACTTTCGCATCGTGACCGAAACCACACGGTACGCACTGCCGGAACAAAAGCTGGGTCAGATCCCGGGTTCAGGTGGTTCTGCCCGCCTGCAAAGCATGGTGGGTATTGGGCGCACCAAAGACATCGTCATGCGTTCACGCCGTATCCCAGGCAAACAGGCTTACGACTGGGGCATCGCCCTTGAGTGTGTCGGCGATGCAGACCTTGAGCCTGCCACCGATAAATTGGTTGCCGAACTGGTGGAGTTTTCTCCACTCGCACAACGCACTGCCAAAAAGCTGCTCAATGACAGTGAAGACTGCTCACTAAGCGCTGCAATCGAGCTGGAAGGCCATTGTTACAGCCGCCTGCGTAGCTCGGACGATTTCCGGGAAGGGGTAGAAGCCTTTCACGACAAGCGTAAAGCGGTATTCGTTGGCCAGTAATTTCAGAAGGAGCGGGTTCCGCTCCCCTTAATGACAAAAAAAACAATCTCGTGGAGACGTGTCAATGCAAGCTAATCAACTGGGTGGCACAAGTAGTACACCCGAAATAACCCATGCTTCAGTTCCGCCTCGCAAAGCTTTTTTGCTGGCCTTGCCTCAACCTTTGGCTGGGCACTGGACCTTTTTGACCTGTTTATTCTTTTGTACGTGGCCCCTATTATTGGGCGCCTGTTTTTCCCGTCAGACCAGCCCACGCTATCTTTGGCTGCAGTCTATGCCTCATTCGCCGTAGCACTATTGGTGCGCCCTGTAGGCTCGGCAATATTTGGAAGCTACGCCGATAAGCATGGCCGCAAGCGCGCCCTGCTGATTGCCATGGTTGGTGTAGGCTTAGCCACTGCTGCCTTTGGCCTGCTGCCTACTATTCACCAAGTGGGTATAGTGGCGCCAATCCTGTTTATACTTCTTCGAATTGTCCAAGGTATTTTTGTAGGGGGCATTGTTGCCTCTACGCATACCATTGGTACCGAATCGATCTCGCCTAAACACCGCGGTTTAATGTCGGGTCTGATCGGAAGTGGTGGTGCTGGCATGGGTGCGCTCATGGCTTCATTTGCTTACTTCGTGCTGTCACGCATTTACCCCGGTGAGGCCTTCGACGAGTTCGGCTGGCGTGTGATGTTCTTTAGCGGCCTGATCAGTACTTTCTTCGGTTTGATCATGTACCGCTTAATTGACGAAACACCTGCATTCCGTCAAATGCAGGCTGACCGTCTGAAGCAAGGCGCATCCGCTAAACCCGCCAAACCGCTGCGTACCTTGTTCTTTGGCGAGTATCGCAACAACATGCTGCTAAACCTGCTGATCACCTTTGGCGGCGGTGCAACTTACTACATCACGGCAGGCTATCTTCCGACATTGCTTGACATGGTCGCCGGAGTCAGCCATGAAAACGCCTCCACTGTGCTGATCCTCAGCTCAGTTGGAACCATCGTAGGTGCGCTTGTATTTGGTGGCCTT
Organism: Paenalcaligenes niemegkensis; assembly: GCF_022230885.1. Classification (GTDB taxonomy): domain Bacteria; phylum Pseudomonadota; class Gammaproteobacteria; order Burkholderiales; family Burkholderiaceae_B; genus Paenalcaligenes; species Paenalcaligenes niemegkensis. Next base: position 410,377 of record NZ_JAKGCT010000005.1, on the reverse strand, counting down.
AGCGACAAGATTGGCAGAAAGAAAACCTTCCTGCTGCTTGGTGTGCTGTGCCTGTTCGGATTGCCTACGCTGTTTACCCGGATTCAGCCCGGCCTTGAGCTCAGCACCATCACCATGATCACCTGCGGAATATCCGTATTGGGCGGCGGCATTATTGCCCCTGTGCTGATTTTTCTGAACGAACGATTCCCGACTGTATTGCGGGCCAGCGGTACCGGCTTGTCATGGAACATAGGCTTCGCATTAGGTGGAATGATGCCTACCGTTGTGTCGCTGGTGAGCAGCACCCCTGCTGATATTCCATACGTACTGGCCATCAGTTCGGCATGTTTAGCTGCCGTTTATTTAGTGGGTGCCTTGGTTACGCCTGAAACCCAAGGAAACTTCAAATAAAGCTATAACGCTATCCTGCCGTGGCTCACGGCAGGATTTTTCAGATATTCTCAGGTAATATCAGTAGTTGAAATCTCAACAACAAAAACAATAAAAACAGAGAAACAGGAATTTATACACAGCAGCAATTCAGAGCAAAAGGTTTGCTACATGTCGACCGCGTTAAAAATATTTCAAGGCAAGTTTGGCCGTGTGTCATTGCTCGACATGAGCAAACCGCTGGTTGTACATGCCCACCATCATTGCCATGCCCTGATCAAGGTAAGTGGGGTGGACAGCTATTTTTCAGTCAAAGGTAAAAATCAGCCTTTAACCGATGACAGCGTGGTGCTGGTTAACGCGTGGGAGCCTCATGCCTACGTACACACTCCCAGTGGTGAAGGCCGATGCATTTTGCTTGCGCTCTATCTTGAAACCGCTTGGTTAGGCGATATTCTTCAGGCCTTGACGGTTAGCAGCCACCCTCATTTTTTCCCAAGCCATGCACCCTATTGCCGCCCGCGGCCAGACTGCTAACTGATTCTCTGGCAGCGGAAATGATGATTTCCGACGACATTCCCTCAGAAACCCTGGAAAGCCGTATTTTTGATTTATTCATGGCTACGGTTGAGCATAATTCTGAATTGAAAAACTTTAACTCTTTGCTATATAGCCTGCGCTCGCGCCCTACTGATCCACGTATACGCCGAGCCATCACCTACATGCAAAACAACGTATCAAATGGCCTGGATCTTGATCACCTGGCAGTACAGTGCGGCCTGTCCAGGGCCCATTTCTTTGAACTTTTCAAACGTAACACCAACCTGACCCCAGCCGTATATGCAAACGTGCTCCGGGTCGAAAGCGCAATCAAATCCTTAAGCACTCATCACCATCCCATCAGCGACATTTCGTACGACATCGGCTTTTCAGCGCCTGGTCATTTCACCCGCTTCTTCAGGCAGCACCTGGGTATCACCCCCAGCGAATTTCGGCGTGCCGTCGATGTGTTTGAACAGAACGAAGTCTTTATTTAAACAGCGAGTCCATTCATGGATAACATCGACCTTCTTGTCATTAAGCAACTTCAGCGGTGGCGTGCCCTGAAAGAGCCTGCTGCCCTGATCACGGTAATTCAAACATGGGGCTCATCGCCCAGGCCCGAGGGCTCGATCATGGCGCTGAATGCTTCCGGCGTAGTGATAGGTTCAGTCTCTGGCGGCTGCATTGAAGATGATTTAATTCACAAATTGGTGCATAGCGGCGATACGTCGTGGCATTCGACCACAGGGACACAAAGCCTGAAATATGGGATCAGCGCCGATGAAGCGCATCGCTTTGGCTTGCCCTGCGGCGGTACGCTGGAACTGCTTATTGAGTTCAATCCCGACGCCGGACAATTGACTTCTTTACTAGAGGCTCTGGAGGCAGGCAAGCTCATGCTAAGAACGGTACAGCAGCCTGATGGTGCCGTTACCTTGTCGAGTGCCAAAGAACCAGCTCCGCTGACAGTAAGCCAGAACGCCATCACAGCCTGTTTTGGGCCCGCCTACAGAATGCTGATTATCGGGGCTGGAGCCCTGGGCGAGTATCTTGCGACGATGGCGTTGTTTAATGGCTTTAAAGTCACCGTCTGCGACCCTCGTATTGAGCACAGCAGCACCTGGTCAGTGAAAGGGGTAGAGCTTGTCAGCACTATGCCAGACGATACCGTAGCGGCATTTAAAGCAGATGCGCGTACCTGTATTGTTACCTTGACGCACGACCCGAAGCTCGATGATCTCGCCTTACTCGAAGCGCTTGATACGTCGGCTTTTTACATTGGTGCGATTGGCTCAAGACGTAATAATCAGGCGCGCCGAGAGCGCCTGCTCGAATACTTTGACCAGAGCGCCGAAAGTCTGGCTCGTTTGCGGGGCCCGGTAGGTATTTATATTGGCAGTAAGACTCCGCCAGAAATTGCGGTGAGTATTATGGCTGAAATTATTGCTGTTAAAAACAAGGTGGCTCTAAACACAACCATGAATGTGGCTGAAGCTAAGGATCAGTACGATTTGGTTCTGGGTTAACGCATAATATGGCAGCTATTGTTGGCATTCTTTTGGCCGCGGGTGTCGGTAAGCGCTTTGACAGCAGCGGAAGGTGCTTCAAACTGGTCCAGGCTGTTGATTGCGAAAATACCGTTATTGAACGTAGCGCCTGCAATTTGCGGCAACATTGTGATCAGATGATTATTGTTCACGGGCCGCGTTCTGCTGAAAGCTGGCAGGCGACGCAGCACCTTGATGCGTTGCAGCTTAGTTGTACACAGGCGCATCTTGGAATGGGTGCCAGTTTGAAATGTGCGATCGCGGCCATGCCCCCCTTCTGCGGGCTGGATCCTTGCCTTGGCAGACATGCCTTATATAAAGCCTCAAAGCTATCAACAACTGGTTGAGGCGCTTAAAGGCAATGGTTTACTGGCGCGGCCGTTGTTTCAGCAACGTCCAGGACATCCAGTGGCATTTCATCGCGATTTGGCTGACGATTTACTGCAATTGCCCGATAACCTGGGTGCACAGCCGCTGTTTCAGCGTTATCGTGAGCAGGCCCTGTGGATAAATAGCGAGGATGCTGGAACGGTTATGGATATTGATGTGCCTAGTGATTTGCGGTTTTCAACGCTAATTTAACGGTATTTTCGCGGTGTCATTTGCCTTTGCAGGATTAAAAATCCTGAAGGGCGAATAAGCCCAGCTATTACATAGCATCAACACGTTGCGGCTCTCCCTGAGCCTAAGCCCCCACAACAACGACACTCAAAACGCGATTCGCACCGAAGCCGCACTGCGATCGGCCTCGCCGTGAAAAACGGCTTCGATATTGTTGCCATCCGGATCCAGGACAAAGGCCGCGTAATAACCAGGATGGTAAGAACGTTCGCCTGGTGCGCCGTTATCTCTTCCGCCATGAGCCAATGCTGCTTGGTAGAAAGCATCCACCATCGCCCGATCTTGCGCCTGGAAAGCCAGGTGATGGCGGCCAGTCAGCTCGCCTTGCACCTCGTCGCTATCTGAAGTCGATATGAACAGTTCATCTGCCCAAAAGTTGCTCTCGTCGGAACCCCCCATAGGAATCTTCAGTGCGCCGAAGACAGCGCTGTAGAAGTTCTTGCTGACAGCCAGATCCCGAACGACCAGCCCAATGTGATCAATCAAACGGCCTCGATGCAGTACCTTTTTCTCCATGTCATGCTCCTGATAATTGGGGCCAGAGTGATTAAAACTTTAGCACAGCGCCCATCAAAATCACCTTTATCATGGCGAAAATCACCATCGTTTCGTCAAACACTTACGAGAACCCAACACCCTCAGTCCCCTCGGCCCTCTGCGTGCGAGCGCATCGGGGAGCGCCGCGAACGGTGAGGAAAGCAGGAAAAAGTGAGCGCTGTCCGAAGCGCGCAGCGCGAGTTCGCGAACGCCTGCTTTCCTCACCGTTCAAGGGTAGTGCGCAGCACCGCTCAACGCTAAGCTCGCACGCAGAGGGCCGAGGGGACGGCTCCACTGATGTTGCAGCCAGAACTTCACATGATAAGATGCAAAGGTTTGAACAAATCCATTCAAACCTGACTGAGGACGGCCTCGGTTTGGCAAAACGACAAAGGGACGGCCCTACACTTCTGATGGAGACATCATGGCTGACCTTCATATCCTCGTTCACCCAAACACGAGAGAGTTCCAATGAAAAACCCCGGACTGCAGCAAATTATCCCGCCCCTCACCCGGCTCAGACTGCTGGGCTCATGGCTGGTCGTAGGGCTATTCATACTCTTCGGCGCAAAATGGCTGGGCGAACCACTCAGCACAACAACGGCAGTCGTCGTCTTCATTGTCCTCTTTGTTACCATCCTGACAGCATCATTTGGTGTCGTGCGGGAAGCCGACCACCTGGCGCATCAACTAGGCGAGCCCTATGGCACCCTGATTCTTACACTATCGATCGTCCTGATCGAAGTGATCCTGATCGTATCCGTGCTGCTTGGGCCCGGTGAGTTCCCAACCATCGGACGGGACTCCATTTTTGCCGTAATGATGATCATTCTGAATCTGGTAATGGGCCTCTGCCTGATTGCCGGCTCGGCTCGCCATGGCGACCAGGAATTCAATGCCCAAGGCGCAGTCGCCTACCTCTCGATGATCATCCTGCTCACCAGCATCGCACTGGTGCTGCCAAATTACACAAGCATCGCAGGAGAGTTCTCGGCGACGCAGGCAATTGGCATCTCGATACTGACCACGCTGCTGTACGGTATTTTCCTGTGGATGCAGATGCGCAGCCATCGTCGGTACTTCATCCAGCCACCGGCAGGAAACCATGACGATCAACACCAGTACGGATACCCTAGGGCAGGAACAAAACGTCGGCACTTCCGCATCCGACTCACCCTCTACGCGTGCCCTGGTGATTCGCTCCTGCGTACTGCTGGCCCTGATTCTTCCTATCGTGCTGCTTGCCCACGACCTCGCTATCGTCACCGACTACGGCATCGCTGCCTCCGGCGCACCCATCGCAGTGGGTGGAGTGCTCATTGCCATCATCGTATTTACGCCTGAGTCGATCACGGCGGTTAAAGCGGCGATGAACAATGAAATGCAGCGGGCCGTCAACCTGTGCCTGGGCGCCTTCGTATCCACCGCTGGCCTGACCGTTCCGGCAGTTCTGATCATCGGCCTGATCACCGGCAAACAGGTGGTCATGGGCATCTCCAACGCAGATACAACCCTTTTCATCATCACCGCAGCCGTGAGCATGCTGACTTTTAATGGACAACGTACCTCACCGATTCAAGGATACCTGCACCTAACCGTATTTGCCGTGTTTGGTCTGCTGCTGTTCTACCCATAAACCGGTCATTTACGCACTAGCCTCCGTTTGAACATTTGATACTTTTCAGCCTGATGCCGTTTTGTGGTTATTGGAATTAGCACCCTAAGTCCCCTCGCCCCTCTGCGTGCGAGCGCATCGGGGAGCGCCGCGAACGTTGAGGAAAGCAGGAAAAAAGTGAGCGCTGTTCGAAGCGCGCAGCGCAAGTTCGCGAACGCCTGCTTTCCTCGACGTTCAAGGGCAGTGCGAAGCACCGCTCAACGCCAAGCTCACACGCAGAGGGACGAGGGGACTTCAGCACTGACCCAAAAGCAGCCCAAAAGCCTCCGCTACGTCACCTCCCGCAACACCATCAACCGCTTCGTCCGCCGCATAGCATAAGCCCCCACCAGTGAGCCCAGACTTAAGGAAAGAAACGCCGCTCCCCAGCCCAGATTTCTTACCAGCACCGGCACCAGCCAAATAATCGGCACCGTTAACAAATAGCCCAATGCCACCTGAATAGTAAGCACCGAACCCACATACTCGCCCTGGGCCACCTCAGTTAACAAGGCCGAAAACTGTGCGGAATCGGCAACAATGGTGATCCCCCATACCAGGGCAAGGAAAAACACCAGTAAAGGGTAAGCGTTCAGAAAACCAATGCTGGCGGCCATTAAACCAGACACGACCAATGCCCAAAAGGCCGTGCTGGCGCGCCCGAACCGGTCACTGGTCAGGCCGGCTAATACGCAACCCACGCCGCCAACGGCAATCACCACGAAAGTGGCTGATGAAGCCAGTATCCCACTGTTGGCAATAGCGGCCTTATCAAGCACAAACTGAAAAAACACGGCAAACCACGCCCACATGGCGTAAAGCTCCCACATATGCCCCAAATACCCGACGGTTACCCAAGCCACGGCCGGATTCCGGAAGGCACGCATCGCTGCGGCCAGATTGAAGGGGTAGCTGGGATAGGGATAAGGCCCCTCGGAAATAAACAGCGCCACGATCACGCCACCTGCCAGCGCAAAGATCGAGGTGCAGACGATCACGACCTCCCAGGCCAGACCGCCCAAGGCATTCACCAGATGGGGAGTTGCGGTACCTATGGTAATAGCAGCGATCAGCGTGCCCAGGGCGACCCCTCGCTGCTTCAAGAACCAGGTGGCGGTAAGCTTCATGGCAGGGGGATACACGATGGCCAGGAAAAAGCCCGTGAATAGCCGGGCAACAATGACCAGCCCTGCGCTGTCGAGCCACAATACCGACAAATTGATGGCCGCTACCAGCAGCGAACCCGACAGTATCAGCGTTCGTCCGGTGAAGCGGTCTGCGCAACCGAAAAAGGCCGAGCATAAAGCGCCGGCCACAAAACCAAGCTGGACTGAGATAGTGAGCCAGACGCGCCCACTATCGCTAAGACCCAGATGCTCGGTTAGCTGCAGCACTACTGCCGTCGCTGAAAACCAGGTTGTCATAACCAGCATAATGGCAAGCGCCATTAAACCCAGTACTTTCCAGCGACGGCTATCAGGCTGCATATTAGGGAATTAATCCTTTAAGCTCTGCGGTGTAAGTTGTGGCTTTACCTTCAAGGCAGACCTCGCCTTTTTGATTGCTAATCACGGTTTTCAAAACGCAAATGGGTTTATCGGGCCGAACTTCCAGTATTTCTACGGTAGCGGTGATTGTGTCATCTAAATACACTGGTTTGGAAAAATTCCAGTCCACGTTTAAAAACACACTGCCCGGCCCGGGTAATTGCTCAGCCACAACGGCGTTAAGCAAACCACTGGTTACGCCACCCTGTACGATCACGCCACCAAAGCGAGAGGCTTTAGCTAGCTCAGGGTTCGTGTGCAAAGGCTGACGATCTCCGGTTAGGGCGCTAAACAGTTCAATATCCGACTGTTGCATCGTCTTGACCGCTTCAGCTTTCTGCCCTACCTCAGGCATGCCATGTAAGGTGGCTGTCCACCCATTAACTGCATCGCTCATGAACCTCTCCTTTCTAGTAATACGGCAAACCCTTGTCCACCGCCCCCGCACATCGCGGCTATCCCAAATCGTTTTTTGTTGCGCTCCAAAGCACGAGCCAATGTCAACAGCAAGCGAAAACCGCTGCCTCCCAAGGGATGCCCAATGGCAATCGCCCCACCGTTGACGTTCACCTTATCCAGCGGAAGACTCAGTTTGCGTGCACTGGCCAGGGCCACCGACGCAAAGGCTTCGTTGATTTCAAACAAATCAATGTCGTCGACGCTAAGCCCGGTCTTCTTTAATACAGCAGAAATAGCATCGGCAGGACGAAGGTGCAGACTGGTGTCCGGGCCAGCCGTCTGTGCCGTCTCGACGACATAGGCAAGCGGAGTTCGCTCATGGCGTCGGGCATACTCAGCCGACGCCACCACCCCAATGGCGGCACCGTCACTCATTTGTGATGAATTCCCGGCGGTCAAGCTGCCGTCAGTGGAGAAAGCGGGTTTCAAGCGCTGCAGCCCTTCGAGACTGCTATTTCTCCTGACACCCTCATCGCTTTCCAGCTCGTAAACCTCGGGATTCAGGTAAATTTCGTCACCGAAAAACCCGCTGTCTTGCGCAGCCGCTGCACGCTGATGCGATTGCAGCGCAAAGGCGTCCTGATCATCGCGGCTGATATTCAGTTTGGCATTCAGCTCGTCAGACAAGGGGCCCATGCCCGCGTCTTGAATGCCGCACCACAGGCCGTCGCTTTGCGTGGTATCAATCAGGTTAACGGGTTTTAGCCCGGCAACACCCTCACGCAAAACGGCGGCATGACGTCCGCGACTCATCGAATCGCCACCGCCCACGACATAAAGCTCGCCCTCGCCGCACTGAATACGCCGCTTGGCATCAGCCACCGATGCCAATCCCGCCAGGCATACGTTGTTAAGCGTGATTGCTGGCACGCTAAGACTGACGCCGCCCTCCGCGGCTGCCAGACGAGCGGGATTCTGTCCCAGTCCGCCCTGTAACACCTGGCCCAGAATTACACCATCGCAGTGCTCTACGTCAGGATTGCGGCCGATCAAGGCCTTAATCAATGCGGCATTCAGTGTGCGGCTTTCAATGGGTGCCAAGGCCCCTTTGAAGCGGCCAAAGGGGGTCCGTAAACCGTCTAGCAAGACGACATCATTGTTCATGCTGCGCCTCCGTTCTGTTAGTGTCACGTAAATTAAAAACCGGCAGCAAAAAATCATTCTGCTGCTTCCAGGCCAACTCCACGAGCGCCCCGACCGGGACCCGGTGGCCTTCAGGGCCATACACATTGCTTAATAAGCGAACGCCTTCCTCAAGATCGATCAGCGCTACGTAATAAGGCGTTTCTGCCTGAAATGAAGGATGCCCGGCACGATGGACTTCCACAATAGACGCTACCTTGCCGCGCCCCGCGCTTTCAAAGGTCGTCAGATCTTCGTTCCAGCAATGAGGACAATGGCGTCGAGGATAAAAAATCGTCGCCTGACACGCCGTGCACCGCTGCAACTCAAGCACCTGCTCAGCGGCCCTGGCCCAGAAAGACGCGGTCACCGGGGTAACGGTAGGATTAGGTTTGGCTAGGATTTTCGTCATGGCTCAAGCCTCCCGATGTAGAACCAGCGCCGTGGCTTCGCTAAGGGTGGCGCCGTTTCCGGTCACCAGCCCCCACGCCGCGTTTGGTACTTGACGGCCTTCAGCCTGCTGCCGAAGTTGCCGCACTGTTTCAACAATATGCGACATACCTCCCGCGAGATCGGCCTGGCCAAAGGAGAGCTGCCCCCGTGTGTATTAATAGGCAAATCGCCATTCCATCGGGTGTCGTGCTCGGCCAGCCAGGGCCCGCCCTGCCCCGGAGCACAAAAGCCCGCATCTTCGAGCGTGATGGGCAACATAATGCTGTAGCAATCGTAAAGTGACAACGTGTCCATTTTTGTACGGTCCACTCCAGCCTGCTTGAAGGCTCCGGAAATCGCCGCCTTTAATGGCCCGCTGGTGAGTGATGGAGCCTGAGACATGGCCCGGTGCGTGATTTTCTCACCGGCGCCGGCAATGCGAATGATGGCGTCAGACCTTTCCCGTGCCTGTTTCGCGCTGGTCACAATAAAGGCTGCGCCGCCCGCACATGGCATCACGATGTCGAAAAGCCTGAAAGGACTGACTACCATCGGAGACGCCAGCACTTCCTCGACGGTGATCCGGCGATCACGGAAAAAGCATCCGGATGCTGTTGCGCATTATCGCGCTGCATGACCACGGCCCTGGCCAGTTGCTCGGAAGTGGTTCCGTATTCGTGCATATGCCGTGCAGCCAGCAAGGCATAGCTGATGTTGGCACCCGAGGCTCCGAAAGGCACGTCGAACTCGCGAATGGGGTTACGATTCGGCGATCGGGGCTGGGTTTCTTCACGTGTATTAGCGAGTACACACAACGCCGTCGTACACATGCCTGCAGAAATTGCGGCAGCAGCGCGCCATGCCATACCAATGGCGGTGGCCCCTCCGAGGTCAACCAGACTTGCCACTGCAGGCTGAATACCCAGATATTCGGCAACCGTCGCCGGCACATGCTGAGGGGTTTCCCCACCTGCACGCCCACGAACAAGCCATCGATAGCACCGGGTTCCATCTGAGCGTCGCGCAACGCCGCAATCGACACTTTCGCAATTAAGCCCAGTGTGGTTTCGTCCACCGATTGGCGACGTGGCGCCAATTCGGCTACTCCAACAATGGCGGCGTCGATACTCATGTCCTGGCCTCGTTGCTTAACTGCTCTTCCACACTGCTTTTAATGGAGTCCAGCGCATTGGGATTCGACAGCGAACCCACATTGGTGACCGCTTTGCCCATCAATTTCTGCAACACGGCTTTTTCGACTTTCTTCCCGCTTAGCGTGTAGGGAATGTCTTCAACGGCAACAATACGACGGGGCACATGGCGCGGCGATCCCTTGTGACGCAGCTCATGCACAATGCGCTTGCGCAGATTCTCGTCAAGGGTGGCAGAGCCCGCACACACCACAAAAAGCCAGATCTCCATATCGCCCTGCACGGGGTAGCCCACCACCAGCGAATCCTGAATTTCTTCCATTCCTTCAAGAATACGGTAGATCTCGCCTGTGCCGATACGAACGCCACCCGGCTTCAAGGTGGTGTCGGTACGCCCCGAAATCACCACACCGCCACTGGGGCGAATCTCGGCCAGGTCGCCGTGGACCCAAATTCCCGGAATCTCGGCAAAATACTCGTCGTAGAAACGCGCGTCACCGTTTTCACCCCAAAAGGTCAAAGGCATCGAAGGGAAAGGCTCGGTACACACGAGGTCCCCTTTTTTACCGACCACGCTGACCTTGCGATCATCCAGCACTTGTACAGCCATACCCAAGGCAGGCCCCTGGATCTCGCCGGCGCGCACAGGGCGTGAGGGGTTGCCCATCACAAAACACCCCAGAATTTCGGTACCGCCAGAAATCGAGGCCACGCATAAGTCATCATTAACGTGGTTGTAGATCCAGGCAAAGTTCTCCGGGGTTAAGGGCGCGCCTGCCGACATCACCATGCGCAGCGAGTCAAAGCCATGCGTTTTGGACGGCGAACGACCGGCCTCTTCAAGCAACGCCAGGTATTTGGGACTGGTGCCAAAATGGCTCACGTTCAGGGTAGAAGTCTGCTCCCAAAGAATGTCGTAATTCAAGCCGGACGCGGTTTTAGGAATAGCCGCACCGTCATACAAGACGATGGATGCGCCCGACGCCATGGAAAGCACCAGCCAGTGATACATCATCCATGCAGTATTGGTGTAGTACAGCATGCGATCGCCTGCCCGCACATCGCAATGCAGGGCATGTTCTTTTTTAAGATTAATTAAAATCCCACCGCTACGGTGCACAATGCATTTAGGCAGGCCCGTGGTGCCTGAGGTGTACACAATAAAAGCAGGATGGTCGAATGGGAAGCGCTCGAACGAAGGTTCAAGCGCCTCATTTTCCAGCATCTGAGCATAGTTGTGCACTGGCAGGCCACTCAGGCTTTCAGGAGCATTCCCCACAATAATCAAGGACTCGACGCTAGGTGTAATCGCCAGCACATCGGCGATTTTTGCCAACGTATCGTGCTGCACGCCGTTATACAAATAGTCAGAGCAGGCAATAAACAGTTTGGGCGTGACCTGCCCAAAACGATCGGTAATACCGGTTACCCCGAACTCAGGCGAGCATGACGACCAGATAGCGCCCAGCGACGTCACCGCCAGCATGGACACCAGGGCTTCGACCTTGTTTGGCAGCAATCCCACCACGCGATCTTGAGGGCTAATGCCTAAATTTTTGAGGCTGGCCTGCAACTGCGCCACTTGCCGGCGAATTTGCGAGCGCGTGTACGAAGCCTGCACCCCGTACTCATTGGTTTCTATGACCAATACCTCATCAGCCTCTCCGGCCAGCATATTTTCGGCCAGATTTAGCTTCATGCCGTTAAAGAAACGTGCCTCGGCCATGGACGAACCTGCCTCCACGGCCTGCTTCCAGCTACCTTCGTAGATCAGCCCCGAGAACTCAATGAAGTTCTCCCAGAAGGCCGGCATTTCCGCAATAGAGTATCGGTGCAGGTCGCTATAACTTTGCGAGGGCACATTAACCCGTTCGGCAAACTTGTGAATCTGCGTGCCTGTGATTTGATCGGCCGTGGGTGTCCACAGAATCGGTGCTTGATTATCGTTATGCATAATTGCTCCTCCTAAAACAGGTAGGGAAAGAGGCCAAGGCCCAGATTGAAGATGATGAAGGCAACGATCATCATGACTGCGGTGTAGCCCAGGATGTCACGAGCCTTAAGCGCAGCAATACCCAATAGCGGTAGCATCCACATTGGCTGAATGCCATTAGTGAGCTGATCCCCGTAGGAATACGCCATGACGATCAGGCTTATATCCACATCTAGTTTCTGGGCGGCATCGACCAGAATTGGCCCCTGTACTGCCCATTGTCCGCCAGCTGAAGGAATTGCCAGATTAATTAATGCTGCACTGTAAAAGGACGTAAGGGGCAGCGTGTACTGGTTCGAAACTGAAATCAGCAAATTAGCAAAGGTTTCAACGAGGCCCGATTTAGCCATCATGCCCATGATGCCGGCATAGAACGGAAACTGAAGCACAATCTGCCCGCAGGCGGTAATGCCTTCGTCAATTGCCTTTACGTAGGCAATTGGCGTTTTATAGGTAGCCATTCCGATGATCATCAAGCTGAAGTTGATGAGGTTCAGGTTAAGGTCGAAACCGCGTGTCATGAAGTGATAAACGATGTAAATCAAACCACCTAGCACAATGATGTAAGACAGCAACCTTGATTCCTCAAGCTTTTCTGCGAGAGTTTTGGGCTCGTTGCCATGAGCAGGCGCTTCGGCCTCGATAACAGGGGTTCTATCCGGAATTTCCTCAACGTCCGCGCTGTCAGGGTGCATCGCTCGATAAACAAGCGGAATACACACCGTAAAGAGAGCAAGGGTAATCAGGCTGGGTATGGCAAAAATGGTCTCGGTTACCGGAATTAAACCGATAGCGTCATACAGAAAATGCCCTTCGGTGTTAACCAGCAACGGAGCCGAGGCCGAAAAACCGTTATTGAACATAATCAGGGCAGTAAAACCCGCCGCAGCAGCAAGCGGATAATGCACTTTGATTTGCCGGCGCTTCGCCTGGTAGCAAACCTCTTTGGCCGCAATCGCCCCCACAATCAGCCCCAGTCCCCAGCTAAGGTAACCAAAACCAATCGCCAGCAAGGTGATCAGCATAATGGCCTGGCCCGGCGAGTTGGGCAGGGTTGCAGCCTTAACAATAATGCGGCGTACGGGTGGCGACGAGGCGAGCACATAGCCAAACAACAGAATGGCAACCATCTGCATTGAAAAGTTAAGCAGATCCCAGAAACCTAGGTACCAATAAGACACCATATCCATGGCAGACGATGGTGTTGCGGTTATCCCTACTACGAAAATAAAAAGGGTGATCAGTATGGCGAACACAAAAGGGTTCGGCACATACTTTCTGGAAAACCTGGCGCAAAATGCGCCTGCTGCTTTCAACATAGTTGTCTCCTATTATTGGCACATCGGTTTTGATTGTTATTGCCTTAAGGCTTCGAATGTCGAGCTTCGATAAAAGTATAAGTATCTTGTACCGACCGGTCAATAGGTGTTTATCAATGTCGATCGATCGGTACAATAGAGGCTTAATATAATAATTAAGCACTTGTGCTCGACTTGAGAAGCAGACATCCATGCCAAATACATCCAGCTCCTTAGCTAAAAACAAACAGCATACGACTCTAGACACCGGTGGCAGCGATGCTCAGGCAACCAAAGAGCGAATCTACAAAATCGCCGCTGAGCTGTTTGCCCAAAAAGGCTTCCATGCCACGGGGATGAGCGACCTGGAACAGGCTATAGGACTGGGAAGGGGCGCACTGTACTATCACATCGGCAGCAAAGAAGAGCTGCTCTTCAATGTCACCTCGCGCTATTTAATTGAGCTGAATAAAGTCGCCGATGGCATCATCCACAATGGCAAAAGCGCTGAAGAAAAGCTGCGTGACTTCTCTAAGGTCGTCATGCGTACCATTAGTGACGACCTCGCAGAGCTTACTGTCTGCTTCAGGGAAACGCATTCCATTGTGGGCAACAGACGAGCTGAATTGCTAGAGCTGCATAAAAATTACGAGCAGCACTGGCGGACGCTCTTACAGGGGCTGCATGATGAAAAAGGCTTAACCACCATGAACCCACTGATGGTCAAGGCGGTGCTCGGAATGCATCACTACAGTTACCTATGGCTGCGGCCTGGAGCCCCCGACTCAATAGATAAAATTGCCGACTATTTCTCGGACTTTGTAATGAACCAGGTGAATTCAGAGGTAGAAGCGCAGAAGGCAGCTGGCGGTTAAAGCCCTCTCTGAGCGTCAACTGGCTTCGCCTTTTGTAGTAAGTATGCAATATTGATGCGCTACGATATCAGGTTATTCTGAAACCGGACGTTTTAAGTAATGGCACGTACTAAGCAAACGAAATAACGTTTTATAACGTTAATTGTTTCAGTTAAATTCCAAGTGCTACACTTAGTACCGTTTTTAAAAACCCGAGTTACAAAAGGCTTGTACATTGACTCAGCATCCAGATGAAATTGACGTAGTCCAGTTGCTTAAGCAGTTGTGGAATTCAAAAATTACCATTGTTGCAATAACCGCTTTATTTATGGTCGCTGCTGCCGTTTATCTGGCTGTAGTAAAGCCCACCTATCAAAGCCAGGCAGTGCTGGTACCGGCGACACCTGCAGCCATACAAAGCTATCGCCTGGTAGTGCGTATGGCAGATCCCAACATCCTGATTTCTGAAGAAAACGCAAAACAAAAAGAAATCCTGGTTAAATCATTGCTTTCTGATATTAATGTAGACGGCGCTTATAGCGCATTTCAGCGTACGCTTACGTCACAAAGCTTAAAACAAGACTTTTTTGTAAATAATTATCTTTCTCATTATCGGGCTAATGCCACTGCATTAGAACAAGAAAGACTATTTGCGCGTTTCACCGAACAATTAAATATTAATTTACCGCGCAAGCCAGAAGAGTTCGAAACCATCATCACCCTTAAGCTTGAAGACCCCGCTCTATCAGCCAGATGGCTAAATAAATATATAGAGCAGGCACTGGTCCTGTCGCAAGCCGAATTGCTAAATAACCTGAAAGTACAGCGCGATGAACAAATTCGTGCCATCGAATCGCGTATCGCGGTGTTGCGAACTCAGGCGAAAATAGAAAATGACAACCAGATCAGCCGCGTCCGAGATGCGCTAAGCATCGCCGATAGCATCCAGTTAGAACAATCGCCCAGCTCCGGAAACCTGATCACCTCGTACACCGGCGAAACCATGTACTTGCGGGGCTCAAATGCCCTGAAGGCCGAACTGAACATACTGGAAGGACGTCAAAACTTCGATCCCTATATTGACGATTTGCCTTTGTTGCAGCGTCAGCTAGACAACATACTGCTAACCGTCATTCCCGGTCCGGAGTTTAAAACGGCGGTGGTGGATCAGGCAGCCATGGTTCCCTTCGCGCCTACCGCTCCCAAAAAGCATTGGTACTGGCCGTGGCGCTGGTGCTGGGCTTCATGGCCTCCTGTATGCTGGTGCTTTTAAGGGCCGCATTGCGTTCGCAGTAAGCGGGGACACCGTCGCCGCCTTGTCCTCCTCGGTGCGAGCTTAGCGTTGAGCGGTGCTGCGCACTGCCCTTGAACAGTGAGCACAGCAGGCGTTCGCGAACTTGCGCTACGCGCTTCGGACAACGCTCTCTTTTTCCCTGCTGCGCTCACTGTTCGCGGCGCTCCCCGATGCGCTCGCACCGAGGAGGACAAGGCGACGGTAGGGCAAGCTCGAATCTGTGAACTCGGCCAGCTGCGCCAACCGGCGCTCAAGACGGGAAACACTCACTTCAAGCGGCCTGATAAAAACTGGGTTAAGCGCTGGCTTTGGGGGTTGCTAAGCACCTCGGTTGGGTCGCCCTCTTCCTCGACGAGACCTTGATGCAAAAACACCAGATGATTAGAAACGTTGCGAGCGAACTCCATTTCGTGGGTAACTACGATCATGGTGCGTCCTTCTTCGGCCAAGGCTTGCATAACCCGCAATACCTCCCCCACCAGCTCGGGGTCTAAAGCTGACGTCGGCTCGTCGAAAAGCAAGACCTCGGGCTCAAGCGCCAAGGCACGGGCAATCGCTACCCGTTGCTGCTGGCCACCTGATAGCTGAGATGGAAACTTGCTTTCTACCTGCTCATCCAGTCCGACTTTTTTAAGTAAACACGTGCTCGTTCCTGGGCTTCGCTTTTGGAAAGCTTCAGCACATGAATTAACGGCGAGCAAATGTTCTCAAGTGCCGTCATGTGTGACCACAGATTAAAATGCTGAAAAACCATTCCCAGACGCGACCTGAAGCGCTGCAATTGTTTTCTGCAGGTAGCAGTCAACTCGTTGCGGTTGCGTTTACACGGACTGAGACTTAGGTTTTCGTCGCCTAGGCTAATAGAGCCCGAACTGGGTTGTTCGAGTAAATTAATACAACGCAGAAATGTGCTTTTACCTGAACCGCTTGACCCAATAACGCTAATAACGTCACCCTTATTGGCAGTGAGCGACACCCCACGCAGCACATCGTTGTTGCCATAGCTTTTATGAATATTCGTAACGCTTAAATTATGCATGTTTATTCCTTAGCGCGTCGCAGGGCGCAAGAACACCAAAGAACGGCGCTCGATTCGACGGAAACTGACCACCAGAATAGTGGCAATAATGGCGTAAATGGCACCTGCAATCCCGAATGAAGTAAAGGGAGCAAAGGTCTCACTGTTTACGTCTCGGGCTATTTTCAATAGCTCGGGCACAGTAGCTGTAAAGGCAATAGAGGTGCTATGCAGCAGCAAAATAACTTCGTTGCTGTAATAAGGCAGCGCTCGCTTCAGCGCAGAAGGCAAAATAACCTGCGTGTACAGCTTATAGGGCGAGTAACCATAAGCACGTGCCGCCTCGATTTCTTCGGCGGGAATGGACCGTATCGATCCTGCCAGCACTTCAGTCAGATAGGCGCAGCAGTTCACGCTAAAGGCAAGAATTACACAGTTCAGACCACTGCGAAAGAAGTCAGACAAGAAATCGGAAGAACGTACAAAACCCAAACTGAAGAAGCCGGTATATACCAGCAACAACTGCACATACAAAGGCGTTCCTCTAAACACAAAGGTATAGGCCTTAACCATGCCGCTAAGCACCCGGTTAGAGGACACGCGCAAAATGGCCAAAGGGATCGACAGCAGCATACCGATGGTCATGGAGAGCACCAATATCCATAAGGTCATCATCAGGCCGCTAAGATGAAAACCATCGGCGTAGCCCAGGTACTCGGGGCCATACTGCTTAATAATATCCATCATAGCCGTACCCCTTTGGTGCCCCGATTGACGCGCTTGTTAATCATGGATAAGGCAGCCAGCGCCACACAGGTAAAGGCTAAATACACTCCAGCCGCAACCAGATTAAAAAAGAAGAGCTGCTGAGTCGAACGCCCGGCCTGCTGCGTAATACTAATAATATCGACCAGACCAATAATCGATACCAGTGCGGTCGACTTGATAACCACCTGAATATTATTGCTATAGCCCGGAATCGCGTAACGAAGCATTTGAGGAAATGTGATTCTCCAGAATACCGACCACGGACTCATGCCTGTGGATAAACCGGCTTCCGCCTGGCCTGAAGGAATCGCGCCGAGTGCACCCCTGAAGGTTTCGGTCATGTAGGCGCCGTGAATAAAGGCCAGAGTGATAACCCCTGCCGTAAAGGCGTCTATTTCAACGCGCTGAATATTCAATAGGCTACAAAGATAATTGACCAGCATTTGCAGGTTGTAAAACACCAGCAGCATAATGACCAAATCAGGAACGCCGCGGTTTAAGGTGGTGTAGAGGTCTGCCGCGGCACGAACCAGGCGTAGATGAGAGCCTTTTAATAACGCTCCCACAATGCCTACAAAGGTCGATAGCAAAATGGCGCATAGTGCCAAAGCCGCGGTGATGGACACCCCTTTTAGTATCAGAGGGAGATAGCCGTGCAACATAAGGCTGTCCTGTTAGTCTGTAATAGGAGCAAGTAAACCGTACTTACTGTAGCGCCCTAAAATCTCGTCATATAACCCACTGGCCCGGATGGATGCCACTGCCTGATTGATTTTCTCCAGGCGTTCGGTATCGTCTTTACGTATTCCTATGCCTGCGCCCACACCAAACACTTCAACGTCCACGATGGGCTCGCCCGTTAAATGGAAGTCTGCCCCATCCGGTGTCTCAAAAAGACTTCTGCCGAGGCCGCGTTTTGCAGCGTGCCGTCGATACGTCCGAGCGCTAGATCTTGCTTGGCCAGATCATCGTTTTGATAGCTGACCAGATTAATGCCCTTGTTGCGCCAGTGCTTGTTGGCATAAGCTGCCTGCGATGTCCCCTGCACGATACCGATATGTTTTCCCTTCAGTGCTTCTGCATTGGTCTCGAAATCATTCTTTTTCTGCGTCATGATGCGAGAGGCTGTTGAATAAAGCGGAGTGGAAAAACTCACCTGCTTAGATCGTTGTTCGGTAATCGTAAAACCCGACAAAATACCGTCAATTTTTTTAGCGTTCAGAGCTGGAATTGCACCGTCGAAATTAATAATCTGCCAGTCACAGGTGGTTTTTAGTTCAGCGCAAATCGCCTCCCCCATTTCAATATCAAAGCCGGCCAACTGCCCGCTGGGATCTCGCGATTCAAATGGCGGAAACGTAGGATCGACGCCAAAACGAATAGGGGGTTCGGCTGCAAAAGCGGTGCTGCCCAATACCGAAAGCACGGCTGCTACAACTGCATTCTTAAGCTTCACTTTGTCTCCTTGTTTCTATTTATGTATTGGTTTACAGTGTAAATTGCTAGTATGTATAGACAATTGGGGTAAGCCCTAAACCCCCTCTAAAACCAGAAAACGGAGACAAAATGGATACTTTTTTAATGCAGGAAGCCCCCTCTTATACTGCCTATCGAGAGCGCTTTCTGGACACCGTCAAACAGCGCGGAGGAGTCCTCAGTCACTATGAACATCCTTTAAAAGGCCGGGACGGCGAAACCTTATACACAGATGTAGCGCAATTCGGCAATCCTGAAGCAAAAAAGTGGCTGATTATTATTTCGGGGACACATGGCGTAGAGGGCTATTACGGCTCGATGTGCCAGAACTTATACTTGCAACAGTTGAACCCAAACGACCTGGAAAATGACACCGCGTTGCTGTTCATTCATCTGATCAATCCTTGGGGTACATCGTGGCAGCGGCGGGTTAACGAAGATAACGTAGACCTGAACCGCAACTTTGTGAATTTCGAAAACGAACTCCCCGAAAATTCAGTCTACAAGCGAGTCAGCTCACTGTTTGGCCGTTCTGCCTTGAATTCAGAAAAGCGGGCCGAGGCCAGAACTATCTGGGACAGGGCCGAAGAAGAACTAGGCCGTGCTTCATTGCAAAGCCAGGTACAGGCCGGACAGCACCACGACCCCGATGGCATTTTTTTTGCGGGACAGCACTCCACGTGGTCGAATGTCACACTACACAGAATTTTCGAGTCGCTGCCTGAGTCGTGTACAGACGCTATCTGCATGGACTTGCACACCGGCGCAGGCGAATTCGGCCACCCGATGCTGATGGCCATCTCAGACCGCCACTACCCCGGCATCGACGACGCCAAAGAGCTCTTTGGCCCATGGTTATATGTGGTCTACACCGCCATGGGCAACACGAGTGCAACAGGGGTTTCAGCTTCGACCGATGGCTACACTTCCAAGGCTTTGGTCAATATGATGGAAGACAAACGCTTCATGCAGCTAGTGATTGAATGCGGCACCTACACCCATCATCTGGTAGAGCACCCGGTCATGGCTGATCATTATTTGCATCTAAGGGGGGACGATCCCCAGGGGCTGAGCGAAGCAGGAAAAGAAGCTAAGCAGCAACTGCTAGAACACTTTTTCCACATGATCAAGACTGGCGCGAAACCGCCTGGGTACGTACCAAGCAGATATTCGATCGGGCGCTCACCAGCCTAAGCAGCAGAAAAGTCCGCGAGAAAGCTGACAGTAACGCAATTTAAGAACTGTGCATTGCTCGAACTGATCTGATACTACTGTTTAATCTACGTAGGAACAGGCCCATGTGGCCTGTTTTTTTCATATTGAGACGGAAAGCGCCTCAATAGGGGCGTCTTCTTGTCCTTCTCCGCACTCGCTTAGCGTTGAGCGGTGCTGCGCACTGCCCTTGAACAGTGAGTAAAGCAGGCGTTCGCGAACTTGCGCTGCGCGCTTCGGACAGCGCTCACTTTTTTCCTGCTTTACTCACTGTTCGCGGCGCTCCCCGATGCGCTCGCACGGAGAAGGACAAGAAGACGCGGTCTCAGCGTACTGCGGCACACTGCGAAAGCATTCAAGGATTTTCAATTAAAAGTTCTTTCAACAAATGCTGACAGGCCCATTTCCTCTGAAAATCAGGCACCCACCTCAAAATAATGAGGCAACGTCAACGGGCAATTTGCACGCATGACTCTTGCTTCAGCCATCAACCATCAAAACTTTGCCCACAAAGGCTCTCAACAAATCACCTCCCTAAACCATTGGCTCATAAGGATTTTTAAAAACAAAATCTTTTTGGGCTAAAGTTTGCTTGGCGCCTCAAATAAAGGGAAAACCCTAGTAACGAAAGGCTAAAAAACAAAACTACAATGCAATCCACACTACGAACTAATTGACCATACTGTGGACAGCCTAATGACAGATACTACAACCGAGCACAATCCGCTTACTCCTTACCAATATCCCAACCCCAAAGAGGCGTCGCCTGAAATCGTGATTCCCAATGCGATTCCGGAAGATGAGCGCGTTTGGGTGCCTCAGGCCGAGAACGTCTGGTTCCGCCCCTCTGTCTGAACGCCAGCCAAGGCTACTGGACGAATTTACTGCGCGTCAGAAAAACCGGCGTGCTGAGCCGTCACCGTCACCCGCAAGCCGTACACGGCTTTGTACTGAAAGGCCGCTGGCGCTACCTGGAACACGACTGGGAAGCAACTGAAGGCAGCTACGTCTACGAGCCTCCAGGCGAAACACACACGCTATACGTGCCTGAAGATGTAGAGGAAATGATCACCTACTTCACCGTAAACGGCTTGATGTACTACACCGACCCTTGGGGCAAAGGTACTGGCTTTGAGGACGTGTTCACCAAAATCGACATGTGCCGTGCGCATTACACCGCCGTCGGTTTGGGCGAAGACTACGTTGATCAGTTCATCCGATAATGAGCAGCGCCTTTCCTGTGCAATACGATTTTTCTGATCAGGTCGCCGTCGTTACGGGCGCCAGTGCAGGCATCGGCTTCGCCATTGCAGAACGCCTGAGAGCCTGTGGCGCTATCGTGTCCAATTGGGATTTAGCTCCGGATGGCAACGACCCACTGGCCTGTCAGGTAGATGTGACGGATGCAGCAGCGCTGGAAGCGGCTGCTGCAGACCTGCACCAGAAAACCGGTCGCATCGATATGCTGATCAATAATGCCGGTTTTGCAGGCCCTACGACTGAACTGTGGCGCTATTGCCCGGACACCTGGCAGAAAATCATTGATGTGAACCTCGTCGGCGTTTTCAACGTATGCCGGGCAATCACACCTTATATGCACGAGGCCAAGCAAGGCAGAATCGTCAACATTTCCTCACTCGCCGGAAAAGAAGGCACACCCAATGCCTCGGCTTACAGCGCTGCCAAAGCGGGTGTGCTGGCCTTGACCAAGTCACTGGGCAAAGAGCTGGCCAGCAGCAATGTGCTGGTAAATGCGATTGCGCCGGCTGCAGTCGAGACGGAATTGCTGAAACAAATGTCGCCAAGCCATGTGCAAACCATGATCGACAAAAGCCCCATGAAACGATTGGGCTCGGTTGCTGAAGTCGCTGAAATGACAGCGTGGCTCTGCTCCGCAGCCTGCTCGTTTAATACGGGTGCCGTTTTTGACCTTTCAGGCGGAAGAGCCACTTACTAGTGCTCGTCATTCCCCCCGATGACCGCTATTTCCAGCCGTTCATCGGGGTTACGACCTCCAGGAGACATATCTCATGAAAAAAGTCTGTTTTAATTGCTGCTGCCGTCGCACTTAGCAGTACCGCTGTTTCTACCACTGCCTTGGCCGCGTACCCCGAACGCCCTATTCAGCTTATCGTGCCCTGGTCTGCAGGCGGCGGTACTGATGCCGTCGCCCGTTTCGTGGCCTCTGGCCTGGAAAAAGAGCTGGGCAAACCCGTCAACGTGATCAACCGCGCGGGTGCAGGCGGGGTTATTGGCCACACTGCCATTAGCCGTGCCAAAGCCGATGGCTACACCATTGGTCTGGCCACCGCCGAACTGGCTTCTTACCACTGGATGAAAACGTCGCCGGTTTCGTACAAAGACATGACACCCATTGCGCAAGTCAACTTCGACGCAGCGGCGATCACCATTAGTGCAAAAAGCGAGTGGGACTCTGTACCTGCTATGTTCGATGACATCCGCAACAACCCTGTAGGCACCTACAAGCTGTCGGGTATCCCTGCGGGTGCTGCCTATCACCTGGCCTTGGCTCAGGCATTGAACATTAACGACGTAGATCCTAAAAACGTCGTTGTCGTGCCAAGCCAGGGTGCAGCTCCCGGTTTCCAGGAGCTGGTTGCAGGTGGTGTGCAGATCGTAGCCTCGTCGGTTCCCGAAGGCAAAACCATGCGTGATGCCGGCCTGGTTAAAACCATTGCCGTCATGACCGAAGAGCGCTCCAGCGCATACCCGGATATTCCGACTATAGGCGAAGCCACAGGCCGCCCTCTGGATGCAGGTACCTGGCGTGGTCTGGTCGGCCCTAAAGGCATGCCTGACGAAGCAGTACAGGCTATTTCCGCAGCGGCTAAAAAAGTCACAGAATCCGACGAGTTTCTGGAATTCATGGCACGTACCGGCTTTGGCGTGAAATGGAGCAGCCCTGAAGACTTTGGCGCCATGATGGCCAAATCTGATGAGCTGAGCGGTGAACTCATCGAGAAGCTTGGCTTGGCCAACTAAACGATATTAAGGAATACCCATGCGTATCAATGACATGTTTACAGGGGCGATACTGGCTGTCTTAAGTATCTCGCTATACCTCTACGCACAATCACTACCCCATATAGGCGGCCTGTCATATGGCCCGGGAACCTTCCCATCATTGATCGCATGTGGTCTGTTTCTAGGGTCTTTAGGATTGTTGTTTTCGGGTTTCAAAGATTTCAAGAACCGACAGGAGCAAGACAAACCCAGCCCTGATGGCGTGAAAAAAAGCACGCAGTTTCTGTATGCGCTGTCAGTGCCTGTCGCCATCACCGCTTATATGGTGCTGTCTCCGTGGTTGGGATTCAGCATCGTATGTTTCGCCATCGTTGGTGTCATGGTGTCCTGGTTAAGCAAACGATGGAAGCTGGGCCTTATTGTTGCCGCAGCCACCACCACAGTGATGTGGTTTGCTTTTGCCAAGGCCCTGCAAGTTCCACTGCCCACTTTCTCTTTCTAGAAGACCACGATAATGCTCGATTTTATCAATGCCTTAGACCAGGTATTTAGCATACCCGTACTGGCAACCATTCTAGGCGCGTCCTTGTTCGGCCTGTTCATGGGAGCAATCCCGGGCCTGACCTCGACGATGGCAACCGCGTTGCTGGTGCCTCTGACCTTTTTCATGGGTCCTGTACAGGCCATCTCGGCCATTGTTGCCGCGACGGTCATGACTATATTCGCGGGCGATATCCCGTCGGCGCTGCTGCGCATTCCGGGCACTCCTGCCTCGGCGGCCTATACCGATGATGCTTACCTGATCGCCCAAAAAGGCCGCGCAGGCCAGATACTGGGCTTGAACCTGCTTTGCTCGGTGATTGGTGGAATTATCGCCGTACTGGTGATTTCGCAGTTTGCACCCGCATTGGCGCGGGTGTCATTGAGCTTCACCAGTGACGAATACTTCTGGCTAGCCCTGCTGGGCCTGTCAAGCGCGGTACTGGTTGCCCGCGGAAAGCCGTTAAAAGGCTGTATTTCGCTGGGCCTGGGGCTGCTGTTTGCCATGGTCGGTATTGATAGCGTGATGGGGATGCCACGGCTTACCTTCGGCAACATGGACCTGGCCGCAGGAATCGCGATCCTGCCCACCATGGTTGGTATTTTTGCGGTGGCCGAGCTGCTGCGTAAAATCCCCACGCTTAGTGGACCACAAGCCGTCACCACCCCGTTAAAGCCGGGTGCTGTCTTTAAAGGCACCGGAAAACTCATCAAGGAACACAAAGGCTCCATCGCCGGTGGTACCACGGTGGGCACCATTGTCGGTATTTTACCGGGTGCCGGTGCGGATATCGCCGCATGGGTGGCCTACGCCATCTCGAAGCGTTTCTCCAAGACACCCGAAAAATACGGCACCGGCCACACTGAAGGAATTATTGCCGCCAGCGCCTCGAACAATGCCTCGCTAACCGGTACCTATGTACCTGCCCTGGTGTTCGGCATTCCAGGCGATACGGTCACGGCGATCGTCATCGGTGTGCTGCTGATGAAAGGCATTACCCCCGGTCCCATGGTCTTTACGACTGAAGGGCCGCTGGTCTACTCCATCTACATCGTTTTTGTACTTGCCAACCTGCTGATGATCCCCCTTGGGTGGGTGGCCATACGCTGTGCAGGAAAAGTGCTGTCAGTACCCAGCAGCGTGCTCTATCCCCTGATTTTGATCTTCTGTATTGTCGGCGCCTATTCAGCCAACAACTCGCTGTTTGACGTGGGCATCATGATGGGCATGGGCGTACTCGCCTACTTTCTTGAAAAAAATGAGTTTCCGACGGCACCCCTGATTCTCGCACTGATACTGGGACCCATTATTGAAGAAAACTTCATGAAGTCGCTGATTAAAGCGAATGGCGACCTGTGGATGTTCTTTGATCGGCCCACGGCCATGTGGCTTGGCTTTGCCACCCTGCTGATCTGGGCTTTGCTGATATTCGGTGGCTCGCTTCGCAAGCTCATCCGCAAAAAAGTCGTTTTAGCCAGCGCCTGATTATTTAATTACCCTGCATTTAACCAAGACATCCTTATGACATTTGAAGCAAACGTTTTTCAAGGCAAACATGTACTCGTAACCGGTGCGACTCAAGGCATCGGCGCTGGTATTGCCAACTATCTACAACAGCTTGGCGCAAAGGTCACGGCGGTAGGTATTGATAATGGCGATGGCTCGCTGTTACCAGATGTTAAGATCAAGCATGCCGACGTCAGCAAGGCTGAAGACGTAGAGCGTCTGTTCGACGGCGTAGACACTCTTAATTTTGTGATCAACTGCGCGGGGATTATTCGCCGCGGCGATGAACATCAGCTTGATGTATTTGAGCAGGTCGTCGACGTCAACCTGACCGGCACTATGCGTATTTGCAGCGCCGCTCGTCCGCTGCTCAAGCAAAGCAATGGCGTAGTCGTCAATATGGCATCGATGCTGAGCTTCTTTGGTGGTTCGCTGGTGCCAGCCTATGCAGCCAGCAAGGGTGGCGTCGCGCAATTGACCAAGTCACTGGCCCTGGCCTATGCACAAGACGGCATCCGCGTAAACGCTGTCGCCCCTGGCTGGATTGCCACTCCGCTGACCGTAGCACTGCAAAATGATCCGGCACGTTCTGAGCCTATTTTGAATCGCACACCGCTAGGCCGCTGGGGCACACCCGACGACGTGGCCAAAGCCGTTGCCTTCCTATGCTCAGACGCAGCGGCCTTTATGACAGGCGTTATACTTCCTGTAGACGGCGGCTATCTTATCGCTTGAACGACATTAAGCTTATTCCATCCGTGGCTGAATACAGCCCGGATGGTCTTTATAGAGAGGCCTTTTTTAAGTTCATGAATACACCTACCCCTGCTGCTGCCAAAGTTACAGGCACTGCTGCATTCTCGAAGTTTGTGCATTTACTGCAGATCGTCTCGGACAACCCCGAAGCCCTGTCTGTACCCGAACTAGCCAGCCTTAGCGGCTATCCCCGGCCTACGGTGTACAGAACTGTGGCCGGTCTGGTGGCCGAAGGGCTGCTGGTTGAGTCACTACGCGGGGGCACCTACCAGCTAGGGCCTCGGCTTATACAGCTTGCCAGCCGCAGCTGGGGCCGTTCAGAACTACGTCTTGCCTCGGTTCAAGCCCTGAAAGACCTGCGCGACATCACCAGCGAAACCGTGCATCTGGCCGTGCCTAACGACAAGCACATGGTGTATATAGAAAAACTGGAAAGCCCCAGCGCTGTACGCATGGACTCATATATAGGCTCAAATGTATCCATGCACTCAAGCTCAGTGGGCAAAGCCTACCTGGCCGCACTGACTGCAGCCGAGCGAGATGCCGTAATCCGGGGCCTGGATTTTCCACAGTACACGGCCAATACTGTCAGCAGCGCTGAACACCTGTATCAGCAGGTTGAGCAAATCGCGCAACAGGGCTGGTCGGTAGACGACGAAGAGAATGAAACAGGCATCTACTGCTTCGGAGCGGTCATACGTGGCGCTAACGATCGTCCCGTAGCCGCGATCAGTGTCAGTACCTTGCGCTTCAGGCAAAAAAGCGACCCCATTGAGGCCTACGTCGAGCCTTTGCTGGCTGCCTGCCAAACGATTTCACGGCGCATTGCGCAAAGTCCTGATTCGTCAGGCAGCGATAAAATCTGGTAGAAAAACTGAGTTTCGCTTGCGCTAAAGAGATGCTTCACCATCTTGCCACACAAGATAACGGTACTTTTACCGGCTTTCTGACAAAGCTTGGCGTCACAGACTGCCAAGCTTTGTCATTTCTAGTCATCATATTGCGCCTTTAGCCTTTATACTCACCCGATATACTCAAGACTGAGCTAAACCCTGTTAAAAAGAGGCCCGAGTGTCTGAAGACCGAGCGCAATACCATGTGAACAATAACTCCGACGAAATCGATTTGCGCGATCTCGCCTGTACATTATGGAAGCAAAAAGTGCTAATTGTGGTTTGCACGGTCATTGTTACCGCTGTGGCTGCTGCTTATGCTTTTTTAAGTTCGCCCGTTTACGAGGCCGAAGTACTCACCCTGCCCCCTACACCGGCTGACCTGGCCAGCTACAATATTGTCACGCAAATTGATAAAGACTTTAAAGAGCTTACGCCCGAACAGGCTTATCAAATATTTTTGCGTCACCTGAATTCGGCAAGCCTAAAGCTAGACTTTTTTAACAATGAATACCTACCGGTGATTGAGCCCGAGCCTTCCCCAGCCGAGCGCGAGCGATTGTGGAAAGGTTTTAATAAGATTCTTACGGTCACCCTGCCCAAAGCCAATACGTCTGATCTGGCCACCGTGGCAATACAAGGTGAAGCTCCGGTTACCATAAGCGACTGGACCAATAAGTATTTAGACCAGGCCATTGCCCGTAGCCGCGAAGAAGTCATTAACACGCTGGACAGTGCCGTTAATGTACGCGTAGAGAGTACGGAGACTCAGGTCTCGACTTTGCGTGCCAGTGCAGAACGGGAACGCTCGCATCAGATTGCCCGTATTCAAGAGGCCTTGCAGCTGGCACAGGCCATACGTCTGGAGACTCCTCCTGATAGCGGTAATTTAATTACTTCCTATACTGGCGAGACGACTTATCTGCGGGGTACGAATGCCCTGGAGTCAGAGCTGAAGCTTTTGCAGACGCGTCAGAATAATGATCCCTACATTGACAAGTTGCCTGAGTTGCTGCGTAAGCTGGACATACTTAAAACCGTCAATTTGCAGCCCGAGCGGCTGACTGTAGCTACCATTGATAGCGCGGCTGTGCCGCCTGAAGATCCGATCAAGCCCAAAAAGGCACTGATCTTGTTGCTGGGTATTGTGTTGGGTGGCATGTTGGGTGTGTTTCTTGCCTTGATGCGGGGGTGGCTGGCTAGCCCTAAGTCTTGATAGGATAACAGCAGCGCTTCAGACTTGTTGTTGCGTGCTGAGATCTCAGTGCTGTCGTCCGTTCGCGCCGTTCCGCCCTCGCTTAGCGTTGAGCGGTGCTGCGCACTGCCCTTGACCCGTGCAAGAAGCAGGCGTTCGCGAACTTGCGCTGCGCGCTTCGAACAGCGCTCTCTTTTTCCTGCTTCTTGCACGGGTCGCGGCGCTCCCCGAAAGCGCTCGCGCGGAACGGCGCGAACGGACTTAAGATGCTTGGAGATCGATAGGGGGAAAACAAGTTCCTTAAAGCTTTATCTGATTTCGCAACACCAATGAGCGACTGATTACGTCGGTTGCCATCCAATTAGATCCAGTTGAAAGCTGGTGTCCGGAATCGGTAAAGGCCCTAAGGTTTTAAAAGCAGTGGTAGGGGCGGTTATGGAAAACTCACGCTCCCATGCGTTTTGAAATGCACCGTAATCCTCTAGCCTTGTACTCATAAACTTACATCGTAGTGGTGTGAAATCCCCAACATGCTTCTTTAGGGTTTGCTTGATATAAGCCAGTTCTTTGTAGACTGCGTTCTCGTGAAACGGAAAGGCGGAGCTTAGCTTTGCTTCGGGTGCTAGCCCATGCTCGTAGTCGGTTGCGGACAAACCTGAAAAGAACAAATAAGGTCCGGCTTTAATTGCAAAAGGCTCGCAAAACGGCGACTTTCCGTGCTGAATAAGCGGATAGGTTGTTTTGCTCCATGGCCCATTCGGATCAATAGCAATGAACTCTATCTCGATAGTGCTGTAGGGAGTGGGAAAAGTCGATGGAATAAATATTCTGGCAGGCGGCTCATCAGCGAAGACATCTTTCCAAACTCGCTCTATAGCGGCGATCTGGCTCATATCATTAAGATGGATTTCCGCCTTAACCACATGGGAGAAGCTGGCCCCATACGATTGCAGCACGTCTAATAAGTAATCCAGCATAAGGCGACAGGAGGATTCAGCGTGATCGTATTGGTACGGCAAATCGGGATGGCCTTTAAGCACATGGTCTGAGGCGCCTCCGATAACGTTATTAGTACGTCCGGATGTGAAAATGAACCCTCCCCCTTTAGTGGCCTTTGAATAGATAGTGTCGCCCCATATTTTCTGATGAGGGGGCATAGGCGCATTATCGGTAGACTGAGTCAATGCTTGCCGCGGCTGAGCACTATTAGTCAATAAGGCAATGCTATCCACAGCTACCTTAGCGCTACGGACCGTCAGCTCCGGAGCCAACACCAGCGTACTCGGAGGCGGTGTTTTCCCAAAGAAAACAGGACGGAGACGCAAAGCCTCGTAGACATCTTTCTCATCAGTATGGCAACTGTTGATTTTTAAAAGCTGGTGCAGGCTCGAGCCTGCGTCCTCGTGTACGCGAGCCATCACATCGTAGATGTAATAGAGTTCGCGGTTCACCTGAGACCAATGGTTGGGATATCCGTCGAACGCTTTTATCCCCTCCGGCACCCCTTTCAGGGGATGTGCTGCCACTCCTCCCCCGTAAAACACCAGGTCGCCTGCCACAGCAGCAAGGGGAATACGGGAGTCGGGTGCTTCTGGATGAAAAATGAAGCGGGGCGCGGGGCTGGAATTACTCATAGGTCTATACCACCTTTAGTTGAGACTCTAAGGGAATCCCGGTAATTTCCTCCGGGCCGTCGGCAGTAATAACGATGGTTCGACCCAACATGAGACCCGTTTTTTCACTCCACTCAGGGTTAAACACATCAGATGCCGTGGCGAACACCATGTTTTCCTGAAAGTTAATGCTAGGTATGCGTGCATAAGCATGTTCTTCCCAGGCCCCGCCTTTACCGCCATACATGGTGCTCGGAAACTCTGGTGATGCCAAGCCGTGTCCATGCAGCCCGCACTCTACAGAGCTAAAACCTGCATCAATGATGGGTTTTCTAAAAGCAAGCACAGCATCAGCAAAGGGGCGTCCAGGTTTCATTGCTGCAATGCCCGAAAGCTGTGAAGCAACGCAGATCTCATGAATCTCTTCATATTCCTTTTTGGGCTTACCCAAGGAAATAGATATTTCCGCACCTGCGAGATAGCCTTTATAGCGAGCGTGATATTCGGATACGATAATATCGCCCGCCTCAAGGCGGCGTGCTGAAGAAGGAGGGCGTTTCCCGTGTGGCGGCGGCACAGCACCTGATGACATCCAGTTCATTTCTTCCTCGCCGCCCCGACTCAGCGACGCATGCAGCATAGCGGCATACACTTGATACTCGTGAGCCCCCACCACGGCGGAGTCATACATAGCATGAGCCATTTCACGGGCCAAAGCCCCAGCACGCCGGAGCACCGCTATTTCTTCTGCGCTTTTAATCAGCCTGGCTTGCTCCAGCAACCAGGCACTATCAATAAACTGAACCTGTGCAAGAGCGGTTTTGATTTCGGAAAACTGTTGATACGGCACAGTTTCAGAAATAACACGTGGGCGCGTCGTACCAAAACCAACCACGCCGATTGCTGCTGAATTATAGTTACGGTCTTTTAGGGTCTTGATAATGTCGCGAGTCGTCTGCTGTCCGGCTCGGGTATCCTGAATCCAGCCGCCGGCCAATGCGCCGTAAGGGGTGACATCATGGGGAAAGCCTGACCAGATCACTGGCTCGCCTTCTAGCGGAAACAAAATACAACCCGGCGCAACTCGTCCTGATAAGTAGCGATTATTTGCTAAACCGGCTTGCCACTTGGTTTCGTTGCCCCAGACTAAAAGGGCATCCAGACCCGCATGATCCATTCGCCAGCGTACTTCACGCCAGCGTCGCTCGCGCTCCGTATCACTAAAATCAATATCTACCGAAAAATCATCATAATTAGTCGTCACTGTATGCTCCAAAATAAAATCTCATCAACAGTTTGAAAGCCACCTATTGCAGGCTATCTAGTCTTCCGCAACCGGAAGGTATTCTTTAACTATTTGCGGTGTGTGATTTTTGGTGAACCATGTCAAGGCCGCCGAGCGAAAGACACTTTCAAGGTCCGGCCCAGTCCCCCGACGCATCAGTTGCTTTAAATTTTCCATGTCGGAATCGCTTAAGGAAAAGGCGATATCCCGGGTCTGGATTGGGAAGTTCACATACTCAGGTACGTACTCCTCATTCCTTACACATTCTCTATTGGCGACCTGGTGCTTAGCCTTGAACTGATCTGGCGTGCGCTGATTGAAAAAACCAGTATGCTGTTTGAGAAGTTTTTCGGTGAGTCCACGAGTCTCTGCTGACGGATCACGTACTTCTACCTGAACAGGGTTAAACCAGAAGTTAGACGTATTTGAAAGATCTCCTGAGCCACATACATTAGGCACAGCCAATACATCCATCATGGCCATCAGAACAACGGTATCCCCCTTTTTCCCGCTGTTTAGCCTGACATTAGGAATGAAGTTTCCCTGATCATCCCATCCTGTATTCATCCAGAAGTTAAGCGAATCGTGTACATCGTCCGGCGTTAGCCCATACTCGGCAATCGCTTCAGCCAGGGTGTCCTGGCAATTGGTATGCGTTCCAGGGTAATGACGTTCTCGCTCAAACTGCGTTGCGTGGCAACGCGCGGCAAGCAGATCCGTTAAGCAATTGTCCGGTTTATCAACCAAGACCATCATGGGATTAAATCGCGGCGGTGCACTCCAGATAATCGAGCCGATTTCTGCTCTGAAGCCGCTGCGTCGCATGTGTCCTACGGACATTCTTTCCCGGTAATCATGCAGCCCAAAACAGTTGAAATCAACACACTGCGGGCCTTCAATCAACGTGATATGCAGTGTTTGCCCCGCTTTCATCGGAATGGCACGGCCCGTGACCGGCTGCATAACATCCTGATAAGTGACTTCCCCAAAATTTTTAATTGTCATTTGTATTCCCTCCCCAGACGCTGCTCTGCATATAAACGAAACATTGCGATTAATTTTTCTTTGAACTCATCGGAGGATGGGTCGCACTTCAACTTGTCCGCGATGAGTATCAACTGCTGTTGAGTAAATGGAACCGTTAAGGAATTCATTTTTGTCTCCGGGTAGTTAGAGTTATTAGCCTAAGGCGGCATTGGGCAAGAGCGTGGCAATGGCAGGAACAAACATAATCAGCGCAATAACGGCTACGTTAATCAGCACGTAGGGCAACGCGGCCCGCCAGATCATGGACATGCTAGTCTGATCATCAGTGACGCTTCCCATCACAAATAAAAGCATCCCAAAAGGAGGCGTCATCAATGCAATCTCAAGGTTTATCAGCATCAATACCGAGAACCACAGAGGATCGATTGATAGCGCAGCAACAATGGGCATCAAAATGGGCAAGGTGATCATCATGATGGCGATCTGCTCCAAAAACATGCCCAGCACTAAAATCATCAACATAGTCATTGCGATGAAGATCAAAGCGGTTTGATCCCCGCTGAGCACGTACTCCAGCAAGCCCCGGCTTGCTCCCGTAAAGGCAAGCAACTGACTGAACGCTATCGCCGACGCCAGTATGGTCAGCATCATCACGGTAATTCGTAATGTATCCATCAACGCTTTGCTCACCTTAAGCACGCTCAGCCCGCCGTAGGCAGCCGCCAGGATCAAGGAAGCCAAAGCGCCGACTGCAGCTGCCTCAGTCGGCGTTGCCACGCCTTGAAAAATGACGCCTACTACCGTGATAATCACAAACAGCAAAGGCACAACGTCAATCAGCAAAGCCTTGGCGGTAACGCTAAACGGCACCTTCTCTATGTCATACGCCGGGGCTAGCTTGGGGTATCGAAGAGCAACGCCGACAACGAAAACAGCATAAAGAACGGCAAGCAGCAAGCCAGGCACAATCAGGGCCAAAAGCAGCTTCCCTATAGAAACTTTTGCGACCGATGCAAAAATAACGGCCAAAGCGCTAGGCGGTATAAGCATGGCTAAGGCTCCCGATGCCATAATGGGGCCCATCGACATCACCCCGCTATAGCCACGAGCCTTTAACTCGGGCACGAGCAGCCTTCCCAACAGCGCGGTATTTGCCATTGTCGAGCCGCTTAAGGTGGAGAACAAAGTGCCGCTCGCGATGGCAAGCAGACTAAGGCGGCCGGGCAGCCGGCCTAGCAGCATGTCCAAAGCTTTTAGTGCGCGACCTGCTATTTGCGAATGCCACAGTATCTCGCCCATGAGCACAAACAAGGGCACTGGCAGTAAGGTAAAAACGCTCAAGGACGACTTCACACTTGCCACATATTGCATAAAGGGGTTGCCCCATCCCTGGGTAAACAGGATTCCGAGCAGCGTCACCGCAGCCAAGGCAAAACCAACAGGCATACCTACGCCCAGTAGCGCAAGCGTGCCCCCAATGATCAGCCCTAAGATCTCATACCACATCATGCTGATGGCTCCTGATCCGAGAGCTTCGACTCAACGACATAAGGCTTACCCTTTAGTTGTCGAAAGAATTCGAATGCCGTCATGCTGAATCCCACCGGGATTACCCAATACACCCACGACTCAGGCACTTCAATAGCTTGTACAAAAACCGATCCGCTGCTGATCTTTTCAAACAGCACTATCCAGGCCCAATAGGCAATCACCGAGCATGTAATCGCACTGGCCAGCGTGGTCAATAACCGAATCGCAGCGACTTTAGACGGCGAAGCCATCTCAACAAAAGTCGTAATAGCAATATGCCCCTGCTCGCGCGCCAGCCACGCCATCCCCAAGCATGGAATATATAAAAGGACGTATTGAGAAACGTCGAACATCCAGATAATTGGCCTGCCAGTGATATAACGAGTAAAGACATCAACAGAGATGCCGAGCGTAACGAGCAGAATAAGCAACGCTGCTATACCCGCCATCAGATCCAAGCTTCTGTGATAGATTCTAAAAAACATAGTTTTATCCTCTAGAGCATGGGCTGAAACTAGTTAGCTGTTTGCTGCAGCTTTTCGGCGAGGGCCGGGTCTTTTTCAAAGGTCTTGGCATTCATGCGCAAGAACTCGTCCCACCCCGCTTTCAATGCGGTTTCTTGAAAATAGTTTGCATCGGCCTCTGAGAATGTGATGAATTTCATCCCCAGCTTCTCCAGCCTCTGATCTTCGTTGCTTAGAATTTCTCCCATCGATTTTTCGACGCGCTTTTCAAGCTCGACCCCGACCTCGTTTAGCCCCGCCTGCACATCTTGAGGCAGCGAATCCCAGACCTTTTGGTTAATCAGAATGGCCCCATCCAGAGAATAAAAAGGATGATTGACGACGTATTTAGAGACTTCATTCCAGCCAAAGGTGTCAATACCGCTATAGGTCCAGCCATAGCCGTCGATAACATGGCGCTCAAGCGCGGTATAGACATCGCCCGGTGAGATAGAAATGGGAGTACCGCCTAAGGCCCTGATCATGGGTAACTGCACAGGTGAACCACGGAGTCGCAAGCCCGAGAAATCAGGCTTGGATATTTCTTTGTTTAGATAGAGACGAAATTTGTTGCCACCGGACGTATTGGCCAAATAATAGACGCCGCCCTCTTTATGAATTTGCTGCATCAGGTCGAAATAGCCGCTGGTGCGTAATTCAGAAGGCAGGAGGCTGGTGAACTGCACCGCCGCCGACAATGGCACATCGCTTCGGTAATAAGCAGCCGCACCCAGCAATACGTCAACCACACCATTTTTCAATGCGGAGAACTGGTCATTGGGGTCAGAGACTTCCGGACCGCCCAAATAACGGATCTCGACCTTGTCACCCAGTTTTTCCTCTACCAACTCCTCAAACATAAAAAATGCCTTGCTGAGATCGTAATCAGCAGACCAGGGCGTAATCCCTTTCAGGACGATCTTCTGAGCTTGAGCTGGCGTAGCAGCTAGCCCAAGAGCTATGACGGTAGCTACGCACAAAATACGCAGTCCAGGTGACGGTTGTGCAATCATGTCTCACTCCATTTATATTTGTAGATTAAATATACATAGCTAGTATTTTCGAGTCAATATAAAATTATCGATAATTACACAAATCGTATAATTGGTTAGTTTCTGTATAATAGTGACTTGAAACGTAAAAACGAGCTTAAGGAACAAAAGTGAATCGTCAGCAGCAGCTTCATCAGTCTATGGGTGGCATTAGTGCGCAGACACCAACCGTGACGTTGGCCGAACAGGGCTATTCTGAAATCAAGCGCCAAATACTATCGGCAACGCTGGAGCCCGGTAGCCCTCTACGTCTGGAACGGCTAAAAACAGCGCTTGGCATTGGATACACCCCTTGCGTGAAGCGCTAATGCGCCTAAGCAGCGAAGGCTTCGTAGACATGGAAGGGCAGCGCGGATTCAGGGTCAGCCCCATTACCCTTAGCACTTTCAGAGAAATTACCGACGCCCGGGTAGCCTTAGAAGCTCTGGCCCTTACCCGTGCGCTAGAGGTAGGAACGGATGACTGGGAAGCCAGCATCGTGGCGAACTTTCATCGACTTTCTCGGAGAACGGCCATTGACCCGGTCACCGGGCTGATCTCGGCTGACTGGGATATTGCACATCGCGAGTTTCACTACAGCCTGATCAGCGGCTGCGACAACCAATGGCTTAAAAGTTTTTGGGAAATACTCTTTGACCAAGCTTATCGATACCGGCAAATTGCTGTCACAAGAGGCTTTCTTTATCGCGACGATCTGGTCGAGCACAGAGCCCTGATGGAACAAGTCCTTGAGCGGAACCTGCCCGGCTCGCTGGCTGCCAGCCAGGCTCACATAACGAGTACCTATGAAGTCGTTTTAAAAGTATTAGCGGAAGATACGGCATAACTTTTCAGGACACTGCTATGAATTTACCCCTTGTACGCGTGATCGTTCTAGGCGGCACAATCACTATGGCGCCATCGCAAGGCGGTATTACCCCGACCTTGTCTGGCGACGACTTAATCGAACTTATTCCCGATGTCGAGAAAGTGGCAACATTAGTGGTGGAAACGCCTTTTTTAAAACCAGGAGCCTCTTTAGAACTTGCTGAAATCCTGGAACTTTCAACACAAATCCAGACAAATGGCTCTAATGACTATGCCGGCACAGTTATCGTACAAGGCACAGACACCATTGATGAAACCAGTTATTTGCTGGATATTCTGACCAACACCCCTGCCCCTACAGTCGTGACTGGCGCCATGCGCGGCGCTACGGCCTTAAGTGCCGACGGCCCTGCAAATCTAATGGCTGCCATCCGTGTTGCTGCAAGCCCTTTGGCAAGAAACCTTGGTGTTCTAGTGGTGTTAAATGACGAAATCCATGCTGCCCGATCTGTAGAGAAGTCTCACAAAGCCCTGCTCTCATCCTTTATTTCATTACAAGGTGGCGCACTAGGGTATGTGTTTGAGGAGCAAATTCGGATTGTTCGAAGGCCAAACCAGCGTGATGCCTATTTGCAGCCTAAACGCTTCGGAAAAGTAGCCGTTGTGAAAGCGGGCTTGGGGAGCGACAGCGACCTTTTGGATGCTTTGCCATCACTTAACTACGAAGGCGTAGTGGTAGAGGGAATGGGCGTTGGCCACGTACCAGCCAACCTAGTCGTTCCATTGCAGAAATTGACCAGACAGATGCCTGTGATCCTGACATCACGCGTCAGTAAAGGTCCCGTCTTCACCTCAACCTACGGCTTCCCTGGTTCTGAGACCGATCTATTCGAGCGCGGTCTGCTAAGTGCTCACTGGCTAACTGCCCATAAAGCCCGCCTTTTATTAGCCACGTTGATTGGAGCCGACGTTGCCCGACATGAATTGCCACTGCAGCTAGAACGTTATGGACAAGGCTAACAGCGTCTCTAGGGCTCTACCGAGTTTTCTACTGGTAGGGCCTTTGTTTTAAAGCCGGGTTTATCGGCTGTTTGCTCTTTAGGCCTACGGCGTTTCGTGGGGGTAAAGCTAAATAGCTTTTGAACGAGCTGGTCGCGTTCACGTTCAAAGCCCTGGTTGTAGGTTTGCCTGTGTTCACTCAGCAATTGGCGGATTTCTTCTTTGTGCTGCAGCACCAGATCCAGTCGTTGCGAGATGGCGGTGGGGTTGTCTACCTGGGGCTCGACCAATAGTTCGGCCAGGCGCGGGCTGCAGGCCGAGTAGATGTCGCCGGCGGGACCCACGATGCAGGGGATGTTAAAGGCCCACGATTCCAGAGCGGTCATGGGTGAGCACTCTGTATTGGTTACGTACAAGACCACGTCTTGCTGGGCCAGCACACTTAAGAATTTGCGCCGGGGCATGTGGTCGTAAAAGTGGATTTTGCCTATTTTCATGCGCATGGATTCGACCGAGCTTCGGTCTAAGGTGGTATGCAGCGCTATGTCGCGCCGTCCGGCCAGGGCCAGGAGCTGCACGTCCGGGTTTTTGTACCACGAGTTCATGGCTGAAAATAAGCCCACCTGCACGCGTTTTCCACGGGTAGCGCGACTGGCCACAAACGTTGGGACAGGCGGTATGGGGTTATAGAAATTAAAGGCACGTATGCCCATGCGCCCCAGGGTGCGGTGCAGCTCGGGCTTTACGCTGATAAAGCCGTCAATAATTCCACGGTCATAGGCTTTGCGCCACAAGGTGAAGTGGGCATATTGTGATGACTCCACAAACTGTGCGGGCGAGCCATGCCACATAAACAATTGTTTGGCGCTCTTGTTTTTTTCGCGCACGGCTTTGGCCACCGAAAGATGGAGTAACGAGCCACCACTGTAAATAATAGGTTTGGTTGCGGCATGCTCTGTCAGCAACTCAACCAACTGGGAGAGATATTCATGGTTGGCCACTTCAGGAAATTCGCTGTCAAAATAGGGGAAGCGAATTAAATTGCCGGTGAACAATGACTCGGTTGAGGCCGCTACCCCTTTCCACATAGGGGCATACATGACCACCGGCTGCGTTGGGTCCAGTTGCTGCACCAAACGCTGGTAAACCTTGGCCATTTTTTGATAACTGAGCTTTTTATGCCGGCCCGCGCCATGAATAATACGGCCGTAAGCCTGCGCAAACAGGGGCGACAAGCCGTTTAAGGTATCGACCACGCCCCAGCGTTTTGCCAGCAAGGCGCTGCGCCGGGCCGATGACACCAGCCAGCGGCGTAATGCGCCCGAAGTGTCGTAAATGGCAGCACGCTTGCGCTCGTAGCCGCTTTGCAAGCTGTTCTCATAAGCACCATTAAAAAATTGCAGCCATGCCTCGCGCAACGGGCTTTGCTCGCCAAAATGAGCGTGATAAGCCTGCAGGTTGTCAGCCTGGATATGGGCCAAAGCGTCACGATTGGTGATTAAGCCCTGCAAGGCTTCGGCAAAATCATCTTCAGTACGAGGGCAAATCAGGGCCTGGCTGCTTTCAGGTAAAACCTCAGAGACAATGCCCACATCAGTGCTGATCACCGCACAACCCCTGGACATGGCTTCGATCAAGGTCAGCGGCGTGCCCTCTTCTTCGGACGCAATCAACAGCACATCGGTCTGTTCAAGCTGACGCAAAATCTCTTTATGTTCTACTCGCTTGGTGGATGAATCCATGCATAAAAAGCGCAGCGTAAAACCCCGCTCTTTAAGCTGAGCCAGTGCAGGCTCAATTACCCCCTTTAATCCTTTATAGTCACCGTAACCGGCGTACTCACCCCATTTGGAATTGCCCGACCACATCACCGTAAGTGGTTCATCGACTGCAGTCTTGTTAATAGCCTCAGGCTCGGGCAAGTGCGGCCAATCATAAATAATAGAAGCGGGGGCAGGCAATAAGGGATCATCGCGGTACAGCTGGTGCAGGTCTTGATTTGTCGTGAAATAAGCATCCACAAACTCAAACAGCGGCAAGCGCTCAGCCAGCTCTACATGACTACTGTAAAGGTAGTCAGGAACATGGGAGGTAACAACCGCCTTCATCAAGAACTGAAAATGCCGGGAATCCACATTAACTGTGCTGAGCAACAAGGCCAGATGCTCGCGGAAAAAAAATGCACCACGCCAAACTGCCCCTGTGCCAAATCCTTAACTAGCTTAGAAGGATCTGCATAGTCGTCCCAATAAAATATCGTCACGGGGAGATCGCCCGCCAAGCGCTGCTGCACTGATCTGGCAATCGTGTCAAAAGCCCAGCCCCGTATATCCACCACAAAGGCTGCTTTTTTAATGTGTGGGTGCAAGCTCACCATAAGAATGTCCTGTGGATAACCGCTTAGTGCGTTAACGAATCAGAGTAGGCTTTGAGGCCCTGGGCTACGTCGCCCATAAAACGCAGTTGGCCGCCCTCAAGCCACATGACCTTGTTGCACATATCGGAAATCACCTCGCCTGAGTGAGAGGCAATGAACACAATACTGGCCCGTTCCTGAAAATCACGCAGGCGTGCATTGGCCTTTTCCAGAAACGCCGCATCGCCCACCCCAATGACTTCATCCAGCAACAGCAGCTCAGCCTCGACCGCCGTGGAAATCGCAAAGGCCAGACGAATACGCATACCCGATGAATACGCACGAATAGGTAAATGCAGGTAATCGCCCAGACTGGTGAACTCGGCAATTTCGGCGGTTTTTTCGGCGACTTCGTCGGGGCTCATACCCAGCAACATGCCGCGCAGCTTGATATTCTGATAGCCAGTTAACGAATCATCCATACCCAGCCCCATCTCCAGCAAGGCCACGGCCTTGCCATCAACCTGCACCTGGCCAACAGAAGGTTCGTAAATACCCGCCAACACCCGCAGCAAGGTAGACTTACCAGAACCGTTAGAACCAATCAGCCCTACTCTGTCACCGTCTTCGCACTCAAAATTAATGTCTTGCAGCGCTTTGACTACGGTAACCCCACCCTGATTGGAGGAAATACGGCTACCCGCCAGGCTACCCAGCAAGCGCAGCTTCATCGAACGGCTGCTGAGTTCGTAAACGGGCATCTCAACGGTTAGCCCTTTAACTTTTACATGTGGCATCTGGCCCCCTTATACCCAATACGGAATGCGTGCACGGTAGCGACCATGCATAAACAGTGCCAGTAGCGAACCCAACACTGCCATCACCAAACACACCCACCAGCTTTCAGCAGGCACCTGCTGGCCCAGCAAGGGCGAGCGCACTACTTCAATCAGGTGAGCAAAGGGGTTAAGGTCAATCAGCAAGGGGTATTTATCCAGCATGTCTCGCTTAAACAAAATGGGCGTAATGTAAAAAATAACCTGGATGAAACTGGCCACAATTTGTGGCAGGTCTCGGAAACGCGCGCACACCAGCGACAGGAAGGTAACCAACCAGAGCAGGTTCCAGACCACCAGCAGAAAGCCCAGAACAAATAAAGGCAGATGGCGCCAGAAATCGATTTTAAAAATCAGCAGCACCAGCACCACGATGACAAAGTTATGCGCCAGAATAATCAGGTTGCGCCATACTGTTTGAAAAACAAATATGCCACGCGGCGTAGGCACCTGCTTAATATAGGCATTGGCAGCAATATAGGCATTACAGCCATCGTTGATGCTGGTAGAAATAAAGGCCCAAAACACAAAACCAATGGCCAGCATGGGCAAATAGTCTTTAAGATCGGCCTTGAACAACGTGCCATACACCAGGCCCAGGGCGGTAACCAATACCGCCATGCTGATCGTCAGCCAGAAAGGCCCGATTTTAGAGCGCGCATAGCGCTGTCGAATTTCTACCCACCCAAGCAACAACCACAGGTTCGAAGCGTTGACACTATTCCAAATGTCACGCCAGCCCTGCTGCAAATAACTACGCATAAATATAAGCCTTAAACACGCCCTGAATGCCGTCTATCGGCGTAATGCGGCACTATAAAAAAGCCCGACCAGGCTGGGCGGCAACAGACGCAACGGCAAACGCAGCCCCAGGTTGAGCCATAGTTGAGCCACGGTCAAAAAGCCCCACTTCCTAAATTGCTGCATTGCTTGATATTCCAGACACACATAGCGCCAGCCGCAGCGCCGGCCCAGCATATCGCCACCCGCGCGCGCATACACGCAAGGAATACTCATGTTGTTCAACCTGGAGCCATTCAGCAGAATGCGCACCCACAAGCCGTAATCCTCAAAAAGGGGCAAGCTTTTATAGCCACCTACAGCCTGTACAGCGGGCCTGTAAAAGACCACCGACATATGATTAAAAGGATTGCGGCGGATAGCGTATTCACGCAACTGCTGTTCGCCCACCGGCACGCTGCGCAAGCGCAAATTGCGAAGCGACAGGTGACTGGAGAACTCAAGCACTGGCGAGCTAAAAGCATGAATGCCAGGGTTCTCACGAATGAAGCGTAACTGTGCTTCAAAGCGATGAGGTAAACAGAGATCATCGGCATCAAAGCGCGCCACCCAATCGTGTTTGCAATGCTCCAAGCCATAGGACAAGGCTTCGCCCAGGCCGCCATTTTTTGCCAAAGGAAATAAGCGTAAATGCAAAGCGGCTGACCATTGCAGTAAAACCGAATGCAAAGCCGAACTAATCGGCCCATCAATGACGATAACAATATCGTCCGGCACAACAGAATTAAGCGCCACGCTGCGTAAAGCGGCGGAAAGCTGCTCTGGTGTATCGCCCTGATACACCGACATAAGAAGGCTAAGTTTTGGTGGGTTCATGAAGCAGGCGGATCAAGGTTAAACCGCGTTAGTTTCCTGTTAAACAGTCACCCACTCACCGTAACGCAGAGCAGCGCAAAAAATGCATCAAAACGCTACGAAATGGCGCTAAATCAACATGTTAGCCAAATGTTAAGTCACTGCCGCCAGCACTTAAAAAAGCCCTTTCACAAGCAAAACCACCATACAGGCCGTTACACTGTAACGGCTCAAACTAAGGTTTAAAACAGACATAAGCTCTACAGTAAATAGCCAACTATTTACGCCACCTTATGACTCCACTCAGCACCCGCCGCTACACCAAGCTTTACGAGCAAGTTCTGCTTGCCCGCTGGTTTTCCTTTGTATGCGGATGGCTTATTACCGTATTGCTACCCACCATCAGCTACTGGGGTCTGGAGTTCTGGCGCTCGACAGATCTGGGCCTGTGGCGGGGAATGCTCACGGCCACCTCATGCCTGCTGATCGCCTATTTTTTGGTATCGAAAACCATCAACCACTACCCCGGCGGCCAGAACATGGGGGTCGTGCTGGGCCAGGTATTTGTTATTTACGTTATTGGCGCCTTGGTCAGTCTGCTTTTACGAATTGAACTTTCACGCTTCCTGTTAGTAACAAGCGGCTTGTTAGCATTGGTCTGGTTTTGTGTGGACTATCAAATAGGAAAGCGCTTCAGGCGGCCCAAAATGGCGCTGATCATGCAAGGCAACTGCGCCGAGCTGCTGAAGTATGGCGAAGTAGAAGCTCGACCCTTATATGAACCTGACTTGCAGGGAGTACGCTACGACGGGGTAGTAGCCGACCTGGCTCATTTAAGCGAGCCCTGGCAGCGCTTCGTGACGCACTGCGTATTAGACAAAATTGCTGTGTATGACTCAAGCGTGGTCTTTGAAGCCATTACAGGCCGTTCCCGAATTATGCGCATGGCCGAAAACAACCTGGGTGCGCTGTTACCCAGCACCTCGTACCTGGTCGTTAAAGGCCTGCTGGAATGGCTGGTTGTCTTTCTTAGCCTGCCCATTACGTTACCCATCATGGCTATTACCGCCATCGCAATCAAACTAGACAGCCCAGGCCCGGTACTCTATAAGCAAACACGCGTAGGACAAGGCAATAAGGAGTTTTTGATTTATAAGTTTCGCAGCATGTACTGCGAAGACAATGCCCCTGCACGATTTGCAGAAAGCGAAGACCCGCGTGTGACACGAATAGGGGCGATCATCAGGCGCTATCGCATCGATGAAC
Organism: Paenalcaligenes niemegkensis; assembly: GCF_022230885.1. GTDB lineage: Bacteria > Pseudomonadota > Gammaproteobacteria > Burkholderiales > Burkholderiaceae_B > Paenalcaligenes > Paenalcaligenes niemegkensis. The sequence continues at coordinate 367,773 of NZ_JAKGCT010000005.1, read as the reverse complement.
TACCGCAGTTCCTAAACATTCTAAAAGGCGAAATGTCGCTGGTAGGCCCTCGGCCAGAACAGCCCACCTTTGCGAAACACTTTGACGACGCCCTGGCCTTTTATTCGTATCGCCATGTGGTCAAACCAGGGATCACAGGCTGGGCACAGGTAAGACAAGGCTATGCCGCCGATACTGACGACACCCAGTTTAAAATTGAGCACGATTTTTACTACATAAAGCACGCTTCGGTTTATCTGGATATCTATATATTGCTGCTGACGGCGAAAACTGTGCTGACGGGGTTTGGGGCGAGGTAAGCGCCACCGGTCGACTGCGGCAACATTCGTCACGCCCTGTGTCATTCGAGGGGATCTCTGTGCTGTCGTCCCCTCGACCCTTTGTGTGCTGGCTTAGCGTTGAGCGGTGCTGCCCGCGCCTCGATACCATTCTGAAGTTTAACCGTGGTACCGAAGATCGTTAGCAAGGTCGCAACGCTTTAGTTAAGAAACACGTCATCCAGGGTCTTGGCGTCTAGCAAGTTTAATGACCAAGCTTCCAGTTGCGTCGACGTCGCTTGGCTCAAGCGTTCCTGGGCTTCTGGTGAAAGGGGGCCGAACTTGTGGATCAGTTGACGTTTCAACACGGAGGTTTCGCCTTCTTGCTTACCTTCTTGCTTACCTTCTTGCTTGCCTATTCTTCGGCCATAGCGCTCTACGGTGTTGACGTAAGTCATTTTATGCTCCTGTTCTATCGCCGTGATGGCTTGCGTGAATTCAGCCTCTAGTTCTGGTGGGGTCATTAGTATCCAGTCGATCAGGCGAAACAGCTGTTTGGTGTCGTTGACGCTGTAGCTATAGGCGTATAACGACCGCATGATTTCGGTTTTGGATAGCAGCTTTTGCCGTTCATCTTTGCCAGCCTTTTGGGACTGTAACTGGGCCATGATCAGCACCGCGAAGGGGTTGGTGGCGGCCAACTGTTTAAGCTCGTCCCAGCGGTCTAGCCAGTTCGCTAAGTATACGACAGGGAAACGAAATTGCGTACTGCAGAGGCCCAGGATGTCGCGCTGGTAGACGAGTTCGGTGGCGGGCCCTTTGCCGGCAGTTAATACCCCCAGGCTGATCAGACCCACGGCTTGCGGGCGTTGCCCTGTAGGAAATAGCACTTCGCCATGATGGTCGTGTATACGGTAGTTGTACTGGTACATACGTTTGCTAAATTGCGTCAACCTGCGAGGGGTGACACGCCCGCCCTGGATTTCGACGTGTACGAGGATCCAGAAGTAGGCGTTGTCTTTACCACGGACTTCAACCAGTTTGTCGGCGTAACGTTTACCGTTAACAGAGCCGTGATTGATGGCCTGGAATTCGCTGTCCAGAAAGGTGATGGGCTCTTACCAGTCGATTTGCTCGTGCAGACCGGGCACCAGCAGGTGCATGAAATGGGGGAAGTACTGCTCCAGGGCGTCTTTCCACGGGCTGTCGTAGTTAGATTGGGACTCAGCCATGTGCCTGGTTTCCTGTCAGTGAAGTGGAGTTACTCACTGTAGGAAGTTTTATAGTGGCTGCCTATTCGCAGAACTCACCTTGGCTAGGAATGTCCCTGCTGGGTCATTGGTGGCCGATGAGGTGATCTCTGTGCTGTCGTCCCCTCGACCCTCTGTGTGCTGGCTTAGCGGCTCTACCCTTAGCTGCCAGTCAGCAATTTGCTGCATAAACTCAGTTCATTTGCCATCTACCAAGATGATTTATTTAAATAACTTGTTATACATAGCACGACGGATTGTTATATAAGACCTATATAGCTCAGGCATAACTTTGCTCCAAGCGCTCATACCATTCTTAAGTTTTCGCTTGCCTATAGTGGAATTCACTGGCCCCCTCTGAACAAGGTAGGGTATGAGGCTATAAACTGTCTGTTTAGTGCGCCACTCATGCTCCATAAAGTTATCTACCGGCTCAAAAAAACCAGGGACAATATTCAAATAAATTTGAGCAACCCTCGGGCTAATCGCATAAGCTTGAGTACCTAAACCACTCTTTTTCAAATTGGAGACTACTTTGTATTTGCCCTCTACCTCTTCGAAGACCTTGTAATTGCTTTTGAATAAATTATAAATCTTCAATATGCCGTATTTATCACTTAACTCATGAACTTTATCCAAATATTCAGGAAGTTCGCTAACGACTTCAATGTTGTCTTCTAAGATTAATATGGACTCGCCTAACTCAACGCACTTACGCCAAAGCGAAATATGACTAGCAAAGCAACCCAACTCGGGCACTGTCAGTTCATAGCCTTTGTACTTTTTGGTTTTTTCCGGACTATACAAAGAAAATATAAAATGTTCAGAATTATCGCTAAGATTATCAGCATCAAAAAACTCAAAGCTAACATTCGCTAGAGCTTGCTCTACCTTAAGACGCCTGTCAGTAGAGTTTTTCATACTAATAACAAAGACTTTCACACCTTCCCCTAACTTTCTTTTTCTTCAAGGGAAAAATAGCTTAATAATGCCATGCTGAGTGTATACAAATAAATAGTATTTAAATGCTCAAAGGGCACATCGCTTAATGAAAATATTGCATAAGAAAAAGCTATAGATTTAAACAGATAGGCTTTATTAGTTATAAAACCACTACTTAGCCATGGGTACAGCAAAAGCAGCAGTAAGGCGATTGTTCCTGGAATTCCACGTATTAATTGGCTTTGAAGATATTGATTATGAGTATGATGCAGGGCAGAGTTCAAAGCCAAAGGATTTACTTCACCCTTTTCTACTTGCGCCTTTTTATTTAAGTAGAAATTTTCTTTACCCACGCCAATTAAATAATTATTTTTTATATCCTTTACTGCACTATCCCAAGCGATAATTCTTAGCCCCCAAGATGAGCTGAAGTGCCCATCCTTTGCTTTCTCTATATCTGAAATACCGGAGGCTACTTTGTCCCTGACAAAACCACTGTTATCATAAGTGGAAAATGCAATAAAAACCAAAACCAAGGCAATCAATGAATACTTGAGTGGTTTTTTATAAGCTTTTATAAATAAATAAGTGCATACAAGTAACAAAATGGCCAGCCAAACACCACGAGTTTGAGACAAGTATAAGCCCACGAACAAAAAACAGATACTTATTAAAGAAAAGAACTTTGTTTTATCATTTTTACTAAGAAAAAAATAAATGTTAAAAATTAATAAGATAAAAAGATGCTGTGAAAATAAAATGGCATTTGTAAAACCATCTACCCTTATAAGTCCCGTATTAAATTGATAAAGCGATAGTGTGCCCAAAATCACACCACCAATAGCTACGCTATAAAAGACAATTTGCTTAATATTAGGAATTTTCGGGTTTAAGAGCACAAAAGCGGCCATATACAAGAAGGCTCTACCATATCGATCCCAATCCCCATGAATGGAATGATTGATAAGAATTACCAAACCAGAAACCAATAAAGTACATGTCAATAATTTCGACATGTTCGTCAAGGTTTGTTTATTGATAAAATAATTCAAAGCGCCCGCTAGAAGCGACAAAATCACCAATACCTCAATCACTTCATGCCCCTTAGGCAGAGTGAATAAGCCTACAAAAACAAAAGAGAAGGTAATAGCATATAAGTAAAAATGGAGCTTTTCTAAAAGATAGCTTTTCTTCATATTTTCTTGTACCTCTATCAATCAAAACTCCTAAAACTAAATATACTCTTGAGGATTTTTCTGCTGCTAACTTCAACTACGCAGCATCATATCCGGTTGATTATACTCAGGTTTTCAACTATGAACCCCATTGTGTTACACCGCTGTGGCATGAAACACCTGGCGCTGGCCCATGTGGTAAAGGACTTCGGCGTAGCACACCAATCCATGCCTATCTGTTTGCCAACAAACAGGCCAACCGCCAGAGGATGCGGTTCAGAAGTCGCCTAGGGTTCAAGATTTTATATACGCGATTAACGGCAGCTATTCAGTAGCGCGAAATCTTTCAGAGCCATTTCAATATCTACTGTTAATATAAATTACATTTGATTTTCAATTAAGCGCAGTCCGAATAACCTACTGATACTGAGGCGTATATTCTGGCACCCAATGCTTCAGCACCCGACGCACTTCGTCATCGCTTAGTGGCTCTACTCTTAACTGCCAGTCAGCAATTTGCTGCATAAAATCATCTGCTGTACAACGTGCTTTAACAATGCGCAACTTAGCATGCTGTGTAGCAACAGTTTCTTCTGCATCGGCCAATAGCTCTTCAAAAAGCTTTTCACCCGGTCGTAAGCCGGTATAGACCACTTTTATCTCGTCTTCGTTATAACCCGCCAAACGAATCATATTTTGCGCCAAATCGACAATTTTTACGGGTGAACCCATGTCCAGCACAAAGACCTCGCCACCGTTCCCCATGGCAGCGGCCTGCAGCACCAACTGCGCCGCTTCAGGAATAGACATGAAATAACGGGTGATGTCGGGGTGAGTGACTGTAATGGGCCCACCCTTGGCAATCTGCGACTGAAAGCGAGGAATCACACTGCCCGTGCTGCCCAACACATTCCCGAAACGTACAGTTTGAAGTTTGGTGACTGGACTTTGACGCTGCAAGGTCTCGCAAACCATTTCAGCCAAACGTTTGGTCGTACCCATGACATTCGTCGGGTTCACCGCCTTATCGGTAGAAATGAGTACAAAGCGTTCAGCCCCAACACGAATAGCCTCGGTTGCCACCCGGTGAGTACCCAGCACATTGTTACGCACCGCCTCCCAGGCATTACCCACTTCCATTAGCGGCACATGCTTATAGGCAGCCGCATGAAACACCACCTGCGGCGTCCATTGATCAAAAATCTGGCGCATGCGTACTTCGTCTTTTACATCGCCCGTTAAAGGAATAACGTTGATTTCAGGACGATGCTCTTTAAACCAGGAGTCGATCATATACAGCGCAAACTCGCTGCTTTCCACAAGCACAATCGTTGCAGGGCTAAAGCGGCTTAGCTGACGACACAACTCACTACCAATAGACCCACCCGCCCCGGTAACCAGCAATCGCTTCCCGGAAAGCATAGCTTGTACGTTATCGGTATCGATTTGCACAGACTTACGCCCGAGCAAATCTTCAATCTTGACCGGGCGCATAACATTAATCGCCACGCGGCCACTCATCAATTCGCCCAAGCCCGGCACGGTAAACAGATGTGAGCCCGTACGAGTGGCTTCACTGGTAATGCGCTGCAAGGTCTCGGGACTGGCAGAGGGCATAGCCAAGATAACGTGCTTAACCTGGTGTTTCCTCATCACCTCGGGTAAGTCACTTACACGGCCCTCAACACGACAGCCCTGTAGCTCTAGCCCGAGTTTCTTAGGATCATCATCGATCAAGGCGACTACATGCCAATCGTCGGTACGGGCTAGTTCTCGCACCAGCATCATGCCGGCCGTGCCGGCACCCACCACCACCACCGGTGTACCTTTTACTCGTTGAGAGTTAGGATGCAACAAGCCTTCACGGCTCATACGCCACAATATGCGGCCTCCTGCCATTACCCCGAGCAATAAAATCGGGTATAGAACCAGGATGGAACGCGGTATAGACACCGCAGGCCAAGCAAACACCGTTAGCAAGATAATAGCCAGCGCAGAGATCACAACCGCTTTCATTACCCGACGTAAATCTGGCAGGCTCGCAAAAGACCACATGCCCAAATACAAGCCAGCAAAGCGACAGGTAATTAGCTGAACAGCTAGTAGCACTAATAGCGCTTCATCTGCTTTCTCGTGAGCAGCTAACACTGGGGCCCATTCAAAATTAAAGCGTAGAAAGTAGGCACCAAACCAAGCTACTACTACCGCAACCAGATCAAACACTACCACTAGCGTTGACCGTAAACGAAGCGAAACCTTCATAAAGCGAATTGTCCTTTACGCATGTACAGCAGCTTGTTGCATGACATTCTGCAGCACAGTGCAGGTTTTTTCTAGTTCCGCTTCAGTTAAAGTAGGATGCACCAAAAACATCAAACTGGTTTCACCTAAGTCTTTTGCTACGGGTAACGGTTGTTGTGGGCGAAACGTTGTGCCATCAAAGGCCTTTTCTAAATAGACCTCGGAACATGAACCCGAATAGCAAGGCACACCTGCTTTATTAATAGCGTCGATAATGCGATCACGAGTCCAGCCCGGCTGCAGCTTACTTGGATCAACAAAAACGTAGCACTTATACGCCGCGTGCTTTATATCATCAGGCACTATTGGTACACGTAAGCCGGGTAGTTGGCTGGCACACTGCCATATTTTCTGAGCATTCTCCAAGCGCGATGCTTGCCAGTTCCCCATACGTTTTAACTGAATACGGCCAATAGCGGCTTGCATTTCCAGCATGCGCCAATTAGTACCAAATCGTTCGTGTAACCAGCGAAAGCCTGGGGCGTGCTGCTGAGTATAGACAGCGTCCCAATCTTTACCGTGATCTTTAAGCGACCACATCAATTTCCACAAAGCTTCATCGTTGGTGGTGACCATACCGCCCTCACCACCTGTGGTCATGATCTTATCCTGACAGAACGACCATGCGCCGACGTGCCCAATTGATCCTACAGCACGCCCCTTGTAGGTAGCGCCGTGCGCTTGCGCGCAATCCTCAATGACATACAGATTATGTTCGCGCGCCAACTCCATTATCGGGTCCATATCACAGGGCCAACCGGCCAAATGGACACAAATAATGGCTTTAGTAGCGGGGCTTAATACCGATTGAATAGTTTGAGCCGAGCTGTTTTGTGAATCTGGATCCACATCTGCAAAGACTGGTTTGGCACCGACATTCACAATACTGGACGCAGATGCCAGAAACGTGCGCGAAGTGACGATCACTTCGTCCCCAACTCCCACCCCTAAAGCCCATAACGCCAAATCCAATGCAACCGTACCATTCGTTACGGCCACTGCATGTTTAGCGTCTGACCATGCGGCGAACTCTTTCTCAAACTCACGACACTCTGTACCAGTCCAATAATTAACCCGGTTCGATAGCAACACACGCTGCACCGCGTCAGCTTCTTCCTGAGTAAAGGAAGGCCAAGGGGAAAAAGGAGTATTCAACATATTTCTGTTTTAACCTTTGATCAATGGCTTTGCCGGGTTACCCACAACAACCACTCCAGGAGGTACATCCTTCGTGACAACGGCCCCCATGCCTACGATAGCACCCTTGCCAATAGTTAGTGGCTTGTCTGGTGTGCCTTGTTTTAAAATTGCGCCTGTACCAATATAAGCATGATCATGTATGTGTACATTTCCATTGCATTTAACACCAGGAGCAAAGGTTACATAATCACCAATTACACAGTCGTGTGCTACATAACTATAGATATTGGCGTGAAAGTACTGGCCAATCCTTACATTCGACGTAATGCAGGTAAAAGGACATAACAGTGGTCCTTCCCCCAAAACAACGGCATCTAGAATCACGGCGTTCTGTGCCTTAAGCTCCCAAGGCAGCACACCATCACTCTCACATTGCAGAGCAAGCTTTTCACGCACCTGACTATTCGCAATCGCAATAACGACAAACCGCTCTTTGTCCGTTTGTGCAATAAAATCTGTGTAGGACATTACTGGGACATTATTAATAAACTCTTCAGTTGCCCCATCATCTACAAATACCAATTCTGCCGCAATACCGTCAACGTTAGTATGGATCTGCTGTCTAAGAATCGGTAATACTTCGCGCCCGAAGCCACTTGCACCATACACGGCGATTATTTTTCTTTTCATCTTCAAATTCCAAAAATGTCAGGATTCTTTTTTACCTGTAAAACGAGGCATAGTTGCCTCACCCTCTGCACTAATTCCGTCGCGCACTAGCACTTTCTTCACAGTTAAAAATAAAATCTTAAGATCAAGCCAGAATGTACGATTCTCAACGTACCAAGTATCAAGCGCAAACTTTTCTTCCCAACAGATAGCATTACGTCCATTTATTTGAGCCCAGCCAGTGATCCCCGGGCGAACATCGTGACGTCTAGCCTGCTCAGCCGTATATAAAGGAAGATACTCCATAAGCAACGGACGAGGCCCTACTAGGCTCATATCCCCTTTTAATACGTTCCATAACTCGGGCAACTCATCCATACTAGTTGCTCGTAACCACTGACCAAAAGGAGTTAGACGCTCAGAGTCTGGCAATGAAATACCCTGAGTATCAACAGCGTCATTCATCGTGCGGAACTTCAGCATTTCAAATGGAATCCCATTTAGCCCCGGCCGTTTTTGGCGAAACAGAGCTGGTGACGCCATTTTACTCCTGACCTTCCAAGCTATTATGACGAAAATCGGAGAAAGAACTAGTAAACCGAAAATAGAAACAATAATATCAAAAATACGCTTCATCATTAAACCAACTAAAATAAACTCAAATGCTAATCAGCAAATACAATTTCGTTTAATCGTTTTACGAAATATCCGATTTCTAATTTTCCGCACAATTCATCTTTAGCGTAATAGTTAGCACTATCTATTTTTTCTAGGGCAAAAAAACGTTCAATCAATGCCTCATGCTCAGGCTCACAAACCAATCCGACTTCATGCTGTATAACCCATCGAGCTACACTCGTTTGCTTCCCACAAACAGCCAAGATACCGCATCCGGAAAGCACATAAGATGATGATTTACTAGGAAAAGCATAACGAGTGACCTCGTCATCAATCGGCAATAATGCCCAGCGGTGTGTACTTACCACTTCTGAAGCTTCTGCTGCTGGCATAAAACCTAAATACTCCACTCGATCATCAGTCTTTGCTAATTTTTTTATCTCCGGAACGTACACTCCTCCGCCCACAAATGTAAACTTTAACTGACCGCCTCGTTGAAGGTATTCTCGAATCGCAGCTATTAGCAGCGGGATCCGCTGTAACCTACCAGCATTGCCACAGTAGACGATATCTCCTATACGCTCGATTCCTGTAATCGCTTCCATATAAAAAGATGGGTTATCCAATAAATGGATTGGTTGACTAGTCTGTGATCGACTTATCAGAAAATCACGCATATCATCGGAAAGAGTAATTAGCCCCGCCGCATGACGAAGCGTGAAGTTATCCATCCACATGAGAGGCGCCAATATCCATTTGTGTAAAGAAACTACAATATTAGTTGCCTCAGGATGAATATCCTGTAAATGGTAGTAGTAATGAGCACCATACAGTCGGCAATATATTGCCACAATAAAAGGTACTATCACCGGTGGGTTAGTGGAAACATATACTTTGTTAGGCCTTGACCGAATCAAACTAATGAAAGTCCACAACATAAATAGAATCGCCTCGGACGCTCGTTTGAGCAGACCGCTAGACGAATCTGTATAGGCTTTGCAGATTCGCAACTGAACACCTATTCCTCTACCCACTTTGTCCATTTCGTGACGTAAATTTCTCTCTGCTTGAGTAATTACGCACACCGAATGCTCTTTTGCAGCCTCCTCTGCAAAAAGTAGCAAAGCGTCTCCGAGCACCTGACTTTGAGGCCAAAAGCTGCGATTCACTATTGCAAGATCCACCCTCTTCTTTCCCATACAACTTTAACCCCTCAGTACTTTTTCCAGACTGTTCTCATCACATAATCTCGATAGCTGTGAATAATTCGCACTACTTTATCCGAAACATTAGGCATGCTGTAATCAGCAACCAAACGCAGATTACGTTCTTCACCTCTACACTGACTTTCAAGAATCTGCAGCCCCTGCAGCACTCGCTCGGTCTCCAGGCCCACCATCATGGCAGCTGCCTCTTCCATACCCTCTGGGCGCTCATGAGCCTCACGGATATTAAGTGCCGGAAAGTTTAGAATTGATGACTCCTCATTTATTGTTCCGCTATCAGACAATACAGCCTTCGCACTTAGCTGCAATTTGTTATAGTCCTTGAAACCCAACGGCTTAAGTAATTGCACATTTTCGTGAAACTCAGAACCCAGAACATCCACCCGTTTTTGAGTGCGAGGATGGGTGGATACAATCACCGGACAGTCATATTGAGCAGCGACGGTATTCAATACATCAACCAACTTGAAAAAATTCTTATCTGAATCGATGTTCTCTTCACGATGAGCACTGACCACAAAAAACCTACCAAACTCAAGCCCTAGCCGATCCAAGACATCTGATCCCTCAATGCCCTTACGGTAATAATTAAGCACTTCAAACATTGGGCTGCCCGTCTTGATCACCATATCCGGTGCCAAGCCTTCACGCAGCAGATAGTCACGAGCAATGGTGCTATAAGTTAGATTGATGTCTGCGGTGTGGTCAACGATACGACGGTTAATTTCTTCAGGCACCCGCATGTCAAAGCAACGATTGCCCGCCTCCATATGAAAGGTAGGAATCTTACGGCGCTTGGCTGGAATCACCGCCATACAACTGTTAGTATCGCCCAGCACAAGCAGAGCTTCCGGCTGCACCTCTGCCAGCACTCGATCAACTGCAATGATCACATTGCCAATCGTTTCCGCTCCACTAGCTCCTGCAGCATTCAGGAAGTGATCCGGCTTGCGGATGCCCAAGTCTTGGAAAAAATCTCATTCAGTTCATAATCGTAATTCTGTCCGGTATGCACTAGCACATGATCACAGTACTCATCCAGTTTGGCCATAACGCGGGATAAACGAATAATTTCGGGACGTGTACCCACGACCGTTACTACTTTCAGCTTTTTCATCTCAGGTCCGTGTTCATAGTCAGGCTCCAGTGCCAACTAGTCTTGCATAAGTATCTGGCCGTTCACGATTAAATATTTCATTCGCCCAGAGCATCACTACCATCTCGTCATCACCAACGTTGGTAATATCATGAGTCCAGCCTGGAACAGTTTCGACAATTACTGGTTCATCACCTGAAGTGAATAACTCGTAAAACTCATCGGTGACAATGTGGCGGAAACGGAAGCAGGCACTGCCTTTGACCACTAAGAACTTCTCTGTTTTGGAATGATGATAGTGGCCGCCACGAGTGACTCCCGGGTGCGCTGTGAAGAAAGAGAACTGACCCGAGTCTTTGGTTTTCAGCATTTCCACAAATACTCCGCGCTCATCATCATGCTTAGGAACTGCATACGTGAAGCTCTCGGGCGGTAGGTAGCTTAAATAAGTAGAATAAAGCGCCCTCGTTAATCCAAGTCCAACGGCATCAATCACCAAGCTCTGGCGGCTGCCACGGAAGCTTTCAAGCTGCGCTGCTAGCTCTCCAACAGTAATGCTGTATTGGGGCTTGATACTTATGGAGGGCTTCCCCTCAAGCTTGCCATCCAAGATCGATACAAAATGGTCAATTACGTCATCGATGTAAACCAGGTTGATAGGAGCTTCCGGGTCATTAATGTTAATGGGTAAGCCACGGGCGATATTGTGACAGAAAGTCGCCACCGCCGAATTGTAATCAGGTCGTGCCCACTTTCCGAATACATTGGGCAATCGAAACACATGCACCGCCGACCCATTGGATAAGGCGAACTCCATTAAGGCATTTTCCGCTTCTTTTTTACTGACACCGTAGGGATTATCATGGTCGGCTTGAATGGAAGAAGTGTAAAGTACTGGAATTTGACGGCCAGTGGCGGTAATTGCTTCGCAAAGTGACTTAGTAAGAGTAGTGTTACCGCTGACAAACTCAGTTGGACTCTGAGGGCGATTCACTCCAGCAAGGTGAAAAACAAAATCCACTCCTGATAGTAGCCCTTTAAGGCTCTCTATAGAATCATTCCGAATGAATTTCTGTATTTCGACGTCCTTACGCTCGGCAAGATGAGCAACAAGATTCTTCCCAAGAAAACCATTTGCTCCAGTAATAAGTACTTTCACGGATTACTCCTCTGGAACAACATGTTCACCGCGCTGAATAGCCTGCATGAACTGAAGTTTAAGTAACAACCTTTGCATGCCAACAATATCCAACCGTTCAGTATTGTGAGAGTTGTAGTCCTCACTATGCGAAATCTTTTCTTCACCCTGTTCTACATATTTCGAATAGTTAAGATCTCGCAAGTCCGGAGGAACACGGTAGTACTGTCCCATATCCTCTGCGGCCACCATCTCCTCACGACTAAGCAAGGCCTCATAGAGTTTTTCCCCATGCCGCGTACCAATCACCTCTATAGGGTGCTCAGGTTTACCAAGCAAGTCCGTCAAGGCTCGTGCCAAAGTATCAACCGTAGCCGCTGGAGCTTTTTGCACGAAAACATCCCCATTATTACCGTGCTTAAAGGCATATAACACCAAATCAACCGCGTCCGCTAGAGTCATCATGAACCGTGTCATATTAGGATCGGTCAGAGTCAATGCTTTCCCTGCTCTAATTTGCTCAATAAATAGCGGAATAACCGACCCACGAGAAGCCATCACATTGCCATAGCGAGTACCGCAAATCACGGTTTTCTCATCATCAGCATGTCGTGACTTTGCAACCATGACCTTCTCCATCATCGCCTTGGAAATACCCATCGCGTTGATTGGATAGACGGCCTTATCTGTACTAAGACACACTACACGCTTTACCTGGTTTTGAATCGCAGCTTCTAAGACATTCTCTGTACCGATTATATTTGTCTTGACCGCCTCCATGGGGTGAAACTCACAGGAAGGAACCTGCTTCAGTGCAGCCGCGTGGAAAACAAAGTCCACTCCACGAGCAGCATTTAGAATGCTTTGGTAATCCCGCACATCGCCTATATAGAACTTGAGCTTAGGACTCGCATAGCGCTTACGCATGTCATCCTGCTTCTTTTCATCCCGGCTGAAAATTCGGATTTCTTCGATCTCTGTGTCTAGGAAACGCTTTAACACGGCGTTCCCGAAGGAGCCGGTGCCGCCAGAGATTAATAGTGTCATCTTTTTAAAGGGCATGTGGGATCCTTACTTGTTCTCATATGCGTAACGAAACATAGCGATATTCGCCTCAATAGCATCTTGCTGCAAAAATTTATGCCTAGCCCAAGTCAATACATTTTCGCGCATTCCTAAGTGTTCCTCGGCGGACATAGCGGCCATATTCTCAAGGGCTGCGCCGAACGCCGCGGGATCATCTAACGACAAATCCCAACCAAGCCTTTTTTCTTGGAGACCACGCCAAGGAGTTGTATCAGCAATCAATAAAGGCAGTCCGGCACACAGCGCTTCGGCAATAACATGCCCGTAATTTTCGCCCTTCGTAGGCATAAAAAAACATCATAGTCGGCGATGGTTTCTATAACGTCTAGTGGCGAAAGAACGCCTTTATAAGCGACCTGAATATATGAAGGAAGAGTTTTGATGCTTTCTTGGCAGCGTGCCCAATAGTGCTGGTCCTCTATAGGCCCATAGATATCGTAAATAATAGGCGATTGAACCATCGCAAGTATTTTAATCGCACCTAGCAGATTTTTCATGGGAGAGATTCTAGAGACAAATACCAATCTCAAGGTCTTTTCATCTTTTGGCTCCATTGCATCGACAAAATCCATAGAGCCAATATCTTCTGCCACTTTGATAACCGCATTCTCTAAAACGCGACGAATATCTTCTGCTTCAAATTTTGAAGATGCTTGAAACACAATTCCTTTTTCGAGCCTTAACAGTTTAAATAATCTTATGAAAATCTTTTTTACGTACTTTCAAACTCAATGCACCAGCAGAAAGTTCTCCCCTTGGTCCCAACACAACTCGTTGCGCTAGCAGCTTCGAAATCAACAGCGGAAACAAGGAAAATCGTATAGAGAAAAAACTATTAAGATAAACTAAATCGTGTTCTCTAGAAAACATTATTTTTGATATTTGACACAACCCCTTAAAGCCCGGTTGCGAGTAAAACACTGAAGTAGCTTTAACTTCGTTCCATGCTCCTGGTTGGACATTGGAATAAACCGAGTTGTCGCCAAGATCCCTATCTTTTGTGATCAAGCGATAATCAATATTATTACTTGTTTGAGAAAACAGGTTAGCAAGAGTCTTTATTGGTCCGCCACCTTTATAGCCGGGAGAGTAATAGCCTGAAAATGCCAAGACATTTATTTTATTTCCGATCAAATCCACCGCCCCTAAATTTGTGTCATGTACATTAAAATAAACGTTCTAACAATAAAAAAAAGAACAAGAACAAGAATTATATATCAATCAGTTAGTTCAAAAACACATATAAATGAGAAGTAGCGTACTTAGAGCCAAAGGAGTAATTCTAGAAACCGTATACATAAGCAGAAAATATATTTTTAAAAACATCAAAAAATCATTAATCGCTATTTTTATTCGAATCAATTTCCATCAAAAATTTCTCAAACGAAATTGACTGAGTAGGTAAACTAAACTGCTCAGCTCCATCAAGAGCTTTCAAAAGACAGCGCTCATACTCCTCAGGCATTTGCATAAGCTTTTCGATGCGTTCTCTCCAATGATCAGCACTATTAGAATAAATCACCAACTCACTGACATTGCTAACGGTCTCCGGCAAACCTCCTCGTCCCGAAACCAGCACGAACTTGCGGCGGTAAAGCGCTTCTACAGAAATACGACCAAATGGCTCCTCCCAAGACGACGGTACAACTACTAAATCTACACTATCTATGAAAGGGATCGGATCCGGCAGCCATCCGTGGATATATACCCCTTTATAAGTTCTGACCTCTCCAGGGAGCAAAGATGGCGCTCCTAAGGCATGAAACTCTAATTCCGGGAAATCACTAGCTAGCTTCAAAAACACGTCGAAACCTTTTTCTCTTGAAACTCCGACCATCATTACCTTTTTAATTTTTGTTGGAAAATCACGGTTCGCATGATGAATCGACAAAGCGGGATATACAACTAAACTGTTTTTCTCGGGAAATTCGTGGAGATACTTTCGTCTCAAAAAGTCGCTATTAGCAATAAAAAAGTCGACGGCTTTTATCTCATGTATCCCTGGCCATCCTATCGTTACTTTATGAGCAAGGTATTTAGCCAAACTTTTCGGAGATAACACAGACCACTCCCAACCGTAACCCGGCAAATTCTCCATTGCCCTCACTATTGCACCTACAGGTAATCCAGCGTTTCTTGACACTTCGGATGCAACTCTAATAGTAGAGGTCGTGGCTAGAATTACATTTGGCAAAACTCTGTCAAGAAGATTTGATAGGGCATATTTGAAAAATAGCATTGACAAAAATCCACCGATACCCTTGCCTCCCATTTGAGAAAACGGCTCAATAACGATTAAACCCCCATCTCGATATACCCGTTTTCTTACGAGAGACATCATGGAAATAACGACTACCGTATGGTCTAGACGGGCGACACCCTCCAACAGAATTTGGTTTGATATTTCCCCCCCTTTTCCACCATTGTAGAAAGACGGCCGATATACCGGTGCGACAAACATAATCCTCATAGAAATTTATTCTTCCTAAAATTTCTTGTTCAAATGGTCAATATGCATTTACAGTAATACAAGCCCAACTTATCCAATCTTAGTTCAGAGTTACTTTAGATAGGGTTTATCCCAGTAAAACTCATATGGTATATATAATGAATTCAAGGCATTAAGTACTCTAAGATCACCTGCTTGTAATCGAGTTTGAAATTGTTCTTCCAGCGATATAATTCCATAGTTACTTAAATATCCATACCATAAGAACAAAATAAGAAAAACTGGAAAAAGTATGGATCGCGAACTTCTTATAGCAACTTCATTCTGAAGGAAATACATATATACAAACGCTGTCAACGTTATTAATCTGTAAAATATAGGATATAAGTTAATAGCCATATAACATGTGACTGCAATCAAACCAGAAATCACATACCCTACAGAAAGTCTACGAACTACAAAAAATGTACCTAGCACCATCAAGGAATACAATACCGAAACCGTTGACAATCTAGAGACAGAACTCTCTGTATAGTTAACTGCTTTTAAAAACACATAATCCATATTAAAAAAAGTTACTAAGACCACTATAAAAATAGGAATTATAGAATATAAAACTGCTCTTTTTCCAGCCTTAACAGCAATAATAGGTAAAAATATTAGCACGCTAATATGAAACCCTAATGCAAAGAAAAACAACACCCAAGACTTCCCATTTTCTTTTGATTGAATAGCAAGCATTATCAACAGAGCAGCCAGACCCGCACGAAGAGTATTGAAATGAAATTCAATATAAAACAATATCAAATATACAAAAATAAATAGAAACCTGTTTTTGGCTCTAGTGTAGCAAAAATATAGGAAAGTACCTTGGATAAAGCTAATAAAGAAAAGATAGCCTAAATCACTGCCAATCAATTTTGCATGGGTAAGGGTCAAAAAATAAAAAACAGGTTCAATCGTACCGAATCTTATCGTAAATGATGGATTTTCTGCAATTTCGTTATATATTAATAAATAATTAGGAGTATCAGGCCCAACCATTCCCCTCAAGCCTGGAAATAAAATTAATAATAGAAAACCAATAAATACAGCGCAACGAGCCACCCGATAAGATGTTCTTTCCGCGAGCCAGAAACAAAACAAGGCACAAAAAATCAAAACGAAATAAACTAACATTTTTTCTCTTAATTTCTATCATGATGAAGAATGTGTAAAACTGAAGTCAAAAACTGAATTTAAAGTAAAGCTTATTCTTACCTATCCTAATCCGTCTTCATATCTAATCAACACTTTATTCAGTAAAAAGCGTTATTTTTATTATTTCTCATACTGTGCTAACACAAAACTTAAACCATTTCGATTAATTTCACACACTTTGCTATACCCGACTAGAAATAAACTCTCGTACCTTTCTGATCTCAGTCTTAAATGTAATAAACCAACTAGCAAGCACCAGCAGCCAGAATCCCACCATCCAGTTTCCAAGCTTACTGCCCCACAATGTAAACACCATAGCAGCTACTACCGAAACTGCTGTGTAGCTATAAAGCAGCACCCTAGGTATAGGCTTCCACACGTATATAGAGAATTCGGTCCTCAGGAGAAAAAAGACCCAGAAAGAAAAACAAGTACTGGCGGCTGCCCCAGCCGCCCCGTAGGTTGGTATTAATAACCAGTTACCAGCTAAATTAACCATAAACGCTAGAACGGCAGCAAGCATCGAGAATGAACTACGCCTAGAAATACCTATACCTATAACCGTAGTTTCCGACAAAGTATACAGTAACGGTGCGCCCATACACGACACAACAATCCATCGTACAGCTGCATAATCAGGCGGTAAAAAAGGTGTGATACACCATGAAAACAGTCCCGCCAAAACAAACGCTAGTACAACAAGTGCCAGTATGTAACGACTTACCTGCTGAACCTGCTCAAGCCCGTGTCCGTTGTTCGCCCACTTATAGACCATAGGTGCCCAAACAGTGGAAAATACACTTTGCAGAATTGCAGCAGCAGCAGCAAAACTGGCCGAAACCGAATATATACCTAACTCTTCAAAACTCACCATGCTTCGTAGGAATATTTTATCCATGGTGGTCAGCCCCCAGAAGGCAACTCCGCCCATGATAAGTGGTAAGCCAAACCTGAGCATACTTTTGAGCTGAACAACATCCAATTCGCTGTGAATAGCCGCAAGCCACTCTTCACGGGTGTTCCAACCATATACCACACAAACAAAAGAGATGGCCGCCGCATTTGCTAAGACAAGATTAACCAGATCCTTTTCTGCTCCTACGATAACGTAGCTCCCGATAATGGCCAGCAATAACAACTTGGGAAGTAACTGACTCATAGAAAATGCTAGGCCACGCTCATTCATCCGGAGCACAAGGGACAGGAAGCGAGAGATGAAATTTACGACAAGTACAACGGCTACCAAGCCATTCAAATACCACTGCTCCATACCGAACAACCAATCAGCTAAGGCTCCTTTAAAGGAAAGTAGTACACCAAGTGAAATTAGTAATAGTGTCAAACCAGGCAATGTAGCCCTTTTCAGAAGAGCGGGCTTATTTTTTCCTCATGAAACTCCCTAACGTAAGACTGATCCAAGCCTAGGCTAAACAACAAAACGCTGAAACTAATTGCAACTTGGAACATAGCTAT
The DNA here is from genome assembly GCF_022230885.1 of Paenalcaligenes niemegkensis. Classification (GTDB taxonomy): domain Bacteria; phylum Pseudomonadota; class Gammaproteobacteria; order Burkholderiales; family Burkholderiaceae_B; genus Paenalcaligenes; species Paenalcaligenes niemegkensis. The sequence goes on along the minus strand of NZ_JAKGCT010000005.1, from coordinate 349,753 downwards.
ACGTCCTACATCCTCCTGAGTGAAAAACCATGTAATGACTGGCAAAGTGATCAGACTAAGAAGTGCCCCACCTATAGGGCCTATGGCGAAAGCCGCTATTTTCTTTGGGGTCACTTGCAAAGCTCAGTGTTAGCTTCTAAATAACTCTGTTGGATGCCATACATTACAGTCACCCCCTCCCTACTCTTGCTAATTATGCAACCCTCACGGAATCGTCTAAAAAAGTATCCTAACGTCGTCGTATGGAATGGACAATAATGGCATATCCTTCGCATGTAATAATCCTTCGGATATATAAGTAAGTCGGTCCTATTTTCCGGATCAAAAGCATACATTTTCAACTTGTATGCCTTATGAATATCACTGATTCGGACACCTAGAAAAAATCAAGACCTTTCATCAGAAACCAACACTGTCGTTTGAACTTAACGGAGCCAACATTATTAGTGGTACGTTTAGCACTCTGTGCATCTTTAATGATAAAGCGGCAGCGATCTTCATACTTGGTATGACTCTTGGATTTGTGACAACCGACAATACCTAAAACGCACCTTTTGCACATAAGCACTTCTTCGTTCGTCTTGATATTGACTGATCTCACCTGAATTTTCATTTCATTACTAACTCATCGATAAGATTGATGATTCCAGAGGAGTACTTTTTTACTACTTTTTCTAAATAATTTTCATTTTCACTTAGAAAGTCCATTTCTTTAAAGACTTCATTTGGTTGACATAGTTGAATTGAATTTCGGTCCACCACGTTGTAATAAGCCTTTCTTCCTATTTCTTTCTCTATAGTCTTAACCAATTCTTCTGGATTAAAAGCATAGTTTGGACATAAATTTAAAATCTTATTACGAAAATTCATATTGAATACCCAATCAAATCCTTTCACAACATCATCCACATCAATAATCGTTCTTACTGCACCTTTATAAACCGTAAAACTATTACCTGTATAGATATTTTTCACAAAACAGGGTAAAAGCGTTTCATTTAATACATGACCCGCAACCTGTGGCAGCCTCAATATCAAATAATTAGACGAATTATCTAATATCAATCGTTCCATTTTAGCCTTATGCATATAATAGTCATTTTTGCTATGATCAGCTAGAACGCTGCTAAAATAAACAAAACAAAAACTCTCATTATCGTGCAGATTTTTCATAAGCAGTTTTTCTTCTCTTTCAAATTCTGAACTCTTAGATTCATTAGAATTTGAAACACCCGAGCAAAAAAACAAACATTTATTCGAACCACTAGACATAAAAGCCTTAGCTAACATGCCATTTCCGATAATTTTATTACCCATGAAAAACCTCTTCCCAATTTGAACGTAACCTTTCATCATTAAAATAATCGCGCATTAAATTAATGTTTCTTTCTCTAATTTCTTTTGGTAATTTTTTTAATAATTCATCGTCAGATAACTCATAAATATTTAAACCAATATCTGAAAAGAATTTATATGGGGTAATGGTTGATTTCAAGACGACCTTCTTCCCGAGGCTCAATAAACCAATAATATTACCCATAGCCTGCTGTCTATCATGATTAAATATAGCTACATCTATACAAGCCATATAAGAGTTATACTCGTCAAAACTCATATAATCTACAATTGGTATAAATTTATTTCCAATCATTTTTTTCCAAAAGAAATCACAGCCTCTCTATGCTCTACAGACCCATATGATAAAGGACATAAAACTTTAATATTCCTATCTTTAAATTTGGATATTTTTTCTATGATTTCAAAATGATTATTGCTTGGATCAGCAGAGTTACCAATTTGAATAAATACATTCTGTCCTTTATCAAGCTTGCATTCAATTTGATTAGAATCTCTATATAAGTGACTTTGGTACATCAAATTATGAATAAACTTTGAATTTGTAGAATACCATTTCTTAACGAGTTCATAATCTCCGGGTACAGTTGTAGAGAAATAAGCCATTCGTCTAATCACAGGCCTACGAAATAACTCCCTAAATCTCCATTTCCAGTTACGCTCACCTAGTTGATAGACATATAGATCTCCTCCCCACATTATCCAGTAACTTTTTTTTAAAAGCCAAGGCATGAAGAATAAAATAATCACAAACTTCTGATCAAATAGGCCATGCAGAATAATTTTTTTGCTTGATGAGATTTTATAATGACCTTTGCGTAAAATATCAATTTTCCTAAGATACTTATTTTGCTAAGATAGATATTCTTATCTCTCTTAAGCTCTCTTTCTGCCATTCCATTGGTGAGCAAAAACTCATGCTCGAAGGAGTTAAAGTTTTCCTTAACAAACTCAATAAATGGAGGAATAAATTTATCACAACTGGCAATATGGAGTGTTTTTTTAGTCATATAAACCTACTTCACCAAATCCACCAAGTATTGGCCGTAACCATTTTTCGAAAGCATTCTTGCTGCTTCCAAAACTTGCTCGCTACTGAGCCAGCCTTGGTTGTAAGCGATCTCCTCCAAACAAGCGATCTTATATCCTTGGCGCTTTTCAATAGTTTCAACGAACAACCCAGCTTCCAGAAGACTTTCGTGCGTACCTGTATCCAGCCAAGCGAATCCCCGTCCCATTAGCTCGACGTTCAGGTAGCCACGCTCCAGATACACCTGGTTAATACTCGTAACTTCCAGCTCACCTCTGGCAGAGGGTGTAACTGCTTTAGCTATCTCCACGACATCATTATCATAAAAATACAACCCGGTTACCGCAAAATGGGATTTAGGCTTAAGAGGCTTTTCCTCAATAGAAACAGCTCGCTTTTGTTTATCAAACTCCACTACACCAAAACGCTCAGGGTCTTTTACCTGATAGCCAAACACTGTTGCGCCTTTTTCACGTTGGGCCGCGCTTTTAAGCATGGGAGTGAAGCCCTGTCCATAGAAAATATTGTCTCCTAGCACCAGACAGACCGGATCATTGGCGATGAATTCCTCACCAATGATGAAAGCTTGAGCAAGACCATCCGGGCTCGGCTGGATAGCGTACGTCAAATTGATACCAAAACTCGCACCATCACCCAAGAGTCGTTGGTAACTACTAATGTCGTCGGGGGTACTAATCAATAAAACATCCCGAATCCCCGCCAACATCAGCACTGATAAAGGGTAATAAATCATCGGTTTGTCATAAATGGGCAGCAATTGTTTTGATACCCCCTTCGTAATTGGATACAAGCGTGTGCCGGAACCACCGGCCAGAACTATGCCTTTCATATTCAATCCTTATGTTCTTACGCCGAGTCGTTCTCGCTGGTAGCTACCATCTTGCACTCGCTCACACCACCTAGTATTGTTCAAATACCATTCAACGGTCTTACGAATTCCGGACTCGAAAGTTTCCTCCGGTGTCCAACCTAATTCACGTTGAATCTTACTAGCATCAATGGCGTAGCGTAGGTCGTGGCCAGGACGATCTGTTACGTGGGTAATCAGCTCTCTATAGGAAAGACTCGGTAGGCCATTACTCCGCATTGCGGCGCGGATACTCTCCGAAGTTGCAGAGAGCGGCCGTAGTTCATCGAGCAAATCGCAAAGAGTGTGTACAACTTCAATATTCTGCTTTTCGTTATGACCACCGATATTATAGGTTTCGCCTATTCGCCCCTCATTTAACACGAGATAAAGCGCGCGAGCGTGATCTTCAACATAAAGCCAGTCACGAACCTGATCTCCTTTCCCATATACTGGTAAAGGCTTGCCTTCCAAGGCATTCAAGATCATCAACGGAATTAGTTTTTCCGGAAAATGATAAGGTCCATAATTATTTGAGCAGTTGGTAATTAAGATCGGAAGCCCGTAAGTTCTTTGCCAAGCACGAACCAAATGATCAGAGCTAGCTTTACTGGCCGAGTAGGGCGAGCTAGGCGCATAGGGCGTAGTTTCAGTAAATAGATCCTCAGGGCCTTCGAGATCACCGTAAACCTCATCAGTGGAAATATGATGAAATCTGAAATCTGCTTTACGTTCATCACCCAGTCTATTCCAATATGCTCGCGCAGCCTCAAGTAACGTATAAGTGCCAACGATATTAGTTTCGATAAAAGCTGCCGGACCATCGATCGAGCGATCCACATGGGACTCAGCTGCAAGATGCATAACCCTATCCGGTTGCTGCTCTCTGAAAACGCGGTCAAGCTCAGTACGGTTGCAGATGTCCACCTGCTCAAAGTCATAACGCTCGCTGTAACAACTATCGCCAAGGGACTCAAGGTTACCGGCGTAGGTCAGTTTATCCAGATTGACCACTGCATCCTGAGTATGTTGGATAATATGGCGTATGACTGCAGAGCCTATAAATCCAGCCCCGCCAGTTACTAAAATTTTCATACTTTCGACTCCATTAAAGATACGACTCAGTCATTACCGAACAAATCGCGTGTATAGATTTTTTCCGACACATCTTTAATTTCAGTCGTAACTCGGTTTGCTACTATGACATCTGAAACCTCTTTGAACTGGTTCAAATCATGCAGAACACTTGAACCGAAGAAGCTCTTCTCTTCCAGCACCGGCTCATACACGACTACCTCGACCCCTTTAGCTTTGATACGCTTCATGACCCCCTGAATAGCCGAAGTCCTGAAATTATCCGAGCCAGACTTCATCACTAAACGATATATACCTACCACTTTAGGACTTCTTTCTAAGATAGACTCAGCAATGAAATCCTTACGCGTACGATTTGAATCCACAATCGCTCTAACCAGGTTGTTAGGCACTTGATCGTAATTTGCCAACAACTGTTTAGTGTCTTTAGGCAGGCAGTATCCGCCATACCCAAAGGACGGGTTGTTGTAATGGTTACCGATACGGGGATCTAGTCCTACACCTTCAATAATTTGTTTTGTACTCAGCCCATGTATCTGAGCATACGTGTCTAACTCATTGAAGTAGGCAACTCGCATGGCTAGGTAGGTATTAGAAAATAATTTAATAGCCTCTGCCTCGGTGGCATCCGTAAATAGTACAGGAATGTCCTGTTTGATTGCGCCTTGCTGCAGTAAGCTGGCGAACGTTTCAGCTCGCTTACTATGCTCACCAACAACAATGCGTGATGGATGTAAGTTGTCGTGCAGTGCCTTACCTTCGCGTAGAAACTCCGGCGAAAACAAAATATTATTTGTGGCGAATTTCTCTTTAATTGACTTTGTGTAGCCAACAGGTACCGTCGACTTAATAACCATCACCGCACTTGGGTTGATGTTAAGCACATTTTGAATAACGGCTTCTACGCTAGTAGTATCAAAATAGTTGGTTTTTGGATCGTAATCAGTCGGGGTAGCGATAATTACAAAGCTGGCCCCTTCGTAGGCAGTGCTTGCATCAGTAGTAGCACTCAGACTTAAGCTATTATTTTCCAAATAATGCTGTATCTCTGCATCCTCGATGGGCGAAATCTTGTTATTAATTTGCTCTACTTTCTGAGCAATAATGTCAACAGCCACTACCGTGTTGTGCTGCGCTAGCAATACCGCATTAGATAGACCTACATATCCTGTGCCTACCACTACTATCTTCATAATTAATCTTCCAGTTTATTCTAATTCAGTATTTCATATACTCAGTTTAAGAATCTGATGTTCGCTCTAGCTCTGTTTTCAACGCTGCAATTTCTTTTTGCAATATTTCATACTCACGCATTTTTCGTTGTAAAAACTTTACGGTTAATTCAGTTTTCTTTGCGATACCTGCAGGGGTCAATAAATACACATAACCGCTTTTATTCTTGTTATTGCGGAAGTTGTTGATTTTTAGCAAACCCTTGTCGACTAGAGCCTTAATGCAATAGTTGGTTTTACCCACACTGATGCCCAGTTCCTCAGCCAGTTCGCGTTGGCTAAGATGTGGGTTCTGCTCCAGCACCCGTAGCACTTCCAGGTGGCTTTCTTCGTACAGTGCGGTGTATTCAGGGCGTTTCATAATAAAAAAGCCGGGGATACCGGCTAGCGTTCAATGATTGAACGCAACTATAGCACGCTCACTAAGAGGAAAGAGAAGCAATTCTCAGTTCTGAATAAAAAGTAACTATATAGATCTTTTATTACAGTTCTATGTTTCTATTATGTGACAAGTAAAAATGAAAATTACTTTAAATTTCAAGTTTATGCATTAGCTTTCAACTAAGCGTCCTAAAGAGTTGTTACGCTACATGCGGCCCAGAAATAGATACTTTTAATAGAATCAAACAAGCACTATTTTAGCATTCCATAATGCTCTATCTGCTCAGCTCCGGTCGTATAAGTCAGAACATCAGTCACCGTTTCATCAACTTTTTCACATAAGGCTAATATCGCGCGCAGCGCGGCCTCCCTCTGTGCTGGGTCTGAGTTTGTCAGGCCCAGGCGGGCGTGAATCGTAATCGTTGTGATGGCACTGTCGTACTCATCTATGGCGGTAAGTAAAGGCATGCCCGTAATGCTAGCGCCATTTAACCTCTAGTTACAAGTCAATAGACGATAATGCGCAGAAAAGACTTTGGAGTAACGAATGCCCTCGGGATATTCTGGCTTTGATCAGGATGTTTGCAGTATGTCTAACACCGTATCAAGCTCATCTCGCCAGTCCACAGGCTCAATGCCATAAACAAATTGTATTTTTTCACCGCTTAACACTGACCACGCCGGGCGCTTCGCCGGGGTTGGGTATTGCGTAGTCTCGATGGCATTAACTACGGGTATTCTGCCTATTAAACACCGGGCATGGGCCTGACGAAAAATCTCTACGGCAAACTCATACCATGTACAGGCTGGGCTACCGGCGTAATGGTAGATTCCCCAATCCAGCGTACCGTGCAGACGGTAACGACCAGCCAAGCCCCATAATGCGTCTGCCACGCTCCTTACCGAGGTAGGGCTTCCATATTGATCGTTCACCACCCCTAGCTCGACGCCGCTGGGGCCCATTTCCAGCATCTTGTTAACAAAGTTATTGCCATAAGCGCCAAACAGCCAACTGATGCGTAGGATTAGGCTGTTGGGGCATTCGGCCAGCAGGGCTTTCTCGCCAGCCAGCTTGCTGGCGCCGTAGACACCTAGAGGCCCGGTGGCGTCATCTTCGGTATAGGGTTCATCAGCCTCGCCGGAAAACACGTAATCGGTTGATACATGAAAAACCGGAACCCTGGCTGCCTGCGCACTGCGTGCCAGGTTGGCTACGCCGTCCCTGTTAACAGCATAAGCCTGTTCAACCTCAGATTCGGCCTTGTCTACCGCCGTGTAGGCCGCCGCGTTAATAAGCAGGTCAGGTTTAAAAAGCTGTACCGTCCGCTCCACCGCTTCGGCATCACTGATATCCAGCTCGGCAGAGCTTGGCGCCAGTATAAAAGCGCCTCCGGGTGAGGTGCGCACCAACTCATGGCCTAACTGGCCGCTTGCACCGGTGATCAAAGCCCGAAGTCGCTTTTCGCTCATAAGCTCAGAAGTTCTTGCAGCAAAGGGTTGTTTAATTGAAGGTAATCATAACCATTTTTAAACGCTCTCATCTTCCGCAACCCGCACATCAGGCCTTACAGTAGGTTTCTAAAAGTGAGCAAGTCAGTGCGCCAGTCAGTGAGCAAGTCAAAACCATCCTCAATAGCTGCGTGGATCAACCACTAAGCAGACAAGAGCTATTGGCTGCCATTGGCTTATCTAATGCTTACATGAACTATAAGCGCCACATTGTGCCATTGTTGGAACAAGGGCTTCTGGAGATGACTATTCCTGAAAAACCAAATAGCCGCTTACAGAAATACCGGGTGACGAAGACTGGCCGCTGGCACCGGTGATCAAAGCCCGAAATCGCTTTTCGCTCATAAGCTCAGAAGTTCTTGCAGCAAAGGGTTGTTCTTATCCTTCTCGGAAAGCAGCGGGTTATCCACTGGCCAGGGAATACCGATTTCCGGATCATTCCACAGCACTCCTCCTTCATCTTCCGGAAAGTAAAAGTCAGTACACTTGTATTGAAAATCGGCCACGTCGCTGAGTACGCAAAAACCATGGGCATAACCGGGTGGTACCCAGACTTGACGGTGGTTCTCATCACTTAGCTCCACCGCTGTATATTGTCCACAGGTAGCCGACTGCGGGTTAATGTCGACGACCACGTCATAAACCAGCCCACGACTAACCCGCACCAGCTTGCCTTGTGGACGTGTGCGCTGAAAATGCAACCCACGTAACACGCCACGCGGTGAGCGAGAATGGTTGTCTTGCACGAAAGGCAGCTCTATGCCGGCCTCCCGGTACCGCTCAGCGTGGTAGACCTCGGTAAAAAAGCCCCGACTGTCTCCAAACACATTGGCTTCGATAATTAATACACCTGGCAACGCGGTTTGTATCACTTTCATGTCAGTGCTGTATCAAGGGTTTTTCAGATATTGGCCATAGCCGGTCTTGCTTAAGTCCAGCTTATGCAAGTGCCACTCTACGGTTTTACGAATTCCAGATTCAAAACTTTCTTCGGGCGCCCAGCCCAGTTCATTCTGGATTTTTGACGCATCAATGGCATAGCGTACATCGTGCCCCGGACGGTCTTCCACATGGCGAATCAATGAGGCATGCGGTATGACTGGAGAACTGGGATGTAGCTCGTCCAGTAAATGGCAGATGGCGTGTACGACTTCAATATTCTGCTTCTCGTTATGGCCACCAATGTTGTAGGTTTCACCCGGCTGCCCCGTTGTCAGCACCGCATACAGTGCACGCGCGTGATCGTCCACATACAGCCAGTCTCGAACCTGAGTACCCTGCCCATAAACCGGCAGCGGCTTGCCTGCCAGTGCATTGACGATAACGAGCGGAATAAGCTTTTCAGGGTAATGGTAGGGACCGTAGTTGTTGGAGCAGTTGGTTATCAGCGTAGGCAAGCCATACGTCCGTCGCCAGGCCCGCACCAAATGGTCAGCCCCGGCCTTGCTTGCCGAATAAGGCGAGCTAGCCCGGTAACGCTGGGGCGAACTTAGTTTTCTTTTCAACCATAGCGGAAAAAGCGGCGACAAGGTAACGAGCAAGGCTTATCTACCTCCCCGTTTCATTCTGTGAAACCACATTGTGGTACTCGAACCCTATTTCTACAATTCAATTCATCTTGTCGAGTGTCTATTTAAACCACAACATGCATGACCATGGGAGACTAGTTATGAGTATTACATTACGCCCGGCCACTCCGGGATTTGGTTTGGAAGCTCAAGGTATTGATGTCAGCCAGCCCTTAACCGCAGAACAGGTAGCGATACTGCAGCAGGCATGGCTGGATGCCGATGGTATTTTGTTTTTTCGTAATCAAAACCTGACTCCCGAGCAACATATAGCATTTAGCGGGGTATTTGGTAATGTCTATAGTGAAGGCGCTAAAAACAACCCAGCGCTCGCCCACTACTACTTAGAAGGCCACCCAGAAATCTATCAGGTTTCAAACAAACAAATAGATGGCAAGCCTGTAGGGCGGGAAGACGCCGGTACCTTCTGGCACTCGGACGCTTCGTGGCATGCTGCTCCCCCTACAGGCTCACTGCTTTTGGCGCGAGAGCTACCTACTGTAGGCGGCGATACGATGTTTGCTAATATGTACCGTGCCTATGAAACCCTTTCTGAACCGATGAAGCAGATGCTTAGCGGCCTGGAAGCCTCGCATTCAATTTTAACGGCAGCCCTTCAAACAAGTTATGCAAAAGAATATGTGGGCAAGCTGGATCAGGCCAGCCAGAAACAAGCCGTCCATCCACTAATTAAGGTGCATCCTGACTCTGGCCGCAAGGTACTTTTTGTGAACCCTGGCTTTACCTCGCACATTATTGGTATCCCGACGGCAGAAAGTCGCGCCATTCTGGATTTTTTGTTCGAGCACTCAACTCAGCCCGATAACGTGTATCGCCATGTTTGGCAGCTTAACGATTTATTGATGTGGGATAACCGCTGTGTAATGCACTACGCCGTGCCTAACTATAAGGCCCACGGCATTCGTTACATGCATCGCACCACAATCAAGGCTCCTGAAGTCGCCGGTGCCTTATAGCAATCGTACAACCCTATGCCCGCCTAATGCTATCGATAACTGGTTTGCATGCTCAAGTATAGGCTCTACCAGGCTTTCCATTTTTTCTGCATTCAAGCGGGCGTACGGGCCCGATACACTGATCGCACCGAGCAACTTCCAGTCAACGCCATACACTGGCGCTGAAATGCTGGCTACCCCGGATCCCGTTCACCGCTAGAAGCGTAATACCCCTTTTTCGTATCGCTTCGAAGGCTTCGCCCTGCTCGCCGCTGAAGGCCAGAATGGTTTTCCCCGGACTCCCTATCTCAAGCGGCAGCGACTGGCCAATACGAAAATAATGACGGCCAGCCAACGGGCCTTCGGCTCTGTATAGACAAACTCGTGTGTGGTCTTCTTTCACAAAGAAGGTTGCACTTTCATTCGCAATTTTAGCGAGCTTCTTTAGTACAGGTTCTATTGAGGTAGAAAGGTCCAAAGACGCCTGATACCGTGCACCCAGCCACCCAGCAGCCGACCCTAAGCGCCAGGCTCCATCATGGCGTCGCACCAGATACTGATACTCAGCCAAGGTGCGGGCCAAGCGTAATACCGTTGTTTTATGTAAGGCGCTGCGTTTACTGAGCTCAGCTAGCGACAGATAACCATCTTGTAAGGTGAAGCATTGCAACAGAGTCAAGGCCCGCGCTACAGCGATGACTGTGCCACTTGCTGCGCTGTCTGTGTTTGAGGTGCTCATTGGTCTTCACCAAAGACTTAAGGTCAGCATCGCGAAGACAACGCTGATCTTAAGTCGTTAAATAACAGTCGCTTATTAAGCCTCTGCTCTTTTTCTGGTTTGCAACCTTTTATAAGAACGCCATATAGGTAACAGCACCATCACAAGAATTACCGCCCACACCACTTTGGAAATCGGGCTAGCAAACAGAATGGCGATATCTCCGTCGGAGATCGACAAAGCACGGCGTAAGTTATCCTCCATAAGCCCACCCAAGACGAATCCTAGCAAAATTGCCGATAGCGGAAAGTCGAGCTTTCTGAGGATATAGCCCACGACACCGATTCCTACCATCAAGAGCAGATCGAAAGGCGACGAGTGCACTGACCACACACCCAGCATCGTAATGATGGTGATGAAGGGAACCAGGACCCAGGTAGGAACCAATAAGATGCGAGCAAAAACACCAACCATCGGTATGTTCAGTACGAGCAACATGATGTTCGCTATGAATAGCGAGGCTATTAACCCCCAAACCATGTCGGGCTGTTGCTGAAAAAGCAACGGACCCGGCGTTATGTTGTACAAGGCAAGAGCCCCCATCATGACCGCAGTAGTACCCGAACCTGGTACACCGAGTGTCAGCATAGGCACCATTGAGCCGGTCGCTGCAGCGCTATTCGCTGTCTCCGGAGCAGCCAGACCCCGTAAATCTCCTTCTCCAAACTTACCGCTTTCGCCTGCTATGCGTTTTTCATTGCTGTAGCTTAATGCCGTTGCAATCAATAGGCCCGCACCAGGGAGAATTCCAAATAAGAACCCTGTTAAGGCACTGCGCACATTCGTCCACCAGACGAAAGAGACTTCTTTCAAATTGAAAAGCTTTCTACCTGTGGTGCTGGCAAGTTTTGAACCAATTTCTGTTTTTTCCATTAGCGTCAGAATTTCACTAACTGAAAACAGACCAAGCACTAATACAACAAACTGTATGCCGTCTGATAAACCTAGCGTGCCAAAAGTAAACCTGTACGTGCCCGTGCTTCCATCAATCCCTACTGCTGACAAAAACAGGCCGAGCATGGCTGCCATTAAGGTCTTTAGCGGTTTATCACCAACCATGCCTCCGAGGCAGACAATCGCAAACACCATCAGCGCAAAGTACTCCGAAGGCCCAAAAGCTATCGCCCACTTTGCCAGCAAAGGAGCAAATAACACAAAACCAATGGCTGCAGAAAAGGTGCCAAGAAATGAACTCCAGGCCGAGATGGAAAGTGCAATACCCGCCTTCCCCTGCTGAGCTAAAGGGAAGCCATCCAGCGTACTCATGACTGCGCCAGCCTCACCCGGAATATTCAGCAGTATGGATGAGATACGTCCGCCATACTCACATCCCAGATAAACAGCGGCTAAAAGAATTAATGCCGAGTCAGGCGGTAAACCAAGTGCAAAGGCAACAGGAATCAGTAATGCAATACCGTTAACCGGACCTAAGCCAGGCAGTAGCCCAACCACAGTGCCTATCAGTGAGCCCGCCAGAGCGACCAAGAGGTTAAGTGGCCGCAAGGCAACCTCAAAACCCAGTCCTAAGAAATTTAATGTATCCATCGACTTTCTGTTTTTATAGCTCCAGCCACGCGGCTGGAGCTAACCGTTATAGGTGCATTATTGACGGCAATACTCAACTTACTGAGTGAAACCGAACTCTTCGGATAATTCACGGTACTGGGCGATTTGCGCATCCAGCGTTTCTTGTAAATCGCTGCCACTCAGTTCAAGCGGAAAAAAACCAAACTGATCACGCAACTCAGCGTAGCGATCTGTCTTATAAAGCTCCTTAATCGTTTGGTTCCACCATTCATAATCTTCATCGCTCACGTCAGGCCCCAGGTATACGCCTCGTAATACTGACCAGTCGACGTCGTAGCCTTGCTCAACTGCGGTTGGCAGCTCACTGTATTTGCCAGGCAAGCGCTGCTGAGTCAGAACTCCAAGTACACGCAAATCGTCGCTTTCCAGATGACTCACGATGGCGCTTACATCGTTGCTAAGCACGTCCACATGCCCGCCCAACATATTTGTTAGCGCTTCAACGTTTCCTTCAAAAGAAACAAAGCGCATTTTTTCGGATCTACGCCGATTTCACGAGCGAATAAAGCGGTTTTCATCCAGTGAGGATTACCGGGTGATCCGGAGATACCGAACACTACGCTTGAGGGATCGTTTTGTAATGCTTTGACTACATCTTCCAAACTCTTGTACTTTGAGTCGCCCCGCACCGCAAACATGCCGTAATCAACCCCAACGGAGGCAAGCCATCTTGCGTCTTTTTCAGTGTATTTACCAAAGCGGCCTTGCATTAGATTCAGCAGGCTGCCGCTACCAAATGCCACCACCGTACCCGGCTCGGCCCTGCGGTGAGCGTTAATAGTGTTAAACGCTACAGCACCCACCCCTCCGGGCATATAGGTAGCCCGCATGGAGCTTTTCATCAAACCAGTGTCTTTTAGACCCATTTGCAGAATCTTGCAGGTTAAATCAAAGCCACCACCCGGTTTAGACGGTGCAATACATTCCGGTCTTCTGGGCTCTGCGCTTGCTACGGTGGAAACCCCTATGCCCAGCAAGGCAAGGGATACAACAGATACTTTTGCTAGAGTGCGTAACATGCACCTCTCCTCGTTATCGTTTTATTAATAAATGTCTTCAGGAAAAGAAAGGATCGAGCAGGCCGAGTGGCAAAGGCACATCCAACACATACTCAAATGCGACATAGGCGAACACAGATATCACGAGCGCTGCCAAGCCACCTTTCCAAACGCTTCCACCATAAAAAACTGCCAATACCCATGCCAGTAAAAAACTGGCAATTAAAAAACCAAGCCATTCAATAGTTAGCCCATAAGCAACCATCGCGAGAACGCACACTGCTCTTTTAAGTAACAGCGCTTTATTTACAGGGCGCACGCTGCCTGGGTTTCTCACTACCAGCACCATGGCCCCTAGTGCCATCAAGGCTAGTAAAATGATGGGGTACGGCTTAGGCCCTAAAGGTTCATAGGAATAAGGGGCATATAAGTCCCAGCCTACATAGATAAGAAATACGCAAACAAGGAACCAAACACCTACAACAGCACGTTCCATCATTTTTCTCCGCAATCAGGTTGGGATGGGTTCAGAAGCCAGTACGCTCAATACGTTCTTGGCCGCTGCCACGCCCATAGCGATATAGGCTTCTTGTGTTACTCCACCGATATGCGGGCTGAGTATGACGTTGGGCACGTGACGTAACGGGCTTTCAGGTGGCAATGGTTCAACAGCAAAGGTATCAAGACCTAAAGCGCCTACCTGCCCGGCTTTTAGCATATGGATTGTGTCTGTTTCATTAATGACCGCACCTCGCGCCGTATTAATGATGGTGACACCGGTCTTCATTTTTTAAGCGTTTCTTTATTGATCAGGTTTCGGGTTTGCGAAGTAAGTGGGCAATGTAGGGAGATCACATCAGCGCGCCTCCAGATCTCGTCAAGCTCAACGCTCTCAATATCGCCACTACTGTTCTGAGGAGCAGGGTCATAGGCAATCACACTCATGTTAAAAGCCTTGGCCATTTCCGCCACTCGCTGGCCTATAGCTCCAATCCCAACCAAACCAAGTGTTTTTCCAGCGAGTTCAATACTCTGATGGGTGGGTTTGTCCCAGTGGCCTGCTTGCATACGCTCATTCAAGACCACTATCGATTTCGAGCAAGCCAGAATTAAGGCGAAAGCATGTTCGGCGACCGCATTCGCATTGACACCGCTTGCGGCGCGAACCTCTATGCCATGCGCTTGTGCTGCCTCAAGATCGATAGAATCGACACCGCTGCCATGTTTGGAGATAACTCTCAGTGCTTTAGCTTGCTCAAGCGCCGCTTTGTTTACCCCGCTATATCGGACAATGACCGCTACGGGTTGATGCTCTTTTATTAGCGAAGCGATGTGCTCGTAATCCGTTGTTCTGCCAGTAAAAACCAGTTCATAGCTATTTAACAGCTCCTTTGCTTCGTCTGCCAGGTCTGCTGCTGTGACCAATATTTTTTCTTTATTATCCTGGCTCATTACAATGAACTCCCCTGGTCTAGTATGCCCATCTGCCTCAACGCCGGCTCTAACCAAGCGCTGCGCAAATCCCCTTCGCTGATTTTTTCCATACGGCTTGCCTCGTCTTCCAATTTCTTTTGTCCTAGCGCCATTAGCTCCGCTGCGCGATCCCGAGGGATCACCACTACACCATCAGCGTCACCCACAATAAGGTCTCCGGGGTTAACGGAAACTCCACCCATAGAAATTGGGTGATTAACCAGCCCGCCTAGTCCCTTTGTGGGCCCGGAAGGATTGGTGCCCACAGAGAATACCGGAAAGCCTGCTGCACAAATTTCTTCGGCGTCACGTACCGCTGCGTCGACTACGAACCCGGCAATTCCACTTTCACTTGCCTGAAATGCCATGATTCCACCACACAGCGCGCTTGTTTGGTCACCCTTTCCATCGACCACGATGACATCACCAGGTTGCGCAATTGCCAAGGCGGCATGAAACATGAGGTTGTCTCCGGGTCTTACCTCAACAGTAACCGCCGGGCCTACTACTCTCATGGTTTGACTTAAGGGCTTAATGCGACCATGGGCAGTGCCTCGGCGCCCCAGCACATCAGCCAAGATAGCGGCGGGTAAAGAGCGCGCAAGCTCGATAACGTCAGGACTCACGCGAGTGATGTCGCGGATGATAGGTTGAAACGAAGAAGCAGCTGTCATAAGAAGTTCGATTAAAACGCCCGGTAAATTAAATACATTTATTTGTTTCACTAGGTACAACACTGTTGCGCCTACAGAAACTATAAAATGCGAACTTCTGTGCAACAATAGGGGGATACCCGATAATAATGAGATCAATTATGAGTAATACAGGTGTCAACTCCGTAGAACGTGCTCTGGTTCTTCTAGACTGCTTTACTATCGCATCGCCCCAGCTAACCCTTACTGAACTGGCGGTTAGTGCCGGTTTGCATAAGACCACTGCTTATCGCTTACTGAACTCGCTCGAACGCATGAACTATGTTGTTCGCCAAAGCGATGGGCTCTATTCCTTAGGACCGAGAGTTCTGTATTTGGGCAGCTTATACAGCCGAACCTTTCAGCTTGAAACCTTAGTTCAACCTATACTTCAAGAGCTATGTTCTGCTACCGGCGAAAGCGTTTCTTATTACGTACTGAGTGGCAATTCACGGCTGTGCCAATGGAGGATCGAACCCACCGAAGGAATGCGCGACACCGTTATCCCAGGCTCACTCCTGCCTCTAGATGAAAGCTCTATTGGAAAAATTCTGCGTACATGGGGAATTGATAAAGCCCCACTCTCGCCCGATGTTTTGCCGTTACCGATCACATCAGAGGGCGTCCGCGACAAATACGTTAGTTCTGTCTCAATGCCTATTTTCGGAATTAACGAGAGTTTTTTGGCGCGCTGGCTGTATCTGGCTTATCAACTCGGATTCGCGCTGCAGATCAAGAAAAGCTCAAAAGTTTGCTTGTTAATGCTTCCGCATCTCTGTCTCGACAGCTTGGAGCCAGCGTCGCTCTTTGTAAACGTATGTACGGGATTTAGCGAAAGCCCCGCAGCCAGCGGCCGCAGCGCCTCTTGAGGCGCTACTACATAAACGGGACATAAACAACCTGTCAATTCTGATAGGTTACTTTTTTACACATAAGCGGGCACAATGCGGTGTCGACTCCCTGCAAGAGAATTAATCCCATGCGTCATTTGATCGAGAGCTTAGACGAGTACTTAACAGCGAATGCCAGAATGGCAGAACTGATGCACATGAACCCGGACACAGACACATTAGAGTACAAAATGCTGTCCGTCCTGACAGATCAGGTCTTTATTTACGAAATCCGAAATTTTCCCGTTTTTTACGAGAATAGCCAATACTTCACAGCCCTACGCCAATCCTCTGCCAACGTGGACGACATACTGGAAGAATTGGAGCTGGTGTAAGCCCAGCACAAGCTTAGGCGCCATCCTTAAGGTATTTAACAACAACCTTAGAACACAAGCACACTAAGCCTGAACAAACCTTAATCAGCCAACAACGCGTCCAGGCTATCAGCAGTTAGTATGCGCTCACCCCAAACATCCATCTGCCCGGAGCTGGCCTGATCAAGCTTGGCTTGCACCCAATCCGGAACCGAACCAAATTTCAACTTAATTAGCTTCAGCAGCAACTGACGTTCACCGTCGCTCCTCCCTTCGACCTTACCCTTGGCTTTGCCTTTAGCTTCGCTCCGATCTTCAATCCCTTGTATCCACTGCTCCAAATTCTCTGCCAGCATGGTGTTCACCTCTTCCAAATCATGTTGTTCAGGAATAGCATCGTTGCGAAACCGGGTTCGTAGCAAGCGACTAATCCAAATGGAAAACGTTTGCCGAATCTGCTTGTAATGCGGTTCGGCAAGCTCGTGCGGGCCCGACCACCTTTTGCTGCCATTATAAAGCACGATAGGCAAAACAGGTGGCAGCTTATCACCCTGCCCCAGCCCTGTGGAACGGATAATATCCTGGTACAAAAGCCCAGTGTAGGTGACCACACGTACAGCCATAAAATGATCATCGCTGGACTGAAACTCAATCATTAAATACAGGTAAACCCAGGTGCCATCAAAACGCACCCGCCAAATACTGTCATCATGGCGCTGGGTCAACTCATCCGTAACATAACTGCCCTTATGAGGCTCAAGCGTCGTCAAATCCACACTATCAAGCCTCCCTGGCGATGAGGAAGCCTTGGTTACCCGCGATCATTTCCTCGGTCTGGAACGCGGGCACATTGCCGCAAGTGTGATCGTCGCGGATGTCGAGGCTGAAAATACTTTTTCTAGTCTTCATTTCTCATCCCCTTGATTGATGCGAAGCCACTTTGCCCCACGCCCTTTGCCCGTCGATTCGATCAGTCTCTCTGACTTCATCGCCCGCAACACCAGCCGCACCATGTCCCGGCTCACGCCCGGGCAAGCTTCTTCGATCTCCGAAATCGAGAATGGCAAGCTGCGCCCCAGGACTTCCGCCCGCACCCGGTCGCCCTTGCTGCCACGTCCCCGTTCGATGGTGCCGACACGCTCCTCGAATTCGCGGTAGGCCCGTAGCAAGGCACCCCAGAAGTAGTCGAGCCAAGGTTTGACGTCGTGCTGCCCCTGGTGCCATCCCTGCGAACTGGCTTCCAGCGTCTCGTAATAACCTTCCTTGGTGTCCTCGAAGATGCGTTCTAAGCTGATGTAGCGGCCCACGGCATAGTCGAAGTGGTAGAGCAGCAGCAGGGTCAACAAGCGGGACATGCGACCGTTGCCGTCCGGGAAAGGGTGGATGCACAGGAAGTCGAGCATCGCCAGCGGCACCAGTACCAACGGGTCGGCCAGGTGCTGGTCCAGCGCGGTGGCGTAGCGCCCTGTCAGATCAGCCATGGCCATCGGCGTGAGATGCGAAGCCACCGGCTGGAAGCGCAGGCGCGAAGTGCCATCCGGGTGACGCTCGATGATGTCGTTATCGGTGGCCTTCCAGCGCCCGCCCGCCTGCGGCATGTAGCGATACAGCAGGGTGTGCAGTTGCAGCACCACGCCATCGCTGAAGGGCATGTGCGCGGCAGACTCGTGGATCAGCGCCAGGGCATCACGGTAGCCGGCGATCTCCTGTTCGGAACGGCTCTTTGGCGTTGCGTTGCGGATGACCAGAGACTTCAAACGCGAGGGCGCTATGACAACACCCTCCAGCCGGTTGGACGACTCGGTGGACTCCACCACCGCGATCTGGCGCAGGCCCTTGAGGGCTTCGGGCGACTGCGCGGCGTAGAGTTGCTGCTTGCCCTGGTACTGGCCCAGTGCGCGCAACGTGGCGGCTTGAGTGCCATCGAAGCGAAGCGCGGCAAGGTACTCGGGTGTGAGCGAGTGCATTGAAATGTAAGCCCAGGCTGTCTAAATGGGGTAATCATAGCTGTTAAATGGGGCATTGTCTCTATAAATACCTCATTAACAGTGTTTGACTACCCCATTTCCTGAACGTAGGCCCGGTCGTGAGGGACCGACAAAGCTGACCAGGAAGAAAACGGGCGACATAATACTAAAAATAGGGCAATAAATTACAAATTACCCCATTTAATCCATTGTTTACCCCATTCATAGGCCCAACCTGGGGCAAAGGCAAACGGCAAGGGAACGGCACTCAAGGGACAACGGCCCTACCCTGAAAAGGAAAAGGCCGCCCACCCTTGCTCACTCGCTCTGTCACAACCGACCAAATCGTCTCTATGCTGTGCCGCTGCCCTCCGCCAGAGCTTGCCGCCGGTGGGCTTGACCAGCAGGAACAAGCCCCCGCCGTTTGAAAGTTTCCAGTCTCGATCAGTCGATTTGGCCGACCTAACCTTGAGGTCGGTGAGTAGATTTTCGGGCATCGTCGGACTCCACTGCGGGGAGATGTACCCCCACGGTTGAACACGAGTACCCCCAACGCTACTCCCGAATTTTCTGGACCTCGATGAACAATAGGAACGCTCAGCAGACCGTATTATTTACGCAACCCATTGATTTCAAATGGGCCAACCTGTCCACCAAGCGCTACTGAGCGCCACCGAGATCCAGCAAAAATCGTCAGACATCAACACGGAAACCCGTCAGCGAAAGCTCAGCCACTCTTTACCATAAAAACTCAGCAAAAACGCCTCTACCATTAAGCCACCACCGCAAGTCAGCCGTCGCCTCAATGAAGGCCGGCGGTTAGGTGTGCGCCGCGTGCTGACGAAGGGAAGGTGGGGGCTTTCGGCGGACGCTGTTTGAGCGTTAGCGAGTTCGTCCGCCGCCCGCCTGTACGAGGCAGACGCGGAAAAAGCACACCGTGCCGGCCTTCATTGAGGCGACGGCTGGCCTTAAGAACCTGTAATAGCCGCCCTTAAGAACACCTAAGCACAGACACGCAAAGTGTTACGAAAACGCCACCCACACACCCGCTATAGCAACGACTATCACCGTAGCCCACCCAAGGCGATCCACATAGCGCTGCAGCAACGCCTCCATTCGCGGACCACCACGCGCCAGCAGCGCAGCAACCAGAAAGAAACGTATACCACGGCCAATAAGTGACGCCACGAGAAATGGCGCCAGAGCCATTGACATGGTGCCCGCTGCAATCGTGAACACCTTGTAAGGAACAGGGGAAAAACCAGCTACGAATATCGCCCAGAAACCGTATGCCTTAAACCAGGCAACGGCAGTCTCATACGTGGGCCAGTAGCTGCTTGCCTGCAGCCAAGGCATGATGGCATCAATAGCATAATAACCAATCAAATACCCAAAAAAGCCACCAGCCGCCGAGGCAAGAGTCGTAAGCAAAGCAAACCACCAGGCACGCTTTGGGCTGGCCATGCACATCGGCGCCAGCATGACATCGGGTGGAACCGGAAAGAATACAGATTCGAAAAAACTGAGCGTCGCGAGATACCAGGGCGCCCTGGGGTGGCGCGACCAGATCATCGCGCGCGCATAAAGAGGAGAAAATATTTTCATGTGGGGAGCATCGTATCTGCGGCAAATAGCACTGCTTGAAGTGGGCGAAACCGCCATAAAGAATAGATGGTAGCGCAGTTTGGCCACCCGTGTGGAATCGATAGTTAGCTGATTGCTACCCCGGCTTACAGCCAAGGTAGCCACCAAACTTTTTTCAGGCAAACTTAAAAGGCGAACTCGGCGCGCAGGTTGATGGTGTGATCCAGACTATGCCGATGATGACGCCGGCTGAAATCCACCCCCACGTAGCTGTGCTTTCCGATCTCTGCCCGCACGCTCAAATCCAGTTGCCAGGCACTTAGCGAATGATCTGACGATTGGCGGCTGCCCTGCAGCCAATCCGAAGCAGGGTTGTAATCAGTGCGTAGCCTCGACGCTGCGACAGCCTGTTGCCGCAGCATACGCAGGTTAACGGTAGCTTCCCCGTGTTGACCCTTAAAGTGATGCTCCAGCCCAGCCCCCAAGCCCATCAAAGTAGCATTGGCCGCACGATGACGTAAACCCAGCTTGCCCTGGCCTGCCCAGTGCTCGTTGCTGCGATAAGACGGGCGGTGCAATTGCACCAGCTGCGCTATGCCGTACACCTGGGTAGTGGGCTCTTCCCAGTGCACTTTAGCTTCATGATCCAAGCTAAACAGCCGTGGCCGCGTCTCCGCATACAGTTGCCACAGCGCATGGCTATCTCTGCTGTGAAAGCTGGTTTGCAATGTCTCTCGCTGGTGATGCGTATGCAGCAGCGTATAGCCCACGCCTATGTGCCACGGTAAGCGCTGTTGAGGATGCGAGCCTACAGTAGCGCCCAGAGTGTAGCTTTCCCAGCGGGCTTCCGAGGAATAGGAAGGCGACTCCCAGCGGCTTTGCTGCAATCCCAGTTGCACCCCGTAGCGCAGAGCATAGTTGCTCCCGCTATCTACGCCCACAATCAGCCCTTCAGTCCGGCGCTGCTGATCCCACGTCTGTCCATGCTCATGTTGATGTAAGTCCGCATGAAAAACACGTACCCACAGGCCCCGTTTGTGAGTTTGAGCGGCTCCCTCTCTGCTGGGCTCAATGGCTGCATCTGCGTGCCTATACGTAGGAGCTGTACCCCCGTTATCCCACAAATAGCCCGCCACCGCTTCACGCAAGAATCGGCTATCTGAAAGCTGTATGGCCCCAACCTGGGTGTAGGCTCCCGCTCCGGTATTGAAGCGTTCAGGGGCATACGGAGCCGGTTCAGGCCGAGCATCGGGATCAGGTTTCGGTTCGGTTTCCGGAAACGGTTCAGGAACAGGGGCTGGTGCAGGAGGCGTTGCGTCGTCCGCATCGTCATCACCATAGGCCAAAAGCACTTGCGTAGGCTGGTACTGCAGCGAGGGCATCTGCTCGTGCGGGTTGGTAAACAGCAACTTGGCAAAAGAGCCCTGGTAACCATCCGGTGCCGAGACCACCACATAGGGATACCTTTGCTGAAAACCGTCGCTTAAGGTCACCAGTAACGTGCCTCCCAGGTGCACATCTCCCTCAAAGACCAAAGGTGCGCGAACCTGCCCGTTATTTAACCAGATATGCGCCACCGAGCGCGGAGCCATGCGCAGCGATGACCAGACGGTAAAGGTGTCGGTAGGGCTATACAACGCCAGATGGGCCCCATCGTTTAAGCGCAAATCATTCACAAACCCCCGCGAACGAATACGGGCGCCGTCATGCACAACAATAAAACCCGTGCTGCGATTGTGTACGGTGAAGCTACCCTCGCGAATATGAAACTCACCACGTATACCCGCGCCCGACAGAGGCCCTTCAAAGCTCAGCTCGCCCTTACCGGTTTTGCTGAGACTGTAGATCTCGTCAATGCTGATGAAACCCGTGTGATAAACCTCGCCGTGCGGCACATGCAGAGCCATTGAGTTTGTGCCAGGAGGCGTGCCGACAGGCCGATGCGGTACCAGATCAATAACCTGCTGGTCTGACTCAACCATCATGATATTGTTTTGCAGCCTTAAACCATCAGCAAACTCCAGCCGCGTACCCGGCGACATTGAGAACTGCGTACGACCATTATTCGCGGCTTCGAGGCTTTCAATACGGAGCGTACCTTCGGCTACGTTAATACCGCCAAACATGGTGTTGTTACCGCTCAGGCTAAGTGTGCCCTGCCCGAACTTGAAGACCGGATCGGCCATGGGCGAAGGCCTTACCGTTAAATTACCGCTTATGCTCACGGTTTGTCGGGTGTCCACGTCCACCACCATCGGCCCATGTACTGTCACATCCCGCTGTATTAACGCATCGGCTGCAAAATACAGCCGCTGCTGCCAGATATCCATCGGGGAGCCTATTTTCAGCAGCTCATCGTCCGCGACTACATTTCTATCTTCGAAAACCATCTCTTGCGCCAGCACAGACTGGTGTGCGCAGATTGCCACCAGTAGCACTTTAGTTACGGCGCGACAGCGTTTATAGGCTGCCTTCCTCAACATCGTTACAACCATGACATTTCCTAAGAAAACCCACCCGGCTGGCGGGATAGGGCAAATTTAGCCCTGTCACTAGTTGTTAGTCATTGTTAATTATTGATATAAACGACACTTTTACATGCGAAATGACACTTTGTTGAGTTTTATCAAGTTAGCTGCAAATATAGTTTTTTAGAGGGGAGTTAACACGAAATAGTGTCATGTTGAGGGTGGTATGGTGGTGGGCTGGGCAGCAATTCAGTCGGCTAACAACGGACAGTCTCTCCGCTAGGGAGTAGTGTGGCCAGCCCGCCGTCAACCAAGCTGTCTAAATTAAAGTGGCTTAATGCGATTTCTAATCGCTCAGTTGTGCTTCTTTACCCATGCAACATATTGATCCATCCAGCTTTGCAGGAATGCTTGGCTGTCGGGTCCAATATTGCCGTCACTATCAAACAAACCCTCTTTGACATGGATGAACGCCTCCGGCTGGCCAAGCGTTGGTACGTCAAGATACGCCAGAACATTGCGTAAATGCTGCTGGGCCATGGCAGTTCCGATGGAGCCGATTGATGCACCCAGTACGCCGGCAGGCTTGCCCGCCCACGCGCTTTCGCCATAAGGACGTGAAGCATGATCAATGGCGTTCTTGAGTACGCCGGACATCGAGCGATTGTACTCGGGTGTAACGAACAAGAGACCTTGAGCGCCGGCGATGTCTGCCTTCAGGCGTTTCACGGAATCTGCCTGGTGTGCATCATCGTCCTGATCGTAAAGAGGCAAATCACCAATTTCCACTTGCTTGAATGAGAACTCCGACGGCGCCAGCTTAACAATGGCGCTCGCCAACTTGCGATTGAAGGAATCCTTGCGAAGGCTACCGACTACAACAGCGATTTGGTATTGGCTCATGTTTATCCTTTCACGTTTTATGACAAGAAATAAAACTTAGGTTACTGCCTGGCTGACGACCAAAGAGCTGGAACTTCACAACGGCTTGATATGGAAATCATACACCCTTAAGTTCACGAGCGACCATCGCCTCTCCTGACTGAGTCAGCCGATAACGCTGCAGTCGGCTCGATGGCGTGTCAGGACGCGTCATTTCAATCAGACCAAAATCAAGCAGGCGACGAATCTGCTTGTGCAGTTCACCCGAAACGGTTTTGTGCCCCAGCAAACGGGCTAGCCCAGCCTTTCCAGCCTCATCCTCAGTGAGCAGCAAAACAACTTTAGCCGCGAGCTTCGACTCTAGCCGTGACTCTAGCCGTGACTCTAGCCGCGCATCACACCGCGACATGTAAGCTTCTGCAGTTGACACTCGGGGCTCAGATAAAAAAGATGCTGTACTTGCTGGTTTTTCAGTAAAAATTGTCAAACGTAAATGTAAACCGATTTCCTCAATAACTGGCTCAGGTAAACCCAGTGTCTGCGCCTGCTCAAAAATACGTCTCACACCGCTGCCCCATTGTTCAATCAGCTTCAGCTCGTGAAAAACTCTGGCAATGACACGATTACGCAAATTGGACACACCCCGCTTCATGTCCTCAATCGTCATCCCTGGAACAAGAATCCCCGGGCTCTCGACCTCGATCCGATTATCGTAAAAAGCTACCCGTATAGGCGCCCCCGGTGAGAATAATCGGCATGCACCAATGCATTGATAATCGCCTCACGCAACATCAACAATGGAATGCTCCACACATCCTTGCGCTGAAGCTCGGAAAAATCCGCACCCCGCATGGCATGTTTTTTCAGGAAATCCATAATTTGTGGCACGCATTCGGGCAGCGAGGCATGAATGTCCACATGGTCAAAAATCTCCGCCTTGTCGTTCCCCACGAAACGCCCACACTGAACCCAGGCATCGGGAAAATAGTAGTCGCGATTTTTGCCAAACAGCAAAATGGCACCTTTAGTAGGTACAAGCCGTCCTTGCTCGCGAACCAGTAACCGTAATGACAGCAATGCCTGCTCTGTAAGAACACGATCATCGCCGAACACACGCTGTGCAGCACTAAGGTCGAGATCCTCAACACCCAGCTCAGGCATAGGCTGCTCGTCAAAGACAACTCCGGCCGCTGAGCGCTGCAATTGCGCAATAAGTTCAGGCCCTGCCCGCCGATTGCTGGAACCAAGCCGCACATAGCACCCCTGATCCCGACCATCTGACTTTAGATAGTGCGGACGCATGCTGCTGGGAAACACCTCGACCATCAGAATATTCACGTCTTTGTGGCTCAGAGTCTCTACAGTGGGCACCAGACGGGGAGCAATTGAATCAGCAATCAGATTACAGAGACGTTCTTCTTCATCCATCGGGTTGTCCACACCAACAACCTGATGCATATCATCTACGCCAACAAGCAAACGCCCCCGGCACTGTTCGCAAAAGCGACCAAAGACTTAAGTACATTTCGGGGGAAGACAGATCGCTTTTAAACTCCAGCGTTTTACTTTCTGGGCTTGCCACCAACTGCTCGGTTGTCGTGTCCATTTAACCCTCGTTTATGCCTTCCTGCCCGACGATTCTTCTCAAAAAAATCAACTATAGCGTAGCTGTGCTGACTCAGGAGGATAAGCATGGACACTCACCCACAAGGACGACACAAATGCGGAGAAAAGCACAATGAATCTGAACAAACCTTAATCAGCCAACAACGCGTCCAGGCTATCAGCAGTTAGTATGCGCTCACTCCAGACATCCATCTCCCCGGAGCTGGCCTGATCAAGCTTGGCTTGCGCCCAATCTGGAACCGAACCAAATTTCAACTTAATTTGCTTCAGCAGCAACTGACGTTCGCCGTCGACTTTCCCCTCAACTTTTGCAACTTCAGCAGCGCGATCTTCAATCCCTTGTATCCACTGCTCCAAATTCTCTGCCAGCATGGTGTTCACCTCTTCCAAATCATGTTGTTCAGGAATAGCGTCGTTGCGGCCAGCGATACATGCATGGGATCAATCAGCTCAGCCACTTTTTATTATAAAGACACCGGCAAAAACGCCTCTACCATTAAGCCACCACCGCAAGCCAGCCGTCGCCTCAATGAAGGCCGGCGGTTAGGTGTGCGCCGCGTGCTGACGAAGGGAAGGCGGGGGCTTTCGGTGGACGCTGTTTGAGCGTTAGCGAGTTCGTCCGCCGCCCGCCTGTACGAGGCAGACGCGGAAAAAGCACACCGTGCCGGCCTTCATTGAGGCGACGGCTGGCCTTAAGAACATGTAATAGCCAGCCTTAAGAACACAAGCACGCTAAGCCTGACCAAACCTTAATCAGCCAACAACGCGTCCAGGCTATCAGCAGTTAGTATGCGCTCACCCCAAACATCCATCTGCCCGGAGCTGGCCTGATCAAGCTTGGCTTGCGCCCAATCCGGAACCGAACCAAATTTCAACTTCATTAGCTTCAGCAGCAACTGACGTTCGCCACGATCCTCAAACCCTTGTACCCACTGCTCCAAATTCTCTGCCAGCATAGTGTTCACCTCTTCCAAATCATGTTGTTCAGGAATAGCGTCGTTGCGAAACCGGGTTCGTAGCAAGCGACTAATCCAAATGGAAAACGTTTGCCGAATCTGCTTGTAATGCGGCTCGGCAAGCTGCTGCTGCAAACGCGCAATGCAATCACCTATTTGATACGCATCACGGCACTGACCCAGCACGATCAGGTGGCCCATCAGATTATCCGGATGCCGCTCGGTGTAATCACGCGCCACCGCCGCCTCATGCAAGAAAAATACCGCAGCCGAGGACTGAATTCGGCCAAAGTCGCATGCATTGGATCAATCAGCTCGGCCAGCTCATGCGGGCCCGACCACCTTTTGCTGCCATTATAAAGCACGATAGGCAAAACAGGCGGCAGCTTATCACCCTGCCCCAGCCCTGTGGAACGGATAATATCCTGGTACAAAAGCCCAGTGTAGGTGACCACACGTACAGCCATAAAATGATCATCGCTGGACTGAAACTCAATCATTAAATACAGGTAAACCCAGGTGCCATCAAAACGCACCCGCCAAATACTGTCATCATGGCGCTGGGTCAGCTCATCCGTAACATAACTGCCCTTATGAGGCTCAAGCGTCGTCAAATCCACACTATCAAGCCAGGACTGCTTAACAAAACCGGTTAATAAGTCACGCACCAGCCGGGCGTTACTAAACAGCAGCTTATAGCCGCTATCGTGTGGAACAGAAGGGGAAGCGGCTTTTTTAATAGCGTGTGGAACATCATGAGGCATATCGACTCCGGCAACTTAATCCTGGTTGCCAGAATATCGAACTTTCGCGTGACACAACCGTCCCTACGTAGTCACCAGCCTGGACAAAAAGGACATCACCGCAAGCCAGCTGTCATCGTCTCATGCAGAAAAAAGCTGCTCTTCTATTATATTAAGAGCAGCCTTGATGATCGACCAAGACGGTACGAAACAACAGCTTAACTATCTACCGAGAGCCGCTTCGGCAAACCCCATGCGATAAGCAGAAAAGCAATAACGCACGCAATTGAGATCGCATACAGCCCCATCGTGGCGCTTCCTGTGAGGTCGAGCACTTTGCCCACCATATATGGAGTAATGATTCCACCCAACTGACCGATAGAATTAATAAACGCAATGCCTGCTGCCGCTGCCATTCCCCCAAGAAACCTCTGAGGGAAAACCCAAAACAAACCAATAGCGGAAATTATTCCTGTTGCTGCAATAGTTAAGCCAATCAGTAAAATAACAGTATTACCACTGTATAGGCCGCAAATGAAATAGCCAAGCGCCCCCGCTAACGTCGTCAATGCCAAATGCCAGCGACGCTCTCCTGTACGGTCCGAATTTTTCCCAAGTAAAATCATAACAACGCCAGCAATAGCATATGGCAACGATGATATTAAACCTATAATAAACACATCTTCAGTACCTGCTGTACGGATCAATTGTGGCATCCAGAAAACCAACCCATAAATTCCGCCAGCCAAAGCCATATAAATTAATGACAATATGTATGTCGCAGGTTCACGTAAAGCTGCTCCGAAGTTATGCGTGTTTACTGTTTGAGAATCCTTAAGAACTTTTTCAGACCAAAACTGCTTCTCGGTAGGTGACAACCATTTTGCATGCGCAATTTCATCATCCAAATGCTTCCAAACAATTAATCCTAGAACAACGGCAGGCAGACCCTCTAAAAGAAACAGCCATTGCCAGCCGGCGAGGCTAAAAGCAGCATCGGTGTACTTCATAATGCCACCAGAAATTGGTCCGCCGATAATTCCGCAAAACGCAATACCGGACATAAAAATAGTATTGACTCTAGCTCGCCGATCGCTAGGGAACCATTTAGTGAAGAAATAAAGAGCCCCTGGTACAAAACCAGCCTCTAAAGCCCCTACTAAAAATCGAATTGCGTAGAAGCCCATCTCAGTGGTGACAAACATAGTGCAAGCTGAGGCAATACCCCACGTTACCATGATGCGCATAATCCACACTCGCGCACCCACTCGATGCAAAATCATATTACTGGGTACTTCGAAAAAGAAATAACCAATAAAGAAGACGCTAGCCCCCATTCCGTAAACAGCATCACTGAAACCAAGATCACTTTGCATTTGTAATTTAGCAAAGCTGATATTCACACGATCCAAATAGGCTACTACCCAACATACGACGAGTAACGGTATAAATCGCCAAAACACCTTTGCGTAAATGGCTGCATCCTTCACCGTATCATTATCTTTCGGATTGGAAGCCGAACCTTCTAAAGCTATGGAATTCACTATGGTCTCCACTACATTATTATTTGCAAAACAAGACCAGATCGGCTGCAATCAAGCGCAGCTGACCCGATGACCATTTTGATAATTAATATGTTGCCCTTCCTCCCGAAAGGTCAAACACAGCACCCGTCGTAAACGAGTTTTCTGAGGAGACTAGCCAGCTGACCATCGCAGCAATTTCCGCTACTTGTACAAAACGTCCTCTGGGGATTTTTGCTAACATGTAATCAATGTGCTGTTGTGACATCTGATCAAAAATCTTTGTTTTTGCAGCCGCAGGGGTAATGGCATTCACGCTAATATTCTTGCCCGCTGTTTCTTTTCCCAAGCTTTTTGTAAAGGCTATGACTGCCGCTTTTGATGCACTATATGCAGCTGCATTAGGATTTCCTTCTTTACCAGCTATTGATGCCACGTTGACCACACGGCCATAATCACGGTTGATCATTCCAGCGACTATGACCTTATTAACATTGAACGTACCGTTAATATTGATGTCAATGACTTTCTTCCACTCGCTTTCGGCATAATCCACCACTGGTGCATTTTCACCAGCAATACCCGCGCTGTTAACTAATATCGATACAGGGCCAAGCTTATTTTCAGTTTGTACCGCCGCCTCTTCCACTGATTGCAAGTCAGTGATGTTGACCTTTAAACCACAAACATTACCGCCTCCGCCTAGACGTTCAATCGCTTCCTCAAGAGCGTCGGGGTCCTTATCCCAGATAGCGACCTTGGCCCCACTGGCTAGAAGCCTCTCCACAACGGCATAACCAATTCCTTGCGCTCCACCTGTTACCACTGCAACTTGAGCGCTTAGTCCATACTGATTCATTTTCTCTCTCCGTCTCGGTAGGCCGCTACAACTTCCTGCTGTTGCTCTCCAAGTCCATCAATACCCAGTCGCATAACTTGGCCTGGACGCAAATAGACTGGGTTAGGCTTCTGTCCCATTCCTACGCCGGGAGGTGTTCCAGTTGAAATAACATCCCCAGGATGAAGCGTCATAAACTGGCTGAGATACGCAACAATTTTAGGAACGCTAAATATCATCGTTTCCGTACTCCCATCTTGGTATCGCTTTCCATCTACTTCCAGCCAGAGATTAAGCCGATGGGGATTCGGCACTTCATCACTGGTTACCAGCCAGGGACCAATTGGTCCAAACGTGTCGCAGCCCTTACCTTTATCCCACGTACCGCCCCGCTCAATCTGGTACTCGCGCTCCGAAACGTCATTAATAACGCAGTAGCCAGCGACATGGTCCAGAGCGACACTCTCGTCAATGTACGAAGCGGTTTTTCCAATGACAACGCCTAACTCGACCTCCCAGTCAGTTTTTTCTGACCCTCTGGGTATCATTACGTCGTCATTCGGACCTACTACCGCAGAGAGCCATTTATTAAACACGACGGGTTCGTCAGGGATGGGCATATTTGACTCCGCAGCATGATCCGCGTAATTCAACCCTATACAAATAAACTTTCCAATATCGCCAATGCAAGCCCCTATTCTTGACTTGGAGTCAACAGTTGGAAAAGTTTCTAGATCAGTGTTTTTAAGACGATTAAATGCTTCGCTGGATAAAAAGTCTCCATTAATATCAGCGGTAAGGCTAGAAATATCCCGGATAACTCCTTTATCGTCGAGAATACCCGGCTTTTCTTGTCCAGCTAATCCGTATCGCAATAGCTTCATAATACAAATCCTAATTAAACAAGTTAAAACATCTTCATTCAGATACAACTTGAGTATAGGATTGCGAACAGCTGCTATAGTAATGAGAGTTACTGACCCATTATCTACAAGATGTTATCTACTGGTTTACCCTCAATTTCTACTCTGCACGCTTTGTGTTCAAGACTAAGATTTCGCCAGTTGCGGCTTCTCATCGCTATCGACGATCTGGGGTCGGTGCATCGGGTAGCGAAAATTCTGCACATGACTCAACCCGGCGTGAGTAAATCTCTCAGGGGAATTGAAGAGACCTTTGGTGTCAGTTTGTTTGTTCGTTCTACGCAGGGTCTCTTGCCCAACGAAATGGGGAAAACCGCAATTCGGCATGCTCGATTAATTTACGCCAGCCTCGGACATATGCGAGACGAGCTAGATTCAATCAGTAGAGCTCAGGGAAATAGGATTGCAGTCGGTACGATCGCAGGCGGCCTAGCAGCAACAGTAGCTAAAGCCTTACTGGCATACCAGCAAGAGATGTCTGAGGTCAGCATCGATTTATACGAAGACACGAGTGCCAACCTTCTCGAACAACTGCAAAGTGGGGGAATTGATCTTGCAGTTTGCCGCACATCCGTAGCGGCACTACCCGAACTTTTCGATTTTGAATGGTTATGTGATGAAACTGTGGGGGCCGCCGTGGGCTTCCACCACCCATTAGCCAAAAAGAAAAGTGTCAGCTTAGAAGATGCTGCTCAATACCCATGGGTTTTATTCCCGGGACACATGCCTCTTCGCACACTGCTAGAAAGAGAACTAGCATCTAAGGGGGTTACTCTTAATCCGGGGACCATAGAAACATCGTCAACATTTGCAACCGCATTACTACTCGCAAAAAGTAAGAGTTTGGTCGCTCTATTTTCATCTGAAACCATTGATTTCTTTGCTGAACATAAAACGCTACATTTGCTTCCGTTTGAAATTGACTCAACCGCTGAACCTTACGGCATTGTTACGCGGCGAGGTGCTCAACTGTCTAGCTCCCTGCAACTGTTCAAAGAACGTTTGTTAAGTACTTCTGAAACAAATTAATAAACTAATCAAACTTCCAGACGGACTTGTTTTCTGACCAAGCCTCAACGCTAATAACCCTAAACGATCCCTACCACCACTAGCACGTCTTAAGCAAAAACGCCTCTACCATTAAGCCACCACCGCAAGCCAGCCGTCGCCTCAATGAAGGCCGGCGGTTAGGTGTGCGCCGCGTGCTGACGAAGGGAAGGTGGGGGCTTTCGGCGGACGCTGTTTGAGCGTTAGCGAGTTCGTCCGCCGCCCGCCTGTACGAGGCAGACGCGGAAAAAAGCACACCGTGCCGGCCTTCATTGAGGCGACGGCTGGCCTTAAGAACATGTCATAGTCAGCCTTAAGAACACGCTATATTAGACAGCTAAACCACCATAACGGAGACAACAATGCCAGGCACAATCACCATAGCAGCCGCACAAATGGGCGCCATACAAAAGAACGACACGCGAAGCAGCGTAGCCCAGCGCATACAACATCAAATAGAAAAAGCAGCCAGCCGAGGTGCCCAATTAATTGTATTCCCCGAACTCTGCCTAACCCCATTCTTTCCCCGCTGGTACTACGAAACACTAGACGAAGCCGACCAATGGTTCGAAGACCAATGGCCGCCCCGAGGCCTGGAAGCAGCACTGCAAAAAGCCAGAGAACTGAACATCATGGTACAGATCTCCTACGCTGAGAAAACACCCGACCAGCACCGCTACAACACCGCCAGCCTGATCTTCAGCCAAGGCAGCGCGATCATGAAATATCGCAAAATTCACCTGCCAGGCCACGCTGAATACATCCCGGAACGCCCCTTGCAACACCTGGAAAAACGCTACTTTGAAATCGGAGACCTGGGTTTCCCGGTAGAGCGCCTCAATCTGAAAAATGTAGGCGAATTCAACATCGGCATGCTGCTCTGCAACGACAGACGCTGGCCCGAAGCCTGGCGCGTATTAGGCCTGCAAGAAGTTGATATCGTGCTCATCGGCTACAACACGCCTGTTGCCAATCTGGACGTAACACACAACCAGCCGCCACACCTGAAAGTGCTGCATTCCAACCTAAGCGTGCAGGCAGGCTGCTACCAAAACAACTGCTTCGGGGTGTCAGTTGCCAAGGCAGGGGTCGAAGACGGCCACGCCATGTTCGGCAGCTCAATCATTGTGAACCCATTCGGCGAAATTATTGCCCGCTCCTCCACCTGGAACGACGAACTCATCATTGCTGACTGCGATTTATCCTTGTGCCAGGTCAATCGCTCATCAACCTTTAACTTCGAAGCACATCGGCGCCCCGAGCACTACCAGCGGATCGTCGAACAAACAGGCAGCATTCGCCCTAAAAACACAATCCAGGCTTAAGGGAATCTACTGATATAAGTCCACTATTCACACTCCCGACTCAGTGCTAGCATCTAAATGTGACCACTTGGTCACCTTTGTGGAGCGTGGTGGTATGACGATAGGAATAGCAGCTTCTGGCCCTCATGCCGTATCAGTAGTCATGGAGGCCTTACGCGTCACAGAAACGCTAGGCGCAGGCGCCATCGGAGGCTTTGCGGTGCTGGCCGCCCTCGATCACGAAGGGGGGCCCATTATTGCGAAACCCAAACTGGCGGCTCAGCCGAGCTTTCCTACCCGGCATCATGGCTGTCCTATGAGCGCGCCGCGGCCATTTCCAGCGGCCCCAATCGGCCAGCTCCATTGATGCAGTTTTTACCCAGCCTCGATGGCGTGGGTTTAGTGACCGGCCATCGCCTGCCGAATCGCGACCTTAACGGCACGCCTTTAAACGTCGCCGCTCTGCAACGCCTGGCACAGGGCGAAACCGCCCGCGACGCCATAGCCGCGGTATTGACTGCCTACCCTGAGTGTGACGCCGGTTTAATCGCATTAAGTGCAAACGGAGAGCTGGCTTTAGCGAACAGCCCCCGCGTCGAACGAAGACTGGATCTTTACACCACAGAGCATCACCACAGCTTTGGTACCGTCGCTATGCTGATGAACTCCATTACGTTTCGGGCTGTCACGGCTCGGGCCGACCCGGCTGCCTTGATTGCGCAGATTGCGGCACAACGTTTTGCCGAGCCCCCATCGCCGTCAACGCTTATGCTGGCGCATGTCGATGAACACTGCCAGTTAAGCCAGGCCGATCAAGACCTGGTCATGGTGAACTCCGTCACCCGACGAGTCGTGCGTATTGCCAGTGCCGATCCCTTGCTACCCACTGCTGCCGGACGGTGGACGGTCATTCAGAATGGCACCGCTGTGGTCGACATGGAGGGCGAACCGCTAGGCATCAGCTATAACGATGTAATAGCAAACGTAGAGGCCAGCTCGTTGCGCAGCCTGGCCGACTATTCGTCTTTAGGACTCGTTATAGGACCGCAACCATGAGCTTATCGCGCAGAGAAAAAACAGAGCAGCGCATTATGCAGGCGCTTGAGGATCAGATACGTGAAGCGGGCATGATGGGCGTGGGCATTAACGCCATCGCCAAACGCGCTGGTGTCAGCAAAGAGCTGATCTATCGCTACTTTGATGGCCTGCCCGGCTTGATGCTGCAATGGATGCAAAACCAGGATTTCTGGACAGGTAAATCGTCGGTGCTGCGCGATCCAGGCGCCGCAGAAAGCAGCCCCCAAGAGCTGATATTGATGATGCTGCGGGCACAGATCAGTGCCTTGGAAAACAACGATGCGCTTAAAGAGATACGCCGCTGGGAGCTTATCGAGCGCAACGAGGTCAGCGGCCAGCTGGCCGATCGGCGCGAAATGGCCGCGCGTCCTTTTATTGATGAGCTGGACGCCCTGAACAACGAGATGGACGTACCCGCCATGGTAGGCGTGATGCTTGCGGGCGTACTGTATCTATCGTTGCGCTCTAAAACCGAAAGCCAGTTCCTGGGCGTGCCGCTGCGCACTCCCGAGGGCTGGAAGCGTATTGATGATGCCCTGGT
This sequence comes from Paenalcaligenes niemegkensis, assembly GCF_022230885.1. Lineage (GTDB taxonomy): Bacteria > Pseudomonadota > Gammaproteobacteria > Burkholderiales > Burkholderiaceae_B > Paenalcaligenes > Paenalcaligenes niemegkensis. The sequence continues at coordinate 315,547 of NZ_JAKGCT010000005.1, read as the reverse complement.
GCAGCTCACGCAAAGTCTGCCCGGCGATTTCCAGAACAGCACTCTGGGCGAATTAAGAACCCATCATTCCGTAGCAAAAACCGACGTCACGACCACTCATGGCGCTTACTCACTGCACACTGAAAGCGAGGCATCAGAATGACGATTCGAGCAGCAGATCTATTAGTGAAATGCTTGGTGGCCCACGGCATCGATCAGGTTTATTGCGTTCCGGGAGAAAGTTACTTAAGCGTACTGGACAGTTTGCGTGATGAAGAAAGCATTAAGGTAATCACGTGCAGACACGAGGGAGGTGCGGGTTTTATGGCCTTGGGTGATGCGCGATTGCGTGCCGCCCCTGCCGTGCTGCTGGTCAGTCGGGGACCTGGTTGCATGAATGCCTCGATTGCCATTCATTCGGCCCAGCAGGATGCCACGCCCCTGGTAGTCTTTATTGGTCAGGCCGAACGCGAGAATTTACGGCGTGACGCCTTTCAGGGCATGAACTATGAACGCATGTTTGTGGACGTCGCCAAGTGGGTGGTTGAGCTTAACGACCCGAATCTCCTGGCTGACACTATATGCACAGCCTTTAAGTTGGCACAGGCAGGGACGCCTGGCCCCGTGATTGTTTCGCTGCCCGAGGATATGCTCGAAGAACATAGCGACGAGATGTTCTACCCACGGCAGAATGCCGATAGCACGCTGACCGCTACCGACCAGGACGCTATTGTGCAGGCAATTGCCCAGGCCAGGAATCCCCTGGTGATGGCGGGCGGCCTGTTAAAAAACAAGGAAGGCAAAGCCGCCCTGATGCGTTTTGCTGAACACTTTTCATTGCCGGTGGCGACAACCGTGCGCCACGCCGATTTATTTCCCAACGATCACCCCTTGTTTGCCGGGCATTTAACCCTGGGCCTGCCTTCTGAGCTGGCCAATATTTTGCATGAGGTTGACCTGATTATTGCGGTGGGCACACGGCTGGGCGATGTCACCACACAGTCGTTCAGCTTTCCTGCCGCTCCTAAGGCCGCACAAAGGCTGATACACATTTGGCCTGAAGCGCAAATGACAGGACGATATCGTCACACCGACATCAGCGTGGCAGCCCACCCGACCAGCGTGCTGCGCAGCTTATGCGAAAGCCCGGCCCCGGACACGTCGTTTAAAGAATGGACGGCGCAACTGCACGAAGTCGTAAGCGGATTACGTGACTGGGACCCCATGCCGGACGCTGATGACGGCATCGTCTTCGGCAATATTGTTGCTCTATCCGACCAGATGCTGCCCGAGGACGCCATTATTTGTCTGGATGCAGGTAACTTTGGCGGCTGGGTACAACGTCTTTTCCGTTTCTCCCCTACTCGCAAACTCATCGGTCCTTCCTCTGGCGCAATGGGCTACGGCATCCCCTCCGCTGTTGCCTGCTCATTGCGTGAGCCAAATAAAAAGGTCGTGTGCTTCGTGGGAGACGGCGGTTTTCTGATGACAGGCAGCGAACTGGCCACCGCCAGACAATATGGCGCAACACCAATCATTATCATCTCAGACAACAATGCTTACGGCACCATCCGCATGCACCAGGAACGGCAATTTCCCAGGCGTAAAAGCGCGACAACACTGCACAACCCTGACTTTGTTGCCATGGCCGCCGCATACGGGGCCGAGGCATTTTTGGTCGAGCAAAGCGATCAGTTTGCTCCCGCACTTGAGCGTGCCCTGCAAAGCAATGAGCTTTGCGTGATCGTGGTGCGTACCAGCCTTGAGCACATCTCTGCGAACGCCACTATTCAACAATTACGCCAGGGCGCAGCGGGACAAGCATGAAACACATTCTGGTGATAGGTGCTGGCATTGTGGGCTTGGCCAGCGCTTACGAGCTACGGCAGCGAGGCTTCGAGGTGACGGTGATCGAGGCCCAGGGAAAAGCGGGCCAGGAGACCAGCAAGGCCAACGGCGCCCAGCTTAGCTACAGCTTCGTGAGCCCGTTGGCCAGCCCCGTCGTACTGAGAACCTTGCATAAGCTGCTGCTGGATCGCCAAGGTGCCTTGCGCATCCGTCCTCGTGCAGACGGTCAGCAAATTAACTGGTTGCTGCACTTTTTAGCCGCCTGCTCTGTTAGTCAGAACCGCCAGGCCTCTGAAGATTTATTGCATTTAGGCTCGTTAAGCAAAAGTGTATTAACCGAGCTGTTACAGCAGCATCCGATTGCGTTTTCCCATAACCGTAATGGCAAGCTCATGGTGTTCGAATCCGATGCTTCTCTCACGGGTGCCCGGGATCAGGCCCGTTTTTTACGTAGTCATGGCGTAAGCCAGGAAGAACTGTCAGCAGACGAAGCATGCAGGCTTGAGCCTAGCCTGCTTCCTATTAAAGACCGCATAGAAGGCGCCTTTTTCACGCCGTCTGAAGAGGCGGGCGATTGCGAAGCGCTTTGCACTGGCCTGAGCCAGCTTCTGGCTAGTCAGGGCGTGGTGTTTCGGTACAACACGCCCGTGGAACGCCTGGCCATAACCCCGGGCGGACTCGTTCAAGCTTATGCTCACGACAGCCCCCTTGATGCCGACGCTATCGTGCTCGCCAATGGTACGGGCGCTCAAAGCCTGGCAAAAGATGCTGGCATCAACTTGCACATTTATCCGCTGCGCGGCTATTCACTTACCTACAGCGTGGACAATAACAGCGGTGCGCCGCAGGCTAGCGTCAGCGACATACGCAACAAAGTGGTCTATGCACGGATTGGCGACAAGCTGCGAGTAGCGGGCATGATCGATATCGGTATTAACGACCCTCAGGCCATCGAGCAGCGCACGCAAACCCTGAAGTCTCAGGTTAAGGATTTTTTCCCGGCATTGAAAGCTCTGGAGCCGCCTGTTGCCTGGAGCGGTCAGCGCCCGGCCCGTCCGGACAGCAAGCCGCTGATCGGGGCTACCGCGATGCATAACCTTTTTATCAATGCAGGCCACGGTGCGCTTGGCTTCACGCTGGCCTTTGGCTCGGCACGTTTGCTGGCCGAGTCGGTTGATGGAGACAGCAGCCCGAACCTTCACCTCGCTGCCCGTTTTAGCTTGTAAGAACCACGCTTTTCAAAGCGTTAAAACTGCTCTTTTCCACTTGCTGACACCATCTTTTCCTTAGTATTCGAGTCACAAGAACCAAATACATTTGGTCCACATACCGGAGACAACCATGGAATATCGCCACAAAAGCCGTTTCACTCTCCCGCTCGCGATTAAAGCCTTAGCTGCAGCCGCCCTGATCTCATTACCCGCCGTCGCTTCAGCCACCACCGTTACCGCGGTGATGCACGCTGGCCTGCGCGTAATGGATCCGATATTTAGCACGGCCTTTCTGACGCGCGATCATGGCTACATGATCTACGACACCTTGCTGGGTATGGATGAAAATTTCAAAATACACCCACAGATGGCCGACTGGAAAGTCAGCGAAGATGAAAAAAGCTATGAGTTTTTCTTGCGCGACGGTCTGAACTGGCATGACGGCACACCCGTTACTGCCGAGGACTGCATTGCATCTATCGAGCGCTGGATGAGTGTGGACGGTACCGGTCAAGTGCTAGAAGGCATGATTGAGTCAATGGAGGTCATTGACGACACCAGCTTTAGAGTCACCCTTAGCGAACCCACCGGCCTTCTGCTTTCCGGGCTGGCCAAGCTGAGTTCCAGCCCGGCATTCATGATGCCCAAACGCATTGCTGCCACACCCGGCACCAAAGCCATTACCGAGTTTATCGGTTCGGGGCCTTTCAGCTTTGTGGACGAAGAGTTCAGACCCGGCATTAAAGTTGTTTACGCTAAAAACCCCGACTATGTGCCACGCTCTGAACCGGCCAGCTGGACCGCTGGCGGCAAGCAGGTCAAGGTCGACAGGGTGGAATGGGTCACCATGCCCGATGCCATGACCAGCATGAACGCCTTGCTGAATGGAGAGGTCGATTTCCTGCAGCAAGTGCCGCTTGACTTACTTCCGCTGCTGGAAAGCAATGACGAGCTGCGCGTGGACACCATTGATGAGCTGGGTAACTGGACCTACCTGCGCTTTAACCACTTGCATCCACCCTTTGACAACCCTCTTATACGCCAGGCTGCCATGCTGGCGGTGGATCAGGAACAGGTTCTGAAAGCCTTGGTGGGCAACGATAGCTATGCTCAAACCTGCGCTTCAGTAATGGGATGCGGTAACCCCTTCGAAAGCGATTACCGCAGCGACGACATCATTAAGCCCCAACTGGACAAAGCCAAGGCGCTGCTCAAGGAGGCAGAATACGACAATACTCCGGTGGTAATTTTGCACCCCACCGATATGGCAACGGTTTCACCTCAACCTGTGGTGGTGGCCGATGCTTTGCGCAAGGCCGGTTTTAACGTGCAGCTAAAAACCATGGACTGGCAAAGCGTAGTCATGCAGCAAGGCAATCAGGCTTCGCCGGCCGAAGGCGGCTGGAATATTTTTTCCACTTACGCCACGCTGGCTACCAGTAGCGACCCCTTCACCAACACCACCCTAGCGTCCAATGGCAAACAAGCGTGGGCTGGCTGGCCTGATGTGCCAGAAATCGAGGCACTGCGCAGAGAGTTTGCGACGACCACCGGCGATGACGAGCGCAAACGCATCGCATTAAGGATCAACGAGCTGGCTATTGATCAGGGCGTGGTTCTGCCATTAGGGCAATTTACTATCCCCGCCGCTTACAGCGCTTCTTTGCATGACGTGCCACATTCGCCGGTCACTGTCTTTTGGTCTATGTCCAAATCTAACTAGGGAGCTTGCTTATGCTGGCCTATATCGCCCGCCGCATTCTTACCACTGTCCCGGTGGTGATCATGGTCGCCATCGTGATCTTTGCCTTATTGCGTCTTACGCCCGGCGACCCGGCGGCCGTGATTGCCGGAGACGATGCTTCGCCAGCACAACTAGAGGCCATCCGTGACCGGATGGGGCTGAACCTGCCCATTTACGAACAATTTTTTCAGTGGGCTGGAAATCTGCTGCAGGGCGATCTGGGCACGTCGCTGCTGTCGGGCACGCCGGTTACCGCCCTGATTGCAGACCGCATGGGCCCCACGATTGCACTGGCCATTGCCACACTTAGCTTCACTCTGTTAATTGCCATTCCCATTGGGGTGATTGCCGCCTGGCGTCACGGAAAAGTCACTGATCGCTTTGTGATGATTCTCTCGGTGCTGGGCTTCTCTATTCCTACCTTTGTGGTGGGCTACTTGCTGATCTATATTTTTTCCATGCAATTCGGGTGGTTTCCCGTGCAAGGCTACCGCGACTTAGGCAGTGGCTTCTACGAATTCGCCAGGCGGCTGATTTTACCTACAGTCGCTCTAAGTACGGTTTATACCGCCCTGATTGCCCGTATCACTCGCAGTAGCGTCATCGAAGTCATGAATGAAGACTTTGTACGCACAGCCCGGGCCAAGGGGGTGAAAGAAAGCACGGTGTTCTTGCGCCATGCCCTGCGCAACGCGGCGGTGCCTATTGTCACTGTGGTGGGCATTGGTGCTGCCTCGTTAATTGGCGGCGTGGTCGTCACCGAGTCGGTCTTTAACATTCCAGGCCTGGGCCGTCTGGTGGTCGAGGCCGTCCTGGCACGCGACTACCCCATTATTCAGGGGGTGATCTTGTTGTTCTCGCTGACCTATATCGTCATCAACCTGATTGTTGATGTGCTCTACACCGTGTTTGATCCACGCATCACCTACTAGGAGCCACCGATGACTGAACGAACGCTTCTTAAAGGGCTGCTGCGTCGCTTGTTAAGCCCGACGGCTTTTACCGCCTGCTCCCTGTTACTGCTTGTCGTGCTGATGGCGGTGCTGGCACCGTGGCTTGGCACTATTGATCCCATACAAATCAACCCCACTTCTCGGCTGGCACCTATAGGCGCCGAGCATTGGCTGGGCAGCGATGCCTTTGGCCGCGATATTTATTCGCGCGTGATCTACGGCGCACGTGTTTCGATAATCGTGGGCCTGGGAGCCGCTGGCCTGAGTCTGTTTTTTGGCTTGATCATTGGCATTCTGGCCGGCTATTTTCCGGTATTTGACGCGATCATCATGCGCGTTATGGATGGCATCATGGCCATTCCCAGCATTTTACTGGCCATTGCGCTGGTTTCGCTAACCGGTGGCAGCCTGCTGACCGTGCTCGTGGCGATCATTATTCCTGAAGTCCCTCGCGTGGTGCGGCTGGTTCGTAGCGTAATTCTATCAATTCGGCATGAACCCTATGTTGAAGCCGCCATTACCCTGGGCACACGCACGCCACGAATTATTTTCCGCCATATTATTCCCAACACCTGGGCACCCCTTATTGTTCAGGGTACCTACATTTTTGCCTCGGCCATTTTAATCGAATCCACGCTTAGCTTTTTGGGCGCTGGCCTGCCCCCTGAAATACCTTCCTGGGGAAACATGATGGCTGACGGACGCATGTTCTTTCAGCTTTATCCAGGTCTGGTCTTGTACCCCGGCGTGTTTTTGGCGCTTACCTTATTAAGCGTCAATATATTGGGCGATATTTTGCGCGATGAACTTGATCCCAGAATGGTGAAAAAATGATGAATGCTGCACACAACACTCAGGCACCAGCTGGTAAAGCCGTCTTAAGAATCGAGAACCTGTGGGTCAAAATCACCAGCAAAGACGACGACAGCTATGCCATCTCTGACATTTCTTTATCTGTGCATCCTGGCGAAACGGTGTGTCTGGTGGGGGAGTCTGGCTCAGGAAAGTCCGTGACCTCGCTGGCAACCATGGGTTTACTGGCTCGCGATGAACTCCACTGCAGCCAGGGAAAAATCTGGCTGGATGACGAAAATCTGCTTGAGGCCTCGTCGTCACGCATTCGTTCCTTGCGCGCCTCGCAAATGGCGATGATTTTCCAGGAGCCCATGACAGCGCTGAATCCCGTCGAAAGGGTGGGCCCGCAAGTTGAAGAGGTGCTGAAGGCACATGGTGTGGGAAACCCTTCGCAACGCAAACGCCAGGTGCTGGAGATGTTTGAGGCTGTGCACCTGCCTGATCCGCAAAAAATTTACACGGCTTACCCGCACCAACTGTCAGGCGGGCAACGGCAGCGTATCGTGATCAGTATGGCGTTAATTTTAAAACCTCGCCTGCTGATTGCCGACGAGCCTACCACGGCCCTGGACGTCACTACACAAAAGCAGATTCTGGCGCTTATCCGTGAACTTCAGGAGAAACAAAACACAGCGGTGCTGTTTATTACGCATGACTTTGGTGTGGTGGCAGAAATCTCAGATCGCATCGTCGTCATGAATCGCGGCAAGATGGTCGAAACCGGTACGCGAGATGCCATTCTGCGCAATCCCGCCGAAGCGTATACCCGCATGCTGGTCTCATCAGTGCCCAGCCTGATTCCCGGCCAGGCGCGTGCCGTTGGCTCCGATCCTATTTTGCACGTTGAAGACCTCAACAAAACCTACGACGAAATTCATCTTTTCGCCCCAAACCGTAGCGTGGTGGCGGCCAACAACGTGTCTTTTACGCTGAATAAGGGCGAAATCATCGGGATTGTAGGTGAATCGGGCTCCGGGAAGTCATCAGTAGCGCGATGCATCATGCGCTTGATCAAGCCTTCCTCGGGTCTGATCCAACTCGGTGACAGCGATCTGGCTACGGCAAAAGGCGAGGCGCTACGCGATCTGCGCCAGCGTCTGCAGATCGTTTTCCAGGATCCCTACCGATCCTTAAACCCGCGGTTACGCATACGCGATGCCTTGCTGGAAGGCATGGAGAACTATGGCATCTCGGCTGCAGAGTGCGAGAAGCGCATTGCTACTTTGCTTGATTGGGTGGGCATGGATAAAACAGCCCTGGGACGCTATCCGCATCAATTTTCAGGTGGGCAGCGCCAGCGTCTGTGCATCGCCCGGGCCCTGGCTCTTGAGCCCGATGTACTGGTTGCCGACGAAGCGGTATCGGCGCTGGACGTGTCGGTGCAGTCCCAGGTGCTGAAGCTGCTTGATGATATGCGTCAGCGCATGGGGATTGCCGTGCTGTTCATCACCCATGACTTGCGGGTAGCTGCGCAAATTTGCGATCAGATACTGGTGATGCAGCGCGGCATTGTCGTTGAGGCTGGCCGCGCCGACGAAATTCTTGTGAACCCGCAGCATGCCTACACCCAAGCCCTGATCGAAGCCGCCCCTGGCCGTCATTGGGACTTCCAGAACTTCAGACCCGTTGACGCGGCGTCTTCACTGAGCAACCCAACCGAGAGTCACTATGTCTAAACATGCACAGTTAGTTATTCGTAACGCCGAAGTGGCCGATGGCACAGGCCGCCCTCGGTTTCAGGCCGATGTGGTTGTGAATCACGACCGGATTGAGTTCATTGGCAACGCCAGCGACTGGACGGCCGAGCACACCATTGATGCCGAGGGTCTTGTCGTGGCGCCGGGCTTTATCGATACCCATACGCACGATGACCGTATGATGCTTTCCAACGGAGCGATGCTGCCAAAGCTCAGCCAGGGTGTCACCACGGTGATTGCTGGCAACTGCGGTATTTCCCTGGCCCCCACGCCCTACCCCATGACGCCGCCGATCACTCCGCCCATGAACTTGCTCGACAACCAAGGAATCTGGTTTAAGCACCCCACCTTTGCCAGCTACATTGAAGCGCTGGCTGAGACGCCGCCTACAACCAATAGCGCCTTGCTGGTCGGCCACACCACTTTGCGTATCGCCGTAATGTCAGAGTTCGACCGGCCTGCTACCGACGTGGAAATTGCTGCCATGAAAGAGTTGCTGGCTGAAGCGATGCAGGCTGGTGCCATTGGATTATCTACCGGTCTGGCCTACGATCCGGCTTTTTTATCGAGCACCGAAGAGATCATTGAGCTTGCCAAAGTGGCAGGTCAGTATGGCGGCGTCTACTGTACCCACCTGCGTGACGAGGGCGACGATGTAGTCGAGGCTTTGGAGGAAGCTTTTCTGATCGGGCGTGAAGCGAGCTTGCCGGTGGTGATTTCTCACCATAAGGTGGCTGGAAAGCAGAATTTTGGACGTTCCGCCGAGACGTTGGCGCTGATCGAAAAGCAGATGGGCCTGCAGCCTATTTGTCTGGATTGTTACCCCTACTCCGCGTCTTCCACGGTGCTGGGGGCCAAGGCAGCGGCTTCGGCTTTAAAGGTAACTGTTACGTGGTCTGTTCCTCATCCTGAAATGGCAGGGCGTGACTTGGCTGAGATCGTCAATGAATGGGGGACAACTCAAGTAGAGGCTATTGCCCGCCTGTTGCCTGCCGGCGCTATTTATCATCGTATGGATGAGGCTGATGTGTCGCGAATTCTGGCCTTTGAGGACACCATGATTGGCTCGGATGGCTTGCCTCACGATGAAGTGCCTCACCCCCGGCTATGGGGTAGTTTTCCGCGGGTGCTGGGGCATTATTCGCGTGATCTGGGCTTGTTTAGCTTTGAGAAAGCGATTCATAAGATGACGGGGCTGAGTGCCGAGAAGTTTGGTCTGAAGGACAGGGGGTGGTGCGCGAGGGTGCTTTTGCAGATTTGGTGATTCTTAATGCCGAGACTGTTGCTGAGGGGTCAAGTTTTGCGAAGCCTACGATTCCGGCTATTGGTATTGAGATTGTTATTGTGAATGGAGAGGTTGTCTGGGAGAACGAGGCGGTTACCGAGCGTCGGCCGGGGCGGGTTTTGCGGCGGGTGGTGTCGGTTGTTTGAGCTTTTCCGTCCTCGCTTAGCATTTGTGGGGGCTCTGTCTCACGGGTGTCGTCTTCTTGCCCTTTCCTGCGCTCGCTTAGCGTTGAGCGGTGCTGCGCACTACCCTTGAACAACAAACAAAGCAGGCGTTCGCGAACTTGCGGACGCTCTGCCGCACAGGTGTCGTCTTCTTGCCCTTTCCTGTGCTCGCTTAGCGTTGAGCGGTGCTGCGCACTATCCTTGAACAGCAAACAAAGCAGGCGTTCGCGAACTTGCGGACGCTCTGCCGCACAGGTGTCGTCTTCTTGCCCTTTCCTGTCCTCGCTTAGCGTTGAGCGGTGCTGCGCACTACCCTTGAACGGTGAGGAAAGCAGGCGTTCGCGAACTCGCGGACGCTCTGTCTCACGGGTGTCGTCTTCTTGCCCTTTCCTGCGCTCGCTTAGCGTTGAGCGGTGCTGCGCACTACCCTTGAACAGCAAACAAAGCAGGCGTTCGCGAACTTGCGCTGCGCGCTTCGAACAGCGCTCACTTTTTCCCTGCTTTGTTTGCTGTTCGCGGCGCTCCCCGATGCGCTCGCACAGGAAAGGGCAAGAAGACTGGGGTTGGGGTTGGGGTTGGGGTTGGGGTTGGGGTTGGGGTTGCATGAAAAAGGCGAGCTTTATGAAGCCCGCCTTTTTTGCTTTTCTACTTGGTACGGACGCTTAGCCTTTCTTTTCTAGTCCCCAGAACACTGTGATTGGTGCTTCGGGGATGTTTTGAAGTTTATTGCTGTACGCAGCGGGGGTTCTGAATTGTCCCAGCGGGACGATAACGCCTTCGTCTATGACCAGTTCCTGTATTTTTGCGGCGGTGGCTTGTTTGCTTTCGTCGTCGACAGCTCGTGCGTATTCAAGGCGTAGGGTTTCAATTTCTGGTACGTCAGGCCAGCCGAACCAGGCTTCTTTGCCGTTGGCTGCAATCGTGGTGTTGGCAAATGGGTCACCAGCGGCGGCAATGATGCCGTAGGTGGCAAAGATGCTCCATCCTCCCTGCGATGGCTGGCTGGTGTTGGAGCGTCTGGATACGACTGATTGCCAGTCCATCGATTGCATATCAACCGTGAAGCCGGCTGCTCGCAATGCTGAGGCGATCACGACGGGTTGCGGTGCCGCCGTCACATGGTCTGTGGGATGCAGCAGTACCACGGGTGTTCCGTCGTAGTTGGCTTCAGCCAGAAGTTCTTTGGCTTTTTCAATGTTGGCGGGAACGATCATGTCGGTGCCGTAGTCGGTGGCGTTTGGCGTACCGCAACCAAAGGGCGAGGCGCAGGTGGAGTAGTATTCGGGATTTCCCACCAGCGCTTTCAATACATCTTCCTGGCCTACGGCATACATGGCAGCCTGTCTGATGAGCTTATTGTCAAAGGGTGGATACATGTGATTGAAGCGGAAGTAGCTCCAGTTGCCCAGTGGATCGATGACGCGGGTGGTTAAATCGGCACTGTTTTCCACCAGTGGCAGTAAATCGAATGGGAATTTCTCGATAAAATCGACTTCTTCGTTGAGTAGTGCATTGGCACTGGTCATGGCGTCGGGCATGCCTACCCATTCGACCTTATCTACGTTGACCTGCTTGGCTCCTGAAGTCCAGTCTGTGGGTTCGCTACGAGGGATATAGTCGATGTTTTTCTCATATACCACCCGTACACCAGGACGGAATTCGGCTTGAACAAATTTAAAAGGGCCAGAACCAATCATTTCGCTGACGGCTTCTTTGCCGGCCGCTTCGACAATGCGCTTGGGCATCATGAAAGCAGGACGTGAACTGATTTTTGCAAGGCTGTCGAGTACCAGACTTGTGGCTTCGGTGAGGTGTAGCTCGAATACCTTGTCGTCGACGACCTTGTAGTCGGCCAGAAAACCTTCCAGCACAGGGCCGGTATTGTCGTTGTCGAGCCAGCGTTTGATCGAGGCGATGCAGTCCTCGGAGGTTACTGGCGTGCCGTCGTGCCATTTCAAGCCATCACGTAAGGTAAACCTGTACACCTTGCCGTCATCAAGCACTTCCCAGTCGGCCATCTGAGGCTGAACCTTGAAGTTTGAATCGATGCCTACCAATGTGTCGTAAATCATGTAGCCATGTTCACGGGTGATAAAGGCGGTGCTTTGTATGGGGTCCATCATCCGTAGCCCCGAATGCATGACCGCCGTAACGGTTTGCGCGCTAGCCGCCGTCATCAGTGTTGTGGATGCGAATAGCGCACCCCACAATATTTTTTTATTCCGCAGCATATTCATACCTACCCCCGGCTTATTAAAATAAAGAGTCTCCATCCTTAAGCACTGATGTGACCATACGGTCACACTACAGACTAGCAGCCACAGCAGAACACGCAATTAGTACAAACCTGCTCCTGTTCTATCGGAGATATCACTTATTTATGCCTGTATGGCGATAGCAGCGTGGTATGCCGGGCGAATGCCCTTCTGAAGGCGGTTCAGGCGGTGTAAGCCAGGCTTCAGTACGGCTTGCGTCTGATTCTTAGGGTTACCAATAAACTCATTCGATTTCATTTCCCCTCCAGCGCAGGAGCACCATATACGTTTAGATACATCTCTGCTTCTCCAACGGTGAACAATCGTTAATCCAGGCATTTCTTCGCTCCACCCCTCCTTAAATAGTCCTATTCTTGGCGTGAAATTTCTGCGACCCATATGGTTGCAGAGGACACCATGCTGTAGATCTATTTTTCTTTCGGAGTAGGATATGCCGTTGTACAAACGCTCATTTGCTGAATTTATTGGTACATTTTGGCTGGTATTTGGTGGTTGCGGAGCTGCTGTCTTTGCAGCGGGCTTTCCTGTCCTGGGTATTGGTTTCGCAGGGGTGGCGCTGGCCTTTGGTTTAACAGTGGTGACAATGGCTTACGCCCTGGGCCATATTTCTGGTGGACACTTTAATCCTGCTGTTTCTGTAGGCTTGGTGGTTGGAGGGCGCTTCCCCGCTGCCGAACTGCCCGCTTATATCGGAGCACAGGTTCTGGGTGGGATCGTTGCTGGTGGCATGCTGTACCTAATCGCCAGCGGTAATGCTGACTTCAGCCTGGCTGGCGGGTTGGCGTCAAACGGCTATGGCGAGCACTCGCCCGGTGGCTATTCGATGCTCTCAGCGCTACTGATTGAAATCCTGCTTACTGCGGTTTTCATCATTGTCATTATGGGCGCAACCGACTCACGCGCACCCGCAGGTTTTGCTCCGCTGGCGATTGGTCTGGCCCTGACCTTGATTCACCTGATCAGTATTCCTATTACCAATACGTCGGTAAACCCTGCTCGCAGTACCGGTCCAGCGGTTTTTGTGGGCGACTGGGCCTTGTCGCAACTTTGGCTGTTTTGGGTTGCGCCATTAGTCGGGGCGGCTATCGGAGCGCTTATTTATCGCTGCTTTGACAAGCGCTAAACGTTGATGTGCTAGTTCGTTATGCTGCAGTACAAAGCCGCATTTTCCAGATTGGATATGTGGCTGAAACCAATCCCAATGACTGTTAGCATTTCGTAGCTTGTTAGACGCAGCTCTTTGTTAGCGTTAAGGGCATGGGATCTAAACAACAAAATCTTTATCGAAGCACCGTTGCCAACTCTCAGTATTTTTCAAATACCGATGTAGCCGGGGCCAGTCATGTTTCACCTTCAACCCGCCGGCAGGCCGCAGCTGTAATTCCATTAAGCGATGCTGATAGTGCCGGGCTGAATGTACTGCGTGTCGTGGCCTGTTTTATGGTGATTTTTCTGCACGTGGCCGCTGTCGGCTTTCATGATTTTATTCCGGGCTGGTGGGCGAGCAATGTGTATGACTCGGTGTTGCGCAGTTGTGTGCCGCTATTCCTGATGATTACGGGTGCTCTCTTGCTGCGCAAAGAAGAAGGACTATGGTCGTTTTTTACGCGCCGCTTTAGCCGGGTGGTGCCGCCTTTTCTTTTCTGGTCTTTCTCTTATCTGTCCTGGCGCCATTGGCAAGGCACATTAAGCATTGAATGGTATCGCTGGCCTCTTACTATTTTGGAAGGTCCCACTGCGCATCACCTTTGGTATTTGTACGCGCTGCTGGGCATTTATGCGGCGATTCCCTTTTTGCGTAAAATTTATTTGCACGCCACATTATCGGAACGTTATGCCTTTTTACTTTTATGGGCGGTGGCTTCTACCTGGCAATTGGCTGAAAGTGCGCAAGAGCCTCCGAGTCCGCTGGTCGACATTTACCAGTTTAGTTTTTTTGCAGGGTTGATCGGTTATGTGTTTCTTGGTGCGGTAATTGCTGATTTGCTGGGCCGACTGCAGCGCCAACGCATTGGATTCCTGCTGCTCTTTATATTATCCAGTGCATTGACTGCGATAAGCACTTACGCACTAAGTACATCAAGTGGTGTTCCCAACACGCTGATGTATTCATTTCAGTCGCCATTCGTGATGGCCGCGGGGATTAGCCTGTTTGTTTTGCTGACCCGCATAGGACAATATTTTCAGAAAACACCCACCAAGTGGCTGCAGCAATTAAGCGGCGCGACCTTGGGCATTTACGGTATTCATGTGTTTGTGCTCGAGATCTTGCATACCAGGTGGATTAACGGCGAGCTGCTTCCGGCTCCCTGGCTTAGCATTCCAATCTTTAGTCTGGTGGTATTTATCGTATCTGCTGCGGTTATACTGATCGTCCGCCGTGCCAGTTGGTTACGCGGAATTATTTAGAGTAAAACAAAGCTGTTGCCATCGCCGGATCCAGCGCAAAATGCTGTCTACCGCTATGGTTTCAGATAGAGCAATCACAAAGGCACTGATTATGGATAACAATACGGTGATTATTACCGAGAAGCCCATCAACAAGCTGACACAGCTGACCCTCATAATTTATATCTTATATGCCTTAAGTGTGTTTGCCGGCATTACTGCTATCGCCGCTATTATTATTAACTATATTAAGCGCGAGGAAGTTCAGGGCACCTTTTTGGCTTCACACTTTCGCTGGCAAATCCGTACCTTCTGGTACGGCGTTTTATGGTGCGTTATTGGCTTTATAACCATGCCTATTCTGGTTGGCTTCATCATCTGGGCTGCCGCCGCCATCTGGTTAGTGTATAGACTGGTTAAGGGCGTATTGAACCTTAACGACGAAAAGCCTATGTATCACTAAGCATACAAGCGCTAAACTGCTGCTTTTAAGGGGAATCCCCCTTTCTTATCTATAAGCATCGGCCTTGCCAGGCGCACTATTGTCGTTTTTATCAGGATCTACTTTGCATTTTCACCTTCCTCCCCTAGAGCAAATGCCAGAGTGGCAGGCATTCTCCACAGCTGCCAGCAGTGCCGATGTCTGTTTAAAAAGCGTACGCAGTTTTCCTGCCGCCGGTTTACATGTTGATGTCAGCGGGCAGCGCTATTCTCCTGAACTTGAAAGCGCCGCCGAACAGCTGCTGAGCGCCCGCAACTTCACTGCTGCACGAGAAGCCTTGCTGACCGGCGGCATTTGCAATCCGACTGAAGACCGTGCCGCCTGGCACACCGCCTTGCGGGCACCCGCACCCAATGCTGAAATCACTGCCGAACGCGAACGTCTCAACGACTTTATCCGTAATGCTGATGCGTCTCGTAGGTGGCGCAACATTGTGCATATTGGAATTGGGGGCAGCGATTGGGGCGTACGTCTTAGCGTAAACGCCTTTGGCTACAGGAAGGTATGGCGCAATGTACGCTTTGTCGCCAACATCGACGGTCACGCCATTGAAGGTGCCTTGGCCGACCTGAATCCTCACGACACCTTAATCGTGGTAGCAAGTAAATCCTTTACCACGGTTGAAACGCTGGAAAACGCCAAACGCGCTATTGAGTGGCTTCAGGCCGCCAATGTGCCCGATCCCTATGAGCAGGTCGTGGCCATCACTGCCCGTGTCGAAACCGCGAAAAAGTGGGGCGTGCCAGAGAGCAATATTTTCAAGTTCTGGGATTGGGTGGGCGGCCGTTTTTCGTTGTGGTCAACCGTTAACCTGACCATCGCCATGGTGGTCAGCAGTGATGTGGTCGCCGGTATGCTGGCAGGCGCAGCAGCCATGGATACGCACTTTGCCGAAACTCCCTTGCATAGCAATGCACCAGTACAGATGGCCTTGTCGGGAGTCATTAATCGTAGTGTTCTTGGTTATGGTTCGTTAAATATCGCTCCCTACGATTTCCGCCTGGGCAATATCGTGTCTTATATTCAGCAGCTCGACATGGAGTCACTGGGTAAATCAGTAGATCTGAATGGCGAACCGGTCAGCGTTGCCACCGGCCCCGCCGTGTGGGGCATGCCAGGCACCGATGCCCAGCATACCTTTTTCCAGTGGCTGCATCAGGGCAGTGACGGCGCTCCAGTGGATTTTATTGTGTGTCAACATGCCGACCATAAATGGCGCAGCCATCACCAAACCTTGCTGGCGCACTGCCTGGCCCAACGCGAAGCCCTGCTCCGCGGAAAAAACTATGGTCAGGCCCTGCAAGAATGCCTGGATAGCGGCGTAGAACCCGGTCGCGCTGAATGGTTAGCCAAGCACCGCGTCCATAAGGGCGGGCGTCCCAATACGCTTATTGTGTTGCCACGCCTTACGCCCTATACGCTGGGGGCCTTGCTGGCACTCTACGAGCACAAAGTGTTTGTGCAAGGTCTGATCTGGGGCATTAACCCCTTTGATCAATGGGGTGTTGAATATGGCAAGGTGCTGGCGGCAGGTATTTTGAACGAGTTGCAGCATTCCCAAGCTGCACAGGTCAAGCACGATGCGTCGACAGCTTACTGGGTGAATCAGTTCACAGACCTGTAATACTTTAGGCATGTAAGTGTTTATGCCACTTGGCATAGAACTCAACTCGCGATATATTAATGGTAATACCACTTTACCGAATGATTTAAAATACCCCTAAGCCATTAATTTATCGGGTGTTTTTACATAAATACTGTTTATAAGCGTGAATACACGCGGCTTATTTAGGCCGTATATCGCGCTTCTTGACTCCGCAAAGGCTAAGACATGTCTGAAACTCATCAACACGAGCTCTACGCTGAATACGATTTCGGTACGACTGATCGTCCTGCGTTGATTGCTGCCCTTCAGCAAGCCACCTCGCCCGAAGCCGTACTGCATACCAATGAACAGTTGAAGCCTTACGAGTGCGATGGTTTTACATTATTACGTCAAAAACCATTATTGGTGGTAATGCCGGCAAACGAAGCCGAGGTTGTACGCGCCATCAAAATCTGTGCCGAGCGTAATGTGCCTATTGTGGCTCGCGGTGCGGGTACCGGTTTATCCGGTGGTGCCATGCCGCACCCTCAAGGTGTGTTGCTTTCGCTAGCCAAGCTCAGTCAGGTGCTTAAGGTCGATCCCTACGCGCGTACGGCCACTGTGCAGCCAGGCGTGCGTAACATTACAATTTCGCAGGTAGCGCATCCGCACGGCCTGTACTATGCGCCTGACCCTTCATCCCAAATTGCCTGTAGCATCGGCGGCAACGTTGCCGAAAATGCGGGTGGCGTTCACTGCCTGAAATACGGGCTGACTATTCATAACCTCCTGCATTTGCGTGCAGTTACCATCGATGGCGACATCATCCAGATCGGCAGCCATGCCCTTGATACACCGGGCTTTGACATGTTGTCACTGCTCACCGGCTCAGAAGGCATGCTGGCCGTCGTCACCGAAGTTACCGTCAAGCTGACGCCAACTCCGCAGCTAGCACAATGTATTCTGGCAAGCTTTGATGATGTGGCCAAAGCCTGCGACGCCGTCGCCGCTGTCATTGCCGCAGGTATTATCCCTGCTGGCCTGGAAATGATGGATCAACCCGCTACCGTAGCCGTCGAAGCCTTTGTCAATGCCGGTTACCCGCTAGACGCCAAAGCTATTCTGCTATGCGAATCCGACGGAACTCCCGAAGAGGTTGCGGCAGAAATCAAGAAAATGAAAGCCGTTCTGGTTGAAAGCGGCGCAACAGAGATCCGCGTGTCGCAGTCCGAAGAAGAGCGTGCACTGTTCTGGGCGGGTCGTAAGGCGGCCTTTCCCGCAGCGGGCCGCGTCTCGCCCGACTACATCTGCATGGATGGCACAATACCGCGCAAGCGCCTCGCTGAAATGTTGACCACCATCAAAGACTTCGAGGTCAAGCATGGCTTGCGTTGCCTGAACGTCTTCCACGCCGGCGACGGAAACCTGCATCCTCTGATCCTTTTCGATGGCAGCATCCCTGATGAAAAAGACCGCGCCATGGCATTTGGCGGCGACATTCTAGAGCTGTCTGTAGCCCTGGGTGGAACGATCACTGGCGAACATGGCGTGGGCGTTGAAAAGATCGATCAAATGTGTGTGCAGTTTAGCGATGGCGAACGCACCAAGTTCTTCGACATCAAAAAAGCATTTGATCCGGACAGTTTATTGAATCCGGGAAAGCACATCCCTACGCTTAACCGCTGTGCCGAGTTTGGTCTCATGCATGTACATCATGGTGAAGTGCCTTTCCCCGAGCTTCCACGTTTCTAATCGACGCCATTTTCTAGCGGAATTTGTATTATGAGCACTACCAATTTAATCGTTAGCGACTGGCAAGACAGAATTCGTCAGGCGCACAATGATAAAACTCCTCTGCACATCCTCGGTTCGGGCAGCAAGCAATTTTATGGTCCGCGCTGCAAAGGCGAGATCTTGAATGTCTCTGCCAATCAGGGCATTGTTGATTACGAACCATCTGAGCTGGTGATCACCGTCAAAGGTGGTACGCCCTTAAGCGAAATCGAAACGCTGCTGGCGTCGCGCAAACAGTTCCTCGCCTTTGAGCCACCTCATTTTGGCGAAGGCGCAACCATCGCCGGCTGTATAGCCTCTGGCCTGGCCGGGCCCCGACGGGCCACTGCTGGTGCACTAAAAGACTTTGTTCTGGGCGTCAAAATTGTTGATGGTCAGGGACAGCACCTGACGTTTGGCGGACAGGTCATGAAAAACGTGGCCGGCTACGACGTGTCCCGCCTGATTGCCGGCAGCTTTGGCAGTCTGGGTGTGATCGACGAGCTTTCCATCAAGGTTCTGCCTATTCCCGAAGCCTCTGCCACTCTGGCCCTGGCTCTCACTCAAGAAAAAGCACTTGATCTGTTCAACAAATCCGCGGGCTTGCCACTGGCTATTTCTGCCACCACCTGGGTAGACGAGGTTGCCTATATCCGTCTGTCAGGAGCTCAGGAAGCCATTGATTCAGGCATACAAAAAATAGGTGGAGACACTCTGGAAGCTGATGTTGCGGATGCATTCTGGTCCAGCATCCGGGAACAGAAGCACGATTGGTTCAAGGCCGAAAAGTCTGGGCACTTATGGCGCTTATCAGTGCCCAGCACCTGTGGTGTACTGAAACCGCTGCAATCTGTCATGGTGGAATGGGGCGGAGCCTTGCGCTGGGTCTACAGCGACGCCTCTGAAGCGCAAATACGCGAGATCGCCAGCAGTGTAGGCGGGACCGCCAATGTTTTCCGCGGCAATGGGCCGGTCGACTCTCCTTTTCATCCCTTGGCCGCACCCATGCTGCGTATCCAGCAGCGTCTTAAATCGGCTTTCGATCCAGCCGGCATTCTGAATGCTGGACGTATTTACCCAGGAGCCTTGTAATGCAAACCGTGCTATCGGAAGAGTTCATCGGCACCGCCGAGGGCGAAAAAGCCAAAGAAGTCATTGCGAACTGCGTACACTGTGGATTTTGTAATGCCACCTGCCCTACTTACCAGATATTAGGCGACGAGCTTGATGGGCCACGAGGCCGCATCTATCTGATGAAAGAGATGTTCGAAGGCAAGCCGGTCAGTGAAATCACCCAGCAGCATTTAGACCGGTGCCTGACCTGCAGAGCCTGTGAAACCACCTGTCCGTCTGGCGTCAAGTACAGCGAACTGGTCGATGTAGGCCGTCGCGTCATGGAACGCAAGGTCGAGCGCCCGCTAACTGAGCGTGTCAAACGCTGGGGGCTCAAGGAGATGGTAGCGCGGCCCGCCGTGTTTAGCCGTGCCGCCGCAGTTGGCTACACATTAAAGCCCTTGCTGCCCCAGTCACTCAAAGAACTGCTGCCTGATCGCCCGGCCAAGGGTCGTGCCGAGCCCACACGCACGCACGCACGCATCATGCTGGTATTGGATGGCTGTGTACAACCTTCGCTGACGCCACAAACCAACTCTGCTGCCATTCGGGTACTCGATGCCTTAGGTATTACGCTTAAGCGTGTTCCCCGCGCCGGTTGCTGTGGCGCAGTCAGGCACCATTTAAACGATCTGGAAGGTGCAAAGACCGACGCTCGTCGTAATATTGATGCCTGGTGGCCCTTCATACAATCTGATCAGGCTGAAGCTATTGTCAGCACCGCCAGCGGTTGTGGTGTTCAGCTGGAACACTATGCCGACCTGTTGGCCGATGATCCCGACTATGCAGAAAAAGCACAGAAAATCGCAGGCTTAAGCCTGGATATCAGCCTGATTTTGCAGAATGAGCTTTTGGCTGTGGATGCCCGCACGCTGCCACAAACCAGTTCGCCGCTAAAAATTGCAGTACAAGAGCCATGCAGCTTCCAGCATGCTCTTCGCAATAAAGCCTCAATTTCTGCCTTGTTGACGCGTTTCGGCCATACACCGGTGCCCGTACGTGATGGCCATCTTTGCTGCGGTTCGGCGGGTACCTACTCAGTGCTGCAGCCCGAACTCTCAGAGCAGTTGCGGACCAATAAAATAGAGGCCCTGCAAGTTAGCTCGCCAGATATGATTGTGACCGCCAACGTAGGCTGCTACGGCCACCTAGCCGCCAAGGCGCCTATTCCGATCAAGCATTGGATTGAAGTCGTGGATGATATCTTCAGTGAAAGCGAAACAGGTGCATCACTTCAAAAGTTAGAAGCCTAAGCTGCCTGGCAGGGCGGCGACGCGCGACTGCAGTAAAAATAAGCCCTTAACTGTCCGATCGGCAGCTAAGGGCTTATTTTATAGGCTTTAGAGCATCAGGCCACGGCGTAGTGAACGCGCTTCGCGCTCTTGTACGGCTTTCATCTCGAGGAGTACCTCTTGCACAAAGCGGATATGCGACTGGGCCGCATCGGAAGCATCATCGGCCCGACCTTCCATAATTGCCAGGTATAAGGCCTGGTGCTGTTTCATCAGATCGCCCCGTACCCCATGACCATCGGGGTACATGCCCGCAAAGTTAACCTGCACGCCACTTCCTAATACCTCGTAAGTATTACGCATGGTATGCAGCAAAATCGCGTTATGGCTAGCCTCGGCAATGACCAGATGAAAATGCGCATCGGCAGACTGCTCTTGGCTTTGTTCTATGCCTACCGGGTCGTCATGGTACGAGGCCAGGGTTTCAAAGGCCTGAGTCAACCGCGTACGGTCGGCAGCCGTGGCCCGTAGCGCCGCGTAGTACGAACAGGTGCCTTCAAGCATATAACGAAACTCCAGCAGGTCTCGCTGGGCATCGGGATTATTAAACAACACTTGTTGCAGCGGATCTCTGAAGCTGGCGCCCACCGTTTCAGCCACATAGGTGCCGCCACCATGGTGTGTGTGCAGCAGCCCGGTAGCCACCAAAGACCGTATGGCCTCGCGCAATGAAGGACGCGAAACACCAAAACTATCGGCTAACTCACGTTCAGCGGGCAACCGCTGACCGCGTACCCACGCGCCTTCCAGTACCAGATTCTTGATTTTCTCGGCAATTTCATCCGATAGACGAGTGCGTTTCATGGGTTGATCATTCAGTTAGGCCAAAGTGGTATTACCAATTATAAGGAGAATTCTATGCTTCTGTCATTTTTTTACCCCCACTGCAGCATGTTTTCCCAACGTTTATTCCGTGCGCACCGTTATCCGACGATTTGTCGTCTGGGATGTCTGTATCAGGGTTTTCCCCAGCGCAGCTTCAGAGGGGGACAAAAGCGCCTCTTTAAGGCGGGTTAACCCCTAAACATATGAAATTACACGATATATTTATCGGCTTTATCATATGACCCAGACGCAGCGTATCCGTTACATTAAGCTCACACTCAAAAGTTAATAAATTTTACTAAAAACGGAGACGCTACTCATGGGGACGAATCAACACGTCGCGCCCGTCGATGAACTTTTACCCGTCGGAAAGCTCGGCCTTCTGGGGCTGCAGCACGTACTTGTCATGTACGCTGGCGCGGTGGCGGTTCCTCTTATCGTCGGACGTGCATTAAATCTAAGTTCTGCCGAAGTCTCAATGCTGATCGCTGCGGATCTTTTTATCTGCGGCATTGTGACTATCATTCAATCGTTCGGTGCCACCCAGTGGCTGGGAATACGCTTGCCAGTCATGATGGGCGTTACTTTTGCCGCCGTTGGCCCGATGGTTTCAATGGCAAACTCCACGCCGGGGCACGAAGGTGCGCAACTATTGTTCGGCACGATTATCGGGGCAGGTATCGTTACGGTCATTATTGCCCCCATGGTCAGCCGTATGCTGCGTTTTTTCCCGCCCGTGGTCACCGGAACGATCATTGCCATGATCGGTATTACGCTCATGCGTGTGGGTATTAACTGGATCTTCGGTAACCCGGTAGGTCCCACTGCACCTACGCTGGTCGACCCCAATCACCTCGCCTGGCTACAAGCCGTGCGGGAAGCCGCAGCACCTGGCTCTGAATTGCCACCCCCGCCGTCAGGACTGAATCTTGCCCCAAGCCTGCCGAATCCACGCTACGCATCGCTGCCAGGCCTGGGTATCGCTACCATTGTGCTGGGCTCGATTTTGATCATCGCAAAATTCTGCAAGGGTTTCCTGGCCAACGTTGCGGTATTGCTGGGCATTATTATTGGTGCCCTGGTGGCTACGACGCTGGGCATGATGACTTTCGAGAAGGTTGTTGCGGCGCCCTGGGTTGACGTGGTGTTGCCGTTTCACTTTGGCATGCCCAAATTCAGCTTCCTGCATATTGCCACCATGAGTCTGGTGATGGTAGTGGTGCTTATTGAGTCTACGGGTATGTTCCTCGCCTTAAGTGACATGACAGGCCGACGCATTACCCAGCGTGAGCTGGCTGCTGGCCTGCGTGTGGACGGTGTAGGTACTATTTTAGGTGGTGTTTTCAACACCTTTCCCTACTCAAGCTTCTCGCAGAACGTCGGGCTGGTGGCCGTGACCGGCATCCGCAGCCGCTTTGTTTGCGTAGCCGCCGGTATTATTCTGGTTATTCTTGGCCTGTTACCCAAAATGGCGGCGTTGGTTGAGTCGCTGCCTACCGTTGTCCTGGGCGGCGCCGGAATCGTGATGTTCGGTATGGTTACCGCTACAGGGATTCGTATTCTGGGGCAGGTTAACTACACTACCAACCGCCACAATGCCATGATTGTCGCCATTTCCATTGGTGTAGGCATGATTCCCCTGGTCGCTCCCCATTACAAGCAATGGATGCCTGAGGCCCTGGGCCCACTTATTGAGTCAGGTATTTTGCTGACTTCTATTGCCGCTGTTTTATTGAACGTTTACTTTAACGGCGCAACTGAAGACCGTAATCCAGCAACCAGCCTGGAAGAAGAAAGCGCGGCCCCTAGCCAGGCCTGAGCCGAACGACGTTAGAAGCAGGCATTAATAAAGGCCGCCATTGCGTGAGGTGATGGCGGCCTTTTTATTTGCTGCTTTATCCCAGCTTAGCTTCGCGGCAACTGTCCTGTTGCCAAAAGAGCCTGAGCAGCGAGCTCGAAGGCTGAGCGGGCGGCGGCAGCGAGCCGCGAGCCTGAGCTTACCCGTTTCACACCAACGCTGGCTAACTGCTCGACGCTTAAATCATCTTGCAATAACAATACATTTAGCGGTAAAGGAGCGACAGCCTGGACTACCTTGGCAATATCATCCAGATCGCGCAAGCCCGGCGCATAGAGCACATCAGCCCCGGACTGTGCATAAGCCTGCAGGCGCTCGATGGTGCTTTCAAGGCCGGTGCTGCCTGTTAACAAGCCTTCGCATCGGGCAATCAGCATGAAGTCGTCGCCACCGTATTCTATGGCCGCCTGCTTTGCCGCTTTTACACGACTCGCTGCTTCAGAAAGCTCATACAAGCCGTCTTCAAAACGGTCTTCAATGGAAAATGCCGCTACTCCGGTCTGCTCCAGCCGGGCAATGTTCTGACGAAGCTGTGCCTCAGTAACGGCAAAGCCCGTTTCGAAATCGGCATTCACAGGAAGAGATGTGGCTGCTACTAATTCAGCGATATGATGCAGGGACTCATCCAGGGTAATTTCATAGTCTTCTTTGGCCAGGGTCCAAGCAAAACCCGCACTGGTCGTGGCCACGGCTTGGGCGCCCTGTTGCTCAAGATACTGCAGGCTTCCCAGATCCCACGGATTGGGCAAGACAAGAATGTCTGACTGTTGATGCAATTGACGAAACTGTTGGCGTGTTAATTCTGCTGATGTGTCCATCGTTATCTCCGGCTGCCAGATGTTTTCGTACTGCTAAACATTTGAGGGTGGGTTAACTATCTAAAGTTGCACGGGTAAAGGCTTCGATGTAGTCCAGCATGGTGTCGGATGCACTCGCTGCCGCGTCAGCGTTGCCTTCTGAAATATAGCGTGCCACCTGAGCATGCTGGCGCGCAATAAGGGGCAAGTCTGCCGAGCCCTGATAATTATGGTAAAAGAACCGGCGTGATAAACCGTGCATTAAACGCATGGCCCCTTCGGCAAACTCGTTGCGTGCGGCCTTTAAGCACAATTCATTGAATTCCCGGTCACTACGCATGAACAAGGCGCCATCACCTTGCCCGGCCTCTGCACTAAACTCTCCGGCCAGGCGTGCAAATTGTTCTCGCTCGACAGGCGTTGCCCGTCGCGCAGCCGATCGGCAAATCAGACGCTCAATTTCACGTCGGGTTTCGATTAGCTTTAATTGCTGTTGTACATCCATTTCCGCAACCAGAATCCCCCTCTGCGGCAAAACTGTAATCAGGTTCTCGCGTGCCAGACGCTGAATTGCCTCGCGGATAGGGGTGCGGCCTATCTGGGTCATTTCACTCAGGGATTGCTCGGAAACGACCAGCCCAGGGGCTAGCTCCAAGGTGACGATCGCTTCCTCAAGCCGCTGATAAGCCTGCTCGCTGAGACTTAACTTGGTCCCAAATATAGTTAACGTCTTTTGATTAGACAACATTTCGTCCTCTTTTTATTTTCTCAAAATTAAGCACGGACTCGGTAGAGTACGCCTCGCTGACCAGGCCTTTTGACAGTATATCGCCGAAGACCGCATGCACAGTAGTGACTGTCCATCGTTGCCAAATCCTAAACCGCCATGTTATATATCAGTCATATACTACTATAAAAATGGAGACAATATGGACATTAGTGTCTCGGGAAGCTCAGGCGTAGACGTGCTGCTATTGCATGGGATACAAGGCACTCGCCTGGCATGGTCCGAAATAGAGTGCGACTTGAATCAGGACTATAGGTGCGTGATGCCCAACTTTGACGGCCGCGGGAGACGTCGGGACGGCTACTGTGCGCCGGCCTTAAATCTAAAGGGCTTCGCCAGCGAGCTGAATTCTGTTCTTCAGAAAACCGCGTCACCTGGCTTCATCTTGGTGGGCTGGAGCCTGGGAGTCTCAGTCATTCTTGAGTATCTGACCCGATACGACCAGACGCCTGTCGGCGGCATCGTGCTGATATCCGGCAGCCCTGCCCTGAACACATGTAGTTGGTTTAAGCAAACAGATCCCGTCCTGCTGGAAGCTGAAATTGCCGAACGCGAGCAACGCCTGAAACTCAGCGAGACAGCACATCCTGGCGCTGTCGCTGCACTGTGGTCGGCAATCAAATCAAGTAATCATGAAAGCAGCCTTTCCCATATCAGGCCTCCTTGTCTGGTTATTCATGGCGAGCAGGACGAAGACTGTCCTTTTGATCACGGCCTTCGTTTACAAAAACAGATTCCGGACTCCACGCTCCTGCCTATCGCCGATGGAGGTCATTCTGTACTACGTACCCACCCCGTTCTCATAGCCACTGCGGTGCGCGAGTTTATTCAAGAACTAAAATCTCATGGAGACAACGTATGCAATTAAAAGACGATATATTTTTCTGTGCCCCACCACGCACCCTGATGGGAATAGGTGTCAGGCACCGCTTAGGCCCGCTCTTGGCGCATCTGGGCTATCGCAAAGGCCTGCTGGTTACAGATACTTTTTTCAGCCAAGACTCCAACTGGGTTGACGATTATCTAAAAGATGCACAGAGCGCCGGCTTGGAAACCGTGGTCTACGACAAAGGCCACGCTGACCCCACCACCGCTCTTTGCGATTCGGCTACAGCCGAACTCCAAGCCCAGTTGGCCGGAATCGATCACATCGTTGCACTGGGCGGCGGCAGTAACATTGACCTGGCTAAAGCACTCTGCCTAACGCTAAAAAGCGGCCGTCCTATCAGCAGCTATGTGCACGACACTGCCAAACCCTTCGACGCCATTGATTTAATCGCTATTCCCACTACAGCCGGAACCGGCTCAGAAGCTACGCCGGGCACAATTTTGGTGGATGCCGCGAATGCGACGAAAGTGGCTGTCATGGACAACTCATTACGGCCAAAAATTGCCGTCATCGATCCGGAATACACCTTTTATTGTCCCAAGCGGGTTACTGGTGACGCGGGGATTGATGCCCTGACCCATGCTATCGAGTCCTTTATTACTGAGGATTCATTTTTATTCGCCCGTGGGACTGACCCCGATCCAGGTTATAGCGGTCGCCATCACCTGAGCAAGATTTACGCCAAAGAAGCCATTGCGCTTTGCGGACGTTATCTGGAAGCGGTTTATGAAGATGGTGCAAATCAAGAAGCCAGAGTAGGCATGGCGTATGCCAGCTACTATGCAGCGCTTTCTTACGGCAGCTCAGGGCTCAATGCCGTACACGGCATTGCCTACGCGGTAGCCGGCTTGACTCATAAAAGCCACGGCAGCACCAATGCAGTCATGCTGCCTTATGTGCTTGATGCCCTGATCGAAACACGCAGTGATGATTTACTGCAAATAGCTGAATTGCTCGGACTTCGAGGCACACCTGAAACGGTGGTCCTTGAAGTGTCAAAACGAGTACGTGACATTGTTCGCCACCTGGATATTCCGACCAATCTGGCTGATTTTGGCATCCATTTTGATCAGCTCGATACGTTGCTGGCTGATGCCGTTCAGGTAAGGCGCCTGTTTGATGCGTTTCCAGTGGCCGACAAGCATCAGGCCTATCAAAAAATCATATTGAACGCCTGGCATGGACGGCTGGCATCGGACCCTAAAAAGTAAATATCTCTATGATCTTCAATTAAATCGCGGCATAAACCTAAATCTCGGCTCTGGAGGCTGATATTTGAGGTTTAAAGTGCACAGCTTGGGGTTTGCCCCATTTTTTTATCGACATACATCTTATATATTAGATGAATACAACTAGCATGAGGAGACACAATCATGGCTATGGAAATTAGGCCGATGTCCGAGCGGCAACGGAAATTCAGAGAAAACTACAAAGCAAACATCAGCCCCGCCTATAACGGGCTGATACACGTCATCGTGATGTACGCGGTTGGTATTGCCACGCTGACCTATTGCTTTATGCAACTGAACAATGTGGGCTGGGAATGGCTGATTGCCATTCCGGTCTTTATAGCGGGTAACCTGGTTGAATGGTTTATGCATTCAAAAGTGATGCACAGACGAATCGATGTATTCGGGCTTCGCCAAATCTACGAGCGCCACACTCGCGAGCATCACCAGTACTTCACCGATAACGAATATACGATCGACACCAGCAAAGAGTTTCGTATCGTGTTTTTCCCCTGGCGTGTACTGGTTACCTTGGGCGCAGTGGGAGCACCGCTGGGCTATCTGACAAGTCTGCTTATTAATGCGAATGCCGGCTATATCGTATTCATGGTGATGGTAGGTCATTACGTAATTTACGAAACCTTCCACTATTGTTGCCATGTACCGGAGAACTGGTTCGTAAGAAACATTCCCTTTATCAACACCATTCGCCGCCATCACACTGCTCACCATAACCAGGGGATCATGATGCGCTACAACATGAACCTGACCTTTCCTATTTCCGACTGGCTGATGGGTACCTCAGACCTTAAACGCGGTTTCTTTGGCCACCTGTTTAATGGCTATAGCGAAGAACACATCAAGCCTGAACTTAAACCCATTATTGCTCGTTTCCGCAATGACGACTCCAGAGTGACACTGGATGGCCCGTTGCTGTCGCCCGAGGAGCAAAAAACCGTAAACGGGTAGCTCGTCTTCTGCCCTTCCTGCTTTCAGGGCGGGCAGTGACAGCCTACTCTTCAACACTCAACTCTTAGATCAGCTCTACCTGGACTCGTACCGTTTCCGATCCATACCGTATTACAAAATCAAAACCTAATAATGGCTCACCAAGACTAGCCAACAAGGAGACAGACCATGAAAAAAATGCGCATTCCTCAGCTTCTGAGTACGCTCGCCGTTAGCCTTGCTTCACTGAGTTTCGCCACTGCAGCCCCTTCGGATACAGCGTGTCCTGAAGTAGGGTCTTGTAAATTCAAGATGACTACAGGCTGGGCGTCTGAGCCGCTAATGGATGTAGGTGCCAAAGCCTTTGCCGAGAGGCTGAAGCAGATGTCCGGCGGCAGAATGGAAATACAGGTTTTCCCCGGTGGGGCTTTAGGAAATGCCGTAAAAATCAGCGAAACCGTACGCAACGGTGTTGCCGACATGGGACATATGTGGATGGGTTGGGACTGGGGCAGAAACCCCACCACCGTACTGTTTGGCGGTTATGCAGGTAGTCCGGACACAGAGCGAATGTTGCACTGGCTGTACGCTGATGGCGGTATTGAACTGCAACGGGAATTCAGGGACAAAGAGTTCGACGTCATCTCAATGCCATTGTTCATACGTCCAGCCGAAGTATTCTTGCACTCCAGAAAGCCCGTGCGCACGCTGGAAGACATGAAAGGTTTAAAACTGCGCACAGCTGGGGCGTGGATTGAAATGTCAGCAGCATTGGGAGCTTCGCCAGTGATGCTTCCGGGCGGAGACGTATACCCTGCACTGGAGAGAGGCGTCATTGATGCTACCGAGTGGGGAACTTTATGGGAGAACATTTCACCCGGTTTCGCTGAAGTTACCAAGTACGTGATCGTCCCCGGAGTCCATCAGCCTACGGCACCCTATGAGCTGGTCATCAATAAAAAAGTATGGGCAAAACTCACCCCTGAGGATCAGAATCTGATCGAAAAAGTGGCGCAGCTAGTGACCTTCGAGGCTTATTTAAAGGTGGGTAACGAAGATACCAAAGCTCTTGAATACTATCGCAGCCGGGGAAATGAAATTATCGAGCTTGACCCCGAAGTGCAGTATGCAGCGCGCCGAGTTGCCGATGAGTGGGCAGACAAGCAAGCCAGTAATAACGAATGGTTCAAGCGAGTGCTGGACGATCAGCGCGAATTCCGCGAGCGCTGGGCGGGTGCGGAACGTTATCGCGACACGCTAATCGAGCCAGGAAAAATCCAATAACGCCAGTTTAAGACCGGCTTGAACACTTAGGCACGATGCGAGCCTTGCGCTTGCTTCGTGCCATGTAAATGGAAACCACACTTATGCATACGATCATTCGTTTGATTGAACGCTTAACTGGCGCGACCGGAATTATCGCTGCCTTATTGCTCATACCCCTTATTATTGCCACCGCCTACGAAGTTTTCGCCCGCTACGTGCTTCATACACCTACCGCCTGGGCATTCGAAGTGGGTTATATGGTGATGGGCGCACACTTTTTGCTGGGTTCTGCCTATACCTTAAGAGAAGGCCAGCACGTCAAAGTTGACCTGGTCTCTGGCGCGCTATCGGAGCGTAGCCGCGCCGCAATCATGGCTTTTTTCTATGTATTGCTGCTGCCATGCCTGGCGTGGCTAAGCTATGGCTTATGGGAATACGCCTACTACGCCTGGGATATCAACGAGACCACCGGTCAGTCGTCATGGAACCCTCGTGTATGGCCTTATCGCGCCGTCTTTGTCATCAGCTTTATTTTGCTGGGCTTGCAAGTGTTTGCCGAGATTCTTAAAGCGCTGATCATCATTTTCCACCCAAAAACTAAGGCGGCCTAATCCATGGAGTACTTATCACTTGCCATGTTTCCGGCATTGCTGATCCTTATTTTTATCGGCTTGCCAGTCGCCTTTGCCCTCATGCTAACGGGCATCGGCTTCGGATTTCTTACCTTCGGGACCAGCCTGGTCCATTTGCTGACCGATAAGGTCAACGAAGTCGCTGGAAACTTTATTCTGGCCGCGGTACCGCTCTTTATTTTCATGGGCTGTATGCTGGAGCGCAGCCGCATTGCAGAACAGCTCTTTGAGGCCATGCACATGTGGACAAAGCGTCTGCCTGGCGGTCTGGCGTTAGGCACTATCTTGATGAGCCTGGTGTTTGCAGCCACTACCGGGGTGATTGGCGCCGCAGAAACAGTCATCGGCCTGCTGGCTATCCCCCTATGCTTAAGCATAAGTACGATAAGCGACTGATCAGTGGCACGATTTGTGCAGGCGGTTCGCTGGGTACGATCACTCCGCCATCTGTCGTGGCGGTGGTAATCGCCTCACTGGCCAACGTATCGGTGGGTGAGCTGTTTGTGGCTATTATCGTGCCTGGCTTGATGCTGGCCGGTGCCTACATGGTCTATATCGTCGCCATTTGCACGATTAAACCCGAATACGGTCCGCGCGTCCTGCCCAGCCCGGACGACCCAAGCTTCAGTCAAAAAATACGATTCACCCTGTATGCGCTGGTTCCTCCGCTGCTGATGGTCACTGCCGTGCTCGGCTCGCTGATCATGGGCCTTGCCGCCCCCACAGAGGCCGCTGCCCTGGGCGCATTATGTTCATTTTTGCTGACTCTGTTTTATCGCCGCTTCACTTTCACCATACTGTATGACTCGCTACTGACGACGCTGCGTATTACCTCGATGATTCTGCTGATTTTACTGGGCGGAAACATGTTTGCCGGAGTATTCACCGGTGCCGGCGGCATGAGCATGATCCAGAATCTGGTCGATACACTTCAGTTTGGTAAGTGGGCATTATTGTTTTTAGCACTGGGACTGACCTTTTTGTTGCCTTCTTCCTGGAATGGGCTTCGGTCACGCTGATTTTCATCCCGATCTTTGCTCCGCTTATGCATGCGGCAGGTATTGATGTAATCTGGTTCTGCGTGCTCTTCATGATTATGCTCCAGACTGGCTATTTGACGCCTCCCCTGGCCTTGGCGATATTCTATTTACGTGGAATCAGCCCTCCAGAGATTACCTTGATGCATATGTACAAAGGGGTTATCCCTTTTGTCATCTTGCAATTGATGGTGGCCGGGGTGATTATTGCCTTTCCGGAGACCGCACTTTGGTTACCCAATAAGTTACTAGGCAGATAGTTTTTATTGATGTTGTTAGTTTCGCCAGGCCTCGTTTTCAAGGCCTGGCGAAAGTCGAGGCTGAATCATGATCACCCCTTTTCGTCATTTCATACGTCATCTGCACCTGCTCTTTGACGACGCTACGCTAAGCACCACCCAGCGACAACAGCAGGCCACCCAGTTATTAAAAACGCTTGTTCAGCAACACTCCTGGTTACCCCGAGCCTACGCTGAACCCGACCCTGACCGATACCGTCAAATGCTGCTTTATGCTGATCTGCACGAACGCTTTTCAGTGCTAAGTTTTATTTGGGGCCCAGGGCAGCAAACACCTATCCATGATCACGGAGTCTGGGGGCTGGTTGGCGTTCTGCGCGGAGCCGAGATCGATCAGCGCTACAAGCCTGCTGCGGACGGAAGCTTGCACCTGATTGACGCTACGACACTTAATGAAGGCGATGTCAGCCTTATTTGTCCGCGTCAGGGCGACATACACGCCGTTAAAAATGCCTACGAAGATCAAGTCTCAATCAGCATTCATCTGTATGCCAGCAATATAGGTCGTATTGATCGCCAGCTCTATGAAAACGACGGCACAACACGACCGTTTATTTCGCGCTATCAGAACGCCTCTGTACCGAATCTGTGGTTTGAGGACTCTGACTCAATGTAAATAGTGCCCTGATGACTAAATACGGTAAACGCCGCTGGCAACGCCATGCTTGTGCATATAATCGAGCCTACACTCTGTCTTTACCGCTGGCTGCTAGCGATAGACCTTTAGGCTCCCCATGTCATCTCACGATTTACGCAACCTACTTTTATTAGCCGCAATTTGGGGCAGCTCGTTTCTATTCACACGACTGGCGGCTTTTGACTTCGGGGCCTTTCCGCTCATTCTGGTAAGGGTAGGTGCGGCAGGGCTCATGCTGTTGATCGTCATGGCCTTGCAGGGAAGGTTACATGCGCTATGGCCATACTGGCGCCCTATTGCTATGGTGGGCTTCTTGAATGCTGCCGTGCCTTTCACCTGTTATGCCTTTGCAGCCACCCGCATTGAAATCGGACTGCTATCAGTGCTCAATGCCATGACACCCTTGTTTGCTGCGCTTATTGCACGTTTATGGCTCAAAGAACAACTTAGCGGCTTGCGAGTGCTGGGTCTGGTTATCGGTTTTTTAGGCATTATTACCCTAGTTTATGACAAGCTGCATTTTGACCAGGGGGCCACGGGCTGGGCTATTTTAGCCTCATTGGTCGCCACGCTTTTTTACGGCATCGCCGCGAGCTTCTCGACTAAATACTTAAAAGGGGCCGAACCCATTGCCGTCGCTGCAGGCAGCTTAAGCTCGGCTGGCATTATGCTTGCGCCTTTTGCCTGGTGGCTATGGCCCGACACCTCTATTTCTGCTGGTGCCTGGGGCTCCGCCCTGACCCTGTCCCTGCTATGCACCGGCCTCGCCTATTTGATTTTTTATCGCCTGCTCGCCAACGTAGGCGGCGCGAAAACCGTTACCGTCACCTTCCTGGTGCCGCCTTTTGGTGTCCTTTGGGGTGTACTTTTACTGGGCGAGAAGCTCAGCTTCCAGGTCGTCGGTGGAACCGCAGTTGTGCTGTTGGGCACCTTGCTGGCAACGGGGTTTATTGGCGGGCGAGGTGCCCGGGCCTAAATCACGGAGCCGGCGTATAACTGCTGTACCCCATCATCTCCGATAGCTTTTTGGCGTAGCCATCAACGATCTGCTTGACGTCTTCCACGGGTGGCGGCGCACCCAGATCAACACGCTCCAGATAAGGAACGTTCAAACAGGCGATCACGTTGTTGTTGGAACCAAAAATAGGGTAGGCAATGTTTGTGATGCCTTTGACCTGCTGGCTGGGCGTCTCTGCATAGCCACTTTTGCGCACCTGCTCCAGCACCTTATTAAGCTGAGCAGTCGTCAACGCTGACTCGCCCTCGACAGCGCCATGCATAGCCAACATTCGATCTCTGTCGGAATCGTCCCTAAAGGCCAGAAGTACATGACCGGAGGCGGTGTCTCGCAGCCCGATCAAGGCACCCACCTTCAGGCCAAACGACCACCGCTCAGGGCTATCGATCTGGGCAATCACGACTACCCTTCCGTCTTGCACAACCGTTAAATGACAGGACTGCCGCGCCTTGGCGACAAGCTGCTTCATCAAGGGCATCGCCATGCTGACCAGCGAGCGCAACGGCATGTGCCGATGCGCCAACTCGAACATGCGAAGCGTCAGACTGTAGCGATCATTCTCGTCTACCTGCACCCAGCCCCGTCGCTCTAGCGTGACCACCATTCTGAAGATCTCGTTCATGCTGCGATCCAGCTTCTTAGAGATTTCGTTCAGAGTGTAACCGTCGTAGGAGTCCGACAATACCTCGAGGATATCCAGCCCTTTCTCTAGCGCGGGCGCGGAGTATCGCGGGGTTGCGGTTTTAGTAGCGGCAGTTTTTTTGCAGTAACCATTCGACGTTCTTGGGTAAAAATAGAGGTGGGAAAACATTCATGCATGAGATGGGCAGGAGTTCGTCCAGCGCTCTTGCCCACCTTTAGCGTTGCAGCTTTAGGTCAAAAGAAGCGCAATGGCGGGTATATACGTCACCAGGCCCAATGCCACCAGCAAAGCAATCAACAATGGCAAAGATTCTTTTAGAAATGCATTCATCGAAACACGCGTAATGTTACACACCAATAACATGACTGTCCCCACCGGAGGCGTCAGCGTACCAATGGACAGGTTCAAAATCATGACCAGTCCAAAGTGAACCGGGTCGATTCCCATTTGCATCATGACAGGCTTTAACAGCGGTACTAGCACGATGATCAGCGCTGTACCTTCGATAAACATTCCTAAACCCAAAAGAAGAATATTGACCGCTAACAAGAAAACGTATTTATTATCAGTTAACTCGCTTATCCAGCCGGCCATGGCCACCCCGGCGTGCTCCAGGGAGAACACCCAGGCTAGTGCCGAACTGGCCATAATCACCAGCATGACCGACGCTGTGGATTTCGCTGTGGTGGTCAGCGCTTGCCCTACATGGCCCAAGGTCATTTTTCGGTAAACAAAAAACCCGATAAATGCCACGATCGCAACCCCGGCCGCACCCGCTTCGGTAGGTGTAAAGATATTGGCGCGTATGCCACCGACTACCCCCACCAAAACCAGCAAGGCAGGCCAGGCGCTAAGGGTAGCGTGTCCTAGCTCGCGTGGCTTGGGCCACTCTTTACGCATAGGTTGATAGCCCCGTTTTACTGAAACGATCCATACCGCAATCATCAATAAAAAAGCACATAGCAAGCCCGGCAAAATACCGGCCATGAACATGCGGCCAATAGAGACATCGGCCACCATTCCATAAATAATAAGTGCGATGCCGGGTGGGATGATCGGCGTGACCAGGGATCCCGATGCCGTCACGGCAGCCGCAAAAGCACGGTTATAGCCCTGACGCTCCATTTCAGGCACCATCATTTTTGAGAGCATGGCCGCATCTGCCAGATTCGAGGCGCTGACGCCTCCCATCAAGGTGCTCATCGTGATGTTAGCCATCGCCATGCCACCCCTGAATTTACCCACCAATAAATTGGCTAAATGCAGAATGCGTTCGGCAACTCCTGTGTGCGAAAGCAAGGTGCCCAGCAGGATGAAAAAAGGGATGGCCAATAGTGTGCTGTTTTGAGCTGGTGCCACCAGACGCTGAACAGCTACACCAAAGGGTATGTTATTAAAAAACAAAAAATACACGACGATGGCTGTAAACATCGCCAGGTAAATACGCATGTTCAATAGCATCAGCCCAAACATAAGGGGCAATATCCACATCCAACTCATGGTGTATCTCCGGCGCTGCTAGCGTGAGCGTGACGATCAAACAGCCGCTTAAGCATTAACAGGGCAGTTGCAAAAAACCCGACAGTGACAGGTACATAGATCCAGAATAGCGAGACGCCTAATATGCGCGTCATGCGTGCCTGCACAGCGCCCGCAAGCGTCCAGCTCCACCACGCCGTAACCACTAAAACTGCGACTGACAGAAGGCTGATGCCCACGAAAAAGGCTTGTCTCAGCCTTGGTCCCATGGCTTCTGTCAAAAAGTTAATTGTCAGGTTCTCATTGTCTCGCTCGGCGAAGAACACACCGATGAATACAATCCACACCATCAGCAATCCGGACATTTCCTCTGTCCAGTGCCAGGGCGCATGCATAACGTAACGCATGAACACGCCACCGACCGTAATGCATACCAGAACGCCCAGCAGCAAGGCCAGAAAGCCGTTACCGAGCCTATCCAAAAAACGCTTCATTGTCAGACCTTATCGATAAAAGTGTGCGGCCAGCCGCGAGCCGGCCAAGTCACGCCATTACAGGCAGAGACGGGACACACGCTTCTCGCCACACACTATAGAGACAGAAGTAGAGCTTTACTTCAGCTGATCCTGGAGGGTTTGATAAAGATTAGGTGACCAGTTGGGAAACTGCTCATAAACAACCAGCGCTTTTTCTCTGAAGGCTTCGCGGTCAGGCTCGATGATTTCCACACCCTCTGCTTTCATCAGCTCCAGAATCTTCTCATCACTTTCTTTAGCGAGCTGCTGGCTATAAAGGCCTGCTTCTCTTCCTGTCTCATGAATAAGCGCCAGCTGATCCTCGGGAAGTGTGCTGAAAAAGGCTTCTCCACCCATCCATACCGCCGCCGTAGTCAGGTAATTAACCAGTGATACGTATTTAGCCGGCTCGTGCAGCTTTTGACCGTACAGGACACTTAGCGGGTTCTCGGCACCGTCAATAACACCCTGGGTCAAGGCAGGATAAACATCAGCCAGAGGCATCGGTGTAGGGGTCGCACCCATGGCTTCAAAAGCCTTGATCTGAATGGGATTGTTGGGCACGCGGATCTTCAGGCCTTTAAGATCATCCGGCGTACGAACAGGCTTTTTGGCGATGATATGACGATCACCATAGTTGTAGTTCGTAATGACCAGATGCACACCCTGCTCGCGCAGCGATTCGTTTTTTCTTTAAACCAGGGGCTTTCGTAGAGTTCAAAAAGCTTTTCGGTATTCTCAGTCAAGAAGGGACCGTAAAGCGCTGCCAGATCAGGCTCGTAATCGGCCATAAAGCCAACATCGCTAATGGTGATTACATTCATGCCCATCAAGGCCTGATCCATTACATCGCTTTTAGAACCCAGCTGCGAACTGGGATAAAGCTCTAATAGAATTTCACCATTACTGCGCTCTTTAAGCATGTCGGCCCAGTAATTCATCACCACGTCCGCCGGCTCGCCAGGGTGGTTTTCATAGGCCACCTTAATTGAGGTGGGCGCCGCCGATGTGCTAAAAGGCACGGCCATAGCCAGGGCAGCCGTCAAGGCCATTGCATACGATTTTACGTTTTTCATAGTTGTCTCCTAGACTGAGTCTTTTTTAGGGCTGAACGATACGACTGCCCCGTTTTGCGAACCAAAGCACTATGGCGAAACAGCCTAAGGGCAGCCAGAATGCTTGCTCGATTGAGCTGTTATCAGCAATCACTCCCATCACGAAGGGCGCTACAGCCCCACCTACCAGCGACATAATCAAATACGATGAGCCGCGTTTTGTCCGGCTTCCCAGTCGCTCGAGGCTCAAGGCGAAAATCGTGGGGAACATAATGGACATGAAGAGGAAAGCCAGAACCAGGGCAATAACTGACCATACCGGCACACCAGCGATCACGACGCCCATCAACACGATATTGGCCAAGGCATACCAGGCCAGCAGCACGCGCGGCGCCACGAACTTCATGATGGCGGTACTGACAAAGCGACCGATCATGTAGCACAGCATGGCTACCGACAACCAATAGGATGCTTTTGAGGCGGTCATGTTGCCCCAGTGGTCAATTGCGTAATTGATAAAAAATGCGCCTAAGCCCACCTGAGCTGCCACGTAGAAAAACAGAGTCACCACACCATTTACGTAATGGCGCTGCTTGGACAAGGGTAAAGACTGCGCCTGTTCTTTGGTTCCGGCTTCACGAATATCAGGCAAGGGGGCACGGGCTATCAATATGGCCAGCACAATCACCACCAGCGCAATCAGCACATAAGTGATGCGTACGCCATCAAAACCTGCCACTTCGGCAATCGCGCCTGTCTCGGTAGCCGTTGAACTAAAGAAGAAGGTCCCCCCGATAAGAGGACCTACAAAGCTGCCCAATCCGTTGAACGACTGCGCCAGATTCAGACGGCGTGCAGCGCCCTCTTCACTGCCCAGCACTGTGGCATAAGGATTGGCGGCAGTCTCCAGGCATCCGAGCCCTGAGGCCAGAACAAACAAGGCAAAAAGGAACATGGCAAAGCTGGCGGCTCCTGATGCGGGAATAAACAGCAGCGCCCCTACCGCGAACAGAGAAAGGCCAAGCAGAATACCCGGCTTATATCCGAAGCGCTCCATGAACATGGCAGCAGGCACCGCCACGATAAAATACGCACCAAAGTAGGCAGCCTGCAGTAGCCCCGACTGGGCTTTGCTGACATTCAAGGCATCCTGAAAATGCTTATTGAGTACGTCGAGCAATCCATACGAAAGGCCCCACATAAAAAACAAGCTGGTAATCAATATGATGGCAAGTTTGTACGAACCACCCTCCACACGGCCAAGGGTCTGATCTGCTTGGGTATTTTCCACGACTTACTCTCCGACAATCAATTTTTTACGTAACTTGGGCCAGCGCAGAATTGATAGATGCTTTTAGCTTCCATCCACTTTTCTCCTGCTGGCGTCCAAGGGGTCGGCGATTGAAATCGCCACATCAATGTTTCCCACTCTTGCACGCGCGGATCGCTGTCTTGAGCCGCTTGAAAAGCATATTGATCGAATAGAGAATCATCGGTTTGCATCACCATGCACAGCCGGGTTCCCAGGCGATAAATATCAACGCTCAGCACACCGAAGTTCTTAAACTGTGCTTCAACCTCCGGCCATACTTGTTGATGCAGGCGCTCATATTCCTGGATGGCCTGCTCATCATTTTTCAGATCGAGCATCATGCATTTCTTCATCGTTCACTCCGCTGTCAATGTTCAGGTGAGTGACCGGTCCAGATGGACATAGCCACCGTCCGGCACGACCCACTGTCCAGTGGTATGTGAGGAACGCGAGGAAAGCAGGAACACAGCGGTATCGGCAATTTCCTCAGCTGTGGTCATGCGCTTGCCCAGTGGCACATGGCGAGTGATATTGGCCTTGGCCACTTCAGGGTCATCAAAGGTCTGCAGCCAGCGCTCGTATAAAGGCGTCATGACTTCGGCAGGCAAGATAGCGTTAACCCGCACACCATCTGGCGCCAACGCCGCGGCCCACTCGCGTGTCAGGGCCAGCTGAGCACCTTTTGAAGCACAATAGCCGCTGGTATTGCCTTGACCGGTAAGTGCTGTTTTCGAGGAAATATTCAGGATATTTCCTTTGCTGCGCTTCAAGTGCTCAACGCATAAATGCGCCATGACGTAGCAGTGGATCAAGTTGCTTTCCAGCGATGCCATGAATGCCTCGCGGCCGGCATCCAGGCCAACGCCATCATTGATACCGGCGTTGTTGACCAACGCATCAATTTGGCCGAACTCAGCCACCACGCTGCTTACCGCCTCTGCACATGCAGACTCATCGCGTAAGTCGAGCTGGAAAAAACGCGGTGCAGCCCCAGTTGCCAAAAATACACTTTTCATTTCGGCACTAATGGGGGAGCGGGCAAAAATAACAACCTTTGCCCCTTCGCGTAATAACTGGGCAGAGATTGCCCCGCCGATTCCGGAAGCGCCGCCCGTGACAATCACAACCTTGTTTGCTAGATGTAAATCCATAGTTCTCTTGCTCTAAATAGAATAAAGACGGCGTGCGTTAGTGCCAAACAGCAGTTCGACTTCGGATGCTGACAGGCGGGCTTGAGCCCAGCGCTCAATCACTCCCAGCCCCATGTCGTACTCACCGCGCAGATGCGCTACAGGCCAGTCGCTGCCAAATACCACTCTTTGCGCACCAAACCACTCCAGCACTGCGTCCAAAAAAGGCCAAAACACAAGGTCGGCGTCGGCGGCAGACTTGAGCGCCGACACGTCTACTTCCGTTAACAATCCCGAAAGCTTCACGTAGACGTGAGGCAGTTCGGACAACTGCTGGAACACACTGCTCCAGCGCTGCCCCGAAGCGGATGTAATACCCGCTTCGTAATCAGGTTTAGCCAGATGATCCACGACTAAAAAATGACTATCGTTATGACGGCAAAAAGAAATAACGCCATCAAGCTGATCATGGCGTAATAACACTTCGTAAACGACGCCCTGATCCTGAATTTGTTTGAGATAGCGGTTAAAAACTGCATCTTGCATAACCGATGCCGGGAAGCTCATGTCTTGCAGCATGGCCCGTACTCCCAGGCACTGGGGATGTCCAAGCAGAACATCCATTTTTTCCTGGGCTGACTCATCAAGTAAATCTGCCCAGCCCACTACACCGGCGATACGTGACGATTGCCCAGCCAACGCAAACAGCCAGTCGTTCTCTACCCAGTCAGCACGAGCCTGCACGGCGATAGCCGCATCAAAACCATGCCTGTCGAGCAAAGAAACCGCCTGCTCAGCGTGATAGTCGCGCCTCAACATCTCCATATCAGAATCAATCCACGGAAAATCGGTGGGATTAAAGGTCCAGAAATGTTGATGCGCGTCTATTTTCACGTTGATGCTCCGACCTTAGCCTTTGAACTCGTACTCTTCGATGGATGAACGTTTCATCTCGATGGAATAGCCTGGCATTGAAGGGGCCACATAGGCGGCATTTTCAATACGGCATGGATCCACAAAATGCTCATGCAGATGATCGACGAATTCAATAACACGTCCTTCCTTGGTGCCTGCTATTGAGATGTAATCAATCATCGACAAATGCTGAACGTACTCGCACAGGCCTACGCCACCTGCATGCGGGCACACTTTCAGGCCATACTTGGCAGCCATCAGCATTACAGCCAGCACTTCGTTCACGCCACCCAAACGGCAGGCGTCGATTTGCACCACATCGACGGCGCCTTCCATGATCAACTGCTTGAACATGATCCGGTTCTGACACATTTCGCCAGTGGCGACCTGCATCTTGCCTTTCATGGCCTGGCGAATTTTGCGATGGCCTGCGATATCGTCAGGACTGGTGGGCTCTTCAATAAACCAGGGCTTAGCAAAGGCCAACTGATCCAGCCAATCGATGGCCTGATTCACTTCCCATACCTGGTTGGCGTCAATCATCAGATTGCGCGAATCGCCCAGCACCTCACGAGCAATGCGCAAACGGCGTTTGTCGTCTTCCAGATCACGGCCGACTTTCAATTTCACGTAATCGAAGCCTGCATCCACCGCCTCTTGAGCCAAACGGCGAAGTTTTTCGTCGTCGTAGCCCAGCCATCCGGCCGATGTGGTGTAGCAGGGGTAACCGTTCTGCTCCAGCTCGGCGATACGTTCAGCCTTGCCAGCCTCACGACTGCTCAGAAGCTCAAGCGCTTCTTCAGGTGTGATGCAGTCAGTGATGTAGCGGAAATCGATCAGCTTTACGATTTCTTCAGGGCTCATCTCGGCGACCAGGCGCCACACGGGCTTAGCTTCAGATTTAGCCCAAAGATCCCACATCGCGTTTACTACTGCCCCGGTGGCAAGGTGGATGGCCCCCTTGTCGGGACCGATCCAGCGCAATTGGCTGTCGCTGGTAACATGGCGCCAGAAACGCCCCATGTCCTCAGCGACCCAGGCCAGATCCAGACCCACCACCAGATGTTCCATTGCCCGGATCGCAGCGCAGCATATGTCATTGCCGCGACCAATCGTGAATGTCAGCCCGTGGCCTTCCAGCCCTTCTGTGTCGGTGTGCAGAACCACATATGCAGCCGAGTAGTCGGGGTCCAGGTTCATGGCATCTGAACCGTCTAGATTATCTGAAGTGGGGAAGCGAATATCCCTCACTTCCATTGAAGTGATTGTCGTCATTGTTTAATCCTGATTCTTAAGGCGAGATGCCACTACGCTTGAACAACTGTCTGTTGCTGTTCGCCCAGCCCTTCAATACCCAAACGTACGACATTGCCAGGCTGAAGGTAGACAGGAGGAGTCTGGCCCAGGCCTACACCCGCTGGCGTACCGGTGGAGATGACGTCACCGGGCTGCAGGCTCATGAAACGGCTCAGATAGCTCACGATGTGTGGCACGTCAAAGATCAAGTTGGCGGTGGTGCCATCCTGGTAACGCTTGCCATCGACTTCCAGCCAAAGCTTCAAATTGCCGACATCGGCCACTTCATCAGCCGTCACCAGCCAGGGTCCGATAGGACCAAAGGTGTCTGAACCCTTGCCCTTATCCCATGAACCGCCACGCTCCAGCTGAAATTCGCGCTCGGAGATGTCGTTGATAACGCAGTAACCGGCTACGTGATCCATTGCATCTTCTTCACTGATGTAACGGCCGCCTTTGCCGATCACGACGCCGAGCTCGACTTCCCAGTCGGTTTTCTTGGAGTCGCGAGGAATTTCCACGTCGTCATTGGGGCCAACGATAGCGCTGGTCCATTTTCCGAAAACGATAGGCTCTTTAGGCACCTCAGCACCGCTTTCTGCTGCATGATCAGCGTAGTTAAGGCCGATACAAATAAATTTGCCTACATTGCCCACACACGCGCCGTAACGCAGTCCGGCATCCAGCTCTGGCAATGTGCTCAAATCCACATCGCGTAATTTATTCAAGCCTTCTGGCGTCAATGCTTCACCGGCAATATCCGATACTACCGACGATAGATCACGCAACTTGCCATCTGCATCCAATGCTGCCGGCTTCTCTTGACCTTTCTCACCTACACGTAACAACTTCATTGCTTACTCCGTAATCAAATAAAAGCGACCTTCCAGGGTCTACTTAGTTGGACCATCCGCCATCAATGACATGAGTCGCACCGGTGACAAAGGCAGACTCGTCTGACGACAAGTAGACGACCAACGCTGCTACTTCTTCCGGTGTTCCCAGGCGACCTACGGGCTGACGGGCAACAAATGCTTGGCGCACAGCCTCTTGATCGGCGCCTGAAAGCTCCGCTTGCACGTTAATGCGTTCGTTTAACGACGGGGATTGAATGGTGCCTGGACATATCACGTTGCAACGTACGCCGTTGGCAACAAAATCAGCCGCAACCGCCTTGGTCAACCCGATAACAGCGGCTTTGGATGTGCCGTATACAAAACGGTTTGGCACACCTTTTACGCTGGATGCTGCAGAAGCCATGTTGATGATCGAGCCGGCCCCATGTTGAATCATGGCAGGCACGAAGGCCTTGATCATGTGGAACATCGACTTCACGTTGAGATCCATGCTGAAGTCGAAATCGGCTTCAGTCGAGTCCAGGATAGAGCCGCTAGCCACATAGCCCGCGCAGTTAAACAAAATATCAATACGCCCGGCTTGCTGGGCGAAAGCATTGATCGCTTCGGCATCACGCACGTTCAATACGGCGGTTTTTACGTTCACACCCGCTGCTTCGGCTTCTGCGCGTAACTCAGCCAAGGCCGACTCGTTAATATC
Organism: Paenalcaligenes niemegkensis; assembly: GCF_022230885.1. Lineage (GTDB taxonomy): Bacteria > Pseudomonadota > Gammaproteobacteria > Burkholderiales > Burkholderiaceae_B > Paenalcaligenes > Paenalcaligenes niemegkensis. The sequence goes on along the minus strand of NZ_JAKGCT010000005.1, from coordinate 272,758 downwards.
TGTTGCCCAAACTGTTGCGCCTTCTTTGGCAAGCGCCAGGACGCTTGCGCGTCCAATGCCTTGTCCAGCAGCCGTTACAACAGCAGTTTTATTAGCCACTCTAGCGGTCATGAAACCCCCATCAATAAAAGTAAGTTTCACATATGAAATCATATAGACGAAAAAAACTCTAGCTCCAGTTCTACTTTAAGGCTGAAATATAGGGAAACCCCTAGTAAACCAGTCTGGATCCCTAGTGACACTGTTTTATGCTTGCTCATTGATTTACAACGGAAAAACCCCGTTAACGTGATATTAACGGGGTTAAAGACAAGTGCTGCTTTCAGGCACTAAAAGCTAATCACAAATCGTAGCTCGGCCGCTGAAGCAGAGCTGCCTCCAGCGCTCAAACACGCTCAAAAATACCCGCCATTCCCATGCCGGTGCCGACGCACATGGTCAGCATGCCATAATCCAGATTATGCCGACGCAACCCGTGTATGACCGTTGCTGCACGGATCGCCCCCGTAGCACCCAGCGGATGCCCAAGCGCAATCGCACCGCCCATGGGATTGATCACGTCCGGATTTAAATCGAGATCGCGTATCACCGCCAGAGACTGCGCAGCAAACGCCTCATTCAGTTCAATCCACCCTAACTGATCCGCCCGTAGCCCAGCTTGCTTTAATGCCATCGGAATCGCCACCTTGGGGCCGATGCCCATGATTTCGGGTGGTACGCCCCGCACCGCCGACGTTACAAAACGCGCCAAAGGCGTAAGCTTATGCTCTTTCAGCGCTTTCTCGGAAACCACCAGCAGCGCGCCCGCCCCGTCCGACGTTTGAGAGCTATTTCCAGCCGTGACCGAACCGCGTGCTGCAAAAACCGGACGTAACTTTGCCAGCGCTTCCAGACTGGTATCAGCGCGGGGCCCTTCGTCCAGCGAAACGGTTTGGGTGTGCAAGTCGATTTGGCCTGTTTCAAGATTAGGCACCCGGCGGGTGACCTCGACAGGAAGCATTTCGTCGTTAAACTCACCTTTTTGCTGGGCCGCCAGAGCCTTTTGATGAGAGGCTAGAGCAAAGGCATCTTGATCTTCGCGCGATACCTTCCACTGCTTTGCCACCTGCTCGGCTGTTAAACCCATGCCATAGGCAATCCCCAGGTTCTCATCATGAGCGAAGATCTCCGGGCTGAACGACGTGCTTACCCCCATGGTAGGCACCTGGCTCATCGACTCTGTGCCAGCGGCAATCAGAATATCGGCTTCGCCCGTACGGATACGGTCGGCAGCCATGGCTATGGCGCTTAATCCAGATGCACAAAAACGGTTCACGGTAATACCACCCACCGTATCCGGCAAAATCGACAATAATGCGCCAATACGGGCGACGTTCAGGCCCTGAGGCCCCTCTGGGATCGCACATCCGACAATGGCATCTTCCACCACTGCAGGATCCAGATTCGGTACCTGTGCCAGCAAACCATTGATTACCGTTGCCAGCAGCTCATCAGGGCGAGTGTGCATAAACACACCTCGAGGCGCTTTGCCAATAGGTGTACGGGTCGCCGCCACAATGTATGCTTGTTGTAATTGACTCATCACAAAACTCCTTTCTAGTGGCAACCTTAGTTTCGTACGGGTTTTCCGGTTTTCAGCATGCCCATGATTCGCTCCTGCGTTTTGGGCTGCACAAGCAGAGCCAGGAAGGCCTCTCGCTCAAGACGCAATATCCATTCTTCGTCCACCAGAGAACCTGGATCCACATCGCCCCCACACATAACATAAGCAACCTTCGAGGCTATCTCAAAGTCGTAGTCCGAAATGAAGCCGCCCACGCGCATATTGTGCAGCTGTGCCTGCAAAGTGGCGATGGCGTCACGCCCTGCCACCGGAAATGACTGTGCCAGAGGCGGGCGCCAACCGCTATTCGCCAGGGCTCGTGCCATGCTGACTGCAACGTACAACAGCTCATTGCGGTTCATGACCAAGGTGTCGGATTCACGTAAATATCCCAACTGCTGGGCTTCAACGGCGGAGCTTGATACCTGCGCACTGACTACTGCCAAGGCAAAGCGCTTCAAATAGGCCAACAGAGGCGCATCAGGCGCGCCCTGCTGCAACTCGGCAGCGCGGCGCGCGCAGTAGGCCAAACCGCCTGCACCAGGCACCAGGCCGATCCCCACCTCAACCAGACCAATATAGGTTTCCAGATGGGCAACGCGATGGGCACAATGCACCGATAGCTCGCAACCACCGCCCAGCGCCATCCCGGCCAAGGCCGCCACCACAGGAACCTGGGCATAGCGCAAACGAAGCACCATTTCCTGCATGCGCTTTTCTATAGGCTCTACCGCACTCGCCCCTCCTTGCTCGAAGATGGGCAAGATGGCTTTTAAATCGGCTCCTGCTGAAAAAGGCTCGCCTTGCTGCCCGATTACCAAGGCAGCATAGTCGCTCTCTGCCAGCTCAACGGCGCGGATAATGCCATCAACCACACCAGGACTCAGTGTGTGCATCCGCGTTTTAAAGGACAGCAGCAGCACGCCCTTGGCTTCAGGATGCTCTACTGTCCAGGCCCGCACAGCGTCATCCTCAAAAACGGTATGCGTTTGCTGTTGCGCTGCCTCGCCCACTTGCAGGGGAGCCAGCCACTGGCGTTTATACACAGCCAGCTCGCTGCGCCCCTGAAACTGCTGTGTCTTCGGATTCCACGAACCCCTTACATTTTGTACCCCTTGAGCCTGCGCTACCGGGCCTTCCGTTACCCAGGCGGGCAACGGCGCCTGGCTCAGGGTTTTGCCATTGCGGATATCTTCAGCTATCCAGTGGGCAACTTTCTTCCAGCCCGCCGCCTGCCAAATTTCAAAAGGCCCCTGACTGTGCCCAAAGCCCCACTTCATGGCCAAATCCAAATCACGCGCGGTCTCGGCAATGTCGTGCAGATGCACGGCGCTATAGTGAAAGGTATCGCGCAACACTGCCCACACGAATTGCGCCTGTGGGTGACTTGAGTCACGCAAACCTTGCAGACGCTTAGCGGGATCACGTTCGGACAACAGCTTCAAGACCTCATCATCCACCTTCGTATCAGCAGCTACGTATTCACCCGTGCTTGGGTCAATCCGTAAAATGTCACGGCCAACTTTCTTGTAGAAGCCTGCGCCTGATTTTTGTCCCAACGCTCCTTTTTCAACGAGTGCTTTCACCACCGGCGGCAAAGCAAAATGAGCGTAAAAAGGATCACTTTGCAGTTGGGACTCCATCGTTCCCACCACATGCGCCAAGGTATCCAGCCCCACGACATCAGCCGTTCGGTAGGTGCCTGATTTGGCTCGTCCCAGCTTAGTGCCGGTGAGTTCATCTACCTGCTCGTAATTAAGCCCAAATTGCTCAGCCTGCTTAAAAACTGACAAAATACCAAATACACCAATGCGGTTACCGATAAAGTTCGGCGTGTCTTTAGCCCGTATCACCCCTTTCCCCAAACGGCTGACCAGAAAAGTCTCCAGCACATCGAGGTAATCCGCTTCAGTTTGCTCGGTGGGGATAAGCTCCACTAATGACATATAGCGCGGTGGATTGAAAAAGTGCACACCGCAAAAACGATGACGCAACGCTTCGGGTAGGGCTTCAGACAAGCTTCCGATCGACAGCCCTGATGTATTGCTGGCAATGATGGCATGCTGGCTGATTGCAGGAGCCAGCTTGCGGTAGAGGTCGCGCTTCCAATCCAGCCGTTCGGCAATGGCCTCAATGATCAGGTCGCACCCGGCCAGCAAGTGCAGATCATCATCATAGTTTGCAGGTGTTATCAATTTGGCGAACTCTGGCACGGCCAAAGGAGCAGGCCGGAGTTTGATGAGATTGGCGATAGCCCCTTCGACAATGGCATTCTTTTTGCCTTTCTCTGACGCTAAATCGAACAATACAACGGGAACACCGGCGTTGATACAATGGGCGGCTATTTGCGCTCCCATGACCCCTGCCCCACACACAGCCACGCGTCGGATCGGAGAGCCGCGTGAGAGCATATCGGACGTTGAAGCTGAAGGACTGGCTGGCATAAAGCAATTCTCCACAACGTAAGTTTGGACCTAACATATAAAAGCCGAAACCGTGCCTGCCTTTCAATCGCGACAGCAACACAGGGCTTCACGTTTCTATGATAGTAGAGTAGCGATGAGCTTAAATAAGCATTTTCATTACTTTACACAGTATTCAAACGTTTGTTTGAATGGGGTTTGCCCTAGTTTCAGCAAGCATCCATCGCCACGCATACTTCAGAACACCGCTTGCTCCCGGCCAGTGGTGTTCCTTTGATGCAGGGCTTTTGGCCTACGCCATGACAGAATCATCTCCTACCTTCATTTTCTGGAGCCGCAGTGCCTGATGTCTCTACCCCCAAGTCTCCCTTACCGACTGCACCACAACTGTTCTTTTTATTCGCCCGTATCGGTTTAAGCAGCTTCGGTGGCGGGCTGAGCGGATGGCTTATGCGCGAAGTTGTTACTAAACACAACTGGATGAGCCAGCAAGATTTTCTAAGCGGCCTGGCCTTATCCCAAGCGTTACCAGGATTAAATGTCGTTAACTTGTCGGTCTGGATAGGCTATAAGCTGCGAGGTCGCAATGGCGCCTTCGCAGCCAGTTGCGGAATGGTTATACCGGCCCTGATTCTCGCCGTGGCGCTGGCGATGGCGTATGAGAATTTTGCTCATAATAAAACGGTCTCCCTGGTAATGGCAGGCATTGCAGCCGCCGCGATCGGACTTTCTCTGGAAATGGGTATTCGCGCTACGCGTTATGCCAGCAACGGCTTAATTCCGATTGCCATTATTGCAGGCATGCTTATTTCAATTACCGTTTTGGAATGGAGTTTAATTACAGTAACAGCCGTCGCCGCGCCCATTTCGATTATGGTGGCGTGGCTTCGTTTACGAGGTAAATAATGCTCACCGTATTGCTGCAATTGCTGCGTATATTCTTACCCCTGTCTTTTCTTACAATCGGCGGTGGCCAAAGCATCATTCCGGCTATTCATTACCAGTCGGTCGAGGTTCACCAATGGGTTAGCAATCGTGAGTTTCTCGATCTTTTTGCCCTGACACGCCTGACCCCGGGGCCCAAATCGCTATTGGTCAGTTTAATTGGGTGGAAAGCCGCCGGGCTGCTGGGTGCTGCCGTCGCAACCTTTGCTATTTTCGTGCCTTCAGCCGTGTTAGTGTATTTTCTCGCTAAAATATGGCAGCGTTACGAGGCTACCCTGGCACTGCGTGCGATCGAGCAGGGTTTGGCGCCAGTGGCCGCCGGCATGATTCTCGCGGCAACCGCTACTATTCTGAAAGCAGCAGAGGGTGGCATATGGGCGTGGTCCACTGCCATTGTTGCTGCTATTTTGTTACTTCGTACCCGTATAAATCCCTTTATCCTGTTGGCATCAGGCGGGTTGATCTTCTACCTTGCCCAGCCTGCGCTGTAATCGTTTTTGTCCGTCTGCTATTAGCCTTAATTGGCTTAGCAGTTACAATAGCTTGTTTTTCCCCAACGATTTTAACGCCCATGAGCCCTGAAACCCCTACGTCTGACAGTGTCTTACGCTTCGAATCCGCCTCGTTGGGATACGGCGACTTCACGGTGCTTGATGATATCAACATCGAGGTTAAACGCGGGCAAGTGGTTGCCATGATGGGCGGCTCAGGCTCTGGAAAAACAACACTTTTGCGAGCAGCCACGCGCCAAATTCTTCCGCAAAAGGGGGTAGTCCGGGCTTTCGGTGCTGACCTTGCCACGCTCAACAACGAGCAATTGCATAAAACACGCCAGCGCATGGGTGTGTTGTTTCAGCAAGGCGCTCTTTTCACTGATTTGAATGTTTTTGAAAATGTAGCCTTTCCATTACGCGAACACACCCGAATATCGGAAGCCCAGATTGTCAGCCGGGTTCTAGAGAAGCTTGAGGCCGTAGGTTTGCATGCCGCAGCCCATCTGCAAATTTCCGAGATTTCTGGCGGCATGGCCAGACGCGTCGCTTTAGCACGCGCCATTGTGCTTGAACCTGAACTTATCCTGTACGACGAGCCTTTTGCCGGCCTTGATCCTATCTCATTGGGCATTACCGCCAAACTCATTCGTGATTTAACCGACAGGCTTAATTGTGCCTCGATTCTGATTAGCCACGACGTGCCGGAATCATTTACTATTGCTGACCACGTTTATATCGTGGGCCAAGGTAAATTAATTAGTCACGGTACGCCTAGCCAGCTTGAGAGTTCAGACGATCCCTATATACAACAGTTCTTGCAAGGCGAGCCCGACGGCCCCATTGCGTTCAACTATCCTCGCACACCCGCTTTCGAGCAGTGGCTGCAAAAAAATCAACCGCGTCCATGACTAAACTTCTTTCGCCGATTACTGCGCTTGGTAAACTGGTTCGTCATAGCATTTCTAGCTTGGGCGCTTTTTTCCGTCTGTTCATCACCATTCTTGGTCGTTCAGATGTTGTATTTAAACGTCCAGGCCTGATTTCACAGCAAGTCCATTTCATTGGCAATTACTCACTGCTGATTATTGCTGTTTCCGGCTTGTTTGTCGGCTTTGTTCTGGGCCTGCAGGGCTACTACACACTGAATCGTTACGGCTCCGAAGAAGCGTTGGGCCTGCTGGTCGCGCTGTCGCTCACTCGTGAGCTTGGACCAGTGGTAACCGCACTGCTGTTCGCCGGTCGGGCAGGCACCTCATTGACGGCTGAAATCGGTCTCATGAGAGCCGGCGAGCAGTTAGCCGCCATGGAAGTCATGGCTGTTGATCCAATCCGCCGTGTATTAACTCCGCGCTTTTGGGGCGGTGTCATTGCCATGCCTATCCTGGCGGCAGTGTTTTCAGCGGTCGGGGTTATTGGCGGCTGGATCGTCGGTGTTTTAATGATTGGTATCGACCCCGGTTCGTTCTGGTCACAAATGCAATCTGGCGTTGATGTTGTCGACGACGTGTTAAACGGGGTGATCAAAAGCCTCGTATTCGGAGTCGTCGTCACACTCATCGCTCTGTATACGGGCTGGACAGCGCGCCCGACCCCCGAAGGGGTGTCACGTGCCACCACCCGCACTGTGGTGGCAGGCTCACTCGCAGTATTAGGCCTCGACTTCCTGCTTACTGCACTGATGTTCGGCAATTAATTTTTAACGGATACCTATTATGTCGCGTGAAAGATCAGACTTCCTAGTCGGCTTGTTTTTGCTAATTGGCTTGGGAGCCTTAGCTTTTTTAGCCCTGCGCGCTGGAAACCTAAGCTCTTTTTCCTTTGCTCCCACCTACACGGTTCAAGCCTCCTTCGATAATCTTGGCGGCCTGAAAGTGCGCGCTCCTGTCAAAAGCAGTGGCGTTGTTGTCGGGCGTGTCAGTAATATCAGTTTTGACAACACTGAGTTCCGTGCCGTGGTCAGCCTTGATCTGGAAGATAGCTTCAAGTTTCCCGATGACAGCTCTGCTTCCATCTTAACGTCTGGTCTCTTGGGAGAGCAGTACATTGGCCTGACTCCAGGCGGCAGCGACGACGACCTGCATGAAGACAGCAAAATCCTGTACACCCAAAGCGCCGTGGTACTTGAAGAGCTCATCAGCAAGTTCCTCTACAACAGCGCGAGCGAGTAAGCCTTAACCTTACTTAACGCTTATATCGGCGTATTGTCACTACATTCGCTGCTGTTTTTGTACCTTGGCCACACGGCTTCTGTTATCTTTACTTTTCTGTTTTCGGATCCACACGATTATGAATGCCATCGAGCAGCCATCCATTTTTACCGTTAAGCGTGTATCGCGTATAACGGTTGCAGCCGCAGCTGTCGCACTTTTTCTGGTTGCGCGACCGTAAATAATCCAAGCCCCAACGATCCCTTCGAGCGTTACAACCGCTCAATGGATACCGTTAACTACAACATCGACAGAGCGCTGTTCCGCCCGGTTGCCTCGGCCTATACGGCACTTACGCCGCAGCCCGCCAGAACCTGTATTCACAACATGTTTAACAACGTGGGTGATATCTGGTCGGCAACCAACAGCTTCCTGCAAGGCCGTCCGCATGACTTCTTCAACACTCTGGGCCGCGTTCTGTTTAATAGCACGATGGGTCTGGGCGGCTGCTTCGACGTCGCCTCAAAGAATGGCTCGCGCCGTATTTCCAACGACTTCGGTACCACACTTGGCGTTTGGGGCTTTCCCACTGGTCCTTATGTGGTTCTGCCCTTAATAGGACCAAGCACCGTACGGGACACGGCAAGCCTGGCTACCGTCGCGCTTGATGTTGAAGGCTTTTCTCGCGTCGCACCCATTACCGCCATTAAAAACGTTCCGGTTCGCAACTCAATACTTGCTTTGTATCTGGTTGATGTACGCGCTAACTTGCTTGATGCTGACGACCTGGTGAGCGACGTCGCCCTTGATCGTTACAGCTTCATCCGCGACGCCTACCTGCAACGCCGCAACGCCATGGTCGAAGGCCGTCGCCAGGGTTCTTCACCTGACGATCTGGCATTGCCCGACTATTCGGACGATTACGACGATGAAGACGAGGCAGTCTCACCAGCTCCAGCCGCGAACTAATTGCCAATACAAGACTCTTAAGGTTATGCATACACATATATTCTTCACTCGCCGCACTGTCTACGCTGTTTTTCTTAGTGTCGTGCTTGCGTTGTGCTTAAGCGGCACTGTCCGAGCCAAAGACGCCGTTGACCGACACGCGCCTCCTCCAGAATTTGTTCAGGTGGTTGCCACAAACGCTCTTGAAGCCGTTAAAGCCGACAAGGCAGCCCAAGGCGGTGACCGCGCATCCATCAATGCGCTTATTGACGAATACGTCATGCCCTACGTCAACTTCGAAAAAACCACCCGTTTGGCGGCTGGCCGTCATTGGCGTACGGCTACCCCCGAGCAGCGCACTCAACTGGTAGAAGCCTTTAAGAACACCTTGATCCGCACCTACAGTGGTGCCCTGGCCCAGGTTGATCAGCGCTCAAGCATCAGCATTCAGCCTTTCCGCGGGGACCCCTCCGCCGAGGACGTTGTGGTACGGTCAAGCTTCAACCAAAGCAATGGGCCTGCCGTTGCGGTCGATTACCGCATGGAAAATACGCCCGATGGCTGGAAAATCTACGATATCAACGTAGAAAACATCTGGCTCATCCAAAATTATCGCAACCAATTCTCAGAGCAAATCGCACAAAATGGCATTACCGGCTTAATCGACGCACTTAATCGACAAAACCGATAATTCCCTACGCGCATTGGCCTCCTGCCTCTACTGGCGCTCACTGGTATGGCCTGATTTATAATCAAAGTCGGGCTTATTGGTGAGCCCGGCTTTTTTTATTTATACATGTCTGCAATCACGTTAGAAAACGTTACCAAAACATTTAGTCCCAAGCCTCGCGGGCTGAAGGACTTTTTTACGCGCGCTCCACAAGAGACCGGCTTTCAAGCCCTGAAAAACGTCTCCCTTAACGTTGAGTACGGCGAGTTTTTGGCTTGCTCGGCCCTAACGGCGCGGGCAAGACCACCATGATCTCCATTCTGGCAGGCATTACCCAGGCCAGCAGCGGCTCAGCCAGGGTCTGTGGCTACGATGTCACTGCCGACTTTCGCGACGCCCGCCGGTCATTAGGGGTGGTGCCCCAAGAGATCGTCTATGATCCGTTCTTTACGGTACGCGAGTCATTGCGCCTGCAGTCGGGCTACTTTGGCTTACGTAACAACGATGACTGGATTGACGAAATCCTGGCTAATCTCGGATTAAGCGATAAAGCTGACGCAAATATGCGTGCGCTCTCTGGTGGCATGAAACGTCGTGTGCTGGTTGCTCAGGCATTGGTACATCGCCCGCCCGTTATTATTCTTGACGAGCCCACCGCCGGGGTAGACGTAGACCTACGCCGCAATCTCTGGGAATTCATCGCCCGGCTTAACAAGGCAGGCCACACGATTTTACTTACTACTCACTATCTTGAAGAGGCCGAAGCCTTATGTGGCCGTATCGCCATGCTTAAAGATGGCGATATCATCGCTTTAGATACGACTCAAAGGCTTCTGGACCGCGTGGGTGGTCACGACCTCGAAGAGGCATTCGTGCGTATTATGCACGGCGAACAGTTCAATGAGGCCCTGGCATGAATCAGCCTGTAACCCAAGGCAAGCGATGGGGCGTGCCCGCTGCCGATACCTCCAGCCCTTCAACCACTGTTTCCAGGCTGCCACCCCAGCCAGCGATGGGGTCGGGTTTTCCTACCCTGTTACATAAAGAGCTGCTGCGCTTCTGGAAAGTTGCCTTCCAGACCATTGCCGCGCCTGTTTTAACCGCTTTGCTGTATCTGCTGATTTTCGCGCACGTACTGGAAGGCCGGGTTCAGGTGTATAACAGCGTGCCTTACACGGCATTCCTGATCCCCGGGTTAATGATGATGAGCATGCTGCAGAATGCCTTTGCCAACCCCTCGTCATCGTTAATGCAAAGCCGTATCACGGGCAATCTGGTTTTCATTTTATTGCCTCCCTTGTCGCATCGCGAGATATTTAGCGCTTATCTGTTGGCAGCTATCATCCGTGGCTTATGTGTAGGGCTTTGCGTATGGGCGGTATCATTGTTTTTTGTACGCCTGCCGGTTAGCAATATACTGTGGATAATTAGCTTTGCTGTGCTGTCATGCGGGATAATGGGCGCGCTGGGTATTATTGCCGGGCTCTGGTCAGAAAAATTTGATCAGTTAGCGGCTTTTCAAAACTTTTTGATCATGCCCGCTACCTTTTTGTCTGGTGTGTTCTATTCCATACATAGCCTGCCCCCTTTCTGGCAGTCAGTATCGCACTTGAACCCCCTGTTTTACACGATTGACGGCTTCAGGTATGGCTTTTTTGCTGTCTCTGATGTCTCGCCATGGCACAGCCTGGCCGTTGTTTCAGCGGTATTCGCTGTGCTGTGCTTGTTACTATTACGCTTGCTTGCTGCAGGTTATAAATTACGGAATTAATTTGTTATGTTGCCGACACCCGAACTCGTACACTCGTACCTTGCCGACAACCTTAACTGCGAACACCTCGAAGTCACGGGCGACGGCGCCCACTTCGAAGCACTTATTGTCAGCTCCGAATTTGAAGGTAAACGTGCCATCGCACGCCACCAACTGGTCTACCGCGCTTTAGGCAACCGTATGGACGCCGAGATTCACGCGCTTTCAATGCGAACTCTTACTCCCGCCGAATATAAGGCAGACATTAATGGATAAACTGCGCATTACCGGGGGCCAGCGCCTCTCTGGCGAAATCACGGTCTCCGGTGCAAAAAATGCAGCCTTACCGATATTGTGCGCAAGCCTGTTAAGTGCTGATGCCGTAACGCTCGCTAATGTTCCCTCGCTACGCGATATTGACACCACGCTCAAGCTATTGGGGCAGTTAGGTGTGCGCGCCGATCGGGGACGCAACACCGTCACGCTTCAAGCCGATCAGATTTCCAGCCTCGAAGCCCCCTACGAACTCGTAAAAACCATGCGAGCTTCGATTCTGGTACTCGGTCCATTACTGGCCCGCTTTGGCGAAGCCAGGGTCAGCCTGCCCGGCGGCTGTGCCATTGGTCAACGACCTGTAGACCAGCATATTAAAGGCCTGGAGGCCATGGGTGCTGAAATCCAGATCGAGCACGGCTTCGTCATAGCCAAGGCTTCGCGCTTAAAGGGTGCCATCATACGCACCGATATGGTGACGGTAACCGGCACTGAAAACCTGATGATGGCCGCTGCGCTTGCCGACGGAGAAACCGTCATCGAGAACGCGGCTCGTGAACCCGAAATTATTGATTTGGCTGAATTGCTCATTGCCATGGGCGCCAACATTAGCGGACACGGCACCGACCGCATCGTTATTCAGGGCGTAGAACGCCTGCACGGTGCCGAGCACACCATCATGCCTGACCGCATCGAGACCGGTACTTTTTTATGTGCAGTTGCCGCCACTGGTGGCGATTTGATGCTGCGCAACACCTCGCATCACACATTAGGCGCTACGCTAGACAAGTTGCGTGAAGCTGGTTTGCATATCGAAGTTGGAGACGACTGGATCCGGGGCACCATGCAGGGCCGCCCCAAAGCCACGAGCTTCCGCACCAGCGAATACCCAGGCTTTCCTACCGACATGCAAGCTCAATTGATGGCGCTCAATACGCTCGCTGATGGCACTGCTTTTATTGTAGAAACCATTTTCGAGAACCGCTTTATGCACGTGCAGGAGCTTATTCGTCTGGGCGCACAAATTGATATTGATGGCAATACTGCCGTGGTTACCGGCGTCGAGCGCTTATTAGGCGCACGTGTCATGGCCACCGATTTACGCGCCTCGGCCAGCCTCGTCATTGCCGGCCTTGCTGCCGAAGGCTCCACCGAGATCGAGCGCATTTATCACCTAGATCGCGGTTACGACCGCATGGAAAGCAAACTGCAAGCCGTAGGCGCGCAAATCGAACGCATCTCCAAGGACAACGCATGAGCCCAGCCAGTGCCGATCGCCCCATTACCTTAGCGCTATCCAAGGGTCGCATATTCGATGAAACCTTACCGTTGCTCGAAGAAGCGGGTATCAGGGTACTTGAAAGCCCTGAGTCATCGCGCAAGCTTATCTTGCCTACCAATTCGCCCGATTTGCAGATCATTATCGTGCGGGCTACCGATGTCCCCACCTACGTACAGTATGGGGCAGCACATATAGGCATTGCAGGCAAAGATATCTTGCACGAGCACAGCGAGGATCATCCAGGGGAATTTATCAGCCGCTGGACTTGAACATCGCACGTTGCCGCATGAGTGTAGCCGTTGCCGAGGGCTTCGATTACGAGACGGCAGTCAAGCAAGGGTCGCGTTTACGCATTGCCACCAAATACACACGCGCAGCACGTGAACACTTTGCATCCAAAGGCGTGTACGTCGATTTAATCAAGCTCTATGGCTCCATGGAGCTTGCGCCCCTGGTGGGGCTGGCCGATGCTATTGTTGATCTCGTCTCCACCGGTGGCACCTTAAAAGCCAATCGGCTGGTCGAAGTTGAGGAAGTCGCTCAGATCTCTTCCCGCCTGATCGTCAACCAGGCAGCCATGAAGACACGCCAATTGCAGCTGCAGCCACTTATCGATGCCTTCAAGCGTGCGGCGGTTGATCCACACCAAAGTTAAGTCATCCGATATACACTTATTGTTGTAGTGTTCGCCTTTACGATCCAAGCACCATGCCTATTATTCGACGTTTAAGCACCCAGAGCGCACAATTCGATACCGAATTGCGCCAATTACTTGCCTACGAGTCGTCACAAGACGATGCGATCGAACACGCCTGTAAAGAAATCCTGCAAGGCATACAGCAGCACGGGGATACCGCGCTGCTTGACTACACCCATCGCTTCGATCATCTGCAAGCTGGCTCGGTTGCCGAGCTAGAGATCACACGCGACGAACTGCAGGCTGCCTTAAACTCGCTTCCTTCAGAACAGCGTAGCGCCTTAGAGGCCGCAGCCGGGCGCATCCGTCTTTATCACGAGCGCCAGCGCACCGCCGACTGGTCCTACACTGAAGCAGACGGCACGGTACTGGGCCAAAAGATCACGCCACTCGATCGGGTGGGTCTGTATGTACCTGGTGGCAAGGCTGCCTACCCCTCGTCGGTCCTGATGAATGCCATTCCCGCGAAAGTTGCAGGTGTAGCACAGCTGATCATGGTCAGCCCGACCCCGGGTGGCGAACGTAACCCGTTGGTATTAGCGGCAGCCGCCCTGGCAGGTGTGGACAAGGTTTACACCATCGGTGGCGCGCAGGCCGTGGGAGCGTTGGCCTACGGCACAGAAAGCATTCAGCCTGTGGATAAAATTGTAGGCCCCGGTAACGCCTATGTTGCTGCAGCAAAACGTCGGGTTTTTGGCACAGTGGGCATCGACATGATTGCCGGGCCCAGCGAAATTCTGATTATCGCTGATGGCAGCACCCCTGCCGAATGGATCGCCATGGACCTGTTCTCCCAGGCCGAACACGACGAACTGGCCCAGTCCATTTTGCTATCTCCTGATGCCGACTATCTTGCCGCAGTCGAAGCTGCAATCGAAAAACTGATCACCACCATGCCGCGAGAAGCCATTATCCGCGAAAGTCTGAAAAACCGGGGGCCCTGGTTTTAGTCAACGATTTAGACGAAGCCTGTACAGTGGCTAACCATATCGCGGCAGAACACTTGGAAATCTCCACCCGGAACCCCGAACACTGGGCAGAAAAAATTCGTCATGCGGGCGCTATTTTCATGGGCCCCTACAGTTCTGAATCGCTAGGCGACTACTGCGCCGGCCCCAATCACGTGTTGCCAACTTCGCGTACTGCCAGGTTCTCGTCGCCTCTGGGAGTGTACGACTTCCAGAAGCGCAGCAGCATGATCAATATTTCACAGGCCGGCGCTCAAACGCTTGGCCCTATTGCCGCGACGCTAGCTAAAGGCGAAGGCTTATACGCCCACGCCGCGAGCGCCGAGTATCGGCTCACACAATCTTAATTTCGGTGTCACTACCGCTTAGCCATGCGTACTGCTGAAGTCTCTCGTAATACTAACGAAACCCGAATTCGTGTTGCTATCAACCTTGATGGCACCGGGCGTAAAAATCTGAATAGCGGTGTTCCGTTCCTGGATCACATGCTGGATCAAATTGCCCGGCACGGCCTGATCGACCTTGATATTCATTGCGATGGTGATACCCACATCGATGATCACCACTCGGTGGAAGATATCGGTATCGCTCTAGGCCAGGCCTTCTCCGAGGCCGTGGGTGACAAAGCCGGCCTGCGTCGTTACGGCCATGCCTATGTGCCGCTGGACGAGTCCTTGAGCCGTGTCGTGATCGACTTCTCGGGCCGTCCAGGCTTGTACTATCACGTTAATTTCAGCCGCGCCCGTATCGGTACCTTTGACGTAGACCTGGCTCGCGAATTCTTCCAGGGCTTTGTAAACCACGCCAACGCCACGCTGCATATCGATACGCTTCGTGGCGAAAATGCCCACCACCAATGTGAAACTATTTTCAAAGCCTTTGGCCGAGCAGTGCGCATGGCGCTGGAAACTGACCCCCGTAACGAAGGTGTCATTCCTTCTACCAAAGGCGTGCTTTAAGCACAAAGTCGGGAGTCCTTTGCGAAATTCAGCGGCAACTGAAAACTAAAGTTCTTTAAAAAGAACCCCGACACGCCGCTTTACGGCAGAAGGTATATTGCTGATTTCCAGCACAGATATAAAAGACGGGCCAGGTTGTTTTACAACCTGGCCCGTCCTGCCTCATGATGCGTACTACAGCCAATATTTCAGCTATTAAATACCGCCCATCAGCATGTATTTAACAACCATATAGTCTTCCAGGCCGTAACTTGCACCTTCCCGGCCTATCCCAGATTGCTTAACGCCCCCAAATGGAGCAGCCTCGTTAGACAAAATTCCCGAATTAATGCCAATCATTCCATACTCAAGTGATTCGGCAACACGCCAAACCCGACTAATATCCCGGCTATAGAAATAGGCAGCAAGACCATACTCGGTGTCATTGGCCATCTCCACCACTTCCTCATCGCTGTGAAAACGGAACAAGGGCGCCAGCGGGCCAAAAGTTTCCTCCCTGGCCACTTTCATGTCGGACGTCGCATTTGCCACAACGGTAGGCTGAAAAAACAACCCGCCCAATTCGTGAGAGTCGCCACCCGTCAATACCTTGCCACCCTTGGACAAGGCATCGGCAATATGCTCTTTAACCTTATCTACGGCGCCCTGCTCGACCAAAGGTCCCTGAGTCACGCCCTCGCCCATCCCGTCTCCAACGTTAAGCCTGCCCACAGCAGCAACGAGTTTCTCGGCAAAGGCATCATAGATTTTGTCATGCACGTACAAACGATTGGCACAAACACACGTTTGACCCATATTGCGGTATTTACTTGCCATTGCCCCTTCAACAGCGGCATCCAGGTCAGCGTCATCAAATACGATAAACGGTGCATTGCCACCCAGCTCGAGCGAGACTTTCTTGATTTGCCTGGCACTTTGCGCCATGAGCAAACGTCCGACTTCAGTCGAACCCGTGAAGCTGACTTTACGCACCGTGGGATTAGACGTCATTTCGCCGCCAATATCCGAGGCCGAGCCCGTTAAGACCGAGAACACGCCCTCTGGCACGCCGGCCTCTTGCGCCAACACCGCTAAAGCGTAGGCAGAGAAAGGGGTTTGCGTGGCGGGCTTAACCACAATCGTGCAGCCGGCACCAAGCGCCGCGCCCACCTTGCGCGTGATCATGGAAGAAGGAAAATTCCAGGGAGTAATGGCTGCGCAGACACCAACCGGCTCTTTAACCACTACAACCCGGCGGTCGGCAGCAGGCCCCGGGATCGTTTGCCCATAAGCCCGCTTGCCTTCTTCGCCATACCATTCCAGGTAGGAAGCACCATACGCGATTTCACCACGTGACTCCGTCAAGGGCTTACCTTGCTCCAGAGTCATAATCACGGCCAGGTCCTCTTGATTTTGCATTACCAAATCAAACCATTTGCGCAGAATGCCTGCACGCGCTTTAGCAGGCATGACTCGCCACTGCTTAAAAGCGTCATTCGCCGCTGCAATGGCACGAGCCGTTTCAGCAGCCCCCATTTTCGGAATACTGCCTATCTTCTTGCCATTAGCCGGGTTAAATACGTCAATGGTTTCGCCTGAATCGGCATCCACCCACTGCCCATTAATATATGCTTGCTGCTTGAGCAGTTCGGGACGCTTTAAATTAATCATGTCACCTCCGAGGTAAATATACGATTCAACCCCAGTCTTACAAGCTGCCAGCTACCGTGGCCGCCTTTAAGTCAAAGCGGCAGAACCGTGCAAACCTATGCCTGGAGAAGAAGCTGATTCTCAATCTTATATTATTTAACTATTAACATAATCGGCGAAAGGCACCCGTTATAGCAAGGGCAATCGCCTTAAAGTGGCCTTATTAAGACAGTTGCTTAATTGAAATCTATGGAGCCATTTTGGATGAGTAGCAAGGTGCCATTTCTATAAATTGCTATGTTCCAGCTCAGCGTCTATAAGTTTTGCCAATTGCTTAAAAGCCGGCTCGATGTCTTCTTCGTTTACGGTGGCATAGCCAAACAGTAAACCAGGCAGTCGCTTCGTACCAGAGTAATAGTTTGAAAGTGGCCGGACCCATATGCCCCGCTTTTGGGCTGCAGCGGTGATTGCAACATCGCTCACACCCTGCGGTAAATGCATCACTAGATGCAAGCCTGCTTCTTGGCTAGACATCGGCCAAGCAGTTCCATAATGACTACAGATGGCATTGCGCAGTAACGTCTGGCGCCGTGCATACACCGCTTTCATTTTGCGCACATGACTTGAATAATGACCTTCAGAGATAAAATCCGCTAAAACCGCCTGATCAATCAGGCGCCCTTCGCGGTATAGCTCTGACATGCCCAGGGAAAGAAGGGACGCCAATTTTTTTGGTACTACGATGTAGCCCAAACGAATACCGGGAAACAAGGTTTTGGAAAAGGTCCCCAAATAAATAACCCTGTCGTAGCTGTCCAGCCCTTGTAACGATGCAATAGGCCTGCCCCCAAAGCGAAATTCGCTATCGTAATCATCTTCGATAATCCAGGCACCACGCTGGTGCGCGTACTCTAGCAGCATACGGCGTCGCCCCAGGCTCATGAGCGTTCCGAGGGGATACTGGTGCGAAGGCGTAACAAAAATGAATTGCGGCGGCTTCTGCATTTGCCCGGCATCAGGACTCAAGCCCTCTTCATCTACATCCACTGGAACCAATCGAATTCCGGCCGCTCGCAGTACCGTACTCGCTCCCCAGTAACCGGGGTTTTCCATCCATGCTGTGCTGTCAATATCGCCCAGTAATTTAGCAATCACGCTTAAGGATTGGTGAATGCCAGAGGTAATGATCACCTGCTCAGCTTCGCAGCGAACTGAGCGCGCAATACGCAGATGATCAGCCAAGGCCTGGCGTAGTGGCAGATAGCCAGAGCCATGCGCATAGGTCATAAGATCGGGCATCGGCTTTTGCCAATACCGGCGCTGTAGACGCATCCAGGTCTTGTTAGGAAATAAACGTAGATCGGGCACGCCCGGCACGAACGCTCCCCACTGTTGTTTTGACGCCTGGGCATGATGAAGGAGCTCGATGCCCCGACGCGATAACAGCAGGGTTTCATCAATCGAAGGCTGCAGCGAGTCGTCAGTATCGTCCTTTTTCGAGGCGGACATAACAGGGACGGTATCAGACACAAACGTACCGCTTCCAGTGACCGCGACCACGTAGCCTTCGGCCTGCAGTTGCTCATAAGCAGCGATGATGGTGTTACGTGACAATAGGGTTTCACGCGCTAATGCACGGCTGGCGGGCAGCTTTGTACCCGCAGGTAAATCGCCATCAAGAATAAGTGCACTAAAGGCCTCGTATACCTGTCGTGCAAGCGGAGTCTCGGCATTGCGCTCGATTTTCTGCAGCAAAAGCTCGTGAACTAGCATTTCCAACATCGCATCAACTCACTATTGTTCGTCAAAAACAGGCCCCCTCTGCTAGCAGGGTTTAGGAATACTCCTTGAAAACCCCAACCTAGGGAAAACGCCGTGAGTGAAAAAATAAGGCTTGCATTAAACTGGCCTTGTGGCCTGACCACTCGGTTACGTTGCCGCGGGTTGATTGTTATCAAGGACTTAGACTCAATCTCCTTGATTAGGCTCACCGTTACATCTTCGATCAAGAACGAGACTACCACAAGTGGCTCTGCCTTCGAGTCAAGATATGGCTCTTTAAACAGCGCCAGTCACGCATTACCTTAGTCTCATAACAACTTCTGCAGGAGACAAGCAGTGAAGACAAAACCTTGGATAAAACTTGGGCTTGGCGCAGCGATGCTAGCGATGACTTTCAGTGCTGGCGCCCAAACCCGCGGTGGCACCTTAAGCATGATTGTGCAGCCAGAGCCTCCTGTTCTAATTCCCGCAATTAACCAACAGGCCCCAACGCAATACATTACCGGCAAAATTTACGAAAGCCTGTTCCGCTTTACGCACGACTTAAAACCCGAAGCTAATCTGGCCAAGTCCTGGGAAGTTAGCGAGGACGGCAAAAGCTATACCTTTCATTTACAAGAAGGCGTGACCTGGCATGATGGCGAGCCATTTACTGCCGACGATGTCATTTTTTCAATGACCGACATGCTGCCTGAAGTGCATGGACGCGCAAAGGTCATCCTGAACCGCTATCTTGAAGGCGTCGACAAAATTGATGACCTAACCGTGGTCATGAAGTTGAACGCCCCTTTGCCAGCCTTCACGTTGATGTTTGAGCCCGCTTTTGCACCGATGATGCCCAAGCACATTTACGAAGGTACCGACTACCGGAACGCCCCCGCCAATCAAAAACCTATTGGTACTGGTCCCTTCATGTTCAAAGAATGGCGACGCGGCGAACATATCAAACTGGAACGCAATCCCAACTATTGGCAAGAGGGTCTTCCCTATCTGGATGAACTGATCTTTAACGTGATACCCGACTCAGCTTCCCGTGCCGTTGCCTTTGAACAGGGCCAAGTGGATGTGCTTCGCGGAGGCGACGTCGATAACGTCGACGTCAAGCGTCTTGCAGCGTTGCCGAACGTAGAAATGACAACAAAAGGCTGGGAACTTCTTTCTCCTCAGGCGTACTACTTGTTCAATATGCGTCAACCGCCATTCGACAACGTAAAGGTGCGTCAAGCCGTTATGGCAGCCGTCAATCGCGACATTATTGTCAATAACATCATGTTTGGCATGGGCAAAGTCTCAACCGGCGCTTTCGTCAACACCGAGATGTTTTACGACAGCAATACGCCCACCTACACCTTCGACATGAAAAAAGCACGCGAGCTGATTAAAGAGTCTGGCATTAACCCGGGCGACTACACCGTCAACATGCTGAGCTTTCCTTATGGTTCCACCTGGGAGCGCCTGGATGAATACACCAAACAGGCACTGGAGCAACTGGGCTTTAAGGTTAATCTCGCCGCAACAGACGCAGGCGGATGGGCGAGCCGAACCAGCAACTGGGAATTTGACCTCACTACAACCTACGCCTACCAGTATGGCGATCCTGCCTTTGGCGTAGAACGCTTCTATATCGAGTCAAATATCGTTAAAGGCTCTCCTTTTGCCAACGTGCAAGGCTACAAAAACCCTGAGCTCGACAAAAAATGGGCCCAGGCTGCAGCCGAAACCGACCCGGAAGAACGTCAACGCCTTTACAGCGAAATTCAGACCACCTTAGTCAACGATGTTGCGCAAGGCTCATTGGTCGATATGGAGTTTGCGACAATCTATCGTGACAACGTCAAGAACCTGGTGAAAACAGCTATTGGCCTGCATGATAATTTTGCCGACGTGTACATCGAATAAGCCACGCTATCCAGCTGAACAGCCCCTTCGGGGGCCCTGCTTATCTCAGAGGACACAGGACTCAATTTATGAAATTTTTGATATTTTTGGCCTCGCGTCTGGGCAAGGCGCTTATTGTTATCCTGGGCGTTGTCATCATCAATTTTTTCCTGATTCGGCTCGCTCCAGGCGACCCGGCTGCAGTGCTTGCCGGTCAGGCTGGTGTCAGCGATCCGGCCTATGTTGAACAATTACGCATTGCTTTTGGCCTGGATAAGCCTCTCCTAAGCCAGCTATGGCTATATCTGAAAGGTGTGGTACAGCTGGATCTCGGCTATTCGTATCGAAATCATGTTCCTGTCTTAACGCTCATTCTTGAGCGTTTGCCTGCCACCTTTTTGTTGATGTCCTCGGCTTTTATATTTTCGATAATCGCCGGCGTCTCACTTGGTGTAATAGCCGCCCGCTCACGCTTCTCTGGCCGTCGCCGCTGGATAGACAGCGTCGTCACCAGTGGAGCGCTGATTCTTTACGCCACGCCTCTGTTCTGGCTATCGCTAATGGGAATTCTCTTGTTTTCCGTGGTGCTTGGCTGGTTACCTGCCTTTGGGATGGAGTCGGTAGGCTCACGCTTGACGGGGCTTGCCCGGGTGCACGATATCGCCCGGCACCTGGCTCTGCCCACGCTAACGCTAGGCTGCTTCTTCATGGCCTTTTACGTACGTCTAACCCGCGCCTCGATGCTTGAAGTCATTGGCATGGACTTCGTTAAAACTGCCCGCGCCAAAGGAGTGCCCGAGGGACGCGTCATCCGCACACATGTGCTAAGAAACGCCCTGTTGCCGGTGGTGACCTTTGCAGGCATTCAGTTAGGCCAGATGGCAGGCGGCGCCGTTTTAACCGAAACGGTCTTTGCCTGGCCCGGCATCGGGCGCTTAATGTTCGACGCCCTGTTACAGCGCGACTACCAATTGCTGCTGGGCATCTTCCTGGTCACCTCCACCATGGTGGTCCTGTTTAATCTGATCACAGAAATTATTTATCGCCTGATCGATCCTCGTATTGGCGCTGGTGGACAGGAAGGAGCAGCCTGATGAACACCTTCTTCAGACGTTACTCACGTAACTGGGGCGCCGTATTTGGCCTCATCGTTATTTTATTCGTGTGCTTCCTCGCTATTGCCGCCCCCTATATTTATGAGGAATCCCCCTGGATGATGGTGGCTGCGCCGTTAATCCCCCCTTGACTGATGCCGCCTACCCGCTTGGCACCGACATGCTGGGGCGCGATATAACTGCAGGCCTTGTATGGGGCGCGCGGGTATCGCTCATGATCGGGTTGCTTTCAACAGTGATTGCCTTGGCCTTTGGAGTCGTCATCGGCACGATTTCGGGCTATTGCGGTGGTCGTATTGATGACGCCTTGATGCGCTTCACCGAGTTCTTTCAGACCATTCCCCAACTGGCACTCACCGTTGTTATTGTCGCGGTTATGGGTCCCTCGCTAGTCTCGATTACAGGGGCCATAACAGTGGTGTCCTGGCCCCCGGCTGCGCGACTGGTGCGCTCGGAGTTTTTGTCGCTACGTCAGCGCGAATTCGTGCAGGCGGCTATTGTCATTGGGCAAAAACCCGCACGCATCATTTGGTCTCAAATCTTGCCCAATGCCATGTCGCCCATTATTGTTTCAGCCTCATTTATGGTCGCAACAGCCATTCTTACTGAGTCAGCACTGTCGTTCTTAGGACTGGGCGATCGCAACCTGATGAGCTGGGGCTTCATGATCGGTGCCTCCCGAACCATGATTCGCGAAGCCTGGTGGATGTGTGTGTGGCCGGGCGTGGCAATCATGCTGACCGTGTTGGCCATTAACCTGATCGGTGAGGGCCTCAACGACGCCCTAAACCCGCAGTTACGCAAACGCGGCGAATAGGAGTCCACGATGAATACAGGGAAAGACCCCTTGCTGTCAGTACAAAACCTAAGCATTCCACTTGAAAAGGGCAGCGACCGTAAGTTTGCTGTTGAAGACGTATCGTTCGAGCTCCATGCCGGTGAGATTCTATGCATTGTGGGTGAGTCAGGTTCAGGCAAATCCATGAGTGCGAATGCCATTCTGGGCCTGCTCCCCCTTATCTCAAGCCCAGCCAAGGATCCATTCTATTTAAAGGCAAGGATCTGGTTAAGACGCCGGAAGCCGAGCTGACCAAAATGCGCGGCAAAGATATGGCAATGATTTTTCAAGAGCCCATGTCTGCCCTTAACCCTCTAATGACGGTTGGTGCGCAGGTGACCGAAGTCATGGAAGCACATAGGGCGTTTACGCCCGACGCCCGCAAGCAGCGCGCTCTTGATTTATTCAATTTCGTAGGACTTCCAGATCCCAAAGTGCTTTATGACACACACCCTTTTCGACTGTCAGGGGGACAACGCCAACGCGTCATGATCGCCATGGCCCTGGCTCTCGAACCCCCTCTACTTATTGCCGACGAGCCTACCACCGCCCTGGACGTCACAACGCAAGCACAAATTCTGGCGCTTATCGCCAAAATTCAGAAAGAGAAAGGCATGGGTGTCATGTTCGTCACTCACGACTTTGGGGTCGTGGCTGAAATTGCCCATCGCGTTGCCGTCATGGAAAAAGGGATTCTGGTCGAGCAAGGTAGCGTCGATCAGGTTCTTAATAACCCTCGACATCCCTATACGCAGCGTCTCATCGCAGCCGTGCCTCATTTGCGCAAAATAGAACGTGTGGTAGCCAAAGAGGGCGAGGTCGTGCTTGAAGTGGCGAATTTACAAAAAACCTACGTGACCGGTCGCACCCTATTTACCAAACCACGCATTATCAAGGCTGTAGATAACGTTAGCTTTACGGTGCGGCGAGGGGAGACCTTAGGCATTGTGGGCGAATCCGGCTCAGGAAAAAGCACAATCGGAAAATGCCTGCTTAAACTGATCAAAATCGACGGTGGTGAGATTCGTTTCCAAGGTACGGATATAGCGGGTTATAGCGAAGCGCAACTACGTCCGCTTAGGCGCCATGTACAAATGATCTTTCAAGATCCCTTTGCCTCACTTAATCCCCGGCATACTGTGGGCCGGTCGATTTGTGACGGCCCCATTGCGAATGGCGACTCGCCCCGCGACGCCGAACATCGTACCCGTGAGCTGCTTGAGCTGGTGGGCCTGGATGTTTCAGCATTTGATCGCTACCCAAACCAGTTCTCCGGTGGCCAGAGGCAGCGTATCGGCATTGCCCGTGCCCTGGCGCTGAACCCTAGCCTGATCGTCGCAGATGAATCAGTTTCTGCACTGGACGTTTCTGTTCAGGCACAGGTGCTTGAATTGCTGCAGTCACTGCAAAAACGTTTACAGATTGGCATCATCTTTATCACTCATGACTTACGCGTTGCTTCGCAAATCTGTCACTCAATTGCAGTCATGCATCAAGGAAAGATTGTGGAGTTCGGCAAGCCCACTGACATTTTCAACAATCCCCAGAGTGATTACACCAAACGTTTAGTCGATGCGATTCCCGGTAAGCAGTGGGAGCCGCAAGAGTCGGTTGTCTAAAAAGAAACAAAGGAAATTTCATGAGTAACGTGCCACTCTCCACAGCTGTTCCCACCGTACAAATCGACAACGCAGTGACTCGCGTCACCGAATGGCATTTTCCGCCACACTCCGAAACCGGATGGCACAAACACGAAATGTCCTATGTCGTCGTTCCCATGACGACCGGGCCCTTGCAGCTCGAGCACCCGGACGGCAGTGTGACGACTAGCCACTTAAACGCTGGACAAAGTTATACCCGCGATGCAGGAGTAGAGCACAACGTCATCAATCCTAGTGACACTCCTTTCACCTTCGTTGAAATTGAGTTTAAGTAAGGAATAAACAGAATGACCACCACAACTCTTGAAATCAATGGCGAACGTCTTTGGGATTCGTTAATGGAACTCGCCAGGATTGGCGCAACGCCGAAAGGCGGTAATTGCCGTCTTGCCTTAACTGAGCTGGACGGCGAGGCCCGTGACTTGCTGTGCAACTGGATGACAGACATCGGCATGACGGTCACGGTAGACCAGGTTGGCAATATTTTTGGTCGCCGTGCCGGACGCAATCCGGACCTCCCCCATCGCTACAGGCAGTCACATTGACACCCAGCCCACAGGCGGAAAATTTGACGGGTGTTTCGGTGTTCTGGCGGGCCTGGAAGTCATGCGCACCCTGCACGACACCAACATCAATACCGAAGCACCCCTAGAGTTAATTATCTGGACTAACGAAGAAGGCACCCGCTTTGTGCCCGTAATGATGGGATCGGGCGCCTATTGCAAAGTCTTTCCCGTTGAAACCGCGCTGAATGCTGTGGATCTGGACGGAAAGTCGGTTCGCGATGAGCTGAAAAATATCGGCTACGACGGAGACTACCCTGTTCCTGGACACGCATTAGGCGCTTATCTGGAAGCCCACATTGAGCAAGGCCCTATCCTGGAAGCCCAGGAAAACGTTATTGGGGTTGTAACGGGCTCTTTAGGGCTACGCTGGTATGACGTTACTGTCACCGGAATGGAAGCGCACGCAGGACCCACCCCCATGGAACTACGTCAAGATGCTCTCTATGCGGCAAGTTTCCTCATGCAGGCTGTGATCGAAATCGCACGAGAGTTTGGTCCTGAAGGACGCGGCACGGTCGGTGTCGTTGATGTTTATCCCTCTTCGCGGAATGTCATTCCTGGCAGCGTTAAATTCAGTGTGGATCTACGCCATGAAAAGGCCGATTTACTCGATGAGATGGAGGCTCGCTTTAGAAGCTTATGCGAAGAAATCTCAACTGGCAAAAACATCGGCTTCACTACGCAAATCGACATCAACGATATCCAGCAGTTTGCGCCTACCCCTTCGCTCCGGAACTGGTCGAAAATGTGCGGAGTCAGGCACAAGTCCGCGGTTATCCCCATCAATCCATCGTCACTGGCGCTGGACACGATGCAGTATACGTTGCGGGCGTACACCCGACAGCCATGATCTTTATTCCCTGCAAAGACGGTATTAGCCATAATGAAATTGAAGACGCCAAGCCGGAACACATCACCGCTGGCGCAAACGTGTTGCTAGGCGTCCTGCTGGAGCAGGCAAGAATCGTCGAATAAACACGAGGTTTTATGCAGCCCCTTGCGAATCCGACCTCTAGTCTGAACCATAAAAGTGGCATTCTGCTATTTTTTTGCGGGCTTGTCACCTTTGCTGTATTCGATGCGGGAAGCAAGTATTTTCTTAACTTCTACCCGGCTCCTTTTTTGAATGTTTTGCGCTACTCCACGGTTAGCGTTTTCGCCCTTTTTTTATTGCTTAAACATGGCGTCGCCCCGCTGCCCAAGGGCCGCATACTGAAGTTGCTTGTTCTACGTGGCGTCACGCTGGGCGTGGCTGGCACCGCCTTCATGACCGCATTGACCTGGATGCCCTTGGCTGAAGCCACAGCCATCTACTTCACCTCACCACTGCTTATTGTTGCCTTATCTGCCTGGCTATTAAATGAACGAGTGGGCCGTGCTCAATGGTATGCCGTACTTGCGGGCCTGATTGGCATGCTGCTGATTGTGCGACCGGGCAACGAACTTCCTATACTCGGAACCGTACTTATGGCAGTCGCCGCTTTAAGCTACGCCTTATTTCAACTGCTGACACGTAAACTGGCAGGATTGGTTCCCGGACACACCCAGTACGCTACCACCGCATTTGTATGCTGGATCATTACAGCGGTACCCGCTCCTTTCTTTCTGCCCGAAATATGGCCCGACTCTGTTGACCTGGCCCTGATTATCGGGCTGGGCGTGCTAAATGCCATGGGGCAGATGCTGCTTATTGCAGCATTTCAACGCGTGGCAGCCTCGACACTGGCACCGTACAACTACTGCCAATTGCTAATGGCAGTGCTAATCAGTTCGCTCGTATTTAAGCAAGCTCCTGATTCACTTGCCCTTGGCGGCATTGTTCTAATCATTGCAGCAGGTGTTTTTTTAGCACGCCGCGCGCCCGCAAGCCTGCCAGTCTACTCCACAGAGAAAATCTCATGACGACTCCAGCTACCTTACACGATTGGGAAGCGCTCGCCTCAACGCTACGCTTTCGTTCACATGCCATCATCGACGGCAAACCTTATGCCGGTAATGGTGAAGTGCTAAACATCGTCAATCCGGCCACCGGCAAGTTACTGACGCAAGTGCCATCCTGCTCTGAAGAAGACATTAACGTCGCCGTACGCTCTGCACGCCGAGCCTTTAAAGAAGGCGTATGGGCCAATATGCCCCGGCGTGAGCGCAAAAAATGCATGTTGAAGCTGGCCCAGCTGATTGAAGAGAATCTAAACGATATCGCGCTGCTCGAAACACTGAACATGGGCAAGCCTATTAGCGACTGCCTGCTATTCGATGTGCCGGAATCGGCCTACACCTATGCATGGTACGGTGAGCTGATTGATAAGCAATATGATGAAATTGCGCCTACCGACAACAACGCCTTAGCCACGATTACCCGCCATCCTCTGGGCGTGGTCGCTGCCGTTGTGCCATGGAATTACCCGCTGATGATGGCAAGCTGGAAAGTCGCGCCAGCCCTGGCAGCGGGCAACAGTGTCATTTTAAAGCCGGCTGACGCTTCACCCTTAACGGCGATTCGTTTGGGCGAACTTGCACTTGAAGCCGGAATTCCTCCTGGGGTACTTAATATCGTGCCTGGAACTGGGCCGGTAGCCGGTCGTGCCCTGGGCCTGCACCCTGATATCGACTGTCTGGCATTTACCGGCTCCACCGGTACGGGAAAACGCTTTATGCAATATTCGGGCCAGTCGAATCTTAAGCAAATATGGCTCGAATGCGGTGGAAAATCGCCACATATTATTTTCGACGACTGCCCAGACCTGGACCGGGCTGCTTTAGCCGCCGCCATTGGTATTTTCAACAACCAGGGTGAAGTTTGCATTGCTGGCTCAAGGTTATACGTGCAGCGCGGTATATACGACCAGTTCATGGAAAAGCTCATGGCATGCGCAACACAGATGCAACCCGGTAATCCGCTGGATCCGAAAACGGCCATGGGCGCCATGGTCAACGAAATGCATATGCAACGCGTCATGGAATTTATCCAGTCCGGCACAGCGCAAGGAGCGACGCTACGCATGGGCGGCAGCCAGGTACACAGCGATACAGGTGGCTACTACATTGAGCCCACTATTTTCGAGGTGAGTGCACAAAACATACGTATTGTCGAAGAAGAAATCTTCGGACCTGTATTAGCCGTGACCGCCTTTGACACCGAAGAAGAGGCTATTGCTTACGCCAATGACCACGAATATGGTTTGGGCTCTGGCCTTTGGACAGCAAACCTTGCCCGTGCGCATCGCGTGTCGCGCCAGCTTGAAGCGGGTCTGGTCTGGGTAAACTGCTACTTTGACAGCAACGTTTCTGTACCATTTGGAGGAGTAAAGCAATCGGGCTTTGGGCGTGACAAGTCGATCCATGCCATCGATAAGTACACCAGCCTGAAATCGACCTGGTTTAGTCTTAACGAGTAGATGTAAGAAGCGCCCCGCCCCCGTTTAATACTCTGACTCGACCCGCCAGTTGATCGGTACCTCGGCAACACTCGCCGTATTTGGCAATTCCAGTACGGTGCGCACAATTACCGCTACATCTTCAGGACGTGTGAGCTGATCCATGATCTCTTCGTCGCACTTTGCCGCCATATCAGTCGCCACAAAGCCTGGGCAAATAGCTGTAGCGCGTATACCGTCCGCCTCCCCACAATGCCGAATGCCATGGGTCAGGTTCAATACAGCCGCCTTGCTCAACGAATACAGGCTCGATTGCGGTGCCCGCACACGCTTTCCAGATAGTGAGGCAAGCACTACTACTTTCGCTCTGTCAGAGTTTTTTAAATGCGGCCATGCCCGTTGAGTAATACGTAAGGGCGACTTCACATTGACCTGTAACAGATCGTCAACCTCCGCTTCGCTCGCTTCAATCACCGGCGTTTCACTTAGAATCCCGGCGTTATGCACCAAGGCATCAATTCGTCCGAAATAGGCAACGGCGGCATCCACCCAGGCCGTTTCGCTAGCAGCATCTCGCGCATCGTAAGCCGACCAGTGCAGCGTCTCGCTGCCTACAGCACCTAGCCCAGCAGGGGCTGTGCGCGATCCCACGCTGACAGCCCAGCCCGCTTTAAGCAGTTCAGCGGCAATGGCAAAACCAATTCCTCGTCCGGCACCGCTGATAAGCGCCACACGGCGTGTTGTCATTGTCATCAACGTTCTCCTAGATAACCTTCGAGTAATGAACGCGTATTCGCTCTCAACGCGCTTATAACGTAGCCACCTTCTTGGACGAACAGGGTGGGAAGCTTCAGTGCCGCCAAACGCGCCCCTAATATCGAATAATCCGGGGTATCCAGGCAAAGGTTGCCGAAAGGATCCCCTCGAAATGTGTCGTAGCCCGCGGCGATAATAAGGGCTTCAGGCTGAAAATCAGAAATGCGTTGCAATGCACGCTCGAAATGGGGACGATACTGCGCCATTTCACTGCCCGCGATAATGGGTATATTCAGGTTATAACCTTCACCTGCATCTACACCGACCTCATCGTCATAGCCACAGATAAACGGGAAAATCACATCCGGATCGCCATGAATCGAAATGGTCAACACATCATCACGACTATAAAAAAGTTGCTGCGTGCCGTTGCCATGATGCACGTCGATATCCAGAACAACCACACGTTTAAATGTGCTGCGCAAACGCTCTGCTGCCAGCGCCGCATTCGCAATAAACGACCCGCCCATCGCCATGTCGGTCATGGCATGGTGGCCGCTGGGTCTGGACAACACATACACGCTACGTTCGCCATCAAGCAATGCCTGGGCTCCCATAACAGCAGTTTCCGCTCCCGAGTGCGCGTTTTTCCAGGTATCCGCAACGATTGGCGAAGCTCCGTCACCCAAATAACGCCCCGCCTTAGCCACTGGCAGACTTCCTTTCATTACCGGAAAATAGCGATTAGGCCAAATATTCGGACGAACCTCGAAAGAAACATCCGGGCGTTGTAGCCATTCCTCAGAGGCTGTGCGTAAGTAATGCAAGTAATCCTCCGCATGCACACGATTTAATTCGGGCATGTCTACAGAGCCTGGCTCTACATAATGACATTGCAGCTCCAGGTCTTTTAATGCTGCTTCAACCTGGGCACCGCGGCCTTGTGCATCATGGTGTAGTTGCAAGCGGCCACGCACCAAGGCATTGCCTGTCCAGTGATGATCATGAAACGGAGAAATAAAAGCTTTCATCAGCGTCGTCCTAAAATTATTTCCAATCGCGGCCCGGCAGTGCATCAATCAGCGCCTGGGTGTATGGGTGTTGGGGGCGCTGCAATACTTCAAGAGTACTGCCCTGTTCTACTATTTCGCCATGCTGCAGTACGATAATGCGTTCGCACAACTGGGCTGCCACACGTAGATCATGGGTAATAAACAGCATGGATAAACCCAGCTCGCGCTTTAAGTCGCCCAGCAATGCCAACACTTGCTCTTGTACTGACACATCCAGTGCAGAAACAGGCTCATCTGCAATAATCAGCTCGGGATTTAGTGCAATCGCACGCGCAAAGCCCAGGCGTTGACGTTGCCCCCGAAAACTCGTGTGGAAAACGATCAAGAGCTGAGGCGTCGAGCCTGACGATATCCAGTAACTCTCGAGCACGCTGCAACGCCTCGCTTCGCGTTGAGCCTTGAGCAATCATGCCTGCCGTTAAAATCGTCGACACTCTATGCCTGGGGTTCAGCGAGCTGTATGGGTCCTGAAAAATCATCTGTATACGACGGCGCAGCCCCATATCATTAAACGCCCCATCAGCCAAAACATCCTGCCCACCCACCATGGCCTGCCCTGAGTCAGGACGAATAAGCCCAGTCAGAATTCGTCCAATGGTTGTCTTGCCCGAACCGGACTCCCCCACCAGACCCACCGTTTCACCGTGTCGAATCGTAAAATCAACCCCCTTTACAGCATTGAAGGTTTGACTCGGCCTGAACATGCCTCCGCGCTTTACGTAACTTTTGTGCAGTCCCTGAACAGTCAGTAGTGTATTAACAGTCTCAGAGCCGGCATCCCGCTCCGGCGGAACGGAGGATGGCACTGCCGCCAATAACGCTTTTGTATACTCTGCCTGGGGACGATTCAGCACATCATCAACCGGGCCCTGCTCAACGACGCAACCGGCTTTCATCACCACAACCCGATCCGCAATCTCGGAAACCACACCGAAATCGTGGGTAATAAACAGGACGCCTAAACCTTTACGCTGCTGAATCTCAACCAACACCCGCAAGATTTGTGCCTGAGTAGTGACATCCAGCGCTGTTGTCGGTTCGTCAGCGATGAGGATCTCTGGCTCCAGGGCCAGAGCCATCGCAATCATCACCCGTTGACGCTGCCCTCCCGATAATTGAAAGGGGTACGAGCCCGCGACACGCTTATGATCACTCAAGCCAACCGAGACCAAAAGCTCTCCGACCCGGTCTTGCATGCTCTCTGCTGTGTCGGCAGTGTGTTCTCTCAGTGTTTCCACAATTTGATCACCGCAGCGCATCAATGGGTTCAAGGCGCTGAGCGGCTCCTGGAAGATCATTGAAATGCGCTTGCCACGTATCTTTCGCAATGTTTTTAAAGGCTGCCCCTTTAATGACTGCTCTCCCAAACGAATCTCGCCTTGCGTCACCGACAGCCCACGAGGTAACAAGCCGAGAATGGCGTGTGCCAAAGTCGACTTTCCAGAACCAGACTCGCCCACAACGCAGACCACCTCGCCGGGCTTTACCTGCAAGGAAACACCGTCGACAGCAAACGGGCGATCGGCACCACGGGGGAGCGCAATCTGAATATTTTCGATATGAAGTTCTGCGCTCATCATCCTTCCTTACGATGCAACTTGGGATTTAGCGCGTCATTCAACCCCTCGCCCACTAAGTTCACCGCTAATACCGTCATGAAAATAGCCAGACCGGGGAACAGGCACATCCACCACGCCAGTCGCAGCAGTGAGCGTGAGGCACCCACCATGTACCCCCAGCTCATTAAGTTGGGATCACCCAGACCAAGAAAGCTAAGCGCACTCTCGAGCAAGATGGCGTTAGCCACCATCAGCGAGGCCATGACAATCAACGGCGACAAGCAATTAGGTAGAATTTCCACGACAACAACACGCGTCTTTGACAGGCCTTGAACCAACGCAGCCTCGACAAACTCGCTGGATTTCAACCGCATGAATTCAGCGCGTACCAAACGGGCAATGGGCGGCCAGCTCACTAAGCCTACAGCTGCCACCACTGAATTAATGGACGGTTGAAAGATAGCAACAAACAAAATTGCCAGGAAAAAACTGGGTATCGTTTGAAAGATCTCGGTTAGGCGCATCAGTGCTTCGTCGTAACGGCCCCCAAGAAAGCCTGCAGGTACACCCACCAGAAGCCCAATGCTTACCGCCACGACTGTTGCTGCACAACCTACCAATAACGAAGCACGTGCCCCATGGGCAATTCCGGCAGCAATATCACGGCCCATCGAGTCGGAGCCGAGCCAAACACCCGGCTCTTCAAGCGGTTTTAGAAAAGGTGCTGCACCAGTATCCCAGGGACTACCTGGAAAAAGCCAGGGTGCCAGTACTGCAACAGCAATAACCAGCAGCAGAACAAACAGGCCAAGTACTGCTCCGCCATTCTTAGCAAAACGACTCCACAATCCCGTCATGACGCACTCCGCATACGTGGGTCTACAACTACATAAAGCAGATCTGTTAACAGATTCAGGGCAACTACAACCACTGAGGTGCAAAAGAACACGCCCAGTAGTATTTGATAATCGCGTTGCATCAAAGCATCGAAAGCCAGGCGTCCCACTCCCGGCCAGGCAAACACCGTTTCCACTAAAACTGAACCACCAATTAATTGCCCGGCCTGCAGTCCTGCCAAGGTTATGACGGGCAACACCGCATTACGTAACTGGTGAACCCACACCACTCGCGAAGGCGACAAACCCTTTGCCCACGCAGTTTTAACGTAGTCAGCCGTCTGCACGTCATTCATTGATGCTCGGGTCATACGCGCATAAAGCGCCACGTTAAACGCGGCCAAGGTCACAATCGGCAAGAAGGCATGATGAGCGATATCCATCCAACGCGCCGTTCCCGTCAAAGGCGAACCCATACGCTCGAAGCCAAAGGGCGGGAACCAGCCTAAATGCACTGAGAAGATCAAGACCAGCATCAATCCCACCCAGAAAATGGGCGTAGCGTAAAAAGCCAATGATCCGGCGGTGATCGCTGAGTCTTTCCATGTGCCCCTGAACTTGCTGGCCAACACCCCAAGCAGAACCCCGATTAACAGGGAGAATACAAACGCAGGGAGCGTCAGAATAAGGGTGGCCGGTAAACGATCGGCAATCAAATCCCAAACAGGCTGTTGCTGTCTGTAGCTAAAGCCCAGGTCAAAAGAAGCCATCGACTTCAAGTAACCGCCCAGCTGCACAATTACCGGCTGGTCCAGATTGAACTCTTGGCGCAATTGATCCAGAAACTGCTGGTCAGAAGCACCTGCCTCGCCCGCCAGTACACTCACAGGATCACCAGGAGCCATTCTGACCAAAGTGAAGTTGATCACGAGTACGGCCACCAGCACCATCAGTGACTTAAGCAGGACAGGTACCGCTGCCAACAGAAACCTCATCGTTTGCTCCTATTACTTTTCGATGTAAGTCGTCGCAAACGTCTCCGCCACGCCAATAGCCGAGGTGGTTACATTTTTGACACTTTTATTGGTAATGGTGGGAAAAGACAACTCAACTAACCAGGCGGAAGGTGCGTCCTCGACCAGAATCGCCGTCACTTCTTCGTACAGTGCTTTGCGCTTGGCCGTGTCGTTCTCTACCGCTGCAGCTTTGAAAAGACGATCTACCTCCGGGTTCTGATAACCCGAGGCGTTAGTGCCGTAAATGCCTTGGCGGATGTTGTCACTCAGGTAGGTGCGGTCTACACCTAAAGCCGGGTCGGAGTACTGATAAAGGTACGCAACCACCATTTCAAAATCCCAATTGGAATAGCGGCTGGCCCAGTTTCCTGCGTCGGTACTTTCAAGAATCACCTCTACACCCACTTTTGAGAGCGAGTTCTTGATGTATTCGGATACTTTGTTCCATGTATCGCCGTATGGCAGCCCTAATAACTTAACAGTTGCCCGTTTGCCGTTGGCATCAGGAGTCAGGCCCATGTCATCGAGCAAGGCAATGGCTTTTTCAGGATCGTAGTCGTGACTTGCTGCATCAGCGACATGATATTTAGTCACCGAGGAAATAGGGCCGGTAGCCGGACGTGCGGCTCCGAAGAAAATACGCTTGGCAATGAAATCGCGATCAATCGCGTACTGAACCGCCTGTCGGAAACGTTTGTCGGCGGATGGCCCATCGCGGTGATTCAATTCAATAAATGCCTGCGGCCCGGCAAACTCATACCCTTTGTTAGTGATGTCCAACTGCGGATTGGCCTGCAACTGCGGCAAGAATGCAAAATCGATATCGCCAAAGCTGGCTACCTGCACCGATCCATTTTCAAGCGCCACAAGCCTTGAGGCCGCATCAGGAATCACCTGGAAATAAATACTGTCTAAATAGGGAAGGCCTTCCTGCCAGTAGTCGTCATTACGCACCACATGCACAAAACGTCCCCGCTGCCACTCGTTAAATTTAAAAGGACCCGTTCCAATTGGCTTCTGATTAGCCGGGTTACTTCGATAATCGGTGCCTTTGTACAAATGAGCCGGCATCATCGGCGCGCTGGATACTTCGAAAGTATTGATAAAGGGTGCGAACGGCTCTTTGAGTGTAATTACGATCGTATGCTCATCGGGCAAATCTATACTTTCGATACGCGATAGGTTCGCCCGAGCCCGGGAGTGGGTGTCGGCCAACATCTCTTGCAATGAAAAGCGTACATCTTCGGCAGTAAAAGGCTCTCCATCGTGCCATTTGACCCCTTCCTGCAACTGAAAGGTATAGCTAAGACCGTCGGGGCTTACTTCCCACGATTTAGCCAAACTTGGTTGTGGATTTAAATCGAAGTCATACGTTAATAAACCCTCATAAATCTTCCCTGCAGCGATCTGCGTAGGCGTTTGTTGATTCAGAGCGTAGATCAGCGTAGGCGGCTCGGGATTCAAAATCACGTTTATCGACCCACCTGCGGTCTGTGCCTGTGCCTGCGCCGACGCCATTAATAATGCAACGCCTCCCAGCACGCCCTTCAATAGTTTCATAGAACGTTTCATTGTCTGCTCCTGTCTTTATAGTGTGTGCACAAAGCGCATGGCATTGGGCAGTAAT
The DNA here is from genome assembly GCF_022230885.1 of Paenalcaligenes niemegkensis. Lineage (GTDB taxonomy): Bacteria > Pseudomonadota > Gammaproteobacteria > Burkholderiales > Burkholderiaceae_B > Paenalcaligenes > Paenalcaligenes niemegkensis. Next base: position 237,886 of record NZ_JAKGCT010000005.1, on the reverse strand, counting down.
GTAATTGAGGTGGTTTCCTGCGTTTCTGCTACTGCAGATCCAAACTAGTAAATTGCCGCCTCAATGCCTGAATAAAGAGCTCTACATGCTCTGGCCTAAATGTCAAAGGCGGTCGAATCTTTAAGATATGATTTCGGTTGCCACAGGTTCCAATAAGTACGCCGTCTTCGCGTAAACCATTCACAATCGCTGCCGCCAGCGTGGCTGACTGCTCAGCCACCTGTGCCGACGGTGTTAACTCCACCGACCAGTACAAGCCACTTCCCCGTACAGCGCCAACCGTAGCGTAGTCTTGGGCGATGCCCTTTAAACCGGCTTCCATCAGCCTTCCCACATGCAAGGCCTGTTCGGTGGCATTTATACGTTTTAGCTCTGATAGCACAGCCAGACCTACCGCAGCTGATACCGTATTACCGCCAAAGGTATTGAAGTATCGACTCTGCTTTCCAAATTCATCGAGTAGAGCGTCTTTTACGACGACGGCCCCTATAGGGTGCCCATTGCCCATCGGCTTGCCTAGCGTCACAATATCGGGCACCACATCATCTTGCATAAACGCCCACCAATTACCGCCAACGCGAGCAAAACCACCTTGCACCTCATCCGCAATAAAGAGCCCACCATGGCGGCGTACAGCCTCAGCAGCAGCTCTTATCACTCCTCTACTGGGCAAATACAGACCATCACTAGCAAAAACGGTATCGATCAGCAATGCACATACAGGCGTTCCTCTTTGGTCTAACCGTTCTGCCGCAAGATCGATCGCCTCGGAAAACTGTGCGTTAATCTCATCAGGAGTGCCCACAAACGATAGTGGCGACGGCACGACCTCTACATAGTCACCCACCGGACGCAGCGAGGGAGACATATCAGCCAGCAAACTAGTCACGCCATGGTAGGCGTTGGCAGTGACAATAACGCCCTTCCGGCCAGTCATGTCATGCGCAATGCGCAGGGCCAGGTCATTTGCTTCACTGCCTGTGCAAGTAAAGACCACGCGGTTGAGTTCGGCAGGAAACAAGGCCAGTAACCGCTCGGCGTAATCCACCACATTCTCGTTCAGGTAACGCGTATGGGTATTTACCTTGAGCGCCTGTTCTGTCATCGCAGCAACGACTTTTACATTGGCATGCCCTACTACTGGCACATTGTTGTATGCGTCCAGGTAACGCCGCCCTTCGGCATCCTCCAGCCAAACATCCTGACCTCGTACCACATGTACCGGATGCTCATAAAACAAACGATAGGCTGGGCCCAAAACAACACGCCGCTGCAATAACGTTAACTCTTGACTCATGACAACTGTGCTCCCTTATTTGCTTGCAACCAAGGTCCGATCAACTGTTCAAATAGTTCTTTTGCCGAGTCATGACTACGGAGTATGTAAGCGCTATTACACGGAAACTGTGACGCGCGCCATGAGGTAATTACCATGCGTTGAACCAATCTGGCGAGCACCAAATCCATAACATAGCGTCGCTCTGAAGCCGATAAGGGAACTATGCTTGCGTAGCCTTCCAACATATGTCCAAGAACGTCCAGAGGCTTAGCCGCCTCTCCCATCTGATACGAGGCAGCTACGGCAATCTCGGCGATACGAGGCGCGTAGACTAGATCTCCAAAATCAAGAATTCCAGCCACTCGCAAGCCATCATCACAGCTCAGCATGTTGCTGGGCGACAGGTCGTTATGAATCACTTGATGGGGAAGGCCGCAAAGTGCCGGCTGCGTTACCCTTTCGAACTGCGTCATGAAATCCAAGAGGTCTTCGTACACAGACGAATGCTTTACAGCGCTAAGCATCGGTTTCAGCAGTAAAACTTGAGATGCGTCCCATAAGAAGGCCCTATGTGCAGCGTTATGCTCGAACGAAGCTAAGGCTTGATCAAGCTGACCTGCCGCGATTCCGATATCACGCCACACCACAGGCAATGGCTTTAAAAAGGATCCCGACTCGCCCCCGATAAAACTGTAGGCTCTAACCCGTACTGGCCCCTCCTCGGTAGAGTAAGAAAGCCAATTCCCTCCCGCATTGGCACAACTGATGTGCTGGGGTACCGCGCGCTCCAAACCTACCTGAGCCAAATGCTTCAGCACCGAAATCTGCATCTCTGTCTCTGCTGGCGTTTCGGCATTATTAATAAATTTCAGGGTGAGGTAGCTCCCTTCAGGGCGACGTACATAAAAATTCTTGTCGCGCTCACCACTTAACGCTTCGCCACTTACAGCACCCTGATAAAAATCAGCCATCACCTGCAAGGCATCGCGAATGCCCACTCTTGGAGGAGAGGTCGTTAACAGGGAGTTCGCCAATGCGATACCCGGTTCTGCAGTTGGCACAAAGGTCGTCATGTCACCACTTTAAAAACATAAGGATTGATGCATGATACATCATCAATATTTTTAAAATTAATGAGTGTTAACCCTTTCAGCGGTTACAGACTATTCAAAGATCAATAGAATTCAACATGATGCATCATCGCTAAATTTCCTCAGCTAAGGTAGCATCGTTATATTCCCTGCAAACTTACTCCAAGATGCCATGTCTCCTCCGCCTGTTACCGCCACCGCCTTCACCGCGTTAAAACACGAAAATATGGGGGCTTTAGTCTATCAAACGATATCGCTGGCCCTTATTGAAGGCCGCTTGCGCCCAGACGAACGCCTGCGCATTCGCGAACTTGCCGAAGAAATGGGGACGAGTGTCACGCCCGTACGCGACGCCATCTTGCGGCTAGTGCAAGACGGGGCACTCACCATGCGCAGTGCCAGGGATATAAGGGTGAGCCAGGTAACACTCGAGGAATACCTTGAGATTCGAGATATCCGGCTTGAGCTCGAAGGAATGGCAGCCGCCAGGGCAGCAGAAAAAGCCACCGATGCCGACATCCAGCGACTTGAAGCATTAATACAGGAAAACGAAGATGCGTTGCAGGCAGGCGATGTGGTAAATGCTACAGGTCTTAATCAGCGCTTTCATTTTGAATATTGCAAAATAGCCGACATGCCCGTGTTACTTGATATTTTGCGCAGGCTTTGGCTAAAGATGGGGCCACTAATTGCTGAAATCTACGCCGACGGAGGACGAGATATGATTGATGGACACTATGTACTTATCGAGGCCATGCGTAACCGGGACGGCCAAGCGGCTAAAATCGCCGTGCAAACTGACATTCTCTCTGGCGGCCAACCCATACTCGAGTTTAAAAGGAAACAGGCCGCTGCCAATACCTCGACAACGGCCTAAGCGCTGCAGTAGAGTAGAACCGCTAGTTGGCTGCTGCCAGCGACCGCTCACGAATTTGGCTTAAGGTCTCACCTGGAGCGATGCCATTGGGGTCATAGCGGATCTCCAGCAACGCAGGCAATTGATGTTCATCAGCATATGCCAGCGCCCGGTCAAAGGCATCAGCGAAGTCGTCGGTGCGCTCTACGACTTCACCATAGCCACCGTACCCTTTGATCACCTGCGTAAAATCCGGATTAACAAAGTCCAGAGCTATAGCACGGCCTGGAAAATCGCGTTCTTGATGCGCGCGGATGGTACCCCACACCCCATTATTAAATACCAAAATAACAATGCCCAACTTATATTGCAGGGCCACACCTAATTCCTGCATAGTCATCTGAAAACACCCATCACCGGCATAACACACCACTGTTTGTTCGCGATTCTGGAGCTTCGCCGAAATCGCAGCAGGCAAACCGTAGCCCATCGAGCCCACAGTAGGTGCCAGGCTCGTACCCATTTGGCGAAACTGCCGGTAGCGATGCGGATACAAGGCATAGTTACCCGCTCCGACCGTAACGCATGCATCCGGGCCCAACTTCTCGTTAACAGCCGCTGCGATAACATCCAGACTAAGTGGACCAGGGGCTGGCAAGGGCTTTAGAGTGGCTAAATATTCTTCGTGAGCGTTGCCGACCAAGGTCTTTCTATCTTCGCTGGCCGCGACGACATCAAGTTCGCTTAATGCCTGAGCAAAGCCTTTAACACCAGCCACAATAGACAACACCGGTGCAAAAACACGGCCTAACTCATCAGAATCAGGATAAATATGTACCAGCTTTTGTCTAGGCACAGGTGATTTGACCAAGGTATAGCCAAGCGTAGTTTCTTCGCCCAACCGGGTGCCCAAGGCAATCACGACATCGGCCTCTTCAATGCGCTGCTGTAGCTTCGCATCCATACCCCAGCCCACTTGGCCAGCCGCATTGGGGTGCGCCTGGTCAAAACACTCCAGGCGGCGCCATGAAGTTCCAACGGGCACACCGGCACGCTCTGAAAAATCCTGTACTTGCTGAACCGCTTCCGGCGTCCAACCGCTGCCCCCACCACCATTACCGGGCTATGGGCCTCATTCAGAATCTTCGCAAACGCATCCATATCGTGCCGGCCCGGATTAACCTGCTTAGGGATATAGCGTGAAGCATCGGCCACCGCTGCTTCCCCCATAGAGTATCCTCGGGCAATGCCAGCACGACAGGGCCAGGGCGTCCACTGGTCGCCACCGAATAAGCTCGCGCAATGTACTCGGGAATTCGCTCTGTACGATCGATTTGCGCGACCCACTTCGTCATCTGTCCAAACATCCGTCGATAGTCGATTTCCTGGAATGCCTCGCGCTCTACAAAATCATTTCCCACTTGCCCAATGAACAAAATCATCGGTGTCGAGTCTTGAAAGGCCGTGTGTACACCGATACTGGCATTGGTTGCGCCAGGACCTCGGGTAACAAAGCAAACTCCTGGCTCACCCATCAGTTTGCCGTAGGCCTCAGCCATATAGGCTGCGCCACTTTCCTGGCGGCACACAATAGGCTCAATCACGCCCACGTGCTCATTCAGAGCATCGATACACGGCAAATAGCTCTCACCGGGTACTAAAAACACACGCTTCGTACCATGAATACGAAGCTGCTGCATTAAAACCTGCCCGCCATTTCGCTTAATAACAGGAGTAGCCGTCACATTTATTCTCCTCTAGGATCCAGCCGCGTTGCGGTCGTGACGTCCGAACTATATAGCCCCATCGCCACCAAAATCGACACGTAACCGCGCCAGGATTCCAACCAAATGGTCATGCATTGCGTTTCTTGCACGAGTGGCATCACGTGCCGCAATAGCATCCAGAATGCGCGCATGTTCTTTGTCTGCTTTTTCCCAGACACGCGCATCCACAAAGTGTTTATCCATGCGTGAAAATACCGCACTGTTCAGAGCCAAATCCCATATGTGAGCAATGACAGCAACTAAAGCAGCATTGCCACTTGCTACCGCTACAGCCATGTGAAAAGCATGATCCGCACGCGACGGAGTCGGGTTATTTGCCATTTCGGCGTGCGCATCGCGAATGGCTTGAATCTGCTCGTCGGTTGCCAGCTTCGCCGCCAGCGCCGCACTTTCAGGCTCAAGCAGCAAGCGGGTTTCCAACAGATCAAACGGCCCAAGGTCGTTGTCATACTCAATGGCCACAGACGCAGTATCTTTTGATTTGAAATCTTCAGGATGATGAGCGCTGAGTACAAATACCCCTGTACCTACACGAACTGACACATACCCCTCGAGCTCAAGAGCGATAAGCGCTTCACGCACAGAGGCCCGGCTAACGCGTAATTGCTCGGCGAGCTCGCGCTCCGAGGGCAGGCGACCACCAACCGGAAACTCACCATTACGAATTTTTCCGGCAATTTGATCCGCAATAACGCGATATAAGCGCGGCACGGCGACGGCTTCAAATACACTCATTTTTTGTCCATTTGAAAGGTCTGGTGGTCAGGCCACTAAGCTACCGTACACCAGAGCGGGTTATCAAGATAAAAACGCGAAAACTAGGGTTAACCACCAATTTGAACAGATAACTGAACTGGACAGGCCATCGAACCATCAAAAAGGTGATACGAGCAGGCTCAAGGCTTGACGCTTGATTACGCGACGCCTGTTTGCCTCAAAGCGGTACCCTTTATCTTGGGTGTAATGGATCTTTGTAAAGTACCAAAGAAGACTTAAGCTCTTTCCATCCACAGTCTTCATGCACCGCAATGGCCAACAAGCTAATAAGCCGTTGACGTAGCAATTCACTACGCTGTGCGTTCAGCGATAACTTTGGATACCTTGAACAACTTGGAGACTACTAATGAGCAACGCCAACTTAAAACAACGAAAAGATGCTGCTACCCCTCGTGGCGTTGGCATCATGTGCAATTTTTATGCTGATCGGGCCGACAACGCCCAGTTATGGGATGTTGAAGGCAAGCGTTATATCGACTTTGCCGCTGGTATCGCCGTACTCAACACCGGCCATCGCCATCCGCGTCTGATCAAAGCCATTGAAGAGCAATTACAGCGCTTTACGCATACGGCTTATCAAATAGTGCCTTATGAGAGCTATGTAGAACTGGCGGAAAAAATTAACCAGCTCGTACCCGGCCCAGGCGACAAGAAAACCGCCTTCTTCACCACGGGTGCCGAAGCGGTAGAAAACGCCATCAAGATCGCACGCTCCTACACTGGTCGTCCGTCTGTCGTGGCATTTAACGCATCGTTCCATGGTCGCACCTTACTCGGCATGGCGCTCACCGGGAAAGTTAACCCCTATAAGGTCGGATTTGGCCCCTTCCCTAGCGATGTTTACCACACCGCCTATCCCAACGAGCAAGCCGGCGTTTCCGTTGAGGATGCGAAACGCGCCCTAAAAGCTCTCTTTACCTCTGCTCTGGATCCTAAAAACGTCGCTGCAATTATTCTTGAGCCTGTACAAGGGGAAGGCGGTTTTAACGTTTGCCCTCCTGAGTTCATGAAACATTTACGTGAAGTCTGCGACGAACACGGTATTTTGCTGGTGGCTGATGAAGTGCAAACTGGCTTCGGCCGCACTGGAAAGCTGTTTGCAATGGAACATTACGATGTACATGCAGACTTAACGACCATGGCAAAAAGCTTAGCGGGTGGTATGCCGCTCTCAGGTGTCTGTGGTCGTGCCGAGATCATGGACGCTCCAGCTCCTGGTGGTTTAGGCGGCACTTATGCCGGAAACCCCTTAGCCGTGGCATCGGCTCTTGCTGTTATTGATGTAATAAAAGATGAGGATCTGCTCGCTCGTGGGAACGAGCTGGGCAAGCGCCTGCAAGAGCGTTTAAAAGCCATTGCCAAAGACGTCAAGAATATAGCCGACATTCGTGGCCTGGGCGCGATGATCGCCGCTGAATTCAAAGACCCTGACACCGGCATGGCAGACCCCAGCTTCGTTAAGACCGTTCAAGAGCGTGCTTTAGAACAAGGTCTGCTCTTGCTCAGCTGTGGTACTGAAGCTAACGTTATCCGCTTCTTATTTCCTCTGACTATCACTGACAAGATCATGGACGAAGCTCTGGATATTATCGAAGAAGCCCTACGTGGGTGATACGAACTTTCCACAGCGCAATTTCCCCCAGATGCCTGAACAAGCGATTCTTTAAAGAATCGCTTGTTTACAGACCTTTTTACAGCCAGCTTGGGTCGCTGCCAGCGAAACTCAAAAGCTACTGCCCCTCACACGTCTGATCGAGCTATAGGCTCAACTGGGCTCAAAGACTTCGCCACAAGGATCTATCCTCATCCCTTCCGCCAGATTTTTCCAAGGTAACTGACTCAAAATCATGGGCATAGAGCCTGGTGCTGCAGCCACAATAATTTCTTCTGCCATCGGTGTAAAGTCAGCACGAAAGTGCACAGCACTTTTGACGACCAGGACATCTTGCGTCGGCGCATCAATTCCTACATAGCTGAACATTACGCGGTCGGCCAATTGCACTTTACGCGACGCTAATACCACACGCACTCCGCCTATTCGCAAGCAGGCGGAGGGGCCCATTTCCAAGGTAAAGCCGGAGTAGTAAGGCCCCTTCGCATAGGCCACCCCATCTGATAAGCTCTCGACCAGAAAATCAGCTTCAAAAGGCTCATCATCGGGAATTCCGGAATTGCCTCCGATAGCCAAGCGTATGGTCGCGCCCTTGCCTGCCTCGTGAACCTTTAATGCCGCCACTGGATCAACAATTAAGCCAATCGCAGCATTCTGAGCGTCATTGGCAACCAGGGCACGCAACATACCGGTAGTATCCGAATTACTGCCCGCACCGGGGTTGTCCTGGGCATCAGCAATAACAATGGGCTTGGTAGCCCCGGCACTTTGCTGCATCGCGTACTTTACCGCTTCATCGGGGCTGTACAATTTGCCAGCAAAACGCTCTTCGGCGGCTTCAGCAGCATCGGCAACGATATTGGTGGCCTGCTGCGCATCCTCTAAAGTATCGGCATAGGCCCAGACCACGGGTGAGCATTCCGGAAAATCAGCCGCAGGAAAGCCGGTAGCAAAGGAAAGGTGAACATCTAGACCTTCCGTTTTTTCCAGCAATTGGTATAAGCCTTTTGCTGGCTCAATATCGGTACATTGCCAGCAGATAGGAACCAGAAAGTGCAGACGGCGTACCGCTAATTTAGGGCGTACGCCTGTCGCCAGGCGCCGCTTAAGCAAATCGAATGCACGAGCCCCTGTATCGGCCATATCAACGTGGGGATAGGTACGATACGCCACTAACATATCGGCCTGCTCCAGCATTTGCTGAGTAACGTTGGCATGTAAATCAAGACTGGCGACAATGGGAATTTCGTTACCTACCAATTCCCGTACTCGGCTCAATAATTCACCTTCGCCGTCGTCAAAGTGCTGGGCTACCATGGCACCGTGCAAATCCAGGTAGACAGCATCAACAGGTAAAGCCTGCCGAATGCCAGACAAAATCATCTCGACAATGCGCTCATAAGTGTGCTTTTCCACATGAGCCGAAGGACTAGCCGCGCACCACGTAGTAGCAACCAGCTCGTCACCGGCAGCCTGGGCTTTAGCGATAAAGCCTGCCGCAGGGATATTTGCTCCCTTGATGGCAGGCCAGATAGCATTGCCACTCACCACGCCGGGCCAACCCCTCCCGCTTCAAAGGCGGCCCAGTCGGCGAGGTCGGGGGCAAAGGTGTTGGTCTCGTGTTGAAAACCGCCATAAACAATACGTGCCATGATTTGTTGTCTCGTCTTATTAGTGAGTAGTGAACTGTTTGGATGTGGAGTCTGCTACCGGCCTGAAGTTTTGAAAATCCCAATGACGTCCAGGTGCCGCCGTAATTAAACGCTGCGTATATTCTTCTTTAGGCTCGGCCAGCACCTGAGCCGCCGGCCCTGCCTCAACAACCAGGCCTTTTTTCATCACAATGATCGTGTCACAGATTTGTGCGGCAACACGTAAATCGTGGGTGATAAATAAAACGCCGACACCAACCCGCTCACGAATTTCTTCTAAAAGCTCAAGCACTTGAGCTTGCACCGACACATCCAGTGCTGACACGGCTTCATCCGCGACCAAAATGTCAGGCTCCATCACCAAAGCTCGTGCAATGCATATGCGCTGACGTTGTCCTCCAGAAAACTGATGTGGATATCGCTCAAGTGCCTCAGCGGGCAGACCTACAAGCTCCATTGCCCGAGCGGCCTGCTTTAGTGCCTGGTCGTAAGAAGTGCCATAGTTCAGCAAACCCTCCATAACGGAATCACCCACTTTTCGGCGTGGATTTAAGCTCCGGTAAGGATCCTGGAAAATAATTTGAATACGCTTGCGCATCGGAGTCAGTGCAGCGCGGCTTAAACCCGTAATATCAGTGCCCTGCAGCACAATCTCCCCTGAGCTGGGTTCAATCAAGCGCATGACACAGCGTGCAACGGTAGACTTACCTGAGCCTGACTCGCCCACGATGCCTACAATCTCCCGCCGGCGCAAGGCGAAGCTGACCTCCGCTGCAGCGGCGACCATCTCTTGTTTTTTAAGAATTGCTTAGGCTTGAAGTAGCTTTTATGCAAATCTCGAACTTCCAGTACAATTTCGCCATCTTGCACGGGCTTACTGGTTGGCGTGAGGCTTGGCACCGACGATACCAGCATGCGTGTGTAGTCTTCGCTTGGCTTGGCCAAAACCTGCTCCCGTGTGCCCGTTTCAACCTCACGCCCTTGGTTCATGACTAAGATTCGGTCCGCAATCTCGGCAACTACGCCAAAGTCGTGCGTAATAAAAATGACTGCGGTTCCATGCTTGGCCTGGAGCTCTTTGATAAGGCTCAGAATTTGCTTTTGTGTGGTGACATCCAAAGCGGTGGTAGGTTCGTCAGCAATGAGCAGTTTTGGCTTCAAAATCAACGCCATGGCAATCACAATGCGCTGACGCTGCCCACCTGAAAGCTCATGGGGGTAGGACTCATATATACGTTCGATATCGGGCAAATGCACCGAGGCCAGCATAGCCATTACCTGCTTACGACGCTCGGCGGCTGATAAACGACTATGCAGCCGTAACACCTCCTCAACCTGGCGGCCTACTTTGTGAACCGGGTTGAGCGCGGTCATGGGTTCCTGAAACACCATTGCTACCTTCGATGCGCGCAATTCACGCATGCGTGCGGGCGTGCACTGCAGGACGTCTTCACCATCAATGGTAATAGCGCCTTTTGTAGCCATTAAGCTATCTTTAGGTAAAAGACCCATTACCGCCATTGAACTAACCGACTTCCCTGACCCTGACTCGCCCACAATACACAAGGTTTCTCCAGACTCTACATGCAGGCTTAGCTCATGCACAATGGTGCTACCGATTCCATCGGGAGCATCCTCGTCGCGCACGCACACCTGCAGCTTATCGATCGTCAGAACGATATTCGTCTTTATATTATTATTTGTCATAGTTTGCCTTTACACCCGACGGGCCATACGCGGATCAAGTGCATCACGCAAGGCATCACCCAATACGTTCACACTTAACACGGTTAGCGATAGCAGCAGCCCGGGATACAAGACCAGCCCAGGAAGTAGCTGAAAGAACGAGCGGCCATCAGCCATGACGTTGCCCCACGACGACGTTGCGGGAGGAACGCCTGCACCTAAAAAGCTCAAAATAGCCTCAGTCAGAATGGCTGACGCAAATACGTAGGTCCCCTGCACCACCAACGGAGCCAGCGTGTTAGGCACTAAATGCCGTCGCATCAGCGTTAGCGTGGGCGTACCAAGCGATACCGCCGCCTCGACATAGGGTTCATTACGTACGCTTAAGATCACGCTGCGCACCAGACGTACTACCCTGGGCACTTCAGGGATCGTAATGGCAATAAGGACGGTTAACAGGCTAGAGCCCGAAAGCGATACCAAGGCAATGGCCAGCAGTATTCCAGGAATCGCCATCAAACCATCCATAATCCGCATGACAATTGCATCAACCCAGCGGAAATAGCCAGCCACCACTCCAATAACCAAGCCCAGGGTCACACTCAGTATGGCGACACCTGCGCCTACCATCAGCGAAACACGAGCGCCATACAGTACTCGGCTAAGCACGTCGCGCCCATACGCGTCTGTACCAAGCCAATGTTCGGCCGAGATTCCTTTTAAGCGAGCGATTGGATTAATTTGAGTAGGCTCATACGGGCTTAACCATGGGGCGAATATCGCCACCAAGATCATTAACACCAATATGGTTAGCCCGACAATGACAGGTACAGTCTTGAAAGTTTTAGAAAAAGCAGAGCGCGGCTTGTGCACTGCCTCTGGGATGGAATCAAGCGCCGCCTGATGTGTAGAAGTTGTCGTCATCAGTAGCCTCAATATCGAATGCGTGGGTCAAACACGGTATACAGCGCATCAACGATGAGGTTGATCACGACATACACCAAGGCGAACAATAGTATTAGCGCCTGAATAACAGGATAATCACGTGCTAACACGGCCTCAACCACCAGACGGCCGAGCCCTGGAAGGTTAAACACTGATTCGGTCACCACGACTCCGCTAATAAGCATGGCAATGCCAACCCCAATAATCGTAACGATAGGCACAGCAGCATTACGCAAGGCATGACCTATCAGCACACGACTCTCTTTCATTCCTTTAGCGCGGGCGGTCCGAATGAAATCTTCACCCATCACCTCGATAATGCTGGTGCGGGTAATACGCGCAATAAGCGCCACATAGACGGTACTTAACCCTGCGGTAGGCAAAACGAGCGAACGCAAGAAAGGCCATATGCCTGCCGAAAGTGGCTGATAACCCTGCACGGGAAACCACTCCAGCCTTATCGAGAACAACAAAATCAGAACATAAGCGGTAACAAACACAGGAACTGAAAAGCCCAGTACCGAAGTCGCCATAACCACACGATCCAACAACTTCCCCTGGCGCCAGGCAGCAACAATCCCTAAAGGAATCGCGATGCAAACTGCCACCACAATGGTACTGGAGGCCAACGCTATTGATGGTCCCATGCGCTGTACGATCATGTCAGCGACCGGCACGCCAGATAAGAGCGACGTGCCGAAGTCACCATGAAGCACCTTCCACAACCACATAAAAAACTGTGTGTAGATAGGCTGGTCTAACCCCATCATGCGGCGTATTTCTTCGAGCTGCGCAGAGGTTGCCGAATCACCTGCAATAATGGCTGCAGGGTCTCCGGGCGTTAGGCGGAGCAACGCGAACACTACCGCTGCCACGACTAGCATTACCGGTATTGAAGCTGCAGTACGCCGCAAGATAAAGTTCAACATAGGCTGTTAATCGATTAAGATTTCTTGATGTTCCAGAAGATAGGTGCCGGCGATTCCAGCATGCCGCTCAGATTGCTACGAAAGGCTCCTGGGACGTAATACTGACCCATGGGTAACAACACCCCTTCCTCTATAACTAAGGTCTGAATCTGTTCGACTAACTTCTTGCGTTCATCCAGGTCAGGCTCTCTCGAGAACTTCAAGCGCAGCTCTTCAATTGCCGGAACATCAGGCCAGCCAAACCAGGCGTCCTGTCCGTTGGCTGCCACACCAAAGGCACGCAATGGGTCAAACGCCTCAGCCATTACGTTATTCGTGGCAAAAATATTCCAGCCACCGTCTTTAGGTGCAGACTGTACGGCGCGGCGGGTTACGACTGTTTGCCAATCCATTGCCTGCATATTGACGTTAAAGCCAGCCGCTTTAAGAGCTTGGTCAATCACGACGGGCTGCGTGTTAACTGATGGCGTATCAGTGGGCTGCAAGATAAGAACTGGCGTGCCGTCATAGCCGGCTTCTTTCAATAGCTCTTTCGCCTTTTCAGGGTTGCCCTTCACACTAATGTCAGCTCCTTCATTGCTTTCATAGGTAAGGCCACAACCAAAAACCGCAGGGCACGTTTTGTAGTATTGCGTATTACCGATCATGGCCTGCAACACTTGTTCCTGATCCACGGCGTACATGGCAGCCAGGCGAATTTTGGGTCATTAAAGGGAGGGTGCATATGATTCATACGCATGACCGTCTGATAACCCTGAGGATCCAGAACTTCGATGTTGATATCAGAATTACTTTCAACAATGGGTGCCAGATCGTAGGGCAATTGCTCCAAATAATCGACTTCACCACTCATGAGCGCGTTAACTGAAGTCATGGCGTCAGGAGTCGCGATCCACTTTACGCGGTCGACATACACATTCTTACCGCCCGCCAAGCCGCTAGCAGCCTCAGTTCTTGGTACATAGTCAGCGTTTTTCTCATACACCGCCTGTAAGCCCGGTCTGAATTCGTCCATCACCATCTTGAAGGGACCAGAACCGATATGCTCAGTAATTGCCGTATTTTCGGGTGATTCGGCAATGCGCTTAGGCATCATGAATGGCGTGACACCACTGGGCTTGGCCAAGGAGTGCAATGCCAGCTCGGTAGGTTCTTTAAAGCTCATGGTGAAGCTGTTTTCGTCGACCGCTTTCATTTCGGCCAGCTCGCCCATCATCATCTGACCCATTTTGTCATGGCGGGCCCAGCGCTTGATCGACGCTATGCAGTCTTCAGCAGTAACCGGGTTTCCATCATGCCATTTCAAGCCTTCGCGCAGGGTCAGGGTATAGGTTTTTCCGTCTTCCGACACCTCCCAACCTTCGAGCATTTGCGGCTGGATCTCGTTATTGGCATCCGTTGCCAATAGCGTGTCGTAAATCATGTATCCGTGATTGCGAGTGATGTGTGCCGTAGTCATGATCGGATCCAGCACGCGCAGGCTGGAATGCATAACAGCGGTTATTGTCTGTGCCTGAACGGCAGACCCGACACCAATAGCAGCCAACGACGCAGCAATGACCAACGCCTTGGTGCCTGCGACAAAGTTAAATTTCATAGTCTCCACCCTTCTAGTTAGTGTTATTGGTTAAGACGCAGCAAATATTTGCTGGTTAACCGTTGCCCCACGAGCCAAATACTCGTGGTATTCATCGGGAGGTACGAACAACCCTCCCGTTGTCCAAAGAATATGGTTGGCGTTATCCAAGATGTCGCCCAGACCATTCGCTTCAATGTATTGTCTGCCTTGCGTGGTATTGAATAGCGCGCGGGGCCCACTGCAAGCAGCCGCTGCGGAAGGCTCTACTTTCAAACCCTCGTTGCTTTGCAACGCATAAAGATCTGCAAATAAATACTCATCTGCCATGGTTGCAATGCCAGACAAGCGGGAACGCATTGCGTCGATAGCCAGTAGCGACGCTGCAGGTACAGCCAGACCATCGGCCTCGGTCTGATTATTTTGCCCCACGTCGTAAACGCTGATGCCTTCATGCTCAGGATGCTGCATTTGTACTAGAAAGCATGACGACTGCTGTGGCTCGACAAAAAAACAATGCGCGTGCTTACCAAAAACATGCTTTAAGCCATACACCACCCCTCCTGGCGCGCCCCCTACCCCGCAGGGCAGGTACACAAATAACGGATGCTGCGCATCAACAGGAATATTCTTTTTGTGTAGCTGTTGCTGCAGCCGGCTCGCTGCCACCGCATAACCAGCAAATAAGGAAACTGATTTTTCATCATCAACAAAATAAGCATAGGGATCTTCTGCCGCCTCTAGCCGCCCGGCCTCAACTGCTTGAGCATAATCACCGGTGTACTCAAGCACCGTTACCCCGTTAGCTCGAAGCCGCGATTTTTTCCATTGTTTAGCTTCAACCGACATATGCACCGTAGCCTGTAATCCTAAGGCTGCAGAAATAATGCCAATACTTAAACCCAAATTACCCGTAGATCCTACTGCAACCTTATATTGCCTAAAAACAGCCTTCGCCTTTGCGCTGTCTAAACTTAAATACGAACCGTCATCAACAATTAACCCGTGTTTATACGCAAGGTTTTCAACGAACTCCAAGACCTCGTGTATACCGCCCCGAGCTTTTATTGATCCTGCTATGGGCAGAGCATGATCAGCTTTAATCCAGAACGTCCCTTGAGGCTGATGCAAGCCTGGCGGAGCGCCAACGGACAGTAAGTCTGACTCAATCAATCCGTCATGTTCAACTAGCTCGGGAAATAGCTTCAGCAATAAGGGGCAAAACGCTCCAAGCGTTTTTCGGCTTCCTTAACATCAGCAATAGTAATAGCTGAAAAAGCATCTTCTTGCCTATTAGGGTTAATATCAGGGTTGAGCCAAAGCGCTGGCGCCTCTGTATCATTTAGCGTACTTTCTACGTACATTATTAAATATTCCAACAAGTTACGTTAATTATGACAAGCTGATCTTTATATTTATTGTTTTATAGTCTGAGTGGTTTAATTTTTTTAGACAAATCATTTTTAAGCAAATAGGCATTAGTTAAACTAATGGAAAAAAACCTTTCTGCCTCTTTATTAGCGTGGCTACGCAGTTTTGATGCAGCTGCTCGTAATCTAAGCTTTACGCGCGCCGCCACCGAACTGAGTGTCACCCAAGGCTCGGTTAGCCAGCAGGTAAAAAAACTGGAAGAGTATTTAGGAGTAGCCCTTTTTGTACGAGGGAATCGCAATTTGCAATTAACTCACGAAGGTGAACAGCTAAGCGTCACGACTCAGCGCAGCTTTCAAGACCTGGCCCGCGAAATTGCCTCTTTTCGTCCGTCTCGCCAAAATGAAACGGTTACTGCCATTAGCTGTTCACCTTCGTTCGCCATGATCTGGCTTACCCCCAGAATGGGTAGCCTCATGCGCGCGCATCCTGAAACTGCGATCCGGGTACATGGCGAGTTTCATATGCTGGATCGTTTTCGCATGGAAGAAGATGACATTAAGGCCGCTATACGCTTCGACCCTGGCCATTACAACGACATCCGCGCCACTGAATTCTTAAATGAATGGTTAATACCTGTTGCCAGCCCGGCTTTTTTATCAGCCCACCCTGATATTGCGCACCACAAGTCTATTCCGGCGAAGTTTATGCTTCACGACGCCAAACCATGGGATGCCGCACCTGAGAACACCGAGTGGGATCATTGGTTAAAGAAGAGTGGGCACGAACTTCCCGTCAAGCACACAGGCATGCACTTTAATTTGTCTCAGCTTGCGATAACGGCAGCGCTCTCAGGACAAGGCATCGCCATGGGCCGAATGGCCTTAGTAATTGAAGACTTGAAGAAAGGTCACTTGGTGGCCCCCATCCCCATTGCGGTGAAGTCGCAAGCCTCGTACCACTTTGTCAGCCCTCTGCTTGAAAGCGACGAGGTAAAAGTGCTTAGGCGCTGGCTCGAATTCGAAGGTCGACGCTTTAAAACCAGTCGGGATTCATATATAGAACAAAAGCTCGCTTAGTCGCCGGGTTTAACTTATCAAACAGCTAAAAGGGCTACACCTGTATCGTGTAGCCCAAACTCCTAAAACTCCATAGATGCATTCAGCATTAGCGTCCGTGGGTTGCCCAGTACCAGGTATCCATTGTTGGGATAGCCTCCCACCGATGACCAGTAATCGCGATTAGCGACGTTCTCGACTTGCAGGCGGAACGTAACGGGCGTCCCGCCCACATCGGTCAGGTAATTAGCGCCCAAATCAACACGAACCCAGCCAGGCGCACGCAAGGTGTTTTGCGCATTGGCGTAACGGCTGCCGGTGGCAATGACCCGGGTACTTAATGACAAACCTTCGATGGCGGGCACATCCCAATCCAGCCCCAGATTAGCTTGCAGTCGCGGCACGCCGATAACGCGTTTCCCATCACTGGCGGCATCGCCGGTAGAACGTTGCTTCGCCTCCAGGTAAGTAAGCCCTCCCAACAGCCGCAGACCCTCGCTGATTTCACCATACACGGTCAGCTCGGCCCCGCTATGGCGGTCTTTACCGGCAGCTTCATACACCAGCTCGTCGTTCACAAAAGCCCGCGGCTTGGAGGTGGTAAATAACGCCAGCCCCGCCCCCAGCCTGCCTCCATCATATTTAATACCAATTTCTTTTTGCTTGGACACATAGGGCGATAGCCGTTGTCCGCCGTTCAGCACCGGATTGCCTCCCTGAGTGGCTGGAGCGGTGTCGCCCTGAGCCAGGCTCTCTATGTAGTTGGCATACAAAGAAATGTCGTCACGCACCTTGAACACAACACCAGCTACAGGGCTGGTACGTTTTTGACTGTTTTCTCCGGCGGCCTCACCAGTGAAGTATTCGTAGGAAACATGCCGCATCTGCTGATGACGCAAACCCACGGTCAACTCGACCCTGTCGTCCAAAAAGGACAAGGTGTCGCCTAAGGTGAAACTGGTCAGGCGCGTGCGATTGGTCAGACTGGGATTTTTCAGGTCATTACCAATAAATGAGCCTGGTGCAAAATCCGGTCGAAGCCAGTTAATAGGGTCATAGATATTGGTGTCCAAGGGTGTGTTTAAGCCCATGGCAACTGCATTTTTTCTTTATGTTCAAAATGCGAAACAGAGGCAACCAAGCGATGGCTGACTGCACCCGTGTCAAAAGTACCGCGAAAACCCACTTCGCCTGTTTTCACATCATCCTGACGACGGTTATCAAAACGGGTAAAACTGGCGTCGCCGCTTGTTGCATCAGATACGGTGGGACTAGCCAGCGAGTTGAATTCCTTGCCCCGTTTGGCTCCCAAAGCAGCCCATAGTGTTGCCGTATCGCTTAGGTCGTGCTCAGCACGCACAGTTCCAAATAAGCTATGTTCATTGGAAACCGTCCAGGGTTGCGCGTAGTTAAGTTTATTAGACGGCGCATCAGGCACAGCAGTAAGGTCTTCAGCTAGCGTTACGTTCGGGCGTATGCCTTTCAGCCGGTACTCCTGAAAGCCTAGATCGGCTGACAAGCGTGTCTGCTCGCCACGCCAGTCAACCCCGACATTAAACAGATTCATCGACACCTTCTCGTCATCTACCGCTGTGTCTCCGTCACGACGAGCCAGGTTGATCCGCACGCCAGTACTGTTATCCGGACCGAAGCGGCGACCTATATCTGCGGCAGTATATAGCTGGGAACCACTTGCGGTTCCCACTGTTAACTGGGACAACGGTTCGTCATCAGCACGTTTAGGCAGCACATTAATCGTTCCTCCAATACCACCGCCGGAAGGTGCTGCGCCATACAGGAAAGCACTTGCGCCACGCAGTACCTCAACGCGCTCGACCGACTCAACCGCCGTATATTGACGAGGCAACAGGCCAAATAAGCCGTTATACGCGATATCGTCCGACACGGTCAGAAAGCCACGAATAAAAAACGTTTCCTGAAAATTTCCAAATCCTCGAGCCGTGCGCACTGCCGGGTCGTTCTGTACGACATCTGCCACACTGCGTGCTTGCTGACTTTGCATCAAACGGTTTGTGTAGCTGGTAATGCTAAAAGGGGTATCCATATTGTCGCGGGTTCCCAGCACACCGGCACGACCGCCACGGGCGACCTGTCCACCCGCGAACTCTGGCGACAGACCTTCAGCCGAAGCATCCGCGCTGGCTTTCACAGTGATGGTAGAGAGCTCGCTAGGCTCCGGCTGGGCAGTGGGTGACTGAGCCTGGACCGTCGAGGCAACGGCGTAACCCAATACTATCCCGATCGTCGATGGAAAAAAACGGATAGCAGCCATTTATTTCACCTTAGTTTGCAGGATGAACGGGCAAGCTTATCCGTACTACGCTGCCTGGACCACTGGCCGTGTACTCCGGCGTAAACGGTGTCTTGACGGTCACATACAGAGCCTCTTGATCAGGCACAAGCAGCAGGCTGTTTGGATTTGGCGGGAGCTTGTAGGTATTGGTCACCTGATAGGTGTCGGCGTCGAGAATAGACACGGTTCCCTGGCCGCGATGACTTACATACAAGGCGTTATCAGCAGCCTGGTACTTAATATCCATCGAATCGCCCAGCGGCAAGCGTTTAATGACACGGCCTGTCTGATCATCAAGCACCAGTGTCATTTTCAATTGAGAATCGTCGGTAACGAATAAGCGATGGCCGGAGGCGTCGTGAGCCAGGTTCAGCAACAGCGCGGCGTCGCTGCCAGCGGGTTTCCAGCGATGCTGTATTTGATTATTGCTGGTATCAATCACCAAAACCTCGCCGTCACCGTTGGCGGCATAAAGGCGGTTATTGCCAACATCGGACAACAGACCCGTAACCCATTTTCCGGCGTTGGGAATCTTGGCTTGCAGCTCAAAAGTCTCAGCATCGATTACCCAAATCATGCCTGGATCGCCCACTCCTCCGACATACACGGTATCAGTCTCGGGCTCATACAAAACGGTGCGAGGTCCATAAGGGCTACCATCTTCGCTGGTATCCGTAAATTTCAGCCGGGCCATTACCTTGCCTGTTTTCAAATCAAGCTTACTGACTGCACTGGACAGGCTATGAGTAACAAACAAGGTATCACCAGCGGGATTAATATCCAGCCCGAAACTTTTTTCATCGAGGTGAAACAGGCCTGTAGTCTCAAGCGTTTTCGGATCCAACTGATAAATGGCTCCGCCATGAACATTCTTCATGGCCTCAGACGAAGCGACATAAATAGAAGTGGTCAGCGGGCTGTAAACCACTTGGTACACCCCATGCGCTAACTCTCTGCGCAGTGCACCTTCGCCCGTGATTTCGTATTTCTGCTGGGTCTCGGGCACAACTGTGGCAGCCGGTGCTAACGATTCCGCATGAACTGACATTGTGAAGGGTAACGACAGCACCAGTGCGGTAAACAGGGATGTTATTAAACGTGGGGCGACGGGCATTAGGGGATCTCCGATAAGTCGACAGCAGTTGTGCCTATTAGGGTGTAGACGACGTAAGGCGCCGCACAATCGTCGTTGTACGGCGACCTACGTGCTTACAATTCATCAATCAACACGAATGATAATGATTTTCATTTGTCGAATATTAACAGCATATCTTCGGTAAATGAATAAGCGTGGTAATTGTCAGACGCTATATACAGCCCTCCGCGTATCGAAAGCCTCAGGCACAGCGGTTTGAGCAGAAGCTTTCGCTCTACGATACTCAAACGCTATTTTTTGCCTTTCGAAAGCTTAAATCAGCCAAACCCATAATTCCGCCTAGCGAAACTTGATTTTGCAATTTTTCTTGACGTCACTCATACCCGTGCTTATCGTTAAACAACTTTTAGGCGGGCTTAGTCCGCTATAACGAGCGCCTTAGAAACGCTAGAGAAGAGCCTCTTTTAATAATTAAATTCGTGCGGAGACAACTTCATGATTCGTCAATTACTCGCCACAACCTTATCGTGTGCCTGCCTGCTTGGCGCATCCGCCGCTCAAGCCAAAAACCTTACGATTCTGTCCGGTTGGGACAATAACTACAATGCAGTGCCTGTCTTTGTTGACCAGTTCATCAGCAATCTTAAAGAACGATCAGAAGGCAAGTTAAGCGCCGAGATGCGGGGCCCCGAGACTGTGCCACCCTTTGAGCAACTGCAGCCCGTGTCCTCGGGTCTGTTTGACATGCTATTTACCCATGGCGCGTACCATTTGGGTGAAACAGGAATGTCCTTCGCTTTGGACGCTATGAAAGATGACCCCATAGCGCGCCGTGAAAGCGGCGCTTACGAACTGATCGACCAGCATTATCAAACTCGTGGCTTGAAACTGATTGGCGTCTTTTCGGCTGCTTCGGGCTATCACGTTCTGCTCCGCCAACCTATCGGACAGGACGGTGCCCTGCAAGGCCGTAAAATACGCGCGTCAGCCACCTACCATGACATGGTTAGCGAACTGGGCGGAGCAGTCGTCACTTTGCCTGCCAGTGAAATTTTCTCAGGACTTGAGCGCGGAGTAGTGGATGGTGCCGCATGGCCCGTGTTTGGCGCAATGGAATACGGCTGGTACGAGGTAGCCCAATACATGACCCGTCCTACCTTTGGCGTGACTAATCACATCCTGTTCATGAACCTCGACACGTGGGAAGACCTTGGCCAGGAAGCGCAGGGCATCATTATGGACGTGGCGATTGAGCTGGAAAGCTCGGGTCGTGACAAATTTGCTGAGTTATGGGCCGCTGAAGACAAAGCGATGCAAGATGCTGGGTTGCAAATCACCGAGTTCGGCCCTGAAGTGGCTCCCGCTGTTAATGCTATGTTTGAAGCTGGGGTATGGAAACAAGTAGAAGCCCGTTCAGGGGCGGATGGAGCAGAACTTCATAAATTAGCGCTCGAAAAAGGTTTGACGAGCAAATGAATCATGCCGTTCAACGCCGCCCGAATGGCGGCATCACTCACTCGCTAATGTGGGCGCACGATAGCCTTACCCGAGCTCTATTTGGTGTGAGCATGATTGCAGCAGCCTACCTGACTCTCGTGTTGGCATGGGAAGTCATTGCCCGATATTGGCTACATATGCCAAGCAGCTGGGCGCCCGATACCGCTGGCATCAGTTTCGCATTGGTCGCTTTTCTGGCAGCGCCGATGCTGGCCTGGAAAAACGGCCATGCCAATATGAATATGGTC
Source organism: Paenalcaligenes niemegkensis (assembly GCF_022230885.1). Taxonomy (GTDB): domain Bacteria; phylum Pseudomonadota; class Gammaproteobacteria; order Burkholderiales; family Burkholderiaceae_B; genus Paenalcaligenes; species Paenalcaligenes niemegkensis. Next base: position 216,112 of record NZ_JAKGCT010000005.1, on the reverse strand, counting down.
GTCAAGGCACTACCTCCGGGTGGATCAAAGTGGCTGGAGCGCTTCACTATGCTGTTGGCATGCGCCGTTTGCCTGCTTGCCGCCTGGTTCGGGTGGATTGAGTTACTTCGCTTGTATAAGCGCGGTGTAATGATGATCGCTGTCACACCCATACCCAAATGGTGGTTAATGACAGCCATTGTGTACGCGCTGGGCAGTTCAGGCCTGTATTACCTGCGTCATTTCCTGTGCTCTTTTTGCCGCACTGCAACCCCTGGCACACACGATGAGGTCGCCTAATGGAATGGTATGTGTTTATTACAGGCGCCTTGGTCTTGATGCTGCTGCTATTCGCAACCGGGCTGCCGATTTTCTTGTCTTTTCTAACGCTCAATCTGATTGGCCTGTACATTTTATCGGGCAGTTTCAAAGGAGTGCTGCTGGTTGTCAATTCGATGTACGACACCGGGGGCAGTCTGTCATTGGCGGCGATTCCTCTTTTTATTTTATTGGGCGAAATCTTATTCCGCTCTAGCGCCGTCAACGTTATGTTTGATGCCGTTGATGGGCTGGTGGGCGCTGTCCGATCCCGGCTTTATATCGTCAGCGTCGTACTTTCAACGATCTTCGGCGCGCTCTCAGGCTCCGCAATGGCGGTGGCGGCCATGATGGGTGCATCACTGCTGCCTGAAATGGAAAAACGTGGCTATCAGCGTAACTTGTCGATAGGAACCATCCTGGGTGGGTCAAGCCTGGCTCCGATTATTCCACCAAGTGTGATGGCCGTTGTACTTGGGATCTTGGCAAGCGTATCGATTTCCAGCTTGTTAGTAGCCGGAATTGTGCCTGGTATTTTGCTGGCGCTTGCGTTTTTCACCTATGTCATCATTCGGGTCAAGATTAATCCCAAACTGGCCCCTCCGCTAAACGAAACGTCTACCCTGCCCTGGTCGCAGCGCAGTCGTCTTGTATTAAAAGCCATACCGTTTCTCGCCATTATTGTCGCCATTCTCGGTTTGATCATCTCAGGCATCGCGACTCCAACCGAAGCTGCCGCCTTGGGCTGTGTTGTGGCTGCAGTGGTATGTTCTTTGTTTGCGACTCTACGGCTCAACACCCTGATCGAGGCCCTCCGCTCCACCGCATGGACCACCTGCATGATCATGATCATCATGGTGTGTTCAGTTTCATTTAGCCAGGTGCTGAACATGAGCGGTGTCACTGTAAGCTTGGTCAAAGCGGTAACGGCACTGGAATGGTCACCAGTTGTGATGTTTATCTTGCTAATGGCGCTGGGCTTCGTACTGTGCATGTTCATTGACCAGATAGCGGTAATGATCCTGCTGGTCCCCCTGTACAAGCCAATTATCATGGCCCTAGGGTTTGAGCCCATTTGGTTCTGGGCGATTTTCCTGATCAATATGTCTATAGGCAATATCACCCCGCCCTTCGGATACACGTTATTCGCGTTACAGGGGGTAGCGCGTCACACCACCATTCAGGAAATGTACCGCGCCGCCATACCCTTTATTACACTGTATTTATTGATGATGGGTGTACTGGCTTTGCTGCCCGGGCTCGTTATGTGGCTGCCTTCAAAAATGTAGCTAAGGAATAGAAATGGATTTAGGTATCTCCGGGCTTAATGCCCTGGTTCTAGGGGGCTCACGAGGCTTAGGTTTCGCCAGCGCACAAGCGCTGGTCGAAGCCGGCGTAAAAGTGGGCGTAAATGGCCGTAACGCTGAAAATGCGCATTACGCCGCCAAACAGTTGGGTAATAACGCCGTCGCTTTACCCGGCGATGTCTCGATCCCCGTCGGCCGCAAGGCCATCATGCAACAGATGCAACAGCAGTTGGGCAAGGTCTCCATTTTAATCACTAACGCAGGCGGTCCCCCGCCAGGTCCAGTTGATCAGCATGACCACACTACCTGGCTGCATGCCCTGGAAACCAACATGCTGTCGGCTCTCGACTTCGCAGTCATGTGTCTACCTGCGATGAAAACGGCTGGTTTTGGCCGCATCATCAATATCACGTCCTTCACTGTTCGGGAGCCATATGCGAACATGGGCCTCGCTACCAGCGTGCGTGCAGGTTTAACCGGAGCGATGTCGAGCTTAGCGAAAGAAGTTGCTCCGTTTGGCATCACCGTTAACAACCTACTTCCAGGCCTTATGGACACTGGCGCTCTGGAACGTGTGTACAAAGCCCAGTCTGAACGCGACGGCATCAGTATTGAGACTGCCAAACAGCGCATGGCGGAATCCATACCCATGCAACGCCTGGGCCGTGCCGAAGACTTCGGACATGTTTGTGCTTTCATGAGCTCACGGCATGCCGCCTACATGACCGGTCAAAATATTACCGTCGACGGTGGCCTGGTTAAATCGCTGCTATAACCAGCCCGGAAATTTATAAATCAGTAGTAGAGGAAGAGAATGAACGAAAGCAAAGGGCCGATACAGCACGTTGGCATTGTTGGCGCGGGTGCCATGGGTACGGGAATTGCCCATGTATCCGCATTGGGAGGCATAAGCGTTACCCTGATAGATGCCCGCGAAGGGGTTGCAGCCGCCGCATGCGAGCAAATTACCAACCGCTTGAATAAACGCGTTGCCGACGGCAAAATGCCAGCTGACAAAGCTGCTGCGGCCATTGCATGCCTTCGCGCAGGCGCCAGTCTTACCGAGCTTGCCAACTGCGATCTTGTCGTCGAAGCTATTATTGAAAACATTGATGCAAAGCTGTCCCTATTCACCGAGCTGGAAGCTATCGTGAGACCGGGCGCCATCTTGGCTTCGAACACCTCTTCCATTCCCATCGGCGAAATCGCAGCAGGTTGCGAGCGTCCTGAACGCATTGCAGGGCTACACTTTTTCAACCCGGTCCCTCTCATGAAGTTGGTGGAAGTCATTCCAGGGCCGGACACCGACAACGCCGTGCTGGACATGTTAGTTGAGGTCAGTCAGCGCATGGGACGCACACCGGTGATCGTTAACGATATGCCAGGATTTCTAGTCAATTACGGTGGACGTGCCTATACCACTGAAGGGTTGGCTATTGAGCACGAGTCTGTTGCCACACCCGCACAAATTGATGCGATCATGCGCGATTGCTTTGATTTCCGCATGGGTCCATTTGAACTAATGGACCTAACCGGCATGGATGTAAACTTTCCTGTAACGCAATTCATTCACGAGCGTTTCTTTGCCGACCCACGCTTGCGCTCAACTCCTAAGCACCGCTATATGCTTGAGACCAAGCAACTCGGCCGCAAAACCGGACGCGGCTTCTATTCGTACGGAGAAGGACAAGCCGCGCCGTCAGCCGATGCCGTCAGTAATGTCCCTGCTGCAAGCGCTGTGGTCGTGCTCGAAAACCATGAGCGGTTAACAGCATTGCTCACTGATATCGGTGTCAAAGTGCTGACCACCGACGACCGAAAATCGCCCATACTCATCGCCCCCATTGGCGAAGACTGCAGTGCTTACATCAGCCGTCTACACCCTCAGTTAGCGTCCAGCCGAGTCGTAGCGATTGACCTTCTGGGCAATACGGACAAACGCATAACGTTAATGAAAGCACCCGGTGCCGACATGAATGTGGTCAACGCCGTCGTCAGCGCCTTCACCGCCAGCCGCAAAGTATGTGTCATCAACGACTCACCGGGCTTTGTTGGCCCACGCATTGCTGCGATGGTGGCCAACCTGGGGTGCGAAATGGCGCAAACCGGCGTCGCCAGCATAGAGGATATCGACAGCGCCATGCGCCTGGGCCTGAATTATCCACAAGGACCTTTACAACTGTGCGATAGCTTGGGGGTAAACAATGTCTACACTATCCTGCTCGCGGCTCAATCGCTAAGCGGTGACGATCGCTACCGCCCCAGCCAGTGGCTACGCCGCCGCGCGCAGTTGGGCCTCTCGGCCCGAACCTTAGCCTGAGGATAAATTGGCCCCTGAGGGGACCGCCCCGACGGGAGCCGCTCCAACGGGAGCCGCCCCGATCTCGTGCGCGGCTTTAAGCAAGATGGGCACGAGATCGTTACGCATACGCTGCTCGTTGATGCTGCCTGTTGAAATCGGCATGGTCAATGCTGCCAGGCTGCCCTGCCAAAGCAAAGGTACTGATATACCGCCAACGCCTTCCTGCCATAGGTTACGAACGATGGCATAGCCTGTTTTATCGCAGTCTTCTAGAGCACGCTCAAAAGCCTTAAAGTCTTCATTTCGCTGCTCCATATCTGCACTGAGGCGATTTAAGGTCGACCAGCGTTTACGTTCGGAGAGCGCTGCGGTAATGGCCACCCCAGCCGCCGAAACGCCCATGCGCAAACGCCCTCCTGTGGCAAGTCTGACGGCCAACAGATTAGTGCCGGGAATGACCTCGACAAACGATATATGCAAAGAGTCCCGAACGGCGAGCGCCACGGTTTCATGCGTTTCATCACTAATGGACTTTAAATAGGGGCGCGCTCGATCCAGCAGCGTCATACCTGCCAACACCGGGTAACCCAAGGTCAGGTTTTTAGGAGTCAGTTCATAGGTGCGCTCTGAGGACGAGCGACGAATATACCCTAACTCGGTCAAGGTGTGAGTCAGCCGGCTGATAGTCGAGGGCGGCAACCCAACAATTCGTGAAATTTCGCCATTGCCCATCGGGCGCTGCGCTCGGGACAAGCACTCCAGAACGGCGAAGCCACGGGCTAAGGCATCAACAAATTGGCGATCTTTGGCTTCCGACATAAGCCTCCTGATTTTTGCACAGCGAAATTGCTTTTTGCAAAATCAGTTTAAGATTATCGTGTTTATAAGTAAAGACCACGAGCATTTTTTCTTGCGTCTGCTGAATAATTCTTAAAGGAGACAACCGGATGCTAGCCGGGGACATGCTGCGCCGCTCTGCAGAGCGCTTTCCTGATAAAGCCGCGGTGATCTGGGAAGATCAGTCGTTGAGCTACCGTGAACTTGATTTGGCAGCTAATCGTTTAGCTAATGCCTTTATTGCCAACGGTATACAGAAAGGTGAAAAAATCGGCATTATCTGCCGCAATCGCACCGAATATGCCATTACGTTTTTTGGTGCTGCGCGCTCCGGGGCTGTGCTGGTCAATATTTCGACGCTATACCAGCCTGACGACTTAGCCTATGTCGTTGAAAAGGCCGATGTAAGCACGCTACTTTACGAAGATGTGTTCGAAGCCAAAGTGGACGCAATTCGGCATCGCCTGCCGTTGCTGAAGACCTTGGTTCGCATAGGCCATGGAGGTGCAGACATACTTTTTCAGGACTACTCCACCGCCAGTAGCGATGCGTACCCCAGCATAAAACCAGGCTTTGACGATCCGTTTTGCATGACTTATACCGGTGGTACTACAGGTAAGCCCAAGGGCGTGTTATGCAGCCACCGCAACCGCTACATCACAGCCCATACTGTGGCCATCGAAGAGGCCCTGGACGAACGTGACATCATCGGTATTGTGACACCGCTTTTCCACGTCGCCGCACTGAACATCATGTTCCAGCCCGCCGTCCTTGTTGGCGCCACCTGCACACTGCTCAGCAAATGGAGCGTGGCCAGCTTCGTGGCTATGGCAGAACGGACCAAAATGACGGGTGCCTTCATGGTGCCAACTCAGGTATCCATGGTTGTTAGTGAACCCAACTTAGCAGTTGATTCGCTATCCCATTGGCGCAAACTTTCGTTTGCCGGCGCTCCCATGCCCGACTGGGTACAGCGCGACATGCTGCGCTTGTTTCCTAAAGTAGAGATGACACAGATTTACGGCCAATCGGAAATGGGCGTACTTACCTCGCTGCGCGCCTGGTATCTGCAAGACAAGCTCGGTTCTATTGGACGGCAGGCCTACAACGTAGATATAGCCCTGGTCGACAAACATGGCGTGCCCGTGCCCCAAGGCGAGGTCGGAGAGATTGCATCGCGTGGCAGCAATGTCATGCTGGAGTATTACAACGAACCTGAACAAACGGCAGCATTTTGGCGTAATGGGTGGGCCTTAACGGGTGATCTGGCCAAAATGGACGAAGACGGATTCATCACATTAATCGATCGTGCTAAAGACATGATTATCTCGGGCGGCGAGAATGTTTACCCAAAAGAGATAGAAAACGCCTTATACGAACTCAAGGAAGTCGCAGAGTGTGCGGTATTTGGAATTCCCGACGAAAAGTGGGGCGAAGTACCCGCTGCATACGTACTGTTGCATGAAAACGCTACCCTTGATGAAGACACCATCACCACTCACTGCGAGCAACGCTTAGCTCGCTTCAAGCGCCCACGTTTGATCAAGTTTGTGGCCGATTTCCCAAAGACACCGATTGGGAAAATTCAAAAGAATATCCTGCGCGAAAAATACTGGGCAGGTAAGGAGAAAAAATATGAGTTCTATTTACGACAGCTATAAGCGCCTGAAATTTGACTGGCCTGCTGAACGCGTATTGCGTGTAACCATGGAAAACCCTGGACGCCTGAACTCGGCTGACGCCATCATGCACGGAGAACTGGTACGCATTTGGCGAGACATTGACGCTGATCCTGATGTCAGCGCGGTCATCATCCGTGGGTCTGATGGCGCGTTCTCATCCGGCGGAGATCTGGACCTCGTCAAAGAAATGTCTGAAGACTTCAATACTCTCACCCGTGTCTGGAAAGAAGCCCGCGATTTGGTCTATAACATTATCAATTGCTCCAAACCCATGGTGTCGGCGATGGACGGACCCGCTGTTGGTGCAGGGCTCGTCGCCGGTTTGCTGGCTGACATTTCTATCGCTGCCAAAGACGCACGAATTATTGATGGCCACACCCGTCTTGGTGTAGCAGCTGGCGACCATGCCGCCATCGTATGGCCGCTGCTATGCGGTATGGCTAAAGCCAAGTACTACCTTATGCTTTGTGAGGCCGTCAGCGGAGAGGAAGCCGAGCGGATCGGCCTGGTATCGCTTTGCGTCGAATCCAACGAACTCCACGATAAATCAATAGAAATCGCCACGCGTTTAGCCAACGGGTCGCCTACGGCCTTAAGGTGGACTAAATATGCACTCAATAATTGGCTGCGCATGGCAGGGCCTACTTTCGACGCCTCGTTGGCGTTGGAGTTCCTGGGGTTCAAAGGCCCCGATGTTCAGGAAGGCCTCGACTCCCTACGTGAAAAACGTCGTCCGAACTTCACCAAAAACTGTCCGCTATAAGGAGAAATAAAATGCGAGACGCTTTGCTTTGCGCCGGAGTTCGCACGCCCATTGGACGCTACGCCGGCGCTCTGGCTACAGTCCGGCCAGATGATCTGGGCGCACATGCCATTCGTGAGCTCATGGCAAAAGTCCCTACCCTGCCCTCCGAAGCCATTGACGATGTTATCTTCGGCTGTGCCAACCAAGCCGGTGAAGACAACCGTAACATCGCTCGTATGGCTGTCCTGCTGGCAGGATTATCGGAACAGGTCGGGGGATCCACCATCAACCGCCTATGCGGTTCGGGCATGGACGCTGTAGGAATGGCCGCTCGGGCGATCCGCACAGGCGAAGCCGAAGTCATTATCGCTGGCGGCGTGGAGTCAATGACTCGGGCTCCCTGGTCATGCCAAAAGCAGGTAGCGCCTTTTCACGTAACGCTGAAATTTACGACACCACTATTGGCTGGCGCTTTGTTAACCCCTTGCTAAAAGCGCAATACGGCATCGACTCCATGCCAGAAACGGCCGAAAACGTCGCGGCTGATTTCAAAATTTCTCGCGAAGATCAGGATCGGTTCGCCCTGCGTAGTCAAGAGCGGGCTCTCGCCGCCCAGGCCCGAGGCCGTTTCGCCAAAGAAATAGCACCGATCAGCCTGTCACAGCGGAAAGGCGACCCGATCGTTGTTGAACATGACGAGCATCCACGTCCCACAACACTTGAACAGCTAGCGGCGTTGCGCACCCCATTTCGCCAGGGTGGATCTATTACCGCAGGCAATGCTTCTGGCGTGAATGATGGCGCTGCAGCCCTCTTGATTGCCTCTCCGGAAGCAGCCGAACGCTATGGCCTCACACCTATCGCCCGCGTCCGTGGAATGGCTGTGTCCGGGGTTTCCCCACGCATTATGGGCATTGGCCCGGCGCCTGCAACGCATAAGCTGCTTGATCGTTTACAGCTGAGTATCAGTGATATTGACATTGTCGAGTTAAATGAAGCTTTTGCAGCGCAGGGCCTTGCTGTCATGCGCGCGCTCGGCTTAGCTGACGATGCCGACTTTGTTAACCCCAATGGCGGCGCAATTGCTTTGGGACACCCCTTGGGCATGTCCGGAGCCCGACTGGTCCTTACCGCTGCACTTGAACTTCAGGAGCACGAGCTAAAACGTGCTCTATGCACCATGTGCGTGGGAGTAGGACAAGGTATCTCCATGGTAATAGAAAGGGTTTAGCCATGACAGAACTGACATTAAGCGAAGTCATTCTTGAGCGTATTCACCCGGGCATTGCGGTGGTCAGGTTAAACCGCCCCCATGTTCGTAATGCATTGAATCTGAGCATACGTCAAGAACTCGCCGAGGTTTTCCGTGGCTTTATGGATGATGACGAACTGCGCTGCGTCATCTTGACGGGCGATGAAAAAAGCTTTGCTGCAGGGGCTGATATTGAAGATATGTCTAAAATCAGCGCAATCGAAATGTATCAGCGGCATACCGAGCGTCTATGGAACGCCGTTGCCGAATGTCCGGTGCCCGTAATCTCAGCAGTTAATGGCTTTGCCTTGGGTGGAGGCCTCGAACTGGCCATGAATACCGATATCATCGTGGCAGGTCGGAACGCCCGCTTTGGCCAGCCCGAAGTCAAAGTCGGAATCATGCCAGGTGCAGGAGGCACGCAACGCCTAACCAGAGCTGTAGGTAAGTTTCAGGCCATGTACCTGTGCTTGACAGGTAACTTATTGAACGCCGACGAGGCCTACACATTGGGCCTGGTCAGTAAAGTTGTCGACGACGAGGCCGTTATGACCGAGGCTCTTGCCCTTGCACACCATATTGCCGACTTGCCACCTATTGCGTTAGCTCAAATAAAAGAAGTTATTATTCACGGTGCCGACGCATCCCTCGGAGCTGCGCTCGCCATGGAGCGTAAAGCAGTGCAAGTGCTGTTTGCCAGCCAAGATAAGCAAGAAGGCATGAAAGCATTCCTGGAAAAGCGAAAACCCGTATTTGTAGGGAAATAACCTAGTAAAAGGAGCCCGCTTATTGCTTGCAACCTCAACCATCAAACCCCTATAATTTATATAGAAACTGCTCACCCAACGCTAAACTATTTTTAAAATCTGTGGTCATGCATCTCGCCCCGAGCCTGAAGCTGGCCCTCGCAACCAAAGCGTACCCTAATTACCTACAGGCCACCTGTTGTGAGCACTATTGCTATTGTCGATTACGGAATGGGCAACATACATTCAGTTGCCCGCGCCTTACAGGTCGCTGCGCCTCATGCCACTGTGATTCTGGCCAGCACGCCTGACCAGCTTGCCGCAGCCGATCGGCTGGTATTACCCGGCCAGGGCGCGATGCCCAATTGTATGGTTTCCCTGCACCAATCTGGCCTCTATCAAAGCCTGTTGGACCATGCCCATAGCAAACCCATGCTGGGAATTTGCGTGGGCGAGCAGATGCTGTTCAGCCATAGCGACGAAGGCGACGTCGAGTGCCTTAATCTATTTGCAGGAAACGTTATACGTTTTAACGGCGATGCCTTCTATTCGCCATCGCATCCAGCGGGGCTAAAAGTGCCCCATGTAGGCTGGAATCGGGTTTTACAGGCGAAGCCGCACCCTCTTTGGGCTAATATCGCTCAAAATAGTCACTTTTATTTCGTTCATAGCTATTACGTTCAGCCAGTTACCTCTACACTATGTGCAGGCACGACTCAGTATGGTTATGCATTTACTAGTGCTGTCGCTCGCGACAACATATTTGCTGTGCAGTTCCACCCCGAGAAAAGCGCTCAATCAGGCTTACACCTGTTAAGCAACTTTGCTCGCTGGAACCCCTAACCACATCCGCCCTGCGGGTGTTTACGATTTTTAATTTAAATACTTCGTTATTGACGGCTCTACATCATGCTTTTAATTCCCGCCATCGACCTTCAAGACGGGCGTTGTGTGCGCCTGCGCCAGGGTGACCTGGACGACGCAACCGTATTTTCCGATGATCCCGGTGCCATGGCTACGCAATGGCTAGACCAGGGTGCCCGACGCCTCCATTTAGTAGATCTTAACGGCGCCGTCTCCGGCAAACCGATCAATCAGGCAGCCATCAAAGCCATTATCAAAGCTGTAGATGGCGAAGTGCCTGTACAGATCGGCGGCGGCATACGCGACCTGGACACGATCGAGGCCTATCTTGATTCAGGCATGAGCTATGTCATCATCGGAACCGCTGCAGTTAAAAGCCCTGGCTTTCTGCGCGATGCCTGCAGTGCTTTCCCTGGCCATATTATTGTTGGTCTGGACGCCCGGGATGGCAAGGTAGCCACTGAAGGCTGGAGCAAGCTCACGCGCCACGACGTACTCGATCTGGCCAAAAAGTTTGAAGACTACGGCTGCGAATCCATTATCTATACCGATATCGGACGCGACGGTATGCTCACAGGCGTTAACATCGAGGCTACCGTAAGCCTGTCAAGACACGTCAGCATCCCCGTCATCGCCTCAGGTGGCGTGGCCAGCATGAGCGACATTGAAGCGCTTTGCGAAGTCGAACACGAAGGCATCGAGGGCGTGATCCTCGGACGCAGTCTTTACGAAGGCACTCTCGATTTCGCCGAGGCTCAAGATTACGCCGACGAGTACGAAGGATGAACCAGATAGATCAAGCCCAGCACAGCTGCCGTATTATTCCCTGCCTTGACGTTAACGCAGGACGCGTGGTTAAAGGGGTTAACTTTGTTGACCTCGTTGATGCAGGCGATCCCATTGAAATTGCACGTCAATACAGCGAACAGGGTGCCGATGAGCTAACCCTGCTCGACATCACGGCTACCACCGAGAATCGCGATCTTATTCTTCCCATTATTGAAGAGGTCGCCAAGCAGATTTTCATCCCGCTTACTGTAGGCGGTGGTGTACGAGAAGTCGGCGATATTCAGCGTCTGCTTAACGCTGGCGCTGACAAGGTGTCTATTAATAGCGCCGCGGTGTCCAACCCTGACCTCGTACGGGCGGCCGCTGAACACTACGGCTCTCAATGTCTCGTCGTCGCTATTGATGCCCGACGCACGTCGAGGCCTGGCGAAGCCCCTAAATGGGAACTCTATACCCATGGCGGCAAGCGCTCCACGGGTATCGACGCCATAGAATGGGCTAAGCGGATGGCCGATTTAGGCGCAGGCGAAATCTTGCTAACCAGCATGGACCGTGATGGCACAAAGTCAGGCTTTGACCTTGAACTCACACGTGCAGTGGCCAATGCTGTTTCCATACCGGTCATTGCCTCTGGTGGAGTAGGCACGCTTGAACACTTGGCCGAGGGAGTGCTTCAAGGCGGCGCAAGCGCGGTGCTGGCCGCCAGCATCTTCCATTACGGCACCTACTCGATTGCCGAGGCCAAGGCGTACCTCAGTAGCCAGGGTATACAGGTAAGGTCATAACCATGCAGAAGGCTTGGCTTAATCAGGTTAAATTCGATGCGCATGGCTTAGTGCCCGCCATTGCCCAAGATGCCGAAAGCGGTAAAGTCTTGATGGTGGCATGGATGAATGCCGAGGCCCTGGCCGAAACCGCTTCCACCCGCCGGGCAGTTTACTGGTCTCGTTCGCGCAACCGCTTGTGGCGCAAAGGCGAAGAGTCCGGTCATACCCAGGAAGTGCACGAGATTCGCCTCGATTGCGATGCCGATGTGGTTTTGCTGCTAATTAAGCAAATCGGCGGTATCGCCTGCCACACGGGTCGTGAAAGCTGTTTCTTTCAGCGCCTCGACAACGATGATAACGGCCCCCACTGGAAAAGTGTCGAGCCTGTAATCAAAGATCCCAAGAAAATTTATCTATGAACCAAACTACTTCTGCTGATGTCTTAAGCCAAGTGGCCGACATTCTCGAAACCCGGCTGCCTGCCAATGGCGGTGATCCCGAGACCTCATACGTCGCCCGTCTGTTTGCCAACGCGCCCGATGCCTTTCTGAAAAAATCGGCGAAGAAGCTTGTGAACTGGTGATGGCAGCCAAGGATAATACTCCTGAACGCATTGTGGCCGAGACGGCCGATCTATGGTTTCATTGCCTGGTTACGCTTACCCACTATGGTCTGCGGCCCGAAGCTGTACTGGCCGAACTTGCCCGACGTCAAGGGTTATCCGGTCTGGATGAGAAGGCACAACGCATAAACAGCTGAAGCCTTAAGTGCTGGGTCGCAGGGTACGGTACACTTAAGCCATAATTTCGAAAACATTATTCTCAACAATTCACCATCACGCAGAGTCATTTCATGAGTGAAAACTGTTTGTTCTGTAAAATAATAAAAGGCGACATACCGTCTGAGAAAGTCTTTGAGAATGACGAGTTCATTGCTTTTAAAGACATTAATCCGGCTGCACCTGTACATATTTTGCTCGTACCTCGCCATCATGTTGTATCTCTGCAAGAGGTAAAAGAATCTGATGCCCCCTGGCTGGGCAATATGCTGGCATTAGTGCCTCAGATTGCACACGAGAACGGCTGCAGGCCCGGAGCTGAAGGCGGATTTCGCGTGGTAATCAATAGCGGCAACGACGGCGGTCAAGAAATTGACCATTTACATTTACACATCATCGGGGGCAACGCCCCTGGAACACTACAGCGACGGCTGTCGCATAACGGAGACAGCACATGGGAAGTTTTAGCATTTGGCACTGGCTGGTTGTTTTAGTCATCGTAGCCCTCGTATTTGGCACCAAGAAACTACGCAACATGGGTGAAGACCTCGGCGGAGCAGTCAAAGGTTTCAAGAAAGGTATCAAAGAAGCTCAAGACGACGAGCCCGAAGCCGTAACGCAGCGAGTTCAAGATCAACACACTGTCGATGTACAGGCTAAAGAGAAGCAAGACATTTAAGTTTGCCGATCTAAAGGTATTGCGTTTTTATGTTTGACATAAGTTTCAGTGAGCTGCTGTTAATCGGCATTGTTGCTCTGATTGTGCTTGGTCCTGAACGTCTCCCCAAGGTAGCGCGTACGGTGGGCCACCTGTTCGGGCGGGCGCAGCGTTACGTAAGCGAAGTCAAAACAGACATTGAACGCGAAATCAACCTGGAAGAAGTTAAATCGATCAAAAACCAAGTTAAAGATGCCGCTGAATCCGTTCGCGAGTCGGTAAACACGACCACCAAGCAGATCAGCGACCCGCTTGAAGAGGCCCGGCGTGCCGTGGGCGATTTCGCCAGCACGACCGAGAAATCGGTTAACTCGCTGGTGGAAGACGCACGCTCAAGTAATGCACCGTCCGAATCTGCTGAGGACGCAACCAAGGATCACACCGCCCAAGCCGAATTACCGCTAGACAGCACTGAAACCCCATCCCTGGCCGACGATTCCGGCCAGACAGCCAGCACGCCGGCATCGGTTCCGCCTGCTCCTTCGCCGGCAACTGCCGACCCCGCCTCCAGCCGTGATGAGGCCTCTGAACTTAAAACAGAGAACGCCGGCTCTGACACAAGCAATGCTACATCGAAGGGCAATCTCTAAATGACACAAGAGTCGCAAACCGGCGAATCCTTTATTTCGCATCTGGTCGAGCTGCGTAGCCGACTGATGCGAGCAGTGATCAGCGTAATAGGCGTTTTTATTGTGCTGTTTCTGTACCCTGGCCCATCTGTTATTTACGATGCGCTTGCGCAGCCTATGCTGGCCTCCTTGCCACAAGGTACCCGCATGATCGCCACGGGTGTCATCACGCCATTTATGGTGCCTGTTAAGGTCACCCTGCTGGCTTCTTTCGTCATTGCACTGCCCGTGGTGCTGTATCAAGCGTGGGCCTTTGTTGCTCCCGGGCTGTATAAGCACGAAAAGCGTCTGGCCTTACCCCTGATTTTTTCCAGTACCCTGCTGTTTATCATGGGGATGGCATTTTGTTATTTTGTGGTCTTCAAAACAGTTTTCCATTTCATCGCATCCTTCGCCCCGGAGTCCATCACGCCAGCCCCGGATATCGAAGCCTATCTGAACTTCGTCATGACGATGTTCCTGGCCTTTGGTATTACGTTCGAAGTGCCAATTGCGGTGATTTTGCTGGTAAAAACCGGTGTCACTACCGTGGCAAAATTGCGCGAGATACGCGGTTATGTCATTGTGGCGGCCTTTGTTATCGCCGCCGTAGTGACGCCGCCTGATGTCATCAGCCAATTTCTGCTCGCTGCGCCACTGTGTTTGCTGTATGAAGTAGGTCTCATCTTTGCCGCCTTCATAAAAAAACGCGAAGCCGAAGCCGAAGCGCAAGAGCTAGAAGAAATTTAAGCAGCCTGACCCCGCTATTAGTCCAGCTACAGACCGGCCCCTGCCTGACGATTGTTAGCGTACAGCGGGCCGGCTGCCCACTACCACGTCAATACCGGTTAGCTTGCCCTCACGTAATACCTGCAGCTTTACCTTCTCGCCAGGAGCAACAGGTGCAACCCGGTTCAACAGCTCAACCGAATCTCGCAGGGGCGCTCCGTTTAACGAAGTAATAATGTCGCCCACACGTATGCCTGCTTTCCAGGCAGGGCCGTCGCGCAACAGGCTAGCAATAATGACGCCATTATCAGTGTTCAGATTGAACACCTCTGCCAAATCATCAGTGATGTCCTGGGGCTCAACCCCCAGCCACCCACGGGTCACTGCACCCGTATCGCGAATTTGTTCCAGGATGGTCAAGGCTGCTTGAGCAGGTATGGCAAAGCCTATGCCCAGTGAGCCGCCCGTTTCAGAGTAAATGGCAGTATTGATCCCCACTAGGCTCCCTTGAGCATTTACCAGGGCCCCGCCTGAATTACCAGGGTTGATGGCGGCATCGGTCTGGATGAAGTTTTCAAAAATATTAATGCCCAAGCGGTTTCGCCCCAGACCTGAGATAATTCCCATTGTTGTGGTCTGGCCTACCCCAAAGGGATTTCCAATGGCCAGTACAATATCGCCTACACGCAAGCTGGACTGCGCTGAAGCTACGGGTATGGCTTTTAGCTTATCAAGTTGAATACGCAGTACCGCCAAATCGCTTTCAGGATCTGCCCCGACAAGCTCGGCACGTGCTGACCGTCCGTCATTCAGGGCTACGTCAATGTCATCTGCAGCTTCCACTACATGATAATTCGTCAAAATATAACCGTCGGTGCTTACTATGACGCCTGAACCCAGGCTCGTAGTGCGGCGACGCTCCTGGAAGCCAGGCATGTCTTTAAACAGCCGATTCAGCAATGGATCGTCAAACTGCGGGCCTGTTGGTACATTAACGTGTTTAGCAGTGTAGATATTCACCACCGAGGGCACAGCACGGGCAACCGCATCGGCATAACTCGACACAGCGTCGTCCCGTCGCATCGTGGCGCTCTGTGAAGCGCCCTCGCTTGTCGCTGTGTCATAAGCATTATTTGCCAGCCACGCGGGACGCAGGCTGGAGACTATAAATAACAAACCCAAACAGACTGTCGCTGTTTGAGCAAATAACAACCAAAAACGACGCATAACACCGAACCGAATTAATTAGGAAAAGGATGTAATGACTGAAATCACACGTAACGAACTTAACCACTGGCTAGAGCAAACACTGCAACCGCAAAATTTCTCTGACTACTGCCCTAACGGCCTGCAAGTTGAAGGCCGCGATAAGGTAAGCCACGTCGTTTGCGGCGTCACCGCCACCCAAGCTTTGATTGAAGAGGCTATTGAGCGCGGAGCGGACACCATACTTGTACATCATGGATGGTTCTGGAAGAACGAAGATCCGCGTATCCGGGGTATCAAAAAAACCGGCTGGCGCTGGCGCTGCGACATGAGCTGAATATTTTCGGCTACCACCTTCCGCTGGATGCCCACCCTGAGCTGGGCAACAATGCGCAGCTGGCCAAGGTGCTAGGCTTCACCCCCGATCTGGACGACAACGGACAACCTCTAACTTGTGGCCCCGGAAATCTGATCTGGTTAGGACAGCTGGCAACACCCCAAACATTAGAGACGCTATCCCATTCGATTTGCAAACAATTGCAACGTGAGCCCCTGGTTGTTGGTAGCAGACAACAAAACATCAAGCGGATTGCCTGGTGCACAGGCGGTGCACAGGGTTATATGCAAGCCGCCGTAGATGCCGGAGTCGATTTATACCTCACAGGCGAAGCCTCTGAACCTACCTACCACTTGGCCATCGAAACCGGTACGGCATTCATTGGAGCCGGCCATCACGCCACGGAGCGCTACGGTGTTAAAGCCGTCGGCGAAGCACTGCATGAACACTTTGGCGTACGTGTTGATTTTATTGATATCGACAATCCGGTTTAAGAAGTTTTGCCTTTACTTTCCTGCTCAAAATGTCACGCTACGAACGCCAAAAAGCCCCGCCGAAGCGGGGCCATGGGCATCAGGAATACAAACTGCAACTTAGGGTGTTGTGTTTGTGTTGGGTGGGGTCTGCAAAGAATCGCGAATTTCACGTAGCAACACGATATCTTCTGGCGTAGGCGCTGGTGCTGCGGCCTCTGCCTGCTTCTCTTCGTGATGCACTGCTGCACGCATACGATTCACCATTTTCACCATGCAAAACACCACGAAGGCAAGTAAGATAAAATTGATAAAAATCGTAAGGAAATTCCCCCACGACAACACCACTGCCCCAGCTTCGTTCAGGGCTTCGATGGTTTGTGGACCGGTATAGCCTTCCGGTTCTCTTAGGACGAGGAATTTATTTGAGAAATCGACTTCGCCACCTAATATGAAGCTGATTAGTGGCATAAAGAGATCTTTAACTAAAGAGTCAATGATCTTGCCAAAGGCACCGCCTATAATGACCCCGACCGCAAGGTCAATCATGTTGCCTTTGACTGCGAATTCTCTAAATTCGTGAATAAAACCGCTGGTTCTGCCCATATATACCTCTTTGATCAAGTCACATGCGTTTGGTAACGCTATAATACTGGGTTAATGGAACACAACCCAGGCCAAAATCCGTAAATTGTGGGAAGCCCTGAAGGGCAGGAATAAGGATACTAGAATGAGTCAGATTACGACACAGCCCGATGAAAACGGAGCGGACGAAAAGAAACCGTCCGATCCTTCGCGCCGTTTCTGGGTCACCACCGCCTGTGCGGTAGGTGGTGTCGCCGGTGTAGGAGCCGCAGTGCCTTTTGTCGGGTCATTTGCTCCCTCGGCTAAAGCCCGCGCTGCTGGCGCCCCTGTTGAGGTCGATATTTCTACGCTCGCCCCCGGGCAAATGCGTACTGTCGAGTGGCGAGGCAACCCTGTTTGGATCTTACATCGCACCGAAGAGCAACTTGCCTCTCTCAGTGGACACGATGGTGCGCTTGCTGATCCCTTATCGAATCGCGCTGGCTTTACGCCAGAGTACGCAAAAAACGAGTACCGCTCACGCCGTCCAGAAATCTTTGTTTGCATTGGTATTTGTACACACCTCGGTTGCGCACCCACACCACACCTGAACCCTGGTGCGCAGCCTGGAGTCCCTAGCGATTGGTCAGGCGGGTTTCTATGCCCATGCCACGGCTCTACCTTCGATCTGGCTGGTCGGGTTTTCAGTAACAAACCTGCCCCAGACAACCTCGAAGTACCGCCTTACGAGTTCTCCGCTGACGGCATGCTCATTACAATTGGTGTCGACGAAGACAACAAAGCCTAATGCAAATTAAACACTTGGTTTTTATCAAAGATTAAAGGAGCCGTTTCATGGCTGGCGAGAAAACCGTCGAAACGACAGGACTCTTAGGATGGATTGATAGGCGCTTCCCGCTAACAACCCTCTTCAAAGAGCATATGTCGGAGTATTACGCGCCGAAGAATTTCAACTTCTGGTATTTCTTTGGTTCGTTGGCACTTCTGGTGCTGGTAATTCAAATCGTGACAGGTATCTTCCTGGTCATGAACTACAAACCCGATGCAGAGCTTGCCTTTGCCTCAGTCGAATACATTATGCGTGAAGTGCCGGGTGGCTGGATCATCCGTTACATGCACTCCACCGGCGCTTCCATGTTCTTCGTGGTGGTGTATCTGCACATGGTGCGTGGCTTGTTTTACGGCTCATACCGTAAACCCCGCGAACTCGTCTGGATCTTCGGCGTTGCAATTTTCCTGTGCCTGATGGCTGAAGCTTTCCTTGGCTACCTGTTGCCGTGGGGCCAAATGTCCTACTGGGGCGCTCAGGTTATTGTGAATCTGTTCGCTGCCATTCCTTTTATCGGCCCTGAGCTCGCTATCTGGATTCGTGGTGACTACGTGGTCTCTGATGCCACGCTGAACCGGTTCTTCGCGTTTCACGTAATCGCTATTCCGCTGGTCCTTATCGGTCTGGTCGCTGCGCACATAATCGCGCTGCACGAAGTTGGTTCCAACAACCCGGACGGCGTAGAAATCAAAGATGGTCCTAAAGATGCAAAAGGAATCCCCCTAGACGGCATTCCCTTCCATCCCTACTATTCGGTACACGATATCGTCGGTGTAGCGGGCTTTCTCATCGTTTTCGCAGCGATTCTGTTCTTTGCGCCTGAAATGGGCGGCTACTTCCTTGAGTTCAACAACTTTATTCCTGCCGACTCAATGAAAACGCCACCGCACATTGCTCCGGTCTGGTACTTCACGCCCTTCTATTCCATGTTGCGTGCCACCACCGAAGACTTCACCTGGATATTCGCGGGCGGCGCTGTTATAGCTGCTGTCGTGCTCTTCTTCAAGGGTCGCCTCCCCGGTATATGGCGCATTGCTATTCCTGTGATTCTTATCGCAGTCGCCATCGCTTTCAAAGTGTTCGATGCTAAGTTTTGGGGCGTAGTTGCCATGGGTGGCGCGGTTATTATTCTGTTCTTCTTGCCGTGGCTTGATCATTCACCCGTTAAGTCGATCCGTTACCGTCCGACTTGGCACAAGTTCCTGTACGCCATCTTCCTGATCAACTTTGTGATCTTGGGATATCTGGGAACAAAGGCGCCAACCGACCTATTCAACTTGCTTAGCCAGATCGGCACGGTAATTTACCTTGCCTTCTTCTTCCTGATGCCAGTCTGGAGCCGTCTGGGCACCTTTAAACCAGTACCGGACCGCGTGACTTTCCGCGCCCACTAAGGACTTCAACACGACACGGAATGACCATGATTAAAAAACTGATTGGCGCCCTGGCGTTGTCCCTGACCTGCACGGTGGCTCTCGCCGCCGATGGGGGATATCCGCTAGAGCGCGCTCCTAACCGCATCAACGATATGGCATCTTTGCAGAATGGTGCCAAGCTCTTCGTCAATTACTGTCTGAACTGTCATAGCGCAAATTCAATGCGCTACAACAAGCTGACTGAAATTGGCCTAAGCGAAGAAGAGATCAAAAAGAACCTGCTGTTCACCACTGATAAAGTGGGTGATCTCATGACCATCGCCATGGCTCCGGCTGATGGCGGCAAATGGTTTGGTGCGGCTCCCCCGACCTTTCTGTTACCGCCCGGGCCTTGTCCACAAACCTGGGCCCGTCAGGTACCGACTACATCTACACGTATTTGCGTACTTTCTACCGTGACACAAGCCGCCCCACCGGCTGGGACAACCTTGTATACCCAAGCGTTGGCATGCCACACGCACTATGGGAGCGCCAGGGCCCAACCAGCCTCGAACGTAACAGCGTTGCTGAAGTTACCGCGGAAGACGGTTCCAAAAGCTGGGTACGCACTATCACTACCTTTGATGAGCATGGCTTTTCCAGCACTCAAACCGAGAACCTCAGTAACTACTCGGGTAAAGCTGGCGAAACCGTTAAGCTCACTCCGGTTGATGCTAAGCTTCAAGCTCAGTTCGACAGCGATATCGCCGACCTCAGCAACTACATGGCCTGGATGGCCGAGCCCGCACAGTTAGTACGCAAGAAAATCGGTGTGGCCGTTCTGTTATTCTTATTTGTGTTCTTTGGTGTAGCCTGGCGCTTGAACAAGGTCTACTGGAAAGACATTAAATAACGACATTAGCCCTTGCTGCCGTATACTTTACGGTAGCAAGGCATTTGTCACTTCACATCGTCATCGGGCCTATTGT
Source organism: Paenalcaligenes niemegkensis (assembly GCF_022230885.1). GTDB lineage: Bacteria > Pseudomonadota > Gammaproteobacteria > Burkholderiales > Burkholderiaceae_B > Paenalcaligenes > Paenalcaligenes niemegkensis. The sequence continues at coordinate 195,917 of NZ_JAKGCT010000005.1, read as the reverse complement.
TGACCGATGCTCCTGTTAGAGCCACCGTTTGGCTCTTGTTTTTATTTCTACGACTGGAATCCACAACATGATGGTGCTCTACTCTGGAACAACGTGCCCGTTTTCACAACGCTGCCGTTTTGTGTTGTTTGAAAAAGGCATGGATTTCGAGATTCGTGACATCGACTTGTACAACAAGCCTGAAGATATCTCGGTAATGAATCCATACGGCCAGGTACCCATTTTGGTCGAACGAGAGCTTGTTCTGTACGAATCCAATATTATTAACGAGTACATTGACGAGCGTTTTCCGCATCCTCAACTCATGCCCGCCGACCCAACCATGCGTGCACGTACTCGCCTGTTTCTATATAATTTCGAACGTGAGCTCTTTGCCAACGTATCGTTGCTCGAAGATCGCCGCAATACTGACGCTAAAGCTCAAGACAAGGCCCGCCAGCAAATTCGCGACCACTTGTCTCAGCTAGCTCCGATCTTGACCAAGAACAAGTACATGCTGGGCGAAGAGTTCTCGATGCTGGACGTGGCTGTTGCGCCGTTGCTCTGGCGTTTGGACCACTACGGCATTGAACTTCCGAAAAGCGCTGCTCCGATTCAAAAATACGCCGAACGCGTATTTTCACGTCCTGCCTTCATCGAGGCATTGACTCCATCTGAAAAAGTCATGCGCCGTTAAGCTTATGCAAGAATCCTCTACCAAACCTTATTTAATCCGTGCGCTGCACGAATGGTGCACCGATAATGGCTACACCCCGCACATCGTAGTCAGCGTGGACGAAAATACGGTGGTTCCGTTCAGCCATGTCCAAGATGGTCAAATTACCCTGAACCTGGGGTTGCTGGCTACGAACCAACTGCGCCTTGGAAACGAATACATCGACTTTCAAGCGCGGTTTAACGGTATTACTGAAGATATTTTCGTGCCGGTGGCTGCTGTATCTGCCATTTATGCACGTGAGACTGGTGCCGGCATGGGGTTCGAGGTGGCAGAGTCCGAAGCCTATACAGGTAGCACTGACGAGAGCACTCAAAGCGACGCTCCCGCCGCACCTGCTTCAGCCGACACACCCTCCACTGCCAAACCCTCTCACCTGAAAGTAGTTAAATAAAGCAGGTAGATGATTTAAAAAACCCAGCTGCATCAAAAATGCAGGCTGGGTTTTTTTTCGTTCGCACCTAATACCCACTTCTCTTTGGTGTGCTTTTCTTGAAGTTAAACCGCGTGCACTGGTGTTTACACTAGGTAGGGGTCTTTTTTAGCAGCATATGTAATATATTAGTGTTTCAGATGTGATGGAAATTTGCAGTACATACGCCCGATAGCGTTGGCGGCCCCCTGAAGCGCTATACAAGCAGAGCCAGATTCCTGGAAAAGCATCGGTTTTTTCTTCAAAAAAATTAGGAGACAAAGGAAAGTGCAGAGAACATCCATATTTGATGTTGCTGCTCTTACCCTATAGCTTGGTATGAATTACACCTTCGACTTTGCTTCTGTCCTTGAGCATAAAGATCTGCTTTTATTCGGACTGTGGACCACGATAAAGCTCAGCGCCTTTGCTACTGTACTTGGCTTTATTGTGGGGACGTTCATTGCGTGTGTCCGCTTAAGTCAAAACAAGCCAGGCCGTTTTTTAGCCGCCGCATATGTTGAGTTGATTCGCAATACGCCTTTGCTGATACAGGCCTATTTTCTCATTTTCGGCCTGGCCAGCGTCGGAATGGACATGCCCATTCTGGTGGGCGCGGTAATAGCATTAGTGGTGAACATCAGCGCCTATACGGCAGAAATCATGCGGGCAGGAATAGAGTCAATTCACAAGGGGCAACTGGAGGCTGCTGATTGCCTGGGACTCAGCAAGGCTCAGACGTTCTTCCAGGTGGTGCTGGCTCCAGCCATGGAAAGGGTATACCCATCACTGATCAGTCAGTACGTACTACTAATGCTTGCCACCAGCATTTTGTCTGCAGTAGGAGTGGAAGAGCTATTTGGTATCTCAGTTCGCATCCAAAGCCTGACCTTTCGCAATTTCGAAGTATTTATTGTTATAGGCCTAATGTACCTGGTGCTGTCATTCGCCGTGAGGTTCTTGTTCACCTTACTGGGAAAACTTCTGTTCCCCCGCCAGCGCAAGCTCGGCACCCCCTGTAAGGCCATAGGAATTTCACGTCATGAATATTCAACAATTAACGTTCTTGCTAAGCGGTTTCATGGGAACAGTGATTCTAAGCGTGCTGACCTTTCTCTGTGGCGGCTTGCTCGGTTTCTTTATCAGCCTGATGAGGGTATCGGGCAGCAAGACTTTACAGACCCTTGCCTCGATTTACATTGCCGTGTTGCAGGGTATTCCACTGCTGGTACTGATGGGGGTCGCATTTTATGGACCCAGTTTATTTAACGTAACACTCAACCCTTTGTTTGCTGCGGTGCTGGCTCTGACCTTTTATGCGTCCGCCTACCTGGGCGACATCTGGCAAGGCTGCATCAAGTCGGTGCCCAAGCCTCAATGGGAGGCCGCGGAATGCCTGGGCCTTAGCCGAACACGCCGCATGCTGCTGGTTGTTTTACCTCAGGCCATCCGTATTTCCCTGCCGCCTACGGTCGGCTTCATGGTGCAGATCGTCAAAAACACGTCGATTGCTTCGCTGGTCGTCGGCTATGCCGAACTGGCCTATAACTCGAAAATCCTGAATAACTCTACCTTCGAGCCTTTTTTATATTTTGGTCTGGCGGCATTGCTGTACTTCGCTATTTGTTATCCACTTTCTGTCATAAGCAGAAGAATGGAATTGCAACTGCAACGACACTAACTTTCTGGAGACTCACATGAAAAAAAGCATTCTGACCTTTTGCATGATGGCCATCATGACAACGGGCTTCTCACTCGCCTACGCCGATACCTTGTCCGATATTCAAGAAAAGAAGGTCATCAAAGTGGCCATTGACCTAGGCAACCCGCCTTTTGGACTGCAAACAGAACAACTCAAAGCCGGCGGGTTTGACGTACATACCGCCGAGCTGCTGGCCAGCGACCTGGGCGTGAAGCTGGAAATCGTAGCCACCACGGGACCTAACCGCATCCCGTTCCTAACCTCTAGACGCGCCGATATCGTCATTTCCACCTTGGCCAACACACCTGACAGAGCCAAAGTCATTGATTTCACCGTGCCCTATGCGGCTGTGCTGAATATTGTGGCAGCGCCCAAGAACATGCAAATTACCGGGCCCGAAGATTTGGCTGGTCAGCGTATTGCAGCAACCCGCGGTACGACGAATGATGTTGAGGTCACGAACGTGGCCCCCCTCAGCTCAAGTGGTTCGCTTTGATGATGAGGCCACGACACTAACATCAATAACCAGTGGCCAGATCAAGGTTGTAGCGCAGAATCCGCAGATGGTTAAGCTGATGAACGAAAGAAATCCAAAACTCGAACTAGAACAAAAATTCGTACTTAAGCAAATACAGTTTGGTATTGGGGTGCGCAAAGGCGACGATAACCTGAAGAACTGGATCAATGACTGGATTCAGGCCAACCTGAAAAACGGCAAGCTAAACGAGTTATACAAACAGGACATCGGCACCGATCTTCCTGAAGAAATCATCAACGCTCAGTAGTTCGTTAACGAGAATAATCACTATGTCTGTAATCGTTTGCCTTGACAATGTCCATAAGCAATTTGGTTCAAATCAGGTCTTGAAGGGCGTTAGCTTCGAGGTTAAGAAAGGGGAAGTCGTTGCGATTATCGGGCAAAGCGGTTCCGGTAAAAGTACGGCATTACGCTGCATTGATCATCTTGAAAAAATCAATGAAGGCCAGATTACGGTTTGCGGACATAATTTGGCCGACTCAGCGCCTGATTTAAAGTTATTGCGGCGTGATGTCGGTATTGTTTTTCAAGGCTATAACCTGTTTCCCCACCTGACTGTAGAGAAAAATATCAAGCTGGCCTTGAAACACGTTCGCAAGCTGGGAAACGCAGAAGCCAGAAAAATTGCGCAAGACGTACTGCAAAAAGTCGGTTTATCGGAAAAGGCCGATAGCTATCCCGAGCAATTGTCGGGCGGCCAGCAACAGCGTGTGGCGATTGCCCGTTCTCTGGCAATGGCTCCGCAGGTTATGTTATTTGATGAGGTTACCTCAGCGCTTGATCCGCAATTGACCGGCGAGGTACTCAAAGTCATTGAAGAGCTCGCCGCTGGCGGCATGACAATGATACTAGTTACGCACGAAATGAGTTTTGCCCAGAAGGTGGCCGATAAAATCATTTATATGCGTGACGGCCTGGTATGGGAGATGGGAGGCCCCGAGATTCTTAGCCATCCAAAGACACCAGAGCTGCAAGAGTTTGTCGGCATTGGTATGTAACAGGCACCGTTTCGTTAAATCAACGCCATTGACACGAGGACAAGACCATGTGGCAGGTAAGTGAACGCTATCCCGACCCTAGAATTCAAAGTCTGCACGCCGACTTTGCCCACTATCGGCTGGCTAGCGCCGCCGTTGAAATGCTGGCAAGTGGAACCCGCTGGGCCGAAGGGCCCGTCTGGTTCGGCGATGGACGCTTCTTGCTATGGAGCGACATACCACGCGATCGGATCATGAAGTGGGAAGAAAGCACCGGTTCTGTCTCGGTCTTTCGCCAGGGTAGCAATATGGCGAACGGAAATACCCGGGACCGCTTTGGCCGCCTCATCAGCTGCGAACACCTCAGCCGCCGTGTTACCCGTACCGAATACGATGGCAGCATTACCGTACTGGCTGACTCCTTTGAGGGCAAACCACTGAACTCGCCTAACGACGTCATCGTCAAATCCGACAACTCTGTCTGGTTCACCGATCCGCCGTTCGGAATTCGCGACTTCTACGAAGGCCGGCCTGCCAAGCAAGAGTTGCCCGCCAATGTGTATCGCATTGATGGCCAGTCTGGTGAAATCACCGTGGTGGCTTCAGATGTCGAAGGGCCGAACGGCCTGTGCTTTTCGCCCGACGAAACTATTCTGTATATCGTTGCCTCCCGAGCGCAGCCAAATCGTCTTATCTACGCCTACGATGTTGCGCCCAGCGGCAAAACCATCACGAATCAAAGCATACTGATCGATTGCGGCCCAGGCACCTCCGATGGCATACGGTGCGATGAAGACGGCAACCTCTGGTGCGGCTGGGGGATGGGAAGCGAAGAACTTGATGGGGTACGTGTATTTAGTAAGCAGGGCACCCCACTGGGACATATTCATTTACCCGAACGATGCGCCAACCTTTGCTTCGGTGGCAAAAATAATAATCAGCTTTTCATGGCGGCCGGGAAAAGTTTATTTAGTCTTTACGTAAACGTGCGCGGCGCGCTTTAAGTCTGAAATACTAGTGTTTACACCTAGTAGACACATCTTAAACAGCTTATGTAATATATTAGTGTTTTACTTCTAGCTGAAATTTTTGGTAGATACGCATGGATGCAACGCAGGTTCTTAAACAACTATTAGAGCGGAATCAAATAGATCCCTCACATTTTGATCTGGAAAGTTTCCGCGCCGATCAGCAAAATTTTCAACAGAACCTGCAAAAAATACGGGATCTGAATCCTGACCTGGCGCTAGAGCCTATCCAGTCTGTACATCAGGTATTAAAAGGAAAGGCGCAATGAGTACGCCTGATTTCCTGCAGTTAAGTATCGCCAAGCTCAGCAGCCTTATTCAATCTAAAGCACTTTCTCCAGTCGAAGTGACCGAGGCGTCGCTGTCGCTGATCGAAGCTCGCAATGGCAACCATAACGCCTATGTCACAGTCATGGCCGACGAAGCCATGGCTGCAGCTCGCAGGGCCGAACAGGAAATACTGGCAGGTCAGTATAGAGGCCGTCTGCATGGCGTGCCGCTAAGCCTGAAAGATGCGATTTACACTAAAGGCATTCGCACCACCTTTGGTTCGGAAACCCATAAAGACTTTGTTCCTGCGTACGACGCAGACGTGGTAGTTCGCCTGCGCCAAGCCGGTGCCGTCATTTTGGGCAAAACCAATATGCAGGCCTTCGCTTTAGGGCCGACAGGCGACAAATCGTACTTCGGACCAGTTCTGAATCCGCGTAAACCTGGCAAGATCACCGCTGGTTCCAGCTCCGGCTCGGCTGGTGCGTTGGCCTCGTATCAATGCTTTGGCTCTATAGGCTCAGACACCGGCGGCTCGGTACGGATGCCAGCTTCAGCCTGCTCGTTGGTAGGCATGAAGCCCACTTTCGGCAAAGTCAGTAAGCACGGTGCCCTGCCGCTGTGCTGGACACTGGATCACCTCGGACCTATGACACGCACCGTTGAAGACAACGCATTGCTGTTGAATGCAATCGCGGGTTTTGACGAAAAAGACCCCTACTCGGTCGATCTGGAGACAGAAGACTACAGTGCAGGCATCGACAGCGGCGTTGCCGGAAAAGTTATTGGTGTACCCACCAATTTCTATTTCGACATCATTGATTCCGAAGTTCAACGGGTCTTTGATGAAACGGTGGAACTCCTGAGAAAGTCTGGTGCACATATTGTGCCCATCGCCCTACCTGAGATGGAAGAGCTGTTAATCGCCCAGCAAATTATTTTTGCCTGCGAGTCTTACTCGAGCATGAAAGGTTACCTTCAGCAGTGTCCTGAGAAAATTGATGTCGAAGTTCGCAATCGCGGTATTGCCGGACTGCTCCTGGATGCCGATGCCTACATCACAGTATTACAGCTGCGTAACCGCCTAATCCGGCAGCACCGTCAGGCGTTTAACCATATTGATGCCCTAATCACACCGACATTACCGATTTTGCCGTCCGATGTGGGACAACGCGATGTGCTGATTGACGGAAAGCCCGGCCACACGCGCATTCTGTCCCGACTGACCGGACCTAGCAACACCACAGGCTTTCCTGCCATTTCAGTACCTGGAGGCCTCTCCAAAGACGGTATACCCGTTGGTATTCAGTTAATTGGCAAGCCCAACGCTGAACAGCTTTTGTACACGCTGGCCTACACCATTGAGCAGCATGCCTCTCCAGTTTTTCAAAACAAATAAACCGATTACAAAAAGGTAACTTACGTGAACAGCTATTATCGAAGGATTCTTTCCGTCCTTGCCGTCTCTTCCCTAGCCATTTTGGCCGCATGCTCCTCAGAAGATAAAGCGTCCGCAGACACCACAAGTGCAGACACATCGAAGACCTACTCCATTAACGTAGCTTATGGCAATCAGCCCGGCGAACCCATTGACCAGTTGGCTCATAAATGGAAGCAGCTAGTTGAAGAGAAGAGTGAAGGTAAAGTATCACTGAAACTCTATCCAAGCTCACAATTGGGATCGGAGCAGGACGTAGTAGAGCAGGCACGCATGGGTAACAACGTTATTATCCTTGCGGGCTATGGCTTCTTGATGAACTATGTCGCTGATGCTGGTATCTTCGACACGCCTTACCTTGTCGATAACTTCGATCAAATGATTTATCTGACCTCGACAGATTGGTATAAGGATATCGCTGGAAAGCTGCGCGAGAAAAAACTTGATGTCTTGCTGCCTGCCGTTATCTACGGTGAGCGTCATCTGATGACAAAACGTCCGGTGCTGACTCCAGCCGATCTGAACGGCATGAAAGTCCGTGTGCCCAATACACAAATCGCCATTAATACCTTCACCGCTCTGGGTGCGTCGCCTACACCTACTCCGCTGAGCGATCTATACACTTCGCTGCAGCAAGGGCTGGTAGATGGTGCCGAGAACCCTCTTCCAGTACTTCAGGGCGTCAAGACCCAAGAGGTTGCAAAACATCTGTCACTGACCGGCCACCAGAAGTTTATATTGGCCTGGGTTGCGGGTACGGACTATATGGCTTCCTTACCTGAAGATGTAAGGCAGCTGCTGGAAGAGACAGGTATAGAGGCTCGCGATTACGGGCGACAGGTTCTTGAGGATCACGATAAAGCCGTGCTCGAATCATTCAAAGCCGACAACGTCACCGTGCATGAGGTCGACCAACAGCTCTTTAAGGATGCCGTCAGCGACGTATACGGAACATTCCCTACCTTCAGCCCAAACCTGTACGACACAGTGCAGTCTTTGCTGGCCCAGCAATAACTTTTAGTCGCGCATTAACGGTTAGAGCCTAGCCTCAACGTCACTGCTTTAGCAGCTGCACGGTGAGGCTTTCGCCCTCTTGGCGGCTTAGCCTTTAACATCATCAAAGTCTGAGTCATACAAAAGCCGGACTCAAGCTCGAGGAAACAATGAAACACTGGCTCAAGAACATAGACGATATTATCGCTACCATCGCCGTTATTGGCGTGATCAGCCTGACGATTTTAAACGTAGTCAGCCGATACGCTCTCAACCACCCGATTCAATGGGCTGAGGAACTGGCCATAGCCCTGTTTATCTGGTTTATTTTCATAGGCGTCAGCTCGTCAATGAAACGCGATGGGCACGTAGGGGTGGATTACTTCGTCCGCAAACTCCCGCGACCGTTAAAGATTCTTAGTGAAATTATCCGCGCAGGCGCCATTTATTTTGTATTGATCTATGTATTTATATACCTGGGTTCGAAGCTGGCAGCCCAGGCTAGCGACAAAATCACCCCAATTCTCGGTATCAGCTACGAAGTCATCGATATCGCCGTGCCGCTTGGTGGCCTGTTAACCCTTATCCATTTCACGTCGCAACTGGTCAGCAAGTACCGTCGCGAATACTGCGCCAACAAGGAAGTTTAAAATGGCACTCAGCATCATGCTCATTACGCTTTTAGCATTATTTTTGCTAAACGTACCTATCGCCTTTGCGATGATCTTCGGCACTGCACTGTACTTCTTTCTGAGCGACGGCTTCACCACCATGGTACTGATCCAGCGCATGGTCGGTGGCATGGAGTCCGTTCCCTTACTGGCGATTATCTTCTTTCTGACCGCCGGTATCCTGATGAACTACACCGGCATCACCCGACGAGTTCTTTTCTTTGCCATGATTGTGACCCGCCGGCTGCCAGGCTCATTAGGACAGGTTAATGTCTTGCTCAGCACATTAATGAGCGGGCTCTCCGGCTCTAACATTGCTGATGCGGCGATGACGTCGAAAATCCTGGTGCCGGAAATGGAGAGAAAAGGCTATAGCCGCTCATTCTCTACCGCACTGACGGCATCGTCATCTTTAATCACCGGTATTATTCCGCCTTCTATCGGCCTGATTATGTATGGCTACGTAGGAAACGTGTCGATCGGGGATTTGTTCCTGGCTGGCATCTTGCCCGGATTAGCCCTTTGCGGCGTATTCATGCTGTATGTGCACTTTTACGCAAAGAAACACAAACTCGAGACCGAACCCACGGAAAAAATCAGCGCTAAAGAATTTTTCCTGGCTTTGCGTGATGCCACGCTGGCACTGTTAATGCCTGTGGGTATTATTGGCGGTATACGCGCCGGAATGTTCAGCGCCACCGAAGCCGGTGCCATCGCCGTGCTCTACTCCATGTTTCTCGGCTTGGTGGTGTACCGCGAGATGAAGCTGAACCAGCTGCTGAAGGCCTTGGTCGAAACTGTACACATAGCTTCTTCCGTGCTGATCATCATCGCCGCCGGCGCCGCTTTCGGATGGGTACTTGCCTTTGAGCAAGTGCCACAACGCATGGCTGAGGTGATTGTGCATTATGTGAGCACGCCCGAACTCTTCTTTTAGTAGTTCTGGGATTCTTGCTGGTTATTGGCATGATTGTCGAAGGCAACATCACGATTATTATCCTGACGCCGTTGTTCATACCAATGCTTGCCCAGTATGGAATTGACCCTGTGCACTTTGGTATTTTCTTTGTTCTGGCAATTGCAATCGGGACGCTAACACCGCCTCTTGGCACGATTATGTTTGCCACGTGTTCGATTACCAAGACCAAAATAGAGGATTTCATTGTTGCCAGTCTGCCGTTTCTGGCAATACTCGCGCTATTTACCCTGGCCCTTGCGTACATTCCTGCATTGTCAATGTGGCTGCCGACATACGTAAAATAATGAACTATTCAGCAAATCTTATAGGTCACGAGCCTAGCGTTGATATACTAGTATTGAATTTTTACGCTCCCGTAAATCACCCTACACAATACTTGTTTTAGCCAAAAATGACTACAAACATAACACTCGATCGAGGACGACAAGCTGCACCGCAGCTTTACGAGCTGTTTCGCGAAAAAATTGTCTCGCTGGATCTGGCACCCGGTTTTGTCCTTTCAAGGGCAAAACTGGCGAATACCTATGATGTCAGCCAGACACCCGTGCGCGAAGCATTGCTACGGCTTGCAGAAGAGCGTCTGGTCGACGTTTTTCCACAGTCCTCCACACGTGTCAGCCTGATTGACGTATCCTTCGCCCAGGAAACACACTTTCTACGTCGAGCCGTCGAACTGGAGGTTGTACGGGAAGTCGCCCTTAATCGTGATGAGGCGCTAATCAACAGGTTAAAAGAACAACTGGAACAGCAGAAGAAACTGCTGGACGCCAAGGACCTGGCCGGATTCACGCAAGCGGATAGAGACTTTCATCAAAGCTTGTATCGCTGGGTAGGGAAAGAAGAGCTTTGGCATCTGATATGTAGCCGTAGCGGTGACCTCGACAGGGTACGCCGTCTGCATCTTCCCTTTGTCGGCAAACGCGACCGTATTATCGATGAGCATCGGCAATTATTTCAGGCTATTGTTGATCAAGACCCCGATCGCGCACAGCAATGCTTACGCGTTCATATGTCAGGTACGCCTAAGTACATTGCCAAGATTCAGGCTGAACATCCTTCTTTTTTCAAACAGGTATAGGCAGTTTTAAGGGCAGTGGCTTTCTACTGTTACGTTGGTTTTCTTTAGACGCCGCTGAGTGAAGTTTCTTGTTGTGCTGGATTTCTTAACACGCCACTGTCGTGGTGGTGTGAAAATCGGCGACGTCGCGGCCCGCCAGCCGACGGACGTGAAGGCAGCGCACAGGCGCGGACGAACGGGGCGAAGCTGGGTTCGACGCGACGGCGTCGAACAGGAAAGCGTGAAGCCGATTTTCACACCACCACGACAGTGGCTACAACGAGGCAGGTTCAACGTTTGACTCTAACTAACGAGCTGTGCACTTTTTTATGCCTTGTTGGCAACAAGTATCACAGGCCTTTATTAGAGAGTAATTTTTTGCCTGTGCTTGGCGTAATTTTGCCGGCAAAGCCGGCTTGATCTGGTACACCATAGGCAAGCCGACAAACCAATTTAACGGTTGTTTTCTTTACGCCATGCAGCAAAATCCACATTGGTTTGCTCATCAGTCGCTGGATATAAGCCCAAGATCGACTTGCCCTTAAGCACCTGTTCCATCACGAAGTCTTCAAAAACCGTCATCTGCACGGCTTCTTCAGCAACCTCGTCAGCAATCTCTGCTGGGATGATGATGACGCCTTCAGCGTCGCCCACCACTACATCCCCGGGAAGACCGGCGCATCGCCGCAGCCAATGGGTACATTGATATCCATGGCGTGGTGCAAGGTCAGGTTGGTCGGCGCCGATGGTCGATTATGGTAGGCAGGGATATCCAGTCCTGCAATTTCAGGCGAGTCACGAAAACCGCCATCGGTCACGATGCCGCGTGCACCACGTTTCATCAGGCGTGAAATCAAAATAGAACCGGCCGAAGCTGCACGTGCATCTTTACGGCTATCGATAACCATGACAGCGCCTTCAGGACACTGCTCCACAGCCACTCGCTGCGGATGCTGACGATCCTGAAATGCGGATAAGGGATTGAGATCTTCGCGAGCAGGAATATAGCGCAAGGTAAAAGCCTCGCCCACCATATTCGGCAATGCGGGATTCAATGGCCGCACGTCTTGAATAAACTGATTACGCAAACCACGTTTAAAAAGTGCCGTACACAAGGTAGCCGTACTAACGGTAGACAGCTTGGCGCGAGTCTCTGGATTCATGGACATGATTGTTACTCCTGTTAATAAATATCGGGTTCACGGTTCGGCGCACCGAACTGGGTTTCTAAGAAATCGAAATCGCAGCCGGAATCGGCTTGTTGTATGTGCTGCGAGAACATCCATCCGTATCCCCGCTCAAATCGTTTAGGTGGCGGAGTCCACTCAGCGCGGCGTTGGGCCAGCTCGTCTTCATCTACCTCGAGCCTGATGCTACGCGCTGGAACATCCACGGTAATTTGATCGCCTGTCTTGACCAGCGCCAGAGGCCCGCCAATATAAGACTCGGGGGCCACGTGCAAAATGCAGGCTCCATAGCTGGTGCCGCTCATGCGCGCATCGGACAAGCGCAACATATCACGTACCCCTTGCTTTACCAGTTTCACGGGAATAGGCAGCATGCCCCACTCCGGCATACCAGGCCCGCCTTGCGGTCCAGCGTTGCGCAACACAAGAATATGATCTTCGGTAACATCGAGGTTTTCGTCATCCACTGCTGCTTTCATGCTGGGATAGTCATCGAAGACCAACGCCGTACCGGTGTGCTGCAAATACTTCGGTGCGCAGGCGCTAGGTTTTATGACACAGCCTAAAGGGGCCAGGTTACCGCGCAAGACAGCAAGCGCCCCTTCGTGATAGATGGGATTATCCAAGGGACGGATCACATCATCGTTATACACTTCGGCGCCTTCCAGGTTTTCACCCAAAGTACGTCCGCAAACGGTAGTGGTATTCAGGTGCAACTTTGACTTCAAGCGCGACATCAGGCCGGGTAATCCCCCTGCATAATAAAAATCCTCCATCAAGTAGGTATCACCACTGGGGCGGATGTTTGCAATGACGGGAATGTGCCTGCTGGCTTCATCCAGGTCATCGAGGGTCAACGGATGATCGGCCCGTCGCGACATGGCCAGCAAGTGAATGACTGCATTGGTCGAGCAGCCCAGCGCCATGGCCACCACAATGGCGTTCTCGAAGCTTTCGCGGCTAAGTATGCGTTTGGGCGTCAGATCTTCCCAGACCATGTCGACGACCCGTCTGCCGCACTCGCTCGCCATGCGTATGTGGTTGGCGTCAGCGGCGGGTATAGACGCTGCCCCGGTAAGGGTCATGCCAATTGCCTCGGCAATTGACGTCATCGTACTGGCCGTTCCCATGGTCATGCAGGTACCGTGACTGCGCGCAATCCCGGCTTCTACCTGAAGCCATTGTGTTTTATTGATTTTTCCTGCACGCCACTCATCCCAATACTTCCAGGCGTCTGAACCCGAGCCGAGCACCTGGCCCTTGACGTTTCCGCGCAGCATGGGACCGGCAGGCATAAAGATGCAAGGCAAGTTCATGCTGATGGCACCCATCAGCAAACCGGGCGTTGTCTTGTCGCAACCGCCCATCAAAACGGCACCGTCCACGGGGTGGCTGCGCAGCAGCTCTTCAGTCTCCATGGCCAACATGTTGCGATATAACATGGTGGTCGGCTTCACGAAATTTTCAGACAGGGAAATGGCAGGAAGCTCGATGGGAAATCCGCCGCTTTGCAGGATACCGCGCTTCACATCTTCAACGCGCTGTTTAAAGTGCGCATGGCAGGGGTTGATATCTGACCATGTGTTGATAATGGCAATCACCGGCTTACCCGCCCAGTCTTCTGGACCGTATCCCATTTGCATCAGGCGGGAGCGGTGCCCGAAGGTACGCAGATCATCAGGAGCAACCCAGCGCGCGCTGCGCAAAGATTCATAGCTTCGTAGAGACATTGTTTTTTTAGCCTTTATAAATATCAGGACTATGCGCGTGAACGCTGCGTGGCAACGATGGACGCGCAAAAAGCTCCTTCGCCTTCTTTATTTTTTAGGAGGTACTCGCTCGCGCACACCAACTATTTGACATACTAATATACTAGTGTTTTACTGACATTGGCGCAACTATTTTCGCGCCGCATCATGATTCCTCTATCGTTACTGTATATAAGGCAAAAAACCATGACACTTACTGGGAACATGCTAATCGGCCAATCCCTGGTCGCCGGCGATGACCGCGAAATTCGCGCTATCAATCCGTTTAGCAACGAGACCCTTGAGCCCGCTTATCCTGGCGCAACAAAAACCCAAGTTGATGAAGCCGCAGCGCTGGCAAATGCCGCATTCGCCAGCTACCGTGAAACCACGCCGGAACAACGTGCTGTGTTTTTGGAAACCATTGCCAGCGAAATCATGGATCTGGGCGATATCCTGATCGAACGTGGCCAACAAGAAACCGGTTTACCGCAAGGCCGCTTAGTAGGTGAACGAGGCCGCACTGTTAATCAGCTTCGCCTGTTTGCCACTGTGGTACGCGAAGGAGCCTGGCATGGGGCGCGCATTGACCATGCCAAGCCCGAACGTACACCAATGCCACGTGCCGATATCCGCTTGCGCCACATTCCTCTTGGCCCGGTCGCCGTATTTGGTGCCAGCAACTTCCCGCTGGCGTTCTCGGTTGCCGGAGGCGACACCGCCTCCGCCCTAGCTGCCGGAGCCCCTGTTATTGTAAAAGGACATTCGGCACACCCCGGTACATCGGAGCTGGTTGCCCGTGCTATTGCATCCGCGATAAAAAAATGCGAACTGCATGAAGGCGTATTTTCACTGATTTTTGGTTTCGATTATGCGGTAGGTCAACAACTGGCCGCTCATCCTTATATCAAAGCAGTAGGCTTCACCGGCTCCCGCAGTGGTGGCGTAGCGCTTATGCAAACCGCCGCCGCACGTCCGGAGCCTATTCCTGTCTATGCCGAAATGAGCAGCGTTAATCCGGTTTTTCTGCTCCCCGAAGCTCTCAAACAGCGTGGTTCCGTCATTGCTCGCGAGTTTGTCGCCTCTTTGGTCGGCAGCGCGGGTCAGCTGTGCACTAATCCTGGTTTGGTGATCGGTCTGGAATCGCCCGAGCTTGACGCCTTCGTTGACACTGCTAAAACAGAGCTTGCGGCAAGCCAAAGCACCACCATGCTGACCCCTGGCATTCATGAAGCCTATGTCAAAGGCGTAGAGGCGCTCACGCAGCTTTCCTCCGTAAAAGTGGAAGCGCAAGGGCAAATCGCCGAGGGGTGCAATCAATGTCAGGCGGTATTGCTAAGCACCACTGCTGCTGCCTTCATCGAAGCACCGCATCAGCTAGGAGCGGAGGTTTTTGGTGCATGCTCGATGGTTGTACGTTGTACCGATACAGAAGAAATGCTGGCACTGACCTCCGTACTTGAAGGCCAGTTAACCGCAACCTTGCAAATGGAAGCTGCCGACGACAATCAGCTTATCCGCAGCCTGATCTCGTCCCTGGAGCTAAAGGCGGGCAGGGTTCTCGCCAACGGTTTTCCCACTGGCGTCGAAGTCGGTCATGCCATGGTTCATGGCGGACCTTTCCCTCCACTTCCGACGGTCGCAGTACCTCGGTGGGAAGCAGCGCCATCTTCCGTTATTTACGTCCGGTCTCGTATCAAGACATTCCTAACGACTATTTACCCCTGGAGATACAGGACAAAAACCCCTGGAATGTGCCCCAGCGTATAGACAACTGAACGAAAACCCGCTCATCAAGCGCATCTCTTAATCATCAAGAAAGCTTGGCAGCTTCCGTTACTTAAGGGGCGCTTGAGCCGCCCGGTAACCCCTTGTGAGTGTGGTGCATTCAAGGGGTAAAGCTTGAGCAGGCAGTATGATCTTGTACTGTCATGCTTAGCGCAGGGAATTAAACATGTTTCATGTCTTCACCGGAATTATTGCCTTATACGTGATCGCACGCGTGGTCTTGCCCCTTCCATGGGGCTGGACAGCCAAAGTGCTACTTGCCGTTATATTGCTGCTGATCGCTGAACACCACTTGATAAGCCGCACCCTGTATGGTTCCATGGCCTCGCCCGAGGCTCCGACAACCGTAATTATTATGTTGGGCTGGGCGTTTGGCGCTGTACTGGTGCTTGCTATGCTGCTGTTCATCAGCGATATAGCAGGACTATTATCCTATCCATTTTCTGCCAGGCTTGGCCAAGCCTTGCTTTCTACACCTGCCTGGCGGTATGGCCTGGCAGTTTCTGCACTGATCCTGGCCGGCATAGGCGTCTGGGAGGCCATACGCGTACCCAGGATTAAAACCATCGAAGTAGTGATGCCCCGTCTACCACAAGAGCTTGACGGCTTCCGCGTGGTACAGCTGACCGACCTGCATGCCAGCAAGCTCTTGCAAACGCCGTGGATGGAAGCAGTCGTAGCGAAGACCAATGCACTGAACCCAGATCTGACAGTCATTACCGGTGATCTGGTTGACGGTACGCCGGAAGCCCGCGATGCCGATATGAAACCCTTGCAAAAACTCACTGCTCGATATGGCGTACTCGCCATACCAGGCAATCATGAATACTATGTTGATTACCTAAGCTGGCTTCCTGCGTTCGACAAGCTGGGGCTGCATATGCTGCTCAATCAGCATGTGACCATCGAGCATGAGGGTCGCAAGCTGGTTGTGGCTGGCATCACAGACAGGGCCGCCGCTGTCTTCGGCCAGCCCCTGCCAGATGTGGCAGCTGCGCTGGACGGCGCCTCTAACGATGATCCGGTGATTCTGCTAAGCCATCGGCCGGTCAGCGCTGTGGACAACGCCAATGCCGGAGTCGATCTGCAATTATCGGGACATACGCATGGTGGACAGATTCTGGGCGCGCATCTGCTTACGCAGTGGGCCAACGAAGGTTTTGTTTCGGGCCTGTATCAGGTGAACAGCATGCTGATGTATGTCAGTAACGGCACTGGTCTCTGGAGCGGACTGCCCATACGGCTTGGGCGTCCTTCCGAGATCACGCAAATCATACTGCGCTCTGGTGCTGGCGAATCGTTGCCATGAGCTTGTACTGCGATCCCGGTAAGTAAAGGAGCTTGGGGGCTGGCTTTGGCGCTATAAATTGCCTATGCAGCCCCGCTCGCTACCCTAACGCCGGGCACCTGCTTCACTATTGCGCAAGCGCCATTCGAGTATGCTTTTTAGCGCAACCGTTAATATTGCCATGCAGGCCAATAATGCAGCGGCAGTAAAAGCAGCCGCCGTTTTGTAATCATTGTTCAATTGCTCTACCAATAGCGATAAGGTCAGCGTTTGATTCATGATGGTGCCAGACACCACTGACACGGCCCCGAATTCGCCAATAGCCCGCGCATTGGTCAAGACCACACCATAGATCAGGCCCCAGCGTATATTGGGCAAACTCACCTGCCAGAATATTTGCCAGCCATTAGCCCCGAGGCTAAGCGCGGCTTCTTCGTGATCGCTACCCTGAGCCTGCATCACGGGTATCAGGATACGAGCTACATAAGGTACAGTGACAAAAATCGTCACCAGCAAAATACCTGGCCATGCAAACATCAGCTGTATATTGTGTCCAACGAACCAGCGTCCCACTGCTGTCTCGACACCATACACCACCAAATAACAAAGGCCCGCAACCACGGGTGATACCGCGTACGGAATATCTACGAACAGGCTCAACAGCCTTTTTCCGCGAAATTGATAATGCGTCATGCACCACGCAAGCAGCACGCCGAACATGGTATTAAGAGGAACCGTTAACACGGCGATGAACAGCGTCAGGCCAATGGCGTGAAGCATGAAGTCCTCGCGCATGTTTTGCGTAAAAAGCGTCCATCCTCCTGCAATGACTTGCGTGAAAATCAATGCCAAGGGGATCACCAGCAACAGCAAGACCAGTGCGGCTCCTACGATGACCTGCGTCCACTGAGCGAGGTTTTGAGGACTTTTTCTCATAATCGTTGACGCTGCCAGCCTAGCAGACGCCCCTGTACAACTTGAAGGGTAAATAACAGCAGCAACGACGCCATCAAGACGACAGATGCAATTGCCGCTGCCGCAGGATAGTTAAACTCTTGAAGACGTACAAATATCATCAGCGATGTAACTTCGGTCTTGAAGGGGATATTACCTGCAATCATGATGACCGCACCAAACTCACCCAGGCTGCGAATAAATGCCTGAGAAGCCCCGGTTACCGTTGCCGGAATAAGCGGCGGGACAATAACTCGCCAAAATATCTGCCACCGGTTTGCCCCCAGCGTTTGAGCAACCTCTTCATACTCTGTGCCCAGCTCCTCGATCACAGGCTGCACAATCCGCACCACAAAGGGAAGGCTGGTAAAGGTCATGGCTATCAGAATGCCCGGATACGCGTAAGCAATTTTGATGTCCCATTGGGCAAAGAGCTGCCCCAGCCATCCGCTGGGAACGAATAAGGTAGCCAGCGTCAGACCCGCCACCGAAGTGGGTAACGCAAACGGCAAATCAACCAGCGCATCAATAATGCGGCGACCGAAGAAGTTATAACGACTGGTAATCCAGGCAATTAAAAACCCCACTATCGTGGCCGCGACCGTAGAGTAAAAGGCGGCGCTGACAGTGACCTTATAACTTTGCAATACACGAGGGTGGCTGATGGCACGCCAATACTGCGACCACGACATATCGCTGACGTAGATAAGCAGGGCGGACAACGGCAGCAACACAATAATAGACAAATAGAAAAGGCTAACGCCAAAACTAAGTCCAAAACCAGGCAAGACTGGCCGTCTAAAGAAAAATCGTGGACGTGACTTGGGCGCAGCCGTAGCTGCGCCCGAAGCGGCCACCTGATTATAGGTAGGCATAAACTAAGTTATTTTATTGAGCTTGTAACTGGTCGAGAATACCATCAGTAGCAAAGTGATTGCTTTGAATTTCTGTCCAGCTGCCTAGTACGTCGGTAGGATTAATAAGCTTTACATCCTCGAACTTATCCGCATTTTCCTTAACCACATCGGGATCGTTGACGCGGTAGTTAAAACTCGCTAATAAACGCTGGATCTCGGGTGTGTACTGAAACTGCAAATATTCGGTTGCCTGCTCTCGGGTACCCTTGGCATCAACGACTTTATCGACTACCGCAACGGGGAACTCGGCCAATACGCTAACCGGTGGAACCACAACTTCAAGTTCATCAGATTTAAATTCGTCACCGTTTGCGATGTTGATCACTTCAGATTCGAACGTCAGCAGCACGTCGCCCTGACCATTTTGCGCAAAGGCTACTGTGGCCCCGCGTCCGCCTGTGGGAAAACTTTCAACGTTAGACAGCACTTTAGTTACGAATTCTTTGATTTTCGCTTCGTCACCACCAAACTTGTCGTGAGCATATAGCCATGATGCCAGGTAAGTGTAACGCGCGTTACCCGAGGTTTTGGGGTTGGGGAACACGAGTTTTACGTCATCGCGGATCAGATCATCCCAAGACTGAATGTTTTTGGGGTTACCTTTGCGCACCAAAAACGCGATGGTGCTGTAGTAAGGCGAACTATTGTTAGGAAATCGTTGTGCCCAGTCGCTAGCCACAATGCCGCGCTCGGCCAAAATCTCGATATCGGTGACTTGATTAAAAGTAACGGTATCTACTTTTTTACCCTGAATGATGTCCTGCGCTTGACGAGATGTGCCCGCAAAGGACTGGTCAATTTTTATATCTTCACCTGTTTTGTTCTTCCAATACTCAACAAACTTCGGGTTTACCGCTGCAAAAGTTTCCCGAGCAACGTCAAACGAGGCATTCAACAAGGTGGTTTGCGCGCCCACCGTAGTGGCAAATGCACTCGCAACAACAGCGGCTGACAGTACAATTTTTCTTAGTTTCATTGATTTACCCTGGAAGTTTGCCTCAACAGGCTTTAACCCTGCTGCTTAAGCAATTTGTTAAAGAAGCTTGGGTTCATTATGCGTAACAGGAATATGAAACCGAACAATTTTGTATTCATTCCTATATAACTAAATAGCATAATAAAAGCTGCGCATGAGTCTTAAGGGGCACCATTGTTTGACCTTTTCGTTTTTATCAGCTTGGCTATTCAACAATCTTCTAGGGTATTAGCGAACGTATACGGTTCATCAATGCAACTGAAACTGGAATCCCCATCCTAGCGCTCGTGTCACGCGCTTGATAGCGTCGGTTGCCTGGCAACCGGGCCCCTTGGTCCGTAAAGCCATTAAAAATAGCCTCAGCCTCATGCAGTGCGTCTGGTCCTCCGGTTAACTCAGGAGAGAAGGCAATAAATAACTCACCGTGACACGGGGCCGCATCCGCATCAGCGTCAAACTGTTTGGACTGGTAGCTACTCCGGTCTCCAATCATGGGGCCTGCCAGCAACTCAATCATTGTAGAAATGGCCGAACCTTTATGGGCACCGAACGGAAGCATGGAGCCCGCCAGAACTTCAGCCGGATCTGTCGTTGCCTGGCCATTTCTATCAAGGCCCCAATCATCGGGAATCTGCTGTTGCTTATTTCTGGCCATCGCAATATCGGCGCGAGCAGCGGCCGAAGTCGCAAAGTCAAAGACATAAGGCCGGCTGTTCGGACGTGGCCATGCAAAAGCAATTGGATTTGTACCTAAAAGTGCACTCCGTCCCCCACTGGGAACAACCCAATTGTGCGTTGGATTCATAGACATAGCGGCTACACCCGAGTTCGCCGCTTGCTCTACTAACGGCCACAGCGCTGTTGAATGGAAACCATTATTCACAGCCAAAAGCCCTACTCCAAAATCACGGGCTGATGAAATTAACGAGCTCATCCCCCGTTCAGCCGCCAAGCACGAAAAACCGTGGTGTGCGTCAACCCGGGTTAACACTGGAGTTATGTTCTGCACCTGCGGATCAGCCTGTTTATTAAAGCGGGGATGCGCCATGGTATCCAGGGTGCCCGGTAACCTTTGTAAACCATGAGATAAGCTGCCATCGCGCTGCGCCGCTGTCAGCATATTGGCCATGGAGTCCACCTGTGGCTGATTCAGGCCTTGTGCTAAAAGAAACGTGCTAATTAATTCACGTACCTCTACCTCTGAAAACCAGATATGTTTTTCTGATTGAATTGGCGCCATCACTTTCACTTTTATAGAAAAATTTACTAAACAGAGTAGAAAAGATTAGATCTATCTCAGTCAAATCAACCCTGATACACTGAGACGCATCTTAAAAATACATAGGACTATATCGTGAAGCCCTTTAAGCAAACGAGCATAAATCCGCCCGTCTTTTTCTCCGCCGCAGCGCTCATCCTTATTTTGGTTGGCTTTGCGATTTTTGCTTCTGATTTCACCCAAAGGGTCTTTGGGCAAACACAAGAGTGGATTCTGACTAACGTCAGCTGGTTTTACATCGTCACCGTTGCCATTATTCTATTGGCTACGATATTTTTGGCAATTAGCCGCTATGGTGATATCAAACTAGGGCCCGATCACTCTCAGGCCGACTATAAAGACACCACGTGGTTTGCTATGCTGTTTTCCACCGGCATGGGCATCGGGCTTATGTTCTTTGGTGTAGCAGAGCCCGTCATGCACTTCGTGGACCCGCCGGTTGGCACGGGTGGCACTGCCCTGGCGGCCCGCGAGGCCATGAACATCACCTTCTTCCATTGGGGCCTGCATGCGTGGTCGATCTACGCCATCGTTGGCCTGATTCTGGCTTTTTTCAGCTACCGACATGGCTTGCCGTTAAAATTAAGTTCGGCCCTGTATCCGCTGATTGGCGACCGGATTCATGGGCGCATCGGTCAGGCAGTAGATATCTTTGCCATTATCGGTACCGTTTTTGGCGTAGCAACATCGCTAGGGTTTGGTGTCGCACAGATTAACAGTGGTCTACAGTACTTGTTTGATGTGCCCGTTGGCATCAGTACACAAATTATCCTGATCATTATTGCTTGCGGCCTGGCAACAGTTTCAGTAGCCAGCGGGCTTGATCGGGGTATTAAAATCCTCTCCCAGCTCAATCTTGGCTTCGCCGTACTGTTACTGCTGTTTGTGCTGATTCTGGGCCCAACCGTCTTTTTGCTACAAGCATTTGTACAGAACACCGGCTCTTATCTCGCTGATATCGTCAGTAAAACCTTTAACTTATACGCCTACGAACCGAACGACTGGATTGGTGGCTGGACATTATTCTATTGGGGCTGGTGGATTTCCTGGTCGCCTTTTGTTGGTCTGTTCATTGCCCGTATCTCGCGCGGCCGTACTATTCGCGAATTTGTTCGCGGCGTATTACTGGTACCCGCTGGCTTTACCTTGCTGTGGATGACGGTATTCGGTGATACGGCCATCTACTATATTCTCGTAGGAGGCTTGCAGGACTTTGCCAACGTTGTACAAGGCGATACGTCTCAGGCCCTGTTTGTATTCCTTGAACAGATGCCCCTGGCGAGCATTACCTCCCTGATAGCTATTATTATGGTGGTGGTGTTCTTCGTGACCTCAGCTGATTCAGGCGCTCTGGTGATTGATTTGCTGGCATCCAAGGAAGGAATGCCCTCTCCAGTGTGGCAACGAGTATTCTGGTCGAGCCTGACAGGTGTTGTAGCCATTGCGCTGCTATTGGCCGATGGTCTCCAGGCGCTGCAAACCGCCACCATTGCCAGCGCATTGCCATTCTCGATCATCTTGTTAATCGCCATGTTTGGGCTGTTCAAGGCATTGAAGCTGGATGCGACCAAGCGACAGATACGTTATCAAACAGTAGCTCGCTCGCAGCCTTTGGTTGCTGGTCAGTCGTGGCAGAAACGGCTGCGTAACTTGATCATCATGCCCAAGCGCGATCAGGTACTGCGTTTCATGGACACGACAGTGAAACCAGCCATGCAGGCCGTGTGCAGCGAACTGCGTAAAGCTGGGTTTGATGCCACCGTTAGCCAATCGGAAGCCGATGAGGACATCGAGGCCGGCTGGCAACTGAATGTAGAGCATCACGGTGAATATCAAGACTTTCACTATACTGTGCGGCCAATTTCAGAAAACAGGCCCACGCTCACCCCCGCCGATGCGAAAAACCCGGATGCTCAAGTGTATTATCGGGCCGAGGTTTTCATGATCGAAGGTGGCCAGGACTATGACATCATGGGCTGGACAGAAGACGAAGTCATTGGCGACATTCTTGATCAATACGAGCGTCATCGTCACTTCCTGCATCTGGTCCATGACAACGATCCTCAGGGCGAAGCAACAACTTAAAGGCATTAAAAAGGGTTGTTTTCTTAAAGTAGGAAATAACCCTTTCCTTTTTATAAAATTCTTGTATAATTCTTAGTTCGCCGGCTTAGCTCAGTTGGTAGAGCAGCGCACTTGTAATGCGAAGGTCGAGGGTTCGACTCCTTTAGCCGGCACCAGTATTTGCAGTAAGAAGAAGGCACTATATCTACGATATAGTGCCTTTTTTGCGTTTAGAGTTATCGTTGTCTTATTGCTAACATGGCTATTCGAAACTCAAGCAATCCTTGCCCAGGAAAACATCTATGCGTCGCTTAATACTTCTTCGCCATGCCAAAGCCGACAGGCCAAATGCGGTCAGCGACCACGAACGACCACTGGCAAAAAGTGGCCGATCACAGAGTACAGTCATGGGAGAGTACATGGCTAAAGAAGGGCTTGTTCCCGATCTGGCCATTGTTTCAACCTCGCGCCGCACCCAAGAAACCTGGCAGCTTGTACAACCGGCTTTTGCTTCACACATTGATCAGCGCAATGACCCTCGCATTTATGAGGCATCAGTTGACGACATCTGCCAAGCCATAAAGGAAACTGAAGCCTCTGTTCACGTCTTGCTGCTTATTGGGCACAACCCGGGCTTTGAGCACTTGGCCCAGACTCTTATTGAAACAGGACGCCCCTCTGTGCTATCCCGCTTTCAACTCGGATACCCCACGGCAGGCCTTGCCGTCATTGACCTGCCGATCGAGAGTTGGAGTGAAGCAGGCGCCCGCATCGGCCATCTTGAACGATTCGAAACGCCGGATTCCGTTAATAGCTAAATACGGTACGGCGCCGAAAAACTCGATGTTAAGATGCTTCCAGACTGATTGCCATCGACGCTTCAGCCAAGATCAGTCCAAATTACGTAACAGACACTGTCAGAGATCACACTCTTACTAAGTTTAAAAGAGGTTCAAAAGAATACAGCGCAGGCTTATTCCCCGCGGACTCTTCCAACGTAATTATTATATTTTTATCGAGCATAGAGCGCGTAAATCTTGCTGCTGTAGCTGGTGGGATCCCACTTTGAGAAGTGAATTTATTATTTCTAAAAACGGGATTTGTAAAAACAAAATCTAAGGCCGTTACACTCCATTTAGAGGAAAGAGTATCGGCAAAAATTTTCTTCATCTCCTCATAAAGAGCACTAATGCTCTCGGCGATAGACAAATTACTAATTGCCTGCTGCTCTACAGCTTCTAAAAAAACATGCACCATTCACTCCAGTCGCCTGTCTCTGAGACTAACCTCATCGTGTCAATATAGAGATCTTTGTTCTCTTCAAAATACGCACTAATATAAAAGTGTGGCTCAGAAATGGTTTTTGCCTGCCAGAGCATTAGAGTAATTAGCATACGTCCAATACGGCCATTACCATCTTTAAAAGGATGCAGCGCCTCAAACTCAAGGTGTGAAATAGCAGCTTTCAGCAAACTGGGCATAGGGCTGTTTTTTATATAGTCAAAGAGGTCATCCAATCCATCTTGTAATTTTTCAGGGCTAATTGGCACAAATAGAATTTTTTTCTGGATCGATCAGCAAGATAGTTTTGCTCTGTTTTGAATTCACCCGGAGATTTTCTCGCCCCTCTTCCAAATGACAACAGACGCTGGTGCAGAGATTTAACCATTGACTGCGTTATAGGATATCCATCAAGCAAAGCTTGCTGAGCCAATTTTAAAGAGCGCTGATATAAAATAGTTTCTATAACTTCAGATCTTACGTTCTCAATATTGCCTGACTCGCCATTTTGATGATCTGCCTCATACTTCAAAATCTCATCCATGGTACTTACGGTACCTTCCATTCGTGATGAGATAACAGCTTCTTGGTTTCGTAAAGGAGCTAACAGTATTTCACTGTTATGCATGTTTTTTAGCATCTGATCATATCTTGCTATAGCATCTGTAGCTCGAAGCAAGACAGGCAGCAACCTCTCATAATCTAACTTCTCAGGTGGAAATTTTCCATGATGGTAGTGTATGGCTCCATCTAAAGCTAAGCTCATCATTAATTTAATCCTCAACCAATCAAACACTGCATCACTCGTGACTATCATTTAAGATGAAAAATGATAGTCACACTTATGTGAACTGAATATATGAGAATCAACTCGCGCTGTCTATCAAATTAACAAAATAATGATAATCAAATATTTTTGAGCTTGCTCATTGAGAAGCAAATCCACTTGACTCTCAAAAATACACAATAATGAGCATCAAATGACGTTGAAAGTACTAATTGAGAGACAAACCCCACTGTCTCTCAATTATCAAGAAATATGAGAAGCAGTCGTGAGGCTTCGGAAAATCAGATGTTGAAACACAATTCAGGCAAATTACCTCCGGCGCTGCAGCCAAGGTCAGTCCAGATTACGTAACAAACGTTGCCAGAAATTGAGTCTTTGGGGCAGCGTAGACACCAGTATGTGCTCCCACAAGGTATGCGCGCCGTCACCGTCTGCGCCCAAACCGTCCAATGTGGGTATGCCCAATGCTGCTGTGAAATTAGCGTCGCTTCCACCGCCGGTCATGGGTGCCTCTTCCAGCATAAAACCTGCCTCTTCGGCATATATCTGAGCGCGTGCAAGCAGGGCAGCCGTTTCCTCAGTGCGAGGCATGGGTGGGCGGTTCAAGATGAACTCAACCTTCAGAGCAACGTCAGGGTCCACCGACTTCAACTGATCCACTTTCTCGCGCAGAACGGTAATGGCGTCCATATCAGGCACACGGAAATCGGCCACAATATGGCAGTGCTCCGGCACCACATTGGTTGTGGTGCCACCCGTAATACTTCCGACACTAACCGTGATGCCACGCTCGTAGTCGGTCATGGCTTGAAGTGCCAGAATTTGATGTGCCATTTCCTGAATGGCGTTGCGTCCTTTCTGGTGCTGAACGCCTGCGTGTGCCGGGCGGCCGCGTGTGCTGACATGGATAAATCCAGTGCCCTTGCGGGCGGTCACACAGCGCCCGCCACCAGCACGTGCGGGTTCGCACACCAATACATACTTGGCCTTCGTTGCATACGTTTCGATGTGGCTGCGCGACTCATGGCTGCCAATCTCTTCATCTGGGACAATCAGAAAATCAATAGGAAGAGCGCTGCTGCCAGCTTGCGACAACGTTCCCAATGCAGCCAGGGCAAGCCAGGTGCCTGCTTTCATGTCGTAGACACCTGGGCCGAAGAATTTGTCATCCTCGATCCGGCAAGGATTGCTGTCTTTCAGCGTACCGACTGGATGCACCGTATCGTAATGTGCCAATAGCATAATACCCGACCGCGTGTCGCCTGCCGCCCGGTTATGAAAATGCAGCAGCGGGCCGGTATTTCCGCCAATATCCTGGACGTTAACCTGCAGGCCCAGCCCACGAGCGTCAGCCACCAACACATCGGCCATACGGAGCAACGCATCGCGGTCATGTGAGGGGGATTCGCATTCGACCCAGCGGCGTATATTGAAAAGAATAGAAAGTGCAGCTTCAGAATGAACGTCAGGCATGATGTCGGTATTATCTCGGTAAGGGGCTATTCGAAGATCAAGCAGAAAGCAGATGGCATGCGGCCTTGTGACCGCCCGCCACCGCTTGCAAAACTGGCGCGCTTTGCTTGCAGCGCTCCATCGCATGGGGACAGCGGGGATGAAACGTACAGCCAGATGGCGGATTGAGCGGCGATGGGATTTCCCCTTTTATAGGAGTAAAAACCCGCTTCTGCCGTTGTACGTCCGGCATCTCGGCCAGCAATGCCTGGGTGTAGGGATGAGCCGCACGATTAAAAATATCGGCTGCTGAAGCGACTTCCACGATCTTGCCCAGATACATAATAGCGACCCGATCTGAAATATGACGAACTACACCGAGGTCGTGGCTAATAAACAGATAGGTAAATCCATAGCGATCGCGTAAGTCCATAAACAAGTTGATGACCTGGGCTTGAATGGAAACATCAAGTGCGGCAACGGGTTCGTCACAGACCAGAAAGGAAGGCTGCACCATCAGTGCCCGCGCAATGCCGATACGCTGGCGCTGACCACCCGATATCTGATGGGGAAAGCGGCTGCGGTAGTCCTTTTCAAGCCCTACCTCGGCAAGCGCTTTATCCACTCTTTCGGGAATTTCATTTTCGGGGGCCAGCCGATGCACCTTAAGTGCTTCCCCCAAAATCTGATGCAGTCGCTGTTTAGGATTCAGCGATGCCTGGGGATCCTGAAAAATCATTTGCACACCCAGAATGTAAGCCATCCGCTCCTTATGACTCAACGTCGTCACATCCTTGCCTTGGTAATGGATGCTTCCTTCAGAAGGACGAATCAGTCCGGCGACCATGCGGCCCAGCGTAGACTTCCCACAGCCCGACTCCCCCACCAGCCCAAGCACCTCGCCTTTCGCAATGTTCAAGCTGACATCATTGACTGCGTGAACAGTGGGATTGTGAATTGGCTTTCCTGCCAAGCCCATCAGGCGCTGTGCCAAATCAGGCTTTCTGCCAAATTTTTTGCGTAAATCGTGGATCTCGATAACGGATTGCGTGCTCATACTGCCTCCTGCAAAGCCGGGATAGGTGCAAAACAACGGAAATAACGAGCTCCTTCTATTGTTTGCGGTGGCACGGACTGAGCGCACTGATCAAGTGCATGGAGACAACGCGGGCGAAACGTACAGCCGACTTCGCGGCTGGTCAACGTGGGAGCCATGCCATCTATCTGCGCCAATCGACTGCCAGGTTTAGCTGTACCGGGCATAGATTGCAGCAACCCCTTGGTGTAGGGGTGTCGTGGCGCAGCAAGGATTTCACTGACCGGACCATACTCTACGATACGTCCTGCATACATAACAGCAACCTTATCGGCTAATTCAGCCACCACCCCCAGATCATGGGTGATCCAAATCATGGCAGTATTGTTTTTTCGGCAGAGCGTTTGCATCTGATAGAGAATTTGTCCTTGGATGGTCACATCCAGGGCGGTAGTCGGCTCGTCGGCAATGATTAACTCTGGCTGGTTCAACATCGCGATAGCAATCGCAACGCGCTGGCGCATGCCACCCGAGAACTCATGAGGATAATTATCGATGCGGCTTTCAGGCGCAGGGATACCCACCATAGCTAAAGCTTCCAAACATCGCTGCTCAGCCTCACGCTTTGGCGTCTTCGGATAATGCGTATGGATCGCTTCCATCATCTGCTCTTTGACGCGCAATACAGGGTTAAGCGTCATTAAGGGATCTTGGAAAATCATGGCAATCCGGTTGCCGCGAAGCTGGCGCAGCTGTTCTTCGCTCAATGTGCGTAAGTCGGTGCCATCGAATATCACCTCTCCGGCTACAACCTCACCGGGAGGGTCGATCAGGCCCAGCAAAGAGAAGCCGGTCACAGACTTCCCTGAACCCGACTCCCCAACCAAGCCTACGATTTCTCCGCGCTCAACGCTTAGATCTACCCCGTCGACAGCAAGCCAGGCGCCAGCCTCAGTATGAAAAGCCGTGCGCAATCCGCGCACCTCAAGGAGTGTATTGTTAGTCGTCATCAGTGTCGGGGATCCAGGCTGGTACGCAGCCGATCACCCACTATGTTGATTGAAAGAATGAGCAGCAGAAGCGCAATGCCTGGGAACATGCTGATCCAGTAGTCGCCGGACAAGAGATATTCGAAACCGCTGGAGATCAACAACCCCAAAGAAGGCTCTGTTATGGGAACACCCACCCCCAGAAAAGATAGCGTGGCTTCCAGCACTATGGCGGTAGCAATCTGGATCGTGGCAAACACCATGATCGGACTCATGCAATTAGGCAAAAGGTGCACAAATAGAATACGCCAGGTGGGAAAGCCCAGATTCTGCGCAGCCTCTATATATTCCTTGTTGCGCTCCTGAAGCGTACGGCCTCGCATGATGCGAGCGTAGTGCGCCCATTGCACAATAACCAACGCAATAATGACTTTATCTACTCCACGGCCTAAAACCGAAAGCAACACTAAAGCCACCAGAATCGTGGGAAAGCCCAGAATAAAATCAACAGTGCGCATTAACGCAGTATCAACCCACCCGCCTTTGTAGGCGGCAACCAGCCCGGCTATGGAGCCAATCAGCGTGGAAAGCAGAACCGCGCTCAAGCCCACCAGCAGGCTGATACGCAAGCCATACAGTATGGCGCTAAGCATATCGCGGCCCTGCGAGTCGGTGCCCAGCCAATAAGTACCCCCGTCAGCGTTACTGGCACCCGGAGGAAGCCGGCCGTCCATAATGTTTAACGCCAGCAAATCGTAAGGGTTCTGCGGTGCGAAAAAAGGGGCAAAAAGAATGAATGCAATTAGCAGGGTCAGTGCCACCAATGAGCCACGCACTGTGGGCCGGGAATGAAGCCGTTTGAGAATACGGCGCCGCTCGGGTGTTTCAAGCAAGGGCCTGATACGTTCCACAACGTCTTGATGATCCGTCAGCTCAGTGCTCGCCGCAGGCGTGGAGGAATGAGAAGTCTTCATTTAATGACTCGGCTCCAGCAATTGAACACGGGGATCGAGTACCGCGTAAAGTATGTCCACAATCAAATTGATCACCACAAAAAGCAGAGTAACCAGCATCACATAAGCGACGATGACCGGACGATCCAGCTGATACACACTATCAATCAACAACTTGCCCATGCCAGGCCACGAAAAAACCGTTTCGGTAATCGTCGAATAGGCAATCAGAGTCCCGAACTCCATGCCGATCACCGTGACGACTGGAATCAGAATGTTGCGCAAGATATGGCGACGCACAATTCGGCCGGGACGCAAACCTTTGGCACGTGCAAAACGGACATAATCTTGAGTTTGCGCTTCGGCAACACCCGAGGCGGTCATACGCAGCACCAACGCGATATTGGCTACGGCCAGGTTGACCGCGGGCAAGATAATGTGGCTCCATCCTTCGCCGGTAAAAATGCTGAATGGCACGTTGAATAGGCTGACTGTCGGCCCTCGGCCTGATGCCGGTAACCAACCCAGCCAGACGGCAAAGAACAAAATGAACACCATCCCCTGCCAAAAGTTAGGCAGAGAAAAACCAAGCACAGAAGTGGCCATAATGCCGCGGCCAAGGTAACGCTCTCGATAAAGACCTGCGACAAGGCCAAGAGGAATACCGATAATACAGGTAAGAACAATTGCCACAAAAACCAGCTCTAGCGTGGCGGGAAAGCGCTGCAGAATCAATTCAATCGCTGGCATGCCATGGACAAAGGAATTACCCAGATCTCCGTGTAATGCGCGCCAAAGGAAATGTCCGTACTGCTGCCAGATAGGCAGGTCCAGGCCCAAACGTGCAATTAATGCTGCACGCTCGGCCTGGCCGGCATCCGGACTGATCAGCAGCTCAATCGGGTCTCCCACCGCATAAACGGCAAAGAACACCACGATCGAAACTGCCAGCAATACAAACAAACTCTGCAGTAACCTGCGCAGAATAAATACAGACAACTCGTGACCCCCTACTTAAGCTGGCAGGACGCGTAAATTAACAAAACTTACTCGGTTGGAGTGGCGGCAGTTGCCATGGTGCGCTGATCGGCACGGCCTTCGTAGCGTATACCCTTGCGGAACGCCCAGACACCGCTTTCGAAATGCAACGGAATATTTGCCATATCCTCAACCGCCAACTTGACGCTTTGCTGCAGCAGCTCACTACGATGTGTGTCGTCCATAGTACGGATAGCCTCAAGGTACACCTTGTCCAGTTCAGGGTTGGAATAGCTGCCGTAATTGCTGCTGCCTACGCCCAGCTCAGGATTACGCGTGGTTACCCAGTACTGAATGAAATTACTGGCTTCTCCAGTTTCTGATCCCCAGCCGCCCAACGACGCACTGAACTCCTGCTTCGCACGACGCGGGAAATATACAGAACGCGTCATCGTATCTACACTAGTTTTGATGCCAATACGCGTCAGATATTGCGCTACAGCCTGTGTAAGCTGTGCGTCATTGATATAACGATCATTGGTTGATGCCAGCGTTAGCTCGAAACCATCCGGATAACCCGCCTCGGCCAATAGCTCTTTAGCTCTCTCCGGGTTGAATTCCAAAGTAGGGGCACCTTCAATCGAGCCGAACATGCCCTCTGGCAAATATTGATTGGCGGGGGATGCCACGCCATCCATGATGCGATCCACAATGGTCTTGCGGTCAATCGCCATAGACATGGCCTGACGTACACGCACGTCTTGCAAGGGGTTATCCCCTTTTGAAGATTTGACGAACGGACTCTGATCGCGACCTATATCCAGCTGGAAGAACATGACGCGAACCGACGGTTTGACGGCGTATTCGAAACCACTTTGCTCAATACGCTTCAGATCGCGCGCAGCCGGGTTTTCTATCAGGTCAAAGTCACCCGAAAGCAAGCCTGTCAATCGCGGGCCTGCAGAGGGAACTGAAGTTAGACGAACCTCTTCCCAGGCAGGAGCCGTGTCACCCCAATAGCCATCGTTGCGCGACAGCACAATATTAGAGCCTTTAACGTAGGTTTTCAGCTTGTATGGGCCTGTTCCGACAACCAGATTTCCGGTATTGAATTCAGTAACGGTGGGCCAGGCACTAGTCACGCCGCAACCATTGGCGGGATCATAATGCAGTTCATCAAAGGTAGCGATGCCGCTCCAGATCATGGGCGCGCGCGCCAGTTCGTTAGGCAAAACGGGATAGGGCTTAGCGGTTTCAAGACGTACCGTATGGGCATCGGGTGCCTGGATATCAACAATTCGGCGTGCCACATTCGTCAGCCCGCCACCGATGGCAGTTTCATTATTCTGAATACGGCAGAAGCTGTAAATCACATCGTTGGCAGTAAACGGCTCGCCATTAGAAAACCTGGCCTTTGGATTCAGCTTGAATTCCCATGTGGTCTCACCGACCGCCTCCCAGGACTCTGCCAAGGCAGGTTCGAGTTCCATGTCAGGACTCATCCGCACGAGTGGCTCGAAAATATGATAGACCAGTGCCTCGTTAGGGGTGGTCTGATGATAGTAGGGGTCAATCGCCGTGGGTTCTGATGCCAACGCAATTTTCAGAGTTTGCGCAGAGGCCCCGCAACTTAAAGCACAAGCCAGCAACAAAAATGCAGACTTGGATAATGGCATATTCAGGATCATTCTGTTTCCCTTATAGAGGCATGATCATCAAAGAGGGCCCATTCTAGGCGTCAGTAACCCAGCCTCACAATTAGGGTTTTCTATATAATTAGAATAAATAGTCATTGCTTTGCTTTTATTAGAAATATCAGACTGCTAAGATAGCAATGTTTGCGCTAGCAGATTCATCAATTACAAAGAGACAAAAATGCAAAGTCTGGCATTCAAATATTTTTTGGAAGTTGCACATCACGGCAGCCTCAGCGCTGCTTCTGAAAGCCTGGATGTCGCTATTTCAGCTATCAGCCGACAAATATCTCAGCTGGAACAACGGGTAGGTATGCCTTTGTTCGAACGAGGCGCTAGAGGAATGACATTAACGGCTGCCGGACATTTACTGTTGACGCATGCCCAGCGCCAAAAGCTGGAGACCGAGGCTGCGTTGCAAGACATCTCCCGACTCAAGGGGTTGCAGCAACACCATATCCGTATTGCCTGCTCTCAGGGGCTGGCAAATGAAATGGTTCCTAAAGCAATTGCCACCTTCCAGCATGACTGTCCGGAGACCTTATTTTCACTCTGGGTCGGCAGCGCCCTTGCTGCCTCCGAGCGTGTCGCCGCCGGAAAGTCAGATATGGCAATCACATTCAGCACGCGTCCTGCCTCCAATGTGGTGGTACGTTACGCACATCGCTCAGCTGCGCTTGCCATCATGCACAAGCAGCACCCTCTTGCCAAGCATGAGCGGCTCTCTCTGAAAGAGATCGTAATGTACCCTGTTGCCCTGACGGATACCGACACCTCCACGCGGAAGATATTCGACATGGCCTGCAATATGAGCAACATTGACATTGAACCCGTGCTCGAAAGCAACTACGCCGAAGCGCTACATGCCTATGTACGCAGCAATTCTGCGGTGCTGTTTGCAAGCTATGTGTCCATGGCCGATCGGCTGGAGCGAAACGATCTGGTCGTACGACCAGTGACCGACGCAGAAATGCACTCACGCAGCATTCAAGTACAAGTGATGGAGGGACGGCTACTCCCTAGTTCCATCGAACGATTCATTGATCTGATCATTGAAGATCTGGAAGCAAAACGGCTGGCTGAGCCAAGGTGAGTGATTAAACATGCAAATTCCACGTACGAGATTTAGCTTGAGTCCGATGCCCGGTTCCGCATGCTAAAGTAGTCTCACAAAGTGCTCCCGTGACACATACGCTATATGGACGCCACACTGATCGGCTATGCCGCATCTCCGAAGGACTTATCAAACGTGCCCGACCCACTGAAACAAGCTAACAATCTCCACCCTCTCTTTCTCGAAAACAACGTACTCGGTTTGGTTTTCGACCTCGACGGCACCATTATCGACAGCGCTGCGGATATTCTCCATGGCATGCGCCTGACTCTCGAACAGTGCGGCCTGGGAACGCTGCCCGATGACTACTTTCCTGATGACCTGCACGGTACTGCTGAAGGCATCCTGCATTCGATCATCGTCGAGATGGGATGGCCGATACCTACCGACTTTACCGTCCTCAAAGCGCAGTACCTCTTGAACTACACCACACTGGATCACCAGTGCACCCGCCTTTATGACGGAGCGCTTGACGTGCTGCATGCCTGCCGCGACGCTTCATTGCCCATGGGCATCTGCACCAACAAAATTCATGTCAGCGCGGTGGCTGCTACCCAGAAAGTCGGTATCAACGGATTATTCGATTTCATCACCGGCTCCGACACCTGGGCAGAAGCCAAGCCCTCGCCTGTGCCCTTGCTGGAAACCATTCGCGAACTCGGCATCACGCCCGAGCAATGCCTGTACTTCGGAGACACCTCGGTAGATGCTGCCTGCGCCCGCGACGCCGGGGTTCGTTTCGTACTGCATCAGTCCGGATACGGAGATCAGGCCCTCAAAGGCGCATCGTCGCATTTTAGCTTCCGTCACTGGGACGAACTGCTGGCGACCAACCCAAGTGCAAGCCTTATTCTTTAGCAAAACACCTAAAATCCAGAAACGCCGGCATTCCTAAGCAGCAAACATCTGCTGCTGTGCGCCAGTGGTCAACAGAAGTAAACAAAAACATGTACCCTGCTAAAACTCATAGCACTGAATCTATTGGCATCACCTTGATCTTGTTGCTGGCCCTGCTGACGGGGCTGGACGCACTGGCGATCGATATGTACTTGCCCGCCATGCCCGCGCTGGCGAACGATTTTAGAGCGTCTTCGGGACGCATCCAGCAAACACTCTCTATCTTCCTGGCGGGCCTTGCTATCGGACAAGCGCTCTATGGCCCGTTACTGGATCGCTATGGCCGGCGCCTCCCCTTGCTTCTGGGTGTCGCTATATTTGTGATCGGCTCCATACTTGCTGCCTTGGCACCGACGGTAGAATGGCTACTCGCTGCTCGCTTTCTGCAAGCCCTAGGCGCTGCCGCAGGCCTTGTAACACCGCGCGCCATTGTTGCCGATCTGTGCGACCTGAATGAATCAGCACGTATCTTTTCTTTGCTCATGCAAGTAATGATGATCGCGCCTATCGTGGCACCCTTGCTTGGAAGCTACGTGCTCGCTCATGGCGACTGGCGTCTCATTTTCTGGATATTGGCAGCTTTGGGTATCGCCGGCTTCTTGTGGGGCTTGCGGGAAATTCCGGACTCATTGCCGGCAGAGCGCCGCGTGCCATTAAGTTTCAGGAACATCGTGCAGGCTTATGGCCGCCAGATGCGCAATCCTGTTTTTATGGCCTACACACTGGCGGGCGGCTTCATTTTCGGCTCGCTTTTTACGTATATAAGCGGTTCCTCCTTTATCTTCACCCAGCATTTCTCGCTAACTCCCACCCAGTACGGCTATTTGTTCGCAGCCAACTCGGTGGCCCTGGTGTTAGGCGGTCAAATCAGCAATCAGATGCTCAAGCGAGGCACGCGCGAACAGCATGCAATGTATCTCGGGATCATCGTGCATAGCGTTGCAGGCCTGCTGCTGTTTTTGGCGGTGCGAACAGAAATAGCAAAGCTGTGGGTGTACTTCTCGTTACTGGCCCTGGCAGTGGGTTCTTTAGGCATGGTAATTGGCAATTTGACTGCCCTGACCATGGCTAATGCCGGACGGCAGGCTGGCACGGCGTCGGCACTGATGGGCACCCTGCATTATCTGCTATCTGCCATCATCGGCTATGCCGTCAGCTTTGCGGCTGCCGGACCGGCGTCTTTGCCACTTGCTATCGCTGTCTGCGGCGCGCTCGCATTGTTGCTGAGCCTAATGGCGGCACGTTTAATCACGGGACGCTCTGGACCAATAAATCATGTGACCTAAATAAGTTTTAGACAGCTCGCTATGCTGTCTACATTTCTCGACGCTACAACAATGATCAATACGTAGGTCGCATGTGCCAGCGTTAATGTCATAAGGCCACTGCATATTCAACAAGACCCGTATGCCAATGAGCCGGTCACATACGGGTCTTGTCTTTTATATAAGCCAAGTCAAAGTATTTGACTTAAAAAGGCTTGGGTTTTGGGATGCTGCGGACTATCGAAGAAGTCAGTTGGGCTGGCTTGCTCGAGGATTTTCCCCTCTGCCATAAATATGACCCGATCGGCCACACTACGTGCGAAGCCCATCTCATGCGTGACACAAACCATGGTCATGCCGTCTTCAGCCAAACTCATCATCGTCTCAAGCACCTCCTTTACCATCTCGGGGTCAAGCGCCGAGGTAGGCTCATCAAAGAGCATTGCCTTGGGGCTCATGCACAGTGCCCGGGCAATCGCAACCCGTTGCTGCTGACCGCCGGATAACTGGCTGGGATACTTATCTG
Source organism: Paenalcaligenes niemegkensis (assembly GCF_022230885.1). Taxonomy (GTDB): domain Bacteria; phylum Pseudomonadota; class Gammaproteobacteria; order Burkholderiales; family Burkholderiaceae_B; genus Paenalcaligenes; species Paenalcaligenes niemegkensis. The sequence goes on along the minus strand of NZ_JAKGCT010000005.1, from coordinate 159,964 downwards.
CCTGGTTTTTAATGCGTACCCGGTCCAGGTACTTAAGGGCGACGTCACGGGCCTGGGTTTTGGACATATTACGTGCACGCATCGGGGCCAACATGCAGTTTTCTGCAACCGTCATGTGCGGAAATAGATTGAACTGCTGAAACACCATGCCTACCTCTCGACGGATAGCCTGGATATGAGCAGGGTTTTGGTCCAGAGTAATGCCATCCACAACGATCTCGCCAGAACGTATGTGCTCCAGAGCATTTATGCACCTGATCAGCGTAGACTTGCCCGAGCCCGACGGACCACAAACCACTATTTTTTCGCCCGGAGTGACTTCCAGGTTGATATCAACCAAGGCGTGATAGTCTCCATACCACTTGTTGACGGATCTCATCGAAATAAGCGACGGTTTTTCAACGATGCCTTGTGAGGCTGGATTCAAAGCAATATTTTCTTCTACAATCATATACGCCTCTACTGGCTTATAAATACATTTGTGTTTTTTATCTTATCAAGCTCTATTAAATTTATTTTCCAATCTTGTGGCATATAAAGATAATGGCCAGCAAAGAATAAAATAAATAGCGGCTACCAAACTAAAGATAATCAGCGGTTGAAAAGTCGTGTTATTGGTAATTTGACCTGCTCGAGTCAGCTCAATAAAACCGATAATTGCCGTTAACGAGGTGGCCTTAATAATTTGTACTAGGTACCCAACCGTAGGTGGTATGGAAATCTTGAAGGCCTGGGGCAAAATAACATCCATCATCTCTTGCTTGTAAGTCAGGCCCAAGGCTGAAGCCGCCTCGGCTTGCCCCTGAGGCACAGCTTGTATACAACCTCGCCAGATTTCCGCCAAGAACGCCGAACTGTTGATAATCAGTGCTATTGAAGCTGCATACCATATATCAACCTCGACCCCCAATATAGGCAAGCCGAAGAAAACCAGAAACAACTGCAACAATAAAGGCGTGCCCCGGAAGAACTCGATGTACACCTTAGTACCGATGCGCAGCCAGCGTCGCTTCGAGACCCGTCCCAGCGCCACCAGCAAGCCAACGGCCCCACCGCCGATAAAAGCAATAAGAGAGAGCAGAATTGTCCATTGCGTCGCGTCGATAATGAACCAAAAATCGTCAATATTAAATGTACGCATTATTTACGGTCCGGATAGTCAAGCGCATATTTATAAATCAACGAAAATAGCGCAGAAAACGTCAATGTCATGAGCAAATAAATAAGCGTCACCACAATATATATTTCAAAGCTTCTGAACGTTAATGATTGGAGGCTGGCCGCAACAGACGTTAAATCATCAGCAGAAATTACTGACACCACACTGGATGCCAACATCAAATAAATAAACTGGCTGGTTAGCGCTGGATAGATTGCACGTAAGGCAGGTTTTAGAATAATAAATCTAAAAACCTCGACCCCTGAAAGACTTAAAGCTCGTCCCGCCTCAATCTGCCCTTTTGGAATAGACTCTATGCCAGCCCTGACGATCTCACTGGCATAGGCACCTAAATTCACGGTCATTGCCAACAGGGCAGCCGTATGGGCGTTCAACTTCACGCCTATAGACGGAAAAACGAAAAAGAAAACAAACAGCTGAATAATAAACGGGGTGTTTCTGATTACCTCAATGTAGGCATTGACCAGAAAACGCAATAGCCCATTTCCGTTAATCTTTGCGGCTGCGCAAAGCACGGCAATGATTAACCCAAAAACCATCGATAACACTGACAGTTGTATAGTGACCCAGACGCCCCTAAGCAACAATGGCCATGCCTCAAACACAGGCCCAAACTGAAAAACATAGTTCATTACAGCATCCCTGCTTTTTACACAAGAATCATGAGACGCTGCCCGAATGCGAGCGAGCGCTCATAATCTTGTGAACATGACACGACATCACGGCATTTAGTTAGACGGTGCGCGTACCGAATCGGGTATAGGTGTACCCAGCCATTTTTGGAAGGCCTGGTCCAGAGATCCGTCTGCCACTTTTTCCTTGATAAAGTCATTCACCGCTGCAAGCAGTTCAGGACGATCCTGTTTCATGGTGATCGCCATTACCTGCTCGTTAATCACGTATTGAATTTCAAATTTCTCCGGATGTCTTTTTTGCACCTCAGAGGCAATGACCGTTGATGTTCCAGCCACATCGACTTGCCCAACAATCATGGCTTGCAATGCCGAAGCATCGTCATCAAAACGACGGATATCAGTGCCTTCTGGTGCTATTTTCATGACACCAATGTCGGTGGTGCTGGCTCGCGGGACACCGATTTTGTATTTAGTGAAATCTGCTGGTTCGTTGATCTCAATGTTCTTTGGCCCCAGCAGAACCATGCTTGCCGCAGAATAAGGGTTTGAGAACTGAACCTGTTTCTCACGCTCTGGCGTAATCGCCAGGGACGCTACCAGCACGTCAGCCTTATCCGTCAATAGATAAGGGATCCGATTTGGACCTGTGGTCACCACCGGCACCATTTTCACCTTTAGGTAGTCGGCCAGCATCTTTGCAACTTCAGCATCATAGCCATCAGGCTTATTGCCGGCCCCTGCACTCGCGTACGGAGGAAAATCAATCATCAAACCGATTTTGATTTCTCCCTTATCCTTAATTTGTTGCAGACTTTGATCTGTTTGAGCCGAAGCAGAGCTGCCAAGGCCGAACATTAGCGACAAGCCCAGCGCTAAACATAGTTTTTTCATGGTTGTTTCCTTGTTACACGAATTTAATCAAGCAGATCACTGGTCCAGTTATGCACTTCCTGACGCTGTTCGCCCAGACCTTCTATTCCTAGCTCCATCACGTCGCCATTTTTCAGGTACACCGGCGGTTTCTGTCCCAGGCCTACGCCGGGAGGTGTGCCGGTCGATATTAGATCGCCGGGGTAGAGCGTTGTGAACTGGCTGATGTAATGCACCAGATAGGCCACGTCATACACCATCGTGCTCGTGCTGCCGTCTTGATAACGCTTACCGTTAACGTCTAGCCACATGCCCAGATTCTGAGGGTCTTTCACTTCGTCGCGCGTGACCAGCCAAGGGCCGATAGGGCCGAAGGTGTCGCAGCCTTTGCCTTTATCCCAGGTTCCGCAACGCTCGATCTGGTACTCGCGCTCTGAAATGTCATTCACAACGCAATAGCCTGCAACGTGGCTTAAGGCTTCCTCCAGGCTGACGTATCGTGCTTTCTTGCCAATAACGACGCCCAGTTCCACTTCCCAGTCACTCTTTACCGACCCCTTGGGTAGAACCACCGCATCATCAGGCCCCGTGGGCTTGGACCACTTTGTAAACAAGACCGGTTCAGCAGGTACTTCTGCCCCTGTTTCTGCTGCGTGATCGCTGTAATTAAGACCTACGCAAAGAAATTTACCTAAACCAGCAAAAGGAGTACCGAGCCTGCCGGGTTGCTCAACCACAGGCAAAAGCTCCAGATCCAGGCCCTGCAGTTTCGCTAGGCTTTCGTCGCTAAGCTGCTCTGGCGTCACATCATCGATCACACCAGAAAGGTCTCTTACCTGTCCGTTTGCATCCAGTACACCTGGTTTCTCGCTGCCCACCGGGCCAAAACGCAATAGTTTCATATCCTGTCTCTTCCTTATTAATTAATTAGACCAGCCACCGTCAATAATCATGTTGGTGCCTGTCGTAAATCGTGATTCATCTGAGGCCAGATAAACGGCCATGGCTGCAATTTCTTCCGGCTTGCCTAAACGGCCTACGGGCTGACGATCAACAAAGGATTGCTCGATTTCTGCCGTGCTGCGATCCAGTGCTTCGGCCTGATTGGAAATACGTTGACGCAAGGAAGGCGACTCGATGGTTCCTGGGCAGATCGTATTGCAGCGAATACCACTCGCCACGTAGTCGGCTGCCACCGCTTTAGTCAATCCAATGACGGCCGCCTTAGAGGTTCCGTATACAAACCGGTTAGGGACTCCTTTAATGCTGGAGGCTGCCGATGACACATTGATGATTGAGCCATTTTGACGCTCTAGCATGCCAGGCAATACGGCCTTGATCATGTAATACATTGAACTCACGTTCAAAATCATGGATTGCTGCCAAGCCTGTTCGTCGCAGTCCAGAATGGTGCCGTGATGCACGAAGCCAGCGCAATTAAAGAGCACATCCACTGGTCCCAATGACGCTGCAAAGCGCTGTACCGCCTGCGCATCAGTCACATCCAGTTGCGCGGTCACAGCTCCTTCCAGGCCTTCCAGCAATTCGGGGCGCAAGTCAGTCGCCACAACCTTTGCTCCTTCAGCCAAGAACAATTCAGCAGTAGCGCGTCCGATTCCTTGCCCAGCTGCGGTAATCAACGCTACCTTTCCTTCCAGTCGTCCACTCATTGACGCAATCCTTTGATAGAGAATAACTTCACTAACGAAAAAGCTTTTTATATATGATTTGAGTAGACTATATAAATAAGGCCATGCTTGACTACACACTGGAGCTAGTAAAATCCCTATAAGGGAATAAAAACCATCAAAAAAGGCCCTTTAATCCACCATATGCAAAAAGTACTTTTTATATACAAAATATGAATGGTCTTCAATTTCTAAAAAGGCAGGAGACTGTATGAGTGAAAAAAACAGCGTCAACACAACCGAAACAAGCCGGCGTTACAGCGCCCCTGCGCTAGAAAAAGGCCTGGATATTCTGGAGGCCTTAAGTTCCTGCAGCCAGGGCTATAGCCTGAACGAACTGAGCATCCGCCTGAATCGCAGCGTCAATGAAATATTCAGGATGGTAAGTACCCTGCACCACCGGGAATACATCCAGATAAGCGAAAATGACCGATACACATTAACGCTGAAAATGTTTGAGCTCGCTCATCGGCAAGACCCTATCAAGGCGCTGATTCAGGAAGCCATCCCTCTGCTGACTGAACTGGCAGAACGAAGCATGCAGTCCTGTCATCTGGCCCTGTACCAAAATGGCAGAGTGATTGTCATGGCACAATGCGATAGCCCCGAACGATGGTCCTTTGGCTTGAAAACCGGCGCCCTGATCGGATTAACCGACACATCCTCCGGCCATGTATTGCTCGCATTTGCTGATGAAATAACGCGTGCCCGTATGCTCAATCATCACGTTAAGGTAGATGGAGAAGTAGCTCTTGATCCGGGGCAGCTCTTTTCGATTTTAGAAACAGTGCGTTCACAAGGTTATGCGACAATGCCCAGCGCTCAAATCATGGGGGTTACAAATATCGCTATGCCTATACGTGGCTTAGGGGCTAAGGTATGCGCAGCAATTAATGTGCCGCATATCGCACGTATCGACGGGCTTCGACGTCCGGACATCGAACAGATAAAAAACAACCTTCTCGACATCACCACACGTCTGTCTAAGAAAATGGGCCACAGTGCCACAGATACTATTAAAGAATAACGATAAATGTTTGAATTACTGCGAGTTTATGTTTCGGCTTTAGCAACGGTAGCGCCGCTCGTGATGTGTGGGGGCGTCGGATTCATCTGGGGAAAAAAGCGTCTGAGCTTTGATGCGCATTTCATATCCAACCTCGTGACGCTTGCAGGGGTTCCTGCACTGATTTTTCATACCTTATACAGCACGGAAATTGAAAACTCCGCCTTGCTGGAAATAGGGCTGGTTTCAACTCTGGCACTATTTCTGTCATTAGGGCTGTCTGCCTTGGCCCTTAAGTACCTGAAGTTTGAGCGGCGCCCCAACTTGCAGATTGTCAGTTTTCCCAACTCCGGAAACCTGGGCCTGCCACTCTCTGCACTGGCATTTGGTGAGATTGGCCTGTCAGTCGCCATCGTGTTCTTCGCTATCTGTACCTTTTTGCATAATACCGTCGGCCTGCGTACTATCTCAGACAGTCGGGATGGCAGTCATGGGAAAATCCTCGTGATGGGGTCGGCTATTGCCGCCATTGCCGCGCGGCTCGGTGGCATCAGCCTGCCGAACTGGCTTCTGGATGGCCTGGAGCTTATTGGCAGTGTCACTGTGCCGCTGATGCTTCTGAGCCTGGGTGTAACACTGGCAAGTATCTCGACTAAAGGCTTGAGGGCGGGCTCGGTCATTGCGGGCTTGCGCCTGAGTGTGGGCTTCATCAGCGCGGTGGTGATCTGCTGGCTGCTTGGCACCCCGACTGCCCTGGCTCCAATTATAGTGTTGCAAATGACCATGCCTTGCGCCGTAATAGGGTATGTGTACGTAGCCAAGTTTGCTCCAGAAAACGGTCAGGTGGCAGCCAGTGCCGTCTTGGTATCGACTCTTGTGTTTTTAGCGACTTCTCCGCTGCTCATTGCAGGTTTGAAGTACTTTTACCCTCATTGATTTTTAAATTACGGTTCAGTCATCAATGCACGCCGTTTTAAGCTCAGCCTTCCCCGTCTTTGCCTTGATTTTTTTAGGCTGGATTTTAGCCAAACGCAAGATTCTGGGGGCCTCCACCTCCAGCGCCTTAACTCGCTACGTCGCGCTGATAGCGCTACCCGCCTTGTTATTCAAAGTTAGCTCATCAGCTCCCTGGCGCGATTTGCTTAATGTGGGGGTCGTGATCAGCGTCGGGGGCGGGCTGCTGATCTGCTTTTTCACCGCTTTTTTTGTTTTTTATGGGCGGCGGGATGCATTGCGGGGCAAAGGTTTAGCCGGTGCGACGCTGGACGGCATGAACGCCTCGTACTCAAATGCGGGGTTTATGGGTGTGCCGCTGGTGGCCTTGCTGGTCGGCGAGACGGCCTTGATTCCTGCCGTCACCACGGTTCTGCTGACCGCCTCTGCACTCTTCAGCTTAGCCGTGGCTCTTATTGCCGGCGGCAGCGCCGAAAAAACCTCATGGTGGACGGTACTGGGCCGTATCGCTCGGGCCTTAGCCTTAAACCCTCTGGTTTTTGCCCCCGTTATTGGCATGCTTCTGTCTGCCAACAGCATTGGCGTGCCTTTGCCTATCAGCAATTTTGTGGATTTACTGGCAGCCGCTGCCGCCCCCACCGCACTGGTAGCCATTGGCCTGTTTTTGGCCTCGATCACCGAACAGCAGCCGACACACAGCAGCCCCAACCGATCGGCCATTGTTTGGTTACTTAGCGTAAAAATGATTGGGCAGCCCCTGATCACAGGGCTGCTCGCCTACTTTGTGTTTTCACTGCCGCCATACTGGGCTTACACATTGGTCATTTTGAGCGCAACACCTATAGGTATCGGCCCCTTTATGCTGGCTAACCTCTATGAATATGACACACGCGAGACCTCGTTACTGATCTTGTTATCGACCTTGCTGTCCGTATTCACGATTTCTGCTCTGATTACCTGGCTGCCTGCGAGCTAGATAGTTAATAACAATAGGATGGAGCAATAAAACGATAAAAGTGAGTGACACACAACGTTAAATAACTTTTTTTGCTATTAAAGAACGTTCGGCGCTAAAAAGTGTCGCAGGCACCTATAATAATTCAGAACGGTGTCACTTCCGTGTTGTGCCTGATAGTATGGGTTGCTTGCTTCGTAATCCGCTAACCTTATCAACAGCGGGTGACAGGCATCGAGGCTTCTTGCCAAAACATAGATGACGATCATTGCAGTCCCCACAACGAGCAACCCTTGCTGTGCTTGCGGCTCAAGAATTCGTAAAAATCCGCATGCTCGATCAGCATCGCCTTACATCGACTGGGTTTGGTAAGGGGCGATCACATCCTTTTTTGTTTATTTTCACCGCACAGGCCTCCGCGTCTTGAACTATTCAATCCTATGAGCACTTCCAACCTCTCACGTATCGAAAAAGACCTACTTGGAACACGAGTGATCCCTGCTGATGCCTACTATGGCATTCAAACTCTTCGTGCTGCTGAAAACTTCTGTCTAACCGGCATTACCCTGGCAAACTACCCGAAGTTTGTTATTGCGCTGGCTATGGTCAAGCAGGCAGCGGCCGCTGCCAATCATAAGCTGGGCCATCTGGATGAGCAGAAGTTCAATGCCATCAATAGCGCTTGCGGACGCATTATTGAAGGCGAGTTTCTGAGTGAGTTTATTGTCGACATGATCCAGGGCGGGGCCGGCACCTCGACGAACATGAATGCCAACGAGGTCATTGCTAACGTGGCGCTGGAAATAATGGGACACGAGAAAGGCGATTACGGCCACTTGCATCCCAATAACCATGTCAACATGGCGCAATCCACCAACGACGCGTACCCTACCGCCATCCGCGTGGGCCTGTTACTTAGCGTCGGAAGCCTGCTCGACAGCCTGAACCACCTTATCGAGGCGACAAAACTTAAGGCGGGCGAGTTCTCCACAGTGCTAAAAATGGGTCGCACCCAAATGCAAGACGCTGTGCCCATGACCTTGGGCCAAGAGTTTCAGGCTTTTGCCACGACTCTCGAGGAGGATGTTGCCCGCCTTCGCGTAATGGCCCCTGAACTGTTGGAAGCGGTTAATCTCGGCGGTACCGCTATTGGCACCGGCATCAATGCCGATCCTGGCTATCAAGCCTCAGCGGTCGAGTTTTTAGGGGAAATCAGCGGCCTGAACATTAAGGCTGCTCCGGACCTGATCGAAGCCACCTCAGATATGGGTGACTTCGTCTTGTTCTCTGGCATGCTCAAGCGCACAGCGGTCAAGCTCTCAAAAATCTGTAACGACTTGCGTTTACTTTCCAGCGGACCACGTGCCGGCTTCGGTGAGATCAATCTACCCGCGCGTCAGCCAGGCAGCTCAATCATGCCCGGAAAAATCAATCCTGTTATTCCTGAGGCCGTGAATCAGGTCGCATTCGAGGTTATCGGCAACGACCTGGCGCTAACCATGGCTGCCGAAGCAGGTCAGCTTCAGCTTAACCCCATGGAGCCGCTCATTGCCTACAAGCTGTTCAGCTCTATTGACGTATTGGCGCGAGCCATTGATATGCTGCGTATCTACTGCATTGAAGGCATCACTGCCAACGAGGCTCATTGCCAAAATCTGGTGCATCAGTCCATCGGTCTGATTACCGCTCTGAACCCCTACATTGGCTACGAGAACTCCACCCGCATCGCCAAGGAAGCCCTGGAAACTGGACGCGGCGTACTCGAACTGGTGCAGGAACAATGCTTGCTGGATGAATCGGTACTGGCCGACGTACTAAGGCCTGAAAACATGATTGCTCCGCGTAAATACAGATAAGTTGTAATTACCACCAGGCACCAGGGCCGCTGTCGTAACAGCGGCCTTTTTCATGGCAACAATCTACCTAGGCTTTGCCAAACCCTCCGCCTCCAGGTGTTTCAATAACGAAAACGTCCCCTTCCTGCATCTCTGCCGAGCCGGTTGATCCTATTTGCTCAACGGAACCATCTGTACGCTCAACATAGCTGCGTCCACACTGGCCGGTTTCTCCTCCTTCCAGGCCATATGGCGCAATACGTCGGCGATTCGCCAGAATGGATGCCGTCATTGGCTGTAAGAAGCGCATTCGGCGCGTTCCACCGTTTCCTCCACTAGCCAGGCCTGCCCCGCCACTACCAGAGCGGATCTCAAAGCTTTCCAATAGCACCGGGAAACGCCATTCCAGAATTTCAGGGTCCGTCAGCCTGGAGTTCGTCATGTGAGTTTGCACCACATCCGTACCCTCAAACAATACAGGCTCGCCCGTTTCGGGATGACGCAAAAAGCCTGCGCCCGATCCGCCTGCGATCGTTTCGTAATATTGGTAGGTATTATTACCGAAGGTGAAGTTGTTCATGGTTCCCTGGGCTCCTGCCATAACTCCCAAAGCACCATAAAGCGCATCGGTAACGCACTGCGAGGTCTCGACATTTCCGGCTACCGTTGCCGCCGGGTAGCGTGGATTTAGCATGCAACCTTCGGGAATGTGCACGGTTATGGGCTTTAAGCATCCTGCATTCATCGGGATATCATCATCCACCAGAGTGCGGAAGACATACAACACCGCTGCCATACACACCGCAGAGGGAGCATTAAAATTATCATCGAGCTGCGAAGACGTACCCGTAAAATCAATCTCTGCGCTACGCTCAGCCGCATTTACCTTCACCTGCACATTAATGATCGCGCCGCTGTCCAGCTCATAGCGGAACGAGCCATCCCGTAACACACCAATAACCCGACGCACGGCCTCTTCAGCATTGTCTTGCACATGTTGCATATACGCTTGCACTACAGCCAGACCAAAGGTGGCAACCATGCGGCGCAGTTCCTGCACACCTTTTTCATTCGCTGCAATTTGAGCACGTAGATCGGCAATATTTTGCTCTACATTTCGAGCCGGATAAGGCCCGCTTGTCATCAAGGTACGCAACTCCGACTCGCGCATCCGGCCATCTTCAACAAGCTTGAAGTTATCAATGAGCACACCCTCTTCGATGACAGTGCGGCTGTCTGGAGGCATGGAGCCCGGGGTAATGCCGCCTACATCAGCATGGTGGCCGCGCGAGGCCACGAAGAACAAAATCTCTGAGCCCGCGTCGTTAAACACCGGCGTGACCACCGTGATATCAGGCAAGTGCGTGCCGCCGTTATAGGGATCATTCAGCACATACCCGTCTCCCGGCTTCATCTGGCCTGCATTTTTACGTATTACTGTCTTGATGCTCTCGCCCATAGACCCTAAATGCACAGGCATGTGGGGAGCATTGGCAATCAGGTTGCCGTCGGCATCAAACAGGGCACATGAGAAATCCAGCCGCTCTTTAATGTTGACCGAAAAGGCCGTGTTGGCCAGGGTTGCCCCCATTTGTTCGGCAATAGACATGAACAGGTTATTGAAGATTTCCAGCATCACAGGGTCGGCATCCGTACCGATGGCTGTGCTGTTTCGGCGGGGCACCGCACGAGTCAGGAGAATCTCGCCCCCGCTCAGGATCTCAAGCTGCCACTCAGGCTCGACCACCGTCGTACCGCTGGCGTCGCAAATAATGGCAGGCCCTACCAGACGCGCCCCTGCCAACAGGCTTTCTCGCCGATAAACCGGCGTCGCATGCTCAGCATCATGAGAAAACAGCCTCACGCGCGCCATAGCCTCGGGCAGCTGTGATGCGGCTTCGACTGCCTGTGATGTGGCTGTCTGCTCACCGCTGGCGCCCACCGCCTCTACCGACACCGCCTCGATAATAAGCGCCTTATCTGGCATCAGGAAACTGTAGCGCTGCAGATAACCCGCCTCAAACTCTGCCTTCATGGCATCAGCAGACGCGTACTTCACGATCAAAGCAGAGTCGGTACCGTCATAACGCAAATGAGCACTATGTAACACTTGTATGCGCTCGTCATGCACACCCTGCGCTTTGATTTCAGCATAGGCGCTGCCGCCCAATTCAGTCAGACGGTCGGCGCATAGCGCTACGCTTTCTTCGTTTAAAGGACTCTCTATGCTGGCTTCTCGCATGGCTGTAATGTCTGCCAGACCCATGCCATACGCTGATAACACACCAGCAAAGGGGTGAATCAAAGCGCGACTTATCCCCAACGAATCCGCCACCAGGCACGCATGCTGGCCACCCGCACCACCAAAGGAAACCAGAGTGTAGAGGCTGACGTCATAGCCTCTTTCAATAGAGATTTTCTTGATGGCATTCGCCATATTGGCAACTGCAATCTGGATAAATCCTTCGGCTACCTGCTCCGGACTATGGGCACGGCCTGTACTAAGGCGAATTTGCTCGGCCACTTCCATGAATTTCTGCCGCACCACTTCAACATCCAGCGGCTGATCGGCAGCAGGACCAAAAATACTGGGGAAAAACGCGGGCTGCACCTTGCCCAGCAGCACGTTGCAGTCGGTCACCGTCAAGGGCCCGCCATTACGGTAGGCGGCCGGGCCAGGATAGGCACCTGCAGAGTCGGGGCCCACACGCATACGTGCGCCGTCAAAATACACAATAGAGCCGCCACCTGCTGCCACAGTGTGGATATTCATCATGGGTGCCCGCAATCTTACCCCTGCCACGATAGTTTCAAAAGCACGTTCGAACTCGCCACTGTAATGGGAAACATCCGTCGAGGTTCCGCCCATATCAAAGCCTATAAGCTGGTTCGCCCCCGCCGCGGCCGCCGTGCGTGCCATGCCCACGATGCCACCCGCTGGACCCGACAGCACAGAGTCTTTACCCTGAAACTGACTGGCTGCGGTCAAGCCCCCATTGGATTGCATAAACATCAAACGCACGCCTTCCAGCTCGCTGGCTACCCGGTTTACGTAGCGGCGCAGAATCGGTGATAAATAAGCATCCACCACCGTGGTATCGCCTCGTCCGACCAATTTCATCAAGGGACTGACTTCATGCGAGACCGACACCTGTGTGTAGCCAATTTCTTTGGCAAGCTCAGCGAGCACAGCTTCATGTCCGCTGTAACGGTAAGCATGCATCAGCACAATCGCGATGGCCCTGTAGCCTTCGTCATAACATTGCTGCAACTGCGTCTGGGCAAGTTCACGATCAAGCGCCAGCACCACTTCGCCTTCGGCGCTAACCCGCTCATTTACCTCTACCACTTTTGAATACAGTAATTCAGGCAGCTGGATGTAGCGATCAAAAATACGGGGACGAGCCTGATAGCCAATACGCAAGGCGTCTTTAAAGCCTTGGGTAATGAACAAGACGGTGGGATCTCCTTTACGCTCTAATAACGCATTAGTGGCTACTGTTGTTCCCATCTTGACGGCCTCAATGCACTCAGTGGGGATAGGTGCATCATTCGCCAGGCCCAGCACATGCCGAATGCCGGCCAGCGCCGCATCAGGATACTGCGAGGGGTTATCAGATAGCAGCTTATGCGTCAGCAGCTCTCCATCAGGACGGCGCGCCACTATATCGGTGAAGGTGCCCCCCTGTCTACCCAGAACTGCCATTGAGACTGTGTACTCGCACCTATGCTCGTCGTCATTATGATTGCCTTTAAACCTTAAAAATCGAATCCGATAGCAGCACTGAGATTTTTACGTAACAGTGCCCCAGGGCGACAAAGGCGGCCCCGGAAAGTCAGAATAAAAAGAGGAAGACCGCTCGCATTTGCACAGCGGATCTAGATGAAGAGCCGCCACTTAAGGCTCATCAAGAATGGGCTCTAAACAAGTCAGCCCGTCGGGCACCATTTCGGCAATAAAGATGCGTCCCTCCGCATCGCAACTGAGTCCATGACCGTACACCGCCGTGACGCGACAGCGACCCAATAGTTCGCCATCAGGCGTAAATAACGAGAGGCTTGCCGTCTGATCGCTGACCAGCAGATTACCTTCCGGGGTGATGGCCAGTGCCATGGGTTTATACATGGGCCGGATCACGCGCAGCAATGTGCCTTCGTGATCCAGCACAACCACGCGACTGTTTTCACGATCGGCCACAAACACCTGCTTACCGTCAGCCGTTATGTGATGAGGTACGCTGAACTGAACGGGAACCCCGCGCTGCAGTACCTCAGTCCGGGAATGCGGCTGATCTCCCGCCGTGCCCACCGATCGTATCAACCTTCGCTGAGCATCAAAGTAGTGCACGCATGAATTGCCATAACCATCGCTTACAAGCAAGTTGCCATTGGCCAGCACCAATCCGTGCGTCGGGTGATTAAAAGGCTGCTGCCAGCCAGGCTGATCCGGTCGGCCCAGTTGCCACAGAACTTCTCCGCTTGAATCAACCGCTATCAGTTGATGACCATCCACATCGCAGACCAGCACGCCCCCTCCCGGAAGCGCACTGAGCTGATGGGCACAGCGCAACCCGGGTATGGACCACTCGGCCAGCGGCCTCGCCATGGAGTCAAACAGCTTTAGGGCTGGCTGAGTGCGGCTAAGCACCGCAACGCTCCCATCGCTCAGCACAGCCACACTGCTGATGCCCCGAGTGTGTTCTGCGCCTAGCCAGTGCTTGAGTAAGCGGTAGCGCTGCGTTCCAAGTAAAACTGTGATCTCAGAGTTGCTAGTCATATCGTTCTACATCGCGTTAGGCAGCACCAAGACAATACTTGGAAATATCGTCACCAACACGGTTGCCAGTACTAATAACAAGAAGAAGGGGAAAGACATACGGACCAGTTCAAAAAGATTTTTACCCGTTATGTTCTGAATAACAAAAAGGTTAAAACCAATAGGTGGAGTGATCTGCGCCATCTCTACAGTCAGGATCAAATAAACACCAAACCAGATGGGATCAATGCCCGCCGCCAATACCGTCGGCATCAGCACCGAGGTAGTCAGTACCACCAGGGAAATCCCATCAAGAAAAGCACCCAGCAAAACGAAGAAAATGGTCAGTACGGCGATAAGCGCATAGAGGCTTAGCCCAAGCGAACCAATCCAGGCAGCCAAATTTCCGGGTAGCCCGGTAAAGCTCATGGCACTGGTCAGATAGCTGGCACCAATCAAGATGAAGGAAATCATGCACGAGGTGCGAACCGCCCCCATCAGGCTTGCGCTAAAAGACTTCCAGGTTAACGACCTGCCTACCGCTGCGATTGCCAGGGAACCGATCACACCAATTACAGCGGACTCGGTCGCTGTCGCCACCCCGGTGTAAATTGAACCAATCACCACCGCAATCAGCACCATTACCGGCAACAGCAGACGCAGACGATAGATTTTTTCGCGAAAGCTAATCACTTCAATGTCCTGTGGCACTCGATGTGGATTGCGCATGGACCAAATAGCGATATAGCTTGAGAACAAGAACATCAGCATCAAACCCGGCAAGACGCCAGCCACGAACAGCCGAATAATCGACACCTGCGCCGCTACGGCATACACGATCATCACGATCGAAGGCGGAATCAACAGGCCCAGGGTACCGGCTCCTGCAAGCGAACCAATGCTGATGCTGTCGTCGTAGCCGCGTGATTTCAGTTCAGGTAATGAAATACGGCCGATCGTTGCCGCGGTAGCCGCAGACGAGCCGCTGACAGCCGCAAAAATGCCACAGCCGAAGGTATTGACGTGTACCAGTCGACCGGGCAGGCGCTGAACCCACGGCCCCAAGCCCTTGAACATGTCTTCGGCCAACCGGGTGCGATACAGGATTTCACCCATCCAGATAAACAGGGGCAAGGCGGTTAATGCCCAACTGGCGGCCGAATCCCAGGACTTGGTGGCAAAAATAATGCCTGCCGGTGCATCGGCAAACAGCACAATTGATAACACACCGCACGCGATCAGCACGAATGCTACCCATACGCCCAGGCCTAAAAGCAACAGCAGGCACGAGAAAAGTACAACCGCTTGAGTAATATCAGCCATGCTCGGTCGCCTCCAGCTCTTGATTCATAACACAACGCAACAAGCGTCGAGCCAGCATTGCGGTCAACATGCACATTCCGATTGGCATGCCTAATTGTGGCAACCACATCGGTACCCGTACCATGCCTTGTGCCACCTCGTTATACATAAATGACTCATACACAAAAATCACAACCTGCTGTGAACACCATGCGCTCAACACCAGCGTGAACGTCGTTGCCACGAGTTCGTAAGGCTTATGAAAACGTTTAGGCATTAGCTGCAGCAGCAGGCTTACACGAATGTGATCACCGCGCAGCATCGCATAAGGCAAGGCAAGGAACACCGACGAGGCCATTGCCCATGCAGCGAAGTCATCAGACGATGGAATAATCCCACCGAACGAACGTGCGATGATTTGTCCGGTAACGATGATTGCGATCAGGCAGAGAAAGCACGCGGCGAGTCCGCCACATGCTTTGGCCATAAGTTCCAGCCATTTCATGACTTAATCCGCCGCCTTAATTGCGATACGCATCAAGTACCTTCTGACCATCCGCGCCGGCCTTTTTCAGCCACTCTTCAGTCATGGTCTCGCCGATCTTGTTCATTTCGGCTTGCACGGAAGCGGGCAGCTCCTGTACTTTCATTCCCTTATCGGCAAGGGTTTTGGTCAAGTCATCGGTAAGCTCTCTGCCCATTTCCCAGCCACGTTGTTCAGCACGTGCAGCGGCATCCCTGACAGCTTTTTGCTCGGCTTCAGACAAACGCTCGAAAGCACGCTTGTTCACGATAACGAAGCTTTGCGGAATAAACACTTTGGCGTCGTAGTAATGACTGACGTAATCCCAGGCCTGAGAATCCACCCCTGTTGCCGGAGAGGTCAGCATGGAATCAATGACGCCAGTTGAAAAGGCTTGTGGTACTTCGGGAGTTTGCACGGTAGTGGGGGTCGCTCCCATCAAGGTGGCCAGGCGACTGGTTGCCGCACTGTAAGCGCGGAATCGCGCGCCTGATAAATCGGACAGCGCAGTGATGTCTTTTTTAACGTAGATACCTTGAGGGGGCCACGGTGAGCCGTAGAGTAAAATAATGCCCTGCTTGTCCAGGCGCTCTTCGAGCATAGGACGCGTTACCTTCCAGAGTTTCTCTGACTCATCAAAGGAAGACGCCAAAAATGGCACACTGTCGACTTCAAACAGAGGGTCCTCGTTACCAATAGCGGACACCAGCATTTCGCCCACCTGAACCACGCCCTGCTGAACACCACGCTTTACCTCTGGACGCTTCAGCAATACGCTGTTCGACTGTACGTTAATGTTGAGTTCACCGTTTGTGGCTTCTTTGACCTCTTTGGCAAACTCGCGAGCATTGACCGTCAGGTAGTTATTATCGGGCTGCTCAGCAGTCATGTTCCAGTTAGTGGCTGCACTGACGGTGCCTGCCATCGCCATAGCACATGCCACGCTTAAAAGTTTCTTGATCATTATTGACTCCTCCAATCTGAAAGTGACGTCTCCGAAAGCGGGCAACATTGCGCCGCCATCGATATCACACTGTTCCTCAGGCGCTAAGGTCTGCCGACCGTAGATCCCAAAGCAACGAAAACGTAGCGGCGCTTGAGCCATTTAGCCCAAGCTCTTCTACGATCAATCTCGATACCGCTGCCGCTGCGGGCTCGGTAGTGGTATCAATAATTAAAAAGGGTTCCAGCACACGAGCTTCCGTATTCTCCGAAGGCAAGGGAGTCGACAGCTCCGGCTCGGGCGTCAACACCCTCAGGGCCAGCACTCCATCCACCTCGTCCAGGACTCGTTCGGCAATTTGCGCGATTCGCTCTGCCGTCTCTACACTGCCTAATGCTATCAACGCCACCGCCGCGCCCGTGCCTGCCCCGGCCAGCGGACTAACGACCATCACACGGCGGTTAGTGTTACGCATGCGGCCAAAGTTAGTGATGGACCACGGTGTTTGCTGCTCAAAGGCCTGACGATAAATATCGCTAGTAAAAACATTCACCGTCTCGGTGCGGTAAACCGCTAAGTAACGACGGTCACCCTGACGCGCCTTATATCGTCGAGCCCATTTAAAGCCAGGAATCGCAGCACGCTCTTCCATGTGCTCGCGGTCATACCATTGATTAAAGTCTTCTTCATACGCAGGGTCGATATCTGTCCAGATGAACAGCTCCCCTTGAGCGGCGCGATCTTGTCGAATGGGTGATGCCACGATCTATCTCCATCATGAGCATTAAAATTATGGATTCTGTGCCCTGATTTTGTAATGTCGTACGCACTTGCTCAACCAACTTTTTTAGCCGTCGGCAATAAGAAATTGTTATCAGACGCTAAAGAGCCCTGACCACCGGTATTCAGCAAGAGATCAGGCAGGCGCGCCAGCGTGGCTTAAGGGGAAAACCCCGATCTGGCCTATCACTCGATTCGGCGGTAGCAACGCGTCAAATAAGAAAAGCACTGGTATCGACAGGCGCAGTTGCATCCGCATAACGCTGCGCATAAGCGCGCATTTCGTCCATCCCCACGGCTACCACCGCTTCACCCAGACCACTGACCGGGTCTGGACGCCAACTGGCCACCAGCCTAAGGTCGGGGATACGAACCGGACATAACAAAGGCGCGAAACGTCCTTCTGCCAGCCCCTGACGAAAGGCCGCCAACGGCACCGCGCCTACGCAGATTCCAGCGTCTATTAACTGCATACTTGCCGCAATGGAGGAAACAAAGTGTATTTTGGGATGAGCAATGCCCGTGTGATCCAAGACTTCCAGCAAGGACAGATGGGGTTGCGAGTGACGGGGAAAGTCACTATCGCCCATTGCTCTGTCAGGCTTTTTAAATCGATCTCGGCTTCGGGCTGTTTATCGTGAGCGATCACCCAGCCCATTTCCAGACTGCCCATCGGTGCATTGCGAATACCCTCTGCCAGAATAGGATCCGTTTGCAAGGCAACATCAATCAGCCCTCGCTTGATCAAATCCTGCAAGCGCATGCTGGACTCAACCGTTAGTTCAATCTCCACATCGGGGTGAATCCGGTGCAACTGGCTCACAAACGATGTAAACCACGTATGTACGATTGACTCAACGATGCCCAGGCGAACTCGGCCACGCAGCACAACCGGCCCTTGCAGCTCAACCAGCAAGTCACGCTCCAGGCCAAGCATCTGTTCCGAGAACCGCAATACGCGCTGGCCCGCATTAGTCAGCTGTATATCACGACTGCCTCGTTCAAACAGTTGCTGTTCCAATTCGCTTTCCAACGAGGCAATACGGCCAGATATGGCGGCCTGAGTCAGATGCAACTTATTGGCGGTCGCCCTGAAACTGCCTAATTTTGCTACCCAGATAAACGTTTCCAGAAATCTGAGATTCATACTCGTTCCTTTGCACCACACCGGTGCCAATGCCTGAAATAGTAGCGAATGATACTAACTACCCGATAGCTGCGGTAGTATGCTGGGACAATAACGCACTATGTCATCACGGTTCATATTATGAGTTTTGAAGCGGTAATTTTCGATTGCGATGGGGTTCTTGTCGATAGCGAGCCCCTCACCCTTGGGGTATTGCGCGATATGCTAGCCGAACTGGGCTGGGAATTAAGCGCGGACGAATGCGAAGCGCTGTTCATCGGCAAATCCACGGCCAACGAACTGCAGATCATCCAAAATCGCATTGGAAAGAAGCTGGAGCAAGACTGGATTGATGAGTTTCAGCTGCGGCGCAATCAAGCGCTTAAACAAAAGCTCGTAGCCGTACCGGGTATTCGCCAGTGCCTGAGCGATATTCTCAAGGCAGGATCAGGAAAAATAGCCTGTGCCTCTGCGGCTGAACTGCAAAAAATCAATCTGCAACTCAATAAGGTAGGGCTTATTGATCTTTTCGACGGCCACTTATTCAGCGGTGTAGATGTACCACGCAACAAGCCCTACCCGGATGTTTACCTCAAAGCAGCCGAGGCACTGGCAACCGACCCGCAACATTGCGCTATTGTAGAAGACAGTATTACCGGCATCAGGGCTGGCTTCGCTGCGGGGGCAACCGTCTTTGCCTACGATCCAAAACACAATCCCGAACCCCTGCTGAATGCCGGAGCTGCCGTCGTGTTCAATAGCATGTGCGACTTGCCCAATTTATTGCGCCACTATGATCAACAGTGACGCACTAACGATCAGGGCATAAAACACCGGTAAACGGGCGATACCTCTTCGCCAGCAAGCTGTTGAGCCAGAGCTTCTGCACTTCCTGCAGCCAAGGTGAAGCCTAAAGCACCTTGCCCCACGTTCATCCACAGATTATTTATTTTAGGATGGCGGCCAATAATCGGCTTGCCTGTGGGTGTAGCAGGCCGCAGCCCTGCCCATTCGGTTGCCTGGTCCAAAGGAAGCCGGGGGAAGGTCTCAGCCACTTGCTGCCGCAACAATTTCAGGCGGCCGGCACTCAAGCTTGCATCAGTGTCCCCTATATCGACCATAGCGGCTATACGCAGGCGCTTGCCTAATGGGGCATACACAATACGACGCCCGTAGTCGGTAATACTTAGACCGGGAGACGTACCAGCCGGTGCATCGGCCTCGATGGGCACCGTGAGGCTATAACCTTTTAAGGGATATACCAGCGGTGTGTAACCGGTACCTTTTAGCAAGGGCACGCTTCGCACCCCTGCAGCGACTACGACATGATCGGCCTGCATATCGCCCGCCGAGCTTTGAACTGACACCACCTCGTCACCTTCCCGATGCAGTTTCAAGATATCTACGCCCATGTGGGCAGTAAAGCCTGGCTGCCTGATTAAATAATCAAATAGCTGCCGGGTGTATTGCTCACAATCGCCCACTTCCTCAAGCGGCGTAAAAACACCCCCTGCCAGAGATCCTGCAATAGGCGTTAATGAAGGCTCGAGCTCAAGCAACTGGGCGGGAAATAGTACTTGCTGTTGAGATCCTAGTCCCGCTTGAAATTCCGCTTGCTTACGTGCCTTGGCAAACTGCTTCGCATTGCGATAAATAATTAACTTCCCCGAATCTCTCCACGAGTAATCGAGCTGCAGATCATGGCTGTTCTCATGCACAATAGCCTGGCTGCGCTGAGCCAAGGCCAGTAACTCTGCAGTACTGCTCTCGCATTGACGCTGGGTACAGGCCGCCATAAACTGCATCAGCCAGCGCCACTGCTGCCAGTCCGCGCGCGGATAAAATCGTAGCGGCGACCGTGGATTGAATATCCATTTAGGCAAGTCACTAAATACCCCCGGCGTCGCCAGCGGTGCAACATAGTTGTAGCTAAGCTGGCACCCATTGGCATAGCTGGCCTCTTTAGCCGGCTCGAAATGACTATCAACCAGGGTGACCTTAAAGCCTTTTTTAGCAGTAAATAGGCGCAGTTAACCCCAACTACACCGGCTCCAATCACTAACACATGCATCGCTAAGCTCCTTAGCCTTTATTTTTATGTCTGGAGTATCTTTTAAAACAGGCGCACCACAAATAAATAAACACTCCCACATAGAAAACGCTCGAAAAACCGTGACTGCATGGCGATGCAACAGGGAAAACACCGTGCAACAAGGGTTTATACTCAGCGGCAAAACAATATAACGCTCATAACAAACGAAGTATTTGTGTTAAAGAAAATGTGGTTATAACGTAAATTGCCTGTTTTCTTAATTAGAGAAATTTACCAATAACAGAATCTATAGCATTCAGGTCGCTTTCGAGAGGGAGACAAATAAAACGTGGTGCCCCTCCCACGTTAAGCATCTAAGACTTAGCTTTGTTAAAAGGCTTATTACACGAAGCTAAGTTTGCACCACAATATGCTGCTTTTTACACCAAGTTAACGCCACCTATAGCGTCAACTTGGCTCACCAAAAACAACTCAGCTGGCAATAAAAACCGTTTTTAGCTAAACAGAGTCACGCTGGGACAACTAAAAAATGCAGTCCGGTTTCGGATGCTTAATTAACACTACGGTAATTGACTATAAGCGAGTACATGTCATGAGTCAGGGGTCATTTCATTATCCATGGTTTAAAAAAACCGATATCGACGGCTTTTTTGCACTATTTCAAAATAACATTGCGAACTTCATCGTGATCGCCATCACGATGCTGGGCATGGGCTTTTCGCCTGCCATCGTTTTCGGCAAGGTATTGCCGGGCGCCGCCATTGCCGTGATGTCAGGTAACTTCTACTACGCCTACATGGCCAATCGTCTTGCTCATAAAGAGCAGCGTACCAATGTTACCGCCTTGGCCTATGGCATCAGCACACCGGTGATGTTCGTGTTTTTATTTGGTGTTCTGCTGCCCGCCAAAACCATCACCGGTGATGCCGATCTGGCCTGGAAAATCGCTGCCGGCGCCTGCTTTTTAAGTGGTCTGATTGAGGCGATGGTTGCTTTTGTCGGCCCCTGGATGCAGCGCAAGCTGCCCCGTGCGGCCATGCTGGGCGCGGTAGCAGGGGTGGCTCTGACCTTTATTGCCGGGGAAATGCTGTTTAAAACACTGGAAATGCCCATCGTGGGCATTGTGGTGCTGGGCATCATCATTCTAGGATTGGTCGGTCGGGTAGTCATGCCCTTCCGTATTTCCTCTACCTTTTTCGCCATCATTATCGGCACCGGGCTAGCCTATGCGCTGGGGGAGTCTGACACCAAAAACTTCCAGGATGGATTTGACTATCTGGGTTTCTACCCGCCCACGTTCACCATGGCGCCGTTCGAAGGGATGGGTTTGCTGTTCACCACGATGGTGGGGATCCTCACGGTAGTGTTGCCCATCACTCTGTATAACGCCATTGAAACGATGAACAACGTTGAAGCCATGAAAGTATTGGGCGACGACTACCATGTGGGCGAATGCCAGGCCGTTGACGGTATAGGAACAGTACTGGGCGCCTTGTTTGGCGGTCTATTTCCAACCACTGTGTATATTGCCTCAGCCAGTTCCAAATGGATGGGCGCCGGACGTGGCTACAGTATCGCCAACGGTGTCGTCTATTTAATCGCCACAACATGCGGACTGATTGCCGCCTTGGCCGCCATTATTCCTGTTGCCGTGGTTTCACCGATATTGGTCTTCGTGGGTATCTCAATGGTATCAACGGCCTTTCAGGCGAACGCCAAAAAATACTATCCTGCCGTTGCTATCGCCATGCTGCCTTATCTGGGTAATTACGTATTAACCCGCTTTGGAAACAGGGCCGGCGAAGTTGTTGAAAGCATCTCTACCGGTATCGTGCCGCTGGGCCAGGGAGCCATGTTTACCGCCATGATGCTGGGCGCCATGACAGTCTGCGTCATTGACCATCACTTCAGGCGCGCAACCGCCTTCGCGCTTATCACCGCTGGCATGGCTTTTGTAGGCATTATCCACGCACCTAAAATGGCTTGGTACGCAGCCCCTGACTTCGTGATTGGTTACTTGATATTGGCCGCATTGTTCTTTTACTTCTCGGTCTTCAAGCCAGCTATCTTGCCCTCTCCGGTGGGATTGCCCTCGCTGGATGACGAGAACGAAAACCAAAGCTCAGTTTAAAAACAATAAAAAAACCACGCTTTTAGCTGCTGCTTACCCTGATAGGAGCTAAATAAAGGCCCGGATTCCTTGACGGATCCGGGCCTTCCTCGCTGCGATGGCATTCCATATTAAAGAGTCGCTAATAATCATCAGTATTAAAAAGCGTCACGCGACGCAGTTGCCAAACCCATCGCGCGTCATAGCGTAAATCGTTCAGCTCTTTGTAATCGTCTCGAGGATAAATCACCCAAACAGGCCCGAAATGTCGCACAGTCAGACGTTGGCCGTTCAAGGAGTACGCGAAAATCACATCGTAGTTATAAAAATCGGAGGTAGGCACATCAATAGCATAACCATTAAGTGCCTCCAGGCGCGCCATGTTTCCAGTCAGCTTGAAATGGTCCAGAACATCGCGAACCAATGGTCCTGCGAACACATGCGAACCGTAGGATATCGAGGTTGTTGTCTGTAAGCGCGCTGCCGGAAACGCCAACAGTTGTTCGCCGCTGAGCATATGCACCGAAGCTGCCTCTTCTCCTTCTGCAACCCCCGTCACACTTAGCACTGTGTGCTGATCATTTATTGTTGTCTCGGCAAGAGCACTTGTAATACAGCCACATTCAATTGCCACCACCATCAAATATCGCAACCAGCGCTCGCGACGATGGGTAAGCAAGGCCATTACACGATTCGACAAACCGTTACTCATGATTTTCCCTGTAGAGTAGTTATGTTTTTATTAAACCAACTTCCTTATTGCGATGTTAAGTGGCCCAACACCGGCTGCTTCAGGCTTCAATTCCCGCCAGCCCTCCCTACGAAACGAGAGATAAACTTGTGTCTAAGTCCAAGTAATGCAAGCCTTTACGAGCACAGTCTTGGGCAGCATAACAGGACCTATCCCTTCAAATATCAAAGCCTTATTAATACAACGAGGTGCAGCGAATTCCCCTCACAGAAAAAACACAGTTCCAAACAACGAAAAGGTTACGGCAATTAAAAACAATGCCAGCAAAAGCTGGCATTAAATTAGTTGTAACGGCCTTTAGCCTACGCAGAGGAGCAAAGCTGGCCCATGCAGGCCAGTAGCGTAAGTCTAAGCTTACTGCCCTTTACTCGATTTGTACGCCTGATAGCGTTGCAAGTTTTCCGCATTGGGGGGATATAAGCCGATTAAAGGATGGCCTGCTCGCACTTGCTCTATAACCCAGGCCTCCAGCATTTCTTGTTCTGGAGCCTGCTCCAGAACAGCGTTCAAATAATCAATAGGAATGACAATAGCACCATCTTCGTCTGCAACAATTATGTCGCCCGGAAAAATAGCAACGCCACCACAACCTATAGGCTCATTCCACCCCACAAAAGTCAAACTAGTAACAGACGCAGGCGCAGCGTAACCTTGGCTCCAACTAGGCAAGCCGGATACAGCTACGCCCCGGGCATCACGTACAACCCCATCGGTAACCAAAGCTTTAATATCCTTTTTGACCATACGTTCACATAAAATGTCACCCCATACGCCTGCATCGGTAGTGCCAAAAGCATCCACTACGGCAATGCATCCAGGGGGCATTGCTTCAATCGCCGCCCGGGTTGAGCAAGGCGAACTCCAAGAAGCCGGCGTAGCCAAGTCCTCGCGTGCAGGTACGAAGCGTAGGGTAAATGCAGGGCCGACCACCCTGTGCTGTCCTGCAGCAAGTGGACGCACACCACGTATCCAAGTATTACGCAAGCCGAGCTTTAATAAAACAGTAGTTAGAGTTGCTGTAGTGATATTGGAAAGGGTTTCAATTGCTTTGGCATCCAATAGCATTCCGTACTCTCCTTAGTAGCGGGAAAATTTAGTGGCTATAGGGCTTATAGACCCGATATCAGACCACCATCAACGCGCAAAATTGAGCCAGTAATATACGAGGCCCGGGTACTGGCGAGGAAAGAGACTGCATCAGCATATTCTTCCGGGCTACCATAACGGCCAGCTGGAATGCTGGAAACACTTTCAGCGGCAACATCAGCAGCACTACGGGACTCGCGTTTTGCCTTAGCTTCATCCAGAGCCTGTATCCGTGTTGTAGCGATACGACCAGGAACGGTAATGTTGACGGTGATTCCTTGAGCGGCAACTTCGCGGGATAGAGTTTTAGACCATCCGACTATGCCTAGACGCAGAGCATTGGAAATAGCCAAGTTTGGAATAGGTGCCAGCACGCCCGAAGATGTGCTAGTAATTATTCGACCCCAGCCCTTCCTTTGCATGGCGGGCAGTACCCGATCGGTAATGGCAATCACCGGTACAACCATAGTGTTGAAATACTGCTGCCAGATTTCAGCGTTCTGACCGGCAGCGGTAGTTGGGGGGCCGCCCGTGTTATTGACTAGAATATCCACGCTCTCGAATTCGGCTTCAATACTGCTGATGCTTTCATCGATTCGCGAGAGATCACCCAAGTCCCAAAGTAGAGACAGACTTTTGCCACCAACGTCAGCAATTTTTTTAGCAGTTTCCCCCAAAGCCTCCTTATTGATATCCGCAATGGCTACCTTCACGCCCTCTCTGGCAAGTGCCAAGGCAATTGCGCCTCCCAGCTCCCCGCCAGCACCGAAAATCAGTGCAGTTTTATGTTGAATTCCTAAGTCCATGGCCAACTCCTTATGTTGTGATGAGCGTATAAAAAATGTATTGGTTCAATGGGGTTGACGTACTAATGTGACAATCACTTGCGCCTCATCCACTACGTCCCCAACCGAGACATGGATGTCCTGAACAATGCCGTCCTCTCCGGCCTCGATCAGAATCTCCAGCTTCATGGCTTCCATAACGGCTACGGGATCACCAGCCGATACGGATGCACCAGCAGAAACAAGTATGTTACTGATGACACCTCCCAGCTCTGCTTTAATTTCTATGCTGCTCATGGTGCTCTCCTGATAATCATGGTGTATTAATCAACACAGCTTTTCTTGATTCCAAAAAAGCTGTATGTACTTTTCCTGCTATGTAATCTGGGTCAGCCATAATGGCTTGCAACAACTTCACATTGTGTTTGGGACCGTCAATAACGCTTTGCTTTAGGGCGTCCTGCATCGCCTCAATTGCCACAGCACGTGTCGCTCCCCAGACAATCAATTTGGCGATCATGGGATCGTAATACGGACTGATACGGTCATTAGGCCGATAACCAGTTTCAACACGACAGTGCGAACCGGTCTCAGGTAACGTAAATACGTTTAACAATCCGGGTGAAGGTAGAAAATCCTTTTCCGGATTTTCAGCATAGAGTCTGCACTCAATGGCAACACCGCTGTGACAAACCTCTGATTGTGCTATTTTTTCGAAGACCCCAGATGCCAGTTCTAACTGATGACGCACAATGTCCAAACCAGTGACCATTTCAGTAACAGGATGTTCAACTTGGATGCGAGTGTTCATTTCCAGAAAGTAAAATCGCTGTGTCTGGGTATCAAAAATGAACTCGACGGTACCAGGGCCAGCATAGCGTTGATGAGCAGCCAACTTTACGGCGGCTTCAGCCATAGCCATACGAATACTCTCAGCAACTTCCGGTGCAGGGCTTTCTTCAACTACTTTCTGAAAGCGTCGCTGGATGGAACAGTCTCGTTCATAAAGATGGATGACATCGCCATCGCCATAGCCAAAAATCTGAATTTCTATATGACGAGCTCTAGTGATGTACTTTTCCAAAAACACAGCGCTTTCACCAAAGGCTTTACCCGCCAGTTGCAGAGCGGCTTGGACGGCAGAGTCAAGCTCTGCCTGACACATCACGTTCTTCATACCCATGCCACCTCCACCGCCAGTGGCCTTAACCAGTATTGGGTAACCAATGTCATTAGCCAGAGCAGCCAGATCGACATCCATATCCGCCTGAATACGAGGACTACCAGGCAGCACAGGAACACCAGCCTCAACGGCGATGGCGCGGGCGTGATCTTTATCACCCATTTTCTTGATCGTATCGGCATTAGGACCAACCCAAATCAGGCCCGCATCTTGGACTTTTTTGCAAAATCAGCACTTTCTGATAGGAAGCCATAACCCGGATGTATAGCATCCGCCTGAGTGCTCTTAGCGACCTGTAGAATGCAGCTGCTGTTCAGGTAGCTGTCCCGAGCAGCAGCAGGGCCTATATGCACAGCTTGGTCAGCCATCGTGGTATGCAACGCATTGGCGTCAGCATCCGAATACACGGCAACCGTTTCAATACCCATAAGTTGGCAGGCGCGAATAATGCGACATGCAATTTCGCCCCGATTAGCAATAAGAAGACGTTTCATAGTGATGAAGTAAGGTAGAGAGGATACGTACAGCGATCAACGCAGCTTGAGGCATGCGGCAGCAATAGCTTCACAAGCTTCATATACGTCAGCGTCACTTGCGACATAGGCCAATCGAAAATATGGGCTCAGGCCAAAGGCAGTCCCGGGCACTACAGCAACCCCCGCTTCTTCCAGCAGGTATTCAGCAAACGCCACATCACTCTCCATTGTTCTGCCATCAGGTTTTATACGTTGCACAGCCTGACTACACTCGATGTATAAATAAAATGATGCGGGCGCGAATTGGGGCTGCAGTAAAGGAGCGGCCCTTTGCAAGACCGACAGAGCAATATCGCGCCGTCGGCGTAAAGCGGCAAGCCACTCCGGTAGAAAATCTCGCGGAGTACTTAATGCAGCCAACGCTGCTGCTTGCGAGATGGAACAAGGATTACTCGTACTGTGTGACTGCAGATTTTCAATTGCCTGAATCAGCCATTGAGGGCCGCCAGCGTAGCCCAGCCGCCAACCGGTCATCGCAAAAGATTTAGAAACGCCATTCAAGGTCAGAGTGCGATCCTGCAACGCTGGTGCTGCTTGAGCAAAGGAAGCAAAGGACTCTTCGTAAACAATTTCTTCATAAATATCATCCGACAGGACAAGTACCCGAGGGTAGTCCTCCAATACCGCCGCTAAGGAACGAAGTTCATCAGCGCTGTAGAGTGCTCCCGACGGGTTGCCAGGCGAATTCAGGATCAACCAACGCGTAGAATTGCTGAGCACTTGACGCAAAGTTTCGGGTGTGAGCTTCAGGGCATCTTGCGATCCAGGTTTAACGATGACAGGAGTAGCACCCGTCAATGTCACCATATCCGGATAAGACACCCAATAAGGAGCAGGAATGATGACCTCATCCCCTTCGTCAAGTGTTGCAAGAAAAGCATTAAAGATTATTTGTTTAGCACCGCTCGCAGCTAGCACTTGCTGCGGTGTGTAGCACAAACCATTGTCGTGAGAAAACTTATTAATAATGGCTTGTTTCAAAGCAGGTGTGCCGCCAGTATCCGTATAACGTGTTTCTCCTCGCTCAATCGCCTTGATGGCAGCCTGACGGATTACATCAGGAGTATCGAAATCCAGCTCTCCTACACCAAGGCTGATAATACGGCGACCTGCTTGACATAGGGCACGTGTTTTTTGGGCGATTGATGAGGTTGGGGAAGGCCTGATGCGTTGCATGCGTTTAGCTAGGCTTTGCTGAGGCGGTGTCAATATCATGGCATTCTATATAGAAGAAATAAGGGTGGTAAAGCATCAATTTTTATCGGAATGTACTCGGCGTAGTACACGGCCCTGACGAGTAACGCAGCGGCCGTCTTTTAGGGCAAGCTGCCCATTCAAATAAACAGCATGAATGCCTGTAGCGGGGGTGCAGGGAGAGTCAAAAGTAGCTGCATCATCAATCTTTTGCGGATCCAATATAACTAGGTCAGCAAAATAGCCCTCACGAATAAAACCTCGTTGCGGTATGCCCAGCCGGGTAGCGGTCAAGCCTGACATTTTATGTACAGCCGTTTCCAAGGAAAACAGACCTACATCGCGCGCATAGTGTCCCAACACTCTAGGAAAAGCCCCCACAAACGCGGATGAGGGTGGTTGTCATGTGGCAGCCCGTCAGAACCAATCATGGTTTCATCGAAAGCCAGAATGGCCTGCACGTCATTCTCATCCATCAAAAAATAAATCGCGCCAGCCGGCATCAAGAGGTTGGCGGCTTCTCTCTGGTCACATCCCAGCTCTGCTGCAATATCGGCTAGCATACGTCCAGCGTATTTCGGATGCGGTGTAGACCATGCCACCATCACGCTGCTGGCGCGCTCAATGAAGTCAGGATGGAGCATGGTGGAGGAGGCATTGTAGGGATAGCAATCAAGACAAACAGGCTGCTCAGCCATAGCATCTTTGATGCGTTGCAGTGTTTTTCCAGACATCCCGTGATAGCGGACACCAGCCAGCTTATGGTGGGAGATAACCACATTGATACCCAGCTCTTTTCCAATTACAAAGGTTTCTTCCAGTGACTCCATAACTCGGTCAGCCTCATTACGCATATGCGTAGCATAGAGACCCTTATGGCGGCCAAGGGGTTGGCCGACCTCAATAATTTCTTCGGTAGGAGCTGCAGCCGCAGGAGGATAGAAAGTACCCGTAGACATACCCCAGGCACCACTTTGTAATGCTTCATCCAGTAGTTGCTGCATCTGAGAAATTTCTTGTTGTGATGCAGGCAATGAGAGATCAGTCATTGTCTGTGCACGTAAGGACGTATGCCCGACCAAGGCAACAACGTTGACTGCCGGTGCAGCAGCGTCCAAGGCATCAAGATAGTCAGCAAAATGCGGAAAACGCAGCCATTCTTCTGTAGCGACCAGATCCAGTGGTGGAACGATAGCAATGTTAGGGGACAACGGCGCTAAACTAATGCCACAGTTCCCCGTTACGACTGTAGTTACACCTTGAGTCAATTTAGGAAGCATGTCTGGATTGCTCAGTAAGGCGCGGTCATCATGGGTGTGCACATCAATAAACCCCGGCACTACACTCAAGCCTTCCAGATTAATGTCCTGTTGTGTCGCTGTGGCATCATCTAAATTACCAATAGCGGCAATACGGTCCTTAAGCAGACCAATGTCCGCGGTATATGCGGGTTGGCCACTACCGTCTATAACATTGGCGTTACGCAAAATGGTGTCAAAAGAAGAAATCATGGCATGCTCTATCCGTGATGAGTGTCCAGATACCAGAACACTCAGGTATCTGGGTAACCAGGAAAATTTTAGCGGCGTGCTGCAAGGCGCTTTTCCAAGCGCTCCAACAGGCTGTCGAGTTCAATCAGATCATCAGCATCTAACGCTGGACCAGGTTTGCGGGTATAGGCTGACTTAATAGCCCCCGCCGGCGCAGCACTTCTTTGCGTATGGCCAAGCTAATACCCATCTGGAATTCATGTTTCAGGAAAGGTAAATAGAGATCAAATTCGTCCTCGGCTTCTTCGGGCTTTCCTTCACGGAACAGACGCGCTACTTCAACCAACATTTCTGGGTAGGAAAACCCCGTCATCATCCCATCAGCTCCTCGACGCATTTCTTGCGGAATGTACAGGCCGTTATTACCAACCAGTACACTAATGCGACGTTTATTGTTCTGCTCGGCATGACGACGCAACTGTGTCAGTTTCCGTAGCCCGGGAAACTCTTCATGTTTCATCATGATGATCTGCGGAAACTCATCAATTAGACGACTCAGTACATCTAGAGAAGTAGATACGCCAGTGGCTTGAGGGTAATCCTGATAGCAGACGGGCACATCCGAACCCAGGGCTTTCAGTACACCGGAAACGTACTGGTAGACTTGCTCGTCGGTTTTCAATGCTCCTGAAGGGGCCAGCATAATACCGGCAGCACCCGCATCCATGACGGCTTCGGTCAGATTTTGAATATGCAATGTACTGACGTTACTGGCGCCCACTACTATTGGTAGACCCTGGGCACGCGCAATCACGCGTTTAGTAAACTGCAGCGACTCTTCGAAAGTTAGCTTGGGAGCTTCGCCAAGAATCCCCAGGATAGTCAAACCATCCACGCCTTTCTCTAGGTAAAAGTCGACTAAGGAATCGGTGCTTTCCAGATCTAGTGCCCCATTATCGGTAAAAGGGGTTGCGGAAATAGTGTAAACACCGTGTGATTGTTCATTAAAGCGTTGCGGGGTCATGGAAACTCCTCATTGGTTAGGGGTGACTGACAGTTATGAGATCGGCGTCAGCCTAGAAATAAATTGTTGTGAAACGCCATATGTGTGGCGCCATAGCGCAATAGCTTTATCAACTGAAATGGCTCGCCACTTCAGTTGTGAGCCAGGGCGTAACTGAGCCAGCCGACCAAGATCAGTCCGTGAGACAACAGCAATTTTTGGATAACCGCCGATGGTTTGTCGGTCATTGAGAGCGATAATGGGCTGCTCATCACCTGCAACCTGAATCGCTCCATATGCAATAGCGTCGGAAATAATGTCATGGCCAGTATGGTGACGGATTAAGGGGCCGCTCAGCCTATAACCCATACGGTCAGAAGCTGGCAGTATCTTGTAATCTCCGCGCAGGAAATCCTGGATCGCGTCGGCAGTAAAAGCATCATCCTGTGGACCTAACACGATGCGAAAAGGCCCTTGCTGTTGATGCCAAGGCAGAGTGTGCAGACTAGTTCCGTCAGGTGTTTTCAGACAAGAAGCATCGGGCGCCTGATGCAGCCTAAGCGGCAGTTCATCATCTTTTTTAAGAGCCTGTCCCGTTACGCCCCCTAAAGCAGCTCTGGTTAGGGTGGAGACGCTACCTAGCACTGGCTGTATGGCAAAGCCTCCCGCAACAGCCAGGTAGCCGCGTAGCCCGGTCCGTAATGATCCAATGCGTAGAACCGTGCCTTCGCCCAAGGTATAACTACGCCAAGCACTGACAGGTTCGCCATTGATGCTTAGGTCTGCATCGCCTACTACGGCAACTCGGCAGGTGCCATCCTGAACCCTGTACTGACCACCATTAATTGTGAACTCCAGGGCACCGCAGTCGCTAGAGTTATTCACTAACCGGTTAGCCAAGGAATGCAATAGGGTATCCATGGGGCCAGAAGGAGGGACTCCCAAATGTTGATACCCCCATCGCCCTGCATCCTGCAACGTAGTAAAAATGCCTGGTGAGACAACATATAGTGATGTCATATGAGTACTTCCGGCTCTGGCATGCCTTGATGGGCGCTCAGCGCATTTGCCAAGCGATAAAAATCGCTGTGAGCTATAGGTTGAAATAAAATCTCATCGCCTTGATTCAACATGAAAACAGTGGGACGATTTAAGTTGAATACTTGCACTGGCGTACGTCCAAGCAAGTGCCAGCCACTAGGACCAGGCACCGACGCAATTAAGGTTTGCGCACCACCTAGGTTAATGCTGCCTGCAGGCGTAATAGTTCGTGGCGTAGCGCGTCGGGGAGTGTGGAGCAATGGATCCAGTTCGCCCAGATAAGCTAGGCCAGGTAAAAACCCCACCATATACACCCGGTAAATGGGTGAGCTATGACGGTAAATAACCTCTTCAGTGGAAATACCATGCGTCTGCGCAACAAACTCAAGATCTATGCCGTACTCACCGCCGTAGGCTACTGGTATATGCCAGCGACGACGAATTGAGCTGGTGCTATCAAGGGAGTCCAACTGCTGACGGACATGCTGCTTTAGTGCAGCGGCGTCCGTCTGTAATGGATCGTACTCAATCAAAACAGAGCAATACCCCGGAATAACAGCGGTCGCACCCAAAGGAAGAGTCCGAAGTAAAGTTTGGGCGAGATTAGTCGTTTTCTTGTTTACATGCGGGGAAATGACTTCCCCAAGCTCTATCAGTAAGGCATGTTCGCCAGCATGTAAAAAACGCGGAAACTCAGACATATCGTTCATTTCAACCCTCTCGTCCCAAAACTCAAGTTATCGGGTAGCCATGTAACAATGTCAGGAAATAACGCCAGCAACAGAGTGAAAAACACAAGAATCAGGAAAAAAGGAAAGGCGGCTCGAGTAAGCTGGCCTAATGGCGTACCTGTTATGCCATTGATAACAAACAAGTTAAATCCGATTGGGGGTGTAATCATGGCCATTTCCACGACCAGAATTAGAAAAATACCGAACCAGATCGGGTCGTAGCCTACTGCGGTAACTAATGGCAGAGTGATAGGTAAAGTCATAACGATCAGTGACATGCCTTCCAGCACTGTTCCCAGCAGTACATAAAAAACGATCAGCAGCGCAATTAATGCCAGTGGCGAAAGGTTCAAGGCAGAAATGGCCGAAGCGATGGTTGAAGGAATTTGCAGAAAGCCTATTGCAATAGATAGGAAAACGGCTCCCGCAATGATCAACCCAATCATGCTGGTAGTGTGCATGGCGCTGATGCAGGCCTGCCAGATACCTTTCCAGCTAAAACAGCGCTGCAAGGCACTAACCAAGATGGCCCCAAACACCCCAATCGCTGCGGCTTCAGTTGGTGTAGCGAACCCAAAAACCATAGATCCAACGACAAACAGGATAAGAATCAGGACGGGGCCGATTTTTAGCAAGCCCTGGATCAAGTCACGGGCAGTAACCTGCTCTTTTTCCTCAGGGAGCAGGCTAGGGTTCATCACACTGCGTACGCCCACATAAATCATGAACGACAGGGCCAACAGCAACCCAGGCACTATGCCGGCAACAAACATTTTCAGGATAGAAACCTGTGCCAAGACACCATAAATAATCAACATGGTACTAGGCGGAATCAGAAAACCCAGAGTACCTGCCCCAGCCAGCGAGCCTACGGCTAAGCTCGGGTTATAGCCGCGTGATAGCAGCTCATTGGCTGTGATACGTCCCACAAGAGCCGTAGTCGCAGCGGAGGAGCCAGAAATCGCTGCAAACAATGTACAACCTAGGATGTTGGTATGTAGGAGCCGACCGGGTATGTGGCGTACCCAAGGAGATAGACCATCAAACAGCATTTCTGACAGCCGGGTACGAAACAGAATTTCGCCCATCAATATGAATAAAGGCAGGGCAACAAGTTCAGGGCTGGAAGCAGTATTCCATATAGATTGTGCTAATAGTCGCTCAACCGGCATATTACGAAACAGTTCAAGACTGACTATACCGACGCCCATAAGGCCGACGCCGACCCAGATACCAACGGACAGAAATATAGCCAGAATAGCGAGGGTGCTCAGGACAATAGTAGTCATGGTGGCTGTTTATTCAGTGAGTTTTATAGCTTGGTTGTCGTTGAAGGCGTACAGATAAGCCGTGCCAACGCTGCCAGCAATTGGAATAGAAAAACCAGTAACCCAAAACAAAGAGCGGCCTGCGGCAAGACAAGAGGGATCTGCTCCGGAGTGCTGGAAACTGAGTTACGTATATAGGATGTCCAGGCCAGCAACGTCATGGCGCGCAGCAGGTACAACGTAATAAGAATGCCACCTACGGTGGCAACCATATCAAGCCAGCGAGTGAAGCGCGGTGGGAGCATCTCAAGCAATAAACGTATACGGATATGGCTTCGGCTTTTGAGAGCGCTGCCCAAACCCAGGAAAATTACGCTACCCATCAGATAGCCATTAATTTCCCATGTAAAGCCCAAGCTGTAATGAAAGAATCCACGCAGGATGATTTCAGCCATCATCAGCAAAAAGAGGGTGGCTAGGCAAAGCGCTGCCAATGCACCCAAGGTATTACTCAAGGCCTGTATCAGACGATCCAGGAAATGTAGCACTTTGGATTGAAAAATCATGATGACTCACGGTTATCGGTTGGCTTCCTGACGGTAGTCATCAATGATGCTCTGGGCGGGCCCACCGACCCGTTTGATGAATTCACCCCACAGAGGCTCGGCAGCCTCGGTCAATTGCTGAGATAGCGTTTCGGAGGGCAACGTAACAGTCATGCCACTTTCTTGAAGCCGAGCGATATTAGCGCTGTCTTCGTTCTGGGCAATCTCCCAAAATAGTGGCTGGAGCTCAGCAGCGATATTTTCAATTTGTTCTCGCTGCGTTGAAGTTAAGGCCTCCCAGGCGTCTAGATTGACAGAAACAGCCTGTGAGGCAGATTGCCAGTTGAAGCGATTGTAGTAATCGATAAATTCCCAAAATTTGCCATCAGTCGCTGAGGGACTGGAGGTACTGACACCTTGAATTGCACCCGAAGCAAGGCCAGGAATAACCTCGCCCCAAGGCATTTGGATGGCAATGGCATCCATGGCATTAAAGAAGTCCGTGCCGTTTTTCTCAACCGTACGAACCTTCATATTTTTCATGTCCGCCAGATCAGTAACCTCTGTTTTGGAGAATAATCCTTGCCCAGGCCACGGAGTGAAATATAAGAATTTTTGATTGTTTTCACCGGCTATTTCGTGGTAGTACGGCTTGACGTGCTTTTGGAGAATTGCCAATTCTTCAAAACTCCGTGTCAAGTAGGGGACCGACTCTAAACCTAGCAACGGTTCTTCGCCTACCTGCTGAGTAAGGAGCATATCGCTTATCTGAACAATGCCGTCCCGAGTAGCATTGAGTAGTTCAGGCCCTTTTAAACCCAGGTCACCTCCAGTATGAACACGAATAGTCACTTCTCCGCCAGTGACTTCTTTTACCTTGTTTGCGAAGGTCTGTAGATTGACAGCGTGATAGTTATTCTGAGGCCAGGGAGTAACAGCAATCCATTCCGTAGCAGCATAAGCCTGACCGCTTAGCCCCATGCCGATGGTGACAACCCAAGCCTGCACATAGTGCAGAGGAACGTTTAGCGAGCGCACATGAGCTATGGAGCGAGTGTTAGCACTATTAAGCATTTTTGTCTCCTAATCTTCATTTGTTGAAGTGATGTCATTTCCCATTTATTGTCAGTTTGCTGATGGGTTAATGACATTCCTCATGAATTGGTTTTTAATTGGAATACTTATGGGATACCATGGTACATCATTTTTCGTTTTTTGTGTTTTTCTTATGTATCGATATTTCCAGCACCTACCAACACATACAAAAACAAACACTTTCATCAGGAGGAAAGCAGCATGCTAAGAGTCGATTTGAATTCAGATATGGGAGAGGGGTTTGGCGCTTACAAGATGGGGGATGACACCGCCATGCTAGATATCGTCACTTCAGCTAACGTGGCGTGTGGTTTCCATGCTGGTGATCCACAGATTATGACGCAGGTGACAGCAACGGCTATTCGCAATAAAGTAGATATCGGTGCACATCCTGGCTTTATGGATCTGTGGGGCTTTGGCCGCCGCTACATCAAAATAGATGATGTGGCCAGTATTGAGCCACTGCTGATCTATCAGATCGGTGCTTTACAAGCTATTGCACATTCGCAGGGAGGCCGGGTAACGCATATCAAGACCCACGGCGCTTTGGGCAACATGGCTTTCACCGATAGGGAGTTATCAGAAGCTATCGTACGTGCTATAAAAACAGTAGATCGCGACTTGATACTAGTTACTTCACCGCATAATGAAACTGATGCCGCCGCTATGCGGGCAGGTGTCCGAGTAGCGTGCGAGATATTTGCAGATCGGGCTTATGGTGATAATGGTTTACTAATTCCACGAGGTCAGCCTGGAGCCATGGTGGATGATCCTAAAGACGCGACTGAAAGAGTTTTGCGTATGTTGCAGGAATGTGCGGTTATCAGCGAGAGTGGTGAAAAATTCCCTACTCAAATCCATACCATCTGTGTACATGGTGACAGCCCTCACGCTATTACCATGGCACAGTCGATTAAAGAAGGCTTGCTAAAAAATGGTGTAACGCTGGCCCCAATCAGTACTTTGGATATTTCCGCCTGAACTATCTGCAGGATAACGTCAGAATTGAGTCAGGCGATCTACAATACTTTGTTTGACATTTTCAAGGTGGCGAATCATGGCTTGTTTAGCCGCTTCGCCATCACGTCGTTTCAGGTGTTCAAGTATTTCCAAGTGCTCCTGACTTCCAGGACTTAGGCGACTAGGTACCAAGTTCAAGTCGAAGACCCGAGTTTTTAAACGTAATTCTCGTATCAATCCAGCCAAATGCTGGTTATGGGTTGCAAGAGCGATCGTTTCATGTACTAAATCATCGACGCGGTGCTGATCTTCACGAGTTCTTTCCTTGGCAGATTGCAGCGCTTGTACCATAGTGATTAGATAATCAATTTTCTCCATTTCCAGATTGCGAGCGGCGATTTCGGCTGCCTCGCTTTCCAGCAAAGTACGCACATGTAGAATTTCTATGTATTCACGTGTGGCAGGCTCTTTGACCATAAGCTGGCCCCGAGCCACACGTACTGCCAATCCTTCGTTTTCTAGGCGGCGTAGCGCTTCCCGGACAGGCGTGCGAGACACTCCAAGCATGTCCGCAAGATGTCGCTCTTGCAATTGAGAATTGCGAGGTAATTGACCTGACTGAATCATACCCAGCAATTTCAGATAAGTGTCTTCGGCCAGACTTGTTGGCTGAGGTTTAGCAAGGTTTGAATCAAGAGGCATAGCACTGAATAAGAGAGTGTTGTTTGTATTAAGTGCGGAACGTAATACGCATATTTGGCAAAGTTGTCACTGGCATATTTAAATTAGCTTAAATACACTTGGTGTACCGATGGGATACTATTATAACCGTAAGATCAACAAAGTCTTGTGATGCGGGCTAATCAAGAAAAAATAATGAGTCAGCTATGAAGACACCCGCTTAGAAAAGGCTATCCGAACTTTACATGACACCAATGATTCGCCGCTAAGGTATGCACAGAAACAACTCTTCGCTCTCTGCAACTCCGGGCACACTCAGCAGCATTCGCTGATCATTTATTGTTGTTTCGGCGGCAGCAATTGTAAAATCGCGAGCAGTCCTCTTCACTCGGTATCCAGATGGAATTTATGCATAATCCGATGCGCTACCGGTGCGAGGATAAC
This sequence comes from Paenalcaligenes niemegkensis, assembly GCF_022230885.1. GTDB lineage: Bacteria > Pseudomonadota > Gammaproteobacteria > Burkholderiales > Burkholderiaceae_B > Paenalcaligenes > Paenalcaligenes niemegkensis. The sequence continues at coordinate 122,455 of NZ_JAKGCT010000005.1, read as the reverse complement.
GCCGAGAGAAGCAATAAAAAACAATCCTGTTATAAAGCCATAAATAGCGATGAAAATTTTTCCCAGAGCGGTCACGGGCAGCATAAAAGGCCCTATGCCCCCTAAAACCAGGGCGGTATTCAAGGTCGCATCGTGAAGCGAAATCTCTTCGAATAGCAGATGTCCCACTACTCCCAGCAGCATCGCTATGACGACTAGTAAAAAAGCGCCTGCAACATGCCAGGCCAAACGCCTGGCAAAATCCGCCGTGCTTAATAATGCTTCATTTTTAGACTCATACACGGCCCACTCCCTGCCAATTAATTAATTGTTCACAAGTACATTGTCATGTTCCTGTTCTTGTGCGTATGCGTAATGGTGCCCATAGTGTCGTATAAAGTTGAACCGTATGATGGGTTTTCGTTTCGTCCGCCATATTTTATTGCTTAAACACTACGAGCAAAGGCATCTCAACTATGTTTAGCCCCACGTTGTTGCTGTTTGTAATACTCATCGCCACAATCTTAATGTTTTTATTCGGTCGATGGCGCCATGACATGGTTGCAGTCGCCGCTCTGCTGGTGTGTTGTGCCGCCGGAGTTATCAGCCCTGCCGACGCCTTCTCAGGTTTCAGCCACCCGGCCGTCGTGACTGTAGCGTGCGTACTGGTTCTTAGCTACGCCCTTCAACAAACAGGTGCGGTAGACGTGCTGGCCAAGCGGCTATTGCCTTCTGATGCCTCCCCAACCGTATCCATTACCGCGCTCGCCGCACTGGCAGCCTTGTTATCGAGCTTCATGAACAATGTCGGTGCATTGGCCTTGCTCATGCCTATCGCCCTGCAGATGGCAGGCCGTCTGGGCATTCCCCATGGGCGGGTCCTGATGCCCTTGGCCTTTGCCACGATGTTCGGAGGCATGACCACGCTGATCGGCACCCCTTCAAACCTGGTTGTATCAAGCTTCAGAACCTACGATGGGCACAACGGCTTTGCCATGTTCGATTTTAGTCCTGTGGGGGTCGTGGTAGCGGTGATCGGAGTCTTGTTTCTCGGTCTCATCGGCTGGCGCCTGGTTCCTGTTCGCGAACGACAAGATAGCGACAGCTTCGAGACTGGAGCCTACCTAACCGAAGCACGCGTTCCCGACGAATCCAAAGCCATAGACATGACCCTGGGCGAGGCCGAAGAAGCACTCGCCGATGCCGAAGCCCAGATCCTAGGTCTGATCCGAAACGGGATACGTTTAAATGCACCCGACGCAACGCTGGTGCTGCGGGCCGGCGACGTCATCCTGCTTGAGGCCGACCCCGCCACCTTGGCCAAAACACTGGAGACGCTCGAGCTTGTCTTTGAAGAAGGCAAGACTCCACTCGAGGATTCAGACAACCCGGAAACTGCCCTCCCAACCACCAAAGCAGCCGGCCCCGGCTTCAAAAAAATGAAGGTGACAACAAACGTGCCTTCAGCACTGAATTATTTGAGCTTGTCGTATTGCCGGGGTCCGCCTTGCTGGGCCGCAGTGCCTCGGATATTCAAATGCGCAGACGTTACCGTATCAATCTGCTAGCGATCTCAAGACAAAGCATTCGCTCCCGTACCCGTCTGCGTAGCACACCTCTACGTACCGGAGATGTGCTGCTGCTTCAGGGTCCGAGCGAAAGTATTAGCAACTTTGCCTCGGCTTCGGGTTGTGCCCCATTGGCCAGTCGCCCTCTGCGTGTGCCTGACCGCAGAAAAATGTGGTTATCCGTAATAATCATGGCGGCGGCTATTGCCGGTTCGGCATCAGGCCTTTGGTCTTCAGCGCTGTGTTTTACCCTCGGTGTGCTAATGCTGCTGGCCTTCAATGTAGTGCCGGTGCGTAACGCCTATACAGCTATAGACTGGTCCGTGATTGTCTTACTGGGCGCCCTGATTCCAGTGGGGCAAGCCATGGAATCAACAGGAGCCGCGGCTACGGCCGCCAACTTTTTACTGACTCATATAGCTCAAGGCCATGCAATCGCGGCATTAATCGTCGTCATGCTGGCAACAATGACACTATCTGACCTGATGAATAACGCCGCAACCGCCGCTGTCATGAGTCCGATTGCCATAGGCACGGCGACACAGCTCGGGGTGAACCCCGACGGCTTTTTGATGGCGGTCGTCATAGGGGCTTCGTGCGCTTTCTTAACCCCTATTGCCCATCAGAACAACACGCTTATCCTGGGCCCCGGCGGTTTCAGGTTTGGCGACTACTGGCCCCTGGGGCTGCCAACAGAACTGATTGTAGCCAGCACGGCCCTGCCTTTAATACTCATCGTGTGGCCTCTCTAGGCCATTCGCCAGGTTTCTTTCAGGTGTGCGAATAATCGCACACCTGAAAGACGTGTTTAAATTACCGTTAATTTAAGGGTATTTCGTCCAGTACTACATATTGATTGGTGTGGCCATCGGAAAAAGATGCAATCAAATAGCAAGCCTGGTGATGCCATGGCACTGGCGTCTTTAGCTGCAAGTTCAGGTGTTCTGCTGCTGCCTTCCGGAGCAGCGACACATGCGGTACATATTCACGCTCATGGCGTTGCCGGCCCACGGCGCCAAGCCTTTCCCACACTTGATCATGTGCACAATGCAAGCCTGCAACAGCCGGCACGCCAGACCCGGGCTCAGGCCCTAGCCAGACTACACCTGCTTTCCTGAACGCACCATATGTCGATAGCACCAGGGGCTGCAACGGCGATAGCCGTAGCCCCTGCAAGCTTTCGATAACCTGTGCCGCCTCGACACGATTGCACTCACCCACGAAAGCCACGGTTATATGCCAGTGACCATCACTCATGATGCGCCCCCACATTGCTGCTGGGCCAATCGTGCGTGCTGAAGCAATAAGGGCTGCAGACTTTCGTCAGGCCATAACCCAACAAACAATCGGCATTGCGGGGGTAATTGTTCAAGATTACAGAGGCGTCTTAAGGCTTTACTCATGAGGATGCTATCCCTACTCCGACAATACGCTTTACCATTGGGTTTTAGTTTAAGCAGCCCTTAGCAGGAGATCAACGCTGTGTCACCCGCAAGCTTATCGCTACTGGAAAAACTCATTGCCTTCGATACCGTCTCACGGCATACAAACCTCGCCCTGATTGAGTTCGTGCGTAATTATTTGACGGATCTGGGACTGATGCCCACGCTAATCTACAACGAGGACCGTAGCAAGGCCAACCTGCATGTGTTGATCGGTCCTCCGGTAGACGGAGGCGTCGTGCTTTCAGGTCATACCGACGTGGTGCCCGTTGACGGCCAGCCTTGGGATACCGCCCCTTTCAGTCTAAGCCGCAACAACAATAAGCTGTATGGACGCGGAACCTGCGATATGAAAGGTTTTCTGGCCGTTGCGCTGGCCAAAGTTCCGGCGATGCTAAGCGCCCCGTTAAAGCGCCCTATTCATCTGGCGTTTAGCTATGATGAAGAAATTGGCTGCTTCGGTGCCCCGCATCTTATCAAGCATCTGCTTGAGCACGAACCCAAGCCTCACGCCATCATTGTTGGCGAACCTACCAGCATGCAAGCGGTGATTGCCCACAAGGGCATAGCGGCCATCAAAACCACCGTTATTGGCCATGAAGCACATTCCAGTCAGGTACAGCGCGGAGCCAGCGCTGTCACCATTGCCGCTCGGCTGGTGTCTTTTATTGACGATTTGATGCAAGAGAACCAGCGCCAGGCAGACCCGGACAGCCCCTTCGTGCCTCCCTACACGACTTTGCACACGGGCGTGATTCAGGGGGCACGGCCGTCAATATTATTTCGCGTGAGTGCTCGTTTATCTGGGATATTCGCAACATACCCGGAGACCCCACACAGCCTTATATTGATCGTGTGATCGCTTATGGCAATGACCTGCTGGCGCCTGTGCAACACCTAAGCGCCGACATTACTATTCGCCATGAAATAATGGCCAGCGTTCCAGCCTTGGCCGATCATGGTGGAAAAGCACAACAGTTAGTCGACGAATGCTTTAACCACGTAGAACGCAATGTGGTTCCATTCGCAGCCGAGGGCGGTCAGTTTCAGTTGGCAGGTTTTGATGTGGTGCTTTGCGGGCCAGGCTCTATTGATCAGGCGCACCAGCCGAACGAGTTCATCGAGATTGATCAAATCACACAGTGCGAACACTTTATGGATGAGCTCATTTCGCGGCTTTGTCAGTGATTTTTCAGCATGACTTTACAAATGATGACATTTAAATAACATGATTAACCGGCTAATCACTGGACGATTAGCTGCACCGAACCTAAGATCATTAAAACTGCATAGCCTCACCCTTGCAGTTCAAACAACGTACCGGAGAAAAACATGGCCTTTATTTGGATGCTAATTGTTGGTTTGGTAGTTGGTTTAATTGCACGGGCGCTGATGCCGGGCAATCAAAGCATGGGTTTGGTCCTGACAACTATCCTAGGTATCGTCGGTGCTTTGGTCGGCGGCTTCTTAGGGCAAGCCTTGGGCTTTTATCCAGAAGGCTCTCAGGTAGGTTTATTGGCGTCGGTCATTGGCGCCATCATCGTGCTATTTGTTTACGGCCTTATCGCTAAAAAGCGCTAGAGGCTGCCTCCAGGTTGGGCGCTGGTTGATTCATAACCGTGGCTAGCGCCACAACCACCTGTTCCCGTCGTGGCGATGCGCCATACTGGCTTAGCATCGAACTCCATTCCGGATGCCCTCGGGCCTCAAGCAACGCAGCGGGAAGGGGGCCTTTTCGCCAATCCAGTGTCTGCGCGTTCACGTCTTCTGAATCGGACTCATCGCTGCTCAAACTGACGGCGATGGCAATGGGAGTTTGTGCTGCATGGCCACGTGCCTCTAAGGCCCGTATCAAAGTGGCTTGTCGAAGCGCCAGCACTCGTATCACGCTTTCATCTACACTGAGTTCCATTTTGCCGCGCCACTTCCCCATCAGGCGTTGCCCCCACTTATCGAATCCCTGCCACAAGCCTCCTGCGGCTGCGCCAACCACGGTCCCAGCTCCCAGGCTAAAGCCTAAGGTCAGCATATCGACGGTAGCCCCTGCCAGGGCACCAGCGGCCACCCCCTTGCTCATCTGCACGCCCAAATTCCTTAGTGCCTCGGGATTAAACAAGTCAGTTTCCCACCGGGTGCCATCAAGCTGTAGTTCGTCCGGCAAGTAATCACGCGACGAGAAATTAAAACGTTTTAACAGTGCTTTCACACAGCGCTCTTCGCGCTGTCGAATCTGCTCACGCATCTGCCTGGTGCTCGCGCTGATTGAGTTCTCGTCGGCTTCGCTGATTAATCTCCACGCCGTGACATCAACCAGCATGTCAGCCAGAATCCGCCAGGCGTCGCTGAGTCGCTGACTTCGCTGCTGCTGTACATTGCTGATCAACGCTTTAAGTGCAGCCGAATGGCCCTCGTTCAGCAGCAACGCCAGACGTTCGTATAACTGGGCTTCACCGCCCAAAGCGGGTGCCACCGTATCAAACTCGGCAATGGCGTGCAGCCCCACATTCGCCAACGCTGTGCGCCACTCGTCGATACGCTGCTCAGCACTGCGCGTGAAGTTCAGCACCGGAAGCAAGGGCTTGCCGGTGCGGGACAGTATCCGTAATTCATCCTGATGCTTGGCCAGAACAGGATCACGCACGTCCACTACATACAGGCCTGCATCGGAGGCCAGCAGCTGCCGCACCACCCTGGCCTCTTGCTCGAAACGACCCAGCGCTTCCGGCGTTTCCAGAAAGCGGCCCAGGCTGGCGGGGCCGTCTATGCGCTCTCCCGGCAGTATCAGGCGCTCGAGGTACTCAAGCAGTGCCATGCTGTCTTCAATGCCTGGCGTATCAAACAGCTCCACAACGGGGGTGTCTTCAACTTTTAGTCTGACACCCTCCACGTGCCGTGTGGTGCCGGGGCTATTACGTACTTCGCCAAAGTGAGCATCGCGAGTCAGTGTACGTAGCAATGAGGTTTTGCCGGTATTGGTATGACCCACGACTGCCAAGCGCAACGCAATGTTTTCTGAATTCATGCTTAGACCTTAACGTAGTAGCAACGCGTCAAAATTCGTGAAAATCTGTTCGGACTCGAACCCCGCTGATTCCAGACGATAGAACCACGCCTGCAGGCGTTCGCCATTATCCGTATTGGGAGCCGTAATCAACACCACGCTGCAATGCTCACCATAAGCTCGCAACTCGCTAAGCCATGCGATGACTCCTCGGTCCGGGGTCTGCTGCGCATCACACACCAATACCAGGTGAGCGGCCTGCTTTAGCTGCAAGCGCTGCAATAGCTGCTGACGTTGGGCGCGTGAATCCACCACACCGACGACGTCCCACGCTGCGGGCAGCACAGGCGGAGGCCAAGACGTGTTACGAGCCAGCTCAACCCCCACGACTAAAGTGGGTGCATTCAAATCAGGCAGAATCACAGCAGGCTGTATAGTCTCGACCCGATCAGCTGGCGCGGCAGCATCAATACCTACCGGCTCGGTGTTAGGCATTAAGCGATCACGATGTTCGGCGAAGCCGAGCATGCTTGCATCGATATGCATGCGATGCAAGCCCAGTACCAAGCGTGCGCCACACAACACTAAGGCCAGCAGACGAGGTAACAAGCCATAGGTAACGATGCACCCTAATACCCAGCCTGACCACAATCGCTGATCCTCGGCGGAGAGCTGCTGAAGGCCGTCGCTACGCAGAATAAGTTCGGAATCTGGCAGGCCAAAACCAAGCAAGCCAGGGATTGAACCCAAACCATGGACCAGGCTCACGAAATGCTGAGGCGCAAGCAGAGTGGTTTCCCAGCTAAAGCCATAACGGCGTGCCGAGAAAGCCCAAAGCAACGCGAGCAAGGCGGCCAGAGTGGCACAGAACCACAGTAGATGACTCACAGCTCCAAACACCCAGCGCGTCAGGCCCTGCCGATTTAACACCGACACCCCCGCTCCAAGAATTAAACCGGCTTCAGGGCCGCGTACAAATCGCTTAGTCAGCCATAACCAAAGACGGCCCAATGCGCTGCTACCTCCGGCGTCCGTCCTGCCTGGCCACCACAGGCTAAGGCACCACACCAGCAGGCTGAGCACATTCAAGGCTAAGAGCGCCGATACCGTCGTCAGCACATTGATACTTCCGTTCCCCCCGAGCACACCGTAGGCGGCGCTAGCTCCGGTAATGCAAGCCAGTAACATCAAAAGCGGCAGGCCCGCCGCGGCCGCCTGCTGCATGCGGTCGTAATAGACCGTCAGGCCTTCACGCTGCGCAATCAACCGGGCCCGCTGCACCAAACGTTGTGCGAAACCGCCGCCGCCCGCAATACTGCGACGCGTTTCGGCGGCATCTTCAATGGGTCCCCAGGTGGCTTCTTTGACACGCAGGGACTCGGCCAGACAGTAGTCCTTAAAACCAACCGGATCCGATGGCGGAACTACAGTTTTAGGCATAATAAACACTAATAATTTAACGACGATAAATCACGCCAGGTGCTGGCGGGGCAAAACCCATGCCAGCCACTACGCCTGCTGCTTATACTTACAAAAAGACGGGTTCGTTGGGCAAGTAGTCAACATCGGACGCTGCGCCTTCTTCTGATGCAGGCGCATGGGCTTTTAGAATAACTTCAATATCATCAACCGCCGCCATCAGGCCCTCAACATACTCTTTACGCACAAATGCCTGCTGCAAGGTTACGCAGACCCTGCTCCATTGCTCGGGAGTAGCCGTGATCGCACGATCCGCAACAATTTCAATACGGCGCTGGTCCAGCGCCAAATACAATAACACCCCACTGTTCTGGGGCGTATCCCACACGCGCAGTCGGCCGTAAACTTCAAGGGCACGCTGGTGACTGTCACTTTCGTGACTGGGCATGATGGCTTCGATAGCCAACACGAGCTCTCCAGTGTGTCCCACCTCACTGGTGCGGATGCGTTCAGCCACATGTGCCAGGACCTCGGCGTTGAAGTGCCGCCTGCGTAGCCACTGACCCTGCATTTGGGCCAGCCCAGTGACGTTTCTGAATGTGCTTTGCATGATTGATTGTCTCCTTACCAACTGCCCGAGGCGCCACCGCCGCCGCTACTGCCGCCACCGCCTCCACCGAAGCCGCCGCCTCCAAAGCCACCGCCTCCACCGCCAAATCCACCCATTCCCCCTCCGAGACCGCCAATAACGGCACCTCGTCTGGATGCACGTCCTGAACTGGAGCGGCCACCTGCGCCAAAGGCGCGGCCAATTTTAGAGAGAACGAAGGCAACTACCGCTGCCAGCAACGCGAAAGGCAGACTCCAAAACATGAGGAATACAAAGACTCCGATAGCAAAAGCAGCGAACCACGAAGGCATGAGGAACGCCATCATGGCTAAAGGTAGCAGCATAATGCCAGGCCCTTCGTCATCATAAGCCCCCTGCTGTCCTGCACTTTGTACCGGAGGCGGCGGCAGCTCTTCACCCTTGACCAGGCTGATCAGGGAGTTGACGCCCGCCTGTATGCCTCCAACATAATCGTCTTCACGAAACCGGGGGTAATTTGCTCACGGATGATGCGACCACTTTGCAAATCAGTGACGGCTCCTTCCAGACCATAGCCGACCTCAATACGTAGGCGCCTATCGGCTTTCGCAACCACGAGGAGAATGCCATCATCGACGGACTCCCTGCCCACCTGCCATGCGTCATAGGCGCGGCGAGCATAAGACTCAATCGTATCCTCACCCGTCGTTGGCACAATCAAAACGAAAATCTGCGACCCTTTCTCTTCTTCCAACGACTGCAGCTGGGTGCTCAGAGCCTGTTTCTGTTGTGTAGTGAACGTGGCCGTCGTATCGGTCACCCAGTCTGTCAGCGGGGGAATAGGCTCTGCCTGGGCCCATGCCGAGGACATGAATAGCAGTGTGACGAGCGCACACAAGCCTGCAGCCGCGTATTGCCGCCATCGTACACGCTGTACCATCGACATAATGGTCATGAAGGACTCCCCTGGGAAATGGCTTAATCAGCGACGGGTGAAGGAATATCAAACTTCACTTCAGGATCACGACGCAATTCGTCTTCACGCGAGACGCCGTAGGGTTCTTTGAGCTTATAGCCAAATACCTTCGCGGTAATCAGGGTTGGAAACTGACGAATATAGAGGTTATAGGCCTGAATGGCATCGACATACCGACCCCGCTCGGTTGCGATACGGTTTTCGGTGCCTTCAAGCTGCGTCATCAAATCGCGAAACAAACCATCGCTTTTAAGCTGAGGGTAGTTCTCCGAAACGGCCAACAGACGAGACAGCGATGACGAGAGCTGATTCTGTGCCTCTTGGAAACGCCCCATGAGCTCTGGGTTGTCCAGGTCTTCGACATTAACGTTAATGCTACCCACCCTCGCCCGGGCTTCGGTCACTTCAGTAAGTACCGTACGCTCATTAACCATGTACGCATTCACCGAGTTAACCAGCTTGGGTACAAGCTCGGCACGGCGCTCGTATTGATTCAGAGTTTGCGACCAGGCGGCTTTTACTTGCTCGTCCAGGCTTTGGATGGTGTTATAACCGCAGCCACTTAACAGCAACGCTACGGCGGACACCATCAATAGTCGAAGATAATTTTTCATACTTTACTCACGAAAAAATCGAATAAAAAGGGTATCCGCTTGCATCCATAACAACAAGAACAACTTAACATTGCTTGTAGTCCTGATGCTTTCTGAACACCGTAGCGAGTGGAAAACGCACCGCCTGTCTCCACACTGCTGCTGTCGATTCTAATTCGAATACGTGTCTAAGCGCCGGCTCAGGGACGCTTTCGCAGATAATCTGCAGAGCATAGGAGAAACACGCTATAATATTCGGATTGCGCAACCTACCAATCGTCGCGTTATTTCTGCAGGTCAATCTTTCCTGCGTAGGCATATTCGCCTTCAACCATTCTAATCGTCAGCCTAGATTGGTATTGCTTTAACTTGCAATAGGCTCGTCGCTGGAAAATCTTTTGAACTCTGAAATTACTTTTGCCTCCCTCGGTTTGGCAGATGCTATTCTGCACGCCGTCACCGATGCTGGCTACACACACCCTACTGCTATTCAAGCGCAAGCTATCCCGCAAGTCATGAAAGGCGGTGACCTTTTAGCTGCTGCACAAACAGGAACAGGTAAAACCGCAGGTTTCACGCTGCCCATCTTGCATCGTTTGCTGGGCCAGCCGGCCAAGCAGCGCAAAGCTGGCACCCCACGTGCCCTGATTATGACTCCCACGCGCGAACTCGCAGCGCAGGTCGAGGAATCAGTACGCCTCTATAGCCGCAACACCGATATTCGCTCGCTCGTGCTGTTTGGTGGCGTCAATATCAACCCCCAAATTCGCGCCCTGCAACGCCCCATCGATATTATCGTGGCGACACCCGGCCGCCTGCTGGATCACTGCCGTCAAAAAACCATTGATTTAAGCCAGGTAGAAATCGTGGTGCTGGACGAAGCCGACCGCATGCTCGACATGGGTTTTATCCGCGATATTCGTCGCATCCTGAGCCTCATGCCTTCCGAGCGTCAGAACCTTTTGTTTTCTGCTACGTTTTCGCCTGAAATCCGTGAGCTGGCGCGCAACACGCTGCGCAGCCCTATCGAAATCTCGGTCACACCTCGCAACACCGCCTCTGAACTCATCACTCAGCAAGTTGTGGTTACCGAGCAAGCGCATAAACGTGATTTGATCAGCCACATTATTCGTCAAAGCGGATGGCATCAGGTGCTGGTGTTTTGCCGTACTAAACATGGTGCTAACCGTCTTGCCGAAAAACTCAGCAAAGACGGCCTGAACGCTGCTGCCTTACATGGCAACAAGAGCCAGTCTGCACGTACGCGTGCCTTGGACGGCTTCAAAACCGGCAAGGTTGTCGTCTTGGTTGCCACCGATATTGCTGCCCGAGGCATCGATATTGACCAGTTGCCTTACGTCATTAACTTCGAACTGCCTCAGGTGCCAGAAGATTACGTACACCGCATTGGCCGTACAGGCCGTGCCGGTAGCGAAGGCCTGGCCCTCTCACTGGTTGATCGTAGTGAAATCAAATTGCTCAAGGCCATCGAACGCCTGATCAACCGCGATATCGATCACATTGAGATCGCTGATTTTGAACCACCGGCACGTAGCGCACAAAGCGAAAGCGACGAACCACGTCGTCGAAACGCGCCACGTCATGGCGAAGGCGCACGTAACGGTCAAGCCAATCGCCGCCCTGGCGGTCGTGACAACGCAGGCCGCGGCGCTCAGCCCGCAGGAGGCCGTGCGCGTACTGCCGATGCCCGAGGCCGCCGTCCACAACCGCAGCGTACGCGCAGCAGTGGTTCGACCTCTGCCGTAGCCACTACCCAAGGCTAGGCATACACGCTCGCAGCAAAAGCTAAACTAGCACACCGAGGCTATACATGCCTGGGTGTGCCACCTATTTCATTGGACGTTACCCGTAGAACATCCGCTTGCTCCGTAAAGGAAAACCCATGTCCGCCGGCGACTTAAGCAAAGAAGTCAAAAAACGTAGAACTTTTGCTATTATTTCCCACCCTGATGCTGGGAAAACCACGCTAACTGAAAAGCTGCTCTTGTTCGCAGGGGCCATTCAAATCGCGGGCAGCGTTAAGTCGCGCAAGGCAGAACGTCACGCATCGTCCGACTGGATGGAAATCGAAAAGCAGCGCGGCATTTCGGTCGCATCGTCGGTAATGCAAATGGAATACCGGGATTGCGTGATCAATTTGCTCGACACCCCGGGTCACCAGGATTTCTCTGAAGATACCTACCGGGTACTGACTGCCGTTGATGCAGCGCTGATGGTTATTGATGCGGCCAACGGTGTTGAGCCTCAAACCATTCGTCTGCTACAGGTCTGTCGCGCACGCAACACGCCGATCATCACCTTTGTGAACAAGCTGGATCGAGAGGTTCAAGAACCACTGGACCTGATCACCGAGATTGAAGAGCACCTGGGCATGGAAGCCATTCCTTTTTCGTGGCCAGTGGGTATGGGACGCTCCTTTGGAGGGGTGTTCAACATCCAGAAAGACCACCTTCACGTCTTTACTTCGGGCAAAGACCATCGCAGCGCCGACGACGAAATGCTACCAGGCCTGGACAATCCTGAAGCTGAAGCACGCTTTGGCGATAACTTTCGCAAGGCACGCGATGAAGTCCAGCTTATACAAGAGGCTGTGCCTGATTTTGATCACGACGCCTTCTTGTCCGGTCAGCAAACACCTGTTTTCTTCGGCTCTGCCATTAATAATTTTGGTGTGCAGGAAGTATTGGACGCCCTGGTAGACCTGGCTCCGGCGCCTGGCCCACGCGAGGCCTTGCAACGCGTAGTTCGTCCGGAAGAGGACAAGTTCAGCGGAATGGTTTTTAAAGTTCAGGCCAACATGGACCCTGCTCACCGCGATCGTGTGGCATTTTTACGCGTCAGCTCTGGTCATTTTCAACGCGGTATGCGTCTGAAAGTGGCACGCACCAATCGTGAAATCCGCCCTAACAACGTGGTCTCTTTTCTGTCACAACGTCGCGAACTGTTAGACGAAGCCTATGCAGGGGACATCATTGGTATTCCCAACCATGGCGTGCTGCAGCTGGGCGATGTGCTCACTGAAGGTGAAAGCCTGCAGTTCACTGGCCTGCCCTTTTTCGCCCCAGAACTATTTCAGGCGGTCGAGGTCAAAGACCCTTTACGAACCAAGCAATTGCGGGTTGGTCTCACTCAGCTAGGCGAAGAAGGCGCTATCCAGGTATTCCGTCCTTATCTTGCCAGCGGAACTTTGTTATTGGGCGCTGTAGGTCAGTTGCAGTTCGAAGTGGTCGCACATCGGCTAAAAACTGAATATAACGTCGAAGCCCGCTTGTCACCCTCACGCTACAATCTGGCGCGCTGGGTAACGGCAAGCGACGATAAGGTAATGAAGAAATTCATCGACACCAACGCCGCTAACATTGCCTATGATGTTGTTGATGCTGTAGCGTTTCTGGCAAGCTCGCCTGCACAACTTCGTGTGGCCCAAGACCTGAATCCCGGCATCGAGTTTCACGCCATGCGTGAGCATAGCGGTCATGTGTTTGGCGAAGGCGTCTGAACTCTACGGGCGTTGCGAACTTTCCAAAGCCAGCAACCCCATTGCACCAGTCGGATTCTGTCACAAGCCCGCCTACAGTTTTCGCTACAATGTGCACAGTCGTCTAAACAAGCTCTTGCTACACAGAGCCAGATGATGACCTTTTTTATCACGGACCCTTATCAATTATGTCCTGGCGTTTAATTCTTGCTGTACTGTTGCTGGCGATCGGAGCCTCGATATGGGGCGGAATTACCATGGGTAACTGGCTTATCGAGCATGGCCCTCTACGGGACCCCATCATGACGGAAATTATCGAGCCTGTAATGATGCCCACCCTTGATGCCGATGGAAAACCCTTCACTGCCGAACCCCCGCAGCCTTTAGTCAATGGCCGACTGGGTGTACCTGAGCCCTACGATGCCATAGCCTGGCAAATCGATAACCAAGCTGCCGACAAAGACAATCCACCTATAGCGCTGGCTACTACGCGCATCACCATGGCCGAAGCGCAGGCTGTTGCAGCGCAGTCCAGCGGCGGTTTACAGGGTATTGCCAGCGTAGGTAATCTGGGCCTCTCCGGGGGTGCCAATGAAGTTCAGCCTGTCGATATATCAGCGCCTCCCCCACCGCCAGCCCAAGAGGTAGCCAGCGCTACCGATCCCAATTGGCGTGGTGATATGCAGCGCGAGCTACACGCCTGCTCGCAACGTGGCTTCTTTGATCGCCCTAGCTGCTCTTGGGATGTACGCAATAAATATTGCGGCCCGAATAACGCCTGGGGAAAAGTAGCAGGATGCCCAAGCAAATCGTTCTGACACGCTGCGGCGGCCTTTAGCGGTGCAACGCGCTTGCTATGACTGAAGCGGATGCTTTGACCTGAAAAAGGTATACGCAATGTGTCTGGCAGAAATAAAAAAGCTTCTTGGTATTGCTGTTATGCAATAAACCAAGAAGCTTTTTAGCTGTACTTAAGCAACAATTACTGCTCAGACATCTGAGATTGTAAATAGTTGTGAATACCGACTTTCTCGACCAGTTCAATTTGTGTCTCAAGCCAATCGATATGCTCTTCAGTATCGATCAAAATCTTAAGCAATAAATCTCGCGAAACGTAATCGCCTACCGACTCACAGTGGGCAATACCTTCTTTAACGGTAATTTTCGCGCCTTTTTCAAGACTAAGATCACAGGCCAGTAGCTCGGGTACGTTTTCACCAATGCGCAGCTTGTGCAAATCTTGAAGATTAGGCAGGCCATCAAGCATAAAAATACGTTCGATAAGCATGTCGGCGTGCTTCATTTCGCCGATGGACTCATCGTATTCATGCTTACCCAGCTTATCGAAGCCCCAGTGATTCAACATGCGCGCATGTAAAAAATACTGGTTAATGGCAGTAAGTTCGTTTTTAAGCTGTTGGTTCAGATGATAAATAACTTGTGTGTCGCCTTTCATACGCGCCTCCTGATGGTCATCGCTCTATGCAATCGACACTATAGCAGCCCAGACACGAAAATAGATGACTAGGCCTACGGCGAGACAGGCTAATTTTACCCACACAAGGGGTATCGACCGCTGCACCGCTATCAAAACACGCGGCTTGCGGTGATTCAGGAGTATTACGCTAGTGAAGCGTAAGAAGGCATGCGGACTGGACTCGCATCGGTATCATTGGCAGCCGTTTCGGCTGTACGGGTAACTTGAGTGGCAAACATCGAACTTTGACCCGCATATTGGCCACCAGGTAAATATTCAATAGCCGTATCGGCACACGCCCCACAACACGACGCTACCCCCAGCTGACCTTGCAGATCGGAGATGCTGGTAGCCCCGTTAGAGACGGCCTCTTTAACTTGACGCTCGGTAATGGCGTTACATATGCAAATATACATGAGAACTATTATCATCCGCACTCAGGAAAATTGCAACGCCCTAAACCGTAAAATCTGACCTTCTTTATTAGGAATAACCCTGGAAATCCAAAGAACGTGGTTTTTATACATTTAGTGTATCTGATCAGACACTTAAAATCCGGATTGCTCTGGCTAACATCAAGTGGGAGCGCAGCCATTTAACAGCAGAGAGGCTTTAGCGTCTCACCGCCAAAGCACGAGCCTTACGCTGCGAGGCTGCCTCAATGCCAAGCAGATCACGATACTTGGCAACCGTACGCCGTGCGACCGTGATTCCGTCTTTGGCCAATAGCGTAGCCAAAGCATTGTCTGACAAGGGCTTGAGCGAAGGCTCCTGAGCAATAAGCTCACCAATGCGCGCCTGCACCGCGCTAGGCGCAATGGAGCTTCCGTCTTCGTTGGGCAGGCCTTCACCAAATAACGAGCGCAACTCAATCATGCCCATCGGTGTCTGCATATACTTCTGGCGTGTGGCTCGCGAGACAGTGGACTCATGCAAGGCCAGCGGCTCGGCAATATCACGAAGCAGTAAAGGACGCATGGCCGCCGGCCCATATTCAAAATAGCTGCGCTGATGATCCACTATGGCCTGAGCCACGCGTACGATCGTTATATGCCTGTTGTGCAGGCTTCGGATCAATGCCTGAGCGGCCTGATGCTGCTGTGCCAGCTCGGGATGGGTTTGCGAAGTCCAGCCATCCAGCTGGACCAGCTTCAGTTTGGGCACAATGCGTGAATTCACACTTGCTATCCACTGATTGCCTACTCGTTTGAGAAAAACATCAGGCACTACATAGTCGGCAACATTGTCTGCCCACGGCGCTCCGGGACGGGGATTAAAACGGAGCAACAAACCATAGACCTCTTGTGCCTGAACAAATGACACACCCAGAGCATCGGCCAGGCGCTGCACACTGCCTGTAGCCAAAAGAGGCAAGTGCCTGGCAATAGTCGCTTGCGCATTACGAGCCAGCGACGGGCTCAGACGATGCCGCTCTCGATCCAACTGCAAACGCAGGCAATGTTCCAGCGAACTTGCCCCAACCCCGGCAGGCTCCAGCTGCAGCAAATGCTGATAGGCTGACTTTATATCGTCCAGATCCAGCCCCGCTTCTTCAGGCAAATAGGCCAAAAAGTCGCTAAGCTCACACTGCAGATAACCGTTATCGTCTAACTCGTCGATCAAAAGCTCAAGCAACACACGTTCGTAGGGCTGAAAGCGGCTCATGATTAATTGTTCTTTCAGGTAACGCGCTAAACTCGGAGACTCAGACGCTTCTGGAAACCAATCGTTGTCGTCGTCGGGTGCAGAGTTGGTAAAACCCAACGCCGAACTTTCAGAGGCCAGGTTTGCAGGTGCCTGATCAGCAGATTCGGTGCCATACTGCTCACTATCTATACGCTCTAGCAACGGGTTATCCAGCAAAGCTTGCGCGACTTCTTGCTCTAACTCCAGCGTCGATAATTGCAATAGCCGTATCGACTGTTGCAATTGCGGTGTCAGCGCTAATTGCTGCTGCTGACGTAACTCCAACGACTGACTAGTTTGCATAAATACAATGAATAATCCGATTACTGAACGTAGGCCTTTACCCAAAGCCCAAGATAGCACCGTATTACGCAGCACCATCATTAAACTCACCGCCACGCAAAAAATACTTAGTGCCAGCGTGATTGTGGTGGTGGCCTTGATCTGGTGGGACTTGCTTAATCGCTTAATCGCCTTCGGGCGTGGTATCGATTACAGCGGTCTCAGTGCCTTAGGGCTGGACACCATTGCGTTAATACAGCAATACAACCCGTTTTTCTGGTGGACACTGGTTGTAATCTGTACCTTTATTATTGCCTATTTTCTGTACCGTTTTACCCTCTACACCCATGTTCTATGGCAACGTCGTTCGGTTGATGAAACCGTGTTTGCAGAACTCATCAAAAACCTCTCCGCCTCTGCCTGCGAAGTCATCAACTGGGCATGGCATGATCGACGCCACCCGATTACTGTCGGCGATTTGCAACGAGCAGCCAATGAGCTGCGTTCGGGCCGATTTTCAAAGATAAGTCTGGCAGAACAGCATGCGGCACTGGTCGATGCCGGACGTAAGCGTACTGAAACCGATGAAAACAACTTGCAATCTGTCGAATTCCATGTTTGACTATCATAATGGAAAATTCGCACAGCCTTCTTCTTAGCACTTCGTTCAGCAGCCATTCGGCCTGCTACGGGCTATGGGGCGCGTCGCTTAACCTCAACGGTTTATTTTCGTCAGCACAAACAGCACTCCTGCCACTACTACTAGCGCCCGGTTGCCGGGCCTAGAGTCTAGTGGCAGCTCGGCAGCCATACCAGCCACCTCATTTGAACACCGTCACCGGTTATTCAAGTAGTTAGTGGTTCTGGTGGCGGTGAAAAGTTACTTAGCCTTTTCGCCCGACAGGTGCAACAATGATCTCCAACCCTTCAAAAAAATACATTTCGTTCTCTCCGTTTGAACGCGACTTTGCCGAACGCACATGGCCTTCCAAGCGTATCGAAAAAGCGCCCATCTGGATGTCTACCGATCTACGCGATGGTAATCAGTCGCTGATCGAACCCATGAGTGTGCCGCGTAAACTCCGCTTTTTCGAGTTGCTTGTAAAAATAGGTTTTAAAGAAATCGAAGTCGGTTTCCCTTCCGCCTCGCAAACCGACTACGACTTTGTACGAAAGCTAATCGACGAAAACCGAATTCCAGACGACGTTACCATTATCGGCTTGACGCAGTCGCGTCCAGATTTGATCGAACGTACGGTAGAGGCCATGGCCGGTGCCAAAACCGCCATGATTCACCTCTACAATGCCTGCGCTCCCGCTTTTCGAAAAATCGTCTTTAACATGAGCAAAGACGAGATCAAGAATATCGCTGTCACCGGTACGCGTTTGATCAGGGAAGCCGTGAAGACCCATCCTGAAACCACGTGGCGCTACGAGTACTCGCCAGAAGTCTTCAGCACCACCGAGCCTGAGTTTGCCCTCGAAGTGTGTAACGCCGTGGTCGAAGCCTGGGATCCCAGCCCTGCTGATCCTGTCGTATTGAATTTGCCCGCCACGATTGAAGCGACCTCGCCCAACCTTTACGCCGACCAGATCGAGTGGATGCATCGTAACTTGAAGCGTCGGGACAGCATCGTGTTAAGCCTGCATCCCCATAATGATCGTGGTACTGCCGTTGCCGCAGCTGAGTTCGGTGTAATGGCAGGCGCAGACCGCATCGAAGGCTGTCTATTTGGCAGCGGCGAGCGTACCGGCAACGTTTGCCTGGTAACGTTAGCCCTGAACCTGTACACCCAGGGAGTACATCCGGGCCTGGACTTTTCGGACATTGACGAAGTTCGCCGCTGCGCCGAAGAGTGCAATCAGCTGCCCGTGCACCCCCGTCATCCGTATGCAGGCGACCTAGTCTTTACCGCATTTTCAGGTTCGCACCAGGATGCCATCAAAAAAGGCTTTGCTGTGCAACAAGCCGATGCGCCCTGGGAAGTACCTTACCTGCCCATTGACCCCGCCGACCTGGGCCGTAACTACGATGCAGTGATTCGTGTCAACAGTCAGTCTGGCAAGGGCGGGGTGTCGTATCTGCTTGAACAGGAACACGGCCTGGCCTTGCCGCGCCGTTTACAAATTGAGTTCAGCCGTGCAATTCAGCGGGTTACCGAAGAAACCGGCAAAGAAGTCACGCCCGACTCTGTACACAGCATTTTCACTCGCGAATACCTGGATACTAAAGGCCCCTGGAAACTGATCACGCATACGGTCAGCAGCCAGCCCAAATCAGAAACGGGCGGCCAGCGCTTTGACATCGAAATCCTGGTAAAAGTGGACGGCGAAGAGCGTCGCCTGCA
The DNA here is from genome assembly GCF_022230885.1 of Paenalcaligenes niemegkensis. GTDB lineage: Bacteria > Pseudomonadota > Gammaproteobacteria > Burkholderiales > Burkholderiaceae_B > Paenalcaligenes > Paenalcaligenes niemegkensis. The sequence goes on along the minus strand of NZ_JAKGCT010000005.1, from coordinate 103,596 downwards.
CGGTCATGGCGAAGGCGCCTTAGCCGCATTTATCAATGCCATAGACCTGCCTATTAAAGTAATGGACTACACCGAGCATGCCATAGGCAGCGGCACTGATACCAAAGCAGCTACCTATGTAGAAGCACGTATTGACGACGGTATTAACGGTTTTGGCGTAGGTATACACCAAGATATCCTGACATCCTCATTCAAAGCGATTCTTAGTGCAGTAAACCGTTATGAATTAGCAAAGCGGGCAGATACGGTTAGCGACTTAACAGACACCAATGCCATAAGCGTATAAGTCTGCCCAAACATCATCTGCGGTGATCCTGCAGAGATATAAAAAAAGCGCCTGTATACAAACAGGCGCTTTTTAGCTTCTACCTTATAGACAGGCAGTCGCATAGACGGATTACTTACCAAGCAGTGTCGGCGGGCTCCCAGACCACGTCAGCCTCTGCGTTGGCCGATTTGCGCATCAAATCGAGCAATGGATACGCGCGCTGACGAAAACTGACGGGCTGCTTCATGGCAGGCACAGGAGGCTCATCGTCGTGTTCGGGAGTGTCTTCGGAATGCTCGGGCTCATTATCCATAGACATCACCTTTTCGATACGTCGAATGGCTGTAGCCAACTGATCATGGGGAATAACGCCGCGGGGCGGAAGCTCGTCGGTGTAAGGCCGGCCCGCAGCCTGTAAAATAGGCAAGGCATGTGCAGAGAACATCATGACTTTAGCAGCGGCTTTGGAATTAAACACAAGTAGCATAATGGCTTCCTTTATTGGTGTATCACAGACCTATGATAGCGATCATAAAGCAAAAGCGTTAGTCATAAAGACACCCCACGTTCTGCGCCACTACTCAAACGTTACCAGCCAGAGAAGAATTCAAGCCCAAATCACGCTATTATGTAAGCCTTAGTCGCTTTGGTCCTGACTACGCAACTTGTTGGCGCCCACTAGGGGCCGCTACACCTAACTACAGAATTTTCTATGCTTGCAGAGCAACAACAACAGCTCATCGCGCTACTTCAAAGCGCTGTCAGCGCACTGGTTCCAGATGCGTCTCCCACGATCACCCTCGAGCGCCCAAAGGTCGCTGCTCATGGTGACATTGCGTCCAATGTGGCGATGCAACTGGCTCGTCCCGCCAAACGCAACCCGCGCGAGCTCGCACAACAGGTGCTTGATCACGTGCTTGCCGATGCCGCTTCCGCAGCGCTTATTGCCTCGGCCGAAATCGCAGGCCCGGGCTTTATTAATTTCCGCCTGACGCATGCTGTACATCAGGCCGTGCTAAACGCCATACGCGAGCAGGGCTCAAACTATGGTCTGCAGCCAGCCCGCGACGATAAGGTTATGGTCGAATTTGTATCGGCTAACCCTACCGGCCCCTTGCATGTAGGTCATGCCCGGCAAGCGGCCTTGGGCGATGCGATTTGCCGCCTCTTCAGCAGTCAGGGCCATAGCGTCACCCGCGAGTTCTACTACAACGACGCAGGCAATCAAATTGATAACCTGGCCATCAGCGTTCAAGCGCGTGCCAGGGGTATTGATCCCGACTCTGAGCAATTCCCCGCTGATGGCTACAAAGGCGATTACATCGTTGATATTGCTCGCGAGTTCACAGCCAAAAGTAGCGTAGAAGCTGCTGATGTTGAACGTGTGGACGCTACCGGCGACATCGACAACCTCGACGATATTCGTCACTTCGCCGTGGCTTATTTACGTCGGGAGCAAGACCTAGACTTGCAGGCTTTTGGTCTGAAATTTGATAATTACTACCTTGAAAGCTCACTCTACAGTTCTGGCCGTGTCGAAAAAACCGTAGCAGCCTTAACCGCCGCTGGCCATACCTATGAAGACGACGGCGCATTATGGTTGCGCACCACTGAATTAGGTACCGGCGACGACAAAGATCGCGTCATGCGCAAGCGGGAAGGCGGCTATACCTATTTTGTGCCCGATGTCGCCTATCACGTAGCCAAATGGGAACGTGGGTTTCATCACGCCATCAATATTCAGGGCACTGACCATCACGGCACTATTGCTCGCGTCCGCGCCGGCTTGCAAGGGCTAAACATGGGTATTCCCAAAACCTTTCCAGCCTATGTGCTGCACAGCATGGTTAAAGTCATGCGCAATGGTGCAGAAGTCAAAATATCCAAACGGGCGGGTAGTTATGTGACGCTACGCGAGCTCGTCGAATGGGTAGGACAAGACGCCGTACGTTTCTTTCTGGCCCAACGCCGCGCCGACTCAGAGTTCACTTTCGACATCGATCTGGCCCTATCTCACAGCGAAGAAAACCCGGTGTATTACATTCAGTACGCGCATGCCCGCATTCACTCGATGGTGAGCCAGTCAGGCTCAACCGCCGAAGCCATTAGTGCTGCAGACCTAAGCCTGCTTAGCGCGCCTACCGAGTTATCGTTGCTGCAGCGTCTAGCCGAGTACCCTGCCATGCTTAGCCAGGCCACTATCGATCTCGCCCCCATCAAGTGGCTTTCTGGCTGCGCGATTGTGCTGCCGACTTTCACTCCTGGTATAACGCCGAGCGCGTCAATATCGACGATCAAGCCTTGAAACTGGCTCGTCTTGCGCTAGCGACGTCCTGCGCGCAAGTCATTGCCAATGGCTTAAATGTGCTGGGCGTTTCAGCACCTACAAAAATGTAATTTCTTTATGGCCACCCGACGCAAAACCTCTCGCTCAAAACCCGCACGCAGCGGCAGTACACTGTTTGGGATCATCATCGGGCTCGTCCTGGGGCTTGCCGCTGCGGTGGCGGTGGCGCTTTATATAACAAAAGCGCCCATGCCTTTCGCGGATCGTGCCAGCCGAGACCCGGCCTCAATCTTGTTGCCCGATGTCCGTGACGCTCCCGACCCAAACCTGGCGCTGTATCCGGGCCATACCGACGCACCCGTCTTTAATGGTAACGATCCTCTGTCCGGCCTGACTACGCCCGGCTCGCGCCCGCCGGCAGCTTCTGCTCCAAAGGCACCTGATGCCTTGGGCGACTTGATCGCGACCCTGCCCAGAGGCACTAACCCGGCGCCTGGAGCAGCTAATCCCACAGCCACGCCCCCGCCAACAATTCCACCACAACCAATGCGCCCACTGTTGCCGCATTGACGCCAGCCAAGACAACGGCGCCCAAACGCAATACCTACTTTTTACAAGCGGGTGCATTCCGCTCATCCAATGATGCCGAAGCCGTCAAGGCACGCATCTTGATGATGGGTCTGCAGGCAGACGTACAGGTGGCTCAACTTAATGGCAGCGCCATCAATCGGGTACGTGTAGGGCCTTTCAACGGTATAGACGAAATGAACCGTGCCCGGGTCAGCTTGGGCGATGAAAAAATTGAAACTTCGGTGGTGGCTCAGCCTTAAGTCAAAATAATTTGTCCCCAGACAGTCAGTCGCAAGCTACGCAGGCTGATAAACAAACATTGCTGATACAAAGCTGGATCTTAGAACGTTCGGCAATGTCAGATACTGAACTTCGTAAACGAAACGCAGTCATAGCTGTTGTCGCTATTAAGGAAATTTTCGATGAACAATAAAAACCGTATTTTAAAACTGGCCGCTGGTACCGCTATTGCGTTTAGCGCCCTGCTAAGCCCCCTTGGCATGACGGCCAATTCGGCTTCAAACCAAGGCTATGTCACATTGAGCACCACCATGCCCTCTGACACAGCCAACAAAACCGAAGTTCTTGAATTCTTTGCCTATAGCTGCCCCCATTGTGCAGCGGCCGACCCTATTGTAGAAAGCTGGTCTGAGACCTTGCCCGACAATATTGCCTTTAACCGTGTGCCTGTTGCATTTAATGCCGGCATGGGCGACTTACAGCGCATGTACTACACGCTCGAAGCCCTGGACAGGCTGGATCTGCATCCAAAACTGTTCGATGCGCTGCACAAAGAGCGTAAGTCACTGTTTGACGCCAAAGCGTTGGCCAAGTGGGCTGTAGATCAAGGTATTTCCAAAGACGAATTCGACGCTACCTTTAGCTCCTTCGGTGTAAATACCAAGATTGCCAAGGCCAATGACCTTGCCAAGGCCTATCGCATTGACGCTACCCCTATGATGGCGGTTGGCGGCAAGTATGTAACGTCACCATCCATGACCAATGGTCTTGCCGAAATGGTGCAGCAAGCCGATGCGCTGGTAAAACAGCTTGATTAAAGGCTGACTGTAACGGGTTCTTAAGAGCGGACTATAACGAGTTCTTAAGGCGGGCCGTCGCTTCCAGAGGAGCCGGCACGGTGTGCTTGTTTCCGCATCTGCCTCGTCCAGTCGGCGGCGGACGAACTCGCTGCGCTCAAACAGCGTCCGCCTTTACCCGACTTCCCTTCGTCAGCCTGCGGCGCACACCTACTCGCCGGCTCCTCTGGAAGCGACGGCCCTCTAGCACAGGTGGTTGCTCCCCCAATTGCCCAGAGCTACTGGAAAGGCAACAGGGGTAGAGAGACGGGCTTATAAACTACTTGGCTTGAAGCAACTGCTTGGCGTTTAACAGTACAAGCTCATTGTCATCCTGCTGCTTAGGTTCGCGGCTGCTGGAAAATGGGAAGTTATTATCGTTTCCAACCACGATACGCTCCTCATCAATAATATCGACATTTTCGATGGTCAGGAACGGAAACTGCAGAACGCCATCTGTTAACGGTTTGCGTGCAACCTTATTGGGATCCTGAATATTCAGTAAATCAATATAAGCGATCTTGCGCATTGGCTTAGCGACTGTATCAGCTGAGAACTCCACTTTATAGACACGCTTGAACTTTGGCAGGTTTGAGAAACACGTCGTCGTGTCGGCTCCGTCCTTGCAAACCTTGTCGGGCGTACCTTCGCCATTGTCCCGCTCGATAACCAAGGCGGTGGTCTCGTCAATCATGTTGAAGTCACCAATGGCATTGCCTTTATTTTCTAGCGGGTAAAACCAGGAACGGCCTGTCCATTTTTCATCCGCTACGCTGAACTCCAGAACGCGCAACCCCCTTTACCATCAACCTGTTCCATCTCGCTGCCGTCTTCATCCCATAGCGGGCCTTCAAGCATTGGGTATAAGAACTTGCCATCCTTGGATGCTGCCATGCCCTCATAGCCCTGTGAACGCCTCAAGTTAACGTTCGTGTAGGTAGCGCCAGGAGCCCCAGGCGATGTCACAGCATAGTGATCAGGCGAATGAATTTTTTGCCATCTACTTCAGTTTCAAAAAAGGCCAGCACCTTGCCGCTTTTATCGACCTTAATTAAATAAGGGCCGAACTCATCACCTATCCAAAAATTTTCGCCGATGGGCTGAAAGCTTTCGGTGTCCAGATCGGAACCCGTCAGGTAGCGCTCTGCCGACTCTTCATGAACAATGCGAAATGGTACTTTTTTATCTGGGTCGCTTAAGAAAATGGTCGCCATAGGCTTGAACTCACCTGACTTCCAATCAATTTCATACTGATTCAAATACAGCATGGAATCCATGGAGTTGGCTTTGTTGCCAAAGCCGTTGTCGGTAAGAATCCAGACACTGCCATCATCCATGACCTTTATCCCGGAGTGCCCCTGCAATGGCTGGCCTTTGATGGGTAAAGAAATTCCGGTTTCGCGATCTGCCGACTTGCCCATGACGGTGCCCAGGGCCTCGACTCGCTGCCTCGTGGTGTACTTACCGGAAATTTTCAAATCGTTCGGTGCATTATCAGGAACCTGAATAACGCTTTGCGCAGGCAGCACGGCGTGCGCTTCAAGCACAGCAGGAAGCTCCTGCTGCGCTGCTACCGTCATCGACGCTGAACCTAATACTGCTGCCAACACTGTCAAACGAAAAAGCTTCATGTTTTATCCTTAAACAACTACGAGAAGCAGCTAGTCTAGGGACCATTGATGACGGGATAATGAAATAGCGTATACGCTACTCGATTGCAGCGATAAGTGATATTTCGAGTGGGGCTTTACCGGGAAGGGTAAAAACACCTATCGCAGCACGGGAGCTGATTCCTTCCTGACCTAATTCGGCAAAGAGGTAGTCAGAGGCAAAGTCGGCGATCTTCGAGTGCTTATCAAAGGCCTCATCGCTACTGGCCACATAGACTGTCATGCTTAAAATCTGTGCGATGCGCTCGTTCGTGGTCAAGGTAGCCCGTGCAGCATTCAGGGCGTTAGCCACGGCCAGTTGGGCAGCTTCTTTGTAATCATTCAGGTCGTCGCCGCTTTGCACGCCACCGGTGCGAATCAGCTGGCCATCGCGGCGAGGTGTCATGCCAGCGGTAAAAACCTGTGCACCACGTCGGGTAGCGGGTGCGTAATTGCCTTGTGGAATGGGCGGGTTCTGCGAACTCATTTTCTATACCTTTGAATCATCAGCACGCAACGCTCGACGGCGTGCACTGCCGCATTGTGATCCTGTGAGAAGTTAAAACGAATACTATTGCCGGAGTGCGGGCCAAACTCATTTCCTGGTGTGACCGCCGCATCTACCTGAAAAATCAGTATACCCACTCTGAAAAGCACGTAATCAACACTTTTATTGCGCTGACTCCATGTTTCTAAAGATAGTTGCCTGCTCAACGGCCAGACGCTGCGCCTGATCAAGCTCTACCCATTCAAATCTAAGAAACTCTCCGGGTGCGCGCTGTGCCAGCCGTGGTAAGTCTACCCAGGCAACATTCGCGATACGAGGGTAGCCGCCCGTCGTTTGCGAATCAGCCATCAACACGATCGGTAATCCATCAGGGGGAACCTGTATGGTTCCTGCCGTCACAGCCTCGGATAGCAGTTCTGGCTGCTGAGTACGTTCAAGGACTGGCCCTTTCAGGCGATAGCCCATGCGATCAGACTGAGGGGAAATTTGATAGCTTTCTGTTCCAAGCGCCTGAATGCTTTCCGGAGCAAAACTATCGTATTCACGGCCAGCCACAATACGTACAGACGCATTCACACCCTGCACCACACCTAAACCAAACATGGGCATGCCGGTTAAGGCTCGTGTCAACGCTCCAACCGGTGCGGGTTTTAGATGAATCTGCGAACCTTTCTTCAGTGGCCCTCCATCTAGCCCACCATAGCCGGCACGCACATAGGTGCTGGCACTTCCCATAACGGGCTCAATGGCGAACCCGCCCTGAACGGCCAAGTAGGCCCGCAGTCCGGCGCGCCGTGCGCCAAAGGCCAGGGTGCTTCCCGCTGCAATGGTAATGACCTTATTAAGCGCTATGGCCTCGCCATTAATAGACGGCGACAAGTCGGCGCCACACACCACCATCACGGCCGGAGTGTTAAAGCGTAATGTGGGTCCGAGCAAGGTGATTTCCAGAGTGGCTTCGTTAGCATCATTGCCGACCAGCCAATTTGCTATTCGATGCGCTCTTTCGTCCATCACGCCATTCAATGGCACACCTAAATGCTGAAAACTTCTGCGGCCCAGATCCTGAAATGTAGAAAGCAGCCCTGGCTTAATGACATCAATACTCATGCACGGTCTCCTTGCTCGCTGGCAATTTGCAAAAACTCCTCAGCCTCGATTGTTACAAAACGCACCTGATCTCCGGCCAGTAATAACGAAGGAGCTGACCGCTTTGCATCAAACAGCGTAAGGGGCGTACGGCCAATAAGATGCCAGCCTGCGGGAAGAGGCATAGAATAAATAACACTTTGGCGATTGGCCAGCCCAATAGAGCCCGGAGCCACAGAAGTACGCGGCGAACTGCGGCGTCCAACGCTAAGACTCTCACTAAATCGACCAATATAGGAATGCCCGGGCGAAAAACCGAGCATAAATACGGACACCGGGTACTGCGTGTGCAGACGAATCACTTCTTCAGGACTCATCTGACATCGTTCGGCTACTTCTTCCAAATCAGGACCGTACTCGCCCCCGTAACAGACGGGAATCACGACTTCCCGGGGCCGTACAGCCTGGGCATGACGCGGCTGTACAATACGCAGCTCTAACTGCTCAACAAGCAGCTTATAAGGTGACACCCATGCGTTGTCAGTTGCAGCCTCTGCCGCTTCCAGCACCCGCTCGGGAGCATAGTGCAAGGCCACGCTCACCATGCCCGGCACAATAGCGTGCACACCCGCAGGCATGTCTCGCTGCAGATCACGGGCAAGCAGGCTAGCATGCCGATTAGCTTCTGCCGGATCATCATCATGGAAGACGACGACTAAAGACCGGTCACCAGCAGCATGAATTGTCCATACTGGTTTGCGTACGCTCATAAACTATTCCTTCAGGGCCTTGGATTGGATATTGGGTTCCAGGCAGTATTCTCATCAGGCATCCACTCGTTGCTAAGCATATCCATCAGCATCACCCCCAGGGCCCTGACCATGGGATCGGCGGTTGGACGATGGCACACGGCCAGCTCAAACACATCAATTGCCGGCAGGCCCTGCGCTGCACCCAAGACGAAGTGATCAGCGGTGACCGCGCGGCGCGGCAGCAAGCTAATGCCCATGCCGTCGGCAACTGCCGCCTGTATTCCACTTAAGCTCGAACTGGTGAAGGCAATGCGCCACTTGCGCCCCATGGATTCCACCGCGTTGATAATTTCATCGCGATAGACCCCCGCCGTGGAAAAGTCACCAGCGGAATGGGATCAAGATGAAAAGAGGGATGCTTCGCGCTATCTACCCACGCGGTCTTTTCCGGAATACGTGCGATAGCCTCGCGGGCCTGGTGGCGTTGCTTAATAAGAATAAGGTCCAGCTCGCCGTGATCGTAGCTGGAAATCAGATCCGTGCTTAAGCCGCTCGTTACCTCGAGCTTGACTTGAGGATGCTGCCGATTAAATGCAGCAAGCCTGCGCATGGTGGCACCACTGGAAAAATCTTCAGGCACACCAAGCCGAACAGCAATTGTTACCGCCACCCCGGACAACGCCTCGTGCAACTGATCATTAACAGCGAGCATCTGGCGCGCATAGCCCAGTACGACCAGCCCCGCATCGGTAGGAAGTACGCCACGGGTGCCACGATCAAGTAACTTATGCCCCGCCATGTCTTCAAGGCGGCGCACCTTCTGGCTGACGGTGGACTGCGTCGAATGCAAGCGCGTCGCTGCCGTGGTGAAGCTTGCACAGTCGGTCACCACCAGCAAGGCTTTTAATAGGTCGAGATCAAAAAGGGGTTGATTCGATTTTTCGATAATAGACATAAGCACATTCAAAACACAAATACATAAAGCTCGTGTTAATAGTAAGCTGCCAGCCATAAAATTGCGCCTAAAGCATGTCTTTAGTTATACCGCAAAAATAGCCTTGCTCTTTATAAAATCACAAAAAGTGCAGGAGCTTCTCTGATGCGGCCTCACGGTCAACAGTACCGTCATGGTTATTCAAAAAATGGATAGGCCCTATTAATACATTTAACTTGTAGATATAGAGTGATATAGATATCGTGTTTATATCCACGCCGTGCACTATTGGCTTGTCGTCCCGAAAGGTGGTCAAAGCGCGGCATGTCCATGCTTTATAGAATTAAAGACACAGGGGCTCAACGTTGTCCCCTCTGTCGCGGAATGCGCCGTTAAGTTCAACCCGGCCGCACCGCATCAGTCGCGCCTTTGACCCAAGCAGATGCCGCCCTTTGGGTTGCGAGTAATGCTTCGCCTCGAAGTCGTCAGAATCACAAAACGGCGCGACAGCCATAACAACGAAAACTATTACAGAGACTTATCTATGTCCGAAAAAACCTATTACGCGCCTGCTGGTGGCCATCCGCCGCAAACTCAACTGCTCACTGACCGGGCCATGTTTACCGAAGCCTATGCCATTTTGCCCAAGGGCGTTATGCAAGACATCGTGACCAGTTGGCTGCCATTCTGGGAAAAAACACGCCTTTGGGTGCTCGCTCGCCCCTTGTCAGGTTTTGCCGAAACCTTCGCACAATACATCATGGAAGTCAGTCCAGGCGGCGGTAGCGATAAACCTGAACCCGATGCCAACGCTGAAGGCGTATTGTTCGTGGTTGGCGGTGAAGTCGAGCTAACCCTTGAAGGCACCAAGCACATCATGAAAGAAGGTGGTTACGCCTTTATTCCTCCGGGTAGCCAGTGGACATTGCATAACCGCAGCGACGACATCGCCAACTTCCACTGGATTCGTAAGCACTACCAAGCGGTAGAGGGTGTGCCTCTGCCTGAGGCTTTCGTTACTAACGAAAAAGACGTAGAGCCCTTCCCAATGCCTGGCACAAATGGTGCTTGGGTGACAACGCGTTTCGTCGACATGTCCAACATGAGCCACGATATGCACGTCAATATCGTTACATTCGAACCCGGTGGCGTCATTCCTTTTGCAGAGACGCACATCATGGAGCACGGGCTGTACGTACTGGAAGGCAAAGCCGTCTACCGCCTGAACCAAGATTGGGTTGAAGTCGAGGCCGGCGACTTTATGTGGCTGCGCGCCTTTTGCCCGCAAGCTTGCTACGCTGGTGGCCCTGGCCGCTTTCGTTACCTGCTATACAAAGACGTTAACCGCCACCCAAGCCTGAGACTATCTGGCCTGTAAACCCGATCACGCTACAGCAGCAATATCTTAAGAAATAAAAGGCCTGAGTCCGGTATCGCACCGGACTCAGGCCTTTAGCTTGAAAGGGTTAACGAAGCTGAATGGCTAACGGCAAACCAGGCTGTACAGTCGCTCATCTACAGCCTTCTTTTTATTCATCCAGCCCTAGAAAAAGCCCAGCGCCTCATCGCTATAACTCACCAGCAAGCATTTGGTCTGCTGATAATTGCTCAACGCCATCTTGTGAGTTTCGCGCCCAATGCCCGACTGCTTATAACCGCCAAATGCAGCATGGGCAGGATAAAGGTGATAGCAGTTTGTCCACACGCGACCCGCCTGAAGCCCCCGTCCGACTCGATAGGCGCGTGAACCATCCCGGCTCCATACGCCAGCGCCCAGGCCAAAGCTGGTGTCGTTGGCAATGGCGATGGCCTCGTCCTCATCTTTAAAAGTAGTCACAGCAGCAACCGGACCAAAAATCTCTTCCTGGAACACCTTCATCGAGTTTTTACCCAAAAGCATGGTGGGACTGACATAAAAGCCATCATCCAGACCCTCGCCCATGCGATTGCGTTCACCCCCTGTCAGGCAAGTCGCCCCCTCTTCGCGCCCAATATCGATATAACCCAGGATTTTATCCATTTGTACCTGAGATACCTGGGCTCCCACCATGGTCTGAGAGTCAAGCGGGTTGCCTTTCTTGATGCGTTCGACACGCTCGACGACGCGTTCGATAAACTGCTCGTAAATGGATTCCTGCACCAGCACACGTGAAGGGGCTGTGCAGACTTCGCCCTGGTTCAGCGCGAACATCGATGCGCCTTCCAATGCTTTATTAAAGAAGGCATCGTCTGCAGACATGACGTCTGCAAAAAAGATATTGGGGCTTTTGCCGCCCAGCTCGACCGTTGCGGGAATCAGCGTATCGGCTGCGTTGCGTAAAATCATCTTGCCCACGGGCGTGGAGCCCGTGAAAGCGATTTTTGCGATGCGCTTACTGGTCGCCAGGGCGTTGCCCGCTTCTTTACCAAAACCATTCACAATATTGACCACGCCGGCCGGCAACAAGTCACCTATAGTCTCCATTAGCACCAAAATTGACGCAGGCGTTTGTTCCGCTGGCTTCATGACCACAGGGCAGCCTGCTGCCAAGGCTGGAGCAAGCTTCCAGGCGGCCATTAAAATCGGGAAATTCCAGGGAATAATCTGGCCAACAACGCCAACAGGCTCATGAAAATGATAAGCCACTGTTGTACTGTCAATATCAGAAATCCCGCCTTCCTGGGCTCGAATGCAGCCTGCAAAATAACGAAAGTGATCAATAGCCAAAGGAATATCCGCCGCGCTGGTCTCGCGCAAGGGCTTGCCGTTGTCAATAGACTCGGCTACCGCCAGCAAATGCTGCTTCTGCTCCATTCGATCGGCAATACGCAGCAAAATCGCAGAACGCTCGGCAACCGAGGTTTTGCCCCACGACTCACGCACTGCATGCGCGGCATCCAGGGCAAGATCGATGTCGTCCGCACCAGATTGCGGCACCTGGCAAAACACCTCACCCGTAATAGGCGAGATATTTTCAAAATAATTACCCCCACCGGAGGTACCCACTTTCCGCCTATGTAATTCTCGTACTTAGACTTGAACGGGAACTCAAGATCAATACCAAACTGCTTCAAATCTGACAAATTCATGATGAAACTCCTGAACGGGGCACCTAGAATCGCTGATCAAAGACAAGCCAGCACGCACTTAATGATTCTGATAATTTAACAGGCGGCGAAAAGAAGGGATATATGAATTAACCCTTTGTTTTTGAATACTTGGGCGTGAATCAAATGGTGATCTCGGTCATGCGGTCAAACTTTGTTGCGCACGATGACGTCGGCTGCAGTCAGAGGCTGATATGAAGGCTCCGGACATATTCACTAACGTTATCGTAGGCACCGTGCTTCCCTACGATCGCAGGCATGCGGAGTGTCTCTAACATCCATAAGCACATGAAAAAGGGCGACTTTTCAGTCGCCCTTTTACTAAGCTAACGCGTTAAGGCTGGTTGCCTTAGTCGTTACGCTCAGTCACCAGGATCAGGTGGTAGCCAAACTGAGTTTTAACGGGGCCTTGCACAACGCCCACGGGCGCACTGAAAACCACTTCATCAAACTCTGCAACCATTTGGCCGCGACCAAAACTGCCCAACTCGCCGCCCTGGCGGGAAGACGGGCAGCTGGAATTGTCTTTAGCCAGCTGCGCAAAATCAGCGCCGCCTTCAATTTCGGTCTTCAATTCTTGCGCTTTTTCTTCGCTGTTGACGAGGATGTGACTTGCTGAGGCTTGTGCCATGAAATGCTCCTTAATAAACGTTCTGAAAGGTTAACCCAATTCGAGCTGCGGCGCTTCAGGCTTCTGGAATTTGAGCTTAAAGGCAAGACCCAGCGCCATATCGCCAAACGGCTTATACCGCTAAATCTGCAATGCGAGCATGAAGGTCTACGCCCCACATGGTCCTTCGGCTGCTAAAACTCACACTTAGATCTTGCATGAAAAACAAGTTCAAACTACACTACCAAAACGTTTTGGTTGACAGTTTATACACAACCAAAACGTTTTATATAAAAATATAACGACAAACAAAACGGCACAGATATGCAATATCATCGCTGCCGAAGGAGACAACCATGCAAGGTTCTACATGTTCGCCAGTGGACGAAATTCAATCTCCACAAAAAATGCTCGCTTTCGGGCTGCAGCACGTTGTTGTGATGGCGGCATCGCCGATTGCCTCCGTATTCTTGATGAGCAAAGCGCTGGGCTTTACACCTGAGCTAACCATCCAGTTATTAAGCGCCACCTTCATCGTATGCGGCTTGGGCTCGCTCATCCAATCGTTTGGCCCTCTTGGATTCGGCGCACGCCTACCCTTTGTCATGCTGCCGGGGGCGCGCCTATCATTTTATTTATTTTGATAGCACAACAAACCGATTTGCAGACAGCGTCTGGAGCCGTCATTCTTGCTGCCCTCCTGTATTTCTTGATTGTGCCGATTTTCAAGCGATTCTTGCGCTATTTCCCTTCGTTGGTCATTGGCGTGATGCTGATCTTGGTTGCCATCAATCTCGCACAAATTTCTGGAAAACTTATAGCAGGTGCACCAGGATCCCCAGATTTCGGAAGCCCAGTCAATCTGTTGATGGCCTTCATCACCATTGCCTCTACGCTGCTATTTTCACGCCTGCTGCGAGGCACCAGTCGCCAGTTAACCATTCTGCTCGGTTTGCTGGTGGGGGCCTTCTCGTCAGCGCTTATGGGCCTGATGTCAATTGATCAGGTCTCGCTCACACCATTGCTTGCCGCTCCGACACCTTTTCCTTTTGGCTCACCTAAATTCAACCTTATTGCTGCTACTCCACTATTAATTTTCACCCTCATCTCTATGGTGGAAGCCACTGGACAGACTGTAGCGTTAAATGAGGTATTGGGGAAAAAACCGAACAAGAACAGCAGCTTGACGTTCCCAAGACCATACGTGGAGATGGTTTGGCCTCGTTGATAGGCGGAATCTTTGGTACCTCACTCATCATCACAAGTGGAGAGAACATTGGCATTATCCGTGCCACCAATGTCCGCTCGCGCTACGTCACTGCCGTTGCCGGAGGTTTTTTAGTGCTATTTGGCCTGTTCACACCTTTGTCTTCGTTAATCAGCCTCATTCCGGGAGCCGTCATCGGAGCGACCGGCCTGCTGGTATTCGCTATTGTCGGCACCATGGGAATCGATATGCTGCGTAAAGTCGATCTGCGCGAGCACGGCAATATGTATGTGGTCTCGACCGCTCTGGCTATGGGCCTGCTTCCTATTGTAGTTCCTGGAATCTACGAACATGTTCCCTCCCAGTTGCGGCTGTTGATGGCCAATGGTGTTGCCATGGGTGCCGTCACCGCTGCTGTGCTTAATTTTGTATTCGTACACCTGGGTAAAAGACGTACAGCCCTGCCCGCCGCCAGCCCACTACCCAGTCAAGAGTAAACAAGAAGGTATTTTCATGAAATCGCTTTTTCCCACAAACCTGGAAACACTACAACAAGCCAATGTGTTTTTGCCCGAATGGCTGCTGTTAGACAAGGGCACCGTACGCGACCATGCCGTTGTCGTAGAGAATGGCCTATTCATCGCGGCTGGCCCTCGCAGCCTCATCCTTAAACAATACCCGGATAGGCCAAGGGTAGAGCTGCCCGGCAAACTTTTAATGCCAGGCTTTGTAGACTCGCATCACCATCTGACACAGTCATATGGAAAATCGCTGGTTTTCGGGGAACCATCTGAAATCTTTAAACGCGTATGGGTGCCCTTGGAAAGCACTTTGAATGCCAATCATTTATATGCCTCTTCAAAGCTCGCTGCATTAGAAGCCTTGCGAGGTGGTTTCACTACCGTGTGTGACGCAGGCACAAGATCTTCAGAAGGGCTGGACGCCATTGTTAACGCCACGACAGATGCTGGCTTGCGCTGCGTGCTTGGCCTGATTTGCAATGACAAGGTGAATGACCAAATCGTTGACCCTATCCCGATTCAACGTCGTGCCGTGCAGCATTTGTCCCAATGGGAACATCATCCACTGATCACGCCTTCCCTGGCAATCTCCATACCCGAGGTCGCTAGTGATGCCATGTTGGCAAGCGTCTATCAACTATGCGAAGAGGCAGGTCGTGTGTTTCAAACGCATGCCAATGAGCATCTGGTCGCAGTTGAGCGTTCGCTGAATACGAATCGCCTGCGACCTATTGAGCATCTGAACAACGTCAACGCCTTAGGGCCTGCGACCCTGCTCGCTCACGCCACGTTGGTGACGCCATTAGAAATAAAAATCATGGCTGATCGAGGCTGCGCGGTTGCCTATAACCCGGTGGCCAGTGCATGGAAAGGCAATGCCGTCGCACCTGCTGAGTCCATGAGCATGCAAAATGTTAGATTAGGTCTCGGTACCGACGGCACCCGCAGCGACGCCTTCCGCCTCATGGATTACGCAGAAGCAGCTCAACGCTTCGCCTTCGGAATGGCTGTGGGTGATTCTTCCTGCGGTGGAGGCTGGTTATGGTTGGACATGGCCACCCGTGGAGGCGCAGATGCCATAGGTTTAGGAGAAGAAATTGGCGACATTAGTCCAGGGAAACAGGCAGATTTTTTACTGCTCGATATACGCGTACCTGAAATGACTCCATCCTGGGATATTCCATGGGAGCTCGTACGCATGGCCGCACGTGACCAGATACAAGCGGTATTCGTTGACGGAAAACTGCGCCTTTGGGAAGGCTGGCCTATTGATTGGGACGCCCTGGCGTTGATGGACGAAATCAATAGCATCGCCGAGCATGCCATTAGCAATGCGAATATTCAGAAGCTGCATGCCCCTTCTGCTCTGCATCGCACCCAACGTCAGGAAAAGAGTGTACTAACGTTATGATCGCCCATTTCGCCTTGATAACAGCTACAGTATTTATCGCCGCTTTTATTCAGGGCACTACGGGCATGGGGTTTGCCCTGATCGTCGTACCCATACTCGCCCTGATACAGGCAGATATGATACCGGGCGCCTTGTTATATTTAATGCTGCCTTTAAATGCCTACGTGGCCTTACGTGAATACAAAGCCATTGATATACGCGGAGCAGGTTGGATTACTGTGGGCCGATTAGCAGGCACCTTTGCAGGGTTGTGGGTCTTGGTGCTGCTTTCCAGCTACTGGTTGAATATGGTCGTCGGCATCAGCACTATTCTTGCAGTTATCGTTTCGCTCACTGTACCGGCCTTCACGCCTGGGAAAAAGGCTTTCACTTTAACGGGTCTGGTAACTGGCATTACTGAAACCGCAACCGGTATCGGGGGCCTCCACTGACCTTGGTTTACCAGCATGCGCCGGTTTCCACCCTACGTTCAACCGTGGCGCTATGCTTTCTGGTAGGCGAGATCATTTCGCTTATTGCCTTGGCAGTTACCGATAATATTGCCTGGAAACACCTAGAGTACGCACTATGGTGCTTGCCTGCGCTATTGCTGGGGATGCTAGCCAGTCATGCAATACATGCTCGAATCAATCAGCGAACGCTTCGTTTAGGTGTATTGATTTTTGCGTTTATGTCAGGCGTGTTCGTTATCTTTTCCAGCTAAACAAATGATCCAGTAGAAAGCCGCGCAACCAGTTCTGGCATAGGCCCCGCAACACAGCTTCGGTGCCTGTTGCCAGAAATATGCTCAAAAAGAAGCTCAACAGCCAGCGAGGCAATATCCGTCAAATGCAGATTAATCGCTGTTAGCGGAGGCGTTGCTGTCCGTGCCCGTAGTCCATCGTAACGAGTTGCCACCATCAGGTTATGAGGAATGTGCTTCCCCATGGCTGCCGCTTGGCGCATTACACCTGTGGCAAAGGCATCAACCGGCACACAAATCGCATCCGTGTCGGGATAGCGCATAAATAGTTCTTGGCATGCTTTTCTTCCACCCTCCTCCCCATCCTCTTCGTCGGCTTCAGCGTACCGATGCTCCAAGCCATGTACATCGATAAATTTCTTATATGCCTGGGCGTTAGAGCGATAAGAGCTCCGTGCTGCAGTGCCCTGCAACAGGGCAATTCGGCGACAGCCTCGGGCATAAAGATGTTCCAACAGCAAGGTAGCTGTTGCCTCGGAATGCAAGTCTACATAAGGAATGACGCTATCTGGCCCCGATTGAGAACCGATGGATACCAAGGCCACGCCACGATCCTGCAACAGTCGAATACTGGGGTCGTCTGCCAAAGGTTCGATTACGATGGCGCCATCAATATCCAAGCGCTGAAGTAAGTTAGCTGCAATCTCTAAAGGCGGCACAAACACCAGCGCTAACCCTTGCTTCATGGCTTCTTCCGCCGCTATGGCGGCAATCTCCATCATGAAGCCGAGCCTGGACTGCCCACCGGAAACCGCAAACGGCATTGCAGACACAATAGCGATGCTATTAGATTGCCCAGAACGTAAACGCTGTGCACGCACATTGGGCGTATAGCCCAACTTCTCAGCAACCTGTTTCACCATAGCTCGAGTCACAGGATCTACCGCACCCCGGTCGTTCAGCGCGTGTGATACTGTCGTCAGCGAAACACCAGCTACTCTGGATACATCGCGTATAGTCACACGGCGCGCAGTATCGTCGCCCTTCATGCGTCACTGACTCCTGCGGATTTAAATGGTAGAAACTGCACTTTATTATTCACCTTAGCCAATACCCTTAGCTCACATTAATCGCAAGCAAACTGGAAATAGCGGCTGCCTTACCGTTGCCTGCCTGAAGTATATGCGAAGCCTTGAACACGGATGACACTGCCGAGGCAGAATAAGAACAAAGTCCTTTTTATAGAGAGCTACAACGACTTACGTAGCGACA
The DNA here is from genome assembly GCF_022230885.1 of Paenalcaligenes niemegkensis. Lineage (GTDB taxonomy): Bacteria > Pseudomonadota > Gammaproteobacteria > Burkholderiales > Burkholderiaceae_B > Paenalcaligenes > Paenalcaligenes niemegkensis. The sequence continues at coordinate 85,673 of NZ_JAKGCT010000005.1, read as the reverse complement.
TCATCATCAAACGATCCAATGCATTCGCAAACTCGCGCCGATCAGCCTGACTAAAGGCCGCCGGCCCGCCCGTCTCCACACCCGCCCCTCGCAATTCTTCCAGCATGTCCCGAATCGACAAGCGCTCACGTATATTATCGGCGGTAAAACGCTCACCTCGGGGGCTCAGCACGAAAGCGCTCTTCTCGACCAGTTGCGCAGCCAGCGGAATATCGCCTGTAATGACCAGATCGCCAGGGCTGGCGTGCAACACGATGTAGTCATCGGCCACATCAAAGCCTCGTGGAACCTGCACCGCTTTAATCAAAGGCGATGGCGGCGTATGCAGCATCTGATTCGCCACCAGCGTTAAAGGCCGCTGCCAGCGCTTTGCCGCGCGAAACAGAATATCTTTTACCACGACCGGACAAGCATCCGCATCAACCCAAATCTGCATCACGTCCATCCTGTAAACCTTGCTCCACCATTAGCAGCAAACGCTGCGACAAATTTTTAAGCTGCGCTTCAGGATAGTCCCGAAGAGGGCCATCAAGCATCAGCATGGCCATGCCATGCACCCCCGACCAGGCTAAAAACTCCGCTTGCGGACGCTGGGCAGCAGACAATAGACCCGCTGCCTGCATGCGGTCCAGCGCCATCCCCAGCAACTGAAAAGGGTTCAAGCCCATATCCGCCTGCACCAAAGGCAAGGTATCTTCATCTAAGCTGAAGGGAATCACAAACGCCGTACGGAACAAGCCTGGCTCATCCAGGGCGAAGCGTATATAAGCCCGGCCAATGGCACGCAAACTGTTCCTAGCGTACTCAGGTGAGGAGTCAAAAGGTCCCAATGCAGACATTTCGGTCTCCATGGAGCGCGCGACCTGCGCCAATGCCGCGGCGCGTACGGCATCCAGCAAATCGCGCTGTCCTTCGTAGTGCCGATACGCTGCACTAAAGGCAACTCCCGCCCGGCGAGTGGCCTCGCGCAGCACAATGCCATCTGGTCCATGCTCGCGGGCGAGATCCAAAGCGGCATCCAGTAAAGCCTGCTTCAGATTGCCATGCCTGTAAGTCGTGCGCGGCCTGCTCTGCTGTTTGTTACTCATAAAATTTTACGTATTTTTTCAGATTAGCGTATTGCTTCGATTCTACAGCCTATGCTAATTTATGTGAACGTCGTACACATTGTAATGCAAAGCCCCTCGTTCAATTCCTTTAGGCAGGAGAATGACATGCAGGTATATCCTTATTTGATATTCAATGGCAACACAGCTGAAGCAATGACGTTTTATCAGCAGGTTCTTGGCGGAGAACTCAACATGAGCCGTTTTTCAGAAATGCCGGATTTTGAGCAGCACTTCAATGCTGAAGTGGCTGATCGTATTATGAACGCACAACTTAAATTCGATGATGGCCTGTTTATGGCTTCAGATGGGTGCCCGGACCAACCCACCGGACCTATAGATGGTTTTGCGGTGGCGCTGGCGTTCAACGACACCACCCGGGCAGCTTATGTCTTTGACGCCCTGGCTGCAGATGGCACTACCATCATGCCGTGGGAGCCCACCTTCTGGGCCGACGCTTTTGGCATGGTCAAAGATAAATATGGCGTCACCTGGATGGTCAACAGTGGAATAAAAAATCACGGCTAGAGAAGTGGCAGGACGCGCCGGGCGGCTTACTTATCCCGTTTCTGCGCTTCCAGGGCCTGCAGAAAAACGGATAAATTCGAGTTTAAGTCGGCCAGCACTTGATCGCTTAACGCCGACAGTATTTGACGCTCATTCTCTACATGCGACTCAACTGCACGATTGATCAGAGCCAGGCCCTTATCCGTCAATTGCACCAGCATGCTGCGCGCGTCCTGCTCATTCACCACACGGTGTATAAAATCACGACTCTCTAAACGCTTGAGCCTGTGCGTCATCGTTCCCGACGTCACCATCAAAGTAGAAAAAGCTCGGTAGGACTCAGTTTGTAAGGCGCGCCTGAGCGCAACAGGGTTGCAAGCATATCGAACTCCCAGAAACTAAGCTCAAACTGTATGAAGCCCGGCTCCAGCTGTTGCTCCAGCAGGGCTGCGCAACGTTTGAGCCTACCAATAGGGCCCATGGGACTAACGTTCAGATCAGGGCGTTCACGCGCCCACTGAGCAAGGATACGGTCCACTGCATCCGGCTGTATTTTGCGAGTTTCAGATTTCATTTATCTTGACTTCAAGGTAATTGGCATTCAGAATAATAATAACTTGAATTGAAGATAGATTCCCATGAATTCCACTACTATCGCGCCATCCTCTTTGTGGCGGGCTGTCTTGCTCACTGCCCTTGCGCCGATGATCTGGGGCACCACCTACATCGTCGCCTCCGAGATATTGCCGCCTGACCGTCCTTTTACGGCAGCACTTATCCGTGCCTTGCCAGCGGGCCTGTTGCTGGTGCTGATCACACGAGAAATTCCCGCTCGCCACCTGTGGTTTCGACTGTTAACGCTAAGCGCTCTGAATATCGGCATCTTCCAGGCACTGCTCTTCGTGGCAGCCTACCGCTTACCGGGGGCTGGCAGCAGTGCTGGGTGCCATACAGCCTATATTGATCATGGGTCTGATCTGGATGGTTGAAAGCAAATCACCAACCCGGATTACCTTGCTGTCGGCCATAGCCGGAGTCGTTGGCATGGCCATTCTGCTGCTATCACCACAAACCGTATTTGAACCCATCGGCATAGGCGCAGCCTTGCTGGGCGCCATCTGCATGGCCACCGGCACCTGGCTTGCCCGCCGCTGGCAACTGGGCATGTCAGTACTTGCGCTTACAGGCTGGCAACTGCTGCTTGGCGGGCTACTGCTCGCTCCCGTAGCGTGGTTGGCAGACGACCCTCTTCCGGCGCTCTCTATGAGTCAATCCTTAGGCTATGTCTACCTCAGCGTGGTCGGCGCCATGCTGGGCTATGTACTCTGGTTTAAAGGCATCGCCCGCTTATCCAGTGTAGCCGTGTCATCGCTGGGCCTGCTCAGCCCCTTAACTGCGGTGATCGTTGGCTGGGTTGTACTTTCACAGGCAATTACCGGAGTGGCCTTTGTGGGGCTGATAATGGTGCTGGTGAGTGTGCTCGTAGTGCAGTGGGCGGCAAGTCGGCCGGTTTGAGCCAGTAAATGGTTCACCCAGAACAAAAGCTATTGAGCATGACAGCTATTTAGGTGTGTAATCGTTTTACTGGCTGCAATAATCCATCACGATGCCCAACAAGGAGGCACCATGTCGAGACTGACCGCCAAAGACTTCTCCCCGGAATTGCTTGAGCTGTATGACTTTTATGTGCATGGTGCCATCAGCAAGCGCGAGTTTCTGAACCGGGCCGCCAAATTCGCCATCGGTGGTCTAACGGCCACGGCTATTCTGGCTTCCATGCGACCTAACTATGCATGGGCTCAACAAGTCATGTTCACCGATCCGGACATTACGGCCGAGTACATTAGCTACTCATCGCCGCAAGGTAACGGCACCGTTCGTGCCTACCTGGTCAAACCCGCCAACGCCGAGGGCAAATTGCCCGCCGTGGTCGTGGTCCACGAGAACCGGGGGTTGAACCCCTATATTGAAGATGTTGCGCGCCGTCTCGCCAAAGCCGGCTTCCTGGCGATTGCACCAGATGGACTCAGCTCAAAAGGCGGTTACCCGGGCAATGACGACAAAGGGCGTGAGCTGCAGCAGCAAGTTGATCCAGAGCGGCTGATGAATGACTTCTTCGCCGCGATCGAACTGATGTCCACAAGCGAAGACTCAACAGGAAAAGTCGGCATTATCGGCTTTTGCTACGGCGGTGGCGTTTCAAACGCCGCCGCTGTGGCCTACCCGGAACTGGCAGCCGCCGTGCCGTTTTACGGACGGCAGGCCAGCCCCGAGGACGTAGCCCGCATCCAGGCTCCTCTGCAACTGCATTATGCAGAGCATGACCCCAACATCAATCAAGGCTGGCCCGCCTACGAGGATGCCCTCAAAGCGAATAACAAGGTCTACGAGGCCCACATCTACGCCGGCGCTAACCACGGATTCCACAACGACTCAACGCCCCGGTATGACAAGGAAGCGGCAGAGCTTGCGTGGAGTCGTAGTATTGAATGGTTTAAGCGGTATTTGGGGTGATGCTTGAATTGAGCCATGCCAAAACCTTATCCACCTCTGCAATTTACTTTGGATCCCGCTAGTACAGACCCCCTGTATCGGCAGTTATATTCTCGCTTCAGACACGCCATTGCTGAGGGAATTCTCAAGCCTGGCGATCGTATTCCGTCGGCAAGGTCCCTTGCTAAAGAGCTTGGCTTAGCGCGTGGCACCGTTGCAGTGGCCTATGCATTGTTAAGCGCAGAGGGCTATGTATTAGCGCGCGGGTAAGCCAGCACTATCTGGTATGTAGCCCCATTGATGCAGTCGCCGTCGATATTGGCGACTCTTATATTTTTTGAAGGAGACCCAAATGACCCAGCGGTTGAATTATTACAGTCTTGCCCCAGCCTTTGGCAAGAAACTTCAAGAGTTCAGTGTCGCGCTTGAGAGCAGCGAAGTAAATAAAGAAATGGAACACTTGATCGACATTCGTGCGTCGCAACTGAATGGCTGTGCATTTTGCCTGGATATGCATGTAAAGCAGGCAAAAATCAGTGGTGAACGCGAGCTGCGAATTCACCATATCGCCGTCTGGCGTGAATCCACGCTCTTTTCGACACGCGAGCGGGCCGTCCTTGAATGGACCGAAGCCGTTACCCAACTGCCACCACACGGTATTTCTGATGAGATCTATACCGCCGTCCGCAACGAACTTTCCGAGAAGGAGCTGACCGACCTTACATTCCGCATTGTTGCCATCAACAGCTGGAACCGCTTGTCAGTGGCATTTCGGAACGTACCGGGCTCAATGGATGCCGCGTTTGGGCTAGATAAGGCGGGACTGAAGTGAGTTGGCAATTTACGGTGTTTGCCTAGAGAAGTCGACCGTATCAGGGTTACGCGGTCAAAATTGGCAGTGTTTTAAGGTGTTTATCAATTGCGGTTCGTACATCTTTATCCATGGGCAAGTGATTCTTCTCGCTGGCCCAGCGTTGCATAAAAAGCGCAACGGTTTCCTGCGCGGTACCCATCACCAGCTTGCGTGGTAAGGCAGCTTTAGCGGCCAAATGCTCCAGTTCGTCAAAGGTGTAGTCCGTGAATGCCTTGCCACGACTGAATGTCAGGGCGGATCTGTCTTCCGGAATATAGGCAATGGTGGAGACAAAGTCGTAGGCAGGCGACAGCTCTACATGCTGTCGATCTCGATAGATAAGCGACCAGTTTTTGAGGTGCATGTCGCCATTGCCGATAAGAACATTAAACGTCGCCCTGCGGATAAACTCGGCGATGCCGCCGTCACCGGACTCGGCTGCGATGACCCTGGCCAGATTGCGGTAACTGGCTTTCTCGTACTTGGCCTGCGGAAACACGCCGAACACTTGGGCAAAGTCCTCCGTGTGAATGCTGTGGCCTTCGTCCGTGCGGTCAAAGCGTTCAATGATAAATGCTTTGCTACCCAAGTGGCTGATGCCTTCAGGCAGATTGTTGATAGTGTCAACATCGACAATATCGATGGCAGGAACATCAATGCCCACCATTTTGGCCAATGCCATCATGGAAAACTCGTTCTCAGGTACATGCCTAAAATCCCGAGAAGGCAGTTTGACAATCCAATGCCCGCCAATGCCTCGTGCGGGAATCGTCAAGCCGCCCAAAGCGCTCATGACAGCGGAAAATTTCAGCTGTACGCCGGCCAAAGAAAATCGCAAAGCATGCTCAATGGCAGTTGACGTGACATCGTCGGGATTCGTACGGGATACATTCGGCCATGCTTGATTGGTTTCGGTGGTGACAGTGATGGCACCAGGCAAATCCTGGCCCAGCGCACCTAATAGAAAGTATTCCCTTTCTGGGTGCACGCCTGCCGTGTCAGCCAGATATTGGCGCAAATGCCCTTCAGGCAGCAAGTTGGAAAAAAGGGCATGAGTTTGCTGCGGTAAGGTTTGAAGTCGGTCAGCAACTGACCGAACGTATCCTTAAAGCTCAGGCTTAGCGTCGGTCTGTTTGAGTCATTGATATAGATGTCATTAAACACGAACAAGGTACGTTCGCCGCCGACATAGGTGAGAGTGCCGATAGGCTCGTTGTAGAGTCGGACGGTCAAGGTGGAAACATCCGTCATTACTGATCGTCCTCGTCCAGGGTGTAGGCGGGCTTGGCTTCGCTGGCCGACCGTTGAATGGATGTATTACTAGCGACTTGACGCACTATTGACCGCACAGCTGGCATAGCCTTACGCGGGATAAGTGCCACTTCCAGATCCAGGGCATTGACAATGGCGATCAAACTCGAGATCCGCAGATCTACCTGATTGCTTTCAATCCTGGAGATGTGCGACTGCGGCACGCCAGCTAATTTACTGAGTTCGCGTTGACTCAAGTTTTTAGCAATGCGTGCTTGCCGCAAGCGGTCGGAGAAGTGTTCGAGGTTATAGCTCATAAACTGATGCGTGATTTTGCATCACACCCTCATTTTGATATATAAAACTATATCATGAAAAATGAGTAAATGAGTAAATGAGTAAATGAGTAAATGAAGTATCTGATATATGCTAATAGATCATATATTTTATTTATATAGAAAAATATATCAAATATCAGCCCCTCGTTCCTGAGAATGGACCAGCCCTGATACCCCGATGACATGGAATATTGCCAGTTACGCCGCAATGACGTGTGCAAAAGCCGTGGATGCGTACTGGCAGCCCACCAACTCGCTTATACGCACCTAAAGCAAATTAAAAAATCGGCAACAGCTCAAACGCCATTATTGAGAGCTGGCATGGCGAAAAGCTTATGAAAGGGTATGATACGTCGCATAGATAATCAGGAAGACAATGTGAATTTCATTTTCCGTGGCGACGAGCTTCTTTTATGCGAATCGGGCAGCGACTTTCCCGACGCTGACACCTGTGCCCTTATAGGCGCAGGGCCCGACGCACTTCATTTAATACAGCTTTCGGCTGACTCCAGGCACCATACCTGCCATGTCGCCCGCGACGTCGAGGCGCCGGCAGGCTTTGCCTTTCGCAAGCTTCGGGCTGCCATGACCGAGCTTGGTGAAGACGGTGCACTGGCAGGTCGGGCCTTTCAAGTGTCAGAGTGGGTGCGCACCCACCGGTATTGCGGTGTCTGTGCGACGCCCATGCGCAAGTCGGAGAAAGAACTCTGTTTTCACTGTCCCGCCTGCGGTTTTTCTGCCTACCCGCGCATTTCGCCTGCCATGATGGTGCTCATCAAACGAGGCGACGAAATACTGCTGGCGCACCATAAAACATACGGCACCGCGCGTTACTCCCCACTGGCCGGCTTTGTCGAGGCAGGGGAAAACATAGAAGAGGCGATCCACCGCGAGGTGCTCGAAGAAGTTGGCCTGCAGGTCAAAGACCTGCGCTATTTCGGCAGTCAGTCTTGGCCCTTCCCGCATTCCCTCATGATCGCCTACACAGCCGAGTACGCCGGCGGCGAACTTTGCATCCAAGAGGACGAAATCACCGATGCGCGCTGGTTTGGTCCGGGAGATGCCTTGCCCGAGATTCCTATGACTGAATCTATTGCTGGCCGTTTAGTGAGGGCAAATTTGCCGAAGCCCACTTCACATCAACACTAACTATCTCGGCAGATAGCAGAGCCAGTTAATAGCTTTGCTGACAAAACAATAAAAATATTATGCTTTGAAGCAATGACTAGATGCTTTTTATAAGTTCTTTCCATGCGTAAGATTCGGATCAATAACTGACAATGGCTTTTAGGGCTTAAGTATTGATATGAGTAATAACGATGACAAAGAGACAACAATCCCCAGCTCTGGCCCGGCCAAAGGCATGCGCAAGGCACTAACTTCTTATGGCGATGAAGGCTTTTCTTTATTCTTGCGTAAAGCTTTTCTCAAAGGTGCAGGATATACTGATGATGCCTTGGATCGTCCCATTATTGGTATCGCGGGTGCGGCTAGCGCCTACAATCCTTGTCACGGGAACATGCCAGAATTACTTGCTGCGGTAAAGCGTGGGATCATGCTTGCAGGCGGCTTGCCCATGGATTTCCCCACCATTTCCATACACGAAAGTTTCGCTACGCCGACCAGCATGTATTTGCGTAACCTCATGTCGATGGACGTGGAGGAAATGATCAAAGCGCAACCCATGGATGCCATTATTTTAATAGGCGGCTGCGACAAGACGATTCCGGCTCAATTAATGGGGGCTGCGTCGGCTGGAATTCCCACCATACAATTGGCCACTGGAGCGATGCTGACGGGTTCATATAAGGGAACTCGGCTGGGCGCCTGTACGGATTGCCGCAGCTATTGGGGAAAGTTTCGTGCGGGCGAAATGTCCGAGCAAGAAGTGGGCGTTGTAAACAATCAACTCGTAGCCAGTGTAGGCACTTGCTCTGTGATGGGCACGGCAAGCACCATGGCCTGCCTCGCAGAAGCGCTAGGGATTATGTTGCCTGGGGGCGCGACCCCTCCCGCCGTCACCGCTGATCGCATGCGTACTGCCGAGCAGACGGGTACTCGTGCAGTGGAGTTAGCCAAGTTTGGCGAAGGTATCGACAAAATACTCACGTATAAAGCTTTTGAAAACGCTATGCGTGTGCTGTTGGCTTTAGGCGGATCCACTAATGGAATTGTGCACTTAGCCGCAATCGCAGGCCGACTGGGCCTGACCGTAGACCTTGATCGCCTGGATCAAATGGGCCGTGAAACACCAGTTTTGGTGAACCTGAAGCCAACAGGTCAATTCTATATGGAGGACTTCCATAAAGCAGGCGGAATGCCGGCGTTGCTGCGTGAGTTGCGGCCCTTGCTACATTTGGACGCGCTGTCGGTCAGCGGACAAAACATGGGCGACATCATTGACCAGTACGACGACAGCTACAACACCGAAGTGATTCGTCCTTTTGATCGCCCTATTTATGCACAAGGCGGCGTCGCGGTGTTACGCGGTAACCTAGCCCCTGGTGGCGCCATTATTAAACAATCTGCTGCAACTCCTTCACTCATGGAGCATGAAGGACGCGCCGTTGTTTTTGATGGCATGGAAGATCTCGTGTCTCGCCTCGACGACGAGAATCTTGATGTAAACGCTGATGATGTCTTGGTGCTGAAGAACATAGGCCCCAAAGGTGCTCCTGGCATGCCCGAGGCGGGATACATTCCCATCCCGAAAAAACTTGCTGCTGCCGGCGTAAAAGACATGGTTCGTATTTCTGACGGACGCATGAGTGGCACGGCCTTCGGCACGATTGTGTTGCACGTTACGCCTGAGGCTGCCTTAGGTGGTCCCCTCATGTGCGTGCGTACCGGAGACCGTGTTCGTCTCTCAGTCAGTGAACGCATCATTGACCTTCTCATCAGCCCAGCAGAGCTAGCTTCTCGCCAAGCCGAGACAATCCCTACTGCCTTAGAAAGGCATGGTGTAACCCGCGGTTATAAACGTTTATTTCTACAAACTGTACTGCAAGCCGATAAAGGTGCGGATTTCGATTTTCTTGTGGCGAGCCCCGCTTCGTCCAACAAATCAATTTAAGCACCCTGCAGTGGGCAAGTAGACTACGGCAACTAAAAAAGAGGATAGTCATATGTGGTCTAAAGAATCTACATTTTGTATTACCCCGCCGAAAACCAGCAAAAGTCCGGCGGTAGCATCGCAAGGAATGAGCGTCACAAACCATCCCTTGGCGTCGTCGGCATCCAGCGAAATGCTCGCACTGGGAGGCAACGCCATTGATGGCGCGATTTCTGCATTACTGACACTAACGGTCGTTGAGCCGATGATGATCGGTATTATGGGTGGAGGCACGACACTGTTGCGTACCGCAAGTGGGGAAAACGTCGTAGTAGACGGACTTTCCTGCGCCCCCAAAGGCGCCTCCCCAGACTGCTATGAACCCATATCCGAATCGTGGCCCAATTACATGGAGGTAAAGGGACGCGAAAATTGTGTCGGCCCTCGTTCTTTTGCCGTTCCGGGAAACCTTAAGGCATGGCATGAAACCCATGCCAAGTATGGACGGCTCTCCTGGGGTAGATTACTAGGTCCAGCCATTCGTCACGCGCGTGAAGGCTTTGCAGTGAGTCATTATTTTGCTGCCTGTCTGAAAGACGCTTTGGCGGATATGGCTAATGACGCAGCAATGTCGGCCATCTATCTTCCCAAAGGTCAGCCGCTAGCACCAGGCGACCTGCTGATTCAGAAAGACTATGCTCAGACACTTGAGCAAATTGCCCTGGATGGCGCGGACGCTTTGTGGAACGGCAGCTTCGGCACAGCGTTAGAAACCTGGTTACCGAAAGTAGATACGTTATTGACGATGAACGACATCCGCACCTATCAGGCTGTATGGCGTCAACCGGTACGGGGCAGCTATAGAGGCTACGAGATAGTGGGCCCACCGCCTCCCTGTTCGGGCGGAGTGCATGTGCTGCAGATGCTAAAACTGCTGGAGCATGTCGATATGCGTGCTCTGGGGTTTGGTACTACCGCCAGCACCCACTTGCTGCTTGAAGTTATGAAAATAGCAGCATCGGATCGTGCCCAGGCCATGGGCGACCCTGCCTTTATCGCTGCGCCTGTAGAGACCTTGCTCTCTGCAGCCTATGCCACGAAGCGCTGGGCTCAAATCCAACAATCTCAAGCAGGACATTACACCTCGGCGTTGCCACATCATGAGTCGCCCAATACAACGCATGTCACGGTAGCTGACAGCGAAGGAAATATCGTCTGCGCAACACACACGATCAATAGTCTTTTCGGTGCGCGCATGGTGGTTCCGGGAACTGGCGTCATGATGAATAACTACATGTATTTATTCGACCCTCACCCGGGTAACGCCATGTCAATTCAGCCGGGCAAGCGAGTAACCAGCGCCCAATCACCCCTAATTGTGTACAAAGACGACCGACCGTGGTTCGCCTTGGGCCTTCCAGGCGGCGCACGCATCTATACCTCTGCGTTGCAAAGCGTAGTTAATCTCATCGATCACGGTATGAGTTTGCAACAAGCTGTGGAAGCACCCCGGGTGTGGACTCAAGGCCAGCACGTCGAGCTGGAACATCATTTTCCCGATGATCTGCGCACAGAATTAACCGAGATGGGTCACGAGCTCTGCCCTGTCCCTCATATAGGGGAGGTATGAATGCAATCCAATTTGACGCTACCGGCACGATGACTGGCGCGGCATGTTGGAGAGCAGATGGAACACCAATGGGAATCGGAGGCGGATTAGCTAAACCGGGGGTTTCTTTCTGGCCCGAAGGAAAACCCAACAATTAAAAACTGGAGGATAGACATGAAATTATTTTATAAACCGTTGATTGCAGCTACCGTACTGGCTTTCTCGCCAGCAGGAGCTGTCAGTGCCCAAGAACCGGTTACTTTAAAAGTGGCAACCCACGCGTCGTTGCGGCTGCTTGACCCTATGACCTCGACCGCTGACATCACCCGTGATCATAGTTATGCCGTCTACGAAACATTGTTTTCTTTAGATAGCAAATACGAACCCAAGCCACAAATGGTAGGCGACTACTCGGTTAGCGAAGACCAGCTGGAGTGGGTGTTCAACCTGCGTGATGGTCTGATTTTTCATGATGGTGCGCCGGTAACCGCCGAAGATGTCGTGGCATCCCTCAAGCGCTGGTTCAATCGTGACATCACGGGTGGACGCATTGGAGCGGTCACCGAAAGTATTGAAGCGATTGATGAGAAAAGCTTCAAAATTCAGCTTAGCGAACCTTACGGCCTGATGCTGGATTCACTTGCGAAACGGAATTCACATGTTCCTTTTATCATGCCCAAGCGCATCGCCGAAACACCTTCAGATCAAAGCATTAGTGAAGTGATCGGCTCTGGACCGCTGCGTTTTGTCGCAGAAGAGTTCCAGCCTGGTGTACGGGTAGTCTACGAGAAACATCAAGATTACACACCACGCCCTGAACCCATGGATGCATTAAGTGGTGGCCGCGAAGTCAAAGTAGATCGGGTAGAGTGGATTTCGTTTCCTGACGCACAAACCGCGATAAACGCCTTACAGAAAGGCGAAATCGATATTATCGAACGCCTCAACCACGACATGGCCGGTTTATTACAAGACAAAAAATCGGTTGTAGTGCATCGGTCGGGAGACATGCAAAGCCCCGCCATCCGCCTTAATTGGTTACAGCCGCCATTCGATAATATTGAAAATCGGCGAGCTGCGCTGCACGCGATCAATCAGCAGGACTTCATGGATGCCCTGATTGGTGATCCCGACGGTTATAAGGTTTGCCAGTCACTGTTTGGCTGCGATACGCCTCTAGCCAGCGATTTAGGCGTGGTTGAGCCCGATCTTGAAAAAGCCAAAGAACTGCTTAAGCAAGGCGGCTACAACGGCGAATCAACGGTAGTCCTGAATATTACGGATAACCCGACATTTCAAGGCCTGGCACCGATGACTGCTCAGGTGCTGCGTTCCATCGGCATGAAGGTCGATATGCCATCAATGGACTTTGCTACGTACTTTAGCCGCCGCAAGCTCAAAACTCCTAGCTCCGAAGGTGGATGGAGCGTAGCGTTCGGTGGATGGAGCCTGATGGATTTAACTTCGCCTATCGCCAATATCAACCTCGATACTCGGGGTGAAATAGGCTACGACGGCTGGTCGCAAGATGATCTTATGGGAAAGCTGAAAGATGATTTTGCCAGGGCCACCACTCGTGACGAGCAAAAATCAATTGCCGCAAAGATACAAGAACGCGCGTATGAGCTTGTGTTCTATATCCCCTTAGGTAATTACTACAACTACTCGGCTCATCACGAATCAGTAGGACGTTTGCCGCAAACCCCTGTATCTGTTTATTGGAATATCGAAAAAAACAACTAAGGCGCAAGCTTTTGATTAGAGGTTGAGTACTGCATGTTCAAATTAATTCTAGTTCGCCTGGCAAGCACTGTTCCCGTGATATTGATTGTCACGATGCTAATCTTCTTGCTTTTGCGCTTAAGCTCCGGAGATCCCGCCTTACTAATGGCGGGTGACACGGCAAGTGCGGAAGTAATCGAAAGCATGCGCATCAGTTTGGGCCTGGATCGTCCCTTGACCGTGCAGTACGGTATCTGGCTTGCAGATCTGCTCAAAGGCGAGTTGGGTATGTCAATTCTGACCAAACAATCCGTGGCTTCCATGATTATGGGACGGTTGGAACCCACCTTTTTCTTGACCCTTAGCGTTATCTGCCTGACGTTGCTTGTGGCCATTCCAGCTGGTGCCATTGCTGCTTGGTTCCATCGCACGCTGCTGGATCGTCTGGTCATGGCATTCTCAGTGGTTGGCTACTCTGTACCAGCGTTCGTCATCGGCTACGTGCTAATTCTCTTCTTCTCTCTTTACCTGAATCTTTTACCCGTACAGGGCTATGTAAGTCCGTTTAACGACTTCTTTGGCTTTGTGGAACACATGACGCTGCCGGCAATTACCTTGTCAATCGTAATGATGGCCCTGGTTGCCCGGGTAACGCGCAGCAGTCTATTAGAAATATTGGGTGAAGACTTTGTCCGAACGGCCAAGGCCAAAGGCAATACAGATCGACGCGTGCTATGGAAGCACGCTTTACCCAATGCCGCTGTGCCCATCATCACGGTTATCGGCATCAGTATTGCCTCAATTATCGGTGGCGTAGTGGTTACGGAAAGCGTATTTAACATTCCTGGTGTGGGGCGTCTAACCATCGACGCGATCATGTCGCGTGATTACCCACTCGTCCAAGGTCTCATCCTTTTCTTTTCTCTCGTGTATGTGGGCATTAACTTATTAGTAGATGTGATCTACGTACTTGTTGATCCGCGGATCCGCTATTAATAAATGGACTGAGTTATGCACACTGAAAAACTAAACCTCGACATGCCTCAGACAAAACCGGGTCGCATTGGCTCATTAAATAAATTGACCTTATTCAGCTTGCTCGGTTTGGGGCTAATCGTTTTATCTGCCATATTCGCTGAATTATTGAGCATGTATGACCCTTTGCACTTGCTCCCACGCCATCGGTTACAAGCTCCAGGCGCCGAACACTGGTTTGGAGCGGACGGTCTGGGACGCGACGTTTTTGCTCGTGTTTTGCACGGTGGACGAATCTCGTTGCTTGTGGGTGCAGGAGTGGCGCTGATAGCGGCCGTCGGCGGGGTCGTTGTGGGTCTTTGCGCAGGTGTTTCCCGTTACACCGACAGCATTGTTATGCGCATCATGGACGGAATCATGGCCATTCCAGGCATTCTATTGGCCGTTGCACTGGTTTCCTTGTTTGGCGCCAGCTTAAGCTCCATTGTGATCGCCATCGCCATCCCTGAAATTCCCCGTGTGGCCCGCCTACTTCGCAGTGTGGTGTTGACTACTCGTGAGGAAATATATGTAAAGGCCGCAGAAGGTCTGGGCCTGCCTATTTACAAAATTATGTGGCGGCATATATTACCAAGCTGTATAGCACCGCTGGTTGTACAGACCACCTTTGTATTTGCCTCTGCAATTCTAATGGAATCAGTCTTAGGCTTCCTCGGCGTTGGCTTTTCGGCTGATGTACCAACCTGGGGTAACGTGATGGCCGAAGGACGGGCCGTATTCCAGCGAGCACCGTGGATCATTCTCTTCCCGGGTATCTTTCTGTCTCTTACCGTACTGAGCGTAAACATCCTGGGTGATAGCCTGCGTGATCGGCTCGACCCCAAACTATCTAACAATTCGAAGGTGTTGTAATGCAAAAGTCCCGGGAAGCTATTCTGCAGGTACGTAAACTTCATGTATGCATCGCCGACGAAGGAAAAAAACGATATGCGGTCAAAGATGTCAGTTTTGACGTTCGTGCACAGGAAATTACATGTCTGGTCGGTGAGTCTGGCTCAGGAAAGTCGGTAACAGCATCAAGCTTAATGCGCTTGTTGCCCGGCAACGCGTTGTACATAGAAAGCGGCTCAATCCTGTTGGAAGGTGAGGAGATCACACTTGCCAACTCGCAGCGTCTGCGTGAGTTGCGTGGCAATCGCATCGCCATGGTGTTTCAAGAGCCCCTAACCGCCTTAAACCCCGTTATGCGCGTGGGAGACCAAATCGCTGAGGTCATACAGATACACAAGCCGCAGTTGCGGGATACTGAAGTCAGACGGCGAGTGCAGGAGTTGATGGTTGACGTGCAATTGCCCGACCCGGTAGCCATGGCGGAGTCTTATCCACACCAGCTCTCGGGGGCCAGCGTCAGCGCATTGTAATCGCCATGGCGCTGGCGTTAGAACCCGCTCTTATTATTGCGGATGAACCGACCACAGCCTTGGACGTCACCACCCAGGCACAAATCCTGCGTTTATTTAAAGAGCTGCTTGAACGTCACCACAGTGGTGTACTTATGATTACTCACGACCTTGGAGTCGTCGCCGATGTAGCCGACCAAGTTGTTGTGATGCGAAACGGTGAGCTCGTTGAGCGAGGCTTGCCTAGCCATATTCTCAAAACACCTGAGCACCCCTACACCAAAATGCTTTTGGCGGCAGTCCCCAAACTGTTCAGCAAACCAGCGCAGGAAAATACGTCCGACACCCTACTGGATGTCAAAGGATTACGCCTTACTTATCCAGCACGCTCAGCCGCTAAAACTAAAGAGCGCACTGTGGCCCTGAACTCGCTGAATTTGACCGTAGGAGCAGGTGAAGTGGTAGGCGTCGTGGGCGAATCAGGTTCAGGAAAATCCACACTGGCTCGAGCCCTGTTGCGTTTTGAGCAAGCAGAAGGAGGCACAGTTTATTTTGAGGGAATGTCCGTCCTGGATGCTTCTCGCGCGGATCTGGCACTGTACCGCAAGAAGGTTCAGATGATATTCCAGGACCCCTACAAATCGTTAAATCCCCGTCGTACCGTGGGCCAGTCTATTATAGAAGGGCCAGTGCAATACGGCATTGCCCCTGCACGAGCCATGCGGGATGCAGCTGAGCTGATGTCCCTTGTGGGCTTAGATCCTAAGGTGCTGAGCCGTTATCCTCATGAGTTCTCCGGTGGGCAGCGCCAGCGTATTTGTATTGCAAGGGCTCTGGCGATGGAACCCACATTGATCATCGCAGACGAGGCAGTGTCAGCGCTGGATGTTTCAGTCCAGGCCCAAGTTTTGGATTTGTTTGAATCTCTACGTAAAAAACTCAATTTCTCGATGATTTTCATAACGCATGATTTACGCGTCGCCTCAAATATTTGCGACAGCATCATCGTGATGCGCAAAGGGCAAATTGTCGAGCAGGGAACCGGAGCGCAGCTATTCACTAATCCTCAACATGCTTACACCAAGGCGCTGCTTGACGCGGTGCCTGGCAAAGCGTTGGCCTGATACTCTCTCTGAAACACGGACGGACTATCCAGGAGTGAATATGTATAATTACGATGTGGATATTCGCTATTTACAAAGCTTCGTGACGGTAGTTGAAAGCGGTTCTTTTGCCGAGGCTAGCCGTCGCCTGGACCTTACACCCGCCGCGGTGGCCGCACGTATACGTTCACTTGAGGCTGATCTGGGCGTAACTGTACTACGTCGTATAGGGCGGTATGTAAAACCCACTGAAGCAGGAATCAAAATCCTTGATCGGTCTCGCAGCCTGTTGCGTGACATTCGCGATCTGCGGGCCATCGCTCACGATGGGGTACCTGTCGGTGAGTTGCGCATCGGTGTATTCAACTCCGCGCTGACCAGTATCATGCCGCAAGTACTCGAAAGCCTCTACGACAGCTATCCTGATTTAGCCGTGTTTGTACTGCCCGGCGCCTCGGTTGAACTGTGCCGACTCGTCGCAGCCGGCGAGTTAGACGCGGCAATCGTCGTCGAACCACAGTTTGCAGTGGCGAAAAATTGCCGATGGACTGTACTGATGGAGGAGCCATTCGTGGTAGTGGCGCACCAGTCAATGCGTCATCGTTCGGCCCACGAATTACTGTCTACCGAAGCTTTTATTCGCTACGACCGCACAGTGTGGGGCGGTCAACTAGCCGAACAATACTTACGCGACCACGACCTTCACCCAAACCAGCGGCTGGAAATCAACAGCCTGATGGCTATCGCTAACTTGATCGACCGAAATCTGGGCGTCTCCCTGCTGCCTGATTGGCCACCCATGTGGAGTTCGCAATTGGCAATCAGCCGCATCCCCCTCCCAAACCCACCTCCGGTCCGTCGGGTGGGATTGGTTTGGGATTCGCGCGGTCCACGCTCTTTTATCGCCAAAACACTGGTGGAGACGGCTCAAAAACTGTTTGCTCCGAGTGTGTCTGATAGCCGTTAGCCGACACCATTCAAGGCAGGTTTTCATTCAGCACTACGCTGATCTGCATAGACTCGACCCCCGTCATGGCTTCTCGTCCGTCGCGCAGATTCGCGAAAATTCTTACGCTGTTCATAATTGTAGAATGCAGGCTTTGATTAATTAGAGCATCCAGCGAGCCGTCTACCAACAGCGCCCGCGTATCTGGCGTCAGACCATGGCCGACGAAGACAGTGCTCTGATCGCGCCCTGCTTCTTTCAGTGCTTGCGCTACACCGTCGGATGCACCGCCTATATTGTAGATGCCAACCAAGTCTGGGTATTGCTTTAGCAATTGCGTGGACTGTTGGTAATTGATGTGTGCATCGTCATGGCCTTCTCGCAATCCGACTAAATCCAGGTGGGGAAATTTTTCTTCAAGAATATGCTGAAACCCCATTTCGCGTTCTTCGTGGCCACGGTAGTGACGACTGCCTGCGATCATGGCGACCTTGCCCGTCCGTGGACCGATAAAGCGACCCAGTAATAGGCCCGCGGTGCGGCCAGCGGCACGATTGTCCAGCCCCACATAGGCAGCCCGGGGAGAATTGGATAGATCTGAAATCAGGGTCAGGGTTGGTATTTTCCTTGCAGACAAGGTATGGACGGCTTCCCGCACCAATGGATGTTCCAGTGCCATAAAGGCGATACCATCGGCACGGCGGCTCTCGCGCAATAAGCTTTCGACCAGAACATGAGGATTGAAACCTTCAATAAAGCGACATCGGCATTGCACATTAAAGGGCTCGAATTGCTCATGTGCAATGCTGACGAAATCCCCCAGCATATTTAAGAAACGATTGGTACCTGCGGGCAGCACGAACACGAGCCGCATAGGCTGCGGACGCAAAGCCCTGTATAGATCGTCTTGTGGCAAATAACCCAGATCGACAGCGGCTTTCAATACGGCTTGTACTGTTACTGGCCTTACACCGGGGCGGTGATTAAGCACGCGGTCTACCGTAGCCGTTGATACGCCCGCCCGGCTGGCGACTTCGGCTATGCCCACCCGGGCGGGGGCCTTAGGTTGGAGCTTAGTTGTGTTTGTAGGCACGTCTCAGTTCTTGTCGATTTTTTAAGTCATTACATCATATTTGATCATTAGGTTATACCAGATTGATGAGTACACTTGCCAAAATTCAGTACTAGATTGATGCTTTATATTTTAAAACAATCAAAAGACATCATTTTATAAAGTGGACATTCGATATGACCTGCAGATACCATTCATACTGACAAGCAATTAAAAAAATGTTGCGTAGCCCGCCAGCTTAGAAATACTTACTAATGGCTACGTGACGAGAATAGAGACAAAATCTGCCTAAGCATGAATTACGAATTCGACTTTACAAGTGTGCTGGCCTCATGGCCACAGTTCCTGGAAGGTGCATGGCTTACCATTCAGCTGTCCTTTCCAGCCACTGTGCTGGGCTTGGTGCTGGGCACCCTCTGCGCGATAGGCCGGCGTAGTACTCACCGTTTGCTGTCGCGCGTTTGCGGCTTCTATGTCGAGACCGTTCGCAATACACCTTTTCTGGTGCAAATATTCCTGGTTTTCTTCGGTCTGGCGAGTCTGGGCTGGAAAGTCTCGGCATTTACGGCAGCATTGCTCGCGCTGATCATCAACGTCGCTGCATATACCTGCGAAATCATGCGCGCCGGGATGGATTCGATACATGGAGGGCAAATCGAGGCTGCCGAATGTCTCGGGCTGACAAAAAGACAGGTGTATTGGCATGTGATCCTACTTCCGGCAATGGAAAAGGTGTATCCGGCCTTGACGAGCCAATTCGTGTTACTGATGCTCGCGTCGTCCATTACATCTCAGATTTCCGTGGAAGAACTGACGGCGGCCGCCAGCCGTGTACAGTCCGATACCTTCCGTCCCTTCGAAGCCTATATTTTGGTGGCATTTGCCTATTTAGCGCTTTCTTTGTTGATGCGTATCGGCTTATGGGCTTTTGGCCAGCTTGTATTCGCTCGCCGTCGCCGTCTCAAGACTACAGGATAAAAGCCATGATCTCAGGCGGATTCACTATCGATCATTTGCAGTTCCTGCTAAACGGCGCGCTCTGGACGATTTGTCTGTCGCTGATTGCCTTCATTGGAGGCGGCGTGGCAGGGGGCATCGTTGCCTTGCTGCGTATCAGCCCCATCAGACTCGTCAGGTGGCTGGCTTATCTCTACGTGCAAGTAATACAGGGCACACCGCTGCTGGTGCTACTGTTTGTCTTTTACTTTGGCCTTAGCATCGCTGGACTGACCTTGACGGGCCTGGTGGCAGCAAGCATTGCCATGATCATTTATGTTAGCGCCTACCTGGGCGAAATATGGCGTGGCTGTATCGAATCTGTGGCCAAGACGCAGTGGGAAGCCGCTGAATGTCTGGCGCTGTCGCGGGCGCAGCGTTTGCGTCTGGTGATCTTACCGCAGGCAGTACGCATAGCGACGCCACCTACAGTTGGTTTCATGGTGCAGATTGTCAAAAACACATCGCTTGCTTCGATTGTAGGTTTCGTGGAACTGGTACGAGCCGGACAGCTGATCAACAACTCCATTTTTCAGCCCTTCCTGGTCTATCTCCTGATAGCACTATTCTATTTGGCCATGTGTTATCCGCTATCTGCCTGGAGCCGAAAGCTCGAACGCAGACTCCAATATGGAACTCGTCGTCCTCCACTAAGCGCATGAAAGGAAAATAATGTCGATTGTCGTTGAACTAAAGGACGTCCATAAGTGCTTTGGCACAAACACAGTGCTGAAAGGCGTTTCCTTCGCTGTTACCAAAGGCCAGGTGGTGGCAATTATTGGTCAGAGCGGATCGGGTAAAAGCACTGCTTTGCGTTGTATCGATCGCCTGGAGATCATCGATCAGGGCCAGATCAACGTGTGCGGGCATAGGGTGCATGACGCGAGCATCGATCTGCGCAATCTGCGTACCGATGTAGGTATTGTTTTTCAAAGCTATAACCTGTTCCCGCATCTGACGGTAGAGCAGAATGTAATGTTGGCACCGCGCGCCGTCAAAAAGAAAAACAAGGAAGATGCGCTGGAACTGAGCAACCGGACTCTGCGTCAGGTAGGTCTTCTTGAAAAAGCTTGCTCCTATCCGGAGCAGCTATCAGGGGGACAGCAGCAACGTGTCGCAATAGCGCGCTCACTGGCGATGGAGCCCAAGGTCATGCTATTTGACGAGGTTACCTCTGCGCTCGACCCGCAATTGACGGGCGAAGTTCTTCGCGTTATCGAGCAACTGGCTGCCGACGGGATGACGATGATTCTGGTAACCCACGAAATGGAGTTTGCTGCAAAAGTGGCCGACACCATCATATTCATGCATCAGGGCAAGGTTTGGGAAACGGGAAGCGGTGACATGTTACGCAATCCACAGACGCCTGAACTACAAGAGTTTCTTGCACACGGACTGTAAACGCTAGCCATCGCTGCCTTACTTGGCATCACTTTATGCTATCCATAACGGAGACAACCATGACATTTAAAAAAATTCTCTACCTCACCACCTTTGCCGCTTGCTTCGGTACGTTTTCTGGTGCGGCCAGCGCCGATGCGCTGGCCGACATCAAAGAGGCTAAAAAGATTCGTATAGGCATTGATCTCGGGGCGCCTTTTTATGGCTATATCGATGAAAAAATGCAAGCGGTAGGCTCCGACGTCGAAGCTGCATATCTACTAGCGGAAGATCTGGGGGTCGAGCTAGAGATCGTTCAGACAACCAACTCCGGCCGTATCCCCAATCTGCTTTCGAATAAAGCTGACCTGATTATTTCGTCGCTATCCATCACGCCAGAACGCGCCAAGGCTGTCGACTTTTCCATTCCCTATGGTGCCATTCAGGCAGCAGTAGGCGCACCTAAAAGTCTAGACATCAAAAGTATGGACGACCTGGCCGGCAAGTCTGTTGCGGTAACACGGGGCGGCCCGCAAGACAAGCTCGTGTCTGAAGGTGCGCCGCAAGCGAAGGTGATCCGCTTTGATGACGAGGCGGCTTCCATAACCGCGGCGGCTACAGGCCAGGCGGAAATCGTTGCCATTACCCCGCCCATTATTCATGCCATTGGCGAGCGCAATCCATCACTTGATTTCGAGACCAAGTTCGTCATCCAGTCCTACGACCTGGGCATAGCAATGCGCAAGAATGAGCCGCAATTGAAAGACTGGGTCAACAACTGGATAGGCACCAATCTGAAAAACGGCAAACTCAATCAGATCCATACCAAATATGCCGGCGTGCCGATTCCCGACGAAATCGTTGCAGCCCAATAATCTATAGGAACAGGAATGAGTAAGTTTTTTGGTGAAATTCGTCAGTTAGGCTATGTGGTTAATGACATCGAGGCCGCCATGGAGTACTGGAGCAACACGCTCGGTGTCGGCCCCTGGTATTACAACCCCAAAGTACCCATTGAAAACTACCGGTACCGGGGTGAAACCTACGAGCCGCACAATTCTGTGGCCTTGGCCAATTCAGGCTTTGTTCAGGTCGAGCTGATCCAATGCCGCAACGATGTTCCTTCCATGTATCGTGACTTTCTGCAAGCCGGGCATACCGGGCTGCAGCATGTCGCTTACTGGACGGAAAACTACGACGATAACCTTGCCCAGTTGACCGCGCAGGGCTTCAAGGCAGTTATGAGCGGGGAGGTGGGCGATCGGGGTCGTTTTGTCTATTTCGACACCGAATATCATCCAGGAACCGTCATCGAGCTATCCGAGGTTGCCGGACCCAAGGGGAAACTGTTTGACCTGATCCGGAACGAATCCGAACACTGGGACGGCCGCGATCCTGTACGCGCTTTTCCTGACCTAAGTACGCTTTAAATCACACTGATATCTTCTAACCGTCGCTTCCTCACCCTTTATTGTGCTGCCATGAACCCAGAACGTTTTCACGCAACCTATCTTATTGAAACACCCCTGGACCCAGCTAGGGTTGCCGAAGTGATGGCCGGCGAGCAATCATGCGGCACCTTCACGCGCGTACAGGGAGAGACGGACGAACTGCGTGAGCGGGCTCGCGCGATCGTAGAGCAGGTTGAGATCCTGGGCCAGGCAAATCAGCCCACATTACCCAATGCCTGGCTGGAACGGCAGGGCACCAAGGGGCCATGGCATCGTGTTCGGGTACACATTTCATTTCCAGTAGACAATATAGGCGCTAATCTACCTACGTTGGCGGCTACCGTGGCGGGTAATTTGTACGATCTGGGAGAAACCACCGCACTACGCCTGGACACCTTGCATTTGCCTGCCGCGTATCGCAAATGTTTTGATACACCTCAATATGGCGTGGCTGGCACCCGGCAACTGACAGGGGTCAACGAAGGCCCCTTGCTAGGAACCATCATTAAACCCAATGTCGGGCTTTCTCCAGCGCAAACCGCTGAACTGGTGGCGCAGCTATGCCAAGCAGGCGTGGATTTTATTAAAGACGACGAGGTATGCGCCAACCCGGCGCATGCGCCTCTTGGCGAGCGTGTGTCGGCTGTGATGGCCGTTGTGCGAGAGCATCAGCAGCGCACTGGCAAAACTGTCATGGTCGCCTTCAACATTACTGACGAAACAGATGCAATGCGTCGTCACGCCGATCTTATTCAGCGCGAAGGCGGCAATTGCGCCATGGTCAGTCTTAATTATTGCGGTTATGCGGCTATCCAGACCTTACGCCGTAGTACATCGCTGGTTTTACATGGACATCGCAATGGCTATGGAGCCATGTCCCGCCACCCTCTGCTGGGCATTTCGTTCCAGGCTTATCAGGCCATGTGGCGTCTGACGGGAGTGGATCATATGCATGTCCATGGCCTGCAGGGCAAATTCGCTCAGAGCGATGAAGAAGTCGTAGCATCGGCACGCGACTGCCTTTCCTCACTGACAGACGGGCTGGACGATCAGGTCATGCCGGCATTTTCCTCCGGGCAGTGGGCGGGTACCGTACCGGCCACATTTGAGGCGGTAGGTAGTGACGACTTGCTGTTCATGTCTGGAGGAGGCATTTTGGCGCACCCGGATGGGCCGGCCGCTGGAGTCAGCAGCCTGCGTCAAGCATGGAGCGCGGTACGTAGCGGCGTATCGTTGGCCGACCACGCCAAGCAGGCTCCGGAACTGCGCCGTGCACTGGATTTTTTGGCGGCAGATAGCATGATCACGTCCCATAAGACGAAACTGGCCTTTTATGGCGACGACTTCACTGGCGCCACAGATACCTTATCAACAATTGCATGCGCAGGTTATCGGGCCATGCTTTTCGTGCGCATCCCTAACCGCAAACAACTAGCTGATGCAGGCCCGCTTGACTGTCTGGGTATCGCAGGCGCCGCACGCTCCATGAGCGAGCCACAGCAAACAGCAGAGCTGATCGCTACAGGACTGTTTCTTAATCAAGTCGCAGCAACCGTCACACACTACAAAACTTGCTCCACCTTCGATAGTTCACCATCAACTGGCAGCATCGGAAGAGCCGTTCAGATACTGAAGGAGCAGTTAGACCTTTCGCCATTCGTGCCAATCGTTGGTGGACAGCCTAATCTGGGTCGCTACTGCGTATTCGGTAACGTGTTTGCCGCCTTCCAAACCGGCGGTGCGGCATATCGTCTTGATCGCCACCCCACCATGAGCCATCATCCGGTAACCCCTATGCACGAGGCCGATTTACGCCTGCATCTGGCTGAGCAAGGACTAAAAAAGCTCGGACTGATCGAATTTCCCTGCTATAAGCTGACAGAAGCCGAGTTCGATGCCGCTCTTGATCGCACGATAAGCAATAACACAGACGGTGTGCTGTTTGACGTAGGGCAAGCAGAGCATTTGAAGATTGTAGGCAAGGCGATCTGGCAGCGGGCCTACCGGGAACCGCTGCTTGCGGTGGGGCCCAGCAGTGTCGCCCAAGCTCTGATTGCTCACTGGAAAGAATCCTGTCCAGGCACCCAACAACTCAAGACAGCTATAAACAAAGCCCATGACCCCGTCTTCATCCTGTCGGGCAGTCGCTCACCGGTAACGGCTCGCCAAATCAGGATGGCCACCTCCTACCAACACATACCGCTGGATGCCTCTGTTCTAAGCTATGGAAATCATGCTGCGCATGATGCACTGCTCGCTCAAGTATTAAACGGCTTATCGCAGGGTAAAAACGTACTAGCGTATGTCTCCAGCGAATCGGATCAAAACCGTCCTATCGCTGCTTCCGTTCTGGCCGAGGCTTGCGGCCAGTTCCTATCGCGCGTTCTAGAACATAGCAATTTGTCCCGGGTCGGCGTCGCAGGCGGAGATACCTCCAGTCTGGCCCTTAAGGCCCTAGACGTGTGGGGCTTGTCTTATATCGGCCAAATAGATCCCGGCACAGCGCTGTGTCGCATACACTCCGATCTGCCACATCTGTCAGGAATAGAGATTATGCTCAAAGGCGGCCAAATGGGATCTGAGTCCGTGTTCGAGAAGCTACTTTCCCCTGCCTAGAAAATGGGGAGGGCAAATTTAAAGAAAGCGGCGGATTTCGAACACGCAGTCCACCTGGCCCGATCCTCTCAGGTAACCTTCAAGGCTCAACTTCAGGAATGGAAAAACATTCTCATTCGTGGTGGCGATCCAGAACAGCTCGATAGCATCGCCCCAGCCTGGGGAGGGTGTGCAACTTTCATCGGGGCAAGTTACTATCATTTCCAACAAGTTAAACCTGAACAGGCTAAGGAAATGGACCAAGTCATACAAAGATTGCGCCAGTTTCGTGATGATCGCGACTGGCAACAGTTTCATAATCCTAAAGATTTGGCAGTGGCCCTAAGCATCGAAGCAAGTGAGCTGCTAGAAGCTTTTCTATGGAAAACACCCGAAACTGCCGATACCGAAAAAGTAAAGGAAGAACTGGCAGATGTTCTGGCCTACGCCCTGCTTCTATCTGATGCTTACGGTTTTGACATTAAAAAAATCGTCTTAGATAAAATTGAACGTAACGAAGAAAAATACCCGATAAACAAAGCCAAAGGCAGCGCCAAAAAATACACCGAATTATGAGCCAGACACATCTTGTCGAAGTAAACCGATACGGATTTTCGGCCAAAACTTTGGCGGGAATAAAAGCCAACGCTTACGCCACCAGTAATTGGCCGCTGGTATATATACTCAGCGATGGCGCTACGCGCCGTGCATACGTTGGCGAAACCACCGACACGCTCACTCGTCTAGGCACACACCTAAAACATACACACAAGAAATCGTTAACTACGGTACACCTGATCAGCAGTGAGCGCTTCAACAAATCAGCGACGCTGGATATTGAATCGGCGCTCATCAAATATTTGGCAGCCGACGGTTGCTTCGACCTGCTGAATGGCAATCTGGGTCTGGTCGACCACAATTATTATCAGAAAGACGAACTTTACTCGCAAATCTTTCGTGAAACCTGGAACAAACTGCGAACCCAAGGCGTTGCAGAACACTCACTCGAATCCATCGACAACTCCGATGTCTTCAAGTACTCGCCCTACAAATCCTTATCATTCGACCAGCGGCAAGGCTTAATTGAAATAATGCGCGCACTGCTGAACCCAGGGATGAAAAACCTTGTGGTAGAAGGAGGCGCAGGAACCGGAAAGTCAGTTCTGGCTATCTTTCTTTTCAAACTTATTCATTCCGATGATACCGACCTGAGCCTGCGCGAATTTTCTGAAGAAGAAAGTGAGCTGCGCGACCTGCTAGCACAATTCAAGCGAACCTACATAAAGCCGCGCATGGCGCTGGTTGTCCCGATGGCTTCATTCAGGGCCACCTTGAAAAAAGCGTTCAGACATGTGGTCGGCCTGCACCCAAATATGGTCATCAGCCCTTCAGAGCTGGCACAGCAGCGCTATGATATTGTGCTGGTTGATGAATCGCACAGGCTGCGTAAGCGCATTAACTTAGGTGCATACTACGGTGCATTTGACAAGGCGTGCCTGGCGCTTGGGCTAGACAAACACACCTGCAGCGAGGTTGACTGGGTAAGTCTGCAGGCCGATAAGGCCGTGTTTTTCTATGATCCAAACCAATCTATCAAACCGTCTGATGCCAATGCCGCCGATTTTCAGGCAATCAAATCGTCACCTGAATCAAAAGTAATGACGCTGGTTTCACAGTTTCGTGTCCAGGGAGGTCAGCACTATGTGCGTTTCATCGATGCACTTCTGAACACCCGTCTGGAAATCAATGAAAAATTCAGTTCAAGCAAGTACGAGTTTTTACTGTTTGACGACATTTCCGCGCTAGTAAAGGAAATTGGCCTGAAGAATCAACACTACGGCCTAGCGCGCCTGGTCGCTGGCTTTGCCTGGCCCTGGCTGTCAAAAAAAGACACAAGCCAGCACGACATTGAAATCGATAATGTTCGGCTACGCTGGAATAGCACCAGCACCGACTGGATCAATACACAAGACGCCGAACATGAAGTTGGCTGTATCCATACCACCCAAGGCTATGATCTTAACTACACAGGCGTCATTTTCGGTAAAGAGATTCGTTACGATAAAGTGAACGACCAAATCGTCATCGACAAAGACAACTATTTCGACCGCAACGGCAAGCAAACAATAAAAACCGCAGCCGAACTGAAGCAATACATACTGAATATTTACAGAACCATTATGTTGCGCGGTATCAAAGGCACTTTTGTTTACGCTTGCGACGCTGATCTTCGCGATTACCTGAAGCAGCATATCCCTATGCACCATTCTGCTGTCGGCAAGTTCACCAAACCGGTTGCCAAGCTAGTACCCTACATCAACGCCGTTCCTTTCTACGACTTACAGGCCGCCGCAGGTGGTTTTAGCGAGCTTCAGCACGCCGAACAAAAAAATGGATTGCCGCGCCACAAGGCGTGACAGTGGGTAAAAACCTTTTTGCGTGCC
Source organism: Paenalcaligenes niemegkensis (assembly GCF_022230885.1). Classification (GTDB taxonomy): domain Bacteria; phylum Pseudomonadota; class Gammaproteobacteria; order Burkholderiales; family Burkholderiaceae_B; genus Paenalcaligenes; species Paenalcaligenes niemegkensis. Next base: position 58,380 of record NZ_JAKGCT010000005.1, on the reverse strand, counting down.
AAGTTGTTGGTGAGTCAATGAATAAAATCATTCCTGACGGTGCCACCTGCCTTTTCCGTTTAAATCCAGGCGGGAGCCGAAACGGTAAAATCGTGCTGGTTGAATGTGCTGACATCCAAGATGGCGATGAAGGCTCTCGGTACACCGTCAAAGAATATGAAAGCATCAAAGTTGACACTGAAGACGGGTGGCATCACCAGCAAATTCGCTTGAAACCTCGATCGACTAATCCAAATCTCATCACGCTTGAGCTTAGTAACGAGGACGAACACCGTTACCGGGTTATCGGTGAGTTTGTGTGTGTCATCAGTTAAGCCTAGAAGTTAGCCTCATGGCGGGGGATTTTGAGAATGAAGGAATTTGAGAAGATAAAATCCTCTGGAGCACGCTAAGCCTTGCTGGGCTTGGTTTTCCGGAGGGTTTGCCCGGGTTAGTCTTACGCTTCAATTAGACGATTTTGGATGGGTTTTACCTTCCGGTGGCTCCTATTTGGCACCTAGAAATCGTCACTGACAGGAGGCGTCATGGCTACCTTAAAGCTTACCAAGACCGTTATAGAAACCGCAGTACCGCAGGGTAAAGATTATGAACTGCGCGATACCCTTGTCCCGGGCTTTCATTGCAAAGTCACGACTAAGGGCAGAAAGATATTTGCCCTTCAGTATCGCACTAATTCGGGAGACCGTCGAAAGCCCACGATTGGAAAATTCGGTGAGTTGACCGTCGAACAGGCTCGCGACATCGCGCGAGACTGGTTTGCTGATATTCGCAAAGGACATGATCCGAGTGCGGAGAAGGCGGCGGCACGGCAAGCGCTTACCATCCAAGAGCTATGCAAAAAATTCATCGAAGAATACTCAACGCCGCGCAATAAACCGAGCACCGTTGTCACCTATCAGGACCATATCAACCGCTACATCATACCGACCCTGGGTCGCATCAAGGTGCCGGATCTGACACGGGCCGACGTGAGTGACATGATGCAGCGACACTCGCATATCCCCTCTACGATAAATCGGGGGTTCGCCTGCTTACGCAAAATGCTGAACATGGCAGAGGTATGGGGTTATCGTCCGGACGGTTCCAACCCCTGCCGTCATGTTCCGATGTACCCCGAAAAAGGCACAACGCGATTTATCACCGATGATGAGCTGGTGCGCGTCTACGAGTATCTGGATCGAGCTGACGCAGAAGGCCTGGAACATCCCTTGTTGACATTAGGCATCCGCCTGCAGTTTTCATTTGCCGCTCGCATGTCGGAGATTCGGCTGTTGGAATGGGCCTGGGTGGATTTTGAGAATCGCCGCATCGCGTGGCCGGACAGTAAGACGGGGAAGATGTCTAAGCCCATGGGTGAAGATGCTTATCAGCTTCTTTCGTCGGCCCCACGCATTGAAGGGTCGCCCTACGTATGCCCGAGCGTCTTCGACGGCGACCAACCAATGTCAGAGGGAACCTATAAGAACGGCTGGACGCGCATTCTGGAGCGTGCCGAGGTTCCCCATGTCGGCACGCACGGTATTCGACATCGAGCGGCGACAGACATTGCCAATTCCGGGGTTTCGGTCAAGATCGGTATGGCGTTGACGGCGCATAAAACGGCAACCATGTTCATGCGGTATGTTCACGCCGAGGATAACCCGGTGCGGGAAGCTGCCGAGAGAGTAGCGAGTTTGCGCAAGGAACTCGTTGGAGGAGGCCAAGAGCAAAGAGATCTGCAGGATACCCCAAGTGCCGCCGAAAAGACGGGCGGGAGGGCTAGCCTGGGGAAGTATCAACCATATCGGCATCGCCGGGTGCTGGCGCGTGCCATCCCACCTGGAACGAAACGCGCCGATTCGTCGCAGGAGTAGCAGCCATGACAGTTGACGGAATGACGACGGAAGTACGACTCATTGAGCGCTACGGCATCCTCTTATCTCTGGATGATCTAGCAGAGGTTCTCAAACGTAGCCGGGACGGATTGCGCATAGCGTTGCATGGTGATTCTGAGTTTGCGCGAACGTGGTGCCCGGCTAAGAAAAAATCGGTCGGCGTGTTTATTTTCGCGCAAGCGATGTTGCTCGGTTAATTGACGAACGCTGGCAATGCTGAGCTGGTCAAGCTCTCAATGTAATGATGTTGTCGGGTGTCAGCCTGTATTGTAGGAATGAAGACGGCTTGCTCATAGGCAGAATACTTAATTTGGACGAGAGAGCAGGTTCGGCGAAATGCGCCCTGCGCGGAAATCAGTTACAAACACGGCAAAGCAATTGCAAGGAAAGCGTGGCCCCTGACCGGGCCGGGGAGAAACATGCAACTTTGCCGTTTTGAGATTCTCAACATCAAGTGTATAGAGAACGCGTACGTGGAGTGGGAAGAGCTGATCGTTCGTATCGGTGAGAGCAATGTGGGGAGGTTGTCCGTGCTGTTAGCCATTGTAGTCATTCTCAATGGCAGTTCCATCAAGGACGCCTCGCTGCTTCGTCGGCACCAGATCGATGAGGCGAACGCCATTGGGCTGATTGGGCATTTCGATGGCCTGACTGATGACGAGAGAAACCAAGCGGCTGCGCATGGCCATATGGATGGTGGCCGTTGGGTGGAGAAGCTGCATAATCAGGGGCAATTGCTGGCTGAGCTCCTGCAGGCCGTGTATATGCTCTACTTTGCTCTGATAGTCGAACCGCGAACAGCTCTCGTGTGATGCATGCGCCTTGAGGTTTTTTTATGAACAACGATATCACGAGTCCGAGTTACAGAGAGTTTATGCGAGCTAGACGCCCGCATCTGTACTCAGACACCTTGCACGTCGAAATCGGTGAGATGGACAGGCGGCAGTTCGAATTTCACCTCCATTCACTCACAAGCCGTAAGGAGGAGATCGCGTTCGAGAACTTCGCGAGGGTGCTAGCTGAAAAGGAGCTATGCCCTAATCTGATACCGCAAACCGGGCCTACAGGCGGTGGAGATAGCAAGGTTGACACCGAGACGTATCCTGTCGCCCCAGCGATTGCGACGCTCTGGTACGAGGGCAATCCGGCCGCGGCCGACCAGCGTTGGGGCTTCGCGGTGAGTGCCAAGGCCGACTGGAAGCCAAAGGTTCGTTCTGACGTAGTGAAAATCGTAGCGACCGGCCGTCCGTACACGCTCGTCTACTTCATATCGAACCAAGCCATTAGGGACAAGGACCGCGCAGAAATGGAGGATGCGCTCACGACCAAGCATGGAGTGCAGGTGCGTATTCTTGACCGTAGTTGGATTGTCGGGAACGTTATTCGGAACCGGCGGTGGGACATTGTGGCCGAGACTCTCCAGTTTGAGCTCACGCGCAAGATTGTCGCTACTCCGGGCCCGCTCGACGCTGGTAGACTACGTGACCTGGAGGAGCTGGACAAGAAAGTCAACGCGGCATCTGGCTCCGCGTTCACGCTTGAACTGGTCGAAGCGAGCTTACAGTCTGCACTTCTCGCACGAAGCCTCGACAGGCCGCGATATGAAGTTGATGGCCGCTTCGACCGCGCAGAACGTCTCGCGCGAACTATCGGTAGCAGTCAACTACAGCGCATTTGGTACCAAAAGGCGTGGACCGCTCTGTGGTGGTTTGATGATCCGGAAGAAGCTGGGCGAATCTACGAGCAGCTGGCACCCGAAGTGTTGCCCTCGGACTGGATCTGGGACATTGATAACCTCGTCAACCTGTGGCTTGCTCTTCAAGCATGGAACCCTCCGGGCGAAGTCCGCACCAGTGCTCTACGCGTTGCACTTCAGCGCCATGCCAATGACAGGTCAAAAGAGACGAGCTCGCTCTGGGCGCAGATCCAATTGCTGCAGATGGACCTCGTCGCCGCCATGCGAGTTAAACTCGACCTTCAGCCTACCTTGGTCGCCATGCGACAGGTCTTAGGCAAGGTGCGCCGGCATATTGAGTTCCCAATTGAGCCCGTCGTTCGTATCGTGCGAGAGCTGGCGAGCTTTATCGGCGACTCACCGGGGTACGACGAACTGCTGGATGCGGTAATCGAAATAGAGCGCGACAGAAACGGCGACCGCGCCGCTGGAGAGTTGCAACTGCAACGTGGCCTGCAAAAGCTTGAGCGGAAGAGGCCATATGAAGCGATTGACGACCTGGCTCGCGCGCAGATACTTCTTGCGCAAGAGGACAGCCGCGACGAGTTCATCGCTGCCCTGTGCGGTACGGGTTTGGCGTACGAATCGGCAGGTTTACTTTACGCGGCAAGGGCGAACCTAGTATCCGCACTGGACCGCTGCTTGTACTCGTGGTTCAAAGAGCGAGCCATCGACCGCCGCGCCTTGCCACTTCTGAAAAAGCTGGCATGGTTGGAACTACAACTTGGTCGCGTTCCCTACGTGCTCGCATGGGTGAAGTGGTTTGGGCCTATCCAAGTCGCGCTGAGCCTGAATGAGGAAGACTCAAAGGACCTCGGGCAGGAGGTACAAGCCATCGACCGAGTCCTGGGGATTTTGATTCTGCGTACTGCCCATGAAGATTGGGTATCGCTGACGCGGCTTCCGGACCTTTTGTCCACGGAGGGGCTCGAGATGTCACGCGCCGCCGCCCTCTTCATGCTCGGGCATGAGGACAAAGTACGAGCCGAATATGGTGCGGTAGATGAAGACCTGAATCAGTTTGCAAGCGACTGGCTTGCTGCTCCGGCCGCGCAAGACCTTCCGAAGCGGCCGTCATGGCACTTCGGCACTGCGAGCATGACGACGATCATTCTGGGTTGCCAGGTCGAGGTCGTCGCGCGGGGCGGAATCATATCAGCACTACTCGGCGAGAGCATCATCGGATTTCTGGAAGCTTTCTACTCCACGGCAGTGAGAACTCGGAGGCTGCTGTCGCCTAGGGAGCGACTGGTCATAGAGGTGCGGCAGTCCGAGGCTGCAAAGCCGCCCTTTGCTTATCGCCATGTTGAGGACGACTGCGGCGAGACAATGCTCATCGTGACCCATCCCGTTTCCGCAGCCGCAGGTTTGGTTGGCGAAGGCTTCGAAACGCAAATGATTGAGCTGTTTGCGCGCGTGACCTTCGAGCTGCAGCTCGATGTAGAGCGACAGGGTTTAGAGGAGATGTTCGCGAAGTATCGTGCTCAAGACCGTGCTTATCATGTGGCGTGTTCAATCATTCCTGTTACGAACATTCTTGGAGAATCGCCTGCAGGGCGCGCGGAAGATTGGGTGCAGGACGACACACTTGCCGCATTCCCGTTCATCCGCGAAAAGGCGTGGGTACCGGCTGTGGTGGCGACTGCGTCCGTCGCTCAATCCTCTGAGCGCGATTCCACTTTCTCGGCGACTCCACCACCAGAGCATCTCTTCGGTGTGGACGCTGTGCTGCATCGCGACTTGCGTGTCATGTCTCCCATCATTCTGCCGCTCTGGGATAGGGCCAAGTGGAAGGGGACTGGTGTGGCGCTTCCGCAAGTCTCAGGAGAAGTGGTGCCACCGGTGATGGCTCTAGCATTCGAAAACTTCGATGCGGGGCAGAAGATTTTTCGCGGGTGGCGCAAGAAGGTTGGCACCGACAACCGGGACGGATGGCTGAGTGTGACCGTCATCACCGAAATTCGACGCGACAGCCCGCTGGACTACCGAGTGGTGGTTGGCATCAGCGAGTCTTACATGAAGACTGCAACGGCTGGCAATCGCCTAGCCACCATGGTCTATCGGATGCATGACATGACACCCTCGTCCAGTCGGAACTTGGACGTCTTGAAAGACCATTTCCGACGGACGGGTTTCGTATTTCTGTTGCCGGTGGCGTTCAGCCTTACCTCGCCGGGCATCGAAATGACTCGCGAGAACTTCGAGCTTGGCATCAAGCTTTCCCACTTGGAGTTCATTCCGGCGTGGCAGGTAGATGGTACTTCGCCACTCGTTACAGCTATGCGCGGCATAACCGATCCTTTCCTTCCGCCGGGAATGACCGAAGCGCCCTTTTTCCAAGCACTTGCCCGCCTCAGGGCGGGATAGCAGAACACTTTCATTTACCTTACTCCCTCGTTGCGTCAGGAGGAAGACTTAATCGCAATCGGCTACGAACCTGTGGATACTGTTCGATAAACTTCTTCAGGCGCTTATAGGGTTTCTTGCGCCGAATAGAACGAGCGTCGGCAATGGGTCGTTTTCTGCTTGGCTAATCGGACGGAACATGTCAGGTCAAGTCTGCATCAGTGCAGTTGTTGGCTTTGATCGATGTCTCTGTCAGTACTGCCCATGATAGTCTTTAGCCACCATGAGTGGCACAGTATCCGCCTGCCTCATGTTTGGTCTTCCAGGCGGCTGGTTCCAGTTGCGTGGCGGCGACGACAGTGTTGCGGCAGCGATCACCTTTTCGGGTCTTGGCTGAACAGTACACGCTTCCCTGGCTGGAGACCCACTCGATATAGTTGGTCCGGCTCAAGCCCACCAACTCTCCATAGATTTCGTTTTTGTCCTCCAGCAGGCGCAACGCCTGTCCAGGCGTTGCTACGGCAGTTCTGCCTCCGCCCAGTGCCGGCACATACACGGCCAGTTCGCAACCTGCATCGACCAGTGCTCTGAGAAGTTTCAACTTTTCCATGTTTATTTCCTAAAGGAGTGTTCATAGCTAAGCCGGCGGGCCATGCAGAACCAAGCGTGTGTTGTGTGGAGTGACAGCCAGAGTGTACGAGGGAACGCCCATACATTCGAAACGCGGCGCGAGGAGAACGAAAATGAGTGCAGACCGTATTCCATTCTGATACGTTTTGATTCAACTGGTATAGTTGGGATTCGAACGTTGTTTGGAGCGGCAGTGGGTGATATCGAGGTTACAGTGTTGAGGTCGGGCACAGAGATCGCCAGAATCGTGCGTCCGCTACGAACGCACGGCGGCGTGTCGGCAATCACTTATCGCCGGAAGCTGTGGCGGGTGACTGGCTCCAGCATTGATCTTGATGAAGGAGCGCTGAACGCCGATGAAATGTTGTCTGAAATTGCGGAACAACATGTGACGGAGACTTCTGCTGACTTTGGAGTATCTCAAGGTTTTATTCAGGGGGAGCCGGAAAACTCGAGAATTCTTGTTGATGCAGGCCCTGGTACGGGAAAGACGTACATGGCCTGCTCCCGGGTTGCCGCAATGATTCGCGATGGTGTACCTGCTACACGAATCTGGATTATCAGCTTTACCAGAACTGCCGTTATCGAATTACGCAATCGTATTGCCGCTGCGCTCGACGATCCTGCCGAAGCCGGTGCTATCCGTATCGCGACGTTAGACTCTCACGCTTGGGCATTGCAATCAGGGTTCTCAAGCGGGGCCATTCTTTCCGGCGGTTACGAAAAGAATATCGAATCCACACTTATGCAGGTCCGCGAGGACGCTGAAGTTGCAGAATACCTGCGGCGATTGCGCCATCTGATAATCGATGAGGGGCAAGATATCATTGGTGTGCGGGCCGAGCTCACACTGGCTATCCTTGATGCGTTAGAGCCGGAATGCGGCGTTACAGTATTCGCAGACGAGGCGCAAGCGATCTACGGATTTACAGAGGATGATCAACTAGGTTTGGAGCCAGCCGCCTCACTGCTGGACGGATTGCAAGCTCGCGGTTTTCAGAAGCGAAGCTTAAGCTACGTATATAGGACCGAAAGCCCGACTCTGAGAGAGATTTTCACCTCGGTCCGTCGGTGCGTCATTGACAAAATTGACCACACAGAAGCCAGACAGCAGAGAGTCCGTGCGGATATCGAACGCCTTGCTGATGGGGTAGTTGATACCAGCCGTTCTCTCGACGTGGCCGCACTAGACCAAAATACACTTGTACTGATGCGGCGCAGGGTAGATGTCCTTATGGCCTCCAGTTTTGCTACTGCACCACACCGTTTAAGAATGTCCGGACTTCCCGCATGTCTGGCGCCATGGCTTGCCATGCTTTTCTGGGACTGGACGGAACGGCGTATAACCAAATCTATTTTCGACGAACGCTGGTTCGCCCGTTGCACACCGACAAGACCTGGAATGCCTAGCCAGCAGGCGGCTTGGCAACTGCTTTTTGAAGTCGCGGGAGACAGTGCGACTAGTCTTGATCTGCACCGGTTACGCAATGTATTGGGGCGTCCAAACCCGCCGATGCTTTTTTGCTCTCCAGAGTTTGGATACGCGGGGCCAGTGCTAGGGACGATCCACGCAAGTAAGGGGCGGGAGGCATCTGACGTGATCCTCTATTTGCCACCAGATGGTGATAACGAAGATGGTGGTGATGGTGAGGAGGAGATCAGAGTTATGTTTGTCGGAGCAACACGTGCACGTGACAAGCTTATGGTCGGCACATCTTCCGGGCTTAGGGCAGGTTCCGTGAATGGTCGTGTGTGGCGCAGGGCAAAGGGTGGGAAAGTTCAGATTGAAATTGGGAGGGTGTCCGACCTGGAACCGGATGGCCTAGTTGGTCGTACTGTATTTGCAACCTCCGATGAAGCACAGTCGGCACAGTCCGCATGGCTCGATGTCCCGCTTCGCACTGGAATCAGCGCCCGAGCTGATCAGGATATCGACTGGAGGCTAGCTCTCGAAGCTGATGGGCAGCGCTTGGGAGCGCTTAGCCGATATGTCAGTAATGATCTGAAGCTCATAGCCAAGCAATGTGATAAGTGGCCTCCTCCGGGGTTCTTGCCCCATTTAAGATCCATTGGCTTGCGTACGCTGGCCTTTACGCCGGACAGCGTAGTGGCTGAGGAGCTACATGAGCCTTGGCGTTCCAGCGGTTTTTTGTTTGCGCCACTGTTGCTCGGATTATCTGCTGCTAAATTTCCAGGGGGTAAATGAATGGGACAAGATTTGATAGCATTTCCTGCACGAGAACAGATGGTGGAACGGTTGTGCAAGGACTTGATAGGTCCTGCATTAGGGGACGAGGTTCTGAATGCGCGCCCTTCCGATATTTATCTAACAGGAATTCTCTGGCCGAAGAACACAAAGATCGCGCCGGAGGAAGATGAGCGGCTGGCTGTTGCCCCAGGTGAGGGTGAGGAGGGTGACGACGCCGATGATCAGAGTCAGCCGGCATCTGTTCCCATGCGGCGCCCATCCACAGCAGGGCTTTCATTTGCTGCACGATCTGCAGGGGATGGAAGTCCGGAAGTCCGGGTGAGCATCACACTGGGACGTTACCTTCCCACCGAGGTTAATGGGGCAACCTGCTGGCGCCGGATAGAGGTGGTGCCAGCACCGAGGCTGCTGGCTCTCGTGGTCGGCGGGCAGGACTATGATCTCCGTATTCCCGACTTGCCAGGGTTGCGGCTGAACTTGCGATGCAGCCCTTATCAGCACGGGACACTTGCGACAGTCACGCTAGTCAATGGCTGCCAGCCTGAAGGACCCGGTCGCGATGAGATAGAGCGGGTCACGCTGTTTCAAGTGAGTCTTTCCGTTGAGGCTGCAGACAGCACCGTTCTGATTGCAAGGCCAAGCCGCCGTGCAGTTGTTGATGACGAAGATCGCAGTGCCGCTCTTCTTTATAAAGATGCACGTGAGTATGCCGCTGGCCACACATGTTCGGCGGATTGGTCTGTAAACAACAACGGAGATACGGCGCGAGTAGAGAACGTGCGTACAACGTGGATGCCCCAGGCGCTGGTTCCCGCAATCAGCGCTGACGGCCACGCTCTGTTCCGGAATCTTCGGTCAGAGGCCGGCGATGTATTTTCGGCGGCGTGGCTTTCTATGGCAACCCGTGGCGATCTGACCGCGGCACTGACGCGGTTCTGCAATGCTTATGAGCAATGGATTAACGATCTGGCCCGTTCGGCAGACGGACTATCAGGCTCTGAAGCGCTGACCGCCGACCAGCATCTGGATGATACTCGCATTGTGCTTCAGCGTATGCGCGGTGGAGTGAGCCGCCTTGGAAACGATGAGCATGCTGCCAGTGCATTCCGGTTGGCAAATTTGGCCATGGAAACACAGCGAACCTGGGGCAGAAATGGTAGCCTGTGGTGGCGCCCCTTCCAGCTGGGCTTTCTACTTCTTACTCTCGAATCTGCTATTGATGGTAGGCATGAAGATCGGGAGGTGATGGATTTGTTATGGTTTCCAACGGGCGGGGGTAAGACTGAAGCTTATCTGGCACTTATTGCCATGGTGGCCTTTCATCGACGCTTGTCCTATGCGTCGCCGGACGATGGTGCTGGTGTTGCCTGCATTATGCGCTATACGCTTCGCTTGCTGACAACGCAGCAGTTTATCCGCGCGGCAGCTATGATCTGTGCTTGTGAAGCGATCCGGCGAAAGAGCATTCCGTCCCTTGATGCGGATGGCCTTGGCGCAACTCCGTTTTCTATCGGTCTCTGGGTAGGAGAAGGAGCGACTCCGAATACCCGGAAGGGGGCCTTTGAAAGTAAGTCAGACAGTTCCAGGGCGACGCCCCAACAGCTGGTGCAATGTCCTTGCTGCCATAGCTCTTTGCACTATCAGCAACAGCATCCTGCCGACGCCGTGAGCATATTCTGCACCGACCAGAGCTGTCTGCTGGCTGGGCCAGCGTCATTACCGGTGTGGACCGTTGATGAGGATGTTTATGCGGCGCGGCCGACAATGCTTATCGGTACAGTAGACAAGTTTGCTCAGATTGTCCGGAAGCCTCAGACAGCAGATCTGTTCGGGGTCGGTGTATCTGCTCAGCCGCAGCTCATTTTGCAGGATGAGTTACATCTGATCGCCGGCCCACTTGGCACTCTGTGCGGACTTTACGAAACTGCGCTGGATCTGATCCTTTCTGCAAACGGAACACGCCCGAAGATTATCGGCTCCACAGCTACTATCCGTCGTGCCGCCGATCAGGTGCAGGCGTTGTTCGACCGCCGTACGTGTCAGTTTCCGCCTCCTGGGCTTGATGCTTCCGATTCAGGCTTCGCAGTCGTTAACCCGGATGCGCCCGGACGTCGCTACCTAGGCGTTACTACGGCCGGCCGGTCGGCCAAGTTCACCTTACAGGCTGTCGCTGCATCACTCTTGCAGGCGGCAGCGGCGGGACTGGCAGAAGCAGATCGGGATCCGTACTGGACATTGGTAGCGTACTTCAATTCGCTTCGTGAGCTGGGCGGTGCGCTTGTTCTGATGCAGGACGACGTTAACGACACTCTACGCCTGCTGGCTCAGGCACGTCGTGAGGCTCCCAGAGAGCCCGCCGCAGTGGAGGAGCTTACTTCCCGTCGTTCTCAAAAGGACGTCCGGCATATGCTGGACCTGCTGGCTACACCGGCCGGGGCAGATGGTGCGCTGGATGTGGTTCTGGCAACGAATATGCTTAGCGTCGGAGTTGATATCCCGCGCCTGGGTCTGATGCTTGTTAATGGTCAGCCAAAAACAATGGCGGAATACATCCAGGTAACCAGCCGCGTCGGACGTGGGGAGGTTCCCGGGCTTGTCATACCGATCTTGAACAATGCTAAGCCAAGGGACCGGTCTCACTATGAGACGTTTAAGACTTGGCACGCTACTCTGTATCGCGACGTTGAAGCCACAAGTGTTACTCCCTTTGCTTCACGGGCGCGCGACCGCGCCTTGCATGCGGTTCTGGTAGCTGTTATCCGTCACCTGGTGCCCGGCATGCTCAGTGCACCGGTACTCAATGATGAAGCCATCGCCGCTGCAGAAGCTTTGATCGAGCGAATCTCCGAACGTGCTGCGCGAGTTGATAAATTCGAGACGGATGTAAGAGCTGAGTTGCAAGCACGGCTTAATCGATGGATCCGGCGGGCGCCGCAACACTACTGGAGTTTTGCTTCATCAGAGTCACTGCTTCAAGGCGCGGAGCAAGCGGCTGCGCGGCGGGCCGCCGGCCGCTCCATCGGGCAAGCCTGGCCCACACCGAACAGCATGCGTGGCGTAGAGCCCGCGACACCGTACCGGCTCGCCGAAGGTCTCAGGAGGACTGCTGATAATGGCTAAAAATGATCTAGGTGAACTTCGCCGCAGCGCTGCCGCTGCAACGTTCGGGCCAGGAGCTATTATTGACTTCAGGGCAGGCGGCGCTTCTATATCGGCGGTCGCGGCCGGTCTCGAAGAGTGGGACTCGAACTTTCCACCGGGGGCATGCTGCACTCTCAAGCCATCCGCGAGGAACGGCTACAGAAGAAGCTGGGCGTCAAGGGTTTTCGGCTGCCTCCTGTGCGCGATCCATCAACGGACAAAGATGCTGAACGCTCTCTGGTTGCGGTGCGCTTTCCAAGTTGGCTTCAATGCCCGCATTGTGACAGGATAGGCCCCGAAGATTGCTGGGCTGAGGCGCCTGGCCATGCGGGACGTTGGTGTACTTCCTGTACTCAGAAAGCGCCGGGACAGGATAAGGTTTTTGCCATTCCGGTTCGCTTCGTGATGGCATGCGAAGCCGGACACCTCGATGAGTTCCCCTGGCATACATGGGTCGGACATACGGAGGTCTGCAAGAGTCGTCGAGGATTTCTTAAGCTGACTTCAGAGCGACCTGGCCTTGCCGGCCTGATGCTGAGCTGCCCCGACTGCAAGAGCAGGAGATCCATGGACGGAATTTTCTCGGCCGACACATGGCAAAGGTTTCCAGATTGCCGGGGAAAGAGACCATGGCTTGCTGCAAGCAACGAGTCATGCACACGCAAGGCGAGAGCGGTTCAGCGCGGTGCCTCTAATCTTTATTTTCCTGTTGTTGAGTCGGCCCTCAGTATTCCTCCCTGGTCCGATCGCCTGCAAGAAGCGCTTGGCGTTCAGTGGGATCCTATTGTGGAAACGCATCCTGAAGATCGGGCCGGCTTTATCAAGATGCTGGCGCGCGGTACGCTGGCACCGGCACTTAAAGAGCTTGCTCTTACGCCCGAAATGCTGGCTTTGGAAATCGAGCGCCGCCTTAGCGCTCACGATGCAATTGAAACGACTGACCTTCGCCTCGAAGAATATCGGCAGCTCACCGGTGGTGTTGCGGCTCAGGGCCTGGATCGGGAGTTTGAAATACGCCCACAGTCCGTACCCGCTTTTATCGCTTCGCTGTTCTCACGCCTAGTCAAGGTGGTTCGTCTGCGAGAGGTGCGTGCCGTCAGAGGATTCACACGGATTCAGCCCCCTGGCGATCCAGAGTCGCCCGATATAGCGCGTCTTTCAGTCCGTAAAGATCTGGATTGGCTACCTGCTATAGAGGTTCGTGGCGAAGGTATTTTTCTGGAATTTGATCCGGCTGCGGTTTCAGCATGGGAAAGTCATCCCGATGTCCGGCGCAGGGCATCAACGATCAATACACAGTGGCTGTCCGAGTGGCACGAGCGTCATGGAGCAGGTTCCTCACCTTTGCGCGCGATTACGCCGCGCTTTCTTCTCATTCATACCTTTGCACATGCTCTGATGAGGCAATTGACGCTTGAGTGTGGCTATTCTTCTACAGCTCTGCGCGAACGTCTCTATGTGGGTCAAGCCGACGCGGCGATGGCCGGTGTTCTAATTTACACGGCGACAACAGACGATGATGGGACGCTCGGTGGATTACAGAGGCAGGGAGATCCTGAGCGGATGAAGCGCACAATTATTGCTGCGCTTCATGCTCAGACTTGGTGCTCATCTGATCCGCTTTGCATTGAGGACATGATGGCGCCTGAAGACGGACTTTCGCTGGCAGCTTGTCACTCTTGTGTGATGGCGCCGGAGACTTCCTGCGAGGAATTTAACCGGTTCCTGGACCGGGCAACGCTTGTAGGAACCCCGAGTCAGCCTGAGTTAGGATTCTTCCGACCGGTTCTTGACCGAGCTGCCGAATGACTACGGGCCCAAGAATGTGGCCGCAAGTACTGCCGACCCAAGTTCGGGAAGATAGATACCGGAAAGCCGAAGTCAGAGTTTATGATCTGCTCCGTGAACAACTGGACGCTGGCTGGACGGTTTTTTACAGCAGGCCCTGGTTGGGGCTCACGCCTACAGGCGGAGAGAAGGACGGCGAGTGCGATTTTGTGATTGTTCACCCGAAGCACGGCTATCTTGCTATTGAGGTAAAGGGAGGAGGGATTACCTACGATCCGGCGACTGATTCCTGGTGGAGCACGGACCGAGATAAGTACCGCCATTCGATTAAAAATCCTGTCGATCAGGCACGACGTGCAAAATATGAGCTACTCGAACGCGCAAAGCGGCAACGCAATTGGCCAGCCGCTCGCTTTGTCCGGGCGCGACATGCAGTTATATTTCCGGACACTGAAAGCCCTCCGCGAAATCTGGGCGCAGATAAGCCTAGAGAGCTTTTCTGCTGCCGATCAGATCTTTCGAAGCTTGGTGCGTGGGTATTAACTCGCTTAAGCGGAGGACAGGAAGATGAACTGGGATCAGAAGGTGTGCAGGCATTCGAGCGTCTGCTGGCCGCGCCTTTTACTTTACGCGTTCCACTTGGCCATATGCTGACCGATGACGAGCAGCAGATTCAATGCCTTACTCCCCAACAGTTTCACATACTTGATTCAATAGCACATCTTCCCAGAGTTGCTATCGGCGGCGGCGCAGGTACAGGGAAAACTATTGTTGCCATGGAAGACGCGCTGCGTCTGGCAGAAGCAGGGAGTCGCACTCTGCTGACGTGTCTCAGCGATGAGCTGGCGGCTGATTTGCGTGGGCACTTGTGCGACAAGCCTGTCGAGGTGATGAGCTTTCCCCGGCTGTGTACGCAGATGGGGCTGCAGGCTGGCATTGCCAACGCTTCAGCCGCTTTTTCTTCAGATGGCGGTCCCGAACTGTTGCTTGATGCTGTTACGCAAGAGCCTTCTCTTCGATTTGATGCCATCGTGGTTGATGAGGCGCAAGACTTCAAGCCTCATTGGTGGGTTGCTCTGGATTCGGCATTAACAGATGCGACTAGCTCACGACTACACGCGTTTTACGATACAAATCAGCGTGTTTACGGTGAGCTAACCGGACAGCTCGCCAGCTTCGCTATGATTCCAGTACGCTTGAGTAGGAACCTGCGGAATACCCGGGCAATTCACAGTGCTACTACGCATTTCTACACGGGACTTCCTGTTATCGCCGACGGGCCGGATGGGGTTGAGGTCCAATGGGTGGAGTGTTCCACAGAAGAAGTCGCAAAAACTGTGGCAAATCTGGCTCAAGATTTATGCAGGCAAGCAATAAATCCGGGTGAGGTTGTTATTCTGTCGGAGGATTTTCGATTGCTCCAGCAGTTACAGGAGAAGATCAAGGGTCTGCTGGATCGGGGCTTAGCTGTCTCCAGTGTGCGAAACTTCAAAGGCCTCGAGCGAAAGGTGGTAATCCTTGCTGCAACTAAAGAGCTGGCAGACGAAGTCGAATTGGCCTATGTGGCTCTTTCGCGTGCGCGTGTGCTTCTGTCTGTTGTGGGCGAGCCTGTAATACTTAGCTGGTTACAAGGCAGAACTTAAGAGTACCGTTCTGTGGATGCCAAGTAAGCTTCCCATCTTCTTATGAGAGGAGCTTGCGCAGGTTTGCTACTAGTCGGAAGCTGCAGAACGTTCCTCTCAAGCGACTGATATCCTGCATTTCTGACGTGTGCTGGAAACCGCAAGGTCAGGGAGTCGGGATCGATACCCATCAGGTTCAAATCGAACAGTGTATGCAGATCTGCCCTGAGTAACAGTCCGTTCTCGGGGTGATGGTCGTTGGCGTCGCGAAACGGGTCGATATGGGCCGCCTCGACAATATCCATCAGTTCGCAGCCGGATGCCAGACAACGGGCTCCATACCGTCGGATGAGTTTGTCGCGGAACGTTTTCTGCCCCCGTCGGATCCGGATGGACCGGAGCACGCTTTCTCGGGTGTCGGTCATGGTCGCAATGAAAGCAGAGTCTGAAGTGTTGTCCGCTCCCGTCTCTGCTTCTGAATCCGCCTCCGAGGGACTGAGTACATGACGATGCAGAAAATGCTCAATCAGTGCTCGTGTTTGAGGATAACTGGAGAGAAGTGTCTGTTCGATTCTGGCGAGATCTAACTCCTCAATTGAAAGCTGATCGTTAGGACGAAGGGCTGCGGCCTTCAGCTCTCCGACGGCTACGGCTTCTGGCGTTTTAACGAAACTCCGTTCATATCTGGCCTCGTAGCCCGAGACGTTGATGACCTCCTCTCTAGGCGCCTGAAACTCATGCCCTTTTGTGCACCGCCAAGGGATCGGATTGGACTTGCGACGTTTGATACCGGTCTGCCCGCATACGGGGCACCGCCTCCGGATTTTCTCGATGGTGGAAACCGAAATGCTTTCGATTCGGGCGACTCCCAGCAGGCGCTTCGAATCCCTGACAAAAACCAAGTCTCCCGTCGCAAGCTGTTTATGGTTGGGAACACTGCTATCGTAACGGTAGACCCGTTGCGTCTCATCGAGGTAGCCGGTATTCCCACCGTACTGACGGGCTTCAGGCTCCAGGGAGATAAGAGACCAGGTACGGGGCGTCGCCATCAGTCTGTGTCCTCGCCATACGAGCTTGCGAGAATAATCTCGTCCGTATCGAAGTCCAGGAAAGCAGGCCGGACGGAAATGCCGTCCGCCGTTACGCCCGAGGGAAGAGCACTCAGCTGGTCCAGAATCCCACGCAGTTTGGGACCAATGTCGCGCGCAATCCGCATCTTTGCGGTCTCTTCAGTCACTTCATACAGGCGGTAGATGTCATAAAGTTCCGGGCCGTGAACAGCCCGATACACTTCTCCGAGTGAAAGATGGAGCGGATTGGTAAACGTTCCGCTGGTGCTTTTGGCGTCAATGACACGGGTATCGCCAGGTGTTGTGGTCACCCGGAAGTCAAAAGGTGCGACGGCATTGATGCTGGCCGTCCATTCGAATTCACTGATCCGGCTTTGCGAGTGCTCATAGTCCAGATAGGCGTTCAGAAGATTTTCACCTGTCACACCCGTTTGCTCTGCGGCCTGCCGGGAACGGATGAAATCTTCAGGGCTGATACCTCGGCCTGCGGATCGACTGTTGATGGTTGCCGCTCCGGTGGCTCCTCCCAGCGCGGCATCCTCGAGAGCGTCGCTTTCAATCCAGCTATAAAGCGGATGTCCTGGCGGGGGAGATGCGGCCGTCAGTACGTCCGCGACAGACGTTTCCTGGAGTACCCACATAGAACCTGAGGGGTATCTGCGGGCAAGCTCCCGGTGTATACCTGAGTCAGCCGGGATCCCGCTTGCAACGAAGTTGATCTTTACCGCTTCCGGCCTGTCGTTGCCAGAGAACTCAAACAATGCGAAGTCACCCGGTGCGAGGATGTTGTAGCGCTCAGGATCGTCGTCCGGATTGTCAATCTGTTCACCGTTCAGGCGCCAGTTTTTCTGTTGTTTCAGTATCTTTCGAGCCAGCGTGTATGGCTGTACCAGGCCCGGTCCGAACAGATGAACCGCGAGCAGATAGACCGGGGTCCGTTGTGTGGAGGGCTTGCCCAGTTCTGGATACAGCGTATCAGCGATGATCCGGGTATCGAGATTGAACGCTTTCTGGTTACCTGCAGGGCGATTACGGAAATGCCACTTGAAAAATGTCAGATCTGAGGCCGTAAGCCGCTTCAGAGCCAGTTTGCGCGACATGGAATTTCCTTCTTGTTCTGAGTGTCTGGGATCTTCTACTATATCGCCCTGGCGGGCGATTGCGGAGGTGGTGCAGAGGTATGCATAGTGGTGCATAATAGCACCATTACCATCCAATTGATGGACATTCAATCTATGGCCCGTAGCCCTATCGCTCCTGCCCGAAAGACCGTGAGAACCTCCGTGATGCTGCCGGAGGGCGCGCATCTGCGCGTACAGGCTCTTGCTGATGCCAACCATGTTTCTGCTGCCTGGGTCATCCGTATGGCAATACAACGTTTTCTGGATGAGCATCAGGGGCAGCTCGAGCTGCCTCTGCGCTTGTCCTCCCGAGAAGGATCCGATTCAAATGAATAATGATGCCATTGTTCGCAAGCTGGCGCGTCTTCGGACAGGCGCGAAGCCCCGCGTTCTGGATTTGTTCGCCGGTTGCGGTGGCATATCCATTGGTTTTGAAAGCGCTGGCTTTGAAATAGTGGGGGCTGTCGAGTTTGATCCCGCTGCCGCGGAGTCTCATGGTCTGAACTTCCATAACGGTGCTGAGGCACACAGTCAGGCGATCGATATAACGAAGACTTCTCCTGCTGAACTTTGTCTGCAGCTTGGGCTGGACAATGTGGAGGATGCGTTCGACGTGGTTGTCGGAGGGCCTCCTTGTCAGGCTTTTGCCCGTGTAGGCAGATCGAAGTTGCGTGAGATTGAGGAGCATCCTGAAGCCTTTATTCATGACCCTCGGGCGCAGCTCTATAAAAAATATCTCGAGTACGTCAAGGCCTTTCAGCCACTGGCGGTTCTCATGGAAAATGTGCCAGATATTCTGAACCATGGCGGTCAGAATATTGCCGAACAAACCTGCGAAGTGCTGGAAGCGAAAGGCTATAGCGGTGCCTATACTTTGCTTAACTCAGCGTTCTATGGCGTTCCTCAGATGAGAGAGCGTATGTTTCTGATTGCCTACCGGAATGAGTTGGGGGCTAAGGTTTCGTTCCCGTCTCCGACGAACTGGCTTGTGTTACCTCCGGGCTATGAAGGTTCGCGTTCGGTCGCGCTTAATGCGCTTCGTCGTCTGGAAAACGAGGCACACTCTTATATCGTGCCTCCGGCAGCCACCCAGGATCTCCCTCCGGCGGTGACGGCTGAGGATGCGCTCGGAGATTTGCCGGCAATTAATGCTCGTGAACTGCTCGCTGCGGGGAAGATTACCCGGGGTGCACGGCGCTTCGACACGCCTGTCAGTTATGGTCGTAAGAAAACTTCAGCTTATGCTGATCTGATGCGTAACTGGCCCGGGCATGAAGCGCCCAAAGAGGGCTTAACGGATCATGTCATCAGATACTTGCCCCGGGATTATGCGTTGTTCGCGCGTATGAATCCCGGTGATCAGTATCCACAGGCTCATGCGCACGCGGTTCAGATGTTCGAAGAGCAACTGGCTGCGGCTCGGGCCCGGGGTGAAAAGCTTACAGAGGGTTCTGCGAAATACAAAGCACTTTGGGCGTCTATCGTGCCCCCGTATGATGCAAGTAAGTTTCCGAACAAGTGGCGCAAGATGTGGCGCGATCAGCCTGCACGCACGCTTATGGCGCACCTTGGCAAAGACGGCTACAGCCATATCCATTACGACAGTAAGCAGGCGCGGACGATCTCCGTACGTGAAGCGGCCCGTCTGCAATCGTTCCCGGATGGCTTCCGCTTCAGCGGCACGATGAATCCTGCGTTTAAGCAGATCGGTAATGCCGTACCGCCATTGCTGGCTAAGGCTCTTGCCACACAAATGATGCAGACAATTAAATTAGCAGTCACAGCAAAGGAGATGGCAGATGAGCCTCGTCGAGCGGCAGCAGCGGTTTCTTGAGGAAGCGCAGAAACATTTTCGTGCGACGAGAGCGACCCGCACCAACAAGCTGTTTGGTGTCTCCAACAGTGCGAAGGTAGTTGAGGGTGGCGTTCAAATCGGTGTTCCCAACCTGAACAGCGCGAGTGCAGACGCCGAGGCGTTTATCATCGCGACAGTAATGCGGTTTCCTCCGGAAGACGAAGTGTACTTCGCGGTGCTTATCCGTAAGGATAAGGAGAAGTTTCTCGCACGTCTCGATGAGATGAAGAGGCTCGGCGCTGTAGCAAGAGCAGGCGGTGATAGCGACGGGTTGGGCGACGACAGCGATAATGACGCTGACGAAGCCGGTAAGCCGTTTAAGTATAGTCACAGGAATAATCTTGTTCCGGTGTATCTAGCTGCGGACGGTCTGATCTGGATGCGTAACTCAGGCTTCTGGAACAGCCTGGATTTCGACCGATCTCCGTTCGGGCCAGCGGTTAAGCCCGATGAGATCGTTGTTGCCCTTTATCCACCTACTGCATCGGCACGGCGCAGCTTGCTCGCCCGGGAGTTCATTGGTTGGCTCGGTACTCTTGTGGGTCGCGAGAAAACTCATGAGTTACCGGTCTGGACCGATTCGGCGACGCTCAGTCCTGAAATGTGCCGCATGCCCGTAACGATTCCGGTAGAGGAGATCGAGGCCGCAGTCAGAGCTCTTGGTGGTTACTACCCCAATGGTGAGGTGCGGCGGTTTCATGCGGCACTGAACTTTCTGGATCACAAGCATTTTGTGATCCTTTCGGGCTTGTCAGGAACCGGCAAAACGCAGCTGGCGCTGAAGTATGCCAGGGCGGTACATGGTCTGACCTCCCAGGCTACAGCTGACCCCTTGATTTTTGAGTGTCCGGTGCGTCCTGAATGGACCGACCCGTCAGGTCTGACAGGCTATTACGACGTATTGACCAATCGATACGTTGTGCCGACATTTCTGGAGGCAGTGTTGGTGGCGATAGCGCACGGGAGCTCGCCAGTCTTTGTGGTGCTTGACGAAATGAATCTGGCAAGGGTGGAATACTACCTGTCGGATATTCTGTCTGCCATCGAGATCCGTGACGGTGTACTGCGGCTGCACTCCAACAGCGTGCCGCTGGAGGGGACGACCGGCACCAGTGTCCGGGCGGAAATCCCGCTACCTCATAACCTTTTTATCATTGGCACGATTAACGTTGATGAGACGACCAACCCGGTCAGTGATAAGGTGCTGGACCGGGCGTCGGTGCTTGAGATGTCTGCGGTGGACATCCCTGGTTTCCTGAGCTCTCTGGAAGTGCGTTATCCTGAGCTGGCTGCCGCCCGTGCCGTGTCCGAGCCGAAATTGACCGAGGTTCACGGGTTCATGCAGCAGCATGGTCTCGGGTTCGGATACCGTCTGATTGAGGAGTTTGTGCGTTATCACGCCTTTGATGCACAGCATCTGAGAAATGCACCTGATGAGGTGACCGATCAGTTGCTGGTGCAGAAGGTACTGGTGAAACTGCGCGGTGCGGAACGCCAGCGATCTTTGCTCAACAGTCTGGCCAAAGCCTGCGAAGGCTTGCCCCGTGCCCAGGCCTTCATCCGGAAGCTGCTGGGCGATCTGGATGACTTCGGCTCGTTTCAGGCAATGAGGTAAGTGTGTGGCTGCACTTTATATCCGGCGGGAAAACGGCGGACAGGCTTGGCAGGTCTGGCCAGTACAGGAGGTAATCCCGGCCGGTGAAGTGCGCGAGGCGGTTTCCTACCTGTTTGAATTGCAAGATAGTGATGACGCGTTGAATGCGGATCTGCTGATTGACGATGTGTCTGTCGAGGCATTGCGATCGCGTCAGCCCCGGGTGGCGCGATGGCGCTGGACGCCGGGCTTTCATGCCGGCGTCGCAGAGGTGGTATTGCGTATTCCTGGCACGGGTACACGTCGCTTTGATATCACGACGGATCCGGATCTGCGCAAGCTTACGCGCAATGACTTTGATGCAATGGTGCGGGAAGTGCTGGAAGACACCTTTGCACTTTTCTCACTCAGTGCGTTCCGTAAAGGCATCGCACGTCAGCCGGGCAACCGGCCACCGCCGCTGGCCCGGTTGGAGTTCCTGCGCTCGCGTGCCGACGAGATTACACAGACCATTGCAGCGATCAACCGTGCTCCCCGTCACTTCCTGCGAGCCGAGGAAGTTATTGTCCCGCTTCACCGGGCGGCGCGAGCTACGGGGCCAGAGATCATCAAATCGTTCCGGACTGGTCTGGTGCGGACAGAAGTAGCGCGGCCATCCAGGCTACCCCCGGCGCTGGGGGACGGCTGCCGGCGCAAATTACGTTGCGCCAGCGTCGTAGCAGTGTGGATATTCCCGAGCATCGGCAGATCAAAGCCTGCCTCAGAGCTTGGGCGGCCTGGTTGTCGGGGGTCGCCGAGTTGCTTGCAAAGTCAGGTAAAACAGATGATCCGGAAATTCTCACCGCTGCCGGAAACTGGGCGGTACGTGCGCGACGTATAGCCCGCCGGTTCAACGATGCAACCAATACAGGTTTCATGGCTGAGGTCAGTGACGGACCGGCGATGCTGCAGATGTCTTCATTGTTTCGAAATGATCCGGTATACCATCGCTTCTACCGGCTCTGGCAGGATATGAATCTGGGGTTGGCGGCGCTGTTTGGCGACTTCCTGCAGATGCCGCTGGCCAGGACGTATGAACTGTATGAGCTGTGGTGTTTTTTGCGCCTGTTGCGTACGGCCATCCAGGAGTACAGCCCGGCCGGTACAGATCTGGGGAATCTTTTTATCTCCGATGCCTCAGGTGGCGTGACGATTGCGACCGGTGCTGTCATCGTGCCGATCGGTGTAGACAAGGTGCTGTGCTTTCAGCGGCAATATCGGGAGTACTGGATCGA
Organism: Paenalcaligenes niemegkensis; assembly: GCF_022230885.1. Lineage (GTDB taxonomy): Bacteria > Pseudomonadota > Gammaproteobacteria > Burkholderiales > Burkholderiaceae_B > Paenalcaligenes > Paenalcaligenes niemegkensis. The sequence continues at coordinate 36,121 of NZ_JAKGCT010000005.1, read as the reverse complement.
GCCTGAAGGCGAAGGTAGCTTCAGCCGTACGATGGTCCCCGATATCGTTTTTGCTGGAACGGGTCTTGGCAGCTCCGGACGGCGAATGATTGTGCTCGATGCGAAGTATCGCATCAATGACGGTCTGAATGACGCTCTGAATTCAATCCATACGTATCGTGACGCTCTGGTTCAGGAGGCTGAAAGCGGACAGGTAGAGGGCGTTGTAACCGCTGCCTATCTGCTCACACCACACGTACCAACGCTTACATCCGATTTTCGTACTACACCGGTACCGGGGCGCCTGTTCCATCCTAAGTACCGCGAACAATTTCGTTTTGGTGCAGTTACGCTGCGGCCGGGTATGAGCGCGGATGATTTGCGAGCGAGTCTTAAGAGCATCATTGCAGATGCAGGGTAGGAGGACATATGGTCGATGTGCTCACACCGGAACAGCGTCAGTTAAACATGAGCCGTATTCGAGGGCGGGATACCAAGCCCGAAATGCTGATCCGGCGAGGACTACATGCGCGCGGGCTTCGCTATCGTCTGCAAGACCGTAGTCTGCCGGGACGCCCGGACCTCGTTTTTCCGCGTCACCATGCGGTCATCCTGGTGCACGGTTGCTTCTGGCATGGTCATGACTGCCCGATGTTCCGTCTGCCAGCCACACGACGGGAGTTCTGGAGTGCCAAAATTGGAGCTAACCGGAGTCGTGACGCCAAATCTCATGAAGCACTGATCGCATTGGGCTGGCGTGTACTGACTATCTGGGAATGCAGTTTAAAGGGTAAGGGGCGCTGGCCATTCGGATCTGTGCTGGAGGCTTGCGTCGGTTTCATTCAGGGCAACCAAGTGGAGCTGATGATTTCTGGAGCGTGGCCCGCATCTATAGCGAAAACCTGAATCCACCGTATAACGCTCATTTCGTAATGAAACGAGATATGATTGACTGTAAAGGTACAAGCGTCGCCGATCAAATTCTTTTTATACGATCTGCCCATATCAATATGAAGAAAACCAAAGCGTAAGACGGGTGTAATTGTGCAACTGAGCCGTATCGTCATTAAGAATTTCAGAAACTTTAAGCACCTCGATGTCCGGCTGGGACAACATGCGGTAGTCCTTGGCGAGAACAAAGTTGGCAAAACCAATCTGCTATTTGCGTTGAGGCTGATTCTCGATCCCACGCTTCCTGACTCATCGCGCGAGTTGCGCCTTGATGATTTTTGGGATGGGTTAGCGCGACCGCTTAAAGCGGAAGATATTATCGAGGTGTCGGTCGAATTCCGAGATTTTGAAGATAATGAAAATCTGCTGGCAGTATTAGCTGATCATTTGGTACGCCCTGTCCCGATGGTGGCACGGATCACGTATCGCTATCAGCCGGTGCAGGGGCTTGAAGCTGCACCGCGCAGCGAGGCAGATTACGAGTTCATTGTGTTTGGCGGAGACCGCCCCGACAATGCGGTCGGCTATGACCTGAGGCGCTGGATGCCGTTGGACCTGTTCCCGGCTTTGCGCGATGCCGAGTCGGACCTGGCGCGCTGGGGGCGTTCCCCGCTGCGTCCGCTTCTTGACCGTGCTGCGAAGACGATAGATGCAAAAGCACTCGGCGCGATCGCTGATGAAGTGCACACAACCACCTCAAGAATTGCAGCATTACCTGAACTTGCCGGAGTTGTAGGGCAGGTCAACGATCAGCTTACCGCCATGGTGGGAGACAAACACGCCATCGAAACGGCGTTGGGGTTTGCGCCCACGGAGCCGGAACGGTTAATACGCGCACTACAAATGATGATCGACGGTGGCAAGCGGGGTGTGGCAGAAGCCAGCCTCGGCTCAGCTAACGTGCTTTATCTCGCACTAAAGCATCTGGAACATCAATACCTTGTGGACGAGGGGGAGCGGCAACACACGTTTTTGGCGATAGAGGAGCCCGAAGCTCACTTGCATCCCCATCTGCAGCGGCTCATTTATCGAAATTATTTGCAAACGCGTGGTGACGCTCAAGCCGGGCCTGGGCCGCGCAGTATTCTGCTCACCACGCATTCGCCTAATGTGGCAAGTGTGGCACCGCTCGCCAATGTGGTTGTCCTGCGCCAAGTCATGGGCGAAGGGCATACCATCGGGCGTTCGCTCAGAGGCATAAAGCTCGTTGTCAGCGATCGTGAAGATCTGGAACGGTATCTCGACGTCACTCGTGGCGAGCTGTTTTTCTCGAAAGGCGTCATTCTGGTGGAGGGAGATGCGGAGAAGGTTCTCCTACCGACGCTAGCCAAGCTATATGACGAAAGTCTGGATTTTGATGCGATGGGTATCTTCGTGTGCTCCATTGCCGGTACCAACTTCGCTCCTTATGTTCAATTGCTGGGTCCTAAGGGGCTTGATATCCCGTTTGTAGTGCTGACAGATTTTGATCCAAAGAAGGAATCTGCGAGTCAGGAGGATGCGGATCCGGATGATGGAGGCGTCTTAGATAGCTATGGCAAGAATCGTGTTGTCAACCAAATTATGCAACATATACTGGATGAAGATGTTTGGGAGTCAAGTGATTTTGCGCAGGTGCTGGGGCTAGCCCCAAAGCATGGCGTGTTCCTGAATGAATTCACGTTTGAAATCGATGTTTTCCGGACGGGGGCAGAGGATTACTTCCTGACGGCCGTCGAGGAGCTCACTACTAACAAGAAGATGCACGCTCGCTTCACGAGCCTTGCAGCCGACCCGGATTCGCTTGATCCATCACAGTTCCTTAAAGATATCGATTCCATCGGCAAGGGGCGGATGGCGCAACGGCTGGCGTCGGTGCTGATAGCGGAAAATGTCGATGTATGCCCTGAGTACATCGAATCTGCGCTGGATTACCTGAAGGCCAGGCTGGGATGACCGCTGTAGCTTCCCCTCATCTAAAGGCCGCGGAAGATTTGCGCGGGAACAAGGATCAATGGCGCGCGTACGAATCGACGGGCAACTGTGTCATCCTGGCCGGGCCCGGCAGCGGTAAGACCAAGACGATCACCGTCAAGATCGCCCGGCTGCTTGCTGAGGCTGTACATCGACCACGTAGACTGGCATGCATTACCTATAGCAATGCTTGTGTCGGCGAACTGCGATCAAGGCTGATCAAGCTCGGTGTGGATGACGGTGATCGTGCTTTGCTCTCCACTGTGCACTCCTTTTGTCTGACGGAACTGGTGTCGCCTTATGCAGCATTGGCAGGTGTCGAAATACCCGATCCGCTTGTCGTGGCTTCGCCGGCGCAGGCGCGAAAGATTTTTGCCGATGCTTATCGTGAGCAGTTGGGTGGTAATGCTTCGAGTTCGTTTCGGATGGCCTGCGACAAATTACGGCGCACTATCCCGGATAAGGGTAGTGATGAGTGGCGTGCATGGACTGCCCGCGAAACGGCGGTGGTCGAAGCTTACGAAGCATTGCTTCTAAAAAATGGCCTGATCGATTTCGATGGGCTGGTCCTTGCCGGCCTGCAGCTTGTTGAGAAGCATGAGTGGGTCCAGCGTGCCATTCAAGCTAAATATCCGGTGGTCGTGATCGACGAATATCAGGATCTTGGTCTGCCCTTACACCGCATCGTGTTGGCGTTGCTTCGGGCAGGGACCCGGATCGTTGCGGTAGGGGATCCGGATCAGTCCATTTATGGGTTCACCGGCGCTAAGCCGGGCTTGTTGCGAGCGTTGTCCCGTCTCCCACAGATGGAGTCAATCAGGCTCAAGCTAAATTACCGGTGCGCTGATCGCATCATCGCGGCCTCCATGGCGCTCTTGCCCGAACCGGCTGAGTTTCATTCCCATGATGGCCGCGCGGGCGAAATCCACATCCACCGCCTGGAGCGCAACATCCGCGAGCAGGCGGACTATGCGCTCGGGACGCTGGTGCCAGGGCTGCTCGAGGCAAATCCGCTATGGTCGCCGGGAGATATCGCGTTGCTTTATCGCACCCTCAATGAGGGGACGCCGATCGCACAAGCGGCAGATGCTCTTGGTCTGCGCTACTTCCGCCTTGATAACGGTTCACCGATCAAGCGTACTCGCCTGACCGAATGGCTTACAGACGCAGCGCAATGGTGCGCCGGGGGCTGGCAGACTGGGACGGTACCTCTTTCGCAATTGCTCAAGGCTTGGCGACGGTTGCACCGTTCAGTTACGCGTGAGTCCGAATTGCTGAGTGCGCGCAAGTGCTTGATTGCGGCCTTGTTCTCACTGCGGGACGGTGCGTTGCCTTTGCACCAATGGCTTTCAGTGTTGCGTCGCAACGTGCTAGATGATCTGCTCCAGAAAGAGTCAGGTCTCGCCGATGAGAAAGACAACTTGGATGACTTGGCAAAAGCCGCTGCAGCAGGTGGGCCCTTGCAGGCATTCACGGTAGAGATATTCGGTAATCAGGGCAAGAGTCCAGACCAAATCAATCTGATGACGTTACACAGCTCGAAAGGGCTGGAGTTCCAGGCGGTCATTATGGTCGGACTGGAAAACGGCGTGTTTCCCAGCGGCTATGACAAGACCGACGAGCAGTTGGAAGAGGCGGCCCGGCTTTTTTATGTGGGTGTGACGCGCGCTAAGACGCAGATTCATCTTACTTACGACGAGGACGAGTCGCCACTGATCACTTCCATCCGGGAGGCAGGCTGATGCAGGGCTACTTCAGCGACCGGGAGAACGGTCCAAGACTGAGAAAAAATAGGAGAGGATATGGGACGACGATTGCAACTTAACTTCACACCGTTACTTGTGCATGGCGATGTGATCCGACTCCAGACCTTGCCATTTACAGACTCACAGCAATTGCATGACCTACGTAATGAGCACCAAACGCAGTTTGCGATAATCCGTCGGGCAGATCAGATTGTTGCGTTACCACTTGAGCCTGGAGCGACGCCCATTGGTCAGGGAAAACAGGTCTCGGCGCTCGAGCACACCTCGCTGATTCGACCGTTGCTTGAACAGCGGCTGGTGTCATTGCTGAGTGCAAACAGGCGGCCAGTGGCACGCTACAACCCGATCACGACAGTGGGACGCATATTACCGACAGAATTTCTGGATGCTGATGAGCATATTCATTTGCAGTCGCGCGTTTTGATCTCTATTCGATCCTTGAAATTACAGGGATCTTACGTGCTTGGACTGCTATGGGATATTGAAATCCAGAAAACGTGCGCGACCAGCCTGGCGGTGCTGAGCGAGCATGGCGTTTGCTTGGATGGATTGGTGGTGGAGCGAGAAACACCGGTGGAAGATGTGCGCATGCTGCCCCAGCGCAGGCTTGTTGGGCGTGTTGGGGGCATCGCAGACGGCAAGGCTCGGCTGTCTGAGCGGTTTATGAGTGTTGAGGAGCTGCTGCCCCTGGGCGAGTTGTACTTAGAGGCCTCGCCTGAGAATATTCGGCATTTATTGCAGCACTTCACAAGGAACGCCTCCGGAAGGGCGCAGAACAAGATCGACGAGATCGTGTTCGAGAACAGCAGGGGGCGCTCTCGGATGGAGCACATTACCCGGATTTCGGACTGGGTCCGGGGGTTGGGTGCTATCGGGTTGCAAGAAGGGCTGAGCGTCAGTATTGGTAGCCTGATCAACGAGAAAGACAGTCCGGTATTTCCGCGTTTCGCCGAAGGCAGTACACCGACCTACGTGTTCGATGCTGGCACGCTCAAGTCAGAGACGCGCGCGGCGGTAGGACTGACGAAGTTCGGCCCTTATAGCAGACATGTGTTCACGCCAACACGGCCGAACATTTGTGTGATCTGTGATCGGGCGCGACGTGGGCAATTCGAACTATTCCTCAGGAAGTTCCGGGACGGATTGACGGTCGACGGCAAGTCGCTGCCGTTTGGTAGAGGATTTCTTGGAATCTACGGTCTGCAGGACATCACGCTGACATTTGTGGAGGCTGACGGCTTCACCGCAGACGCGTACCACGCGGCTGCTTCCAAGGCCGTGCGTATGAGCGCGGAAGGGACGCCGTGGCACCTCGCTTTGGTGCAGACCGAGCGGGAGTCGCGACAGTTGCCACCGCAACGCAACCCCTATCTGGTTGCTAAAGCGGCGTTTCTCTCCAACCAGATTCCCACGCAGTTCATTGCCTTCGAGACCTTCGCGATGGCACCTGGTAATCTGGCTTACACACTGAGTAATCTCGCACTTGCTGTTTATGCCAAGCTCGGCGGTATTCCCTGGTTGATCAAATCGGATAAGGGAATCGCGCACGAAGTGGTCATTGGCTTGGGTAGCGCAGCGATAGGCGAGTCACGATTCTTAAAGAGGGAAAGGATTGTAGGTATCACCAGTGTCTTTCGCGGTGATGGCGGCTACCTGCTCTCCAACCTGTCAAATGCTGTGCCGATGGAGAAGTACGGTGAGGCGCTGACGGATTCGTTGCAGGCAACTCTCCATCGCGTCCGCAGCGAAATGAACTGGATTAAGGGCGATTCTGTTCGGGTGATCGTGCACGCATTCAAACCTATGCGCAACACAGAGATCGAGTCGGTCAAGACGGCACTCCAGGAATTCGCGGAGTTTGATCTGCAGTTCGCGTTCCTGCATGTCAAGCAAGATCACCCCTACCTACTGTTCGATGCCGACTCTGTCGGAATAAAAGGAAGGGGGAGAAAACACCGATACGGGGGCTCTATGCGGAGATTGGCGACAACGAAACTTTGCTGACTCTGACCGGGCCTCAGCAACTCAAGCGTCCGACGGACGGATTGCCCAAGCCATTGTTGCTGACTCTGCATCGTGATTCGACGTTCAGGGACACCATCTATCTCACGAAGCAGGTCTACTGGTTTTCGAACCATTCCTGGCGCAGCTTCCTGCCGGCTGCTATGCCTGTCACCATATACTACTCCAGCCTCGTTGCGAGCCTCTTAGGCCGGCTGGATCGATTAGGTAGTAGGTGGAGTCCAAGCGTGATGCTTGGCAAGATCGGGACAACGAGGTGGTTTCTGTGACAGACGGCAACCCGCTCTTGCATGAGGCACTGCGGGCTATATCGAGCCAAGCTGATACATTGACCAGCGCAGGCCCGCTTTCGTTGGCTTTCTATCACTGGGTACTCGCCGAGGAGTTTCCCATCGCACAGGCTATGCCGCTGGCTCAGGAGCTGAGCGAGGAAGTCGCAGGCGGCGGCCGGTCAATTCAGGCCGTGGGAGCCTTAGGCTTTCTGCTGGGCATTGATAGGTCTTTAATCGGTGCAAATCAGAACTTCTTTGCGCAGGGAGTGGATTGGCTGATGGGGCGCAGTAGCGATTCGCAGACAGCCTTGACGAGTCTGATGCAACCTGTAGCGCTCACTGGAGTGCTGATTGGTTTGGTTGCGATTGACGATGATGAGCGATGGCAGAAATTTGGAGCTTGGTTCGCTGCTCTCTTCGCAAGGCTGCAACCTCTTCTGCCTGCGGAAGGGGGATGGCGCCAGGAGCTGCTGTGGATGGTTAAGATGCGATCCGAGGTGGGGTTGCATAGCGAGTTGCAGTTGATGCCGGCTAGTGTGGGGGCAGCTATCTATGTGGCACGCGGATTAGCAAGATTTCCGTCGTTGTCCGATAACGAGTTGGCCTTGCAGGTACTTGGCCGCATTAAATCTGTTGTCTATGAAGAGCCTGAACCGGCAGCCATAGATTTGGCTGTCTTTCGTTTCCTGACGCAGGGTGCTTCCCAGATAGATTTGCGCGCGCCGAGCCTGCAAAATGTGGGTGTTCTGCTGCGCCGGCTCCAATCCGGATTACGTAGGTGGACTTGGGACGAGGAGAAAAAGACGCCGAACTCAAGCGCGCAGAAGTGGGCTATTGAGAATGAATACCATTTTCAGAATCTACTGTGGGCAGTGCTTGCTCCGGTGTTCCCGGACTTGCGTGACGAAGAATGGCTAGCCTCAGTGGGACAAAAGAAGCCACGAGCAGATCTGGTGATCCCGTCACTGTATCTGGTGATTGAGGTTAAGTATTGGCGAGTTAAGACGTCGCCACAAGGTTTGATCTCGCAGATCGCCGAGGATGTCAGCCTCTATTTGAAACACGGCAGCCCATACCGTAAAGTACTGCCAGTCATATGGGATCAAGGGCGGCGTGTCGAGCAGCATGACTTGCTCATCGCTGGCCTTTGCGAAATTCGCGATGTAGTGACCCCTATCGTTGTTACTCAGCCTGCCTTCATGGTTTAAACCTCGATCACTCTAAGCCACGAGCGATATCTGGCTGATTAATGTCTTATGATGCCTGGCAAGGGCTCAGTCAGAAAGCGCTCATGGTCGCGCTCCAGGCAGAGGCGCTCGAATACAGCCAGTACGGCTGTTACGTTATCCGTATCCAGCTCTTCCCGGGCGATGCGCCTGGCCATGCGGATCAGGTCGCGAATACTCGTTTCATTATCCATGGTTCCATTTTGTGCGATTTTCTTAGGCGTGGCTATACGTAGATACCGTGTGTGTTAACGTCGTATGAGGTGGCTCCGATATCGCTGGCAGGATTGATCTGGCATCGATTCAATTGTCCTGGACGGATCCAGGCGGTTCCTTGTACCGCTCCGCGGGTGACTTCCATTTTGCCAGCCGTTCAAGCGGGTTTTTGCACCAATGATGCTTTGGGCTTGAGCAAGCCGGTTTTCAATTTCGGTTCGGAATTCATCGGAGACTTCAGAGGCTTTTAACAAGGCAGCTTCGAAGAATTTTGTAATGCGCTCCGCTTCGTTCCAGTCATTGATGATGGACAGGAGTTCAGCCTGGGCATCGTCGTAGGCTTTGGCTTGTCGCTTGGCTTGTTCTTCACGCCGCCACTGTTCTCTTAGGGCTTGCCATTCTTCTTCCCGAATCCGGGCCTGTCGTTCGGCTTCTTCGACTAGTACAACAATAGCAGCAGTTTGTGCTTCAAGTGCGGCTGCGATCTCGTCAAGCTGGCCGGACACTTTGTTGCCGGGCGCATCGCGCCATTGGCATTTCCATTCCGTTCCTTGATAGGGAGAAAACGCTTGTATGCAAAATCGTCCGGAAGGGCGCGGCTTGACGGTGGTCCAGGTGAACTGGTTTCGCAGGTTTTTTTCTAGCGATAACTTCAGAAACCGGCACATAGTCGCCATTAAGGTACTGCATCTCAATATCCTCACACATCTCGAAGATCGATAGACCGATGGCCACGGTGTCGATGTAGACCACTGTGGGGCGGTAGGGTGTCCAGAGATTGCTACCTTGATTTTCGCCTTTGGGCGCTTCGTGTGGGTTGATGGCGACGCGATTTAGTTGTTCGCTTTCGACGGCGATACGGACGTGGTGTCCGCGGCTTTCCAGGACCCGGTAGAACCGGTTTGCAAGTTTTAGTCCTGACTCGAGCGTCTTTTCCGTAACGATGATGTCGGGAAGCAACTTTTTGTTGGGGCGGTAATAGCCTTCTTCGGAGATGCGGCCAACGGGTATAAGTCCGATAGCCCCGCCAATCAGAGGGTGTGTGGCTGGTCGGCTGGTTGATGTAGGATTTTTGGGTGTTGAGTTGGAGCGTGTCGCTGTGGTGCGGGATGGGCGAAGTGGCTTGCGAGGTGATGCTGGCAGCCCGCCGCTAGGCGTCCATTCGACCTCGTCACCCGGGTGTGCTGCGGGGAGGGCCGGTTGCGCAGGGGCTTTGCCGACGGCATGTTTGGCCCAGTACCCGGGTTGAGGTCGCGGTACATTCAGGCGATCACAAACTCGCGCAAGGAAGCTGCCGGAAACACCATATCGGGCGGACACTTTAGTAGCGGGTTCTGCCCAGATATCGTTGTACAGCTGGTCGCGTGTGATGGTGCGTTGGCCTGCGGCCTTGGATTGATCGGTTTCATCCATTCGGATCCTCGTCTGTCTTTCGCTAACGATGCTCTTGTCGTTTGCGGCTCGGGATTTGATTTCGCTGTATTCAGTCTGATCGTGACTGCTTGTTATGTTACTGGATGCTGTAGCAGAAACGGTAACGTTGCCGGTCAGCATGTTTTGGCGTTTCCGGCATTCCGGACCGCGCTTCTACAGGTTCGCTATTCGCTCATCCCTGATGGGACGGGTGTGGCTCGCCTTGCATATCGCTGACGCCTGGCGCGTGCCATGGGCACTTGCCGACCCCAAGGTTTCTGGCTGTTGGGGAGGGGCGGCATTGCTTTTCTCTCAGTGTGTCACGTCGTTCTCGCCGTCAAGGGCGGCGCGCTCTTGAGCGCTTGCGGCCTGCGGCCGTCTCGGACCCTGTGACGACTTGCGCTGCGGCGTGCCCCCTTCGGTTCCAGGCAATTTCGCCTGAGTTCCGAACCGGAGGCTGTCATGACACAGTATTCACTTTCCCTTAATTCTTTTGCTGATAACGCGGGTGTTTTGTTGGTGCGCGATGGCGATGGCCAGACACGACCGGCCAAGCGCCGTGAAATCCTGCGCGTGGCGCGTGAGCTGGTCGATACAGATGAGCTACGTGGTCAGTCATTGAGTAGTCCGATGGCGGTGCGCGATTTTTTACGGCTGAAGCTGAACGCATCCTTGGAACACGAGGTGTGCGGGATGATTCTCGTCGATACCCAGCATCGGGTGATTGAGTATCTGGAGCCGTTTCGTGGCACGATTGATCAGGCATCGGTGTATCCGCGTGAGGTCGTCAAACTAGCCCTTGAGCATAACGCCAAGGCGATCTTCCTGGTGCATAACCATCCTAGCGGTACGGCCGAGGCCAGTGAGGCGGATATCCGTTTGACTAAGCATCTGAAACAGGCGCTGGCGCTGATTGATGTCACGCTGCTCGATCACTTCATTGTTGCCGGATCGACGGTGCTATCGATGGCCGAGAAAGGGCTCGTGTAGTCCAGGTGGCATCGGGAGGCAGAGGCCTTCCTTTTTGTGGCGGAACGTCGGAGAACGATAACCAATTTTAGAGGCCCTCTTCGGGCGGTTCTGTTAATTCAGTGAGGTAGTGCTTGACCTTAAGCGACAAGCATTCAAACTTTACCGAATTAACGTGATGCACCATGATGGATTCTGGATCGATCCGAAGTGTCTCGTTCCGTGGATCAACACTTTGCGAAATAGCCGCTTCCAGTGACTGAAAACCGTCCCAATTATCAATGGATGGTTGGGGGCCACTAAGAGGTGCTTGCGGCAATTCTGCGTGAACTGAGTAATCGTACTCAAATCCATCTTCGGTTTCATATCCTGGCGAGGCATGGACCTGTGACCCCGTGGGGAACTGGATGAGTGCAACCTTCGATGCCTTATGAAAAAGAACAATATTACGTCCGTCGCTAACCTGTGCCGACTCAAAAATGATGCCATCCAGAGCTGGGTAGTTCCCTGCTGCCAAAAAATCCGCTACGACTTGCGTTGCGAGGTAGTCAAAAGCTTGATCGTCTGGCATGACTGCACGAGATATGCGTTTTCCCAGAGATTTTAAGAACGCCACCCGTTCAAGCTTGTCCTTGAAGGTGGAATCGAAGATGCTGCCTTCCGCATAAACGTGTTCAAGCGCAGTAAGATCAAGTAAGCGAAGAGGATGAGTAATGTGAAACTTGGCAACGGCGACCAGACTTCCCACGGGAGGACGAACCTCCGATATCGCCGCTGTTTCGCTGGTCGAGCCATAGAAGACGGAGATTCCCTGGGCATTCATTCGTCCGGCCGTGGCCAGATAATACGGTGGAGGGCCAAGTTGTTTTTCTGCGTGTTCCAAAGCCTTCAGGAGTTGCTTTTCTGATTGGAATACACGGGCTCGATACAAGTAACCGATGTTTGTTTGTGGACCGGCGTCAGCTACCACGGGATGGTCCGAATGGCAGCGAAGGGTGTCGATCTTGCTGAAAATTCTGGACAAATGGTCGGAAGCGTGGCGACTAAAGAAACGGGCTTCATGTTGGATGGAGCGCTCGAACGATCGCCAGGCCTCTTGCCATGCAGTGTCAGACTGAGGCTTTAATTCATAATGGCTTTCAGCGGAAAACTCGGTTTCATAAAACGAATCCGAGGGGTCATGCGAGCCGTGCTTGTCATCAAGGATAGTATGGACATCTGTGGCTATGGCTTCGTCGATAAGCGCCGCGTCTTGAAATGCCTCAACGACGGGCTCCCCTTCTCGATACCACTGATAGCTTGACTCGCGATCATTTTGTAAGCGCTCCTGCCAAGAATCTGGCTGATCCGATGTTCGGATGTAGTGGTTCTCGAATGCGGTCTCAATGCGCTCCGCCAACTGCTCAAGCGGCCAAGTGTTTTCGGTCTGGTGGCAATAATCACAACTCGCCTGCACACCGGTATCTTTAATGTCCTGGGATAGATATGTTTCACCGATGCAATGGTGGCAAATTCGCTTGGTATTGAGTCCATCTAGCTCATCAATATACATACAATTGCTCCTTTCCCTTTTGATGTTTTGGGGAGAGTGTCAAACTCAAGCTTATCCCCAACAACAAGGGCAGCGACAACGCCCCGGATTTCCGCATCCAAGGCCCCAATGGGCTGGAAGTCGGCGCGGCGTGGAAGAGAGTCAGCCAGACCGAGCGGCCCTACCTGTCGGTGAGTCTGGATGACCCTTCGTTGCCGGCGACCATCTATGCGCGACTGATCGAGGAAGAAGACGGCACGCACAACCTGATCTGGTCGCGCAACAAACCAGCGGCCTGACAGCCGCTTCAGCGCCCCGCTCGTTGAGGCGGGGCTTTGTGCTGCTTGCCGCAACATCAAACGCACGTGGCTATAGCGCGTCGCGTTTCTTCAATATGGCCTCCAACTCCTGCCGCACCTGCGCCAGAAGTTGATCGGCTTGGTGCGTGGTGTCGCCGGCATACGCCAGCGTCAAGAGCGTGAGGGGATGAATTTCCATGACCTCGCAAAGCTCGGCCAGCTTGTTCAGAGTGGGACTCTTCAGATTGCGTTCTAGCGAACTCAGATAGGTGCGGCTGGACACATCGGAGAACGCTTCCTGGCTCAAGCCGCGCACCTTTCTGACTGTCTTTAATGCCGCCGCCAATGAGTTTTTCGCTGTCATCCAATGATTTCCTTGAAACCATAGATGACAGTCGATTGCGCTCTATAGGGCTACAATCTATAGTGTTCATTTAATGCAGGGCTAACCGATTTCATGCTTTTACGTAAATCCGTTTGTACGGATTTCGCCAGAACCAGAGAGTCGCATCCATGTCTTTCCTGACTTCCATAAAGTTGCTTTCACACTTCCGTTCTTCTGCGGATTTGCGAGCTTGCTCATCGGTACTGCTGCACGAAGGAACCAAGCCGGTTTGGCGGCTCTACGCTTGGACGTATAAGTGCATCCCTGAATCGTCGGTTTCGTGGGATTTCCGACCATGACCCAGGCGCTCATCACCGCCGAGGAGCGCGCGCAATTGCTTTCCAACGGCCAGGCCCGCGTTGCGGGGCAAGTCACCGACCCGCTGCCCGTAGTGCGGCTGTTCACCCCGGACGCACACGTCACCTGGTTATTGGCATCGCTCGACCCTGCCGACAGCGATACGGCCTACGGCCTCATCGACTTGGGGCTAGGCATGCCCGAGCTGGGCCATGTGAAGTTGTCCGATTTGGCGTCTATCGTCGGGCCACGCCAGCAGCCGGTAATGCGGGATCAGTATTTCCAGGCCACGCGCATGCTGTCAGACTATGCGCGGATAGCGCAGGCCAACGGTTCTATTGTTGATTGACCGAAGTCGTTCGCAGCCCGGCAAGGCTAGGTGCATTGAGACTATTTTTGTCTCACTTCAGACCTGCCCAGTCTGAATCCGCACTTTTGCACCGAAGTGGGGCGGCTCTGCTGTAAACAGTCATGATCTTTGGCGCGGATTGCGGCACGGTATCTAGTGCTGCGTGCCATTTTCCGGTTGCGTAGCCGTCGTATTCGGACGACATCTGCAACGCTTCGGAGCCACTCGGTCTTGATATCACCATTTTACTCAGCCATCCATGACAGATTACCGATGACACCGTAGCTTTTGCATTGCGACGCCCGTAGCGACGTTCCTGCTTATCAACAGGAGGTGACGTCATGGCTGACCCGAGCGCCAAACACTGGTATCCAACCGCCGCGTATCTCTACGTGCTGCATCTTGATGGCCTCGCCCTGGCTTGGGAGTATTTGCGCCGCCATCCCGATTACCGGCGCGACTGGCTGCGCCGTCGCCGCCAGCCGGGCGCCGCCGAGCGCTGGGGTTTGCGCGTGCTGGAGGATCCCGGTCTGGATGCGCGTAACGCACATCCAGCCTGGTTCCCCGATCATGATGTCGTGGTGCAGCTTTATCCTGATGCCGACCCGCCACCGGATGCCCTGGTCTTCGAGTTCTGGTGTATGCCCGGCGACAAGCATTTGGTCCATGATGGCAAGAGGCTGGTGCTGACCACACGCGTGCCTGGCTACTGCGTGCGGCTGGCCTTTGCGCCGGACCTGGATGATGGTATGGCCTATGTCTACGCCATCCGTGCCTGCGCCACAGCTGGTCCTCGTTATCAGGTGCTTGTCGCAGAGTTGGACAAGCTGGTCGCCGGTGCCGTGCTTGCGGTAACAAAGCTGCGGCCATCTCCGGCCTCGTTGTTGGAGCTGCACACCTTGCAGGCGCTCGACGCCACCCTGGCGGGGGCATCTTTGCGCGAGGCGGCCGAAGGACTGTTCGGCATCGATGCGGTAGCCGCAGGCTGGTACACCGACGGTGGCCTACGCTCCAAGGTGCGCCGCTTGGTACGGCGCGGCAAGGCGCTGATGAGCGGCGGTTATCGCCGTCTGGCACAGCTCGAATCTCCTGGGGAGGGTCGTTCTGCACGCACTGCAAAACGACCCTGAGCAAGCGGCCTGTATTTCTTGAGACTACCTCCATCCGGTCGCGCTGTGTGGCCGGGCTTTCCTGACCGATGGAGGTCTATCCTATGCGACCCGCACCTATTCGACCTGCTGCTGCCGTCACCACGGCAGCGCAACCTCAACGCTACCTGACCAACGACGAAGCCGCCGACTATCTGCGTCTGTCGCCACGCACGCTGGAGAAACAGCGCGTGATCGGCGGCGGGCCGAAGTTCCGCAAGTTCGGTCGCCGCGTCATGTACGCCGTGGCTGACCTCGATGCCTGGGCCGATGCGCGCAGCTACGAAGCCACGTCCGATCCGGAATACGCCGAGCGTCACGCGGGTGATTACCGTGACGACCGCTGATTGGTGGCGCGTTGGTAGTCATCGCCATGTCCAGCCCACCAGGGCAAGCCTTGCCGTCTCGGGAACAGCTCGACCTGTTCCGGGCGCTGCCGGGGGATATGGCGCCGCGCGATGCTCAGGACCTGATGGCTTATCCGTTTTTTCGCTGGCGAAGTCGCGGCGCGTAGCGCCCATCGACTTTCACACAGGCAACGTCACCATTCGCGTGGAGGGTACGCAGGAGCATGGCATCGCCACCATTTGGGATGCCGACATACTGATCTGGGCCGCCAGCCAGATCGTCGAGGCCAAGGACGCGGGTATTCAGCCATCGCGCCGGATGCAGGCCACGCCTTACGAGATATTACGCTTCATTGGGCGCGGCAAATCCCTGCGCGATTACCAGCGTTTCAAGGCTGCGTTGGATCGCCTGCAATCGACCAGTGTGGCCACCTCCATCCGCGAGACGACTGGGCGGCGGCTGCATCGCTTTTCCTGGATCAACGAGTGGAAGGAGTTGGCCGATGCTCAGGGTACGCCGCTGGGTATCGAGCTGATTCTGCCGGACTGGTTCTATACGGGCGTGGTGGATGCCGCCCTGGTGCTGACCATCGACCCGGCGTATTTCAAGCTGACCGGTGGTATCGAGCGCTGGCTGTACCGCCTGGTGCGCAAGCACGGCGGCAGGCAGGAGCACGGTTGGCAATTCGACTTTCGCTATCTACACCAAAAATCCGGCAGCCACGCGCGCTTCTCGGATTTTGCGTACGACGTGCGCACCCTGGTGGCCAAGCAATCCTTACCCGGCTACGAGTTGGGTATCGTGTGCAGGCCCAAGGACCACAGGGAGTTGCTGACGTTTCGGCCCGTGCCGCTCACGGCACGGGGATAACCCGGGAAAACCTGTGAATAGTGTCGTGCTATTAGGAGTAAGGGGTATCGTGCTATCGGGAGTACGGCTATCGTGCTATCAGGAGTATGAGATCGCCGCAAAGCCAATAAGGACACGGGTTTACGGGCGCTCTAACTTAGGTAACTTCACTACTCTAACGTTTAGAGGCGCGCCATGCCGGTGGATAAGTGCCCAAAAGCAAAAAGCGCTGCCATGCCAACAGCAAAAAACCTGCAAAAATCGCCCCAAAACCAACCCGGTTCAGCAGGACAAAAACAGGCCGGCTTTCCTGACAGGAGGGCCACGTCATGATCGTCGCCTTACTCAACCAAAAAGGCGGCGTGGGTAAGACTACGCTTGCCACGCACATCGCCGGCGAACTTGCGCTGCGCAGTCAGCACGTGGTGTTGCTGGATGCCGACCCCCAGGGTTCATCACTGGATTGGACACAACGGCGTAGCCAACAAGGGCTGCCCCGGCTGTTCAGTGCGGTGAGCTTGGCAAGGAAACCCTGCATCAGGAAGCTCCAGAACTCGCCAGGCGGGCCGATCACGTCGTTATTGATGGGCCACCCCGAATCGCCGCGTTGGCGCGCTCCGCGCTGCTAGCAGCCGATTGCGTGCTGATACCGGTGCAACCCAGCCCTTACGACCTATGGGCGAGCGCCGAGATGGTGGCGCTGATCCGCGAGGCGCAGGTGTTCCGGCCCCAGCTTGCCGCTGCCTTTGTCATCAATCGCCGTGTCAGCACCACGGTGATCGGACGCGAAGCGCGCCAGGCGCTGGCCGATCAACCGCTACCGGCGCTGCGCGCCGAGGTTCGGCAACGCATCGTCTTCGCCGACAGCGTGGCGACGGGTCGGCTTGCCCGCGAGTTGGCACCGGACAGTGCCGCCACACGCGAAATCACCGCATTGGTGGATGAACTATTGCGGTGGTCGCCATGAGTAGCGACAGCAACACATCGAACGGCAAGCGCACAGGCAAGCGCATCACCATCGGTGCGCGCCCGCCCACGAATCCGCACGCCGAGGCGTGGATTCGCCAGGGCGATGCCGCCGACCTCCAGAAAGGCGACCTTTACACCGCTCGCCTGACCCTCGACGTGACGCCCGCACTACGTGCGCGCATCAAGGTTTCGGCCTTCACGCGAGGCATGACGGTAGCCGAGCTGCTGCGCGGTTTACTGGAACACGCGTTCCCGGAGAAGCCCCAATGACTGCACAACCTTTAGCGACAACGGATGAGCCACCGCCTTCGTTGCGCGCCTTTGCCGTCCATGCTGGCAACGCGCGATTGACCCGCGTATCGCTGGCCACCATCGAGCCGCGATTCAATCTTTACCTGCGCTTTGGTGAACCTACGCGCACGGTTCAACTCGACCGCTGGCGACGCTGCGCGGTGTTCCTGCCGCGCGCGATCTTCTGCCGCATCCGCTGGCAGGCCAACGACTACGGAACGATCCGTTGGCAACTCATGGTGATGCAGGCTTGCACACCGCTGGACGCGGTGCAGCGCATCCCTGGCGTGCAGCCCGGCGCACGTCTGCTGCTGCACGCCGAGGGCGAACAGAAGGTGCGCGCCGTGTTGGAACGGATCGACGGCATGGAGGCGCTGGGCATTGCCGCCATCGACGTGTCGCCCACGTACTGGCACACGCTGGGCAACCGGCTTGCGGCAGGACAGGTGCTGCCCGATTACACCGCCGAGCGGCATGCTGCCTGGCTGGCCGGGAGGGGGCTGTCATGACCGTTCAATTCACCGTTGCCAGCACCACTGGCGGCGTGCTGCGTCTTCGCTCACGCCTGCGCGCTCGCCTTGTGCTGGCGGGCTTGTCCGCCTGCGGCCTCGCGGCGCTGGCCTGGGCGTCCTTTGTGCCGCCGCTACCGCGCCTGATCTACAACCCGTCCGACAGCGTGGCGGTCGGCTGGTATCGCGTCGAACCGCTAGCATATCGGGCCGACTCGCTGCAGCCTCCTTTGTCGGTGGGCAGCATCGTCGTGACCTATCTTCCGGCTAATGCCGCCACATTGGCCGCCCAGCGCGGTTATCTGCCCGCGCATATTCCGCTGCTCAAACGGGTGGGCGCGGTCGCGCCGCAACATGTCTGCATCATCGCCGGTCAGGTGCGCATCGACGGCGTGCCTTCGGCTGCCGTGCTGCCTGCTGATCGGCTGAGCCGACCACTGCCATTCTGGCAGCATTGCCGACCGCTGGCCGAGGGCGAACTGTTCCTGTTGAGTGTGACCCATCCGGCGTCCTTCGACAGCCGCTATTTCGGTCCGGTCAGCGCGTCCGCCGTGATCGGCGTAGCGCATCCGGTAAGGCTGGAGAGTCGTCCATGATGGCCGTCAATTCGTTGCACATTGCTGTGCATCTCATCGTGTCATCGGGTGCGTCGTCCAAGTGGCTGCTGTCATGTTGTCGTGCATGCAGTGCGGGTGCATTCACACCGCACTTTGAGCAGCCATCCAATGTGCAGATGTCTTGCCTCGATCGTGTCCGGTCTTTGGCTGTGGACGCGTTCGCCGACAGGCTGGCTGCCAGCAGCACAGCGCCGCCGAGCCGCCGATGCCAGGAGCGACAGCGAGGGGCAAAGGTGGAGGGCAAGATAAAAGGTCGCGGCACGTTGTTGCGCGAAAAAGCAGTCTGCACGTGGGGGCGGCGCGACACGCGCTGGTTGCGGCACCGTGCCGCGTGGATCGCCAATACCTTGTCGGCATTGAGCCAAGCGCGTGCCTCGCACGCTTGGCTGCGACAGCCTTGGATGGGGGTAGCGCATGAACAGCAACGATGATGACCGTTTTGGCATCCGCCCAGGGGCGCCCAAGCAGCGCGGCGACGCCTTCATCAGCCAGGTGCTGCGCCAGACGAGCAAGGCCGGAGTCAAGGCCGCCAAGGCGGGCCATCGACCCGGTGCCCGGCTGGGGCGCGGCCACACGGCGGCGCACTTTACCGGTGCATCGCTGACCGCTGGTTCCCGGCGCGTGACCATCAAGACCCGGCTGGTCAATCTCGCCAAGGCCGGGCAGCGTTCGACGGCTACGCACCTGCGCTACATCGAGCGCGAAGGTGTGAGGCGTGATGGCGAACCGGGCAACGCCTATGGCCCGGCGACTAATGATGCCGACTTGGCTGCCTTTGAGGAACGTGGCCGCGAGGACCGGCACCAGTTCCGCCTTATCGTCTCGCCCGAAGAGGCCGAACAGCTGGGCGATCTGCGCACCTACACCCGCCACCTGATGGCCCGCATGGAAGCCGATCTGGGCACGCCGCTGGAGTGGGTGGCGGTCGATCACTGGAATACCGACAACCCGCATACGCACGTTGTTCTGCGCGGCAAGGATGACACTGGAAAAGACCTCATCATTTCCCGCGACTACATCAGCCAGGGGATGCGCGAGCGGGCCTCGGAACTGGCGACTGAATGGCTGGGGCCGCGTACCGAACTGGAGAACCAGCGCGGCATGCAGCGTGAAGTGGATCAGGAGCGATGGACGGGGCTGGATCGTACTTTGCAGCGCGAGGCCGTGGATGGCGTGGTGCGCACCGCGCATTTGGAGGCGGAACCCCGACTGCAACGCCAGCGCCTGCTGCTGGTCGGCCGCTTGCAACGCTTGCAGCGCATGGGATTGGCAAGTGAAATGCAGACCGGCGTGTGGGCTGTCCATGCCGATGCGGAATCCACCTTGCGGGCGATGGGCGAACGCGGCGACATCATCCGTACCATGCAACGCGCCATGAGCGGTAAGCCTCGTGAACTGGCCATGTTCCAGCCTGGCGAGGATGGCCGCACCGTTGTCGGCCGCGTGGCCGGCAAGGGACTGGCAGACGAGCTGTACGATAAGGGCTACTTGATCGTCGATGGCACCGATGGCAAGGCGCACTATGTCGCGCTGCCGGCCAAGACGGAACTGGAACAGTACCCGACGGGAGCTGTCGTGGAAATCAAAGGCTCAACTGCGGTGCGTGCGGCGGACAAGACCATCGCCGCGTTGGCTATCGATGGCATCTACCGCACCGATCATCATCTGGCGGTTGCCAAGGCTCAGCCGCACCCAGACCGAGATCCGCACGAAGTGGTCGAAGCCCATGTGCGACGGCTGGAAGCCTTGCACCGAGCCGGCCTGGTGGAACGGCAGATCGAAGGCGTCTGGCAAGTGCCTAACGGCTTGTCCGAGCGTGGCCGCCAGTACGATGCGCAGCGCCTGGGTGGCGTGGCGGTGGAACTGAAGTCACACCTGCCGATTGAGCGCCAGGCCCGCGTGATCGGCGCGACCTGGCTGGATCAGCAGCTGATTGGCGGCGGCAAGGGGCTGGGGGTATCGGCTTTGGCAGTGAGGTCAAAGAAGCGCTACAGAAACGTGTCGACTTCCTGGCCGAACAGGGGCTGGCCGAGCGGCGCGGGCAGCGCGTAATTCTGGCGCGCAACCTGCTGGGAACGCTGCGCAATCGAGAACTGGCGCAGGCCGCGCAGGGCATTGCTACCGAATCTGGTCTATACCATCGCCCTGTAGCCGACGGCCAGCGTGTGACTGGCATCTATCGGCGCAGTATCATGCTTGCGAGCGGGCGCTACGCGATGCTGGACGACGGTATGGGTTTCAGCCTGGTGCCTTGGAAGCCAATGATCGAGCAGCGGCTGGGGCAGCAGATTACCGCGACCATGCGCGGCGGTGGCGTTTCGTGGGACATTAGGAGCGCGCGCGGAGTAACCATCAGTTGATTGAAATTGGACACAAATTAGAATACTTTTGGCTTAGACTTGTGTGAACAATTTATTTACCGCAGCGTCAATTTGCTCCTCCGATACTACGCGTATAGGGAAGCCGAATGCTTTTCCGAGTGGTCCCACAACGGCACTCAAAGAAAGAGCAATGACCTGACTTTGCACCACGACAATGCTGCCTGCACAAACTTGTGCCAGCCGCTCCCGATTGCGTTTAAGCCAAAGAGCAAACTGTTTCTTGTCTACCTCATTGGCGTCACGCTTCTTGTCTGGCATGTCGCGCGTCAGCAAAACAAAGCGTTCTCCCTGGCATAGCAGAGCCTCCAGTTCTGATTCCCAATTGGACGGTAGCGTGGAGGATACCCATACGCGTGGAAACTGGCAGGTTGCAATATGCATAGGAAGGCTCCTTGAATAGCCTGGGTTATTTACAGCTCGTTGCCTGGATACGCAGTCTTGTCCCGTCGATCAGCAACCCCAGGCCAGTTGAAAAGCGGCCACTGAAATCCTCGGAAAAGATCGCGTCGCGTGCAATCCAGTTGTTGGGATACTTCTCTTGAGCCAACTTGAAGAATGCTTGCTTTCTTGAGGCAAGATCTAGTGCGCTTCCTGGCCCCAACGCCTGTTCTTCCATTACGAAACCGAGTATGTAATAGGTGACGCTGAAGCTACTGTCAGCGGCGAATTGTGTATCTGCACCCGCCTGAACAAACGCGGAAATCAAAGCTTCGCTGGTACGCAGGACGTTATCCGTGACGACATATGTTCCAGCGAAGACGCGTGCGCCATCACGGCGCTGCAGGAGCGCCTTACGTAGTTCCGCAGCGACCTGCCGAATACGGTCGTCCCAGGTCTGCTTAGCGGGAAAGTGAAGTGCTACATCCTGGACCAGCGCGTCGGCCATACCGTCGATCAATGCCTGCTTGCCGTCGAAGTGCCAGTACAGCGATGGTGCCTGTATATGCAGCGACTGAGCGAGCTTGCGTAGAGTCAGTCCTTCAAGGCCATCCTGGTCCAGCAGTGCGAGGGCAGCCTGGATGACCTGCTCCCGTTGGATTTTTGGCGCTTTCATAAGCGGTTTCTCCGTGAGGATTGCAATCTAACAGTGTTAGTGTATCATTCCGATCATAGACTAACGATGTTAGGTTTGAAATGAAAAATATTGTTTTACTTAGTTTGGTGGTGGGAAGCTTGGCAGGTTGTGCTGGGATGGGCGGTTTGGACCAAGCGCCCAGGGCGACGATGAGCACGCCAGTTGCCGTGGGTGCAACGGAGAATTCGCTGTTGCAGTGGCCATCGGCCCACTGGTGGGAGATCTATCAAGATCCCAGGCTGAATAGCCTGATCGACCGTGCTTTGGAACAAAGTCCGGACTTGAGACTGGCTCGTGTCCGGTTGGAGCAAGCCGCCGCGATAGCCGAGCATGCTGGGGCACAACGATGGCCGAAGGTTAATGCAGACGTCAGCGCGGTACGTAAGCGGTATTCGCAGGAGTACGACGCGGGTGCGCCGCTCGCCAGCAACTATGGATCAACGTTCACACTAGGGGCTGAAGTTCAGTACACCTTTGACTTCTGGGGCGGCCAACGTGCCGTGCTGCGCGCCGCATTGGGCGAGACAGCCGCACGAAATGCCGAGGTCCAGGCAGCCCGATTGATGCTGACCAGCCGCGTTGTCGGTGCCTGGTTTGAGCTTGCCCATTTGCTCTCCATGCGGGAATTGGCTCGGGAATCGCTGGATGTGCGGCATCAGACGCTGCGTATCGTCGAGCGACGTGTGCTGGCAGGCCTGGATACCGAGGTGGAGCACCAGCAGGCGCAGGGCGATCTGCCTGCCATGGAACGTGACATCCTCAGGCTAAATGAGCAAATCGCCTTGCAGCGCCATGGGCTCTCAGCTTTGGCCGGGCTTCCTATCAACACCCTGTCGGATGTTGAGCCGCGCATGATGTCAGTAGCAGACAGCAATCTCCCCGCGTCGGTACCTGCTGAGTTGATCGGCCATCGCCCGGATGTGGTGGCCGCTCGTTGGCGGGTGGAAGCAGCTTCCCAGAATGTGAAGGCTGCCAAGGCCGATTTCTATCCCAATATCAGTCTGCGCGCGTTCGCGGGATTTGCCCGACAGAGCCTGTCGATTGGTTTGTCCGACTGGTTGAACGCAGGCAGCCGGAACTATGGCATTGGGCCTGCCATGACTTTGCCCATTTTCGATGCTGGGAAGCTACGCGCCCGGTACAAGGGGCGTGCGGCTGAGCTGGATGCTGCCATAGAGACTTACAACCAGACCTTGTTGGTCGCCGTGCGCGATGTGGCGGATCAATTTATTTCCCTGGAAGCACTGGTGCGGCAATCAAGCGCTCAAGAGCAGACCCTGGCTGCGAGGCAGACGGCGTTTGACTTGGCACGACGGCAATACGAAGCCGGCTTGACTGATTACCTGACAGTTTTGAACGCCCAGAACGTCTTGCTGCGGGAGCGCCAACAACAGTTGGATTTGAAGACGCGTGGGCTCCTGCTGAATGCCGAACTAAACCGCGCCCTAGGTGGTGGTTTCGACGCAGCCGATACAACAAATAGCCTTGCATGGAAACTATGATGAGTACATCTGAAAATTCAATTGAACGCAGACCTTTGGCTTTACGGATGGCTCCTTGGCTGGGATGCGCAGCCATTCTCGCATTGGTGTTTCTGACAACGACCCAGTGGCATGAATGGACCAGCAGCCGAACAATTCAGACGACGCAGAACGCCTATGTTAAATCCGACTTCGCCGTATTGAGCGCCAATGCGTCGGGTTACATCAAGACACTGCCGGTTGGTGATTACCAATATGTTCGTGCAGGTGATGTGATTGCACAGATTGATGCCAGGGACTATGAACTGGCCGTATCGGCAGCGCAAGCGGACCTGGCCAAGGCGCAGGCAAACCTGGACAACCTGGATGGAGAAGTCGCCCAGCAGCGCGCCCGCATCAAAGCGGCGCAGGCCGATGTCAGGTCGGCGGAGGTCAGGGTTCGTCAGTACCGGAACAATCCGGCACGCCAGGACGATCTGGTCAAAGACGGCGCACTGTCCCGACAACTGTTCGAAAATGCCCAGGCTGATCTTGAGCACGCAGTGAGCCAGCGCGATGCCGCTGCGGCACAGGCGGAGCTGGCAACTAGGTCGTTGTCGGTTCTGGAAGGGCAGCGGGCAGTGCGGCAGGCCGATGTCAGTGGTGCAACAGCCGCGTTGGACGCCGTCAGGCAGAATCTTAGCTACACGCGAATCGTCGCCCCTTTTGATGGCATGCTGAACAAACGCCATGTGCAAGTGGGCAGTCTGGTAGCGAACGGCACGCAGATCGTTTCCATCGTGCCGACCGAGCAGTCCTATGTTATTGCCAATTACAAGGAAACCCAGCTTGCTCATGTGCAACCCGGGCAACCTGTGGCGTTGACGATAGATGGCCTGGCAGGTAGGCAGTTTCGTGGCCGGGTCGGGGAAATCGCACCCATGAGCGGGGCGGAGTCAGCACTGCTGCCGTCGGATAACGCTTCCGGCAACTTCACCAAAGTGGTACAGCGGATTCCGGTTCGCATCGAGCTGGAGCCCGGACAGGGAGCACTCGCCCGGTTACGTCCTGGTATGTCAGCCGAGACCCGTATTGACACCAAGGGACAAACTGTTGCCGCCTATGTGCCGCAACCGAGAGCGGCGCGGCTTGCCGTCATTGCCGGCCACGAGGTGCGTTGATCATGGTGCTGTCCAGCTTCATCTCTAACACAACGCGTCCACGCCCTGCGTTGACCATCGCTGCCATTTTCCTCGGTGCCGTACTCACGACATTGCAAGGGCGGCTGTTTTCGGCGGCGCTTCCCGATTTGCGCGGACAGTTCGGACTTGACGTACTGGAGGCGGCCTGGCTGGGCACAGCACTCAACGGTGCACAACTTTTCACCATGCCTATCGTCCCCTGGCTTGCCACGGCCATCGGACCGACACGGGTGCTGGTCGTGCCCAGTCTGCTGCTCGGTGTCGTGGCCTTGTTGGTCCCTGCGTTCGCCCACCACTACCCGATGTTGATCGCACTACACGGGGTGGCCGGTTTGTGCCTGGGCATCTATTTGCCGCTGACCATTTCTTTGGCGCTGCGCAGCGTGCAACCGCGATTTTGGCTAGCGGTCATGGCGGCCTACAGCCTGCGCGTCTCCACGGGGATGGACGCCGGATATGGTGCATCGGGTTTTCTCGTTGAAGAAATAGGTTGGCAGTGGGTGTATTGGCCGACAGCGCTGGCCGGTCCCGCGATCGCCATGCTGGCATGGAAAGCCATGCCGTTGACACCGGTTGATCACGCGCAGTTGCGGCAGGCGGACTGGGGTGGAATGGCCATGTTCTGCACCGGGCTGGTGCTGGGATTCATCGGCATCGAATCGGCTGAGCGTTTGGGTTGGCACGATTCCGGTCTAGTCATGTCCACGCTCTTTGGCGGGACCATGCTGTTCGGCGCGGCTGTCATACGCGCCGCACGTCAGAAAGACACGTTTGCAAGCCTGGCCGCTTTTGGCAACCGCAATATCTGCATCTGCCTTGTGATCGCCTGCCTGTTTGGAGTGTTGATGACGCCAACATCCCTGTTGATTCCGACCTTCCTGTCCCTGATGGGAAACCTGAAACCCATGCAGGCAGGGGCTGCAACCTGGGTTGCCTTCGCAGCTTATCTTACTGCTACGCCCCTAGTAATTTATCTCGGAAGGCGGGCTGAACCCAGGCTTCTCATTATCGGCGGCCTAATCATTATTGCGGTCACGGCATGGCTTGGCACACATATCAGTCACGATTGGCGAGTGGACCAGTTCATCACGATGCTCATTCTGCAGTCGCTGGGTGAAAGCATCATGTTGATCGGCCTGATCGCCGCTTTTGTCACCAATCTGAATCCCCTACATGGGGTGGCGCTTGGTGCTTATGTGCCCATTGCGCGAGTGCTAATGCCTATTGCGGCTGGTACGGCCATGTCTACCTGGCTGCGGATTTCTGGCGATATCAGCCGAACGAGTTTGGGCACCTATCTTCCAGCAGGAGACCCGTTGGTGATGGAACGAGCGGTGTCGGGACTGGCGGGAATTGCGCAAATGCTCGGACGTGAGTCGCAGGTCGCGGCACAAATCAGCGGATACCACTTGGTGTTCTGGTGCAGCCTGCTGTGCCTTGCCCTGGCGGTAATGATTCAGTCGTCTCCACCGAACCCGATAACGCCACCGTTTCTGAACGCAGTAAACAAGCAGTAGGTCGTGCTTTATGCACGAGGGAAATTTTTTCAACAAGGAGTTAATTATGAAAGTACGTCTATGGTCAATAGCTATCGCTGCCATTATCGCCTCGTCAGCTAGCTGGGCGGGCCCACTGAGTGTCGTCACCAATGCTACTCAGCAAGCAGAGCGCAGTAAAACGCGTGCGGAGGTGTTGCAGGAACTCGAGCAGGCCAGAAACCAAGGGCTACTGCACTTCGCGGATCATGAATATCCTGTGATCCGAACTAATGGGCATAGAAAAACACGTGCAGAGGTTGTGCACGAACTAGAGCAGGCCAGAAAGCAAGGACTACTGGACTTCGCAGATGATGAGTACCCTGTGACTCGAATTGAGGGGAATAGCAAAACACGTTCAGAGGTGTTGCAGGAACTTGAGCAAGCCAGAAAGCAGGGACTACTGGATATAGTGGATCCATGAAAATCCAATAGTTATTGCGAATTGCTGAGTCCTGTTCTTGAAGTGAGTCTCGGTGAATCGGCTGGTACATAGATGAAATGAGGTTCGTGGGATTTCACTGAGGGAGGTCGTCATGGAAATGCGGCATCTTAGGTGCTTTTTGGCTGTGGCCGAGGAACTGCACTTCGCTCGTGCCGCCGAGCGGCTGCACATTGAGCAGTCGCCATTGTCGCGGGCCATCAAGGAACTGGAGGAAGAGTTGGGTGTGTCGCTGTTTGCACGCACCACTCGAAGCACACGGTTGACTCGCGCGGGCAAACTATTCCTTGAGCATGTACCCCGGGTTTTCGCTGCACTTGAGCAAGCGCGCGACAGCGTCAGGGCAGCGGCTAGTGGTTTTCATGGTCAGCTACGCATTGCCTTATCGACGGCATTATGCCGTCGCGATTGCCCGCGCTGTTGGCGCAGTGTCGCCTGGACGAACCGGAGGTCGATATTCGTCTGTTCGAGGTGCCGCTGTCGCAGCAGATCAGGGGATTGACTGATGATCTGTACGACGTGGGTTTCGCGCAGTCTGACGAAGTGGGTGATGGCATCCTCGCTGAGCCGGTCTGGCACGATCCACTGATGGTCGCTGTGCCTGCACGACATCCTATTCTGAGTTACAAACGCATTCCATTGGATGAGGTGCTGCGTTATCCCTTGGTGATGTGTGATCCGATGGTATGCGAAGGTCACGCACGTCAGGTCGCCCGCGTGTTGCGTGCCGTGGATGCCGAGCCACTGGTGGCTGAACAGGTCACGTCTTTGGACTTGATGATGGCGTTGGTGTCAGCAGGCTTTGCGCTGGGGCTGGCAGGTGCCTCGCAAATTGCCGCCAGCCGTGAGTGCGGTGTTGTGGCGCGGCCACTTTCTGGGCGTTCGCCGATTCTCACGACCTACTTGCTTTGCCTGAATGGTGAACCTTCTCAAACGCTGTCCCGTTTTATCGAGCGGGTTGGTGCTATCGAATTGGCGCGCGAGAGTACACCTCCCGCTGCACTAAAACCTGATATCCCGGAGGAAATTGAGTTATGAACAAGATTGTGCTGCTTTTGTTCGTCACTGTGCTGGCAGCCTGCGACCCACCCGAACCGATCGCCACCGAAAAGGTGGAGTCGCTGGCGTCCAACTCCGAACGATTCAAGGAGCTGCGCCAGCAGTGCAAGCTGGAGCGCGTAAAGTTGGGCGACGAGCTATGCAACCGAGTCGCCGAAGCAACGCGTCAGCGGTTTTATGGCGACGGCAAGGTGCCCTACACGCCACCGGAGAGCCCACCGAAATTCTGATTGTTGGCAGTTAGCCTCACATTTTCTGTTTTCTCGTCCAGCACGCCGCAACGCGCCTTCGCTTGCGGCATTTTTCTTGTTTTCGCCCCTGCGCGAACTCATGCCTTTTTCTCGACCTTTGTCCCGATAAAGGTCTTTGACCGGCACTGACCCGGCACCGATCCTGACCTCTGCGGCACGTTGTTGTGCCGTCTTTCAGCGCAGTGCTGCGCAGGAGAAATCGGAGGCCGGGAATGCAAGGGACGAACGTGCTGTTCGGGCAGATCGCCGTCGTATTCGGCATCGTGATCGCCGGCGTGTGGGGTGCCACACAATGGACAGCCGCCGCCCTGGGCTATCAGCTACGCCTGGGCCCGCCCTGGTTTGATTTCTTCGACACACCGATTTATCACCCCTGGAAGTTGTTCGAGTGGTGGTTTTTCTTCGATGCCTATGCGTCGCAGGTGTTTGACATTGGCGGTGCCGTCGCGGGCGGCAGCGGTCTGGTGGCGGTCGTGGTTGCCATCGGTATGTCGATCTGGCGTTCGCGTCAGTCCAAACTGGTCACAACCTACGGCTCCGCCCGCTGGGCCGAGGTTGCTGAAATCGGCAAGGCCGGCCTGATCGACCCGGCAGGCGTTTTCCTCGGTCTGCATGACGGTCAGTACCTGCGCCATGAAGGGCCGGAACACATCTTGACCTTCGCGCCCACGCGTTCGGGCAAAGGTGTAGGGCTTGTCATTCCCACGTTGCTCTCCTGGCCCGCATCTGCCGTCATCCACGACATCAAGGGCGAGAACTGGGCCATTACCGCCGGTTGGCGCTCGCGCTTCTCGCACTGCCTGTTGTTCAACCCCACCGATCCCCAGTCCGCCGCTTACAACCCGTTGTTGGAAGTACGGCGCGGCACGCATGAAGTGCGCGACGTGCAGAACATCGCCGACATCCTGGTCGATCCCGAAGGCGCACTGGAAAAACGCAACCACTGGGAGAAAACCTCGCACGCGCTGCTGGTCGGTGCCATCCTGCACGTGCTGTACGCGGGCGAGGACAAGACGCTTAGGGGCGTCGCCAACTTTCTGTCCGATCCCGCGTGCCCGTTCGAACTGACGTTACACCGGATGATGACGATGCGGCATCTGGGAGATGTGCCGCATCCTGTTGTCGCATCCGCAGCGCGCGAAGTGCTTAACAAGAGTGACAACGAACGCTCGGGCGTACTGTCCACCGCCATGAGCTTCCTCGGCTTGTACCGCGACCCCACGGTAGCCGCAGTCACCTCGCGCTGCGACTGGCGCATCGCCGATCTGATTTCTTCTGAGCACCCAGTGTCGCTGTACCTGGTGGTGCCGCCCTCGGACATCAGCCGCACCAAGCCGCTGATTCGGTTAATTCTGAATCAGATCGGACGACGGCTTACCGAATCGCTGGACGGCAGCGATGGCGTAGAGCGCCGCCACAAGCTGCTGTTGATGCTCGACGAGTTCCCCGCGCTAGGCCGTCTGGACTTCTTCGAGTCGGCCCTGGCCTTCATGGCGGGCTACGGCCTGCGCGCCTTCCTGATCTCGCAGTCGCTTAACCAGATCGACAAGGCCTACGGCCAGAACCATTCGATCCTGGACAACTGCCATGTGCGCGTGACCTTTGCCACGAACGATGAGCGCACCGCCAAACGGATTTCCGAAACGCTTGGTACCGCCACCGAACTGCGCGCGCAGCGCAACTATGCCGGCCACCGGCTCGCGCCGTGGTTGGGCCATCTGATGGTATCGCGCCAGGAAACGGCGCGCCCGTTGCTGACGCCTGGCGAAGTGATGCAACTGCCCGCCGATGAGTCGGTGGTGATGGTGTCAGGTCATGCGCCGATTAAGGCCAAAAAGCTGCGCTATTACCTGGACGCCAATTTCAAGCAGCGGGTACTGCCGCCGCCGATGCTAGTTGACGGTGGCTATGCCGATGTGCCTCCTGCCCGCCTTGACGACTGGAGCGAATTGGCGATTCCCACCGTGCTTGGCGCAGCGGCGACCGCATCCGCCGATGGCGTGGGCAGCGCCGACGATGGCGGCCCGCGCCAGCAGCCCGAACTTTCTGACGTCGCCACCTACGGTCCCGAGCCGGAATACCCGGTCAGCGACCTGTCACTGCTCGATGACGACGACGTGCCGCCCATTTTCCCCAGCCAGCTCGATCCGACCTTGCAACGCACGGCCCGGCTGGCGTCCCTCGACCCTGATGATGGAATCCAGCTATGAGTCAATACCGCTTGAACCTCTTTATTCAACCCGAACACGCCAAACGACTCGATGAACTGGCTGCGAAGAAAGGCGTGTCCAAGTCGTCCATCGTCGCCGCTGCCTTGGCGTCCTGGTTGTCGCCGGACGCAGGTGACCAGCGCGAAGCAGCCATCGCCAAACGGCTGGATCGGCTGTCGCGCCAGACCGAGCGCCTGGAGCGTGATCAGAACATCCAGATCGAAACCCTGGCGCTGTTCATCCGCTACTACCTGACCGTCAGCACGCCGGTGCCGGAAGCCCACCAAGATGCGGCCCGCGCTCACGGCAAGGCGCGCTTCGAGCAGTTTGTCGAACAACTTGGTCGTCACCTGCTGCGTGGCCGCAGTCTGGTGCGGGACGTGGTGGAAGAGCTACACCCCGACCCGATGCGCATAGATGACGCCGCACTGTCGGCTGAAGCCGGGGAGCGTAGCTCATGAGCGCCGTGCCGCAGTTGCCGCGCTCATCCGTTGCGACGTCACTGGATCGCCGCATTCAGATGCTGCGCACGGCGATGGGGCCGCTGATCGCCGCCGCCTTGGAAGACCCGGACGTGGTGGAAATCATGCTCAATCCCGACCGCACGCTTTGGGTGGATCGCCTGTCATCGGGCCGTGCGCCGCTGGGCGTGGAACTGTCCGAGGCCGATGGCGAGCGCATCATCCGACTGGTGGCCGCCCACGTCGGCGCGGAAGTGCATCGCGGCCAACCACTGCTGAGCGCCGAGCTACCGGAAACGGGCGAACGCTTCGAGGGCATCCTGCCTCCGGCCGCGCCGGGGCCAGCCTTCGCGTTGCGCAAGCGCGCCGTGGGCGTGATTCCGCTGGAGCGCTACGTCACCGACGGGATGATGACCGCCGCGCACGCGGACTTTCTGGTGCGTGCCGTGCACGAGCGGCAGAACATCCTGATTGCCGGCGGCACCAGCACCGGCAAGACGACGCTGGCGAATGCCTTGCTGGCCGAAATCGCCGCTACGGGCGATCGCGTGCTGGTGCTGGAAGACACCATCGAGTTGCAATGCGCCGCCCGCGACCATGTGCCGCTGCGCACCCGCGCCGGGGTCGTGACCATGCAGGAACTGGTGCGCGCCACGATGCGCCTGCGCCCGGATCGCGTGATCGTTGGCGAGGTGCGCGGCGGGGAGGCGCTGGATCTCATCAAGGTCTGGGGCACCGGCCACCCTGGTGGGATTGCCACCATCCACGCCAGTTCCGCGCTGGGCGCGTTGCTGCGCCTGGAGCAACTGATTCTCGAAGTCGCCGTGAACCCGCCTCGGGCGCTGATCGCCGAGGCGGTGAATGTCGTCGTCTACATCGCCGGGCGCGGCCGCAAGCGCCGCATCGACACCATAGCCCGTGTCGTTGGCTTCGACGGTGCGGGCTATCGCCTGGCGGATGCGCTGGACGCGTCGTTTCCCGAGCTGCGGCCTGTTTCAGATCTTCCAACCTCAACTCCCCACCACTCTGGAGAACTGCCATGACGCACGTTGATGCTTTCCGTATTTCCGTCAATCCGATTTTCAACCCTGCACGGGTGTGCCGCCTGGCCCGCCCTGCGAAGCACGGTCTGCTACTGGCCGCTTTGATGTTGCTGTTGGTCGGCACGGCGCACGCCGCCGGTTCCAGCATGCCTTGGGAAGGGCCGCTGCAATCCATCCTCGACTCCATCCAGGGGCCGGTGGCGCGCATCGTCGCGGTCATCATCATTATCGCCACGGGTCTGGCACTGGCCTTCGGCGACACCAGCGGCGGCTTTCGCAAGCTGATCCAGATCGTCTTCGGCCTGTCGATTGCGTTTGCCGCCTCCTCGTTTTTCCTGTCGTTCTTCAGCTTCTCCGGCGGGGCCATCGTATGAATACGCCCGAGGAATTTGCTGCCGGCTTTGAAGTGCCGCTGCATCGCTCGCTGACCGAGCCGATTTTGATGGGTGGCGCGCCGCGTACTGTGGCGATCGCCAACGGCACGCTGGCCGCCGCCGTAGGGCTGGGCCTGCAACTGTGGATTCCCGGACTGGTGCTGTGGATCGTCGGCCATTCGCTGGGGGTCTGGGGCGCGCGGCTCGATCCGCAATTCATGGCCGTGTTCGCCCGGCACATCAAACACAAAGCGCTGCTGGACGTGTGAGGAGAATGCCATGTTGAATCTTGCCGAATACCGCCGGCGGCCCGCACTGCTGGCCGACTGGCTGCCCTGGGTCGGGCTTGTCGCGCCGGGCATCGTGTTGAACAAGGATGGATCGTTCCAACGCACGGCCCGTTTTCGCGGGCCAGACCTGGACAGCGCGACACAAAGCGAACTGATCGCCGCGTCGGCGCGGCTTAACAACGCGCTGCGCCGCCTGGGCTCGGGCTGGGCCTTGTTCGTGGAGGCCGAGCGCCGCGCTGCCGCTGGCTATCCACACTCGGACTTCCCCGAGCCGCTGTCCTGGTTGGTGGACGAGGAACGCCGCGCCACCTTCGAGGAATCGGGTAGCCACTTCGAGAGCGGCTACCACCTGACCTTGATGTATTTGCCGGCCGAGGAAGCCCGCGCCCGTGCGGCGGGCTTGCTCTACGAGAATCGGCCATCGCAAGGTGTGGACTGGAGCGAGCGGCTGGACGCCTTCGTCTCGGAGACGGATCGCGTCTTCGACCTGCTCGATGGAGTCATGCCGGAAATTACCTGGGTTGACGACAGCCAGACGCTAACGTATCTGCATGGCACCATCTCGACGCGCCGCTTCGCGCTGGCGGTGCCGCAAGTGCCGTTTCACCTGGATGCGCTGCTGGCTGACTGCGCGCTGGTCGGCGGCCTGGCACCCATGTTGGGCGACCAGCATTTGCGTGTGGTGTCGGTGCGTGGCTTTCCGACCTCCACCTGGCCAGGATTGTTGGATGATCTCAACCGACTGGGCTTTGCCTATCGCTGGAGCACACGGTTTCTGTGCATGGACAAGGCCGAGGCCGAGAAAGAGCTGAGACGCCTGCGTCGCCAGTGGTTTGCCAAACGCAAGAACGTCATCGCCTTGCTGCGTGAAACCATCTTCCAGCAGGAAAGCCCGTTGGTCGATACCGATGCAAATAACAAGGCGGCCGATGCGGATGCCGCCTTGCAAGAGCTGGGCAGCGATCAGGTGGCTTTTGGTTATGTCACGGCGACGGTGACGGTGCTCGACGACGATGCGGCCCGTGCCGACGAGAAGTTGCGCATGATCGAGCGCGTGATCCAGGGCCGGGGCTTCGTCACTATCCCTGAGACGCTCAATGCCGTCGATGCCTGGTTGTCGTCGATTCCGGGCAATGCCTACGCCAACGTGCGCCAGCCCATTATCTCGACGTTGAACCTGGCCCACCTGATGCCGGTGTCGGCGGTATGGGCCGGCCCCGAGCGCAATGCCCATCTCGATGGGCCTCCCTTGATCGTCACCCGCACCGACGGCGCGACGCCGTTCCGGCTGGTCACGCACATCGGCGATGTGGGCCATACGCTGGTGGTAGGTCCGACCGGCATGGGCAAATCGGTACTGCTGGCGACGCTGGCCTTGCAGTTCCGCCGCTATCGTGGCTCGCGCATCTTCGCCTTCGATATGGGCCGCTCCATGCGCGCCACCATCCTGGGGCTGGGCGGCGAGCATTACGACCTGAGCAATGACGGCGAGATCGCCTTCCAGCCGCTAGCCCGCATCGACCAGGAGAGCTATCGCACCTGGGCCGCTGAATGGGTGGAAGGTCGGTTGCGTCACGAGGGCATGGCTATCGGTCCGGATGAGAAAGCGGCCATCTGGTCGGCGCTCGGCAGCCTTGCCGGTGCGCCGGTGGAGCAGCGCACCATGACGGGCTTGTCTGTACTGCTGCAATCGAACGCACTGCGTCAGGCGCTGGCGCCTTATGTGCTGGGCGGCGCCCACGGCAAGCTGCTCGACGCGGACTCGGATCGCCTGGGCTCAGGTTCTGTGCAGTGCTTTGAGATGGAAGAGCTGATGCACAGCAAGGCGGCGGTGCTGGCCGTGTTGGGTTATCTGTTCGCGCGTTTTGATGAACGCTTTGATGGTGCGCCCACACTGCTGATCCTCGATGAGGCGTGGCTGTTTTTGGATGACCCGGTGTTTGCGGCGCGCATCCGCCAGTGGCTCAAAACCCTGCGCAAGAAAAACGTCTCGGTGATCTTCGCCACACAGAGCCTGGCCGACATCCAGAACTCCAGCATTGCCCCAGCCATCGTGGAGAGCTGCGCGATCCGCATCTTCCTGCCCAACGCCCAGGCCACCGAACCGCAGATCCGTTCGATCTACCAGAACTTTGACTTGAACAGCCGCCAGATCCGCATCGTAGCCGAAGCGGTGCCCAAGCGCGATTACTACTACCAGTCGCGGCTGGGCAATCGCCTGTTCGACCTGGACTTGGGGCCAGTGGCGTTGGCCTTTGCGGGCACGTCCTCGCCGCAAGCGCAACGCGACGTCGACCGTGTCGTGGCTGACACCGGCGTGTCTGGGTTTGCCAGCGCCTGGTTGCGACATAGCGGTCTGGATTGGGCGGCGGACCTGTTGCCTACGTTTCCAAACCCTACGCAAGTCGCTTCCCCTTCTTTTGCCAATCCTCCTCAGGAGCATCTGTCATGAAACTCTCTTCCCGTTTAGCGTCGATTACCTTTGCCTTGCTGGTCAGCCTGCTTCTGGCTTCGCCGCCTGCAGCAGCGTGGAAAACCGTGTTTGATCCGTCGAACTACACTCAGAACACGCTGACCGCTGTGCGCACGTTGGAGCAGATCAACAACCAGATTAATCAGCTTCAGAACGAGGCGCAAATACTGATGAATCAGGCGCGTAACCTGACCAATCTGGACTTCAATATCGTCAACCGCCTGCGCTCCACGTTGGCAACCACCGAACGGCTGATTGCCGAGGCGCAAGGGTTGACCTTTGACGTGACGAGCATGGATCGGGAGTTTGCGCGGCTCTATCCCGATCAGTATGCCGCGACTGTCAGCGGCGATCAGATGGCGCAGGACGCACGAGAGCGTTGGAAGCACACGCTCGACGGCTTGCACACCGCGATGCGCATGCAAGCGCAGGTATCGCAGAACTTGGCGCAGGACGAAAGTGCCTTGACCGATCTGGTTAGCCAAAGCCAGTCCGCGACCGGAGCGCTGCAGGCCATGCAGGCGACCAACCAGCTCCTGGCCTTGCAGGCAAAGCAGTCCATCCAGGCGCAGCAACTTCAGATCACGCAGGACCGTGCGGCGGCGCTGGAGCTGGCGCGGCAAGCGGCGGCGACCGAGCGTGCCCGCGAGGTGCGCCAGCGTTTCATGGGTGGCGGTACGCCGTACACGCCGTATTCCGTGCAGTTCTACGGCAACTGACGGGGACCGGCCATGAACGACGTAACGGTGATCGACCGTTTCCTTGATACGTTCTCGCGCTACATCGACTCGGGCTTCGGATTACTGCAAGGCGAAGTCGCATTTCTCACGGCCACGCTGATCGTCATCGACATGACCATCGCCGGGCTGTACTGGGCTATGGGCCACGCGACCGGCCAGGGCAATGACGTGATCGTCAAGCTGCTGCGCAAGGTGCTCTATGTCGGCGCCTTTGCCTACATCATCGGCAACTTCAATTGGCTGGCGGGCATCGTGTTCCGGTCATTCGCCGGCCTGGGCTTGGTGGCTACCGGTTCAACCTTGAGCATGGGGAACTTCCTGCAGCCGGGAAGGCTGGCCAAGATCGGTATTGATGCGGGAGCACCGATTGTGGAGCAGATCGGTGATCTGGCTGGCTTTCCCGAGGTGTTCGTGAACCTCGATCCCATCGTTGTCCTGTTCCTGGCCTGGTTGGTGGTGACTCTATGCTTCTTCGTGTTGGCGGTGCAGCTTTTCATCACGCTGATCGAGTTCAAGCTGACCACGCTCGCTGGCTTTGTGCTGGTGCCGTTTGCGCTGTGGAATAAGACCTCGTTTCTTGCTGAAAAGGTGCTGGGCAACGTGGTGTCCTCGGGCGTCAAGGTATTAGTGCTGGCGGTAATCGTTGGTATTACCAGGCCTGTTCGCAGAGTTTCAGACCGTGCCGGATGAGCCATCCATCGACCATGCGCTGGTCGTGATGCTGGCTTCTCTGGCGATGCTCGCACTCGGCATTTTTGGGCCGGGT
>NZ_JAKGCT010000004.1 GCF_022230885.1 Paenalcaligenes niemegkensis | reverse complement strand
GCTGAACCTTTGTCCTCCGCTTTTCGTGCGCTGTCATACGACTACACCACCGACAAGGGCGCGGCGGTGACTCAACAGACTACGCCCGCACCAACGACCCGTTCGCCCGCATCGGCAAGGAGTCGGTGACGGTGCAGATCACCAGCGTGGTCCGCGCCAGCGAACGTCATTCAACGTGCGCTGGACGGAACGCCGCTACGCCAATGGCGCGGCCGCCGGACTGAGCGGTGGACCGCCGTGGTGTCCATCGTCCTGCAACCCCCGCGCAGCGAAGAGCGCCTGCGCCGCAACCCGCTGGGCATCTACGTCAATGGTCTGGCGTGGAGCCGTGAACTGGATTCATCTGAAGGAGTAAAGCCATGAATGTGGATTTCCGTAAATACGGCTTGCCGCTGATCTTGTTTGCCTTGTCGGGCTGCGCCACACAAGGCAAGCCGCCGCCCGCCATCTCGCTGGATGAGCCCGTGCAGGCACAGGCGCTGCCCGACCCGCCCACGCCCATTGAGGTGGTGGTGGTTCCTGAACCTTGCCTTTGCCCGCGCAGTTGAAGCCACTGCCGGGTATGGAGGATGTGAAACCCACGCCAGAACCGGCTGATGAAAGGGTGCGGGTGTCGCGAGCCAATCAGGAAGCGCGCATCGCACCAACCCGCGAGGGTTACATTAATGCGATCCAGGTCTGGCCGTACACCGATGGCGCGCTGTACCAAGTCTATGCCAGCCCTGGCCGCGTGACGCTGGTGTCCTTGCAGCCCGGCGAGGAGTTGGTGACGGTCGCCGCTGGCGATACGGTGCGCTGGATCGTGGCCGACACGTCCAGCGGCAGCGGTGCCGATCTGCGTGTCAATGTGCTGGTGAAACCCATCCGCTCTGGGCTCAAGACCAATCTGGTTATCACCACCAGCCGCCGGACGTACCTGATTGAGCTGACCTCGACGGAGAAGGCCTGGATGGCGTCGGTTTCGTGGGACTACCCAAAAGACCGCATGCTGGCCTTGCAGCGCCAAGCGCAGGCCGCGCAGGCAATCGCGCCGGTCGATACAGGCCTGTCGCTGGAGAGTATTCGCTTCCGCTACGCGATCAGCGGCAGCAATCCACCCTGGAAACCGGTGCGCGCCTTCGATGATGGCGAGAAGGTCTATATCCAGTTTCCGAGTGGTATCGCCCAAGGTGAGCTGCCTCCGCTGTTTGTGATCGGTGCGCAGGGCGATGGCCAACTGGTGAATTATCGCTTTCGCTCGCCGTACTACATCGTGGATCGGCTATTCGGCGCGGCTGAACTGCGCCTGGGGGCCGACAAGGGTGACGTGGTGCGCATCGAACGCACCGATGGCATAGCGCGGAGGAACTAACCATGAGCCAGGACAATCCCGCTGATGTTTCGGTGCCGGGCGTGCCATCTAAGGCGGCCCCGGACACTGTGGCGCTGCGCGCTCAGCCACGCTCAGTTACCCGCCTGAACCGGCGCATGCTCGCCGCACTTTGCGGCGGCTTGGCGGTCGCAGTACTGGGCGCACTGATGTGGTCGTTGCAACCGCAGCGGCGTGGGGCCAACGGATCGACCGAGCTTTACAACGTGGATCACGTCTCACGCTCCGAAGGGCTCGACCAGCTTCCCGCCGATTATTCCAAGCTGCAGCCGACCTTGCCGTCCAGTGTGCCTGAACTGGGTCCGCCGCTGCCGGGCGACTTGGGGCCGGCCATCGTGAGGTCGCAGCAGCCGGCGGTGGCTGGCTACGCGCCATCCGGCCACGACCCGGCCGAGGCGGAACGCTTGGCCCGCCTGAAGGAAGCTGAGGAAGCGGCGGCTTCGTCGGTGTTCTTCCGCACGGGTACGCAGCAGGCCGCGCCGGTGGCACAGTCGCAGGTCGAGTCCGCGTCGGGCTTTGCTGCCAATGCGGCCTTCGATCCATTGGCGGCTGGTCCGGCCTCGACGGCAGCCGAGCCTGTCGATCCGACTGCTGTGCAGAACCGGCAAGACCAGAAGGAAGCCTTCCTGGCTAGCGGCTCTACGCAAATCCATAACTCTGGCAACCTGCAAATACCAGCCTCACCGTACCAGGTTATGGCCGGGACGGTGATTGCCGGAGCGTTGGTGACGGGCATCAAATCCGACCTGCCGGGCGACGTGATCGCCACGGTAACGGAGCCGGTTTATGACACCGCGACTGGCAAATTCCTGCTGATTCCGCAGGGCTCGCGCATTCTGGGCAAGTACAACAGCCAAGTGAGCTACGGCCAGAGCCGGGTGCAGGTGATGTGGAGCCGCATCATCCTGCCCGACACGTCCTCGCTGACGCTCGATAACCTGGTGGGCACCGATGCCGCCGGCTATGCCGGCCAGGAAGATGGTGTCGATTGGCATTGGGATCGCATCTTTGCCGGTGCCATCATGACCACCTTGCTAGGTGTTGGCGCCGAGTTGGCCGCGCCGGAAAACCGCCAGGGCGGTGATCGCGTCATCATTGCCGGGCGCGACAGTGCGCAGGACAGCATCAATCAGGTCGGGCAGGAGATGACCCGGCGCAACCTCAACATCCAGCCCACGCTTACGAGCCGCCCCGGCTTGCCAGTACGCATCATTGTTGCCAAGGACCTGGTGCTCCGACCCTATCAACCACTATTTTTTAATAGGGGGACTTCACGATGAGCACAACACGCAAGCTGCGGTTGGGGCCGCTGCCCAAGATTGAGACAGTGAAGCTGACATTCGCATGCCCGGCCAGCCTGAAGGCTGACCTTGACCGCTACGCCGCGCTGCACGCGCAGATTTACGGCGGGGCGGTCGATGCCACGACGCTTATCCCGCATATGCTGGAGGCGTTCATCGCTGGTGATCGAGGATTCAGAAAAGGAGGCGCGGGTAAGGCCGCGCCACCAAAACCAAGTTGATGATGCACAGCAGCCACGCTGACCATCCCCGGAACGCGCAGGGCGCATTAGCATTTAAATGATGTCGAACGCAATGGCTTTCAGCATATGAAGAGATGCTAGCTATCAGGTCTCTGGTAACCCCATCTTTAAGCGGTAATGGTCGGGATGGCCCGCTGCTT
The DNA here is from genome assembly GCF_022230885.1 of Paenalcaligenes niemegkensis. GTDB lineage: Bacteria > Pseudomonadota > Gammaproteobacteria > Burkholderiales > Burkholderiaceae_B > Paenalcaligenes > Paenalcaligenes niemegkensis. The sequence goes on along the minus strand of NZ_JAKGCT010000004.1, from coordinate 2,368,091 downwards.
GAAAAAGGGTCTCTAGTTTTGCGAGGTAATAGTTAATGTCGAACTGGCCCCAGTCGATGTGGGCAATGTTCGTCTCGTCCCGGTGAGACCCTCGATTCAAGAAGCGTTCCAAGGGCCGGAAGGTTCCATCCTCCGCTGACAATTGCTGCAGGATGTCTTCAAACTGTTTGGTGTTGCCGGTGAAGGCAAAGAAGTTCTCTAAAATGCACCTCATGGTGTTGGGCACCACTTGGATGCGCATCAGTCCTTCCTTGGCGTCCTGCATTACCTGCCAGAGAGCGTCATAGTCGTTGGCAAAATCGCGGGCGTCCATCGGTACCACTCTGCTGTGTTCGCCTTTAACCACGCGTATTAACTGGCATTTGTCACCGGCCTTTGCCAACTTGCTCCCGGCAATCTGATAGACCAGTTCGTGTAGGAAGAAGAGGTTGTGGGTTAGAACAATGACCTGCCGCACTTTCTGGCCACCTGGCGGCTTGATGAGCTCGTGGCAGATGATCGATGCAATGTCGTAAACGAAATTGTGGGACAGGCTGGAGATCGGGTCATCGATGACCACTACAGTTTTGCTGATATCTACGGCCGTCCCTTGTTCCTTGGAACCTTTCAGGAGTTCGATGAAATAGAGGAAGGAAATCAGGGTTTTCTCTCCCTCGCTCAGTGATTGGGCGCTGCTCTCGCCGTGGGCAGGGCGCTCCAAGCAATACAAGCTGCCTTCGCCGGGCTTGCGGGCAATGGAAAACGAGTCAATGCCCAGCCCTTTCAACCGTTCGTTAATGGTCGCCACCGATGCGTCCACGCCTTCCTGCTTCTTGCGCAATTCAGAGAGAGTGCCGACATAGTCGGCTTCCTGAGTTCGAGCTTCGCGATCCGTAGTTTGCGCCGCCGTCAATTGTTGGTTGAGCGGAGCAATGCGGGCGTCGTGGGCCCGATAGGTGTCGATGCGGTCGCGGCACATGTTCTTCCAGAACGCTTCCCGAATCGCGCTGCGCTCGGCTACCTTGTTCTGGATGCGCTGATTGAACGAGCCAATGCGGGTGTTGAGCGTCGATAGCGCGTCCTTCATGGGCTGCATGTCGTTCGGGGTAATCTCCATCGGTTCGGACGGCGTGGCCTTTTTCAGCCGCATGGTGGCCAGGTTCGCCTTCAAGAGGGCATGCGCAGTGTCCCATGCCGCTTTCAGGTCCGTCTCTTTGGACAAGGGTTCGGCCAGCGCTCCATCCACTGCCGCCTCTAGTGTGTGGATGGCCAATTCATAAGCGGTGATTTGCGCGTCAATGAGGTTGATTTTCTCTTGGCGATCTCCATCCAGCAGTTTGGCCAATTCGTCCAGGAGATCGTGGGGCAGCCCTTGCTGGCAGAACGGACATTGGTCGTCGTGCACGAAAGCGCGGCCCTTGCTCACCCAATCTCCGCTGCCCAATTTTTCCACTAAGGGGCAAGGCGGCTCTCGCCAGACACCTCCACTCGTTCCTGCCAGATAGTATCCTCTTCGATGGTCAGGAACATATCCAGCCCCAACTGGTGGGTGCCTTTCGACATTTCATCGCCGGAGATATCGGTCAGGCGCTTGGCCAAGTTGTCCAGGTTGTCTAGCGCCTCATCGTTCGGTGTTTCAAATTTACGTAGGTCATCAAAGTACTTCTGGACGCCGCGACCGTATCCGGTAAGGAAACTATCGAATGTGCCTTTGTCGTGAGCCTTGTAGACAGTCCAGACTTCTTCTTTGGCGTCGTTCAGCGCCGTTGCCAACTCGTTGTTGATGCGAGTGATTTCCCGCTGCGCGGTCTCACGCACGCCCCGGGTCTCTTGAAGCAATCGCTCGTGCTCTTCGATCTGCTGCTGCGTCTCGGTATCTAGTTTGCCGATGGTAAAGATGCCGGGCATGCCTTCGGCCTCACTGATCATCGAATGTACGAAGTGGTGGTTGTAGACCACATAGCGGAAGGGCCCGCCCTGGGTCGTCTCCACACGGCACGCATGGAACTTGGCATCGTCGATGCTGCGCCCGTGGATCACTTCACCAATAGCAGTCTTTCCGGCTCCGTTGAGGCCATAGAAAAACACCGGTTTTTGTGTCGCAGTCTCAAGCGAGATAGTGACGGGAGATATTGGGTGAAAGCTCTTGTAGCCCTGAATGACGATGTTCTTGATCATGCCTATACCCTTCCTTTAGAGACATTGATGGCAATGACGCTCATCATGCATAGCCGAGTCGCATGTGGAACGTTTTTCCTACCCGCGCCTTGGCATTGCGGGCTAGTAACAGCATTTCTAACTGGCCAGAACTGGCTCTTTGTTCAATGTGTTGGTAATCAAGGCCGATAGCTGCACAGTTGCCAAGCAAAGGCGTCATGTCCACTCCTGGCTAATTTTTGTTGTGAACATAAACGAAAAAGGGTGCTCTTGCGCTGTACAGCTCACCAGAATTGGAACCATGGCTTCTTTCGACTCTTATTTGCTGGTCTATTGGCTGAACTATCGCTCTGCATCGCACGAAAGTTCTCCGTGTCTGGCTGGAAAGGGCGTAATTGCTTGGCCATATCAGGCGTCCTCCTCTTCTTCGCCTCAAGCCAGCCATGGCAAAGACGGCCGATCACCTCAGTGAGTGCGGTTTCAAAGTCGCGCGTCACATCGGATAAACCAGTCTTTGCATGCACCATTTCATGAATCAAAGTTCCAACTGTTGTGGGTAAAGACTGGAGTTGATTTCGCCAGATCACAATCGAGGCCGTGGCGGAATCCCAGCAGCCTAGGGTTTGGCTGCCGCTTATCAAGTCTGGGCGCATCGTGTTCGAGATCCGGACAGACTTCACGTTGCTAGGCAGTCCGCCGTACATATCAATGATTAGCGGTATGGCATTGAACACTTCCCGCTCCTTCGTGCTGAGAGTCTCCGGTTCCACAAAATTGAATGAAAAGCTGTCGTTATATGTCTCGGTAAAACGCGCGAGATCCAACATAGGGTTGCCATCAATGTCTACCGTGTCGGCAATCTTCGCTCGAAGGTTCTCTGGAATCGTGAGAATGGTCGTTCCGCTTTCCCGGGCCTGATCCATCAAATCAGGGAAATTCATTGCCTCTTCTGCAGTCACCATCATGACCTTACCCTGGGCATTCAAGATACGTACGGCATGCTCCTGTACATCGACCCAAGCCAGCTCATCATGCATCGTTCCTTCTTGGAAGCGCGAAATGTCATCGGACAGCCTGTGGGCTACGTCACTGTTGGAGGAGGCGAGAAGGATTTTCTTAACACTGTCCGCGTAGGCTGTACGGCCCACATGCGAACGCTCTCGATTGATCGCCTTTTTCATTGCCGCGTTCAGTAGGGTGATGTTGTACGAGAACAGAAAATTGTTCTCTTCGGCCACCTTGACGCCGTTGATATAAATCGCGCCAGGACCCGCACGACGACTGATAATTTGTCCAAACCGCGTAGTATCGAGCAAACACTCACCCGAAAATATTAGAAACAGCGACTTGGCTGCCTCCATCTCCCGATCGTCCACACCTTCAAGCTCAAACTCAGTGCCGACGAACGAGGGGTCCTCCGGATCTTCTATCACTGCATGGAGTGTGTGAATATCTCCGAACCCGTGCTTGGCTGACTTGATCGTTTGGATCGTGCCAAAGCGCGACCGGATTCTTGCTCTAACATTGTGACGTTCAAATGTAGCCAAAGCATCTTTCAATCCAATGCCAAACCGGCCGATAACGCGGGGACTTGCAAGTTTCTCTTGATTTTCGTTTTGCGTAAGGTGGGTGTAACGAATGCCGCGCCCATAATCCCTGATGATCCAGATGGCACCCCGCTTCTCGACAAGCACAGGAGAAGTGTCAGTCAGAATTTGCTCATCGAGCGCGTTAGCGATTACTTCGCGAATCCCATGCTGGACTTCCCAGTTTTCCAGGATCTGTTCGATATTGAGATCGAAACTCTTATTACCCATTTTGGCATCCTCAGACCTGACTGTGCAACGTACGTGACCAATTTGTGATCCTGCGGCCCGCACGGGAACGGTAACATAATTATTTTTGATTTTACTAAATATTACCTAATTGTTCGTGAGTCGCCAATCCCTTATGAAAGCGCTGCTGGGCGCACAGCGATGGCAGTTTATGGCGAACGTAAGCGAGAGTCGTCGAGCTTATCAGTCAGTTTATATTGAGCTGTCTTGCACTCCGATAATCTCTGAATAGAGCCGGCATTTTTGCGGGGTTTCGTTGGGATTGCGGGTTGCGTGATTCTTGTTTATGAGAGCCTCCTGTCAGAGAGCTTTCTACTTGTATGGGATATCGAACGATCATGGAAAAACCTTCAATCAATGTCCCTGACCGGCACCAACTCTATGAGGAAGTCTGGGCAACACCAATCTCGCGCCTTTGCAAACAGTATGGTTTAACCAGTTACGGCCTGCGCAAGCTATGTGTACAGCTCCAGGTGCCGCTGCCGAGACAGGGGCACTGGGAACGGATTGCCGCAGGACATCATGCCGAGCGTCCTGACTTGCCGGTTGAGATTATTCCTTCACCTGGTAAATCACCCAGTGCGTCGAATCGACGCACGAAACGCGTTGTGAAGGCTGAGATTGTCCAGGAGATGGATGCTCCTGCCCCGAGTGCGTTGCCCAATCTGCCCAAATTACCGAAACGATTGCATCCGGTTGTTGAGACGTTATGGCAGCTTTTGAAGGGGCCGTTTGATGAGGCAATCATTTCCAGAAAGCGGTTCGATTGGGAGCAGCGGCATCCAGGTCGAGACTATCCAGATCGAGGAGCGTTTTACCTTCCCTGGCAATCGTTCTGCGATCGAGGCCAGATTCTGGCTGATACCCATCGGAAGTTTGCCTTTCGTGTATCTCTTCCCAGTTGCGAACGGGCATTAAAGTTGCTTGATGTGGTTTGTCGAGAGGCGGAAGGCAAAGGATATAGACCTAGCATGACTGAAGGAAACGCACGTATTCAGCTTGAAATGGATGGAGCATATGTGTACTTACGTCTTACCGAAAAACGGGAAGCTGGAACGCGTAAGAAGATAAACAGTTGGAACAATAGTGTTTCACACGTTAAAACCCTCACGCCAACTGGGCTCCTTACCATGGGGATCGGACAGCTAGGATGGGGTGAAACAACCATCGGCGATCAAAGCGACGAACTACTGGAACAACAGCTTGATGCGATATTCAAGATCGTAGCCTCGCGATATGAGCGATCTGTTAAAGAGGCTGCGAAGAGAAAGCAGCGAGATATCGATTTCGCTGGGGCTGAAGCCCGGAGATTGGAGCATGAGCAATTACAGAGAGAAGCTCGACAGCGAGCAGAACAAGAGCTTGCTAAGCGAAATGCACTTATCCGCGAAGCGGAGGATTGGAAACGTTCCTGCGAGATTCGTAGCTATTTGAGCGTGCTGGATAGTAGGATGATCGAAGGCGGCGTTACTGCCTCAGACTACGCCACTTGGCGGAGCTGGGCTACTGGCGTGGCTGACGATCTGGATCCCAGCGAGAAGCGGGTTGCGTCCCCAGAGGCCCCGCCTGACCAGGAGAAGGGCGATTCGGTTTGATTGAAGGGAGTTCGTAGGCATAAAAAAGGCCGTCTCTGCGCAAACAGAGACGGCCTCCGAAATTGGTGCCCGGGGCCGGAATCGAACCGGCACGCCTTGCGGCGGGGGATTTTCTTACCACTTCGGTTTTCACCGCCGACGCTTCCGAAGAAGCGGCGTTCGTGGTCTGGAGCACGCCTTCACCATAGCATTGCGTGTTAACGCTTTGCTTTAGGTGCCCGCCGTCTGCTCTCTACACCTTCCGAGGAACCTTTCGGCTCCAGGGCTTGGCTCGGTATTAGCTCGGACTTGCGTCCAGGGCCTTCGCCGAGTTTGACGGGCTTCACCTCTGGGGTTTCCCCGGAGGGCTCAAATTTGGTCTGAGTCCCCTGCGTCTACCAATTTCACCACCCGGGCAAAATTGTGAAGCAGCTTTACTGCACTACCTCGTACTACCTGCTAGGAACCAGTATGAACTAGTCTGGCTCCTATTTGGCCCCTAGAGCAAAAAGCGAGCTTTCTGTTCAAGAGCCGAAATTACCTGCAAATCCTTGTCCCATGCGGCTTGTAGAGCATCAGGCTCAAGTGGTAAATAGGTACAAGTCCCTATTTTTGAGTCCCCCACATCTCGAAAAAGCTAACCTCCCCACTTAGCCATTGAACACCCTCCTCTACCCACCCTCCAAAAACCTAGACCTCAACAACACATTCTCCCTGTGAAATTCCAAATACTTCCGTTGCCCGCTAGAAAATAAGCCCACACTAGGCGGACGCTGCGGATCTAAACCCATTCTCATCAACGACTCATGATGAGCAACAGGCGAGACAATAGTCTGGCCGTTATCATCAAACCCAATAAAACCTTGGTCAAACAAATGATCGATACCAGGCGTCAAAAGCAAGCCATTCTCACCGTCCAGACGCTCTTCGTTAGTCGCATCCCGCCAAGGTTTGCAATGACTCGCGCGCAGATGCTCGGGGGTTATCGGTAACAACAACTCATTAAATTTGACGTCCACACGCCATCCGATGTTGTTCCAACAAGCGCCCATCCCACCCCACCGCAACACTCCCTCACCCCCGTAATATCCCCTATCATTCCCCCTCACCAATCCTCCTACAATAGCTACTCAACTGCCTTCCACTAACGCAGTGAATCCAGGAGCAAGCATGCCGCGCTATATAAAAATCATCTTGTGGGGATGTGTAGGGCTTTTGGTAATCCTGATCTTGGCCGTAGTAATTGCGGCCACCTTCAACTGGAACCACGCCAAGCCGTGGATCAATCGTCAAGCCTCCGAACTCGCCCATCGTCCAGTGGCTATTGAGGGTGATCTGTCAGTGAAGTGGTTGCGCTCCGATGAGCAAAGCGGCTGGCGTGGCTGGGTGCCGTGGCCCGAGATCACGGCTCAGCAGCTAATAGTGGGTAATCCGCCAGAAAGCGCTCTTGAAGGCAATATGGCCGAAATCAAGAACCTGACGGTTGTGGTCAATCCTTGGGCGTTGCTAACTCACACTGTTGACCTCCCCGCTTGGCTGTTGACGAAGCCAATGTTGCTTTGCACCGCGACGCGGAAGGCGCTAATAACTGGACTTTCACTGACGAAGACGAGCAGAATAAGGCCGCGTCAAAATGGCAGTTCAATTTGCAGCAGGTGCAGTTGTCACGGGCCAGAGTGCATGTGGTCGATGTGGCCAGCAAGCTGGATATGAATGCCGAACTGGATACCTTGCAGGAGGTAAACGAGGCCGGTTACGGCGTGGGGTTCAAGGCCAGCGGTAGCTATAATGATGCGGATATCAGTGGCGAAGGCCAGGCGGGCGATATCTTGTCTTTGCAGGCGGGCAGCGATCCGTTTCCACTGCAGGGCAAGGTTAGCGTTGGAGAGACCACTATCGCTATCGAAGGGTCAGTGACCCGGCCTCAACAGTTGGCGGCTCTGGATGTTCAGCTTAGCCTGGCGGGCAATAGCATGGCCGACCTATATCCGCTAATCGGAGTAACCTTGCCCTCCACTCCGCCCTACAGCACTGAAGGCCGGCTTATCGCTGTGCTTGAAGGCGACGATGACAAGTGGCGGTATGAAGATTTCTCGGGCATGGTCGGTGAGAGCGACCTGAGCGGCACGCTGGAATACCAGATGCGCGAGCCACGTGCGCTGCTTAGCGGCGAGGTCGAGTCAAAGCAGCTGCGGTTCAAGGATCTGGGCCCCTTGATTGGAGCCGACACCAGCGATGTCAAAGGCAAAAATGAAGAAGACAAGGTGGAACCGCCCCCAGGGCAGGTTCTGCCCGTTGACCCCATTAGTACCGAGGCCTGGGGAACCATGGATGCCGATGTGAGATTCAAGGGTCTGAAGATCATACGCGGCGAGAACTTGCCGCTGGACAACATCGACGCCCATGTCAAACTGCAAGACCGCGTGCTCTCGCTGACTCCCTTGAATTTTGGCTTTGCTGGCGGAACACTGGGCAACACGATCACCCTGGATGGGAGTGGCGAGGCACTGCAGGCCGACATGAAGACAGCGGCGCGGCACCTCAAACTGAAAGAGCTTTTTCCGGGTGCCGAGAGCATGGACGCCAGTTTCGGCGAACTGCATGGCGATGCAACGCTTAAGGGGCAAGGCAATTCTATTGCAGAGCTTCTGGGTCATGCCAACGGTGAGGCCAGCGCATTGGTCAGCCGTGGCACCGTCAGTCATTTCCTCATGGAAGCAGCCGGCCTTAACGTGGCCAACATGCTGCTGGTCAAGCTGTTTGGTGATGAGCAGGTTGTGCTGAATTGCGTTGCCGCCAATGTCGAGGTTCGGGATGGGCTGACGAAAATCCGTCTTTTCAAGCTGGAAACAGACGATACAACGGTGGATATCACCGGCGACATCAATTTAGGCAGCGAAGAGCTGAATCTTGATGTGTACCCGGAAAACAAGACGCTGCGCATCTTCACTCTACGCTCACCCTTGTATGCAAAGGGTACGTTCAAGGACCCCGACGTAGGAGTACAGACAGGTCCACTAGCAACGCGCGCCGGTGCAGCCGTTGCGCTGGGCGTGGTGGCCACCCCGTTTGCCGCGCTGCTGCCTTTGCTTAATACAGGGACCAACGAAGCCAATCACTGTGAGCCGGTAGTGGGCGACGCGGACAAAAAATCTGCACCTGCTCAGGGTCAGACAGAGCCCAAGCCGGAAGACCCGAGACAAAATTGGCCGTCTATGCAGCCGAGTCCGTAAGGGTTCGAGCATCGACGTCTCAAAAACTCTGCGGTACTGTTACGGATTAGCCGCGTGCTGCTGTCGCTCACGATATTTTCCTATTAATTTGACTGCTATCATTGCCGTTCAGGCTATCCATCCAAAAACTGGTGGGCCTGTCCTCAGCATACAATGATAGCCATCAAAAACCGATATATAGACGGGCTAAAATTCGCGAGCGCGGCATCGCTGCCAACTTGGTGCAGGCCTAAAATAAACATGCTGCTACCTAGTATTGTGAACTCTGCTGCCTTCAGCGGATTCATGTTGATCTGGCTCAGGCGTATTAGCCAGCAGTAAATCATAGAACGCTTGCGCCGCAACCGATAGTGATCTTCCTTTTTTACGTACCAGGAACAGTCGGCGGGCGGGTACTTTACCGGCCAATGGCTTAATGATTAGCCCCGGTCTGTCGAAGTGAAACAGCGTCATGGCTGGTACCAGCGCTATGCCTATACCTGCCTGCACAAGGCCTGTCACCGTGGATAAATGCTCGACTTCCAGCACAGGCGGGGGGCATCCATACCTAGGGCCTGATCAAGATGCTTGCGCACACTACTGTTGCGAGCCATCGCAATCCAGGGCCACTTTAATACCTCACCCAATCTGATGCGCTGATGCGTAGCCAGCGCGTGGTCGTCGCGACAGATAAGAAAAAACTGGTCTGCATGTAAAAACTGGCCTTCCAGGTCTGACATATCGGGTCGTAATGCCGCAACGGCAAAGTCGGCCTCTCCATGTGCCACCAGATCCAGGCAGGGATCTAATAACGCATCGTGCAATTGCAAAGAGATGCCTGGATAGCTTGTTTGAAACTGCGCCATTAGCGGGGGTAGCCAACCCGCGGCAAGCGAAGGCAGAGCGGCGATCTCCACACGCCCGCGCCGTTTGGCGGCATGGTCGTGCAGGTTTTCCAGTGCCAGCTCCATATCTGCGAGCAATCCACGGGCGCTGGATTCCAGAAGTTTGCCTTCGGTGGTGAGTTCTACATGACGCGTACTGCGGTCAAAAAGCCGAACTTTTGCCGTCTGCTCCAGTGATTGAATCAATGCAGAGAAAGCGGGCTGAGATAAGTGGCACCGTTTTGCCGCACGTGTGAAATGACGCTCATCGGCTAGTGCGAGAAATGCTCGTAATTGACGTGCGGAAAGATTCATTTGATTTATGGATTAATTAATCTGATTTTTCTATTTTACTGATTAGTTGACGACGTCTATATTGTTTTTATGAAAGAAGGTATTTGATGTAGTGATACTTTTAAAAATGACTATAAAAAAGGGAGACGCATGAGTAGCACTGTTTGCCGAGTCGGGTGTGCGAGCGGCTTCTCCGGAGACCGAACAGATGGGGCTGCCCCCTTGGTTCGTACACTGATCGCTCAGGGGGCGGCACACTTGTCTTTGAAACACTTGCCGAACGGACATTGGCGCTGGCACAGCTAGAGCTGGAACGTGACCCTGAAGCTGGGTATGAAACCCAGCTTGATGAGCTGATCTCTCCTGTGCTGGCTGACTGTCTACAACATAACATCCCTATTGTGGGTAATTTCGGGGCCGCAAACCCACCTGCAGCGGCACGGCGTATTCTCGAACTGGCCCATCAGCAAGGCTTGCCAGCACCCCGAGTTGCAGTGGTTTTTGGTGATCGGCTAGATACCCCCGAACAGCGCCTTGTTCTTCGGGAACGCTTGGGGATAAAGCTGGATCAGGTAGATGTGGTTAGCGCCAACGCCTACATAGGCGCACTGGATATTGCAGATGCCTTGAACTTCGGCGCTCAAATTGTGGTGACCGGGCGTGTGGCCGACCCCTCCTTGGTACTGGGACCCGCACTGGCTCACCACGGTTGGGCTGTCGATGACTGGACGCAACTGGGGCGAGCAACAGTTGCAGGACATTTACTGGAGTGCGGAGCCCAGGTTACCGGCGGCTATTTTGCAATTCCTGGTTTAAAAGATGTACCCGATTTACATGCGGTGGGTTTGCCCATTGTCGAAATTCAGGCAGATGGAAGCTTCACCGTTTCTAAAGCAGCGGATACGGGCGGCTATGTTAATGCACGGACCGTTAAGGAGCAGTTGCTGTACGAGGTACATGACCCTGCCCGTTACCTGACGCCCGATGTGGTGGCTGACCTGAGTGCAATACATGTGGAAGAGGTCGGCCCGGATCAGGTTGCGGTACATGGTGCCATCGGTCACCAACGTCCGGACGAACTTAAAGTAAATGTGTGCTACCGCGGGGGATGGCTGGCAGAAGCCGAAATTTCATATGCCGGCCTACAAGCTGAAGCCAGGGCGCGTCTGGCTGCAGATATTGTGCGCCGCCGCATAGGCAAGCGGCTTAACTTGCGTATTGATTTGATTGGTGCGGTGAGCATTCTTGGTGATGATGCGGGCTGCCGCTTGGCTAAAGAGCCTGAACAGCAACGCCGTGACATACGCCTGCGTATTGCAGCGGTCCATGCGGAAGAATCCATAGCGAAGTTAGTAACGCGGGAGGTGCTGGCTCTTTATACTTGTGGGCCTGCAGGCGGAGGGGTGTGAGAACCAGTTTACAGCCTCGGTTGCATCTGATGTCTTGCACCATTCCCCGCGCGCTCGTCAAAACAGGTTGGTACTGGATGAAGGGGTTGGAATGAGCGGCTCAGATCTGTGTTTGGATGTTCCCTTGTATCGGCTTGCCCATAGCCGCACCGGTGACAAAGGCGATGTTTCAAGTATTAGCGTAATAGCGTGGGACACAGACTGCTATTTGATTTTGCTGAAAGAGCTTACTGAAGAACGCGTAGCAGCATGGTTTGCCGACCGTAAACCGATGCGTGTTTCACGTTATGAATTACCGGGTCTGCAAGCCTTTAATCTGGTGCTGGAAGGAGTGCTGGATGGTGGCGTGAATCATGCGCTCAACCTTGATACGCACGGTAAAGGTCTGTCGTTTCACTTGCTTGATATGCCAGTGACCGTCCCTAAAGAAATGCTCGATACCCTGCGGGACATCAGGACTACAACCAGCAACGAAGTGAACTAATAGTTTTGATTTCGGAGTAAAAACAGCATGCAACAACCACAATATGGCTGCTTTATCGATGGCAACTGGGGGCCTGCCAGTTCAGGCGCCTATATAGAAGTGCTTGATCCCGCAACCGGGCGTCCCATGGCGGAAATAGCCAGAGGCGTAGAGGCCGATGTGAACGCGGCCGTGGAATCTGCCAGGAAAGCACTGCCGTCGTGGGCTAATAGTCTTCCCGTAGAACGGGCTCGCATACTTGCAGCAATTAGCAGACGGATTCTGCAAGAGCAGGATCGACTGGCGAGGCTCGAGTCGCAGGATACAGGCAAGCCATTACAGCAAGCACAGGCGGATGCGATCGCCGCCGCCCGTTTTTTGAGTACTACGCAGGTATTGCCGACAAGATTCAGGGCGCATCCATTCCCATTGGACCTGAATATTTTGACTTCACCGTTCGTGAGCCTCTGGGGGTAACCGCCCAGATTGTGCCCTGGAATTACCCATTGCAGATTGCCTGCCGTGGGCTTGCCCCTGCTCTGGCGACGGGAAACACAGTGGTTATGAAGCCAGCGGAGCTTGCGTGCCTGAGTGTTCTTGAAATAGGACGAATTTGTCACGAAGAAGGATTGCCTTCTGGCGTATTGAATATAGTCACCGGTCTCGGACATGAAGCGGGCGCAGCACTGGCGTCGCACCCGGACATTAATCTGGTCGTGTTTACCGGTTCTGTACAAACAGGCCGCAATGTCATGCGTGCAGCTGCTGAAAATATCGTACCGGTTCTGCTAGAGCTAGGGGCAAGTCACCGAATATCGTCTTGCCTGATGTGGCTCTGGAAACCGTCGCCCCATTGTTGGTAAAAGCGGCATTTCCCCATGCTGGGCAAACCTGCTCGGCGGGCACTCGGGTACTGGTGCACCGGAGTTTGCATCACAGCCTGGTCGAGCAGCTAAGTACGCTGATCAAGGAATTAAAAGTGGGGCCTGGACTTCAAAGCCCTGATATTGGCGCGCTGGTCAGTCGTGATCAGCAACGCAAAGTACAAGACTATATCGATATAGGTACGCAGGAAGGAGCCACGGCAATACAGGGGGAACGCTACTTGATGGTACCGACCTGGAATCCGGCAGCTTTGTGATGCCAACGTTGCTGGACAAGGTGAGAGTGGACATGCGAGTGCACCAGGAAGAGATCTTTGGTCCTGTATTGAGCATCGTGGCCTTTGATGACGTTAACGAGGCAGCAGAGATCGCCAATGCCACCGAGTACGGGCTGGTTGCTGGCGTCTGGGGTAAGGATGTCAGCGTCACGCATCGACTCGCGCAGCGCATTCAGGCGGGACAAGTCTTCGTGAACTGCTATGGAGCGGGTGGTGGCGTTGAGCTGCCATTTGGGGGATACAGAAAATCAGGGTTCGGCCGTGAAAAAGGCTTGGATGCGCTGCTGTCCTATACCCAGGTCAAAAATATTTGTATCCGTATCGAACCCTAAGCTTAATGCTGTATGTGAAGGTGAACACTGATGGCTAAATCCAGACTTTCTTTTTCATGCCCAACCAAAGTGGTTTTTGGTATTGATGCACATTTACAGCTACCTGCCATCATCACGGAATGGGGGCGTCTCGTGTTTTTCTCGTCGTCGACCCGGCTTTGATTGAAAGTCAGATCGTCAATGCCATCATTGCACGGCTCAATGAGAACACAACACCTTTCGAATGCTTTACAGAAGTAAGCCCTGACCCGGACGATGTAACAGTACGAGCTGCCCTGGATCGCTGTGAGGCACACAAAGCTGAGGTCATTATTGCCGTTGGTGGCGGAAGCACCATCGATCTTGCCAAAGCGGTTGCCCTCCTGATGACGAACGGGGGAAACATCGCCGATTATGAGGGTGTGGATAAGTTTGATATTCGCCCTCTTCCCTTGTTTGCCGTTCCGACCACAGCGGGAACCGGCTCTGAGGTTTCGGGGGCCTGCGTTATTACCGATACCGCCAGAAATGTGAAAATGGCGATTCGCCATGCCAACTACTGCCCTGCGCAGGTTGCCATCCTTGACCCTTTGGCACTTAGCTCAATGCCTGCCCATGTGGCAGCGCATGCGGGGATTGACGCTTTTGTGCATGCTTTTGAATCGTATCTGTCCAAGCTGGCAAACCCCTTTTCCGATGCAGTGAATCTTCATGCCATGAAACTGATTTCGGGCAGTATCCGTCAGTTTGTCGCCAATCGGAATAATACGCAGGCAGCGTTGGACATGCTCTCTGGCTCGTCAATGGCTGCCCTGTCCTTTGGCGTAACCGGCCTGGGTAATGTGCACTGCATGGCACTACCTCTAGGGGCGCTTTTTCATGTTCCACATGGGTTGGCAAATGCAGTTTGCTTGCCTACCGTAGCTGAGTTCAATTTAATTGCCAATCCGGCACGCTATGCGCACGTTGCTGAAATTCTGGGCATTGATGCCCATGGCCAGTCAGAGATTCACCATGCCCGCTGTGCGGTAACAGCCATACGCGACATGTGTAACGACCTTGGCATACCTTCACGCCTGCGCGATATCGGGGTAGAGGAAGATGCCCTTGATGAGCTGGCCAGAATGAGCTATGCCGCTGACTATAACCGCTGGAATCCTCGCCACACTACAGAAGAAGACTTCAGGGGTTTGTTTCGCCAGGCATATTAACTGGCTGACATAACACCGTTTTTTATGTGCGTACATAAAGAAAATAACGCACATGCTTTCAGGAATCCACCTTGGACAGGAGACGAAGATGAAAAAAATGATATTGGCGACGGCTGTCGCGGCAGGCCTTGCCCTGTCGGCCCCCCTGGTTGCGGCAAAGTCCATTGAAATTGCCAGCACCTACCCAAAGGACATGCCTTTTTTGGGTGAAGGGCTTAAGCATTTTGTAAAGACCCTGAGCGAAATCAGTGATGGGGAGCTGACCGGCAGCATTCACGGTGCGGGTGAACTGGTTCCGCCTCTAGAAGTGCTTTCCGCAGTCAGCAGCGGGGCTGTGGATGCCGGCTACGACTGGGTCGGTTATTGGGGTGGCAGCATCCCTGTCGCCAACCTTGCTGGCGCCTTACCGTTTGGCCCCACCCCTGAACTATTGGCTGAGTGGATGTGGGAAGGGGGTGGTATGGAAATCATCCAAAAAGCCTACGATGCCCACAACCTGAAGTTCTTGCCATGCTCATTTACACCGCCTGAGCCAGCTGGCTGGTTTCGCAAGGATATTGAATCCATGGATGACCTGAACGGACTCAGAATGCGTATCGGAGGCCTGGCAGGGCGAGCGCTCAGCAAAGTCGGTGTCACCCCACAGATGATCCCCGGGGGCGAAGTCTACGTATCACTAGATCGGGGGCGTATTGATGCCGCTGAATTCTCTCTCCCTAGCATTGACGAAACAATTCAGCTTCAGAAAGCCGCTCAAAACTATTATTTTCCCGGATGGCACCAACCCTCCAGCGTCAATTCCGTAATCATAAATAAAAAAGTATGGGACGGTTTTAGCGAAGCGCAGCAAAACCAGGTTGTCGCAGCATGTCGCTCAACCGTGTTCTGGTCTTTATCCAACGGCGTTCAGGATCAGATCGATGCCTTGCAGCGCCTGGAAGAGCAAGGGGTGCAAATCAAGCGTCTGCCTGAAGACGTGCTGGTGGGCTTGCGTAAAGCGGCAGACGAAGTGGTTGCAGAAGAGTCAGCCAAAGACGCTATTTTCAAAGAGGCACATGAGTCCATGCAAGTTCACATGGATCGTTCTGACCGCTGGCAAAAACTGCAGCAAATGAATTAAGGAGTTGCCGCAATGCGTCAGCGATCAAGCGCTCGCGCCTTAGCAACATTCGGTGAGGGGCTGATGAAAATCAGCGCCTTGCCGGGCCAGTATGGCGCATGGATTATTCTCACCCTTACCCTAGTCGTGGTATTTACCATCATCGGAGCTCAGCTGGGCTGGAGCCATTTGCTGAGCTGGGAGACATCAATCCCCTTGTTTGGGGATCGTCTTAATATGACTGGCGTTGCAGAGCTCCAATGGCATTTATTTGCTCTTCTGATCATGCTGGCCGGGGCCTATACGATGTCAGTAGATCAGCATATTCGCGTTGATGTCGTTGCCGCACGGTTTTCGGCACGCACCAAGCTGCTCGTAGATATTGTTGGTGATGTATTTCTATTAGTCCCATTTTTCGGACTGTTGCTCTGGTTTTCCATTGATTTCGTCAGCATGTCCTACGGCTTTGCTGAGCAGTCCAATAGCGGCGGACTTATCGACCGTTATCTGGTTAAAGCTGTTTTGCCTTTAGGCAGCCTGCTCATGCTGCTGTGTGCAGTCGGGCGCGCATTGCGTAACGTGGCCTGGTTGATGGATCCCGGAATCGGGGCACAGAGCCTCTCTTGCACACAGGATAATCAGGGAAAGGAAAAACCATGACGTATTTACTGCCATCGCTCATGCTGATTACATTGATCGTCGGCATTTTTTCTGGTTATCCCGTAGCCTTCTTACTGGGCGGTCTCTCTGTTCTTTTCATGTTTCTTGGCGATGTGCCATTGGCCTCATTTTCGCTGGTAACCAATAGGGTATTTGGTTCCGTACTGGAAAACTGGATCTTGGCTGCCATCCCATTATTTGTTTTTATGGGAGTTATGCTCGACAAGTCCAAGATTGCCGATAACTTGTTGCTTGAGCTGGAAAAGCTATTCAGGGGCAGGCCCGGCGGGCTGGGTCTCGCCGTCATCATCATTGGTCTGGTCATGGCTGCCAGCACCGGAATCATCGGGGCATCCGTGGTACTGATGGGAACATTGGCACTGCCGCTGATGCTGAAACGAAACTATGACAAGACGGTGGCAATAGGAACCATATTAGGATCAGGTACGCTAGGTATCTTGCTGCCACCCAGTATTATGCTGGTCGTATTTGGTGACGTAATGCAGGTTCCAGTCGGTGATTTATTTGCCGCCACGCTGGTACCTGGCATGATGTTGGCATCATTTTATGTGCTGTACATCATCTATAACGCTCTCTTTCATCCACATAAAGTGCCTGCCAATGAAGCAGGGGATGCGCCACCAATGAAAGGAGTGTTATTGCGGGTGTTACGAGATCTGGTCGTGCCTGCGCTGCTGATCTCCAGTGTGCTGTTGTCTATTGTGCTAGGTATTGCGACACCCACTGAAGGGGCTGCAATTGGTGCAGGCTTTGCACTGTTGCTGGCTTTGGCCAAACGCAAACTATCCTTATCTACATTGCTCGACAGCTTGCGCTCTACAGCACGCACGACCGGCATGATTCTTTTTCTTGCAATCGGAGCCACCGCCTACAGCTTGATATTCAAACGACTGGGTGGACAGTCGATGATCGAAGATATTGTGGCCTCATTTGGCGTGAGTCCATATATGGTGGTGTTGGGCATTATGGTATTAATTTTTGTTCTGGGTTTCTTCCTGGAATGGATCGAAATATCTTTTCTGGTCTTGCCCCTTTTTGCGCCCGTCGTCGCGGGGCTGGACTTCGGAGACAGTTTTGCCAGCCAGGGCGACGTACTGATATGGTTTGCCGTTCTGGTCGCCGTGAACCTGCAGACTTCTTTTTTAACTCCTCCATTTGGATACGCGGTTTTCTACCTTAAAGGCATCGCTCCGAGCAATATCAGCACCATGGATATTTATAAAGGCGTAGTCCCCATCGTGGGCATGCAACTATTTGGGGTTCTGATTATCGCCCTGTTTCCCGCCATCGTTTTATGGTTACCCAAAGTTCTGTAGATGGGCATCAAACGAGTCAAAAACGACTCAAGACTGCTCAGACGTCAGCATTACTAAGCGCTTGCTGCAATAGAGCCAACCTTTGTTTTTGCACCGCCCACACGGCAGGCATCTAAACAATCACGGCCGGCCGTCACTTCGTGGACTTCAGTTGCTCAAGAATCGCAGGGTTCTCTAGCGCCGACGTATCCTGCGTAATCTCCTTGCCCTCGGCCAGCGAGCGCAGCAGACGTCTCATGATTTTTCCTGAACGTGTCTTGGGCAAATTGTCGCCAAAGCGAATATCTTTGGGTTTGGCAATCGGACCGATTTCTCTCCCAACCCAGCTGCTCAGTTCAGCGGCAATCCTGGCAGCGTCTTCTGCGCCTGGTCTAGGCCCCTTTAACACAACAAACGCACAAATTGCCTCTCCCGTGACCGCATCCGGGCGGCCTACCACCGCGGCTTCGGCTACCAGTGAATTAGCCACCAGGGCAGACTCGATTTCCGTCGAACCCATCCGGTGCCCTGACACATTCAAGACATCATCGACACGACCCGTAATGGTGAAGTAGCCGGTCTCCTTGTCGCGTACACAACCATCGCCAGCCAAGTACAGTTTGCCGCCAAGCGCCTGCGGAAAATAACTCGTCCGGAAGCGCTCGGGGTCGCGCCAAATAGTGCGAGCCAGGGACGGCCATGGGCGCGTGATCACCAGCAAACCGGCTTGTCCATTGGGGACTTCGTGTCCGGCCTCATCCACGACAGCGGCCATGATGCCGGGCAGTGGCAGCATGCACGACCCCGGCACCAAAGGTGTTGTTACAGGTAGCGGCGTGATCATGTGTCCGCCAGTCTCTGTTTGCCAGAAAGTATCGACAATCGGGCAGCGTTCCTTGCCAACATGCTTGTGATACCACCTCCAGGCCTCAGGATTAATCGGCTCGCCAACTGAACCTAGCAGGCGCAGGGAAGACAAGTCATATTGTCTTGGGTGTATTTGCCCGTCTGCTTCAGAGCTTTTGATCAACGAACGTATCGCCGTCGGTGCGGTATAAAAAATACTGACCTTATGGGATTGAATGATGTCCCAAAAGCGGCCTGAATTTGGATAGCTAGGCACACCTTCGTACATGACTTGAGTAGCACCCGCAATCAGCGGGCCGTAAGCGATATAAGTGTGTCCCGTCACCCAGCCTATGTCAGCGGTGCACCAGAACACATCATCCGGCTTAAGGTCGAAGGTCCACCTCATCGTCATCAAGGCCCACAGCAGATACCCGGCCGTGCTGTGCTGCACACCCTTGGGCTTGCCCGTTGACCCTGATGTATACAGCACGAACAGCGGATGCTCAGCACTCACCGGCTCGGCTGGGCAAGAGTCTGGCTGACCGATGGACACTTCATCCATCCAGCGATCACGCCCCGGCGTCCAGGCGATATCGCCACCCGTGCGGCGGTAGACAATGACGTTCTCTACTGTCTGGCTATCCGCTAGCCCGAGAGCCTCGTCTACAATCGCTTTAACTGGCAAAATCCTACCGCCACGCATTTGCTCATCAGCGGTAATCACTACTTTCGCTTCGACATCCACCAACCGCTCGTGCAGCGACTTAGCCGAAAAACCGGCAAAGACCACGGAATGCATTATTCCCAGGCGAGCACACGCTTGCATCGCCACTACGCCTTCAACCGACATGGGCATATAGATCACCGCTCGGTCACCCTTTTTTAATCCAAGTGACTTCAGACCATTGGCGAACCTGCAGACCTGTGCATGTAATTCACGATAGCTGCAATGAGTTACCTCGCCTCGATCAGACTCAAACCGGATGGCGATCTTGTCTGCATTGCCATTAAGCAAGTGACGGTCCAGACAGTTGTACGAAGCATTTAACTTGCCATCCTCAAACCACTTGTAGAACGGAGCGTCGCTTTCGTTCAGAACCTTCGTAAAGGGCTGGGTCCAGTGCAGCAACTGGCGAGCATAGCGCTCCCAAAAACCCTCGTAATCCTCTTCAGCTTCTTTGCAAAACGCATAATAGGCCTCCATGCTGGGTATCGATATCGCGACGTCTGTATCCGAGCCAGGCTGAATCCCCTGCTCTTGATGAGGAGTTGAGTCCATGAGTGAAAAGCTCCGATAATTCAAGGTTGATTGATACCGCTTCAAAGAAACAGCAGCCGACGAGCGCTTTGTCTTATGACGGCTACGTTCTATCCCCTCAGCCCTTGTCGGGCGCGACGGCAATAATGAAGACGGCTCCAAGAATGATCTGCTGCAGATACCCGCTTATCTGAAGCACATTTAACGCATTGGACAGCACAGTAATCGCCAAGGTTCCAATGGCAGCGCTATCAAGCCATCGCTTCCACCAGACCGACTTCCTCACATTGCCGCTGCTACTAAACTACTTCTTTATATTCCTAAAGCGCTACGCCTTACTGCCCAAAAAGTAACAAAATAAAGCTGTAACCAAACTGAGATAAACGCCTTTTACAGTGCTGGCCTTGTATGCTTTTTTGCCGGACGACGAAGAAAAAGGAAGCTACGCATTCAGAATCTTGCAGGATCGGGGCCTGATTGACGGGGATTGACCCCTTTCAAGAGGCTGTGGGTGTATTCAACCTGATCTGCAAATATTCGCAACGTCTGTAGTGAAGCTGGATACGCCTTACTTCGTCACTTCAATAATCTGTTCCCGTAACCATCGATGCACCGGATTGGTATGTGTACGATCGTGCCACATCAGCACCACGTTAATGGGTTCCAGTTCCAGTGGTATTTCGAACAAACGGATAGGCGCGAAGTCGGTAAACCGTTCTGCTATCCGCTCCGGCAGCGTCGCTATTAAATTCGTCTGCGACACCAGAAAAGGAACACCCATAAAAGTGGGCTTGGATAAAGCCACTCTACGCTGATGCCCCTGGCGCTCGATGGCGCCATCAATAATCTCGTTATACATGGTGGCCCCTTCGCCCGGCTCCAGAGCCACATGGTCAAACTGGCAAAATCGGTCCAGATCCAGTGGCTGATCAAAAATCGGATGATCAGCACGGGCCATGCCTACCAGTCTGTCGTTAAACAGGCGTCGTGTCCGCACGTTCTCGGGCGGAGCAGGAAAGTAGGTCAAAGCCATGTCGGCTTCACCGGTACTCATGATTTCACTGAGACGGCGTGGGTTCGGGTTCAATACCCGCAGCGACAGTCCAGGCGCGCGTTCCTCAATAACCTGAATCAGATTGGGAATCACCACAAAATCAATGTAGTCAATCACGATCATTGAAATGGTGTCATTGATACCCAGCGGCTCGAAGGTTCGATGCTCGTTAATCAAGCTATCGATTTCCCCTAGTAACTGCTCTACGCGTAAAGCCAGCTCTTTTGCCCTGGGGGTTGCGACCAGCCCTTTCTGTGACCTGACGAGCAATGGATCATCAAAGATAGTGCGTAATTTGGCCAGCGCCCCGCTCATTGACGATTGGCTGATATCCATACGCTGTGCGGCTCTGGTCACATGACATTCTTTAATTAACGCATCGAACAAGATCAACAGGTTGAGATCGACATCGCGTAATCGCATGGTTCTTTCCTAGGTACAACAGGCTGCCAAAAGCATTCGGTTGTGGGGGTATCGATGAGGTGAATAGTGACTATCGCTGAGGAAAATTGCGATCGCCAACCCCTTTAAGGTTAAATAAATTTGCATAAATACTGCACCGGCCGCTGTCCGATGACGCGCTAACGCGACATGGCATTGCCCTGGCAAGGCAAACACGGCACGGCTTTATAGATACGTAATATTAACAACTAAGCACACTCCAGGAGAGACTTTAATGGGCATCCCATCTATTCGAGTAACACGAGAGGAAATGCGTAAACGCGTCGCACTTTTCAGTGAAGTCAAAGGTTTCGGCGGCGGCCTGCCCGATAGCAATTACCCAAGCGCCGAACGCACTCTGTACAACGTACTGGGTTTTCAGCCTCCTGCCGATAGCAAAGATGCCGTAACCTCCCCGGTTGGCGATCATGCCGCTAAAAATGCGGCCATTAAAATCAGTGAAGGATTCAATCTGGGTTTCTGTGAAGCAAGTCCGGGCAAAGGCCCCATGATGCACAATCACGATACCAACGAAACCTTTATGCCCATCACTGGCCGTTGGCGCTGTTCTTGGGAAGTGGACGATAAGGTCGAGTCTTTCGATCTGGGTCCTTGCGATGTCATCTCATTTCCCGCTGGTGTTGTCCGCCGCTTTGAGAACATCACACACGATGAGCCAGACGCTACACACCGCTTGCTCTTCGTTATTAGCGGTAACGGCCCCAAAGCTGAGTTCTCTGAGGGCGCCATGGCAGAACTAAAAGAACAGGGCTACCTCGATGCAAACTAAGGGTCACAGTGTTTTGCACGACGAACTGGCTCAGCTTGAACAACGCCACCAATGGACTGCCACACAGTGCGATGGCCATGAGTGGGACTATCTGGACACAGGTGGCGATGGAGTACCCGTTCTTTTATTGCCAGGCTCCGTAGGCGATAGCGCCGTATTCGTCAAGACCCTGCTTAGCCTGGGAACGCAGCGTCG
Organism: Paenalcaligenes niemegkensis; assembly: GCF_022230885.1. GTDB lineage: Bacteria > Pseudomonadota > Gammaproteobacteria > Burkholderiales > Burkholderiaceae_B > Paenalcaligenes > Paenalcaligenes niemegkensis. The sequence goes on along the minus strand of NZ_JAKGCT010000004.1, from coordinate 2,345,938 downwards.
CCTTATTGCAATCACCTATCCAGCCTTGGCTGATGCCCATGCTCTGGCTCATGGGCTGGCTCAACTTATGGATACGCTGGATTTAGAGCGTGCTGTGGTGGTGGGTTCCTCATTTGCCGCCTACTGGATTCAGTTCTTTGCGCTGCATTATCCGGAACGTGTCGCCAAACTGGTTTTGGGCAATGGCTTTATCGAAGGCAGCGATTTAGCGGATAATCCTTTATTTGATCGTGAAACCCTCGAAAAAATTGATGCTGAGACGCTTCATGCTGAATGGCGTGAGCGCCTCATACCACTGTCCCACCAACCATTGCAGGGTTACTTGCTCAAGCTGCTTAGCGAGCGCCAAAGCCCGAAAAACCTGCATGCCCGGTTACTGGGGGTGGCACGCGCTGAGCCCTGCCCGCCGCTTTCTTTGACTGATGATCGTATCGTGGTCATTGATTGCCCGGACGACCCGCTCATACCGGCCGTTGCCCAGAAAAAACTTCGGCAACGCTACCCGGGGGCACAGCACGTCAGCTTTGAAAATGGCGGGCACTACCCCCACCTACTCAGTCCCAAGCCATACGAGCGCTTTATTTTAGAGTGCTCCAAATAGAAAAAATGACTCCACCGCGGAGAGAGACAACCATGAAACTACTTAAGCTCGCAGCAGCCACACTACTCGTCACCCTTTCATTTACCACCCAAGCCAAGAACTTCAGCCTGCGCATGGGTGGAGGCCACACCACCGGCCTGACCTACGTCAATACCTATGACACGTTCTTTGCCAAAGAGGTCAGCGAACGCGTCGCCGAACGTACCGAACACAAGGTGCGCTTTATCAAGGCGTGGGGTGGCAGCGTAGCCAAAGTAGACGGAACCATTGAGGCTGTACAAAAAGGCACCCTGGACATTGGCCTCGTGCCTATAGGCTTTGAACAATCACGCGCCGCCTTGCTCAACTACAGCGCTTACCTGCCCTTCACCTCGTCCGATCCTGTGCTGCAGCAAAAAGTCTCTAATCGTATGCTAAAAGAGGTGCCGGCTCTGCAAGACAGCATGGCTCGCTACAACAGCTATGTACTCAGTGCCATGGTCTCCGAAGCCTACGGCGTGGCCTCCACCTTCGACTGGAACGATATCGACACACTTAAGGGGAAACGTATTGCCATGGCTGGCACCAACGCCCCCTCTTCATTCCTATTGAAGCCGTTCCCGTTACTCTGGGTATAGGTGAACATTATCAAGCCCTGCAAACTGGCCTGGTCGAAGGCAGCCTGTTCTATCTGTCTGGTATGGATGCCTTCAAACTGTCGGAACCCAGCAAGTACTTCAACACGACTAGCCTGGGCTCATTGAGCACATTGGTAGCTTTCATGAATCTGGATACGCGCAATAAGCTGCCAGCCGACGTACTGGAGATTATTGACGAAGTCGCGCTGGAAGCCTCGCTGCGAGTCGCCGAACTTAGCAAGCAGCGCGATATCGATATGAAGGCCAAGCTTATAGCGCAAGGCATCAAAGTTAACGATTTACCACTTTCCGAACAGCAACGCTGGGCTGAACAGCTTAGTAACATTCCGGTTACCGCCGCCGCAGAACTGGACGGAAAAGGTTTTCCTGCTACCGACGTATTTAAAACCTACATCCAGTTTTTACAAGAAGAAGGCTACACCTTCCCTATCGATTACACCTCCCTGCTCTAAGGCTTTAGCTCAACAACAATCAAAACTCAAAGAAAGGGAAAACACATGAAAAGCTGGGTAGACAAGGCCTTACTGGGTCTACACGTTGTCGGGGCAATTATCAGCGCTGCTCTAGCCGTGCTCATCGTCTACGACGTCATTGGCAGACTCTTCTTTAACCGTCCATTTGCAGGCACGGCTGAAGTCGCAGGCGTCGCGCTGGTACTTCTGACGTACATGCAAACGCCGCACTCTATTCGTGAAGGTAAATTGCTGCGGGTCACCATCCTTGTGGATCGGCTTCCCGCCCTGGGGCGCCGGCTACTGACCGCCGTAGCCTATGCGCTCGGAGCTCTTTTCTTTTTCGGCATTACGTCAGCCTCGTGGGCACCTTTACAGGAGGCCTTTGCAACGGCCGAGTTTTTTGGCAGCGATGCCTTCCGCGTCCCCGCGTGGCCGTTGCGCCTTTTCACACTCCTGCTCTGGATTGTGTCTGGCCTGGTGTGCTTAGGACTCAGCATTCACGCCGTCCCCTCCCCTGTTCCGCAGCAACTGCTGAACACCATAACGATTAGGAAGCTCGCATGGATTTCGAAATTTGGGCAGGTTTAATTGCCTTATTCGTGCTCGTTTTAATGGGCGTACCGGTGGTTTTTGCTTTCGCTACTGCTGCCGGAATTGGTTTATACATAGTGTTGGGCGGTTTTGAACCCATGATCAGTTTGCTGCAGCAAACTGCTATATCGGGGATTCGTGAATACAACTTTGTAGTTATTCCACTGTTCACCGTTATGGGTATGCTCATCGCGCACAGCGGTGCTGCAACTGACTTATTCAATGTAGTAAACCGGGCCTTAAAAGGCGTTCCAGGACGTTTAGCCGTCGCTACGGTAGGAGGAAATGCCGTCTTTGCCGCCGTCACTGGCGTAGGTGTCGCCGCAGCAGCTGCCTTCAGTCATGTTGCCTATCCCATCATGCGTAAACATAACTACAGCCGCAGCTATGCCATGGGCTGTATTGCCGGAAGTTCGGTATTGGGTCTGTTGATACCTCCTTCCGTATTTATGATTGTCTGGGCCATTCTTACCGAACAGTCGGTAGGGATGCTGTTTGCCGCCGGTGTGATTCCAGGTCTGATTCTCGCCCTGCTCTATGCCTCGTACTGCATACTCCACGCTAAATTCTGGCCAGCCTCAGCTCCAGACTCAGCCGATCATGCAGAGCTAAGCAAGCTATCAAAAGGCGAAATCCAGAGTGCGATAGGCGTGGGTATCCTGATTGCTGTCACGCTTGGCGGTATCTGGATGGGGTACTTTACGCCCACAGAAGGCAGCGCAGTTGGGCTGGTAGGCGCTGGCATCCTGGCTGTTTCCAAAGGTATGCGTCCACAGGCGATGTACCAATCGTTCATTGAAGCTGGCCGCACTGTTACCCCCATTATGCTGCTGTTGATGAGTGCTGTTGTCTACAGCAAACTCATCGCTCTGAATGGCGTTCCTCAACAGGTTCAGGAGCTTCTCGAAAGTATGGGCTTAGGCCCCGGCGGCACCCTGTTGTTCATGGCCATTACGTGGTTCTTGTTGGGAGCAGTTGTCGACAGCATTTCGATCATGCTGCTGACTGTGCCTATTTTCTGGCCCATTGCGATGGCGCTGGGTTTTGACCCCATCATGTTCGCGCTAATCGGTATTTTGGTAATCGAGGCTGGTGTGCTGACCCCTCCGTTTGGCATTGGAGTGCTTGTTGTCAAAGCCGCCGTTCCGGATAAAAACATTAAAGTCAGCGAGATATTCATGGGCTCTGCACCGTACTGGATACTGATTCTATTTGTTGCCTGGCTAATCTATGCCGTGCCGTCGATTGCCACCTGGCTGCCTGGCGTTCTACTTGGAGGCTAAACAGTCTATGTCTTCAAGCATCTGGTTTTAGCTTAAGTCTCAACCGAGCTGTGGATAACTAACACCCATTGTTATCCACAGAACCGGCCCAGGCTAAAACGCAGCACCACCACAGTCTTCTGTTCAAACAGCTCCACATGCCTGAACGCCACGCGTTTCAGGCAGGGAGACGCTTCGTCTACACATTGAAAATCTAAGATTTTCTTTGCTTTTTAACGCTAAAACCCCGGGCCACTTCACTGGCCTTTCTACAAACAATTAACGCAACAACAAGACAAAAACGAGGAGATCATGAATAAATCACTAGGAACCTTGCTGATTGGCAGCCTCATGCTGGGCCTGACTGGCACAGCCAACGCGAACCTAAGCATGTACGGACTTATAGACCTTAACGTCGGCTCATATAAGGAAAGCGGCGGCACCCGTGAAAACGACGTCGCTTCCGGCAGATTCAAGACCAGTTTCTGGGGCATTAAGGGCGAAGACAAAATCAACGATAACCTGAGCAGCTTCTTCATGCTGGAAGGTTTTTTTAGAGCTGATGAAGGAGCCGCTGGACGTTTTGAAGGCGATGTCATGTATGCCCGCAACTCGCTCGTGGGTCTGAAAGGAGATAAATGGGGAATGCTGCGCATAGGTCGCATGGGCACCTCGATGTTCATCAATACAGCAACTTACAACCCTTTCGCCGACTCATTCGGTTTCTCCCCCATGCTACGCAATAACTTTCAGGGAGGTATCGGCAGAATCTCGGGAGACACAGGCTGGAGCAACTCGATTAACTATACAACCCCAAGTGCAGGAGGCGTCGTCCTTACCCTGCATCACCAATTTAAAGATAACGACCAGCGAGCAAACCAGAGTGCCGCCTTGAACTATACCGGCGACCGTCTGGCCGCAGGCATCGTCGTTCAAAAAGTACGTTCTGTCTTCAATGAAGGCAGCGAAGACACTTGGCAAGTGGGTGCCAGCTACGATATAGACTGGATGAAGTTTTTTGCCCAGTATGGCGAATCGCGCGAGAAATCCACCGCAACCGTGAATGCCAACACCAAAGACCATATCTATCAAGCTGGTGTATCAGTGCCTGTCAATCAAGATCTGCTCATGTTCTCGTACAGCCAGGCCCGTACAACAGGGGCCTTCACTGAACGTCGTGAGTTCTTAAGCCTGGGCTACAGCCATACACTGTCGGCGCGCACCGACCTTTACTCTATGCTCATGGCCGATAAAAAGGCTGGCTATAGCGTGACGCCAACCTTTGCCGTGGGTGTACGGCATGCTTTTTGAGGGGTGACCAATCCCCCGCCTGGAAGCCGTTTTTCCAGGAGGGGGATGGCTTCTTGGTATTGCAGTAACGCTTTAGGACATCATAAGATTCGGTAACCACATTATCGACGCAGGCCAAATAATAATAGCCAGTACAAAAGCCAGCATGACCAGCAAGAAAGGCAAGCTACCGATAATGACGTCAACTACCGAGCCGTGCCCTCGTACGCCCTGAACCACGAACAGGTTCATACCCACAGGTGGTGTAATCAGCGAAATTTCCATCATCAACACCAGGAAAATTCCGAACCATACAGGGTCAAAACCGAACTGCATCACAAGCGGAACAACAATTGGTACCGTGGCAATCATCATCGACAAGGTTTCCAGAAAGCAGCCTAATACCAGATAGAAAACCACCAACGATAGAATCAGTCCCAATGGGCTAAGACCCAAATCGGAAACCCAACGCGATAAGGCCGAAGGAATCCCCAAGATGCCGACCACATAATTCATGAAGTAGGCGCCGATAATAATCAGCATCAGCATCGCGGTCGTGCGCGCCATCGACAAAAACACTCATGCAGCATCGAGAAAGATAGCTTACGACGGCTGGCCGCAATAACCAGCGATGCCACCACGCCTAAAGCTGCCGCTTCAGTCGGGGTGGCCCATCCGCTATAAATACTGCCCATCACAATAAAAAACACGAAGGCGGGTGGAAGTAAGTCTTTTAGAGCCGCCAGCTTTTCCGCCCACGACGTAGGCGCTTCTTTAATACCCACGATGTCTGGTTTTAGGATTGCGCAAATATAAATGGTTGCCATAAAAGCCGCTGCAAGCGCCAAGCCTGGCAATATTCCCGCAATAAATAACTTACCGATTGAGGTGTTGGTAATGGCTCCATAGATAATCATATTGATACTTGGAGGAATCAATATGCCTAAGGTCGCTCCGGCTGCAAGCGACCCAAGTGCTATACGCTCGTTATACCCTCGTTGTTTAAACGCTGGCAGGGCAACGGTTCCAATCGTCGCGGCGGTAGCCACTGAAGAACCGGACATGGCTGAAAACACCGTGGACGCACCAATATTGGTGTGCAGCAAACCGCCGGGCAAACGCTGTAACCAAACCGACAATGCACCGTACATTCGCTCTGTGATCCCACTGCGTAGCAAAATCTCGCCAAGTAAAATAAATAAGGGGATCGCCGTCAGTAAAAAATCGTTTAGCGTGGCCCAAAGGTTATTTCCGAAATTAAAGAGCAGTGACGTATTCAAATACAGCAGTACGCCTGTGGTGGCCACAGAAAAAATGGCTACGGCGACGTGTACGCCAACTGCCAGAAGGGCCAGTAGCAGAACGAAGCCACCTGCAATTCCTAGAATCGTTATCATGATTGCGCCCCTAGCTTAAGTTCTTGCCCAGGCTCGATCTGCTGGTTTTGAATCTCTTCAAGTGCTTCGTTGAGCTCATCATCTGTGGTTCGAGGCCCCAGCTCCTTATTAAGCTGAGCTATATTCCCTACCGTCAGCAATTGCAATCCACGTACCGCCTGCCAAACGGCCACAATGGAAAACAACACAAAACCAGCTGCCCAAATAATTTGTGGAATCCAAAGAGGCGTCTCTAGTGGGGTCGAAGCGTGGCTATCAAACTCAAGGGTTTCTCTTAGGGTATCGATACTTTGCCAGCATAAAAAACACGCCAGGGCAGCTATCAAAAGCGCCGCAAAAAGATTCAGCAAGGCCCGTGCGCTTTTAGGCAACAGGTTAACCAACACATCCACGCGGGTGTGCGCACGCATGATTAACGCATAAGCCAGGCTAAAGCTCACGCCAATGGCGAGAACATAGCCCCCCACTTCATCCACACCCTGAAAAGAAAAATTAAAAAACTTTCGACCAATAACCTCGATCGTAATCATGACAGAAAGCAAAAAGGTGACGTAACCGGTAACGAGCGCACCGGCCCGAATGATTATGTTTGGCACACGGGGTCCTTGCTCAGACATAGCAGGTCTCCTGAAATTAGCCTGGAAGCGTGTAGACACATCCAGGCTAAAAGCTTATTTAGAATTATTTAATTTCAAAGCCAGTGGCGTTGCCCACTGTTTCGTTCCAGACCGGAATGCACTCTTTAAAGCCTCGAGTGCAACTGGCTCCCCAAGAAGGCAGAACAGCGGCATTGGTCAGTTCAACGACACGCTCGCGGTTTTTAGCGTCTATAGGCACTTCGCGCATGGTGTACTTGGTGTGGTGTTTACAATCATCCTGACCTGTGTTGCAGCGTGCAGCGTCTTTATTGTAGGTATCGGCCAGATCCCACATGCGGTCATCCATAGCGGCGAACTCGGCCTGCAGTGTACTTTGCTGCTCAGATGACATCGCGTTCCAGCGATCCAGGTTCATGAAATGGCCTTGCACTGAATAAGACAAGGGCAAAGGTAAAAACACGTCGGTAACCTCTGGCCATTTTCCGCTGTTTCCTGCGCTGGGGGCCGTTACTCCGCAGTCGGCCACACCGCGCTGTAATGCAAGATAAACCTCACTGAATTGCAGCGTGACTGGGGTAGCACCCAAGCCCTCTACCAGACGTGACATTGAAGAAGTGAATACCCGAACTTTTTTGCCTTTTAAGTCGTCGACCGAGTTGATGTCTCCCGTACAAAAAAGCACTTGCTCGCCAAAGGGCCATAAGGTCATTAACTTGGCGTTAAAGCGGGTTTGAAGACGCTCATCAATGCTATCTTTGACGGCGTTAATTGCTTTGCGCTGCGCACCAAGATCTGAGGCTACGCCTGCCAGATCTATGCCCTCAAAGAAAGGGTCGTCCCGTGCGGCCATGCCAATCTGTACTGACATGATGTCAAACGAACCTGAGCGGATCATGCGCAGTGCGTCGGCAGCATTTACGCCAATGGCATCCATGGTGTTATAGACCACGGGCACACCAACTTTTGGTCCTAACGCCTCAAAGAACGGACGCTCAATCTCCTCAACGTGAATTTTATTTCCCGAAAAATTGCCGACGACCCGTAACGGAGTTTGCGCTATCGCGGTGGCGCTAATCATTAAACTGGCGCCAATGGCGACGCTTGTTGCCCACTGCTTAAGTTTCAGGGATTGCATGGTGTCTCCTCCTTGCGTGAGTACCTGATCATTATTTCTTGGCGGAGCTACTTTGTTTTTACGCGTTACATGCCAAGTTTTGGATCATTAAATAGTTTGCCCCACCCCTTGATTTGGTCGGGACGCTGTCCTGCCAACAACAACGATTTCCACACGGTGACACTGACTGAGTCGTAAATCGGGATACCTGTTTCGGCCTCAAGCTCCTCCACAATTTCGGCTCCACGTAAGTTGGTGCACAAAATGGTGATGGCCTCAGGCTTTGATTCCGCAACCCTACGAATCATCTTGCGCAGCGTATTTTCATCGTATTCAGAAAACGAAAAATTTCCTTTGTCACCTAAATGCTGTTCGGCAACAACTTCATGACCAGCCGCGTTGTAATTATTGATAATTGCCGATTGCACATCACTTAAGTACGGCGTCACCAGTCCCAGCCGTGCCACATTTGTGCGCTCTAAAATTTCATTAAGAGCCAAGACACTAGTCGTAGCGGGAATAGCGGTGCGTTCCATAATGGCTTTACACAACCGTTCATCCACCTGAAACCCTAGCCAACTTGCAGCCGTTCCACTCCAGGCGATTGCATCCATTCTGGCATCGCTCAGCAACTCAGCCGCCTCTAACAGCGGCTCTGTTTCGAATTGCGCTAACGCGCTGGTCGATAGCGAGATCTCTCGAACAGTAAAACGCTGAAAGTGTGCACTAACCCGTGGAAATAAAGAAGCCAGAATGGCACTGGTATAGGGCTCCAGTACTGTGTTTGAGGAAGGGGTGATCATTCCCAGTAAAGTACGGCTCATAGCACGAGGTCTCCTTTTCCTGCTGAATTATTTTTATTGTACTTTGCATTTATAATTTTGTATGCAAAATGTAATGGTTCAAACATCCTATAGAATTAACTATCTTTGAACAAGCTTTCCTGTCGATATATAGGGTATGTTCTTACATTCATTAAAGGTTTGGAGTCATGATGCCGCACGAAATAGGCAAGAAAGAGCGTGGTCTTGGAGACCAAGCCCTACCAGTTAAATTAAGTCTGAAGCGCGAACCGCTATACCTTGTTATTGCAAATCAGTTGCGCAGCCTTATTCTTAAAGCGGAGCTCAAGCCTGGTAGCCGCGTGCATGAGCAACAGCTGTCCGAGCTGTTCGAGGTTTCCCGGACCCCCTACGTGAAGCGCTTAAGGTAATCGCCAAAGAGGGCTTAATTGAGCTGCTTCCAAACAAGGGGGCTCGTATCACTGACGTGGATGTGAATGAACTCAAAGAGATCTTTCAGGTGATGACCAACCTGCAGGAGTTAATCGCCGAACAAGTGTTAGAGCGAGTCACAGACGACGATATTGAAAATTTGTCAAAGCTTCATACCCAAATGACAGCAGCAGCAGAATCCGGTAATCGTGATGAATATTTCGTGTTAAATCAACGCGTACACCGGGAGTTGACACGCTTAGCCGGTAATCACGTACTAGCTAAGCTAGAAGAACAGCTTGGTATAAAAATCGCCAGAGCGAGATACATGGCTAATATGAATCCAGATCGCTGGCTGGAGTCAGTTGACGAACATGGCCAGATCATGGACGCCTTACAACGTAGGGACCGAAGTCGTTTGGTTTTTGCTATGCGCGAACATATGAAAAACACAGGCAAAGCCGTTGTAACGGGTTTAATTCATGTCACAAGCTAGGCGAAAAAACGGTTCGAAGGCCTGAGAAATAACGTCAAAGAGTCTCTTATTTATGGTTAACACCCAGCATATCGGCAATAGTGTGGGCAATAACCGTGGTTGCCTTGGCCAGCGTGTCTACTGGCAGCCGCTCATCGGCTCTATGGCCGTTGGCCTCCAGTACTGAACGCGGTCCGGCGCCGTACATAATGGTAGGAATCCCCTTCTCGGCATAGAGCCGCGCATCGGTATAAAGCGGAATGCCTGCAGCAGGATTTATGGCTTCACCCATCACGGCTTGCGCATGTTTAGCTAGCCGCTGCGCAAAGTCCAGGGATGCTTTGGTTGGCTTCATGGGGTTGGCCAGCAGCACGCGCTTAATATCGGCAGTAATGCCTGGCGTTTGCGTCAGCGCTGCTGCAATAACCTCATGCATCTGTTGCTCAACACGATAAGGGTCTTCGTCAGGAATAACTCTGCGGTCAACACGCAGTACCACCTCATCAGCCACCACATTCGTATTGATGCCGCCTTTTACCAAGCCTACAACAAAGGTAGGTGCGTCAATGCCTGAGGTTGTTGCCCGCACCGTACGCAATGAGTCGCGATAGGCATATAAAGCCTGCAGCACGGGCACCAAGGCTTCAATAGCATCGACGCCCGTAGAAGGCACTGCGGCATGAGCCGATTTGCCTTTTAAGGTGATCTCCAGGTGCAGGCAGCCGTTGTGCGCCACAATGACATCATAGGAAAAAGCAGCACAGATTACGTAGTCCGGCCTGACGATGCCTTGCTCCAGTAGCCATCCCGGCCCGAGCAAGCCTCCCGTCTCTTCGTCAAAGGTGTAATGTAGCTCAACGGTGCCCGCCAACTCTATGCCCGACTCTTTCAGGGCCTTCAAGGCATAAGCGTAGGAGACCAGGTCCGATTTTGAAACGGCCGCGCCGCGTCCATATAACCAGCCCTCAATGATCTCACCCTTGTACGGATCAACCGTCCAGCCGCTACCTGGCGGCACAACATCTCCATGGGCATTGAGCGCAATTGTAGGGCCTTCGCCAAAACGCTCGCGAACAACAAGATTCGTAACGCTTTGCATTCCTGCAGCGCCCACAGTTTCGGCGGGTACCTCATAGCGCTCTACTTCAAACCCTAATGTACGTAATTGCCTGTAGGCCAGTTCGGCGATAGGTGCACAATTTCCAGGAGGGTTGTCAGACGGCATTTGTACGAGCTCAATAACATGGGCAATAGCCAGGCAAGAAGTCGCTTCTATCTGATCGGATATTTTTTGTTTAATTGTGGCAAAGTGGTTCAAGGCTGACTCCTGTCGTTGTGCGTCGCCTGGGCCTATGGAATGCTCAAAGGATTTACTGGTTTTTTAGCTACAATCGTCAAAACACAAGGTTGATACAGCTAGTGTTAAAATTTCAACACAAGAAAACCATACTGATTGTAGACAATTTAATCTAAAATCGTAGATATAGTATACGACAATTATCTATTTAATTGATTGATAACAAGAGTGAGTGACGTCAACACACGTCCGGGCAATAACTATGGCGAAAAATCAGGTATTAAGCGTAGAAGAAATTTATAGCCGCATCTTATTGGCCATTACAGAGCGCCGATTGCTGCCCGGTGCCCGCTTGGTCGAAGAGCGGCTGGTCGAAGTCACGGGTGCCAGCCGTACCCGTATTCGCCAGGTATTGGGGCGGCTCGCGCACGAGCAGCTGGTCACATTGATTCCCAACAAGGGAGCGTGTATTGCCAGCCCCACGGTTGAAGAAGCCCAAGAACTGTTCTATACCCGCCGTCTACTTGAGCCTGGCATGGCGGCTACGCTGGCCAAAAACATTACGCCAGCACAGCTTAAGCAGCTACAGCAACATGTAGCTCTCGAGAAACAGGCTCGTGCACAACGCGACAGCCGGGCCATCATTCGTCTGTCTGGCGAATTCCATATGCATATTGCCGAGATGGTCGCCTCACGCATGTTGCTGCGGATTATGCGCGAACTGACATCGTTCACGTGCTTAATTATTACGCTCTACGATAAACCAAACGTTTCTGCATGTTCCGACCATGAGCACGCCGATCTGGTGGCCTGTTTCAAGCGGAGCGATGCCGATACCGCCCAAAAAATCATGCACGATCATTTGCTAAGTATCGAGTACGCCCTGGATCTCTCCAGCTCTGACGACGAGCTACCTGATTTCGAGGAAATCTTTAGCTGAATTGTCTACAATAGCTTTATAGTTTGTCCTCAAAAGCTTGATTAAATTTCAGGCAAGCGGTAGTGTTGCGCTAAGTCTTAGAAAAACACTACAAAGTTTTGAGGAGCAATACATGAGTTCGTCCTTCGATCTAATTATAAAAAATGCCGATGTCGCAACAGCCTCAGACCGCTTTGTCTGCGATATCGGTATAAAAGACGGAAAGATCGCAGCTTTGGCTACGGGCTTGTCAGGCGCTCGCGATATCGTGGATGCTACTGGTTATTTGGTACTTCCTGGTGGGGTCGACGCACATTGCCATCTGGATCAGCCCATGCCCGAAGGCGTAAAAATGGCCGATGATTTCAGAAGCGGGACGATTTCTGCTGCATGTGGCGGTACGACTACCATTATTCCCTTCGCCGCACAGGAAAAAGGTCAGTCGCTAAAAGCTGCGGTTGACGATTATCATCACCGTGCTGGCGATAAAGCCGTAATTGACTATGCTTTCCACCTGATTGTTTCCGACGCCACCGACACCGTCTTAACAGACGAGTTGCCACAGCTTATTCGGCAGGGATACACCTCTTTCAAGATCTACATGACCTATGACGATCTTAAAATCAGTGATCTCGAGGTCTTACGGGTACTTGACGTTGCCAGGGCCGAGGGCGCCCTGGTGATGATTCACGCGGAGAGCGCTGACTGCATTACATGGTTAACTGAAAAGCTTAACGATGCCGGTTTAACCGCACCGCAGTACCATGCCGTATCGCGTCCAAGCGCAGTTGAACGCGAAGCCACCCATCGTGCCATCACGTTTTCCGAATTGGTCGATGTGCCCATACTGATCGTGCATGTGTCCGGGAAAGAGGCTATTGAACAAATTCATTGGGCCCAGGGCAAAGGACTAAAAATCTATGCTGAGACATGTCCTCAGTATTTATTCCTGACAGAGGACCATTTGGAAGAGCCCCATTTTCATGGTGCAAAGTTTGTATGCAGCCCGCCGCCACGTGATAAAAAAACCAGGCATCGGTATGGAATGGCCTTGAAAAAATCTTTTTACTATTTTTTCTTCTGATCATGCACCCTTCAACTTTGAGGATCCCTGCGGCAAAAAGCTCGGTGGAACTGAACAGCCTTTTCAATACATTCCCAATGGAATCCCGGGGCTGGAAACACGCCTGCCCCTGCTCTTTTCCGGCGGCGTAGCTGAAGGTCGGCTTAGTGTGAATCAGTTTGTGGCTCTCACTGCAACAAACCCCGCGAAGCTGTACGGCATGTATCCACGTAAAGGGTCGATTGTTGTAGGGGGCGACGCTGATATTGTGTTGTGGGATGTAGAGAGAAAAGTCACGATCACCAATAGTCAATTGCATCACAACGTAGATTACACCCCATATGAAGGCATCGAAGTAAAAGGTTGGCCCGTCATGACCTTTTCTCGAGGCAAGATGGTGAGCAAAGACTTTGCTTTTGTTGGAGACGAGCATGCCGGTCAGTTTATAGCCTGTGATAAACCCACCCTGGAGGGCCGCTTGCGTTGAGACAGGCGTAGCCTATATTGTGTACAAAAATCGCCATAAATGTGGCGATTTTTTTATAACCCGCAAACAACACCTCTGCCTAAAAAGCGCATAAAAACTGCTTTTTAAGGAAATTAGTCGGTTTTTTTGTTTCAAGGATAGGGTTTATAAGTATTTTTGTTTAATTCCAAGAATGCAATGATTACGCTAAACAATAAAACTTTGTCCACAATCGAGGTGTAGATATGTCTAAAAAGCTATATAAGTTATTAACGGCTTCGGCGCTTGGCGTAGCGATGTTTGCTTTCGGTGCTTCTGCTCAGGCAGTAGAGCGTTTGCGAGTCGCTGGCAACCATCCTGTGGAAGATGCTGTATCTCGCTCGATGGAGGTTTTTAAGAAGCTGGTTGAGGAGCGCTCTAATGGAGAAATTCAAGTTGACCTATTTCCAGCCATGCAATTGGGAGGTGCTACCGAAAACGTTGATCAGGTTCGCTCCGGAACGCTATTTGCAACCTTGATCTCCTCTGCCTACCTGACCCGGCTCGTCCCGGAGTATGAAGCGCTGAGCCTCCCATTCTTGTTTGATAATCGCGAACAGGCCTTTAACGTTGTGGAAGGTAAAGTGGGCACAGCCCTGCATGACAAAATGGCGAAACAAGGCTTTGAAGTCTTAAGCTACGGTGAAATTGGCTTCAGACATGTTACCAACAGCTTGCGCCCCTTGGAAAACACCGCTGACTTCCAGGGCTTGCGTGTACGTTTACAACCCAATGAAGTGCATTTACAGACGTTCCGTGCCCTCGGCTCCAACCCCGTCTCAATGGATGTATCTGAACTCTACTCTGCCTTGCAACAAAAGGTGCTGGACGCGCAGGAAAACCCATACAGCACCATCGACAGCCGCCGCTTTAATGAAGTGCAGGGCCATCTTTCCGACAGTTCACACTTCTACGATCTATTGGTAGTAATGGCCAATAAGCGCCGCTACGAAAGATTATCGCCAGAACACCAGGAGATTGTTAAAACGGCAATGAATGAGGCCATGCAATGGCAACGGGATACAGCTGAAGAGGAAGACAATGGCTACCGTGAAAAACTCATCAAGGCGGGCATGACTTTCACCTCCATATCGCCTGAGACACGAGAAGAACTGCGTACCGCTACGGCTGGCGTAGTTGAACAAGTCAAAAAACGGGTGGATCCTGACTTTGTGAATTTAGTGGTCTCAGAGGCAACGGCACAATGAGCGAACTCAACCCTGCCACGCCGGCTGGATTTGCAGCGCTGAAACAGTTTTTGAAACGCCTGGATCAATTCACCTACTGGATCATTGTGGCAATGATCGGAGGGATGACAATTCTAGTCGCCCTCCAGGTGATCTTGCGCTACTTCTTCGGCACGTCCATTGATTCGGCGGACGAGCTTTCCCGACTACTTTTTGTCTGGTCTATTTTTATCGCCATTCCGCACGGTGTGCGACACGGTGTACACGTGGGCATCGACGTGTTTGTCTCGCTGCTTCCCAGTGCGGCCCGCGAAGTTATTTTTCGCCTTACCTGCGTAGTCAGCCTGCTACTGATGGCGCTGGTGTTCTTGGGCGCGTGGACTGCGGTGATCGAGCGCTGGCCAGAACTCATGCCAACCCTGCCAATCAGTTCGGCCGTGTTCTATATACCGCTGTTAATCTGTGCCGGGCATAGCTTCTTGCACTTGCTGCTATTGCTGCGCTGCGGTTCAAAAACCTGGTTAGGTGAAAACCTATGACCGTTTACTTAATATTAATGTTCCTTGGCCTGGCGCTTACCGGTATGCCCCTAGCCTTTGCATTGGGCATGGCTTCGGTGGCGGCAGTCTACATGCTCGACTTTGAATTGGTGGTTATGCCGCAGCGCATGATGCACGCAGTCAACAGTTTTCCCCTGATGGCGATTCCGCTATTTATTCTTGCGGGTGAATTGATGGTGCGGGCTCACATCATGGAACGCCTGATCGCCTTCGCAAACAGCATGGTGGGGCGAGTTCACGGGGGCTGGCACAGGTCACCATTATTTCAGGCACCATTTTTTCCTCCGTGTCCGGTGCGGCTGTGGCCAGTGCAAGTGCGCTGGGAAGCACATTGGTGCCGTCTCTGCGTAAGTACTACCCTGATGATTACTCGGGAGCGGTGATTTGTTCAGCGGCTAACCTGGGCGCCATTTTCCCTCCTAGCAACGCCATGATTGTCTACGCCCTGATGGCCGGCTCATCCGTTTCCGTCGGCGGCTTGTTTATGGCCGGCGTCGTTCCTGGCTTCCTTTTGGTCGGCTGCTTTATGGTGTTAGCCGGAATTATTTCTAAACGCAGAGGCTATGCTTTTACGGGCGCTGCCTTTAACTTCCGAAACATGCTGACGCAGGGCCGACGTGCGTTAGTGATCTTGTTAATGCCGATCATCGTAGTAGGCGGCATTGTATTTGGTGCTTTTACTGCAACTGAGGGCGCTGCAATTGCCGTCGTTTACTCGGCGATTATTGGTTTCTTTATTACCAGGACATTAAAACTCAAGGACCTGCCCGGGTGTTTATACCGTGCAGCCGTCACGTCGGCAATGGTGGGGGCCCTTATTGCCTTTGCCGCAGCAGTAACGTTTATTTTCACCATTGAAATGGTGCCCGCACAACTATCGGGTTTCATTCAGGGCCTGACCCAAAACCCGCTAGCATTCTTGCTGCTGGTCATGGCCTTGCTGATCGTACTGGGCATGTTCCTTGAATCAAACGCTGCCTACATTATGTTGGTGCCTCTGTTCGCCCCATTGGCCCTGACCTATGGCATTGATCCTCTCTATTTTGGCTTCTTGTTCGTATTTAACCTGATCATCGGCATGATGACTCCACCGGTAGGTGTCTTATATTTTGTCGTCAGCGGAATCAGCAAGGTACCTTTGGGCCCATTAATCCGTGAGTCATTTCCCTTTGTGCTAGTGCAATTTGCTGTTCTGGGCCTATGTATTGCCTTCCCAGATTTGGTAACGGCACTACCGCGTGCAATGGGGTTCTAAGGTTTTGCCTGGCTCGCCCGTGACTGGGCAAGCCCCATTATTATGCTATCGAGGAAACAATGCGTTTATTAATTGTTAATCCAAATATTTCGACCAGCGTGTCGGAGCTCATCGAAAAAGAAGCGCGTCGAGTCGCGTCTCCACAGGTCGAAATTAATGTCGTGACTGCACCTTTCGGCGTAGCCTATATAGAAACTCGCGCCGAGGCGGCCGTGGGCGGTTATGCAACACTCACCGCCCTGGCCGAGCATTACTCAGACTACGACGCAGCCATTGTGGCAGCCTTTGGAGATCCCGGGCTCTTGGCGGCTCGTGAAATCCTGCCTATTCCGGTAATGGGTATGACCGAGTCTGCCCTGATGACGGCCTCTATGCTGGGCGGCAAGATTTCCATCGTAGCCATTTCGCGTCGTATCCGTACCTGGTATGAAGAAACCGTAGCACGCTATGGTATGAGCAGCCGCTTAGCCAGCATCCGCTGTCTGGAGAATTCCTTACGTAATATCGCTACCATTCAGGACGACCATGGCGAACAGCTGATTACACTGTGCAAACAGGCTGTAGAAGAGGATGGAGCAGACGTCATCATTATTGCTGGCGCACCGTTGGCTGGCTTGGCCCGGACCGTTGCAGACCGTATTCCGGTGCCGCTCGTGGATGGGGTGAGTTGCGCTGTGCGACAGGCAGAGGCAATAGTCGGTATTAACACCCGCAGTTCTCAGGCCGGCAGTTACGCCCCACCTCCGGATAAACCCGTTGCAGGCTTATCACCTGCGCTGATGGCCCTGATTGGCCGTCAACCTCTTTAAACGAGGCCCGAACGCATGGCTGTGCTAATTACGGGCGGTGGGGGCTTCTGTGGCCTGAACATTGCCGAAGATTTACTGCGTCGTGGGCAACATGTGGTGCTCTATGGCTTGGAAGAACCTCACCCTTCGATAACCGCAGCATTTGCCTCATACCCGGCCATGCTTTCTATAGAACTGGGTGATATACGAGACAGTCAGCAGCTCATACAAAGTATGCGAACGCATGGCGTAACGCAGGTAGTCCATGGCGCGGCGATTACGGCGGCTCTTGACACCGAGCGTAGCAAAGCCCACACCATCCTCGACGTGAATCTCTTGGGTACCCTCGCTGTTCTGGAAGCTGCTATCAGTTGCGATATACAGCGCGTCGTGTGTTTAAGCAGTGGCGCCATTTTCGGCAGCACAGTCAAAACAACGGGGCAGTTGCACGAGGATGTTGATATCCCGGTCCCCGAAAGCCTGTATGCAATCAGCAAATACGCTGCCGAGCGTTGCGCCTTGCGCTATCGCCGCACACGAAACCTGGATGTGGTTGTGCTGCGGCTGGGAGTCACTTTTGGCCGGTGGGAACACGACACAGGCGTACGCGACACGCTCAGTATTCCTTACACGCTGTGGCGTCTGGCAGAACAAGGCCATCAAGCCGCCTTTACTAAGCAATTGCCCACAGACTGGGTATACGGCACTGATGTGGCCCAAGCAGTTACCTTGCTACTTGCTGCTGACCACTGTCAACACAGCACATATCAAGTTGCCACTGGCCAAAGCTGGGCAGCCACAGACTGGTGTGAGGCACTGCACAGACAGTTTCCAAACTTTAGGTACGAGCAAGTAGACCAGGAAAACAAAGCAAATGTGGGGATCCCCGCGCCAACGGCTCGCCCGCCATTTGCTATCGATCGCTTAAAAAACGAGTTTGGCTATAGTCCGCGTTTCTTGTTGCCCGAGGCCTTTGCCGACTATGCTCAATGGCGACAGCTGTTTCCATGGATGTAGCACGAGCATGACTATCTGCTTTAGCTAACAAAGGCACAGAGGTTTGTTCATAGTAAGATATAAAAATCTAACTCTTAAACAGTAACGTTAGTCCTATGGATAAACTTCGTCTTGATAAATGGTTGTGGGCAGCTCGCTTTTACAAGACGCGTAGCCTCGCTGTTGACGAGATCAACAAAGGAAGGGTCCTGGTTAACGGCCAACGGGCCAAACCTGCACGCGAACTCAGCGTAGGCGACACCCTCAGTCTGCAAAAAAACATGTCCACTACGGTCGTTACGGTGATGGCGCTCAGCGGCGTACGGGGCCCTGCGCCGGTAGCCCAGGCCCTCTATGCCGAGACTGCCGACAGCATTGCCGCGCGCGAGCATGCTGCCGAACAGCGCCGCCTGGCCCCTGAGCCAGCACACAGCATTAGCACAGGCCGTCCTACCAAACGCGACCGCAGACAAATTCAGAGAATTTGGGAAGACTAAGTCTTCGTCGCCTCAACGCCATGCGCGAGCTCGGTGATTTGAAACTAAAGCCCAGCTTGATAAGTCCTATATAGACCAACCGGGAACATAGCCAGCCTGCGGGCTGTCATCATGCGCCGGAGGATTTAAAGCTACGCCTTGCCGCACTACAGGTTATATTTTCGGAAGGTTAATCAAAGCGTGTTGTATTGCAGTGCGAACAAAGGATTCACTATGGCTTGGATATGGATTGTGCTTGCGATGCTGGTGCTCATTACCGAATTGCTTTCCGGTACGATTTTCTTGTTGTTCATCAGTGCTGGCCTGCTATTGCCCGGCATCACCTTATGGCTTAAGCCTGATTTCAGTATCGCGGGGCAACTACTGCTGTTTAGCGCTGGCTTGCTGCTCGGGCTGGTATTCTACATTCGCTCCAAGAAAAGAATGCGGTTCAGGGACACCGAAAGTGAGCAGTCGCTGGACATCGGTAATGTCGTAGAAATTTTACAAAGCGGCAGACGAGCCAGCTACCGGGGTGCGATGTGGGACGTTGAACTTGAGGATTCCACCCAGGAGCTTGTCCCCGGTCGTTACCAAATTACTGCGATACGAGCCAATACACTAATTGTTAAATCCGTACAGTCCACTGATTAACATCCACTTTTGAACATGCGCCTTGCTACGTCCGTACAGAACTTGTGCTGAAAACCAGAGCGCTACGTTCTAATTAGTCCACCGAGGAAACATGTATGTTTTACAACCTGGATTCATCTTCTATAACGCTGTTGGTCGTCGGACTGGTAGTCATACTGATACTGTTCAAGTCAATTTGCATTGTGCCTCAACAAAGTGCCTGGGTTATCGAGCGATTAGGCAAATTTGACCGTGTATTAAGCGCCGGACCTGGTTTTGTCATTCCTTTTATTGATCGCGTCGCCTATAAACACAACTTGAAAGAATTCGCACTGGACGTGCCCAGCCAGATTTGTATCACCCGCGATAACACCCAGCTGCAAGTCGACGGCGTGCTGTATTTTCAGGTAACCGACCCCAAACTCGCCTCCTACGGTTCGTTCAACTATATTGAAGCGGTTACCCAACTCGCACAAACAGCTTTGCGTTCAGCTATCGGACGCATGGAGCTCGACAAGACCTTTGAAGAGCGTTCCCTCATCAACGCCACGGTCATAGCGGCCTTGGACGAGGCGGCTCTTAACTGGGGCGTAAAAGTTTTACGCTACGAAATCAAAGACTTAACACCTCCCAACGAAATTTTGCGTGCCATGCAGGCTCAAATTACCGCTGAGCGAGAAAAACGGGCACTGATCGCGGCTTCTGAAGGCCGTCGCCAAGAGCAAATCAACATTGCCACCGGTCAGCGTGAAGCCGATATCGCCCGCTCTGAAGGTGAGAAGCAGGCACAAATCAATAACGCTCAGGGTGAAGCTGCCGCGATTCGCGAAATTGCAGATGCCACGGCCACCTCCATTGAGAAAGTCGCTTCGGCAATTGTTAAGGAGGGGGCCGTGATGCCGTTAACCTGCAAGTAGCGGAACGCTACGTGGATGCGTTTGCTGAAGTCGCCAAAAAAGGTAATACCTTGATCCTTCCCTCTAACATGGCTGATATGGGCGGACTTATTGCCTCTGCCATGACCGTGATTGAAACAGCCCGTAAGAAGCCTGAGGCCTGAACACACAACGTCTGAGCAATTCAAATAGTGCCTGCATAAGCAAGCAGCTGTATACATTGTGAACAAGCGCAAGCTTGCTATGCACGCAGGCACTATTCCACGTATTATCAAACCGCTGCTGATTACGATGGTGCCACACGGATCAGCGTTACTCCGGCAACAGCTAAGCAGTGGTTTGTGTTTCAACGATACATTAAGGACGGAGTGCAAGAGATGAATTCATCCAGCCCCATTAACGTATTGGGAATTTGCGGCAGCTTGCGCAAGGCTTCCCTAAACGGCGCACTACTTAGATGTGCACAACGCGCGGCCCCTAATACCATCCGCTTCAGCACGGCTGATATCTCAGACATTCCTCCCTATAACCAAGACGTCAACGACCTTGGGTTCCCGCCCTCGGTAGAGCGATTTCGTCGGCAAGTTGCGAGTGCAGACGCCCTGCTTTTTGTTACTCCCGAGTACAACTACTCTATACCGGGCTTGCTGAAGAATGCACTTGACTGGGCCTCGCGTGGCGCAGACCAGCCCTTTGCCCACAAGCCCGCAGCCATCATGGGGGCCAGTGCGGGCCGCTTTGCCACAGCAAGGGCCCAGTACCACCTTCGTCAGGTATTGGTGTTCTTGAATGTACACCCTTTAAATCAGCCTGAGATCATGATTCCGACCGCACAAAATCTGATCGGTCCTGACGGTGAGATGCGGGATGACACCACTGAAGCCTATTTGCGCAAGCAACTTGATGCCTTGTACATCTGGACCCTTCACCTGCAGGAAAGCTCAAAGCCAAATAAAATCGACTGATCGTGCTTAACCCGCCAGCGCGGCACTCAGTGCTTGTTTTACATCAGCAATTAGGTCCTCGATGTTCTCCAGCCCTGTATGCATGCGAATCAGCGAAAGGGTGTCGTTATTCCAGTACGAATGTGGCGCAACAGTGCTGTGATCAACATATTGCACCAGGCTCTCGAAGCCACCCCAAGAAAAGCCGATTCCGAACAGGTTCAGCTTATCGACAAAGCGACGAGCAGTCTCGGCCGGTACATCCAGTGTAAAGGCCAGCATACCGTTAGATCCCAAGGCGTCACGCTTCCACAAGGCGTGTCCGGGGTCGCTACTTAAGGCGGGATGGAAGATACGTTTAACCTGCGGCAGCGTCGCCAGAAACTCACTTAGCTGAAGCGCATTCGCCGCACACTCGCGCATGCGTATGGGCAAAGTACGGACACCGCGCAATGCCAGCCATACATCGTCAGCACTTACCGAATAGCCCATGGCGTAATGCACTTCGTTCAAGGCAGGAATCAAGGCGGCATCATTCGTTACCACCGCCCCCAACAATAAGTCAGAATGGCCCGCCACATACTTGGTACCCGCCACCACCGACACCTGTACGCCTAAATCAAGAGGACGATACGCATAACCCGAGCCCCAGGTATTATCCATCACGGAAACAAGGCCGTGATCACGCGCAACCTGCACCAAGGCTGGCGTATCCAGCATTTCCATCAGCAATGAACCCGGAGACTCCATGTAGAGTACTTTGGTGTTGGGTTTGATGGCAGCCTTCACGGACTCTACATCGGGCGCCACATAGCTGATCTCTACCCCCATACGCTTTGCCAGGCCGCTATCGTAGGCACGTACAGGTGCATAGGCCGAATCAGTAACCACTACATGATCACCGTGCTGGACAAAAGCGCTGATGCCCAACACGATGGCGGCCATGCCCGAGGGCACAAGATAGGTGCGCTCACCGTTTTCAAGCTCACAGAACACCTGCTCCAGCGCGGCATGGGTATCCATGCCGCCGCGGCCATACACCGGCGAACGTTTACCCGCCATCAACGCCTGATGGGCCCGGTCCAGATGGGCTAATGATTTAAACCGTACCGTGCTTGTACGCATGGAAGGAATGGCCACAGGCGCGGCCCCTGTTTGCGGGTCAAACTCCGCAAGTCCGGTGTGTTGTAAGAGCGTATCGAGCTGCGATGAACGTGAGGAACTCATAGGGTGGTAGACGGCAAAGGCAAGAAGTAAAAATGAAAAGAGTGTAAACACATAAGCTATCACAAACAGCGGCAGGCGCGGCGTAATAAGTACATAGCAAAAGTACCGGGTGTAAATGCCTGAATCAGTACATCAAACATGCCCTCACGGGTATTTAAGACAGAAAGCCAACCGCTTAAATAGCGTAGAAGCGAAACACACCATCCGTGCCCCGTTCGCGGCGTAACTTTCCGTCGTACCAAAGCGCATGCAAATGAGCCAATGCTTCACCCATTGCAAAACTAAGCTGGTGCAAATCCAGCTTGCGCTTAAATAAGACAGGCACCAGATCAGCCGCAGTCAGGCCATTAACACAGGCGCTATAGGTATCGTCCAGGCGATCGCTGTGATGGCTCAATAGTTGCCCGATACGCTCGTGCAGCCCCTTAAAAGGCCGGCCATGGGAAGGTAAAACCAGCGTATCGTCAGGAAGATCATGATAGGCTGCCAGGGAATTCAAAAACAGCGGCAGCGGATTCGCCTCTGGTTCTGAGTCAAACACGCTGATGTTAGTTGAGATACGGGGCAACACCATGTCGCCGGAAATCAGAACCTGTATATCGTCACAATACAGCGAAGCATGCTCAGGGGCATGACCGTATCCCACAATAATCCGCCATTCGCGTCCGCCTATACGTACACACTCACCATGCACCAAGCGGTTAAAACGGCGCGGTAAAGGCGAAACCAGACCAGGATAGTAATTGGCACGCTGTGCAATTTTCTCTTGTGATTCTGGATCAGTCAGGCCATGGCTGGCAAAGTGATCGGCGGCTGCCTTGCCGTTGGGCCCGCCTGTATTTTCCCCGCTTGGGTCGGGCTGGGTCCAGTAGCGCGCCACAATGTAATCGGTCATGGTCATGTACAGTGGCACTTGCCACTTGTCACAGATCCACCCTGCCAAGCCTACATGGTCGGGGTGCATATGAGTCACGATGACACGCAAGATAGGCAAGCCTTGCAGCTCCTCGGCAAAAATACGTTCCCAATAACCTTTAAGTTCATCGCGAGCCACACCGGTGTCGATGATGGTCCAGCCCGCCTGCCCTTCAATTTCGTCACGCAACATCCACAAATTCACATGGTCCAGGGCAAAGGGCAGCGGCATGCGCAGCCATTGAATTCCATCGGCCACATTCATCAGGTGCCCCGACTCGGGCAAGGTGTCACCCCAAGGGTAGGTGAGCTTCTTTTCATTTTCCGACATCAGTAGTGTCTCCAATTGGCTTTACCATGGCTAGTACCGCATGATAGCGTAGTTAAAACCTTATAACTAAGCACCAAGCTTACTCCAATCGCGCGGTATACACCCCTGTCACTCTGGAGACAATCCATGCATCTGCCCGGCCTGAATTTCGACCTCGACGAAGAACTCGATATGCTGCGCGACACCGTGCGCCAATTTTCCGAAAAAGAGATTGCTCCCTTAGCCCATGATGTGGATAGAAGTGATCAATTCCCGATGGGGCTTTGGCCCAAACTGGGTAAGTTAGGCGTATTGGGCTTGACGGTTAGCGAAGAATATGGCGGCAGCAACATGGGCTATTTGGCGCACATGATTGCCATGGAGGAAATTTCACGTGCGAGTGCTTCAATAGGGCTGTCATATGGAGCGCACTCTAATTTATGCGTGAATCAGCTGTTCAGAAATGGCACCGCCGAGCAAAAGGCCAGGTATCTGCCTGATCTGATCTCAGGAACCGCAATCGGTGCCCTGGCCATGAGCGAAACCGGGGCCGGCTCCGATGTCGTCAGCATGCGCCTGCGCGCCGAAAAACAGGGTGATCACTATGTACTTAACGGCCACAAGATGTGGATCACTAACGGCCCCGATGCCGACACCCTGATTGTGTATGCCAAAACCGAGCCTGAAGCAAAACAGCATGGCATCACCGCGTTTATCGTTGAAAAAGGCTTTGCCGGTTTTTCAGTAGCGCAAAAGCTCGACAAGCTAGGCATGCGAGGTAGCCACACCGGTGAGCTGGTATTTGAAGACTGCAAGGTCCCCGAAGCAAACATTCTGGGCAAACTCAACGGCGGCGTACGCGTGCTAATGAGCGGCCTGGATTACGAGCGGGCGGTACTCGCAGGCGGGCCTCTAGGCATCATGCAAGCGGTAATGGACGTTGTGATCCCTTATGTCCACGACCGCAAGCAGTTCGGCCAGGCCATCGGCGAATTCCAGTTAATTCAAGCGAAAATAGCTGATTTGTACACCACGCACCAGGCAAGCCGGGCGCTCTGTTATAGCGTTGCAAAAACGCTGGATAAACACTCAGGCAACCACCAGCGCAGTGTGCGTAAAGACTGCGCAGCGGCCATTTTGTACAGCGCCGAAAAAGCCACCTGGATGGCCGGTGAAGCCATCCAGATTCTGGGGGCAACGGCTACATTAACGATTACAGTACAGGACGTCTGTGGCGTGATGCCAAACTTTACGAAATTGGTGCCGGAACCAGCGAAATTCGACGTATGCTCATCGGACGCGAATTGTTCAACGAAACGGCTTAAGGTAAATATCCTGACATGCCTTTGCATTTGTCCGACTCTCCCAGCATTGTGCCCCTGCCTCTGAGCGGGCCGTCGGCACAAGACATTGCCCGAACTATCATTGACGGCTTTAATCGTCACTACGCCTTGTTTCGCTATAGTGCACAACGAGCAAAAGTACTGTTCGAGTCGGGTAACTGGCATGGCATTCAACAACTTTCCCGGGAGCGCATCGAATACTACGATATTCGTGTACGCGAATGCGCTGCGGTGCTGGCTGCAGCACTAAAAGGCAGCCGCATCGCCGCCAGCCCTTTCGACGATACCAGACAGAACGAACTCGACGATCACCAACGGCTCTTTTGGCATCAAGTTAAAAAGGATGTGATCGAATTGCTGCGTACACACCCGCAGCCAGAATGTGCCGAAACATTTTTTAATTCAGTATCGTGCCGAGTCCTGCACCGCAACTATTTCAACAACGATTTTTTGTTCGTACGACCTGCCATTGCTACCGACTACCTGGGTGGCAGCCGGCCCTCGTATCGAACCTACTATCCCACAACACATGGCTTGATGCCCGCGCTGCAGCAGATGATCGCCGACTTCGGGCTCGCAGCGCCCTTTGCCGACCTGCCCACTGATGTTCGCCGCCTGGCCCGACGGATTATCACTACCTTGCGCAAGCGCTTATCCGATGACCCCGGCCATCGCATTGGATCCGACTGCCAGTTTCACGTTTTGCATTCCCTGTTCTTCAGGAATAAAGGTGCCTATATTGTGGGGCGCTTTATCAACCATGGCAGCATTTATCCCTTTGCCATCGCACTGACACACAGCGTAGCAGGCGAAGTAGAAATTGATGCGCTTCTTGATAGCAGTGACGACATCAGTACCTTATTCAGCTTTACCCGGGCTTATTTTCTGGTCGATATGGAAACTCCCTCGGCTTTCGTCAGCTTTTTGAACTCGTTATTGCCCCGTAAATCCAAAGCCGAGTTCTACAACGCCATTGGCTTGCAAAAGCAGGGAAAAACGCTGTTTTACCGTGACTTTCTGTACCACTTAAGCCATTCCAGTGATCTGTTCGAACTTTCCCCAGGTATTGAAGGCATGGTGATGTGTGTGTTCACCTTGCCCTCCTATCCTTATGTGTTCAAGGTGATTCGTGACCACATACGCAAAGATGGCATGGATCACGCCACCGTCAAAAGCCGCTACCTGCTGGTCAAAAAACACGATAGGGCTGGCCGAATGGCCGACACCTGGGAGTATTCCCAGGTCGCCTTGCCCAAACAACGGTTTTCCGACTCGCTGCTAAATGAGCTGCGCCGGGAAATTCCTAGCCTGATCGAGGAAAACGAGCACACCATTGTGTTGCGCCATGTTTATATCGAACGCCGCATGCTGCCCTTGAATATTTACTTAAGCCGCTCCGGCGACAAGGCGGTTGCCTCAGCCATCCGGCAATACGGAGATGCGATCCGCGAACTGGCCGCCAACAATATTTTCCCTGGTGACATGCTCTATAAGAACTTCGGCATCACCCGGCTGGGCCGCCTGGTTTTTTACGATTACGATGAAATACAGCGCATGACCGAAATGACGTTTCGCCGTATTCCACCCGCCCCCAACGAAGAGGCGGAAATGGCAAGCGAGCCGTGGTATCCCGTCGCTAAAAATGATGTGTTTCCCGAAGAGTTTCAATGGTTCTTATTGGGCAACCCCCAAATACGCAAAGCATTCCTGAAACATCATGCTGATCTACTTGATGCTGCGTGGTGGAATCAATGCCGTGAGCGTGTTGCACAAGGTCGCCTGGAGAACATTTATCCCTATCACGTGTCAAAGCGATTATCCGCTCGTCGGCTAAGCTCTGACGCCTAACTTCTTCTTATTTATGTAGGAGCTTTACCCATGTCAGATCCTGTAGTAATCGTTTCTGTTGCTCGCACCCCGATGGGGGCCATGCTAGGAAGTTTGTCATCACAGGCCGCCCACCAGCTGGGTGCTGTTGCCATTAAGGCTGCTGTCGAGCGTGCAGGTCTTAAGCCCGACCAAATTGATGAAGTCATCATGGGCAATGTCCTGCAGGCGGGTCAAGGGCAGGCTCCAGCCCGTCAGGCCACCCTGGGCGCAGGTCTGCCTCAGAAAGTCGGCGCCACGACCGTGCATAAAGTATGTGGCTCTGGCATGAAGGCCGCCATGTTTGCGCACGACATGATCCTGGGCGGCAGCGCTGACATCATCGTGGCTGGTGGCCAGGAGAGCATGAGCAAGGCCCCCTATCTGCTTTTGCGTGGCCGTGAAGGGTATCGCTATGGTCATTCAACGGTATACGACCACATGGCGCTCGATGGCCTTGAGGACGCCTACCAAAGCAACACTCCCATGGGCGTATTTGCCGAAAACTGTGCCGACAAATACAGTTTCAGTCGTGAGGAGCAAGACGCCTTCGCCCTGGAGTCCCTGCGCCGCGCTCGTGCTGCGACTGAAGATGGCAGCTTTAAGTTTGAAATCGCTCCCGTTACCATCGCGGGCCGCAAAGGCGATACCGTAGTCGATACCGACGAGTCCCCGCAAAAAGCCATGCCCGAAAAAATTCCTGGCTTGCGCCCGGCATTTAAAAAAGACGGCACAGTTACCGCAGCCAATGCCTCTTCCATTTCTGACGGCGCAGCGGCTTTGGTATTAATGCGCGCTTCCAAAGCCAAAGAACTCGGCTGCCAGCCATTGGCCAAAATTGTGGCCCATACTGGACATTCACACGAGCCCGAATGGTTTACTACGGCTCCTGTTGGCGCCGTCAGGAAACTGCTGGAAAAAGCGGGATGGAGCATCGAAGACGTCGATCTTTTCGAAATTAACGAAGCCTTTGCCGTGGTCACCATGGCCGCGATGAAAGACCTCAACATCCCTCACGAAAAAGTTAACGTGCACGGTGGTGCCACCGCCCTGGGCCATCCTATCGGTGCATCGGGTGCGCGCTTGATCGCTACTCTTGTGGCGGCACTGAAGCAAAAAACCTTAAGAAAGGCGTTGCCACCTTATGCATAGGTGGCGGGGAAGCCGTAGCCATGGCAGTCGAAATGTTGTAGTTGCCAAAGGCTGTACGTGCCACTTACCCGGCGGGTATTCCCGCTGGGCCTTAAAACCAAAAAGGTGCCAGCACGCTCATGTCTCAAATACACTCTACGATTCAAACCCGCTCAGCTGGTTTCGCTGAAAATGCCAGCGCCATGCAAGAACAGGTCGCGGCCCTGCGAGATCATCTGAAACGCTATGCCCAGGGTGGCAGCGAATCTGCCAAGCAACGCCATACTGATCGCGGAAAACTTCTGCCCCGCGAACGCGTGCAACGCCTGCTTGACACCGGCAGTCCCTTCCTCGAGCTCTCGCCCCTGGCGGCCTGCAACATCTACGGCAACGAAGCCCCCGGGGCAGGAATCATCACCGGTATTGGACGCATAGCCGGTATCGAATGCATGGTCATCTGCAACGACGCCACGGTTAAAGGGGGCACCTACTACCCCTTAACCGTCAAAAAACACTTGCGCGCCCAGGAAATTGCGCAGCAAAACCGCCTGCCCTGCGTCTATCTGGTGGATTCCGGCGGTGCCAACTTACCGAATCAAGATGAAGTCTTTGCAGACCGGGACCACTTCGGCCGCATTTTTTATAATCAGGCACAGATGTCTGCCTTGGCTATTGCCCAGATCGCGGTGGTAATGGGCTCCTGCACGGCGGGGGCGCCTATGTGCCAGCCATGAGCGACGAATCCATCATCGTGCGTAACCAGGGCACCATATTTTTAGCCGGCCCCCCTTTGGTCAAGGCGGCCACTGGCGAAATCGTCAGTGCAGAAGACCTGGGCGGCGGCGATGTGCACACCCGCTTGTCCGGCGTCGCTGATCACCTGGCCGAGAACGACGACCACGCGCTGCAATTGGCACGCGAAGCGGTAGGCAGGTTAACTCATGAAAAAATCTGGCCGTGGCCGCTGCGCGATGCCATTGAGCCTATCTATTCTCCCCAAGAGCTGAACGGTATCGTTCCTGCCGATTCACGCAAATCCTACGATGTGCGTGAAATTATCGCCCGCATTGTTGATGGTTCAAATTTTGAAGAGTTCAAAGCCCGTTTTGGAACGACCCTGGTAACAGGCTTTGCCCACCTGCATGGTATGCCGGTGGGCATTATCGCTAATAACGGTATTCTGTTTTCTGAGGCGGCCCAAAAGGGCACGCACTTTATTGAACTTTGCTGCCAGCGCAAGATTCCGCTGATTTTTCTGCAGAATATCAGCGGCTTCATGGTAGGCCGCAAATACGAGAACGAAGGCATCGCACGTCATGGCGCCAAAATGGTAACCGCCGTGTCTACCGCAGCTGTGCCCAAGATAACCCTGATTATTGGCGGCTCATTTGGGGCGGGTAATTACGGCATGTGCGGACGCGCATTTGGACCACGCTTTTTGTTCATGTGGCCAAATGCCCGTATTTCCGTCATGGGCGGAGAACAGGCCGCCAGTGTGCTCTCTACCCTTAAACGCGACAATCTCGAAGCGGCAGGCGAAACCTGGTCTGAGGAAGACGAAGAGGCCTTCAAAACACCCATTCGGCAGCAATACGAAAACGAAGGACATCCCTTTTATGCTACGGCAAGGCTCTGGGACGACGGCATCATTGAGCCCACCGACTCACGCCGCGTATTGGCGCTGGCCTTGTCTGCCGCATTGAACGCACCCATAGCCGAGACGCGTTTCGGCCTCTTCCGCATGTAAGGCCAAGGGGATAATTATGTTCCACACAATCTTGATCGCCAACCGGGGCGAAATCGCCTGCCGCATCATTTCGACCTGCAAACAGCTGGGCATACGGAGTGTCGCCGTGTTTTCAGACGTGGACGCCAGCGCCCTGCATGTGCAACTGGCCGACGAGGCCGTGAATATAGGTGAAGCCGAACCCGAAAAGAGCTATTTAAACATCAGCGCTATTATTCAGGCCGCCAAAGCCACTGGCGCGCAGGCCATACACCCAGGCTATGGCTTTCTGGCAGAAAGTGAAGCCTTCGCCCTGGCCTGCGCCGAATCCCAGTTGGTGTTTATTGGCCCTCCCGCAAGTGCCATCGCTGCAATGGGTAATAAGTCAGCGGCAAAGGCACTGATGGAAGAAGCAGGTGTGCCCCTGGTACCCGGCTATCACGGTAACGAGCAACACCCTGATTTCCTTTCCCGGGCAGCTGTTGAAATTGGCTTTCCCGTGCTGATTAAAGCCAGCTCAGGAGGCGGTGGCAAAGGCATGCGTATTGTTGAGGATGTGGACACCTTTAACGATGCTTTATTGTCGTGTCAACGCGAAGCACAAAGCAGTTTTGGCAATGATCACGTCTTACTCGAGCGCTACCTTGCCAAACCTCGCCATATTGAAATACAGGTGTTCGCCGATGAGCATGGCAATATCGTGCACTTGCACGAGCGCGACTGTTCGGTTCAGCGCCGCCACCAGAAAGTTATCGAAGAGGCTCCTGCACCAGGAATCTCGCACACCCAACGTGAGGCCATGGGGGCCGCCGCTATTGCCGCTGCACGCGCCGTCAACTACGTAGGAGCAGGCACCGTCGAGTTCATCTGCGAATCGGACGGCAGTTTTTATTTCATGGAAATGAATACACGCCTGCAGGTTGAACATCCGGTGACTGAGCAAATTACCGGTCTGGATCTGGTCGAGTGGCAATTGCGCGTAGCCGCCGGTTTTCCCCTGCCCCTGACTCAAAAGCAAATCGCGGTAAACGGCCACGCTTTCGAGGCACGTATTTATGCCGAAAACCCCGATAATCAGTTTTTGCCTTCTATCGGCATGATTCGCCAACTGGTTTTTCCACTTCATGAACGCTTTACTCATGGCGAGGTGCGTGTTGACAGCGGCATACGCGAGGGCGATGTTATCAGCCCTTTTTACGACCCCATGATCGCCAAGCTTATTGTTCATGGCCCCGACAGGGACAGTGCCCTGGCAGCGCTGTCCAATGCCTTGGGCCAAACCCATATTCAAGGTCTGCATACAAATGTACGTTTTTTGCAGCGGCTGGCGAACGACACCGCTTTTGCTGAGGCTGACCTCGACACCGGGCTGATTGCCCGTCGCGAAAGCCAGCTGTTTCCAGATACACCTAAACTTACTCCAGAAGCTCTGGCTATCGCCGCCCTCACCCGTCTGGCTGAACAGGGCTTCTACAGCAATCAGCACACTGAAAGCTGGGTGGAAGACCCTTGGGACAACACAGATGGCTGGCGTTTAAGCGGCCGCTGGAAGCAGCAACTGCAGTTTTCCGCCGGTGATCAGTCGTATCCGGTCACGCTTCATCATCAAGACGGGCGCTGGCAGTGCGAAGACCGTCCCTTGCAATGGCAAACTCACCTCACTACTTATGGGTACCTGATCCACTTGCAGTTAGCCCAACATCTGCTCAACGCGCGGGTCTATGTCGACCATCATCAGTACCATTTCGAATTGCTGGATAAACACTACGAACTGACCTTCGATGATCCCGTGCAGCAATCGCATCACCACCGTGAAACAGAGACTGGCAGCCTCACGGCGCCTATGCCTGGCAAGGTATTATCTATCGCCATCAAGGCTGGCGATGTGGTGAAAAGTGGACAAATACTTCTGATTTTGGAAGCCATGAAAATGGAACACGCCATTCAATCGCCGCATGAAGGCCGCGTAGCCGAGCTTTTCTACAGTGTCGGCGATCAGGTAGACGAGGGAGCAGAGCTTTTAGCCCTTGAACAGACGGAGAAATAGCTATTTGCCCCGACACTGATTTCAGCGTAAAGTTGATCTGGAGGTTACCGCTCATCCGAGCCTTTTCGTAATTTTTTGGACGGCGACCCATACTTATGTTTGATATTTTGGTTTACCTGTTTGAAACCTATTACACCCCTCAGGCCTGCCCTAAGGCCGACATACTGGCTCATAAGTTAGCCGCAATAGGTTTCGAAGACGACGAGATCAACGACGCCCTTAGCTGGTTACATGGGCTGCGTGAATCTTCAGAGCAACATCAACCCATATTGCCTCAGCGCGAAAGTACCAGTCAGCGTATTTTTACCGATCAGGAATACCGTCTGATCGGGCAAGAAGCCACGGGTTTTATTCGTTTTCTTGAGAACTCAGGTGTGTTGCCCCCGCTCTGCGGGAAGTGATTATCGAACGGGCACAGGCTATAGACGAATCGCCTGTACCCATCGAAAAAATCAAAATTGTTGCACTCATGGTTTTATGGAGTCACGATGCCGAAATCGATCACCTTATTTTCGAAGAACTGATCACGGACGATAACGACAGATTGTGTCACTAACTCTTCATTTGCCATAAAAAAGCCAAGCGTAAATTGCTTGGCTTTTTTACGTCACGGTATAGCGTGCCCTTGTTCATCTAGCAATGACCGCAATAGGGCTACTCCCTTGGTATCTACAGCAAATTCACCATATTTGGCGTTCTCGTAAAGCTGCGCCTGCCCTTCTGCAAAAAACCAGGCATTTGTACCCGGTGTCCAGCCCAAACTGCCCTGCCGCACTCGCATGCGCACCAGGTTTTCCTGATGTATAGAGTCGGGTTTCTGCAGACTCCAATGGCTAGCTTCACGCTCATCGCCCTGGGCTGCCTCGTATAACCAAAAAATATTTTCTGATGAGCTGGAGGTCTGTATGCCACGCACCTTCCATGCCACCGTATCGTCATCAGCTTCCAGCCACAGCCACAAATGGCCCTGCTTGTACTCGGAAGCCAGCTTCTTATCGTACAACCCTTGAGATACCACCGCGCTGATTTGGTAACGCAGCGCCATATAGTCACCCTGCATCAATGACCGGGGATCAACGGGCGCTAATTCAAGTACGACACGTTGTCCCTCGCGCAAGAGGCGCTCTTTAGACCAAATATCAACGTTAGCCACACCAAGACAAATAATTAACCCAACGGCCAAGCCGTAATGACGATAACGGACACCACGGACCGTCGCCGTCGCGTTTTCACTACCGCTCAACAAAGGCGCCGGCTTAGGCAACAGCACCACGATGATCAATAACCACAGGCCGGTTACTCCAAGCATCAGCGCCTTTTGATTGAGGCTCAGTTCAACTGAGTAATAGAGCAGGCTCAGGGCAACCAGCACAGCCAGACCTGCCAACACTCTCATCGCCTTATTTCGCCATAAAAATGCGAGAAACCCCCAGGCCAATGCCAGTGTCAACAACGGAAAACCGGTCCAGGCCACACTCGCGACAAATACCGTCGCTACAGCTATGGCGCTGACACGGCTGGCAGCATGGGAGCGCTTCAAACTAAAGCACAAGGCTAAAGCGGGCAGCAACATCAACAGGATCGACGAAATATGCCATTGAATTTCCCATCCGCCCCCGTCACTCACAATCAATAAGCTGGGTAATTGTGAAACTGCTATAAAACTGGCAAAGAAACTCACCCACATGGCGGGTGCCCAAAACTCGTAATAACGCTTATGCTGGTGCGCCACACCCGCCAGCACCAACGCCAACACGGTAAACATCACTGCATAAAGCTCAATGGCGAAGGGAAGAGACGAGAAGTCACCCTCAAACCAAAAGACGCGTGTATGGGCAACCAGTAGCCACGCAAAAATGTGGCCTACAGTCCAGAGACTGCTTAAAATCCGCATGGGCCATGAGACACTGGCCACATAGAGCACAATGCCTATCAGGGCAAAGATAAAGAGCTTCAGACGGTGGACGTCAAAATCACCCGAGAAATGGCTGACCACACCAAACACCATGCCTGAAACCAAGGCTACTGCCGCCATATCCTGAAGCAGCAAGCTCTTATTTGCACGCGACAGAATCACCGACGAAATAAAACCAATGGCCATCAGGAATTCACCCATGTAGGCGGATCCGGACCAAAAATGTGCGCCCAAAAAGAAACTCAGCAAGCCACCAATAAAAACCGCGATAGCAAAGCGGAACAATCGGAGAAACCAAGGGTGGGCAACATGTGATTCTTCAACATTGCCAGCAGTGTGACCGGAATCAATGGCGCTAAGAGGAGCGTCATCAATAGTATCCGGAGCCGAATATTTTTTCGCACGCCAACGTCGACTTAATTCCCGGATAATTACGATTGCTGTTAACGAATGCAAAACTATCAGTAAAAACAAATTCTCGAACTCATACAGACCAGCATGCCCTAGCACTGCAATAGTCAATATAAATACCAAGGCATAACCCAGGCTTCCCATCAACAGGTCAAAAGAGTCTTTCCTGTACAAATACCAATACAGCACTGTGCCGCTAATTGCGGCAGCGATCGCCAAAGTCAGCACAAAGGTGGTCTCCAGCCCCACTGTAGCCAGCACAGCCATACCAGTTGCGTAGGCAGTCAACAATAAAGCCGTACGGGGAAGCACCCGGAGGCGATCCGAGAAATAAGGCCCTGCTTGCTCAGCGGTTAATAGCAACCCTGCATTCAGCAGCATCGGCCACCAGCTTTTTACTCCGTAAGACCATAAAAACGCATCAGTGCCAACGTGAATGCCTATCCACAGCGCGACGCTGACATTGAGCAATACCATCCATAGCACTGCCAAAAACAAAGAGCGGCTTGCCCAGAGCCACGGAAGGAGCACGCCGGCCCAGAGCGCAAACAATTGCCAGGGATCGGCACCCGTTTGATACGTTTGCCCAAGCAGGGCAAAAAGACCTCCAACAACGGCGCCCGCGCCCCCCATAAGCAGTACTGACGGTGAGTACTCGTGCTCCCATGCCATCGGGTTGCGCTTGCCCAGCCATACACTTATCGCGGTTAACGCCACGATCAGCACTTGAACTCCACCTATACGCCACGTTTTATCCAGATGCGACCAATTGGCAGCAATGAGGGTAATTACCGCACTGGCACACAGCAGCAAGCCCAGGACGAATCCTGCTCGCAATAAGAATTGCATCCAGGCCGTCGGTGCGGG
The DNA here is from genome assembly GCF_022230885.1 of Paenalcaligenes niemegkensis. GTDB lineage: Bacteria > Pseudomonadota > Gammaproteobacteria > Burkholderiales > Burkholderiaceae_B > Paenalcaligenes > Paenalcaligenes niemegkensis. Next base: position 2,311,025 of record NZ_JAKGCT010000004.1, on the reverse strand, counting down.
AAAGTGGTTATTCTCAATTGAAGTAGACATGATGGAGAGCGTAATTGTTATGCATAAAAGGTCACGTTTCTTGAAGTGCTAAAGATCTGAAGAAGCCCGGAAAATCTCTTTCTGCCAAAGCAGGCCTTGTCCTGACCAAGGGTGACAGATCCAGGCAAGAACGAAGTAACTCATCGTTGCCAGGCCAACCTGCCTCTATACTTTGCGCATAAGTCTGCTATCGTAAAGCACGAAAACCCGAAACTGCCTATGACCTGAAACGAGTACAACTTTAAAACTTGCTACAGTGCTAAGCTACTCGGGCCACAAAACACGCCCACTCTTGTTGCCAAGAGCGGAAATTAACCCTCTGAACTTGCATAATACGTAGCGCTGCTCGTATTATCCGCGCTACTGCTGCGGAATTGCTGTCATTGGAAACACATGAATAAAACACTCATTATTGCCGAGAAACCCTCTGTCGCACTGGATATTTCCCGTGCATTAGGGGGCTTTACCCGAGAGGGCGATTACTTCGAAAGCGAAGATTACGTACTGGCATCCAGCATTGGGCACCTGTTGAGCCTTATTGCGCCTAACGACCCCAAGCGTGGCAAATGGAGTTTTACTCATCTTCCGGTCATCCCCCGCAATTTGAACTGAACCCCACCGACAAGCGCTCAACGGAGCGCCTGAAGCTGTTGATGAAGTTACTAAAGCGCAAAGATGTAGACCGCATCATTAACGCTTGTGATGCCGGGCGTGAGGGCGAACTGATTTTCCGCTACATCGTGCAATACGCAGGGGTAAAGAAGCCCATTAAGCGCTTGTGGCTACGTTCCATGACTCAGGATGCCATCCGCGAGGCCTTCGCTAATCTGCGTGACGACAGCGATCTTAAACCGCTGGAAGCAGCAGCCCGCTCACGCGCTGAAGCCGACTGGCTTGTAGGCATTAACGGCACTCGTGCGATGACCGCCTTCAACAGCAAAGACGGAGGCTTTTTCAAAACACCCGTAGGCCGTGTACAGACCCCTACCCTGGCGATTGTATCCGCTCGTGAAGAAGCCATCCGGAGTTTTAAGTCGCGCGACTACTGGGAAGTTCACGCCACCTTCGTCGCCGCTGCAGGCCTGTATACAGGCCGATGGTTCGACCCTGAGTTCAAAAAAGACGAGTCCGACAACGAAAAGCGTGATTCACGCTTGTGGTCTGAGACAGCCGCCAAGACTATTGTGTCTGCCTGCCGCGATAAGCCTGGCGTGGTCAGTGAAGAATCCAAACCCTCCACACAGCAGTCACCCGCCTTGTTCGACCTTACGTCGCTGCAGCGTGAAGCCAACTCGCGCTTTGGCTTTTCAGCCAAAACCACCCTGTCTCTGGCCCAAACGCTGTACGAGCGCCATAAAGCCTTAACGTACCCACGTACCGACTCTCGCTATTTGCCTGAAGATTACGTGCCTACCGTCAAGGACACCATGCGTGCCCTGGCTGAAGCCGGTACGCCAGCCTCCAGCAGCGTGCAGCCATTCGCCAGGCAAGTGGTTGAAAACCAGTGGGTTAAGGCGACTCGCCGCGTTTTTGATAACAAAAAGGTTTCTGATCACTTTGCAATCATTCCTACCTTGCAAGTTCCTCGCGAACTAAGCGATGCCGAATTTAAAATTTACGAGCTCGTCACGCGGCGCTTTTTAGCTATTTTCTTTCCGGCGGCCGAATTCCGTGTCACTACCCGCATTACAAAAGTAACGGGCAACTTATTCAAAACTGACGGTAAAGTGTTGGTTAATCCCGGATGGCTCGCCATTTATGGGCGCGAGGCTCAAGGTACTGATGATAACCTGGTGGCCGTGAAGCCCAACGAAGACGTCCTGACTGAAGACATAGAAGCCCGTCCCTTAGCGACCAAGCCTCCGGCGCGATACACCGAAGCTACTTTGCTTTCAGCCATGGAAGGGGCAGGCAAACTGATCGACGATGAATCGCTGCGTGAAGCCATGTCCGAGCGTGGTCTGGGTACACCAGCCACCCGCGCTTCGATTATCGAGGGCTTGCTTAACGAGGCCTACCTGCGTCGTGAAGGCCGTGAACTGGTACCCAGCGCCAAGGCTCGTCAGCTCATGACGCTGCTCTCGGGCCTGGGGGTCAACGAGCTGACCTCGCCCGAGCTTACCGGCGAATGGGAGCACCGTTTAAAACAAATCGAACAAGGTCAGCTGGGCCGCGAAGCCTTCATGACCAAAATCGAACAAATGACTCAGGTCATTGTTAAACGTGCCAAAGAATACGAACGCGACACCGTGCCCGGCGATTACGCTACATTGCAAACACCGTGTCCGGCATGCGGCAGTGTAGTCAAAGAAAACTACCGCCGTTACGCCTGCACAGCATGTGAGTTTTCCTTTGGCAAGCATCCAGGCGGACGCACCTTCGAGCTTCCTGAAGTCGAAGAGCTATTGCAGAAAAAAGAGATTGGCCCCTTAACCGGTTTCATTAGCAAAATGGGCAGGCCATTTGCCGCTATCTTGCGCATTACAGACGAAAACAAGCTTGAGTTCGATTTCGGTCAAAATGATGAAGACAGCGACGAAGAAATTGATTTTAGCGAAAAAACGCCCATCGGCCCTTGCCCCAAGTGCCAATCAAACGTTTACGATCAGGGCATCCGCTACGTTTGTGAAAAATCGGTAGGCAAAGACAAAACTTGCGATTTCCGCAGTGGCAAAGTGATTTTGCAGCAAGAAATCACTGAAGAACAAATGCGAAAGCTGCTAGTTGAAGGCAAAACCGACTTACTGGAAAACTTCGTATCCAATCGCACCAACCGCAAGTTCAAGGCCTTCCTGACGCGCGATGCGAAGGGCAAAGTCAGCTTCGAATTCGAACCCCGCCCGGCCAAGGCAGCAAAGAAAGGGGCAAAGAAAGCAACGAGCAAAACCACGGCCGCGGCCAAAAAAGCGGCCAGCAAAACCACAGCAGCCGCCAAGAAAACGGCCGCTAAAAAAGTTGCAGCCAAAAAGGCTGTTAAGAAAGTGGCCAAAAAAGCGGCAAAAACGGTCGCAGACACCAGCGACGAAACTTAAGCAGCGATTTAACTGCGCTAACCATGGCAGGCACCGTGGCCCATAGCTCAATAAAAAACGGCTTCATCATTCGATGAAGCCGTTTTTCTTTGCAGCTGAAAACGAGTTACGAATCGCTTAGAACCGCATCATCCTCCAGATACCATTTACTGGCAGCCAGCATGATTTCATGATGGCCACGTCCCGCCGGAATCATAGGAAAGCAATTTTCCTGAGCCTCAACCACCACATCTAAAAAGTAAGGGGCATCTGAGTTCAGGCATTCAGCCAATGCCGCATCAAGCTGGTCCGGGTGGCTAACCTGAGCCGCCTGCCAGCCAAAAGCCTTGGCCAAGGCCACGAAATCAGGAAGTGACTCGTTGTAGCTGTGGCTGTAGCGTCCGCCGTGGATCAGTTCCTGCCATTGGCGCACCATCCCCATATAGCCGTTGTTGCACAGCACAACTTTAATCGGTGTACGGTGCTGTGTGGCAGTAGCCAGCTCTTGGATATTCATCAATACCGAGGCATCACCACTTACGCAAATTACCGGTTTGTCAGGATGGGCGATTTGTGCGCCGATCGCAGCTGGAATCCCATACCCCATCGTGCCCGCGCCACCTGAGGTCAACCAGCGCATCGGGCGATCAAAACGCAAGTACTGCGCTGCCCACATCTGGTGCTGGCCCACATCGGTAGACACAATCGCGTCTTGGTCCGCAAGGGCATGGTTTAGGCGATCAAGCAGATGCTGAGGCAAAATGCGTTCAGCATCCGGCCTGTAACCCAAGGAGTCTTGCTCACGCCATGTCTGTATAAGTGACCACCACGGCTGCAAGGCTTCAACATCGCGGGTATACCTGGCCAAAGCCTCGGCGAGTGCTCCGAGTATGGCTCCGCAATCACCCACTAAAGAAATTTGTGTCTCGACGACTTTGCCTATGGATTTAGGGTCGATATCAATATGTATTTTCTTGGCATGCGGAGCAAAATCACTGATACGGCCTGTAATGCGATCATCGAACCGGGCGCCTACACAAACAATGACATCCGCATTGTGCATGGCCAGATTTGCCTCCAGCGTACCGTGCATGCCTAACATGCCAATAAACTGGGGCTCAGAAGCAGGGAAAGCCCCCAAGCCCATTAAGGTAAGGGTACAGGGTGCCGCGCTGCGTTTTACTAATTGTGTGAAGCGCTGGCAGGCTTGCTCACCCGAATTAATCAGACCACCACCGCCATAAAACACAGGCTGTTTTGCATCCGCAATAAGCGCAGCTGCCTGCTCGATTGCAGCCATAGGCAAGGGGGCGTCAGCCTTTGCAGCAGAGGCCACATAGCGTTGTTCAGGCGCACGGCCCAAGCTAAGCTGCACGTCTTTAGGCACATCCAACAGCACTGGCCCAGGACGCCCCTGGCTGGCCTGCTGATAGGCTTGATAAACCGAATCGTGGACGTCATCTACATGTTGTATTTGCGCATTCCATTTGGTTACGGGACGCGATATGCCCACCGCATCGCACTCTTGGAAGGCATCCGTACCAATAGCTGTGGTGGCAACCTGTCCGCTAATGCACAGAATCGGTATAGAGTCGCACAGCGCATCCAGCAGGCCGCTGGTGGTATTCGCCATGCCAGGGCCCGACGTGACCAGTACCACGCCTACTTTACCCGTTGTACGGGCATAGCCTTCGGCAGCATGCACCGCCCCTTGCTCGTGGCGCACCAATACGTGACGAATTCGTGGCTCGGCGTGCAACGCATCATACAGCGGCAAGACCGCACCACCCGGATAGCCAAAAATGGTATCCACCCCTAGTTCGACTAAGGCATCAAGTAAATTTTGTGCACCATTGCGATGCTCGGTATTCTCAGACATAGACATCGGACTCATTTTGCGTAAGATAGTTAGCTTACCCTAAAAAGTTTCATATTCCTCTCACAAGGTTAATTCCACTTCATGGCACTTAATGCTCACCCCTGGCACGAATTAAAGCAATCATCCTTACATGGCACTGGCGTCTTTGCGGCCAGGCACATTCCAGCGGGCACTTACATCATGGAATACGAGGGTAAGCGCATTAGTGCTCAGGCCGCCGATGAAATGGAACCTTCTGACCCGAACGATCCCTATCACACCTTCTTCTTTTCCTTAACCAACGGAAAGATCATTGACGGTGGAAACGGTGGAAATGACTCCAGGTTTATCAACCATTCCTGTGAGCCTAACTGCGAGGGTCATGAAAACGCCCAGGGCACACGCGTTTATATCGTTGCCTTGCGCAATATTGATGAAGGTGAAGAACTGCTATACGACTACGCGCTGACCATTGACGATGAGATCACAGCCACCCTGAAAAGCCAGTATGCCTGCCTGTGCGGTGCAGAATCATGTCGTGGCACAATGCTGGCCTTGCCCGATGCCGAAGCCTCTGAAGACGCTGATATAGAAAAGGTCAGCAGCGACGAGTGCGAAAAGAAGCAGGCAAAACGCTTGCGCAAGCTAAAAAAGCGCATGCGTAAACTTGAAAAGAAAATCGATCGGCTTATCGACTTGCTGGATGACCCCAAACGTTAGACTAGTATCAGATGTCCAAAGTTCACTGCGAACTTAGCTTCAAGGCAGGGCGCAAGCGCCCTTGCCTTGAGCTTTGATTTATTGAAACGCGGTCTCGATAAAGCTGCGCAGTTTTCGTGAATGCAAGCGTTCAGCCGGCATCTCGCGAACCAGCTCGAGGGCACGTATTCCGATATGCAGATGCTGGCCTACCTGCTTGCTATAAAAAGAGTTCGCCATTCCCGGTAGCTTAAGTTCGCCGTGCAACGGTTTATCCGAAACGCACAATAAGGTGCCATACGGCACACGAAACCTGAAGCCATTGGCCGCAATGGTAGCGGACTCCATATCGAGTGCAATGGCGCGCGACTGCGACAAGCGCTGCACCGGCTCGTGATGGTCGCGAAGTTCCCAGTTGCGGTTATCAATGGAAGCCACCGTACCCGTACGCATGATTTTCTTGAGTTCCCAACCAGACAGGCCCGCGACCTCTGCCACAGCCTGCTCAAGAGGAACCTGAATTTCGGCCAGAGGTGGAATGGGTACCCACAGCGGCAAGTCATCATCCAACACATGATCCTGGCGTACATAACCATGGGCCAGGACGTAATCGCCGAGACGCTGCGTGGTACGTAAGCCAGCACAATGGCCCAGCATGATCCAGGCAGAAGGGCGCAGCACCGCAACGTGATCGGTAATGGTTTTAGCGTTTGATGGCCCCACGCCAATGTTGATCAGCGTAATGCCGCTGTGATTTCCCCGCACCAAATGGTAGGAAGGCATTTGGGGGGTACGAGACGCTCTGACGCCTTCGGTGATACCGCCTTTACGCGTGAGCATATTGCCCGGTTCGACCAAAGCCGTGTATTCGCTACCTTCTTGCTCGAGCTCCAGTTGTGCCCATTTACAAAACTCGTCCACATAAAACTGGTAGTTGGTAAACAGCACAAAGTTTTGGAAATACTCGGGGCGGGTCGCCGTGTAATGCTGCAGGCGGTGCAAGGAGTAGTCGATACGAGGTGCAGTAAAAGGGGCCAGGGGCCGTGCCTCACCATGAGGCGCAACCCAGGTTCCGTTCACGATGGCATCATCCATGTGCTCGAGATTGGGAACATCAAAATGGTCACGTAAGGTGTCTCCTGGCGATTCCGGGTAGACGGCCTCTACGGAATGACCATCACCCAGGCAAAAATGCAAAGGGATAGGCAGGCTGGACTCACCGATTTCGACCGGTACACCATGGTTTTTTAGCAGTAAACGAATTTGCTCACGTAAATAGTCAAAATAAAGCTCGGGCTGCGTGACGGTAGTCGCGTAGGTTCCGGGCTCAACCACATGACCGTAGGATAATCGGCTATCTACTTCCTGGTGAGTATGTACACGAATACGTATCGCCGGATAGCACGCACGATAACGCACCTTGGGCTCAAAGCCGTCACGCAGGCACGCTTTGAACTGCTCACGAATAAAAGTCGTGTTGCGGTTATAGATCTCAACCAGGCGTTGAGTTGCTGCTACCTCATCATTAAACCCCTCGTAGGCAATTGAGGGAGGTAGTCTAAGGTTTTGTACCGAGTTCTCAGATTCAAGCATAGTTATCTACGCAATGACAAAAGACTAGTGTAGACCGCTCATATGACAAATCAAGTGGGTGTATATGTCCGGCAGTAGAACGCTTTACGGGGATCCCCTATAAAAACATCGCAATCACAGGTATAGTCTTATACAAGACAGGAAGGTCTTATAGAAGACAACGTAGACATTCGTACCGCAACCCGCTGCGGGTTTCATACTGGAATTCACACTTTCTGGCGTTATTGCTGCAAATTTATTGGCGAACGATTAGGTGAAGGCATCCATGACTCAATGGCCCCATCCCTGCAAAAAGCGTTTACGACCCATAAATGGGTCATTTCTCCAACGCTCAAGCCAATACTTCCAGTACCGAATACTCTTATAAAAAGTACGTACTGCTTTCTACCGTGCTCCCGCACTGCGAGGCACACCCCTCTACGTTTTATGCGCTGCGTACCTCCAGCGCCCAAAACTTCGCACCTCAAAGCTTGCTATCAAGCCACCTCACCTCTGCGGGGTGACGGCTTGCGGCTGCCTTCCAACACCATCGCGCAAGGTCAATTGCGCCCGATCTACTTTTAACTATTGGCAATGGTAATTATGACTAAACGTATTTCTTGCGAGCGACTACAAGTTGCCGAACTACTTCATCAGTTCATCGAAAACGAAGCTCTCCCTGGAACAGGCGTAGACTCCAAAACTTTTTGGACTGGCGTAGACAAACTGGTTCACGACCTGGCGCCACGTAACCGCGAGCTGCTGGCCGAACGCGACCGTTTGCAAAAAGAGCTGGATAACTGGCACGGTGCCAATCCCGGCCCCATCAAAGACATGGAAGCCTATAAAAGCTTCTTGAAAGAAATCGGCTACTTACAAGACGCGCCTGAGTCTGTAACGGTAAACACAACGAACGTCGACACTGAAATTACCGAGCAGGGCGGTCCACAGCTGGTGGTACCGATCATGAACGCTCGTTACGCGTTAAACGCAGCAAACGCACGCTGGGGCAGCTTATATAACGCTCTTTATGGCACCGATGCGATTTCAGACGAAGGTGGTGCAGAAGCAGGCGGTGCCTACAACCCCGTACGCGGCGCTAAAGTTATTGCCTTTGCACGCAAGTTTCTCGATGATGCCATTCCGCTAACGGCAGGTTCGCACGTAGACTCAAGCAAATACGCCATTGTTAATGGTGCATTGGAAGTCAGCCTGAAAGATGGCAGTAAAACAACCGTTGCTGATTCATCCACCGTATTGGGCTACCGTGGCGATGCGGCTGCACCCGAAGCCATCATCTTTGGCCACAACGGTTTGCACTTCGAAATTCAAATCGATGCTAACCATGACATCGGCAAAACAGATGCAGCCGGCATCAAAGACATCTTGCTTGAATCCGCGCTTACCACCATCATGGACTGCGAAGATTCCATCGCAGCTGTAGACGCTGCCGATAAAGTCCTGGCCTACCGCAACTGGCTTGGGCTGATCAAAGGCGACCTTACTGAAGAAATCGCTAAAGACGGGCGCGTGTTTACACGTAAGCTCAACGCAGATCGCAGCTACACCGACCTGCAAGGTAACGAAAAAATATTGGGTGGCCGTTCACTGATGTTCGCTCGTAACGTTGGTCACCTGATGACTAACTCCGCCATTCTGGACGAAGCTGGCCGTGAAGTACCTGAAGGCATACTCGATGCAGTACTTACCAGCTTGATCTCCATGCGTGATCTTGAGCTAAAGAAAAACTCTCGCACAGGCTCCATCTACATTGTTAAGCCAAAAATGCATGGCCCTGACGAAGTCGCTTTTGCCAACGAGCTATTCACCCGTGTTGAAGATATCCTGAGTATTCCCCGCAATACCTTGAAAATGGGTGTAATGGACGAAGAGCGCCGTACAAGCGTTAACCTAAAGGCGTGTATCGCCGCCGCCAGCGAGCGCGTGGTCTTCATCAACACCGGTTTCCTTGACCGCACTGGCGACGAAATTCACACCATCATGCAAGCCGGACCCGTTGTCCGTAAAGGCGAAATGAAAAACCAGAAATGGTTGCCTGCCTACGAACGCAATAACGTTCAAACAGGCTTAGAGTGTGGTCTGCGTGGCCGTGCTCAAATTGGTAAAGGCATGTGGGCGATGCCTGATCTGATGGCCGACATGCTTGAGCAAAAAATCGGCCATTTGAAGGCAGGTGGAAACACCGCCTGGGTTCCTTCTCCTACAGCCGCTACGCTGCACGCATTGCACTACCACGCGGTTGATGTGCAAGAAGTACAAAAAGGCATGGAAGGTCAAAAAGTGGAAACACTGGACGACATTCTTACTATCCCCGTAGCTGAAAATACAAACTGGTCAGCCAAAGAGATCCAGGAAGAGCTCGACAACAACGTTCAGGGCATTCTGGGCTACGTTGTACGCTGGATTGATCAGGGCGTAGGCTGCTCTAAAGTGCTGGATATCCACGACGTCGGGCTGATGGAAGATCGCGCAACCCTGCGTATTTCCAGTCAGCACATCGCCAACTGGCTGTTGCACGGCATTATTTCTTCAGAACAGGTTGAAGAAACGCTGCAGCGCATGGCTGCTGTGGTTGATCAGCAAAATGCGGGCGATCCTTTATACCGCACGATGGCAGGTAATTTCGACACTTCTAAAGCATACATCGCTGCCCGTGATCTCATCGTTAAAGGTCTGGAACAGCCTAATGGCTACACAGAGCCACTGCTTCACCACTGGCGCCTGGAGCTTAAAGCTGAAGGTTAAACAAAGGTACAAGTTAACTTTATTATTTGAATAAAATTAGCTGAAACCATACGCTAGCTAAAAATAGCTGCTACCTAAACGTAGCAGCTATTTTTTTATCTATTACTTTCAATGCATTAGCTGCTATCCGAGAATCAAAACACGGTGTCCAGCTGAGCAGACCGAACGTAGCCTCTCCCCGCCTTCAACCGCATTCTGATTCTCTATAAGCGTAAGCCCCTATAAAATTATAATTACACGTATGCCTCACTGATGTAATAATAATTACATAACTAGGAGACAACGATGAAATTGTTAGTGGTCAACGTCAACACAACCCAAGCCATGACCGATCTAATCGGCCAGTCTGCCCGTCAGGTAGCAAGCGAGAATACCGAGATCATTCCACTTACTCCCCGATTTGGAGCAGAAAGCGTAGAGGGAAATTTTGAAAGTTATTTATCTGCTGTAGGCGTCATGGATTGCGTACAACAGTATCAAGGCAGCTTCGACGCCATTATTCAAGCCGGCTATGGCGAACATGGGCGAGAAGGTCTACAAGAGCTATTCAATGTGCCTGTCATTGACATTACCGAAGCGGCGGCCAGCACCGCCATTTTTCTAGGCCATCAATACTCTGTCATCACCACCTTAGATCGGGCAGTCCCCTTGATCGAGAATCGTCTATTGCTGGCTGGATTCGAAAGGCGCTGCGCATCAGTACGAGCAACCGGCTTGGGCGTGCTAGAGCTTGAGGCCGATTCCGAACGAGCCATAAACGCCATTATCCAAGAGTCGCTCCGGGCGATTAACGAAGATAAGGCAGAGGTCATATGTCTTGGATGTGGTGGTATGTCGGACCTTCAGCGTCGCGTGCAAGAAGCGACTGGCGTACCGGTTATTGATGGTGTTACAGCTGCGGTCAAGATCGCTGAATCTCTGGTGCAGCTTGGCCTGCAGACGTCAAAAATCAGAACCTACGCTCAACCTCATAAGAAAAAAATCGCAATGTGGCCCCTTGGATAAAGACGCCAATCATCAGAGCAACTCTCAAAAGCAATAAAACGCTCTCGGCTATTCAGCTCGTCGCCATAGGAGAAGTGAGATGCACCACGAACAACCGCAACACCTACAAGAAATATCTACCAAGATCAGCACCTCTGCGAAGCTTGCACAGATCATTGATGACATGGGCTTTGGGCGTGCGCACAAGTTGATTCTTATGCTTGTCATTGCAGGGGTGTTTTTTGATGTCATTGAACAAAACGCGATCGGTATTGTTGGACCGGTATTACAAGCAGACTGGGGGATTTCCGCTGCGCAAATCGGTCTTATAAATTCAGTCACCTTCTTTTGCATGAGTGTAGGCGGCATTATTGCAGGCTTCATGGCCGATCGTTACGGCCGGCGCCCGATTTTGATGCTTAACCTGATCCTCTACTCCATCGGCGCCTTGCTATGTTCGATCGCACCAAACTATGAAATGCTTGTGCTATTTCGCGGCATTGTCGGGTTGGGTTTAGGAGGCGAACTTGCAACAGCAATCATCATGGTGGCCGAATTCTCGCCTACCAAAAATCGCGCCAGTGCCGTCTCAACGCTGAACCTCGCTGGAGGCGGTTTAGGAAACTTCGCGGCCCCCTTGTATGGAGTATTCGTGCTTGGCCTGCTGGCTCCTGCCTTCGGCTTAGGCGACAGTGCGTGGCGTTGGGTCTTCGGCCTGCTCGTACTTCCAATCGTCTTTATTGCGTTTTTTAGGCGCTATCTTCCTGAAACACCACGCTTTCTGCTTGCAACTGGTCAAATCCATGAATGCAACCGCGCCCTGACCATCCTGAAACACGGCCGCTTAATTCCTCGAGGCCATCCAGTGGAAGTTGAACAGTTTCTCACCGAAACCGGAGATGTAACCTTAAAGCGGACCGAGAAAATTCGTATCGGGGAAATATTTGCCAAGCCTTGGCGCAGACGAACCCTAGCTGTGTCCACTACCTACTTTATGGCCTTAGCCGGACAAATATCCATTCTGACATTAATGCCCGTCATTCTGGTATCCAAGGGATTCAGTATCGTTGCCGGTGTCGGCTTCACTGCGGTCATGCAGAGTGGTAGCCTCGCAGGTGCTCTCATGGCGGTCATCGTTAATGCCCATTTAAAACGCAAAACCGTCATCGCCATGGGTACTCTCGGCGCTATGCTCTCTGCCATCGCATTTGGCTTGTTTGCAGAGTCAACCGCTTCAATTTTGTTTTTAGGCGCGCTTTTCCAATTCTTTGTACTACTTCTCAACACCACACTTTGGACGTGGCTGCCCGAGTTATACCCCACTCGTATTCGCGGATTTGGCACTGGCGTAATCAGGTCTGTTGGCGCCATGGGTGCGGTCGTTATGACCCCTATTGCTGGTCTGATCTTTGACGTAGCGGGTCTGGTCGCTATCTTCGCAACCCTCGCTGTGCTCTATCTAATGGCGTTAATTGCTGCCATGTTCGGACCTGAGACCGCTGGTAAGAGCCTTGAAGAACTTAGCGAGACAGCCGCCTAAGCACTCAATCTTTACTCACATCATTTAATACGAGGAGTTTCAATGACTAAATTTCGTATCGCAGCAACAGGCCATAGTGTTAATTACCTTCCCGAATACGTGGCAGCGGAGCAAGGTTTCTTTGCAGAAGAAAATCTCCAGGTCGATGCAATTGTCCCCGATCCATGGGATTTGGTCCTGACGGAGATCCGAGGCAGCAATTCGCATGCAGCGCTTGGAGGCATCTGGGTTCCCGCCATGTTTCATAATCGCGGTAAGAAGCTAACTTCGTTTGCCAAGATTTCTGCTCGCTGCCCCCTGGTGATTGTGGGCAGGCAACCGGAAGAACTAGCGTTCAGCGCTTTACGGGGCACCACTATTTTAGTCGCAGGCAGCAATGGGGCTAGCCCCGGCCTGTTCCTAGAGCTTTTACTGAGCGAAAACGGAGTTGATAAAGCCGACGTAAACTTCGTACAAAATTTGTCGGGCTCCATGCTTGCAGAGTTGTTTGTCGGTGGCTTGGGCGATTACATTTTAGTAGATCCCGTAACCGCCACTCGCATTACGACGCTTACCCAAGCCCATATTGTCTCGCCACTCGCCAAAACAGGAGGTCCTGTACCGTGGAGTGTCTATTACTCAGAAGAAGGCACTGCAGGAGACCAAATCGATACCCAAATTCGCTTTGTACGAGCACTAAATCGTGGCATTCAGTGGATACTGAAAAACCCTACTGACACACTGCGTCCTTTATTGTCACGCTTATTTCCCAGGCTTGATGTAGACCACGCGATTGAATTAGTGGAAAACTTCAAGCAATGGGGAATGTGGGATACTGCACGTATTGAAAAAGGCTCTTATGATCGTTGGCAAAGAGGCCTGGCTCAGGGCCATTTAATTGATGCTCCTCTGGACTACCATGAGCTGGTAAACGAGCAAGTGGCTAATGAGGCTGAAAAAGTGGCAACGCGTCGCTAAAACTCTTCCAATGCGCTGTGATAGGCATCGCTGGCTGCTAATCGTGAGCGGCCAGCCGCACCTGCGCTTTCAAATACAGCATTTAATAATAAATGGCTCACGGCAGCAACGGATACATGGCTATCAAAGGGCCCTACCGACTCACAAGGGCACTGTATATGCCACTTAACACCTGAATGCAACGGATGATGGTCATCTGTAATAAACAACACTTGTGCACCGGTCTTGTTTAGTTGCTCGAGCATCTTATACAAGATAAGTGGTCTGCGCCGTAAACCAAATACAACAACGACATCAGCAGGACGGATCGCACTAAGATACTCTCCAAAACTATCACCACCATCAGGAAAAGCCTTAGAGTTTTCTTTTACTTGAAAAAGCTGCCACTGAAAGTAACGGGCTAAAAATTGATTAGCTCGTAGGCCCGTCGTCCATACCATACGCGCATCAATCAAAGCACGGACGATTCCAGTTACCATTTTTTCATCAAGCCGTAGATACGCGCGCTCTAAATTCTCCTGGGCCTTTTGCGCATGAGCAGCTAACAAACCGTCGAAAGTCTCTACTGTACGATCCGCTAAAAACAGAGGAGATCCACCTTGCTTCTCTGCACGGACATGGCGACGGGCAGCGTCATAATTTTCATAGCCTAAGCGCCGCACAAAACGAGATACTGTAGCCGTAGAAACCTCTGACAGCTGAGCCAGCTCAAGCGCCGAATAACTGGCTAACTCACCAGGGAAATCGAGAATAAATTCGGCCAAACGCTTCTCTGCCGGATGCAATGTAGGCAATTTATCGTAGACACGACTCAAGAAGGGAGCGCTTTCGGTCTTGTCGTTCATCAACTGTCCAAGGGGTCAAAAACATAAGATTTCATATTACACACCATCATAAACATATCCAAATGTTTACCGCCCGTATCTTATAAAGCGCCTACTCGATGAAACGGGATAAGCCCGGGCTGGCAGTAACCTTTTAAAAGCGTGCTTGGCACTTTAAACAGGTATAAAAAAGCCCCACTACGTCTTTTTGTTGTCGTAACGGGGCTCACCTTAGGCCAATAACAGCATCTAGCCGCGAACTTGCGTAATGATGGCATCAACTTCGCTTAGCGCTAAATCAATTTCATCTGCGGCCACATTAAGTGCCGGCATAAAACGTAGTAACTCGGGACGGGGAGAGTTCAACAGCAAGCCATTGGGGTTGCGGTTGCGCGCTGCCTCTACAATGGCCGGACCATCATGCTGGTCTAGCTTAAGAGCGCGCAACAAGCCCAGTCCGCGCTCGCCATTCATGCCCCACTTCTTGCTTAGTGCCAGCAAACCTGTAGAAAGCTGCTCGGCTCGCTCGTTGACGGTTTCCATAAAGCCAGGAGCGGTCAGCGTTTCGAATACCGCCACGCCTGCTGCTGTCATCACCGGATTACCGTTGTAGGTTCCTCCTTGTTCGCCATGGGCAAAACACGAAGCCGCTTCGGTCGCGCACAGCGCTGCCAGGGGAATACCGCCCCCAATGCCTTTACCCAGGGTCATGATGTCGGGTTTGATGCCAAAGTGCTCGTAGGCAAACAATGTACCTGTGCGACCCATGCCGGTTTGAACCTCATCAACGATCAACAGCATATTGCGTTCGTGTGTCAATTCGCGCAACTGGTTCATAAACTCCTGGGTTGCAGGCATCACGCCTGCTTCACCCTGGACGGGCTCGAGCATAATGGCTACGGTTTGATCATCGACAAGTGCACGAACCGATTCGATATCGTTCAGGATAGCTTTCGGAAAACCATCGACCTGAGGTGCAAACATGGTGTCCCAGCCTGCTTTGCCCGACGCCGACATGGTAGCCAGCGTGCGGCCATGAAAGCTGTGCTCAAAAGTAATGATTTTATAGGCACCCTGACGGTGTACACGGCCCCATTTACGAGCCAGCTTAATGGCCCCTTCATTGGCTTCAGCACCACTATTCGCAAAAAACACGGTATCAAAACACGAGGACTCGGTGATAAGCTCGGCCAGTCGCATAGCCGGAGCATTATAAAAGCCCGGCGACGGATTCAAAACCAGCTTGGATTGCGCACAGATAGCGTCCACAACGACCTGTGGGCTATGTCCCAGTGCATTTACCGCCCAACCCTGGATCATGTCCAGGTATCGTTTACCGTTGTGATCTTCGAGCCAAGATCCTTGACCTCGAACAAAAACCAGCTCCGGGCGAGAGGTAATATCCATAAGCGCATTAGCACCGGACCGATTAAATTCCATAACGGCAACCTTATAGGTAAAAAATTGATAATGTATCGCAAAAGTTTAGTTATTAATTTACCGCTAAACTACACAAAAGCAAGGAAAAACACAGAAACAGCCAGTCCCGCGGCAGGGTTCATAGTAAATGCAACATTTACAGAAGATCGTCGTACAGTGAAAGCTGCCTTGGCGCCTCATCCAGACGCTGACATTCTTCTTCCGTCAGCAAATTACTGGCCTTGACCCCAAATAAACGAATTGAAGGATTCGTAAAGGGCACCCGACGCAGACTCAACCCGGCAGCCTGATGAATATCGGCCGCAAGCAATACCGGTTCATCCACGCTGCTGTCACGCGTGACCGTAGAGAAATCGTGAAAACGTACCTTTACCCCAATGGTTTGAGCCCGGACCGCTTTATTGCGCAGGTCGAGCTCGAGCTGAGAGCATAAACGCAGAAATAAAGCGGATAGCTCATGGCGGTCGTGCCGCACATGCATATTGCGCTCAAATGTAGTCTCACGACTAATCGATTTAGGTTCCGGGCTGAAATCTAAAGGCCTGTCATCAATGCCTTGGGCTACTTGCGTCAGCCAATAGGCATAGCTCGCGCCAAAGTGCTCTTGCAATGTAGCCGGCGCGGCCGCCGCCAGATCACCAATGCGTTCGATACCCAAAGCTTGCAACTTTTGATAAGCCTTAGGCCCCACCCCGTTAATTTTATTGACAGCCAAAGGCCAAATAACGCTGGGGATATCGTCCATTGATAATATCGATACGCCATTGGGCTTATTTAAATCAGAAGCTATTTTAGAAAGCAGCTTATTAGGGGTGACTCCGATTGAGCAGTGCAAACCCGTGGCTTCAAAAACTCGTTCTTTTAATAAACCGACCAGATATTCGGTGTCGTAGTCCAGATGGGACAAGTCAATATAAATCTCATCAATTCCGCGATTCTCAATTCGTTCAGAAACACTGGCAACGGCTTGTTTAAATAAACGGGAATAATGACGATAGGCTTCAAAGTCAGCCGGAAGTAAATAGGCCTCGGGGGCCAATTCAGCAGCTTTCATCAAACCCATTGCAGAAAAAACCCCGAGGGCACGAGCTTCATACGTGGACGTGGTCACCACGCCCCTGCCGGTATAGCCGGCCAGCTGTGCATAACGCCTTGTGCCATCGGCCAGGCTTAGCGGAGCTGTTGTGCTACGCCCTCCGATGACTACAGCATGGCCTCGTAAATCCGGATAGCGAAGTAACTCGACAGACGCATAAAAAGCGTCCATATCCAGATGAGCGATTCGACGCTCAGGCTGCGAGTTACTCATTCAACAAACCCATATCGTGAATTAATTATTAAACAGCCGGAAAATTACTTAGCACTGTCGCTGACAGTGGGCTAAACACTAATAGTAAAGAAACAGCGATAGCAATAAAGTAGGAACGGCGTTAATCCCCATGAATTTATAAAGGTTGTGCGCGTCTGCGCATAAGCATATGCGTTGACGCTCGATATCGCCTAAGGCAATATTGCCGCATTCAACACAGCCCATAAACTGTCAGGAGACGAAGCAAATGCGACAAAAGATTCTTGTTTCAGCCTTAGCCGCGGTACTGCTAGTGCCTGCTGCGCTACACGCCAAGACATTTAGATGGGCAAGTCAAGGCGATATTCTAACTCTGGATCCCCATGCTCAAAACGAAGGTCTGACGATCGCAGCCAGCAGCTATGTCTACGAACCTTTAGTCGACTATGACAAAGATTTTAACTTGGTGCCGTCGCTGGCAGTAAGCTGGGAACAAAATGATCCGAACACATGGCGCTTCAAACTGCGCGAGGGCGTCAAGTTTCATGATGGCGCCCCCTTTAGCGCTGACGACGTGGTGTTCTCAATTGAACGCGCCATGGCACCAACCTCGCATTTCAAAGCCTATGTTAACGGCGTGAAAGGTGCAAAAAAATTGATGACCTGACTGTCGAAATCGAAACAGACGGACCAAATCCTATTTTACTACGCCAGCTAACCAACGTCTTTATCATGAGTAAAGCCTGGTCTGAGCAAAACAATGCGCTGCTGCCGCAAGACTTTTCTGCTAACCAGGAAACCTATTCCGCACGCAACACCAACGGAACAGGCCCTTATAAGCTTGATAGCCGCGAAGTGGATATTCGTACGGTATATAGCGAAAATGAAGAGTGGTGGAATAAAGAACAGAAAATAGGCAACGTCACGAAAATCGACTATACCCCCATCAAGCAAAATGCCACCCGTACTGCCGCGCTCCTATCTGGGGAAATCGATTTCGTACTTGATCCGCCCGCACAAGACTTACAACGCATCGCCCAACAGGCAAAAATTGTAGAGGGTAACGAATACCGCACCATCTACATTGGTCTGGACCAACATAGCCCTGAACTCAAATACAGCACAGTCAAAGGCAAAAACCCTTTCGCTGATCCCCGCGTACGCGAAGCGCTGTATGTTGCCATTGACATAGAGGCCATCAAGAAAGCGGTGATGCGTGGTTCATCCTCGCCCACAGGAACCATGATAGCGCCTCAAGTACACGGCTGGACCGAAGCACTTTCCAAGCGCGTGCCTTACGATGTAGAACGCGCAAAAACATTACTTAGTGAAGCCGGATACGAGCCGAATGAGCTTAGCTTCACCCTGGACTGCCCCAACAATCGCTACATCAACGATGAAGCCATTTGCCAGGCGGTACTCGGCATGTGGGCGAGGGCGGGCGTAAAGGCCACCTTGAACGCCATGCCACGGGCAACCTACTTTCCAAAAGTGCAGTCTTACGACACCAGCGCTTATATGTTTGGCTGGGGGTACCCACCTTTGACGCTCTGTATACATTGCAAAGCCTGATTCACAGTAAAGGCGAGGGCGCCGATGGCAGTTTCAACTTCGGAAACTACAGCAATGTAGAGGCCGATAAGCTGATCGATCAAATCAAAGTTGAGACCGATACGGCCAAACGCGACGAAGCCATTCATAAAGTGCTGGAAATACACGCCAGTGAGTTCGGCCACATTCCGCTCCATGACCAGGTTATTCCATGGGCAATGGGTAAGAATGTCGATGTGATCCATCGGGCCGATAACCGTATCAGCGCTCAGTGGACTACCGTTAATTAATACATTCTTATAGGACTACGCGCCTTCGGCCCAAAAGGTGGGAGGTGCACCGTCGCCTATGCTGGTATTTATCATTCGCCGCTTAATCCAGGCTGCACTGGTCATGCTGACCGTCAGCCTTTTGGCTTTCGTACTGTTTCGCTATGTAGGCGATCCGGTCACCATCATGCTAGGCCAGGACGCAACAGACGCCGACCGGGCGGCACTGCGCAGCAGTCTCGGACTGGACCAGTCGGCACTTGTTCAATTTGCGAAGTTTGTTGCACAGGCTGTTCAAGGTGAGTTTGGCTTATCCCTTCGCCAGGGACAAAGCGTTGCGGAACTCCTTAAAAATCGCTTGCCTGCCACTGTCGAGCTGTCAGTAATCGCGGCCGTTCTAGCCCTGATCGTCGGCCTGCCCCTGGGCGTATACACCGCTCTGAACCGAAATGGTGCTGTGTCCCAGGCCATATTGGCCTTCTCACTGGTGGGCATCTCATTGCCTACTTTCTTCATTGGCATTCTCCTCATCCTGGTCTTCTCCGTACAGTTAGGATGGCTACCCAGCTATGGCCGCGGCCAGGTTACGTATTTTGGATGGTGGAGCACGGGAATGCTGAGCCTCGACGGCTGGAGACACCTGATTTTGCCTGTCATCACCCTGTCCCTGTTTCAGCTGACCTTGATATTGCGTCTGGTGCGCTCCGAGATGCTTGAAGTTTTACGAAGCGACTACATTAAATTCGCCCGGGCCAGAGGCTTGAGAAAGCGGGCCATCCATTTTGGCCATGCCTTGAAAAACACCATGGTTCCTGTCATTACCATTACGGGTCTGCAACTGGGGGCATCATCGCCTTCGCCATTGTCACGGAAACTGTTTTTCAGTGGCCCGGCATGGGCTTGCTCTTTATCCAGGCCGTGCAATTTGCCGATGTTCCCGTGATGGCCGCTTACCTCTGCCTGATTGCCTTGGTGTTTGTGGTGATCAACCTCATTGTCGACCTGCTGTATTTTGTGGTCGATCCACGATTAAGAGTGGGCCTGACTAAGCGGGGTGGACACTGATATGGACGTTTTAAGACGGTTTTGGGATAGCGATCTGGCCTGGTCCTGGCGCCATTCCCCAGTGGCACTCAGTGCAAGCATCCTGCTGCTATTCCTGCTGGTTGGCTCCTTGGGCGCCCCCTGGCTGGCACCGCACAATCCTTTCGATCTCGCCTCCATTAACCTGCTCGATGCGCTTTTGCCTCCAGTCTGGGAGACCGATGGCCAGGGAAGCTACTTGCTAGGCACTGACAGTCAAGGCCGGGACCTGTTCTCAACGCTGCTCTATGGCACGCGCATATCGTTGTTTATCGGCTTTGCCTCGGTGGCGCTTGCCATGCTGCTGGGCATATTCTTAGGTCTGATTGCTGGCTATGCGGGTGGACGCATTGACGCATTCATTATGCGCGTGGCCGACGTACAGCTCTCTTTTCCAGCCATTCTTATCGCCTTGCTTATCGACGGTGTGGCTCGAGCTGCAGTACCCCGATCATTACTGGATGTCATCGCGTTCCCCGTACTGATAGGCGCCATTGCCTTAGCGGGCTGGCCCCAGTATGCGCGCACCGTACGCGGATCGGCCATGGTAGAAAAAACCGTGAATACGTACAGGCTGCACGAGTCATCGGGGTGAGCGGCCCGCGCATCATGTTCAGCCACGTTCTGCCCAATGTCATGGGTCCTGTGCTGGTGCTTGCAACAGTTCATCTGGCTACTGCCATCATCACCGAAGCCACCCTCTCATTTCTTGGCGTAGGCGTGCCGCCTACCTCTCCTTCCCTGGGCACTCTGATCCGCATCGGAAACGATTTTCTCTTTTCGGGAGAATGGTGGATCACTATCTTCCCCGGGCTAGTGCTGGTGCTCCTGGTTTTATCGGTCAATCTGCTGGGCGACTGGCTGCGTGATGCTCTGAATCCGAGGTTGAACTGATGTCGGCATTACTTGAAGTTAAACATTTACGCGTCGAGTTTCCTGGCCGTCGCGGCACCTTGACGGCCCTTGATGATGTGTCCTTTACAATACAGCCAGGCGAGGTACTTGGCGTAGTGGGTGAGTCGGGAGCCGGCAAATCACTGACAGGCGCTTCCATTATCGGATTGCTGGATCCGCCAGGACACATTGCTGGCGGAGAAATCCATCTGAAGGGAAAACGCATTGATGCCCTGCATGGCGAGGCCATGCGCAAGATACGAGGCAAGGAAATCGGAGCTATCTTTCAAGACCCGCTTACCTCCCTCAACCCTCTTTATACCGTCGGCAAACAGCTTACCGAGACCATTCAAACGCATCTGCATCTCTCACACGACGCTGCACAAGACCGCGCCATCGCCTTGCTTGAATCTACCGGTATTCCCGCTGCCCGTGAACGCATTGATCATTATCCACACCAGTTTTCAGGCGGCATGCGCCAGCGCGTGGTCATTGCGCTAGCCCTGGCTGCCAACCCCCAGCTGATCGTGGCTGATGAGCCCACAACAGCGCTGGACGTCTCTATACAGGCTCAGATCATCGACCTGCTTAAGGATCTCTGTAAGTCACAGGGCACAGCAGTAATGCTAATCACCCACGACATGGGCGTCATCGCTGAAACGGCTGATCGCGTTGCTGTGATGTACGCAGGGCGCATTATTGAAATTGGTCCGGTTCAAAAAATCATTCAAGAGCCCTTGCACCCTTATACGGTGGGACTGATGCAGTCTATTCCTACACTCAATGCAAACGTCGAACGCCTGGCGCAAATACCTGGCAGCATGCCACGTTTAAACGCCATTCCTGCAGGCTGCGCTTTTAATCCGCGCTGCCACGCACGTATGCCCATCTGCGAAGTCCGGCGACCTGAGCTTTTACCTGCAAAAGCAGGACAAGTTGCCTGTTGGCTGCATCACGAGCCGGAGGACAGCCCATGAATCGGCATACCGAAAGTCCAAACAATGAGAAAGTACTGCTGAAAGTACGTGATGCCGCCCGCTGGTTCGATGTGTCGCCGTCGTGGCTTGAGCGCATCATCTATCGCAAGCCAAAGGTCATGCTTCGTGCGGTAGACGGGGTCTCGTTCACCTTGAAAAAAGGTGAGACCTTAGCTCTGGTCGGGGAATCGGGATGCGGAAAGTCCACTGTCGC
Source organism: Paenalcaligenes niemegkensis (assembly GCF_022230885.1). Taxonomy (GTDB): domain Bacteria; phylum Pseudomonadota; class Gammaproteobacteria; order Burkholderiales; family Burkholderiaceae_B; genus Paenalcaligenes; species Paenalcaligenes niemegkensis. The sequence continues at coordinate 2,289,068 of NZ_JAKGCT010000004.1, read as the reverse complement.
CCGCCTGCTGACCGGGCTTTATCCGCTGACGCGCGGCTCCATTGAGTTTGAGGGCGTAGAGCTCACCAGCATGACGGAAAAACAGCAGCATGCGATGCGCAAGCGCTTACAAATGATTTTCCAGGATCCCTATGCCAGCCTGAACCCGCGTTGGCGGGTAGGCAGAATTATTGCCGAACCTTTGCAAACCCATACGTCTATGACGGCCGAACAACAACGCGAACGCGTGGGTGAGCTGCTTGAACAGGTAGGCTTGACCGCAACGGATCAAAACCGTTATCCGCATCAGTTTTCCGGAGGCCAGCGTCAACGGATTTCTATAGCCAGGGCTCTGGCTCTTAATCCGGAATTCATTGTCTGCGACGAACCGACCTCGGCCCTGGATGTATCGGTGCAGGCGCAAGTGCTGAACCTGATGAAAGATCTACAGCGCGAACTCGGGCTGAGCTATCTTTTTATTTCTCACAATCTGGCAGTTGTGCATCATGTGGCAGATCGGGTCGGGGTCATGTATTTAGGGCGTATTGTGGAAATAGCCGACCGTAATCAACTTTTCGGGCAAGCGTTACATCCGTATACGCAGATGCTATTGGGGGCGATTCCCGACATAAGCGGAAGCGGACGTGCCAGAATTCCCGTAGCCGGAGAAGTCCCCAACCCTTTAAACCCGCCTGCGGGCTGTACTTTTAATCCTCGTTGCCCCCTGGCGAATGATCGCTGTCGCGTTGAAATACCCACTTTGCTGCAACAGGGCCTTACCCAGGTTGCCTGCCATGCTGTAGAAGAAGGCAGAGCACCCGCTGTTAGTCACGCTGAGCGACCAGAAGCGGGTTCGTAAGGTGTAGGGCCAGCATCGACCTGACGTAAAACCAACGTATTTTAGGCCGGACTTTGCTTACCAGGCAGTAACAATAGAGCCTTTAAACTGCTCTTCAATGTACTGCTTAACGTCATCCGAATGGTAGGCCTTGACCAGACGCTTTACCCACTCCTGATCTTTATCTTCAGTACGTACAACAATAATGTTGGCGTAGGGGCTGTCTGGGCTTTCCAGCAATAAGGCATCGTCTTTAGGTACCAAACCTGCTTCCATCGCAAAATTGGTATTAACGGCCGCCAGATCTACATCATCAAGCGAACGTGGCAGCTGGGCAGCATCGAGTTCAGCCAAGTCCAGTTTTTTTGGATTCTCGACTATATCCAAGGGTGTGGCCGTCAAGCCTGCCCCATCACGCAACTTCAGCAGCCCTGCTGTTTCCATCAGCAAGAGGGCGCGACCGCCGTTGGTAGGATCGTTAGGAATCGCTACGCGAGCGCTATCCTTAACATCTTCCAGCTTATCGATCTTTTTAGAGTACAAGCCCATAGGATAGATAACGGTAGGCACTATGCTACTTAGCTTGTAGCCGCGGTCTTTAACCTGCACTTCCAGGTAGGGCAGATGCTGATAGCTGTTTGCGTCCAGGTCACCGCTTGCCAGGGCAACATTAGGCTGAACATAGTCGCTAAACTCGATGACCTTGATCTCCAGGCCATCTTTAGCTGCTACCTTTTTTACCTCTTCCATGATTTGCGCATGGGGCCCGCCCGTAACACCGATGGTGATACTGTTTTTCTCTGCCTGGGCAGCCCCGCTCAGCAACATAAGCGAGACGCTTATACCGGCCAGCAGACGCTGGCTAAAAGCTAATTTCATAATCTAAGCCTCAAAATAGTGTGACATACAGTTTTTCTTAACGGTGGCTGAGCCGGCGGACCAGCCAGTCACCAAAGGTTTGGATAAACTGAACAAAAACGATCAAAATCAGCACCACGGCCAGCATGACTTCGGGTAAAAAGCGTTGATAGCCGTAACGGATACCCAAATCACCCAAGCCACCGCCACCGACGGCTCCAGCCATCGCCGAATAACTTACCAAGCTGACAAACGTTACGGTTAAGCCTGCGACAATACCAGGCAAGGCTTCGGGCAATAAAAACTTGAAAATAATTTGAGGTGTGGTTGCGCCCATCGCTTGCGCCGCTTCGATCAGGCCGGAATCGACTTCACGAAGTGCATTTTCCATCAGCCGTGCCACAAACGGGGCAGCCGCAATTGCTAACGGAACGATGGCTGCCGCCGTGCCGATAGAGGTACCCACGACAAAGCGGGTGAACGGAATCACGGCAACCAGCAAAATAATAAAAGGCACCGAACGCACAGCATTCACTACCGTACCCACCGACTGATTCAGCGCCATATTCTGCAAAATGCCGCCCTTGCTGGTCAGATACAGCAAAACGCCTAAAGGCAAACCAATGACACTGCCTATGCCCCATGACACTCCCACCATAAATAGCGTCTGCGTAAATGAGCTAAGGAACAAATCCAGCATTTGAGGTGTAAAAACAGAAGTCATCGTTCTAGCCTTCGTAAGATAATTCTTCGATGACCACACCTTGGTCATTTAGATATGCCATTGCATCCACCACTTTTGTTGGCTCTCCGCCTACCAGCACAGCCAGGGAACCAAATGCATGCCCCTGCAGCTCGTCGATTTGTCCGTGCAAAATATTAAAATCAAGTTCGTAGCGCCGTATCGCCTCAGACAGTAACGGCTGATCAACGCTGGTGTCGCTAAAAGCAAAACGGTACAAACGGTGCTTACCTGTCTCCATCTTCTCGCGAATACGTTCGCGCACGCCAGCAGGCAGATCCTGAGCGATGATGTCGCCAATCATGGCGCGCGTAACACTGTGCTGAGGACGTAAAAACACATCCAGGACACGGCCCTCTTCAACCACCCGCCCTGCCTCTAGCACGGTCACTCGATCACAAATCTGCTTAATGACTTCCATTTGATGCGTAATAAGCACCACCGTTAAGCCCAGCTCTTTGTTGATTCGCTTGAGCAGTTCCAGAATAGAGCGCGTAGTTTCCGGGTCGAGTGCGGAGGTGGCCTCATCAGACAGCAACACCTTAGGTTCACTGGCCAAAGCCCGGGCAATGCCAACCCGCTGCTTTTGCCCGCCACTTATTTGTGCAGGATAGCGATCTTTTTGATCACTAAGGCCCACCAGATCAAGCAGCGAAAGGACTTTCTTTTTAATATCTGCCTTGGCGGTGCCTGCCAATTCAAGTGGCAAAGCCACATTCTCATAAACAGTACGCGATGACAGTAAATTAAAATGCTGAAAAATCATGCCGATTTCCCGGCGTGCAGCGCGCAGTTGATCTACAGCTAATGCAGTCAGTTCGCGGCCAGCTACTTCCACCGTTCCTGAAGTAGGCCGGTTTAGCAGATTGATCACGCGCACCAAGGTACTTTTGCCCGCTCCGCTGCGGCCAATAATGCCGAAGATTTCGCCCGCTTTGATTGAAATGCTGACATCGTCCAGTGCATGCACCGGGCCATCGGCACCAGCAAAACGTTGAGAAATATTACGTAGCTCTATCATTCAATGAAAAAAGCAGCAGATTTACTCCGCTGCCTCCAATATTATTATCTTTCAGTGGGGTACACCGTGGCTACAGGTAGCGCGTATGGCCTACCAAATAGCTAAAAGTTATACTACGACGCAGCTATATACGAGGTAAACAAAGCAATCGCCATTTACATATAACTGATTGGCATAAACAAAATTGAAAACCTATCTTCCGCTGTGGCTGCCAGAAGAGTGTAGATCGGCAAAAACAACGTTTGATTAGTCCGCGAACTCGCTAAGATGACATGACAGCACATCCGCAATCGCTCGATCGTCTAAACCACGCTGACGTAAGTCTTTGCTAAGCGCGTCAACGTCTACACGGCTCAGAACACGTGCGCTACCGCCCATACGCTCTTCACGCACAATCTTGAAGTCGAATTCACGCGCAGGCGTTTTGTTGACTTCATATCGCATGACCTCGTCAATTTCATTGGCGGGCGTAAAGGTCAGAACCACCGGCCGCAGGCCATAAATATCCGCAGTATCGATGTATTCGGTCGCACAAATAATGATTTGGTCGCCACGCTGGCACGTACGGGCCGCGGCTCCATTTAACACACAGCACCTGGAGCCTGGCTCGCCATAAATCACATACGTGGAAATACGGGCACCGCTGTCTTTATTCCAGATTTCTACGAATTCCATTGGCAAAATGCCAGCTTTTTCGCAAATTTCAGGGTCCAGGGTAATAGAACCGTGGTAATTCAGGTCGGCACCGGTAATAGTAATGCCATGCAATTTCGCACGGACAACTTTTTTCATTGCTGAAATCTCTCGCTAATAAGACACAAGGTCTTTAAGGGACGGTGGCTGAACCACGCATAGTGCTTAGCCAAAGCAGAAGTATGGAAAGACGCCGCAGGAATTATTGCAGCGCAACATAAACTTAAGCCTGATCATTTTATCGCTAAATTCATAAGACTGTGCGTCGATGTGCGGATTGATGCAAAACAGCACGCTCAATCTAAAAGCGTTTCATCCATTTGATAAGGCTATAGACAAATAAGAAGGACAGTCATAACTTTGAAGACAAGTAGCAAAATGCTACCCTGAAGCTTTATGTTTAACCTAAGTATATGCCGTAGAAACGAGCAAATATCTTGAATGCTTCGGAGTTGTCATGAGTTTTAACGTGTACCTTTCAGGTGAAATCCATACCGACTGGCGTGAACAAATCGAGCGTGGCGCTAAAGAGGCCGGCCTGGATATTCATTTTACTGCGCCTGTTACCGACCATGATGCGAGCGATGCTGCGGGTGATCACCTGGGGCCTGAAGAGAATACGTTTTGGCGTGATCATAAATCATCCAAGGTCAACGCCATCCGTACCAAAACCCTGATAGAAAAAAGCGACCTGGTCGTAGTGCGCTTTGGGGATAAGTACAAGCAATGGAATGCCGCTTTTGATGCAGGCTTCTGTGCGGCCTTAGGCAAACCGTATATTACCTTGCACGCTGAGGACATTATTCATCCGCTTAAAGAAGTGGACGCCGGTGCACTGGCCTGGGCCACCACACCGGAACAAGTTGTACAAACCTTGCGGTATGTGCTCAAAGCCTAAAATGAATACCCTATGCCGACGGACCCATAAAGACTAGTCTTGCGTTCTACCAATGGGCTGTTACGGGCGCTGCCGGCGAGATTTTTCAGTCCTAACGCTGCATTCAGGCCCCAGCTTCGGCTTAGCTGATGATTATACGCACCATAAACGGTGTACGACTTCAATCCACCCGAAGGGTCGTAGCGATGCAGTTGGCCCCGACTGGCAACTGCCTCATGAGACTTCACACCAAAATTGGTTTCCATCGCATCGCTGTCCACAAAGCTAAGCACCCCCCACCTTAAATGAGGTGGGGCCCTCTTGCCACACGCGGTACGAACTGCCTAGTTGAAGGCCCCCGCCATAGCCGTCTTTTAAGGCATGGTAATACGTTGCATCAAAGCTGAAATCACCTGCACTAATCTCGGTAAAAACACCTGCTGCAGCATGGCGGCTAATACGGTCGGTACCGTACAGCCTGTGGTCATCACTTGCTTTTCTTCCCCAATGCACACCGCCAAAAACCCCCACCTTCCAGTTGGATGAAAGGTCAGCCTGCAATCCTGCCGCTGGCATTTCAGCCTTGGGAGCAATAAAGAAATTACCGTTACGGTGAATCACCAAGGGAAATGGACGTGCACGGTAGTTTCTTGAACCTTCATACTTTGGTAAGAAGCCTACACCGGCACCAATAGTAGTTTGTGCGATACTTTGCGATGATAACGAGGCAGCTAAGGCGCCCAGACTAAAAACAACGATCAGGCGGAATGTATTTTCGCGCTTGGCAGAGCCTAAGATATTCATTGTGGGCATGAGCTTTTCCATTCTATAAGATTTTCACAATCATACCGTACTGTGTGGTATTTATTTACCACCCGCACCAAGAAAGTTTTTTGCTCATTACTTCATAGCCGGTTTCTCAGCATAGCGGATCGGCGTTGGCATCTTTTGCCTGCCGAAAACAGAAAGCGCGGGGATCTCCGTCATCCGGCTTCGAAGGGGTCACTTCTCTACGCCAGGCACCTGCTCTAGCGATAGTGGCGGTCGGGATGCGACGGGGGCGTGCTGCGCCATCAACTCAATGATCCAGTCGATAAACACACGCAGTTTTGCACTGACATGCCGGTTTTGAGGAAATGCGACGTACAGCGGCATCGGGTCAAGCTGCCATTCCGTAAACAGCGGGATCAGCTCACCCCGTGCCACGTGCTCCTGGGCCATGTAGGACGGCAGCCAGAGAGCGCCGATTCCTGCCAGCCCTGCCGCCAGATAGGCATTGCCATCGTCGACCACCAGGGCGGGCCGACCTTTCACATCAATACTCTCGCCATCACGACGAATGGTGCACGGAAACACGCGCCGGTTGCTCGACCATGACAGGCCCACGATACGATGATCCGGCAATTCCAACTCGCCTGGATGAGCGGGGCGGCCCGCCCGAGCGAGATAACTCGGCGCTGCATACACCGCCAGCGGCAAATCCGCAGCATGCCGCGCCACTAGCGACTGGTTGCTAACCTCCCCTCCGCGTACGACGCAATCGACGTTTTCGTCTATCAAATCCACGACACGATCGCTGACACCAAGATACAGCTGAATGTCAGGGTACCTGGCGTGAAAATCCGGCAACGCCGGCACCAGAATCATGCTGGCAAACGGACTGGGCACATCCACCCGCAACCTGCCCCGGGGCGATGCCAGGGCAGAGGACAGACTCGTTTCCGCATCGTCCATATCGGCCAACAAACGCAACACACGTTCATAATACGCCGCGCCGTCAGGGGTTACGTTGACCTTGCGTGTTGTGCGATTCAGCAACCTGACGCGCAGACGCGCCTCCAGTTGCTGCACCAAGTGCGTCACGGTCGTCTTGCTCAGGTGCAGAGTTTGCGCAGCCTTGGTGAAACTGCCTGTTTCCACGACCCGGGCAAAGGCCTGCATGGCATCAAAACGGTCCATCTACGCTCTCCCGACTCCGGCATTGTTTGGTTTTCACAAACAGTGTTATGTGTGTTTGCCAGTTTATCAGCTAAACGCTCGTCAATAGAATGTCTCATAACCACTCACGCGGCCGGAATCGGCCCAATGAAAAAGGAGTCAGTTAAATGACACGCAACGTTGTTTTTCCACCTACACGCCAAGAACTGTATGATCGAAATCGCTACTCGCCCGCAATCGAATCCAACGGTTTTCTTTTCGTCTCCGGCCAGGTCGGCAGCCTGGAAGACGGGTCGGCGCAACAAGGTCTGAAAGAACAGGTGCGGCAGGCTTTTGAAAACCTGAACGCCATCCTGGCGGCCGCCGGCTGCAGTTTCGACGATGTGGTCGACGTCACGGTCTTTATGGTCGATCCGCAATCGACGTTCGAAGAGATCTGGCAAGTGGTTCCGGAGTATTGGGGCGAAGCACCGCATCCGACATTAACCGCGGTAGGCGTCACTTGGCTTTACGGATATGACTTCGAGATCAAGGTAATCGCCAAGCTACCGTAGAAAGAACACAGCACGACTTCTTCTCCTGAAACAGGCGCTATCAACTTTTATGATCGGCCAGTCGGCTGCGCGCTCTTGCAGCCCCCAATCATTACGACAACTCATCGAGGTATTCATCATGTCGACGCGTCAAGTCTGGCGTCTGGCACGCCGTCCGGTCGGTTCAATCGTTACCGACGATTTTCTATTTGGCTCCGAGCCGATCCCAGAACTGCGCGACGGTCAGTTTCTGCTTCGCGTCCGTTACCTGTCACTCGATCCGGCACAGCGCGTTTTCATTGACGATCGGGAACAGTTCTTGCCACCCGTGGCGCTTGGTGCTCCGATGCGCGGCCTCGTGGTCGGGGTTGTGGAAAAAAGCAAAAAAGAAGGCATTGCGGAAGGCACGATTCTGAGCGGTGCTGGCGAATGGGCTGACTATATCATCAGTGACGGCACCGGTCTTACAGAGCTTGCGGCCTTCCCGGGCCTTAGTCTGGCCGAAACGTTCGGAACATTCAGTCTGGTAGGGCCCGCCGCTTACTTCGGTCTTCTGGACGTCACCCACCCCCAGCCTGGGGAAACCCTGGTTGTTTCGGCGGCTGCCGGAGGCGTGGGCCAGATCGTCGGCCAACTCGGCAAGCTCAAAGGCTGCCAGGTGATCGGCATCGCCGGGGGCCCGAAGAAATGTGCGTTCGTGACCGAGCAACTGGGTTTTGACGCCTGCATCGACTACAAATCCGTGGACGTCGGCGAAGCGCTGGATCATCTGGCGCCAGAAGGCGTGGATATTTATTTCGAACAGGTGGGCGGCCCGATTCGAAACGCCGTCATGGAACGCATGAAAATATTCGGTCGCGTGTCTGTCTGCGGGATTATTTCCGAATACAACACCGCGGATGTCGATACTCAGTCCAGCTTCTGGTGGACCATCATGATGCGACGCCTCACTGTCCGAGGGTTTATTTTCGATGATTATCAGGCTCGTTTTCCAGAGGCGGTGGAAAACCTGGCTGCGTGGATGCAAAGCGGTCACCTCAGGACACGCCAAGATATACGGCAGGGGCTCGAGAACGCAGTCTCATCGCTGCAAGACCTCTATAGCGGGCGTAATTTCGGCAAATTGCTTCTCGAAGTGACGTCCTAATGTGCTGTTGCGGTTTTCCTCGACGGCCACGAGGTCTTAACGTCAAACTGTACCGCCAGTACATGCCCACCCATGCACCGGTGTGGACGCAATCGGGGGTTGAATCTTTGGGCCTTCCGGCGATGCGTTTCGAGATGCGCGTCACTGCCATCATTCATCGACCCCCTATACGGCCAGGTTGGCACGCGCTGAAGAAGGAAATTATAGGCTGTCTAGGCTGAGCGCCCATCGACAAGACGCTCAAGGACTTTGGCTACAATTCCGCTGAATTGATGGCCAAGTCCAACCCTTCACTGGCAGCGCTGATCAGTGCCTCGCTTTTCTCCCAAAGTTGCCCAGCTTTATTGGCATCCAGGGCATACGACCTGACTCCATCGGCAAACGGATTATCCGTATCATTGACCGTTGCCACTGCGCAATCTTCAAGATAGTGTCCGCCGATATCATCCTTGTCGGCCACGACTGCGGCCCAGAGCGAGGTAGCGGCGGCTTGCGAGACCTCTTTCAGCTCGGCTGGCGCAAGCCCTGCTTCGGCGCGGGCCTCGCCAACGGTCTCGAAGAGCTTCTGCAAATCCTCTTGCGAGAAGTGGCGAGGCAGATCCGTAAAGCTGTTCCCCGGCATCACAGCAGCCGCCCGGATGCCCCGAGTACGATGCCGTTTATCGAATTCGCTTGCGAAGAGCGTAACGGCCGTCTTTGAACGACCATAGGCGATAAATGGGTCGTAGGCCTGTTGCTCGAAATTGGGATCGTCCAGGTCGATGTCAGCGACCCGATGAGCCTGGGACGACAGCACCACCAAACGCCCGTTCTGAGCCAGCAGCGGTTCGATCCGGTTGATCAGCGCGAAATGGCCAAGGTAGTTTATTCCGAACTGAAGCTCGAATCCGTCGATGGTCCGACCGAACGGAGGCGCCATAACGCCAGCGTTGGCGATGATGGCATCAAACGGCTGCCCATCGGCCAGAAGCTTATCTGCACAAGCGTGAACACTTTGCAAGGAGGCAAGCTCAAGCTCAATCAGTGTCAAACGGCCACCTCCTTGTTTCGCGGCGTCGCGCACTGATGCCGTGGCCATCTCGGCTTTGGTCAGATCCCTGACCGTACCTACAACGATGGCGCCGCGCGAAACCAGTGAACGAGCCGTTTCGAGCCCGATGCCTGACGATACTCCGGTGACGAGAAACTGTTTGCCCAATAAATCAACGCCGGCCAGCACCTCATCGGCGGTCGATGTTGCACCAAACTTTTTGCTCATTTTCATTTTCCTTGATTGGATGGGTAAGAAAAAACAGGCGTTTTTGCCAGCGCCTGTGAGTGGTGAATCAGATGCCTAAGCCGCCAGCCACGTCGATCACGCCGCCGGTGATATAGCCTCCGTTTGGTCCCGCCAGGAAGCCGACGAGCGCAGACACTTCTTCAAGCGTCGCAATGCGACGAATGGGATGCATATCCAGAAAGGGATCGGGTGCGACCGTACTGCCCAGGGCCTGCGTCATCATGTCGGTGGGCATGGCGCCAGGCTGGATGACGTTGACGGTAATGCCACGTTCGCCCAGATCGCGAGCAACCCCCTTGGCGTAGCCAATGAGGGCGGCCTTCGTTCCGGCATAATCCGCGACGCCCGGCATCAAAGCCAAGGTACCATTGCGAGAACCGATGAATATGATGCGGCCGTGTTCAGAAAGCACCGGCGCTGCCGCGCGGGTTGTGGCGACCACGCCCATGACATTGATCTGCCACTGCCGGTCAAGGGCAACGGTGTCAAGCGAGAGGTCATCGACTTTCTGTCCATTTACTACGACCGCAGCGTTGTTGATGAGGATGTCGAGCTGACCGAAATACGCCACCACCTTAGCGATCAGCGACTTGGCCGCCGTGGTATCAGCTTGGTCACTTTGGATCGCGAGGGCCCGGACGCCCTTTGCTTTCAGCTTCCCGACCACGGCTTCGGCCTTCTGGACCGATGCCGCGTAACTAATCGCTACTTCGGCTCCTTTTTCGGCGAGCGTGTCAGCGATGACGGCTCCGAGCCCGCGTGAACCTCCAGTGATCAGAGCGACTTTGCCGGACAATGTTTTCTGCATGATTGAGACCTTTCGTTGTTGAGTGGATCGACTGAACCGAACTGCGCTGCGACGAGAAAATTCCGATGATCTCGGAACATGAAGTCACCGTAAAAGATTAAGTAACGATCGTTACGATAACGATCGGTATGCTATGCTGTCAAGCAGTTTTGTAATGACCGTTATTTTCATGAAATGGAGGTGATCTGATGGGACGTCGTCGCAAATTCGACGTGGAGAAGGTGCTGGACGCCACGTTATGCGTCTTTTGGCGCAAGGGGTACGAAGGCGCCTCCTACGCCGATCTCACCGAGGCCGCCGGCGTGGAGCGGCCCGCGCTTTATTCCGCATTCGGCAACAAAGAGGCGCTCTTTCGCCAAGCGCTGGCGCGTTATTACGAACGGTACCTGGACTTCATTCCGCAGGCCCTTGAATTGCCGACGGCACGGGATGCGGCGATGCACATCCTCTACCGCTCAGCCGAACTTCACACCCAGTATCCCGACCATACCGGCTGCCTTGGGGTCAACGGTGTTCTGGCGGGATCGGATGATGCAGAACCTGTAAGGAAAGCGTTGATAGAGGCTCGCGCAGCTGGCGAAGCACAGCTTCGTGAACGTTTCGAGCGGGCAATAAACGAAGGCGATTTGCCAGATAACGCCAGACCCGATGTTCTTGCGGCATTCGTGATGGCCGTTCTGCATGGCATGGCGGTGCAGGCTAAAGCTGGTTTTAGCCGCGAGATGCTGGAGGCTGTTGCCAAGCAAGCGCTCTCGACATGGCCAACGCACAGCGCCACCGACTCCGAGAAGTCGTCCCCAGGCTAAAGGTAAATACTTTCCAGGCAACATCCAGCAATTGGCGAAGGCCCGAAGTTCGAGCCCCCGCCCGCCCCGAGCCTGGCACGCGCTCTGCCAGAAAAATACCGGCCATGCGATGAAGATCTTCGAGGCGAGAGTAAGGAGCTACTTCGTCAGCAGCGCCGCCGCAAGCGCTTCAAATTCGCGCACTGTGACGCATTCCTGCTTAAGACAGCGACACCCCTCGAAAATAGCGTTTTACGACTTTAATAAAGGCACGAACGTTGGGGTGATCCTTTCGCCCGCTTTGGAACAACAGCGAAATGGGCAAAGCAGATGTCGCATCGTCGGGCAGGAGGCGCTCGAGACGTCCAGCGGCAACATCATCGATAACTTGATAAGAAAGCGTCCGAACTACGCCCAGCCCGGCGACTGCGGCAGAAACAGCCGCGTCCATGTTGTTGACCGACAAACGTGCGGGGCGACCAGACCGTCGGATGGCGTCTACCCCCATCCGCGATGGGGCCCGTCTTCGTCCTCGATCCAGATTAAATCGTGATCACGAAGATCAGTCAGCGACGTAGGCCTGCCATGTACCGCCAAATAGGATGGACTTGCACTAAACACGCGCTGCACCTCGCCTACCCGCAGCATGTGCAGGGAACTATCCGGCAGATTGGCGATGCGCACAGCGACGTCGACCCCTTCTTCGACCAAACGCACGGGCCGGTCCAACAATAGCAGCCTGACGTGAAGATCGGGATACAACTGCAGTAGCTCAACGACAACAGGCAGTATGTGCAGTCGGCCGAACATGACCGGGGCCGTCACCGTCAATGTGCCGCGCGGTATTGATCGGCCACTTCGGGCAGCGTCGAATGCTCCGTCAATCTCGGCAACCGCTACCTGGCATCGTGCAAGAAAGTGGGCGCCCTCGTCGGTTAACCGCACGCTACGCGTGGTGCGTCTTAACAACTGTACGCCCACGTCGGCCTCTAGCGCCGCAATCGCACGCGATACCGTTGTCGGCGACATGTTCAGCCGCCGCGCCGCTTCGGCAAAACTCGCATGCTCAGCCACGCTGATAAAAACTCTTAGCGTCCGCAACTTCTCCATCGTTACTCCAACGCCTTCATGAATTATCGTCCAAACCCGCATTAAAGAAGTGCGAATTTAATGGATTATCTCATTATTAGATGGCAGGCATAATCAATTCATAGGTCAAAAAAGGATACACACCATGAAACTCTACCACTACTGCCTGTCAGGACACGCGCATCGCGCTGCTCTTTTTCTTTCGGTCGCTGCCCTTCCTCATGAGCTGATTGAGATCGATCTAGCGGCTGGCGCCCACCGGCAGCCAGAATTCCTCGCACTGAATATTTTCGGTGAGGTTCCAGTGCTCGACGATGACGGCATCATCATCGCAGACTCGCTCGCCATCCTCGTCTATGCAGCGAGAAAAATAGGCCCGTCCCACTGGTTGCCAAACGATCCGGTCGTCGAAGCGAAAATACAGCGATGGCTGTCGGTCGCAGCCGGCAAGATCGCTTATGGTGTTTGTGCTGCTCGACTCATCACCGTATTTGATGCCCCTTTCGATGCTGACGAGGTGATTGAGCGCGCGCACGCAACGCTCGCCGCCATGGAGCAAACATTGGAAGATCAGCGCTGGATCGCTGGGACAAACGAGCCCAGCATCGCCGACATTGCGCTTTACAGCTATGTCGAACGGGCTCCTGAGGGAAACGTGAGTCTTTACGGCTACCCGAGAATCCGAGGCTGGCTGCGCCAGATCGAAGGCCTGCCAGGCTTCCTCCCATTTCAGCGAACCCGGGCCGGACTAGAAGCCTGAATCGGCCTTTTCTCTCAACCTCATTCAATCAGGAGAACGAGCATGCGATTTGACACTCTGTGCCTCGACCATATCGGTATCCGCGTCACCGATCTGACGATAGCGGAAGCTTTTTATGCTAAGTTGGGTTTTACCCGCGACCCGGAGGAGTTCGTGCCAGAAGCCAGGGCTTGTGGTCTCGTCCATCCCGCGGGTCTGCGAATCCATCTGATCTACAACGGCCAGCCTGCCCGGGAAGGCAATGTGCTCCTTGACGCGCCAATCAAATGGCCCGGCTATACGCACGCCGCCTTTATCGTTGACAGCATGGACGAACTGGTGGCCTGGCTGGCACACGAAAATATCACGATCAGCGAGGGGCCGGTCACGATGGGTCATGGCCGTCGTAATGTCTGCTTCATCCGGGATCCCGATCTGAATGTAGTGGAGTTTAACGAGATACTGATCAGCTAAAGAGGGCGGAAGTGGCGCATAGTCTGCCCCTTATACTGCCTGCAGTGGTTGCTCTGCTTCCGTCGAAACGTACAAGGAGTATCTAATGACAACATGGCTCTGGGCTCGCAAACCACGCAGCACTACCTCGCGCTCGATACAAGTCAAGGTGGGGCAAAAGCTCACGGTGCTGTTTTTTGTTCTCTGTGCTACCCCACTACCATTGGCCGAGGCCGCAGAAAACCTGATCGTGGATGCGGCTCGCCAGGCTGAAGTGGAGCTGGATGCGCGTGTTGGTCTGGCCATCTACGATACAGGCAGCGGTGTCCGCTGGCTCCACAACGCCGACGAACGATTTCCCATGGTCAGCACATTCAAGATTCTGGCATGTGGGGCGCTTCTTGCACAGAGTGGTGCCGGCTATGATAGAAATCGGCTAGTATCGGTCGCCCAATCAGATCTTGTCCCCTATTCCCCAGTCACCGAAAAGTGGGTGGGCCAAAAATAAGCCTTGATGCCCTTTGCGCGGCTACTCTGCGGACCAGCGACAACACCGCTGCCAACAAAGTGCTGGAGGCGCTTGGTGGGCCCGGCGCGGTCACGGCATTCTTGCGTACCATTGATGATAAGACAACGCGACTGGATCGCTGGGAGACTGAACTCAACGAAGCCACTCCCGGCGATCTACGGGACACCACGACGCCAGCGGCAATGGCGAGTTCATCGCAGGAACTACTCTTAGGCGATGCGTTATCACCTTCTGCACGAGAGACATTGATAAAATGGCTGATAAATAACGAGGTTGGCGGGCCGCTGTTGCGAGCCGGTCTTCCTGACGACTGGCGCATCGGCGACAGGACAGGCGCGGGGGCTATGGTTCACGAGGAATCGTTGCAATCATCTGGCCCCCGGAACGAGCCCCGCTCATTGCCGCAATTTACATCACACAGACCGAGGCATCGATGGAGCAGCGCAATGCGGCAATCGCCACTATCGGCAAAGCGCTGGCCGAAACGGTGCTGGCCTCACCATGACCGCCATGCTAGTGAGGATCCTTGGCTAGCGAGCTGCTAGCTCTTTGACCACTATCGCTCATGCACGAAAGAGTTATGTCTTTACCTACAAGCAGCATTACACGTCAATGTTGCCCGCTTGCAATGCATGGGTTTCGATAAATGCACGACGAGGTTCTACTTCATCACCCATCAGGGTCGTAAAGATTTCGTCAGCCATCATGGCATCTTCGATATGCACCTGCATCAGGCGTCGTGCAGTCGGATCCATTGTAGTTTCCCACAGCTGTTCCGGGTTCATCTCGCCCAGACCCTTATAGCGCTGCTTGGAGACTCCGCGTTCGGCTTCGTTACGTAACCACTGGACGGCATCCCGGAAGTCGCTGATGGGCTGCTCTTTACGACGTTCGCCTTCGCCACGGGCAATGACAGCACCTTCGCCAATCAGACCCAAGAAGGTTTTACCTGCACGTTTAAGTGTTTGGTAGTCGGCACTGAGAATAAAAGGGCGATCAAAAATGCTGAGCCTGTAGTTACCGTGATGCAAACGATTAACCACCACACGCCATGAGTCATTGTTTTCATCATGCTCGTGCCTGACGCTGACGAAGTGGGGATTAGCCGGCTCTTGAATGACGTTTTGCAGGCGCTCAGCCGACGCCTTGGCATCCTCTTCGGTATCGAGACGAATTTCTATTCCTTCCGCCACAGCCGATAGGGCTTCGCTATCAAAAATCCGTGCCTGTCGGGCAATAACATGATCAGCCAGCACATACTGACGCACCAGATCTTCGAGCGTAGTGCCGGAGATGGGCTCTGCTCCTTCTCTGGGCAACAGCTGCGCGTCTTTCATGGCAATGGTCAACATGAACTCGGCTTCTTCCACGTCATCTTTCAGATAACGCTCTTCGCGTCCTACCTTAACCCGGTAAAGAGGGGGCTGAGCAATATAGACGTAGCCGTGCTCAATAAGCTGCGGCATCTGACGATAAAACAGCGTTAGCAGCAAGGTACGAATATGAGCACCGTCAACGTCGGCATCAGTCATGATGATAATGCGATGATAACGAAGCTTTGTAATGTCAAAGTCGGGACCAATGCTACTGCCCAAGGCAGTAATCAGGGTCGTAATCTGGTCGCTGGTAATCAATCGCTCAAAGCGTGATTTCTCTACGTTCAGAATTTTACCGCGCAGTGGCAAAATGGCCTGGAACTTACGGTCGCGCCCCTGTTTTGCCGAGCCGCCCGCGGAGTCGCCCTCAACAATATAAATTTCGGATTTTGCAGGGTCTTTTTCTTGGCAATCGGCCAGCTTGCCCGGCAAACCCGCGCCTTCGAGCACACTTTTACGACGTGTAACTTCACGTGCTTTACGCGCTGCTTCACGTGCACGGGCGGCCTCGACAATTTTATTGCAAACAGCACGTGCATCCGCAGGGTTTTCTTGCAACCAAGTCTCTAGCGTGCGACTGACAGCTTCTTCAACCGCTGGACGCACTTCACTGGAAACCAGTTTATCTTTGGTTTGGCTGCTAAATTTCGGCTCGGGAACCTTAACCGACAACACACATGACAAACCTTCACGCATGTCGTCACCCGCGGTTTCCACCTTGGCGCGACGGGCAAACTCGTTGTCATTGATGTATTTATTCAATACTCGCGTCATTGCCGCACGTAAGCCAGTCAGGTGGCTACCCCCATCACGCTGGGGGATATTATTGGTAAAGCACAAGACCGTTTCGGTGTAACTGTCATTCCATTGCATCGCAATTTCAACGCTGACCAGGGTTCCGCCCGCTTCTGACTCGGTAATAACCGAGAAAACGTTGGGATGCAGTACGCTTTTGCTGCGGTTGATGTACTCGACAAACCCTTTCACACCACCCAGAAAGGCAAAATCCTCTTCCTTTCCCTGGCGCTCGTCGACCAGCTTCACCTTGACGCCGTTGTTCAGGAAAGACAGCTCGCGTAAACGCTTTGCAAGCGTTTCGTAGACGTATTCAATGTTGTTGAAAATCTCGTCATCGGCCAGGTAACGAACCAGCGTTCCTGTTTTGTCGGTGTCGCCCACCACCGCTAATGGGGCCACTCGGGCACCACGCTCGAAACGCAAACTATGCTCGTGGCCGGCACGCCAAATCGTCAGCTCCAGCCATTCAGACAGAGCGTTGACACACGATACCCCGACCCCGTGCAAGCCACCAGAGACCTTGTACGAGTTCTGGTCGAACTTACCGCCGGCATGCAGTTCAGTCATGACAATTTCGGCTGCGCTACGGTGCTCTTCGTCGTCTTGGTGAATATCGGTAGGTATGCCGCGGCCATTATCACGAACCGAAATACTGTTATCGGAATGAATTGTGACAATAATTTCATCACAATGACCAGCAAGGGCTTCGTCAATAGCGTTATCAACTACCTCGAACACCATATGGTGCAGGCCTGTGCCGTCAGAGGTGTCGCCAATGTACATGCCTGGACGCTTTCGTACGGCCTCAAGGCCTTTAAGCATCCGAATGGAACTTGCACCGTAATCGGCTTCGTTAATAGTCGTGGTTTGATCTGACATGAATAGTAGTACCTTTAGTGAGCCATAGCGTCGGTTTAAGGGCGACGGCCCTGCATAAAACCGCGAAGATGCGATCTATTTTGCTTAGATTCGCATTGGCATTACCACATATTTAAATGCATCTTCATCGGGCAACGTGATTAGCACCGATGCGTTAGAGTCGGGCTGTACCGACCAACGGACTTGCTCTGTTTTGATATTAGCCAGGACATCGAGCAAATAACTGACGTTGAAGCCTACATCGAGGGCTTCAAACTCGTAATCGATTTCAATTTCTTCGTTTGCCTCTTCTTGCTCGGCGTTCGAAGCAGAAATACGCAGTTGATGATCGCTAAGCTGCACACGTACACCACGCAGTTTGTCGGTGGTCAGGATGGCCGCGCGCTGCAGGCTGCCCTGCAAAGCTTCACGATTAATCATAAAGTGACGCGTATAGGTTGAAGGAATGACCCGGGTGAAGTCGGGGAACTTACCTTCTACCAATTTGGAGATCAGCTCGACGTGTTCGAAACGGAAGCGAACCTGGCCTGTCGCCACATCGACCTGTACGCCGTCATCTACATCGCCTAGCAAACGCTGCATTTCAAGCACTGTTTTACGAGGAACAATGACATCATGACGCGATTCAATGCCATCAATCTGTGTACCATTATGCGCTAAACGGTGTCCGTCTGTTGAAACCGTCCGTACCCAGCCTGGCTCAAAAACAAAAAGCATACCGTTTAAGTAATAGCGGATGTCTTGCTGTGCCATCGCGAAATGCACAGTGTTAAACAAGTGCTTAAGCGTTTTCTGAGGCAGCCCAAACGACACATCCCAGCTTTCGGGCTGCGCAAGAGTAGGGAACTCGCTCGCATCAAGAGTTTGCAGGGCAAAGCGGCTACGCCCTGACTGAACAATCAGTTTTCCGTCGAGCAATGTCAGGGTGACATCGCCGACATCCGGCAAGGCCCGCAAAATATCCAGCAACTTACGCGCTGCCACTGTAGTGGATACATTCTCGTCGCCAACCCCGAATTCGGCATGGGTCGTAATTTGTACCTCTAGGTCGGTCGCAATAAACGATACTTTCCGACCTTCTTTGCGAAGCAAAATATTTGCCAGAATTGGCAGAGTATGCCGACGCTCGACTATCCCTACAACTGTCGATAGCGGCTTGAGCAATGCGTCACGAGTGGCTTGTACGATTTGCATGGTCATCCTTTCAGGGTTTGTTCAAGTACGTGTAACGAGTGGTTGAGCTCTGTTTGCTTGCTACGAGCTTCCGTTATTTTGCGCACAGCGTGCAGCACAGTAGTGTGGTCGCGGCCACCAAATAAGTCACCAATTTCAGGCAAGCTTTTTTGAGTCAGCTCTTTGGCTAAATACATTGCAATCTGTCGGGGCAGGGCGATGTTCGCAGGGCGTCGCTTTGAATACATGTCAGCAACTTTGATTTTATAAAAGTCAGCCACCGTTTTTTGAATGTTTTCCACCGTAATCTGGCCGTTGGAAACCGAGAGCAAATCTTTCAGGGCATCTTTACATACCTCGACGGTAAGCACATCGCGGCCATGAAAGCGTGCATAGGCAGATACTTTACGTAAAGCGCCTTCGAGCTCACGTACATTGCTGCGCAGATGCTTAGCAATAAAAAACGCAACTTCTTCGGGCATCACGATGCCTTCGGTCTGAGCTTTGCGCAGCAAGATCGCCACTCGCATTTCCAGTTCAGGTGGCTCAATAGCAACGGTCAGGCCAGAATCAAAGCGTGATATCAGGCGACTGTCGATGTTGGCCAACTCTTTGGGGTAGGTGTCGGATGTAATAATAATTTGCTTACGCTGAGCCACCATGGCTTCGAAGGCGTAGAAAAACTCTTCTTGCGTTCGATTCTTACCGGCAAAAAACTGAATATCATCAATCAGCAGCAGGTCCAGCGAGTGGTAATAACGTTTGAACTCGTCAAAGGCCTTGCGCTGATAGGCTTTCACAACATCAGAAACATACTGGTCGGCATGCACATAGCGCACCCGCACCCCATTACCGTTAGCCAAAAGGGCATTGCCAATTGCATGGATTAAATGCGTTTTCCCCAAACCAACGCCACCATATAAGAACAGAGGGTTGTACGAAATACCGGGGTTCTCGGCGACTTGCAATGCAGCCGCACGCGCCAGCTGGTTGGCCTTACCCGTTACAAAGTTATCAAAGGTAAGTTCTGAGTTCAAACGCGAGCGGTCATGCAGCGCCTCAGCTGTGGCCGTGGCCACAGAGTTGACCGGGGCTGCCCCCCTTGTGGCTGGGCAGACGATTCGTGAGCCGATGTCGACGACACGCTGGCTGCCTGGCGTGCAGGAGCTCGAACCGTAATACCCGGTTGCGGCGAGGGCCCCGTTGCAGCCAGTTCGAATGCGATTTCCACAGGTCGACCAAACCACTCGCTGGCCAGGTCTTGTATACGATGCGCAAAATTTTTGCGTACCCAATCTAATTTGAAACGGTTGGGCGCAGACAGACGCAACAAAGCCTGCCCCTCGTCGTATTCCAACGGAACGAGCGGGCGAATCCAGGCACTAATCTGCTGAGGGGGAGCTCCTGCTCAAGCGTTTGCACGCAGGACTGCCAAAATTCTTTCATTTTCTTCACTTCAGTAAACCTCGATTCTACCCCGTGACGGCCTAAGTTATCCACAGGCAATGAAGATAAAAATGAGGATAGGGTACCTAAACAATTGACTAAACTCAAAAACTTTGCTGAAATGGTGGGCTTTTCAAGAATTTTTGTTGCCAGAACCTGGCCCATACGTTGTCAGGGGTGGACTTTAAGAAGCGTCTTCTGGCGGCACTTTTTATATTTGTGGATAACCATGAAGCGCACTTATCAACCTTCCGTAACTCGTCGTAAACGCACACACGGTTTTCGTCTCCGCATGAAAACCCGTAGTGGCCGTGCCATTCTTAACGCTCGCCGCTCCAAAGGCCGCAAGCGTTTAGCTGTTTAATTATCGGGTGCTGGCTGGCACTTCCTGTTAGTCGCAGTATCTAATTATGCGTACTACCTTCCCAGCCACATCACGACTGCAACGCCCCTCCGAATATGTGCAGGCCTTAAAAGGCCGGCGTATTTCCAGAGGGGTTTTGTTCGTTGTAAATACTCCACGTTTGGCGCCCGATGCTCCGCGTCTTGCACAAGCTCGTCTAGGATTAATTATTCCGAAACGTCTCGCTCAGCGCGCTGTCACCCGAAATCAAATAAAACGCATTTTGCGGGAGACGTTTCGCCTGCATTGCCAGGAGCTTCCTGTACGCGACTACGTTTTCAGATTGCACAGCAAGGTTCCGGCAATATCGTTGACGCAGCTGAGAAAGCTGGTTCGCACCGAAGCGCTGGAACATCTGCAACGAGTACAGCAATGATTAAATCGCTGCTGATAGCTCCAATACGATTTTATCAGTATGTGATCAGCCCGTGGCTAGGACGCAGTTGTCGTTATACGCCAACTTGCTCAGCCTACGCCATTGAAGCCATAGACACGCACGGAGCGCTCAAAGGCTTGTGGTTAGGTATTAAAAGAATAAGCCGTTGCCACCCGTGGGGCAGTAGCGGTTATGATCCGGTTCCAGCCAGGAAAACCTCGCTGGAAACACAACAGCGTGACGGTTCCGACTGTGGTGCGACGCATCATGACCGTAACCAAAACGGCACGAACTAGATAAACCCGAACACCAATCAAGCATTATTTATACTGACATGCTCGGTGTTTACACGCAAATCGCCAGTTAACCGGCCAGCTGCGTTAAACTGCTAAGCTTTTGCTCAGCTTCATATTTGTGAAACAGGCGCTATGGACATTCGACGCACCATCCTCTGGATGATTTTTTCCTTCTCGCTCCTGCTGTTATGGAATAACTGGCAAGAGTACAACGGCAAGCCTTCTATGTTTGCCTCTACTCCGGCCACTCAAACAGCACCGGCCCCTTCGGACGGCGAGACAAATACTGCCGATAGCAGTATTCCAAATGCAGTTGCTTCACCTAGCTCGCCCTCCGAGCTATCTGCCAGCACGCCTGCCTCTGCCGATTCGGAAATCATCAATATCGATACCGATGTCTACCGCCTAAGCTTTGACACCGTTGGTGCACAGTTGGTCAAAGCCGAATTGCTGAAGTACGCGGCTCCCGAAGACAAGACCCAGGCCATGGTGCTGCTTGAACACTCAGCCAACTCGGTTTATGTGGCACAAAGTGGCGTAGTAGGCGCATCGGCGGGGCAAAGCTACCCTACCCACCTCACGCCGTTTGCGCTGGTTTCCTCCGAGCACAGCTTAAGCGGAGACACATTGCAGGTGGTGTTTGAGGCCACAGCTGACGACGTTCGGGTGATCAAAACATATACCCTTACCAGAGGCAGCTACGACATCCACGTTAGCCACGACATCCATAACCTGGGTGATGCCGCTATCAATCCTTCTATCTACCTGCAACTTACACGCGACGGCAATAACCCTTCTGATTCCTCACGTTTGTACCGTACCTTCACAGGTCCGGTCGTATATTCGGAAGCAGACAAGTTTCAAAAAGTCTCGTTCTCAGACGTTGAGAAAAACAAGGCGTCGTATACCCGACAGGCAGACAATGGCTGGATCGGCATGGTGCAGCATTATTTTGCTACTGCATGGGTACCTGCACAAGGTCTTAATCGCAGCAACGAAATCTTGCGTGTCAGCGACAACCTGTATTCGGTACGAAGCATCGAGGCAGTAGGAACAATTGGTGCGGGTGAGCACAAAGCCGTTGAAGCCAACCTATGGGTGGGCCCACAAGATCAAAAGGCCATGAGCGAAGTGGCCAAGGGCCTGGATCTGGTCGTAGACTACGGCTGGCTCACTATCTTGTCCAAGCCACTGTACAAGATCCTGTCATGGCTACACAGCATTCTGGGTAACTGGGGCTGGTCCATTGTGGTAGTAACGCTGTTAATTAAATTAGTGTTTTTCCCGCTCTCGGCCGCTAGCTATCGCTCCATGGCCAAAATGAAGCAAGTCACACCCCGCATGCAGGCGTTACGTGAAAAGTTTGGCGACGATAAAGCCAAGCTGAATGCAGCCATGATGGAAATGTACCGCAACGAAAAAATCAACCCATTGGGTGGCTGTTTACCTATGCTGGTGCAGATTCCGGTCTTTATCGCGTTGTACTGGGTTCTGCTGGGCAGCGTTGAAATGCGTGGCGCCCCCTGGATTCTCTGGGTACAAGACTTGGCCGCCCGCGACCCATGGTTTATTTTGCCTGCCGTGATGATGCTCACCATGTTCTTGCAAATCAAGCTGAACCCGACCCCGCCCGATCCAATGCAAGCACGCATTATGATGCTGATGCCTTTGGTCTTCGGTGGCATGATGTTCTTCTTCCCGGCCGGGCTGGTACTGTACTGGTGTGTCAATAACGCGCTATCCATTGCGCAACAACAGTACATTACAAGCAAAATCAATCGGGCTGCAGCGGCTAAAGCCATAGGTTAAACCCCGTACTGCACACCACCGTAGTAAAACTAAAATCCCGCTTCATCGTCAAGCGGGATTTTTTTGTTCCGGCGTAAGCAATAAACACTGTACAGATGTTCATCGGATTACATGGCTGCTGCATACTAGGTAATCTCAGCATCCGCATATTGGCGCACCCTGGGACAGGCTCTATTACAATAGATATCCTCGACCTTCAGCAAAACCCATAGCCCATGACCAACACACATACAGACCCCATTATCGCCATCGCTACGGCTCCAGGACGCGGAGGCATCGGAATCATCCGCATCTCCGGCGCCGCGCTCAGCCCGCTCATCAAGAAGCTGTTCAATACCGCGCTCACACCGCGGCATGCTCACTACCTGCCATTTAACGATGAACAGGGGCAGGCCATTGATGAAGGCGTAGCCATATACTTTAAAGGGCCGAATTCCTACACTGGCGAGGATGTAGTCGAACTGCAGGGGCATGGGGGCCAGCGGTACTGCGACGTGTTCTAGAGCGTTGTCTGCAGATAGGGAAAGAAAGTCGTCTGCGTCTGGCTGCACCAGGCGAATTCACGCAACGCGCCTACCTGAATGACCGGATGGATCTGGCTCAGGCCGAGGCCGTTGCAGACCTGATTGATGCTTCGTCCGCCGCCGCAGCCAAAAGCGCGATGGCCTCACTCAGTGGTGCTTTTTCCAAGCGGGTAAATCAGCTTGCAGATGACATTATTCATCTGCGTATGCTGGTTGAAGCCACCCTGGATTTCCCCGAAGAAGAAATTGACTTCCTCGAAAAGTACCAGGCCGCCGACACGCTGCAAAATATTGAAAAAGAACTTGCTGAAATACTACGCCAGGCCAAGCAAGGAATGGTTTTAAGGGATGGCCTGCACGTCGTACTGGCAGGGCAGCCCAATGTAGGTAAATCAAGCCTTCTGAACGCCCTGGCCGGCGACGATATCGCCATCGTGACCGACATAGCAGGAACCACTCGCGATCGCGTCACACAGCTCATTCATCTCGATGGTGTGCCTATTCATATCGTTGACACGGCAGGACTACGCGAGACTGAGGATACCGTCGAAAGCATCGGCATCGCCAGAAGCTGGGCCGAAATAGAAAAAGCCAACGTTATCATTCACCTTCATGATGCGCGATACCCCGGCGATCAGCTCGACAGCGCCATTACCGCACGCCTGCCTGCCAACACGCCCACCCTTATTGTCCATAACAAGTCGGACCTGCTTGAGAGCAGTCCGGAATCAGCGATAGGCACCACTGAAAACACTGGGCAGACTCTCTATATATCGGCAAAAAGTGGTAAAGGACTGGATGAACTACGACAGGTGCTCCTGGACATCGCTGGCTGGAACTCCAGCTCTGAGTCACCCTGGCTCGCGCGTGAACGGCACCTGCAAGCCTTGAAGGCTACCGATGGACACCTAAAAATGGCTGCAGCTCATGCGGCTCAGACAGACCAAGTACTTGATCTGTTCGCTGAAGAGCTGCGTCTTGCCCATGATCAGTTGTCTTCGATCACCGGAGTGTTTAGCAGCGATGACCTGCTAGGAGAAATTTTCTCCAGCTTTTGCATCGGCAAATAGAGCCAACTGGCAATCAGAAGCCATAACCCAGCTATTCTTACCCTGGCCGTATCTTTCAACTTGCTTTATTGACGGTATCGTTCAAGCACTTTCACTCATAGGGAAAACAGCATGCCGACTTCAGCCGTATCGCCCGCCATCCGTGACATTATCGATTTTTGGCTGGCCTCTGCCAAACACTGGTTTGTCAAAAGCGCAGATTTTGACGGGCGTTTCAAAACACAGTTCGAGCTTCTGCATTGGCAAGCAGCTCGCCGGGCGCATGACCTCTGGGCCAGCAGCGACGAAGGAGCCTTGGCTTTACTTATTTTATTGGATCAATACCCCCGCAACTGCTTCCGCAACACGGGACATATGTATGCAACCGACCCCCTGGCACGGCACTACGCACGGCTCGTAACAGAACGCAAAGGCGATTTAAACCTCGAGCCATCATTACGCGTGTTTTGCTATCTTCCTTTTACCCACAGCGAAGACCCTCTCGATCAAGACCTGGCTGTGCAGCTTAATGAGCGTGGGGAAACCGGAGAAGGGCTTAAGTTCGCACTTCACCACCGCGATATTATTAAGCGATATGGGCGCTTTCCACATCGCAATGCCATATTGGCCCGCCGCTCAACCCAAGACGAACTCAGGTTTTTAGAAGAGGGCGGGTTTAGCGGATAAACGCCCTCTGTCATCAACCGGAACACAATGTAGCGGCGGTGTTCCTTTTACTTTTTCACGCGTGTGCACCTCAGCCAATTAGCCAACAGCGTGAACTGCCGTCTTTTGCTTCTTGTAGATGAGCCACGCGGCTAAAAACGGTCCTATTGCCATCACCAAAAATAGGACTACCGAGGCAGAACGGGCACCCACCGCGCCGCCCGGGTTAACCAGGCCCGACAGGTTAGTCAGCATTCCGGCTAACGCCCCCCGAGAGCGAGAGCGTACAGCTGCACCGTAATGATAGCGGCCGATGCAATATTCTCCTGGCCTGCAGGGGCCACATGAAACACGCGAGTTAATAAATGCGGCCAGCACACGCCTATTCCCCCGCCTATACAAACCAGGGGCAGGATCAGCCAATAAGCCCCACCCATGTACTGCGTCAGATCCAGCGGCATGAGTATGGCCAATAGCAGCAGCCCGGCGGCAGACACTAAAGGACCAAACTGCACATAACGCTCGGTCGCCTGTACTGAACGGCCTGCACTTAGAAAGGATCCAGACGTCCAGCCAAACGATATCGACGCCATGAAATAACCCGCTATCAATGGACGCTGCTCATGTATGGTCTGCAAGAAGTAAGGTATAAAAACCTCAATCGTTACTGCCAGGCTTAAAAAAGCTACACACAGGTAATACACCGCAAGAGAACCGCCAAAACGATAGGTACCATGCGGTAACAGATTGGCAGCCGATCCATTGTCCGCCCGGCCCACCAAAATGGTCAGCACGAGCGCTGTCGCCAGGCCCAAGGCATTAATCGGCCATTGATCAGATAAGCTTGCATACGACACAATAAATACCGACAAGCCCAGCACGACGATTTTCCCCGCCGGAACCTTTACGTTTTCATCATCGCGGGAGCTCGTGGGCTTAATTTGTGTCCACACCAATACCAATAGAAGCAAGACCACTGGGATAACCGACCAGAAAGCCAGTCTCCAATGGCCTGATTGTGCAAATATCCCCCCAAGAGTTGGTCCAATCAGGGTGGCAACTCCCCACATGCTGGATATCAGCACCATGGCTCGTGGCCACAGAGCTTCCTCGAACACGATGCGTACAGCAGAATAGCTCAGGCCAAGCAGGAAGCCCCCACCCAGACCTTGTACCGTTCTTCCCATCAACATGGCAGTCATGGAGGGCGCCACTGCGCAGCAGGCTGTTCCCGCAATGAATATCCCCATTGCAATGAAGAAGGCATTCCGTAAACCGAAGGACTGGATGAACTTAGGAGAAAGGGTAGAACCCAAAATAGAAGCCATGACGAATAGCGTCATGTTCCATGCGTAATATTCCAGGCCGCCAATGTCTCGCACTACAGAGGGCAGAATGGTCGTCACCAGGTAAACATTGATGGCATGCACGGACACTCCGCCAGCCAGGGCAAGGGAGCGCAGTCCATTGCGCCCACTTAACAGGGTTGCCCATGAATCATTAGTGGTAGGGGTCATTCAAAAAACATCAGTAAAAGTTAAGCCATGTATGCACGAACCACACAGCACATTGATTATGAGAAAGACTGTTGCCGTGTATTTTCCAGACGCAGCAATTCATTTTTTCGCGCTAAGCCCCAACGGTAGCCCGACAGTACACCATCCTGCCGTACTACACGATGGCATGGGATCAATACGGCGATTCTGTTCGCTGCGCAAGCGCTGGCAACAGCCCGTACCGCCTTCGGTTTACCAATCAGGAATGCCAGCTCTGAATAGCTTCGCGTCTCTCCGGCTGGAATCGTGAGAAGCTGCTTCCATACACGTTGCTGAAATGGGGTACCCACCACGCGCAGCTCGATATCGTCGCCCAGACCGGGTTTCAGTATTTTCTGCTTCACTCGCAGACAGAGACTGGATACGTTCTCTTCATCGTGCTGTAGTGGCTCACCCTTAAACATGCGCTGCAAGTCTTGAAAAGCCTGCTCTACATCATCGCTCAGTATCACAGCGCACACAGCATTATCGCGTATAGCGACGGTTACCGTCCCCAGAGGGCTCAGGGTATGTGCATAACGTAGCACCGCGGGTGACGGCTGCGGCTGGGCTGACAACATCATCATTATCCTTATGACACACGTCTGAATGTAAAGTTAAGTCGTGCAGAGATCGACTGATTGTCCGAAGGCCTGGCTACAGACGAAATGCCGTGATAACGCAAGCGATCCGGGCCTCCGAACACCAATACGTCACCATGCCTAAGGTTCAGTTTATGAACCGGATCTGAGCGCTGCAAACCGCCCATCAGAAAAGTAGCCGCCAAACCTAAGGAAAAGGAGACAATCGGCTGACTATAGTCTTGTTCATTCTTATCCTGGTGCAGGCCCATTTTAGACTGTGGCGAATATTGGTTCACCAGGCAGCTGTCGGGGTTGAAATTGGGGTAACCCGCCAGGTCAGCCACCTTAGAGGCCAATGCATGCAACCTGGGGGCAGGGCGGGCCAGTGACGCTGACTTATGGGGTCAACGGTGGTGTAACGATAGCCTGATTCATCACTTGTCCAGCCTAATGGCCCCCAACTGGTCGTCGCCACCGACATTTTACCTTTAGGCGTACGCATGGATCTGAATGGAAACTGTTTTTCAAGAGCTGCCAATTCCGCGTACAGCCAGTCCACTTCACCAAGCAAATAACCCGGAAACAAAACCGTATGAGGAGTCAAAAACTCTGGCTCTGCAGCACCGCTATTCGCAAACAGGTCAAAAGTCATAAAAGCGATTTACTTCGCAGCCCTCAATTCGGGGCTTGACGAATATACTGCGAAAAATCAACGTTTTCAGGAATTTTTTTGGCTCGTTCAGTAATCGCAGCCTGCTGACGCAATTGCGCCAGCGATTCGGAGTTATCTAATGCCTTAATTCCATATAGGTATTCAGGCAGATAGCCTGACAGCAACAACCGATAATCTTTAGGCAGACCAGGAATTATCCGTGTAACCAGCTCATAAATAATGGTGGTGCAATTGGCAATAACCGTGTGATAGAAGCGCGGCTCGGCCGCAACTTCGTTTGCCGTGTCTGCATAGGCTAAGAATAACGAGCGGGCTGCAGGCAAGTCCATGTTGACTTTATAGCGATAGACATCCTCGCCCCGGGCATTGGTACGTAAACGGACAATGTCATTCTCGTCAGCTGCCACCACACTCATTTCAAACTTCTTGAAGAAACCGCCTACAGATGAAAATGACTCGTGTTTCTCGCGGCGTATTTCTACCGACCAAACTACCTGTTCGCCATTGCTGAACCCAAACGAGACCAAGGTATGAGCAATAGCCGGCCCCATCCAATACGACAGGAAAACATCTACACTTTGAATTTGATCAATATCGTATTGGCGGGTTTCCCATCGGGCATTGGCCTTATCCCGGTTTATCCAGTCAAAATTACGTACGTTGTGCAAGATCACATGGGTACCATTTACTTCGGCAGTGGTTAAGCGGTTAACATCTTCAGCCCAATCACGGTGATTCGAAGCTTTGATAGTGCTCCACCAGGCGCCCAGCATAAGCAAGAGCAAAACCACACACAATAACTGCCATCCCGCCCCCTTGCGCCACCACTCCCACAACAAAAAACCGTTAATCACACACCAGATGACAATTATGGCCCACCGGGCCCAGCCCGACAGCTGAAGCTGGTAAAACAAGGCCAGCGCACCCCAAGCTATCGAGAATAGTGCAGGTATAAACAATAACGTGCGCCAAATCATTGTGTGCCCCTGTAATGGTCTGGGTGTAGGTTAAAGGGTTTCACCCATGGTTTCGCCCATTTTAATTGAACCGGTTGCAGACCAGGCAAGATTGAACCGGTAAGAGTCCTGAGGAAAAAGTAGCACCACCGTTGATCCGAGCAAGAAACGCCCCATCTCCTCGCCTTTCTTTAAGCAAATAGCCTGATCGTCGTATGACCACTCAACAATTTCTTTTGCCCTGGGCGGGTTCACTTGCCCATGCCATACTGTTTCCATACTACCGACAATGGTGGCGCCTACCAACGCCATTACGAATGGCCCGCGCTCGGAATCAAACACACATACGACTCGCTCGTTGCGGGCAAAAAGCCCGGGAACGCCTCGTGCCGTCGTTGGGTTAACCGAAAACAAGTCTCCGGGCACATAGATCATACGTAACAATCGTCCGTCACATGGCATATGGACCCGGTGGTAATCACGTGGACTCAGGTAGAGAGTTGCATACAAGCCATCACGAAACTTCGCTGCCAGTGCTGCGTCTCCGCCCACCAGGGTTTGAGTGCTGTAGTCATGGCCTTTAGCCTGAAATATTTGATGGGTCTTTATTGCACCTAATTGACTTATGGCCCCGTCAACGGGACTAACCAGATCAGCTTCCGAAATAGGTCTGGCACCTTCTTTTAAGGGACGCGTGAAGAATTCGTTGAAGCTGGCATATGCGGTAGGGTCGGAGTTCTGCGCTTCACTCATGTCCACGTTGTAACGACGTATAAAGCGCATAATGATTTTTGTCGTCCAGGCGCCTCCTTTATGCGAGGCAACCTTGCCCGCAAACTCGGTCAAAAGCCGCTTAGGAAACAAATACTGAGGAAGAACAGCTAAACGATTGAACATAATTAAAAAATTTCCGTGATCAGCCTGCGGGAATTGGCCAATACTAAATCAACTCTATTTTGTTGCGTCCGCCATTCTTTGCCAAATACAGCGCTCTGTCCGCCCTGTGTATGGTGAATCTCTCCAGTCACGAGCAAAACGATAAACAGGTGTGGGCGACGTGGAAATTTTAAAAAATGGTAGGCCAGGACATGACTTCTCTGCCTTCAGCAAACAAGGGGACGAGCAATTTTGGCATGCTCCGTGCACTCTGTCACGGCTAAGTGCATGAAAAACAGCTACTTGTCTCTTCAGACCTTCACTCTATGTGCTCACCGTGGACCACACAGCTTTACCCACATCTTTTACAGAGCTTATACACAAGCCTAAGTCTTTGTTTTATAACTAAATTAAGTTTTTATACACAAATGCTATTGATATATCCATTCGCTTATGTAAACTATCTCTAACCAACGTACCGTAGCATATTAAAAAACGCGTTTTCTCATAACAGCGTAAAAGATGGGCGTTCATTTTGTGTTTCCTCATCGATCACACTAACTTGCGTTTTCTTCGCGGCACATTTCATGACCGAGGTTTTAAATCAATGGCACGCTGAGCTCTCTCTCAGCTTTTCGTTACAAAATGCTACGCGCAGCATTCTTGCTCGGCGTCACCATAAAGGTCCTCTTTTAATACAAAAGGCCCTTTATCCCGAAGGTCCTGAAATTTGCCACGTAACCATTTTGCATCCCCCTTCGGGAATTGCAGGGGGCGACGTGCTTGATATTCGTGTGCACGTAGATCACGGTGCGCATGCTGTGCTTGCCAACACCGGCGCCACCCGCTGGTACAAGGCCAATGGGCGTGAGTCGGTTCAAACGGTCACCTTGGACGTTTCAGCCCATTCAAAGCTTGAATGGCTTCCTTGCGAAAATATTTTTTCGAAGAGTCTAATGCGAAGAACACGACCATCGTGAATCTCAGCGCCGATGCGACCGCCATTGGTTGGGATTACTTCCAGCTGGGCAGCGTGCTTCGCGAAGGTCATTGGAAAGCAGGCCATTTGCGTACCACCACAGAACTGTGGATAGAAGGTCAGGTTTTTGGATTGATACGGGCGAACTCAGTGCTGCAGACCCCTTGCGAAACAGCATGAATGGTTTGGCGTCCTTCCCGGTTAGTGGCACGCTGTGGGCATTTGGTCATGAGCTTTCGCACGAAAGCTACGAACAGCTCGCCCAAGGTATGCCCTGGAGTGAGCAGATCCGAGCGGGGGTCAGCAAACTAGAGTACAGCGCCACACATAACTTGTATCTTATTCGAGTGCTTGCCCAACATGCTGAAGATGTTAAACACTTTTTAATCGAAGCCTGGCAGCAGCTGCGCCCTTTGATGTTGAACACACCAGCCAACCACCTGCGATTATGGAATACCTGATTCCAGCCGGGTGCACCTGAACATTAGCTTCAGTCTGTTTAAACACGAGACTAGCCCGTAGCCCGACTGTTTTAAAGCATTTCTGCCTGAAAGGCGACGAAAGACCCCACTGGGCTTGACGCATTTGTGTAATAGGAAATTGAGATGGAATTAACGCCACGCGAACGAGATAAATTATTGATTTTCACCGCAGCGCTTCTGGCTGAACGTCGTAAAGCACGCGGTTTAAAACTAAATTATCCAGAAGCCGTCGCGCTGATCACGGCCTCGCTGATGGAAGGAGCCCGGGATGGGCGCACTGTTGCAGAGTTAATGAACGATGGAACCCAAATTCTTAGCCGCGACGATGTAATGGAAGGAATTCCAGAAATGATTCCGGACATACAGGTGGAAGCCACATTTCCCGACGGGACCAAATTAGTAACTGTGCACAACCCTATCATCTAGGGATCGAATACAGCATAGCGCAGGACTAGCCAGACCTCATTGTGTCGGCAGCTTTTTATTTATCATTTTTTTACGCGTGGATAACATATGATTCCAGGTGAAATTATTGCTGAAGATGGTGACATCAAACTGAACGTGGGCCGCGAGACCTTGTCATTGATTGTGATCAATACCGGTGATCGTCCTGTTCAAGTCGGTTCACACTATCATTTTGCTGAAGTAAACCGCGCCCTTGAATTCGATCGAAAAGCAGCGCGTGGCTTCCGCTTAAATATCCCAGCCGGGAATGCGATCCGCTTCGAGCCAGGACAGCGCCGTACTATTGAACTCGTAGCCTTGGGTGGATTACGGCATGTATATGGATTTCACGGTGACGTCATGGGAGCCCTTTAATGAGTACGATTTCTCGTAAAGCCTATACCGAAATTTATGGTCCTACGTTTGCAGATGGCAAGGGCGACCGAGTCCGTCTTGCCGATACCGAACTCTTGGCCGAGATCGAAAAAGACTTCACCACCTTTGGCGAAGAGGTGAAATTCGGGGGCGGCAAGGTTATACGCGATGGCATGGGACAAAGCCAGCGCTTGGCTAAAGATGTTGCTGACACTGTTATCACCAACGCCATGATTATCGATGCCATTACCGGTATTGTTAAGGCTGACATCGGAATTAAAGACGGCTTTATTAGCGGTATAGGTAAGGCAGGAAATCCTGATATTCAGCCCGGAGTCGACATTATTATTGGTGCAGGAACCGAAATTATTGCCGGTGAAGGCATGATCATCACAGCCGGTGCCATCGATACGCATATCCACTTCATTTGTCCGCAGCAGGTAGAAGAAGCCCTGGCTACTGGAACCACTACCCTTATAGGGGGTGGTACAGGCCCCGCCACAGGTTCCCTGGCCACTACCTCGACCTCCGGGGTGTGGCATCTTCAGGCCATGCTGCAATCACTAGATACCATGCCGGTGAACATTGGTTTATTTGGCAAGGGAAGTTCCAGCTCACACGAAGCCCTGCGCGAACAAGTGCGGGCTGGCGCCATGGGGCTGAAAATCCACGAAGACTGGGCGAGCACACCACAGACTATTGATACGTGCCTGGACATTGCCGACGAAATGGATGTGC
Source organism: Paenalcaligenes niemegkensis (assembly GCF_022230885.1). Taxonomy (GTDB): domain Bacteria; phylum Pseudomonadota; class Gammaproteobacteria; order Burkholderiales; family Burkholderiaceae_B; genus Paenalcaligenes; species Paenalcaligenes niemegkensis. The sequence continues at coordinate 2,256,323 of NZ_JAKGCT010000004.1, read as the reverse complement.
AAGTCGCCATACACAGCGATACCCTCAACGAGTCAGGCTTCGTGGAAGACACCTTTGGCGCTTTCAAGGGCCGCACCATCCACTCCTTCCATACGGAGGGAGCCGGCGGTGGACACGCCCCCGATGTCATCGTGGCAGCCGGCATGGAGAACGTCTTGCCCGCGTCCACGAATCCCACCATGCCTTTCACCGTCAATACTATTGATGAGCATCTGGACATGGTCATGGTGTGTCACCACCTGAATCCAGCTATTGCAGAAGATCTGGCCTTTGCTGAAAGCCGGATCCGCCGTGAAACAATTGCTGCTGAGGATATTCTTCACGATCTGGGTGCCTTCTCGATTATGAGTTCAGACTCACAAGCCATGGGCCGGGTTGGCGAGGTCGTCTTACGCACCTGGCAAACCGCCGACAAGATGAAAAAGCAGCGGGGTCCTCTACAAGGTGATTCAATCCGTTCCGATAACGAGCGTATCAAACGCTTTATTGCTAAGTACACCATCAACCCTGCAATCGCTCATGGCATCAGTCACATTGTTGGTTCGGTTGAAGTGGGGAAATTTGCTGATCTGGTACTGTGGAAACCCGCCTTTTTTGGGATTAAGGTCAATATGGTGCTCAAGGGCGGCATGGCTGCCACAGCAAGTGTGGGTGACCCCGGCGCTTCAATCTCTACACCGCAGCCAGTCTATATACGCCCTATGTATGCCTCTTACGGCAAAGCACTGCGCACCTCTATCACTTTCGTTTCGCAGGCGGCCATCGATAGCCCGGAGCTAAAAAGCCTGGGTCTGAACAAAACGCTGGTTGCTGTTAAAAACTGCCGGAATATAGGTAAGAAAGACATGGTCCGAAACGATTGGCTTCCTGCTATCACGGTGGATCCACAAACTTATCAAGTCATGGCTGATGGCGAACTTCTTACTTGTGAGCCGGCTAAAGTTTTGCCGATGGCCCAACGTTATTTTCTTTTCTAATAATTATGCGAATTTTTCAACAACGACTCAGCCACGACCAGGCTGATGAAAGTCAGCGCCATAATGTACCAGTAGTGACATTAAGCTTTGCAGACCGCCGACGCAGCCGCCAGCGACTTAAGCTGAATACCGGCGAGGAGGTCGGCCTGGCACTAGAGCACGGACTAGTACTGGTGGATGGTGACTGGCTAGCCGATGCCAATGGCGAACTTATCATGGTGCGCGCAGCGCGCGAAACTGTGCTGCGCATCACCAGCGGCTCAAACCTGCAATTAACCAGGGCAGCCTACCACTTAGGCAATCGGCACGTCACGCTCGAAGTAGGTGATGGCTATCTACAGCTTGAGCATGACCCTGTGCTTGTTGACATGCTTACCCAGTTGGGTGGCCTGACACTTGATCAGGTGCAGGCTGCGTTTAACCCTGATGTTGGCGCTTACGGGGAGGCCATCGCCATGGTCATGATGAAAGCTTCGATGAAGACTATGCGCTGGCACAAGCGGCGTTCACAGCAAATGAACCCGAATCTTCACACGGCCATCCCCATCACGACCACACACACGATCACGGCCATGGCGGACACGGGCCTCACCACGACTGAGCAAGCGACTTCGGCAATGTTTAACCTGGATATGGCTCAATTGGGAGCCATTCTTCAACTGTCATCCCCCGCTCTGCCTATTGGTGGCTACAGCTACTCGCAAGGCCTCGAGGGGGCCGTGGAAATAGGACTGATACATGACAAGCATAGCGCCTCTGATTGGATCAGCCAGCAGCTTCAATGGGTTGTAGCGCACTCTGAAGGCCCCATTTGGGCATTACTGTACGACGCGTGGTCAAGCGAACGCTTTGAAGACGTCGTTCACTGGAACAGCTATTTTTATGCGTTACGTGAAACCAGCGAAATCCGCTTGGAAACCACCCAAATGGGGTGGTCTCTCAACAAACTGGCCAGTGAACTACGTTGGTATAGCTCTGAACGGCAAAAACAGTTACAGCAGCTTCAGCCCATGACGTTGCCAGCGGTACATTCACTGGCTGCCTACTCCTTGAACATCGATAAAACAGCCGCACTAACCGCTTTTTTCTACACATGGCTTGAGAACCAGGTAACGGCTGCCATTAAAAGCGTGCCTTTAGGTCAGGTCGCCGGACAACAGATCCTCACAACAGGGCTGGCACTGCTACCTTCCACCGTTAACGAGGCTCTGGCACGCAGCACATCGGCGCCACCCAAGGTCCAGTCGTTCGCCCCCAGTACGCTGTTGTGTCCTCCCGCCATGAACATCAATTCAATCGTCTATTTCGTTCTTAAAAGGTACGGTTATGCAAACTTCTGCCCAAACTCCAGACTCAAACCAACGCACCAAAAAGTTGCCTCCCTTGAGGGTAGGGGTAGGGGGCCCGGTAGGATCAGGCAAGACCACCTTGCTTGAAATGTTAGGCAAGCGCATGCACCCAGAGTTTGATCTGATTGCCATTACCAATGATATTTACACCAAAGAAGATCAGCGCCTGCTGACTATTTCAGGTGCTTTACCTGCCGAACGCATCTTGGGTGTGGAAACGGGCGGATGCCCACATACGGCCATACGGGAAGATGCTTCTATTAATTTGGAAGCTATAGATCGCATGCTTGCGAAATTTCCCGACACCGACGTTGTATTTATCGAATCTGGGGGCGATAACCTGGCCGCTACATTCAGCCCGGAATTATCGGATCTCACCATATATGTCATCGATGTCGCCAGCGGGGAAAAGATCCCTCGCAAGGGCGGCCCAGGCATTACAAAGTCTGATCTGCTGCTCATTAACAAGACCGATTTGGCGCCTCATGTAGGCGCGTCACTTGAGGTAATGGAGCAAGATGCCAAACGTATGCGGGGGATAAGCCCTTTTTGATGTGCAACCTAAAGACTAATTCTGGCGTGCAGGAAGTCATCGATTTCATCAAGAAAGAAGGACTGCTTTTGCCCTGAGCTTAATGTAACAAAGCTGAAAAATAAATTTCACGACGGCCTTTAAGGCCGTTTTTTATTGTTTTTTAGCTGTGGATAAGCTCTATAGCGAAGGGTTGTGCATAACTTGTTGAAGTTTTATGAACAAGTGCCGCTTCAAAGTTATCCACAAAACTTATGCAGAAACTGTCCTATCCCTTAATGCCGTTTCTCAACAGCTAAAAAACAGCGCCAAAGCCGCTTGTGATAACGGCTAGAACGATCTGTTCTACTTATCCACAGACACCCATTACTATTATTAGGTATATATAGTAGTTATTAATAAAAGAATCTCTTTTCCTCTGAGTCCAACCATGCCCCAACTATTTATACGCAAACTTCCTAACGTTGCTCTGGATATCGTGGGAGATGTACATGGAGAACTCCATGCTCTGGAATCCCTTCTTGGGCATCTGGGTTACGACACTGACGGCCACCATCCAGACCAGCGTCACCTTGTTTTTGTTGGTGACCTTTGTGATCGTGGTAACGATAGCCCTGGTGTCTTACGAAAGGTACGAAGCCTGGTAGAAAAAAACTGGCTTCAGCCATCATCGGAAATCATGAGCTGAACCTTTTACTCAATGATGCAAAGGATGGATCGGGCTGGTTTTTTGAAGAACGTCAGCAAAGGGACAATGCTTTCTATGCGCCTTACACCAAGGCCACGAAAACAGAACTGGATGAGTTTCCACAATTTTTAAAAACACTTCCGCTAGCCCTGGAACGTGATGACATTCGTATCGTTCATGCTTGCTGGAATGAAGACGCGATTGAAACTCTCAGAAACTCCACCTATACCGACCTTTTGCAGGCTTATCGTGCATGGGAAAAAGAGACGACGCTGATTGCCGAGCAGAGTGGATTAGAAAGGGAATATCAAAAAGTAATTCTGGAATGGGCTGAAGCTTTGGAAAATCCTCAGATTCAGCCTCCCTTTTACAGACGATTGCTGACTACGAAATTTTGGAACGTCAGCACAATCCAATAAAAGTGCTTACCTCCGGCCTCGAACAACAAGCACCAGCTCCGTTTTTTATCGGTAATAAATGGCGTTTTACAGACCGCACTCGTTGGTGGGATACATACAAAGACGATGTTCCAGTGGTGATCGGTCACTATTGGCGCTTATTTAAATTTAGTCCCAAGGCATCCAGGTTTAGCCAGCTTTTTGACGACATTGACTGTCATGAATGGCACGGACAGAAAAAAATGTTTTTTGCGTGGATTTCTCGGTCGGAGCTCGCTGGCGTGAACGGCACCCCGAAATCCTCGCTCCTGAGAATCATTTTTACCTGGCAGCGTTACGCTGGCCAGAAAATCGTTTAATTCTGGAGACAGGGCAAGAGTTCTCACTTTCCAACGATTCCAGTTGCTGAGTTCTACCTTTGTAGTGCTGAAGCTACAGGGTTTAAAAGTTTTTTGTCATAGGTGCCTGTGGATAAGCCCTAGAGAGAGCCTTTGTGCACAGGGTGTGGATAGTAAGGGTACAAGGTGTATTTACTTATGCACTGTAAAAGTTATGCGCAATCTGTCCACGTGAAACTTTGCTGTTATCCGGGGGAATTTAAAGCTTGAAAAGCCCGTAGTTATTGGACCTTAGAGACTTGTTCTAGTTATCCACAGACACCCATTAGTCTTATTAGATATATATAGATGTTATTGAATAACTAATGATTACCTTCCAACTTCCTGTCTTCAATGCCCAGACCAAATCGCCCTTGCCTTAGCTGAGTTTGGTGCCTACACTGAAAACGTCACCACTCATTCGTAAACGTCTTTCTGTTTTTTTATGCTGCAAACGAAAAAACCCTTTCTGAAAAAACATGAAAGGGCTGTAGGTAAATTTGTATAACTTTGCTAATTTAATGATTTATCTAGATATTTTCTCTAAACGCTCAATTGCTCTAGCCAGGGTATGATCCTGCTTTGCAAAACAAAATCGTACAAGCTGGTGGTTTGCAGCGACAGACTTCGGATCTTGGTAAAAAGCAGAAACGGGTATCACCCCAACCCCATGTTCCTGCGTTAACCACTGACTAAATTCGATCTCATTTTTTGTAGACAAGCCTTGGTAGGAAGCTAGTAAAAAGAAAGTCCCTTCGCTTTGCATAGGCTCAAAAGCAGTGTTCAGCAGCCCATTGAACAAATAGTCACGTTTCTTCTGATAAAACTTAGCTAAATCATTGTAGGTAGCAGAGTCCTCCATATACCGGGCCAAACCAACCTGCATCGGAGTCGCGACGCAAAAAACCATATATTGGTGCACTTTCTGGATTTCTTTACTGAATTTTGCTGGTGCCAGACAATATCCAAGCTTCCATCCAGTAGCACTGAAGGTTTTACCGAAAGAAGAGACGATAATTGAGTTCTCACGCAAGCTTTCCCGTGTGGATAAACTTAAATGAGGATGGTTATCAAAAATCAGGTGCTCATAAACTTCGTCAGATAAAAGGGTGATTCCAAAGTTATGCACAAGATGTTCAAGAGCATCTAAATCCTGAGGTTTCAACCTGATTCCTGTAGGGTTATGCGGGAAATTAAGAATCAATAACCGCGTTTTGCTACTGATAACCTTTTCCACAGCTTCCCAATCGATGTAATAGCTATCCACAGGGCTTTTAGGGGCCACCATAGGCACAATTACTGCAAAGCCCCCAGCTAACTCTATACATGGCAAGTAGAGGTCGTAGAACGGCTCTATGACGATTACTTCATCTCCGGGGTGTACCAGCGCCAGAATGGCCGCCATCAAGGCCTGGCTAGCTCCGTTAGTGACGGTTAGCTCGTAATCTGTGTCATAGCTTGCCCCATACAGTGTTTTGGTCTTGGTTGCGATTGCTGACTTCAGTAATGGGTGGCCACTCATGGGAGCATACTGATTATGACCTTCAAGCATGGCTTGATGTACTGAGTCGATCAGACCGCGATCTGTCTCAAAATCAGGAAAGCCTTGCCCTAAGTTGATTGCGTTATGGTCGATGGCTAATCGACTCATCACCGTAAAAATGGTCTCGCCTACATTTGGCAGTTTTGACTTGATACTCATAGTGGATTAATGCCCTGGATTATTTTTAATGATGCGTCAGAAGCCGCATGGATAAATAACGTTTTTTTCATAACTATATGACGAAAAAATACGACATTGGGGTATGTTGGTATTGGTAAACGACGCTCTGCATGGTTATGCTTTCGCTGACATTGATTCAGAAGCAAGTGCTAATTTATCGCGCTTAGCCTGTTTGCGGTTTGCCAGACAATAATCAGCCCGGTTTTTGAATACGGTTGCTACTGAGTCGTAGTCAAACTTTTATACGTTTTTATCAGGAAGCTGTAAATTATGGTTCAAACCGGCAAAGTTAAATGGTTCAACGCTGAAAAAGGCTTCGGCTTTATTAGCCCTGATTCTGGCGATGCAGATGTATTTGCTCACTTTACCGCGATCGATGGCCGCGGTTTTCGTTCGTTAAACGAAGGGCAGCCAGTAGAGTTCGAGGTACAGCAAGGTCCTAAAGGGCTGCAAGCCGCTGCGATACGACCTATGCAAGAATAAAAAATCAGTGCTTTTTAAGCCATGCTGATTCCAAAGCGCCTAAATACGGCGCTTTTTTTGTCCCTCCTATTCCCTCGCGGGCTAAGCTAATCCTCTTGCACGGGTTTTTAAGTATTGGGGCGAGGGCAGGTTTTTTGCCTGAGTCTCCATTTCATCTTTGAAAACCCCTGTTTTTGGTTTTTCCGGGGTAGGGCTAAGGGTAGGGGAAATTACTCGTTAACATCCTTTTCTCTCTTGACCCAGAGTAATGAGCGCTTGGGTGAAGTCTGGCTCAATCAGTGGAAAGCATAAAAGTTATCCTTGGTGCCACACAGGTTATGCACATAGTTACCCACAAGATGGTGAGCGCTTAAGCTGCATGTGTTATGGGCCTGAGACAACGGAGAAATAAATATCGAGATGTTATCCACTGTTCATAGGGCAAATAAATACTGTCCTGGCAAAGGCACATGCGGCTACCCAACTTTGACGTTCATGGAAAATTCTTCGTGCTGACCATTGGCCTAATTCTATGCTGATTCTCAGTATGTAGCCTGTCATCTATCGGTGACAGTGAATCCACAGGCGCATTGATCCGAAGCTCTCAATGTTAAGCTGGGGTAGCAGGCCCTTAAACACACTTTTACCAAGTCGGCCAACGTTAGCTTTGGTTTAGGCGGCACATGGCGCATGCTCTCCTGATAATAGTGTTTTAGCATGCTGATAGAGTTCGATTTTGGATAAGGGGTGCACGGCTTATAGGTAGAGTTATAAATAGGCTTTTTAGCTTAGTCTATTTGGTTTAGGCTGTTCCACGTGGAACATGCTTGCTATGGCTCAGAGCCCTATGGTTTCACGTGAAACCATGTTGAAGTAAGATTTTCGAATAGCCTGTATTGTCGTAGGAGGGGTCTTGTTGAGAATACGTTTAGATGCAAGCTCGAGATATTCAACAGCAAGTACAACAAAACATAAACGGAATGGATTGATCAGGCATAACACGGTATGTTTCACGTGGAACCTGACTGGTTTAGCAAGAGTTAAGATAGTCCGAGTGGGGTAGCTTTCCGAATCTGTCATTCAGTATGAAGTGAATTAAAAGTAATTTATTCGATAATGCTTATAAGCAAATAGGTTCTTTGAAGGTTTTCCTGAGTAAAAACGCTATTCGCCTGAACAGGTCAATGTTAACGTCTACATTTCTATATGCTGATTTAGAGTCTGTTAAAGAGAAAATTACTCATCCGTGCTGAAGTAAAGCTAATAACCGCGTAGCGGCACTGACAGTTAAGCAATTAAAGGTGTTTTCGAGCTTCTTTAAATTTCGAAATTAGCCTTAACTGTTGTTTTACAAGATTAAAATCTGAAAGGGTTGCGCGGCGGTCGTATAATGAGTTTTTATCGAATTTCTGTTCTACTACAATGATTTATCCAGACGAGTTTGACGTTATCGTCGTCGGCGGTGGCCACGCGGGTACCGAAGCGGCCTTAGCAGCTGCGCGCGCCGGCGCCTCTACGCTGTTGCTCACCCATAATGTAGACACGCTAGGCCAAATGTCCTGCAATCCCTCTATTGGAGGTATTGGCAAAGGCCACTTGGTGAAAGAAGTGGATGCATTAGGAGGCGCGATGGCGATGGCAACGGATTATTCCGGAATCCAATTCAGGATTTTAAATCAATCCAAAGGACCTGCTGTGCGCGCTACGCGAGCCCAGGCAGATCGATCCCTGTACAGAGCAGCAATTCGACAGACAGTACAAAATCAGCCTAATTTGATGGTTTTCCAGCAAGCTGTGGATGATTTGCTTTTAGAAGGAGATCGAGTGGTAGGAGCTGTAACCCAGATTGGTCTTCGTTTTAAAGCGAAGGCTGTGGTACTAACAGCTGGAACATTTCTAAATGGTCGAATTCATGTTGGGTTAGACAATTACTCTGGCGGCCGGGCAGGGGATCCACCTGCCATTACGCTTGCACAGAGATTAAAAGAAATGAAGTTACCCCAAGGTCGACTCAAGACAGGGACACCGCCGCGCATTGATTCCACAACCATAGATTATTCTAAGTTAGAGCTGCAGCATGGTGATAGCAATCCTATACCGGTCTTCTCCTATTTAGGTAATGCGGCCATGCACCCCCGGCAGATGCCGTGCTGGATTACTCACACCAACGCGCGTACGCACGATATTATCCGCTCTGGTTTGGATCGCTCTCCTATGTATAGCGATTCGGGAACGATCGAAGGGGTGGGTCCCCGTTATTGCCCTTCCATTGAAGATAAAATTCATCGTTTTGCTGATAAATCGAGTCATCAAGTATTTCTTGAACCAGAGGGGCTTACCAGCACAGAAATCTATCCCAATGGCATATCTACTAGCTTGCCTTTTGATATACAGATAGGTATTGTGCAAAGCCTTCCAGGTCTTGAAAATGCACGTATCATGCGCCCTGGCTATGCTATTGAGTACGACTATTTTGATCCTCGAGCCTTGAAACCTTCTTTAGAAACCAAGGCAATTAATGCTTTGTTCTTCGCTGGGCAAATCAATGGTACTACCGGCTACGAAGAGGCTGCAGCTCAAGGGCTATTGGCCGGTATTAATGCTGTATTGCAGATCAGGGGAGAGGAAGCCTGGACGCCTAAGCGAAATGAAGCATATTTGGGCGTTCTTGTTGATGATCTCATTACTAGTGGCGTAACCGAGCCGTATCGGATGTTTACCTCGCGTGCGGAATATAGGTTAAGTTTGCGTGAAGATAACGCAGATCAGCGTCTTACAGAGGTCGGTAGAAAACTGGGGCTTGTAAATGACGAGCGCTGGAACGCTTTTAATCGTAAACGTGATGCTGTCGCCAGCGAAATAGAACGTCTGCGAGGAACCTGGATAAATCCAACGTTAGTTTCACGTGAAACATTACATGCGGTCTTAGGGCAGGGAATTGAAAGAGAATACTCACTACATGACCTGTTGAAGCGTCCTGAAATTAAATATCAGACCCTGGGACAGCTAGTAAGTAAAGACGGCACCCAAGTGTTGAGTGACTTGGGCTTAGATCCGGTTGTTGAAACTCAAGTCGAAATAGAAGTGAAGTATGCCGGTTATGTCACCCGCCAGCAGACTGAAGTTAAGAGACAAGCATCTTTTGACGAACAGCTTATTCCTGAGAGTATTGATTATTCAAAAATAAAAGGCCTGTCAAACGAGGTGGTCCTTAAACTAGAGGCAGCCAGGCCGCAAACAATTGGGCAGGCAGGTAGGGTTTCTGGTGTGACACCGGCAGCAGTCTCAGTGCTACTGGTTTATTTAAAACGCCTAGGACAGGCGAGAAGTGCGGCATGAGTGATAAGAGCATAGAATTTTCGGCACGTCTTAATGGGGCGTGTACTAGTTTGGGATTGACGCCAGACATGGTGCAGCACGAAAAGCTGCTTAAGTACATCTCGCAATTGCAGCGATGGAACAAAACATATAATTTGACTGCGGTGCGTGATCCCGAGCAAATGCTGGTCCAGCACATTTTTGATAGTTTGTCGGTAGTGCTTCCTATTCAGCAGGAACTGGCTGAAAAAAACAAAAGTAGTGCCAGAATTATGGATGTGGGATCTGGTGCTGGCTTGCCCGGAGTCGTCTTGGCTATAGTTAACCCAGAATGGGAAGTGGTGTGTGTTGATGCCGTAGAGAAAAAATGGCATTTGTACGTCAGATGTCAGCTGTATTGGCTCTACCTAACCTGAAGGCAACGCATCAGCGAGTCGAGACTATTACCCCTTATGCCGCCGATATAGTAATATCTCGCGCCTTTGCTTCGTTAGTCGACTTTGTCACTTTGGCTGGACAACATATATCCCAAAATGGACGGATGTTAGCTATGAAGGGACGCCAGCCGGAAAATGAAATTCTAGAACTTACACAACAAACCTCATGGTCAGTTGACCACGTGAAACCTCTAAGGGTTCCCGAGCTAGACGCCCAGCGATGCCTGGTTTATTTGAGTCAACAAGGATAACTATGTCTGCTAATTCCACCAAACCCAGGACATATGTATTTTGTGTCGCCAACCAGAAGGGCGGCGTGGGTAAGACCACCACAACGATTAATCTGGCTGCTGCATTGGCTGCATTGAAGAAAAAGTCTTGCTTATCGATTTAGATCCGCAAGGAAACGCCACGATGGGCAGCGGAATCGATAAAAACAATGTAGAACATAATGTTTATGAAGTTTTGATCGGCCAAAGCACAATTTCAGAAGCTAGGGTACATTCAGAAACGGGTGGTTACGATGTGTTGCCATCTAATAGAGAGCTTTCTGGGGCGGAAATCGACCTGGTTCAAATGGATGAGCGCGAAAAACAGTTAAAAAGAGCGCTTGGAAAGGTGTCTCACGAGTACGATTTTGTACTTATAGACTGCCCTCCAACCTTATCCTTGTTAACCTTAAATGGACTTGCCAGTGCACACGGTGTCATTATTCCGATGCAATGCGAGTATTTTGCTTTGGAAGGCTTATCTGACCTCGTAAACACGATCAAACGGGTCTATCGAAATATTAATACCGAATTACAGTTGATTGGTCTGCTGCGTGTCATGTTTGATACACGGGTGACACTGCAACAGCAAGTGTCGGCACAGATTGAAGCTCATTTTGGTGATAAGGTCTTTAAGACAATCGTGCCAAGAAATGTGCGTTTGGCTGAAGCGCCCAGCCACGGGATGCCAGGCATTAGCTACGATAAAAATTCGCGAGGTGCCAAAGCCTATATGGAGTTCGGCCGTGAGCTCGTCAAGCGCCTTAAGAAAGAGGCTAAAGAAGAAGAGGCCGCTTCGCAGCCAGCAGAAGCTTAAAGTTTAAAGGAATACTCATGGCAACACGAAAGCCTAAAGGATTAGGGCGAGGATTAGATGCCCTGTTGGGTGTAGACGCAAGTGTGATCGATAGCATTGGTAAAACAGAGGCTGCGGCGGGTACACCTCACGAACTGGGTGTGGACGATCTGGTAGCGGGTAAGTATCAGCCTCGTACCCGAATGGACGAAGGGGCGCTTAACGAGCTTGCCGATTCTATTCGCGCGCAGGGTGTAATGCAGCCAATTTTAGTTCGTCCTTTGGCTGGAAAAGACAGTGCGAAATACGAAATTATCGCGGGCGAACGCCGCTATCGTGCAGCAAAGTTAGCGGGCCTGGAACGGGTTCCTGTCCTGGTCCGTGAAGTGGCTGACGAGAACGCGGCCGTAATGGCGCTGATCGAAAACATTCAGCGCGAAGATCTGAATCCGCTTGAGGAAGCGCACGGGGTTAAACGTCTAATTGACGAGTTTGCGTTAACTCACGAGCAGGCAGCCCAGGCCATAGGACGTTCACGTTCAGCCACTAGCAATCTATTGCGTCTAATCAATCTGGCAGAGCCGGTCCAGATTATGCTTTTAGCTGGCGATATTGACATGGGGCACGCTCGCTCTTTGTTAGCTACCGACGCTGCCACGCAGATCATGTTGGCGAACGAAGTCATAGCGCGTCGGCTATCTGTACGCGAAACAGAGAAGCTGGTGGCAAAGACGCTACGCGAAGCCGACAATGCTGATGCTGTAGCCATAGCGACAGCTCCGAAGAAAAACGGGGATGCGCAGCGAGTAGAAAAGGCCCTGTCCGAGCATCTGGGCACCCAAGTGGTGCTTAAGGTCGGAGCTAAAAACAAAGGTCATTTACAAATCAGCTTTCACGGCTGGGAACATTTGAACAGTTTGCTGGAAAAGCAGGGCTGGAATACCTTGATCGAAAAGTAAGTTCTTGAAGGCCATTGCGGCGGCAAGACATTGCGCTTATAGCATCTTGATAGCTATAAGCGCTTTTTTTGTTCTGTCTGAAGCTGAATTCAGACTTTATGTTGACTTATGTTACGCGCGCGGTCAAAATGACTGTCTTTGTGGAAATGCATCTACCTTTTTATGTTTTTATTTGCGAATTACGTAAATAAATTTGTAAATAAAACGTAAGCAAGTTGCCAAACTTGTTGACAGCCATAAAAAATACATGCATAATTCGCAATTCGCTTTATGGTGGGATACCCAAGTGGCTAACGGGGGCAGACTGTAAATCTGTTGGCTTACGCCTACGTAGGTTCGAATCCTACTCCCACCACCAGAACAATGGCAGAAGCCTAACAGCCTCTGCCCCGGGTGTAGTAAGAATCAACTGCGGGTGTAGCTCAACGGTAGAGCAGAAGCCTTCCAAGCTTAAGACGAGGGTTCGATTCCCTTCACCCGCTCCAAATTATTATCGTTAATTAATGCAACGGTAAGAAGCATAAGTCGCCCATGTGGCTCAGGGGTAGAGCACTCCCTTGGTAAGGGAGAGGTCACGCGTTCGATTCGCGTCATGGGCACCACAACTCTTTATATTTCAGCATCCTTCCATTCAGGAGTCTGCCATGGCTAAAGGCAAGTTTGAACGGACTAAACCACACGTCAACGTAGGCACCATTGGTCACGTTGATCACGGTAAGACCACATTGACCGCAGCAATCTGCACGGTTTTGGCAAAAGAATACGGCGGCGAAGCACGCGACTACGCGCAAATCGACGCAGCTCCTGAAGAGAAAGCCCGCGGTATCACCATCAGCACCTCACACGTCGAGTACGAGACACCTAACCGTCACTACGCTCACGTTGATTGCCCTGGTCACGCTGACTACGTTAAAAACATGATTACCGGTGCAGCGCAGATGGATGGCGCGATTCTGGTGGTTTCGGCTGCTGATGGCCCCATGCCTCAGACACGCGAGCACATTTTGCTAAGCCGCCAGGTTGGCGTTCCTTACATCATCGTGTTCCTGAACAAAGCCGACATGGTTGACGACGCTGAGTTGCTCGAACTGGTTGAAATGGAAGTTCGCGAATTGCTGTCGAACTACGATTTCCCTGGCGACGACACACCGATCATCACTGGCTCTGCTAAATTGGCTCTGGAAGGCGATGCTGGCCCCTTGGGTCACTCAGCTGTGCTGGAACTGGCAGCGGCGCTTGACAGCTACATTCCTACGCCTGAACGTGCGGTTGACGGTGCATTCCTGATGCCTGTTGAAGACGTGTTCTCGATTTCGGGCCGCGGTACTGTGGTTACCGGCCGTATCGAGCGCGGTATTGTGAAAGTGGGCGAAGAGATCGAAATCATCGGTATCCGTGATACGGTGAAATCGATTTGTACTGGTGTTGAAATGTTCCGCAAGTTGCTCGATCAGGGCGAAGCGGGCGATAACGTTGGTATTTTGCTACGTGGTACAAAACGTGAAGACGTTGAGCGTGGTCAGGTATTGGCCAAGCCAGGTTCGATCAAGCCACACACCGACTTCACTGCTGAGGTCTACATTCTGTCCAAAGAAGAGGGTGGTCGTCACACGCCATTCTTCAAGGGCTACCGTCCTCAGTTTTACTTCCGTACGACGGACGTAACGGGCACGATCGAATTGCCGGAAGACAAAGAAATGGTGCTTCCTGGTGATAACATTTCGATGACGGTGTCATTGATTGCGCCAATCGCGATGGAAGAAGGTCTGCGTTTCGCGATTCGCGAAGGTGGCCGTACTGTTGGTGCTGGTGTCGTTGCCAAAATTATTAAATAAATAGTAGTAAAAAAGTGCAAAAGGGGGTACTATTCCCCTTTGCACTTGTTGTCACAGTGAGCCTTATACGGCAAACTGTCTTCAAGGTATAGGGGTATAGCTCAATTGGCAGAGCGTCGGTCTCCAAAACCGAAGGTTGAGGGTTCGATTCCTTCTGCCCCTGCCACTCAGTCATTCGTCACGCTTTCGTGGCGTCCTATCGTCGGAATATGTCGAATACCAACGTAGAAACCGTTAACCGTGGCTCAGAGCGTCTTAAACTGGGCCTGGCAGTACTAGTGCTTGCTGCAGGCATTGTTGGTTACTCCATCTTAGAGACACAGCCCGGTTTAGTCCGGGTAGGCGTGTTCGTGGGCGCTTTGATTGTGGCCGCTTTGATTGTGTTCTTCAGTGATACTGGCAAGCGTACAATAGCGTTTGCGCGCGATTCCTACGGCGAAGTCCGACGCGTACACTGGCCGTCCCGCAAAGAAGCTACGCAAATGACAGGCATCGTGTTCCTGTTTGTTGCGGTTATGGCTGTCCTGTTGTGGATTATAGACAAAGGGCTTGAGTGGGTCATTTATGGCCTGCTACTAGGCTGGAAATAAAGGGCACACATGAGCAAGCGCTGGTATGTCGTTCACGTTTACTCCGGTATGGAGAAAAGCGTGCACAAGGCTTTAGTCGAGCGAATCGAGCGTGCCGAGCTAGAACATGCTTTCGGTCAAATCCTGATTCCTTCGGAAGAAGTCGTTGAAGTCAAAAACGGCAAAAAAACAATTACTGAACGTCGTATTTTCCCAGGTTACGTATTGGTCGAGATGGATCTCACCGACGAAACATGGCATTTAGTACGCAGTACCAATCGTGTTACGGGCTTCCTGGGTGGTGCGGGTAATCGTCCTGCGCCTATATCCGAGCGCGAAGTCAAAGAAATATTGTCGCAAATGGAAGAGGGTGTAGAGAAACCTCGTCCTAAAGTGCTGTTTGAGGTCGGCGAACTTGTGCGGGTAAAAGAAGGCCCGTTCGCTGACTTTAACGGTAACGTTGAAGAAGTTAATTACGAGAAAAGCAAGGTTCGAGTCTCCGTTACTATTTTCGGCCGCTCGACCCCTGTAGAACTCGATTTCGACCAGGTTGAAAAAACCTGAGTTTTAACCCCGGGGAGCCAGCTGTTTAACTGCAGCAGGCACTATTACCCGCAAGGAGTCTATCATGGCGAAAAAAATCGTCGGTTTTATCAAGCTGCAGGTTCCAGCTGGTAAGGCAAATCCATCGCCACCCATTGGCCCAGCATTGGGTCAGCGTGGTTTGAATATCATGGAATTCTGCAAGGCATTCAATGCCCGCACCCAGCAACTCGAGCCAGGTCTGCCAATTCCAGTTGTAATCACTGCTTTTGCAGACAAGAGCTTCACTTTCATCATGAAGACGCCTCCGGCGACTATCCTGATCAAAAAAGCTGTTGGTATTAAAAATGGTTCGGCCCGTCCTAACCTGGATAAAGTTGGTACGCTTACTCGCGCTCAAGCCGAGGAAATTGCCAAAACTAAAGAACCCGATCTTACTGCTGCCGATTTAGACGCAGCGGTACGCACTGTCGCCGGTACTGCTCGCAGTATGGGCATTAACGTCGAAGGGGTTTAATAGTCATGGCTAAATTAAGCAAACGCGCAGCAGCCATTGCTGCCAAAATCGACCGTAATAAATTTTACCCTGTTGCTGAAGCTTTGAACCTGGTCAAAGAAACCGCAACAGCAAAGTTCAACGAGTCTATCGATATTTCAGTTCAGCTTGGTATTGATCCCCGTAAATCGGACCAACTGGTTCGTGGTTCGGTGGTTCTACCTGCTGGTACAGGCAAAAGCGTTCGTGTAGCCGTATTCGCTCAAGGCGATAAAGCTGAAGAAGCACGTGCAGCCGGCGCTGAAATCGTAGGTTTGGATGACTTGGCTGAGCAGATCAAAGCCGGTCAGATGGACTTCGACGTAGTGATCGCGTCTCCAGACACAATGCGTGTTGTGGGTACCTTAGGTCAAATTCTGGGCCCACGTGGCCTGATGCCTAACCCTCGCGTTGGCACGGTTACACCTGATGTTGCTACGGCAGTGAAAAATGCTAAAGCTGGTCAGATTCAGTACCGTACCGATAAAGCAGGAATTATCCACGCCACTATCGGTCGTGCTTCGTTCGAAACAGAACAGTTGCAGACCAACCTATTGGCTCTTGTGGATGCTCTTAATAAAGCTCGCCCAGCGGCAGCTAAGGGCGTTTACATGCGCAAGATCGCCGTTTCATCCACTATGGGTGGCGGTGCTCGTGTTGAAATTTCATCTTTGCAAGCGTAATTCGCTTTCAAAGTAAACAGAACTTTGGGCTGTGGTTAGCATTTTGTTAGCCATTGCTGTCAAAGACCGTTGGAGAAGTCAAAATCGGTGCTTAACCGCCTCGTTCTAGATTTCTTAATCATTCATCCAACGTAGACGGCGCCCACGGAAGATTTTCTATTTCAGAATCTCTACCAGGTGCGCCGCATTCGGTTGATGCTCAGGACTTTCCCGAGCATCTTTAGAAGGAGTGTTCAAACCGTGAGTCTCAATCGTGAAGAGAAAACGGTAGTCATCGAAGAAGTCTCTGCTCAAGTAGCACAGGCACAATCGATCATTATCGCTGAGTATCGTGGTCTGGACGTCGCCTCCGTTACCGTATTGCGCAAACAAGCGCGTGAATCGGGCGTGTACCTGCGTGTATTAAAAAACACGTTAGTTCGTCGTGCGTTAGCTGATTCTTCTTTTGAAGAGTTATCTAGCCAGCTAGTCGGTCCTCTGATGTACGCCATCAGTGATGATCCGGTAGCAGCGGCAAAAGTCATGTCTGATTTCGCTAAAACCAACGACAGTCTGGTTATTAAAGGCGGGGCAATGCCCAATAGCCTTCTTGACCTGAACGGCGTCAAAGCTTTGGCAACAATGCCTTCGCGCGACGAGTTGATTGCGAAATTGCTTGGCACCATGCAAGCGCCTATCACGCAGTTTGTGCGTACGCTCAACGAAGTTCCAACCAAATTTGTACGTGGCTTGGCCGCTGTACGCGATCAAAAGCAGGCCGCTTAATTCAAGGCTTGCTGGTGGAATTTCGTCGTATCGGACGATACCCAAACCTGGCATTTATACCTATTCTGGAGTTCTGAAAAATGGCTACTAAAGCTGAAATCCTCGAAGCAGTCGCTAACATGACTGTGCTTGAGCTGTCCGAGTTAATCACGGACATGGAAGAAAAATTCGGTGTGTCTGCTGCAGCTGCTGCTGTTGCAGTTGCTGCTCCTGCTGCTGACGCTGGTGCGGCTGCTGCTGAGCAAACCGAGTTCAACGTTCACCTGGCTGAAATCGGCGCAAACAAAGTTAGCGTTATTAAAGCCGTTCGCGAAATCACTGGTCTTGGCTTGAAAGAAGCTAAAGATCTGGTTGATGGCGCACCTAAAGACGTCAAAGAAGGCGTATCTAAAGCTGAAGCTGAAGAAGCTAAGAAAAAGCTTGAAGACGCTGGTGCAAAAGTCGAACTTAAATAAGACTTTTATGCTTGCCCGGGAAGTGCTTTTGCCTTCCCGGGCTTTTGCGTCTCCAGAAAACCTTTGATTTAAACATGCTGTTTATTATTTGAGTCAGGTTTTCTAGAGTCGTAAACCGGGGTCGTGGTTGACGGCCCGTGTAACCCTTGAGTCGGAGTGCTCATGCCTTATTCGTACACCGAAAAAAGCGCATACGCAAGAGCTTCGCCAAACGTGAAGACGTGCAGCAGGTTCCTTACTTATTGGCAACCCAGCTGAATTCTTTCAGAACCTTTCTGCAGAAGGATACGCTACCTTCTGAACGTAGATCGGAAGGCCTGCAAGAAGCTTTTAATTCTATTTTTCCAATAGTAAGCCATAACGGGATGGCACGGCTAGAGTTCGTTAGCTATGTGCTTGGAGAACCTGTATTTGACGTCAAGGAGTGTCAACTCCGTGGTTTGACGTATGCATCGCCCTTGCGTGCGAAAGTTCGCTTAGTGATCATGGATCGCGAGGTCAGCAAACCCACTGTCAAGGAAGTCAAAGAGCAAGAAGTCTACATGGGTGAAATACCACTCATGACAGATAATGGCTCGTTTGTCATCAATGGCACTGAGCGTGTCATTGTATCGCAGCTTCACCGCTCACCTGGCGTGTTCTTCGAACATGACCGTGGTAAGACGCATAGCTCTGGCAAGCTGTTGTTTTCTGCTCGCGTCATTCCTTACCGTGGTTCGTGGCTCGATTTTGAGTTCGATCCTAAAGATATCCTTTTCTTCCGTATTGACCGCCGTCGTAAAATGCCGGTTTCGATATTGTTGAAAGCTATTGGTATGACACCGGAAGCCATTTTGGCTCATTACTTTGAGTTCGATCATATTGAACTCGAAAGTGAAGGCGGTCGTCTGCAATTTGTTTCTAAGCACTGGCGCGGCGAAGTTGCCCGTTTCGATATTACTGATCGTGACGGCAATGTAATCGTTGAAAAGGACAAGCGTATTAACGCTCGTCATATGCGTCAGCTGGATGAAGCAAAAATTGATTATATTTCGA
The DNA here is from genome assembly GCF_022230885.1 of Paenalcaligenes niemegkensis. GTDB lineage: Bacteria > Pseudomonadota > Gammaproteobacteria > Burkholderiales > Burkholderiaceae_B > Paenalcaligenes > Paenalcaligenes niemegkensis. The sequence goes on along the minus strand of NZ_JAKGCT010000004.1, from coordinate 2,237,618 downwards.
TCCCTGAAGATTACCTTCTGGGTCGTGCGTTGGCTAAAAACGTGGTCAATCCCGATACGGGCGAGATCATTGCCAAAGCAAATGATGAAATCACTGAAACCGTACTGGCCGAGCTACGCCTGGCCAATATCCGTGATATCGAAACGCTCTATATCAACGACCTTGACCAGGGCGGGTTTATTTCCCTGACCTTGCGCACTGATGACACTGCGGACCAAATGGCCGCGCGTGTTGCCATCTACCGCATGATGCGTCCGGGTGAGCCTCCTACCGAAGATGCGGTTGAAGCCTTGTTCCAGCGGTTGTTCTACAGCGAAGAGTCCTATGACCTTTCTCGCGTAGGCCGCATGAAGGTCAACAGTCGTTTAGGTCGTGGCGAAACTATCGAAGGCCCGATGACCCTGACAGACGACGATATCGTCAACACCATCAAAGTGTTGGTTGATCTTCGTAACGGTATTGGTCAAATCGATGATATTGACCACTTGGGCAACCGCCGTGTTCGTTGTGTAGGCGAACTGGCCGAAAACCAGTTCCGTGCAGGCTTAGTGCGTGTTGAGCGTGCTGTCAAAGAGCGTTTGGGTCAGGCTGAAAGTGAAAACCTGATGCCTCACGATCTTATTAACTCACGTCCTATTTCGGCAGCGGTTAAAGAGTTCTTTGGCTCCAGCCAGCTGTCGCAGTTTATGGATCAAACCAACCCCTTATCTGAAATTACGCATAAGCGTCGCGTTTCAGCATTGGGACCTGGTGGTCTGACACGTGAGCGTGCCGGTTTTGAGGTTCGAGATGTACACCCGACTCACTATGGTCGTGTGTGTCCAATCGAAACGCCGGAAGGTCCGAACATTGGTCTGATCAACTCGATGGCGTTGTATGCCCGCCTGAACGAATACGGTTTCCTTGAAACCCCTATCGTAAAGTGGTAGCCAATCAGGTAACCGACGAAATCGTGTACTTGTCCGCCATTGAAGAAAGCAACTACATCATTGCCCAGGCTAACGCTGAGCTTGACGATGATCACCGTTTTGCTGATGATCTGGTTGCATGTCGTGAAGCGGGTGAAACCCTCATGACATCGCCGGATAACGTGCAATACATGGACGTGGCTCCTTCACAGATTGTGTCGGTGGCGGCTTCCCTGATCCCGTTCCTGGAGCATGATGATGCTAACCGTGCCCTGATGGGTGCCAACATGCAGCGCCAGGCGGTGCCATGTTTGCGTCCGGAGAAAGCACTGGTCGGTACAGGTATCGAGCGCACGGTTGCAGTCGACTCCGGTACTACAGTCATGGCCCGTCGTGGCGGTGTGGTTGATCACGTTGATGCCGAGCGTATCGTTATTCGTGTGAACGATGAGGAAAACGTGGCGGGTGAAGTGGGTGTTGATATTTACAACCTCACCAAATACACACGTTCTAACCAGAACACCAACATCAACCAGCGTCCTATCGTTAAGCGTGGCGATATTCTTGCCCGTGGTGACGTATTGGCCGATGGCGCGTCTACCGACCTGGGCGAGTTGGCGCTGGGCCAGAACATGAAGATCGCTTTCATGACATGGCACGGCTATAACTTTGAGGATTCCATCCTCATCTCAGAGAAAGTTGTTTCCGATGACCGTTACACCTCAATTCACATTGAGGAGCTGACGGTGGTGGCTCGCGACACCAAGCTGGGTGCAGAAGACATCACACGAGACATCAGTAACCTGTCTGAAGTTCAACTTAACCGTCTGGATGACTCCGGTATTGTGTACATTGGCGCAGAAGTTCGTGCTGATGATGTACTGGTAGGTAAGGTTACGCCCAAGGGCGAAACCCAGCTGACTCCTGAAGAAAAATTGCTGCGTGCGATTTTCGGCGAGAAAGCCTCCGATGTTAAAGATACATCGTTGCGTGTGCCTTCCGGCATGGTAGGTACAGTTATTGATGTTCAAGTCTTCACGCGTGAAGGTATTGAACGCGATAAGCGTGCTCAGTCCATTATCGACGACGAGCTGCGTCGCTACCGTCAAGACCTGAACGATCAGCTTCGTATCGTAGAAGATGATGCCTTTGATCGTGCCGCCAAGTTCCTCACCGGCAAGGTAGTCAATGGTGGTCCTCGTCGCCTGCCCAAAGGCAGCGAGATCACGGCCGAGTACCTGGCAGATCTCGACCGCTGGCAGTGGTTTGATATTCGTCTGGCCGACGAAGAGCACGCCGTTGTGCTTGAGCAGACTAAAGATGCCCTTGAGCAAAAGCGTCATCAGTTCGACTTAGCTTTTGAAGAGAAGCGCAAGAAACTGACACAAGGTGATGAGTTGCCTCCGGGCGTTCTCAAAATGGTCAAGGTTTACCTTGCTGTTAAGCGTCGCTTGCAGCCCGGTGACAAGATGGCTGGTCGTCACGGGAACAAAGGTGTGGTGTCTCGGATTGTGCCGGTTGAAGATATGCCGCACATGGCCGATGGCTCGCCTGTTGATATCGTGCTGAACCCCTTGGGTGTTCCTTCTCGAATGAACGTAGGGCAGGTGCTCGAAGTTCACTTGGGCTGGGCTGCTAAAGGTTTGGGCCATCGTATCAACGACATGCTGAGCAGCGAGCAGGGCTATCAGGTAGCCGAAGTACGTGAGTTCCTGGATAGTGTCTACAACAGCACTGGTAAAGCCGCCGATATTGCTGGCTTGACGGATGCGGAAGTTGTTGAAATGGCACATAACCTGCGCAACGGAATGCCTTTGGCAACACCGGTGTTTGATGGTGCCACCGAACATGAAATCCGTACGATGCTGAAGCTTGCTTATCCTGACGATATTGCAGAAAAACTGCAGTTGGCATCCGGACGTACACAAGTGATGTTGTTTGATGGTCTAACTGGCGAACAGTTTGAGCGTCCGGTAACAGTGGGTTATATGCACTTCCTGAAACTTCACCACTTGGTGGATGACAAGATGCATGCTCGCTCTACTGGTCCCTACTCGCTCGTCACTCAACAGCCCTTGGGCGGTAAAGCTCAATTTGGTGGTCAGCGTTTCGGAGAGATGGAGGTCTGGGCACTTGAAGCATACGGTGCTGCCTACACTCTGCAAGAAATGCTTACGGTTAAATCCGATGACATCGCCGGACGTACCAAGGTTTATGAGAACATTGTCAAGGGTGACCACGTTATCGAAGCCGGCATGCCGGAGTCGTTTAACGTTCTTGTCAAGGAAATTCGATCCTTGTCCCTCGACATGGATTTGGAGCGTAAATAATGAAAGCGCTACTCGATCTCTTTAAACAAGTCTCTAAGGACGAACAGTTTGATGCCATCAAAATTGGCATTGCGTCCCCTGAGAAAATTCGCTCCTGGTCTTTCGGTGAAGTCCGCAAGCCAGAAACGATTAACTATCGTACTTTCCGCCCCGAGCGCGATGGTCTTTTTGTGCCAAGATTTTTGGCCCGACCAAAGACTACGAATGCTTATGCGGTAAGTACAAGCGCCTGAAACACCGTGGCGTGATTTGCGAGAAGTGTGGCGTTGAAGTCACTGTCTCTAAAGTCCGTCGCGAACGCATGGCGCATATCGAATTGGCGTGTCCAGTTGCGCACATTTGGTTCTTGAAGAGCTTGCCATCCCGCTTGGGTATGGTGCTCGACATGACCTTGCGTGACATCGAACGCGTGCTTTATTTTGAAGCGTGGTGCGTAATTGAACCTGGCATGACCCCGCTTAAACGCGGTCAGATCATGTCTGACGATGATTACTTTGCTAAAACCGAAGAATACGGTGACGACTTCCAGGCCCTTATGGGTGCTGAAGCCGTGCGCGAACTGTTGCGCTCTATCGATATTGATCGCGAAGTTGAAACGCTGCGCGCCGAGTTGAAAGCCACTGGTTCTGAAGCGAAGATCAAGAAAATTTCGAAGCGCCTGAAAGTGCTTGAGGGATTCCAGAAATCAGGCATCAAGCCTGACTGGATGATTCTCGAAGTGCTGCCAGTGCTGCCGCCCGAGTTGCGCCCATTGGTGCCTTTGGATGGTGGCCGCTTTGCAACTTCCGATCTCAACGACTTATACCGTCGCGTCATCAACCGTAACAACCGGTTGAAGCGTCTGCTCGAGCTAAAAGCTCCTGACATTATCTTGCGCAACGAAAAACGTATGCTGCAAGAGTCAGTAGACTCCCTGCTCGACAACGGTCGTCGCGGCAAAGCTATGACGGGTGCGAATAAGCGTCAGCTGAAGTCGCTGGCCGACATGATCAAAGGCAAGGGCGGTCGCTTCCGTCAGAACTTGCTGGGTAAACGTGTCGACTACTCCGGTCGTTCGGTAATTGTGGTTGGTCCTCAACTTAAGCTGCACCAGTGTGGTCTGCCTAAGCTGATGGCGCTAGAGCTCTTTAAGCCTTTTATTTTCAATCGTCTGGAAATGATGGGTCTGGCAACAACCATCAAAGCAGCCAAGCGGTTGGTCGAGAATCAAGAGCCTGTGGTCTGGGATATTCTCGAAGAGGTTATTCGTGAACACCCCGTAATGCTTAACAGGGCGCCTACGTTGCACCGTTTGGGTATTCAGGCATTTGAGCCTGTTCTGATCGAAGGTAAAGCGATTCAGTTGCATCCACTCGTGTGTGCGGCCTTTAACGCTGACTTTGACGGTGACCAAATGGCGGTCCACGTACCGCTGTCGCTAGAGGCTCAACTAGAAGCTCGTACATTGATGTTGGCGTCGAACAACGTATTGTTCCCTGCCAATGGCGAACCTTCTATCGTGCCGTCGCAGGATATTGTTTTAGGTCTGTACTACGCCAGCCGTGACCGTATCAACGGTAAGGGCGAAGGCATGTTCTTTGCGAACGTGTCCGAGGTGCAGCGCGCCTATGACAACAAAGAAGTCGAACTGCAGTCTCGAATCACCGTTCGTATTGACGAGTTCGCAAAAGACGAAGCCGGTGAATGGGTCGCTACACCCCAGCGTTTTGAAACAACGGTCGGACGCGCATTGCTGTCCGAGATCTTGCCTCACGGTCTGTCTTTCAAGCAAATGAACCAGACCTTGAAGAAAAAGAGATCTCCAAGCTGATCAATCAGTCTTTCCGTCGTTGTGGCCTGCGTGCTACTGTGATTTTTGCCGATAAGCTTATGCAGTCCGGTTTCCGTCTGGCCACACGTGGAGGTATCTCTATCTCCATGAACGACATGGTGGTTCCTACGGTTAAAGAAGAAATTCTGAACCAGGCCGGTAACGAAGTCAAAGAGATCGACAAGCAGTATTCATCGGGTCTGGTTACCTCTCAAGAGCGCTATAACAACGTGGTCGATATCTGGGGCAAAGTCAGTGATCGTGTTGGTAAAGCCATGATGGAAGAGCTGGCCACTGAGCCTGTTCAAAACCGTCACGGTGAAGATGTGCGTCAAGAGTCGTTTAACTCTATCTACATGATGGCTGACTCTGGTGCCCGAGGTTCGGCTGCGCAGATTCGCCAGTTGGCTGGTATGCGTGGTTTGATGGCCAAACCGGATGGTTCGATTATCGAAACACCGATTACCGCTAACTTCCGTGAAGGTCTAAACGTACTTCAGTACTTTATTTCTACTCACGGTGCGCGTAAAGGTCTGGCTGACACTGCTTTGAAGACGGCTAACTCAGGTTATTTGACACGCCGTCTTGTCGACGTGACTCAAGACCTGGTTATCACAGAAAGCGATTGCGGTACGTCCAGCGGCTACACCATGAAAGCGGTACTGGACGGCGGTGAAGTTATTGAGCCATTACGTGACCGTATTCTGGGCCGTGTAGCTGCGATTGATGTCATCAATCCAGATACCCAAGAGACAGCAGTAGCTGCAGGTACCTTGCTTGACGAAGACCTCGTTGATCTGATTGATGCCCTGAGCATTGACGAAGTCAAGATTCGCACACCGTTAACGTGCGAAACCCGTCATGGGCTATGTGCGCATTGTTATGGTCGCGATCTGGGCCGGGGCAGTATGGTTAACCGTGGTGAGGCAGTCGGTGTTATCGCTGCCCAGTCTATCGGGGAGCCAGGTACACAGCTTACGATGCGTACTTTCCACATTGGTGGTGCAGCATCGCGTGCAGCGACGACCAGCACGGTTGAAACCAAAATTGCAGGTCAGGTTGGTTTTGCCATCGGTCTGCGCTATGTGACCAACGCCAAAGGCGAAAAAGTGGCTATTTCCCGTTCGGGCGAAATCATTATTTATGATGATAGCCGTCGTGAGCGTGAACGTCACAAGATCCCATACGGTGCGAATATTTCGGTAGGTGATGGCGAAGACGTCAAAGCCGGCCAGCGTATCGCCAGTTGGGATCCGCTGACGCGTCCAATCGTGTCCGAGTACAGTGGTACCGTTCGTTTCGAGAATATCGACGAGAACGTGACGGTTGCCCGTCAAGTCGATGAGGTAACCGGCTTGTCGACTCTGGTGGTCATCACGCCTAAAACACGTGGTGGGAAGATCACACTGCGTCCGCAGATCAAACTGTTGAACGAATCTGGCGATGAGATCAAAATTGCCGGTACCGATCATATGGTGAATATCTCGTTCCCGGTCGGAGCCTTGATTACCGTTCGTGACGGTCAGCAAGTTTCCGTGGGTGAGATTCTGGCTCGTATTCCTCAGGAATCGCAAAAAACTCGCGATATTACCGGGGGTCTGCCACGTGTTGCCGAACTATTCGAAGCACGCTCACCTAAAGATGCGGGTATGTTGGCCGAAGTTACCGGTACGGTTTCCTTTGGTAAAGATACGAAGGGCAAACAGCGCCTGGTCATTACCGACCTTGACGGTGTCAGCCATGAGTTCTTGATTCCCAAAGAGAAACAGGTGTTGGTGCATGATGGTCAAGTTGTGAATAAGGGTGAAACCATTGTTGATGGTCCACCTGATCCTCATGACATCTTGCGTCTCAAAGGCATCGAGCAACTGGCCAGCTATATCGTTAATGAAGTTCAGGACGTTTACCGTCTGCAGGGTGTGAAGATTAACGACAAGCACATCGAAGTCATTGTTCGCCAGATGCTGCGTCGGGTGAATATTTCCGATGCTGGTGATAGCCAATTTATCACGGGTGAGCAAGTTGAGCGCTCTGAGCTGCTAAACGAGAATGATCGTCTGGAAGCCAGTAAAGAACTGACCGCGTCATACGAGAACGTTTTGCTGGGTATTACCAAAGCATCGTTGTCTACTGATTCGTTTATTTCGGCGGCCTCTTTCCAAGAGACTACGCGAGTCCTAACCGAAGCCGCTATTATGGGCAAACGTGACGATCTGCGAGGCCTCAAAGAGAACGTCATTGTGGGTCGCCTCATTCCTGCCGGTACAGGTATGGCCTTCCACCGTGCACGTCACGAAAGAGAGCTGTTTGAAATCGCTGAACGTCAAGCCGCTCGCGCACAGGAGAATCCGTTCGGGAGCGATAGCCCCTTCAACGATTCGTCTGACGCAAGTGGTGAAACTGCCGCTGATGAAACATCGCAACCAGCCAGTGCCTCAGATAATGAATAAGAGCTAAGTCTTCACAGACTCCTCCTTTTTCATAATCTAAAGAAACAGCCCCATGCTAGAAATAGCATGGGGCTGTTTTTATTTTAGAGCGTAGCTAGTTGAATATAAAGGCAAGCGGAAGGGGTAACTGTTAAGGACGAGGCTTCATTTGGATTCTGGCTTTAGCTGTACAGCAGGCAGATAGATGGTGAATGAACTGCCTTCATTAACCTTGCTATCTAATTCGATGTGTCCATGATGACGTTGTACGACGGTTTCTACAAAAGCCAGGCCTATGCCACTTCCGCCGGGTGCGTTGTGATCATCAACATGAGCACGGAGAAAAGGCTGAAAAATTGTGGCTTGCAGATGTTCTGGGATGCCCCAGCCCTGATCGCTAATACGGATCACCAGCATCTCGTCGTGTTCGGCAATAGCGCATTCCACTATGGTGTGGGGAGAGCTGTACTTTATAGCGTTGTCCACCAGGTTGCTTAAGGCCCGTTTAAGCATGGGCGCATTTGCCTTGATCCAAGGAGCGTTGCTAGGCTCATCAAACAATAAGGTGATTTTCTTTTCCTGGGCTCTACTCCATGCGTCGTCACATACCGCCGACATCAGATCAGCAGAATAAAGCTCAGTGAACTCTAGTTCCATGGCTTCTGCGCGAGCCAGATCCATAAAGTTGTCTACCAGTTCAAGGGTAGCATTGGCATAGTCTTCCATCTTTTCAAGTAGTTCATGGTGCGCAAGATGATCGTTACCTGCTCGTTGCATCGAAACCAATGCCAGAATCGAGTTTTGTGGCGCGCGCATATCATGAGAAATGAATCGCAGGGTCTGTTCCCGGCGCTGCTGTGCTTCTCGCAACAGTTCTATACCCCTATGCAGGAAGCTTAACCGTATAGGCAGAGTCTCAGTGTGCTCTTTGGCCTGGAGGGCAAGTCGAAGTGTAGGGTCCTGCGCGCTCAGGGCCGAAAGTTCCTGGTTCACATGCCGTAAAACAGTCTCCTGACTTCGCCAGTGCCAGACTGGATAAGCCAGCATCGTACAAATCAAACTGGCCGTCGGTGGTGACCAAATGTTCAAAACATGCAGCAGGAACCAATCCCCTATAAAAATTGCGAACATCAGGCCGATGGTGGCAATGAAGGCTCGCCTTGGAGAAAAGCGGATCAAAATAATGCACACCAGATATACGGGCAACAAGCTGGCAATTGCGGTGATCCAGCGCCGTTGCTCTGAAATCCAGTGATTTGTCCTGGCATTACTCAAGGTATTAGCCAGAATTTCAACGCCCGACATACTGGTACGTTCTATCCACGAGCGTGGGGTAGGGTAGAAGTCTCCTAAACCGCTACTCCATGCACCCACCAGTACGTAACGATCCTTAAACGTGTCAGCAGGATAATTCCCTGCCAAGACAGCCGCATAGGAATACGTTTCAAAGTGCCCAGGCTTGCCTGAGAACGGAATAAGGTGCTGCTGGTGCTTATCGTTGATCAGCGTCTCGGCAGCGTTTTCGTCGCCACCGGCTCGCAGCATGGCCAGAACCATATGCTGCCAGCTCTGTCCGTCTTGGGTATGGAGCGACATGTCGGCTCGCCTGACAACACCGTCCGGGTCTGGAAAGATATTAATGAAGCCCAGCTGACTTGCGGCAGTGGCCAAAGGCGGCAGGGGCAACTCGGCATACGTGTTGCCGTTCTGCACTATGACGGGCAACACCCCGCGGCCATGCTCCTGCAAGGCTTGGGCAAACACATGGTCGTCTAAGGGGTAAGCGGGATTTTCATCTTGAAAGACAATATCAAACCCCACTGCCTTTGCCTGCTGCAACTGGCCTAGTAGTTTCGCGTGCTCAGCTCTGCGCCAAGGCCAGTAGCCGAGTGTTTTAATACTGCCTTCGTCAATAACCACCAAAGCGATAGAGCGGTCTACCTCGGAAGGGATAGACAGTTTCATCTGAAAATCGTAAAAACTATTATCGATTTGAGAGAGTTTAAGTTCGTGTCTGAACAGTGAAAGAGCGAGTGTCATCAACAGCAGTAAAACGGTTACAAGGCGCCATTCAAACTGAACTTGTCTGGCTAATGAGCCAGAACGGACACGGGCGCCTGTACTGCTTGACGGGATGGGCATAGAGAGGGGGCTAGAACTCGGTTAAAGCCACCGGCGCACCAAAGCGGGTCATCACCGGGGTTCCGTCAGCGATGGTCAGCGAGGCCTGACCTGGGAAGCCGGCTACGGCGTCTACACCCATAATTCCGTGGACATCAATAGCACGTACTCGCACATAATGGTTGCCTGAGCCTGAGGAGCGGAAATTGACGGTGGTGTCAGTGCTTAGGTCGCGCGACACCAATTGGGAGCCTGGCTCGTCAAGTGACACCTGCACCAGGTAGCTTTCTGCCCCCGGAACAGCAGGGAAGCTTAATTGCCAGCCATTTGGACCGCGAACAGGCTCCGAAATATCGGGTGCAGGCAATAAGGTAGTGCTGGCGTAGATGTTTCCGGTAGAGTCTATTGCTGCTCCGCGATTAGCCTGTACCAGCCGGGCAGGATTGCCAGGAGCGTGCAGCTTTGCCCGCCCTGTGATGACTTCGGTTATAGTCTGTTCGTCTTGGGCCCTGACCCGGAGATCGGTGCCACGCACCCCTGTAATCGCTACAGGTGTATGAACTTCAAAGCGGCCCACCCCCTGCTGTTCGGGTGCGACACGCGTCTCTATATTACCTTTGTCTAGAATCAGAATTGAGTCAGTAATACCTGCACGCTCAAAAGCCCGGATACGGGAGATTGTCAGTTGGCTATTAGGGGGCACACTGACCGTACTTTCATCAATCAGTTTTAAGGCTAAGAAAGAGCTCGCGTCGGTAGTGACTACGTCGCCTTCTTTAAGCTGATATCCGATGTTGGCCTGGCGGCCGTTTATTTGTACATTACCGATCCTGTGGGTGACTACAGTCTCTGCAGGGACCATGGGGATCATGGAAAAAGGGATGTGCAGGCTTTTACCAATGGGTAAGGCAAACGGGTCAGCCACATTGTTCAATGCTTGCAGCGGCCGCCAGTTGGCAACGCGCAAAGTGTAGAGATCAGCAATATCCGAAAGGGTGTCCCCGGACTGAACCTGATATATAAAATCGTCTCCCTCTGCGCCGGAAGGTTGGGCAATAACGTGTTGGCTTGATAAGGCTAAGGTTAGCAACGTATACAGAGTGAGGCGTTTGAGCATGTGTGTTTAGTTAGACTTCGTTAAAAGATTCAAGGCGGTAGCCCAATGCATATGACGCATTTAGGCGTACTCCATTTTCAGGGCGCAAATTCAGCTTGCGGCGAATATTTGAAAGGTGAGTGTCAAGCGTGCGCGAGGTAGCGGGAATTTCACGATTCCAAACGGCTGTGCTCAGTACGTCGCGAGAAAAGAGACGCCCGGGATTTCTGAATAGCAACAGGGCAAGATCGAACTCTTTTGGGGCAAGCACGATATCTTCGCCCCTGAGGCTAATGGTCGAAGCAATAGGGTCGATTGCGTAGGGCCCGAAAGAAAAGGGCTCGCTGGAGGGCACAATAGGGTTCATGCGGCGTATGAGCGCTTGTACTCGTGCTACCAGTTCGCCTTCGCGTACCGGCTTCTGCATATAGTCATCGGCACCGGCCTGCAAGCCGACTACAATATCATCTTCACTTGTGCGGCTTGTTAAAAAAGCACGGGCAAGGCGTAGCCCTGTTTGGTTCGCACCCAATGTAAAACATCCAGACCGCTGACATCAGGGACTTCCCAGTCGAGAATAAGCAGATCAAAGGTATGGGGTTTAGCCAAGGTAGCAATTAATGACTTGCCAGAGTGGAACTGAGTACAAGGGTAGCCGGCGGTCTCAAGGACCTGCGCAATAAATTGGGCTTGTACGAGGTCGTCTTCGAGCGATGCAATGTTCATAGTGCGCAGATGAGGCATAAGGGTTGGATGAAAGTATAGCGATGATGAAGGCTTACTTAGAAAGTTACTGCGTATTATGTGACAAGAATGTAACGGTCACCAAGCGATACAACCTTAGCTAAGGCAAAGTGTTGACCCAAAACTTGACTACATGATACATTGGTGGGCTTACTCATAGGATCCTTTGCCGGTATTCCTAAAGGTAGATCGCCCAGCTGCATGGGGTTGTTTTACAACTTGAATTCGCTACGCTTGTACGAATTACTACATCAATCATCTTAGCAACTTATTATTTGCGTTTAAGCGTTTCGCTTTTACTCTATGCTAATAAGCTGTTGCAGGCCAACAGCCCGTTGGTTTTGGTTCGTTGTCACTCAACCCTGCTTCTGGGCAAATAATGCCAGACCCGTTCTTTTACGTAATTTTCGTTCGGGGCGGTTCTGTGCAAGTCGTCCGAGCCACATGCTTCATGTCGCCAGGACGTGTCAAGTTTTGTACGTAAAAGGATACGTCGAGGTTATGCCAACCATTAGTCAATTAGTGCGCAAACCGCGCGGTGTCGGTCGTCCAGGCAGCAAAAGCCCAGCGCTCGAGAACTGCCCGCAGCGCCGTGGTGTTTGCACTCGTGTCTACACCACCACTCCAAAAAACCTAACTCTGCTTTGCGTAAAGTCGCTAAAGTGCGTCTAACTAACGGATACGAAGTTATTTCGTACATCGGCGGTGAAGGCCACAACCTGCAAGAGCACTCAGTCGTACTTATCCGTGGCGGTCGTGTAAAAGACTTGCCAGGTGTGCGCTATCACATCGTTCGCGGTGCGCTCGATTTGCAAGGTGTTAAAGACCGTAAGCAAGCTCGTTCTAAATACGGCGCGAAGCGTCCTAAATAAAAGCTGTAGTTTCCGCAGATCAGGCTTTCTGGTCCGTGTCCGTGCAGCCTTTGTCCTTAAAGCAAAGGCATGTAAGTGGCCATTTTCTTAGATAAATGGCCGTGGCCGTGAAACGCGGTTCAACTGAATTGTCACAAAGGAAAGTAATATGCCTCGCCGTCGCGAAGTACCCAAAAGAGAAATTCTGCCCGATCCAAAATTTGGTAGCGTTGAGCTAGCCAAGTTCATGAACGTAGTCATGTTATCCGGCAAGAAAGCTGTTGCCGAACGTATTGTTTATGGCGCCCTCGATCAAATCCAGGAAAAAGCCGGCAAAGATCCGATCGAAGTGTTCTCAACCGCCATCAACAATATCAAACCTGTTGTTGAAGTAAAAAGCCGCCGTGTAGGTGGCGCTAACTACCAAGTACCTGTCGAAGTTCGTCCTGTTCGCCGTTTAGCGTTAGCCATGCGTTGGTTGCGTGAAGCTGCGAAAAAACGTAGTGAAAAATCCATGGATTTGCGTTTGGCCGGCGAATTGCTTGATGCAGCCGAAGGTCGCGGTGGTGCAATGAGAAAGCGTGAAGACACGCATAGAATGGCAGAAGCCAACAAAGCCTTCAGCCATTTCCGTTGGTAATCAAAGGACATATAGATCATGGCCCGCAAAACCCCTATCGAGCGCTATCGTAATATTGGTATTTCTGCGCACATTGATGCCGGAAAAACCACTACGACAGAACGCATCCTGTTTTACACCGGTGTAAGCCATAAGCTGGGCGAAACTCACGAGGGTTCCGCCACCATGGACTGGATGGAGCAAGAGCAGGAGCGTGGTATTACCATTACCTCTGCTGCTACGACTGCTTTCTGGCGTGGTATGGCTGGTGATTACCCCGAGCATCGCGTCAACATCATTGACACGCCCGGACACGTTGACTTCACGATTGAAGTTGAGCGTTCCATGCGCGTACTTGACGGTGCCGTGATGGTTTATTGTGCCGTAGGTGGTGTTCAGCCTCAGTCCGAGACTGTGTGGCGCCAAGCTAACAAGTATGGTGTTCCACGTCTGTTATTCATTAACAAAATGGACCGTACTGGCGCTAACTTTTCCAAAGTAGTAGACCAGCTCAAATTACGCTTGAAAGCACATCCTGTACCTATCGTATTGCCGATTGGTGCCGAGGACCAGTTCAAAGGCGTAGTTGACCTTGTCAAAATGAAAGGTATCGTCTGGGAAGACGAAAACTACGGCGTCAAGTTTGAATACATTGATATTCCCGCTGACTTAGTAGACGACGCTAACGAGTGGCGCGAGCAGCTGGTTGAGTCCGCAGCGGAAGCCAACGAAGAGTTGATGAACAAGTACCTGGAAGAGGGCGATCTTTCCGAAGCTGACATCAATCTGGGTATTCGTTTGCGTACGATTGCAGGCGAAATTCAGCCTGTGCTGTGCGGTACTGCCTTTAAAAACAAAGGTGTACAGCGCATGCTGGACGCTGTGATCGATTACATGCCTTCGCCTGTTGATATCCCACCAGTTAATGGTGAAGATGACGATGGCAACGAAGTCAGCCGTCCTGCCGATGACACTGCACCGATGTCTGCATTGGCATTTAAGCTAATGACAGATACGTTTGTAGGTCAGTTGACGTTTGTACGAGTTTACTCGGGCGTATTGCGCTCTGGTGACACTGTATATAACCCTATCAAGGGCAAACGTGAACGTATTGGTCGTATCTTGCAGATGCATGCCAATAACCGTGCTGAGCTTAAAGAACTGGTAGCGGGTGATATTGCGGCGGTTGTGGGCCTGAAAGACGTGACCACTGGTGAAACTCTTTGCGATATGCAGAATCACGTGATTCTCGAACGCATGATTTTCCCAGAGCCCGTTATCTCGCAGGCTGTTGAGCCAAAAACTAAGGCTGACCAGGAAAAAATGGGTGTGGCATTGTCCCGCTTGGCGCAGGAAGATCCGTCTTTCCGCGTAAGCAGTGACGAAGAGTCTGGCCAAACCATTATTTCTGGTATGGGTGAGCTTCACCTAGAGGTTCTTGTTGACCGTATGCGCCGTGAATTCGGTGTTGAGGCCAACGTAGGTAAGCCACAAGTTGCTTACCGCGAAACTATCCGTAAAACGTGTGCAGAAGTTGAAGGTAAGTTTGTACGCCAGTCGGGTGGTCGTGGTCAGTATGGTCACGTTGTGCTTAAGCTCGAGCCAATGGAAGCTGGTGGTGGTTACGAATTCGTTGACGAAATTAAAGGTGGTGTAGTTCCTCGCGAATACATCCCCGCTGTCGACAAAGGTATCCGCGAAACCTTGCACGCTGGTGTCATTGCTGGTTATCCAGTGGTTGACGTTAAGGCTACGCTATTCTTTGGTTCATACCACGATGTTGACTCTAACGAGAACGCGTTCCGTTTGGCAGCCTCAATGGCATTCAAAGAAGGTATGCGTAAGGCAGACCCGGTATTGCTAGAGCCAACCATGGCTGTCGAAGTCGAAACACCTGAAGAGTATGCCGGTACAGTGATGGGCGATCTGTCCTCACGTCGCGGTATGGTCCAGGGTATGGATGACATCCCAGGCGGTGGCAAAACGATCAAGGCGGAAGTACCTTTAGCCGAGATGTTTGGCTATTCCACAAGCCTGCGTTCGCAAACTCAAGGTCGCGCAACGTACAGCATGGAATTCAAGCAGTACGCCGAGGCGCCTAAGCACGTAGCTGACGAAGTTGTTAGCGCACGCGCAAAATAAGTAACACTTATGTGCCTGCCTGTTGTATAAACAGGCAGGTTTAAAATTTTTGTTTTCTTGAAAACATAGTTGGGATAAATCATGGCAAAAGGTAAGTTTGAACGAAACAAACCACACGTCAACGTAGGCACCATTGGTCACGTTGACCACGGTAAGACCACATTGACCGCAGCAATCTGCACGGTTTTGGCAAAAGAATACGGCGGCGAAGCGCGCGACTACGCGCAAATCGACGCAGCTCCTGAAGAGAAAGCCCGCGGTATCACCATCAGCACCTCACACGTCGAGTACGAGACACCTAACCGTCACTACGCTCACGTTGATTGCCCTGGTCACGCTGACTACGTTAAAAACATGATTACCGGTGCAGCGCAGATGGATGGCGCGATTCTGGTGGTTTCGGCTGCTGATGGCCCCATGCCTCAGACACGCGAGCACATTTTGCTAAGCCGCCAGGTTGGCGTTCCTTACATCATCGTGTTCCTGAACAAAGCCGACATGGTTGACGACGCTGAGTTGCTCGAACTGGTTGAAATGGAAGTTCGCGAATTGCTGTCGAACTACGATTTCCCTGGCGACGACACACCGATCATCACTGGCTCTGCTAAATTGGCTCTGGAAGGCGATGCTGGCCCCTTGGGTCACTCAGCTGTGCTGGAACTGGCAGCGGCGCTTGACAGCTACATTCCTACGCCTGAACGTGCGGTTGACGGTGCATTCCTGATGCCTGTTGAAGACGTGTTCTCGATTTCGGGCCGCGGTACTGTGGTTACCGGCCGTATCGAGCGCGGTATTGTGAAAGTGGGCGAAGAGATCGAAATCATCGGTATCCGTGATACGGTGAAATCGATTTGTACTGGTGTTGAAATGTTCCGCAAGTTGCTCGATCAGGGCGAAGCGGGCGATAACGTTGGTATTTTGCTACGTGGTACAAAACGTGAAGACGTTGAGCGTGGTCAGGTATTGGCCAAGCCAGGTTCGATCAAGCCACACACCGACTTCACTGCTGAGGTCTACATTCTGTCCAAAGAAGAGGGTGGTCGTCACACGCCATTCTTCAAGGGCTACCGTCCTCAGTTTTACTTCCGTACGACGGACGTAACGGGCACGATCGAATTGCCGGAAGACAAAGAAATGGTGCTTCCTGGTGATAACATTTCGATGACGGTGTCATTGATTGCGCCAATCGCGATGGAAGAAGGTCTGCGTTTCGCGATTCGCGAAGGTGGCCGTACTGTTGGTGCTGGTGTCGTTGCCAAAATCATCAAGTAAGCTGCTGAAGTAGTTTAAATGCGGGGGCTATGAATTTGCCCTCGCGCTTTTCGTTCTTTAGGAAATCTCATGAAAAACCAAAAAATCCGTATCCGCCTCAAGGCTTTCGATTACAAACTTATCGATCAGTCTGCGGCTGAAATTGTCGATACGGCTAAGCGCACTGGTGCTGTAGTTCGTGGTCCTGTACCTCTGCCTACACGTATCCGCCGTTACGATCTGTTGAGCTCACCACACGTGAACAAAACAGCCCGTGACCAAGTTGAAATGCGTACACACCAGCGTCTAATGGATATTGTTGATCCTACAGACAAAACTGTTGATGCCCTTATGCGTCTTGACCTGCCTGCAGGTGTTGATGTAGAAATCGCACTACAGTAAAAGAATTTCCTAGTACGTAATTATTACGTACTATAAAAAGGCGGGGCACAATAATTGTGTCCCGCTTTTTTTATACCGTCTCCCCTGTAGCTAGGAGTTGCGATAAATTTTTGGTGCAGCTGAGTTAACCCAGCAGTAGGATGTGCGTCGTTTTGGTCCATAGGACGCGCTTTTATACGAATGAGAAGAGTTTATATAAAGGCGAATTCTTATCTACATTCATTGAGACCAATTTGAGACCAATTTCTTGGTTTTATGGTTTATTATCTTATTTTTTATTATTCTGAGTATCGTATTTAGGTGTTTTTACTGATTTTTAGCCTTTTTCATTGAAAGCGGTTGTGTTGTTGGTTCGCAATGGTACGATTGTGCTAATTTCTCGTCAATAATAAATCGGAGACAGCATAATGAACCAACAGAACCCGTATGCGGTGCCTAGAGAGCCCGTGTATGCACAGGGAGGAATGGTTGCTACTTCCCATCCCTTAGCTGCGGAGGCGGGCTTAGCCATCTTACGTGCTGGTGGAAATGCGATCGATGCGGCATTAGCGGCAGCGACGACATTAACCGTCGTGGAGCCAACTCAGAATGGTGTCGGAGGGGACGCCTTTGCACTGGTGTGGGATGGTCAAAAGCTACATGCATTAAACGGTTCAGGTAGATCCTCGAAAAATACGAGTTATGAGTCTTTAGGCCTCAAGCACGGGGACAAAATAGAAGCGTTGGGCTGGCAAGGGGTGACTGTACCAGGTGCTCCGAGAGCATGGGCCGAATTACATAGGAAATTCGGTAAGACAGAGTTTTCCAGCCTATTTAAATCTGCGATCTCATATGCCAGGGAGGGTTACCCCTTATCGCCCGTCGTTGCCGAATACTGGCGCCGCGCGCAAAAAACAATGAAAAGTCATTCTGGGGAACCGTTTAAAGCATGGCATGACACTTTTCTGCCTGAAGGCTTTATACCTAAAGCTGGCGAGGTGTGGCGTTCAGAAGATTTAGCAAGAACTTTGGAGCAGTTGGCAGATAGTCGAAGTGAAGCGATGTATGTAGGTGATTTGGCCGAGAAGATTTGCGAGTTTGCAGCAAAGACAGGTGGATTAATTGATCGAAATGATTTAGCCGCGTATCGGCCGGAGTGGGTGGAGCCTATTTCTGCAAACTACCAAGGCTATACGGTTTGGGAGCTACCGCCGAATAATCAAGCATTGGCCACCTTACTAGCGCTTAACATTTTGGATGGTTTGAATCTTGCAAAGCATAGAGAAGACGAGCATTCGATACATTTGCAGATAGAAGCGATGAAGCTTGGCTTCATAGATACCTTGGAATATGTTGGCGATAACCTAGATAAAACAATAATTAATGCCTTACTGAATAAAGAATATGCCGCTGAGCGGCGGAACCTGATTGGAGATCAAGCGCTGGAACCGCGTGCAGGAATACCTAAACGGGGCAATACGGTGTATCTGGCGGTTGCGGATAAAAGTGGCATGATGGTTAGCTTCATCCAGTCTAACTATATGGGCTTTGGTAGCGGAATTGTGGTTCCAGAAACGGGTATTGCGCTGCACAATCGCGGCCACAGCTTCAATACAATTAAAGGCCACGCCAATGAACTAGGGCCAAATAAGCGCCCCTATCACACGATCATGCCTGGCTTTTTAACGAAGGCCGGAAAAGCGGTTGGCCCTTTCGGGGTGATGGGAGCCTATATGCAACCACAGGGACATTTGCAAATGGTGCTGAACACGATTCAACACCATATGCACCCGCAGGCGGCTTTAGATGCGCCACGCTGGCAATGGGTGTCGGCTAACACTGTACGCGTCGAACAAAGCATGCCGAAGCATGTGGTGCGTTCGTTGTTATCGCGGGGCCATGATGTGGTGGTTTCGCCAGATGATACCGGATTCGGACGCGGTCAAATTATTTGGCGTTTAGACAATGATGTTTTTGTTGGCGGTTCTGATTGTAGGGCTGACGGTCAAGTAGCGGCTTACTAAATATAGTACCTAAGATAATTATAAGTGGAGACAACGTTATGAAAAAGGTACAAAAAAAACATTGCTTTAAAAAATTAATAGCAACGTTGGGGCTTTTCTTATCGGGGCCGGTGTTTGCCTCAGGTCCGGTAGAACTCGTGGTCGCCTATGCAGCTGGCGGCGTGTCTGACTTGATGGCACGTAACCTTGCTACCTATATAGAGCCGAGCTTAAAAAATAAAATGATTGTACAAAATCGTCCTGGTGCAGCAGGCATGGTGGGAACTAATTTTGTATATAAAGCGAAGCCCGATGGGAAAACTGTCTTATTAGCTCGTATTGCAACACTGGCTGTTGCTCCTAATTTGCAGCGAGTTCCTTACGATCCAACTGGATTCACGCCGTTAGGCATGATAGCTACTGATCCTATTGTGTGCGTAACGAGTTCGCGTAAAAACTATAACTCTATAAGCGAAGTGAAAGATGCACTTACCTCGCGAGCCGGTACTTTAACGTACAGCTCGTCTGGCGTGGGTTCGTTAAATCAGTTTGCGGTATTGCGATTGCTTGAAGTACTAGGGGTTGAAAACCCACAGCGTGCTGCAGCCCATGTTCCTTCGCAAGGGGAAGGGCCGGCCCTTACCGCAGTAGCTGGAGGTCACATTGACTTGTTCTGCGGGAATGTTGGTCCTATTTTGCCCCAGATACAAAGTGGGACCGTGAAAGGCTTGTTAGTGACTTCCCGTGAACGCATTCTAGGTTTGGAAAAAGTGCCCACCGCGCGAGAGCTAGGTTTAGAAGAGATGGAAGAAGTAGTTGGCTGGAGCGCGCTTATGGGACCACCTGATATGCCCAAAGTGGAAGTCGATCTTTATCTAAGCGCGTTAGAGCAAGTTAAAAATCATGAAGCATGGCAGCAGTTCATTAAAAAGATGGGTTCGGAACCAAACATACTACCGCCAGAAGAAACTCAACAATTTATTAGTCAGCAACAAGATATCTATAGAGAAATGGCTATTCGCATGGGCTTAAAAAGAAACTAAAAGTGCACCCTAAGTAAATAGAATGCCGCATATAAAAAAGGAGAGAACATGAGGGACTTTGTCACTGGAATGGTTTTGTTTATCTTGGCCTGCTTAAGTTTGGTTTGGGCTATCCCGGCAGGAGTCATCCAATTTGGAGAGCCAGAAAGTTTAGCGCTTTCCGCGGCATTTTGGCCCTATGTCATAGCCAGTTTACTTGGCATGTTGGGGTTTCTACTTTTAGTACAAGGGGGCTTAGCGGTGTTGCAGGGGAAAGGATCACAGCAAACACCCATATGCTCGAAGTCATTGAGGGTTTTATATTCGGTGCTGCTATTAATCCCCTATTATTTTTTAGCTGAATCAATTGGTTTGCTGCTGGCATCCGTTCTTGCTTTCGCTGCCTACTCTTTGCTAGCAGGGGAGAAAAACTATAAAAAGCTAACCATGTTGGCGGTTGTAGTGCCGGCAGCCATTACTGTGTTCTTTATTCACGTGGCACAGGTACTCGTGCCTTTGGGCCCAGTAGGCCATTTATTCTCTTAGGAGGCCTGTCATGATGCAAGATTTAACAAGTGCTTTGCTCATGTTTGGTGATCCGTACAGCCTACTTTCTTTGGTGGTGGGTGTTTTTATTGGCACGGTGATAGGGGCGATTCCAGGGTTAAGCACGGTGATGGCTATTTCTATAGCCTTGCCTTTTACTTTTTCATTGGAGCCTATAGCTGGACTGCTGTTATTGATTGGAGTGTATAAGGGGGGATGTACGGCGGAGCGATTAGCGCTATTTTAATCAATACCCCAGGCACGCCGGCTGCCTCCTGCACCATGCTAGATGGCTATCCTTTAGCAAAAAAGGGCAAGGCTAGAGAAGCATTGGAAATGTCCCTATATGCCTCTTGCTTTGGTGACCTGGTTTCTACCTTTGTATTGATTGCTAGTGCTTCGTGGCTTGCCAGTTTTGCTTTGGATTTTGGTCCGTCTGAGCTATTCGCGCTAGTGGTTTTTGCCTTGGTTATTGTTGCTGGCATTGCTGCTCAACAGATGGTTAAAGGCTTTTTGTCTATGGTGCTGGGCCTCGCGTTGGCTACCGTCGGTATGGACATGATAACGGGTGAAGAACGTTTTGTATTTGGTGCTACTTCGCTTAACGCGGGTCTAAGCCTGGTGCCCGTGCTGATCGGGCTTTTTGCTCTGCCCGAGGTTTTCCAGATGTACAGCGGAAACAAAGAAAATCAAGAAATAGCAGTGTTAGGAAAAAAAGGTCTGGGCGTTAAAGGATTTTTTAAATATTGGAGAACTTTGCTACGTAGTAGTTGTTTTGGTGTGATTTTGGGCGTGATTCCGGGGCTAGGGCCCACACCTGCTGCGTTTTTCTCGTATGGGGAAGCTAAGCGTAAAGCTGCTGATCCAGATAGCTTCGGGAAGGGGAATATTGAAGGGGTGGCTGCTGCTGAGTCAGCGAATAGTGCCGTGGGCGGAGCCTCCATGGTGCCTTTATTGGCGTTGGGTATTCCTGCCGATGTAATTACGGCCGTGATTTTGGGCGCATTCATGATTCATGGTCTGCAACCAGGGCCTTTAATGTTTCAGAGTAATATCGACATTATTTATTCTCTATTTATGGGCATGCTGGCAGGCTCCGCTTTGTTATTCTTGATTGGTAAAGCTAGCATCCCTATGCTGGGACGTCTGCTTCATATCCGACCCTCGCTGTTATTGCCAGGAGTGTTGGTATTGTGCGTCTTTGGGGCTTATGGTGTTAACAAAAGCATGTTTGACATCATGATTATGTTCACCATGGGTGTGTTGGGACACATTATGGTGACACTCCATTTCTCTCGTGCACCGATGCTTATAGGGTTTGTGTTAGGACCGTTATTAGAAAACTCATTTAGGCAGTCGTTGCTAATGTCACAAGGAGAACTCGGGTTTTTTGTGGCTAGCCATATTTCTAAGGTGTTCTGGATACTTACCTTAGTTTATTTAGGAGCAATGATTTATAAAAGTATTCGTCAGAAATTACGAAAAAATGATGGGGTAACGCCAGCACTCACACAATAAGGAGGAGTGATGAAATGTTGCGTTTAGGGTAGTGTTGTACCGCGCTGTACGGTTGACAAGGGCCTGCTTGGTATATGCTTGAACTCGTGTCGCGACTGCTGCCCGGCGGGTGAGGCTGCTTCAATGACTATTTATAGTGGTTGATTCAACGCCGTACGTGGTCTGCTGTCAGGTGTGAATGCTGGTTACCCAGATCGGAATCCCAGGAGGCTTTATGTATGCTCAGCCCGCCACTCTTTTGCGCTCCCTGCTTTTAGCGATATTGTTTTGGTGGGGGATAAGTATTGCCCCGGCTTACGGGGCAGAGTCTAATCCAGACATCTGTGGCGAGACGACCATCAAAATGGCTGACCTCTCTTGGGAAAGTGCCGCCTTTACAACCCAGCTGGTCAAGCAGATTCTAGAACAGGGCTACGGATGTGATGTAGAGGTCGTTCCCGGGACATCAGCTGCCCTGGAAACCGCGCTTACACAGAACGACATACAAATCATTGCCGAGTTATGGTCCGGGCGTACTGAAATTATCGAGAAAGCCGTAGCCGAAAATACGGTGCGTGTAGTCGGCGACACCCTGGAGGGCGGGGCCGAGCAAGGGTGGTATGTTCCTGACTATATGGTTGATGGTGATGACAATCGAAATATTCGGGCAGTAACTCCTGAACTTAAGACGGTGGATGATTTGGCTCGGTACGCCGAGGTTTTTAAGGATCCCGAGAATCCCGCAAAAGGACGTTTTTTTAATTGTCCTACAGGCTGGGTCTGCGAAAAGTTCAACACCGAACTCTTGGAGGCTAACGGACTGAGCGATTACTACACCAATTTCAGATCGGGCACCGGCGCCGCGCTGGATTCTGCTATTAGTGCCGCCTACGAGCGCGGCAAGCCAATTTTGTTTTATTACTGGCAGCCTGCTGGCTTAATGGCTAAATACAGCTTCAGACGCATAGAGCAGCCACCCTTCAATCAGAGTTGCTGGGATGCGGCAGTTAACGAGGTGGGACAGGCTTGCCCCACCGATTTTATTGTGTCCCACCTTAGTCTGGCCCTTTCGGCTCCCTTTGCAGAGTCTCATCCGGCATTGCTCAACTTTTTTGAGCGTTTGTCGCTTCGGCCCGGCTTGATGAACCAGATCATTCTGGAGATGACTGAAAAACATATCTCGGGCGAGGAAGCAGCTGCGGGCTTTTTATCCAAGAATCCCGAATATTGGAAAGCATGGCTGCCGGCCGATGTGGCGCTGCGCCTGGAAGAAACATTGTCAGGAACCGCCTCTTTAGGCGGCGCAGTAAGCGCTACACAGCTTCATCCCATTTTCCCGAGCTGGTCGTTAAGGACGCGAATCAATGAAGAGCTGCGCAGTGTGGTTCAAAAAAGCGGTGATTCCTTCAGGGCGGTAAGTGATTTTGTACTGGTTAATCTGTTGCTGCCCTTCGAGCGACTTTTGATAGCCACTCCCGCGCCGGTATTCCTGTTTCTTGTGGCTGTCTTGAGCTGGCATGCAACGCGCAAGCTAAGCTCGGCAGTGCTTTACACCGTGGGCTTTTACCTGATTGGGGCCCTAGGCCTCTGGGATAAGCTCATGCAGACGCTGGCTTTGGTGCTGTTGGCTACCGCACTGTCTATATTGATAGGCATTCCAATCGGGATTGTCACCGCCAGAAGCAGGTGGCTACGAAAAATACTCGCTCCTATATTAGATGTGATGCAGACGATGCCCAGTTTTGTCTATTTGATTCCTGTACTGATGCTATTCGGCCTAGGTAAGGTGCCTGCGATTTTGGCCACGGTTATCTATGCCGTACCGCCTTTGATCAGGTTGACCAGCTTAGGAATACGGCAGGTGGATCACGAGCTGACCGAAGCGGCACAATCTTTTGGAGTGACGAGAGGCCAGATGCTGCGTAAAGTCACCTTGCCTTTGGCAAAACCCAGCATCATGGCGGGAATTAACCAAACCACAATGATGGCTTTGTCGATGGTCGTGGTTGCTTCAATGATTGGCGCACAGGGCCTCGGGGAAGACGTATTGGCAGGTATTCAGACCAACGATATCGGCCGAGGTCTGCAGGCAGGTTTTGCAATCGTGATATTGGCCATTGTTATGGATCGCACCACGCAAGCTTATGGAAAATCCAAGCGGTCCAGGGCTCGCTTGCTGAAATCGGAGCCCAAATAATGACTCAATCCAAAGTGCAGTTGCGAAATATCATCAAGGTGTTCGGTGCTCACCCGGACAAAGCGGTGGCGTTGCTGGAACAAGGGATGCCTAAACAAGAGGCTCAGAAGGCAAGCGGTAGTAATATCGGGCTTGCCGGTGTCAGCGCTGAGTTTAAGGCTGGAGAGATTTCGTGCATCATGGGCTTATCTGGTTCAGGAAAATCAACGTTAATCCGGCATATCAATAGGCTAATTGATCCTACTTCCGGAGAACTCATGGTTGATGGCGAGAATATTCTCGATTTAAGCCTGGATCAGTTACGTGAGTTCAGGCGGCGGAAAATGAGCATGGTGTTTCAGAGCTTTGCATTGCTTCCGCACCTGACCGTGCATGAGAATGTTGCCTTTGGATTGATGGTGCGTCATGACGACGCGAAACAGGCAGCAGCCCAGGCGAGCCTGTGGATTGAGAACGTAGGTTTAGTGGGTTATGAGCATCAATACCCCGACGAGCTCTCGGGTGGAATGAGGCAGCGTGTCGGCTTGGCACGGGCACTGGCAACGGACGCCGAGATACTATTAATGGACGAGGCTTTTTCTGCGCTGGATCCATTGATACGCTACGAGATGCAAGATCAACTACTTAGCCTGCAAAGCAATCTGCAAAAAACCGTGATCTTCGTGACACACGATATTGATGAGGCGCTCCGGCTGGGCCAGCATATCGTCATTCTCAGGGACGGCTTGGTTGAGCAAGCAGGAAGCCCGGCGCAAATTGTCGAGAATCCCAACAATGAGTATGTCGAGCACTTTATAGCCAGACGTCAGCGCTGAGGGGCCTGGGGCTGCCTCCTGGGTCTTTGGGTTGTGGGGGGAACACGAAAAAAGCAAAAAACGCCGCCAGAAATTTATGGTCGTTGTATTCATGCTTGACAGCTAGCTAATTCATTGCTTGTCTTTGATTTATCGTGTTATATTAGCTAGCTTAGCCATTTTTACATTAGTAAAGTTGGCTAGACCTGAAGTTTTGTATGCGAAAAGTATACGTAATCAGTAAATAGCCCCGACCAATCGTAGTTGGGAATGGAGAAAAAGATGTCGAATTCGACACCTGTGCCTGCCGCATGGCGGCTGGGCCTTGTTGGGCGCAAAGTCGGCATGACCCGCATCTTTACCGAGGACGGTGAATCCGTACCGGTAACTGTGCTGGACGTGTCAAACAATCGCGTAACCCAAGTCAAGTCGCCCGAAGCTGATGGCTACGCTGCTATTCAAGTGGCATATGGCACACGCCGCGCAACACGCGTAAATAAAGCAGCTGCCGGACACTATGCCAAAGCTGGCGTAGAGGCTGGTAGTGTTTTGAAAGAATTCCGCCTAGAACCTGCTAAGGCAGCTGAGCACACCGCTGGTGGTGTATTGGCCGTTGAAAGCGTATTCGAAGTCGGTCAAAAAGTTGACGTTACTGGTACAACCATCGGTAAGGGTTTCGCTGGTACGATCAAACGCCACCACTTTGCAGGTCAACGCCGCTCCCACGGTAACTCGATTTCGCACCGAGTCCCTGGTTCTATCGGTATGGCTCAAGATCCCGGTCGTGTATTCCCCGGTAAGAAAATGGCAGGTCATTTGGGTTCCGTTACCCGCACAGTACAAAACCTTGATATCGTTCGCGTAGACGCTGAGCGTGGTTTGCTGTTGGTGCGTGGTGCTGTTCCCGGTCACAAGAATGGCGACGTCGTAGTACGTCCCGCAATCAAGAAAGGAGCCTAATTATGGAACTCAAGCTCCTGAATGATCAGGGTCAGGCTGCTTCCACGGTTGCTGCTTCCGATTTAGTTTTCGGTCGCGAGTTCAACGAAGCCCTTGTACACCAAATCGTCGTTGCTTTTCAGGCCAATGCACGTAGTGCAAACAGCCAGCAGAAAAGTCGTGGCACAGTCTCTCACAGCACACGTAAGCCTTGGAAGCAAAAAGGTACAGGTCGTGCACGTGCAGGTATGACTTCTTCACCATTGTGGCGTGGGGGCGGTCGCGCTTTCCCGAACACAGGCGAAGAAAACTACAGCCACAAAGTTAACAAGAAAATGTACCGCGCTGGTTTGCGTGCCATTTTGTCTCAGTTAGCTCGTGAAGACCGTATCGCTGTAGTTGATTCTTTCACACTCGAAGCGCCTAAAACAAAATTGGCTGCATCGAAACTGAAAGACATGGGTTTAGAGTCCGTGCTTATCGTTACTGATGCATTCGACGAGAACCTCTACCTTGCTACACGTAACCTCCCGCACGTTGCTGTGGTCGAACCGCGTTATGCTGATCCTGTTTCGTTGATCCACTTCAAAAAAGTGTTGATCACAAAGGCAGCTATCGCTCAACTCGAGGAGATCTTGGGATGAACGCAGAACGCTTACTCCAAATCATCCTGGCTCCAGTCGTGACTGAAAAAGCTACGATGGTAGCTGAACAAAATCAGCAAATCGCATTTCGTGTTGCGGCTGACGCTACTAAACCTGAAATCAAGGCTGCTGTAGAGCAGTTGTTCAAGGTTGAAGTCGAGTCCGTACAAGTTCTTAACCAGAACGGCAAACAGAAGCGGTTTGGTCGTTTCCAAGGTCGCCGCCGCAACGAGCGTAAAGCATACGTTTCGCTCAAAGCGGGTCAGGAACTCGACTTTAGTGAGGTGAACTAATATGGCACTCGTTAAAGTAAAACCAACGTCTGCTGGCCGTCGCGGTATGGTCAAAGTGGTGCACTCCGAGCTACACAAGGGTGCTCCACACGCTCCATTACTGGAAAAGAAATCACGTACAGCTGGCCGCAATAACAACGGTCACATTACTATTCGCCATCGTGGCGGTGGTCATAAACAGCATTATCGTATCGTTGATTTTCGTCGTAACAAAGATGGCATTCCTGCGAAAGTAGAGCGTCTCGAATACGATCCAAACCGTACTGCCCACATTGCATTGCTTTGCTACGCAGATGGCGAACGTCGTTATATTATCGCTCCTCGTGGCCTCGAAGTCGGTGCAACATTGTTGTCCGGTCAAGATGCACCGATTCGCGCTGGTAACACATTGCCTATCCGTAACATTCCAATTGGTGCAACGATTCACTGCATCGAAATGTTGCCTGGTAAAGGTGCGCAATTGGCTCGCTCGGCTGGTACATCGGCTGTATTGCTAGCTCGTGATGGCTCTTATTCCCAGGTGCGTTTGCGCTCGGGTGAAGTACGTCGCGTACACATCGATTGCCGTGCCACTATCGGTTCGGTAAGCAATGAAGATAATAGCTTGCGACAAATTGGTAAAGCCGGTGCTACTCGTTGGCGCGGTATCCGTCCTACCGTTCGTGGTGTTGCCATGAACCCGATCGATCACCCGCATGGTGGTGGTGAAGGTCGTACGGGCGAAGGCCGTGAACCAGTTAGTCCATGGGGTACTCCTGCTAAGGGCTACCGCACCCGCCGTAACAAACGCACAGACAATATGATTGTCTCGCGTCGCAAGCGCAAGTAAGGGGCGAACAAATGTCACGTTCGATTAAAAAAGGCCCATTTGTAGACGAGTATCTCATTAAAAAAGTAGATGCTGCTGTCACGGGCAACGATAAACGGCCGATCAAAACCTGGTCACGCCGTTCAACCATCCTGCCCGAATTTATTGGGCTGACGATTGCCGTGCACAATGGCCGTCAACATATTCCCGTCTACATTAACGAGAACATGGTTGGCCATAAGCTTGGTGAATTCGCACTGACCCGTACGTTTAAAGGTCATGTGGCGGATAAAAAGTCACGGAGATAAGGGATGGAAACCACAGCAACTATTCGTGGAGTGCGTATTTCAGCGCAAAAGGCACGCCTGGTCGCGGACATGATCCGTGGTCAATCGGTGTCGCAAGCATTGAATACCTTGACTTTCACTCCCAAGAAAGCCGCTGGCATTATCAAGAAAGCGCTTGAATCCGCTATTGCTAATGCTGAACATAACGACGGTGCCGATATCGATGAACTACGCGTGACCACAGTATTTGTGGACAAGGGGCAGTCATTGAAACGATTCTCCGCACGCGCAAAAGGCCGCGGTAACCGTATCGAGAAGCAGACTTGCCACATTGTGGTCAAGGTCGGCGCTTAAGGAGTCACAATGGGACAAAAAGTTCACCCAATTGGGTTCCGCCTCGCAGTTAACCGCAACTGGAGCTCTCGTTGGTACGCTGATCACAACGAGTTCGCTGGCATGCTGGCTGACGATATCCGCGTACGCGAATACCTCAAGAAAAAACTGAAGAATGCTTCCGTTGGCCGTGTAGTCATCGAGCGCCCTAATAAAAACGCCCGCATTACTATTTACTCCGCCCGTCCAGGCGTAGTAATTGGTAAGCGTGGTGAAGACATCGAAAACCTGAAGGTTGATCTTCAGCGCTTGATGGGCGTTCCTGTACACGTCAATATCGAAGAAATTCGTAAACCTGAAACCGATGCTCAGCTTGTCGCTGATTCTATCGCTCAGCAGCTCGAAAAGCGTATTATGTTCCGCCGTGCGATGAAACGTGCGATGCAGAACGCAATGCGTCTTGGTGCCCAAGGCATCAAGATCATGAGCGCTGGTCGTTTGAACGGAATTGAAATTGCTCGTACAGAGTGGTATCGCGAAGGTCGCGTGCCTCTGCATACACTTCGTGCGAACATCGATTACGGTACATCCGAAGCTCATACTACTTACGGTATTATTGGCATCAAAGTCTGGGTTTACAAAGGCGATATGCTTCCTAATGGCGAAATGCCTGTAGAAGCTGCAGCTCCAGAAGAGCGTCGTCACCGTCGTCCACGTGGGGATCGTCCTGAAGGTCGTCGCCCAGCCGGTCGTACTGGCCGTGGTGGACCACGTCGCGATGCTTCTGCAGCGCCTGCGCCTGAAGGAGAATAACTATGTTGCAACCCTCTCGCAGAAAGTATCGCAAAGAGCACAAAGGTCGTAATACCGGTCTAGCTACACGTGGAGCGCAAGTTTCATTTGGCGAATTCGGTCTTAAGGCTACTGGCCGTGGTCGCTTGACAGCGCGTCAGATTGAAGCTGCTCGTCGTGCGATTAACCGTCACATTAAACGTGGTGGCCGCATCTGGATCCGTATCTTCCCAGATAAACCAATTTCGCAGAAACCTGCTGAAGTTCGTATGGGTAGTGGTAAGGGTAATCCAGAGTTTTGGGTCGCTGAAATTCAACCCGGCAAAATGCTTTACGAAATGGAAGGTGTTAGCGAAGAGCTAGCCCGCGAAGCATTCCGTTTAGCCGCCGCTAAGCTGCCGATTTCCACGACATTCGTGTCGCGTCAGATTGGTGCTTAAGGAGATCTCATGAAAGCCAGTGAACTCCGTTCAAAAGAAACCGCCGAGCTCCAGACCGAGCTCGAGAGTCTGCTGAAAGCACAATTCAGTCTGCGTATGCAGCGTGCAACTCAGCAGCTTTCCAACACCAGCCAGCTATCCAAAGTGCGTCGCGACATTGCTCGTGTACGTACAATAATGGCTGAGAACGCAGGAAAGTAAGATGAGCGAAACGCAAACAACACAAGTCGCGCCTAAGCGTCAGCGTACCTTGCAGGGACGAGTGATCAGCAACAAAATGGATAAAACCGTTGTTGTTCTAGTAGAACGCCACGTGAAGCATCCTTTATACGGCAAGATCATTCTTCGTACCAACAAGTACAAAGCGCACGACGAGACCAACCAGTACAACGAAGGCGATGTAGTTGAAATCGCTGAAGGCCGTCCTATCAGCCGCGATAAAACGTGGACTGTAGTACGTCTGTTGACGGCTGCTCGCGTAATTTAATGCGCTGAATACGCCCTTAGGTTTTCCCTAGGGCCGTACTCAAGAAAAAGCCCAGCATCATGCTGGGCTTTTTTGTGGGCAGCGTATATATGAACAACGTTTCAATGGCTGCAACGATACATCTGCCTACTGCAGGTTTTTATCTTTGTTGCTCTTCCAGCCCCTGACGAACTGCGTTTAGGTGAGTTCGCATGGCGTTGCCTGCCTGAGCGGGGTCGCGGTGCCGAATGGCATCAACAATTTCCTGGTGTTGAGCACTGTAGCGATTGCGGGTCGCCAGATCCAGAGTTGTACGGCGTAATCGTCCCCACTCAGTCTGCATGCGTGCTGCGGTCAGGACTTCTGAGAAGTGCTGTAGCAGTATGTTGTGTGTCGCGGTGGCCAAGGCTTCGTGGAAACGGCTGTCGCCTTCCTCCCACTCCACATGTGATCGTGCATTATGGCTTTGCTCGTGGCATTGCAGCAGCATTTGGATATCATGTGTGCTGGCATGCGTTGCGGCCGTGGCAGCGATTGCTGGCTCAAGTACATAGCGTGCGGTCATGAGCTCCATCGGGCTAACGTGCAAGGCTACAGCACGTTCAGTCTTTTCTTTATTTTCGACGACGATGGTGCCGCGTCCCGGTACACGTTCTATGAAGCCTTCCCGCTCTAGTTGTTCTAGCGCTTCACGCACCACTCGGCGGCTGACCTGTAGCTCTGCCGCGAGTTCGCGTTCAGGAGCTAATTTATAACCTGGGCCGTGTTCCGGCAGGGCCAGCATCTGCATCAGATAGGCGATGACTGAATCGGCGCGACGGGCACCCGCGCGAGGGAGGGAGGAAGACATAAGACCGCTCTAACTCAATAGTTAAGATCGACTAGCTAGGCGCGCAATGCTGTAATCAGCATATTGACGGCATTAAAGAACAAGAACGCTGCGAATGCGTATCGCAAATATTTAGGATTGATAGCATGGGCAATACGAGCGCCAATAGGGGCAAAATAGCCGGTTACCGGTATTAGAATGGCAAAGGCAATAAGGTTGACGTAACCAATGCTGAAAGGGGGCAGGCCTTCTTTGCCCAGGCCCGCCAGGAATGCGCCGATGGTGCCCGGAATTGCGATTAGTAATCCAACAGCTGCCGCCGTGCCTACTGCCTTGCGCATGGGGTACCGGTAGAAGCTAAGTAATGGAACGGTTAAGCTGCCACCGCCTATCCCCATGATAGATGATAGCCCCGCCACCACGATGCCCGATAACCAGCGTATGGGGCCTTTAGGTAATGCACCTTTTTCGTCGGCAGCGCTGGACGGCCCCAGCAACATGTATACGGCAATTAAAAAAGTAACGCCCGAGAATACAAAGGTTAATTCGACTGACTTGATTGAACTAAACAGGCTCATGCCTATGATAGAGCCTAGCAGCAGCCAGGGCCCCCAGCTTTTTAGCAGTGCCATATCGACCGCATTTTTTGAATGATGTGCCCTGGACGATGATAGCGCCGTTGCCACAATGGTCGACAAGGAGGTTCCTACAGCGACGTGCATGCGTACGGCAGGATCTATGTCCATGGCGGTAAACAGGTAGAACATGACAGGTACCAGCACGATACCGCCGCCGACTCCAAGTAAGCCCGCGATCAGGCCTGCCACGATGCCAGCTATAAGTATGGCTCCGATAAAGTAGATGTATGCTTCAGTAGTGAATTCCATGTCTCGATTGGTTCAAGTTATAAAGCTATATGGTATCAAAAAGGTACGTGTTGATAACAAAAACTAGATATTGTGCTAAACATCAGTAATTAAATAGCTACAGCTGTTGTTTAGAATTATCATAATTTCATATTGGACGCAAAAAAAGGAACCAAATATTGAATTGGTTCCTTTTTGGGCTTGTTTGCTACGTTTGAAAAAAGCGGGTACTTAACCTTGATAGGGCGCTCCTGAGGCGACGGTCGCGGATTCTGAAGCCGGCAATTAGGCGGCAGATAACTCAGGCAGTAATTCTACGTTCAGTTGAGACAATGAGGGTGTATCCGCATCGGGATACTCATCAATAATTTCGCCGTACCAGTGTAATTGTTTGGCAAGCGCAGCAACCGGGCCAACGATCAGCAAGGAAGGCGAGCTGAAGGTGTACTGGCTTGCGTAATGCTGTGCCTGATCTAGACGTGTCAGCAATGTACGTTGATTCGGGCGGGAGCCATTTTCGATAATGGCACATGGGGTGTTGGCTGCCCGTCCATGAGCAATCAGCATTTGATTAAAGGACGTCAGCTGCTTCAACCCCATATATACGACCAGAGTCTGGCTGTTGTCGCATAGGCCTGCCCATTCAGCAATGTCTGTATCGTCTTTGCGGTGAGCGGTGACAAATTGCACAGACTGCGCGTATTGGCGATGCGTTAGCGGGATACCGCTGTAGGCAGCGCAGGCTAGCGCAGCAGTAATCCCGGGTACAACCTGATAAGCGATACTGTGCTGGCGTAAGAATTGCAGCTCTTCGCCGCCACGGCCAAATATGAAGGCATCGCCGCCTTTGAGGCGTACGACGGTCTGGCCTTGTTTCGCATGCTCTAGCATCAGGTGGTGAATACGCTGCTGGGTGGCGTGATGGTTTTCGCCTACTTCTTTACCCACATGAATTTGTGTAGCATCACGACGAGCAAGCTCAAGAATGGCGGGATCAACCAGCCGGTCATACAAAATGACGTCGGCTTGATTTAATGCGCGTAAGGCGTGAAGCGTGAGCAGACCCGGATCGCCTGGGCCAGCGCCCACGAGGATGACTTCCCCTTTGGGTGGTGTTTGTTTTTGGCCTAAGGCGTCCTCAAGCAAAGACTGTGCCTGTTTGGGTTGCTGTGCTTTAAGCGCTTTACCTACAGGGCCGTCGATGAGCCAGTCGTAAAAGGCACGTCGGGGGCCCAGCAAGGGAAGAGCTTCCTTGATGTGTCCACGATAGCGTTGGGCAAGTTCGGCAATGGCTCCTATCGAATGATCAACCATGGTTTCGATTTGTGCTCTTACCCGTCGAGCCACCATTGGTGCTGCACCCGATGATGAAATGGCCACGACCAGAGGAGAGCGGTCCACGATGGCGGGAACCTGGAAGCTCGACAGCGAGGCATTATCAACAACATTCGCAAACAGCTTTCGGGATGTCGCATGTGCGGCAATCGCGGTGTTGAGCTGAATGTTATCGGTGGCCGCGACGACCAGCCAAGCCCCGTCAAGATCGCTTTCTTGAAAAGCGCCTAAACGCACCCAGATGCGATTTTGCGCCTCCCAGTCTTGCAGGGTAGGGCTGATGGCTTTTGCGACTACCGTGACATTGGCACCGGCAGAGGTTAAGAGGTGAATCTTTCGTTCAGCTATTTCGCCACCACCCACCACCACCACGGCGCGCCCTTGCAGATCGGCAAAAAGAGGAAATAATTGCATGGTCAGACTGTTTCCAGCACTAATGGAATACGTTTTTGTGTGGGCTCGGCTATTATCTGCGCACGAAGCAGATAATCTCCAAAGTACTCCGCCTCGTGGCGTTCAGCAGCATAGCGCTGGAACAGGCCATCAAGGTGGTTGAGAATTTCGGTTTCATCAATGTTTTGTTGATAGACCACATTGAGACGTTCGCCCTTGAAGTCGGCGCCCAGACGCAGGTCGTAACGTCCTGGGGCACGGCCTACCAGAGCTATTTCTCCGAGGTAGGGGCGCGAGCAGCCATTAGGGCAGCCTGAGATACGAAATACAATTTCTTGCTCAAGCAGCCCATGCTTATCCAGCAGCGCATCTAGCTTGGGTAAGATGACTGGCGCGTAACGCTCGCTTTCTGCCATAGCCAAGGCACATGTGGGCAAGGCCACGCAGGCAATCGTGTTGCGTCGAATACCGCTTTGATTTTTGTAGCTATCCAGTCCGTACTGTTCAACGAGAGCATCGATTTTCTTTTTATCGGCGCTGGCAACGTCGGCCACAATCAGGTTTTGGTTACAGGTCAGACGGAAATGGCCTGTGTGTATCTTGGCGATTTCACGCAGTCCGGTTAGCAAGGGTGAGTCCGGACGGTCGATAAGGCGGCCTGAGTTAATACGCAACCCTAAATGCCAGTTTCCGTTTTCACCTTGAATCCACCCGTACTGATCACCATTTCGCTCAAAATACCAGGCTTTTACAGGATGCAGTGTGACGCCGGCGCGGGCTTCAATCTGCTCTTTGAACCACTCGGCGCCCAAGGTGTCGACGGTGTACTTGAGACGTGCGTAGCGACGTTCCTGGCGGTTGCCATGATCGCGTTGCAGCGTGATTACGGCTTCGGCAGCGGCGATGACATCTTTCAGTTCTACAAAGCCGATCACGCTGCCCAGACGGGCATAGGTTGTGTCGTCACCATGGGTTGCGCCCATGCCGCCACCGATGCTCAGATTAAAGCCAGTTAAACGTCCATCTTCGACAATAGCGATGAAGCCCATGTCTTGCGCAAAGATGTCTACGTCATTGGTGGGAGGAATGGTGAGGCCAATTTTGAATTTGCGGGGCAGGTAGGTCTTACCGTAAATGGGTTCAACCACTTCCGCGTTGCTGCTAAGCTGATCTACCTTTTCGCCGTCTAGCCATATCTCTGCGTAGGCATTGGTAGAGGGCAAGAAGTGATCGGATAGTTTTTGTGCCCAATCCAGAACTTCGGCGTGGTGTTGCGATAGCAGGGGTTAGACACGCTGACGACTTGGCGATTGACATCACCACATGCAGCAATGGTGGTAGCGTGGGCGCGTTTGATGCCTTGCATCAACTTTTTTAAGTTGCGCTTTAATACGCCGTGCCACTGAAAGGTTTGACGAGTCGTAATACGTAAGCCGAACTCTGACCAGTCTACGGCAATCTGGTCAAAAATCAGCCATTGCTCAGGGGTAACGACCCCTCCGGGCAGTCGCGCACGCACCATAAAGCTGTGGGCTGGCTCGAGCTTCTGCTTGCGTCGCTCATCGCGTAAATCACGGTTGTCTTGTTGGTAGCTGCCGTGAAATTTCAACAGCAAGTTATCATTCTCGCTGATAGAGCCTGTCAGCGGCCTGGCCAAACCTTCGGCAATACTGCCGCGCAGGTAGTTGCTATCAATTTTTAGTTGCTCTATAGGAGCGATTTTCTTTGTCATAGCTGTCTTCTAGTAAACATCACGGGCATATCTGCCCTGAACGCTGAGCTCGTCAATCCATTGGCGAGCGGCATCTTCATCAAGGCCACCCTCAAGCTGCGCGATTTTCTGCAATGCGGAGTGCACGTCTTTTGCCATGTAATCGGCATCGCCACACACATAGATGTGAGCGCCTGATTGAATCCATTCATACACATCCGTGGCGTTCTCCAGCAGTTTGTGCTGCACATAGACTTTCTCCTCTTGGTCGCGAGAGAAGGCGACATCCAGACGTTCAAGCTGGCCGTCTTCGATCGCACGCAGCCACTCGGTTTGGTAGAGAAAATCGGTAGTGAAGTTGGGATTGCCAAAGAACAGCCAGTTGCGGCCTTTAGCTTCTTGGGCATTACGTTCCTGGACAAAGGCGCGGAATGGCGCCACCCCCGTACCTGGCCCAATCATGATGACGTCTTTATTGTGATCCTCGGGCAGGCGGAAGCGAGAGTTTGTGTCGACAAAAACGAGTACCTCGTCTCCTTCGGCAAGATTGCTCAGGTAGTTGGAAGCAGCTCCCCAGCGTTCTTCATTGTTAAATTCGTATTGCACATTGGCTACCGTCAAATGTACTTCGTCATCAACCAGGCTTTGGCTTGAGGCAATAGAGTACATACGGGGAGCCAGCGGGCGCAGGGCATGAACGAGGCTCTCGGCATCCCATTCTGCGGGAAAGCGTTTCAGCGCGTCCAGCAACTGGTGCGTACCCAATAGCTCGCGGAAGGCATCCAGCCCATCGGGGCTTAGGGCCAATGCCAGTTCGGGGTCGCTATTACGTTGGGCCAGCGCAACCAGAAAGGGCTTGGTCAGTTGAGTAAGCTCGCGGTAGTGGCTTAGCCATTCACGTACAGTTCGCATATTTTCGTGAACTGTGACTGATTCTTCGCCGTCGATACCTGTCTGGGCAAGAACGGCATCGACCAGGCGACTGTCATGTATAGGCCATACACCCAACGAGTCGCCAGGCTGATAGTTCAGTTTGCTGCCTTCGAGTGAAAGTTCGAAGTGACGGACATCACGCGAACTGCCGCGGCCCGTGATGGGTTGCGCTTCGAGTAAAGCGGCTCTGAAGGGGTTGTCTCGGGTGTAGCTTTGTACCTGAGGGTGCAGCGTTGTTACGATAGATACCGGGGTCTCGAGCTCAGTGCTGACCTGCAGAGGTTTAGCGAGTTCAACAGCGTTTTGCTTCCAGGGAGAGGCTACCGTTTCAATGTCCAGGTCTGCCAGACCGCTGGCAAGCAGCTTTTTGGCACCCAGTTCAACCAGACGTTTCTCAATGGTTTCGGCAATGCCACAGAATAACGGATAAGACGAATCACCTAGCCCTAAAATGCCGAAATTCAAATTCTCGAGTTTGGGAGCGCGCCGACCTGCCAGGAACTCGACGAAGCCGACTGAATCGTCAGGTGGATCGCCTTCGCCTTGTGTGCTGATTACGATGAACAGCAGCTCTTCGTCTTTGAGTTCGCGTGTGGCATAGCGATCAGCGCGCACCAGACGTACGTTAAGACCAGCCTGCTGGCACTGCTCGTGAAATTCGGTAGCGATACGTTCGGCATTGCCTGTTTGACTGCCAAACAGGATGGTGGCTGGACGGGAAGGCGCAGCAGCTGGGGCGCTGGCAGGGGCGGGGACAGCAGCTAAGCTGGGCGGGATCTGACTTTGCTTAACTTGGGCAGCCCCGGCCAGATAGCCGGAAAGCCAAGTTAGAGTCTGTGAGTCCAGGTCGCGTGTCAGCTCATTGATGAGCCCCTGCGCTGTGTCGGGAAGGCGGGACAAGGCTAGCATGACGTCTCGGTTATAGTAATAGATCAATCCATTCTATAGAGCGTCTAAAGCCGGGCGAACAATCGAAAAACTATTTAGATATTCTCATATATGCTTATAGTTTTAATCGTCTTTAAGTTCACGCCTTAATATCTTGCCTACATTGGTACGCGGAAGATCATCCCGAAATTCAACAGATTTGGGTATTTTATAGCCCGTTAAGCGCTCACGCAGATGGGCAATCACATCGGCCTGAGTAAGCGTAGGGTTCTTGCTAATTACATACAGTTTTACCGCTTCCCCTGAGTGTTCGCTAGCGATGCCTACTGCAGCTGCTTCAATGATATCGGGGTGTTCAATGGCCGCCGCTTCAATTTCGTTCGGATACACGTTAAAGCCAGACACCAGAATCATGTCTTTTTTACGGTCCAGGATGTAGACATAGCCAGCCTCGTCCATATAGCCGATATCGCCGGAACGTAAAAAGCCATCGTTATCGAAGACTTTTTCTGTTTCTTCGGGCCGGTTCCAATAGCCGGGTGTTACCTGTGGCCCGCGAATGCAGATTTCGCCGCTTTCTCCTATAGGCCTGTCATTTTGATCATCATCACGAATGGCTATTTCGGTGGACGGTACCGGCAGCCCGATAGAGCCGGTGAATGTTTTGACGTCTAGTGGATTGATGGTGGCTGCAGGTGAGGTTTCTGTCAGGCCATAGGCTTGGGCAATAGGAACGCCCGTGATATCAAGCCAACGCTTGGCAACGGCCTCTTGCACTGCCATCCCTCCGCCCAATGCGACTTGAAATGATGAAAAGTCCAGTTTCTTGAAGTCTTCGTTTCGAGCCAAGGCATTAAACAGGGTATTGACGCCGGTCAGGTAGGCAAAAGGAGCCTTAGCTAATTCTTTGACCAGGGATTTGATGTCACGCGGATTCACAATCAGCAGATTTCTGGCTCCCAGACGCATAAAGACCAGGCAGTTCGCGGTGAGCGCAAAAATATGATAGAGGGGAAGGGCCGTTACGACACTGAGATCGTTGGTTTTAAGATAAGGGCGTACCCATGCCTGAGCCTGGCACACATTGCTGATCATATTGCCGTGCGTCAGAATGGTACCCTTGGCTACACCGGTCGTGCCCCCTGTGTATTGTAAAAATGCGATGTCGCTTTGTGCCATGGCAGGCTCGGACATCTTATGCTTTGAGCCGGTTTTTAACGCGGTTTTTAAATTGATGGTTGAAGGGAGTTGCCATGCAGGAACCAGCTTCTTGACGTGGCGTACGACGATATTTGTGATGACGCCTTTCAGGCCACCCAGAAGCTCACCCATCGAGGTGACCACCACATTTTTGATCTGTGTTTCATGAATGACATCACTGAGCGTATGGGCAAAGTTTTCAGCGATAACGATCGTGGTGGCACCACTATCGACCAGTTGATGTTTAAGTTCGCGAGTGGTGTATAGCGGATTCGTATTGACCACGGCAGCACCTATGCGAAGCGCGCCCAGCAAACAAATAGGATATTGCAAAAGATTTGGCATCATCAATGCCACGCGATCGCCTTTTTGTACACCCACAGACTGCAGCCAGGCCGCAAAAACTCCGATTGCTTAATCAGCTCGGCATAGCTCAGAGTGGAACCCATGCTGTCATAGGCAATACGGTCTTTATATTGCTGGCAGCTTTGGAGCATCATCGCTGACAATGAGGCGTAGGCACTGGCCTCGTCAATGATATCGGCAGGAATTCCGTCGGGGTAGCTTTTTAACCAGATTCTTTCCATGCTTGCCTCTCTCGAAAAGTGGTGGATAGTAGGGGCTCCTTCGCTACCCAGCATGGCTTGTTTTAATGACTCTTGAGCCGGGTTGGCACCTATCCAGGTTTTTAACATGGCCGTCAGCAATACGATGCCTGAGATTTCCCTAGATGTGAAGGAGGGAGTGTTTGGAGATAAATGATTCATGGCTCATGAGGTATCTCCTGGGGGCGATGCATACTTCTTTTTGTAAAAATCTTTTTGGGCAATATAGACGATGCGCTCGACCTGGGTATGCACCACACCTAACCTGTCTTTGATTTCAACAGTAAAGCGGTGCTCCAGTTCATGATGCTGCTGTAGCCTTTGCTGCACGTCGTTGAGGTCGGCATCGCTAAGACAGAAATCAGCATAGACCGTCTGATAGGCCGGCTTGCGATAACGGATGCTCGCTGACTTATCCCAAATGATCAGGTCATCATCCAGATTCAGAAATAACAAGGTGACATGAACGCCATCGGTGACAGAAAACAGCGAGCCGCCAAATATAGAACCCACAATATTACGAGTGCGCCGCACCAGTGGCAGCCGGATCCGTATATGGCGCAGGTCTGTAGAAATGAACTGTACTCGGCCGCCCGTGGCTCTGAAGGCAGGGTGCAAGTTGAAGCTCAGGCGGAGAATACGACCCCGCCACGCAACTGGAAAGCGTTTAAGGGCCCCGAATGGGCTGTCCGCTCGCACTTGCCTGACCTAGAACTGGTACGAAAACTGCACACCAACAATATTGGCGCTATCTTTGTATTTACCGCGTACTGTGCCTTTGCCTTCTTCAGGCAAGCCGTTATTGATTTTTGCATCGCTCAGGAACAGGTGTGAATAGCCTACGTCAAGCGTTGCCCGTGGATTAAAGCGGTACTGGGCGCCTACGGACACCCAATAGCGATCGTTGTCAGGTAGAGAGGTCGGGCGATAGGTGGCATTACGCACTGGCGTCTGATCCCAGGCAATACCACCTTTGAATGTCCATTGCTGGCTGTAATGATAGTTAGCCCCTAAAGCCACTCGCCAGGCGTCTTGAAACCGTAAATCCAGCGAATCATCGGGTAAGGCCCCTTCGTTGTGAATATCCAGGGATTTGATACTGCTCCAGCCGGTCCAGGATACATCCGCGAGCAGCTGCCATTTGGGGTTCAGGTCGTGAACCAGACTTAAAATTGCCGTGTCAGGCAGCTTTACCGTGGCTCTGGCATTACTTCCCATGTTTATCGGGCTTCCTCCGAGAGCAGGTGGCAGATTACCTTTTAAGGTTGTGTCGCCTGACGCCTTGATCTTTACGGTGGAGCGATAAGACAAGCCGATGCGGGTATCAGGAGTGGCCTGGAATAAAACACCGGCATTCCAGCCCCAGGCGTCACCGTCCATTTTGACGCGTGCGTTAAGATCCGGTCCGCCTATCAGCCCCGGCACAGCCTCCGGCGGTACTTGGTCTTGTAAGGCCAATGACGGCACGGCGCGCCGATAGTCGGCGTCCAAGCGCATCCAGTTGGCGCCCACCCCTATCGATAACTGATCGTTAACCTTGTATGCGACTGATGGGTTCAGGTTAATGCTTTCAATGCCGAATTTAGTGGAATGGTAACGGCCCATCCAGTCACTTTTATATTTGGTTGTCAGTCCAAAGGGGGCACCAATCCCCAAGCCTACATACCAGTCAGGAGTGAGTTCCCATGAAACATAGGCATTGGGCAGAAAGCCCCACCTGCCCGCATCACCACCTGCGTTGCTGCCTATGGGCAGGCCGCCCGGACCCGTACTGCCAGAGTCGCGAAATTTAAAACTGGGTTTGATCGCCGTGATGCCGGCACTGACGTTGACCCCGGGCAGGCGGGTCATGCCAGCCGGGTTGAAATAAATGGTGCTGGCATTTTCTGCGATAGCAGCAGAGCCGGCGTAGGCATTCCCCAAGCCGCTGGCATTTTGTTCAAGTAAATTAAAGCCCGCGCCCTGAGCAGCGCCAGTGGCGCCCAAGCCTATTACAACAGCGGAAATAACACGCAAGGGTGATACACGTTGTTTCATGTCGCCTCCTAAGAGAGAAGTGGGTATGGCTGTCTTCTTGGCGATGCTTGTGCAGCTTTATGTATGTGTCTTGTTATGTAGCCGTCGAAAAAATCAGTATCAAGTTCAAACGCTTGTTTGCATTCTAATCTTGCGGCAGCAAACCCCTTTAGGCAAGCCTATTTGTATTTATGACACTAAGTATTGTCACTAGTATGCACGCGGTCTTTATAGAACAGTGGGCCACCCAGAAATGGCGCAAAACCTGTTCCGAAGATCGCCCCGGCATCTGCCAGGTCCGCATCGGCCACCACTCCCACGTTGACCTGTACCTGGGTTTTATTGATCAAGGGCGCAATGAGCCGCATTTCCAGATTAGGCGGAATATCATCGACTTTTGATTTTTGAGCCTTGCCATCAATCCAGGTGTAGAAGCCCTTACGCGTTTTACGTCCCAGTTCGTTCTTCTCCAGGTGTTCAGTCAGACAGCGCGGGGGCCGCTGCCTCGGATAGCTGCACTCCAACGTCGCGAGCGATATCAAGGCCGACGGTATCAATGAGCTCGATAGGGCCCATTGGCATGCCGAATCTTTGCATGGCAGCGTCGATAATTTCGGCTTTCATGCCTTCGTCAATGCACCTCATGGCTTCAAGCATATAGGGTGCCAGAATCGCGTTAACAAGAAAGCCGGGCGTGTCACTTACTGGCAGTGGCAATTTAGAAATTTGCTCGCAAAATGCCATGGCTGTGTCGCGAACTTCCGGGTCAATATCATGGGTTTCCACGATTTCGACCAAGGGCATTTGAGCAACCGGATTAAAGAAATGAATACC
Organism: Paenalcaligenes niemegkensis; assembly: GCF_022230885.1. Classification (GTDB taxonomy): domain Bacteria; phylum Pseudomonadota; class Gammaproteobacteria; order Burkholderiales; family Burkholderiaceae_B; genus Paenalcaligenes; species Paenalcaligenes niemegkensis. The sequence goes on along the minus strand of NZ_JAKGCT010000004.1, from coordinate 2,196,265 downwards.
AATCAATCGATCAGGGCGCATGAGGGCTTTGCGCAGTGCTTCAAGTGGAATGCTCGAAGTATTGGTAGCCAGGACGGCTCCCGTTTTAAGCTGTGGTTCTACCAAGGCATACAATTGCTGTTTAGCGTGGACGTTTTCACTGATGGCTTCAAGCACCAGGTCAGCCTGGGGAATCGCAATGCCTTTTTCGTCTGGAATCAGACGGTCAAAGGCCTGTTGAACCAAGCGCGGATCACGTAGCTTACGCTGAAAAAGTTTTCTGGCACGGCCTTGAGCCTGGGCAATGCGCTCGCGGTCCTGATCTTGTAGCGTGACTTTAATGCCTTTACTGGCGCATAAAGCAGCAATATCACCGCCCATAACGCCCGCACCGATAATGTGCACGTGTGTCAAAGGGTCTTTAGTCGTGCGCTTGGCAAAGGATTTCAGACGCTCTTGTAAATGAAACACCCTGATTAAATGGCGTGCGGTCTCGGAGGAAGTGATCTGGTGGATGGTATCGGGCGACTTTAACGGGTTGCCGTCGTGCCGGGCCCAGATATCTACGATTGCGCGTGGAGCCAGATAATGGTGATAGGGGTCTTTTTTGTTGATGGTCTTGAGTGTTTGCCTCTCGACCAGATGCTTTAACGGAACTTTATTAAGCCACGCGTTTAAGCCCTTGGCCTTATGAACTGCTTTGCCGCTAAGCACATGGTGGGCAGCCGCCTGTTTAGCCAGTCGTTCGGGTACCAAGGCGTCGGCCAGGCCCAGGCGAACGGCCTGTTTAGCCCGAATGTTGCGTCCGGTCAGCATCATGTCCAGGGCTTTAGGCGGTCCGATGAGCTCAGGCAGGCGCTTCATGCCGCCCCAGCCTGGGAAAATGCCTAGTCTAACCTCGGGAAGGGCCAGGATCGTGTTGGCCTGATCAATAACCAGGCGATATTTACACGCCAGCGCCAATTCGAGACCGCCACCCAGACAATGCCCGTGTATCAGGGCTAGCGTTGGTACCTTTAGTTTTGCTAAACGATTAAATATTGACCAGCCCCGCAAAATAAGGGCTTCACCCTTGGCGGGGGTATCGAGAATGGAAAACTCATCAATATCAGCTCCTGCGATGAATCCGCCTGCCTTCGAAGAGTAGAATACGATTCCGGCAGGGGAGCTGCATAGTAATAGTCCAGAGCGCGATCCAGCTCCTGCAGTACCTCGGCAGACAAGCGATTCACGCTGCTATTGGCAACATTGATTTCAAGCCACGAAATATTCTGAGCGTCGAGAGAGCTACGAAAGTGACGTAAGCCTAAATTGTTGAAATTATCACTCATGGTGTGCTCCTTCCAGACGTTCGATCAGCATGGCACCACCTTGGCCGCCTCCAATGCATATGGCTGCCATACCACGGTTTTTTTGTTGTTGATGCAAGCTGTTAATAAGGTGCAGGACAATGCGGGCTCCGGATGCTCCGACCGGGTGGCCAATTGCAACAGCGCCACCATGGATATTCAGGCGGTTGATGTCTAATTCCCCTAATGCCGGGCGATGCAGATGTTCCTGGCACCAGGACTCGCTATTCCAGGCGGCGATACAAGCAAGAACTTGTGCAGCAAAAGCCTCGTTAATTTCCCAGAGATCCACATCATTAAGCCCCAGTTGGTGGCGCTCTAGAATAGGGGTTGATGCAAAAACGGGACCTAAGCCCATAACCTTGGGATCGAGTGCTGCCCACTGCACATCGACGATTTTCGCGATGGGTTTTAGCTGATGTTGTCTTACTGCTTTTTCAGAAGCCAGGATCAGTAGTGCAGCCCCGTCGCTTACCTGAGAACTATTGCCTGCTGTGATGTTGCCCCAGGGCCGGTCAAATACTGCCCGTAGCTTGGAAAGACGTTCAGGAGTGGAGTCGCTGCGTATGCCATCATCCCGACGGAACAAGGTGCCGTCGGGGGCAACAAGTGGAACTACCTCGTCGAAAGCCTGCTGCTCATAACCTTGCTGTGCCCGCAGATGGCTGCGTGCCGAATAGGCATCCATCTGTTCTCGGCTGATACCGAACTCAAAAGCGAGTTCTTCGGCTGTTTGTCCCATTGACAGGCCCGCCGTGGGGTCGGTCAGGCCTTTAAGCAAACCAATAACCGGTTTGAGGTGCTGCAGGCGCAACTGCTGAAGTAATCTGAAGCGGCCTCGTAAACCTTTGGTGTAATTCCATCTGGCTATCCACCGCACCATCTCGTCGCTGAATAACAAGGGGCGCGCGACAAGGCATCAGTACCGCCTGCCAGTACCAAATCGGAACGTCCGGTTTGTATAGCCTGAATGCCAGAGTCGATAGCTTGCATCCCAGAGGCACAATTGCGCATGACCGTCCATCCCGGAACCGAGTGGCCGCATCCCAGGCGCAATGCACATAGGCGGCCAATGTTGCTTTCATCTGCCGACGCTGCTGCACTGCCTATAATTACTTCGCTAAGCTGGTCTGGGGCGAAGGGCTGGCGCAGTAACAGTTCGCGTCCCGGTTGCACGGCCAGATCCGAGGCAGAAAAAAGCCCCGGTTCATTACGTGCTTTTAAAAAAGGGCTGCGAGCGCCATCCACAACATATACGGGTTCAAACGCCATTCAACTGCTCCTTAGTTCATGGGGTCAGCAGGTTTAGCTACTGGCTGCACAGAAGTAAAGTCGATGGTGAATTCGTCCACGGCAATGACTTGATCACGTAACAGATTTCGCGCCGATACCTTATCGTACTCGTCAAGACTGATGCCGTTGGCCATGTAGACGGCGGTAGCAATATCACGAACATTCGCTTGTGGGTTATTGGCGAGACGCCCACTTTTCTCGAATGCTCGAATTTTTGCGTCGATATCCCGGGTGGCTAAAGTGGCTTCGAAAGCAGATTCGATTGCACGTATCGGCTCGTGAGACCCTTTAGGGATAAAGCTTAGGCGGGTAAGACGATGTCGGGTATCGTTTTTTTGCGTAATTAAACGTGCTACTTCTTGTCCCAGTTTATCAGCAGGCGCTGAAAATGCACGACCATAAGGGAAAATACATAGACGTAGCAACGCCGCAACAAATCGGTTGGGAAAGTTTTTAAGTATTCCCTCGAACGCGCCCTGCATACGGTAGAAGGCATCCTGTATTGCCCAGTGTGCAAGAGGAGCATCGGCCGCTTGCCGGCCTTCGTCTTCATAACGTTTAAGTGTTGCGCTGATCAGGTACATTTGAGAGAGCACATCCCCCAGGCGTCCAGAGAGGCTTTCACGCATTTTCAAAGTGCCGCCCAGCACCAGCATCGAGGTATCGGCAAACAAGGCAAATGCAGCAGAAAAGCGATTGAGTGAGTGGTAGTACGGGCGCATCTCTTCGGCGACATCGGCTTCTACCCTGGAAAAAAGCGTGGCGGTTAAACCATACAAAGCCGTGCGCCCGGCGTTGCCCAGGGTAAAGCGCATATGTCCCCAAAAGCCGCATCGAAATCATCTAAACCCACGGCAGGATCCGGGTGTTGCACTGCTTTCATTTCAGCTAATACAAAGGGATGGCAGCGAATCGCTCCCTGACCAAAAATGATCAGGCTGCGCGTCAGGATATTAGCCCCCTCGACGGTAATGCCCACAGGAAGTTGCTGATAGGCGCGCCCCAGAAAATTGGAAGGCCCCAGGCAAATCCCCTTGCCCCCAATGATATCCATGCCGTCATTGACGACTTCGCGCCCAAGCTCGGTCAAGTGGTACTTAACGATGGCTGAAGCGACGGCAGGCTTTTGTCCCGCATCAACCGATTGTGCGGTCATGCTGCGCGCTGCATCCATCAGGTAAGTGTGACCCGCGATACGTGCCAAGGCTTCTTCTATGCCTTCAAAGCGGCCTATAGGACTATTGAATTGCTGTCGGACCGTGGCATAGGCGCCTACAGACAAGGCTGTCATGCGAGCCATGCCTGCGTAGGAAGAAGGCAGCGAAATAGAGCGTCCCGCCGCCAGGCATTCCATAAGCATGCGCCAGCCGTTTCCTGCCTGTGCGGCTCCGCCGATGATGAACTCCAGAGGCATGAAGACCTCATCGCCCCGGGTGGGGCCATTCATGAACATGGCATCAAGTGGAAAGTGCCGGTGACCTGTTTGCACCCCAGGGTGATCGCTGGGAACCAGCGCGCAAGTGATACCAATATCAACGGTGGAACCCAGTAGGCCATCAGGGTCGTACAGCCTGAAAGCCAGGCCCAGTACTGTGCAAATCGGGGCAAGCGTGATGTAGCGTTTCTCCCAGCTGACACGCATGCCCAGCACTTGCTGGCGTTGCCATTCGCCCATGCAGACAATACCGGAATCCGGGATGGCTGCAGCGTCTGACCCGGCCCAGGGACTCGTCAGGGCAAAAGCAGGGATGTCGTCACCGCGGGCGAGTCGCGGTAAATAATGGTTTTTTTGTTCATCGGTACCGTACTGCAGAAGTAACTCTGCGGGACCCAGCGAGTTTGGCACCATCACACTAACGGACAGTGCGGAGCTGCGGGTTGAGAGCTTGCTGACAATGGCCGAATGAGCAAGAGCTGAAAACCCCAGCCCTCCGTATTCTGCCGGAATAATCAGGCTGAAAAAGCCTTTGCTTTTCAGGTACTGCCATACTTCTGGAGACAAGTCGTTTTCGTCGCGTGTCAGGGTCCAGTCATCAACCATCTGGCAAACGGTTTCCACCTCGTTGTCGAGAAAAGACAGCTCGGTATCGCTAAACGAAGGTTTGGGGTAGCCCAGCAGCGTCGGCCACTTAGGTTTGCCAGAGAAAAGCTCACCTTCCCACCAGACCGTGCCTGCCTCTAGGGCATCGCGTTCGGTGTCCGACATTGGCGGCAGTATTTTTTGAATTTCGCGTAGATCGGGCGGGTGAGCCACTTTTTGCGATGGGTGCCGCTTTTAAGAATAATGACGACGGCGGCAATTACCGCGATAAATAACAGTAGCAGTCCCATGATCGGCTCCGGATTAAAGCGATCGTGTACTCATAAGATGATTACAATTTCGCGATTAATTATGGCTCAGGCAACGGCGCCCTTAAGCCGCCCAATAAAAACCCCATTAAACGCGCTTGCAACTGTTGGTTTTCGTCGGCTTGGCTTGCACTGGATGGTGCTGCATTAATAGCGTGCCGTAATTGGTCTGTGCCCATCAACGCGTACGAAACCGAACCCAACATAAAATGAAAACGCCAGATGATTTCTTCCTCCGGCACCCCCACTAACGATAGAAACAAGGCGTCTTTATAGCGATCAAAAACCGAGGCATGAGCTTCATCAAAAATGGCTCGAATGAAACCGTCCGGGTCGGAGGTGGATCGTTCAAGCAGCGGCAAGAATGCTCTCTTGCCACGACCACTGCCAAGAGCATGCCGGATAAGAGGGCCAAAAAAGCCTTCGACGATTTGCGAGGGCTTAAGAGGGGCGCCTCCGGCTTCAGCTTCAAGCTTTTCGATGATCTGTAAGCGCTCTTCGTTAATCGCTTCGAGGCGACGTTTGAAAACGGCTTGAATTAACGAATCTTTGGAACCAAAGTGATAGTTAACGGCAGAAAGATTCACATCCGCCGTACTGGTAATTTGCCGCATGGTCGTATTTTCGTGACCGTGCTGGGCAAACAGTTGTTCGGCGGCGTTTAAGATGCGTTCGCGAGTAGACTGGCGCTTAGTTTTCATAGTTCGGTTTCAAACGTTTGTTTGAATTTAGCCTTGTTCCTGGAAAATAACAGTGGGTGTTGACCCTAGGTTGTAAGGCGTGGTGAGCAAGCTAGCCTTAGAAGGTTGTATGTTGCTGCGTCGATGAAGAACCCGAGGGAGTGGAGCTAAACGATGAAGCCTACCGGCGGAGGAGGACAGCCCTGTCTTGGCAGGAAGGCTTCAGGGTAGCGGAAAACCGCGCCCTTTTTATTTATAGTGTACTTAACTTTGGCGAGTAATCAGGTCTGTGTAACAAACTTTGTAACGAGATAACCGTCGAAGGTTTCGCTACCGCCTTCGCTGCCTATGCCGCTATCTTTAACACCGCCAAAGGGTGTCTCTGGAAGACCACTTCCAAAATGATTAATGTTCACCATACCCGACTGAAGTTCGCGGGCCGCCAGATGGGCGGTTTTAAGCGAATTCGTGTAGACATACGATGACAAGCCGAAAGGCAAGGCATTTGCTCTGGTTATGACCTCGGTGGTGTCGTTAAAACGGGTAACCGGCGCGATAGGGCCAAAGGGCTCATCGGTCATCAACATAGCGTGATCGGGGAGGTCAGTCACGACTGTAGGCGAAAAGAAATGGCCGGTGCGTGCCAGAGGTTCACCACCCAACACGACTTTGCCGCCGAGCGACTTGGCGTTGCTAACGAACTCCACCATGGTTGGGACACGGCGTGCGTGGGCGAGCGGGCCCATCTGGGTATCGGCTTCCAGACCATCACCTACCTTGATTTGGCTAAGTGTATCTACGAAGGTCTTTAAAAACTCGTCGTAAATATCGTTGTGCACGTAAAAACGGGTAGGGGAGACGCATACCTGACCAGCGTTGCGCACTTTGAAGCGCGCAAGTTGGGTTGCAGCCTGCTGGACGTCGGCGTCATTAAAAACCAGGACCGGAGAGTGGCCGCCTAGCTCCATGGTGATGGGCTTCATGTGCGCGCCCGCCAGCGCTGCCAATTGCTTACCCACAGGAACTGAGCCGGTGAAAGACACTTTGCGGACGATAGGAGAGCGGATCAGGTAATCAGAGATCTCCGCAGGCTCGCCCCACACCATATTGAGAACCCCAGCAGGCAGACCCGCTTCATGGAAAAGGCGGGCAATTGCCATAACGGCACTGGGGGCGTCTTCAGGTCCTTTAATAATAATGGTGCAGCCCGCTCCGATAGCAGCGCAGATTTTGCGAATGGCCTGGTTATAAGGAAAATTCCACGGCGTAAAGGCGACGCAGACACCAATAGGCTCACGAACCACAAATTGGCGGACATCCGGGCTTCTCGCCGGAATCACGCGTCCGTAGATGCGTCTGCATTCTTCCGCATGCCAGTCAGCATGATCGGCGCAAGCGATGACTTCACCGGAAGACTCGGCCAGCGGCTTTCCTTGGTCGAGCGTCATGTTGCGGGCGATGGTTTCGGCATTGTCCCGCGTTAACTGAGCCACCTTGCGCAAAATTTCCGACCGTAACATCGGCGAACTATGACGCCAGGACTCGAAGGCCTTTTGCGCGGCTGCTAACGCATCATCCAGATCGCGCTGTGTAGCGTGGGGCAGTTTCGCCAATTCGTCCAAGGTTGAGGGATTGGTCACTGTCTGGGTGACACGACCGTCTCCTTCTCGAAATTCGCCATTGATATAGAGAGCCAAGCTTTCGTACATAGTTAATACACCCGTGAGTAAAGTTACAACTTGCTAATTATGTCAGGCCTGAGTTAAAAAAACGCTTCGTGTTTTCCTCTAGGCTGGCAGGAGCAACTGATTTCGACGTCTCGCCTTCGCAGTTACCTGATGAGCTGCTTATCGCTCAGCTAGAAGAAAGTGCTGTAAATCCAACAATTTAAAGCAATATTGCTTGCTCTGGGGCATGAAGTGCGGTTATTATTGATGACTTACTTGTTATTAAGGGCGCCAAGCCCCCATTTACAAGTAATAAAAAACGTTTTGTCTCTCGCAAGATTTCAACCCAGGGTTCGGCGGATAAGCCATCTCAGCACAATGCTTGGTGTGGTATTAGCGTCGAATCTGACGGGACCAAAACTGGTTGCGTTGTTCTGTAAGCTATCTGCTCTCAGGGAAAACGCGGTTAAGTTGGAACAGGAAAAATCATGATTCAAATGCAGACCACGCTGAATGTGGCCGACAACACAGGTGCGCGCTCCGTTATGTGCATTAAAGTGTTGGGCGGCTCCAAGCGCCGTTATGCCGCTATCGGTGACATTATTAAAGTCACTGTTAAAGAAGCGGCCCCGCGCGGACGCGTCAAAAAGGGCGAAATTTACAACGCTGTGGTAGTTCGTACTGCCAAGGGTGTTCGCCGTAAAGACGGTTCGCTGATTAAGTTCGGTGGCAACGCTGCCGTATTGCTCAACGCTAAGCTGGAGCCTATCGGCACTCGCATCTTCGGACCCGTTACGCGTGAATTGCGTACCGAGAAGTTCATGAAGATCGTGTCTTTGGCCCCAGAAGTGTTGTAAGGAGCCGAGGATATGCAAAAAATCCGTAAAGGCGACGAAGTCATTGTGCTGGTCGGGCGTGATAAAAAACGCCGTGGCACAGTACTTAACGTAGGTACCGACCGCGTTTTGGTCGAAGGTATCAACGTGGTAACGAAGCATGTAAAGCCAAATCCTATGGCTGGCACGCAAGGCGGTTTTGTTAAAAAATCAATGCCTATTCATATTTCTAACGTTGCGCTATTTAACGCTGAATCGGGTAAAGCCGATCGCGTCACGTTTAGCGAAGTCGACGGCAAGAAAGTGCGTGTATACCGTTCCAGCGGCAAAGTCGTTGGCGCGAAGGCATAAGGGGCAAAAACATGACACGTTTACAAAAATTTTACCGTGAAAAAGTGTTGGCCGAATTGCAGGGCAAATTCGATTACGGCAGCGTAATGGAAGTACCCCGCATCACCAAGATCACTCTGAACATGGGTGTATCTGAAGCTGTTGCTGACCGTAAGGTTATTGATCAGGCAGCGGGTGACTTGGCAAAGATCTCTGGTCAAAAACCAGTAATCACCAAAACACGTAAAGCGATTGCGGGCTTTAAAATCCGTGAAGATTACCCAATTGGCTGCAAAGTCACATTGCGTGGTCGTCGCATGTACGAATTCCTGGATCGCCTAATTGCAGTGGCATTGCCACGCGTTCGCGACTTCCGTGGTATTTCGGGTCGCGCGTTCGATGGACGCGGTAACTTCAACTTAGGGGTGAAAGAGCAAATCATTTTCCCTGAAATTGAATACGACAAAATTGACGCAGTCCGTGGTCTGAATATCAGCATCACTACAACTGCCAAGACAGACGACGAAGCCAAAGCGCTGCTTACAGCCTTTAGCTTTCCGTTTCGTAACTAAGGGGCGATGACGTGGCTAAACTTTCACTCATCAATCGCGACATCAAGCGCGCAAAACTGATCGAGAAATTTGCACCTAAGCGCGCTGCGCTGAAAGCAATCATCAACGATCAGTCCAAAACCGACGAAGAGCGTTTTCAAGCTCGCCTGGAGCTCCAACAGCTTCCACGTAACTCGAGCCCAACGCGCTTGCGTAATCGTTGTGTAATTACAGGCCGTTCGCGCGGTGTTTACAAGCAATTCGGTTTGACCCGTCACAAAGTCCGTGAAATGGCTATGCGTGGCGAGATTCCGGGTATGACCAAGGCAAGCTGGTAGGAGAAAAACATGAGCATGAGCGATCCAATCGCCGACATGTTGACCCGCGTTCGTAACGCCCAAATGGTCAACAAAACGTCGGTCAGCATGCCCTCCTCGAAGCTGAAAGCAGCTATTGCTGCCGTGCTAAAAGACGAAGGCTATATCGACAATTTTCAGATCGTTGGCGAAGATAAGAAGCCAGTTCTGGAAATCCAACTTAAGTATTACGCAGGCCAACCAGTTATCGAGCGCATTGACCGCGTGTCGCGCCCTGGTTTGCGCGTCTACAAAGGCAGCAACAGCATCCCTCAAGTCATGAATGGCTTGGGTGTAGCAATCGTGTCTACGTCCCGTGGCGTAATGACCGATCGCAAAGCTCGCGCAGCTGGCGTGGGCGGCGAAGTACTTTGCTACGTGGCATAAGGAGAATATCAAATGTCACGTATCGCTAAGTACCCCGTCGCACTACCTAAAGGCGTAGAAACTACTATTGCAGCGGACCAAATCGTTGTTAAAGGCCCATTGGGTACATTAAGCCAGACACTTACTGGCGATGTCACCATCGAGCAAAACGACGGTCAGCTAACTTTTGTTGCCGCAAACGACTCCCGTCACGCTAACGCGATGTCCGGTACACTTCGTGCGTTGGTCAACAACATGGTTACTGGCGTCAGCACCGGATTTACGCGCAAGCTTAATCTGGTTGGTGTTGGCTTCCGTGCACAGCTTCAAGGCGACGCCTTGAAATTGCAGCTTGGTTTCTCGCATGATGTTATTCACGATCTACCCGCTGGCGTAAAAGCCGAGTGCCCGACACCTACAGAAATTATTCTGAAAGGTTCGGACAAGCAGGTAGTAGGTCAAGTTGCCGCAGAAGTTCGTGGTTATCGTCCCCCAGAGCCTTACAAAGGCAAGGGTGTACGTTATTCCGACGAACGCGTCATCTTGAAAGAAACCAAGAAGAAATAATCGCACAGGCAAGGACGAATTATGGACAAGAAACAATCTCGTTTGCGTCGTGCAGTGGCAACTCGCAAGAAAATCGCCGAGTTACGCGTACATCGCCTGGCGGTTCACCGCTCGAATCTGCACATTTACGCCAACATTATTTCGCCAGAAGGCGATCGTGTGCTCGTCAGCGCTTCCACGCTAGAGCCCGAAATTCGCAAAGAGTTGAGCAACGGCGGCAACGTCGCTGCAGCCAGCTTGATTGGCAAGCGTGTTGCCGAAAAAGCGAAAGCGGCCGGTATTGAAACCGTCGCATTCGACCGTTCTGGCTTCCGTTATCATGGCCGCGTCAAGGCGCTGGCCGACGCCGCGCGTGAAGCCGGCTTGAAGTTCTAAGCAAGGAATTGTCAAATGGCTAAAGCACAAGGCAGAAACAATGCCGATCAGGAGCGCGATGACGGCATGCGTGAAAAAATGATTGCGGTTAACCGCGTCAGCAAAGTCGTCAAAGGTGGCCGTACCATGAGCTTCGCTGCATTAGCAGTCGTAGGCGATGGCGATGGCCGTATCGGAATGGGCAAGGGCAAAGCACGTGAAGTGCCAGTTTCCGTCCAGAAAGCAATGGAACAGGCCCGTCGTGGTTTGTTCAAAGTTGCTCTAAAAGACGGTACGCTACATCACACTGTCGTAGGTAAGCACGGTGCATCTACCGTACTTATTTCGCCAGCAGCTGAAGGTACTGGCGTTATCGCCGGTGGCCCGATGCGCGCGATATTCGAAGTGATGGGTGTACGTAACGTGGTTGCAAAAAGCTTAGGCTCAAGCAACCCGTACAACATGGTACGCGCCACGCTAAATGGTTTGCGTGCTTGCTCCACACCAGCTGAAATCGCTGCTAAACGCGGCAAATCAGTTGAAGAGATTCTGGGGTAAATCATGGCACAGAAGCAAGTCAAGGTCACACTCGTGCGCTCTGTAATCGGTACCAGGCAAGACCATCGCGACACCGTTCGTGGTTTGGGATTGCGTGGTGTTAACAGCAGCCGAGTTTTGGTTGATACTCCCGAGGTTCGTGGGATGATCCGTAAAGTGGATTATCTCGTGACCGTCTCGGAAGCCTAAAAGGAACCGGTATGTCGCAATTGCAACTAAATTCGCTAAAACCCGCAGCTGGCGCTAAACACGCCGCACGCCGTGTGGGTCGCGGTCCAGGTTCCGGCTTGGGCAAGACCGCAGGCCGCGGTCACAAAGGTCAAAAATCACGCTCCGGCGGTTTCCATAAAGTCGGTTTCGAGGGCGGTCAAATGCCTTTGCAACGACGTTTGCCAAAACGTGGTTTTACGGCTCCTGGCGGTCATTTGCATGCCGAAGTTCGTTTGTCTGACTTACAACGCCTTGATGTCGAAGAAATCGACGTCAGCGTGTTGAAGCAGGCCGGCGTAGTCGGTCAGCTGGTGCGTTTCGCTAAAGTTATTAAGTCCGGCGAGTTGTCGCGCAAAGTGGTGCTGAAAGGCATCGGCGCTACAGCAGGTGCCCGTGCTGCGATTGAAGCCGCAGGCGGTTCGCTAGCTGAATAAAGGGGTTACGGTGGCTAAAGCACAGGCACAGGGTAAATCAGGATCAGGTTACGGCGACTTAAAACGTCGTATTGTCTTCCTATTGCTCGCGCTGGTTGTTTACCGCTTAGGTACACACATTCCCGTTCCGGGAATTAATCCGGACGCGTTGTCCGAGCTGTTCAGACAAAACCAGGGTGGTATTTTGGGTTTGTTCAACATGTTCTCGGGTGGTGCGTTGCAACGTTTCTCAGTGTTCGCACTGGGAATCATGCCCTACATCTCTGCATCGATCATCATGCAGTTGGCGTCGGCGGTGGTGCCTACGCTTGAAGCAATCAAGAAAGAAGGTGAATCGGGTCGGCGTAAAATTACGCAGTACACCCGATACGGTACGGTTTTCCTAGCATTATTTCAGGCAGTTGGTATATCCATAGCTTTGGAATCACAACCTGGTCTCGTTATTGATCCAGGCTTGATGTTCCGCTTTACTGCGGTAGTAACGCTTGTTACAGGCACGATGTTTGTCATGTGGCTGGGCGAGCAAATTACCGAACGAGGCATAGGCAACGGTATTTCCATCCTGATTTTTGCCGGAATTGTAGCCGGACTTCCCAGCGCGCTGGGGGGATGCTCGATTTAGTACGTACGGATGCAATGTCGATTCTTTCGGTATTGTTCATCCTGGTGCTCGTCGCCGCCGTTACCTACTTTGTTGTGTTCGTCGAACGTGGACAGCGTCGTATTACAGTAAACTACGCGAAGCGTCAGGTAGGTAACCGCATTTATGGCGGTCAAAGCTCTCACTTGCCGCTGAAGCTGAATATGGCCGGGGTAATTCCTCCAATTTTTGCCTCGTCTATTATTCTGCTTCCAGCAACAATTGCCAGCTGGTTCTCTACCACGCCAGGTTTGGGTTGGTTACGTGACTTGGAAGCAGCGCTTTCACCACGCCAGCCTTTGTACATAACGCTTTTTTCAGCGTTGATTATTCTGTTTTGTTTCTTCTATACGGCCCTGGTGTTCAACAGCCGGGAAACAGCAGATAACCTGAAGAAAAGTGGTGCATTTGTACCTGGTATTCGTCCCGGTGAACAAACCGCACGATATGTTGATCGTATACTCACACGCCTGACACTGGCGGGTGCTATCTACATCACATTTGTGTGTTTGGTTCCGGAGTTTCTGCAGATGCGCTGGAATGTACCGTTTTACTTTGGCGGTACTTCCTTGCTGATTATTGTTGTGGTTACCATGGATTTCATGTCGCAGGCCCAGGCCTACGTGATGTCTCAACAATACGACTCGCTTCTCAAGAAGGCCAACTTCAAGGGTTCGAGCTTGCCGATGCGATAGATGAACAATGGCAAAGGACGACGTCATACAACTGCAAGGGGAGGTTCTTGAGAACCTTCCGAACGCAACCTTTCGTATCAAGCTGGAAAATGGCCATGTGGTTCTGGGCTACGTTTCAGGCAAGATGCGTATGCATTACATCCGGATTTTGCCGGGTGACAAGGTCACTGTGGAGCTCACGCCCTATGACCTATCCCGTGGCAGAATTGTGTTCCGCTCAAAATAGCGGCCGGTAACAGGAAACTAGGAGTCAACCATGAAGGTAATGGCATCAGTAAAGCGGATCTGCCGCCACTGCAAAATCATTAAACGTCATGGCGTGGTACGTGTAATTTGCACCGATCCCCGTCACAAGCAGCGTCAAGGCTGATAGGCCGAAACGCAACCGATTTAACAAGGAACAACCATGGCCCGTATTGCTGGCATTAATATCCCGCCGCATCAACACGCCGAAATCGGTCTTACCGCGATTTTCGGCATCGGTCGCACGCGCGCTCGTCAAATTTGCGAAGCGTCAGGAATTGAATATTCCAAGAAGGTCAAAGACCTTACAGACGCAGAGCTCGAAAAATTCGCGAACAGATTTCTCAGTTTTTAGTTGAAGGTGACTTACGTCGCGAAGTTCAACTATCTGTGAAACGTCTGATAGACCTAGGAACTTATCGTGGCATGCGCCATCGTCGTGGGCTGCCAGTGCGCGGTCAACGTACTCGCACCAATGCTCGTACCCGTAAGGGACCACGTCGCGCTGCGCAGTCCCTGAAGAAATAATCGAGGAATAGAAGATGGCTAAAGCTTCTGGCGCATCGCGCGCTCGTAAGAAAATTAAAAAAAGCGTTTCGGACGGCATCGCGCACGTTCAAGCGACATTTAATAACACAATCATCACCATCACTGATCGCCAAGGCAATGCATTGTCATGGGCGACCTCTGGTGGCGCGGGCTTTAAAGGCTCGCGTAAGTCGACGCCGTTTGCTGCACAGGTCGCCGCCGAAATGGCCGGTCGTACTGCTCTGGAATACGGCATCAAAAACTTGGAAGTACGCATTAAGGGCCCTGGCCCTGGCCGTGATTCGTCGGTTCGCGCATTGAATGCTCTGGGAATTAAAGTGACCAGCATCGCAGACATTACGCCTATCCCGCACAACGGCTGCCGTCCGCCCAAGCGTCGTCGTATTTAAGGGGAACCTACGTGGCTCGTTATACTGGACCTAAATGTAAACTCTCGCGTCGCGAGGGTACCGATCTCTTTTTAAAGAGTGCCCGCCGTTCACTGGATTCCAAGTGCAAACTTGAATCCCGTCCTGGTCAGCACGGTCGCACCTCGGGTGCCCGTACTTCTGACTACGGTCTGCAACTACGCGAAAAGCAAAAACTCAAGCGTATGTACGGTGTATTAGAAAAACAATTCCGTCGTTACTTTACAGAAGCTGATCGTCGCCGTGGCAACACGGGTGAGACGCTCATCCAGCTTCTTGAGTCTCGCCTGGACAACGTGGTTTACCGCATGGGTTTTGGCTCTACACGTGCCGAAGCTCGTCAGCTGGTTACTCACCGCGCAATCGAAATCAACGGCCATACCGCTGATATCGCCTCGATGCTGGTAAAACCAGGTGATGTAGTCTCCATTCGCGAAAAATCCCGCTCACAAGGCCGTATTAAAGAAGCTCTTGATTTAGCTTCCAGCATCGGTCTTCCACAGTGGGTTGACGTTGATAGCAGCAAACTAAGCGGTGTATTCAAACAAGTTCCTGATCGTGCTGATGTAGCACGTGACGTGAATGAGTCGCTCGTTGTCGAGCTGTACTCACGTTAATACGCGTCTGCAAGGTCGTAAGTTCGCTGGCCATACCCCGCGCTACGTTAGTAGCTAGCGGGTGTGGCCGGTTTAATTGCCGGTAATTTGTACCGGTTTTCCATCAGCCTTATCGGTGTAACGAGCCGAGGGTATTGAGAAGGAATATAAATGTCTCAAGGTTTTCTAAAGCCACGTTCCATTGAAGTCGAACCCATCAGCAAGAATCACGCCCGGGTTGTAATGGAGCCATTCGAGCGTGGTTACGGCCACACTCTTGGTAATGCACTACGTCGTATTTTGCTGTCGTCAATGACAGGCTACGCACCTACCGAAGTACAGATTACAGGTGTGGTGCACGAGTACTCGACGTTGCCAGGCGTACGTGAAGACGTTGTTGATATCATGCTGAACTTGAAAGGCGTGGTATTTAAGTTGCACAGTCGCGATGAAGTGACGCTTACTTTAGCGAAATCTGGCGTTGGTCAAGTATTGGCTAGCGACATCGATCTTCCTCACGATGTTGAAATTATTAATCCTGATCACGTTATTGCCAATCTTACCGAAGAAGGTAAGCTGGAAATGACCATCAAGGTTGAACAGGGCCGTGGTTACGTGCCTGGTAACGTTCGTGCTTTGTCCGAAGACCGCCAGCACACAATAGGCCGCATTATTCTTGATGCGTCTTACAGCCCGGTACGTCGTGTTAGCTACGCTGTAGAAAACGCTCGTGTTGAGCAGCGTACTGACTTAGACAAACTGATTCTTGATATCGAGACTAATGGTGTATTGAACCCTGAAGAGGCAGTACGTCAGTCAGCTCGTATTCTAATGGATCAAATCTCTGTATTCGCCGCCCTGGAAGGTGCAGAAGATCCGCTCGAGACGCCCGAACGTGCGGTGCCTCAAATTGATCCTGTACTGTTGCGTCCTGTAGACGATCTCGAACTTACCGTTCGTTCGGCAAACTGCTTGAAAGCCGAAAACATCTACTACATTGGCGATCTTATCCAGCGCACAGAAAACGAATTGCTCAAAACGCCGAACCTTGGCCGCAAATCTTTGAATGAAATCAAAGAAGTGCTTGCTGCTCGTGGTTTGACATTGGGTATGAAGCTTGAAAACTGGCCACCTCTAGGTTTAGAGCGCCCGTAATTGTTCCGGTAAGGGGGCTTTAATTACACTATAAAAGTGTGCTAAAGTCCTTTTCCCTACTTGGCCCGCAGTTCGCACTGATAGAAGAGCCAATGGGGGTAGCGGAATGTGTTTTCCGTTCAAATAAGATTTATTTTTAGGATATTCAATCATGCGCCATCGTCATGGTCTACGTAAGCTGAATCGTACCAGCAGCCATCGCCTTGCTATGTTTCGCAACATGGCAGTTTCGTTGATTACTCACGAAGCGATCAAAACAACATTGCCTAAAGCAAAAGAGTTGCGTCGTGTTATCGAGCCGATCATCACATTGGCTAAAGAGCCAACACTGGCAAATCGTCGCTTGGCTTTTGCCCGTTTACGCGATCGTGAAGCAGTTACTAAACTGTTTGATGAAATCGGTCCTCGCTACCAAGAGCGTAACGGTGGTTACACTCGTGTGCTAAAAATGGGTTTCCGTCAGGGCGATAACGCTCCTATGGCATTCATGGAATTGGTTGATCGTCCGGAAGTCGAAGACGAAGCTACCGAGTAAGCACTCAGCTACGCATATAAAGAACGGGCCTCTATGGTCCGTTTTTTTGGAGATCTCTATGCCTCAGTCCGGTAATTTAAGTGCTTTAACCGCATTAAGTCCTGAATCAGTCGTGCTGGTTTTCAGTAATGCGCCTGACGAACTTCTTGCCAAACGCATCGCGCACCATGTGGTCGAAGAAGGTTTGGTTGCGTGTGCGAACCTTGGTGCACCTTCGCTGTCTATGTACATGTGGCAGGGTCAGTTAGAGGGGGCCAATGAAGTGCCCATGACTTTCAAGACTACAGTGCGTCGGGTAGAGGCGCTCATTGAGCGCATTACAGAGCTACACCCCTACGAGGTTCCGGAAGTGCTGGTGGTTCCTGTTGTGGCAGGGCTAGATACTTACGTTCGCTGGGTTCAAGACGAAACGGCCGCTACGCCTACATCAGAAGATTAAATATTAGGAAGCATCCATGCAGTCAGCGGTACCAAAGCAGTCAGAATTCTCTTTGAGCTTTTACAGATCAATCCTAGCCTTGACTCATTTTGCGCGCTTTCGTGTCGGTTTGGTATTGTTGCAGCGTCAATTTAAGACTATCTGCTTATTGATGCTGGTCTTGTTGATGCTGCTGATGACGACGCCGCTGCACGCGGCTGATGATTATCTAGACCCTGAAGATGCGTTTCAGCTCAGTGTCGCCATGAGCTCGGATACCGAGCTTGATGTACATTTTGTGATCGCACCCGATTATTACATGTACCGAGACCGCTTCGAGTTTGAGGCGCAGCCCAGTTCAGATTGGCTCGGTGAGGCGCAGTATCCTCCGGCAAAGTTCGTTTACGACCCTACCTTTGATGAAACCATGGCGACCTATCGCCGAGAGCTAACGGTGCGTATCCCTCTTATTCCGGGTTCGCCGTTGCCGTTAAGGGTAGCCATTACAAGTCAAGGCTGTGCCGATGCAGGCCTTTGCTACTCTCCTATTGTTAACGAAGTGACACTTACGCCGACCGACACAGGCTATAAGGCGAGTGGTCAATGGGTTAAAGAGACTGTGCCTGCACCGTTAACAGAGGTTGTAGAGTCGCACACCAAGACATCTGCTCCCGGTCTGTTAAGCGTTAGCGATACCGGGCTGGCCGATTACCTGGGCGATGCCGGTTTTCTGCGTATTGTGGGTCTGAGCTTTCTGCTTGGCCTGATGCTGTCATTTACGCCTTGCGTACTGCCGATGGTGCCTATTCTTCTGGGCATTATTGCGGGTCAGTCTAAAGAGGCGTCAGTCAGCCGAGGCAGGGGGTCGCCTTGGCTGCGGTATATGTGCTGGGCGTATCCATTGTTTATACGATTCTTGGCGTGGCCGCCGGGCTGCTCGGTGCCAGCCTGGCCGTCTGGCTGCAAAACCCATGGGTCTTGAGCATTTTTGCCGCATTGCTGGTGTTGCTGTCGTTATCGATGTTTGATGTGTATCAGCTTCAGGTGCCAAGCGGTATCCAGTCTCGGTTGCAAGGGCGCCTGCGGCACCTACCCGGGGGCAATATAGCGGTGTGTTCATCATGGGCATGCTTTCCGCACTGATTGTGGGCCCGTGTGTGGCAGCTCCGCTGGCAGGTGTGCTGTTGTTCATTTCCCAAACAGGCGATGTGTGGGTAGGGGGTTCTGCGCTATTTGCGCTGGCATGGGGCTCTGGCATTTTGCTTTTGATTGTCGGGGCAACTTCCGGGGCGCTAATGCCTAAAGCCGGTGCCTGGATGAATACAGTAAAGCAGTTTTTTGGCCTGCTGCTGCTGGCCACTGCTTGGTGGATGCTTCATTCTGTACTTTCGAGTGTGATCTTGATGTTGGGCTGGGCGGTTCTGGCGCTATGGGCAGCTTTTTTACTGGGTGCCTTTACCACGTCTGCTCCGACAAGACCCTTGTTGCTGCTAATACGTGCTGTAGGCCTGCTGCTGGCATTTTGGGCCTTTGCCCTGGTGCTCGGGCTGGCAAGTGGAGGCCGTAGCGTGCTGGCGCCCTTAAACCACCTTGGCTCGGGTTATGGGCAGGGCGCATCGGCGGTTGTGGCTCCTGCTTTTGTACCGGTAGACTCCGTACAAGCTCTGGATGAGTTATTGGCTCGTACCGATAAGACAGTGATGCTCGATTTTTATGCCGATTGGTGTGTGTCTTGCATCGAGATGGAGAACTTTACTTTTAGCGACCCTACCGTTGCGAGTCAGATGTCAGGCATGCTGCTGCTACAGGCGGATGTTACCGCCAATACGCCTGAACACCGGGAGTTGTTAAAGCGCTTCCGTCTGTTCGGCCCGCCAGGAATTATCTTCTTTGATTCGAATGGCAAGGAAATTACCGGGCAACGCGTGGTGGGTTTTCAATCTGCAGACCGTTTTTCAAAAGTTCTGAAAGCGGTAGGAGCAAGTTAATAAAAATAGCCACCTTGCAGGTGGCTATTTTGCTCTGGTTATGGCCAGTTAACTGGCAAAACAGCCTTAACCGTTTTGTTGCTTGAGCAGTTTTGCGGCTTCGATGGCAAAGTAGGTTAGAACCCCATCGCCGCCTGCGCGTTTAAAGGCTAGCAGCGATTCCATCATGACTTTGTCGTGATCCAGCCACCCATTAGCCGATGCTGCCTTGATCATGGCATATTCGCCACTGACCTGATAGGCAAAAGTGGGCATGCCAAAGGCGTCTTTGACATCGCGCAAGATGTCCAGGTAGGGCAGGCCGGGTTTAACCATGACCATGTCCGCACCTTCGCGAATATCGGCGGCGACCTCACGAATTGCTTCGTTACGGTTAGCAGGATCCATCTGATAGCTGGCTTTGTCAGATTTGCCCAGATTGCTGGCAGAACCCACGGCATCACGGAAAGGACCATAGAAAGCACTAGCGTACTTGGCTGAATAAGCCATGATGCGCGTGTCGATCAGCTGGTTGTCGTCAAGTATGCTGCGAATGGCCCCGATACGCCCGTCCATCATGTCGCTGGGCGCCACAATGTCCACACCGGCAGTAGCCTGCGTAAGCGCCTGGCGACGCAATACGTCTACGGTGGGCTCGTTCAGTACGTAGCCATTCGCGTCAATTACACCGTCCTGGCCATGGCTGGTGTAGGGGTCAAGCGCGACATCAGTAAGAATTCCCAGTTCTGGGAAATTTTTCTTCAATAACGCCACCACTCGTGGAATCAATCCGTCGGGATTCGCGGCCTCGATGCCATCGGGTGTTTTTAGTGATGGGTCAATCGACGGGAAGAGTGAAATAACCGGTATACCTAACGATACACACTCTTCGGCGACGGCCAGCAGCGAGTCAGGAGAGTAGCGGAATACACCGGGCATTGATTCTACGTTTTCCTTAACGTTTTCACCTTCGCGTACAAACACGGGGTAGATGAAATCGTTAGCTGTCACCACGTTTTCACGTACCAGACGACGAGTGAAATCGTCACGGCGATTACGACGAGGGCGGCTATGGGGAAGTTAACAGTGGGTAAAAAACGGGTCATGGAACTACCTTTGGTGAAATCCAGTTTTCGATATAATGAGACGCTTCTTCTATGCCGATGCGGTTAGGCGCTGAAAACGGTAGCGCGTGCATAGGACCAATCGCGGCGAGTTGTTTGCGAACGGCGGCAACTGCCTGAATCCGTTTACCGTAGGCAAACTTATCGGCCTTGGTCAACAAGATCAGCATGGGTTTGCCGGTAGGTGCAATCCATTTGGCCAGTTGCAGGTCAAGGTCGGTAAGGCCACGCCGAATGTCGATCATCAGGACGACGCCAGCAAGCGAAGGGCGCAGGCGCAGATAGCCGCCCAGTACCTGATCCCACTCTTGTTTTTCTTGGCGACCAACGGCCGCATAGCCGTAGCCGGGTAAGTCGACTAAATAGCCGAGTGCGCCTTCGGGATCCAACGGGTCAGGAATGCCAAACATATTAATTAAACGTGTGCGGCCAGGTGTCTTGCTTGAGAAAGCAAGGCGGCGCTGGTTGGTCAGCACGTTAATAGATGAGGATTTTCCTGAGTTTGAGCGGCCAACAAAACAAACCTCTGGCGGCCCTGGAGGCGGTAGCTGGTCTAGCTTTGCGGCTGATACTGTGAAGTTTGCGCGGTGTAATATTGACATGGTTACGGCATTTTTCCGATTAAGTGCATGCTGTATTGTATAATTGTGCGATTTGAAACAGTAACGTCGTGTTCCCTGCAGATATTCGTTTGCAGAATGCGGCGGGTTTAGCGGAGGCGCATGTTGCCGCACTCCGGTTGAATCGCGATCGTCGAGGACTACATGAAGCGCGTGCTTTCCAGATTCGTTATCGCCAGCAGCCTAGTAGCAGGCTGTTCCGTATTTACTCTAGCCCAGGCTGCAGACGTAGCCAAACCTGATGCTGCAAAAGGCGAGCAGCTGTACATCAACGGCGAAATGTCGCGCGGTGTGCTGGCCTGTGTCACCTGTCACGGTGCTGCTGGAAACAGCACTATCGAGATAAACCCCAACTTGGCGGCTCAACCGTTCGAGTATTTAGTTAAGCAATTAAATGATTTTCGCCCTCGTGACGAAAAAACACCAGCAGCACGTTTAGGTTTAAACGGTGCACCCACGCTAATGGCAAATATTGCCGCCGGCATGAGCACCGAAGAGATCCGTGATGTCTCTTTCTACTTGTCACAGCAAGCGCTAGATCCAGAGCTTGCCGCTAAAGCCACAAACGAAGATACCGTGGCGCGTGGCCAACAAATCTGGCGAGGTGGTTTACCTGAGCGTGGCGTGGCTGCATGTGCTGCATGCCATTCGCCTAATGGCGCCGGCATTCCAGGTCAGTTTCCTCGTATTTCGGGTCAGCATGCTTCCTACATTTCAGAACAGCTAAAATTGTTCCGTAGTGGCGATCGTGCGAATGGTCCTATGATGCATGACTTGGCCGACCGCATGAATGATGCCGATATTGCTGCGGTTTCGGATTACGCAGCAGGTTTGCGCTAGCTCAAGGCGTTATTCTGCAGTTAACGCTACGCTGCTTTTATTTGTAGCGTAGCGTTAATGCTTGCATACCTGACCGGGTTTGGCAAAAGCTCCTCACCGAGGAGCTTTTGCATGTCTGCCTATAGTCAAAATGTACTATGGCCTGCATGTGGTTATGACTCGCGCCTATAGTTAAGGAACCTTTATATCCATAACGGCTCAAATATCCATTACGCCCGACTCATTTATTTTTCTTAAAGCGATCCAGTGACTGTAGCTACTCCAATGCGCCGAATTAGCGCTGCCGATTTGCTTGAACTCTTAGGTTCAATGCGTTTCGCCATTAGCCTGCTAATGTTTATCTGTGTGGCAAGTATTATTGGTACGGTTTTAGCCCAAAACCAACCCATGAATATCTACATTGATCAGTTCGGGCCTTTTTGGGTAGACGTCTTCGACCGCTTCACCATTTGGTCTATTTATAACAATTGGTGGTTTTTACTTATTATGAGCTTCCTGGTGGTCTCTACCACCATCTGTGTTGTCCGCAACGCACCAAAGATGCTTAAAGACTCTGGATCCTTCAGAGAATATGTACGAGGAACAAGCTTAAGAGCTTTCCCTCATCGGGTTGAAGTCAAGAACGCCAATTCCTGTGCCCAAAATGCAGATCACGTCCAGCAATGGCTGCGCTCTAACGGGTATAAATATAAGGTACGTCACGACGATGACGGCAGTTTAATGGTGGCGGCCAAAAAAGGCAGCGCTAACCGACTAGGTTATATTTTTGGCCACGTTGCGATTGTCGTGATTTGTATCGGTGGCTTAATGGACAGCGAACTGCCTATCAAGCTGCAAATGTGGTTGGGCGGTAAAACACCCATTACCGATAACATGCTTATTTCAGAAGTGCCACCAGAGGGGCGTCTGTCCTTGGCTAACCCCAGTTTCAGAGCCAATATGCTGGTGCCTGAAGGGGCCCGCACAGCCACAGCAGTGGTCAGTGCCGATGATGGCGTTTTAGTGCAGCCGATGCCCTTTGTTTTAGAGCTCAAAAGGTTTTTAATTGAATACTATTCCACCGGGATGCCCAGCAGCTTCAAAAGTGAAGTGCGGATTACCGATCCTGAGAGCGGAGAAAGCTTTGATCGTCTTATCGAAGTTAATGAACCCTTGCGCTACAAGGGCGTAACAGTTTATCAGTCAGGTTTTGACGACGGCGGATCTACACTTGAGCTTGCTGCCTACCCTCTAAAAGGCGCGCGTAGTGAGGCTTTTGCTATAAGCGGCAAGGTCGGTGAGCGTACAACATTTGCCACCGATGACCAAGGCAGCGAAGTCAGCGTAAATTTCACTGAACTACGCATTATCAACGTCGAAGATTTAAGCTCTGGCGAGCCCCAGCCCAAAGCCATGATCGAACACGTAGCGGCGGTAACCGGCAGTGCTGCGGGTGCTAAAAACGAAAACCTGAAAAACGTAGGGCCTAGCGTCCACTATCAGTTGACGGGTAATGACGGGCAGTCTCGAGAGTACGCGAATTACATGCTGCCTATTGAGCTTGATGGCTTTCCTGTGTTCTTGGTGGGCATGCGTGTTTCGCCGAATGATGGCTTCCGTTACGTACGTATTCCAGCCGATGAAAATCACTCCATGGACGAATTCATGCGTTTGCGTGCTGCATTAACTGATCCCGAACTCGTTAATCAGGCCGCTTTGCGTTTTGTTGAGCGTAATGGAAATACTGAACAAAGCTCGTTGCTGCACAAGGCAGCGCAAAATGCTCTGTGGGCCTTTGCGAATGAAGGCTTCAACGGTTTGGTCAAACGTGTTCCGGAAGCCGAGCGTGAAAAAATACTAAGTTTTACTGTTCCCATGATTCAGCTTTCGCTTCTTGAGCTGCGCGAGTTACTGCGTGAACAGGCGGGTGAAAGCGCGGTAATATACGAAGGTGAACAGGGGCTGCGAGCCCAGGAGTGGGTGCAGCTTAGTGTGCTGGCTTTGGCCAACTTGCCTGAATACCCGGCCCCCGTCATGCTTAACCTGCGTAGCTTTGACCACGTTCAGGCCAGCGTTTTTCAGGTATCACGCAGCCCCGGTATGTATATTGTCTATACCGGATCGCTGTTTCTCGTGATTGGCGTTTTCACTATGTTTTATGTACGCGACCGACGTATTTGGGTATGGATTCGCAACGATGGATCGCCCGGCACGTCAATGATGGCCGCTATGACATCGCAACGTAGAAACCTTGATTTCAACCGCGAGTTCGACCACTTTAAACAAAGCTTTCAGCGATTGTCTGCATAGCGAGGAAATTACTCATGACTGAATCTGCAATGCTTTCCGGATCGCCGATGTGGCAATCAACGATGGCTGCCAGCGGCGACTCACGCGGTGTGCGTGGCCGTCCGCAGCTTAGTGATTATTTATATTTTGTCTTGCTGTCCTTAAGTGCAGGGTACTGCCTTTACGTTTACGGCGACTACATGGATGTCTACGAGAAAGGCATATTGGCTGGTGCGGTGCCACTGCTGGCCTGGATGGGGTGGTTGTGGCGGCCGCTACGTACAGTAATGGTCTTAACGGCGCTTACCGCTCTTTTGGCTATTTGGCTCTATAGCGTAGACGGTAATCTATTGAACGGTGATATAGCGCGATCAGAGCAGGTGTTTTTGCTGCGTTATTTGTTGTCGTCGCAATCTGCCATTTTGTGGATGTGTGCCTTATTTATCCTGGCCACAGCCTGTTACTGGATTGGCTTTGCCAGCACGACTGCGGCTTGGGTGGGGTCTGCCATGACGTGGGGGGCCGTTTATGCCGGTACCACCGGTATGCTCGTACGCTGGCGTGAAGGGCACTTGCTGGGCCCCGACATTGGGCACATTCCGGTCAGTAACCTGTACGAAGTTTTCGTTATGTTTGCCCTCATCACGGCTTTGTTCTACCTATATTACGAGCGCCGTTACGCAACGAAGGCTCTGGGTGGCTTTGTATTGCTGGTGATCAGCTCGTCAGTTGTGTTTTTGCTGTGGTACTCCTTCACACGCGATGCCCATCAAATCCAACCTCTGGTGCCGGCGTTAAAAAGCTGGTGGATGAAAATTCACGTCCCGGCCAACTTTATTGGTTACGGTACCTTTGCTCTTGCGGCGATGGTAGGCTTTGCCTATTTAGTTAAAGAGCATGGCGAAACGAAGTCTTGGGCAAAGCTGACGCCACTGTTTATCCTGGGCGTTATATTGTGCGCTGAACCGATGGTTTTCGGGTCGCGTGAACTCTCCATGACCTGGATGCTGTTCTTTGGCATAAGCGCTCTTATTGTCAGTGCTATCCTTGCTATGCGTGGACCAATCTCCAGGCAGCTACCATCGTTAGAAATTCTTGACGACATTATGTACCGGGCAATTGCCGTGGGTTTTGCCTTCTTTACGATCGCAACAATTCTTGGCGCCTTATGGGCAGCCGACGCGTGGGGTACTTACTGGCAGTGGGATCCCAAAGAAACATGGGCTCTGATCGTGTGGCTTAATTACGCTGCCTGGCTACATATGCGTTTAATGAAAGGGCTACGCGGCTCTATGGCTGCTTACTGGGCTTTGGCGGGGCTCTTGATTACTAGCTTCGCCTTCTTGGGCGTGAATATGTTCCTGTCGGGTCTGCACTCATACGGTGAACTCTAAGATCCGGTCAATACAGCAGTAATTCTTACAAAACCACATTCTGTTTTTTTCAGAATGTGGTTTTTTTATAGTCGCAGCGTCGAAATAGAGTGTTTCCATTCGCTGACAAGTGCGACAAAACTGTAAGTGTATGTGTGTTTGGTAACTATTAAATGCGTTTTAGCTATCTTAGGTTTGACGTTTACGAAAGGGCATATTCCTTTAAAAGCGTAAAACGCTGAAGAACCCCACTCTCAAGCTTTGTCTTCTTTTATCATTTATATCCAAAGCTTTTCTTCAGCGTTTCTAAAAATACAGTGGTATTCGCTAACAATTTTACGGCGGCAATTCGCTCACAAATTTTTCCTTATGCAAAAATGATTGTTAATGATTAGTGTTAGAAAAAGTAACTTTAGAACAAGGGCTTATAACAGCCACACAGTCAAACAAACAGCGTAAGCATAAAAAAGGCTGATTTTTGCGTTAATAGGGGGAAAGCAAATGTATTTGCCAAATTCGACGAAACCGCAGTCAAAAGTCATTCCGCATGTGTTCGATCTAGCGATAGAAAGCTTGCGTGTTCACCTAGAGGTACTTCAGCAGGCCTGGCCTCTAGAAGGTTGGGCTGTTCTGCACAAGGCCAGAGAAAACTATCACCCTGTCATTAGCTCCGGATTCTTCGCGCAACTTTGCCCTGAAGAGGGTCTGGAACGGCTGATTTATCAGCATTGGGATAAGGCGGCAGAATATAACGATTATATGTATCGGCCACTTTCAGAGCAGGAAGTGGTGAGCTTGCGCAGCCAGCTTAATGATCAACTGGATGTTCAATATCTATTCAGAATTCCGCTGTACGATAGCCGCGGTGAAGTAGTGGGTCTACTGGTGGCAGCTTGCTCAGATCTACCTTTTTATCGGTGGTGCACTATGTGTCAGCGAGTTTCTGCCTGTGTGGCGTCGGTATCACTGATGGTGTCATTACTTGACGAACTAGGGGCTGCTGAAGTCAGCTTAGGAGCCATAGACAGTTCTTCATTCCAGGATGTTGAGTCTGGTGTATTGAATCGGGCTGGCTGGATCTACCAGCTTAATATTTCCGAGGCGACCGATAAGCTAAATGATAAAAACAGTACCAGTGTTTTTGTGGTTCGTTTGCTAGAGGCTGCCTACGAGGCGTCAGATGCTAGCATACGCGATGCGGCGGCGTTAGTTGGCGGTCTCGTTCGTGGTGCCGACGTCGTGGGGCGTATAGAAAGCAATACCTTCGCTATTATTGCGAATCAGGCAAACCCGTTTATTGCCAAGCGGCTACATCAGCGCTTAGTAGCTGCCTTAGGCTGCGAAGAGCACCACATTGGGGTAGGCGTTGCGAATTGTTCAGAAAGCCCGTCATTAAGTGAGCGTTTGCAATTGGCGAGATCCCGAGCCCAACAGTTGCTGGGAAAGGCAGAAGTCAGCACTCCCAAGCAGGCTGCTTAGCGACTGGTTCCGACTGATACTTTGCTCTGTTTTAGCGATACTGTTCATTAATGAACTCAATGACCCCGGGGTCAACGACCAGGTCTCGTATGTCGATGGCATTAAGAATATCGGTAGCGGGTCGGGCAGCAGAGACTACAAAGCCTTGTACGTAGCCAACTTGTATTTCACACAGCAGGGCATCGCACGCGGCATGCCCGTAGGTGCCATTGACTATTGATAGATATTAACGGTAGTTGTACGAGGTCCTTTACAATTATAAGCCCTAAAAAACAGGGCTTATTCGTTGAATTTAGGGCAGGATTCGTTCTGACTCAAACAGGCTTTCAAGTTTTTCCCGAGGACGAACCAAGTGGACCGAGTGTCCGTCAACAAGAACCTCGGCTGCTCGAGGGCGCGTATTATATTGACTTGCCATGGTAAATGCATAAGCACCCGCCGACATGATGGCCAGCAGATCGCCAGGTTCAAGATTGAGGTCGCGGTCACGTGCCAGCCAGTCACCGCTTTCACAAATAGGTCCGACGATGTCATAGCGAGCACGGGGCTGAGTATTGGATGACGGTGAAACATGTTCTACGTCGTGCCACGCGTCATACAGTGTGGGCCGGATGAGGTCATTCATGGCTGCATCCACCACTGCGAAATTCTTGCTTTCGCTTTGCTTCAAATACTCTACCCGGGTGAGCAGCACACCCGCATTTCCCACCATCGAGCGGCCTGGTTCAAGTACCAGCTGTAAATGAGACAGGTTTCGCGCATCAAGTGCACGGAAGACCTCGGTAAGCAGCATAGTGGGGGTGGCGGGTGTCTCGTCGGTATAACGAATGCCCAGACCGCCTCCGATATCGAGGTGGCTGAGATGAATATTGCTAGCGGCGAGCCCGTCAATTAAATCCAGCAGTTTATCCAGGGCATCCAGGTAGGGACTGATATCGGTAATCTGCGAACCGATGTGGCAGTCTACTCCTACAATTTTCAGGCTGGCCAGGGTACTTGCCAGCTGATAAACCCGGGGCGCATCTTCAATTGCTATCCCGAATTTATTGTCTTTTAAACCTGTAGAGATATAGGGGTGGGTGTGAGCATCTACGTCCGGGTTCACGCGCAGTGAAATGGGTGCGATGGTGTTCTTGCGGGCGGCGATCTCGGCGATACGCAGTAGTTCGCCTTCAGATTCGACGTTAAAGCATTTGATCTGGGCATCCAGAGCAGCTTCGATCTCCCAGGTCTGTTTTCCTACGCCTGAAAAGACCACTTTCTTAGGATCACCTTTTGCCGCGATGACGCGAGCCAGCTCACCTCCGGATACGATATCAAAGCCTGTTCCGTGTTGTGCAAATTCGTTGAGAATGGCCAGGTTGGAATTGGCCTTCATGCCGTAGCAGACAAGTACGTCACGACCTTGGGCCGCTACCCTGTAGCTTTCCCAGGCATCTTTTAAGGCGTGCCGGGAATATACATACAGAGGCGTGCCGAAATCTTTGGCGAGCTGCTCAAGTGATGTTTCTTCGGCGTGCAACGTGTCGTTTTTGAATTGAAAATGCGGGGCAACAGTCATGATGTAAACACTAAAATAAAATCGACGCTAAATAACGTCGATTAGGAATAAGTTTATGCAAGCGTCCCTGGTGCAGAAGGGGCGAGCGTAGCAAGAAGCAGGTGCGCTGGAACGGTGCTGGTCGCAGCAGATTCAGGCAAGACCAAAGGGCCTTTGTAGCCGCAACCCGATGTTCCCAGCGCTACCAGAAGAAGGGTTAGTATGCTGGCGTATGTGCGCATTTGACGCTTAAGACTCTTGATTAACGGAAAATAGCAAAATTAACATCATGATGCTAGCTTATACCAATAAATCGAAGTAGTGGAACGGTACTTTCAGGTACCGCCCCGGTTTTATGGCTCGATGAAGCTGCGCTGAGTGTGCTCAAGCGAGCTGCTGTCACCTTGCCGCAATTCACGTAGTCCTTGCAGAAGATTATTGATTCCGTCGTCAGGGACATCTTCAACAATATGATCCATAGGGCTAGGCAAGCCTACTCGTTCGATGGCTACTCCCGGAGGGAATTCATCATAATAAAAATCGCCATTGATACGGCTTAACCCATTGGGTAGCGGGCCTAGAGGAACTTGAGGTTTACCTTCCAGCGCGACTCGCATGTAATCGACCCAGATTGGCATGGATACGCCGCCGCCGGTCTCCCCTGACCCTAGCGATTTTGGACGGTCAAAGCCCATCCAGGCGATGCTGACGAGGTCAGGCGTATAGCCAGCAAACCAGGCGTCATGTGAGTCGTTCGTGGTGCCGGTTTTACCACCAATATCATTACGTTTCAGGGCTGCAGATGCTCTGGAGGCGGTACCTGAGGTAGCCACACCCCGCAAGAGATCACTCATGACGTAGGCTGTGCGAGGGTCGATAGCCTGCGCCCTGGCGTCACCAGCGATGACAGGCTTGGAGCGCATGATGATTTCACCTTGGCTGTCGGTCACATAATCGATCAGGTAGGGTTGAACGCGGTAGCCGCCGTTAGCAAAGACCGCGTAGCCACCCGCCAACTGCAGTGGTGTGACGCTGCCTGCGCCTAAAGCAACGGGCAAGACGGGAGGCTGGCGTTCGCGCTCGAAACCAAAGCGCGTGAGGTAGTCTTGAACATACTTCGGTCCGACCGCCTGCATGACACGTATAGACACCATATTCTTGGATTTGTATAGACCCTGGCGCATGGTCAGCATGGTTTCGTAGGTGCCGCCGTAGTTTTTAGGAGACCATGGCTGTGAACCTGTTTGTTCTCTAGTTAAGTGAAAGCGAGAGTCCGAAATTTGGGTGGCGGGTGTTAAGCCTTTTTCAAGAGCTGCCGCATACACAAATGGTTTGAATGCAGACCCTGGCTGACGCCATGCTTGCGTCACGCGGTTAAACTTCCCGTCTGAAAAATGGAAGCCACCCACCATTGCCTTAATCGCGCCATCTTGAGGGGCGATGGACACCAGCGACGCCTGAACGCTAGGCATGTTGATGACTTCCCAGTACTCACCGTTGTCAAAAAGATAGACGACCGAGCCTCGGGAGATACGTACCTTGTCGTTGGCGTTGGGCGTGAGTCCCCGCGCTACGATATTCAAGGCGCGTTTCTCGGTGATGTCAATGGTTTGATCTGCAGTGAGAGCTGCCGTGATTTTGGTGGGACTGGCCGATAGCACTACTGCAGTAAGCAGTTCGCCCGTATCAGGGTGATCTCGCTGTACAGATGCCAGGATGTCGCTAAATGCCTCTGCGTCGTTTTCAATGCCTTCTGCTAACGATACCTGCCCTTCAGGCCCTGGGAAAGGCATACGCTTTGTATAGTTATATACGCCGTTACGTACGCTGAGATAGGCGGCTTCCTGGTCTTTAGAGTTCACCGTGGTGTAGACGTTAAAGCCGCGGCTGTAAATATTGTCTTTGTAAACGCCGTGCAGCAACTGGCGGGCCAATTCGGCTACGTAATCGCCATGAATTGAGTAACCGCCCGCAGGGGTGCCAGGCGCCGAGCGGATTTCAATGGTTTGCTCTATGGCTTCGTCGTGTTCATCGGGGGTGATATAGCCCAAACTAAGCATGCGACGCAACACCACCAACTGCTGGCGTTTAGCTTCGTTATAGTTAGCGATAGGGTTATAGCGGGAAGGTGCGCGCGGGATCCCGGCAAGCATCGCTGCCTCGGCCAGGGTAATATCGGTAAGCTGTTTACCAAAGTAAGCCCGCGACGCAGCCGCAAAGCCATAGGCCCGATGGCCCAGGAAAATTTGATTCATATAAAGATCAAGAATTTGATCTTTGCTAAGTGCGGACTCGATTTTAAAGGTAAGCAGCAACTCGTAAAACTTACGCGTGTAGGTTTTTTCGGAAGACAAATAGAAGTTGCGCGCCAACTGCATGGTGATCGTGCTGGCCCCCTGCGTTTTGCGCATACTTATTACGTTGGCGAGGGCAGCGCGCGCTACACCGCGTATATCAATACCGCCATGCTGGTAGAATCGGTCATCTTCGGCCGCCAAAATGGCAGATTTCATGGCGTCAGGAATTTCGTCGAAATTCATGACGTTACGGCGCTCTTCGCCGAACTCGCCAATTAATACCTTGTCGGCTGTATAAATGCGCAACGGCACCCGTGGCCGATAGTCGGTCATTGCGCTAAGGTCTGGCAAATTAGGCCAGGCCAGGGCCAAGGCTAGCGACAGCAACAGTATGCCGCACAGGCCAGCGCCGGCGAAGATGGCAAACAGCTTAAATATAAAGCGTGCCAACCAGGATCCGGTCGACTGGCCGGGGCTATTATGCGAATTTTGGGCAGGGGAACTCATTGCAGATGATTTTAAGCCCAATGATGTGAAGACTTCGAATTGCGCATCAGGTTTATGTAACCGAATAATTCAAATTAGTGGTAGGCCTGCTAATTAAACAGGCTAATGGGATAATACACAAATGACAGACTCTTTACCCTTAGATCTAATGCAAGTTGAATCTTTAGCTCCAATTTCCGAAGACACGCTTCGATTGTTAGCACAGCCTGGCTTACAGTCTGTGTTTTTGGTCGGCATGATGGGCGCTGGTAAGACGACCATCGGCAGGCAGCTTGCAAAAGTTCTGGATCGCCAGTTCGTTGATTTGGATCACGAATTAGAAGCGCGCTGCGGTGTCAGGGTGTCGGTTATTTTTGACATCGAAGGAGAGCAAGGGTTCCGCAAACGCGAGACTTCTGCTCTGGACGCTTGTTCGCGCCAGACCAGCATTGTACTTGCTACTGGCGGGGGTGCGGTAATCTCTGCTGAAAATCGTGCGTATTTAAAGCAACGCGGGGTGGTAGTGTATCTAAGGGCCAGCGCAGAGGAGCTGTTCCGCCGTGTTTCTCGCGATAAAAACAGGCCATTGTTGCAAACCAGCAATCCACGTCAACGCCTTGGCGAGTTATTAGCCGAGCGTGAGCCTCTTTATCAGGAAGTAGCTGATATTGTCCTTGAAACAGGTAGCGCTCCAATTTCCACTGCGGTGCGGAATTTATTGGCTTTATTAAAAGAGAAAAAGGTAGCGTAATGAGTATCGTACACGTTGAAACCCCAGGCGGTTCTTATCCTATTCACGTAGCAGCAGGCCGTCTGGATCTGCTGGCTCAAAGCATTCCTGGAGACGTCACCACCATTGCCCTGATTAGTAACCCGACGATCATGTCACTGTATGGAGAGCGTGTACTGTCTGCCTTGGCTGCCAGTGGTAAACGAGTTATTCCGGTATCTATCCCTGATGGTGAAGCCTACAAAAACTGGGAAACCCTGAACCTTATCTTTGACGCTCTGTTAGGCGAGCGTCTGGATCGAAAGGCGTTGGTTGTAGCTTTGGGTGGAGGGGTAGTTGGTGATATCAGTGGCTTTGCCGCGGCCTCGTTTATGCGCGGTATCCGTTTTTTGCAGGTGCCAACGACCTTGTTGTCACAGGTAGATTCCTCGGTGGGTGGAAAAACTGCCATCAACCATCCTTTGGGTAAAAACATGATAGGTGCCTTCTATCAGCCTATTGCCGTGGAAATTGATATTGATGTGCTCTCGACGCTGCCTGCCCGAGAAATTTCAGCCGGTTTGGCCGAAGTCATCAAGTACGGCATGATTACCGATGCGGCATTTTTCGATTGGTGCGAAGTTAACGCCGAGGCGCTGGTTCGTCGTGATGCTGACGTGATTAGTTATGCGGTACAGCGCTCTTGTGAGATCAAGGCCCAGGTGGTGTCTCAAGACGAAAGAGAGTCCGGCTTGCGCGCCACTCTTAATTTTGGCCATACCTTTGGCCACGCAATTGAATCCGGCTTGGGCTATGGCGAATGGCTGCATGGCGAAGCAGTGGGTTGTGGAATGGTCATGGCTGCCGAGCTTTCTGCCGAACTGTGCGGCTTAGACCGTGGTAGCGTAGAGCGTGTGCGTGCCTTGTCGGCCGCGATAGGTTGTCCCGTCGAGCCACCGCAGTGGCCTGCCGAGCGTTGGGTCGAGCTGATGGGTATAGATAAAAAAGCAGAAGGCGGGCAATTGCGCTTCGTGCTAATGCCTAAAATCGGACAAAGTCATGTCGAGACGGTTAGTCCTGAGCTTGTGACCAGGGTAATTGATCGTTTTGCTACAGTTTAGGAGTGAAGTTTATGGCGTCACTAGCGGTATACGCATGTCATCCGGAACAAAGTCGTGGTAGGCGCCATAGCGAAGCAGCGCCCATAGGACGCAACGCCTTCCAGCGTGATCGAGATCGCATTATTCATTGCAACGCCTTTCGTTTGCTCGAATACAAAACCCAGGTATTTATTAATCACGAAGGCGATTTATTCCGTACCAGGCTGACTCACAGTATTGAGGTGGCTCAAATAGCTCGTTCATTAGCGCGCAACCTGCATCTGCACGAGGATTTAATCGAAGCTATCGCCTTGGCGCATGACCTTGGACACACGCCTTTTGGCCATGCGGGTCAAGATGAATTAAATGCCTGCATGCGCGAGCTAAGCCCCGAGGCAGGTGGTTTTGAACATAATTTACAGAGCCTGCGGGTTGTCGACACTCTTGAAGAGCGATATGCCGCCTTTGAAGGGCTAAACCTTTGTTTTGAGACTCGCGAAGGCATTTTAAAGCACTGTAACTTAAAACATGCGCGGTTACTGGGTGATGTTGGCGAGCGATTTATTAACCGCCATCAGCCTTCGTTAGAAGCGCAGATTGCTAATCTCGCAGATGAAATTGCTTACAATAATCATGATATCGACGATGGTTTACGTTCGGGTTTAATCAGTATTCCTCAATTACTTGAGGTGCCGATTTTTGCTGAGCATTACGATGTGGTGCTGACGAACTATCCAGACATAGAGCGCAAACGATTGGTCGCCGAGGTGGTTCGCGCCATGATCAACACTCTGGTGCAAGATCTTACGCACACTACTCAGTACAACCTGAACCAGGCTAAGCCGGGCAGCGTGGACGAGTTACGCCTGGCTGGTCCCATGGCTGCATTCTCCGATGCAATGCGCAGGCAAGCCACTGAGCTCAAGCAGTTTCTTCATAGCAACTTGTATCGCCATCATCAGGTTTTACGCATGATGACCAAGGCTCGCCGTATCGTACGAGAGCTATTTGTGGCGTTTTCAGACAACCCCCGCTTGCTGGCAGTGGAACATCGGCGCGAAGATCCAATAGAGCAGGCTCGTGCTATCTCGGACTACATCGCTGGCATGACTGATAGGCATGCCATCCGCGAGCATCAGCATTTATTTAAGATGTAAGCCTGCATTCGCGTAACCAGGGCCTCTGCTGCGCCAAGCTGCAAGCAGAGCCGAGATGTGGCCCAGGCTCTGCTTTGCAAGCTACAGAGAGGTTTAAGCGATCACACCAGTGCTCGCAGCGAAGGCAGTAACTCTCGCAGGTAGCGCCCTGTATGGCTCTCTGGGCAGCGGGCTATCGTTTCCGGAGTACCCTCCACGACAATCTGTCCCCCGCTGATCCGCCTTCCGGCCCCATGTCAACAACCCAGTCAGCGGTTTTGATCACGTCTAGGTTGTGCTCAATAACCACCACAGTGTTACCCGCTTCCACTAGCTTGCGTAACACTTCGAGCAGCAAGGCGATATCTTGAAAATGCAGGCCTGTAGTGGGTTCGTCAAGCACGTAAAGAGTACGGCCGGTGCTGCGGCGCGAGAGTTCTAGTGCCAGTTTGACTCGTTGGGCCTCGCCTCCGGAAAGCGTAGTGGCGCTTTGCCCCAGGCGTAAATACGACAGTCCTACGTCCATTAAGGTATCCAGCTTGCGCGCAATAGCTGGGATTGCCTCAAAATAGCTCAGCGCCTGCTCAACGGTAAGGTCAAGGACTTCACTGATGTTCTTGCCGCGATAGCGGATGTCGAGAGTTTCGCGGTTATAGCGCAAACCGTGGCATACATCGCAGGGCACATACACATCAGGCAGAAAATGCATTTCTACTTTTACTACGCCGTCACCTTGGCAAGCCTCACATCGTCCGCCTTTTACGTTAAATGAAAAGCGGCCAGGATCGTAACCGCGTACCCGTGCCTCCGGTACGCCAGAAAAAGTTCGCGTATAGGTGTGAACATGCCAGTGTATGTTGCAGGGTTGCTGCGAGGCGTACGACCGATTGGGCTTTGGTCTACGTTAATGATTTTGTCGAAGTGCTCCAGGCCATTCAGGGCCTCGAAGGGAGCGGGTTCGGTTTGTGCGCGATGTAAGCGCTGCGACACGGCAGTGGCCAAGGTGTCGTTAATCAAGGTGGACTTCCCTGAGCCGGATACTCCTGAAATACAAACGAAGCGCCCTGCAGGGATGCGTAAGGTTACCGACTTCAAGTTATTGCCGGTGGCCCCTTTGAGTTCCAGATAATTCAACTCATCGGTAATTGGGCGCCGTACAGGGATAGCAATGCTTTTTTTACCGCTCAGGTATTGACCGGTTAGCGAGGCCTCGTTAGCAAGGACTTCGGCAGGCGTGCCCGATGCAACCACGTTGCCGCCGTGTTCACCAGCTCCGGGACCCATGTCTACGACAAAGTCAGCGCTGCGGATCATGTCTTCGTCATGCTCCACCACAATGACACTGTTACCGAGGTCGCGCAGATGTTGCAGTGTTTCAATTAACTTATCGTTATCGCGTTGGTGCAGGCCGATTGAAGGTTCGTCGAGCACATACATAACGCCTGTCAGGCCCGAGCCGATCTGGCTGGCCAGGCGTATGCGCTGTGACTCACCACCAGAGATCGTGTCTGCACTACGGTCCAGCGATAGATAATTAAGCCCTACATTATTCAGGAACTGCAGCCTTGCCTGTATCTCTTGAACAATACGTTCAGCAATTTCTTTTTGGCGCCGCTTAGCTGCAGTTCCTGGAACCACAGCAGGCAATCCGCAAGGGATAGTGCTTCTACTTCGTAAATTGCCTGGGGATCGTTTTCTCCGAGCAGCACATTACGTGCTTCGGTACGCAGGCGGGAGCCCTGACAAGAAGGACAGGTACGGGTGCGGCGCAGTTTAGACAGCTCTTCCCGGACTGCTGAGGACTCGGTTTCACGCCACCGACGTTCGAGGTTGGGGATGACTCCTTCGAAAGCATGCGTTTTGACCGTTGTTTTGCCTTTTTCATTTAAATATAAAAAAGCAATTTCTTCGGTGCCTGATCCGTAAAGAATGCGCTCTTGCGTATCAGGGTCGAGTGAGTCGAAAGGCGCCTCAATGTCAAAACCATAATGGGCAGCCAGGCTGGTGAGCAGTGTGTAGGTAAAGGCATTACGGCGATCCCATCCACTGATGGCACCGCTGGCCAGGCTCAGGTCCGGAAAGGCGACTACTCGCTTGGGGTCGAAAAAATCAACCAGACCTAAACCCCCGCAGTCAGGGCAGGCACCTGCAGGATTGTTGAAGCTGAATAAGCGAGGCTCGAGTTCGGCCAGGCTATAGTCGCAAGCGGGGCAGGCATAGTGGCTGCTGAACATATGCTCTTTAGAGTCGTCCATGTTCAGGGCGACTGCACGGCCCTGGGCCAGTTCAAGCGCAGTTTCGAAGCTCTCTG
This sequence comes from Paenalcaligenes niemegkensis, assembly GCF_022230885.1. Lineage (GTDB taxonomy): Bacteria > Pseudomonadota > Gammaproteobacteria > Burkholderiales > Burkholderiaceae_B > Paenalcaligenes > Paenalcaligenes niemegkensis. Next base: position 2,159,898 of record NZ_JAKGCT010000004.1, on the reverse strand, counting down.
CCAAGCGCTGGGCGCTTTCGGGTTTGACACGTAGCCTGTCGATTACAACATCAATGCTGTAAGGCTGACCGGCAGGAGGGGATTCGAAGTCGTCAATCGCGCCGACCACGCCGTTTACGCGTATACGCACAAAGCCTTGTGCCTGCAAAGCTTGCAGACGTTGTTTGAAATCGTCGCTAACAGAACGGGCTACAGGTGCCAAAATAGAAATTCGCGTTTCGTCGGGCCACGTCAATACGTGGTCTACCATCTGGCTGATGTTCTGTGCCTGCAAAGGCAACTGGTGAACAGGACAGTGCGGCGTGCCAACTCGGGCGTACAATAGCCTCAAGTAGTCATGAATTTCGGTGGTTGTGCCCACGGTAGACCGAGGGTTATTGCCCGCCGATTTTTGTTCAATGGAGATAGCCGGGGATAAGCCCTCGATCAGATCCACGTCGGGTTTATCCATGAGCTGCAGAAACTGTCGCGCATAGGCCGACAAGCTTTCGACGTATCGTCGTTGCCCTTCTGCGTACAGCGTATCGAAGGCAAGGGAAGATTTTCCCGAACCTGACAAACCCGTGACGACAACAAGTTGCCGTCTGGGCAAGTCGATAGACAGGTTTTTTAAATTGTGCGTACGGGCGCCCCTGATGCGTATCGCTTCCATCTGAGTAGGGTATCGGATCTTTTTAAAAGGCAACTTGCTACTATAGCGCGCTAGCCCAGCTTATGTGCCAGTGTGTGAGAGCCCGCCTATATGCCAAACCGTATTTTGAGTGTTGCATGAGTCAAACAGAAGTCATAGAAAATAACAACGTAAAGCGCCAACGCCTTAGCCTTACGCCCTTAGAGCGTAAATCCAGCATGATGCTGGCATTGCTATTTGCGTCGCGGATGTTAGGGTTGTTTTTATTGACCCCGATTTTCGCCGTAGCTGCGCATGCGCTTCCCGGGGGAAACGACGCGGTCAAAGTGGGTTTGGCACTGGGGGCATATGGTTTAACCCAAGCCATAATGCAAATTCCGTTAGGGATGGCATCGGATCGTTTTGGTCGGCGACCCGTGATTGTGGCTGGGATGCTGCTGTTCATTATAGGCGGTATTGTTTGTGCGCTCGCCAATAGTGTTGATGGCATTATCGTGGGCCGTACGCTTCAGGGTGTGGGCGCCGTGTCGGCGGCCATCACTGCGTGGGTTGCGGATGCCACCCGGCCCGAAGTTCGAACCCGTGCAATGGCGATGGTGGGGGCGTCAATTGGCTTGTCCTTCGCCGTGTCATTAGTGTTGTCACCCGTGCTGGTAGGGCAGTTCGGCCTGTCAGGCCTGTTCTGGGCGATTAGTTTGCTGGGCTTCATTTGCTTACTGATTGCGGCCTTTCTGGTGCCAGCTGTGCCACGCGGTTCAGACCCGATTATTCAGGCTAGCGCGCGAGATGTGCTGGGTCACCGTGATTTGCTTCGCCTTAATTTTGGTGTTTTCTCGCTACACTTTATCTTGATGATGCTGTTTATTGTGGTGCCGGGCGTGTTAGCTCAAGTGGGCGGCTTCGATATGGAAAGCCTATGGAAGGTGTATTTGCCCGTCATGCTGGTGTCTTTCGTGTTCATGGTGCCTGCCGTGTTCTATACCGAGACGCGCAAACGCCATAAGGGCATGTTGGAAATTTCGGTGCTTGTGCTGGCGCTTTCGCTGGGCTTTATGCCGTGGGCTATGCAAAGCCTTGCCGGGATGGTGGTAGCCTTGCTGGTGTTTTTTATTGCTTTTAATATATTGGAGGCTTTGCAGCCGTCTTTGGTTTCACGTGTGGCTCCGGCGAATTACAAGGGGCTGGCCCTTGGTTTTTATAATACCTCGCAATCATTGGGCGTGTTTGGTGGCGGGGTGGTAGGCGGACTAGTGGCTGCATATGGCAGCCCCCAGATGGTGGTCTGGATCGGTTCGGGTTTGGCATTGCTTTGGCTGCTGAATACCAGGCGTCTGAAAACCACAATATGAGTCGTTCGAGATTGATGCTGCGTTCGAGGATAAATGCGTCAATTCGTATTTTTACCTTGAGCCCTAGGTTATAGCCGCACAATCGTCGATAATTCTAAACATTACGTTATTTAGTACAGGATAAAGTCATGGCATCGGTTAACAAGGTCATATTGGTAGGTAATTTGGGGCGCGATCCTGAAGTTCGCTACGGCGCAGAAGGTAACGCAATTTGTAATATCTCAATTGCCACTACCTCTAACTGGAAAGACAAGGCTACGGGCGAGCGCCGCGAAGAAACAGAATGGCATCGGGTGGTGTTTTATAACAGGCTTGCAGAGATCGCTGGTGAGTACCTGCGTAAGGGGCGTTCTGTATATGTAGAAGGTCGCCTCCGCACGCGTAAATGGCAAGGGCAAGATGGTAAAGACAACTACACCACCGAAGTGATAGCAGATCAAATGCAAATGTTGGGTGGCCGCGAAAGCGGTGGTGCTGAGTTTAGCGGGGGCGGGGGCGATTATCAGTCCGGTTCCGCACCTGCGCGCGCACCTCAACAACAACGTCAGGCGCCGCAGCAGCAAGCCCCGGCCCAGCAACCGCAGCGTCAACCTCAAGCTAATCCATATCAAGCACCTGTGGATAACCTGGCCGATATGGATGATGATATTCCGTTCTGACCGTTAAGGCTGGTTCAAAACTTACCAGCTTTGAGTCCAGATGCATTAGTAAGCCCCGTCAGTTTCATGCTGATGGGGCTTTTTTATATTCTAAAGTGCAGGCTCAGCCAGGAGTGATGGATAAGGTAGCGTTGCTATTTATTAAGGAGTGTTTACTCGAGAAACAATCTGTTTCCTCGTTGAGATGTAATGACCGGGCTTTGTTGATATGGTGGTTTTACTGCGTTGTGAAATGTAGTTGGCAGAAGCTGTTGTCGTCGTATCGCCCCTGCGGGGGGTAATCCATCATTTGTAAAATGGAAGGAACGTTATGAACACAAAACCCTCTGATAGCAAAACAAACAATGTACAGCCCTTCAAGCCTTTAGACGTGGCCGCTATTCGTGCTGCGGCGAAGCAGCATGTGGATGATGGAGCCGTGTCCTCGGGGTATCAAGGAAACCGTGAAGCCATCATTAAGATGCTGAACGAGGCGGTAGCCACTGAGTGGGTCTGTGTGCTGCGCTATATGCGCCATTATTTCACAGCAACGGGTCTAAACAACGAAGCAATCAAGGCAGAGTTCCTTGAGCACGCTACCCAAGAACAAGAGCATGCCAATCGCATTGCCGAGCGTATTGTGCAGCTAAATGGCGAACCAGATCTGGATCCGGCGACGCTCTTGCAACGTAGTCATGCGGAGTATGACGATAGTCAGGACATCAAGTCAATGATTCGTGCCAACCTGATCGCAGAACGTATTGCCATTGAGTCGTATCGCCAGATGATTGAACGAATTGGCGATACAGACCCGACGACTCGACAGATGCTGATCGAGATTATGGCTGTTGAAGAAGATCATGCTGATGATATGAGTGATTTGCTGGACTTGTAAGACGGGCCTGGCTCTGGCTGGTTTTTATACACAGAGACCTGCGAAAGGTCTCTGTGTGACTCTTTGGTATTGACGCCACGCTTGGGAAATCAATGCCTCGTTCCTGAGTGCTCGTTTTCCGTACGCGGTGTTTCAATGTCAGCGAGACGGGACGCTGGTTATACGGTATCAATAGTTGTGGTTTTTTTACAGCAACTCAGTGTGTCACTTCTTGCATAGTCGTATTGTTTTTAAGTTCTATTGTGGTTTTCCCCATAAGTGCGCTACACTTGAATGCTTCGCCGTAATATAAATTTCTTGATTACAGCGTTCTGGTTGGTACTTGTATCTTAATACACCAGCCTTTAATCATGGCATTGCATCTTCTTTAGGTCATTGTTGGGGTTCGTAGCTTTTTGCTTTCGCTCCTTGCTCACGACCAACAATCAGCGCATGCCATACGTCATCGCACTCTGACCCCGAACCCTTCTGCTTGCGGCATTCGTTCCCGCAACGTTGTAGGTTGATTGGTCGGCTCGATGCTTCCAATCAACCAGCGCAAATAAGCACAATGGTGCGCTTGCGCATTTGTAGCCGTATTATGCGGCGGAATAATCCATGTCTTTTGAAACCCTCGGTTTAAATACCGCATTGTTGTCAGCCGTTATTAAAGCTGGCTTTACTACACCCACGCCTGTACAAGAGCAATCCATTCCTAAGGCCATCGAAGGCTTTGACTTGATGGTGTCTGCACAGACAGGCAGTGGCAAAACAGCTGCGTTTATGTTGCCTGCGCTACATAAACTGGCACAAAATCCACCTGCAAAAAATGCGGGTGTTTCGGTGCTGGTGTTAACACCAACACGTGAATTGGCCCTGCAAGTAGCAGAAGCCACTAAAACTTATGGCGCTCATATTCGTGACTTGCGTGTTGCCGTGGTCGTGGGCGGTATGCCTTACGGTGCGCAACTTAAAGCCTTGTCACGTCGCGTCGATGTATTGGTCGCCACACCTGGGCGTTTGATTGATCACATCAATGCCAAGCGAGTCAAATTAGGCGATGTACACACTTTGGTTCTTGATGAAGCCGACCGTATGCTGGATATGGGCTTTATTGAAGACATCGAATCCATCGTTTCCAAAACACCGCGTCAGCGTCAGACATTGTTGTTCTCTGCCACCCTCGACGGCACGATTGCCCGTTTGGCTGGCAAGATGATGAATGAGCCTGTCTCCATCGAAGTGTCCGGCCATAAACAGAAGCACGAGAACATCACCCAGGCTCTGCTTTATGCAGACGATGGTCAGCATAAAGGTCGTTTGCTGGATCACCTGTTGCGTGACGCCAGCCTCGACCAGGCTATTGTGTTCACTTCCACAAAGCGTGGTGCTGATGAATTGGCTGATCGTCTTTGCGAAGAGGGCTTTTCAGCCGGTGCGTTGCATGGTGACATGAACCAGCGCCAGCGTACGCGTACGTTGGGCTTGCTGCAGCGTGGCCGCATTCGCATTCTGGTGGCCACCGACGTAGCCGCCCGTGGTATTGATGTTCAAGGTATCAGCCACGCTATTAATTACGATCTTCCTATGCAGCCAGAAGACTACACTCACCGTATCGGCCGTACCGGGCGTGCAGGTAACAGTGGTTTAGCCTACACCCTGGCTGTGCATTCAGAGCGCCATAAAGTTCGTCGTATCGAGCATTTTATTGGCCAGCCTATTGCCGTCGAAGTAATTGCTGGTCTAGAGCCTACAAAGTCCGTTCGTCCTACTTATAGTGCTCGCAAAGGCAAAGGCGCACCTCGTGGCCGTAGTGGTTCTGGTGGTGGTTATGCTGGTGCAGCAGGTGGCGGCGCAGGTCGCTTTGAGCACCGTCGTGATAACGCCAGTGCTCCACGCACTCCGGCAGCACGCCGTGATCGCCCACTGTTTGACGAACGTATGCTTGATCAGGCTCCCACCTTTGGTGCCAGCTCAGATCGTCCTCGTACCGAGCAACGTGGGGCAAAAGATTCGCGTAGCCCCCGTCGTGAAGGTGGCTTCCAGGAACGTTCACCTGGTGGCCGTCCAGCCGCACGTGGTAACGATGCAGCTGGTGGTCGCGGAAAACCTCAAGGCCAGGGTCGTCCCAGCGCCGGACGTCCTGCACAGCGTAGTACAGAAGGCCGTCCGGCAAGTCGTCCCAACACGCGCCCGGCTGCATATTAATGTAGTACGTTAGTAAACACGGAAAGCCGCGCTTTTAACGAAGCGCGGCTTTTTTTGCGTAGATACGATTGATGATTTTGAAGAGTGGGCTGCTATTGCTTGGAAATGGCCTGATACGCCGTCGCAGCGTTATGAACGTGCTGTGTAGCCAGTAGATTTGCAAGTTCGGCATTGCCCGCAATAACCGCATTGAGTATTTGTGCGTGTTCTTCCCAGTTTTGCTCAATGCGCTGCATATTGCTTGGCGCAAACAGCAGGGCAGTACGGTCGCGCAGGGTACGCATTAAATCGGTTAGCACAACGTTGCCGGCTGTGGTGGCGAGCGATTCGTGGAAGTGGCTGTTAAGGGTGTTGACGGCGTCCAGATCATTGGCAGCCAGGGCATCCCGGCCTTGCTGCAGAATAGACTGCAGGTTTTTTATGGTTTTATCGTCTCGACGCTGTGCAGCCAGCTTTGCATTTAGCCCTTCAAGAGTGGCGCGCACTTCGGCCATATCGAAGGCAATTTCATCTGATAGCACTGCTACCGATGCCCCCCGGCGTGGTTCGATAGTGATCAGACCTTCTGAAGCCAGTTCTCGCAGTGCTTCGCGGACGGGGATGCGTGAGACGCCCATTTCTTCTGAAAGCTTTCCTTCGACCAAACGATCGCCAGGATGGAATTCCCCGCTCAGGATTCGCTTACGCAGCTGATCACGTACCACCGCAAAGAGAGGAGCATGTTGATCACCAATTTTGGTTTCATTTTTTTTGAAGTGGCAAAATTGCCAACGCTGATAGACGGTATATTCATAAAATGACTTCAGGCACACGAGTGAGAGTAACTACATTATATAGTGGATATCGTATACCAGCCCAAGAGCAAAACGACTCTTAAAACAGGCTTTTGAAAATGAGGCCGATAGCGCTGATCGAACAAAAACCTAATAACAGGCGTTTTACGGCGATGGCGCTGACGGCATGCCTCACTTTACTGGATAAGGAAAATCCTAACAGCATGAAGGGCCATAAAATGGCGCTCAGGATGGCTTCGCGAAGGGTAAATAAACCTGCTATGCCTAGGCTGAACAGCGAAAATGATGCGCCCAGGAATAAGGTTGCTCCTAACGAGGCCCGTAAATTAGCGGGAACTAAATTCTGCATGGCGATGGCTAGGGACGGAGCACCGACCGAGGTAAGTGTGCCCATAATTCCGGAGACTACACCGGCGATACCCATGTTTTTACGGTTAGGTGCGATGCGCAAGCCTGAAATACTTAAGAGAACCGCAATAAGGATGAACACGCCAAATAGTAACTCCAGCACATTTTTACTTAGCTGTGTCATGGCGAGAACGGCAAATATTGTACCTACCGCCCGTCCACTAACAGCTGTAGCCACCACTTTTGGAATAATATGTTGCCGTTCCCGTAATGCGGCCAGCAGAGATACCGAGCCCCCTAAAGCAAGTAGTGGGCCAGGTACGAGCTCTGGGAAAAACACTACAGCCACGGGCGCGGCGAACATGGCGAAGCCTACTCCCCCAACCCCTTGCAAAAAGGCGGCGATGGCGACAACGAGCGCCAGAATAACGTATTGCCACAGGCCTGCCTGGCCTAGCTCGCTGATCAGCATAGAAATGGGCGTGTAAAAAATAGTTGAAAACGGTTTTATTGTATATCGTATTCAGATAATTATCCCGCAATGCATTTTGTTTGCAGGTTTACCCTAGATTTACCCCGTTCTCGTTGCTGTACTCTTCAAATTACATATAGTATACCGTTTATTATTAAAGTAATTATGCAGACCGGAGGGGATATGCAGGTTGACGTAGTCTTGAACGCGGCTCATTGGGCCTACTTGTTGGGGGTGGTTGTGATCATCATTACGATGATCTTCCGAGCCAACGTCGTTGTTCCTGCAGTCATTGGAACATTTCTTGTGATTACGGCCCTTACGGATAATCCGATCAATGGAATTATCGGTATTTTTTCAGCAAGTTTTGTGGCAGCACAAGAGCTATTTAATATCTTCCTGGTCATTACCTTCATGACGGCCCTGCTGAATTCATTGAAGCGGCTGGAAGCCGATGTAAAAATGGTGGCGCCTTTTCGTAAAGTGATGATTAACAGTGGTTCATCATTCTTGATGATTGGCGCAGCCACTTATTTTATCTCTCTGTTTTTCTGGCCCACACCTGCCGTTCCCCTGGTTTCCGCTATTTTATTGCCTGCTGCTATTGCTGCTGGTTTGCCACCTTTGGTGGGCGCAATGGTAATTGCTATCTGTGGTCAGGGAATGGCGCTGTCCGCTGACTACATCATTGGCGTGGCACCCGGTATTAGCGCTAAGGCCGCCGGTGCCGGAGTTAGTGCCTTAGTGGTAGCGGATCGTGCGCTGGTGTTGTCCTGGATTACAGGTGGCGTAGCCTTGGTATTGGTTTTCTTCACCATGCGCAAGCACTTCAAGCCGGCCAGCCAGGAGCATCTCGATATATGGATGGCACAGACTATGGATTCAGATCTGGCACGAGTTGAGGCGGAAGGCACTTATGACAAGGCTGAGATTGCCAGGGGCACGGCAGATGAGCCTGGAATAACGCATCCTAGGCTGAGTGCATCCGAAGAGAAAAAATCAAAATTTTTGGCCGTCTTGACTCCTATCGCTTTCATTGGGGTCATCGCAATCATGATCGTTCCTCGCTTTGTACCCGATATGCCGGTTCTGCGTGGCGGGGATGCAGCTGGTTTGGTAGGCGGGACAGCGTTTATCTTAATGATGATCGCTACTTATTTAGCTGAAGGCCCGCGCCGTATGCTGGATGCCTGTCCAGACCACATGACTGATGGCTTTGTGTTCGCGTTCAGGGCGATGGGCGCGGTTCTTCCTATTGCTGGTTTCTTCTTTCTGGGTGCTAGCGAAGCGACCGCCTCGATTTTGGGTATTGACCAGGCCGATGCACCGAGCCTGTTGTTTGAACTCATTTCGGCAGGTCAGCAATTTATTCCCGAGAATCACTTTATGGTGGCCTTCGGAGTGCTGCTAGTCGGCATTATCTCGGGCATTGATGGCTCAGGATTTTCGGGTTTGCCACTGACAGGAACCCTGTCGGGCGCCCTGGCTCCGGTTTCGGGACTGGATGTAGAGACACTGGCTGCTGTCGGGCAGATTGGCGCTATCTGGACGGGCGGCGGCACGCTGATTGCTTGGTCTTCATTGATTGCTGTGGCTGGTTTTGCCCGGGTCCATATTCTGGATTTGGTGCGAGCCTTAACCGTGCCGGTATTGACTGGTATGGCCATCTCTACTATCTGTGCAGTGCTGCTGTTCTAGAAAGGTGTTTAGCGGGTGGGCCAGGCGCTCACCCGTTTCTGCGAGAAAGCTATGCAATCAAGTAAATCAGCAATAGGCTCAAACTGGGCCATTTCCACGGGTAACCCCTATGCCGCCATTGCGGCTGAGCGTATTTTAACGATGGGTGGTACGGCAGTTGATGCCGCTATTGCGGCCGACGCTGTGCTGGGGGTAGTAGAGCCAATGGCGACCAGCATAGGGGGAGACGTGCTGGCGATGGTGGTAGAGGCCGATGGAGGCGTCCAGGCTTACAACGGGACAGGCCGTTCGCCTGCAGCCCTGCAAGAGGCCGATGTGCTTGAGTTTAAGGGGCACCGGATTCCAGAGCGACACCCATTGAGCGTTACTACGCCCGGTGCGGTCCGCGGGTGGCACGATCTGCACGAGCGCTATGGAAAGTTAGAGTGGCATCACCTTTTTGATGATGCGATACGTTTGGCTGAAGAGGGCTTCGAGGTGGCAGAAGTGGCTGCCAGAGAGTGGCGAATCTTTGATTTTGTATTGCACACAGATCCAAACTGCGCTGAGCTATATCGCGCAGGAGATCCTCCTGAAGCAGCTGAGCGTTTCTCCAATCCCAAGTTAGGCGCTTTATTACGCCGTATTGCTTATGAAGGTTACCAGGCCTTCTACAAGGGTGAGATTCCTGAAGCGGCAGAAGCAGCAATGAAGAAAGTGGGCGGGTTGCTAAGTGCTTCTGATTTTTCTCGGCACCACGGTAATTTTTGCAAACCGGTTCAGGTTGAGCTGGGCGATGTCACTCTCTATCAGTGCCCACCTAATACCCATGGGCGGGCCATTTTGCAGGCCTTGTCTACCTTAGCTCCTGATGCGGATAGCAACAGGGCGAGCGATGAGCTGAAGGTTATTGCGGCTACGTCTGCGGCGTTGGCCGAAGCGGCAAGGACCGTTTGTGATAGTGGCGGAAATACCGTGTGTACTGTGATTGTCGATCAAGGGGGTTGGCGATTACCCTGATGTCTAGCATTTTCAAGCGTTTTGGAGCGGGGTTTGTCGTACCCGAGGGTGGCTTTGTTCTACAAAACCGGGGTTTCGGCTTTTCGGAACCAGGCCACTGCAATGGCCCGGCTCCGGCTAAACGTCCTTATCACACGGTGGTGCCTGGAGCGGCAACCAAAAATGGCCGCTTTTACATGGGGCTAGGGGTCGTCGGCGGATTGATGCAGCCCCAAGGCCAAGTCCAGATACTAAACCGTGTTCTCCGCTTGCACCAACCCTTGGACGAGGCCGTATTTGCGCCGAGGTGGCGTATTGAAGCTGGCCATACGCTGGCTATCGAAAAGGGTACTGAGGCGGATCTCGCCACTGCCTATAGGAAAAACGGCTATGACGCGCCTGCGGAGGGCGTAGGGGATCTCGCAGGGCGCAGCGATTTTGGTGGTGCGCAGGCCGTAATGCGCACGGATGCAGGCAAGTTATGGGCCGTTTCGGACTCCAGGAAAGACGGAGTGGCCAAAGCGGGCTAATGAATCCAGGCTAATAAGGGATTATCCCTAGAGCCTGAAAACACAAACGGTATACAATATACCTAAATGGTTTAAATATTGATGTTCATGGTCGTAGCAACCAAAGTCGTCTGCACTTCATTTAAGGAAATATCATGGAAAAGCTCTTAAATCGCGAAGAATTTCGTTCTGCATTAGAAACCGCCATTAAAGGTAAAAGCGCTAACAAGTCTCCCTTTAGCATTGCCTGGGCCACAGGCAAGCTTAGCCGTGACCACTTGGCGCGCTGGGCAGAAAACCATTATCACTACGTTGGTCCATTTGCGGATTATCTGGGATATTTATATGCACGCACTCCGGCGCAATGGGTAGATGCCAAAGATTTCTTGCTTGCCAATATGTACGAAGAAGAAATTGGTGGCGACCGTCACACCGATTTGCTAATCCGTTTTGGCGAGGCTTGTGGCACCACACGCGAGCGTATTGAAAACGAAGACAACATGAACGCCACAACCCGGGCTTTACAAGCATGGTGCTATGCCATCGCAATGCGCGAAGAGCCGGTTGTTGCAGTGGCTGGCCTGGTCGTGGGCCTGGAATCCCAAGTTCCTTCTATCTACCGTAAGCAAACCCCTACGCTTCGTGACAGCTACGGTTTTACAGATGAAGAAGTCGAGTTTTTTGACTTGCATATCGTCTCGGACGAGATTCACGGCGAGCGTGGATATCAAATCGTGCTCGAACACGCCGATACGGTCGAATTGCAGCAGCGTTGCCTGCGTATTTGTGAAATCGGGGCTGAGATGCGTTTGCTCTATACAACTGCGCTCTATAACGATTATGTAAAAAATGAGATCAGCTTGGCTGAGCTTGAGTTGGAAGCAGCGTAGTCGCGTCATTCGTTATGCCGCTTTAGTGGCATAGGTATTAGAAGTTAGTAGGAGGAAGTAGTGGAAAATCTTCGAGATTCAGTGTTCAAAAATTATATTGATGGTCAATGGGTGTCCAGCGTAAGTGGCCGCACCAGCCAGAATATAAATCCCGCTGACAATGCTGATAGCGTGGGGAGTTTCCAGGAGTCGACGGCGGATGATGCACGTGCCGCCGTCGAGGCAGCCCAGCGAGCATTTCATCAATGGCGGGCAACGCCGATCTCGAAGCGCGCGCAGGTGTTAGAGGCTGCAGCCGATTACCTCGAAGCCAATGCTGACGTGATTGCCGAAGGGTTGACTCGTGAAGAGGGTAAAGGCCGTGGTCAAAGTAAGGGCGAAGTCTTGCGCTCTGCCCAAACTTTGCGATTTTATGCGGTAGAAGGCCAAACCTACACGGGTGAGACCTTTCCCCAAGATGATCCTGACATGCTGGTTTATACCCATCGTGAGCCTTTGGGTGTAGTGACTGTCATTGCGCCGTGGAATTTCCCTATTTCCATTCCTGCCCGAAAAATAGCTCCTGCGCTCATTATGGGTAATACGGTGGTTTTTAAACCATCGTCTGACACCCCATTGACGGGTTATTACCTGGCTAAGGCCTTTGCTGAGGCCGGTGTGCCCGCCGGAGTGCTGAATTTTATTACTGGCCGCGCCTCTGCGGTCGGCCCCGTGCTGACTGAGTCGCCAGAGGTGCGCGCGATTTCATTTACGGGCTCTACAGCTGCTGGTGAAAAAATAGCCAAAGCAGCTCGCATGAGTACCCGTACTCAGATGGAGCTGGGTGGGAAGAACCCGCTGATTGTGATGGAGGATGCGGATATTGATCTGGCCGTAAAGCTCGTCGTCCAGGGCGGCTTTGCTTTAAGCGGACAAGCGTGTACCGGCACCAGCCGTGTGCTCGTACATCAGGCCATCAAGAAAGACTTCACCGCTAAGTTGATCGAGAAAGTTAAGACGTTGACGGTAGGAAATGGCTTGAACGGCAATTTCGATTTAGGCCCTATAGCTACCGAATCACAAATGCAGAGCATTTTGGATTATGTGGCCGTTGGCAAGTCTGAAGCGACTCATCTATACGGTGGGGAGCGCTTAACAGACGGTGACTTGGCCAAGGGCTTTTATGTGCAACCCGCAGTATTTGATGACGTCACCCAAGAGATGCGGATTGCGCGAGAAGAAATCTTTGGGCCGGTTATTGCACTGATTGAAATTGATAGCTACGAAGACGCTCTGGCTAAAGCTAACGATACTGAGTATGGTTTGGCCGCTTCGATCGTGACGGAGAACTCAAATTATGCACATCGTTTCGCCACGGATATCGAGGCTGGGACGGTGAAGATCAACCGTACTACCACCGGTAATCTGGTGAACGCCCCCTTTGGCGGTCTGAAACAGTCCAGTACCTCCACTTTTCGCGAATCCGGGCGTACTGGTCTTGAATTTTATACCCAGATTAAGACGGTCTACCGCGGCATATAGATTGCTGCGAGAGCAATGAGATGGGCTATCAAAGCCTTGTTTTTACCTTAACGATGTAGAGAAAACCTATGAGAAAGAGTTTACGTTTGGATCAAGCCGAAGCCCGTTTAATGGTCGATGCCGCTATTGCCAAGTCTAAAGAGATTGGTGTTTTGGAAACAGTTTGTGTGGTCGATGAAGGGGGCTTTCCCATTGTGCTGGAGCGTATGGACGGAGCTCGCATTACCGGCCCACAAATCGCCTGGAACAAGGCCTTTACTGCGGCAGGACATAAGCGTTCCACGCATTTATTCACGACAGCTCCTGATGGTCCAGCGTTGCCAGGTAACGAGGCTTTTGGTATTCAGCTCAGTTTTGAAGGCAAGTTCGCAGCATTTGTCGGCGGCTTTCCGATTGTGGTTAACGGTGAAGTGGTGGGTGGAATAGGCTTGAGCGGTGGTAACGGCGAGCAGGACACAAAGGCTGGCCTTGCCGGCTTGCAGGCATTGGCTGATGAGCTTTCAGCCTCCGGCCTGGAAGTTCTGGTTCAGGCGAATATCAAGAAGTAATCGTTAAGCACGAAGGAGCATGGCATGGCACATCAGGTTGTAGTCATCGAAACGGGCGATAGCTTCGACGTTACTGCAGATGAGACGATTCTGCAGGCCGCAACACGTCAAGGTGTGCGTATTCATAGTGAGTGTGAGTTTGGCGGGTGTGGCACCTGCCGTATTCAGGTCGTCAAAGGAATTGTGCAGTACGAAGACGACTTCCTTCCTATGAGTGTGAGTGACGATGAGCATGCACAGGGCTATGCCGCTGCGTGCCAGGCCAGGCTCACTCAAGATATAGAGATCAGTTTGGCTAATCACATTGTGACGTTGCCCGAGACTCAGCAGCTAACCTTGCACGTATCTGAAGTGCGGTCATTGTGTAGTGGTATTTGTCAGTTGACATTGCAGGGCGACGCCTTGCGTACCCTGCAATATTGGCCTGGCCAGTATCTGAATATTGACGTGGGTGATGGTCGTCAGCGCAGTTTCTCGATAGCGAATGCCAATAGCGAAAGTGGCCTGATACATCTGCACATACGAGAAATCGAAGGCGGATTATTTACGCAACAGCGGTTGAGTACTTTACAAGCCGGAGACCCATTGCAGGTAACACTACCTTTGGGCACCTTCTATTACCGTGAAAAAGATTGGCGGCCAATGGTGTTTGTTGCTACAGGCACGGGCATTGCGCCTTTACGGGCCATTTTAGAATCTTTGCTGGATGATGAAGATTGTCCGCCTATCAGTTTGTACTGGGGCATGCGCAACGAGCATGACCTTTATCAGCAAGCTGAATTCGAAGCGTGGGCGTCGCGTCTGGACGACTTTGAATTTATTCCAGTGCTCTCGCAGCCTGGCGCTGGCTGGCAAGGCCGTACTGGCTATGTACAAAATGCCGTGTCTAGCGACTTCGGCGATTTATCGGAACATGCTATTTATTTATGCGGCTCACCCGACATGATTAACGAGGCTCGAGGTCAGTTTATCGAGCGTGGTGCAGAAGCCGACTACATTTACGCAGATGCTTTTAACTTCCAGCATGAACTTACGCCACAACAAGGCCTAAAAGCCGTAATGGCTTAGGCTTCGCAAGTAGATGAGGGAGCATATTGGTTCTTTGTGTTGCGCGTACTGAGACCAAAGCGAGGAAAATTAAAAACAGGCGTGGTGTGACGTATGGCTTTGCGCTGGGCCAGATAAGGAGCAACTTGTTCGCCAATGGGCTGAGAGCGATAGCGGTTTATGAGTTCATTCATGGTTAATACCTATTGAGTTGAGTTTGAATTAAGTATACCGCATAGCCATGTTGCAGTGCAAAAGGACCGTCTCATTCTGTGAGAATTCAGCTGGCTTGTGCGCTGTTTGCAACATATAGCCAGTTTTTAAGAGAAGTTTAGGTGGTGTGCGCGGCGTTGATCTGCTTATGTGCGTATACAGTATTCGTTAATAGGGTGGTTGTTTTGCGCTTGATCGCGCTAATAACACGGGTTTTAGTAGGTAACTTATGCCGGTGATTATTTTTCATAAAGATGGCGATACGCACAGCGGAGAAGTGAAAGAGAACACGAACCTTGTGGTTCGGGCGGGTATACGCCAGTTTCCTTTTCCGCATTTGACCTATGGCTGTGGAATGGGAAAGTGCGCCAAGTGCGCTTGCAAAGTGATTGCAGGGGCAGAACATTTGCCACCTGCTAACTGGAAAGAAAAAAACAGTTGGGTGAGCGGCTGGACTCTGGTTACAGATTGGCCTGCCAGTTGTGGATCAATCATGACATTGAGTTGTCGCAAGACCCTGAGCAGGAGGCTTGATTATGTATGTGGTTTTAACGACTAAACCAGGCGAGTACCGCAGCGAAGGCGGCGAGGGTGTAGAAACCATCGCTGCTTATGAGTACCGTTTTTACGGAAAAACCAAAGCGATATTCACCATTGCGAAAATTAATGAGGATTCGCGGGTGCTTATTATTGAAGAAGGCCCGGGCGGAACCACTAATAATATTACAACTCGTCAAATGGAAAAATTTGACACAGTGGATGATGCATATGCTGAGTTAGAAAGTTTAACTAACTTTGGATCCATTGACGCAGAGCTGATTAAGGCCGAATAGGCCGTAGAGAATTGATAAGGGTTCAACATGGTAGAAATTACATTTTCTTCAAATAACGACTTCAAAGCGCAAGCGGATGAAAACAGTAACTTATTACGAGTTTCTATACGTGAACGCGGAGGCATCCCTTTTAAATGCGGTGGTGGAATTTGTGGAACCTGCAAATGTAAAATTATCGCAGGTATTGAAAATACAGATGCCCTGAAGGCAAAAGAAAAAAACATCTCAGCCCTGAGGAAATCAATAATGGTTTTCGTATGGCATGCCAGACTTTTGTGAAGGGTGATATTACCGTAAGTTGGTAGCTTGAGCCGTACCGTTTGTTGATTATGTTGGTACGGC
This sequence comes from Paenalcaligenes niemegkensis, assembly GCF_022230885.1. Lineage (GTDB taxonomy): Bacteria > Pseudomonadota > Gammaproteobacteria > Burkholderiales > Burkholderiaceae_B > Paenalcaligenes > Paenalcaligenes niemegkensis. The sequence goes on along the minus strand of NZ_JAKGCT010000004.1, from coordinate 2,144,005 downwards.
ATTTATTTTAAGCTTAAAAGATATAAGGGTATTTTCAATGCAAAGTCAATACGTAAAAACAGCGGGTTTGTTCTTCCAATAAAAGCGTTCATACTATAGCCTGAGGAAATATACAAAATCGGAAATCAGCTATGTCGCTACAAAAGTTTGTCAATATGGGAGAGCTGAAACAGGCGCTTACTCGAGATTACAATAAAATAAACAGTAAAATTTTTTCTTCAGGTGTTGTTACGTTAAAAATAGAGATATTTGAAGAAAAGATTTTTATGCTTGCAGTACACAAGAGATTGGTTTCTCTTGATTACTTAAGCAAAGAAAGTAAATATGTAAGTGATTTAGCCGACTACTATTTAATAAAGGCTTTCAAACAAGAAATGAGAGAAGTATTAACTCAAAATTATGGGTTTAATGTTTCCTCTATATTTAAAGATTATGATAGCGTCGATGAACTTTCATCTACGTTAGTGCTGCTAAAAGAGAGCGTTCAGAAGTATTTGGGCTAATTGTTGATTTCAGCAATTTGCCACTTACCCTGTAGCCTTCTTAAGCTGGCTGGTTGATAAGTCTTGGTGACTTCTAAAGATAAATAAGAAGCGCTTGATACCGCCGGTACCGACTTCGAATTGATTTCGAGGTTTGGTGCCGGCTTTTTTTTGGAGACAGCAATGCAAAAAGTTTCAGATTTATTCGATGCGTTGAACGTTATTACCGGTGGTCGTATGGTTGCCTCCCTGGAAGAGGCCAAAGAAGGTAACCATCCTTTTGTGATTCTCAAATCGTCGGGAATTTACGGTAAAGATGTCCTGGAAATCCCAGGGTTAATTCATGGAGACCCCGATAAAGAAATCAAAAAGGTGGCAGTCTGCATGACCATGACGGAACTGAGTATTGAGCTGGCGGGTGCGACCGGTGTGGATGCGATTGTCGCACATCATCCAATAGCGGATGCCGCCAGCTGTGGTGGCGTAACCCTGAAAGATTACCTGGATCTTTATGAGATTGCTGCCTTGGAGTGCCATGAGGCTTTTCACGGCCTGCATCCTGGAATCGCTTACCTGCATGGTCATAAAGTGATCAAGAGCGATATTTCCTACGGTGGCATACACGGAAATGTCATGTTTGTAGGGGAGCCCTTTTCTGAAATTCAAACTATGGGGGACATGCTGGATAGGTTGGATGCCCACATGTGCCTTGAAGATGATGCGGCGCTACTGGAAGCCGAGCGACGCATAAAAGGAGTGCAAAGCATTGAAGAAACCAGTCTGCTGACACGGGGGCGGGTGCTGGTGGGGCAGAGAGCAAGCCCGGTCAGTAAAATTTTGCATATCTTTCCACACACCGGTTTTACTAAAGAGCATTTGCGCCAGGCCATTATTGAGAATCCGGATGTAGATACTGTGCTCGCCTCGATAAGCCGGGTTTACGAAGGACATGAGTTGATCAATGAAGCTCGTTCCATGGGTCTGAATTTCATGGTGGGCAATAGCCATGTACTGGAAATCCTGGAAAATGGTCTGCCTTTGGCCTACGCACTGGATCAATTATTAGAAGACGTAGAAATTGTTGTGTTTCGTGATCGAGTGACCTCGACACCTCTTGCAAATGTAGGTCATCAACAGCTGAAGGATTATGCCAGGCAGTTTTCTGAGGCACATCTTTTGGGAAACAATATTCTTAGCTGTCACTCTTGATGTGGCGGTGCCCAAGGAGTACGGAGATGGACAATAAAACGATAAGCCTCAAGGATGCGGTTGTCTCCCAGGATTTAGAGGAGCACCCAAAGAAACGCCGTTCGCTAGAATTTATTGAAGGTGTGGGACTAGTCTTTTTAGGTTTGGCCCTTATTACCCTGTTTTTCTACCCGGGTACCTTGGCTGGCGCTTTTGATAGCGTGCTCAACACAGCTAAGCCGGTGGTGGTAGATGTGTTTTTGACCGGCAGCGTCGGTGTTGCGGTCATCATTAGCGTGATTATTGGCCGATTGCTTGAACGTTTGGGCTTTACTGATGCAATGATGCGGGTTTTCATGCCAACGATGCGCTTTATCGGTGTGAATCCTGCAGTCATTATTCCGAGTGTCTATAACATTTTTGGCGACATCAATGCGGCGGGCCGTATTTCAGGACCCTTGTTAAAAAGGGCTGGTGCGACCAAGGACGAGCAAAAGCTGGCAGTGGCGACGATGGTGCAGTCACAACAGTCATTCTCGACCTTTATGTTGGGAATGATGGCCTTGAACTTTGCCGGCGTTCATGTGTTTGCCGTAGTGGTTGTAGCGATTTTTGCGCCCTTGATCATCTCCCCTTTTATTCTCTCCCGCTTTATTTATCGGGACGTCAAGCCGGTCGATTTGCTGTCGGCGCCTCGTTTCACTCCCACCGAGGACTTTGCTCCTACCCTGTTCAAAGCTGCACGAGAGGGTGTGGAGCTGCTGATTTTGGTGCTGATACCCGCTGTTGCCCTGGTGTTTTGCTGTATAGGTTTACTCGACTACATTGGTGTCTGGCAGCCTATAAGCGATTTTCTTGAACGAGGTTTACTGGCTGTCAATATCCATCCTGAAACAGGCGTGCTGGCTATATTGGTTAGTCCAACCTTAGCCATGGGGCAACTGCAGGCGATCGCATCAACTGTCGATCCTTCACTGGTCGTAGGTTCTTTTGTGCTGGCGTCATCGGGTTTGCCGTTATCTTCTCTTTTTGGCCAAATACCCGTTGTCTGGGCTGAGAACTCTGATCTTACCGAGAAAGAGGCCATGGGCGCAGCAGTGCTGGGTATCGTTATGCGTTTAATTACTGCAGTGCTGCTGGCAGTATTTTTAACGCCGCTGATCGTGTAACTATTGAGTGCAAGGAACAGGCAGTGTAACGTGTAGCTCCTTATCCTTCGCGCATGGCCGAACCCCGTTCACCAGGGTTCGGCTTTTGTCGTCGCTGCTCCATTCACTGTTAAGCTCGACCGTGGTTTAGGAAACAGCGATACTTAGGGATGTGAACTCGCCGGCTATATCGCGGGCCCCGGCCCTGCTGTTTTTCAGGGCTCTACAGTTTAAATTCGGAGATAATCGTGCAGCATTCGGACCCTTCAACTCCCACCTTGGCTGATTTGCGTCAGCAGGTTTCGTCTATTAGTGATGAAGCAGGGCTGCAGCGTCATCATCATGACTCTAGCGGGTATATGGGGGCACCCCTCATATCGTGTTTAGGCCACGTACCACCCAGGAAGTCGCCGATATAGTGCGTGCCTGTGCCGTCGAGCAAAGGCGTATAACCATTCAGGGCGGCCTGACAGGGCTGGCAGGCGGTGCCTCTCCGGATGCAGACGATGTGGTGGTCTCGCTTGAGCGCCTGAATCAAATCGTTGAGTTTGATGAAATCGGCGGCACCCTGACGGTACAGGCCGGGATGGTATTGCAGAGCGTGTGCGAGCATGTAGAGAACGCTGGCTGGTATTTTCCGCTGGATTTCGGTTCTCGGGGATCGTGTCAAATAGGGGGCAATGTCTCCACTAATGCGGGTGGAAATCGAGTCCTGCGCTATGGCACCGCACGCGAACTGGTGCTGGGCCTAGAGGTGGTGTTGCCTGACGGGCAAATCGTATCGATGCTCAATAAGGGCTTAAAAAATAATACCGGTATTGATCTTAAACATTTGTTTATTGGCAGCGAAGGCAGCCTGGGCCTGATTACCAAAGTGGTATTGCGTCTGTTTCCCAAGCCAGAGGCGCGGTACAGTGCCTTGGTGGGTCTGGAGTCATTTGAGCAAGTGGCGGCGTTGCTGAAGTCAGCGCGTGCTAATTTGCCTGGTCTTTCTTCTTTCGAAGTGATGTGGCAAGACTATATGGTGGCGGCATGTGGGGCTATCAGCCGCGAAGTACCTTTTAACGGTGAGCACCCTCTTTACGTGCTGCTTGAGACCGAAGGAAAGCTAAGTGCCCGTAACGAGAATGATCTGCAAGAGTGGCTAGAAACTCAGATCGAAGCAGAAGTCGTGGCTGATGTGATCTTGCCCCAGAGTGGCGAACAAGCTGCCCAGCTTTGGCATATTCGTGATGCAATTGGTGAACTTCTTGCTGGCATGGCTCCTTATGTCGCTTTTGACGTGGGCGTGCCCTTGTCAAAAACACCTGACTTTATCCACACGGTGCGTACTAAATTAAAGCAAAGTTACCCACAGGCTCAAAGTTTGTATTTTGGCCATTTGGGAGACGGAAACCTGCATATCGTGACGGGGCCGTACGATGAGAGCGTATTAATTGATGTAGAAGCCCTGGTTTATGATGAAATTTCCGCCGTGGGTGGCAGTATCTCGGCGGAGCACGGCATAGGCCGAATCAAAAAGCCCTTTCTTTTCCACAGCCGTAATGCTGAGGAACTCGGTTTAATGCGTAGCCTGAAGCAATTGATTGACCCTGATCGGCGTTTTAATGCAGGCCGCATTTATCCTGACTAAGGGACATTGGCAATGAGCTGTTCAGCCGCTTTTTGCTGCTGTTTTGCCTGAGCCAGAATCCATCGGTGAAAGTCCCGGCATTGCGGCTTGTCAAAGCTGCTGCTGCGCCATGTCATCACATAGGGCCAGGGTAGGGCGAGAGCGAAATTAAAGGGGATCAGTAGTTCTCCCTTCGCCAGTTCTTTACGGATGGCCGAGTATTGGGCAAGCGCGATGCCTTGCCCTTCTACAGCCGCCTCGATAGCCATATGCGAAAGGGTGAAAATGCGGTAGTTATCCAAATGGTGATTCGCTTCGATGCTGCCGTATTGGGCGAACCACTCCTGCCACGAAGGTGGCGAGGAAAATTTGGGTTGCCAGTCCGATGTCAGCAAGTGGCATTGCAGTAGGTCGTTCGGTGTTTTTATTGAGAGTGAGTTGAACAGCTCGGGGCTGCCAACCGGAACGACGCAATCGGTATAAAGCTCAATGGAATTAAAGCCAATGGCATTAGCTTGCCCATAGGTCACGCGAAAATCCACATTTTCTTTTTCCATGTCAGGCTCTGAGTGCCCGCCTTTGATGTGTAAGGTGAGCTCTGGATACTGTTTGTCCTGCCAGTCGAAAATCTGGGGAGCCAGCCACCCTTTTAATATCGAGGGCAATGCGCTGACCGTAAGCACGGCATCGCTTTTTGTGCGTTCGAGTTCGGCCTGTGCTTCGCGAAATAGCTCGAAACCCTGGCTGCAAAGCGCATGATAGCGCTGTCCTGCGGATGTGAGTCTGACCCGTTTCCCCTCTTTGAAGGTCAGAGCAGCATCTAAGGCTGCCTCGAGCAATTTAAGCTGTTGGCTGATCGCGCCCGGGGTCACTTGCAACTGATTGGCCGCTTCGTTGATGCTCTGACAGTGACCTACAGCCTCAAAGATTTGCAGTGCTCTCAGGGGAGGCAAGGGTTTCATAATGTTTTCCAGGCATGCGAAAATGAAAATGGTGCAGTTGAGACTGCAAACAGAAGGGGCATTTACGTCAGCTACTTATTTTAAGTTTAGATATTCTAAACAAAAATTCAATTTAGCTATTTTTTATTTGCTCTACTATACCTATTAAGTCATTCATGTGGGCTACGCGTGATTAGTGGCTAAGGCAGCTCTCTGATATTTTGTGTGGCTTAGGTGCGCTCTGGCGCGACAGTACAAGGAGTAGATAATGTTTTTAAAAAATGCGTGGTATGTGGGGGCGTTATCTTCCGCCGTGGAGCGCGATCTTCATGCCGTAAAAATGTTGAATGAAAACCTCGTGATGTACCGTAAGCAGGACGGCACACCGGTGGTGCTGGAAGACTCCTGTCCTCACCGCCGCCTTCCCTTATCCATGGGGCGTCTGATCGATGACACTGTAGAGTGTGGATATCACGGACTTACGTTCGACTGTTCAGGCAGTTGCGTGAAAGCGCCTGGTGTAGCGCAAATTCCTCGAAGTGCGGTGGTTCGCAGCTACCCCTGTGCCGAGCGTTACGGCATGCTTTGGGTGTGGATGGGCGACCCTGCGCTAGCGGATGAAAGCCTGATTATCGATATTCCTGAATGGAATCAAGAGGGCTGGGGAGTCAATAGCGGCGATGCCATGAGCATCGCCTGTAATTATCTCTATGTCAGCGATAATTTGCTGGACCCCTCCCACGTATCCTGGGTTCACCAGACCTCGTTTGGCAGCGCTTCGATCATCGGTAAGCCGCTTAAAGTAGACGTGGCTGAGAACGGCGTGACAGTCTCCCGCTGGTTAAACGATGTCGAAGTCGCGCCCTTTTATAAGAAGTTCGTGAAGTTTACTGGCAACTGTGATCGCAAACAGCAATACGAGGTGCGTTTTCCCTCCCTTGCTGTCATTAAAGCAATATTTACTCCCGCTGGTACCGGAGGTGATGACGTTGCCCCGCATCCCGATATATTTCTCATGGACTCCTATAACCTGTTGACTCCTATCGACGAGAAAAACACACGGTATTTCTGGTTCCAGTTGCGTAACTTCAGTCCGGATGATGCCGAAGTTTCACGAATGTTCAATGAGGACGTGCGCTTTGCTTTCAATGAAGACAAAGTCATACTCGAAGCAATTCAAAAAGGTCTGGATAAGCGTCCCGCTGCGTTAGACTTGCCAATCGATTCAGGACCCATGCGTTTCCGTCGCCGTATGCAGCAACTTATCGAAGCTGAGCGAGCCCCTGTAGAGGCTGCGGTAGCGGTTGAATAAGTGGGAGGATACATGACAACTGCTGTGACTGAGTACGTGTCGACTCCGGCTGTAGAGGCAGAAATCAGAAGGTTTCGCGAGTTTACTGTGGTGGCAAAAGCTGCAGAAAGCAGCCTGATCAGTTCGTTCTGCCTCGAGCCTGTCGATGACGCTCCTTTGCCAGCCTGGAAGGCCGGGCAGTATCTGGTCTTCAGGCTAAACATAAACGGAGAAAGCCAGCTTCGCAATTACAGCATGTCAGCAAGTCCAGCTGCTGGCCGCCGCTTGCGCATCGCTGTCAAGCGCGAGGCTGCTCCGATTGACCGTCCCGACTTACCGCTGGGGATGGTGTCCAATTATTTGCATGAACAAATCAATGTGGGCGATACCCTGATCGCTGCCGGCCCCATGGGTGAGTTCATCCTGGATGAGTCTTCGCAACGGCCAGTGGTGTTGTTCAGCGGAGGTGTAGGGATCACTCCTATGTTGAGCATGCTGCATCAGCTGGTTAATAGCACTAACCGTACGGTGCATTTTATTCATGCTTGCGAAAACGGGCAGGTGCATGCCTTTGCAGATGAAGTGCTGGCCCTGGCAGCATCCCGCGACGGCGTACATGTGCATTTCTGCTATAGGAATCCCTCAGACCGAGACCATGAAACTTCTCGTTTTCACGCGCAAGGCCTAATCGAGAAGCTGCACTTGCAGGCTTGGCTACCGCTTGACGACTATGACTTTTATTTATGTGGTCCTGGCGCATTCATGCAATCGAACTGGCGTCTGCTGCGTAGTTTAGGCGTAGCTAAAGAACGTATACGTTACGAGTTCTTTGGGCCTGCTACCATGCTGGAGGCTGACACTCAAGAGATACAGCCAGTGGTTCTGGCCGAAAAGGCTGCACCGCCAGTGGCAGTTAAGCCTGAGGTGCAGACAGGAGGAGACAGCGTTCAGTTTCTGGCGCAAACCGAAGTCTTGCCTTGGGAAGACCAAAGCGGAACGCTGCTTGAGCTTGCCGAGGCGCAAGGCTTGTCCCCAGACTTTAACTGTCGCTCAGGGCTGTGCAATACTTGTATGTGCCGTCTGGTCTCGGGCGACGTCGAGTACATCGAAGAGCCGCTTGATATGCCACCAGCAGGAAAAGTCCTGTTGTGCTGCTCAAGGCCTGTAGGAGCGGTGGTGGTGGATTTGTCTGCTAGCTAAAGGCACAGATTTTTAGATCTTCCCGGTAAAACGGTAGCGGTTTCCGGGATGCCACATGGTTGCATGCGATGTAAATTTACCGTTCGAATAGGTGGCACGATCCATCAGCAGACAGGGCTGGCTTGTTTCGATATCCAGAGCTCGGGCGATTTCCTCAGGGGGAAACGTACCTCGATAGTGTAGTCGCCTGTAGGTAAGGGGGCTACCCGCATCAAGTATTCGTTGGGTGTCATTAATTCCCAGTCCTGTTTCAGGTAATCAGGAGCAATAGAGGCGTCAACCACACGATCTTCCAGTTGTATAGGAATACCATTATCGTGGTGAATAATTAAAGAATGAAATAACTGTGTGCCTGCAGCCAAACCAAAGCGCTGCAACTGCACCTTAGAGGCTGCCTTGGTGTCCAGCTGCAAGACGCGGCTGGTGTGACGATGTCCGCGCTCCCGAATATCCTGGGCAATACTACGGATTTCGATCAAGGTAGACTGAAATTTAGGCTGTGCGACGTAAGTTCCAGACCCCTTGATGCGCACCAGCAACTGATCTCCGGTTAGTTCGCGCAAGGCGCGGTTAACTGTCATGCGCGAGACTTGAAACTGCTCACACAATGCCATCTCGGTGGGGATAAGATCGCCTTCCTGCCAGACTCCATTTTGGATTTGCGACAGAACGTGGTTTTTAATCTTAAGGTAGGCCGGCTCGGCAGTAGGCGGTGTCTTTGTTGTTATTGACGACATAGTATTCATGTGTTTTTCCTAAGATGGCACACCATTCACTAAGGGCTTTCCAGAGTATGTATAGACAAATAAAAAGTTTGACTATACATTAAACATTACAGCTTACAAGATAACAGGTTTTTAGACCGCTTTCATTGCGCTAACCTCAGGGAAACCCGATAGGGGCCCGACTGGGAGTCCAAAGAAAAGTGTCGATTCCCTGTTGTGTATCGATATTTAGAGTAAAGGAGTGAGGCGATGAATGTGCTGACAGACATAGTTCCACAAGAGAACAGCGATCCGCGCTTTGATGCGAGCCGTGAGATACGCGCTCCCCGTGGCAGCGAGTTGAGTTGTAAAAACTGGGTGACTGAAGCAGCTTACCGTATGATTCAAAACAACCTTGATGCCGAGGTCGCTGAAAACCCTAAACACCTGGTGGTATATGGTGGTATTGGGCGGGCTGCCCGTAACTGGGAGTGCTATGACCAGATTTTAGAGTCGTTGCGTAATCTGGAAGAGAACGAAACCTTATTGGTTCAGTCCGGCAAGCCCGTAGGGGTGTTTCAAACTCACGCTGATGCGCCGCGTGTACTGATCGCCAATTCCAATCTGGTACCTAAGTGGGCCACCTGGGAAAAGTTTCATGAACTCGATCGTGCTGGCCTGTTTATGTATGGGCAGATGACGGCGGGCAGCTGGATCTATATTGGCAGCCAAGGGATTGTGCAAGGCACTTACGAGACCTTTGCAGAAGCAGGACGCCAGCATTATGGCGGTGACCTGATTGGCCGCTGGATTCTAACGGCGGGCTTAGGCGGAATGGGCGGAGCACAGCCGCTGGCTGCCACCTTCGCGGGGGCGGTCTCCTTGAATGTCGAGTGCCAGCAAAATAGCATCGACTTCCGCTTGAAAACCCGTTATGTCGATGTGCAGGCCAAGGATCTGGATCATGCTCTTGAGCTGATCAAACACCATACTGAACGTAAAGAGGCCGTTTCCATTGCTTTGCTGGGAAATGCTGCCGAGGTTTTCCCCGAGTTGGTGCGTCGTGCTGAGGCTGGTGGAATTCGTCCTGATTTGGTAACAGACCAGACATCAGCACATGACCTGATAAACGGCTATCTGCCTATAGGCTGGACGGTTGAACAGTGGAAAGCCGCCCAGCAAAATGAAAGCCAGCAGGGCAAGCTACAAGCCGACGCGGCGCAGTCTTGTGTCCGGCATGTACAGGCCATGCTGGATTTTCAAGCGATGGGAGTACCCGTAGTCGATTATGGGAATAATATTCGACAAGTCGCTAAAGACAACGGGGTCGAAAATGCCTTTGACTTTCCTGGTTTTGTTCCCGCTTACATTCGACCTTTGTTCTGCGAAGGAAAAGGGCCTTTTCGCTGGGTAGCGCTGTCGGGCGATCCTGAAGATATCTACAAGACAGATCAAAAAATCAAGGAATTATTTCCTGAGAACGCCCATGTGCATCGCTGGTTAGACATGGCCAAGGAACGTATCGCCTTTCAGGGGCTTCCTTCCAGAATATGCTGGCTTGGGTTGGGCGAGCGCCATTTGGCTGGTCTGGCATTTAATGAAATGGTACGCAATGGCGAGCTGAAAGCCCCCATCGTTATTGGCCGGGACCATTTGGACACTGGCTCGGTCGCTAGCCCCAACCGGGAAACCGAAGCCATGAAAGATGGAACCGATGCCGTGTCTGACTGGGCTTTACTTAACGCACTGCTCAATACAGCGGGGGAGCAAGTTGGGTATCCCTGCATCATGGGGGCGGTGTGGGCATGGGATACAGTCAGCACGCCGGTATGGTGATTGTGGCTGACGGCTCAGATGAAGCGGCAGCCCGTTTAGAGCGCGTACTGATTAACGATTGCGGCAGCGGCGTAATGAGGCATGCAGATGCCGGTTATGAGCTCGCTGTAAAAACCGCCAAAGACTTTGGCTTAAAACTGCCAATGATCAAGTAATAATGAGGTAGAGCACTTGATGACTAAACAACGCTTAATCATTCAGCCTGGCGAATTGAGCCTTGATGATATTCGCCAGATTTGGCATGGCAACGTATTGCTTGAGCTGACTGAGTCAGCCCTTGCCGACATGGCTGCGTCATCCGCCATTATCCAGAAGATTATCCAGAAAGGCGATGCCGCTTACGGCATTAATACGGGCTTTGGAAAGCTCGCGCAAACGCGTATTCCTGATGACGACCTTGAACTGCTTCAGAAAAATTTAATTCTTTCCCACTCCGTAGGCGTGGGCGAGGCGTTGTCAGAAGCGGTGGTGAGGCTGGTCATCGCCCTGAAAGTGGCCAGCCTGGCTCGGGGCTTTTCAGGTATACGCCCGGTGGTCGTGCAGCGTCTTGCCGAGATTTACAATGCAGGTGTGACCCCAGTGATCCCGGCAAAGGGGTCGGTGGGTGCTTCGGGTGATCTGGCTCCGCTTTCACACATGACATTGACGCTAATCGGTGAGGGCGATGCCTTTTATCAGGGCGAGCGCATGTCGTCTAAAGCTGCGCTGGATAAGGCAGGTTTAGAGCCCGTAGTGCTAGCGGCAAAAGAAGGCCTGGCGTTAATTAATGGCACCCAGGTCTCGACGGCGCTGGCATTAAACGGTTTGTTTTTAAGCGAGATTCTGTTCAAAAACGCAGTGTTGGCAGGGGCTCTGAGTGTGGATGCGGCCAAAGGCAGTGATGCTCCCTTTGATCCTCGTATACACGAAATTCGAGGGCAGCCAGGACAAATCTACGCAGCCAAGCTCTATCGTCAGTTGCTGAAAAACAGTGAAATTCGTAATTCGCACGTCGAGAACGATACTAAGGTTCAAGATCCTTACAGCTTGCGCTGCCAGCCCCAAGTCATGGGAGCCATTTACGATGTCATGCAGCAGGCCATGACAACGTTGTTGATTGAGTCCAATGCGGTCACTGATAATCCTCTTGTGTTCCCGGGTAAGGATGGAGAGCCGGATCAAGTGATTTCGGGCGGCAACTTCCACGCTGAGCCAGTAGCATTTGCGGCGGATATGCTGGCCATGGCCATCGCCGAGATCGGCTCATTGTCCGAACGCCGGGTGGCTTTGCTTATTGATACCAGTATTTCAGGCTTGCCGCCTTTCCTGGTGCCATCGGCCGGCATTAATTCGGGCTTCATGATTGCGCACGTTACAGCTGCCGCTCTGGCTTCTGAAAACAAATCGCTGGCGCATCCGGCCAGCGTTGACAGTTTGCCGACCTCTGCTAATCAGGAGGACCATGTCAGCATGGCCACTTTCGCCGGTCGCCGGCTGATCGAGATGGCGCAGAATACAGCCACGATTGTGGGTATTGAAATGCTGTGTGCGGCTCAGGGCATCGACTTTCACGCACCCCTGAGAACCTCTGAGTCACTGCAAAAAGTGATGGGGGAAATTCGTGAAATTGCGCCGTTTTACAGTGAAGACCGCTATCTGGCTCCAGATATTGAAGGCATTACCGAAGCGGTTTTAAATGCCGCCGTGATTAAGGCGTTGCCAGATCTGTTCACTATTTAATTAGGCAACGGTGGGGTAGGGCGAAGCACGTAGCGTTTAATTGCGCTACGTGCTTCTTTTTTAACAAAGCTTTAAACTGGCAGGCTGGCGAAAAAAGACAGCATGGTCTAGTGCACACTGCCCGTTAACATGGCGACTCGTTTCATCGCGTGTTCCAGGCAAGCGCTGATGGCGAGAACTAGCTTTTGGGCCCGGACCTCATCGTAGGCATAGGGACGGAATTCGTCCATATAGGTACCTTGGCTCAATTCCAGTTGTACAGCGTGAATGCCATCAGCAGGCTGGCCGTAATGGCGGGTAATGTAACCCCCTTTAAAGCGTGCATTCGCCACGGCAGAGTAGCGGTCATCTTGCTGGGCAATGGCAGCAAGTTCGTCGGCTAAGCCTTCAGTGGCGCTTTGGTCGTTGCTGGTGCCAAAGTTGAAGTCGGGCAACTGCCCCTCGAATAAGCGTGGAATATGGGAACGTATAGAATGGGCCTCCCAGAGCAAGACCTGCCCATGCTTCTCTTTAAGGCGCTTTAACTCTTCGGCCAAGGCTTGGTGATAGGGCTCCCAGTACAGTTCGCGCCGTCGTGCTTTTTCGGCGTCGTCCGGTAGATAGCCCTCTTTATAAAGGGCTTCTTCATCAAAGGTGTCAGTGGGTAGTAAGCCAGTGGTATTCACACCAGGGTAAAGGTTCTCGTCGTCTGGTGGGCGGTTCAAGTCGATGACATACCGAGAGTTTGTAGGCATCAGGATGGACGCCCCCATATTTTTTGCAAAATCGTACAGCCGGTCCAGATGCCAGTCGGTATCATCCACATGGGCGGCGACATCGGTCATTTGATTGGCAATGTCAGCGGGAATTTGCGTTCCGACATGGGGCATCGAGATTAATAGGGGAGCGAACCGGCGTGTAAATGGTAGATAGGAGCTTTACTCATGTTGCGTCCTCGTAGTAACCGTTAGTCGTTTAAAAGTCGGTGTAGGGTTCTTCTGTAGTTCTGCAGTGCGTCGGTCTCGTCGCTGTGATGGCCATCAGCAATACACTGCTTTCCAGCAACAAACACGTCTTTAATTGCGTGACTGGCCCGTTCGTTGAATACCAGTGACGCAAGCCATGTACTGGGGGCATGCTCGGCAAGAGTGGGGTGCTCAAGGTCGAGCACAATAAAGTCCGCTTGCCTACCGATAGCCAGCTCACCTACTGCCCGTCCCGTCGCGCGTGCACCGCCCGCTAAAGCGCCATCAAAAAGAAGATCGGCGACCTGTGGCTGTTGAGCGCTGCTGAGTACGTTGCGTTCTCGTCGGCTTAAGCGCTGGCCGTACTCCAGCAGACGAAGCTCGGACCGCCAGTCCACACTGATATGGCTGTCTGATCCCACACCAAATGTACCGCCGGCTTGCAAGAACTCCAAGGCTGGAAAAACTCCGTCTCCCAGGTTTGCTTCAGTAGTTAAGCATAGGCCTGCTACAGCACCACTTGTGGCACTGCGGTGCAGCTCTTGATGATCCATATGCGTTGCATGCACCAGACACCACTGTTTGTCGACAGCAAAATTATCAAGCAGCCACTGTACGGGCCTGGCTCCGGTAATCGCGATGCTGGCGTCAACTTCTGCGCTTTGTTCGGCAATGTGTATATGTATGGGCGCCTTCGGGAATTCGGCTTGGAGACCATCAAGCAACCGCGTCAATGAGTCTTTAGACACAGCGCGCAGTGAGTGCGGTGCCACCCCGTAGCGGCGTTGAGAGCTTTCAGGCAGGTGAGAACGCAGCTCACCAAGCAGTGACAGTAACTGCTCGGGTCTATTTAAGAAGCGGGCCTGATCAGCTCTGGGGGAAGTGCACCAAAATTGCTGTATTGGTACAGAACGGGAAGCATGCTCATGCCAATGCCGCTTTGCTCGGCGGCCAGGCAAACGCGTGAAGCCAATTCACTATGTACAGGGTATGGAGTGCCGTCTGGCTGGTGATGAATGTAATGGAATTCGCACACCGAGGTATAACCGGCTTTGAGCATGTCGATGTAGAGCCAACGGGCGATATGCTGGATATCATCCGGGTTTAGCTTGGCTGCAAAGCGGTACATCAGCTCACGCCAGCTCCAGAAACTGTCCGAGGCTGTGCCGCGATACTCGGTAAGCCCGGCCATGGCACTTTGAAAGGCATGGGAATGCAGATTAGGCATGCCTGCTATCAGCGCGCCTTGCAGGGAACGAGCATCGGGTGGCAACTGATGTTTATTTTGTCCCGTTTTGAGCTCCGTCAACGTTCCATTTTCATCCCAACTGAGAATGACATCTTGCTGCCATTCAGAACCGATTCGTGCATACGGGGCATAGGCATGTTGAAAACGGCTCATTGCTGCTCCTCGCGCTGATCTACAGCGATTTCGCCATGTCGCACGACCAGCGCGCAACGGTCATAGCCGCTCCAGTACACCAGTTCAGAAAGGGTTTTTACCTCCCAAGCGACAAAGTCGGCTTTTGCACCCACACTTAATTTTCCGGTGACTTCAGCGTGCCCAAAAGCCTGGGCTGCATGGCGGGTAACTCCTGCCAGAACCTCAGCTACCGACATCTTGAATAAGGTGGAAGCCATGTTCAGCATTAATAGAAGCGAAGTCGTAGGTGACGTGCCTGGATTGCTGTCGGTGGAGATGGCGATTGGTACGTCGTGTTTGCGCAGCAGGGCAATAGGAGGAAGCTGGGTTTCACGCAAGAAGTAATAGGCGCCTGGAAGGAGTACCGCTACAGTGCCTGCCAGCTTCATGGCTTTAATACCATTTTCGTCTAGATATTCCAGGTGATCAGCCGACAAGGCATGGTATTGAGCCCCTAATGCGGCGGCCCCCATCAGCGATAACTGTTCTGCGTGCACTTTGATGCTTAGGCCCAGCGTTCGTGCGCGATTGAAAACACGCTCTGTTTGCTCCAGGTTGAAAGCAATGCGTTCACAGAAGATGTCTACCGCATCAATAAGACCCTCGGCAGCCAGAGAGGGCATCATGGTATTACAAACCAGATCAATGTAGTCATCAGGCCTGTCTTTGTATTCGGGTGGCAGGGCATGTGCACCCAGGAAAGTAGTGCGCACGGTAACAGGGCGGGTCTCGCCCAGACGACGGGCAACACGCAACATTTTTCGCTCGGTTTCCAAATCCAGGCCATAACCCGACTTAATTTCTATGGCGGTTACGCCCTCGCGGCGCAAGTTGTCGAGACGGCGTAGAGCTGAAGCGTAGAGCTCGTCTTCGCTGGCTTCACGGGTTGCCCGCACGGTGGAGATGATGCCGCCTCCCTGGCGAGCTATCTCTTCGTACGATGCGCCGGCCAGGCGCATGGCGAATTCTTCTGCCCGGTTGCCGCCATACACCAAATGAGTATGGCAATCGATTAGCCCGGGAGTGACGAGTGCGCCATGCAGGTCGTGTCGAGTGATGCCAGGTGCGGAATAGGCTTCAGGCAGTGCCGATTTGGTGCCCAGCCAGACAATACGATCGCGTTCGACCACAATGGCAGCATCGGCTATTACATGTTCAGGCTCAGCTGTGGGGGCAAGCTGTAAGTTAGTCCATACGCTTAGCGTTGTCATGGCCGGGCTCCTTTGTGGTGTGGTGTTGTGATCGAGACGCAAAGCAGGCGTCCGTCTGTAATTTGGAGTCTGGTGGAGTCATCCTCATGGTCAGGGCGGTTCTTAAAGTAAAGGCTGTCGCCACTGCTCATCTGCAAAGTGCCATGATGGGTGTCTTTAAGCACACATGGGCCTTCAGCGCAGTACAACAGAACCTCGCTGGCGTCAGCACTGACACATGCATCCTTCTCCAGAAGAGCAACATGAGCCTGCAGCCGGGCCGATCGCCGGACCATGACATTGAAGTCCAGTGTTGGGCCGTCAGGCAAAAAGGCTGCTATCTGATGCTCTCCATCGAAGTCAAAGGGGCGCAGGGGAAAGAGCGAGTGTGTCAGCCCTGTTGTCCTGTTGTTCAGCACCATGCTTTCGCCCTTTAACAGGCTTATGTTTCGTTGTATATCTGGGAAGACCGAGAACTCGCCCTCTGTCTTTACTTCCGCAATACTTACCCGCCATAAGAAATCATCAATTTGTGCTCCCTCCGGCGACACGATGATCTCTTTGGTGCTGCCGCCGCCGTTTTTCCAGGGCACGCTTTGCAGTCTGACCGCTGGAATCAGTTGAAAAGCATCCGGATCATTGAGCGAGGGCTGGGATCTGCGTTCAGAATGGTGCATGACAGGCCTTTATCTCATCATATTTATTTGTATATACAATTATGCGTCAAATATCAATGCGAAACAATGCGGTTTGCGGGTAAATACTAGGGTGTAAACTGGTTTTTATAGGGCTGGGTCCCTCGGGGGCTGTTGCGAATCGAGCTGGCATGGCATCATTTGTTAATGCGAAGCGCTGTAGATGCACTTTATTACTGTAATCTACCCGATTCGCTTCAATTAATTTAAGTCTTAATCGTTCTTACTCAGGGCCGACGTCGCATCATGGAATCTCAAACACCTTCTTTTACTTTTTCACAACGTGCACAGAAGCTAAATAGCTCGGCCATCCGGGAAATTCTTAAGGTCACAACTCGGCCCGAGGTCATTTCCTTTGCGGGGGCCTGCCGTCAGCTGATGGTTTCCCCGTCGAGCAAATTCGTGAGGCTTTTGACCGTGTGTTCGAAAGTAGTGGACGAGTGGCGTTGCAGTACGGTCCCACCGAAGGTTATGGGCCGTTACGCGAGTGGGTGGCTGAAGACCTAAGCCAGGGCGGTACGCAAATTAGCCCGGACGAGGTACTGATTGTTTCAGGCTCTCAGCAAGCGCTCGACATGCTGGGCAAGCTGTTCGTAGATGTAGGAAGTAAAATTCTTGTTGAGTCTCCTACTTATCTGGGCGCATTGCAGTCGTTTTCAGTGTTTGAGCCTGAATACGTGTCGATCGACACAGACGAAAATGGCTTAATCCCATCTGAAGTCTCCGAGCCCAAGGCTCAAGGCGCACGCTTCATATATGCTTTGCCAAACTTTCATAACCCTATGGGTGTGACCTTAAGCACCGAGCGACGTCAAGAATTGGTCGAGCGTTGTGCGGCTGCGCGTATCCCTATCATCGAAGACGACCCCTACGGCGAGCTACGTTATGCAGGTTCACCGCAGCCCAGCTTGTTAAGCCTGGGCCGCAAGGCTGGTGCCACTGTGATTCGTCTGGGCTCTTTTTCCAAAGTCCTGGCGCCAGGCTTGCGTCTGGGTTATATAGCTGCTCCGGTTGAAATCATTAATAAGCTGGTACAGATTAAACAGGCGACTGACTTGCATTCCTCGTCTGTGACGCAAATGGCTGTTTACGAAGCGGTCAAGGAAGGCTTTTTAACGACACACCTTCCTACCGTACGCGACCTTTATCATCGACAGTGCGACTTTATGCTCGAAGCTATGCAAGAGCATTTTCCCGAGGGCGTAAGCTGGACACGACCAGAAGGTGGCAT
Source organism: Paenalcaligenes niemegkensis (assembly GCF_022230885.1). Classification (GTDB taxonomy): domain Bacteria; phylum Pseudomonadota; class Gammaproteobacteria; order Burkholderiales; family Burkholderiaceae_B; genus Paenalcaligenes; species Paenalcaligenes niemegkensis. The sequence goes on along the minus strand of NZ_JAKGCT010000004.1, from coordinate 2,126,401 downwards.
GTTTATCTGGGTCACCTTGCCCGCCAATATCGACGCCGAAGAGCTACTGGCTAAAGCAATCGAAAATAATGTGGCTTTTGTCCCCGGCGCGCCTTTTTATGCCAGCGAGAGCTTTCAGCGCAATACCTTGCGTTTAAGCTTCGTCACTGTCACTGAAGACCGCATCCGAAAAGGGATCGCTATTTTGGGGCAATTAATACGCGAAGCAGCCCAAAACTAAGCGCTACAATGATGCCATGATGCTCAAGCAGCCGTGCCAGTCACGGCTGTATTGTCAGGTTCAGCCTATGCGCGAAGCGCCACTCAGTATGTCAGTCAACAAGCCAGCCGAAAACACCTCCTCCACCGACTTAAACGATATGCGCCCGGATGACTGGGTTGCACGATGGTTACCCGAGTCATGGGGGCCCTATGCGCGATTGTGTCGTTTAGATCGGCCCGTCGGCACGTGGCTGACGCTATTGCCGGCCATCGCAGCCCTGGTTCAGGCCGCTGACGGTTTGCCGACCTTGTGGCGCTTATTTATTTTCTCGCTGGGCGCTTTGCTTATGCGTGGAGTAGGCTGCTGCTTTAATGATATTTTTGATAGGGACTTTGATAACAAGGTTGAGCGCACCCGATTTCGCCCTTTGACCAGTGGACAGCTGAGTCTTAAAAAGGCACTGTGGTTCGTGGCGGCTCAGCTTGTTATCTGCGCATTGCTGCTGTTGGCGATCAACCCTTATAGCCGGCTATTAGCGTTGCTCCTAGTACCCATCGTAATCATTTATCCCTTATGCAAGCGATTCACCCATTGGCCACAAGCCGTGCTGGGCATTGCTTTTAACTGGGGCATGCTTATGGCTTGGTCTGACACTCAAAATTCAGTGCCGCCTGCGGCAATCGCCATGTGGTTAGGAACAGTGTTATGGCAAATTGGATACGACTCCATTTATGGCTACATCGACATTCAGGATGATCTTAAACTGGGTCTGAAATCGGCCGCCATACGCTTTGGTGATAAGGGAAAGCAGTGGATAGGGGGCTTTTACGCTGCCACGATATTGCTGTGGTTGTGGGGCGGTTATCAATTGGACATGAGCTGGCCTTACTTTATAGTGATGGCTGCTATCGCCTTGCATCTGGCTTGGCAAGTGGTGCGCTTTAATCCCCGTCGACCTGAACAAGGCCTGGGACTTTTTCGTGCCAATATGACCGTAGGTGTATTGTTAGTGGTCGCTGCGCTTATGGGTACCGTATTAGGGTAAACCCTTTTGATCATGGCTATGTTACGTTTATTTGTGCGTGCTTCAGTGTCTGATGTGTAAAATACGCAAGTTTTCTACCCATGACGGCTTCATTACAAACACTAAAAATGGGGCCAGCGCATCATAGGTAGGTGCGGATATGCTGACTAAGTAGGCGAAAGCACCAATAATTCGTGCCTGTATACTCAGCCAGCCGTGATCTGTTATCCAACAAGGGGTGACCCCTGCTTGTCTGCGTCTTAAGTGTGTGCCAAGGCGCAGCGTCTCGATATTGTGGTGGTCCGCGTAAGGCTTATATGCCCGGGACCGTTGCTAGTCTTTAGAAAAGGTTGATGCATGCCTAGTACTATGGAAGTGACTGCAAGTGTGCTGTTTGCCATTGCCGTCATTCATACGTTTTCAGTTCCTGTTTTTGCACGTTTGGCCGATCGTGGTGGCTCTCATTCTGGCCTTTGGCATTTGCTGTCCGAGGTTGAGGCGGTCTTCGGAGTCTGGGCTTGTATCCTGGTGGTTTATATCGCGACCTTTATCGGTCTGGACACCGCTATCGAATACATGAATACCCGAAACTTTACTGAACCGGCTTTTGTATTCGTGATCATGGTGGTTGCAGCAAGCCGGCCCATTCTCGAGCTGGTATCGAAAATCGTCAATGTATTGGCTGCTATCGTCCCATTGCGTCGAGAGTACGCAATGTTTTTTATCATTATGTCGGCTGTGCCTTTGGCCGGTTCACTAATTACTGAGCCGGCCGCCATGACCTTGGCCGCCTTGATGATTCGTGATCGGTATTTCGAGAATGCCACTCGTGAAAGCTTCAAGTATCTGACTTTGGGCGTGCTGTTTGTGAATATTTCCATAGGCGGAGTGTTAACTGCCTATGCCGCTCCACCCGTCCTCATGGTGGCCCAAACCTTTAATTGGGACACCATGTTCATGTTCACGCACTTTGGTTGGCGCGCTGCTACGGCGGTTATTATTAATGCGGCCCTGCTGACCTTTATATCGCGTGAGTCGCTCGTAGCCTCAGGAGCCAGTGCGCTTGAGGCAGAGCAGGCGAAGGCAGAGCGCTCATCGGTACCTCTTGGCGTGATAGCGATTCACTTGCTGTTTTTGTTGGGGGTTGTGCTGTCGGCTCACTATCCCATCATATTTCTGGCACTGTTAATGCTGTTTGTGGGTTACACCCAGGCGTATAGCGTTCATCAGAATCCTTTGATGATTCGCGAAGGTCTAATGGTCGGGTTTTTCCTGGCCGGACTGGTGGTGCTCGGCGGCCTGCAAAAATGGTGGTTACAAGATCTGCTAGGGGGCTTATCGCCAGCGGTACTGTTCTGGGGGGCGACGGCACTAACTGCCATTACCGACAATGCGGCGCTGACGTATCTGGGCTCTCTGGTCGAGGGCACCGGCGAACTGTGGCGCTATATGCTGGTAGCTGGTGCGGTAACGGGTGGTGGTTTGACAGTAATTGCGAATGCACCTAATCCGGCTGGCTTTTCTATCCTGAAAGGTACCTTCGCTAACGGCGCCATCTCTCCGCTGCGTTTACTTGGCTCGGCCGCCGTACCTACGATTATTGCTGCCGTTATGTTTTTGTTACCGACATCGTTTGTCTAAATCTGAACAGGGCCCGTTTTGAACGAAATGCAACGGGGCCGTGGACCGCTTTACTGCTCAAATCGTGCGGTAAGTTGGTAAACGGGCTAAAATTAGCGTTTTAGGGGTTTAACGCCAGACCGATTGCGGCTTTTGCGTTAAACCTTTGGTCTTTCCTATCGTCTTTAGGTTTAAGTCGTGCCTATTTATGCTTATCAATGCAGCAACTGCCATCACGAGCAAGATGTGCTGCAGAAAATGTCTGATCCGGTGCTTGAAGTTTGTCCCGCTTGCGGGCAGCACAGCTATGTGAAGCAGGTAACTGCAGCAGGTTTCAGACTCAAGGGAACCGGTTGGTACGTGACCGACTTTCGAGATAGCGGCAAAAGTGCGGGCACCTCAGAAAGTGCAGGTGCTGCAAGCAGCTCCGCCTCTACCGACAGTAGTTCAAGCTAAGTATCATGCGTTTTTTTAAGCGTTTCTTTATTACCGGGCTATTAATCTGGGTACCGTTAGTCATAACGTTCTGGGTTATTGCTTTGCTTATCAGCACCCTCGAAAGCTTTGTGCCGTCGTTTTTAGCTTCCGAGGCCCTGTTTGGGGTAAACATACCTGGTTTTCGAGTGGCGCTTGTGCTTGTTGTGGTGCTGGCAACAGGGTTGGTAACCGCCAACTTTCTAGGCCGTACCCTAATTGAGCACTGGGAACAGCTTTTAGGTCGTATCCCGCTGGTGCGTTCTATTTACAACTCAGTAAAGCAAGTCAGTGATACTGTGTTAGCACCTGACGGACAGGCATTTCGCGAGGCGGTGTTAATTGAATACCCACGCCGGCACGCCTGGACTATTGCATTTTTAACCGGGGCACCGGGCGGTGAAGTGGCTGAAAAACTAGTGCACGATTGCATCAGTGTCTATGTACCCACGACGCCTAACCCAACCTCGGGATTTTTTTAATGGTGCCGCGTTCCGACGTTATTAAGCTCGACATGAGCGTCGACGCGGCGCTTAAATATATTGTTTCGATGGGTGTGGTGGTGCCGGCAGAACGTCGTGCTCACAAAAGTAGTCTAGCCTTGCCACACGAGCCTGATGTAGAAGCGTCGGCGCCGCGTGACGAGCAGACCTGACCCCATCCTTTTATCGTTTACTTAGGGAGTCCTCCTAGATGCGTACCTGCTATACCGGCGAGGTCAACACCCAATATTTGGGACAAACCGTAACGCTTTTTGGCTGGGTACATCGCCGACGAGATCATGGCGGTGTTATTTTTATCGACTTGCGTGATCGAACCGGCCTGGCGCAGATTGTAGTAAATCCAGAGAATGCCGAAGCCTTTCCGGTTGCCGAGCGCATTCGCAATGAATATTGCTTACGCGTCACAGGCGTGGTGCAGGCTCGTCCAGAAGGAACGGTCAATACGGATCTGGCCTCAGGCGAAATCGAAATTGTCTGTACAGAAATTGAAATTCTGAACGCTTCTGTCACGCCCGCATTCCAGCTCGACGACGACAACCTGTCTGAGACCACCCGTCTTACGCATCGGGTTCTCGATTTACGTCGCCCACAGATGCAAAAAATTTAATGCTGCGCTACCGTGTGGCAATGGAAGTGCGTAAGTATCTGGACAGCCTGGGCTTTATCGACATCGAAACGCCTATGTTGACCAAAAGCACACCTGAAGGCGCACGTGACTATCTCGTGCCTTCCAGGGTAAATCCAGGCGAGTTTTTGCATTGCCGCAGTCGCCCCAGCTCTTTAAGCAGATGCTGATGGTCTCGGGCTTCGATCGTTACTATCAAATCACCAAGTGCTTTCGCGACGAAGATTTGCGTGCTGACCGTCAACCTGAGTTTACCCAAATTGATTGCGAAGTTTCCTTCCTGGACGAAGTTGAAATTCGACAGATTTTTGAGGACATGATCCGTCATGTCTTCACGACGGTTAAAAATGTAGAACTGCCTAAGCCTTTCCCCACCATGACGTGGGCTGAAGCCATGAAACGCTTTGGCTCTGATAAGCCGGATCTACGCGTCAGGCTGGAATTTACCGACGTAGCCGAGCTCATGCGCAGCGTCGACTTCAAAGTCTTCTCCGGTCCCGCCAATGATCCCAAATCGCGGGTTGTCGCTTTGCGGGTTCCTGGCGGCAGCGCCATGTCCCGTAGCGAAATTGACGCCTACACCAAGTTTGTGGGCATCTATGGCGCTAAAGGCCTGGCCTACATCAAAGTTAATGACGCTGCGTCTATTCCCGCCGGCTTGCAGTCACCCATCGTGAAAAATATCAGCAACGAGGTGCTTGCACAGCTGATCGAACGCACGGGTGCCGAGAATGGCGATTTGATCTTCTTTGGTGCCGATAAAACCCAGGTGGTAAACGACGCGATGGGGGCTTTGCGCATCAAGATCGGACATAGTGATCTTGGCCGTGCAAATGGTCTTGTCGAGGAAGGATGGAAGCCATTGTGGGTGGTCGACTTCCCAATGTTTGAGTACGATGAGGAAACGCAGCGCTATTACGCCGCTCATCATCCGTTCACAAGCCCCAAAAATGGGCACGAAGACTTGCTCGAAAGCGATCCTGCCAATGTATTGGCCAAGGCTTATGATATGGTTCTGAACGGCTGGGAGATGGGCGGCGGGTCGGTGCGTATTCACCGCGCAGATGTCCAGACTAAAGTCTTTGCTGCGTTGGATATTGGTGCTGAGGAAGCTCGTGAAAAGTTCGGCTTCTTGCTTGATGCCTTACAATACGGTGCGCCACCGCATGGTGGGGTGGCATTTGGGCTGGATCGCCTGATCACCATGATGGCGGGTGCAGATTCCATTCGTGACGTGATCGCTTTCCCTAAAACGCAGCGCGCTCAGTGTCTATTAACTCAGGCTCCGTCGGCTGTAGACGAGAAACAGTTAAAAGAGTTGCACATTCGTCTACGTCCGCAGGAAACGAAGCCCGCTTAGGGAGTTTACCGTGGCTGTAATACGGGTTGTGAGTTACAACATCCACAAAGGCCGTACGGCCACGGGGAACCGTGAGTCAATGGATGCCCTGAAGCTGGGGCTCTATGGCCTGTCACCTGACCTGCTTTTTCTTCAGGAAGTGCAGGGGCGCAATGATTTGCGCGCCACGCTTGATGCGCAGCACGAGCTCTTGGGGGCCGTGCTGCGCATGGATAACTGTTATGGGTGTAATGCCATTCGCGAGCACACCGATCACGGTAATGCGTTGCTGTCGCGCTTTCCCATTCTGTATTACGAAAACGAAGACATTTCCGATCACAGGCTTGAGCAGCGGGGCTTGTTGCATGCCGTGGTACAAGTGGAAGATCGCCATGTGCACTGCCTCGTTGTGCATCTGGGGTTGTTTTCTGGCGGTCGCTCCCGACAAATTATGGCATTGGTCGATCGTATCAATCGCATCGTTCCTGAAGATGAGCCGTTGTTGATTGCCGGTGACTTTAACGACTGGAACAATCGTCTGGCCCCTATCTTTGTAAAACAGCTCGGTTTATACGAGGTGTTCTCGTTTGCCCCTGAAATGTATGCCAGTTCGCGCTTTAAACTTCGCCAGCCCATGCAGTGGCTACGTGGGGCGCGCGGACAGCCTGATTATGATGTAAGCGCTCCGGTGCTGGGCGTGGATGGTAACGCACGTCTTAGTCTGCCGCCCCGTACCTTTCCTTCGGCTTTTCCGTTTTTGCGTCTTGATCGAATCTACCAGCGTGGTTTTGCTGTGCGCAGTGCGAGAGTGTTGCAGGGTGCGCCATGGAAGCAGATTTCCGATCATTCGCCTATTCTGACCGAGCTCGAACTGCCTTAGCGTGGCAAAAAAGCGATGCCTCAGGTGTGCATTACTTTTGTCTTAATGGATACGCGCTGTAGGGGAGTTGTTGGATCTCGTAGGCAACAATGGTAAAACCAGTTGCTAGAGGCAGCGCTCGTGCCCGGTTCAGATAGAAAGTCATAGTGTGACCTTATAGATCTCGTTGCAACAACTTGAGATTTTTTATATTTACGGTACATTAAGTATATACAACTAAATTGCATAACTCAGGAGGGTTGATTTGATGAAAACCAAAGCAGCAATTGCATGGAAAGCGGGCGAGCCGTTAACCATTGAAGAAGTCGACTTGCAAGGCCCACGTGCTGGCGAGGTTTTAGTCGAAATTAAAGCGACGGGTATCTGCCACACTGACCTGTACACTCTGTCCGGAGCCGATCCTGAGGGGCTGTTTCCCGCTATTCTGGGTCATGAAGGCGCAGGGGTCGTGATGGAAGTCGGCGCTGGTGTTACGTCGCTGAAGCCCGGTGATCACGTCATTCCCCTTTACACGCCAGAATGTCGTCAATGCAAGTCTTGCCTATCGCAAAAAACCAACTTGTGTACCGCTATTCGTGCCACGCAGGGCAAGGGTCTGATGCCTGATGGTACTTCGCGGTTCAGTATCGATGGCAAGCCCATCCATCACTACATGGGTACGTCTACGTTTGCAAATCATATTGTGGTCCCAGAGATCGCACTGGCAAAGATTCGTAGCGATGCACCGTTTGACAAGGTTTGCTACATAGGCTGTGGCGTGACGACGGGTCTGGGGGCAGTGCTCTTCACGGCAAACGTAGAGGCCGGTGCCAATGTGGTTGTGTTCGGGCTGGGCGGCATTGGCCTGAACGTAATCCAGGGCGCAAAAATGGTGGGCGCTGACAAAATTATCGGTGTCGATCTGAATCCCGAGCGTGAAGCCATGGCCCGACGCTTTGGTATGACCCATTTTGTTAACGCTGCAGAAGTTGAAAATGTAGTCGATCACATTATTCAGCTGACCGATGGCGGCGCCGACTACACCTTTGAGTGCGTCGGCAATACCAAGGTAATGCGTCAGGCACTTGAATCTTGCCATCGCGGCTGGGGCCAGTCTGTCATTATCGGCGTAGCCGAAGCAGGAGCCGAGATTTCAACCCGTCCATTCCAGCTGGTAACAGGCCGGGTCTGGAAAGGTTCGGCCTTTGGCGGGGCTCGTGGTCGTACTGATGTACCAAAAATTGTAGACTGGTACATGGATGGCAAAATCAACATTGATGATTTGATTACCCATCATCTACCGCTTGATCGCATTAACGAAGGCTTCGACTTGATGCAGCGCGGCGAATCGATTCGCTCAGTGGTCGTGTATTAACCACCAGGCATTACGCGTTTGTCTAGCACGGGTTGCGTAGGATAAGTCCAGGCAGCCCGTTTTTAATGGTGGCTTGACTCCTTTACCGGGGCCCAGCTCCTATTCGTTTTACAGGGAATTCACATGCTTAGTCAGTTGGAACTTATCAGCGAACACCGTTGTTTCGATGGATGGCAGCGCTATTATCAGCACCCATCCCAGACCATTGGCTTACCCATGCGCTTTTCAGTGTATCTACCGCCTCAGGCAGGTGCGGACGCAGCAAAAAATGCAGAAAGCGATGCCAATGTTATGGGGTCAGCCAAATTACCGGTGCTCTTTTTCCTGGCAGGCTTAACGTGTACCGAGGAAACATTTATGACTAAGGCGGCTGCCCAGCAGTATGCAGCCGAGCACGGTATTATCTTAGTTACGCCGGATACCAGCCCTCGTGGCGCTGGGTTTCCGGGCGAGGATGATGGTTGGGACTTCGGAACGGGGGCTGGCTTTTATGTAGACGCAACGCAGTCGCCCTGGAGCCAGCACTATAGAATGGAAAGCTATGTGGTCAGCGAACTTTACGACATCGCCACCACGCTTCTTCCAGGTGATGCTGAGCGGGTTGGTATCTTTGGGCATTCAATGGGTGGTCATGGGGCGCTTGTATTGGCGCAGCGTTATCCGGGCAAGTTTAAGTCTGTCTCGGCGTTTGCTCCTATTTCAGCGCCCACCCAATGCCCTTGGGGCGAAAAGGCCTTCAGCGGCTATCTAGGCAATGATAAGTCCACTTGGGAGGCTTATGATGCAAGCTTGCTTATGCAAAAGCAAAGCTCTGCACCGTATCCTGAAGGGATTCTCGTCGACCAAGGCCTGGCAGACCAGTTTTTGGCCGAGCAGCTTTATCCTGAAGCCCTGGAGGAAGCGTGCCAGAAAGTAGGGCAGCCTTTAACCTTGCGCCGACACGAAGGCTACGATCACAGTTATTATTTTATTTTGAGCTTTATTGCCGATCACATGAAATTTCATGCCGAACGGCTGTGACAGTTAACTTAAAATAAAGGGTTGCGGCGCATCTTCGGATGCGCTTCTTTTTTAAGACAGCATGGCAAGCGCTTCAAAAATACATACCAAAATTAAATACGAACGTTGGTAAGTAATGTGAATTTGATGTAAAAACGCCTAAAAAACTGAACTTTTTAGTGTAGAAACTATCCTACATGACGTACTTAAGGAACTTAGCACTCTATGGCTTTGAGTGCTAAAATTGAATTATAGTTTTAGTGCAGATGTTGCCCCCTTGTACCAGTGTGAGTGCGGGAGGCAACCTTTACAGGACCATTCATGACCCAAACTTCGCAATCCTTGGCCCTCGCTCCAGCGCATCAACTGGCTGCTGCGGTATCCAATCCGGGTGCCCTGGGCACAATTGAAGCCTATATTTCTGCAGTCAATGCTCAACCCATGCTCAGCCCCGACGAAGAAGTTGAACTGGGCCGCCGCCTACAACAAGGCGCCGACCTAGAGGCCGCACGTCGGCTCATCATGTCGCATTTACGATTAGTGGTGTCAATTTCTCGTCAATATCTAGGCTACGGTCTGCCCCATGCCGATCTTATCCAGGAAGGTAATATCGGGCTGATGAAAGCCGTAAAACGTTTTGATCCCGAGCGGGGTGTGCGCTTAGTCTCGTTTGCAGTGCACTGGATCAAAGCAGAAATTCACGAATATGTGGTGCGCAACTGGCGTCTGGTAAAAATTGCCACGACCAAAGCACAACGCAAGCTGTTTTTTAACTTGCGACGTATGCGCCCAGAAGATGGACAAACCTTGAATCCCGACGAGATCGATCATATTGCCCGCGAGCTCAACGTGCGTCCGCAAGATGTCAGCGAGATGGAACTTCGCATGTCTGGTGGGGAATTCGCTCTCGAGTCACAAAATGACGACGAAGACAATTTTGCTCCTATCGCCTACCTGTCTGACGAAGGTGAGTTCGAACCTTCTCAGGTACTTGCCGAGCGGGCAGTAAAGACGCTTGAAGGTGAAGGTCTGGAGTCCGCACTAGAACAGCTGGACCCCCGTTCGCGCCGAATCATTGAAACACGCTGGCTACAAGATGATAAAGGCCTGACCTTACACGATCTGGCAGCCGAGTATGGTGTCTCTGCCGAACGTATCCGCCAAATTGAAGTTGCCGCCATGAAGAAAATGCGCGGGCTTTTGCAGTCGGCGGCTTAAGATCAAAATGAAATTTTTTTTACACTTTAAATATTAGCCTTGCTGAACTTAAGCCAAGTGCATCTGACTAACTTATATCAACAGCGCAATCGCACTTCCCTGAGCATTGCGTTGTGGTGCATCTGCTTCGGCTTCTCCTCTTCCCCTCCCTATTGAAGCGGATGCTATTGGGACACCAGCATTGGTGTCCCTTTTTTTGCCCGACTTTGGTCTGACTTGTCTGTCTGCTATCTTGATTTCACCCGCCCCCGTGTTTTTGAACATAAACACGCTGCGGGGTAAGCGGTTTTTTAACTTGCTGTGGGCAGTAATTGCTTAATGTCTTGAGATATTTCCTCTGGCGTCGCATCGCCACGTAAAAGCACGCGGGCTTCGCCCTTGCCGTCCAGAATATAGAACGAAGATGAATGATCCATGGTGTATTGCTCGGGTGTGGGGCCAGGAACCTTGGCGTAGAAGGCCTTAAAAGACTGAGCTGTTTTGTGCAATTGGGCAGGCGAGCCAGTTAAACCCAGGAAGCGCTCATCAAAGGCACGTACGTATTCTGCAATGATTTCGGGGGTGTCTCGTTCGGGATCAACGGTAATTAATAGCACTTGGACCTTATCGGCATCATTTCCGAGGAGCTCCATAGCTGCCGCCAACTGGCTGAGCGCGGTGGGGCAAATGTCAGGACACTGGGTAAAACCAAAAAATACCACTACGACTTTACCGCTGAAACTCTCAAGCGTACGCAAGTTGCCTTCGCCGTCTACCATGGTCAAATCAGCACCTAAGTTCGAGCCGCTGATATTGCTGCCGTTAAACTGCATTTCTTCAGCACTTGGGCTGCAAGCGCTGAGAATAAATACCATGGCCGCTAAGGCGAAGATCTGTGCGTAGCTTCTTAAAGAAAACGTGGGGAATGCAGACATAGAGGCAGCTTATAGTAGTAATGGACCATCCGTTTTAGAGCAGCACTGCCCAATGGTCAAGTAAAAGCGCACCAAACAGCAGGGCAAGATAAACAATTGAATACTTAAAAACTTGCCTGGAAAGCTCGTCTGAATAGTTACGGTGCAAGCGCCATGCATAATGGATAAAGCGCCCGCTTAGCAGCACTGCTGCGATCGCGTACACAGGTCCGCTCATTCTGATGACAAAGGGTAAAAGGCTAGCTGCAAATAAAATCAGGGTATAGAGCAGAATATGCAGGCTGGTAAACGGTTTACCATGCGTAACGGGCAGCATGGGCAGGCCCGACTTCTCGTAATCACGTTGACGATACAGCGCCAGTGCCCAGAAATGGGGAGGCGTCCAAATAAAGATAATCAACACAAGAAGCCATGCCTCGGCGGGCACCGCGTTGGAAATGGCAGCCCAACCCAAAGCCGGCGGCATAGCCCCGGATAAGCCGCCGATGACGATGTTCTGTGGGGTCCTGGGCTTTAGCACGACGGTGTAAATAATAGCGTAGCCAATGAATGTGCAGGCGGTGAGCCACATCGTTAGCTCGTTGACGAACACATAAAGCACAATCATGCCGCTAAGGCCTACAAGCGCAGACATGCTAAGTACCTGCGAATTGCTGATGCTTCCGCTGGCGGTAGCACGGCGGGCGGTGCGCAGCATACGAGCGTCTACCTCGCGTTCAATTAGGCAGTTAATGGCAAAGGCTGCTGCAGCCAGTAGCCATATGCCGATGGTGGCAGCTACCACGATGATGGGATCAGGCAGGCCCGGACTGGCCAGAAACATACCGATAACGGCACAGAACACGGCCAGTTGGGTGACTCTGGGTTTAGTCAGCACCCAATACTGGCGCCAGAGCGAACTTGAACTAGCAGTTACGGTCGTCATACAGCGTACCCCTTGGCTAAGGTTTTAGAGTGCGATGTTCGGACTAGCAAGGTGACACAACACAGCACCATCCCTGCGGCCCCACCATTATGCAACACAGCGATAAGCAGAGGCCATTTGAAAAATATGGTGGTGAGCCCTGTAAAAAGCTGCAGGCACAGCAACAACAATAGCAGTCTGGCGGGTCCTTGCAAGGCGGGTTTCTCCCGTATTTTCCATGCCGTTGCCCCTACAAACAAAAACACGACGAAAGCGAAATTGCGGTGGCTCCAATGAATTGCTGTCAGGGCTTCCCGGGAGATCAGTTCGCCGCTGGGTAATTTGCCTAAGCCGCGGATTAAGGAGTAACCGCTGCTGAAGTCCATTGGCGGAAATACCTGGCCGTGGCACAGGGGAAGTCCATGCAGGCTAGTGCAGCGTAATTGGTGCTGACCCAGCCACCCAGTGCAATTTGCGCCATTAGCAGCACAAAGGATACGATCACGAGCGGGCGCCATCGTCGGTCTTCTGGTTGGAGGGTATCTGGAAGGCGTTCACGAGCAGCCAGCCATGTTAGTAGTGACAGTACCGTCATGCCTCCCAGCAGATGAGTAGTGACGATCACAGGCATGAGTTTATGGGTAACTGTCCAGGCTCCAAACGCGCCTTGTACGCACACAGCGATGAGCGCAACCCACGCAATGACTGGGGTACGCTCAGTGACATGCCGGTAGCGGGTTGCCATATAGACAATGATAATAATCAATAGGCCCAGCGTAGCCCCTACATAGCGGTGAATCATTTCTATCCACGCTTTGCCGTGACTGACGGGGCCCCAGGGCATGGCTTCATAGGCCTGCTGAATTAAGGCGTTGGCGCCTATAGGACTGAGCTTTCCATAGCAGCCCGGCCAGTCTGGACACCCCAGACCTGCGTCAGCCAGACGCACGAAAGCGCCGAACATAATAAGGTCTACCGTCAGAAACCATGTGAAAAACACAAGGCGCCGGTATCGCTTGCGTATGGCGTCATCGCTCATAAATTAGCCTACGCGTGAATGATAAAGTAGTTTGCTAATGTCTTTACGTACCTTCAGCGGATCGGCATCAGGAGGAAATTCCAGCATCAGGTTGCCCATCGGATCAATGACCCACATGCCTGTTCGCAAGTGCTCTGTTTGTTGTGCTGTCGAGAGGGACGGAACGAGTAGCGCGGCGGCAGTCTGGTCGTCAGTGCGTAAAATATGCGTGCCAGTGTAAGCTTCCAGTATCTGAGGGCTGGGCGTGGCTTCATCTGTAACCAGCCAGACTCGAGTTACACGATCTACGTTTTTGCCCTGGCTTGCGTGTGAATTACGCAAAATAAACAGTTTTCGCACGCAGGCTTCATCGCAATCGCCACTGTCTACGCTGACCAGTACCCACTTGCCTCGAAGTGAGTCCATGTCGAAGCTTTCGCCCTCTAGCGTGCGAAAAGAGGTGGGGGCCACGTCTAAAACGGGGCGCTGCTCAAGCAGCTGGCCGTAGTTTGAGCTTTCTGCCGGACGCAAGCCGATTCCGGGTACGAAGTACGCCAATGCTGCAAAGGCCACAGGTGCCACGCACACCAGGGCAATGAGAACGATAGGGGTGATTGAGCGTTTTGAAGTCTCGTTATGCATCTGTGTCTCTTGAAATCATCTTTGAACGGCGCGAACGCCAAAGCAGCAAGATGGCTGCTGCTCCGGCAATCGTTGCGAAGCTGAACCACTGTATGGCATAGCCACGATTTTGGTGTGCATCTAGATTGGGCTGTGGCCAGTCCTGAATCAAGCTAGGGTTTTCGCTAGGGGGGATACTTGCTGCTGCAGCAGAACATAAGGGCGCAGCCGCAAATTCGAAACCCGTTCCAGGTCGGCAATCTGAAGGTTCTGGACAGTGGGGATTCGTCCCCCAGCTGAGGGCAGGGTAGAGGGTAAAGACTCTGCTTCAGGACCCCACAGGCGCATGAGCTCATACATCCGGGGCACGTGACTGCGCAGCTCTCCTTGTATTGATACCGCTTCTTCAGCTTGAAGGGGAGGTAAAACGGGTTGGGATGTGGTGCGTGCCAGCCAGCCGCGAAGCACCAGTACCGCTTCGTTGTCATCGGAGTCTAATATCAGGGGCGTGGCTACCCAATATCCGGGTCTGCCTTGATAATTCCGATTTTCTAGGAGTACAGTTAAGTCTGGACGCCAATAGCCGGTTGCGCGTGAGGGTTGCCAGTTGTGTGTGTTGCCCGGGGCCGAACTCAGGTCTATCAGAGGCTGATTGCGGCCAGCTGTAATTTCTTCGGTCAAAGCAACACGTTCAGCGGCCCGGCTTAATTGCCACTTGCCCAAACTCATGCAAACGGCGCTTAGTGCCAATAAAAAAACAATTGCAGCAATGTTTTTTTTACTCATCCGTTGCAAGCCGTGACGTCATCATTGTGATTAGCTGGAGGCAATATGCATGTGCTGATCGTAGTAATGTTTTTCGTGATCATTCTGAGTATGGCGGTATCCCTTGTGTTCTTGTTAAAAGACAAGCAGGGCACCAATAACCTTGCTGTAGCCTTGACGTGGCGCGTGGGGCTGTCGATTGCATTGTTTCTTGGCGTGCTAGGCGCCCATGCCCTGGGGTGGCTGCCTAGCACTGGTTTTCCGTAACTTAGAACCAATATACGTATAGATACAAGCCCAGCCAGACCACGTCAACAAAATGCCAATACCAGGCGGCTCCTTCAAAGCCGAAGTGGTGTTTGGCACTGAAGTCGCCCCGTGCCAGGCGTATCCAGACTACGCTTAGCATGGTGGCGCCGACTATGACGTGAAAACCGTGGAAGCCTGTCAGCATGTAGAACAACGCACCGTACGACCCTGAGCTAAAACGCAGATTAAGCTCAGAGTAGGCGTGCACGTATTCGTAGCCCTGGCACAGAACAAACAGAAAGCCCAGGATTACCGTTAAGCCGAGCCAGCGAACGGCCTTGCTACGATCAGCCGCACGAACAGCGTGGTGTGCAATCGTTAAGGTTAGTCCTGAGGTCAGCAGCAAGGCCGTGTTGATTGTAGGCAGCCAAAAAGGGCCTACAGTTTCGAAAGGAGCGATAATTCCGGCGGGCCCGACGTTTGGCCAGGTTCCCGCAAAGTCAGGCCAAAGTAAATGACGGTGATCCAGATCGCTTAGCCAGGGTGTGGAAATCTCTCTCGTGTACCATAGCGCGCCGAAAAAGGCCGAGAAGAACATGACTTCCGAGAAAATGAACCACGCCATAGCCCAACGATAGGAATAGTCGACCCGGCTACTGTTTAGCCCTGCTTCCGATTCGCTGATGGCCTCGCCAAACCAAAGATACAGCGAAAGAAAGAAACAGAACAGGCCTGCGAAAAAACCCATTTCCCGCCGGGGAACTGGTTGATCCATAAAGCCGCCCCCAGCAGTCCTACCAGCATGGTCAGGCTGGTACGCACCGGGTGCGAAGATAGTCCAGGTACAAAGTAGTACGGTGCCTCTTTGGTCTGAACCATTGGTTGGGCGTCCATGCTCTTCTCCTTTGTTAAGGCATCGTCTTGATGCTGCCCTCGACGCTGGTAGGGTTAGCTTAAATAGCCAATAAATAGTCGTGCGATAAATACCAGAGCCACCACAAAAAAGACGGTGGCGATTAGCGCTACGGCAATAAGCACAAGGGGGTTAAGCGTAGCAATGTCGTCAGAATGACCTTTGCCTCGACGCACACCGAGAGCACCCCATGCAATGGCCTTCACCGTTTGTTTCAGGCTCATTTTTCGTCGTGTCAAGTCGCGCATATCATTATTCATAGCATCACCCTAAGAGACTGCCGCCACGCAGGAAAGTCCAGATCATAATGGCGACGACAATCACCGCAAGAATAAAACCAGTGATGCGGTTTCGTTTTCGTTGCTCCGGGGTCATGGCGAATCTCCTCGTAAACAGAACTTCAATCATTTAAAGGGAGGTGGCGTCTCGAAGGTGTGATGGGGCGCAGGAGACGGTACGGTCCACTCTAAACCTTCAGCATACTCCCATGGGTTTGCGGCTGCAGGCTCACCTTTGCCCATCGCAGCGCGAATGACGATTGCAATCAGTATGAGCTGTGAAAACCCAAACCAGAATGCGCCAAGAGTAGCGACCTGATGGAAGTCGGTGAACTGTGCTGCGTAGTCGGCGTAACGCCGGGGCATGCCTGCCAGCCCCAGGAAGTGCATGGGGAAGAAGGTGATATTGAAGGAGATCATGGTGAACCAGAAGTGAATCTTCCCCCACCGCTCGCTATACATACGTCCGGTCCATTTGGGTAGCCAGTAATAGGCTCCGCCAAACAGCGCGAATAATGAGCCGGCCACCAATACATAATGAAAGTGAGCCACGATGTAGTAGGTATCGTGTACAGCGATATCGATGGGGGCCACCGCCACAATCAGGCCCGTGAAACCGCCAATGGTAAAGACAAAGATAAAACCGATGGCAAACAGCATTGGCGTCTCGAAGCTTAAGGATCCCCGCCACATTGTCGCGACCCAGTTAAAGATCTTTACCCCCGTAGGAATCGCGATCAGCATTGTCGAATACATGAAATAAAGCTGGCTGGTGACCGGCATGCCCGTGCTGAACATATGGTGTGCCCACACCAGAAACGACAGAATGGCAATCGCCGCCGTGGCATACACCATAGATGCGTAGCCAAACAAAGGCTTACGAGAGAAGGCAGGGACAATGGCCGAGACAATGCCGAAAGCCGGCAAAATCATGATGTATACCTCTGGGTGTCCAAAGAACCAGAATATATGCTGATATAAAACCGGATCGCCGCCGCCGGCGGCATTAAAGAAGTGCGTATCAAAGTGACGGTCGGTCAGCAGCATAGTGACTGCAGCTGCCAGCACGGGCATTACAGCGATTAACAGGAAAGCCGTAATCAGCCATGTCCAGCAAAACAAGGGCATGCGCATCATGTTCATGTTGGGTGTACGCATGTTGAGTACGGTCACAATGATGTTGATGGCCCCCATAATCGATGAGGCCCCCAGAATATGCACCCCAAAGATGACAAAATCCATCCCGGGCCCCATCTGTAGCGACAAGGGGGCGTACATGGTCCAGCCACCAGCAGGAGCACCGCCGGGAACAAAGAATGAGACCGTAAATAAGGTGGCACCCACGGGAAGCAGCCAGAAGCTGAAGTTGTTCATCCGTGCAAAAGCCATATCCGAGGCGCCAATTTGCAGGGGGATCATCCAGTTGGCGAAGCCCACAAACGCTGGCATGATGGCGCCGAAGATCATGATCAGGCCGTGCATGGTCGTGAACTGATTAAACAGTTCAGGACGGAAAAATTGCAAGCCAGGCGAGAACAGCTCGGTACGCACCAGCAAGGCCAGCACACCGCCTTCCAGCAGCATGACAAACGAGAAGATTAAATACATCGTCCCGATGTCTTTGTGGTTTGTCGCAAACAGCCACCTTCGCCAGCCTTTGGGCGCGTGGTGCGCACCGTGATCGTGGTCGTGGGTGACCGAAGGGTTATCGGCAGTAACGGTGTTCATTCTTTGCTCCTTCCTCCATGGCTGAAGCGCTTAGGCTTCAGGGGGTATGCGCATTATTTCAGGCCTGATACTCAACTCAACGCAGTGCTTTCACATCACTGGGCTGCACTACGGGATCGGGCCCTTCGCCCGCATTACCCCAGGACTGCCGTGTATAGGTAATAACCGAGGCGATTTCCACGTCATTCAATTGGTCTCTGAAAGCTGCCATAGCCGTGCCCGGATGCCCGTTCAGCACCGTCAGAATTTGTTCTTTCATGGGCGCAAGTACATATTTTTCGTCGCCATCCAGAGCAGGAAATGTACCGGGCAGACCTTGGCCGTTAGCCTGGTGACAGGCAACACATGTCTTGGTATAGACTTCCTGGCCGCGGCTGACCAGTGCGTCTTCGTCCATGGTGTCTACGTTGCTGTCGTCTTGAGCGCTGCCGGCCTGGGTCTGGTCGGCTGCCCACTGCTCGTAGTCCTCTTGGGATACGACCTTGACGACAATCGGCATAAAGGCATGGTCGCGACCGCAGAGCTCAGCGCATTGACCACGATAGGTGCCAATTTTCTCTGCTGTGAACCAGGCGTCTCGCAAGAAACCAGGGATGGCATCTTGCTTGACCCCGAAGTCGGGAACCATCCATGCGTGTATGACGTCAGCCGCTGTCACTACAACACGAATTTTTTGTCCACCGGCACCACGAGGGGATTATCCACTTCCATGAGGTAGGTGTTGGATTTTGGCTCACGGTTTTCGATTTGAGCTCTGGGGGTAGAGAGATTCGAAAAGAAGCTGACCCCTGATGCAGGGCCATCAACATATTCGTAGCCCCAATTCCATTGGTAACCCGTAGCCTTGATCGTCAGGTCGGAACTGGTGGTGTCTTTCATGGCGACCACCGCTTTTGTAGCAGGTAGTGCCATGCCTATCACAATAATGAAAGGAATGACTGTCCAGGCGACTTCAACTCCCAGGTGTTCATGGAAGGTAGCTGGTTTAAACCCCTTGGACTTACGGTGCACAACGATGGAGTAAAACATGACTCCGAATACACCGAGGAAAATCACGGTGCAGATGACGAGCATCATCCAATGCAGCCATGCAATGTCGCGTGCCATTTGCGTGACTCCCGGAGGGAGATTTAGCTGGTTGACACGGGGCCCACCCGGCATATCTTCAACTTGAGCGCTGACAGTAGTGACAGCACAGAGGGCGATTAACCCTGTAAAACCTCTCCACATCTTCATGTAGTCCCTCGTTTTATGCTTGTTTATCACCATGAGCGGTGTACTGACTGCAACGGCAAGGAGAACGACTGGAAAATTACGGCTTGGTATTCATGTTCAGCTAGACACAAGGCCTGACTGTTTGGATTTTTATAGTTGGAGCTTCAGGGAAATTATAGCGAACAAGTTGAAAGCATCAAGGGCAGGGTATGCCCTACGATGCGGATAGTACAAATACATGGTTTGACTTGGCATCAGTTGGGTAGGCATGAACTACAATCCGGATCATGACAATTAAAACTACTAAATCGTTGTCGATAGCGCTGCAGAAGCGCTTTCAGGAATTGCTACTACTCACTCAAGAGTTGCCGCCTGTAGGCTGCCGCCCTCTGACCGTCTGCGGCCGGGTCTGTGGCTGGGCGCACGATGCCGCGGCAAATGTATTGTCCAGGCTTCCAGGTGTTGCTGTCGATGGCGAAGCCGTGCATATCGCGTCTAATCAGTCTCCTTCGGCGAAAGTTAATGCACGCTTAGCTGAGATTGCTGTCGCGTTAGATGCAGCAGGGTGTGTAAAGTCATGGAGAAACGAGCTGTTGGATGTAGTCGGTGAAGGCCAGCATTTAGGTGCTATTGAGCGGGGCGGTGTACGTCCGCTAGGGCTACTTACACAAGCTGTGCATCTGAACGCCTGGACACCCGACGGTCACCTGTGGGTGCAGAAAAGAGCTTCTCACAAATCAACAGACCCAGATAAATGGGATACTTTGGTTGGAGGCTTGTCCAGCGCTAACGAAGATTTACATGTGTCGTTAATACGCGAATGTGAGGAAGAGGCGGGGCTATTTATTGACCAGCTTCACGCTCTGGAGCCCATGCGCTTGATTTTACGCATGCACAGGCGTTTGCCTGAAGGCTATCAGGTAGAGAATGTGTGGGTAAATGACTGTGTCTTAGATGAGACTACGACACCTAAGAATCTTGATGGTGAAGTCAGCGAGATACGCTCAATCAGTATTGATGAGTATTGGGAAATGGCGCAGTTAGGTATGTTCACTTTAGAGGCCGAGATTGTCATACTGGACAGCATCCGTCGACGCATTGAGAATTCTAACGGTGGATAATTTGTTTTAATCCCTGGATCTGGCTCATATTATTAGGAGTACGACTATGCAAAACCCTTTTGACATACCGGGCATGATGGGGACAGGCGGCACCTCAGCGGACTCATCAAAGAACCCGTTGTTTGCGTCCTTGGAAATGATGCGGTCAGCATGGGAGACCATGGGCGCAGGTGGCTTCGGTAACGTGGCCGATTCTTCCGCTGCATTTTTGGCACCCGAAGAGCTTGAGAAACGAATTCGTGACTTGCGTGCCGTAGAGAACTGGTTGAAGCTTAACCTATCAATGCTGGAAAGCACGATTCAGGGTCTGGAAATTCAAAAAGCAACCATTTCAACGGTACAGGGGTTTGCACAGCGTGCCGCCGAAATGGCAAGCGCCTCTGCTGCTGCCGCTTCCGGCTCCGGCTCAAGCAAGGGTGCAGCTTCGACAGAGGATCCTGCCGATTCAGCAAAAGCATGGTGGTCGCTAATGCAGCAGCAGTTTGAGGCTATGGCTAATGCCACGGCAGCTTCTATGCAAAGTGCCCAGGCCATGGCGGACACCATGGCTTCATCGGTAGCAGACGTATCCGGCGATTCTACCTTTACGAAAGCCGCTGCAAAGAAATCGGCCAAGAAAGCCGCCAGCAAGGCGAGTGGTGCGTCTAAAAGCGCTTCAGCGGCAAAGAAAACAACCCGTCCTTCCAGTAAATAACGCGTGCCGTCTTTTTTAGGTAAAGTTTTATGTTGAATGTAGTTATATTGGCCGCCGGCTTAGGCAAACGTATGCAGTCGGCCTTGCCCAAAGTATTGCATCCTATTGCGGGCAAGCCCATGCTTGAGCATGTCCTCGACTCGGCCCGGCTGTTGCAGCCAGATCGTATCGTAGTGGTGGTCGGACACGGTGCCGAGACGGTAGAAGCAAAATTTGCCGGTCAGGACGATTTGCGATTTGTTATCCAGCAGCCCCAGCAGGGTACCGGGCATGCGGTGATGCAAGCCGTACCAGAGCTTCTGGGCGAGGGTGCTGCAGATACCACCCTTGTGTTGTATGGCGATGTGCCGCTGGTGCAGCCCGATACCTTGCAGGCCTTATTAGATGCTCGCCAAGAGGGGCTGGCTATTCTCACCGAACACGTGGCAGACCCTACCGGATACGGCCGTATTGTTCGTGATGAGTCCGGTTTTATTGCTCGCATTGTCGAACATAAAGATGCTTCGGACGTCGAGCGTGCGATCAATGAAGTCAATACCGGTATTCTTGCCGCGCCTACTTCCCGGCTCAAGCTGTGGCTGGATCGTCTCGATAACAGCAACGCACAAGGTGAATACTATTTAACGGATGTGGTTGGTTTTTCGGTTAGTGATGGCGTAGCGGTCAGCGCTGCACATCCTGCGCACTCCTGGGAAACGCTGGGCGTGAACAGTCGTGTTCAGCAAGCTCAGCTTGAGCGGGCATGGCAAGAAGAGCAAGCTCGACGATTACTAGAACAAGGTGTAACCATCGCAGATCCGGCGCGATTTGATCTTCGTGGAACCTTGAGCTGCGGCCGTGATGTATTTATTGATGTGGGCTGCGTGTTTGAGGGTGATGTGGTGCTTGGTGATGGCGTGCATATTGCTGCGCATTGTGTGCTTAGCAACGTCACGCTGGGTGAAAAGTCACGCATTGAGGCATTTAGCCATCTCGATCAAACAACGACGCAGTCTGACGTCAAGGTAGGCCCTTTCGCGCGTTTACGCCCGGGTACCCGACTAGGAGAAGGTGCGCAAATCGGTAATTTTGTTGAAGTGAAGAACAGCCATTTTGGGCCGGCCTCCAAAGCAAGTCATCTGTCTTACATCGGTGATGCTGTGTTGGGTGAGCAGGTCAATGTGGGCGCCGGCACCATCACATGCAACTACGATGGTGCAAACAAGCATCAAACCATTATTGAAGATAATGTGTTTATCGGTTCCGACACTCAATTGGTTGCACCGGTCCGGGTTGGCAAAGGGGCGACTATTGGCGCTGGCACAACCGTTACCCGTGATGTACCAGCCGACTCACTGACGATTTCTCGTAGTCCACAGAAAACGATAGATTCGTGGGTACGGCCCACCAAGAAAAAAGCGGAGTCTTAATTACTTTCGTGCTGCCCATAGAAACTGCAATTTCACCAGATGATGAAGACAATGTAAAAAAGGCGACACTGCCCGATGGCCTGCCTAAACCTCAGCGTATACGCGCTGCGGCAACGCTACTGTTGGCCATTGCCATTACTGTCTTGGATGCCACGATGTCCAATGTGGCATTGCCGACCATCGCACTCGAGCTGGACATCGAAGCCTCACAAGTGGTTTGGGTATCCATTGCCTACAGTTTGACGGTAGTAATGACCTTGCTGCCATTGTCTGCTGTTGCTGACAGAGTGGGACTACGCCGCTTGTTTGTTTTGGGCACCGTGGTGTTTTTAGTGGCATCCCTGGGGGCTGCGTATGCCCAAAGCTTCACGACCTTGCTTTGCGCTCGTATCGCTCAAGGTCTGGGTAGCTCGATGCTGATGTGTTTATTTGGTGGGCTGGTGCGCAACATTTATCCCGCTAAGCGTCTGGCGATGGGATTAAGCTTAAACGCCATGGTCGTGGCCATGACTGCCGTCATGGGACCTTCGATAGGTGCCTTTATCCTGAGCGTGGCGTCCTGGCGCTGGATATTCCTGATAACCGTACCTTTGTGCGCGCTCACGTGGCTGGGCATACGTTATTTGCCTGAAGCTCCGCGTACTCGTAAAGCCTTTGACTGGATAGCCTGTTTACTTAGTGCGCCGGTGTTTGGGCTTTCTATTCTTGGTCTTGACTTACTGACGTCCCAACCTCTTTGGGCGGCGGCTTGTCTAATTGTAGCGGCCCTCTGTGCCCGCTACCTGATTGCGCGTTCCCTGACACAAGACGCTCCCATCGTGCCAGTGGATTTATTGAAGATTACGGCGGTGGGCTATGCCGTACTGGCATCGTTGTTCTCGTTCGCTTCACAGATGGCAGCAATGATCGCCCTGCCTTTTTATTTCAGGCAAGTCCTGCATTACAGCTATGCAGACATTGGCGTGTTTCTGGGAGCGTGGTCCATAGGCGTGGCTATCATGGCTCCGGTTTCTGCGTACCTCTCGGCACGCTTGCCGGTGGCAACCTTATGCGCAGTAGGAGCCGGAGCAACGGCCGCGGGCATGACCGGCCTGTTAATGCTGGGTACCCAGGGGTCTTATATTTTGGTTATCAGTACGATGCTGGTCAGCGGTGTTGGTTTTGGCTTTTTTCAAACCCCAAACAATCGTGCTCTATTGGCTGGCGTTCCCCGCCATCGCAGTGGGGCTGCCGGCGGTATGCAAGCCACGACGCGTGTTTTCGGACAAAGCTTCGGCACAGCGCTAGTGGCACTGGTGTTCGGAGCCAGTGTCAGCAATGGGCCTTTTTAGGGGTGGTAGTGGCAATTTTTTGTGCTCTGATATCGGTGGGCGTTAATATTGCACGGCAGCTGAATCCTGCATCCGATCCCGATTTTTAATAATGGAGCTTCATGAAAATTCTGATGGTTAATCTGGAGAAGGGCTGGCGAGGTGGCGAGCGCCAAACTTTTTCTACTGCATCGGAACTGCACCAGCATGGATGCCAGGTTACATTGCTCGCCAGAAAAGGTGGGGCATTGTATGCCAGAGCCCGTCAAGCTGGACTAACTGTCAAAGAGATAGGGACGAACGCCGGGCTGGCAGTGTATCTGTTGATGCACCGAAACGCCTTCGACATCGTGCATGTGCAGACGGCGGGAGCATTGACAATGGTCGCCTTGGTGAAACCATTGTTGCGCGCCCGCGTGGTCTATACCCGGCGTACCAGTTTTCCTATCAAGTCACGCACCCACCTGAAGTGGAACCGTGTGGATGCTTTTGCTGCTATTAGTGCTGCGGCGGCAGAGCTCCCGCGAAGTCTGGGTATAGAGGTAAGTATCATACCCAGTGCGATGGAGTTTGTTCCCGCCGATGCAGAGCAAATTACGCAGTTTGCAGAAGACTATGAGCTATCGGGAAAGTATGTCATTGCTACCTGTGCTGCTTTCTCTCCAGAGAAAGACCCGCTGACATGCGTCAGGGCAATAAACGAACTGTGGAAGAAAAGGCAAGATTTTGTTTTTCTGCATTTTGGTGCAGATGGGCGAGAGTTTCAGGCCACCGAAGCTTTGGTTCATGAGCTAGGCCTTGAGCAGGTATACCGCATTGTGGGCTTTAAGCAGAATATTGAAGATATGTATCGCTTAATGCATGTTTTCCTGCTGACATCGATGTCCGAAGGTATGGGATCCAGTGTTCTGGAAGCTTTCCTGTACGGTGCTACTGTAGTTTCAACGAAGGTTGGCGGGGTACCTGACCTGATTGGAGACGATAGGGGAATTCTTTGTGAGGTGGGCGATTACCAGTCGATTGCCGCAGCATGTGATACTTTGCTGGAAAACGAAGCCTTAAGAACGGCACTTGCCACAGAGGCAGAGAAGCTGGTTTTGCAGGAATACAATGTGCCTCTTATGGCAGAACGTTATGTAGCGCTGTATCGGGCAACGTTAGGGCAGACAGAGTAAAACCTCGACATTGTCGGGTTTTGTTTCTGAAAAAAGGTGCAGGCGGCTACATAGAAAATTAAAATTTTCCAGGTGTTAAATTCCTTTGAGGAAAAATTTATGTGTGGAATTGTCGGAGCAGTAGCGCAGCGTAATGTGATACCAGCATTGCTGGAAGGCTTGAAGCGGCTTGAGTACCGCGGCTACGACTCGTGCGGTATTGCTGTGTATCAGCAGGACGCCTTGCATCGGGTGCGCAGTACAGACCGGGTGGCAGAGTTAGCTGCACAGGTGCACGAGCAGCAATTGCAAGCTGATACAGGTATCGCACATACGCGCTGGGCCACACACGGAGCTCCGGCTACGCATAATGCACATCCGCATTTTTCAGGCCATGAGTCAGGCGCTTCTCGCATTGCACTGGTGCATAACGGCATAATTGAAAATCATGATGTGCTGCGCGACGAACTGCGTAACATCGGCTATGTGTTTGAAAGCCAGACAGATACCGAGGTAGTGGCGCATTTAATTGACCATCTGTATCAGGGAGATCTACTGGCGGCTGTGCAACAGGCTTGTCTGCGGTTGCAGGGTGCTTATGCCTTAGCCGTGATCGCCAGTAATGAGCCACATCGCATGGTAGGAGCGCGCAATGGCTCTCCGCTGGTCGCCGGCCTGGGTGAAGGCGAAAATTTTCTGGCCTCTGACGCCTTGGCATTGGCAGGAGAAACCAGTCAGATCATCTACCTGGAAGATGGTGATGTGGTTGACCTGAAGATCGAGCATGTTCATATCTTTGACGCCAGCGGTGCACAGGTAGAGCGCGCGATTCATACGGTACATTTGCAATCTGGTGAAGCAGACTTAGGCCCCTATCGCCACTACATGCAAAAAGAAATCTTTGAGCAGCCTCGTGCGGTAGGCGATACTCTGCAAGACGTTGAGGCCATTACGCCTGAACTCTTTGGGGATAACGCTTCTCAAACATTCGAGCAAATAGATCGCGTCCTGATTCTGGCTTGCGGCACCAGTTATTATGCGGGGTTAACTGCGAAATACTGGATAGAATCCATCGCCCGTATACCGGTCAGCGTAGAAATCGCAAGTGAATACCGTTATCGCGACAGCGTACCCAATGCAGACACCTTAGTGGTAACCATCTCGCAGTCTGGCGAAACAGCAGACACCTTGTCCGCTCTCAAGCATGCACGCAGCCTGGGTATGGAAAACACCCTGACAATCTGCAATGTGGCTACGAGCGCTATGGTACGCGAGTGCAAGCTGGCCTACATTACCCGGGCGGGCGTCGAGATTGGCGTCGCCTCGACCAAAGCCTTTACCACCCAGCTGACGGCATTGTTTTTATTGGCTCTGGCCATAGCACAGGTTAAGAATCAGCTACCCGCAGAGAAAGAAGCCGTTTACTTAAAGTCGCTCCGCCATCTGCCCAAGGCTATTGCCTCGGTATTGGCGCTGGAACCCCAGGTTATTGACTGGGCTGAACGCTTTTCCAGTAAAGAGCATGCCTTGTTCTTAGGACGGGGCATGCATTATCCCATTGCCCTGGAAGGCGCATTAAAACTCAAGGAAATCAGCTATATTCATGCCGAAGGCTATCCGGCAGGTGAGCTAAAGCACGGGCCCCTGGCTCTGGTTACCGAAGCCATGCCAGTTGTGACCATTGCGCCACGCGATGAGCTGCTGGAAAAGCTGAAGTCCAACATGGAAGAGGTGCATGCCCGCGGGGGCGAGCTCTATGTGTTTGCCGATGCCGACACGAACATTGCTTCCAGCACAAACATTCACGTCATACGCATGCCAGAAAATTACGGGATGCTGTCTCCGATTTTGCATGCTGTTATCTTGCAGCTGTTGGCCTATCACACTGCGTGTGCCTTGGGTACGGATGTGGACAAGCCCAGAAATTTGGCGAAGAGTGTGACGGTTGAGTGAGGGCGGGGCGCTTATTATTAATCTCCACCTCACAGCCGTTGCTGCAGGTACTCCACAACGGCTTCTTGGTCCCCGGTAAACTGCACGCGTTGCGCTTTGCTTTGATACTGATATTTATACATGGGGTCGTAGTACTCATCTAAAAGCACTCGTATCCATTCGCTGTGCAAGCTGAAGTCTCCTTGTTGTTGCAGTGCCAGCGCTTGCTCCATGATGTAGGACAGGTGCCGGTAACGCTTGTCTCCCAGGCGTTTGGCTATACGTGACAGGCTATGGCGTAACCGCTCTGCAAACAGATGGAAGCCTTGCTGTTCACCGTATTGCTGGGTGAACTCAGCACAGAGTTCGTGCACGTAGTCACGCCGTATGCGCTCCACGCGATTTTCCACACTGTCTTCCAGCCAAATAACCGGAGCCTGCTGCATAGCTTGATGTAATGGGAAGGGAAGGTTACAGCTGCCAATCAACTGGCTTTCGTCTTCAACAATAAAACGCTGGTGACCTGCAGCGCGTTTTTGAGTACATCTATGGCCAGGCGGTTTTCAAAATCTATTTGCGAAGGTTGCGTCAGCACGTGTTTACCAAAGCTGGAGCCTCGATGGTGAGCATGCTTTTCCAGATCCAGACTGTGCGCCAGCTTGAGCAGTACATCTGTTTTACCAGCACCCGTAAGGCCGCCCAAGACAATGAACTGACATTCGGCGACGGCTTGCTCGATGGTTTGCAGCAAGAAATTGCGCATGGCTTTGTAGCCACCAATGACCCGGGGGTAGGTGATGCCGGCTTTTTCTTTCAGCCATTCTTGAGTGATTTGGGAGCGTAAGCCACCGCGGAAGCAATACAGGTAGCCATTTGGATGCTGGCGGCTAAAGTCGGCCCAGGCGGCAATGCGGTCTGCTTTGCTTTGACCAGCCACCAGTTGGTGGCCGAGTGCAACGGCGGCTTTCTGTCCCTGCTGTTTATAGCAGGTACCGATTTTCTGACGCTCTATGTCGTTTATTAATGGTACGTTAATGGTGCCGGGAAAGGCGCCTTTTTGATATTCAACGGGCGCCCGAACATCCATCATAGGGATATCGTGTAAAAACAGTTCGCGGTAATTGTGACTGTTATCTCGCATTATTTGCCTTCTGCCAAGTGAGCTGATTGGGCAATGAGTTTGCTAATGGTTGGACCATGATGAGCGGCGTAAAAAAGAAGCGAGACAGTAAGACAACTATTGTACTGGCTTGGCGAATAGCAAAAAGGGAAATGTGCGAGAAACGGGCCTAAATTTGATCGTTGTGGTCTAAGGGATTGAGGCAGCGGGTGTGATTGGGCTTAGTTGCTGCAGCAACTGGCGCATGGGGGCAAAAAGATCACTGGCAGCGACGCCGCGCCCGTCAACGGCGCAACGCTCTCCGGCACGGGCATGAACATAAACCCCAAGGCAACTGGCATCAAACAGTGACATGTCTTGTGCTACGAATGCAGCGATCACGCCGCCCAGTACATCGCCAAAGCCCGCTCCGGCCATGGCCGGATGCCCGTTGCGACATAGGCGTAATTGTTGGGAATTGGCTATCAGGCTATGGGCTCCCTTTAGCACGACAACCGCTTGAAAACGTTGCGCCAGTGTCAGCGCCGTCTGTTCTCGTGCCGCTTGCACCTGCTGTGTGCTGCAATTCAGCAGGCGCGCAGCCTCGCCGGGATGTGGGGTCAATATCCAGCGTCGCTTGCCACCCCAGCGGTTCGTGTCTTGAGCCAGTAAGTTCAGCGCATCGGCGTCCCAAATCTGCACCGTTTCGGTTTGTGCCACCGCGTTGAGTAAATCCTGTGCCCAGGCACCCTGGCCCAAGCCAGGGCCGATGAGGATCACCGAGGCTCGCTGCAACAGGGGCTGAAGATCCTGTGCATTATGTACTGCCTGAGTCATGATTTCGGGCTGGCGTGCCAGACTGGGGCTGACATGTTCTGCCATGGTGGCCAGGCTGACTAGCCCGGCGCCTAGCCGCAAGCTTCCCTGTGCGGCCAGCAACCCCGCACCACCCATTCCAGCACCACCTGCTACTACCAGTACATGCCCCAGCAGCCCTTTATGGCAGTCTCGTTGCCGGGGCGCTAGTTTTGGTAACGCCGTTTTAGTTAAAACGTGACTTGTTGGCATGTCTTTAACCCCTGAGTGCTGTGATGAAATTAGTAGTTCAGGTATCAAATTAGTATAGGGCCATGCAGCTTTTTTACGGTATCTGACGCCACGCAAGCAGGCTTTTCAGAACCATAAAATCAATAATGTCCATGATTTACCTTCTAGGCATCAGGGTGTTTTTTTATTCGGGTAATCATTTTTCCGCGATGCGTAAAAGAGCTGGCCACCGAGGGTATTGCTTAGGTTTTCTGCGGCATCCAGTATTGTTTTTTTCCATTCCTCTGTGCTTTCAGGGAAAAGCGTGTGGCGGGCCCCGACAGTGCAAGTGCTCCTTTAAGGCCTTCTGCACTGAAAACGGGAGCCGCAAGCGCTGCAATTTCTGCCTCCCGTTCACCGATTGACATCAGCACTTCCGGCGCCGGCATATTGGACGGTGTCGAATACCGGATCAGAATATGCCCGGCAGCCCCTTTATCTAAGGGTAAGAGTTCACCCTCACGTATATGGTCACGTAATTCTCTGTTTGAATCTGAGCGGTATAGACAGACACGCATATCGCCATCCAGGGCAAAGAAAGACGCGCCTTCACCTGTGATATTGACCAGGGTATCCAGTACAGGGGGGACGTGCTGATCCAGATTGAGTGAGCTCTTATAGACATGAGCCCAATTCAGTACGCGTGCACCTAACTGGTATTGACCATTACTAAGACGCACAACGCAGTGATGCTGAATAAGTGTGCCTAATTGACGCAGTAATGTGCTTTTGTACAAACCGGTACGAATAGAGAGCTCGTGAAGTGATACTGACGGCTCGTTAGTTTTAAAAGCATTAAGAACGAGGATGGCGCGCTCTACGGCCAAAACAGGTAATTGTTCATCCATCTTAGTAGTCACCCTTATACAAAAAAGAATCCAGGCATGCTATAAATTCTATTAGACAGACTAGAGTTCTGTCAAGCAGAATTTAAATAGAAGCGGAGACAAAGAAAAGGAATGCTATGCATATTGTGAAAAAGTTACTTTCAGCAGTCGTGGCAACCAGCGCGGTGCTCAGTACAGCGGCTGTGGCTGCCGAAGATGTTAATAAGTACCCCAGCCGGATGGTGACTATTGTGGCGCCATATTCGCCAGGCGGAGCGACTGATATGTTTTCTCGCACATTGGCGCAGGGGCTGCATGAAACCTTTGATGAGACAGTGATTGTTGAAAACAGGGCTGGCGCTTCGGGGGTTATCGGTGCCGAGCATGTATCCAGGGCAAAGCCCGATGGCTATACGCTGGTGGTGGGTGCGGTGTCGTTGCACGCTATTTTGCCTTCACTGATGCAAAAAATGGAGAAGGCCCAGGGAAATTTAACCCCGGTGGCCACACTGGCTAACTCGCCGTCTTATGTGGTGGTGTCCGCGAACAGTTCTGTGGAGACCATTGAAGACCTCATTGCCGTGCTAAAAGCAGAGCCGGGAAAATACATGTACGGTTCTGCTGGGCTGGGCACGTCACAACACATGCTGGCTGAGCTGTTCAAGCAGAAAGCCGACGTGGACGTGATGCATGTGCCGTATAAAAGCAGCGGTGAAATGGTATTGGATCTGATCGCCAACCGCGTAAACATGGCGGTTGAGCAAGGCCCAGCAATTTTAAGTCATGTCCGTAATGGAAGTTTGCGTATTTTGGCAACCACAGTCAGCGAGCGGACCGACGAGATGCCAGATGTGCCAACCTTGGGAGAATCCGTGTTACCTGGTTTTGAAGGGAATACCTGGTTTGCGGTGTACGCGCCTAAAGGAACGCCTGAGCCAATCGTTGAAAAGTTAAACGTTGCGATCAGTGAGGTTGTCCAGAAGCCAGAAGTAGAAAAAGTGTTGCGTTCACAGGGTGTCGTGCCGATGCGCTCGTCGGTAGCAGAGTTGGCAGCGATGGAAGCAGCCGATCGCGAGATGTGGCGGAACGTGATTAATGCTGGCGAGATCTCGATTGAGTAAAGGAGTTGCTAGGAATGCTTGAAAACACCACAGAAGTCAGAGCCGACTATAAGGAAAAAGTGTCCGGGGATGCGCTTTATGTAAACGATATAGTACGTCCGGGAATGGTGTATGCCCGTCTGTTACGCAGTCCGCTTCCACATGCTCGAATTCTTGGTATTGATAAAAGCGAGGCCGAGGCGTTGCCGGGCGTTGTGGGCGTTTTTTGTGGTGAAAATCTAGACGAGGCCTTTTGTAAGGAAATCAGATGGGGGCTGTACTTTAAAGACCGCCCGATTATCGCAAAGGACGTTGTCCGGTATGTCGGTGAACCGGTGGTGGCGGTGATTGCCGTTTCTGAGGCGATTGCTGAGGACGCCATTGAGCTTATCGACGTTGATTATGATGTGCTGCCGTCAGTGACGGAGATGCGCGAAGCGGCAAAGCCTGATGCGCCGTTATTGCATGACAGCTTCGATGCATTAAATAACTTTTATTTTCATGGTGGCCCCAAACCGGTCGAAGGCACCAACATTTGCCATGTGTATGAGTATGATCAGGGAGATGTTGATAAAGCGTTCGCTGAAGCGCATACCGTTATGGAGGAAGAGTTCAGCTTTCCTGGCGTTAACCACTACGCGATGGAGCCCCATGGGCTGATTGCCGACTATCGCGATGATCAGCTTGAACTTTGGAGCAATGGTCAGACACCCACTGCCATTCAGCGCGTTTGCTCAACGGTGTTTGGTATCCCCTTAGGCAAGATCCGCATTCATACACCGTATATTGGTGGCGGCTTTGGGGGTAAGGCGTCAGTGAAAATTGAGCCTCTTGCGGTGGCATTATCCAAGTTTGTGCGACGTCCAGTAAAGATGCAGTATGGGCTGGTCGAGTCGATGCTGACGTGCCGTCGGGTGGGCACCATTATTACGATGAAAACGGCCGTTGATGATCAGGGCAAACTGATCGCGCGCAGTATTGATGTGATAGGTAACTGTGGTGCCTATGCCGATACGGGGCCGGCGAGCACCACCAAGGCGGCTTTTCGGGCAATCGGTCCGTATACCTTTGAAAATTTACGGTTGCGGTCTCGTGCCGTTTACACCAACACGGTACCCGCCGCATCCTGCCGTTCGATTGGCGGACCGCAGGCTACCTGGGCCGCTGAGTCGCAAATCGATGAGTTGGCGCATGCGATCTCCATGGATCCTACCGAGTTCAGACGGCGAAACCTGGCCCCACGGCACGGTGTGATCAAAGCGGATCTACGCCCGATCGATGTCTGTGTTCGCGACGAGATGGAGCATGCACTGCGACTGATGGATGAGACGATGGGAGCTGTAACCGCTTCCAGTGTACGTGGCATGGCGGTGGCAGCAACAGATCCTGGCATTTTGCCGATTAGTGGTGCAATCGTTCGCTTGCGCTCAGATGGCCATATTACGGTTTCCGCCACCACAGCCGAGCTCGGTCAGGGTGCACGCGGTGTGCAGCGCTTGCTTGCTTCCCGTTATTTGAAGCAGCCCATTAGTGCCGTCACCGCTTTAGAACCTGATACGCAGTCCGCTCCTTACGATTGGGGTACCGGGGCAAGCCGCTCTACCGTCATGGTTGGGCTGGCGATTGAAGATGCGTGTGAACAAATTTCTCAGCAAGTTATCGAGGCGGCAACACTGGCTTTGGAGGTTGCCCCGGATGACGTGGAAATTGTTAGCGGTGGAGTGCAGGCAGCGGGTCAGTTTTATGACTTTGCAACGCTTTTGCAGCGTTTTCAGGGGATCAGCGCGGGTGAGTTCATTGCGATTGGTCGGGTAACGCCCTACAGCAAAAATGGCACATTACGCCAGGCCCCGCTGTTCTGGGAAACGTCAGCCGGCATTGTTGATATCGAGGTGGATGAAAGCACAGGCCATATCGATGTCAATGCGATTGCGTTGTGTGTGGATGCCGGCAAGGTTTTGAATCCCAAAGCGGCAATTGGCCAGGATGAGGGTGCCATTGTGCAAGGCTTAGGTCATACCTTGACTGAGCAGTATGTATACGAAGACGGACAGTTGATAAATGGGTCGGCCTTTGATTACAAGGTGCCAACCATTGAGCAGATACCCACGATGGTTTCACACACCATTGAAAACGGCGATGGACCCGGACCCTTTGGTTCTCGAGGAATGGGAGAAGGTGCCATTCTTCCGATCGCCCCTGCCATTGCGAATGCGATAAGAAATAAGTATGGGGTACGGATACGTTCGTTGCCGTTGACACCAGAGAAAGTCTGGCTGGCAATTAATCAAAAAGGAAAGGGAAATGAAATTTGAATCTCAAACCACGATTCAGTGCGAGAAAGAAGCCATTTGGTCGTTGCTGTTTGACGTAAGCCGGGTGGCAGAGCTGATTCCTGGGTGCAGCGATGTAGAGGAAATCGAGGTTTTAAAAGAATATTCCGCACTGATTAAACAAAAAGTGGGGCCTTTCCGTTTTGCCATGCCATGTGAAATAAGCGTCGATGAATATCTTGAGAATGAAAGAGTAGGCATTACGGCAACAGGTAAAGATAACAAAACTGCTACCAGTGTTTTTGTTCAAATGGTGCTGACCTTAAGTGATGAAGACGAGGGTGAAGGGGTCGTCATTGATGTGGATGCTGATATCCAGATCACAGGAAAACTCGCTACGCTGGGTCATCCGATTGTGAAACGAAAGTGCAATGACATTTTTAAAGAGTTTGATAAAAACTTGCATAACGAGCTGGAGATGATTGATGAAGCCAAGGAGGTTTGAATTTCATAACCCAGATCATTTAGATGAAATTTGGGAGTTGGCCGAGAAATATGAAGATGACTTTATGTTTTACGCTGGGGGCACCGAAGCAATCATTGGTTTAAAAGAGCGTGTTATTGATGTTGGGCATGTGATTAATGTCAAAAACATACCAGAGCTCAGCGCCATCCGTGTTGAAGACGGCGTGTTGCGAATTGGTGCTTTGGTTACGCACCAGGAAATCGCCGATTCCGAGCTTGTGCAATCGGTGTTGCCAAGTTATGCAGCGTTAAGTAATAACGTGGCCAATATCCGGGTACGCAATGCCGGTACCTTGGCTGGCAACCTTTGTTTTGCTGAACCCAATGCGGACCCACCCGCCATGCTGGCCGCGTTGAACGCCTATGTTGAATTATGCAGTTCTGACGGAAAGCGACAGGTGCACATTCGTGAGTTTTTTGACGGACCCTACACCACCGTTCGTGAAGACCATGAGTTTTTAAGCGAAATAGCAATTCCTGTGAGTGATAAGAATCAGTTCAGTGTTTATCGAAAAATTGTGTATTTAAATCGCCCTTCAGCTGGGGTTGCCGTTGTACGAAATACCGCTCAGCCCCATGGTAACTGGGAGGTTTGGGCAGGTTCCTTAACGGGTGTGCCTGAACGCATGAATCAGTTGTGTGCTTACCTGAACGATGGCCAGGCACTCAGCGAGGCCGGGTTACTGGAGGTAGCGCAACAGGACACGGTTGAGTGGGATGTGTTGGACGGAGTTTATGGCTCGGTCGATTACCGCAAGCATCTGGCGACGGTGTTAGCTGCCAGGGGCGTAATGGAGAGCATAGGATGACAAGTGTTGTAGAGACTTCCGTTCGGTTATCCGTTAACGGACAGGAAAAAGAAGTAACCGTTGAGCACCGTGATCTTTTGCTGGACGTGCTACGGGATCAACTACGGTTAACAGGTACTAAACGATCCTGTGATAGCGAAATTTGCGGCGTGTGTACTGTTTTGGTCGATGGCAAGCCGGTTTCCAGTTGCAGCACGCTGGCGATTGACTGTGCTGACCGGCGGATCCAGACCATTGAGTCGGGCGGGGATGATGCGGTTATTCAGGCGCTACAGCAGGCTTTTATTAAGCATGGGGCGCTGCAGTGCGGGTTTTGTACGCCGGGCATGATTATGACGGCTCGTTCGTTAATACAGAAAACGCCATTACCGACCGTAGAGGATGTGAAACATTATTTGCATGGAAGTATCTGTCGCTGTACGGGGTACCTGAAGATTGTTGATGCCATTATCGATGCGTCCAGGCAGTTACAGGCGAAGTCCGTCGAGTAGCGACTAGAGTCAGATTTCTGCGTCGTGTTTTTTATTGGCAGCGTGCCTAAAAACCCTGCCAAGGGGCACTTGCGTGCTGTCCAAATGTAAAGACTTTATTAAATCAGTGTAAGGAAGTGAATCATGGCTGTTAATTCAGGTGAGGCAAAAAAGGTCGCAGTATGTGGTGCCGGGATGGGAGGCCTTGCGGTGGCGCTGGGTTTGGCTAAAAAGGGGTTCCAGGTTGCCGTGTATGAGCAGGCCTCTACGCATCGTGAGTTAGGTGCAGGTCTTTGGATATCCATGAACGGCGCTCGCGTTCTGAACGATTTGGGTTTACGTGATGAGCTGACAAAAATTGACTTGCCACCAGAGGATCGGGTTGTGAAGTTATGGAGCACAGGTGAGGCCTGGTCAATCTACAACAAACAGGCGGCAAACAGCAAAGATCACACTCTGTATATGGTTTTACGCTACGAGTTACATCGGATTCTTGTTGAAGCACTGGAAAAATTGCAGCCCGGATGCATCCACCTCGGTCACAAGTGTGTTGGTTTCGAAGAAACAGACGACCATGTCGTTGTGAATTTCAGTAATCAACCTTCGGTAACCGCCGATGTGCTGATCGGTGCTGATGGTGTGCACTCCAAGGTTCGACATCAGATGTTTGGTGAGGTGAAGCAAAACTTTACTGACGCGATTGCCTGGCGAGGCCTGGTACCAATCGAGCGCATTTCACCTCAATACCAAGCCCCTGTTGCAACAACCTGGGTAGGCCCCACGGCTCATATCACATGCTATCCCGTGCAGCATAAAGGACGTCAGTTCTTTAGCTTTTCAGGGCAGGTTGATAGCGAGGTCTGGGAGCAGGAATCCTGGTCTGATCCCGGCAAACTGGAAGAGTGCTTGATGGATTTTGACGGCTGGCACGAACAGGTTATTGAAATGGTTAGTGGTGCCGACATTCTGTATAAGTGGGGTCTATTTACCCGTGCTGAACTGCCAACGTGGGTAGGTCAGCGTGTGGCATTGCTGGGCGATGCCTGCCACTCAATGACGCCTTACCTGGGACAAGGCGTAAACATGGCGTTTGAAGATAGCGCTGTGCTAACGAATGTATTGAGTAGTAATGAGGATGTGAGTGTGGCGCTTAGCGAGTACGACAGCCTGCGTCGTGAGCGTTGCTACAAGGTGGTCAAAGCGTCAATGGGCATGCTGGATGTATTCCATCACGAAGCATTGAAAGAAGAGCAAAGTGCCCGAGACTACATTGAAAGCCAATGGAGTCCTGAAAGAGTTCGTGAGCGTTATGACTGGATCGTTGGTTATAACGCGCTTGAGGTAGGGATTTAAATTTGGCATTTTGCCAAGACGCTTTTGATCATATAGATATAAGTGAATGTAAAAATGCAAAAACGAATTTGGGATGATCTGATTACGCAGCGAGAAAAAGACCTGTACCAGAAAACCGGTTTTGGTAAAAAATCGGGTCTTGGTGAGCGCTGCGCTTTGTTGGTTATCGATGCACAGCGGCGTACGATTGGCTCAAAATCACAGCCCATTGAAGAAGCGATTCAGGAGTTTCCCACAAGTTGTGGTGAATATGCCTGGAATGCATTGCCCCAGATTAAAGCTTTGGTGGATTTCTTCCATGAAAAAAACTGGCCAATCTTTTATCCCTATGTGGCTTACAAGAACGACTATGACCAAGGGCAGTTTGGTACCAAGGTGTCTGCAGTCATGAATGTACCTATCGAGGGGTACGAGTTCCCGACCGCTATCGAGCCTAAAAATGGGGCAATCAAGGTGGCGAAATATCACCCTAGCGCATTTTTCGGTACCAGTTTGGCGAGCTATTTAATTGAACGAAGGATTGACACCCTGATTGTTACCGGAGCGACAACCAGTGGTTGTGTACGTGGCACGGTGGTGGATGCCAGTTCACTTAACTATAAGGTGGTGGTGGTCGAGGATGCTGTATTTGATCGGGTGCCTTCCTCGCATGCCGTAAACCTGTTCGATATGGCCAGCAAGTACGCCGATGTGATGCCAGCCGAAGAGCTGATAGCGCTGCTGGACGATGTAAAGGTGTATGCATGACGACGCAGGCAGCACCCGTCGTTTATAAAACTTATACCCGTGCTCAGCTAGATCGCGAGTATGACAACGTCAGGAAGGTGCCGAATTTCGATTTTTCTACCTACCTGGCAGAGCTAAATCAAGCGAACGAGCTTGCCCGCACGCAATATAAAGAGAGCTTTAGTGCAGATGTGCCTTACGGCGATGGGCCTGATGAAACCATGGATCTGTTTTTAACCAATCCGGGCGGTCCACTGCACGTGTTTTTTCACGGCGGGTACTGGCGGATGTTGCATAAGAATGATTTTTCTTATGTGGCAAACGGCATAGTGGCGCATGGGCATAATCTGGCGATCATTAATTACTCGCTCATTCCCACGGTCAACATGGGCGAATTAGTTAAGCAATGTGTTAAGTCGGTTGAGTGGCTAATGGCGCAGGGACAGGCGATGCATTTTGACCCTGCGCGCATTTCAGTATCAGGGCATTCTGCCGGAGGCCACTTAGCGGCGATGATGGCTACACATTCGTTTCAGTACGAGCTGCAATCTATCTGCGCTATGAGTGGAATCTTTGACTTAAGCCCTATCCAGCTTTGTTTTTTAAACGATGTATTAGCGCTGACCGATGAAGAGGTGGCTACCTATAGTCCGGTACGGCGTAAACCTGTTTTCTCAGGAAAGTTACGTTTAATCACCGGAGCCCAGGAAGGGGCTGAGTACGAGCGCCAGGCTAAGGAGCTCGTGTCGAAATGGTCTGCTTTGGGTTTGAACTCAGATCTGGATTTTCCTGAAAAGCATGATCACTTCACACTGCGTGCGGCGTTGGGAAATCCTGATTCCGACATTACTAAAGCCGTTCTGTTTTTGTAAATACAGATAGGAAGGGACAATAAATGGTAAAAAAATCACTGTTTGATGCCTGGGCGCATCTACTTAATTTAAGCAAACTGAAGAAAGGTGAGACTGTTGCTATTCTTGTTGGCGACATCACCCACCCGGAACATTTGGCAGCAGTCAAATCAGTGCTGACCATGCAAGGGCACGTCTATTATGTGATGGAGCTGGGTGAGGCGCCAAGCATGGGCTTAGCCGGAGACTCCACCGCGGCGTATGCACCGACAGCGCTGGCTTCCAATCCAGTAGCCATTGATGCGTTGACGAAATCCAGCTTTATTGTGGATTTGATGGGCATGTACCGTGGCGGCGAGCAGAAACAGATTCTGGATGCAGGCTCCCGCATTTTGCTGGTTAAAGAAGGTCCTGAAATATTTATCAGGATGATACCGCAGCAGGAAGATAAGGCTCGAGTCATCGAAGCAGTCGAACTCATTAAAAAGTCACAGGTGATGCAGGTTACATCCGAAGCAGGAACCGACCTGGTGGCATCATTTGGGAAATACGACTACCTGGCCCAGTATGGTTTCTCCGATGAACCAGGCCATTGGGACCATAGTCCTAGCGCTTTTGCGGCGGCATGGCCTACCGAGGAATCGGTGCAGGGACGGGTTGTACTGAACGCTGGCGATGTGATTTTGCCCTTTAAGTACTACTTGCAAACGCCCATTAACCTGGACATTAAAGACGGCTATATCACGTCGATTACGGGTGGTTTTGATGCCAAGTATTTGCGCGAGTATATGGCCTCTTTTAACGATCCCGAAGCCTATGCCGTATCGCATTTAGGGTGGGGTCTGCATGACCGTGCGCACTGGACAGGTCTTGGCATGTACGACAAGCGCCAGACAAACGGAATGGAATCTCGCTCCTTTGCCGGGTGCTTCATGTTCTCTACCGGCCCCAATATCGAAGGAGGTGGTACCCGCGAAACCGAATGTCATCTGGATATTCCCATGCTTGATTGCACGGTGAAAATGGATGACGTGCTGGTCGTGGAAAAAGGGCAGCTAGTTAAGCGTTAAGACAAAACGCAGCGCACAATATAGTCCGCACGTTTTTTGGGTAATGAGAAATTATTCAAAAGATCGACAAAAAGATCAGCATAGACGAGGAGCAGTCGCAAACATGAAAAATTTATCCCAAAAAGATTGGCCATCCGCCTTATTTCTTTTAATTATCGGCTTGGGTGCAGTGCTAGGTAGCATGGACTACAACATGGGTAGCTTGGCTCGTATGGGGCCTGGATACTTTCCCACGCTATTAGGAATGTCCTTGGTATTAATGGGGCTGCTCCTGCTGGTCGGTCCCAGAGGAGAGGAGTCAAAGCTGAAAGGCAGCTGGCGTGGCAGGTTGCGACCGTGGGGATGCGCCATAGCAGGCATGCTGGGCTTTGTCATTTTAGGGCAGTACGGTGGTTTTATGGTCGCCACTTTTGCGTTGATTTTTATCTCTGCATTTGGAGATAGCAATAATACGTTTAAGGGCAATCTGTCTTTAGCGGTTTTAATTACCGTGGCCACTGTAGGACTTTTTCATTTTGGCCTGCGGCTGCAACTTCCTCTTTTCGTCTGGGGTTAAATGATGATAGAGAACTTAACGCTAGGCATACAGACGGCTTTCCATCTGGAAAACTTTATGTACGCATTTCTTGGTGTGTTTATAGGAAATCTGGTCGGCGTTTTGCCCGGGATCGGGACCTTGGCCGCCATTTCCATGATCTTGCCTATTACCTATGGGTTAAGCCCCATTGCCGCCTTAATGATGCTTGCCGGACTGTATTACGGGGCAAGCTTTGGGGGGCAACCACTACTATTCTGTTAAATCTTCCGGGTACGCCTGTGCATGCGGTGGTCTGTGTGGATGGCCATCCCTTAGCCAAAAAGGGGCGTGCTGGACCGGCTATTTTTATTGCTATGATTGCTTCCTTTATCGGAGTGTCAGTCGGAATAGTTTTAATGGCGTTGCTCAGCCCCCTGCTGGCGGATGTTGCCTTCATGTTTGGGCCGCAAGAATATTTCACCCTGATGTTAATGGGCTTGCTGGCCGCCTCTACTTTGACATCTGGTGCTCCCCTTAAAGGGATTGCTTCTGTTTTTATTGGTCTGCTGTTTGGCGTAGTGGGTACGGATGTCATGACAGGCGTATCCCGGTTTGATTTTGGTATTTCTGCTCTGCAGGACGGTGTTTCCTTAGTTGTTTTAGCGACGGCGCTATTTGGTATTGCCGATGTATTGGCAAACGCTGGAAAGCTGGGTGATGGCAGTTTTATTACGAATACCAAAATAGACCGTAATAGTATTCGTCTCGAAAAGGGCGAGTTAAAGCAATCCGCCAAACCTATGCTGAGGGGGTCTGCAATCGGCTCGGTGTTAGGTGTCTTGCCAGGAGCCGGCGGCACGCTTGCAGCATTTATGTCGTATGCCATTGAGAAAAAACGTCTAAAACACCTGAACGTTTCGGTAAAGGAGCAATGGAAGGGGTATCGGGACCCGAATCAGCAAATAGCTCGGCAGCCATTACAGCGTTTATTCCTACCCTGACGTTGGGTATACCGGGGATGCGGTTATGGCATTAATGCTGGGAGCATTGATGATTCATAACATCACTCCTGGCCCGGCTATTATGGTAGAGCACGCCGATTTGTTCTGGGGCCTGATTATTAGCTTCTGGATAGGGAACTTTATTTTAATGGTGTTAAATGTTCCATTAATTGGTATGTGGGTGAAGCTATTAAAAATACCCTACCGTATTATTTTCCCGGTAATTTTGCTGTTAATCAGTATTGGTGTGTTTAGTGCTAACAATAATATATACGACGTGGTGATCGTTTTAGCAGTGGGGATTTTCGGCTTTTTAGCCTCGAGACTGGGTTTTCAGCCAGCACCTATGTTGCTCGGTTTTGTGCTAGGTCCAATGGTAGAGGAACACTTTAGACGTTCCTTGCTTATGTCTCAGGGGGATCTGTTGGTATTTTTTAAACAACCAATTAGCGCTGTATTTTTATCAATAAGTTTATTATTACTAGCTTTTGTGGCGTATGGAATGGTGAGGAAATCACTGAACAAAGATAAGGAGCCGCGGGTACAAGCCGCATGATATACGTTACCTGAACGAAGCAGGTAGCAATCCAAGTGGAGAGTTTTCTTTGAAAACTCTCCACTTTTTTATGAGGTCAGCCGAGTACGTATGCTTAATTACCATTAAAGCTCCGATTCTGGGGGCAATACAAGAAGGCTTACCGTTTGAAAGCTGTTTGGGCTTAAATGCATTTAAGTTAAGCGGCGAGCTAATTTTGCGGTCGTACCTGTTGCAGGCGGGAGAGACCGACCTTGACGCAATAGGTGTCGTTAGACAATGAGCATGGTAACGATATGCTGCGTGATAAGGGAGGGTTAGCTATCCAGGGCTCACAGCAGCCTTGATTGTTCAGGGAGCTCATAAAGTGGTGGGCTTTGATTATGGCTCTGCTTGGCAAGCTATCGAACTACGCCAGAGCGTTTTGGTTGTAATTGGGCGGGATTTACCTTCCGATAAAATTAAAGAGCAGTTTCAGCAATTATTTGTTGAGCATCATTGATCGAGGCTTTAAATTCTCAGCAGATACTAGCTATCCTGATCATTTGGTAAGCTGTTTTTTAGCCTATGCACACTATTACTGAGATGCATTTGCATAGCGCTACTGGCTAATAAAGGGTTTTGATTGTCTATGGCTCGAAAAATCTCTATATGCTCTTGATGAACACGGTTTAAATATTGTTGAATGACATCTTGGCTGTTATTTTGAATTTTAATGCGAGTCCTAGGGATAACGGCTTGTCCCAAATAAGACATGAATTTTGTAAAGTATTTGTTTTTGGTTGCATTAGCAATAGCCAAATGAAATTGAAAATCAATGTCTGCCGTATTTTCTTTGGCTTCTAATGCACTCTGAAAATCATCTAACGTTTTTTGCATTATCTCCAGATCAGCAGTTGTGCGGCGTAAAGCCGCAATACTTGCTGCTGCTGACTCAAGGCTTTGACGTAGCTCCATGACGTGAATGATGTCATGCAAGGTTTCCAGTGAGTCAGGGCTAATGTGAAAATTAAGAGTAGAGTTCGGCTCTAGCACAAAGGAGCCGATACCATGCCGTGTTTCAACCAACCCGGAAGCTTGAAGGTGTGAAATAGCTTCTCGTATGACAGTACGGCTGACTTTCATTGTCTCAATGAGTTCAGACTCAGTGGGTAACTTATCACCTCGTGCTAGTTTTCTGCTTTGAATTAACTCAGTGAGCTCTTGAATTACCTCTTGGGTAAGGCTCTGGGTCCTGCGGCGCGATGGTGGAGGTGTGGTTTGATTCATCATTGCTAAAACCATAATAAGTATTAGAAAAATAGGTTTTATTTAGTGATTTAGGTTAAATAAATTTTCTATTTTTTGTTGGTTGTATTTAAATAGGCGAGAGAAAAAATACCTGTTAATACAATTGCTCCGCCGAAAATCTGATTAAATCCGAATATTTGTTCAAGAAAAATCCAACCAAGAAAAAGGGAAGCTACGGGTTCTATGTTCATGGCAGGAGAGTTAGTGGCCATGTTGAGTTTAGGCGCAAACACGAATAAACCAATGAAAGAACAGGTATAGAGAAGCCCAACGAGCACAAGGGCTGACCAGCCTTTAGCGTTAAGGGGAGCTCCATCCCTCCTTCGATTACCGAGGTTGATGACAGAAATAAAATTAAAATTAAAACGATGCCAATAGTATAAATACTGCGTACCGGTCCGGCTAGTGAGACCAGCTTATGTTCGGTGATCCATAATGCGGTCGCAAAGCAGCAGGCTGCGCCAAAAGCAAAGCCGATGCCTACAAACCAGTGATAGTCTAGTAGGCTGTCTTTTGCCAGCCAAGAGGGCACATCTAAAACCCAAACCAAGCCCATCAATATTGCGCCCATAATCAACATAGATTGTTTTGTTGGTTTTTTCC
This sequence comes from Paenalcaligenes niemegkensis, assembly GCF_022230885.1. GTDB lineage: Bacteria > Pseudomonadota > Gammaproteobacteria > Burkholderiales > Burkholderiaceae_B > Paenalcaligenes > Paenalcaligenes niemegkensis. The sequence continues at coordinate 2,083,803 of NZ_JAKGCT010000004.1, read as the reverse complement.
TCCTAACCCCCAAGTCATCAACGCCAGTAAGATTGGAAATACGTTGGCCACCAACAACGCAATAGCGACAGGGAGCCTAGCCACTGCGGAGAACACACACAAGCTTTGCAAGGTAATCAGAGCTCCTAAGACAACTTGCCATGGACGCAGCTTCTTGGGTATGTGTAGAGATCGTTTTTGCAGTGCCAATAGAAAAGCCAATGTGAGAAAGCTAAGGCTGGCACGGAAAAAAATTGCAGTCAATAAGCCTGTTCCATTATCGAACGCAACTCGTGCCGCAACGTGATTTGCTGCAAAACCGCTGCCGAGGCATAAGATGATAGCAATCGAAATATGGCGAGGAAAAAAGCGGATTGCTCGGGGGTCATAGCGGCCCTGTTGAATGAGGCATTGGAAAAGTGCCTTTGACACCGGGATCAAGTTTGAATAGCGCGACAGAGCTCGCTTTTTCACCTTCTTTTTGAAGATGAGTGACATATAGCGTGCCTAAGTCATAATTGCCGAAACAGAGTTTGGTAGGTGTGGGAGTCGGTACATATACAGAACGTTCTAATACGCCATTTGGAGTAAACCGATGTATTACTCCGGCATCTATGCCACATATCCAGTAGCCGTCTAACTCGTCGATTGCGGCACCATCAGGACGGCCTTGACCTTCTTTTAGGGTGGCAAATAAGGTGCGTCCGGTAAGGATCCCTGCTTCCAACGCAAAGTCGTAGGTATGAATGGTTTTACAACTTGGGTGAGAGTCGGAAAGATAGAGCTTTGTTTGATCAAGATTGAAAGCAAGTCCGTTGCCTACTTTTAAACCGCGAACATGAGTGTGCAACTGGGACGGGGCGAGTGGATCCCAACATAATAAAGAGCCGTTTGCCGGATTGTCAGGGCTGAGAAGTAAGTTCTCTTCCACAGACGTCACCCAAATACGCCCTTTGGCATCCATGGCTGCGTCATTTAAACGCATCGACGAGATGGGGGTGTCGAAGGGAGCCAATAATAGCAGTTGAGCCTGTGTGGCACCCCAAGTTAGTTGGGTTCGATAGATACCCTTTTTGCCACAAACAAGCCATTGCCGTTTATAGTCAGGAAAAAGAGCGACAATGGGCTCCGTCGTTTCCCATGACGTATGTGTATGAGTGGCAGGGTTATATGCATGGATTCTATTTGCACTAATGTCCACCCAATATACACATCCATCACGATTGACCCATATTGGGCTTTCTCCAAGCTGAGTTGGGCTAGTGACTGCAACTTCGGCGTTAATGGCACCTGGTTTGGGTGAGTCATAGGGGCCTAAGGCAGTAAAACCACCTCCTTGGTATCGCCGTTGGGGGTGCCCGGGGGAGGCAATGGCTGAGTTGCTATTTCAGCTTTGAAAGAGTCAGTACTACTCAGGGGGTGAAAAGGAATTTTTTCGGTCCCTTCCGTGGACCACCAGCGAGGTGTATTGGCCGAAACGCCATAGATAAGCTGACAGCCGATATTGGGTGTTGTTAGGCCTGCATGTATTAGTTGTGTTAAGTCGTCATAGCTTAACCAAGTAGACAGCATACGATGATCTTTAGGTTGAGGAAAACTCGAACCAATACGAATGCATAAGCTTTCAATTCCCCAGCGATCATAATAATAATTGGCTAAATCCTCAGTAAAGGCTTTAGATATTCCATAAAAACCATCAGGCCGTCGTTGAGAGTGAATACTCACGGTTTCATCTTGAGGGTAGAAGCCCGTTACGTGATTTGAGCTGGCAAAAATAATACGTGTAATGCCATGTTGGCGGGCGGCCTCGTACACATTGTAGGATCCCAATATATTTGCCTGCAGAATGGGCTCAAAGGGACCTTCAAGTGAGATGCCACCGAAATGCAGAATAGCGTCTACCCCTTCGCATAAGTGCAGAACAGCTGCTGTTTGACTTAAATCGCAGGCAATAAACTCTTCATCATTTGTTAAGTTATGGATAGGAGTGACATCGCTGAGCCGTAACCGAGTGCAAATATTGGCTAAGCGCGGTCGTAATGCTTTTCCTAGACTTCCTGCAGCACCAGTGAGCAATAAGGTGTGAATAGGCGAAGTCTTCTGAATAGTGTGTAGGTTTGCCATGTCGTTAGTTGTCGTATGACTGTATTTGTTTTTGTCATCCATTTACTACTAAAACGGTGGAAAATGGTGTTTATTTGAGTCTACACCGTTGTTAGTGCTCTTATTATGGTGTTAACCCTAGGTTTGCTTTTACTTATCAAGTTGTATGATGACATCTAAGTTAACTGCATCTTGTTGGCCAGCAGCCTCCCGTCATGTGTAAAGGAAGATAATGAAGCGTTTTGATAACTACATCAACGGTGAGTGGATTACCGGTACAGAATATAAGCAAAACACTAGCCCTTCTGATGTATCAGTTGTAATCGGGGAGTATGCACAAGCTACTGCAGGACAGGTTCAAGATGCGACTCAAGCAGCAAGAAAGGCTTTTCCAGGTTGGGCGGTTAGCTCGATTCAGAAAAGGGCTGATGCGCTGGACAAAATAGGCAGTGAGATATTAGGACGTAGTGGTGAACTGGGTCGATTGCTTGCCCAGGAAGAAGGGAAAGTGTTGGTCGAGGCCGTCGGTGAAGTAACACGAGCAGGAAATATTTTTAAATATTTTGCAGGCGAGTGTTTACGCTTAACGGGTTCTATCCTTCCATCTGTGCGGCCCGGCGTGAACGTAGAGGTGGTGCGAGAGCCGGTCGGTGTAATTGGTCTGATTACACCTTGGAATTTTCCTATTGCTATACCTGCCTGGAAAATCGCTCCTGCTTTGGCATATGGTAATTGCGTTGTATTCAAACCGGCAGATCTTACACCCGGATGTGCATGGGAATTGGCCAAGATTATTGCGGAAGCTGGTTTACCCGCTGGTGTCTTTAATCTTGTTATGGGGAAAGGGCGCGAAGTAGGCAGCGCTATTGTCGAATCAGCAGAGGTTGATGCGGTTAGCTTTACTGGCTCTGTTGGGGTGGGGCGTGAAATTGCAGTGCGCTGCGTAAGTCGACAAGCAAAAGTGCAGCTGGAGATGGGGGTAAAAATCCGCAAGTGGTGCTAGATGATGCTGATTTAGAGCAAGCGGTAGAGCTCAGTCTGCAAAGCGCCTATTTTTCAACTGGGCAGCGCTGCACGGCGTCGAGCCGTTTGATCGTGACAGAGGGTATATATGATGAATTTAAAGAAAAACTATTAAAAAAATGCTCGCACTGCGTGTAGGGGATGCATTGGATTCAACTACGCAGATTGGCCCGGTCGTATCAGAAGCTCAGCTATTAAGTAACTTAGAGTATGCGCGAATAGGAGTGCAGGAAGGAGCGACGCTTCATGGAGGTGAAGCTTTGGAGTTGGGTACGAAAGGCTTTTATCAGCGTCCTGGATTATTTGTAGAGTGCGAGCCAGAAATGCGTATTTGCAAAGAAGAGATTTTCGGTCCCATAGCCAGCTTGCTTAAAGTGCAAGACTATGACGAAGCCCTGGCAATGGCAAATGACACACCCTTTGGGTTAGCCGCTGGTATTGCTACCCAGTCTTTAAAGTATGCGCAGCATTTTAAGCAACATTCTCAGGTAGGCATGGTGATGGTTAATCTGCCGACTGCAGGTGTTGATTATCACGTGCCTTTTGGGGGGCGCAAGGGATCGTCATATGGCCCCCGCGAACAAGCAAATTATGCAAGAGAATTCTATACCGTTGTGAAAACAGCTTATGTAGCTTAAGACTATATTTATAGTAAAAAACCAGGCAAATAAAAATCAAGGTTAAGGAGACAGCGATGAAAATTAAACAGAAAAAACCTCAGGCCGTAGCTGCTGGAATAACTAAAAAATGGACAGCAGTTTTTCTATTGAGCAATTTTTTAGTGGCAGGAAGTTTTGCCGTAAACGCTAAAACTTTGCGATCAGCAGATGTACACCCTAATACCTATCCAACAGTAATGGCCGTTGAATTCATGAGCGATCGCCTAAAAGAGCTCACAGATGGTGAACTGGATATTAAAGTATTTGCCTCTGGTCAGTTGGGTAATGAAAAGGCAACGATTGAGCAAACCCGTTTCGGTGTGATTGATATGAACCGAATTACGCTGGGTGAGGTAAACAATCTTGTAGAAGAAACGTTGGTTCTATCTTTACCATATACCTTTCGATCTGTTGAGCATATGCGCAATGTGGTAGACGGGCCTATTGGTAAAGAAATGCTGGAAGCGCTTGAACCACACGGTTTGATCGGCCTTACTTTCTTTGATGCTGGTACGCGAAATATTTATAACTCTAAGCGTGAGGTTCATAACTTAGAGGATTTAAAAGGCCTAAAAATCAGGGTACAGCCTTCAGATATATTTCTAGATATGGTGAACGCATTAGGAGCTAATGCCGTTCCCATGGGATTCAATGAAATGTACTCAGGCTTGCAGACCGGGGTGATTGATGGTACCGAGCAAAGCTGGCCAACGTATGAGTCTACCAATCACGTTGAGGTGGCTAAGTACTATTCATTGACTGAGCATTTAATGTTGCCGGAAACCTTGGTGATATCAAAGAGAACCTTTGACAAGTTAAGTGACTCACAGAAAGAGGCGGTATTTCAAGCAGCCGACGAGGCAAAGTTCAAAATGCGCGAGCTTTGGGATGAGCGGGAAAAAGAATCAGAGAGGATTGTGCGTGAAAAAGGAGCGGTCGTTACTGTGGTGGATAAAGCTCCGTTCATAGCAGCAGTAGCTCCAGTGCAAGAAAAGGCGTTAAAAAATGAGCGTTTAAAAGCCATCTTTGATCGTATTCAAGCTGTCGAGTAACGAGTGTTCGATGCATTTGCATCTAAAAGGATGCAAATGCCCCTTGAGGGTACAAGTATGAATGCGATGACTAGCAGTGCAGATATAAAGCAAAAGTGTAAGTTGCTGCAGGGCTTGGAAATAATTAATGCGGTGGCTCGATGGATTTCTCGTGTGTCGTTGCTCGTGATGACTGTCATTATTGGATGGCAGGTATTTGCACGTTATGTGTTGAATGACTCACCTAGCTGGAGCGAGAGCACATCAGTTTTATTAATGGGGTGGTTTGTACTCGTTGGTGCCGGAGCTGGGGTAAGACATAGGGATCATTTGGGTTTTGTGGTGGGGTTGATTCTAATGCCACCAAAGCTACGGCGATGGATCTCTGCTTTTGGGCATTTGCTTGTAGCGATATTCGGTTTCGGTATGGCATTCTTTGGTATGGACTTGGTTATTGGTACGTGGAATGTAATCATGCCAGGAAGTTTTCTTCCTCAAGGTGCGCATTATTTCCCCTTAATCGTTGGTGGCGTACTAATTTTTATTTTTAGTTTAGAGAAGTTAGTTGAAGAGCTCCAAAATAAAGAGGAGAACATTTCATGGAACAATTGATTTTGTTCGGTGTTTTTCTGCTTTTAATGGTGATGGGCATTCCAGTCGCCTTTGCTTTAGGAATATCGGCTCTAAGCACAGCTTTATATATGGGTTTGCCTCCATTAATCGTTTTTCAGCAAATGAGTGAGGGCGTTAGCTCTTTCTCCATGATTGCTATACCGCTCTTTATCTTTGCCGGTGAGCTAATGATGCGCGGTGGTGTAGCGGACAAAATGATTAACTTCGCAAGTAGTTTGGTAGGGCATATGCGAGGAGGATTAGGGCAGGTCAATATCATGTCGTCCGTATTCCTGAGTGGCATCTCAGGATCACCTATTGCAGACGCTTCGGCAATTGGCGGAATTATGGTCCCTCAGATGGTGAAAAGAGGGTATGCACGAAGCTATGCGGTGAACGTCACTATTAGTAGTGCTGTTATTGCACTAATGATTCCACCTTCTCCCAATTTAATTTTGTATGCGATCGCTGGTGGTGGCGGCATATCTATTGCTGATCTGTTTACCGCTGGTATTATTCCAGGCTTGTTACTGGCTCTCGCCTTATTAGTTACTGCTTATATACAAGCCATAAAAAAGGGTACCCGGCAGAACCTTTTGCTGGTTTTTGGTTTATCTTCCAGGCATTAATTGCAGCGATTCCTGCAATCGTCTTGATTTTCGTGATTTTTGGTGGCGTAAGGTTTGGTATTTTTACGCCGACTGAGAGTTCTTGCATTGCGGTTTTGTATGTTTTTTGCGTAATGCTCGTAATTTATAAAGGTTCTTCATTTCGCATACTGATTGAGGCCGTTAGCGCTGCTGCCCGAACAACAGCAATGGTGTTATTCATTATTGCAGCAGCTGCGGCTTTTGGTTGGTTTATGGCTTTTTTACAAATTCCTAATATGGTAATTGGGGGTATGAGTCTTGTTTCTGAAAGCCCGTATGTAGTGATGGCACTGATTTTAATTGCTTTGCTCTTGTTGGGGACTTTTATGGACTTGTCTCCTATGGTCATTATTTGTACTCCAATATTTTTACCTGTAGCGATAAATTTTGGCATTGATCCAGTTCATTTCGGGATCGTAATGATTCTTGCCGCAGGCATTGGTTTGTATACCCCACCTGTTGGAACCTTGTTGTTTGTGGGCTGTGCCATTGGGAAGGTAGGGGTAGGAGAGGTTTTAAAAACTATCTGGCCATATTATCTGGCGAGCTTAATGGTGTTATTGATCGTGGCGTATATTCCGTGGTTTTCACTTTGGCTCCCAGCTCTATTCCATTAAATATTGAGAGTTTTTGACATGAGTATTACCCATCAACCGCTTAATCCGCATTTAGGGCAAACAGTATTTATTACCGGGGCAGCGGGAACCATCGGAAAAGCGGTGGCGCTGGCTTTTTCGCAGTTAGGTGCAAACCTGGCTGTGATGGATCGGGTGGCCCCCGAAGTGTTAGGTAATTTAAAGGCTGAGCTATTAGCGGCGGGTGCTGGAAAGGTTTGTGAAATTCACGGTGATCTGGCTGATGTTCAGGCTCACGAGCGATGGGTGCATCAAATCGAAGAAGAATTAGGGGATATCCACTGCTTAATTAACAATGCGGGCGTAGGAGCTCCCCGCAGGGCTGACATGCTGGAACTAACGCCAGAAGCCTTTGACGCTGTAATGGATATTAATGTGCGGGGCACTTTTTTCCTTACCCAAAAAGTAATGACACAGATGTTGCAACAAAAGCAGATAAGCCATCCGCGCTCGATTATTAATGTGTCATCGATTAGCGTCGACGTGGCTTCTACGGAGCGGGCGGAGTATTGCCTGTCAAAATCGGCCTTAGGGATGTTAACCAAGTTATTGGCTTTACGTTTAGCTGATGCCAATATCCCTGTTTTTGATTTGCGCCCGGGGATTACGCATAGCGGTATGACGAAGCCAGTAGAGGCTCGCTATGACAAGTTAATAGCCGAAGGTCTTGTTCCTATCGGGCGATGGGGAGAGGGTGAAGACATGGCGGATATCGCTATCAGCCTGGCGAGTGGAAAATTTGCGTTCGCTACAGGGACCGTAATCCAGGCGGACGGTGGTTTGACTATCCCGCGCTTATAAAGAATACATTTTTGACATGGTGGAGACCATAGATGAGCTTAGACAAAAAATTGGTGCGCGTAGGCGTCGATATTGGTGGAACCTTTACAGATGTAGCCCTGGAAGTAGGTGCCGCACTTTTTACGACTAAAGTGCTGACTGATTACAGTGCTCCTGAACGTGCGATTCTGGCTGGGTTAAACCAGATACTGGAGCAGGCGGGTTGTACGTTTGGTGATATTGACGTGATTATTCACGGTACTACCTTGGCAACAAATGCACTGATTGAACGCCGAGGTGTTCCCACAGCGTTAATTACCACGGAAGGATTCCGGGATGTCATTGAAATGCGAACGGAAAATCGTTTCGAGCAATATGACCTCAATATTGTTCTGCCACCTGCCTTAATTGACCGCGAGCATCGCTATGTTTTGAGAGAACGTATGGATGCGCATGGCAAGACATTAATTGCGCCAAGTCCTGAAGATATTGAAACATTAATTAGTGAGATTGAGAAAAAAGGCTATGAAAGTGTTGCCATTGGTTTTTTGCATAGCTATGCGAATGGCAAGCACGAGCAGCAAGTCAGGGATGCACTCCAAGCACGATTGCCGCAGTTAAGTGTCTCGATTTCTTCAGAGGTGTCTCCGCAAATTCGGGAGTACGAGCGTTTTAACACCGTATGTGCGAATGCTTATGTCAAACCGTTGATCAAGTCCTACCTTTCCCGCCTGGTTCAAGAGCTAAAAGGCCAAGGCGCTGTATGCGATGTGTTTATGATGCATTCGGGTGGAGGCATCATTTCCGTAGAAACAGCTGCTGAGTTTCCAGTGCGGCTTGTAGAGTCTGGGCCTGCTGGTGGTGCTATTTTCGCCGCCTATATTGCTGAGCGTTATGGTTTAGAGTCGGTCTTGTCGTTTGATATGGGTGGTACGACGGCCAAGGTTTGTCTAATAGAAAACTACGCACCTAAGACTGCGAAGATTTTTGAAGTTGCCAGAACTTATCGTTTCAAGAAAGGCAGTGGCATGCCTATTTCCATACCTGTAGTTGAAATGGTTGAGATAGGAGCGGGTGGTGGCTCCATTGCGAGTGTGGATGGCATGAATCAAATTCGTGTTGGTCCGCGCAGTGCGGGTTCAGAACCGGGACCAGCATGTTATCAACGTGGCGGTGAAAGCCCCACAGTAACCGATGCCAACGTTGTGTTAGGCAAGCTAGATCCCGATTACTTTGCAGGTGGGCAAATGAAGCTTGACGCCGAGCTGGCTAAGCGCGCGATCAAGAAAGACATTGCTGACCCGTTAGGCTTGTCAGAGACTTCTGCTGCTTACGGGATTGTTGAAGTGGTTGATGAAAATATGGCGAACGCCGGACGCGTGCACGCCGTAGAGAGTGGCTATGATCTTGGCGGCTTTACCATGATCACATTTGGCGGGGCAGGGCCGGTGCATGCCGCGCGTTTATGCGAAAAAATGGCTATTGATGCCTTCCTTGTACCTTATGGCGCAGGGGTCGGATCGGCACTAGGATTTTTACGAGCACCATTTGGTTTCGAGTCTGCGCGTAGCGGATTTATGAAACTGACTGTCTTCGCTGCTGATAAAGTGAACCAGTTGCTCGCTTCCATGGAGCAAGAAGCTACTAGTTTTGCGCGACAAGGGTTGAAGAACGTGGACCCTGTCTTAGAGCGAGTGGCCTATATGCGCTATGCAGGGCAAGGTTGGGAAATCCCAGTCCAGGTGCCTGTAAGGGACTTTGCCCAAGAAGATAGTGCATTCCTTAAAAATGAGTTTGAGAAAGCGTATGTGCGCTTCTTTGGTCGAGCCATTGATGGCCTGGATGTGGAGATTGTAAGCTGGTCCGTACGTGCATCCAGCTCTCCTGCTGAAGTGAAGAAAATCAAAAAGGTTGAGCAAACTCAGCTAGCTGTTTCCGAAGGAAGCCGTTTGGTATTTGAGTCCAAATTAGAAAAGTTTGTCGAGTCTGGAATTTATAACCGTGATCGCCTTAACGTAGGGGATCAGGTAACAGGGCCTGCCATTATTGTTGAGCGGGAAACCGCCACGATGATTCCCTCTACGTTTATTGCGACAGTACAGACAGATCTTTGCCTCTTTGTTGAAATTGATAAGCAAGCTAAATAAGGTGGTCACGATGTCAGTCAAATCGAATCATATTCATAGTCAAGTTATGTGGAACCGCCTTATTTCGGTGGTTGAAGAGCAAGCCCTAACTTTAATACGCACAGCATTTAGCACCAGCGTTCGCGAAGCGGGCGATCTGTCTGCTGGTGTTTTTGATGAACAAGGGCGCATGTTGGCACAGGCCGTTACGGGGACTCCCGGTCATGTAAATGCGATGGCGGAAGCGGTAGGGCACTTTATGCGCGCCTTGGGTGTAGAGTCTATGGCCGAGGGAGACGTCTATATTACGAATGACCCGTGGAAAGGAACGGGACATTTGCATGATATTACCGTGGTATCTCCTGTGTTTCGTAAGCAAAAACTGATAGGTTTTTTTGCGTGCACGGCCCATGTGGTGGATATCGGCGGTAGAGGCTTTGGACCCGATGGTCGCGAGGTGTACGAAGAGGGTCTATTTATACCCATTATGCGTTTTGCCATTAAGGGAGAGGTCAATCGCGATCTGATTAATATCGTTCGTAACAACGTACGTGAGGCAGATCAGGTCGTAGGCGATATTTATGCCTTGGCAGCATGCAATGAAATTGGGGATCGCCGTCTTCAAGAAATGATGAGCGAGTTTAAGCTAGAGAACTTGGACGAGCTTGGCGAGTACATCTTAGAGAATAGCCGTATTGCTACATTGGCGAAAATCGCTGAACTTCCTAAAGGCAGCTTTAGTAATGAGATGCGTGTAGATGGCTACGAGAAGCAAATTACGATGCGCGTAAAGTTAACTATAGGGGAGGATCGCGTCGTAGCCGACTACGAAGGCACGTCAGGCGTAAGTGAGTATGGCATTAATGTGCCGTTGATTTATACCAAAGCATATTCTTGCTATGGCTTGAAATGTGCGATTGCCCCTGAGATTCCTAACAATGCGGCGTCCTTGGCACCGTTTGACGCTGTGGCGCCGGAAGGTTGCATTTTAAACGCTCAGCACCCTAGTCCTGTGGCCGTGCGCCACGTATTGGGGCACTTCATTCCCGATGTGGTGCTAGGCGCTTTACATCAGTTTTTGCCAAATCGTATTCCGGCAGAAGGCGCTGGTACAACCTGGAATATTCAAATTGGTGTGGACGCTAAACACAATGGACAGGGCAAGAAAGACTCAAGTCAGATTCTTATGTTCAATAGTGGCGGAGGCGGTGCCAGGCCAGAGTATGACGGCTTAAATGCGACCGCGTTTCCAAGTGGCATTCATACTATGCCAGTGGAGGCAACTGAGCAGGTCGGACCAATTGTGGTATGGCGCAAAGAGTTGCGGCCGGACTCGGGCGGAGCTGGGAAATGTCGTGGGGGCCTGGGGCAAGTGGTAGAGATCTCTGCAGCAGAAGGTTACACCATGGCGTTTAATGCCATGTTTGATCGAATCTTAAATCCCGCACTTGGCCGCGAGCAAGGGGGAAAGGTTCAGAAGGTAGTGTGCAGTTAAGTGATGGAACGGTTCTTCAAGGCAAAGGCTCACGAGTCCAGGTGCCGGAAGGTCAGAGGGTGAGGCTGACATTGCCTGGTGGTGGTGGCTATGGTGATGTTGAAGAGCGGGATCGTGCAAAAGTGATGAATGATGTTCGTAATGGCTACATCTCTCTAGATGCCGCCCGCGGCGTATACGGTATTGACGTTTAAGTTGGTTTAGACCTTGAAAACCGAGTGCGGTTTTCAAGTTTATTTAGCAAATCCCTAGTAACTCAGTGGCTCACAATTTAAGTCATAAATGTAGCCAAAGTCATAAGATGACATATGAGTTGGGGCGAGCGTATTTAATTGATTCAGGAGTTGTTATGAGCCCTCAGGAGCTAAAAACGGTTTTGTCTTCCGGTTTGCTGTCTTTTCCAGTGACGGACTTTGATGAAAATTTGGAGTTCAATCGTAATTCTTATATTGAGCGCTTAGAGTGGTTAGCACCTTATGGAGCTAGTGCGTTATTTGCTGCAGGAGGCACTGGTGAAGGCTTCTCTTTGTCTATGGATGAGTATGCAGATGTGATACGTACAGCGGTAGATACGTGCAAGGGTAAGGTGCCAATCTTGGCAGGTATCGGTGGCAATACTCGCCAAGCGATTCAGATGGGGGAGATTGCGCAGGAATGTGGTGCTGCCGGTGTGATGCTAATGCCGCACTATTTGACTGAAGCCAGTCAGGATGGCGTGGCGCAGCATGTGCATCAAGTTTGTCAGGCCCTGACCATTGGTGTAGTGGTCTATAACCGGAACGTATGTGAACTTAACGCTGATCATATGGAGTTCCTGGCCGACCGTAACAGTAATCTGATCGGGTTTAAGGACGGTATCGGCAAAATTGAGCTGATGTCAGGTGTACGGCGCCGTTTAGGTGATCGCTTGACTTATCTTGGCGGTTTGCCTACCGCTGAGGTGTATGCCGCTGCGTATAGAGCTTTAGGTGTACCAGTGTATTCTTCAGCTGCCTTTAACTTTGTCCCCCGCACGGCGATGGAGTTTTACACAGCGGTTTCTACCGGTGATACAGAAACAATGAATCGCTTGTTGGACGACTTCTATTTGCCGTACGTGAAAATTCGCAATCGGGGAGAAGGCTACGGTGTGAGTATTGTAAAAGCAGGTGCTCGTTTGGTCGGGCATGGCGCTGGTCCAGTACGAGCTCCTTTGCTTGAGTTAAGCGGCGAAGAAGAGGAAATGCTGTCGGAGCTAATTACTAAGCAGGGTACTCAATAAACTAAAGTGTGGACGCCCTTTCAGGCTACTTCATAGTGGCTTGAAAGGATGCCTCTAGATGTAGGAGAGCACCCGTGATGTATATCGACAATGCTGAGGTTAGGCAGTTATTGGTTCCACAGCAGTTGGAACAAGTATTAGAAACGGCTTACTTATCCTGGCAGCAGGGACATGTGGCAATGCAGCCCAGGTTCAGAACCGAGGTGGATGGGTTTAGGTTGGTTTCAATGGGGGCAGTCATCCCTGAGCTCGGATATGCTGGAAGCAAGCTATATAGCTCTTACATGGGAAAACTGTGTTTTAGAGTCGTATTATTCAGCACCAAAACGGGTGGAGCTGTTGCCACCTTAGAGTCAAACGAGATGACTCCTATTCGAACTGCGGCCAGCAGTTTGATTGCGGCAAGACGCTATGCGAACCCCCAAGCCCATACGCTTGGTGTTTTCGGACTTGGCCCTCTTGGGCTTGAGCATATCAGGCAGTTTGTGGCGGCTTTCCCGATTCAGAGGGTCTATGTATGTGATCCTTATCTTTCTACGAATGAAGTGAAACAGAAGCTGTTTGACTTGCAGGTGGAAATTGAGCATGTCAGTGCTGAGACTGCAGTATTAAAGAGTCAAATTGTAGTGACTGCCACTCGTTCACTAGAGCCCGTTTTTGATGGTGATCATTTACAAGCAGGCAGCTTTGTGGCCGCAATTGGGTCATGCCTGTCACATGCTCAAGAAATTGATGAAAAAGTGATTGAGCGTGCGGCTAAAGTTATTGTTGAATGGCCCGAGCAGACCTTAAAAGATACTGGGGATTTGGTATTGTTTCCTGATCAGAAGAGTCTGCTAAGCAAACTTGAGGCTCTAGCAGATACGATTCAAAAACCGGCTATAAGCTTTAATAGTTCGGACATCATTGTTTATAAGGCGGTTGGTATTGCCCTAACTGACATTGCAGCAGCAGCTCTAGTATTGCAGCAGAAGAGGTCAATGTCAGAGGCGAATACATGAGCTAAAACAATGTTGCCAGGAATGGGTTAAAGACAAGCTGTTGTATAGCCTTGCTTATTTATTTACTAGAGCAGGAATAAAAAAGGATTCTATTTTTAACGACATTGTAACTAAATAAAATGAGAAAAATCTAAACGTATCTATCATCGTGGAAATATTGGTAGTCATAAATAGATTCTTTCGCGATGTTTTTAGCAGGAGACAACGATGAAAAATTGTGTTTTACAGAAAGCCAACTTTTTACGGCATTAAATAAGAAATAAGGAGAGAGGACTTGAGAATAAAAATCATCCCCACAGCAGCGTCTTTGCTTTTACTAATGGCTAGCTCGTTAAGCCATGCCACAGTGACCTTGTACGGAGTGATCGACACTGGCATAGGCTATGACCAGAATAAGGGCAACAGCAGCTATAGCCAGAACCGCACAGACGCCACAAGGTTTAAAGTCTCACGCATAGGCTTGAACAACGGTGTCCATTTTGGCAACCGCTGGGGGCTACGAGGGACTGAAGACCTAGGCAACGGCCTGCGCGCTAACTTTATGCTGGAAAACGGCTTTGACGTGCGAACCGGCCAAGCTACGCAAGGAGGGCGTCTGTTTGGACGCCAGGCGACACTAGGTTTGTCCGACGACAACTGGGGTCAGATCGATCTGGGCTTGAAAAACAACATGGCAACCGAGTACTTCAGTATGGCCCATCCCTTGGGTAGTGGTAGCGGCATTGTCGGTTTTGGCTCCACGTTCAGCGTCGCCAACACGGTCCGCTATGACAATCAAATCCAGTATCAGACGCCCACGATACATGGCGTACAGTTCGGTATCGGGTATTCATTTAACATTAACGGCGAGCAGCATTGGGATGCCCGGCAGCCTGATGGAACCAATACCAAGGACGATAATATCCGCGCCGTGACAACGGGGCTACGCTACAACCAAGGCCCGTTAAGTGCCGCGCTGATCTATGACCAGTTGCATATCAACACGCGCGTGGGCGGTGGCGCCAGCCCTGATGTAGAGAAAACACGCGTAAGTGCCTGGGCAGCTGCTGCCAGTTATAGCTTCGACGTCGTCAAAGTGTTTATGGGCGTTGGCCAGACTCGAGATGGCTTATTTGCAACTCACGTTTTCGGGATAAATCATGTCAGTTCCGCGCTGCCATCTTTTGCGGCCTTGCCAGGCCTGCGTATTAACTCCTATTCGCTTGGCGCCACGATACCGCTAGCCGGCGGCCGTTTCTCGCTAGGCTGGACCATGGCAGATCCTCGAAACCTTCCGGAAAGCATCACTGGAGCAAATGCAACGGCGAAACGCCAGCAGGTATATTCACTCGGCTACAACTATGACTTATCCAAACGCACCATGGTGTATGTCTATGCAGGGTACGCCCGTCATCAGACTTTCCTGCCTGATGCGCGCGCCACTCAGCTAAATGTCGCCTTCAATCATAAGTTCTGATGCGGAAATAAATAGAGCTCCACTATTACAGTTTTTAAGGAGCGTGCTTGTTACTCTGAATATGTCATTAAACAGAAGGAGTAAAGGCATGAGTCTAAAAGCATCTATGGCCGTGGCAGTATTGACAGCAGGGGGTTTGTTAGTAGGGTGCTCTACGCCTACAGAAATCACGACGACTGATGGTCAAACGGTAACGAGTCCTGACAGGCCGCAGGTTAACGACAAAGATGACTTTATTACCTATGAGAAAGACGGTAAAGAAGTAAGGGTGAATAAAGACGAGGTACGAAGAATGGAAGAGGTTAAATAGGGGCTTCAAAAAAGCTGTTCCAGTGGAGCACTGGGACAGCTTTATATAGGAAGAGACGGGTGGTCTTAACGCTCTTTCTGCATGACTTTTAAAGTGTCAATAATGCCAGTTAGTGCCTGATCCCACACTTTCTCATCCTGAGCAAAACAGATACGGAAATGGCCGGTTCCGCCTAATCCAGACTGATAACCAGGGTTAACAATTACTCCGGCATCATTTTGCAAGCGTAGGGCGACCTCTTGATCAGAGGCTTCAAAAGCTGTAATTCGAGGATACATATAAGAAGTACCACCGGGAGTAATGACATCGACTAGCCCTGACTGTCGCAGTCGATCGACGCCCGTGTCCCGTAACGCCTGATATTCTTGAATGCGTGCACTAATCAACGCCTCGTCATCTGATAACCAATGCTTTAATAGATGCTGAGCATAAGCAGGCGCACGTAGAGCGGCTACACTTTGCACATCTTCCATACGATCTATTAAGAAGGCCGGGCCAACGGCTACGCCTAACCTATAACCACTCATAGACTCTGTTTTTGATGGGCCCAAAACAGTTAATGTTCGTTCTTTCATCCCTTCTAGAGTGGCTATATGTAAAAAAGGACGATTGTCGTAGATTAGACGAGAATATAATTCATCGGCAATTATGAAGACATTGTACTTTTGGGCCAGCTGCGCAATGGCTTTAACCGTTTCAGGTCCATGAATTATGCCTGTAGGGTTGTTAGGGTTAGAGAATAGAAATACTTTTGCCCCTTTTTGGAAGGTTTCTTCAAGTTTGTCTATATCTACACTAATGGTCTCTTTGTTGCGCCACAGTAAAGGGATTGTAGTAACTTCGGCTCCAAAATAACGCATCATACGATGATTCGTTAAGTAGTCAGGATCCATAACTGCGACCTTATCCCCAGGCTGTACCAATGAAGCTAAGGCAGTATAAAGAGCCCCTTGAGTGCCTGGGGTCAGCATAAGCTCGGTGCCGGGATCAAACTCTAAGCCCAAAAACCTTGATAAATGAGGATGCAGCGTTTCACGCACTGCACGGTCTCCCCGATACGACGTATATGTATATGAGCCACCGCCTTGAGTAGCTTCTGTAAAGACTTTAATAGCCCAGTCAGGCGCTGGAAAGCGTCTGGTATCAGCATAGGTCAGATCAATTAACGAGGTATGTTTCCAGGTGTTTTGCTCTAACTCGCGCTCTGCCGCTCTTAGGCTTTTTCCTAGCTTTTCTTGATGCTCGGGTAACTCTAAACGATGAATTCGCTCCGTGGTATGGGTGACGCTACCTAACTCACTCATGATGGGTTTCCTTTTTTGTATTTAGGAGATGAATGGGATTTATCACTAAGCTGTTGCTCCTCGACAATATTTAAGAGGGTGAGGCAACCATCATTTATATGCATTTCAATCAGTTCACGAACGCGAACGGCCTGTCTTTCTTTAATATGACGGACCATTCTGTAGTGCTCGAGTATGGATTTGTGGACGTTAGTATGTCGATCTTGAGCGTAGAAATGAACGTATCTATCGCTAAGGTTGCGTAAACGATCTACTAAACTACAAGCGTGCTCATACCCTGAATAACTATAAAAAATAGTGTGAAACTGTCGATCCAAGCTGACATATTTTTCTATGTCTTTTGCTTCTACAGCAGACTCTTGATCTTCGATGAGGTGCTGAATAGTTTGAATACCAGCTTCATCGATTTTTGTTGTAGCGACTTCCCCAAGCATACTTTCCAGAGCACACCGGCTAGCGTAGATATCTATCAACATAGTGGTGGAGAGCGGAGTAACAATTACGCTACTGTGTGATCCCCGGCTAGTTAAGAGGCCGTCCGCTGTGAGCTGTACTAATGCTTGCCGTAGAGGCATGCGACTGATATTGAGCTCGTTAGCTAGCCAGACCTGATCAATCCTCTGTCCAGGAGCTAAGCGCCCTGTGGATATCCAACTACGTAGGGTTTCAATAGCCCATTCACATTTAGTGGAAGGAGTGGGAGAAAGTTGGTTCGTCGTATTCACAACTACCTCAAGCTAAAAGTTAATAACACCGAATCATAAATTGAGTCCGCCTATAAATAAGGTTTACTTAGTAGTACGAGGATTATTGCTTATTGGATCCAATAAGGCAAGTGGACTCATATTCAAAAGCCCCTAGTAGATGTAAACCCTATGTATTTACTTGCTTATAAGCGTTGACCTTTCTTTTTGGATACTCTATATTTTCAGAAATCACGCATTTTTGGATCCATTTTGAACTGGGAATATATTTGTAGATCCCTCAAGGGGTCAGCACTGGAGGGCACGTGAGCAACGAAAAATTAACAACTACTACAGAGCGTACGTTTAAGGATGAAGAGTACCAAAGCAGACTAAAGCAGGTACGAGCTAATATGGCCCAGGCCGAAATCGACACTTTATTAGTGCAATCTTTCGCCAACATTTTCTACTTAATTGGGCATCAAACCACAGGATTAGCTAATTTTCACTGCTTGGTGATCCCTTCACAAGGTGAGCCTTATTTGGTGGTACGCCGCTTAGAGCTACTGATGGCACAAGCAAGTAGCTGGATCACGAATTTTACCGTGTGGGAAGATGTTGACGACCCTGTGGAAGTAACAATTCAGTCTTTACTGGAGCATGGCTTAACCAAGGGATCCATCGGCTTAGAGCAGTCTGCTTTAGCAGTTTCTGCAAGGCAATTCATGCTTATGCAGCAGCATTTAACGGATGCAGACCTAATGGATGCTTCTGGCTTGGTAGAGAAATGCCGTCGCGTAAAAAGCTCAAGAGAAATTGATTACATAAGAGAAACCGGCAGAATGACGGTAGCGGGCATGCAGGCCGCCCTTGACCAGATAGGAGAGGGACGTAGCGAAAATGAGATAGCCGCTGCGGCGGTTTCCACTATGTATCGTCAAGGGAGTGAATACATGGCTCGGGAGCCCACCGTTAACTCGGGTACACGATCTGGAATACCTCACACCACATTCAAGCGCCGTATTATGCAGCGGGGTGATGCGGTTCTATTAGAAATGAGTGCTTCATATAACCGCTACTCTGCACCCTTAATGCGGTCAGCCTTTATTGGTGCGCCTTCTTCGGAAGTAGAAAAATGGGCAGAGGCATGTGTTAACGGACTTGAGGCCGCTTTAAAAACTGTGGCTCCGGGACGAACAGGCGGTGATATTGAAAAAGCCGTTAGTGATGTTTATCGACAGTATGGATTAAGTGCAGGCAAGCGGGCAGGCTATTCCGTCGGTATTGGTTTTCCAGTGACGTGGATGGAAGCCGAGATTATCTCTCTGAAACAAGGAGATAGCACGGTGCTAGAGCCGAATATGGTATTTCATATTGTGCCAGCGTTGCGTCAACCCCATCGTTTCGCCGTAGGTTGCAGCGAAACCGTACGAGTAACTGAAACAGGCGTGGAGATATTGACCGGCATGGAGCGTAAGTTATTTATTAAATAACCACTTTAGTAATGAGGAATTCATAAGGCTAATTACTGTAAAGGGGAAAGTAAGTGTCACAAACATTAAGTGAAACTATTTTTTCATAATTCTTGCTTCAGTATCTATGACTATTAGCGATAAAAAAGTGTCGAGTTAGCTCTTTTATAACTAATAGCTTTAGATCAACACACATAAGAAGCACAACCATAATAATTACTGTGAGGAGACTGTCCAGTGAAAACATCACTATGGAAACTACCGAAGGGCCTGCTATGCCTAGGATTAGGAGTTGGCTTAAGCCTGCCCTTAGTCGGGGCTAAAGCCGCCTATCCAGAACCCAACAAACGATTGAAGGTGATTGTGCCTTGGGATGCGGGGGGAGGGGTGGATCTTAGTATGCGTTTCATCCAACGTGGTTTGGAAGAGGCGCTAGGTATACCTGTGGATATTGAAAACTTGCCTGGAGGTGGATCACAAGCAGGTTTAATCCGCTGCTCTTTAGCGCGCCCGGATGGCTATACCTTATGTGCTACAGCTTTACCCAGTACGAATATGACGTATCTGTTGCCTGAGCGTAAAGCTCCTTACAAACGTGCAAGTTTTGTACCGGTGGGCACCTATGCTATTGAGTTCGGGTCTTTAGTGGTAGCAAAAGACAGCCCTTATCAGTCAGTAGCAGATGTGATAAAGGCAGCGAAAAAAAATCCGGGAAACATCCGGGTAGGAAATGCTGGCCGAAATACGAATGCACACATTGACTTGCTGCAGCTAGAAAAAGTAGCAGACGTTAAGTTTGCTCCTGTTTATTTTAGTGGAGGGACAACTGGGGTCACAGCACTAATTGGTGGCCATATTGATGCTTTGTCCTCAACACCTTCTAACTATATGGGGCAATATAAAACCGAAGATGTGAGAGTGCTGGGAATTATGAGCGATGAACCCAGCAAGCTTTTGCCAAATGTGCCTACTTTTGCTTCTCAAGGCCTAACTCTAAATCAATTTACTACTCGTACATTGGCCTTTCAAGAAGGGGTAGACAAAGAAAAAGTCGCCATAGTTGAGCAAGCATTAGAGCAAGTAATAAAAGATGCTGACATAGGAAAAAGGTTAGCGGATTTAGGAACTCAATTGCGATGGATGAACTCTACCGAGACGAGTGAATTCTGGGAACAGCTTGATAAAGATCTGGTAAAGCTAACTACAGCGGATGTTAAATGATGAGCCAAGAACTCAAACCGAATTTTCATCTTAAGTATGCCTCAGCTGTAGGGTTATTGTTGTACTCCTCATACATTATTTATTCTGCACTTCAATGGAGTATTTATTCTACTGCAGGGCCTGGTCCAGGGTTATTTCCTTTAGTTCTGGGCGGCGCGCTTCTGATACTAAGTGTAGTGTGGTTATTTAAATTTTGCGCCGGTGATGCGGATATGCAGCAAAAATTAGGTAAGGCCTCTTATCTGAGAATTGGCATCGTAATTGTTTTATATTTGTTTGCTATTTTTTGCATGGAGACTTTAGGTTTCGCTTTAACTTCTTTCATTATAGTGGCTGTCAGTATGTATGTGTTAGGCAAGCATCACTTCCTGCTTATAGGAGGAATAGCCTTAACTACCAGTCTACTGTGCGTGTTGATTTTCCAGAAGGCCTTAGGTGTTCCTTTACCTTCCATGAATATAGCCTGGTTAGGTTAGGGAGTTAGGTATGGAGTCTATTTCTTTATTAATGCATGGTTTCAGTAATGCGCTGCAATATTCGAACTTACTATATGCCTTAGCTGGAACTGGTTTGGGCATGTTAGTAGGAGTTTTACCTGGATTAGGTCCAGCTGCAGCCGTGGCCCTATTGCTTCCATTTTCTTTTGCTTTAGATACGACGGGAGCCATCATTATGTTGATTGCCATTTATTATGGCAGTCTATTCAGGGGAACAATTACTGCAGTTTTACTTAACGTACCTGGAGAAGCTACAAGTGCTATTACGTGTTTTGATGGTCATCCTTTAGCTAAAGAAGGCAGGGCAGGCCCCGCACTTTTTGTGGCTGCCATTTCTTCGGCAACTGGAGGTTTAATCGCCACGATAGCCTTGGTTATCGCCGCACCTATAGTAGCAGGCTTTGCTTTTAAATTTGGGCCACCTGAACAGTTAGCTTTGTTGGTTTTTTCTTTATCTTTATTGATGGGTTTGTCAGGCGCTTCGATGATAAAAACATTAATAATGGGTATTTTTGGACTAACCTTAGGAACTGTTGGCTTAGATCCTACACAAGCTTATCCACGCTTTACATTCGGAGTTCCTGAACTCTTTGAAGGTCTATCTTTTGTACCTATCGTTATGGGGTTGTTTGGTTTAGCTGATATCTTTGTTCAATTAGAGCATCGGGCTAAAAAGCAAGAGGTACTGAAAATAGGTAAGTTAATGCCTTCGAAGAGCGAGTGGAGGTCGGTAATAGCTCCTATCGCTCGTGGTTCAGGTATAGGGTTTTTTCTAGGTTTAATCCCGGGAATGATGCCTTCAATTTCGTCATTCATAGCTTACTCTTCTGAAAAAAGTATCGCTAAAAACCCTGAGCGCTTTGGTAAGGGAGCGGTAGAGGGAGTGGCTGCTCCAGAGGCCGCTAATAACTCGCATGCTCAGGCTACATTAATACCGTTATTAACGATGGGTATTCCTACTACTCCTACCATTGCATTGATTTTAGGAGCCTTCCTAGTTAATGGTATCGTTCCGGGTCCTTTGTTATTCAGAGATAATCCTACTTTGGTGTGGACAATTATTGCCAGTTTTTTCGTAGGTAATATTCTTCTGTTAATTTGGAACCTACCTTTAATCAGAATGTGGGTCTCTATTCTAAAAATTCCGCCGTCTATTCTCTACACCATAATTATTGTATTAATGATAATAGGTTCTTACTCTGAATATAACGGAATTTTTGGGGTTTGTTTACTGTTGGGTGCAGGCTGTTTTGGTTATTGGATGAAAAAACTCGATTTCCCTGTGGCACCTTTAATTTTGACGTTAGTGCTAGGTCCTATGCTTGAAGAATCTCTAATACGTACCCTGGAAATGTACCCAAGCGGGGGAGTTATAGAAATATTTCATCGGCCTATCGTTTTAGGTATGTCACTTCTGACAATTTGTTTTTTTCTTTTCTTTATCTATAAATCATTCTCTAGACGATCAGTAAGCCTACAGCAGCTTCCTGGTGGTTCAGCGTGATCTCAACAAATTTAGGAGACAACGTTTAATGTCGTATAACTCTCAGCTCACTCGTCCCGTTATTTATGCTGCTAACGGTATGGTTGCTACCGGGCACCCTCTAGCAAGTCAAGCTGCTTTAGCTATCTTGCAACAAGGGGGCAGCGCCATGGATGCGGCTATTACCGCCTCTGCTGTGTTGTGTGTAGTGGACCCCGCAGCGAGTGGTGTGGGCGGTGATGCCTTTTATACTTATTATGATCACCAAACAGGGAAGCTAGAAGGTTTAAATGCTTCTGGAAAATCTGCACAACGTCTAGATCCAGGACAATTTAAGAACGGTATACCCACTTACGGGGCCTTGAGTCCCACTGTGCCAGGCATTGTTCATGCCTGGGGGAGGTCGTGGAGAGACATTGCTCATTTAGTTTGAAAGAGCTGTTAGCTCCGGCGATTTCCTATGCGCGAGATGGTTTTGTGGTGTCCGCACGGGTGGCAGGAGCGTTTCAAAGAAAAGATAGTTTACTAAAACAATGCGAAAACACCATTAATACTTATCAAATTAATGGTCGCTGGCCACAGGCGGGTGAGATTTTACGCCTGCCAGATCTCGCGTACAGCTTGGAGCTTATTGCCAATCAGGGTGTACAGGTAATGTACACAGGTGAATTAGGTGAGCGTATTATTAGCGCACTCGAAAGACATGGTGGATTATTGTCCATGGATGATCTAGAGCAGCATCAATCCTATATTGAAGCGACTGTCTTAGGTCATTACAGGGGTTATCAAATAGCCGTACAGCAGCCCCCTACTATGGGAACACTATTGCTGCAACAGCTGGCTTTGATGGAAGCAAGCAGAGTCCCTGTTACGGGCTGGGACTCTGCTGATTGGATTCATTTAATGATTGAAGCTAAAAAGGCTTCTTTTAGCGATTTAAGTGCTTATTTAAGTGATCCCGGGCACTGCGAGATTAAACCTGAACAGTTATTAGACTCTGCTTATATTAAACAGCGCGCTTCAGATTTATCACTAAGTCAGGCCGCCTCTTATGTACCGGGCGAGATAGGTGCATTGTTGAGCCACACTACTTATTTAACCATCGCCGATAAAGAAGGCAATGTAGTCTCGTGGATTCAAAGTGTCTTTAATGAGTTTGGCTCCTGCTGGATAGCGCCGGGCACTGGCTTCGTGATGAATAATCGTCTATCTGGTTTCTCGAATGACTTAGAGCATATTAACTGTGTGGCCGCTGCCAAGCGTACGGCCCATACACTATTGGCTCCTATGGTGCTTAAGGATAACAAACCTGTTTTAGCCTTAGGTACCCCAGGCGATTATGGTCAAACGCAAACCAACCTACAAGTGATTAGTTATATTTTGGATCATGGTTTTGATGTGCAGCGCGCTATCGATGCCCCAAGATGGCGCAGCCTTGAAGGCATGGAGGTTGCCATAGAGGGGCGTTTTTCTGCCTCATTGATCAAGGAGCTATCTCAGCGAGGCCATGCAATGCAAGTAATGGAGGACTGGACTGATCTTATGGGGGGGCTCAAGCGATAGCTATAAATCAACAAAGCGGTTGTTTTGAAGGAGCCGCTGATGCTCGTCGAGAAGGCTATGCCTTAGGCTGGTAATTGGGAGAAAGCAGTGAATTATATTAAACAGCGTTGCAAGCAGCTGGGATTAACATTACCCGTAGTGACTGCAGGGGGCCGCTACGCGCCTTATCGAAGAATAGGTGATCAGCTTTATTTGAGTGGCCAGGTCTCTCGCACCGATGACGAGATGATTCAAGGACCAGCTGATGATTCTGACATTGAAAAGATACAAGCCGCTGCGCGTGTTGCTGCTCTGCGGTTAATTAGCGTAGCAGCGGAAGCTCTTAGTGAAGGTGAGCAGATACGCTTAGTAAAATTAAATGGCTATATCATGGGTGCGGATGGCTTTACTTTGCATGCTCAAGCGATGAATGCGGCTTCTGAACTATTACTGGAGGTATTGGGAGATGACTTAGGTAATCATGCCAGAACCTCTATAGGTGTGCGCACCTTGCCCCAGTCAGGCTTAGTGGAATTGGAGCTGAAAGGCACAGTGGAAAAGCAGTAGCTGAGTAAGTGTATTTAGCTAGCATCATTTCTTTCTTGGCTTGATGCTAGGTTGATTTTAAAGCACGGCAAGGTTCGTTAAACAGGCGTCTTTCTTTACGTTTTTGTAAGTGGGGTGGCTGAACCTGGCATTTGTTCGCCGCCCCTGTTGCACTCTTTTAAGAGCGTTGACGAGCTTGACTTTGCTTGTCGTGCGAATATACTTATGCACATCAAGGGGAGTAGCTTTTCTTCGTAGCATCGTCATTACGGCTGTCTTGCAACGCTTTGCAAGCGCCCGGTGCCCGAGCAACATACCATGTTGCAAGCGAGACCTTGCCATTAAGGGCAAGGTCTATACTCCAGCGATAGCTGTGGCCTGTGTCCTGACGGAACAGGCCTTTTTTGCGTTGTCTGGTGCTCACTTTGTCTACATGCCGTGTCATTCAAGCAAGGGGGCCATTGCGCTCGGCCTGATTCGTTTCCCTTCGTCTTTTTTACTTTGTTATTTAAAGGGTGACTTATGCTTGAATTTTTACAGACACTGAGCTGGGCGGCAGTCTTTCAGATCATTCTGATCGACATTTTGCTGGGTGGCGATAACGCTGTGGTCATTGCGCTTGCGTGCCGTAATTTGCCGCGCAAGCAACGCATGCAAGGCATCTTGTGGGGTACAGCTGGTGCAATCGGCCTGCGTGTGGTGCTAATTGCTTTTGCTTTGACATTGCTGAGTATCCCGTTCCTGAAGATTGTGGGCGCCTTATTGCTGGTGTGGATCGGAGTTAAGCTCCTGATTCCTGACGGGGATGGACATGGCAATATTAATGGCAGTACATCGATCATGTCCGCGGTTAAAACGATTATCGTGGCAGATTTCGTGATGAGCCTTGATAACGTCATCGCCATTGCGGGGGCAGCGCAGGGGGCAAACCCGGAGCATCAAATAGGCCTGGTCGTGTTTGGCTTGGTGATTAGTGTGCCCATCATTATCTGGGGAAGTACCTTGGTATTGAAGCTAATCGATCGCTTCCCCAGTGTCATCACATTCGGTGCGGCCTTGTTGGGCTGGATTGCCGGCGGAATGCTGATCACTGACATTGTCATTGTCGAGCGGTTCGGTGAACCTTCAGGTGTCCTGAAATTGGCTGTCGAAGCAGTTGGAGCCCTGTTTATTGTGTTGCTGGGCCGTTGGTTTGCACAGCGGAAGCGGGCGGCCATGGTGAGTGTATAAATAGCTGTTAGGCAGGGCAGCGCAGTCTACCAACGATTGCCGCTGGATCTATGGCGGTCCACTCAGAGCAGGTTTTATTTTGAGGCTTTGGCTTCTAGCTTTTTTAATAATGCATCAAGCAACACGACTAAATAAGAGGTGTTTGGGTTATGAGTGGCGGTCAGAAGGCATAAGTCGCCCTGCCGGGCTTGCTTGAGTAAAGGTTCCAACGTCTCGGGAGTCTCAAGTAGCTGCTTTTTATAGGCTTGTTCGAACATCTCGGCGCTTAAGCTGCCGTCGTGCAAGCCTTTACGCAAGGCGGGTGCTGGGCCAGCATCTTTGTACCAAATAATGGTACCTAGATCGGCCTTGCTAATGCCTCGCGGCCATAAGCGATCAGTAAGCACATACGAGACATTTTTCGTTTGGCGCTGGATAACTTCGTGTATTTGCTGCAGTTGAATATCGTAAGGCATGACGGGGCCCCTTATTTAGAGGTTTGAGTGATGTGGAGAAGCGTAAGTGGCAGCACTAAACTCTTTTTCGCTAGAGTCAATTTGGCTGATTAGCCAATCACGCAGGGGCTGGATGTTTTTATGCCGCACCAATTCGTCGTCGCGCTCAACAATATAGAATTTATAACTGGTGCATAAGGTTTGATTGATGACCGGCAGTAGGGATTTTGACTGCAAGTATGAATCAATCAGGTTTTTCCACCCTAATGCGATACCTTGGCCACTGAGTGCGGCTTGTATAACCATAGAATAGTTGTTGATGTTGATGCGTCGTTTTGGCCGCAGTGGAGTCAGGTTTTGTTTGCTGAACCAATCGTCCCAAGTGATCCAATGAGTTAACGACTCGTCAAGGTGGAGCCAGGTGTGGTTTGCCAAGTCTTCAAGACTATTGATAGGTCCGTGCTGCTCTATATAGCCAGGTGAGCACACCGGAACTATCTCCTCAGAGTGTAATGGGGTGCTTTGCCCCTGTAAGGGCGGTGTCCTGAAATAATAAATAGCTAGGTCGTAATCGTGTAATTGGGTCTCCAGGGGATTGTCATGCGCCACGATACGTAATTCTATATCAGGGTAGAGAGCATTAAAGTCGGATATACGCGGTATAAGCCACATAGACGCTAGAGCAGTGCTGGTGGCAATCGTTACTTGTTGTTTACCTTTCCAATGTGTGATTTCAGCCGTGGCCTGAACTAACGGTTGCAAGGATTTTTGTACTGCTACTAAATATTCTTCGCCCGTCTTAGTCAAGTTAACACTTCGAGTCGTCCGGTCAAGCAAAGTGGTGGATAAAAATTCCTCCAGAAGAGCAATCTGACGACTGATAGCTCCTTGTGTGACGTGCAGTTCATTGGCTGCACGTGTGAAGCTCGCCAGCCGTGCTGTGGCTTCAAACGATAACAGTGCCTTAAAGGGTGGCAGTGGATTGAGTTTCATAGGGATAACTTTTTTATAATAGTCGTGAATCAAAGGGGTAAGTGCTAAGTACTTCAGGCCACATTATCTGTAATTAATACCTGGTCCTCTCGCTTTACTCCTGGGCCTCCTGTTGTGCGTCTACCGTAGTTTTCTACGCACATAACCATTCCCTGATTATTGATTTTATATTTTTATGGATCCCTGATTATTGAGTCGGCTCAGAGGATTAAGCAAGGGATTTTTTATGATCAATTCGTCAGTAAAACTCATCAATGCGTTGTGACTTTAAAGTTTTAAGTTAAAGCCGAGTTATGAGAAATCATGATCAATAAGAGAAATAAAATCGTTTGTAGCGATGATTTTAACTTCTGATAATAGGATTATGCCGTAACAGCCTCAAGGCAAGACGACTAAAAACTATCAATCAGGAGACAAATCAATGAGTCATTTTTTAAAAAATAAAGAAATGATCAAACTACACTTGGAGCGTGTGCTCGAGCCAATAGAACATTCGCGAGGCCTCTCCAACCCTTTTTATACAGATGAAACGGCATTCCGTTTTGAACGCGATAATGTATTGAGTAAAGAGTGGGCAGCCGTTTCTTTTTTAAGTGATTTAAAAGAATCTGGTTATGTAAAACCACTTGATTTTATGGAGTTACCCTTGGTCATTGTGCGCGATAAAAATGATCAAATTAAGGTGTTTCATAATGTATGCAGTCATCGAGGGATGAAGTTAGTCCATGAAGAAGGGAAAAATCATGGCGTGATGGTCTGTCCTTACCATGCCTGGTCTTATAATTTGGACGGAGAGTTAAAGGGAACACCGCATATTGGTGGTGTGGATAAACATACGGATGAAAGATTTAATTGTGAAAACAATGGGTTGAGAGAAATCCGCAGCCATGTTTGGTTTGGTATGGTTTTTGTGAATCTCAGCGGAAATGCTCCTGAATTTACGGATTCAATTGCGCCATTAACCGAGCGCTGGTCAGAGTTCCTGGGGCCTGAAAGCATGAACGCTTGGGTTGAGGCTGATGACTGTAAGCATCAGCTGAGCGTCAAGTGCAATTGGAAACTTGCGGTGGATAATTACTGTGAAGCTTACCATTTGCCATGGGTGCATCCTGCGCTAAATAGTTATTCCCGCCTCGAGGATCACTATAATATTTTGTTTGCAGATAACTTTGCTGGCCAAGGGAGTTATGTATATAACTTAGCCGAGGTTGCAGGTACGTCATTGCCTGTTTTGGAGGCTTGGCCCCAAGACAAATTACGCCATGCCGAGTACATTGCCCTATTTCCAAATGTCTTGCTAGGCATCCAAGCAGATCACGCTTTTGCGATGATACTGGAACCCCTAAACGCAACAGAGACCACAGAGCATTTACGCTTATTTTACGTCGGGGAAGAGAGTGCAAATGCGCCAAAGTATAAGCAAAATCGAGCAGAAGTATTAAATTCTTGGTGTGTGGTTTTTGCAGAGGACATTGGTGCCGTTGAAGGCATGCAGGTAGGTCGCAACTCTCCTGCTTACCAAGGTGGGGCTTTCTCGCCAGAGCTTGATCAACCGACTCATTATTTCCATAAGTGGAACGCCAGACGCTATTTGGGTGCAATGGAAAACGCTTAAGGAGTCATGAGATGCAAATGCCCGCACAATGGTCAAACTTCATTAATGGTCAATGGGTGGGCAGCGACCAGCAGCTGCCCATTTTTAACCCGGCAACAGGAACTCAGATAGCCACGGTGGCACAGGCCACAACAGAGCAGGCCACACAGGCATTAGACGGCGCGCAGCGCTGTATTGCAGAACGTAGGTTAAGCAAGGGGCGTCCTGCGGACCGTGTATGCCTCTTGTTGCGTGTCGCCAGCGAGATTCGCAAGATTGCAGAATATGGTGCAAAAATACTGTGTTTGGAAAATGGTAAACGTTACAGCGATGCCCATGATGAATTTGTAGAAGCTGCCCGTTACTTTGAGTATTACGCGGGCATGGCTGACAAAATTGAAGGTGTGTCTATCCCACTGGGTGATGACTATGTGGATTACACCGTTTATGAAGCAATAGGAGTTTCGGTACAGATTGTCCCTTGGAATTTTCCAGTTTCAATTTGTGCACGTTCTTTGGCACCAGCTTTGGCTGCAGGTAATGCTTGTATCGTTAAGTCTCCAGAGCTGTCGCCGCTGGGACTGTGTGTTTTATTTGAAGCGCTGGAAAAGGCTGGGTTACCAAAGGGTGCAGCTCAGCTGTTATGTGGGTTAGGCTCTGAGGTTGGGGGTTTTTTAGTCAGTAGTCCCAAGACTAATCAGATTGTTTTTACTGGGTCAGTGCCTACCGGCCGCCGTATTATGCAGGCTGCTGCTCATTGGGCGACACCCTGTGTGATGGAGCTGGGAGGGAAATCGGCGGGCGTTGTTTTAGAAGATGCTGATATACATGATCTGCTGGTCAATATTAAAAGCGGCATCTTTTTAAATTCTGGCCAGGTATGTTCAGCATTATCTCGACTCTTGGTACACCGTAGTATTTATGCTCAGGTTATTGAGGCGGTAAGTACGATGGTTAAAGGGCTAACGCGCGGCGACGGCTTTTCAGGCGCCGATATCACGCCTGTGATTTCAGCGCGCCAGCAGCAACAAATAGGTGAGATGTGTAAGTTGGCTCAAGAAGAAGGGGCACGGCTGGTTGTCGGAGGAGGTATTGAGTCTGAGGTCGAAGGTTTTTATGTGCAGCCTACGGTATTTGCAGACGTATCACCTTCTATGACTATTGCACAAGAAGAAGTCTTTGGGCCTGTGTTGTGCATTATGCCCTTTGATACCGATGAGGAAGCCATAGCGATTGCAAATGGCACTGACTACGGGCTGGTTGCAGGCGTGTTTACCAATGATCTGCGGCGAGCAATGAGGTTTACGCAACAGTTGCGAAGTGGGCAGATATTTGTCAACGAGTGGTATGCGGGAGGAATCGAAACCCCGTTTGGTGGGGTGGGGCTTTCCGGGTATGGCAGAGAGAAAGGGCAAGAGGCTCTGTATAGCTATGTTCGTACAAAAAATATCGCTATCAGCCTGAAGGGACAATAAATGAATTTACCATGTGATGATGCAAGTTCAGGCTGGTATCGTATTTTACCGGAACCGTCTCCTCCCCTTGAATTAACGCAGGATATCAAGGCGGATTTTGCTGTAGTCGGCGCAGGCTTTGCGGGCTTGTCCGCCGCTCGTCAGTTGGCGTTGAATCATCCTGAAGCAGTCGTAATTCTTATCGATGCGCAATCTGTCGGGGAAGGGGCCTCTGGTCGAAACTCAGGCTTTGCAATAGACCTGCCGCATAAGTTTGCGCTTGAAAATCCGGATAAGCAGTTTAAACAACGCTTACTTAGATTAAATCGTTCTGCAATTGAGCAATTAGATCTGTTAGTGAAGCAATTTAAGATAGATTGCTACTGGAGCGCCGCTGGTAAATATCAAGGTGCAGTAGGTGAACGGGGGCAGGTATTTCTGAGTCACTTCGCAAACCTTATGGATCAGCTGGGCGAGCCGTACGAATGGGTTAAAGGCGAACAGCTTGATTCGGTATTGGGCACATCGTATTACAGGGAGGCCATCTATACGCCCGGCGGCTACTTGATGCAACCGGCTGCTTTAGTCAGAGGCTTAGCTAGACACTTACCTGAAAATGTACGGTTATTTGAGAACTCACCCGTCTTAGAATGGGGGCAGGAGCCAACGAAGGGCTGTTTTCTGCGTACCGCTAAAGCCAAGGTACTGACCGATAAACTTATTTTCACTACTAGTATTTATACTCGTGAATTTGGTTTTCTGAAAAATCGCTTATTACCTATTGCCACTTTTGCGAGTTTAACTCGTCCATTGAACGAGGCCGAGCAAGCGACTTTTACCGGGCAGTATAACTGGGGGTTGACACCTGCAGACCACGCAGGAACTACCCTGCGGATGACGGCAGATAAGCGCATCATTGTGCGTAATACCTATCGTTATGCTCCTCGTTATGGCAAAAGCATTTCACAGTCTGAGCGCGACAAAATAGCTCGTTCGCATGCACAGTCATTCTTACGGCGTTATCCACAATTCGGTCATGTGCCATTCGAGTACACCTGGGGAGGAACATATGCAATTTCTCGTAATTTCACTAACTTCTTTGGGCAGCTTGCCCCAAATGTGTACGCATCAGCCTGTGATAATGGAGTAGGGGTGACTTGGGGAACGATTTCGGGTCGTTTGCTTGCCGATCTGGCTTGTGGGAAAAATTCTGATTTATTAGCTGATATTCAGGCTGTGACTGGTATGCCAAGCCTTAACCCGCCCGAGCCATTGTCAGCTTGGGGGGCTCGTAGTCGAATTTTTCTGGCAGCGAGGCAAAGTCAGGGAGAGCTGTAAACGTTTTACAGTCAAGGCGACTGAATTTGTGGTGCAAAAATGCAGAGTATTCAAGACTCCATTTTTATGGGGTCTTTTTTATGGAGTAACCACCTGGTGTTTACCACTATTTAGGGGGTGTGAGATGTTTGGATGAAAAAACCAGATGACTCAAACTGCTAGAGTTATGAGTTTTTATCAATAATCTAAGCTTTTAAATCGTTTGTTGCGACACATATTTTTTTTAATAATGAATCATAAGTATTTGACATAGATCAATAATAAAAATGATCTATATAAAAGGTAGGAGACAAAAATGGAAGCTGTTCACCAGCCTGAGGCTTTGGTTGTAAAAAATCTATATAAGGTTTTTGGAGCTCAACCACAGCAAGCTATGGAAATCATCTCGAACGATGAAGATAAAGACGAAATACTTGCTCGAACTGGATGCACATTAGCCGTCAACGATGTTTCTCTTTCTATTTATGAGAAAGAGATTTTTGTCGTAATGGGACTCTCTGGTTCGGGTAAATCAACATTAGCGCGATTGCTAAATCGATTAATTGAACCCACGGCAGGCAATGTTTATTTCAAAGGCGTTGATATTTTAGCCATGAACGATGTAGAGCTGCGTGAGTTTAGACGTAAGCATATAAGCATGGTGTTTCAGTCTTTTTCTTTGATGCCACATATGAACGTACTAAAAAATGTGGGTTTTGGTCTGGAGCTGGCAGGTGTCAGCAAAGAAGAGAGGGAAGAGCAGGCTCGGGATGCATTGAAACGAGTTGGATTAGAAGCGTGGGAGGGCAAGTATCCACATGAACTATCTGGCGGAATGCAACAAAGGGTAGGGTTGGCACGTGCCCTGACTAATAATCCATCAATTTTACTGATGGATGAGGCATTCTCTGCCTTAGATCCTTTAATCCGAGCCGAAATGCAAGATGAGCTGCTTCGTTTACAGGAAAAGGATAGGCGGACCATTGTCTTTATTTCCCACGACATTGAGGAGGCTGTAAAAATTGGTGATCGAATTGCCATTATGCAAAATGGAAGTTTGGTGCAGGTAGGAACACCAGAAGAAATTATAAAAAATCCCGTTAATGATTATGTACGGTCTTTTTTTAAAACAGTAAACATGACTAAAGTGCTGAGCGCAGCAGATGTTGCAAGCGAGGTAAAACGACTCGTAAGCATAGACCCGCTAGAGTCAGTGAAAGAAATAGAGCACGAGCTAGAGGATGAGCTGGCTTTATATGTGGTGTGTCCAGAAGGTAAATATCGTGGCTTGGTTTCCCGCTCCAGTGTGCACGCGGCTTTAGCCCACTCAGAGTTTGCAACCGTGTCGGATGCATTCGTTCTAGATAGTAAGGCGGTTGCTGAAAAAACGGTAGTTTCAAAACTGTTTGGCGTTCTGGCGTCCTGTAGCCACGAATTACCGATTATAGATGCCAATGGAAGCTTAAAAGGAGTCGTGCGGCAGTCGGACGTTTTTAAGCTGCTCAGCAATCGCGACGCTGAAGCGATATAAAAACAATTAAAAAGGAGGCAACGCAATGGAAAATCAAAATACACCAGAGAAAGATAATGACTTAGCCCAACAATGGGGATCCATGTCAAGTGGTTTTGAAGAAAGTAGTAATGGTTTTTTAAATGCTGTTGAGCATGTAGAAGTTGAAAATGCATTTAATTGGTTACGGCCCTTTGATGAGGCTTTGATTCCGCTTGGTGACTATGTCGTCGCCATGCTTTCTTGGGTGGTGACGCATTTTCGTCCAACATTTCAGCTGGTTAGAGCGCCCGTAGACTATATTTTGAAAGGTATAGAAATGGGGCTTCTCTGGGTGCCTCAACCAGTAATGCTGTTATTCGTTGTATTACTCGGGTGGCGGCTTGGAAAAACGAAAATGGCGATAGGCTCATTGCTTGCTTTAGTTTCTATTGGAGCGATTGGAGCTTGGGATGAGGCAATGGTGACATTGTCCTTAGTTTTAACATCCTTGTTTTTTTGCATTGTTATTGGTTTACCGCTAGGTATTCTTACTGCCAAAAGCGATCATGTAGAACGTATATCTCGCCCAATTCTTGATGCGATGCAGACGACACCTGCATTTGTATATTTGGTTCCGATAGTAATGTTGTTTGGTATTGGTAATGTGCCAGGCGTGGTTGTAACGATTGTTTTTGCATTGCCACCTTTGGTACGGCTGACAAACCTGGGGATTCGGCAGGTTAATCCAGACTTGATAGAAGCCTCACATTCTTTTGGTGCTGCGCCTATGCAAATGCTATTTAAGGTGCAGTTACCCCTTGCCAGTCCAACAATTATGGCCGGAGTTAATCAGTCTCTGATGCTGGCACTCTCTATGGTGGTGATTGGTTCGATGATTGCGGTCGGAGGATTAGGGCAAATGGTCTTGAGAGGCATTGGACGTTTAGATATGGGCCTAGCCGCCGTAGGAGGGGTAGGCATTGTTTTGCTTGCAGTCGTTTTGGACAGAATGACGCAAGCTTTGATTAAAAAGAAGTAAACAATAAACAGGAGACGATTATGCTGAAACGAATATGCTCAAAAGGCAATGCGGGTACGGTGGTGGCTTTGGCAGCATCCGTCGTACTTTCTACTGCTTATGCACAAGCATTACCAGGAAAGGGGGTAACGGTTATTCCAGTTCAAAGCTCTCAGGATGTAGAGTCTTTTCAAACGGAACTGGTAATGGAAGGTTTACGTGA
This sequence comes from Paenalcaligenes niemegkensis, assembly GCF_022230885.1. GTDB lineage: Bacteria > Pseudomonadota > Gammaproteobacteria > Burkholderiales > Burkholderiaceae_B > Paenalcaligenes > Paenalcaligenes niemegkensis. Next base: position 2,050,179 of record NZ_JAKGCT010000004.1, on the reverse strand, counting down.
GCTTGGCTACCAAGTACAGCCTAAAGCCGAGCTTGAATATGCAACTGCACACGTAGCAGTAGCAAACGGTGACGCCACCTTTATGGCTGTGCATTGGAAGCCGCAGCATAATTTCTTTTACGAAAATGCCGGGGCAGATGCAAAGCTTTCTCGTGCAGGTGAGTTATCGCGCTATGGATTGCAGGGTTATTTGATTGATAAAGCTACAGCTGATAAATACGGCATTAGTAATATTGGGCAATTAAAAGACCCTGAAATTGCTGCTTTATTTGATACCAATGGCGATGGTACGGCTGATCTGACCGGCTGTACGCCAGGCTGGCCCTGTGAGCGGGTCATTGAGCATCATTTGGATGCTTATGGGCTAAAAGGTCTGGTGACTCATAATCAGGGGTCGTATGAAGCATTAATGACAGAAGTTTTCCGTCGATATGAGCAAGGCCTTCCTGTTTTGTACTACACGTGGATTCCAAATTACGTTAGTGCAGCGCTGGTACCTGAACGAGACGTGATTTGGCTAGAGGTACCGTTCTCTTCGCTACCCGAAGAGCAGGGTGTCGATACTGCTATGCCAAATGGAAAAAACTACGGCTTTACTGCTAATACACAGCATGTGGTAGCAAATAAGCAGTTTGTGGAGGCAAACCCTAGCGCTGCAAAATTCTTTGAATCTGTCTTTATTCCTGGCAATGACATCAATGCACAAAATTACCGGATGCATCAGGGTGAGCGCTCCGAATCAGATATAGGCCGTCATGTACAAGGGTGGATTCAGGCTAACCAGCAAAAATGGGATCAATGGATCGCTGACGCAAAACAGGCCGCAAAGTAAAGGCAAATAAGTAGCGAATATTGCGGACTCGGTTCGATCGTTGGATGAATGGGGCCGTAAATGATAATAAGGTAGGTGGGGTATGGAAAGTTCAGCACTGCATCCTTTTACGACTCAGGCCTGGGGAAACGGGCGCCATGTCTTGCGTTGCGCGAAAATCGTACGGGAAACCTGGGATGTACTCAGCTTTTGTTTCGAAGCCGAGCAGCCCACGTTATTCTTTTTAAGCCCGGTCAGTTTGTAACGCTGGAGTTGGAAATCGAAGGGGAAAAGGTGATGCGCAGTTATACGATTTCCTCTGCTCCTTCGTTACCTTATAACTTCAATATAACGGTAAAACGTGCACCAGGAGGTGTGGTTTCTAATTGGTTGCATGACAACCTGAATGAGGGGGACCAGATTGTAGTGCATGGTCCGGCAGGGCGATTTAATTGTATCGATAAGCCCGCCGAGAAAGCGTTGCTATTGGCTGGTGGTGTAGGTATCACTCCCATCGCGTCAATGGCACGGTGGTGGTTTGATACCAATGCGGATGTTGATACTGTTTTCGTCAGTTGTGTTCGAACTCCTCGCGATATTATTTTTAAACATCAGTTGGAGTGGATGACCACGCGATTAACAAATTTTCAACTAAATATTGTTTGCGAAAAAATAGAAAGTGGTGATGTGTGGAGTGGCTATAGGGGGCTACTAAACGTTGAAATGCTTAAGTTGATGGCTCCAGACGTACTGGACAGACAGGTATATTGCTGTGGGCCTACCCCATTTATGAAAGCAGTACGCTATATCTTACAAGGCCTTGGTTTTCCTATGGAAAACTACCATGAAGAATCATTTGGAGAAACACCTGAGGGAGTAAGTGATCAAATTACTCATCGTTTGGATGAGTTTGAAAAACAAAAGGACGAGACAGAGTCAAAAGGATTTGCTGTACGCTTTTCTGGGATTGACACCGTGTCTTACCTGGACTCAGAGCAAGCGCTCCATGTGGCTACCTTAAAAGCAGGAGTTGGTGTGCCCAAAGCTTGTGGAGTGGGTGTATGCGGTGCCTGTAAAGTTAAAAAAATCGAGGGGGAGATTGAAATGAAGCATAACGGAGGAATCAGCGAGGAAGAAATTGCCGATGGGTACCTTTTAAGTTGTTGTTCATTTGCTCGTAGTGACGTGCTGCTTGAAGTATCGTGACCTGTCAAATTAATTTTTGATTCTGTCTTCTCTAGCTTGATAAAACGTTATGCTGTGCCACTAAACAAAGATTTCTAGGGTTGGCTTTGGTGATTTCGGAAGTGTGGTAGGCATAAGCTCCGATCAGATTTCCTCCTTCCCACAAAGGGGTGCGAGCATCAATGTCCACGTGGGTGTTACTACGCCCCCAATAACGCATAAAGCTCTTGCAGCATAAAACTGCAAGAGCTTGTTTTGGAGCCAAACTGAGTACCTGCTCGGGGCTTAAGCACATTACCGCATATTGACAGTGGCATTAGACGCTGCCATGAATCGAGATAGGCCCGAAGCTTATCGATTCAGCTTACTCTCGTTTCTGCTTCGCATCCAGCGCTTGGGCCATCTGAAGGTGTTCCCGCAGCTTGGGCAGGGCTTCTGTGGCCAAGGCCTTTACGTCAGGATCTTGCGCGTTCTGGCTGGCTTCCTCAAACAGCTCAACGGTCTTCTCGTGCGCAGCGACTCCAATGCGATTCACGTACATGGTGTCGAAGGGACCGCCTGACAGCGCCTTTAACGCCGTTATTTCAGTGCGCTGTATAACAGAGGGCTGATCGGGGGTGTCATGCCTTTGCTGGCTGCGAGCGAAGTCGCGTCTTCGACCATTTTATTATGGTCGGTAATCATTGTCTGGGCGAATTCTTTCACATCCTGACTTTCAGACTTTTCCACCGCTAGCTGACTTCCCTCGATTTCGGCGTAACTGCCATGCACGGCTTTCTCGAGAAAACTCTGGTCTTCAGAGCTGAGCTGGGATTCCTGATTCATATCGTTAGCCGGAGGCATGGTTTGCTGCGCGTCAGGGCGTGCCGGTTGTGGTTGCTGAGTAAGAGTGCCATCTTGAGTTGTCTGGGCATATGAGCCCAGGCTAAGCAGTACAGATCCGATTGCGAAAGCAAGCTTGGTGTAAAGGGTTTTCATAATTACTCCTCAGTATTTAGCGGACGCGCCAATAGGCGCATAAAACTATGCAAGCAAGTATCGCTCCTGCATGCCTGATTTCTCGTCCGCCGAGCTGTGAGGTCAGGTGTAGTGTTCGAGATCACTACGCCTGAAGAGGGAGGTGTGTCTTCTGCCGAATTGCTCAGGGGTGCCCGGCTTGTTTTCTGATGGTCGCGATTTTTCCGGAAACGTTGTTCCATGCTGCTTTGTCAGGAGCGAAGCGTTTGCGCATGTAATGAACCAAAGACTCAAGCTGTGTGTCGTTCATGCTGTGTTTGAAAGCTGGCATCGTACTTAGATTAGCGAGTGCGGGGCGGCTAATGCCATGCATCAACACCTGAATGACATTATCCGGCTGGTCACTGTGTAAATTGGTATTCAACGCCAGTGATGGCCTGGCACCAAAGAGGACGGGACCTGACCGGGAGTCATGGCATACAGCGCACGCGCCATTGAACAGGTTTTCGCCCGGCATCAGCATGGTATCGGCATCAGCCTGACTACGGGCTTCCAGGCTGGCTGCCAAGGCGCCATGAGTCGCTTCTGAGGCCTTGGCTTCAGGGTTTAGGCTTGCCAAATAGTGCGCCATTGCCCGAACATCCCCCTCGGGGAGCTGAGCTAATCCTGTCACTACAGGCCCCATCGGACCTGCAGCCGTGCCGTGCAGCGGAGAATAGCCCGTTCGCAGGTACTGAAATAGTTCTGCTTCAGTCCAGGGAATAGGTGCTGACGATAAATCGGTCAGGGCGGGCGCTTCCCAGTTATCGGCAAATCCGCCAGCTAAGAACTGATTCTTCCCGGACTTTTCTGCGCCCAGGGCATTTCGAGGTGTATGGCAGGCGGTGCAGTGACCACTGCTGTTTACCAAGTAGGCCCCTCTATTCCAGAGAGTGCTTTGGGCATCATCAGGAGTGTAGGCTTGCCGATCCCGGTGAAACAAGGTGTTCCAGCCCGCCAGCAGGGGCCGTACATTCATGGGGAACGATAGTCGCGTTTCTACATTGGGCTGTGATACGGCGGGCTGGGTCATCAAATAAGCGTAGAGCGACTGTAAATCTTCATCTGATATTTTCGCATAAGAGGTGTAAGGGAAGGCTGGGTATAGATGAGTGCCATCCTGGTGAATCCCCTCACGCATCGCACGTTCAAATGCTTTGTATGACCATGTGCCGATTCCCGTTTCCTTGTCCGGCGTAATGTTGGTCGTGAAAACTGTGCCAAAAGGCGTTTCCAGGCCCAATCCACCCGCATTCGTTTTGCCTCCTTCCTGGGTATGGCACACCATGCAATCGCCGGTGAGCGCAACGAGGCGTCCGCGTTCAATGGCGCCTACAGAGAAGATCGAGGTGTCAATGTTGGCCACGGGCGGGATACTGGTACGCCAGGGCGAAGCAACGACAAACGCACCGGTTACCGCAGCGGCCAATCCACCCAGCCATGTTTTGCGGCGAAATTTTTTTCGGTTTTTTGTTGGTCTCGTTGTCCAGCAGCAAGGTGGGCAGGGTGAATGGGGTTTGCCTGATGCGTAAGCCCGTGGCGTTGTAGATGGCGTTAGCAATGGCGGCGGCGGCGGGCAGCTCGGCTCCGGGGCTCCAGGCTATGGGCTGATCCAGGGCGTGCGACTGATTCACCAAATTAACTTCTGGCATTGTTACAGCAGATGAGGCCGCTGATGGGGCTGCCTTGCTTCCCCCTTGCTTTGCCTGACCCAACAATAACTGGGACCAACGGCCAAGTTCATCTTTCAGGGCTTCCTGAGTTGGACTAAAGGCAGCGGCATGGTCTAAGTTTGTTGCTTCGTGCCCTACAGTGAGCTTGCTCACCGATAATTCACCGCTTTGCGGGTCTACGTTTAACTCTACCGCCCAGGCTGACCATGTTTCCTTAGGCGGGTTGTGGTCATGGTCGATGACGTGGCTATAGGCGATCCCCCGGCCACTTTGCTTTGTTGGGTCAGCCGGTGCCCCGGATTGATCCCAGTCGGCCTGTCTAGCGACTTGCTTGAGAAGTTCTTGCCCCCGTTCGCTTTTGATTTTATCAATTCGGGTTTGCAGGGGATCCAGTTCCTGGGCCTTGCAGTATTCATCGAAATAGGACTCTTGGGCAAAAACAGTTGCTGCGGTATAGCTATAAGGGTCAGCGACGGTATATTGCTGTAAAGCGGCCGCAGGTTGAGAAACGTAGTCGGTTTGCAGGCTTAAGCCGCGAGGAAGCGAATCTATGAGCCCCGACAGCGACGCAGCGATAGAAGGACGATTCGGAGAAACTGCATTAATGGCCCATTGCGGCTGATATGGTTCTTTACCGTTGTCGGAGAGGGCCTGCGGATAAATCGTCACCGCCAATGGCGCTGGAACATACTCTGCCTGTACTCGTACAGGCCTATGCAGATCCCAGGCTAAAAGAGCTGCTTCTACAGCGGTATCAAAACCGGCCTGTTTGGTGCCACCATGAGGTATGACGTGGATGTGTTGTGCATCCACTTTCAACAGCGCCGCGAGTTCAGCCTTTAGCGCCTCAGCTCGTTGAGTGGAAGTCCAGATGGTTAGCTGGTGCTCATGGTGCCAGGCCACTGCCCAGTCTGGACTGAGGTCTGTCTCAATGTTATTCCAGCTGTATTGGATTTGTGGGCTTGGCGCAGCCGGCGCTGGCATCTGGCCGCCCTGACTGGGCAGAGTCGTGGCCTCGCTGGGCACGGGGGTCGCCCAGCTGGCATTCAGCAGCCCGCGAGCCTGCATGGCCTGATGGCGCTGAGCGGCTACGATGCCTACGAAGCCACCTTTTATAACGCAAGTTACTACACCGGGCACCAATAGTGCTCTGGAGCTATCCACTGCCAGGAGTTGAGGGGTGCGCTGAGCTTGAATCTCATTTTCCCAGTTCGGAGGACGTAGCGAGACTCCATGCAATAGATGGCTTTCCGAAGGGGGCGACAGATCACGGCTGGAAGGAGTGAGCGTTGAAGCTGGAAATGTGCCGGCGTGGCGAGAAATGAGATCAAAAGTCATTTTGGTATGTTTGCAGCAGCAGTGGCCGCAGCCATGATTTCCACATGGGTACCACAGCGACAAAGATTGTGGCGTAGTTCGTTGCGAATCTGGGTTTCAGTGGGGGAGGGGTTGCGCAACAGCAAAGCCTGTACGGTCATAATCATGCCATTTAAACAATAACCACATTGTGCAGCCTGGTTGTCGATGAAAGCTTGCTGTACTGGATTTGGCTGGCCGTCTACGCTTAAGCCTTCCAGGGTCGTTACCGAACGATTTTCAATTATTTGGATGGGAATCACGCACGAACGCGCCGCTACCCCGTCAACCAAGACCGTACAGGAGCCACACTCGCCCAAACCGCATCCGAATTTGGGCCCATTTAAGCCTAAGTCATTGCGGAGTACATAGAGCAGCGGGGTATCGGCTTCGACCGTAATCTCATGTAATTCATTATTCACCGACAGTGAAAATTGACGTGGTATTGTGGTGGTCATTTTAATGCTTCAATTGAAGAAGAGTATAATAAGTCTACACACTTTAAATTTCTGGGCAATGCTACAAGGAAACGTAAATACAGCCGTTTTTCTTCTTTGGGTTTTCAGTGTACATTCTCATTTTTTCATTGCTATATTAGGGTTTTTACTGATATCTGGCTGGTTTTTATGTCGCTCCCGTTTAGCTGGATATTAAACTTTAATAAAATTTATATAGCGTGTACACTTAATATTGCCTTCTATGTTTAGTTTGTACTTAACTCGGAAACACGCCCATGATGTATTCGGATCCCCGCACCGAACAACAACTATTATTAGATGCATCGGGTACGTTATTGATTTTACGTGCTCCGGCATTGCCCCCCGCTCCTGCAACAGGTCAGCCAGGGGTGGTGTCGCACTATTTACAGAGTTATGACGATGTATTTATTGCGGTTTCCGAGCAGGGGTGGGTGAGGGCTTTTAATGGACATGTGGATCTGGGCACCGGCATCCAGACTGCCTTGGCCCAGATTGTCGCCGATGAGCTGGATATTGCGATGAGCGATGTCAGTATGGTTCTGGGCCACACCGATGCTTCACCTAACCAGGGCCCAACGATCGCCAGTGCATCTATTCAGATTTCTGCGCAGCCGCTGCGCAAGGCAGCGGCGCAGGCCCGGCATCTATTGTTAGGTTTGGCAGCAGATCTGTGGGCCAGTGATGTTAAGCAATTAACCGTGCGCAATGGCGAAATACATTCTCCATGTGGGAAGTGCACTGACTACTGGTCATTATTGCGTGGCACGAAAATCAGAGTATATCTTGATGACAGTGTGCAGACCAAAGCGCCCGACGCGTTGAGAATTGTAGGGCAATCCCAGCCACGAGTTGATATCCCCGCAAAAGCATTGGGGCAGTTTACATACGTTCACGACGTGCGTGTTGAGGGAATGTGGCATGGGCGTGTGATACGTCCACCTTATGTAGGGCGCGATAGCGGGGCATTTATCGGACATAGTCTGGCTAGCGTCGATGAAAGCTCTATCCGGCATATTGATCCGGATATCAAAGTGTGTGTACGTGGAGATTTCGTGGGGGTCGTTGCGCGACGTGAAGAGCATGCTATCAAGGCTATGCATAAGCTTAAAGTCACGTGGAAGCCTGTGCCAGCACTTGAGGATTTAAGTGATGTGGAATCAGCCGTGCGCAGTCAAACGCTAAGCGAGCGCGTTTTGCTCGACACAAGTGCCGATGTCGCTACTTTAGCTAATGCAAAAAGCCTTCTACGCAGAACCTATATCTGGCCCTATCAGTTGCATGCCTCTATTGGGCCTTCGTGCGCAGTCGCCGACTACGGAGCAGAGCAGATAAGGCTTTGGTCGGGTACACAGAATCCTCATATGTTGCGCGTTCACCTTAGTGAGCTAAGTGACAGGGATGAGGGACAGATCGAGATTATCCGCCATGAAGCCTCGGGTTGCTACGGCCGTAATTGCGCCGACGATGTATGTGCCGATGCACTGCTGCTGTCGCAATTTGCAGGCGTACCTGTACGAGTGCAGCTAAGTCGTGAGCAGGAACACGGTTGGGAGCCCAAGGGGGCCGCACAGTTGATGGACGTAGAGGGCTCAGTGGATGAGAGCGGGAGCCTGCGTCATTACAGCTTCAGTACCCATTACCCATCTAATGACGCGCCGCTGTTGGCGTTGTTTTTAACAGGGAAGGCACCAGCAACGCCGCGTACGCTGCAAATGGGGGATCGTACTGCAGTTCCTCCCTACGATTATCCCAGTCAGAAAATTGTGTGCAACGATATGGCTCCTATAGTGCGCGCCTCATGGTTGCGCGGGGTCTCAGCGTTACCTAATTCGTTTGCGCATGATTGCTTTATCGATGAGCTTGCCTTTGAGGCAAGGGAGGATCCGGTTGATTTTCGAGTGAAAAACCTAAGCTCCGACAGCCGTGCGCAAGATTTGCTAATCGCCGTGGCAAAGAAAGCAGGGTGGGCCTCCAGGGCAAGTGGTACGCGTGGAGTGGCTGATTCTGACGGTTGGTTACATGGTAGCGGCGTAGCTTATGCCCGATATATACACTCCAAATTTCCGGGTTTTGGAGCAGCGTGGTCGGCCTGGATTCTGGAGTTGAGTGTGAATGTTGCTTCGGGTGAGATAAGGATCAATCGGGTTGTCGTGGGACAGGATACAGGTCAGATGGTGAATCCGGCGGGGGTTACGCACCAGCTTCATGGCAATGTTATTCAGGCTTTAAGCCGTGCCCTCTACGAGCAAGTCAATTTTGACGGCGCCGGTGCTGTTGAAGCGGAATGGGGCGCATACAAAATTATCGATTTCACAAAAATACCGCCTATTGATGTCGTGTTGATGGATCGTCAACACGAGCCTCCCATGGGGGCGGGCGAATCAGCGTCGGTGCCATGTGCTTCTGCGGTAGCCAATGCGCTGTTTGACGCATGCGGAATACGTTTTTATCAGGCGCCGTTCACACCTCAAGTCATAAAGACGGCGTTAAATACGCCCTGAAAAGCAGTGGTTACATGTACGGAATATGTCAATTCAAGGAGATAAAATGAGTCACTATCTATATGGCGCAAATGTGTCAGCCAATGGAATACGTCAGCATTATTTGCGCTATGGGGGTGTGGAGGGCGAGCGAGCCAGCCGTCCGGCTGTCATCATCATTCCCGGCATTACCAGCCCTGCGGTGACTTGGGGCTTTGTGGGCGAGCAGTTTGGCGCCCAGTTTGATACCTACGTTATTGATGTGCGTGGCCGCGGTCTCAGTGAGGCTGCCGATGGCATTGATTATGGCTTGGATGCTCAGGCTGCCGACGTAGTGGCATTAGCTGAGGCGTTAGGCCTTGAGCGCTACATTTTGGTGGGACACTCAATGGGTGGTCGTATTGGTGCGCGAGCTGCCAGTTCTCAGCCTGCAGGCCTGGAGGGCTTGGTCATGGTTGACCCGCCCGTCTCCGGGCCTGGTCGCCGTGCTTATCCCGCTAAATTACCTTGGTATGTAGACTCAATGGCGCTAGCACGCAAAGGCTGCGATGCAGAGGCAATGCGTGCTTTTTGCCCTACCTGGACAGAAGAGCAGCTACAGCTTCGTGCGCAGTGGTTACATACGTGTAACGAGAGTGCCATTATCCAAAGTTTCAATGACTTCCAGAATGACGATGTGCATGCTGATTTTCCACGCATCAAAGTGCCAGTCATGTTGATGACGGCTGAGCGTGGGGATGTGGTGCGTCCAGAAGATACAGAAGAAATTGCGGGGCTGATTCCTGGCCTTGTCGTGACTCAGGTGAAGGATGCGGGCCATATGATTCCTTGGGATAACGAAGCAGGCTTCTACGAGGCCTTCGGCGAGTTCCTGGGTGTCTCGATAGCGTAAATCCATTACACGGGCGGTAGGCCACTGGCACATCGCCTAAATTTTTTGGGGAACAATATGGCAGTTAGTGATTATCAGCTTATTGAAGCGTGGCAAAAAGTTTTAACCTTATCAAAGCTAGAGGCAGGTCAGACGGTAACGGTCTTGACCAGCACTTCTACACATCCGCAAACCTTGGCATGTGCATTAATCGCAGCGCAGTCTAAGGGGGCCATTGTAAATCGTCTGGATTTACCACCGGTTAATGCAGAGAAGGCCTTAAGTCGTGATTCGCTCGCTTATTTGGGTACGACGCCGTTAACGGGAAACAAGGCGGCGATTGCTGCCTTGAAAGCCAGCGACTTGGTGCTTGACCTGATGACGTTGCTGTTTTCGCCTGAGCAAGGGGAAATACTGGACAGCGGCACCAAGATTCTGCTAGCTGTTGAGCCACCGGAAATTTTGGTACGCACCATTCCTATCGAGGCGGATCGCACTCGTGTGAAGGCTGCTTCAGCTCTCATTTCGAAGGCGCGTGAAATGCATATCGTGTCCAAAGCAGGAACCGATTTGCGTTGCCCGTTGGGCGAGTTTCCGGCCATTAGCGAATACGGCTACGTTGATGAACCCGGCCGCTGGGATCATTGGCCGAGCGGTTTCACCTTGACGTGGCCCAATGAAGGCGGGGCGACGGGTCGTATCGTGATTGATAAAGGCGATATTCTACTGCCGCAGAAAAAATATGTGGCTGAACCGATTACGCTGACTGTTGAAAACGGTTATGCCACGAAAATCGAAGGCGGCATAGATGCGCAGTTATTAGACGAATACATGAAAACGTTTAATGATCCGGAAGGCTATGCAATTTCTCATATTGGTTGGGGACTGCAGCCGCGTGCGCATTGGTCCACATTAGGGCTGTACGATCGCGAGAACACCATCGGGATGGATGCGCGGGCCTTTGAAGGCAATTTCCTGTTCTCGCTTGGGCCCAACAACGAAGCTGGCGGCACACGAACCACGGCTTGCCACATTGATATCCCGCTGCGTCATTGCACTGTACGCCTAGATGGCGTCGATGTCGTGCGCAATGGAAAGGTACTGGACGGAGAGACAAATGAGTAAGGACGACGCGATTTATCAACAGCAAGGCTTTGGCGCTCAGCTTGAGCCCAAGGCGCCATACGGCTTGTTGATTATCGATTTGGTGAATGGTTTTGCGAATCCTGCTGTTTTTGGCGGGGGCAATATCCCTGAGGCGATCGAGCAGACTCAGAAGCTGCTGAAAACAGCACGTGAGCAGGGCTGGCCTGTGGCGCATACCCGAATTGTGTTTGCCGATGACGGAGCAGATAACAATATATTCAGCATTAAAGTTCCCAGCATGCTCACCTTGCTGGAAGACAACCCGGATAGTCATATAGTGCCTGAACTGACTCCGGTGGACGGTGAATTGGTGGTGCGTAAAACAGTGCCTTCTGCTTTTTACGGTACGTCGCTGGCGGCATGGTTAACGCAGCGCGGCGTACAGACGTTGCTGGTTGCAGGAGCAGTTACAAGTGGTTGTGTGCGCTCTTCGGTGGTGGATGCCATGCAGCTGGGCTTTCGTCCGCTGGTCGTGTCAGACTGCGTGGGGGATCGTGCTATTGGGCCTCATGACGCTAATCTCTATGACATGAAGCAAAAGTACGCGACGGTCGTGGATCGTGAAGAGGCCATGACGTTGTTGGGATTGTAAAAGCGTAGCGAAGCAGTTAAAAGCGGTGCTTTCAATATCAATAATATGAAAGCACCGCTTTTTTGTTTGTCTCTGCTCAGGATAGGCGTCTGGAGACTAACCGGTATTGAGTTTATAACGCCGTTACCCACAAAAAACCGCCAAGTTACCGTGTGGCGGCAACTTGGCGGTAATGAAAACTGCGAGTCAGTTGTTTTAGCGGTTAACCAGCTTGGCAGGGAAAGCCACCATAACGAGCACGGCGTTAAATATCAAGCATGCTGCAAAGAACCACAATGCAGCGTCCGCTGTACCCGTCAGATCCGTGGTCCATCCGATTAAGGAGTTACTGACCAGGCCGGCAATGTTCGCTACTGAACATGCCAGGGCAAAGCCCGTGGCAGCAGCGGTGCCTTTTAGAAAGGTAGCAGGCAAGCTGAAAAAACCGGACATGCTCCGATGAGGGCCCCAGATGCAATGGTAAATGTCAGCACTGTCAGCACTAGATTGGTGGACACAAAAGTGCTTAGTACTAAGGCAATGGCCCCAACAGTTAAGGGAATGGATAAATGCCATCGGCGTTCACGATGTTTATCCGAACTTGCTCCCAGAGCCAGCATGCAAATGACGCCCGCAATACTGGGGATAGCAGTAAGCAAACCTATGTTAAAGGTATCAATTACCCCCGCATTGCGGATGAAAGTAGGCATCCAGAAGCCGATGGCATAAGCGCCTAGCAATATGGAGAAATCCACACTACCCAGCATCCATACTTTGAGGTTGAAAAATCCATCTTTAAAAGAGTGTTTGCTGTCTTTTCCTTCGGCATTGTCCAGATCCAGATCTTTCTGAAGCAATGCTTTTTCTTCGGTGCTTAACCACTTGGCTTTGGTGTGGTTGTTGGGAAGCGCCCAAAATGTGAGTATCCCCAGCAACACGCTAGGTATGGACTCAAGCAAAAACAACCACTGCCAGCCACGCAAGCCATGGAGCTGATCAAAGCTGTTCATGATCCAGCCGGAAAGAGGACCCCCTATAACACTGGATAGCGGCAAACCAATCATGAACAAGGCAATGATCTTGCCTCGTCTATAAGTGGGAAACCACATTGTCAGGTAATAAAGTACGCCGGGTAAAAAGCCAGCCTCTGCTGCGCCTAGAAAAAATCGCAGCGTATAGAATTGGGTCGTAGACGTTACGAACATGGTCAGGCCGGACAAAATGCCCCACGTGATCATGATGCGTGCAATCCACATGCGAGCGCCTACTTTTTCGAGGGCCAGATTGCTAGGAACTTCGAAAAGGATATAGCCCACGAAAAACAGCCCAGCACCCAAGCCATAGGCTGTGGTGCTGAACTGCAAGTCTTCCATCATTTGTAGCTTGGCAAAGCCTACGTTGATTCTATCGAGGTAAGCAGCTAAATAACAAAAGCATAGAAAAGGAATAAGTCGCCACGTGATTTTTTTGTATAAATCATGATTTTTATCACTCCCTATAGTAGGTATGGCAGGGTTTGATGTGGTTGAGTGCACGTCAAATGTCTCCGTGTGTACTGTTCTGCAAAGGTGCCAGGCCCAAACTTGAACGTTTGGGCCTTAGTGTGAGTTACGAACTTGCGATGTTGCTGGGAAGTGCTAGTTCTTGCTCGTAAAGGTCGTAGCCATATACCCAGCCCGGATCTTCCTGGGCCCGTAAGAAAGTATTGGCATTAGACACGGCTTGTACTTGGGAAGCGCGTTCTTTACGATTGGCTTCGTATAGATCGAAAGCAGTGCGGTAGTCACTTAAGCCCGTCTCTTGCAAGCAGCGGGTAAGCATCGCTGCGTCTTCAATGGCCATACACGCGCCTTGCGCCATGTGAGGCTTCATAGGATGGCAGGCATCGCCCAGCATGACCAGACGGCCTTGGCTCCAGATAGGCAGAGGGTTGCGATTTAGCAAGGGCCATTTGGTGATACTTTCGGTAGAGCGAATTAGGTTTTTTACGGTGGAGTTGAAACCGTCGAATGCATTGAGCATTTCTTCTTGCGAGCTATCGACGAATGATCCTTTAAAGTCCCACGGCTCGTGAGGAACGCCAGTTACGAAGTAGTATTCATCACGTTTACCGGTAGTGTAGTAAACCATCATGTGGCTATCATCTGTCCACCATTTAACGCAATCTTCGAACTCGTCAGCGAATTGGGCCAGCTTTTCTCCACGGATCAGTGCGCGATGCGCAACCCAGCCACTGTAGGTAGGGGCTTCAACACCCAGCAGCGTTTCCCGAATTTTCGAATAAATACCGTCAGCACCGATCACAATGTCGGCGGTAACGCTGGTGCCGTCGGCGAAACTCAAGTGTACTTTTTCGCCATCGTCATTGAGGGTTTCAAGCTTCTTACCAAAATGTACGGTACCAGGCTTAATGCTCGACATTTGTAGTGCGTGCATGTCGCCACGGTGAACCGTAATGTAAGAGGCGCCATATTCTTTTTGGCGAACTCACCCAAGGGTATGCGTGATAGATACTCTCCGCTATATCCATCCCGGCTTAACCAGAAGTCCGGGTGGGAGCCCATTTTATCCAATTGATCTTCCAAGCCCATCCGACGAAACACTTTCATGGCATTAGGGCCTACATGGATGCCAGCCCCCAGGCGTGAGAACTGAGGCGCCTGTTCGTAAACTTCTACGTCAAAACCTGCTTGTTGAAGCAGCGTGGCGGCAGCTGCGCCGCCCAGGCCTGCGCCAACGATTGCGATTTTCTTTGTTTTTTCCATCTTAAGCTCCTAGCCATGTTTTCAGTGCGATTAACAATATTAGTAGTGTACACACTCATTTTAGGAATTAAAATAAATTATGACTGGGGTTTATACTTAGATGGATGTTGAGGTTTGAAGGTTTTGGAACGGTGTATCTCGTTCAGAGCTAAACAATTAAAATTACTATGTAAAGCTGGGTTTGAAGTACAAGCCGTATTGTTTATGGCTTTATTATCAACAGGCTGACGTGTCGCTTCTCACGATTTAAAAAGGGATTGTGAGTTGAGCTTGCAGCTCCATTTATGGGCCCATAAGGCGTTGCAGCCTGAAGGTTGGGGATCGCCCTGCGGTTTAGGATATACTTTGGGTCACATCTGTTTTTTCAGTGTGTAGGCTTTATATTTTTTGGTTTTTTGATGCCGTTTCGCTTTTTCTGTGCTCGTTTAGCTTGTCTGGAGCCCGTCATTGAAAGCGCTTACGTTTGGTTAACAGGGCTATACTGATTGTTAAATACATCAGCTAGAATGGAACGGTCAGGTCACAACTATTGCAGTCTGGGTATGTCTAAAAATAACGAATCAACTAACACCTCTTCGCCAGAAGGCGCTGCGCCTTATGATGTCACCGAGCAAGTCGGACACCTGCTGCGTAAAGCAGTGCAGCGACATACGTCTATTTTTCAGCAAAATATTGAAGATGATCAACTGACCGCCATACAGTTCGTGACGCTCTGTGCACTCCGTGACCGTGGACGCAGTTCGCAGGCTGAGCTGGTAGAGGCAACAGCGATCGACCAGGCCACTATCCGGGGAATTATCGATAGATTAAAGGCGCGTGGCTTAATTAAATTGTCTCCAGGACAGCTTGATCGCCGTAAAGTGATTGCTGATCTTACCCCAGAGGGCGAGACGCTAATAGCGCAAACCATTCCCAAAGCCAAAAAAATCAGCAAACTGACAATGGGCAAGCTCAACCCTGCCGAGCAAGTCGCCATCTTGTATTTGCTGCAAAAAATGAATAGTTCCAGTCTGGATGGTGAGTGAGCGGATAGTCCGTACCGCTGGCAGCACTATTTTTTGGCAATAGCGAACAAGCGTTAGCGGTTTTCGACTTGCAGACTGTCCTGCAACAGGAAATCCATTAGCTTTTTGCCGCTGGCTGCATTTCTCGGTGGCTATGCACACCAATGACGATGTCTCGCTGCGTCCACTCATTCTCTAATTCAAGTATGGACGTGTTCGGCACGTTATAGATGCTTACGCTTTCTCTGGGCAGTACGCCGATCCCCATACCAGCGTTAATCAGCAGACACATTGCGTCGTAGCCCGAAACTACCGTGCGCAGACGCAAGGGGATATTGGCCTCCATCGCGGCTTTAGTAATCTGATAATTGATTTGCGTGCCGGTAAGCAACGACACCTGCTCATACTTTAAGGTGTCTTCAAAGTTGACCGAGCGCTCAGAGGCGAGAGGGTGATCCTTGGGAACCAGTAACACCAGTTTGTCTTGCCTGAATGCAAAGGTTTTGATTTGGGCTTCATAAGGCAGAAGGGTAAATATTCCAAGATCGGCTTTACCCGCTTCGATTTCTTGCACAATGGACAAACTCGACTGTTCTTCGAGCTGCAGTCGTATTGAGGGGTTTTGCTGGCTAAATATACCGAGGGGTTGGAAAGAAACTGTGTGACCGCAGAGGTGTTGGCCAGGATATGAACCAATTCACCATGTCCATCAGCGTACGAGCGTATCCTGCTCTCGATGGTGGTGACGTTGTTGAGCAAAGCCCGGGCGTGGTAGAGCAGTTCCAGGCCAGCGGCCGTAGGAAGGACGCCTTTATTGCTACGAATAAGCAGCGGAGTTTGCAAGCTATCTTCAAGCTCTGAGATACGGCGGCTAACAGCAGCAGCAGCAATGTGCTCGCGTTCGGCAGCCTGACTGATAGTGCCTTCATCGAGTACCCGTACAAATAGCTTTAACGTAACTAAATCCAGTTTCATTGGATAATATTACCCGTATTTGTATCTCCCCTGCATGTCAGACTGAGAAAGCCGGGCTTAGGTGCGCATAAATAACGGGCAAGGTATTTATGCGGCGACAATCGTCCCGGCTTCGCTCCAGACTTTTATCTTGCGCTTATACGCCTTGTTTTCCCGATAGCACATAACCCGAATCTGGAACAACGGTTTCTAGCCCCAGGGTTTTGAGCATTTGGTAAACGGTGGCAACAGAAGCGGATAGAACTGGCTTGCCGATCAAATCCTGTGCACGCTGAATGGCTCCCAATGATGGCATTTGCACGCATGCAGACAAGATGACGGCGTCGACACCATCGTGGTTCAGGCGCTGTACGTGTTCAAGCAGATTATCCGAGTTCAGCAGGCCCACTTCCAGGTTATCCGCAACTTCCAGGCTAATCGAGTCCTGAACGCTAATACCTTCAGATTCAATGTAATCAGCTACGCGCTTGGTCAAGGGCTTCATGTATGGCGTGATGATTGACACGGTTTTAAAGTTAAATTCTTTTAATGTATCAACCAAGGCTCCAGCCGAACTTAACACAGGAATATCGACCCCGTTATCCTTCACAGTATTTTGCAGACGCTCTTGTGAGACACGATGATAGCCATCGCCCTGAGCCATAATCGCTACCAGGCATGCGTAGGCCATTACATTACAGCGTGCGTCGCTAAGTTCGACCGCGCAGCGGTCGCTGGCAATATCCATTGCCTTCAGCTCTTCAGGTGTAACGTTCATCATGCGCATGCGTGACGAATGAAAGGTGAAGCGCTCGTTGGGGAACTGTTCAGCACGAGCCAGTAGCATGGCTGGAATTTCAGTCTCCATTGTGGTGTTGGAGCTAGGAACAATTTGACCGATGCGATAGGTTTTCATGTTGATATTCAACCCTTAGAGTAAATGACAATGTATTTATTCTAAAAGGGGTGTGACAAGCTGCATAACAGTGATCTGTCACAGTGCCATCACAAAATGTCATGCTCAGATAAGGAGCCGTGGACGAGCTTATCGCTCAGCTGTTTCAACACGATTTCTGCCGTTTGTCTTTCTACGAGGCAGGGTGAGGTTGACTTACCTGTGCGTACTATTCAGCTTATCTATTCATCTGTTCGAACGTCTTAGTTACTGTGAGTAAGACGCTGAGCTGTCTATGTAAAAAACCTTACAGGAAAGGACCGCCTTAAATTTTGGCCTAGGGTATGTACCATATTTTTATTTATTGGTTAGTTAGTTAATATTTTCATTGCTGCATTCGATTTACATCAAAAAAGAGTGAACAAGGAGATGAATGTGAGGAAGACTGTTCCGATTATGTTGCTCGGTATCCTGCTGAGCGGGACGAATGCCATATACGCAGAAACGATTAAGGTTGGGTTGATACAGCCTTTATCAGGCTCAGTAGCCTACAACGGTGTGGCGGACGTCAATGGGTCAAAACTGGCAGTCAAGGAGCGTAATGCTCGTGGAGGAGTTCTGGGTAAACAGCTTGAGTTGATCATAGAGGATGGTGAGTGTCAGCCTTCCAAGACCGTAAACGCCGCAGAAAAATTAATTCAGAAGGATCGGGTTTCTATTATCTCTGGGGCTTTTTGCAGTTCTGCCACGATTGCAGCAATGAGTGTTGCTCAGAAGTATAAAGTGCCGTTGCTATCTGGAGTGTCATCCAAAAGTGATTTGACTGAGCGAAATAATGATTGGTTTTTCCGCACAGCTGAAACAGATGGTTTATTGGCTCATGCCTTTGCCGAGATTTTAGTTGATCAACTGAAGCTTAAAAAGATCGCTTACATAGGAGTCAATGATGACTGGGGGCGTGGTGGTATGGATGAGTTCTCTACCCAGATTGAGGCCATGGGCGGAGAAACAGTTCTGAAACTATATTTCGATCATGGTGCAACAGATTTCTACACCATGCTTACTCGCGTAAAAGCGGCGAAGCCGGACGGTGTTTTTGTTGCCGCCGAAACCCAGGATGGATCAATCTTGGTGAAACAGATGAAAGAAGTCGGTTTGCAAACACAAGTATTTGGAGTGGGTAGCTGGGCAACGGCAGACTTTGTAGAGCTGACAGGTGATGCCTCCGAAGGGATACATGCTGCAGTACCTTACGCCCATACGATTGATCGACCTGAGAATTTGGCATTCGTACAGGCGTATCAGCAGGAATATGGCGAATTGCCAGGAAAGTACTCTGTGGCCGGCTACAACGCCTTAAGCATCATTATGGATGGCATAGAGCAAGCAGGCAGTTCTGATCCTGATCAAATTCGGCAGGCTTTGGCCGACGTGAAATATCAAGGGCCAAATGGCTTATTCGAATTCAACGATAAGCGTCAGGCTTTTGGGTTTGATGCCGTTTTGGTGCAACTGAGAAATGGCCAGCCTGAGATCGTGGCACAGGCAGCTGTTACGGCTGATTAAGTTTCAACCGACAGGGGCGCCCATCTCGATAAGTTGAGCGCTCCTGGCATCTTTGCATTTGCCCTTTGGAGGACCGTTGTGTTTGATCTGCTGTTTCAGTTCATAGTGAATGGGCTAGTCAATGGAACCTTTTATGCGTTGTCAGCATTAGGGTTGACTTTAATCTTTGGTTTGATGCGCTTAGTGAATTTTGCGCATGGAGAGTTTTACATGATTGGTGGGTTGCTGGGTTGGATAGTAACCCAGCAACTGGAGTTGAACTTTTTTATTGGCCTCATGGTAGTCGTTTTGATCATGGGGGCTTTTGGCTGGGTATTGGATCGTTTTCTGATTGAACGCATCCGTGACCGAGGGCCTGAGCCAGGCATTTTACTGACTATCGGCCTGTCTATTTTTCTTACCAATACAGCATTAATGCTAGTTGGGACAGCACCCCAGAAAGTCATTGCACCTGTTCCAAGCGCCCCAATGTTTATTGGGCCGATTTTCATTACTGAAGTGCGGATTTTTGCAGTTGTTATCTCTATTCTGGCGATTGTCGGTGCTCGCCTGCTAATTCAGAAAACCAAACTGGGCAAGGCTATGCGTGCGACCTTCCAGGATCAGACCGCAGCGAGTCTGGTAGGCATAAACACCGCAACGATTTATGCCTCGACTTTTGCGCTAGGCGCGGCGCTGACAGCGACTTCGGGGATGTTGCTGGGGTCGATTTATGTCGCTCAGGCGTCTATTGGTGGCCTGATCAGCCTAAAGGCTTTTGTTGTGGTGATTCTGGGAGGTATGGGCAGTTTTGGCGGTGCAATTGTAGGAGGGTTGATTCTAGGAGTAGCGGAGTCTTTATGGGGTGGTTTTGTACAGACCGGAACCGTGGACATGGTGGGCTTTGCCTTGGTTATCCTGATTCTGTTGTTTCGTCCCTATGGGTTGTTTTCTGTTCGAGCGGAGCGAGCCTGAATGAAAACCGAACGTAATTTTCTGATTGGTAGTTTGGTCGTAGCGGCGGTATTAGGGATGTTGTTGCAAAATGACTATTTGTTACACATTCTGGTGCTGGTGCTTTTGTATTCCATTTTAGCGAGTAGCTTAAATCTTATTGTGGGCTATGTGGGAGAGTTCCCTCTGGGACATGTTGCGTTCTTTGGTTTAGGAGCTTATTCCGTCGCCATTCTTAGCTCTCCGTCAGTAGGAATGTCTGTCACCTTGGCAGTATGTTTGTCGGCGGTAATAGCGGCGATAGCTGGTTGGTTGATCGGGAGGATCACCCTGAGGCTAAGTGGCCCGTTCTTTGTCATCGTGACCTTGGCGTTTGCCGAAGTGCTGCGTTTGCTGGCTAACAACTGGATAGCGTTGACCAATGGTCCTATGGGCATTTCTGGTGTTCAGCACCCGGCAATTTTGGATGTCAACGAGTGGCTGTCGGGGAAGCGGGGCTTCGTGATGCTAGGAGTCGTGCTGGCTGCTATCACGTTTTATATTTGTTACCGCCTGGTTTATTCCAGTGCTGGACGAGCAGCTGTGACTCTGCGTGAAAACAATTATGTCGCGCAATCTATAGGGATCGATCCATTTCGCTATTCTTTGTTTGTGTTCGTGGTAGCAGCGTTTCTGGCTGGAATTGCAGGCGCGTACTATGCCACGTATATCAGTTTTGTAGGACCTGAAGTATTTGGCTTTCCCTTTACTGCAACCATGATCATCATCGTGTTGCTCGGTGGTAAAGGAACGTTGATTGGCCCCGTCTTGGGAGCTGTTCTCGTCACGTTACTGGAAGAGTATTTGAGGGAGTTTAAGGAGGTTCGTTTATCGCTATTTGGCCTGATTGTGGTAGCGATGGTGCTGTTCGCTCCTGATGGTGTGATGGGATACGTGCGTCAACGTTTTAGTACTTTATTTAAAAGGGTGCGCCATGCTTGAGGTAAGTGGATTAAGTAAATCTTTTGGCGGTATACACGCTGTGCAAGATGTGGATTTCACTGTAGGTAAGGGGCAAATTGTCAGCTTGATCGGGCCCAATGGAGCGGGTAAGACTACTTGCTTTAATCTTATTACCGGGTTTTATGAGCCAACAAGGGGCCGGGTATTGTGGGATGGCCACGAAGTTACTGCCAGAAAACCCTGCCGCATGGCACAGCTAGGGGTAATTCGTACCTTTCAGAAAACAAATGTGCTGCGCTCATTGTCGGTGTTTGACAATTTGATACATGCTCAGTATTTACGGGATCGTATGCCACTGTGGCGTACTTTTTGGCCTGGGTCGGTACAGGCACGTAATGAGCGCAGCATAAGCCAGTCAGCGGACGAAATACTTGAGCTAGTGGGTTTGGAGAAGCGGTCTGATGTACAGGCTGGTTCGTTGTCGTGCGGAGAATTGCGCTTGTTAGAGGTAGGAGTCGCTCTGGGAGCAAACCCACGATTATTGATGTTGGATGAACCTGCTGCAGGTCTCAATACACGAGAAGCAGAAACACTAGCAGAACTGTTAGTACGTTTGCCGGACCAATGGGTCGAATCTCTGCTGCTGGTGGAGCACAACATGAATTTGATCATGCGGGTATCTGACCATATTGTTGTCATGAATTTCGGGAAAAAACTGGCTAGTGGAACGCCTGCTGAAATTCAGCGAAATGAAGAAGTTCTGGAAGCATATATGGGGAAAGCAGCATGACGACACCCTCATCTGACGCTCCGCTATTAAGTGTAGAGCAGGTGGTGGCAGGCTATGGAAATCTGACGGCACTGCATGGCATTAGCTTGCACGTGAATAAGGGAGAGGTAGTCGCTATATTAGGTGCTAATGGAGCGGGGAAATCCACCACCTTACGCGCCATTTCCGGACTGATAAAGCCAACTTCTGGCGTGGTCCTGTGGAAAGGTAGAAATATTGAAGGTAGAACTCCAGCCAATATTTTGAAGCTGGGCTTAGCCCACTGCCCAGAGGAAAGGCATGTCTGGCCGGAGATGAGTGTAGAGGAAAACTTGGAACTGGGGGCTTATTTGCTGAAGAGCAAGGCAGAAGTCGAACGACGGAAGGGGATCGCTTTCCATCGCTTCCCGCGTCTGAAAGAGCGAGCGGGACAGTTAGCAGGCACATTGAGCGGTGGTGAACAGCAGATGCTGGCAATAGCACGTGCACTGATGTCAGAGCCCGAGCTTCTTATTTTAGATGAGCCATCGTTGGGGTTGAGCCCCAAAATGGCATTGGAAGTGTTTGAGGTTATTCGGGAAATCAGTGGACATGGCGTATCGATTCTGGTGGTTGAACAGAACGTACACAATGCATTGAGTATAGCTTCTCGTGCTTATGTGCTGGAAACAGGTTGCGTGATTGCGGAAAAAGAAAGTCAGAGCCTCCTGAACGATCCTGATTTATTAAGTGCTTATCTGGGAGGTTGATTTGAGTTCTACTTACCTTTACGGCGGCAACGTACACGCGAACCATATTCGTCAGCATTATTTGCGTTATGGCGGTGGTAAGTCGCCACTGCTGCTGGTGCCAGGAATAACCAGTCCTGCGCCCACTTGGGGGTTTGTGGCCGAGCGTCTTGGCAAACACTTTGATGTGTATGTGCTTGATGTGCGCGGTCGGGGCTTATCTGAACACGGGGAGACGCTTGATTACGGAGTAAATGCTTGTGCGGATGATGTAACTGCGTTTGTACAAGCTATGAAGCTTGAAAATGTGACTCTGTTGGGGCATTCGATGGGCGCTAGGATTGCATTGCGAGCTGTGGCGCGTGGTCTCAGAGATGTAGCTTCTTTGGTTTTGGTTGATCCACCTGTTTCTGGGCCTGGACGACGTAGTTATCCGGCTCAACTAAATTGGTATGTGGATTCTATCAAGCTGGCGCGTAAAGGAATGGATGCGGAGCAAATGAAAGCGTTCTGCCCCACCTGGACAGAGGGCCAAAGACAACTGCGAGCTCAATGGCTGCATAGCTGCGATCTGCGCGCCGTGATTGAAAGCTATGAGTGGTTTCATACAGATGAAGCGATTTCCGACTTTAGGCAATTATCCGATATTCCTACGGCGTTGATGGTGGCGGGGCGTGGCGATGTGATACGAGACGAAGATATCCAGGAAATACAGCAATTGAAGGCGGATTTGATTGTGCAAAAGGTGCCCGAAGCCGGACATATGATTCCTTGGGACGATGAAGAAGGCTTTTTTCGAGAGTTGGCTACCTATTGGAATCAGAGTTTTTAAAAACAGGAGAAGAAAATGGCTGTTGCAAACCATCAGTTAGTAGAAGCTTGGCGGCAAGTATTGACGTTATCGGGCGTGCAGCCCGGACAAATGATTACCATACTCACTAGCCAGGACACTCACCCACAGACCTTATCCACCGCTAAGCAGGCGGTGGCAGACATCGGTGCGACTCAAGTGCAGATAGACTTGCTGCCCGTCAATGCAGAAAAAGCGTTGAGTCGTGACGCGCTAGCCTATCTAGGGACGACTCCTTTAACCAATAACCCCGCCGCCTATGCTGCTTTACAGGCGAGCGATCTGGTGCTGGATCTTATGACATTATTGTTCTCGCCCGAGCAACATGAGATTTTGCAATCTGGTACCAAGATTCTATTGGCGGCCGAGCCACCGGAGGTGCTGGTGCGTATGGTTCCTACGAAAGAAGATAAGGAACGGGTGGAAAGATCAGCACGCGTTTTGGAAGGGGCTAAAGAAGTGCGTGCGTTATCGCAAGCAGGCACGGATTTAATCATGCCTATAGGCCAGTATCCTGTGATGAAAGAGTATGGCTTTGTCGATGAGCCAGGCCGCTGGGATCACTGGCCCAGCGGGTTTGTTTTAACTTGGCCAGACGAGGATAAGTCATATGGTCGAGTCGTTTTGGACAGAGGAGACATCCTGCTCCCCATGAAGAAATATGTCACGGAACCAATCGAGATGATGATTGAAAAGGGTTTTGTGACGTCTATTACAGGTGGGTTGGATGCTGAGTTACTAAACGAATATATGGCATCTTTTGATGACCCGGATGCTTATGCTATGTCACATATAGGCTGGGGACTTCAGCCCCGAGCCTATTGGTCCACGTTGAGCCTGTACGACCGAGAGCAGACCATCGGCATGGATGCCCGGGCATTTTCCGGCAATTTTCTGTTTTCTTTCGGCCCGAACAACGAGGTAGGGGGCAGCCGTGCCACCGCGTGCCATATTGATATTCCGATGCGTAATTGCACCGTGCTGGTAGATGGCCGCGAAGTTGTACTTGAAGGAAAGGTTATTAAGGAGTTGGCATGAGTGACGTTGAAGTTTATGGTCGCCAAGGCTTTGGGCATACGTTAAGTCCTGAAGGGCACATTGCTTTGATCATTGTGGACTTTGTGAATGGTTTTGCTGATCCAGCCGCTTTTGGTGGCGGTAACATCACTCAAGCGATAGCCAATACGCAGCACGCCTTGGCAGATGCTCGGATACAGGGATGGAAAGTAGCGCACAGTCGCATAGTTTTTGCCGAGAATGGATCTGACAAGAATATATTCGGTTTGAAAGTGCCACCGTTAACAAAGCTGCATGAGCATGAGCCAACCAGTGCAGTCGTAGATCAGTTGCGTCCGATTGAGGGGGAACTAGTGGTTCGTAAAACGGCGCCTTCTGCTTTCTTTAATACAGGCTTGGCACCGTGGTTATCGCAGTATGCCGTTCAAACGGTATTGATTGCCGGGGCAACGACGAGTGGTTGTGTTCGGGCAACGGCAGTAGACGCCATGTCTTATGGTTTTAGGCCTTTTGTTCTGGAGGATTGTGTGGGTGATCGGGCAAGTGGTCCTCATGACGCAAGCTTATTTGATATCAGGCAAAAGTACGGAGAAGTAATGCCGTATTCAGCGTTACGCACGTTGCTTGTTTCGTGAGTTATCAGATTTCTTATTTTTATTATTTGTCCGATCATTTAATTCTATTTGGACAAGTCGGCAGACAAGGGTTAGGTCTATGAGTAAACAATTCAAAGTCGGTATTATCGGTGGAGGCATAGGTGGAGTAGCGTTGGCTTCCGCCTTGAGTCAGCGAGGTGTAGAAGTTCATTTGTTCGAACGGGCGGCCGCTTTTGGAGAGGTGGGGGCGGGCATACAAGTGACGCCAAATGCCGTGAAGGTTTTGGATGCTTTAGGTGCGCATGAGGAGTTGGAGCGGATAGGGTTCTTGCCAGAGGCTCTAGTAGGAAGAGATTGGAGAGATGCTGAAGAGAAATTCCGCATACCCCTCAAGGACGAATGTCCACAGCGCTACGGTGCCGAATTTTTTCATGTGCATCGCGCGGATTTGCACCATTTATTGACTGATCTATTAGGCAATACCAAAGTATCATTCAACGCCCAATGTACAGACGTGTCTCAGACGGCCGAAAAGGCCGTCGCGCAGTTCGCAGACGGTTCTGTTTTTGAAGCCGACCTGATAGTAGGCGCTGATGGTGTACGGTCCGAGGTGCGTCGATCCTTATTTGGGGAAGAAAACCCGCGGTACACAGGTAACATGTGTTATCGCGCTGTGGTGCCGGTAGATGGCGTAGTGGATTACGTAGCCCCAGAAGCATCTTTTTGGCTTGGACCGCATAGCCATATCGTGACGTACTATGTTAGCGGTGGAAAAGCTGTCAATATTGTCGCTGTCAATGAAAGCGATGACTGGGTGGAAGAGTCGTGGAATGTACAGAGTTCTCGTGAAAGCATGCTAAAGGATTTTGCTGGGTGGCATCCAAATATCACCCGTCTGTTTGAACAGGTTCAGGAGGTATACCGCTGGGGTCTGTTTGATCGTGACCCCATGCCGACTTGGAGTAAGGGACGGGTGACTCTGCTGGGTGATGCCGCCCACCCCATGTTGCCTTTCCTGTCACAGGGTGCTGCCATGGCCATCGAGGATGCTTATGTGCTGGCGAAATCTCTAGCAGCAGTCCATCCTGAAAATTTGGCTCAGGCACTGCGCTTATATGAAGAGGAACGTCTCCCGCGCACTAGCCGCGTCCAACTAGAGGCTCGTGAGCGGGGACGTACTTATCATTTGTCTGATGAGGAGAAGGCTAAGCGTGACGAGGAGTATCGTCGGCAACAGCAAATAGATCCACATGCGGGGGAATTAAAACTGATTGGGTATATGCTTATAACGCTACTGATTTTCTCTCAACAAAAGAAACAGCTTGATGTATTAGCCATATAGGGGCGTTTGCCTTTTTTTCATAATCAGATAAAAGGCAAACTCGCCTCTTCCCATGGTTGTGCGCGGCTTCGATGGATTAAGTGGCCCTTTGTTGGGGCAACATCTGTGATTGCTCAGTGCAGCGGGGACGCAAAGATAGATCGGAACGAATTAGTGAGGAACGCATGGCACGTACAAAAGTAGTAAATCAGGAAAAAAATGGGTAAAACGTGACAAGCCTGGACGTCCTGAGGGGGTGGGTGATAACGCTTCTGAACGAATACTCGACGCCGCAGAAGAGGAGTTTTCGGAGGTTGGATACGCAGGGACAACGTTACGAGAAATTGCAGAGAAGGCGGCGGTGACTCAGGCCCTGATTAATTATTATTACGGCTCCAAATACGGTTTGTATGAAGCTGTATTCATT
The DNA here is from genome assembly GCF_022230885.1 of Paenalcaligenes niemegkensis. Taxonomy (GTDB): domain Bacteria; phylum Pseudomonadota; class Gammaproteobacteria; order Burkholderiales; family Burkholderiaceae_B; genus Paenalcaligenes; species Paenalcaligenes niemegkensis. The sequence continues at coordinate 2,023,844 of NZ_JAKGCT010000004.1, read as the reverse complement.
CGCCGAGGGAAAGTAATTTCAGACCAGCGCCTAGAGAGATTGAACGCGCTGCGAGAGTCCGCATATCCTGTGAATACATCAGAAGTTGTAAAGGCTTTTTTGGCTCCAACTATTGCGCTGAGAGAGACGCCAGGTGGCCGTCGGTTTTTACGTTTGCAGGCACGACTGCACACGGAGCCCGCGGAAATTTCTTATAAACTTCGTAATGAAGCATATGATCGTTCGACACAGCAATACGTTCTAATCCCCAAGGAAATCTTGCCGGGAATATCGGTACGTGATGTGTATTGGAGAGTGGTCTTGATGATTGGAGCATATATGTATGCATTTTCTGATACACATCGGCTTGAAGAGCTAGCTCCGGATATTTGTGATCCTAATAACACTACAGAAATTTTTGATCAGATCGTGGCTTTTGTTTCAGCAGGGTTGGAAGCGCCTGCAGTATTAAAGGGGAGAAATGATTGATTCCTCGGTTTATCGCTCAGCTATTTCAACACGATTTCTGCCGTTTTGTTTAGCTAGGTAAAGGCCCTTGTCAGCGGACTCAAGCGCCGCCTCGAAGCTTAGCGGAGGGCCGCTCCAGCTAGCTACGCCTGCCGAGATGGTAATGGGTTCGCCAGTTGGCGATGGCATGTTTTCGATATCTGAGCGCAGTCGCTCGGCAATACGCACTCCGTCTTCCAGACTGATGTGTGACAGCATGAGCAGGAACTCTTCGCCGCCAGTACGGCACACTTCATCATGCTCCCTTGATGCCGCTAATATCCGTTGCGCAACCAGTTGTAGCACCGCGTCTCCTACTGTGTGACCAAAAGAGTCGTTAACCTGCTTAAAGTTATCGATGTCACAGGCAATGATGACAAAGCTACGTTTTTGTTCGATCCAGGATATAGCGGTTTGCAACATGCTGCGTCGGTTACGCAGGCCTGTTAGTGGATCAGTCAGGCGCTCTTGATCGAGCACGCCGAGCTTCTTATTTAACAGGCCTAATCCTATTAACATGGCCTTCTTGATCTGAGCGGCCTCAAAATACCACGAGTGGACAGTGCGTATCCGCTCGGTGGCATCGTCGCTGCCCCAGTCAGGGGCAGCTGTCGCCAGGCTATGTAAGGGGGCTGAAATAAGTTTCGCCAAATACCACAGCGCAATAATTAACAGCAATATAAAGGGTACCGTAGTGGTGATTACCTTTTTAAGCAGCTCATTGAGCTCATCCAGTGTGGCACTGGTTGGACGCTGCGCAATAATCCCCCATCCTGAATGCTCTATTGAGGCGTAGCCCACAAGCATGTTTTTGGCCTGAGGCGTTATTAACTGACGTGCGCCAGATATGCCCAGAATGACATCTTCAATCGCGTCATTGCCATTTACTATTTCGCCAATGCGTTCGCCACTTTGATGATAAATCAGACGGCGGCTTTGATCGACCACGTAAATCTCAGAGCCATCGCGATGAAAATGCTCACCCAGTAAAGTGGTAAGGCTGTTATCGCTTTGTAAATAGATAGATCCGCCTACATACCCCCTATAGGTGCCATTTCTATCATAGAGTGGGTGCGAGATAAATAATAAAAGTGGTGTCGTACCGCTGACGCTTAAATACGGCTGGCTAATCATGGGGCGTTTGAAAAGCAATGCTTCGCGAGCCCCTTCGCTATAAATAAGTTCGCCTTTCAGACCTAAATTTGAGGGAGCATTTGCAAGGGCGCGGGCGTTGTGATCGACGACTAACACCGAATTAAAACTTTGACTTTGCTCTTTAAGGCGTTCTACCTCAGCGTTAAGAAGGTTTAAGTCGTCGAGATTGTCTTGGATAATGGCGGAGCTGAAAGCAACCTGGCGTTGCAGCGATTGTAAAAAATGGTTTGTACTCTGCGCGAGCTTTTGGGCATAAGCGCGATTGCTTTCCAGAGTCTGGCGTATTAATAGTTCACGCTCAGCCTGATAACCGCCATACAGCGTATAGCTGAGGGTTAGCAATGCAGTGCCTACTGCTAAAAGCAGTATGAGGCGGCGTAAATCAATTTTGAATATAAAACGCATAGACCCAGGTATTAAGCAATGTTTGCCAGACGAATAATTGCAAAGTCGAAGGTAACGCTATAAGAAATCGTGACAGAAATATGGCGTATGTATAAGCCTGCTTCAAATGGTGCCTTCAGCCCGGGCACTCGCTTACGCGTGTATTATGAAAGGGTCAGGCAATTTTTATATTGCCCGTGGCCAGTGTTTGCTAACTGAGCGGCGGTCCTGTGTATTTCAAAAACTGGAGAGCGTGGAATGAGTAATCTGAATAGTTTTGGCGCGCGTGCAAATTTACGAGTTAATGACGATACCTATCAAATATATCGGCTAGATGCGGTAAATGGGCCAGGCCTCGATGTGCACACACTTCCCTATGGCTTGAAGATTTTACTCGAAAACTTATTGCGTACCGAGAATGGTGTTGATGTACACGCAGACGATATCAAAGCTTTAGCGGGGTGGGATCCAGATTCCCATCCAAATCGCGAGATTGCCTTCAGCCCTGCAAGGGTAGTGCTGCAAGATTTCACCGGGGTGCCTGCGGTAGTTGATCTGGCCGCCATGCGTGAGGCGATGTCGGCTTTGGGGGCAACCCCGAAAAAATCAATCCGCTGGTGCCCGTGGAACTGGTTATCGATCACTCGGTTATCGTAGATGATTTTGCACATAACGAATCGTTTATGCGTAACGTCGAGATTGAATATCAGCGAAACATTGAACGATACGAGTTTCTGCGCTGGGGGCAAGGCGCTTTTAATAACTTCAAGGTCGTTCCTCCAGGTACCGGTATTGTTCACCAGGTTAACCTGGAGCATCTCTCTCGTGTGGTCTTCACGCGCGATGGCGCTGAAGGCGTTCCTGAAGCGTACCCCGACACCTGTGTGGGCACCGACTCCCATACACCCATGGTAAATGGCTTGGGCGTAGTGGCATGGGGTGTAGGTGGAATCGAAGCTGAAGCCGCCATGTTAGGTCAGCCTATTTCCATGCTGATTCCACGAGTGGTGGGTTTTAAACTCTCAGGCGCTTTGCCGGAAGGCGTGACAGCTACCGATCTGGTGCTAACCATCACGGAAATGCTCCGCAAGCATGGTGTGGTCGGAAAATTCGTCGAGTTCTATGGGCCGGGCATTAGCGCGGTGCCATTAGCGAACCGGGCGACTATCGGCAACATGAGTCCCGAATATGGTTCAACCGTGTCGATGTTTCCCATCGATGATGTCACTTTGCAGTACATGGCGCTTACGGGCCGCAGTGATACGCAAATCGCTCTGGTCGAAAGCTATGCCAAAGAGCAGGGCTTATGGCACGACCCTGAGCACGAGCCTCGTTACTCTGAGCGCCTGGAACTTGATCTATCCACAGTCGTTCCTTCAATTGCTGGTCCTAAACGGCCACAAGACCGCATTTCTCTGTCGTCTGCACAATCGGCGTTTCAAACAGAACTGGCGGCCTACCTGAAGTCTCAAAATCAGGCTGATTACGACGAAGCGCTTAAAGAGTCGTTTCCAGCTTCTGACGTACCTTCCATCGAGACGCCTGTCGCCTCAGACCGCAAAGTAGAGGTCAACCTTCCTGGCGGCGAACGTTTTACCCTCAGCGACGGCGCTGTGGTGATTGCCGCCATTACTTCCTGCACTAACACATCAAACCCAAGCGTTATGATGGCCGCGGGTTTAGTTGCCAAGAAAGCGCATGAGCTAGGGGTAGGCCGTAAACCCTGGGTTAAAACGAGTTTGGCCCCAGGGTCGCGCGTAGTAACCGACTACTACGAACGATCCGGACTGAATGTTTATCTCGATGCCCTTGGCTTTAACCTGGTAGGTTATGGCTGCACCACCTGCATCGGGAATTCCGGTCCGCTTATTCCTGAAGTCAGCGCAGCCATCGGTGAGAAAAACCTGACTGTTGCCTCTGTGTTATCGGGTAACCGGAATTTCGAGGGGCGTATTCATCCCGAAGTGAAAATGAACTATCTGATGTCACCACCGCTAGTCGTTGCTTATGCGATAGCAGGCACGATGGACATCAACCTCAGTACCGATGTGCTGACGCATGATAAGGCGGGCAATCCTGTGTACCTGAGAGACATCTGGCCCACTACCGAAGAAATTCAAAGTGTTGTCGAGTCTTCCATTGCGTCGAGTATGTACAAGGAAGGCTATGAAGACGTCTTTGCCGGTGACGAGCGCTGGCGCAATCTTCCGACCCCGGGCAGCAAACATTTCGAATGGGACCGGGAGTCTACCTATGTTCGTAACCCGCCTTATTTCGAAGGCATGCAGCGCGAGCACTCACCCGTAAGCGATATCAAAGGGGCTCGGGTGCTGGCTAAACTGGGTGATTCGGTAACTACTGATCATATTAGTCCTGCGGGTACCATTGTTGCGATGACGCCGGCGGCGATGTATTTAACCGACCATGGGGTACGGCCACTGGACTTCAACTCATACGGGTCACGTCGAGGCAACCACGAAGTCATGATTCGCGGGACCTTTGCCAATGTGCGCTTGCGAAATCAATTAGCCCCGGGTACCGAGGGCGGCTACACGCGGGACCTTAGCGTCGCTGACGCGCCAGTTACTACCATTTATGACGCATCGCGTAACTATCTGGATGCCAATATTCCCTTGGTCATCCTGGCCGGTAAGGAGTATGGCTCGGGTTCGTCACGGGATTGGGCGGCCAAAGGTACGCTTTTGCTAGGGGTGAAAGCAGTTATCGCAGAATCGTTCGAGCGAATTCACCGGTCTAACCTGTTGGGTATGGGGGTGTTGCCCTTGCAGTATCCAGAGGGCGAAAACGCTAGTACGCTAGGGCTCCTAGGAGACGAGGTGTTCGACATTAGCGGTATTACCGAGCTGAATAACGGCATTACCCCTGCTACTGTGAACGTAAAGGCGGGCGATATAACTTTTGAGGCGGTGGTACGTATCGATACTCCTTCCGAGGCCGAGTACTATCGCCACGGCGGAATCATGCAATACGTTTTGCGCAGCCTGCTATAACGTGTTTGATAGGGCGGCGAAGTTAATTAAGGGCTTCGTCGCTTGTGCAGAGCAAGGGCCAAGCCATATCCGACATGGCTTGGCCCCCTTTATTGCTAGCTTTCAGCAACTGTCTTGAACAGTTCCGGGTCCGGACCTAATCTGCCTTCGGAGTTATCAAGAGCGGCTATCTGCTGTAAATCGTCGTCGCTTAATTCGAAGCTGAAAATATCTTTGTTTTCTTTTAAGCGGTCACGTTTTAATGACTTGGTAATGACCAGATTGCCCACCTCGATTTGCCAGCGCAATAAAATTTGAGCAATGCTACGTTTGTGCTTGTTGGCGATCTCCAGCAGTGTTGGGTCTTCCCATAGCGTGCCCAGGCCTAAGGGGCTCCAGGCTTGAGTCAAAATATTGTGCTCATTGTGAAATTGCCGTAACTCAGCTTGTTGAAAGCCAGGGTGCAATTCGATTTGATTAATCACCGGCAATACACCGGTTTTGTCGAGCAGGCGTTGCAAGTGATCGACGTTGAAGTTGCAAACCCCCAGAGATTTGATCAAGCCTTCGTTGCGCAGGTTAATCATCATTTCCCACGCTTCGACGAAACGATTTTCTTGGGGAACGGGCCAGTGAATCATGTACATGTCCACGTAATCAAGCTGAAGCTTACTCAGGCTTTCTTCAAAGGCGGCTTTGGTGCTATCGTGCCCATGATGGTCATTCCAGAGTTTGGTGGTCACAAACAGTGATTCGCGTGGTATCCCCGACTTTGCAATGCCTTCGCCCACGCCTTCTTCGTTGCCGTAAATGGCGGCAGTATCAATCAGCCTATAGCCTTCGCTGATGGCGGCTTGTACCACGCCTGAACATAAGGAGTTGTCGATTTGCCAGACTCCTAAGCCAAATTGAGGGGCACTTCGACCATCGTGAAATACAACGTTTGGAATGTTCGCGGACACGGCGTTCTCCTTGGGTTTAGCCCCTAAGCCTTGTTAATGAACAACAGCCGGGGCATACGCATGTGGCATGAGTGCTGCCTTGTAATGGCAGCTGGAAATGCAAATAGCTAATGCTAGCGGATAGCTAGCTGGAAAATATGGGGATAGTTATTGTTTTGTCCCAGGTGAATTATACGTGTGAAATCATCTTAAAATCGCTACTGAACCCATATTTCGGTCATCAACAAATACATATTATCGTTATGAGCCTTGCTCATATAAAAGGAGTTCTTACATGAGCGTGCATAGTGATGTTAAACGACGTACTGTCCCCCAGCTAATGGCTTTGAAAGGGGATAAAAAAATCGTTTCGTTAACTGCTTATATTGCGCCCATTGCCCGCCAGCTGGATCCTTATATGGATATGATCCTGGTCGGTGATTCCACAGCAATGGTGGGTTACGCCATGGACGATACCTTAAGCATTACGCTGGAGCAAATGGCTGCTCATGCTAAAGCGGTGGTTCGTTCTACAGCCCATGCGTGCGTTGTAGTGGATATGCCTTTTGGTACGTACCAAGAATCGCTGCAGCAAGCCTTCAAGAACGCGGCCTACTTGCTGGCAAGCAGCGGCGCCTCTGCCATAAAGCTCGAAGGTGGTGATGTGATGGCGGAAACTACGCGCTTTTTAGTAGATCGGGGCATTCCTGTCCTGGCGCATGTAGGCTTGATGCCCCAGTATGTGAATACAATGGGAGGCTTTAAGGCGCAGGGCCTTAGCGATGCGGCGGCAGAGCGTATCTATAACGACGCACTGGCCCACCAGTCAGCCGGAGCATTTGCTGTGGTGCTGGAAGGCATTGCCGAGCCACTGGGGCGCCGTATTACCGAATCCCTCCACATTCCTACCATTGGCATAGGCGCTTCGCCCGAATGTGACGGACAGATCCTGGTCACCGAAGACATTCTGGGCCTGGGCGACGGGCGTATTCCTAAATTTGCCAAACCCTTTGCAGATGTAGGAGCTCTCATACGAGAGGCCGCCTCCGAGTATGCCAGTTCGGTACGAGACGGCTCCTTTCCTACCTTAGATCACTGCTTCGGGGTGAAGAAGCGCCAGTCCGAATCGTAAATTGCGAACTAAGGCTTTAACAGCGCGCTTGCAATTCTTCATAGTGGGATAAATAATCAAAGCCTAATCAGGCCCTCGAAGTGGGTACATAATGGAAATTCGTCAGCTTGAGGCTTTTGCAGCCGTATTAACAGCAGGAAGCGTTACCGCGGCGGGTCGTCTGCTTGACCGCTCTCAGCCAGTCGTTAGCCGTCAAGTACAAGAGCTTGAGCAAGAGTTGGGCTTTACGCTTATTCATCGTACGCGCCCCCATGTCACCCTTACTGAAAAGGGACGCGAGTTTTACGAAGAAGTTCGCCCTATTCTGGCAGGGCTGGAATTGCTAGATACTCGTGCCCGCGAGATTGCACGTGGAACTTGTCGCCCGCTGAAGTTGGCCACAACGTTGTCGTTAGGCACTGGTGTAGTACCTCAGGTAATCGGTTTGCTTGAACAGCATGCGCCTTTGTTTCAGCAGAAGCTTTATATTGACAACGTTTCGCCAGAGCAAGTGGTGCAGCAAGTAAACGACGGTACGGCAGATGTGGGCATAACCAGCCTGCCGGTCGATTTGGGGTCATGTAAATTACATTGGTCCGGCCAGGCGCCTTGTGTACTGGCTTTGCCTGTAGGCCATTCATTTGCCCACCAGGATATTATCGATTTAAGCGATATCCCCGATGAGACCCTGATTTCCGTGTTTGCGCAGTATCGGCTCCGGCATCGTATGGCAACAGCGCTGTCACGGGCCCACAAATCGCCTGATACGATCCGGCAAATCGAAACCTCATCGTCGTTTAACGTCATGAGTATGGTGGCTGCGGGGTTGGGCGTTGGTGTTATTGATCCTTATACTGCTTGTTCCTATGTGCCGGAAAGCGTCTTGATTAAAAATATCAAAACGCACATTCCGTCGATGATTGGGGTGCTAACCCATCAAGACCGGCCTGTACACCCTGACGCTCCACGTTTAATCGAAGCACTTCGCCAGTTCGCCGTCGAGCGGGTATATCGCTTTACCATCGGGGACGACAGCGGGTTGCCAAGTACGTACGATCCTTTTGTTTCCAGTCCGGGCAATAGCTCAGACTAAACCATATTTATTGAGTTTGATTATGTCTAAGTCCGAAAGCTTGGCCTCTGGCGTCGATTTTATCGATACCATGGCAGGTATTAGCGATGAGCATGGTTTATACGCAGTACGCCATGCCAGAAAGAAGGTGGTAGATGCAACAGAAGCAAGCCAGCAGCTCTTTTTTCGCGATGACCTGCCTGGTTTAAGTCTGGCAGAGCGTTATTTAGTCGCATGGTATGCCAGCCTGCTAAGCAAGGCACCTTCGCTTGCGGGCGAGTATCGCCGGCAATTACATCAGTTCGCCGTCAGTGACGAAGCATTGATGGCAATCGAGTTCGACAGGCTCAATGACATGAGCGACACGCGCTTGAGTGCCATTCTGAGCTTTACCCGGCTTTTGGTATTAAGTCCAAAACTGGGTGATCAGCAGGCGCTGCTGCGCTTGAAAGAGGCGGGCCTGAGCACGCCCGAAGTGGTCGCGCTGGCCCAGCTCATCGGGTACTTGAGCTATCAAATTCGGTTGGTTGCTGGCCTGCAGGCCATGAAGGCCCTGGAGGAAGCAAAATGAGCCAAGAAGTTATTCGCAAAAACGGTTTTACCAATGAAGTTTTGAACTGGAAAGCGTGGCTTGATGTGGTAGATCTGGATCAAGCTACTGCCAAACAAATCGAGGTGCTTGAGCTTAGCCATCCACAGGCAAAGCAGCAAGACTACTATCGATTCCTGGTGCATCAGCCTGAAATTCTCCAGCAGCGATCTGAAGCTTACAACGCCATTATGTATGCGCCAGGCGGTTTGGCCCGCGCCGATCGCGAACTAGGCGCTATGGTGGTCTCTGTTATTAACGCATGCCCGTATTGTGTTTCGGTTCATGCACAGCGCTTTGAACAATTGGCAAAGCGCAATGACAGCGTCGAGCAGGCATTCAGCAATCCCCGCACGGCTGGCATCAACGAACGAGAACAGGCCATCAGCCATTTTGCTGCACGTATTACTGACAGCCCAGAAAGCTTAGGTCCTGATGACATCCAGGCTTTAAAAGATCAAGGCCTAAGCGAGGCTGAGGTCCTTGACCTGATTCACACAACGTCAATTTTCGGTTGGGCGAATCGATTAATGCTTAATTTAGGTCATGCTGAAGCCAGCGCTTAAGGCTTAGCAGATTGTTGCGCGTATAAGGGCATATTTTGCCCTTGTCGCTGCTCAAAGGGTTTTTCATGCAAGAGTGGCTACAGACGCCTATCCTCACAATAGCCATAGCTTTGCTCGTGGGGGCCTTCTCACGGCTCTGTGGATGAAGGGGCAGCAGGCTCGCTGTCGTGAAGCTTTGTCGCGGCTAGGTGATGAACACCAGCGCCTGACAGCTGAATACGAGTCTCAGCAGGCTGCTCTCAAGCAGGCCGGGCTGTATGCCCACGATTTAGATAAACAGCTTTCTGCATTGCAAGGGCAGCTAGAGTCGCATATTGAACGTACAGCTGAAAGTCGTGATCGCGCCGCCTATCTTGAGCAGCAGCTTCAACGAACGCAGGCCACCGCAGCTGATCTTGACAAGCAATTAGCCGAGTTGCGGGTTACGCATCACGAAAAAATGGCGGCATCAGAGCAGCTCTTGCAAGCATTTGAGCAAAGCAAGCAGCTCATGAAAATTGAATTCCAGAACGTTGCCAATCATGTGCTTGAAGAAAAGGGCCGCAGCTTCCAACATCATAGCCAGCAATCCCTAGATTCGTTGCTGCAGCCTTTTCGTGAGCAGATATCGGCATTTCAGCTACGGGTAAATCACGTCCATGATGAGTCAATCAAAGGGCAAACGCATTTAGGCGCCGAGCTACGCCGGGTGCTGGAAATAGGTTTGCAAATGAGTGCAGACGCGCAAAATTTATCATCAGCCTTGAAGGGCGACAAAAAGTTAAGCGGTATGTGGGGCGAGCTGCAGCTTGAGCAGACGTTGTCGCTGGCGGGTTTGGTGAAAGGCGATCACTTCTTAAGCCAGGCCTCATTTAAAACAGATGAGGGGCTTACGCGCTATCCGGACTTTGTTGTGAAGCTTCCCCAAGGCAAACATATAGTCCTGGACAGCAAGACCTCGCTGGTGGATTACGAGAAAGCGGTTGGAGCGCAAACGGATCAGGATCGGACCGCTCACCTTGATGCGCATGTACGAGCGATGCGTCAACACATAGACGACCTGGCGTCGAAGCGCTATGACCAGCTCCCCGGCATGGGCAGCCCCGATTTCGTGTTCATGTTTGTCCCTATTGAATCGGCTTATGTTGAAGCCCTTAAGCACAAGCCTGATTTGTTTGAGTACGGCGTCAAACGCAATGTGATGTTGGTGTCCCATACATCGCTGTTGCCTATACTGCGAACGGTGTCGAACTTGTGGATGGTGGCTCGCAGTAACGAGCAGGCCCATGAATTGGGATTGCGCGCAGCGGAGCTGCATGACCAGGTGGTTCTGGTGGCCGAGCGCATGCGCCGTATGGGAGACAGTCTAAGGCAGTTAAATGGTCATTTTGGTAGCAGCGTCACCGCTATTGCAGGGCAGCAAGGCCTGTACGGAAAAATCAAACGCTTTAAAGAGCTATCGGCTAAAGCTACAAAAGAAGTGCCCGAGCTTGAAGCTTTACAGCCAGACACCGAGTTTGACATGAAGCGTCTGGACTCTGTCCTGGAAGAAGCCTTGGAGCAGCCTTCTGTGGGCACGCAGAGCAGCCCTTAGCCGAGGGGCATCAACGTAATCGCGACCACTTTGGTTTAGCCCTTTTATTTGCACACTACAATAAATTATGTGTTGTCAGATAGTCCTGCCAATCTCCCGGAGTCATTGCTCGTGCAAATAAGTGTCCTTGCAAAGCAGAGCAGCGATGGTGATCCAGAAAAACCGCCTGGTCATTAGTTTCTACGCCTTCCGCCACCACGTGCAGGCGTAGTTGCTGGCCCATGGCCAGCACAGCGCGCACAATTGTCGCGCTATCGCTGTCGGTGTGTATGTCCTGAACCAGGCTACGGTCAATTTTTAATTCATACAGAGGCAGGCGCTTTAATGCTGCCAGGTTTGAATAGCCGGTGCCAAAGTCGTCAATGGCAAAACGCACTCCTAATTTGACGAGATCGTCCATCAGGCTAATGGTGTGATGCTGGTCGTCCATCAGCATTCCTTCGGTTACTTCGAGAATCAACCGATGGGCGGGTGCATTGAAGTCAGCAATGATTTTTTTCACGCGTTGTAAAAAGTCATATTGCTTAAATTGCGAGGGGCTGATGTTAATGGAAACAGTAAATCGGTTATGAGGATAACGTAGCAAAAGCTTGCAGGCCTCTGCCAGTGCCCAGTCTCCCAACCTTGAGATCAACTGTGTTTCTTCGGCAATAGGAATGAAGCGTTCCGGAGAAATCAGACCTCGCTCAGGATGGTGCCAGCGAATCAATAGCTCGACCCCGATGATGTCCCGCTGACGGCTATGTTGAGGCTGGATATACATTTCAAGCTGTTCAGAGCCGATGGCATAGGCCAGATCTCGTTCCAGGCTCAGCCGCTCTTCTACCTCGGCTTTCATGCTTTCGTGGTAGAGTGCGACCCGGTTTCTTCCAGCCTCTTTGGAACGATACATGGCGGTGTCTGCTTCACGCAATACGTCCTCAACACTGCGGGTGTCAGCTGTCACAAATGAGACGCCAATAGAGACGCTGGTGAGATAAGCCTGTGATTCAATAAAGAACGATTGCTCTAGTGCCAGGCGTACGCGTTCACTAATGACCAGGGCTGCCCTGCTTCCTTCTTCCAGGCTCTCTCCCAGGCGCGTAAGCAAAATAACGAACTCGTCGCCACCGATACGGGCGACCGTATCGTGTTCGCGCATCATGCGTGTTAGCCGTAGCGCCACACGTTTTAGCAAGGCATCCCCGACGGCGTGCCCCCGCGCATCATTAACATGCTTGAAGTTATCCAGATCAATAAATAGCACGGCACCAATTACTTGATATTGTCGTGCGGTATGCAATACGCTACTTAGACGGCTTAACAGCAGACGGCGGTTAGGCAGTTCTGTGAGTGGATCGAAAAATGCCAGTTGGTGATTGGCCTCGCGGGTGGCTTTGTAGGCGGTTATGTCGGTAGAAATACCGCAAAGCGCTTCTTCCTGCTCTCCTTCCGAATGAAGCGGTAATTTAATTGAGAAGAAAGTGCTTTTGTTTTTGTTGTCTGCACCGTAGTAGTGTTCCTCTACTGCGATGCGTTCACCACGGGCAATAACCTGGCGGTCATTGTGTTGAATTTCAGCAGCGGTGCTAGAGTGCACGCCGATGTCCACGTCGTTTTTACCGATAATTTCTTTAGGACTAATGTTAAAGAATTCGCACATTTTCTTATTGGCATACAGATACCGCAGGTCGCGACTCTTGATGTAGATATGTGCATCAACACTGTCAAGAATGATATTAAGTCTTTTTTCAGAAGCGACCAGGCGCCTGCGCTGGTGAGTGACTTTGGCACGAAGCCTGCACACAAAGATCAGACTGGTAACCAGCATTGATACCAGCAGTATAAGGCCGCCCCAAAACCAGCCATTGTGGTTGGAAGTGGTAGGCGCTGCGGCTACATCGGCCTCGTCAGACCGCAAATTTAGATCTGCTCGCTGGGCAACTCTCTGTACGAGACCGGGGACAATGTCAATATAGCCGGCGGTTAAGCCATCCATGCATATTTGCTTGTCACAGATGATATTCGTCAGCGGTTCGGCCGTTTTACCGGCAACGGGCGTGCCGCTAAGCAGCGTGGCGCAGCCTAATAAAATACTACTGAGAGTGTGAGTCCATGCACTCATTATTGCCACTTAATAATCGGTTAATGTTACGTCTTTGATGATGTATGACGATCGTAGCGGCAGATTAAGATAGCACTTAAGCGTTTAGTCGGTATTGTAGGCATCCGAGGCCTTATTTGCCTACCGTTATCTATAGGGGAAAGTATGCTCAGCAATAACACCAACATCGAGACCTTGGAAGTGACCGTTACAGGAAAAGTACAAGGTGTAGGGTTTAGAACCGCTACTGTGCGCCATGCTCATTTGTACAAGGTGAACGGGTGGGTGAGGAATGCCCCTGATGGCTCAGTAGAGCTGTTGTTACAAGGCCCGATTGATAATATTGATTTATTACTCTCGTGGTTACATAAGGGGCCAGAGAATGCCGTGGTGCAGAACGTTCATTCACAGCGCTCGTTTGAAGATAAACACTATAAGCATTTTCAATTGCGCTAAATGCCTTTGGAGTTTACTGATGTGTATTGTTCGTCGCTTGATTTGATTCGTCATGGTCTAGGGTAAACACTTAGTCGTAAAAGCCGGATACTTCAGATATCGGCAGTAACATATGCTTAAATTCGCTCGGCGATATTTTTTACTCGAGCCAGCCATATATACGTTGGGTGCTTAACCAATATACTGAACATAATACTGGGCATTAGTGCAAAACCCAATGGTGCTCATTATGGTTGTCGCTAATAATTAGTTCAGTTTACTTTTTGTAGTCAAGACAATTAGCAGAACATCAGATAACGAATTTTTCACCTAAGGTATTTCTGTTTTTAATCTGGTGTTTTTCTGAGGTTTTACACCCTCTGGTCTTTAGCTATACAAAATCAGACGAATACATAAATTCTGCAGATAATCAGTCTGCGACCAAGAGGGGGTCACCCCAAAGGAGAAGAAGATGCGAAAGTTGTTTAACAAATCAATGCGCGGGAAAGGTTTGGCGCTGACCGCTGGTGCAACACTTTGCGCTATGCTGATCGCACCTCTGCCTGCTGTAGCCCAGCAGAAGTTTGTGAGCATCGGAACAGGCGGTGTAACGGGGGTTTATTACGCCGCAGGGGGAGCAATTTGCCGCTTGGTTAACAAAGACCGCGCCCAGCACGGTGTACGTTGTTCTGTAGAGTCTACGGGTGGATCGGTATTTAACGTCAATACGATTAAAGCAGGCGAACTCGACCTTGGCGTTGTGCAGTCCGACGTGGCGTATAACGCTTACAATGGCGATGGTCAGTTCAGCGATGCAGGCGAGTTCAAGAAACTGCGCTCCGTCTTTTCCCTGCACCCAGAGCCTTTCACTGTCGTGACTCGCAAAGAAGCCAATATTAAAGAGTTCAGTGATCTTAAAGGCAAGCGCTTTAATGTGGGCAATCCAGGTTCGGGCACTCGTGCATCCATGGAGCAGCTCCTGGCTGAAATGAAAACGGACCTGAGCTTCTTTTCACTGGCCTCCGAGCTCCGCCCAGACGAGCACGGGCAAGCGTTATGTGATGGCAAGATCGACGGGTTCTTCTACGGCGTAGGTCATCCTTCAGCCAACATCCAGGATCCAACCACTACATGTGGCGCGCAATTGGTATCGCTAACTGGCGAAGCACCAGATGCCTTGGTGGCCGAGTTCCCTTATTACGCGAATGTAACGATCCCGGGGGCTTATACCCCAACAATCCTGATGAAACCAACACCTATGGTGTACTGGCTACTTTTGTCACATCAGAAGATGTTGCCGATGAACTGGTATACGAAGTCGTGAAAGCGGTCTTTAACAACTTTGAAGATTTCAAGCGCTTACATCCCGCTTTTAGTCTGCTCGAGAAAGAAGATATGGTTAAAAATGGTCTGAGTGCGCCTTTGCACCCAGGTGCAGAGAAGTTCTTCAAAGAGCAAGGCCTGCTATAACTGTAGAGTTTTCTACAGACGGCCCCGGCTGTTGGTTTGGGGCGGTTCTGTGTGTAGCGCCCGCTATTAATAATCTGTAGTTCAAAAACGGGCTGCCTCAAGAGGGCGGCCCTCTTGTTTGAATGCCTAATAGGCTAAAAATGTATGACTAAAGCACAAGAAAACCCGATGAGCGTTAGTGCTGAGCCGCCAGTAGAGCAGCTAGAGCAGCTTGTAGCGGAAATCGACCGGGGCGGCCGAAATGTCGGTGGGTTATTTGGCGCCGTTATTTTTGTTGGCGCCCTTATGTGGGCCATATTTCAATTGTGGTATGCATCGCCACTTCCATTTACATGGAATATAGCGATATTTAACGATACTGAAGCACGCGCTTTGCACTTGGGCGCGGCTATGTTTTTAGCCTATCTGGCTTACCCCGCTACAAAGCGCTCCCGCCGAGACACCATCCCTATTCAAGATTGGATACTGGCGGTCATTGCAGCGTTTTGCGGCGCTTATTTATTCTTGTTCTACAAAGAGTTAGCCATACGCCCAGGTAGCCCCACCACGCAAGACGTTGTGGTCGCGAGCGTGGGCCTGTTGCTGCTGCTTGAGGCCACCCGCCGGGCGCTGGGCGCTCCAATGGCGGTCTTAGGCGCGATTTTCATTGGGTATGTGTTTTTGGGCCCTATGCTGCCTGACGCTCTGGCGCACCGGGGCGCGTCGCTCGAGCGAATGGTATCCCATATGTGGTTAACGACTGAGGGCGTCTTTGGCGTAGCCTTGGGCGTATCCGTGTCGTATATCTTTATCTTCGTGATGCTAGGCTCGCTTCTTGACCGATGCGGGGCCGGAAATTATATGATGCAGGTGTCGTTTGCATTGCTGGGCCATTTACGTGGCGGTCCGGCTAAAGTGGCGGTAATGTCGTCGGCTGTAAACGGTATTGTTTCTGCTTCGTCGGTAGCTAACGTCGTTACCACCGGAATCTTCACAATACCCTTGATGAAGCGTGCCGGCTACGGCGGGATCAAGGCGGGGGCGATTGAAACCTCGGCTTCGGCCGATAGTCAGATTATGCCGCCTGTCATGGGTGCAGCGGCTTTCCTGATGATCGAATACGTGGGTATTCCGTACACCGACATTATTCGACATGCCTTCTTGCCTGCTCTTCTTTCTTATGTTTCTCTTTTCTATATCGTTCATCTGGAAGCACTGAAAATCGGCATCCAGCCCATGATGGGCGCTGGCCGCTCTCGTACATTGTTCCAAAGGGTGACCGGCATTGCGATGGGGTTTTCCGGAACCATCGCAGTCGTAGGCGCTGTCTATTGGGTGGGCGTGGGGGTGCAGCGAATCTTCCCCGGGCATGCCTTTGGCATATTGGTCTCGATACTGGCCGTGCTTTATGTGTACTTGATGTGGGTAGCCGCCCGTCATCCGGATTTACCTAAAACCGTAAGCGTCACTGACGCAAAGCGCCCAGAAGTTTGGCCTACCGTGCGTACAGGTTTATTTTACCTGTTGCCCATTGGTGTGCTGGTATGGAGCCTTACAGTCGAACGCCTGTCACCGGGTCTTTCTGCCTTTTGGGCAGTGACCACCATGGTTGTATTGATGCTCACGCAGCGACCAATCATTGCGTTTTTCCGTAAGCTGCCCATGGGCGGAGCCGCAAAAGAAGGGGTTGTCGACACGGTAGCCGGCTTGCAAGCCGGGGCGCGCAACATGATTGGCATCGGGCTGGCATGCGGTACGGCCGGCCTTATTGTCGGCGCCATCACCTTAACGGGTCTGGGCTTGCGCATGACAGCCTTTGTCGAACTCGTTTCCATGGGTAATGTGCTGATCATGCTGGGCTTTACGGCGGTCGTGTGCCTGATATTGGGCCTGGGTATGCCCACCACAGCTAATTACATCTTGATGGCGACGTTGATGGCGCCAGTGGTGGTCGAGCTTGGGGCACAAAGCGGCTTGATTATTCCCCTGATCGCTGTGCACATGTTCGTCTTTTACTTTGGCTTAATGGCCGATGTAACTCCACCAGTGGGGTTGGCCACTTTTGCGGCGGCCGCGATATCCGGCGAAGACCCCTTAAAACGGGTATTGAAGGGTTTAAGTACGCGATGCGTACCGCCATTTTGCCTTTCATGTTTATCTTTAACCCCTTGTTGCTACTGATCGGGGTGGCAAACTGGTATGAGCTGGTCCTGGTCATTGGCGGATCTATTTTAGGCTCCCTGGCCTTTGCTACCGTGACGATGCGCTGGATGCGCGTTAAGTCCAGATGGTACGAGGTCTTAATGTGCCTGCTGGTCACCTTCATGATGTTTAGACCCGACTGGTTCATGGATAAGATCGAGCCCAAATACCTGACTTTGGCGCCTACCGAGTTAATGCAGGTTGCTGCTGATGTATCCGAAGAGGAGCGTCTGGTGGTAATGATCGAAGGGATTAACATTGAGGGTGATGAAATCAGCAAAACAGTGGCGTCTCAGCTACCACAGCTCCCTGAAGGCAGTGCGGCTACAGGCGAAGAGGCAGGGCGGCAGCGCCTAGGTCTTGCTGGTATTAACGTCATGGCATTTGGTGACGCGGTGCAGATCTCCAGCATTAACTTCGGTAGCCAGGCACGCCGTGCGGGCTGGGAGCAAGGCTGGGATATCGTAGGGGTGAAGTCTCCTAACCCAGATCGTCCGTCTGAATACTGGATGTATCTACCTGCTCTCTTATTGCTGATCTTTGTCTACTGGAGGCAGGGTTTCAGGTTGCGTACGGAGCCCCAGCCTGTTCTGAAAACTGGAACTTACGCCTGAGCTTGAGCTTTGCTGTTGAAATTCCCTCATCCTGAATCAGTGGGATGAGGGTTTTTTTGTGCAAGCATTATCTCAATAAGCGAAAATAAGCTGAAGCAAATACGTGTTTCAACACCAAAGGTATAGATCGTAGCCGTGTCTCAGAATCAACAGAAAAAAAGCAAGATAGTTCCGCCATTACCAGTGCGTGAAGGGATCGCACCAAGCAGGGTGTGGTTACCCAGGGGACAATGGCAAACGCTGGGCGAATTCCTGTTTGAGCGTTTTGTGCATCTTGATCCGTCCGGGCTGGAGAGCCGCATTAGTCGCGGCGATATCGTGAACGGCTCAGGTGAGGCACAGGCGATGACTACGCCTTATCAGCCTGATCAGTGGCTCTGGTATTACCGAGAAGTTGAAAACGAAGCGATTGTTCCTTTTGAATTATCGATTTTGCACGCGGATCAGCATTTGATCGCGGTGGATAAACCTCATTTTCTGGCCAGTGTTCCAACAGGCAGCTATCTTCGGGAGACAGCTTTAACCCGGGTTCGCTTGGCCTTTGATAACAGTGATATTACGCCCTTGCATCGTCTGGATCGTGATACGGCGGGTGTACTCCTGTTTTGCGTAAAGCCAGAATATAGGGGCGCCTATCAGCGTTTGTTCCAAACTCAAAAGGTAGGAAAAGTCTACGAGGCTGTCGCCCCCACATACACCGGCCAGTCCTTGCCCTTTAACAGACGTTCGTGCATTGAGCTTACTGCCGGGGAGTTCGTCGTGCGGGAAGTTGAAGGCGTGCCGAATAGCGAGACCGTTGTTGAGACGCTCGCCACCTGGTTCGACTCTGAGCAGCGACAATCGCTAACGCATTACCAGCTTCGTCCCATAACGGGACGTAAACATCAGTTGCGCGTGCACATGAGTGGCCTGGGGTGTCCAATACTGAACGACTCGTATTACCCCGTTTGGGACAAGAACCGTGCTATTGACGATTATCGTCGTCCGTTGCAGCTTTTGGCACGGCGGGTGGCTTTTGTAGACCCTATTGATGGACAGTATCGTGAATACTGCAGTCAGCGACAACTAGCGAGCGTGCTCCCAGGCGGCGTGGAATAACGCTTCCTGTTCGTCTCGGTTTAATAGTCCTATTGCAATGGCCAGCATCAGAATAATTCTGCACTGCTGGGCAGACCAGAATTGTCCCGCGATCGTGTGCAATAAAACATCAAGCTCAGAGGCCGTGGTGGCTCCTAGAGGGATTCGGCTGCTACGAATGCAGGTAATGGCATGCTCATGAAGCTGACGCGCGCCTGCATGGGCTGCCGGGCTCAGGCTGCCGTTACCTACCGAAGCAATCACTATGCCTGCACTACCGCTTTGTATCGCTGTGTCGTAATAGGCCGGATTGGCGTCGGGATGGTCAAAAACAATATCGACTTTCGGAAGCGGTAAGCTCAGTGCGTTGAGATCAATCAAGGCAAGAGCCGCCCGTGAAGGGGCGGGGGCGTAAAAATGCACGCCATCGGCGTTGATTACCCCGGCTGGGCCGCCACTGCTTGAGTAGAAAGCGCCCACCGAAGTGGTATGAAGCTTGCGCACTTCTGAGGCAAGGTGAATTCGATCGTTTGCCACCACAAGCACTCCGCGGTGACGAGCTTCGGAATGTATGGCGAGCTGTACGGCCTGGTATAAATTCATCGGACCATCTGCGCTGAGGGCGGATGCCGGGCGCATGGCTCCGACCATGACTATGGGCTTGGTGGAGTCCAGGCAAAGATGTAGAAATACAGCAGTTTCTTCCATGGTATCAGTGCCGTGAGCAACCACCACGCCGTCAATATGCTCTTCAGAAAGTAGCTGCTTCACCCGCGTAGCGATATCCAGTTGATCGGCACTGTCGATGTTTCGGCTATCGAGCTTACATGCCTGGTGCGTTTCGAGCTCAGCAAGTTCGGATAAGCCGGGCACCGCTGAGACAAGATCCTCGACACCCTGGGTAACGGTGTAATCAGCCAAGGCTGTTGACGCTTCGGTGGTAGCTGCTATCGTGCCGCCTGTCGCGACGATGGCAATCGTTTTACGTGGGGTCATGACGCTCTTCAGTAGTGAGACATTAATTAGAAACTTTTAACCAGCGCTCCAGTAGATTGATCAACGCCAGCAAGGTGAAATTAATAAGCAAATACAGAAGGCCCGCAATCACGAAGGTTTCGATAATAGCGTAATTCTGGTTCATTAAGCGTTTAGCGTAGCCAGTGAGTTCCATGACAGCAATGGTAGACGCCAGACTGGTTCCTTTAATCACCAAAACAATTTCGTTGCTGTAGGCAGGCAAGGCTTGGCGTATGGCCAAGGGGAAAGTAATTCTATGGAAGCGTTTCCATGGGGACATTCCTATGGCCTTGGCAGCTTCGACTTGCCCAACCGGTACAGACTGAAAGCCACCCCTGAAGACTTCGCTGATGTAGGCACCGCTATTCAAGGCGATGGCAAGTATGGCGCATTTTGCTCCATCATTAAATAGCCACCATAAGGTTGGGCTATGTCTGATGAAGTCCAGCGTGCCTATACCGTAATATAAAATAAACAGCTGCACCAGCAGAGGGGTGCCACGGAATACTGTGCTGTATCCGAAAGCAAAGCTGGAGATCAGACGGTTTCGCGATACGCGCATCAAGGCAAAAAGTAGCCCTACACCCAGAGACAATATAATTGAGACTAAACCGATATACACGGTAAAGCCCAACCCCTTGACGAGGTTATTGACAGTGTAATGAAAGAGTTCGGCATCAATCATGCTGGGGACCTCATTCCACGGCCAAAATGACGTTCAGCCAATACAAAGACCCCTTGGCTTCCGACACCCACTACAAAGTAGAGAGCGGCGGCTAATAGATACAAAGCTAGCGGCTCACGGGTTGCGGCAGCACCTAATACGGCAGCACGCATGATTTCAACCAGACCAACTAAAGAGATCAGCGCAGTGTCTTTTAGTGCAGTCTGCCAAACATTATTTGAACCTGGCAACGCATACCAGAACATTTGGGGAAGGGTGATGCGCATGAGTCGCTTATAGGCTGGCATACCAATCGCTTTTGCGGCTTCTATTTGCCCCTCGGGAATAGCCTTCAGCGCTCCCCTGAAAACCTCGACGCTATAAGAGCCCGATATCAGCCCTATGGCGAGAACGCCTACCATTAACGGGAACCAGCGATTGATGCCTTCTTGCCAGTTGAGGAAGGCACCCAGGTCGGAAGCCGCCTGAGCTGTGCCAAAAAACAGCAAATAGATAATAAGCAGTTCAGGAATACTGCGTACCACTGTCGTATACAAGCTAACCAGCCCACGTAAGATGAGTGGGCCGTTAGTTTTTATGCTGGCACCAGCGATACCGATACAGACGCCCAGCAGCATTCCGAGGATCGAAATGAGCAGAGTCATACCGGTACCGCGTAAGAGCATCCAGCCCCAACCCTGCTGCAAGATGTTTGTGATGGTGTCCAGCATTTTTCGGTTTAGGCCTGAATTATTTCTTGCAAATGTCGTAGTTAGAGGTGTCGATGTCGAACCACTTTTCACTGGCTGATTTGACGGTACCATCTTCTATTAGCTTGCACAGGGCGGCATCAACTTTGGCCTTTAGATCAGTGTTGTTCTGGTTGATACCCACAGCAATGCCATAGCCCAGTGTTTCAGGGTCCGATGAACCCTTGATCACATATTCAGTCAAAGCAAAGTCATCGCTTTTCAGGTTGTTGAAAAAACGTGTTTGCGATGAAAGGTCAGCAAAGGTGCCATCCAGGCGTCCTGCATCCAGATCAATTTGCATCTGATCCAGGGTTTCGTAATTGCGTACCGTCGTTTTGGGCGAATTTTTTCAAGGAAGGCACCATGTGTAGTACCGCCTTGCACCCCTATCGTCTTACCATCCAAGCCATCAAAGATTGTGTCGGAATCGGCGGCTTTGATAAGATCGCTGTCGGCTGACAGCAAGAAAATAGCATCTTCCACAACGTAAGGAACACTAAAGCTAATGCGCTTGGCACGTTCTGGTGTGTAGGACATGCCCGAAATGATCAGATCAAAGCGGTTGGCGCTCAGTGAGGGAATCAGGCTGTCGAAGGCTTGCACAACAAAGGTACAGTCGGCGTCCAGTTCTTTACAGAGAGCCGCTCCGATGTCGGCGTCAAAGCCCGTGACTTTGCCAGTGGCATCCACCATGCTCCAAGGGGGTAGCCGCCTTCAGTACCAATTTTCAACGTGGTCGCGGCCAGGGCGTTAAGGCTGAATAACGCTAAGCTCGCGCACAGCACTGTTTTTTGAATGATTTTCATAGTGAGAGTCTCCCTAAGGGGTATTTCAGTGGTAGGTCGATATCAATTAATTAAGAGATAGCGACATTATGATTGACCTACGGATGCTACAACAAAACAGAAAAAAACCAATTTAATGTAGTGGCGTTAAAAATTGGCGAAGGCGTTCAGATTTCGGTTTATCGAACACATCTTCAGGTGTTCCGGCTTCTTCCGTTAATCCGTTGTGCATAAAAATAACGTGATTAGACACTTCGCGCGCGAACTTCATCTCGTGTGTGACGAGAATCATGGTGCGGCCTTCTAGTGCCAGGTCTCGTATGACACGGAGCACCTCGCCTACCATTTCCGGATCAAGTGCCGAGGTAGGCTCGTCAAACAGCATGACATCAGGATCCATTGCCAGGGCACGTGCAATGGCAACGCGCTGCTGCTGCCCGCCTGACAATTGTGCAGGATAGGCATGGGTTTTGTCGCTCAGGCCAACCTTGGCCAACAGCTCGAGCGCATACCGGTTTGCCTCGTCTCGAGTTACCCCTTTCACGTGTATGGGGCCCTCAGTTACGTTCTGTAAAACCGTCCGGTGGGACCATAGATTGAAACTTTGGAAGACCATGCCCAGGCGCTCACGAACGCGGTCCAGGAGTTTTGCATCGGCGGTGCTTACGCGCCCGCCGCGTTGAACCACGCTACGGAGCACATCGTCTCCGATATGGATCTCACCTTGCTCGGGTACGACCAAATGGTTAATACACCGTAATAATGTGCTCTTTCCAGATCCTGAGGCACCGATTATAGAAATAACCTCGCCTTTTTTTGCGCTAAAGGAAATACCCTTTAAAACTTCATTGTCTTTAAATGACTTGTGCACGTTAGAAACTTGCACTGCATAAGGATTCTGGTTGTGATTCACAATTACTGTCTCAGCCGGGATTGTTTACGGACGCTTGGAGCAAAGCGAATTATTATAGGTTTTCTGCCAATCTCTGG
Organism: Paenalcaligenes niemegkensis; assembly: GCF_022230885.1. Classification (GTDB taxonomy): domain Bacteria; phylum Pseudomonadota; class Gammaproteobacteria; order Burkholderiales; family Burkholderiaceae_B; genus Paenalcaligenes; species Paenalcaligenes niemegkensis. Next base: position 2,000,909 of record NZ_JAKGCT010000004.1, on the reverse strand, counting down.
TTGAGTTTAGCGATATATGACTATACATTCTGTTAGGGAATCTACTCAGCCGCACATAAATCAGAGAAAACCATATAAATAGGCCATCCTGGCGGGATGGCCTATGCAAGTCCAGCATCACCGCTTTAATAGCGGTTTGGCTTTATTTATGGGTACAAGCCGCGTAATTCGCGTGATTCAAGGATTCGATGGCAGGCAGTAATGAAAGCTGCCGTACGTAGGGTGACATTATGCTCTCGGGCGACTGCCGACACATCCGCATAAGCTGCGCGCATCATGGCCTCAAGTCGACGGTTAATGAGTTCTTCTTCCCAGAAGAAGCTGGAGAAGTTCTGTGCCCACTCAAAGTAGCTGACAGTAACCCCCGGCATTTGCAATAACGTCGGGTACGACCACAATACCTTTGTCTGTCAGAATATCGTCGGCTTCAGGCGTGGTGGGGCCGTTTGCCCCCTCGATAAGAATTTTTGTGCGAATTCCATTTGCATTTGCAGTGGTAATTTGCCCTTCCAGCGCTGCTGGAATCAGAATTTCGGTTTCGAGAGTCCAGAAGCTGGCTGATTCTATTGCCTCGCAGTTGGCTGCATTGATCACCCCGCCCGTGCTGGTCACGTGTCGTTGAAGCGCTGCTACATCAAGTCCGTCGGGGTTATATACAGTGCCGGTATGATCTTGCGCTGCAATAATAAGGGCGCCTGCATCACTGAATAAACGGGCAGCAGTACCGCCTACATTTCCAAAGCCCTGAACGGCGATACGCGCACCCTGAATTTCCACACCAGCATCGCGAGCGGCTTCTATACCCACGGTAAATACGCCACGTCCGGTTGCCTCTACACGCCCCAGGCTGCCGCCCAGTGAAATGGGCTTGCCGGTGACCACGCCAGTGGTGGTCGCGCCTACATTCATGGAGTAGGTATCCATCATCCATGCCATTGTCTGGGCATTGGTATTGACATCAGGAGCAGGGATATCTTTGTCGGGACCGATAATGACACCGATTTCACTGATATATCGGCGGGTGACGCGTTCGAGTTCTTTTTGTGAGTAATTACGCGGGTCAATACGTACCCCGCCTTTGGCTCCGCCAAAAGGAACATTGACGGCTGCACATTTCACTGACATCCAGGCCGATAGCGCCATGACTTCAGATAAGGTGACATCTTGGTGAAAGCGCACCCCACCTTTGCCCGGGCCACGAGACGTGTTGTGCTGAACCCGGTATCCTTCAAAGTGAGCAATCGTACCGTTATCAAGTTCGACGGGGATATCTACCGTTAAAATACGTTTAGGGCGCTTAAGCGTTTCTACCCATTTCCCCAGCTTGCCGAGGTAAGGCGCTACGCGCTCTACCTGCTCAAGATAGATGCCCCACGGACCGAGGTCGTGTGCATTGAGGTACGAAGGAAGTTGGTGCGTGGGGGCTGTGACATGTTCTCCTCGTTGCTATAAAAAATGCGGAGGCTTTTATTATTAAAAAAGCAAAAAAGTGCGCACGTAGCATTAGCAGCACGGGCACACCGATTGCTTATTGTAGTGCCGAGAATAGGACTTGTCCTGCTTTACATGCTGTGCATAACAAAGGCAGCCGTCAGGCTTTGTCGAAAAGAGCCAGTAAACCCAAGACGCTATGACTATTTATACGCTAAGGTTAGGGGGTTGCGAGTTTTTCCGTTCTTGTTTTTTATTGATTTTTTCAGAGTTTTATTAATGTATGTTGCAACGACTTAAATCCATTCAAACTCGAATCACAGCCGCCTGCGAACGTAGTCAACGAGATCCGGCGCAAGTTGTGTTGTTGCCTGTCAGCAAAACCTTCAATGACGAAGCGGTACTGCAGGCTAAAGGCCTGGGTTTTGTGCGTTTTGGAGAAAACCGGGCGGCCGACATACAGGCGCGGGTTAAAGCGTTGGGCGATGAGGGCTTGCAATGGGTCATGATTGGTTATGTGCAAAGCAACAAGGCCAAGGAAATTGCCAGATATGCCGCCGAGGTGCAGTCCCTAGATCGGATTTCCCTGGCTGAGGCCCTGGATCGGCGGCTGCAGATTGAAGGCCGTCAACTGAATGTATTAATACAAATAAAAACCGCAGCTGAAAGCGCAAAATCCGGACTGGAGCCGGCCGAACTCTTGCCATTCCTATCGGCGTTAAAGCCCTACCACAGCTTGCGGCCTGTGGGGCTGATGACAATGGCGACCCAAACCACAGACGAAACCGAAATTCGACGTTGCTTTTCGTTGGCGCGTCGAAGCTTGGTTTCAGCTCAGGATGCAGGCATGGACATGCATCGCTTATCCATGGGGATGAGCAATGATTTTGAGCTTGCGATTGAAGAAGGCAGCACTGAAATTCGTGTGGGCTCGGCGCTGTTCGGATCACGCTGAGCTTTGGTGGCGCACTAGCGAAGGGTATAGCTTGGGGATATAAGCTAATTATTATGCGGTGCTACTGCCGCTGCTGTACTATTTTGAGCATTCATAAGCCGTTTGGTAGACACGATAAGGAGACTACAATGCGTTTCGCTAAGCTTGGTATTTTTACGGCAGCCGCCTTGATGACATCGTCATTTGCGCAGGCTGATACCCTGGATTTGGTAAAAAAAGAGGCCATGTTGAGTGCGGTGTAACCACAGGTTTTGCCGGGTTTTCGGCCCCTGATGATAAAGGCGAATGGTCGGGGCTTGATATCGATGTATGCCGGGCAGTGGCAGCAGCCACGTTTGGCGATGCCACTAAATTTAAGGCAGTTCCTTTGAATTCGCAGCAGCGCTTCACTGCATTGCAATCCGGAGAAATAGATCTGCTTGCCCGCAATACCACGGTAACTCAACAGCGCGACACTGCCTTGGGTGCCATTAGCGCGGGCGTTAACTTTTACGATGGTCAAGGCTTCCTGGTCCCGACGTCGTTAGGCGTAAGCAGCGCCAAGGAACTAGACGGTGCTACGGTCTGCATGCAAACCGGCACATCAAATGAAAACACCATGGCAGACTGGGCTCGTGCCAATAACGTCAATTACAAACCGGTGGTCATCGAGCAGTTCAACGAAGTGGTCAATGCTTTTGTCGCTGGCCGATGCGATGTGTTCTCTACCGATGCATCAGGTTTGGCTTCGATTCGTATTTCAAAGATGACAGATCCGGACGAATACGTGGTGCTGCCTGAGATCATTTCCAAAGAGCCGCTGGGCCCATTTGTGCGCCAAGGCGATGACGTATGGCTGAATGTCGTTAAATGGACATTGCACGCCATGCTGAATGCCGAGGAAATGGGCATTACGTCCGCAAACGTTGACGAACACCTGGACAGCAAAGATCCTAACGTACAGCGACTGCTTGGCGTGACTGAAGGTGCAGGAAAGAATCTGGGTCTGGACGAGAAATGGGCTTACAACATTGTCAAGCAGGTAGGAAACTACGGCGAAAGCTTTGAGCGTAACGTGGGCGAAGGAAGCGCATTGGACATCAAGCGTGGCCTCAATGCACAGTGGACTGACGGAGGGCTGATGTACGGCTTGCCGATTCGTTAGTCCTGCATTACTTCTCTGACGATATATTCTGCAATCGCCATCGACGAGGTGGCACCTGGCGATGGCGCATTGCGGATATGGATAACATTTTGATCACGGCGGATAACAAAGTCATCGACCAGAGTTCCGTTTGCCTCCATGGCCTGCGCGCGAATCCCTCTGGTGGCAGGGCTTACCGTTATATGGCGCAGCGAAGGAACGTACTTGGTTGCCTCGTCAATAAAACTCTGCTGGCTGAACACCGTTTTGGACTCACGTAGTGCGGCGGGTATATTGCGGAAAAAAAGCGCCAGAAACCACCAAAGCACAGGTAGTCGCTGATGTCTTTAAAGCTGAAGCCTTTGCCGTCATAGTTTTCGCGCGCAGCAGAGAGGAATGCATTTGGGCCGATAGTCATTTTTCCGTCTATGCGTTTAGTGAAGTGCACGCCTAAAAATGGGTATTCAGGGTCGGGGACTGGATAAATGAGGCCTTTTACCTCGCGGGTATATTGGTCGTCCAGCACAAAATACTGCCCGAAGAAGGGCACGATCTTGGGTGTCTTGATATCACCCGAGCTGACGGCCAGACGATCTGATTGAAGGCCCGAACAACAGACCACGTAATCAAATTGTTTGGCATGCTCAACGCCGCTTTGCAGTGTAACGGTTACTTTGCCATTCTCATTGGTTAACGAGTGGACTTCGCTCGAAAGCTGGATGCTTCCTCCAAGCTCGACAATCTCCTGGGCTATGAATTGTGCAATGACTCCGTAGTCGACAATCGCCGTTTCAGGGGAATGAAGTGCCGCGATGCCGATACAGTTGGGTTCCACTGTTTTTATTTCATCGCCATATAGCATCTTTACCTTGGGCACTTCGTTATCGAGTGCAATTTGGTACAGTGCTTGCAGGCGTTTTTCTTCTACTTCGTTAAGCGCTACTACTAGTTTTCCGCACGGATCATAGGGCAGATTATTAACAGTGCAATACTCGCGAATGAGTTTGACCCCACGACGGCATAGTCGGGCTTTGAGACTACCCTTTGCATAATATAAACCAGCATGAACCACACCAGAGTTATGGCTAGTCTGATGCTGTGCAACGCTGGACTCTTTCTCGAAAAGGCTGACTTTCGCGTCTGGGTAGTCGAGCAGAAGCTGACGTGCTACTGCAAGGCCGTTGATTCCTCCGCCGATCACTGCATAACTGATAGTAGACACATTGATCTCCTGTACACCTGAAGATCAGGCTCGGTTTTTATACACCAGTGAAATCCGCGCAAAGGCGATTTGCAGTTCTTTGGAGCCGCCTTGAAACACCACAGGCCGGCCTCGTGTCGGAAAGCAGATTAAACGCTTGGAAAACAATAAAGGTACAAATTTCGCAAAGCGAATTTCCTCCCAGGTGATTTCACGGCGCATGACCCATTGCTGCTGTATGCCTGAATCATTAACCGTAGTGCGGCCGACGAGCATGAACCAGCTGATGGTGATAAGGCCCGCGTAGCTGAAAACGATGGCAGCAATGACGTACGGGCTTGCCAGCTGTCCGGTTTCTGAGGTGGCAGTCATGATTAGCCGTATTCCTATTACTGCCATGATAATGCAGGCGGCAATCGCAACTGGTTTTGGCCAGGACCGGCCCTGCACAGGCAAGGGCGCCAGTTCAGTTAGCAGGGCTTCGTGTTCTTCTTTGCTAGGAGAATACATAATTAAGTAGAGGCTTTGGCTGCAATGGCATTTCCTGCACGACTGACGGATTTTTTCCCTAGCTGCTGAGAGACCCACTGACCAGTTTCTACAACAGCATTAAAGTCGACGCCTGTATGAATGCCCAAGCCATTCAGCAGGTACAGCACATCTTCCGTAGCGACATTGCCCGTGGCGCCTTTGGCGTAAGGGCAACCGCCAAGACCTGCCACCGATGCGTGATAAATGGTGACACCTACCTGCAAGGAAGCGTAAATGTTTGCCAAGGCTTGCCCATACGTATCATGAAAATGCCCGGCCACCTGGGCAATAGGAACGACGCGAGCGACTGCAGACATCAGGCTGGCAACTTGCCCTGCAGTGCCAACACCGATGGTATCGGCGATGTCGAATTCGACTACTCCGAGGTCTTGCATGCGTTTGACTACATCAAGAACGGCCGACTCGGGTACCTGCCCCTGATAGGGGCAGCCCAAGGCGCAGCTGATGCTGCCGCGTAAACGCAAGCCATCACGTTGAGCTGCTTTGGCGACGGACTCAAAGCGCGACATCGACTCGGCGATACTGCAATTGATATTGCGCTGCGAAAAAGCTTCGCTTGCAGCAGCAAATATAACCACTTCGTTAACGCCGCTGGCAATGGCATCGTCATAGCCGCGCAGGTTGGGTGTCAGGGCGGAGTAAATGGTGTTGGGAAGCCGGCTAATACCTTGCATGACCGCGTTGCCGTCGGCCATTTGCGGCACCCATTTCGGGGACACGAAGGAGGCGGACTCGATGTTGCTGAACCCCGCGTTTGCCAAGCGATTGATAAGCTCGACTTTGATCGCGGTATCGACAAAGTCAGCTTCGTTTTGAAGACCATCCCGGGGAGAGACTTCGACTAATTTTACGCGTTCGGGTAAGGACATGACAGTGAACTCTAGACAGTGAACTCTATATAAGATGGCCAGGCTGACAGGTAGCCGCCATGCTAATCCAGTGGGGGTTTTTGCTATTGTATAGTGGGTGGCTATTGTCTTGTTAAGCGCTGATAATAGCCGGTGCTTAGTTGCTCGATGAGACCAGCGAGCTCAAGCTCGACAATGGCGGAAGCCAGGCTGGCAATGTCCAGCTGTGTGCGCTGCTGCAATAAATCTGGTGATATGGCGTCGTAGCCTAAAGCATCCAGAACACGTTGTTGATGGGGGGCAAGGCTGGGCATTTCTGCCGAGAGCGGCGTGTCTTTGGCCGGAAGTAGAGTTTTTGCAGTCAGCACCACGTTCTTTAATTCGTCATTAATATCGTCAGCGGACTCTACCAGTTTGGCGCCTTGACGTATCAGTTGGTGACACCCCTTAGACAAAGGCGAATGTATAGACCCCGGAATTGCAAAAACTTCGCGTCCCATTTCGCTGGCAAGCCTGGCGGTGATGAGCGAGCCGCTTTTTAACGCTGCTTCTACCACCAGCACCCCATTGGCTAAGCCCGCCACAATGCGATTTCGTTTGGGAAAGTGAAAGTGCAGGGCCTTGGAGCCTAACGGAAATTCGCTAATCAGCAGACCCTGCCCGGCGATAGAGTGAGCCAGCTCGCGGTTGGCAGCCGGATACACGATGTCAATGCCGGTGCCCAGCACAGCGATAGTGCTTGCCTGCGGATTATTGGCGGCCAGGCTACCTTTGTGTGCCGCGGCATCAATGCCTGTTGCGAGGCCACTAATGATAGTCCAGCCTTGGGCGCTAAGGTGCTGAGCAAAGGCAAAGGCGTTTTCATTGCCAGCTGCGGTGGAACTTCTGGCCCCAACCATTGCCAAACCAGGTGTATTTAGAAGCTTTATGTTGCCCTTTGCGTACAAAAGCAAGGGGGGATCATGGCTATCTAAAAGGGCTTGTGGATAACTTTCGTCAGCTAAGCTTAAAATAGCGTTACCTTCAAGGGCAGCCCAATCTATACTGCGTTCGATTTGCGCTGTCAAAGCGTCGCTTGGGCCAGCCTTTAATTGCGCTGCCAGATTATGCGGCAAAAACTTAGCTAAAGCGGAAACTGATTGCGAGTAAATATCTTGAGGCAAGCCAAAGTGCGCTAATAACAGTCGCGCTTGAGCCGGGCCAAGTTCGGGTTCTAGCGACAGCCGTAACCAGCTTGCTAATTCAGTTTCATTTAATAAGTTGGACATAGTCTTAAGTGTGGCACAAAAGCTGTGGCCTGCATTCAATAACGTGACTTATCTGCCTATTGTGATTAACGCAGCCGCTCTCAGGTTTTTGTTTTAATGGCACGCCTTCAGGGGGCAAGAGTATATAGGTCCCTCTAATTGTTTTATTATATAGATTCACTGCTTTTCCGGATTTTTACCATGGCTTTGCTCCCAATTCTTCACTATCCAGATCCCCGTTTGCATACGGTGGCAAAACCTGTGCAGGTGGTGGATGACCGTATTCGTCAGTTGGTCGCTGATATGGCCGAGACCATGTACGCCGCGCCCGGTGTCGGGCTGGCGGCCACGCAGGTTGATGTGCACGAGCGCGTTGTGGTCATTGATATTTCTGAAGATGGTGACGACCTTCTGGTTCTGATTAACCCTGAAATCACCTGGCGCAGCGACGAGCTGCAAGTCTACGAAGAAGGTTGTCTCTCTGTGCCGGGTGTGTACGATAAAGTAGAGCGATCTGCGCAGATTACCGTACGTGCCTTGAATGAAAAGGGCGAATCCTTCGAGTTCGATGCCGAGGGCTTATTAGCGGTTTGCGTGCAGCACGAACTTGATCATTTGTTAGGCAAAGTGTTCGTCGAGTATTTATCCGTTCTGAAGCGTGAACGAATCCGCACACGTATTCGCAAGCAGCAGCGCGAAGCCCTCAAAGCCTGACCTGGTAATTATGCGTATTATTTTTGCGGGTACCCCCGAGTTTGCCCGGCAGGCGCTTGTTGCCTTGCTTGATGCTGGCCATGACGTGCCTTTGGTCATGACGCAGCCAGACCGTCCTTCAGGACGAGGCATGAAGATGCGCCCAAGCCCTGTCAAACAAGAGGCTCTCGATCGTGAAATTCCAGTTTCGCAGCCGCGTAGTTTGCGTCTCGAAGGAAAGTATCCTGAAGATGCAGCAGAATGCCAGCAGTTGTTGACTAGCCTGCAGGCTGATGCGATGGTGGTGGCCGCTTATGGCTTGATCTTGCCAGCCTGGGTGCTTGAGTTACCTAAACACGGCTGCTTGAATATTCATGCAAGCCTATTGCCTCGCTGGAGGGGAGCGGCGCCTATACAGCGAGCCATTGATGCTGGCGACACTGAAACCGGCATCACGATCATGCAAATGGATGAGGGTCTGGATACCGGGGCTATGCTGTGGACACGTACGTTGCCTATTAGTCAGTCGCATACGGCGGCTCTGTTGCACGATGAGTTGGCAGAACTCGGTGCCCAAAGCATTGTAGAGGCCCTTGCCAAGCTGGAGCAGAACGAGCTTCGTTCTACGTCTCAGCCTGCCGAAGGCGTCACTTACGCTGAAAAGCTCGCCAAGAGCGAATCGCCGCTTGATTTTTCTCGCAGCGCAGGTGAACTGGCCCGACGAATTCGTGCGTTCAACCCTGTTCCGGGCTCAACATTCGAGCTGCCTGGCATAGATGGCCAGGTTAAAGTCTGGGCGGCCAGTGTGCTTGCACACGATGCGACTAAGGAGCCCGGTTCTATCGTGGCAATTAGCGCTGATGGCATTGACGTGGCAACTGGCGATGGCGTGTTGCGCATTCTCGAGCTCCAGCGCCCCGGCAGTAAACGCCAGCCTGTCAGTAGTTTCATTGCAGGGTGGCAAGCAGAGCTTTAAGCGCTAAGTGTACGGGTCTGCCGTTGCCACTCGATAAAGCCAATGACAATACCGCTGCCGCAGACAATGGCGATCCCTACCCAGGTCAGGGCATCAGGGAAATGCCCCCATACCAGCCAGCCTAATGCGGCAGCACTGACGATCTGCAGGTAAGCGAAAGGTGCCAGCATCGAAGCAGCCGCCCGCTGATAAGCCTGGATCTGAAGCAGGTGGCCCAGGCAGCCCCAAAAACCGGTAGAGCAAAGAATCAGCCACTCGAATGCGCTGAGCTGTTTCGCAATGGGCAAAATCACATCAAGATTAAAAGGCAGTAGCACCGAGGTGATGATCGTGCCCATTAGTCCACTCCAGACGAGTGTGGTCAGCGAGTTATCAATTGCCACCTGACGGGTCGTAATGAACTGTATTGCGAACATCGAGGCCGTAATCAAACCAAATGCCACGCCGACCGGGTCTAAGCCTGCACCAGGGCGGATAATAACGATTACCCCTAAAAAACCAATGGCGGCTGCGACCCATCTGGAAACCCGGGGCGCTTCTTTTAGCAGCCATGGTGCGATAGAAAGCACAATCAGGGGCGCCAGAAAATTAATGGCCGTTGCTTCGGCCTGAGGAAGGTAGCTGAGCGCGGTGAAGAAGCTGAATGTTGCCAGCAGCATGACCATACCGCGCAACATCTGGGCTTTCGGGCGTTTGGTTTTGAAGATGCCAAAGCCCTTGCCAGGCAGCACCAGAGCCAGCACCAAGGCCAAATGTACGACATAGCGTACCCAGCACAAGAATAGCAGGGGTACTCCGACCCCCATTACCCATTTTCCTCCGGCGTCCAGAGTCGATAGTGCCCATGAGGACAAGATGAGAATAAGAATGCCATAGACGGGGTTGCCGAGAGCCTTGCCCGTAGCAGCCGGGGCTGAAGAGGGGTGACCACCTGGTGGGTGGGACTTTAATGGCATTTTCATACTCCAAACGCAATGTCATGAAGGCAGGCGTGAGCGTGGCAGAAAAGAGCCAGGCTCACGCCCATTCATGATAGGCGATTACGGACGCGCTGCCCCTAAAACTGCTTCAATTGCTGAGCCTACATTAAGCAGGTGGTGGTCATGCATGGCTGGAGCGGCGACCATTAAGCCGACGGGGGCTCACCTTCGTGGTGGCATGGCAAGGACAAGGCACAACCGTTCAGAAAGTTGATGAGCGTAGCATTGCGTAAAATGAGTCCATTGGCGGCAAAATAGCTATCATCGGATGCGCTCAGTTCGTCAATAGTTGGTGCCACAACGGGTACTGTGGGCATAAGTACGGCATCGTAAGCAGCAAGCTGGCTCTCTACGGCATAAACCCACGTTTCTCGTGTGCGTTGTAGCTCAAGGTAGTCAGCTACGTTTTGCTCTTGGCCACGCTTGATACGAGAGGCAACGCGAGGGTCGTATTGATCGTAGAGGTCTTCGATTAACTCACGATGATGGCCCCAGGCTTCCGCGCATACAAAACCACCTAAGCGATTGATATAAGGGAGTTCGCTGAACTCAGGGATTTCAATGTGTTCGACTATGGCACCAGAAGCTTCTATAGCAGCTATGGCCCGATCGAACGCTTCTGATACTGGCGCTTCGATGCCATCAAATACAAAATTGCTTGGGACCGCAAAACGCAGTTGAGTCAGTGGGATGGCAGCAGGAGCAACGTAGCTCTCACCACTTAATACGGCATCAACAATGGCGCAACACTCTACTGACAAGGCCAGTGGCCCGCTGGAATCCAGGCTGTCGGATAATGGCATCACCCCGTCAGTAGGGATGCGGTCGGCAGTTGGTTTAAAGCCGGTCAGGCCACAAAAGGCCGAGGGAATACGAATCGATCCGCCCGTGTCTGTGCCAATGGCGGCTACTGCCATGCCTTCGGCGACGGATACGCCAGCACCGGATGATGATCCGCCGGGGATGCGGCGGTTTCCAGAATCCCACAACGAGTGAGGGGTGCCATAGTGCGGATTAATGCCTAGACCGGAAAACGCGAATTCAGTCATGTTGGTGCGGCCAATGATGATCGCGCCCGCGTCAAGCAGGCGTTGTACCAGCAGTGCATTCTCTTCGGCTTCAGGAGCGCCATTCAGTACAACAGAACCACCACGTGTGACGTCGCCCTGTTTGTCAAAGAGATCTTTGATCGAGATAGGCAGCCCTTCAAGCAATGAGCGCTTGAGGCCAACACTACGCAATATGTCGGAGGCTTTGGCTGCGGCTAGCGCCTGCTCGTGATAGACCTTAAGAAACGTTACGCTGCCTTGCCCCTCAGGGGCGTCTATGCGTTGCAGGGCAGCAGATGTCAGCGCATACGAAGTGGTTTCTCCGCTATCAAGAGCGCGTTGTAATTCAGTAATGGTGGGAAGCATAGCCGTGGATTCTCCGTTTTCGATGTAGAGCGACCCGCTTAAGGCGGGTCGGTATTCAGATTCAAGCGATTTCGGGAAGAACGTCGAGTTCGTAGCGATGACGAATACTACGTTCTAGATGAGGATCGTACAATTCCATGATGAAGGTAGCCGAAGGACGTATGCCCCCAATAGCACCAACTGTACCGCATGTCATTCCGGTTCCTGCAGGAATTGCGTCTTGTCCGAAATGATCTTTAATCAGCTTCAGAGGATTCTGCAGGCTGCTAAGAGGACCGTCTTGGTAGAGAACTTCTTTGCCATCTTCAATAATCCATGATTTCAGGATCAGCTCATCCCAGTGATTCGCTACGTCGGCAAATAACCAGGCTTCTTTGGCAACGGGCTTGGCGCAAATTTGTTTTGACAAGGCCACGCTGTGCGCTTCCAGGTCACGATCAGTGTGATCTGAGGCAAGGCTGACCAGCAGTTCGCCACCATGGCTGAAAACAAAGACCTCCGCCTCGCCAGATGAGCTGGCTCCAACGGCCTGGATACCGGACTCCTGACTTAGCTGATTAGCCGCTACACGATAGTACAAGGGCACGGCACTAGGACGCGGCACACCCAGCTCGGCGAGCTCTTCAATATGGTGCTCGATTGCAGCCATGTCGCGTCCGGCCCAGCCTGCAATAATGCAGTGGCTGAAGTCAGCGTCAACAATTTCGGTATGATCCAGGCGATGTAGGGTAAAAGTAAGTTGCATAGTCGTTAATTAAATCGATATCAGAATGGATTAGCCAAAGTTTTGGGGTAACCACAGAGCAATGCCAGGGAACACGGCCAGTAATACGACCATCAACAGCAGCATCAGGACAAACGGTATGCTGCCGACCATGACATCATTCATGCTGCCGCTAGTACGCAGGCTTTGAACGACGAACAGGTTTAGTCCCACTGGAGGCGTGATAAGAGCCACTTCCATTAAAATGATGATGACGATACCCAGCCAGATCGGATCAAAGCCCAGGGCGATCATGACCGGTGCGACGATTGGAATCGTCGTTATCATCATCGACAGGGTTTCCATGAAGCAACCCAGACCCAGATAAAACACCACTAAAATCAGCAGCATCATCATCGGTGACACGCCAAGATCCGTAATCAGGCTCGTTATTGTGTTGGTAATGCCGGTAGCTGACAGGATGAAGTTCATAAAGGCGGCGCCAATGACGATCAGCATGATCATGGCGGTAGACTTCATGGTGCCTTCTAATACATCCCGTATCATGATGATATTGAGACGGCCCGAAAACGCTGCCAGTATTAACGCACCAACAACACCTAAGGCTGCTGCTTCGGTTGGCGTCGCCATGCCTGCGTAGATGGAGCCTACGACTAAAATAAAAATGGCGAGCGGTGGCAGCAGGTGGCCTAAGCTTTTAAGGCGTGCTGACCAATTTGCGCTAATGCGCTGGCCACCCCAACTGGGTTTAAAGGTGCAGGCGATGGCGATTGCAGCCATAAACAGCAGAGCCATACCCAGACCTGGAAGAATCCCGGCCAGATAGAGCTTGGGAACGGATGAGTTGGTTAATACCCCGTAAAGCACCAGGTTAATGGATGGCGGGATGAGAATCCCCAAGGTGCCGCCTGCGGCAAGGCTACCCAGGAACAGGGGTTCGTTGTATTTATGTTTTTCAATTTGTGGCAAGGCGACGGTACCAACGGTGGCGGCTGTTGCCACGCTGGAGCCGGATGTTGCTGAAAACAGGGTGCTGGCACCGATATTGGCATGCATCAGTCCGCCGGGTAGCCACGATAGCCAGAGGCTCATCGCGTTGTACATGCGTTCGGCAAGGCCTGAGCGCAAAAGAATTTCGCCCAGCATAATGAATAGTGGAATGGCCACCAGCAAGAACTCATTGCTGCTACCCCATGCCACCTCGCCCATGGCCCGGGTTAATGGGAGCATTGAGTACATGGGGTCTAAAACCAGGCCTATCAGGCCTAGCGCAGCACCTACCGGTATGCTGATGCCAATGAATACTAACAGTAGGACAATGGTAGTGGTGATCATGCCTGGTCTCCCTTAACCATGCGAATTCCTGCTTCAGCTTCTTCGCTGGCCTCTTCTTTTGTACTGCGTATACCGCAAAGCTCTTGTACTGTTCTGAAATCGCCGGTAGCCAGGGCTAATGACGAGCGAATCAACATAAGTGCCAGCACGATACATAGCCATATAAAACCTGAGGCCCACAATGCTTGGGGAATCCACAAAGGTGTACCAAGCAGCGTGTTTGCTGTGGACTGGGACTGCCAGGACTGCAGTGCCACATCTGAGGCATAACGGGTTAAGTAGACAATGAACACGGCCAGGCCTACCAAGGCCAGCCAGTCTGCCAGCGCTGCCACACGTATGGGCAAGTGCTGATAGATGGCATCAATACGAATATTGGCTCGTTGTAAGGTTGCAAATGCTAATGCCCAGGAAACACTGACGGCAAAGGCGTAGCCAGAAAGCTCATCAGATCCGCCCAAGGGGTAGTTAAAAAATTTGCGGCAAATTACATCGGCCGTAATGTAGAGGGCACTGAGCAGGGTCAAGCTACCCGCTATCCAAATTGCAACGCGTGACAGCCGTGTGGCATTCAGTATAAGCCTGCCCAGTAACGTAGGAGGAAGTGCGGAGGAGTTCATTATCTATACCGTTAGGTGAGGCTGCCCCCGTTTGGTGGGGGCAGCACAAGTCAGACGTGGCCGACTTCTGCAAGCAAAGCTTATTTGCTCGCAGTAAAGCCTAGGATGGGGCTGAGGTAGGTGTTGAAATCAGCCACGCATTCAGCCGAGCAACGCTCAGCCCACTTGGGAACCACCACGTCAGCCATGGCTTTTTTCAGTAGCTCATGGTCTTCAGCAGTCGCTTGCACCAAGGTCATTTTTCCTTTGATTTCTTGTGTGCACTGCTCCGAGCCAGTGTTGCAGTCGTATCCTTCCTGCGTTTCTTTAGCTGCTGCAGCCCATATTTCGTCGTACATGATTTGAAGGTTCTGCTCTAAAAATGCTTGTACCTTGGGATCCAGTTTGTTCCAGTAGGCTTTATTCGCTGCGTGAATCTGCTGGTTCCAGTTCACAGGCAAAGCGTATAAGTGGGAGCTGACTTCAAACCACTTGGCTGAGTAACCGGAGTAAGAGCCTGTAATAGCGCAGTCAACAACGCCATTTTGTAATGCAGGTACGACCTCACCAAATGGGATAGTCACGCTGTTACCACCAAAAGCCTGCACGAATTCAGCTTGTGTGCGGCTGCTTGTGCGTACTTTTTGCCTTTCAAGTCGGCCAAACCATTGAAGTTGCCGTTACAAAACAGCACTTGGGCGGGGTAGGTCGACATGCCCAGCACTTTAATGTTGTTTTTGTCGTAGGCTTTTTCGTAGGCAGGCATGAACGCGTCCGTAAGTTTGCGGGCGGTTTCAATGTCAGGAGCCAGGCCAGCCAGGTCAATGGCTTCGTTGATAGGGTTATCGCTGGCAAAGTAAGCCAGTGTTGCCGTACCAACCGGAATCACCCCTTGGCCTACTAAACGCATAATTTCAGGACCTTTAAGGCCCATCTCATTAAAGCCTTTGATGTCGGCGGTTACCTTGCCTTCGGAGAGCTCGGATACAGTTTTAGTCCAGAATGGCTGTTCCGCATTTTGATATGCGGTGAGATTGCTTAAGCCTCCAACAACAGATAGCTTGGTAGATGGCAGATCGCTTACGACCTCTTGAGCAGCTAAGGCTCCTGAGACGGATAGGACCGAGGCGGCAAATGCGGAGAGAACTAAACGCTTCATGCAGAATTTTCCTTAGAAAACGTGGAGTTAATTGTTAAGTACGCGTGAGGCGCGTATCGCTCATGTAAGGCTTTAATTTTTTGGCTTCAACTAGATAAAGCGAAGCAACTGCTGGAAATTGTGTGGCTGACAGATTGGAGTAGCGCTGAGCGCGCTCGCAGCTTCACTTAGTTTGTGATATGGATTGCAACGCATGCGGCAAGTAGTGTCCAATTGTTAGTTTCTATATAAGGTTATAAGCGGTACTTATCAGGGTCTTGAGCATTTATGGCAGTTTCCTGGGCCAGCTTTGCTACGATACTAGCGGTAAGACTGTCAGGAGAGTCAATCCAGGTAGCATAAAAACGTATAGCGGGCAAAGGGGAGGAAACGTCCAGAAGGCACAGTTTTCCTTGCTCTAGCTCTTCTTCTATCACCACTTTGGCCAACACGCTCGGTCCCATTCCGCGACGTGTCATTTGCACGATAGTGCTTAAAGATGCACTGCCATAAATACGTGGAGATTTAACACCTGCTACATGCAACAAATCGCGGACTGTGCAGTAGGGGAGGCTACCAGTGGGGTATGTGATTACAGGGTAAACACCTAGATCGGCAATCTGGATTTTGCGACCCTGCAGTCCTAATTCCGGGCTGGCCACCCAGGCAAGATCATAATCGCATAAATGCAAGCAGTGCTCCTTGGGATCTTGGGCCTCGCCAACTAGCATGGCCAAGTCAATCTGGTACGAAGCTAACTGAGCACGCAATACGCTGCTGGTGTCGACGTGAATTTCGACTACCAGTCCCGGGTACTTCTTGTGCAGCTCATCAATCAGTAAGTGCAGCCATGTCTGTACCAGGGTTTCGGCAACGCCCAGGCGAAAGGTGCCCCGTATGGCATTTTCTTCTTTGGCCACGCGCATCATTTCAGCCCTCATCTCGAGAATCTGACGCGCATGCGATAAAAGCTCCTGGCCTTTTTCTGTAAGTTTAATGCCGCGGGCGCCGCGGTCGAACAAGCGCACAGACAAAACGCTTTCCATGCCGGCTATGCGTTGGGAAATTGAGGGTTGTGTGGTGTTGAGTTTTTCGGCAGCCGCACGAAAACCGCCAAGTTCGGCAACCCACACAAAAGCTTCTATTTGTTTAAAGTCGATCATGAATACTAATTGGAGGGAGGATGTTGAAGAGAGGAGGACAGAAACCTCACACTAGGATGCCACACCAGACAGATACACTGCCCAGTTAGGTAGAAGCATTATGACTCTATAAGTTCGGGGAAATGTGGTTTACATGTGTAAAGGACTCTGTCACCGCCCTTTAATAATTTGTATCGGGAACACTTCGTGTGGCATGGACGTGCGTAATCAGCACTTCGGTTTGTACCGACTCACTACTATAATCCCGCCATGACTTTCAAAATACTCATCGTACGAACATCGTCTCTAGGTGATCTAGTACATATGCTGCCTGCAATCTCGGACATTGCCAAGCATGTGCCGAATGCCGAGATTGACTGGATAGCCGAGGAATCTTTTGCGGATATTCCATCTTGGCATCCGGCGGTAAGCAATGTAATAAAGGTAGCCCATCGACGATGGCGCAAAAAGTGGTGGTCACGACAAGTACGTGACGAACGCCGCAGGCTCAAGGCTTTTTTAGACAGTCGCCAATACGACATTGTGCTGGATATGCAGGCTTTGATGAAGTCAGTATGGCTGGTGCGGCAGACGCATGGAATTAGACACGGCCTGGACTGGAAATCGGCTCGCGAGCCGTTGGCGTCTCTATTTTATAATGTGAAGCATACCGTGGAGTTCTGGCAGCCAGCGATAATCCGTCAGCGTACTCTGGCTGCTGCTGCTTTTGGCTATGAGTTTTCCGGAGCGCCGGATTTTGGCTTGCATGCAATTAGCGAACGGGTTCAAGTGCAGCCTTATGCCATAATCATGCCATCGGCTAGTCGTGACGATAAACTCTGGGCGGTTGATAATTGGCATAAGGTCTTTGATTACCTCCAGTCTTGTGGGTTGTCCATCCGGCTTTTGTCGGGAAGCCCTTCCGAGACACAGCGAGCCGAAGAGCTTATTTCAGGACGGGCCAACGCTGAAGTGTTGCCCCGAATGGCGTTGAAGGGCGTTGCCGAACAATTGGCGGGGGCAACCATCATGGTTGGACTCGATAGCGGCTTGACGCATTTGTCAGCTGGCCTGAGCCGGCCTACCATAGGCATCTACAAGGCCTCAACACCTGTACGTACACCTCTGCAGGGTAGCGCTTATACTGCCAGCCTAGGTGAGCGGGGCAACGAACCCTCGGCAGAAACGGTATTGAGTGCTATTGAACAAGCCCTGGAGAGCATCAAACCCGAAGTGTCTTTGCCAGGATAGAGCTATTTGCGTAATGCTGTACTTCTCATCCACTTGCCATTGGTTTAAACCTTGAGCCGTTTTTTATATACTTTTCTGCTACGCCTGCTTTCGCCATTACTGCTTGCGTGGATGGCTCTGCGCGCCAAACGGTCGGGCGGCTCATGGGAAGTTCTGGGTGCAAAACGCTTTGGCTATTACCGGGGTAAAGGGCTGGCGAAGCGGCCTGTTTGGGTGCATGCAGTAAGTTTAGGTGAAACGCGTGCAGCCCAGCCTCTGGTTGCGGCATTGCTGGCTCAGGGCCATACGGTCCTGCTGACCCAGTTTACGTATACGGGCAGGGCTGAAGGGGCCAGGGCCTTCGCCCCTGAAATTGCCCAGGGGCGATTACATCTGCAATGGTTGCCCTATGACTTTCCCGGGGCCTGCAGACGCTTTATTGAATTCCATCGGCCTCTGGTAGCCGTTATTATCGAGCGTGAGGTCTGGCCAAACCTAATGTACGCGTCACGGCAGGCAAAACTGCCTGTGATTTTGGCCAGCGCGCGCTTTTCCGACCACTCCTTACGCCAAAGCTTACGTATAGGTAGCTTAATGAGAGGAGCCTACTCGAGCTTCACTGCCATCTATGCTCAGACGCTCCAGGATGCGCAGCGTCTGGAGCAAGCGGGAGGAAAGGCCGTGCGAGTGTCAGGCAACTTTAAATTTGATGTGCAGTTACCTCAAGCCCAAGTCGAGCGAGGGCGTCAGTTCATGTCTGAGGTGGGGCGACGCGTCGTCGTCATTGCCAGCACTCGTGAGGGCGAAGACACTATGTTTATTCCAGCCATAGCCCGTTTTATAAAACGTGAGCAGCAAATGGACATAGACACGGCAAAACGTACGCTGTTTTATTTAATTCCTCGCCACCCGGAACGTTTTGATGCAGCTTTTGAGTCGCTTCAGGCAGAAACGCTGGTCGCCTGCAGGCGAACAGAGCTGGTGGCCCTGGGAGACGCCAGCAGCAGTGCTATTTCCTTGTGTCGTGAGTGCGATGTGGTCCTTGGCGATACTTTAGGTGAAATGCCCTGGTACTACGCGCAGGCGCAGGTCGCCATCGTAGCAGGAAGTTTTGCGCCGTTAGGCGGGCAAAATTTTATTGAAGCCTGCGCACTGGGCGTACCGGTCGTGGTAGGCCCTCATACGCGAAACTTCGAGCAGGCGGTGGCCGACGCACTGCACGAAGGGGCAGCTCATCGGGCACCCAATGCCGCAGCTGCCATCAAGTTTGCTACCGACTTGTTAGGCGATCGACAGAGCCAGGAGCGCATGGGCGATGCTGGTTTGCATTGGGTCCAAAAGCATTCAGGCTCAGTGCAGCGCGTAGTGACGGGCATTAATGAGATTCTTCATTAAGAAAGTTCGATATAGCTCTCACGCCACGGATTCGGTATTAGTGCAGGTGATCAGGCATTTAAAAAGCCAGTCACCGCGTTGAGAAATGCGATGGGCTGTTCGATGACCGACACGTGGCTGGCGTCGTCAAGAATACACAAGCGACTGTCTTTGATGCCATTGTGCATGGTTTCAGACATGGCAACCGGCGTCCCCAGATTTCGTGCCATTCATAGCGCGTAACGAAATTTTGAAAATCAGTGTCATATTCCATCGTAGGTAGGGTAAAAACCAAGATTGGAAGCATAAGCTCACGTCTCACGAAGTGGTGAGCCATAGGTGCGGCCGACGTTGGAATGAGCTGGGTACAGCCCTGAGACAAGACTTACAGATTCAGCCTCAAGATGATTACCGATACAACGATGTTATAGCTTGTCCACCTTGCTAGCCAGCGGGAGTCCATTAAATGGACTTATTGTTGCGCGTTAGGCTTATTGATACTTAAGTCTAATTCGTTTCATCCAACGGCTTGGAGGCTACATAAAGGTTAAAATTAAAACATTCTTTTTAATTATGTTTCTGCGTTTTTATCTTTAAAACAGACGTAATATTAAGTATACAAAAAGAATGTTTTTAAGTGATTTATTATGATTTTAAGAATTAACTTGAAAACAAAATTTAGAAGGTTTTTTGATTAGTATAAGTAAAATAGTTATAAGGCGTTGTTGTGGAAGCCACACAGTTTATTCACAACAAAAGGTACAAACGAAAAAACCCGCCAGTTAGGCGGGTTTTCTTTAGCGCTGTAAATATTACAGAACTTGTACCGACTTAGCTTGAGGACCTTTTTGGCCTTGAGCTGCTTCGTAAGAAACACGTTGGTTTTCTTCGAGCGATTTGTAGCCGGAACCTAAGATGTCTGAGTGGTGAACGAATAGATCTTTACCGCCGTTTTCGGGGAGATGAAGCCGAAGCCCTTTTCGTTGTTGAACCATTTAACAATACCGATTTCTGTTTGCATGATTTGCAATCCCTAAGATAATTACGAGCAACTTGCTCTAAGAACAGATTGTCAAGGTGTAAAAATCAGGGCAATGAGTATTGTTAAAATACCGTATTGATCAAACTTTCGACGAACTTGATAACCTACAATTCTTATCGTATTACGGAGCTATGACGTAGTCAAGTGAAATCAGGCCGTGTAAATACGGATAAGATTCGAAATTGTAAATTCGTTAAAATACTTTGCTAGCATCTTCCCCCTCCAAGCTTACAGCCCGTGGTATTTACGGCCGAACTCTAGCGTCGCTTTGAAAAACCCCGATTTACTACCACAATCGTAACGCGTTCCTTCGTACTGATACCCAAATACATCACGTGCTTTCAATAAGCTAGCAATGCCATCCGTCAATTGAATTTCACCCCCTACTCCTGCCTGGGTGCGACGCAAATGATCGAATATTTCAGGTTCAAGTACGTACCTGCCAACTACAGCCGATGTTGAAGGCGCATCTGCCGGAGCTGGTTTTTCTACAATAGCACTCAAATGAGTCGTGAGTGTATCAATACGTTGCCCGGAAATGATGCCGTATTTGTCTGTCTCATCAGGCTCAACCTGTTGTATTGCTACGATACTTCCGTTGTGTTGATGTGCGGCTTCGACGAGCTGGCGAGCCACTGGAGTGGTAGCGTCAATCAAGTCGTCGGCCAACATCACCAGGAAGGGCTCATTGCCTACGATAGGCGCTGCGCAAAGCACAGCGTGCCCTAAGCCCAGGGGCGCGGGCTGGCGGGTGTATATGCAACTGACATACGAAGGAATGATGTTTTGGATACGCTCAAGCAAATCCAGTTTGTTTTTACCTTGTAGATCGGCTTCAAGTTCCGGGTTGCTATCGAAGTGATCTTCAATGGCACGCTTGTTACGTCCGGTAATGAAAATTAATTCAGTCACGCCTGCGGCAATAGCTTCTTCTACGGCATATTGAATCAATGGTTTATCGACCACGGGCAACATTTCCTTAGGCATTGCCTTCGTAGCAGGTAAAAAACGGGTGCCCATTCCTGCTACAGGAAATACGGCTTTGCGAATTGGTTTCATGACGTAAAAGACCCTAAATGAATAAGTATTTTTAATTGCCGGGCAGAGGTAAGCCTACCGCAATAGTATTTGTATTTACTGGTATTGTAGGGCTTATTGTGCGGCCTAACTCGCTGGGCGCCGTACCGAAAAAGCCTTGTCCATAAGCCAGTACAACGATATTGGCTGCCAAACAAAGTGAAGCGATGAATTTCATTGTTTATGGTATTGAAATTAAGCGTTTTAATATCATGGCTGCTATTCTAATTTAAAGACAGGGCACGAAGAAACTAACCGGTGCTATCTTTGCTCTGTCGTTGCCGGGCGATGGCGGCAATACCGTCCAGGGCAGGGGCAAGACGCCACTGTAATAAGGCGCTGTCGAACGGGGCAAGATGCCTTTCTTGCTGCAGGGCAGATTTTAGTGCTGTTTCTACGTAATCCCAGCCCCCACCGCTGCAAATCAATAAAGGCTGTTTTCGGTCGAGTTCATAGGTGGCTAACCATTGACGCATTACTGCGCCAGTTTGTGCTGCAGCAATTCCTGTCGTGATGGCGGAACGGGTTTCAGTAGGAAACAGCTCTAGCTCACCCTCGCCAAACCCGAGGTTTGCGGTGCGAGAGGCAAGCGACTGATGCATGAGAAGCGGCCCTGGCAGAATCGTACCACCTAAAAAGCGATATTGATGAGTCTGCGGGTCGTAACGGATAGTGTCTACTGTAGTCGCTGTCCCGAAGCTTGCGTGAATCATCGATTGAGCCGGCAACCTTAATGTGGCGATCAGCCCTATAGCGCTGAACCATCGATCAGGGCCCAGCTTTTGAGCTGACTGATAGGAATTGGCAAGTGATGTGTAAGGCGTTGTACCGTCCAGCCATTGAATCTGCACCCCTTCAGCCAGCAGCAGGCATTCAAGCCTGGATGTCAGGGCGCCGTCGACGACGTTAATGCCGTAGGCGACCTTGGAGAGCCGTGGCGTCTTCTTGAGCCAATCTGTAATCTGATTAAGCTCGTTGTGAGGAAAGGCAGCCGTGTCGGAGTGGTGCGTCAAGGCATCGGGTTCAAAGAGACGCAGTTTCGTCCGTGTATTACCCATGTCAATTAACAGAATCATGATTCAGGCCGACTTATCGATGCGTGGGGCGAACTGAAACTTCGCCGACAGATATCGCTTCGCAGCCTAAAGCGCTGCGCACCAACAGTTGCCCGGTTTCGTTGATGCCACTGGCGATGCCCGAGTATAGAGTACGCCCATTGTCGATGATAGACACGTTTTGGCCCGACAATGCATCAACCTCTGCATAGCGGCTACTAAGGTTGTCAAAGCCATAAGCCGTAGTCTGATTCATGGTTTCATACCACGCTCTTGCGATATTTGCGACCAAATCAGCGTGCCGGTGCGCCTGTATGTCGGGACAGTCTTGGCACACAGTAGACCAATCAGCCACTTGTCGGTTTAACGATTGACTCAGCGAGCGTGCGTCATCAAGGTTAATTCCAATTCCGATGACCACCACATGGTGATCGGCACTGCTAGGGGCCGTGCTGGCACGGGTTACTTCGGTAAGAATGCCGGCGAGTTTTGCGCCGTACCACAAAATGTCATTAGGCCACTTCAGGGCAAGTGCGACTTGATGCCGGGCCGGAAGCAGACGGCGCAGGGCTTCGCACGCAGCGACTCCTGCCAGTGGGGACAAGGTTGCCAAGGAACGGGCTGGCAGAAAAATATCAAAAGCACATGAGAACATCAGATGAGAGCCCGCCCGATTTTGCCATGTTCGCCCGGCACGGCCCCGGCCCCGATCTTGCAGGTGTGCGCCCAGCAGCCAAGGCCGTACGATGCTTCCTGAGCCCGAGCGCGCGCGCTGTATGAGGTCGCCGTTTGTTGAGTCGGTACGCTCAACCCATTCAATGTGGTTAAAGAGGTTTAAGCTTTGCTCTAGTTGCGAAGCCATTCGATTGGCAGAGCCAAGTGGGGGAAGTACGTAAGACATAAAGCATTATCCCTGTAGGGATGAGACGGCCTGCTCAAAAGATCGGGTTAATATGGTTTTTATTTATTATCGCATTTAGACATGACACGTACTCAAAACATTCAGTTCAAGGGCGAGGTCGGCATTGTAGATTGTGCACTGGACTGGCCTGAGGGAGAGCCTCGGGGGTGGGCGCTGGTTTTGCATCCTCATCCCTTACACGGCGGAGCTCGTAATAACAAGGTGGTTACCACCATAGCCCGGGCATGCGTGCAGCAGGGGCTGGTTGCTGTGCGGCCAGACTTTCGCGGTATTGGGAAATCTGAAGGCAGCTTTGATAATGCTGTAGGTGAAACCGCCGATATGCATGCCGTTGTTGAGCAGTTTCAAGAAGCCTATCCCGAGATTGCTTCGGGAAACTGGGTAGTGGCAGGTTTTTCATTTGGAACTTCTGTAGCTGCACAGCTGTCTTCCATGTTGTCCGAAGAGCAGGCACGTGCACCTGAAGCGTTAATTCTGGCTGGACCTGCCGTAGAGCGATTCCGCTTTCGCGAGCTGGAGCTGCCTGAGGCTACCTTTTTGGTTCACGGAGAGGTAGACGAGGTTGTGCCATTGTCTGAAGCCATGGATTTTGCTCGCGCTCAAAATCTTGCTCTGACAGTAATACCTGACTCTACGCACTTTTTCCACGGTAAACTGGTGCAGCTGCGGGATATTGTTACTCAGCAACTGAGATTGCTACCGTAGTCTTCGCTATTGCCGCCACCCATCAAAAAAGCATGTCAATGATTTTAAATTCCCGTTTTTCTATTCGCTGCTCGTATATCGTTGCTGCTCTTGCATTAGCAAGTGCTTCCTTTCTAAGTAATGCACAGGCTCCAAATGCCGCAGCGTCTGCGCCGACCCCTGAAGCCATTGAGATGGTCGGCCAGATGTCAACGATACCGGTACCAATTTTGGGTGCCACTGCCTGGTTAAGCCTGGACGTCAATAGTGGGCAAATCATTGCGGCCCAGGGCTTGAATCAACAGGTAGAGCCAGCCTCGCTAACCAAGTTGATGTCAGCGTATCTGGTTTTTGATGCGCTCGAGAGTGGTCGCCTGACTTTGGACCAACCGGTCCTGGTGTCTGAAAACGCCTGGAGAACCGAAGGTTCGCGCATGTTCATTAAACCCAATACGAACGTAAGTGTGCACGAGTTGTTGCTGGGTGTAATTGTGCAGTCGGGTAACGATGCCACTGTGGCGCTGGCCGAAGCTGTCGCGGGTAGCGAGAATGCTTTTGCGGCGCTAATGAACGAAGAGGCTGCCAAGCAAGGTTTATCCGGCACGCATTTTGTGAATGCCAGCGGCTTGCCAGACCCCGCCCATTTAACAACGGTGCGCGATTTGGGAATTCTGGCCCAAAACCTGGTGACTCGTTTTCCCCAGTATTTATCCTACTATAGTGAAAAAGAGTACGAGTACAACAATATCAAGCAGCCTAACCGCAATCGATTGCTATGGTTGGATTCAACGGTAGACGGATTGAAAACAGGCCATACCAAATCCGCAGGTTACTGCCTGGTATCCACTGCCTTGCGCGATGGCCGTCGGGTCATCTCCGTTGTTGTGGGTACAGCTAACGATGCGGCTCGCATCGAAAATAGCCTTAAACTATTAAACTGGAGCTTCCAGAACTTTGAGACTGTAGAGCTTTATGGTGCAGACCAGCCGGTGGTAACTGCACGGGTTTGGGAAGGCGAGTCTGATGCCGTTGGCCTGGGCACACCCGCTGCTTTTACTGTGACTGTCCCCCGGGGCCGGGCAGCCGATTTAAAGCCTGTAGCTGAATACACGCAGCCTCTGATTGCTCCTGTCGAGAGCGGGGCTAAAGTAGGTAACGTCAGCTTAACGCTTGATGGTACGGTGTTACGCCAAGAATCGCTGGTAGCGCTTCAAAGCGTTCCGCAGGCGGGGTTTTTCGGCCGGGTGGTTGATAAAGTGCGGATGTGGTTTGAGTAAGTAACCACCGGTTTTTAATAAGGGGCCAGGGCGGTGAGCCCGGTCCGGAACAGAGACGAGATCAAGCATGATTACAGGCGTAGACCCCGATAATGTTGTGTACTTGAACGGCGACTATGTGCGCTTGGCCGACGCAAAAATCTCGGTGCTTGACCGAGGGTTTGTGTATGGCGATGGCATTTACGATGTCGTACCAGCCTATAACGGCAAAGCGTTTTTAATGGAAGACCATTTGGCGCGGCTAGAGCGAAGCCTGGCGGCTATACAAATAGATGTAGGCTGGTCACGCCAGGAATGGGAAAGCCTGGTGCTGGATATGCTAGCCCGCTCGGGGCGTGGTCGTGACTGCATCGTTTATATCCAGGTAACACGAGGTGTGGCCATGCGAGATCATGCGTTCCCGGAAAACACCAAACCTACAGTATTTTGTATGGTGGCCCCATTTGACAGACCCCAGGAGTCGCGCGTTCATGGCTTAAGCGCCGTCAGAATCGACGATATGCGCTGGCTAATGTGCAATATCAAATCGATTTCGTTGCTGGGGAACGTTTTGGCGCGACAAGCTGCGCTAGAAAACGGCGTAGATGAAGTCATCCAGTTTCGCGATGGTTTTCTGACTGAAGGCGCTTCCTGCAATATTTGGGTGGTCCGGGATGGGGTGCTTCTGGCTCCTCCACGTAACCACCTTATTCTGGAAGGCGTGCGTTACAGACTGCTAGAAGAGTTAGCGGCGAGAGCCGGTGTGTCGTTTGAAGCGCGTCCCATCTCTGAAGACGAGGTAAACACGGCTGATGAGCTGATGATGAGCTCTGCTACCAAAGAAGTACTGCCGATCGTGCAATTTAATGGCAAGCCTGTAGGAACAGGCGTGCCCGGGCCGGTCTACGAAAAAATTCGTGCTGGCTACGATGATTTGATTACAGCCCTAGGAGACGACTAATGATCAGTCCTGAAGATTCATTAATCGAATACCCCAGCGAATTTCCTATCAAAGTCATGGGGAAGGCAGTGCCTGAGTTTGCCCAGACGCTAACCGAGCTGGTGCTTCAGTATGACCCCACTTTTGATCCTAGTGGTGTTGAGTTTCGCCCCAGCAAAGGGGGAATTATGTAGGTCTCACCTTCAGGGTTACCGCTACCTCTCGTGAACAGCTTGATAATCTGTACCGAGCCTTACATGGCCATCCTTTGGTGTCCATTGTTTTATAAGGCGGTTCAGGGCCTGGAGGTGTCATGATAGAAGTGCGCTGGTTAGCAGGACAGGTCGACTATCAGCCAATCTGGCAGGCGATGCGTGAGTATACCGATAGCCGGCACGACGAGAGTGCAGACGAAATTTGGCTACTGCAACACTCGCCTGTCTATACGCTGGGCCAGGCGGGCTTACCCGAGCATGTTTTAAACCCTAAAGATATTCCGTTGGTAAAAACAGACCGCGGGGGCAAGTAACCTACCATGGTCCCGGGCAGCTAGTTGCTTATTGCTTGGTAGATCTTCGACGTATGGGCATCTACGTCAAAGAGTATGTATCATTACTAGAGTCGGCGCTGCTTGAAGCGCTGGGCGAGTTGGGCTTGCCCCAGGCTTGCAGAAAACCCGGAGCGCCAGGCGTGTACGTACCTGCACACGCACAGATCGGGGTAAGCTGCGATGCCGACGAATTCGTCAAGATTGCGGCCTTAGGCATAAAGGTACGAAATGGCCGCTGTTATCATGGGTTGTCTTTAAATGTAGATATGGATTTAAGTCCATTCTCGGGAATCAATCCCTGCGGTTTTCAGGGGCTCGAGACCACTGACTTAAGGCGCTGTGGCGTTTCCGGCACGGTAGCGAAAGTAGGCGACCTCTTATCGAAAAAGCTTGTGCAGGCTTTTTCTCAACGACTGGAACTGGCTGTCGCCACGCAGGCTGGTTAAGCAGGATCCTGCTCAGGGCGTTAATTCGGGCATCGGGCAATGGGTAGTGTGCATACTGTCATTATCTAAATGCCCCTAGCCGCTACCGCTGAGCACCCGTACAATTATCTAATTCTAATTTTGCCAACACGTTTGGCCGTTGTATTCGAGCTTATGACCTCTACCGTTGATACCTCTGTTGAACGCAAGCCAACTGTACGACCCCGTGAGGTCTACGACGCTTCGGCCAAGCAAACTGCTGAAGCGAAAACATCGCGTATTCCGATTAAGGTGGTCCAGACCGAACGTCTGAAAAAGCCAGAGTGGATCCGTGTGAAGGCAGCGGCGCCCAATTCTAAGTTTCACGACATCAAGCGTATTTTGCGTGAGAGCAATTTATTCAGTGTTTGTGAAGAAGCTACATGCCCTAATATTGGCGAGTGTTTCGGTAACGGAACCGCCACATTCATGATCATGGGCGAGAAATGTACCCGTCGCTGTCCCTTCTGTGATGTGGGCCATGGTCGCCCCGACCCGCTGGATCAGGACGAGCCCCGCAATTTAGCGGCCGCGATTGGCAAAATGAGACTGTCTTATGTGGTGGTTACGTCGGTTGACCGCGATGATTTGCGCGATGGCGGGGCGGCGCATTTCGCCGAATGCATAGGCGAAATACGCAGTCATTCACCTAATACCTCTATCGAAGTTCTGGTTCCGGACTTTCGCGGCCGACTCGCAAAAGCCCTTGAGATCTTGCGTGATTCACCACCCGATGTGATGAATCATAATCTGGAAACTGTGCCTCGTTTATACAAACAGGCGCGGCCCGGTGCTGATTACGAACATTCGCTGAAACTGCTCTCCGACTTTAAGGAAATGCGTCCTGACGTCCCGACTAAATCCGGGCTGATGGTTGGGCTGGGCGAGACCGATGACGAAATTCTTGAAGTGATGCGCGATCTTCGTAAGCATAATGTAGATATGCTGACGATCGGGCAGTACCTGCAGCCCTCAGAGCATCACTTGCCTGTGTTGCGTTATGTCACGCCGGACCAGTTCAAGGCTCTTGAGGCGGCGGCATACGAGATGGGCTTTACCCACGCAGCTGTGGGGGCCATGGTTCGTTCGTCATACCACGCTGATAAACAGGCCGAGGCCGCGGCATTGGCGTCCTAAGTTTAATCAGGCATGCTCTTGGCGACAGCACCGCAATCAGGCGGTGTTGTCGTTTTTGCCTCTACCAGTCGATAGGCGTCTGGTTCCAGCTTTCCAGCCATTCATTTGCTAGCCTGAAGTGACCATTTCCTATAAAGGGAACAGGCGGCTTGGTGGCCGATAACGGAGACGGATGATTCGATGCAAGGGACAGTACAGGGCCATGCTTGGTACTGCTATCTATTAGCTTTTGCTTGGCCTGGGCGTGGGCGCCCCACAGCATGAACACCTTTGGTGTTTCAAATTTGAACAGATGCGCAATGACTGCATCGGTGATGGGTTCCCAGCCTTTGCCTGCATGGGACCCGGCTTTTGCGTTTTCTACGGTTAATGATGTGTTTAAAAGCAGGACGCCCTGGGTGGCCCAGCGGGTCAGGTCTGAACTGGGCTGATCGTTCTGGTCGGGGTATTCACGCGCAAGCTCTTTGAAGATATTGCGCAAGCTGGGTGGGCAACGCACTGTATCCGGAACAGAGAATGACAGCCCCTGTGCCTGCTCGGGGCCGTGATAGGGGTCTTGTCCCAGGATAACAACTTTGACATCTTCAGGAGCAATAAGCTCTAAAGCCTTAAACGGATGGCTGGGGTAAATAATAGCCCCCGTTTTCTTGCGCTGATCTAGCCAGTGATTTAAAAGCTTAAGCGAACCCTGGACATCGTTGTCCTCGAAGACGGGTCGCCAGCTTATTGTTAGATCCTGGGCTTGGGAAACCACGCTTTGAGCCAAGCTGTTTTGCGGTGGAGTATCCATCAAAGCAAGTTGCTGGTCGGTATGTGATACGCTCATGGCTACCTTGTGGTTAGGGCTTGCTAAACGCGGCTGGTTATATTGCTAGACCACGTTTAGCTGCTCAGACGCTTACGCGCTGAAAAATATTTCTTCCAGCGCGACACCGGGATCGGGTTGGCGCATAAAGGCTTCGCCTACCAGAAAGGCATTGACCTTATGCTCGCGCATGGTGTCTACGTCTGAACGCGTCAGAATGCCGCTTTCGGTAACGACTAGTTTATCGTCAGGAATATCGCCAAGCAGTGACAACGTGTTATCAAGTGAGACTTCGAAGCTACGCAGGTCACGGTTGTTAATGCCAAGCAGATTGGTTTTTAACTGCAATGCGGTTTCGAGTTCGTCTCGCCCGTGTACTTCTACCAATACGTCCATGCCCAGCTCTAAGGCCAGGGCCTCGTATTCACGTAGCTGTTGTAAGTCAAGCGCGGCAACAATCAGTAGAATGCAGTCGGCACCAATGGCGCGAGCGTGGATGATCTGGTAGGGATCAATCATGAAGTCTTTACGCAATACCGGGAGCGCGCAAGCTGCCCGGGCCTGACGTAAATGATCGTATGCGCCCTGAAAGTATTGAACATCCGTCAGCACCGACAGGCAGGCAGCACCATGTGCGGCATACGAGGCGGCGATGTCGCCGGGATTGAAATCGTCGCGAATGATGCCCTTGGAGGGAGAGGCCTTTTTGATTTCGGCGATAACCGCTGATTTACCCTGTGCGTTCTTGTCATTCAGAGCGCGGGCGAAGCCCCGTACATCCTTACGGTTTTTTGCTTCGCGAAGTAGCTCGGACTCGCTGCGTAATTGCCGCGCGGTGGCAACTTCCGACTTCTTTGTTTCCAGGATTCGAGCGAGTATGTCGTTCATTCGTTTAACTTCCGTGTATAAGATCTGAGTTCATCAAGTTTAGCTCTGGCGGCACCAGAGGCTATGGCTTCAAAGGCCATGGCTAACCCTTCTTTAATGCTGGCAGCTTTATTGCCAGTGTAAATCGCCAGCCCTGCATTAAAGCCCACGATATCACGAGCCGTGCCGGGGGTGTTATTGAGCGCTTCCATAATAAGCTCGGCCGAGGCTTGCGACGACTCGACCCGAATACTGCGGTTGGAACTCATGCTGATCCCATAGTCTTCAGGATGAATTTCGTATTCGCTGATCTTGTCGTCCTTGAGTTCGCCCACCATGGTGGATGCGCCCGTCGAGGCTTCGTCCATGCCGTCCCGTCCATACACTACAAGGACATGGCGTGCTCCCAGGCGTTGCATGGCCCGAACCTGGATGCCAACCAGGTCGCCATGAAACACACCCATCAATTGATTGCCAGCATTGGCAGGGTTAGTGAGTGGACCCAATATATTGAATAAGGTTCGCACTCCTAATTCTTTACGAACAGCCGCCACGTTTTTCATCGCACTGTGATGGGTGGGGGCAAACATGAAGCCGATGCCTACGGATTCAATGGATTCGGCCACCTGCTCAGGGCTTAAGTTTAAACTCACCCCCAGGGTTTCCAGCACATCTGCGCTGCCAGATGAAGAGGATGAACTACGGCCCCCGTGCTTGGCGACTTTTACGCCAGCGGCAGCGGCTACAAACATTGAAGCGGTGGAAATATTAAAGGTGTTGCTGCCATCTCCGCCCGTTCCGCACATATCGAGCAAATTTTCCGGGTCTGGAGTATGCACGGGTACTGAGAATTCGCGCATGACTTCCGCGGCCGCAGCAATTTCGCCGATGGTTTCTTTTTTGACTCGCAAGCCCATCAATAAAGCGGCTGATATCTGTGGAGACATCTCTCCGCGCATCAACATGCGCATCAGGTGCAGCATTTCATCGTGGAAAATTTCGCGATGCTCGATACATCGTGTCAGTGCCTCGGTTGGCGTGATTGAAGTCATGATAGTCCTTGCGCTATATTAGATTTTCAGGAAATTCTTGAGCAATGCGTGGCCGTGCTCGCTTAAAATGGATTCCGGGTGAAACTGTACCCCGCTAACAGGAAGATTTTTGTGACGCACGCCCATAATTTCACCGTCCTCTGTTTGTGCTGTAACTTCCAGGCATTCGGGCAGGCTGTCTTGTTCGATGGCAAGTGAGTGATAGCGTGTTACCAGAAAAGGCGAGGGCAGGCCGGCAAAAACATCGATATCCTGATGAGTAATGCTTGAAACCTTGCCGTGCATGATTTGCCTGGCATGCACGGTTTTTCCTCCGAAGGCCTCCCCTATGGCCTGATGCCCCAGGCACACGCCTAGTATGGGGAGCTTGCCTGCGAAGTGCTTGATAACGGGAATGGAAATGCCGGCATTGGCGGGCGTGCTGGGCCCGGGAGAAACGCAAATGCGATCCGGCTTCAAGGCTTCGATCTGTTCAAGGGTGATCTGGTCGTTACGGTGGACAACCACTTCTTCGCCGAGTTCGTTGAAGTATTGAACCAGGTTATAAGTAAACGAGTCGTAATTATCGAGCATTAGCAGCATAGGGCACCTAAACAAGAAATAGGATGACGTGTGGGCATGTCGTTAGCAGGGGTACGTTTTAGATGGGGTCGTCCAGGCCAAACTGAACCTGCTCTGCAGCACGCAATAAAGCACGTGCTTTGGCTTCTGTTTCTTGCCACTCGGATTCGGGGTCTGAGTCAGCCACAATTCCTGCTGCTGCCTGCACATATAACATACCGTCTTTAATTACACCTGTTCGTATGGCGATGGCAAGATCCATTTCCCCGCTGTAGCTCAGGTATCCTGCGGCACCTCCGTAGACGCCGCGGCGCACGGGTTCCAGCTCGTCGATAATCTCCATGGCACGAACCTTGGGCGCGCCGGTCAAGGTACCCGCAGGGAAGGCGGCACGCAGCACATCCATTGTTGAGACGCCCTCGGCGACTTCGCCGCATACATTCGATACCAGGTGCTGCACGTGTGAATATCGCTCAATGGACATGGTTTCGGTGACTTTAACGGTACCGCCTTTCGCAATACGCCCAATGTCGTTGCGAGCCAGATCAATGAGCATGACATGCTCAGCACGCTCTTTGGGATCAGCTAAAAGCTCTTCTGCCAGCAGCTTGTCTTCCTCAGGCGTCGCACCCCGTTTACGTGTGCCCGCCAGTGGGCGGATGGTGGCGATTTGCTTGTATGTGCCGTCTACAAGTTCTTTTTCCTGACGAACCAGTATCTCGGGCGAGGCGCCTACTACCTGGAAGTCGTCAAAATTCCAGAAGTACATGTAGGGAGAAGGGTTAAGAGATCGAAGTGAACGGTACAGCGACAGCGGTGCATCTCGGAAGGGCTTCGCAATAACCTGTCCTACCTGTACTTGCATGACCTCGCCGTCTGTGATGTATTGCTTTGCCTGGGCAACCGCATCAAGGTAGTCGGCCTTGGCGAAATCACGCCGATCGGTGGTTTCCATGCTGGCGTAAGCGTAGGGAATCACGACAGGAGTGCGCAGTTTTTCACGTAGCTCTTTTAAGCGGCGACGAGCACGACTGTAGCTCTCGGGAATATTAGGATCAGCGTAGACGATTAAATACGTACGGCCAGCCAGATTATCGACGATAACAAGCTCGTCGATGTGCAGCAGCATGATGTCTGGTGTGCCTTCGTCTTGTCCTGCCGGGAAAGGCTTGGTAGGTGCGCCGAGGGAGGGCTCGATGTGGCGAACGGTGTCATAGCCGAAATAGCCAGCCAGTCCGCCTGCAAAACGCGGCATACCAGGGCGCAGCGCGACGGTGTAGCGGGCCTTGTACTTTTCAATGAAATCAAGCGGATCGCCTTCGTGAGTTTCTACTACTACGCCTTTGTGCAACACCTCAGTAAGGGTGCCGGTAGCACGAATTACCGTTTTTGCAGGCAAGCCAATAAACGAATATCGACCAAAGCGCTCACCGCCAACTACGGATTCGAGCAAGCAAGTGTTGCGTCCGCCTTCAGGGCCATTATGAGCAAGCTTCAGGTAAATAGAGAGAGGGGTGTCGAGGTCGGCATAGGTTTCCGCAATGAGGGGAATGCGGTTAAACCCTTCGGCGGCGAGCGCCTGAAATTCGATTTCTGTCATAAAAAAGGCCTTAAAGTATGCGATTGAGCAAGCAGGCCGGGACAAAAACAAAAAAGCCCGGCCAAATATTGGTTCCGGGCTATTTTCTGTGAAGGTGTGGCTGAAGCGAGATCAGTAGGATGCTTAGCGACCACACCGAGACAGCGAGTTAGCTACCCGGAACACAAACGCCACCAGCGCCAATAGGCGCCAGTTACAGCAACGTGTGTGTGGGTAGCAAACATAATTGATTCTGACTTAAGGTTATTCTTTTAGATCGTAGGCGATTTACGCGCCCATCTTGCCGCATCGGCAATAGAAGAAACTATACCATCGACATCGAGAGTTTGCACGTCTATTCCTTCGTTATATCCGTAAGGAACCACCAAAACATCTATTTTGGCTGCCCGTGCGGCCAAGGCGTCGTTGATTGAGTCCCCCACGGCCAGACATTGCCCGGGGGCGATATTCAGCTGTTCGCAGGCGTAGGTAAAAGGCAGGGGATGGGGTTTTTTCTCGGGCGTGGTATCGCCTCCGACCACCACGTCGAAATACGAAGCCAGACGCAGTTTGTTCAATAGCGGAATGGTAAAGCCGATGGGTTTGTTAGTGACTACAGCGAGTTTGCATCCCATGGCCTTAAACGCAGAAAGACCTTCGAAGACGCCGTCGTAGGCTATGCTTTTTTCGCCATTCACGCTTTCATAGTGCTGGGCGAAGAGCGTTCTGGCCTGCTCGTATTCGATAGCGTCGAAGGTTGATTCTCCGGAATCGTGCAGCAAGGTACGCTGGACCAATACATCAGTACCTTTACCCACAAAAGACGTAATTACCTGCAGAGATAGTTCGTTGCGGCCCAGGTCAACCAGCATCGCATTGGCGGCAGCGGCAATGTCGGGAATGGAGTCGACCAGAGTGCCGTCTAAATCTAATAATACTGCCGAGTAACGCATCGTTACGTGTCCGCGTAAAAGGAAATTGGGTTCGATACAGCTTATGTAGAACTTAAGCTTGGAAGAAGCCGTTATTGTATCGTTAAATTGAATGTTTGTATTTGAAGCTGGGGTCCGACTCAGGCCGGGCAGTGCCAGACACCACCTCTACTAATGCTGTCTGCGAGCGCTTCCAGAACGAGCCCAGCCTGGACACTATGAGTCGTTGCTATGCAGCTGATTGGGCATCGGCTTTGGCGATTTCTGTGCGCATGGCGTCAATGACAGCCTTGTAATCGGGCTGGTTAAAAATAGCTGAACCTGCAACGAAGGCGTCGGCACCCGCTGCCCTGATGCTTGCAATGTTTTGAATATTGACACCACCATCGATTTCCAGGCTGATAGGCTGTCCGCCATTCTCAACCCAGCGATCAATTTTTTGACGAGCCGTTTGCAGCTTTTCGAGACTATGGGGGATAAATTTTTGTCCTCCGTAGCCTGGATTAACGGACATCAGCAAGACTAAATCAAGTTTATCCATGACGTGGTCCATCCACTCGAGAGGCATGGCAGGATTAAAAACCAGCCCGGCCTTGCAGCCCTGGTCGCGAATCAACGACAGGGTGCGATCTACATGAGGTGTGGCGTCAGGATGAAAACTGATCAGATTAGCGCCCGCCTTGGCGAAAGCTTCGACCAGACTGTCCGGAGACTCGACCATCAAGTGCACATCGATAGGCGCATCGGTGTGAGGGCGTAGGGCGCTACAAATCATTGCCCCGAATGTTAAGTTAGGGACGTAATGGTTGTCCATAACATCGAAATGGATCCAGTCTGCACCGGCGTCCACGACGTTTTTGACTTCATCGCCCAAACGAGCGAAGTCAGCGGATAGAATACTGGGGGCGATGCGAGCAGCTTGTTTGTGTGACATGAAATTAATTAGCAGTAAGGTGGGTTATGACCGATCCGGCACAAGTGTGTCATTATTACAGCCTATTTCGAGCAGAAGCTCTCTGCATCAAATGCATTTTTATGGAGGCCGATCGATCATGAAGCCTGAAGACATTGTGGTGACTGTAACGCCTCAGTACCTGCCTGAGCAATCCGAACCTGACCGTCATCAATATATTTTTGCGTATACGGTACGAATTACGAATAATGGTGCAAAATCAGCACAGATTATCAGTCGGCATTGGGTAATTACTGATGGCGACCAGAAAACTCAGGAAGTGCGCGGCCTGGGTCTTGTTGGACAGCAGCCACTGCTGGCACCCGGTGAAAGTTTTGAATACACCAGCGGTTGCCCTTTGGCCACGCCGGTTGGCACGATGCGAGGGTCTTACCACTGTGTGGGTGAAGACGGCCTGCCTTTTGACGTACCAATTAACGAGTTTGTACTGGCTATCCCTCGAACTTTGCATTGAGATTTTTATGAGCCTGAAGCGAATCCTTACCTTAAGTCCCTTGCTGGTGCTCATTGCTGCCTGCTCCACGGTTACTACCGAACCAGGGGAGCCACGCAGCCAGCGACCAAGCAGGAAAGCCAGAAAGCAGATGACGATATTGCGCTTAAACCCTTGCGCGTACCAGCCCTTAGCGAACTTCCCGAAACGCCTTCCAGGCCATTGGTCGCCAAGTTTCAGGCGGTAAACTGGTCTGCGCTACCGGGGTGGAATAATGATGACTTGCAGCATGTGTGGAAAGGGTTTCTTAATAACTGTAAGGGCCTGATGCGTCCCGTTAGCGGCTCGCTTACGATGCCAGCCAGAGCTGCACCGCGTGCGTGGCAGGGTGTTTGCGAGGCGGCCGCCCGCAGTGGTCAAAACGAGAACGAGGCCAGCCCTGCGTTTGTCCGGCAGTTTTTTCAAGAGCATCTACAGCCTTGGCGTGTACTTGATACCGCGGGCAAGCCGGCTTCCAATACGGTAACTGGCTATTACGAACCCTTGATTAAAGCCTCTGCCACTCAGGGTGGTGAGTATCAGTGGCCTTTATATGCTACGCCTTCCGATTTGTTGACGATAGACCTGGGCACGTTGTATCCCGAGCTTGCTGGCAAGCGTATTCGTGGCAAAGTCGAGGGTAAACGGGTTGTCCCCTACGATTCGCGTGCAGACATTGCCGCCAAATCGGATCGGCAGCCCAAAGCTATTGTTTGGGCGGCAGATCCAGTCGAAGCTTTTTTCCTGCAAATTCAAGGGTCCGGACGGGCTGTCCTGCCCAATGGGTCGGCAGTGCGGCTGGCGTATGACGACCATAACGGACGTCCTTATGCCTCTATTGGCCAATGGCTAGCCAAGATTGGCGAGTTGCCTTTAGCTCAGACTTCGATGCAAAATATCAAGGCATGGGCAGAGCGTAATCCCCATCGCGTGCAAGAGATGCTGAACGTGAATACGGCGATGGTGTTTTTCCGTGAAGAGCAGATTACGGATCCCTTATTGGGCCCAAAAGGTGCTTACAGTATTCCTCTGATTGCTGAGCGTGCCGTTGCTATCGATCCAGCTTTCGTTCCTTTAGGCTCGCCGGTGTTTCTGTCCACTAGCTACCCTGGTAGTCAGAAGCCACTGCAAAAAGTCGTTTTTGCCCAAGACACAGGGGCAGCTATCAAAGGGGCAGCGCGCACGGACTTTTATTGGGGAACAGGTGATGAAGCCGGTGCCAGCGCTGGCCGAATGAAGCAGCGCGGTGAAATGTGGGTTTTGTGGCCCAAGTCAGCAGGAGCACCAGCAGCACGATGAAAGACCAAAGCATCCTTGTATGTGGGGGCGGCATTGCTGGTATGGCATGTGCGCTCGGATTGGCACGCAAAGCCTTCGATGTGCAAATTCTCGCCCCTGACGTGCAGCGGCCCCCACCAGAAACTGATACTTATCATCCTCGTGTCTATGCAATTTCTGCAGCCAGTCAGCGCTTCCTAAGCGAGCAGGGCATTTGGGATCTCATGGAGCAGCGACGTCTTACTGAAGTCACAGCCATGGAGTTGTATGGTGATGGCGGGGGAACCCTGCAACTTGAGGCCTGGCAAGATGCTCGCGATACGCTCACCTGGATCGTCGAATCAGGTGAAATCGAACGCGCTTTACGCCAAGCGCTCAAAGTATACGGGGTGACTTGGCACGACGATCATTTTGCCGATCGTGAGGCTGATACGGTCATCACGAAAAATGGCAGGCGCTTGAAAGCTGATTTGCTTATCGGAGCAGACGGCGGAAGATCCAAAGTGCGTGAACAGGCTGGCATTGCCCATCAGTTGAAGGCTTATGGTGACAGCGGTCTGGTGGCCCATCTAAACGCTGAGGTCGCGCATCAGGGGGTAGCGATGCAATGGTTTACAGGCGACTCGGTGCTGGCGCTTTTGCCCCTGCCAGATACAGCAGAGGGGCCGCAAGTCTCGATGGTCTGGTCGGCGTCCGACGAGCAGGCGGCCGAGATCATGGGTGTTGAGCATGCCATGCAAGCTGAGCAGCTTTCCAGACAATTGCAGGCTATTACAGGAGGACGGCTGGGCAAGCTGAAGTTGAGATCAACCTTACATGCCTTTCCACTGACATTAGAAAAAACGGCAATGGTGTCAGCTGGCGTTGCCTTGGTCAGCGATGCTGCCCATCGTGTGCATCCGCTGGCTGGTCAGGGTCTTAATCTGGGTTTAGGTGATGTGGCTGAACTTATACAAGTATTGGTTGCCAAACCCAAACATGTAGGCGTTGGGGAGCTTCGTATCTTAGAGCAGTATCGCCGTGCCAGGGCAGAGCCTATCGCCGCCATGAGTTTCGCCACCGATGCGCTGCACCGCTTATTTAAAGTGCAGGCAGTGCCGGTGGTCTGGGCTCGAAACGTGGGGATGTCGGTGCTCAATAAAGTACCGTTTCTTAAGCGTCAATTAATTGCAAATGCAGCAGGTATTAGCCCTCGCGACCGCCACTAAGCATAAGCGTGATCGCAGGGCCGGAGTCACTATGAAGTTAAAAATCAATGCGTTGGCCCTAAGCCTGGCTACCGCTATTTTGTCGGTAAGCAGCGCCTCAATGGCGCAAACTGATCGCCCAGACGAGGGCGCAGGTTCAGAAGCAAAAGTGCTTTCCACGCAACAGGGAGGAGCCTCTGGCTCGGAAGCCCGCGTGCTAAGCACCACTAATACCAAACAGTTCGAGGCTACGCGCCAAAAGCTTGAGTCTGAGTTCAAGGGGATGCAGGTTGATGAAATTACGGCCACTCCGTTTGCTAACCTGCTCGAAGTCCGTATTGGTAACGAAATTCTGTATGTTAATCAAGAAGTGGATTTTGTGCTTCAGGGGGCCTTGGTTGATGTTCAAACCCGTACGGATCTTACAGCACAACGTCTTGAAGAGCTTAACCGTGTCGACTTTTCAAGTTTGCCACTGGAACAGGCTATACGCTATGTAAAGGGTGATGGCAGCCGTAAGATTGCCGTGTTTGAAGACCCTAACTGTATTTATTGTAAGCGCTTGCACGAGAGTCTGGCCGAGGTTGACAACATTACAGTGTATTCACTGCTGTTCCCCATACTCAGTCCTGACTCTCTGGTTAAAGCCGAGAGCATCTGGTGTGCAGATGACAATTCAGCTGCCTGGCAGGCCTGGATGCTGAAAGGCATAGAGCCTACTGCCGCCAAGTGTGCGAATCCGATAAAGCAAACCTTGGCCCTCGGAATGAGCCTGGGTATCGAGGGTACACCAGCCATTATTTTCAGTGATGGTTCCCGCGTTGGTGGCTGGCTGCCTCCTGATCAATTGAAAGATAGACTCGACAGCATGAACTAAAGCCTACGCATTATTGGTAGCTATTAGAAAGGCACCGGGTTTATGACTCGGTGTCTTTTTGTTTTTCAGGCTGTAGTGCTTATTACTAAGGCGGCTGGCCATTATGAGGGAAATTCTCCATGTGTATGTATTTGTTTGGTTTTAGACAGATATGTGGCAAGAGATTGTGATTTTTAGACAAGTTCTATCGATAACTTAAGTATTTGACATTTATTAACTTTTTAAAGCTGAGGCTAGCGCGGAAAATCAAAGACACGTAATTAAATCGTAATGCTGCGAATTTGTTGCAGGGTTGTTACGGTTGGATAAGGCAGAGCAGATATGGAATATGCAAAACAGCTTGTGGTCGTATTTGATCATGCTGCACGATGCCAAGCGATGGTTGATGAGCTTTCAGCAATTGGGGTTACTGCAACGATCGTTGCGAATGGAACCGCGGGTTTTAAGTCAATGTTGGAAAATGCAAATGCGAGCGCTGAGGTCCTCCTGCTGCATTGCGACCATCAGCATTTTGCTTTGGTTATAGCTAATCTTCGTTCCGTGGTGTCATACAGCGGGATTGTCGCAATCGGTGCTTTTGAGGATCCGGCTCAGCGTATAGAGCTTCTTTTAGCGGGTGCGGACGCATGTCTCCCGGAGCACGTGGCAGGTTCTGAGTTAATGGCATTGCAGCATGCGCTGCAAAGACGCGCGGAGAAATTCATACTTAACCTGGATAAGCCGCCTGCAGCTAAAGGAACTGAGGGTCAGGCCGCGCACGCGGCTGAACATTTCCCACGCTGGTCAATGCGGGACAAGGGCTGGACCCTGGTTTCTCCCGAGGGCGTTGGGATCCAGTTGACCTACGGAGAGCGTTTTCTTGTTGAGTTGCTAAGCAGTAGCCCTGAGGGCAGGGTAAGCCGTCAGCAATTGATGATGAGTAAGGTGGATACGCCACAGAATAGCCGTGCCGTTGATTCATTAATAAGCCGATTGCGGCGTAAGGCAAAAGACGCCGGCGTTGAATTGCCTATTAAGTCTGTGCATGGATGGGGCTATAGCTTTGCCGGACAGATTGCAGGAAGCGCTGCGGATGCGCTGGGTCCTGCTGTTCAGGCAGAACGGACTCCGCACGAGAGTCCGGAAACCAGTACGGGATTATTGGCCGATATACGTCAGGCGTATAACCACAAGCTTTCCGGACACCCGGTTGCACTCACGTTGATGTTCCAAGGCAAGACAAGTGTGAAGACAGGAGCCCAGGAAGGGGTAGAGGCCCAACTGTACTGGCGGCTCGAAAACAATGATACTGTGCGTCTGGGGACGGCGGTATATGAGCGTCTGGATCTGACTATAGTGAGCTGGCTGTATGAATGCGCTTTTCAGGTGCTTTGTGATGAGCTGCAAAGCTGGGCCAATGATTACAAGCTTCATATGCCCGTGACCCTGTCAGTGCCTCTTCCGGTACTGATGCGTTTGCATGAACCGTGGATGCAGAAGCTTCAGAGTCAGAGGTTGAACGACGGAAGCGTCGCGTTCGCCATCACTGAGTATAACGTTGACGTGAAAAACGAGGCGACACAGCAAATGCTGAGTGCTTTGGCTGCGCTTGGAATACCAGTGTGGCTGGATAATTATGTTGGTTCCGCAGAAAATCTGCTTTACCTGGAGCAATGGAGAATCTACGGTGTACGTGTACTTTTTAACGGGGAGCGCTCAGAGTCGCAGGCTATGCAAGATACGTCCTTGCTCATGATGACGTGCAAGCTATGCGCAAACCTGGGATTAAAAACCGAAGTCACAGGCATTAGTTCTGCGTCGGACAAGAATGCGGTGATTCATGTGGGTGCCGATTATCTGCATGGCGATTTTATTTCATTGCCTCTGTCACGAGATGGGATTTTGCTCGCCTTGGCGAGCGGTCTCTAAGCATTGATGTCAGGTATTTGATCATTAATTCATGATCGCTAATGGTTCTTGTTCTCAATTGTGGCTATGATTAGCTTTTACTAATCAGGGCTGCAGTACGCAGCCATTTAGAGCGGCTTTCTGCCACAGCGGGGAGCGCACGGGATCTAGCCTGACATCATTATGATTTATTACGTCGTTGGTCTGTTGTTTTCCGCAAGTGCCGTGACCGCATTATTGCCTGCCGCAAATGCGAGTTCTGCTGAGTATGATCAAATAACCTATGTCCAGCAGGGAGAGCTTGTTATCGGAGAATGGCAGGGGCCTTTTGAGTCCACTCTTAGCATAAAACCGCCGTCTGGCCCGCTTCGGGAGCTAAAGCGGAGCGACTATGAGACTGGCAGTTTTTTCTTTCAG
This sequence comes from Paenalcaligenes niemegkensis, assembly GCF_022230885.1. Lineage (GTDB taxonomy): Bacteria > Pseudomonadota > Gammaproteobacteria > Burkholderiales > Burkholderiaceae_B > Paenalcaligenes > Paenalcaligenes niemegkensis. Next base: position 1,959,932 of record NZ_JAKGCT010000004.1, on the reverse strand, counting down.
GCATCTGAGTCGGGTGTGCACCGTTTAAGTGCCAGGGGCATGAGCAAGTCGAATGTGCGAATAACTGAACGTTACGAGAATGCAGCCACTGAGCAGCATGAAGTCGATGCCGAATATTCTGTCTTATCAAGTCCTGCCCTGAGGAAGCTCTTCATCATTCTGAACGACGGGGGCAGTACCGACGCTTTTTGGGCGGCTATCGAAAGCAAAGGTACACCATTGGTTGAGCCATACGACGATACCCATAAACGGGTTAGCTTTTTGTGGCGCGGAGATCATCAAAATGTGCGGTTGTTCGGCGGCCCTTCTAACGAGCCAGTATGGATGCAGCGGCTGGGGCAAAGTGATGTATGGTTTGCCACCTTTATACTCTCCAGTGCATCTGAGTTCAGTTATCAGATTGCGCCTGATGTTCCTGCGATTGCTGGCGCCTCCCCTGCTATTAATCGACGTCTAGTATTGGCTACCGCCCAGGCGGATCCTTTGAATCCGCACTCATTTCCTGATAATACTGATATAGACCCGTATCAGCGCTGGTCTGTCTTGCGCTTAGCCGATGCGCCGCCACGGCCTGCACTGGCTGCCACTGATGCCAAGGCGGCCCTGAGCTTCCACAGGCTGCATAGCAAGTTTTTGGCTAACGAGCGCGAAATTGCATTTTATCGCTCATCTTCCAGCAGCTCTGTTCGTCAACTTTTGATCTTGCTGGATCTGGGCCCTTACTTAAGCAGGGTGAATGCCCCGGCCGTGCTAAGCGGTCTTGAAGAGGCCAGCTGTATTCCAGCTACCGATATGATCCTGGTAGGTAACCCAAGCTCGAGCACCCGAAGCAAGGAGTTACCTCCCAATCCTGATTTTGCTTCGTTTGTGGCTAAGGAACTGCTGCCTTATGCCGCCAGCCACGGCATCGCTGCGCCTGCAGAGCGTACCATTATTGCGGGGTCAAGTTTTGGTGGTTTAGCGGCTTCGTATGTTGCACAAAGTTATGCACAGCACATTCCGAATGTCATCAGTCTCTCGGGCTCGTACTGGTGGGCGCCTAAAGGCGAAGAGCCAGAGTGGACAAATCGTAGCTATCAACAGTCAGAGGCGCTGCCTGTACGTTTCTTTTTAAGCGCAGGTGAGTACGAAGGGGCGCGACCTGGGCACCCTGGTATTTTGGAAAGCAATCAGCGTTTTTATCAGACCTTAAAAAGCAAAGGCTATGACGTGCAATTTGTGCATTTTTATGGCGGACATGACTACTATAACTGGCAAGAGCTGCTGGCGCGGGGCTTGCAGCATTTTAGCGAAACCGTGTGCGCGCCGCAGTAAAGGCTCTTTTTGCCTTTATTGATCCAGTGTGGCGCCGCCATCTACTCGCAGATCATGCATCGTGATGTGGCTAGCCTGATCTGACAGCAGAAACAGAACGGCGTCGGCAATCTCGTCAGGGGTAGCGATTTTCTTGAGTGGAATTCCCAGGCGATATTGGGCCGCCGAACCTTCTATCACGGTTTGCCTGGAGCTTCCTTGTTCCCACATGGCTTGTTGCATCGGTGTATCGGTAGAGCCAGGTGACACCACATTGACGCGTATGCCCTGATTGGCAAGCTCCAGTCCCAGGCAGCGTGACAACTGCGTGACAGCGGCTTTAGATGCTGCATAGGCTGCCATGCCTGAACGTGGCGTTGTGGCTGCGTTCGAGCTGATGTTTACGATGGCGCCGCGTTGGCGCTCGATCATGTGTTTGGAGACGATGTGGCACAAGTTGAATACGCCAGTGGTGTTGGTGGCAAAGGTATGGGCCCACTGCTGTGTGTTCAGTTCGCTGACCGCGCCCATCTGCAGGCGACCGGCACCGCAAACAAGCTTGTCCACACAGGAAAAACGTTCCAGACTGGCGTCGACCGCCTCTTGCATGGCATCAAAATCACTGACGTCGGCGTTAATGAGCAAGAGCTGTTCCGGATACTTGGCGAACGCTGTTGTTAAGGACGTGGTGTCAAGGTCAATGGCGACCACATTAGCACCCTGCTCTAGCAGGCGAGTGGCCACAGCTTGGGCAATCCCGCTTCCTGCACCGGTAACGATGACGGTTTGTCTAAAAAAGCAGCCGTCATTTTTCCGCTCCCGTGCTCTGGATTTGATGCTGCAGCTCAAGACGGTTCAAGCTGACACCACAGCGCTGTGACACGTAGCGTACAGCCATTGCATGGTCTTCCGGGCTGAAGTCAGCGACGGCGTCCTGGACCAGAAAAGCCTGGATATCATTCATGAAGGCATCAAGTGCTGTAGTCATGCAGCCGATGTGGGCATAAATACCTGTAATGATTAATTGATCTCGACCCCAGGCTTTCATTTGCTCTTTTAACGATGAGCGGAAAAATGCACTGTAGCGCCATTTGGTCTGGGCAATGTCATTGCCACTGAGCGCGAGCTCAGGAATAACCGCCTGTTGTTCGAGATAGGCGGGATCGCTCAGGCCAGGCCCCCAGAAATCCGTTAGCAAAGCGCGGTCTTGCGGTGCCTGTTCGGTGGGCTGTGCCGTATAGATAACAGGAATTTCATTGTCTACACACACCTTCTTGATTGCCTGAATATGCGCGATAAGCGTAGGGATTGGCTCTGCCTTCACATCGTACTTGTTAAGGAAGAAGTGCTGCATATCGTGAATCAGCAGAACAGCACGCGTGGCGTCCACCTGCCAGTCTACGCGGTTGTCTACCGCTGAAGCTGGCATAGGGTATGAGGGAAGGGTTGGGATGCTCATTGGTGAATTCCTTGCTCAATTAAATCAGGGTCGATGGATAGGGCATTTAGCATGGTACGCAGCTTATTCCCCGTTTCTTGTCGTTCGTTTTTAGGGTCGGAAGCCGACACGATGCCTGCGCCAGCATAAAGGCGAATTTGCTGTCTTTCATATTTTCCGCAACGTATGGCAACAGCCCATTCACCGTCGCCGTTAGCATCGCACCATCCTGCCGCGCCCGCAAAATATTCACGCTCAAAGGGTTCGGAGCCTTCAATGAAGTCGCGGGCATGCAGAGTGGGTGCGCCGCATACTGCGGGAGTAGGATGCATAGCCAGAGCCAGCTCCAGAGAGCTTGCGTAGGGCGCTTTCAGTATGCCTCGTATTGAGGTGGACAGATGCCACAGCGTGGCGGTTTTTGCTAATTCAGGGCCATCGGGAACATGCAGTTCAGCGCAGTAGGGGGCAAGAGCCTGTACTACCGTGTCAATGACGATGGCATGCTCATGACGATCTTTTTCGGATGCAAGCAGGGCCTGGCCCACATGGAGATCGTCAGCCGCATTGGCAACGCGAGCGGCAGTGCCGGCAAGCGGGTTGATGCTGACTTCGGCTCCAGTGCGACGGACCAGCAGTTCGGGGCTGGCACCGAAAAAGCAGGCATTATCGTTACTGTCGTCTTGCAGGTTAATGCCGAAGCTGTAGCCGTGAGGGTTCAGACGGATGAGGTTCTCAAGAAGCTGCCTGCGTGCCAGGGGCCTCTCGAGCTGGACATCAATCGTTCTTGCGAGGACTATTTTGCTTAAGGGTGTGCCATCCAGTACTGGCACCGCTGCGCTGACCAGCTGTTCGTATTCCTGCGCACGAGGGTGGGCAGTGAGATTGGCGCGGGTATAAGTAGTGGGAGCAGAAGGCGTGGCCGCGGGTTGCAGGCGTGCCTGAATGTCTAGTGAACGGGGTACAAAAAGATGGGCTGGCTTATTGGTATTGAAGGGCAATACACCCATGATAAAGCCAGGAAGGTTTTCTGCCTTGGCTCGATCTAACAGTTGTTGGGCTTTAACTGCCAGTTGCCGGTCTGTGTTTGAAGCACGTAATTGCAAGACTTGGCCCTGCGCCATGATTGAACATGCGGGTGACGCAAAGACGCTGCTGTGATTGTCATACCCGTTTAGCCATTCGCTTAAGACGGGGCTGGTTAACGTAGTGGAAGTGGGCATTACAAAAGTTTCTTGCATAGAGAACATGACGTCACGCATTGCTGACGAGCCGGCTGCGTGGAAGCAGCCGGCCCATTACCTTATTTAAGGCGGATGTGAGTTAAAAGATCTGTAGAGGGCGACTTGGCGTCTTTGGCTTTATGAACCAGATAAAGATTGCCGTTACCATCAGTGCTGATGTGGTTGGGCTGCTTGCCTGCATCAAGGTTTGCCACCAGCTCACCGTCCAGATTGATAACTGCTACCGTTCCGGAGGCCCGCGTTGCGACGAACGCCTGTTGGCTTTTTTCATCCCAAAGTACGTTCAGCGGACCTGCTCCTACGCTGACATTGTGCAGGATTTCACCGCTATCAAGATCAACAAGCAAAACATTGTCAGTGCGCTGCGCCGCTACGAAAAGCACGTTTTGTTTAGGGGCAACCGCTACGCCGCTTGCGGTACGTGCCTGTGGCAGAGCGATGACTTTTTCCTGGCTTTGTTTCTCCAGATCGATAACAAAGGCTTCGTTCGTATTTAAGCTGATGGTGTAAAGCTTTGCGTTATCAGCATCAAGAGCGAGACTCATGGGGCTGGGGGCTTCCCTGCCTTGCGAGCTTAAGGTGATTGCAGGAAGCTGTTCTAGCTTTTGGGTATCAAAAACAACAATTTCATTACTGCCTACAGTCGACATATAGGCGCGGTGTGCGCGCTCATCGATCACGACATCCCGTGCATGCTTAACAATGCCATTCGGAAATTGCTTAACAAGGCTGAGATCGCTTTGTTTGTATACCGCTGCGGTGTTGGTGCGTGTGTTGGTGACCCACACTGTGTCGTTGACATCATCAACGGCAATGCCATATACCGCTTGAACCTGACCGTCGGTTCTGTCTGCGTCAAGCTCGGGTGTAATGCGTGCCTCGATGCTTAAGTCTTCAGGAACAATTTTTAATATTTCCGACTGCTTGACTGGCGGACGGCCTACCGAAGAGCTTAGGTAAAGCCGGTCGTTCTTGGCGCTGTAGGCACTTTGATATAAGCCTGTTGTAATGGGTGCAGAACGGGTTTCAAACGCCTCAGCTCCAGCAAGGGGCACAGCTGGGGAAACTTTGAGCTCGAAAACAGTAGCCGCTGACGGATTCACGGTTTGCACCACAACAGGATGCAGGCCAAGTGCAGCGTCAGCCGGAATAGCAGCACTGTGCTTAAATGCGCCCTCTGCATCAGCTTTGATTATGGTATCGCCGACAATCGAATGTCCGCTGCGTAGCAGCTTCACTTCTTGGCCGGGTGTGAAGCCCCGGCCTTGCAGATTGGCCTCGTCGCCCGGATGCACGACACCCTGGGAAGAAACAGAGCCTTTGAACTCTAGGTCAGGCTGATCAAAGATGGGATTGGCATGGGCGCTTAGTGCACCAATGCTTAGCGCTAGAGCAGCAATCCAGGGGGTAGAACGTCGTGCAGCTAATTTACTACGAATGCAAAATGAAGTGATTTGCATTACGGCTCCTTGGGGAAAGTCAAAATCTCAATAAATACAAATGAGAGGTCATTAAAAAGGTAAATAGCTGCCGAATACCATCGGCAGCGTTGACTTGAACTTAGCCAGCCAGCGCAGCGTTTATGGCTTCCCATTGACAGCTTTTAGCGCATTGCTGCTGCTGGCAAACAAGCCAGCAGAAAGGCTACAGGCGCAACCGCCGACGAGTAGAGCAATAGAGGGGCTAAACCACCTGGACATTGTGCCCATTTGCAGGTTCCCCGCTGCGGTACCTATCGATGACTGTGTCATCCAGAGCGCTGACATACGGCCCAGCAAATGATCAGGAGTATGTCGTTGCACCAGTGTCATGCGTAACATTTTTGAGATGGTATCGGCGGATCCCATGATCGCCAGGGCTAGCATGGAAGGGTACAAGTGAGTGCTTAGCGAAAGGCTGACAACAGCCAGCCCCCATATAAACACCGCTGCGATAATCGTTATGCCAGGCCGCTGCACGGATCGTATCCAGCCACTGCTTAAGGCGGTGATAGCTGCACCGATAGCGGGTGCAGCATAAAGTGCACCTGTAACCGTCGCTCCCTGACCCAGTACCACGTCGCCCCACTCGGGCAACAGCGCCAATGGGGTTGCGAAGAAAACGGCAGCCAGGTCGATAAGCAGCAAGTTTCGTAGCAGCGGAGTGCTAAGCATGTAGCGAAAGCCTTCGATAAAGGCCTGGCCCGCTGTGGTGGCCTTCTCGTTTCCACCTTTAGGAGGCAGTGGGGGTAATGCAGACAGCAGGAATGGAGTGAGCATCACGCCTGCCAATACGATGACATAGCACACAACCAGGCCCGGGCCTGCGATCAGGGCACCTGCCAGCAGAGGTCCGAGGACGCCTCCAAGCTGCAGGGAGAGCCCCGATAATGCTGCGGCAGAGGCCAGGTGCTGCCGGCCCACCAAGGCGGGAGTGGCAGACATCATGGCGGGAATACTGATGCCACTCGCAGCGCCTCCGACCATCGCCGCTATATAAATGGTTGTTACTGAAGGTGTGGCCATCAATGCATTAATTAAAAATAGCAGCACGCTGATGATATAGACGCTTCTGGACCACATCATAAGTTTGCGCCTGTCGATGCGGTCTGACAGTACGCCACCGACGAGAAGGGCGATGACCATGGGCACCGCCATGAACACATTCAGCAGTGCGACGGAGAGGCTGGATTTGCTCAGGTCATAGAGCTGAATGCTGGCAGCCACCAGCATCATGCCGGTTACCAATACCGAAGCTGTGCGGGCTGCATAGGCATAACGAAACGCACGGCTTTCACGCAGGGGAGTGACATCGATGATGAAGTTTTTTAGTTGCATTCTGCCTCCTGGCGATTGCTTTGGGCAGAGTTCAGGGCCGGGTTCAGCGTGCGCAGAATGTGGCGCATTGCGTCACCGTTGGTGAGATGGGCATGCAACGAAGGCACATCATGTACGTCAAGCTGTGACACCCACGGTGCCCACATGGCTGGACTCAAGTCGTCGTTCTTATGATCAAGAGCAGCCCTGAAATACAGTACGGGATGATCAAGAAAACTATGGTGGTGCTCACGGACTACGCGGTTGTTAAGCTCAACAGAATGAAACACACCTTGTAGCTGTGCGTCGCTGAGTTCGCCTAATGCATGTCCGCTTCGACGCAAAAAGCCAATGACGCCTTCCTCACTGAGGTTCACATCGTGAAGTCCGTCAGGATCGTAGCCCGCAATATAAAGCAAGGCTTTGTAGGTGGCGTCCGGCCCCGGAGCCTCACGATTACGCCAGGCATCACTGGGATAGGCGTCGAGGATTGCGATCGTGCCTAATTGCAATCCGCGATCAGCTAATACCTGTGCGACTTCATGGATGATAATGCCGCCGACTGACCAGCCCAGCAAATGGTAAGGGCCATGCTCTTGCAGGGCTTGGATTTGATCGGCGTAGTCGACTGCCATTTCGTGCAAGCTGGACGGGGGTGCTGATCGGCGTGCAAACTGCGCGACTGCAGGCCATAGACTGGCCTTGAGCCTTCAAGCTCGCGCGCCAGGAGGCCGTAGCACCAGCTCAGTCCGCCGGCAGGATGGATGCAAAACAGGGCCGGCTCGTTAAGGTATGCAGGCGATACAGCAGGCCGCAAGGTGAGGAGCACGTTAAAGCCCGTTGTGTCATGGGCACCCAAGGCGCTGGTTGCCTGGTCCAGATAGTTTGCCAGCCGTTCTATGCTGGGGTTTTCGAAAATAGCCCCCAGGCTTAGGGCTAAGCCTGTGCTTTCGCGTAGCTTGCTGATAAGTTGGGCTGCCAGCAGCGAGTGTCCGCCCAGGGCGAAAAAGTCATCGCTGGCATAGGGCTGTTTTTCTAGCCTTAATAGTTCTTGATACAGCATGGCGACCTGATGCTGGGTTTCGCCCTTAAGCGCTTTCCCCGAGTGGCTTTCGCGCTGTGGCGCAGGCAGCGCCTTACGGTCAAGCTTCCCGTTGGCGCTTGTAGGCAAAGCCTCTAGCCAGACCAGGGCGCTGGGCACCATGGCTTCGGGCAGATGCTCTCGCGCGTAGGCAAGCACAGTATCGGTAGGCCTCTCGTTGGCAGTACGGGCGACGACGTAAGCTGCAATATAAAGTTCGCCTGGCTGATCGGCACGGGCCACCACCACTACGTCGCGCAGCGCTGGACACTTGGCCAGACATGACTCGATTTCGCCCAGTTCAATACGCTGACCACGGAGCTTGATTTGATGGTCTGCACGGCCTAGGTAGACGACGGCTCCGTCGTTGCGCCAGCGAGCCAGATCGCCTGTGTTATAGAGACGTGAGGCAGGGTCTTTGCTGAACGGGCTCAGTATAAATTGCTGGGCCGTAAGATCAGTGCGCCCCAAATAGCCTTCGGCAAGCTGGACGCCACCTATGTACAAGGTTCCGGCGACACCCGGTGGAACAGGTCGTAAAAACTCGTCCAGTATGTACAGCTGGGTATTCCAGACAGGGCGGCCAATCGGTACGGGATCAGAAATGTCGTTTTCGGGTACGTGCCAGTAACTGACGTCGACCGCGGCCTCGGTAGGGCCGTATAGATTATGGAGCTGGCCTTTGATGCGTGAGTAAAAACGCTGGCATAGATGCAGGCTCAGGGCTTCGCCACTGCAAAATACATAGGGTATAGATAACCCTTCGCTTAGCGCTTCGTTAAGAAACGCATTCAGCATGGACGGCACAAAGTGAACCACATTGATCTGTTCAGCTTTGATCAATTGCAGTAACGCATAGGGGTCTTTGTGCTGCTCCGGCTCGGCCACCACCAGAGGAGCGCCGCAAAGCATAGGCAGGAACAGCTCCCATAGCGACACATCAAAGGTGTACGGCGTTTTTTGCAAAAATCGAGCGTTATGGTCAAGCTGGTACTGAGCCTTCATCCAGAGCAGCCGGTTAACGATAGCGCGGTGACTGACAACGACACCCTTAGGATCCCCTGTGGAGCCGGAGGTATACAGCACGTAAGCCGGATCCTGAGGTTTGGCTGGGCGAATAACTTGCGGCTGGGCTTGAGTATCAAACAACTGACGTACATCAAGGTGTTGAATATTCACGGTCTGAAGTCTGGGCTTGCCGCCATGATAAATAATTGCCTTGGGGCCAGCGCCTCCCAGAATACGTTCTGCACGTTCTGCAGGTTGTGCAATGTCAATGGGTAAGTAAGCTGCACCGCTGGCAATAATACCGTGCAGGCACATGATCATCTCGTCGCTACGTTCCAGAGCTACCGCGACAATATCGCCACGGCCCACGCCCATTGCGGCAAGGTGATTGGCAATATTCTGAATTTTTGCACTGAATTGAGCAAAGGAGAGCGACTGGTCTTTAAACACCAGGGCGGTGTGGTCGCTAAAGTCTATGCACTGCTGGGTGACGAGTTCACCGAGGCTTAGATCGCTGATGGGCTGATCGGTCTGGTTGCAGTCCCTGACCCACTGCAGATGTTCATTCGGAGTTAACGATGGCACCGCGCTGAGACGATTCGCACGCAAAGCGCTGCGCAGAAAGCTCAACAAGCGCTCAAGGTGGGCTTCTACTTCATTTTGCGAATAAAGCTTCGGATTGGCCTCGAGCTCGAGGCGCAGACCCGTGGCATCGGGAGCAGACCTGAAGTTGATGTTCAGGTCTTCTACCGGCCCGGCACACAGCACTCGTTGGCGAGCATCCAGCCCTTCTAAATCGTAGGGTGCATCGAAGGGTAAAATATTGACCAATGGACCGTACAGGCGGCGCAAGCCACCCAGCAAGCCTAGGTCGCGTCGTAGTTGCTCGCTGCGGTAGCGCCCGTGGCGGCGAGCAAGACCAATGCGCTTAGTGCTGTCTTTAAGAAAGTCGCCGATGGTGCCACGCTGATTGATGTGCAGGAGCAAGGGTGCGATATTCATCACGGTGGCGACGGCGCGTGCACTGATGCTACCCATTCTGCCCATCCACGGCATACCGACAATCACGTCGGACTGACCGGTGTGGCGTTGGGTATAGGCGGCACTTAGTGCGGTGAGTATATCGGGCCAGCTGCAACCATACTGGCGCTCTGCAGCCTGCAGTAGTTTAAGAGTGCTGTCGTCTACCGAAGCAGATGCCTGAAGGCGTGTGTGTGCAGTAAGTGCTGCAGAAGCACTCAAGCTCGCAACGTCACCCATGTCGGCAAGCGCGGCTAACCAATGTGATTGGCTACGAGCGCGCGCTTCGCTATGTCGATAGCGCTGATCGTCAAGCAACACTTCACTAAATGAAGTGAGCGGCTTGGCGTGAGTAACGCTGCCTTTGCGCCAGTTTTCATAGAGATAGGTTGCACGGTTTTCGATCAGCGACATTCCGTAGCCGTCAGCCGCCAGGTGGTGCACGCGCTGGTACCATTGGCAATGCGTGTCGGACAGCAAAAACAACTGTTGTGCAGACAGAGGGTCGTGGGTGGGATCTATAGGACTCAGATGATCGGTGCGCATCGCTTGCCCGGCCAGATCGTGGCCATTATCGTGTGCGCGAAGGTCGATCACCTGCAAAGAGGGACGATGGCTGCCGTCAAAATACTGGAGTGGCCCATCTTCGGTCTCGACCATACGCAGCGACAGGGCATCGGCTTCGTCCAGGGTCTGATTAATTGCCCGGCACAGAAGGTCCAGATCAAACTCACCGATAAAGTCAGTGCAATGTGCTGTGTTGAAAATGGGGTTTAGCGGATCAAGTCGCTGCGCATACCATAAGCCCTCCTGAGCTTCTGTCAGGGGGTGCGTCTGGTCGGGCTGAGTCATTCTTTCAACGGCTTGGGAAGCTAGGTGATCTTCGCTAAACATCATAGGTAATACGACAACAAAATCGCCAGTAGGCGTTAGTGATTAAGAGTGGCGCTGACTAGAGCCCACCAGTGTTGCAGCGTGGCATTTTCCGCCATTTCTGAAAACTCGATCTTTGCTCCGGCCTCGCGCCAGCGCGACGCTAAGGTCATGGCTCGCATCGAATCAAGGCCCAGATCCATCAGGTTGTCATCGTCGTGTATATCGGCGGGGTCTTCGTGCAGCATTGCTGCAATATCAGCCCGCATGCTGTCTAAGTTGATGGGAGTGGTCATAATCAGTGTGCTTGTTGAATGATTTCGGCGCGTAATTGAGCCCTTAAGGTTTTGCGGCTGATTTTTCCGGCAGCCGTCTCGCTAAACGCATCCACGAAAACTATTTGATCGGGTACTTTGAATTCAGCGATGCCGCGTTCACGTACCCATTTTTTCAGGTCTGCGGCCCGGGGCTTCTCGCCTTTGGGAATGATAAAAGCGCAGCTGCGTTCACCGAGATATTCATCTGGAATGGAAACCACAGCAGCATCAAAAACCTGGGGGTGTGACAACAGGTGATCTTCCACCTCTTCAGCTGAGATCTTTTCGCCGGCCCGGTTAATGTGATCGCCAGCGCGGCCTTGTACGATGAGATAACCGTTTTCGTTGAGCCTGACGATGTCTCCGGTACGGTAATAGCCGTCTTCGGTGAATGATCGCAGATTAGCCTGGGGGTTATTGTGGTACGCACGGATGGTGTAGGGGCCGCGCGTCAGCAAATGCCCGGATTCTCCCTTGGCTACGGGCACATCGTTATCATCCACAATAAGTAGCTCATCATCTGGGCTAATGGGACGGCCTTGCGTTTCGATGATGGTGTCAATGTCGTCTTCAAGCCGAGTGTAATTGACGAGACCTTCGGCCATTCCGAAGACCTGTTGCACAGTGACATTTAATACAGGCTTAACACGTTTGGCGACTTCTGGAATCAGTTTGGCTCCGCCAACCTGTATCACTTTCAGGCTGGAGATATCGTGATTGCTTTTGGGTGCTGCCTCTAGCCATAGCAAAAGAAGAGGAGGAACCAGGCTGGTGAAGCTAACCTGCTCTTTTTCGATTAATGCGAAGCAGGCCTCAGGGCTGGAAGAAGTACTAAGCACTACGCAGCCCCCGCGTATAGCGTTCCCATGAATCCAGGTGAGCTCATGGGGAAATTGTGCGCCATAGGCAACGCCCCCAGGAAGACGCTGTCGGCATCGACCCCACAGATGCGCGCACTTTCGCGCAGCGTGTAAATGTAGTCGTCGTGGGTGCGTGGAATAAGTTTTGAGGGCCCGGTACTGCCACCAGAAATCTGCAGAAAAGCGACATCTTGAGGTGATGATACCGAAGCAGGTGGAGCCTGATGTTCTGCAGGGTTTTGTTGTAGAGCATCGAAGGACTCAAACTCCTGGGCGTCACCAACAACGAAGGTTTTCTTTAGGGCAGGACAGCGCTTGGCGAGCTCGCGAGCGAGCTCACGGTAATCGAAACCAGCATCTACGTCTGTACAAAGGTAGGCATCAGCTTCACCCGTGCTGGCGAAGTGCTCGATTTCGGTTATGCGGTGTGCAGGTAACGCGTATATGGGGATCAGGCCAGCACGAAACAGCCCAAAGGCTGAGCTGAGAAACTCAGGAATGTTGGGCAAGTGAATAATCACGCGATCACCTGCCTTAAAGCCCGCGCGGATCAGATTTGCAGCCACGGCTGAAGCCCGCCGATCTAGCTCGCGGTATGTCCAGCGCGTATTGCCACCGACCACGGCAATGCGATCGGGATGCGTCTGGGCACGTTTGCTCAGGAACTCACCGAAGGTTTCGCCTTGCCAATAACCGGCTTGTTGATAACGTCTGACAAACTCGGGAGGCCAGACCTGTTGAATAGGAAAATCTTTCATCATGGTAATGAGAACTATTGCATAGAGTTAAGGGTTTGTCAGTTTACTTAGCGCATGTAGCTGCGTTAGATCGAGGGTTTGAGTCTGGAGTGTCGGCTCGCTGCCATAAATGGCAACCGCGCATGAGTAATGCTCGGGGCACTCCACCAACGCATAGGCGTATTTCTCTAGACTTAACTCGGCAGGACCGTTGAGTACATGGGTAAAACATGAACTCGGCTCACGCAGGACCACAGATTTCAGTTCAATGCGCAAGCCGATACCCTGGGCTTTAAGAAGGGCTTCTTTACAGACCCACAGGTTATAGAGCGATACCAGATCGCCAGCCCGCCATGGGTCGTTGGGGAAGTAATGAGTAATTATGCTTTGCAGCTCAATTTCTTGATGGGCCTCGATATCGACCCCTACCGGAGTCTGTGCAATGGCAATGGTAATTTGCCGATTCGAATGCGATAAGTTGATATGCCATACGGGTTGCACTGCCAATTGCGGAACGAATGGCTTACCGAAGGTATCATGCTCAAATTCAAGTGCCGCTGCTGACAGGGCCGTATGCGCCTGTAGCAACCAATAAGCGGTAGCGTAGGCTAACTGGCGAGCCTGTTGATCAGTGTCATGTCTTAATGCACGCACGCGTAACCAGTCTGCGTCTTTCAGGCAGTCAAAGTAATCGCTATCCAGACAGGAAAATAGCTGTGTATTAAGATGGTAGATGTGTATAGGACTCATGACACTGACTTGGATAATAATGGTCGATAGGCTGTAGACGGTAGGTGAAAATCTGGTGCGTATAGCTTGGCTGTCGGGAAATCGAGAGTAGCTGTAAGCGATGGCAAACAGTTAATTATTAGTAAATGTTAATCATTCTCATTCTAGTGCTTTTTGCTTATGAAAGCTAATTAGACTATTGGAACGTTGTGCGTTCTGAGAAATCATATATTGCATGCCGGGCTGAAAGATGAAGCATGGGCCCATGCGTTTGAGCAGCAAACAGTTGCAGGTCGGCAGAAAAATGCTGAGCTTCCTGTAATGCGGTCATAAACTTTCTGATTAGAGGAAGCGTGGGTGATCCGCCGGACCTGATCTGGCCAGGAGCTGCTGCTTTGGCATGCCATTGTTCGTTTTCCCCTGCCATTATCTGCAAGTACTTCGTTTCAAGCTGAGGGGGACTTGCTGACAAGCTCTGGAATCAGTGGCCAATGCCACCATAGCGCCGGGCTCGCTGCATAATAAAAGTCAAAAAGGGCGGGTTGGGTCAATAAGGCGTATAGGCAATACAAGCCACCATACGAATGTCCGAATATCCCTGTTTTCTGCTGCTCTACATTGAGCTCAGAGCGCAGATAGCCAATAACGCTGTTAGCCAGGAAGGCCGAAAAAGCATCAGCGCCACCGCATTGCCAGCTTGCTACCCGCGGGTCTACCTGTTCTCTACCAGGCGCTTTGGGACTGAAATCAAAAGCACGTTGGGCCGCTGTTTCTGCATGGCTGAGCCCGTAGCCTAAAGTAGCGATGTGGACTTGCTGTCTGTTGATAGCACTGGATATATGCTGGATGTCCGCCCCTAACCAGTCGCCATCCAGAAGTAAAAGCAGGGGGCGGGGTGGTCGCCAGCGACGGGCCAAATATGCAGTTGATGCGTTTGGCCCACTGGGTCAACAAGCGAGTGCTCGATAGGATCGGACATCATTTTTGATATTTTGCGTCTTAGGTCTTAGTTATCCTGGATATCCACCATGTATGTTCCTTTCAGAGGCACGGTGAGGAAGCGCTCATTGATCTCATTCAAGGTGTCGGCTGCGGAGACATCTTGGAAACGCTCCGGATGAATCCAGGAGGCCAGAGCCTCAATGAACACAACATGCAGCGGCGAATCATTAAATGCGTGCCAAATACCGTGAGCATTGCCGGCTTTCATGGCAGGCAGTGAGCTTAGTCGGTTAGCCGCAATGATGCGCTCAAGGCTGTTTTGAGCCTCCTCCGGACTCACATCGGTGCCGATGCGCAAACCTGCGTTGGCACGTTTGCCTGCACCTGTGCCCGTGGCCACATAAACCATTGGGTTGCTGCTGTATATGTATTCAAAATTCAGACGGCCGGTGACTGTTTTCAGCACATCACTGCCTATGTTGTGTCCACCCGCATAGCTGATCATGTCGTTGAAGGTGCCTGTTCCAGGCGAGTTGCAGCAGTCGGTACTGCCGGCATGGGCATGCAGGAGAACGGGCGGGCGGTCTTCAGCATCAAGATCGGCCAGGCGGTCTGCCACCCGCTGCATATGCGACTGGTATAAATCAATGAACGACTCGGTGCGTTCGTCTTGGCCAATGGCCGAGCCTAATGCACGCAGACTGGGTACCGTGTTCTGTAGAGGATCAACGAAGAAATCGATGATAATCACGGGTACGCCTGCAGCAGAAAAGTGTCGCAGCAAGACAGAGTCTTCAGGAGGCTGTCCCTTGGAAATGCCAGCAAAACTGGCAGTAAGTACCACCAGGTCGGGCCGTTGGGCCAATGCCTGCTCAACTGAAAAGCTATCGGCGGTATGGCGTGCCACAGTCGGCACATTGGCAATATCGGGAAAGCGCTGCAGGTAGTTTTGATACTCGTTAGAAAAGGACGTGCGGAACTCGTCCGACCACCCTGCCAAAATGCTGACAGGATCAGGATGCAGCAAAGCCAGAACGGGCAGGTGTCGAGCCTGAGCCAGCACAACGCGAGTAGCGGGCTTTTCAAGTGTGACAGATCTACCCAATGCGTCTACTACGGTCACAGGCTGTGCACTGGCGCTGAGCGCTAACACGCTGAATGCTGCTGCCCAAAGTAACGATAACAAACGGTTTTTCATGGTTCGGGTACCTAGGTGATGGGCGTGCGCAAGCCGTCGATCATGACTTGATTGCTGCCTTTGGAGCAGGGTTCTATACGGGCAATTACGCCATAGCCCTCTGCCAGTGAGTCGGCGGTAATGACGTCGTTCGGAGGGCCTTCGCCCAGTAGTTCGCCTTTCTTGATCAAAATAGCGTAGTCGCTGTGACGTAGCGCTACATTGAGGTCGTGCAACACTATCAGCGTGGTTAAACCATGCTGATAGGTTTCCTGGCGTAGTAAGTCCATGACATGAAACTGATAGTTCAAGTCAAGTGCCGACAAGGGTTCATCAAGCAGTAATAGCGTCGGACGGCGAATCAGCGCCTGGGCCAGACCCACCAACTGTTTTTGTCCGCCAGACAATTGATCGAGATAGTGCATAGCCAGGTGATCAATGCCCAGGCGTTTCAGGAGATCAAGAATCTGGGTGTCGTCGACCGCTTGCAAGCCAGGGGCGAGAGCCGAAGCTTTGGCGGCTACTAATACCGACTCAAATACCCGCAAATGAACAGAGGCAGGAAGTGATTGCGGGAGATAAACCACATGCTGTGCCCGCTGCTCGAAGTTGGTGTGATTTAGATTTTTTCCATCCAGAATGATCTCGCCATGCTTTAGCTTAAGCAGTCCGGCCAGGGCTTTAAGTAGCGTGGATTTGCCACTGCCATTGGGGCCCAGTAGTGAAATGACTTGTCCGCTTTGTAGTGGAAGCAGGCTGAGGTCATGAATAATGCGTAGCTTTCCGTAGGAAAGGCTGAGATTGTTGATTTCTAGCATAGCAGCTACTTACCCTGGCGGCGTAATACCACCATCAGGAAAAACGGCACCCCCACCAGCGAGGTCACAATACCAACCGGGATAATAATGCCCTGGGCAATGTTTTTTGATGCGATGGAGGCTAATGACAGAATCAGGGCGCCAATTAAGGCACTGCCAGGCAAATAGAAGCGGTGATCTTCCCCAAACAGACGACGCGCAATATGAGGGGCGATTAAGCCAATGAAGCTAATTGTGCCCACAAATGACACCGCAAGGGCGGCCAGCAGACTGATGCGCAATAAGGACGTAAGCCGCAGGCGTTGCACGTTAATGCCAAAGCTGAAGGCGCGATCTTCACCCAACCGAAGGGCGGTAAGCTTCCAGGAGTCGCGTATGGCCAGTGGCAAAATCAGCAGTACTGCCAGAAACATCGCTCCTACTTTGGGCCACGTGGCGCGGGAGAGACTACCCATTGTCCAGAAGATCAGGGATTGAAGGTCTTCGGCGCTGGCGACAAACTGCATCAATGACACTAGTGCATTGAATGAAAAGACCAGGGCAATACCAAACAGGACGAGACCGGAACTGCTCATAGAGCCCCAGCGAGCGACCGCATCAAGCAACAGGGCTGAGAACAAGGCAAACATGAAAGCATTCGCCGCTACCATCCAGGAGTGGGGCAGACCGGGTAATGACAGATCGAGAATAATAGCCAGAGATGCGCCAAAGGCAGCAGCCGACGAAATCCCCAAAGTAAAGGGGCTGGCCAGGGGTTATTCAGGATGGTCTGCATTTCTGCACCCGCCAGCCCCAGGCCCAGACCGATGGCCACTGCCATCATCGAGTAAGGAAGCCGTAGCTGCCATACAATGACGCTTGTAGTGCTTTGCTCGCCTGCAGGGTTCATCAGGGCCTGCCATAACTCTGACCAGCTTAGCGCCGACGGCCCCAGGGTAAAGTCAGCTAGAACAGAAAGTACGATGACAAACACTAAAGTCGCCATCAGCAACCAACGGTAACGCAAAAGCTCGTGATAGGGGGTGGCCGCAGAGCGAGTATGATCGGCAGAAAGCATTAAGAATTTA
Organism: Paenalcaligenes niemegkensis; assembly: GCF_022230885.1. Taxonomy (GTDB): domain Bacteria; phylum Pseudomonadota; class Gammaproteobacteria; order Burkholderiales; family Burkholderiaceae_B; genus Paenalcaligenes; species Paenalcaligenes niemegkensis. Next base: position 1,942,536 of record NZ_JAKGCT010000004.1, on the reverse strand, counting down.
AATGAGAACCGTTTACAAAGATAAGAGTATAGTGGATTGATCTCTCAATTGTGCGCAAGAATAGAGTTTGGCTGTCATGAACCATGTACGTTTTACGCTTGAAGCCGCAGAGGGCAGCGTTTTCCATATTAACCTCGCATGGCCTCAGGCGGTGCCTCCCAAAGAGGGTTGGCCCGTTTCGTATATATTGGATGAGAAAGAGTTTTGGATGGCTTTGCGGGCGACGCAAGGTCAGACATCTGCCAATACAATTCCGCAGGATGCTGAGGGCATAGTGGTGGGCATAAGCGTTGCGAACGCGGCGCAGCGTCATTATGCCTACACGCCGCTTATCGACAGAACCTATGCAGCCACTCTGCAGCCCGAAGGCTCGGGGGGCTTTGGGTTTTTAGCCGATCTGCTTATCAACGAGATTGCGCCCACAATAGAGCAGGCTTTGCCGGTTAATCCTTTAAGACGGTCCTTATGCGGGCATTCACTGGCTGGCCTGTTCGTTAGTCACTACATGTTGACGGCGCCTATCAGCTTTAACCGCTATGTGATTTCAAGCCCTTCGGTCTGGTGGTCTGATTTCTATTTGCTTAATCATGCTTCACAATGCTTAAGCTTGCGTCGATTCCATCCGGGCGCGGAAGTCTATATAAGTGTTGGTCAGTACGAACAAGGCCTGGGGCCTGCAGATCAGGCGCTGCCGCAACAGCAGCAAATGCGTAATCAGCAGCGACGCCAGCAGCGCAGAATGGTTGACGGAGCCCGCGAGCTGGCTCATGCGCTGCGCGCTTATTCGTGTTTCAATCTTTACTTCGAAGTCGTAGCCGAGGCAGATCATGGCAACGCCTCGGCAACAGCATGGCGCCGCCTGTTTAGTTAGCGGGCAATACAGGCGGACCATAAAAAGGTAAAATACGAACTGCTGCCCCGTGATTGACATGTGGGCAGTTTTTTATGTCGAGTGTGGTGACTAGCGTTGCGGCACCGCCCCCATTTCTGAATGGGGTTTATCTGTATTTGGAGTCCACCATGTCTGGCCCTATGCTTTACGAGCGCACGGTTGCGCTGAATAAAACTGAACATCACGATTTGAAGATCAACATTCGCGATAATCATTACGAGTTCGCGCGTACGACCAATGCCATGCCATTGTCGATCAGCGAGTTCGCTGACGCCTCACGCAATTACCCTGTGGTTTTTATTCAAAGCGAAGAAAATCAGTTTCACGTGGTTGCGTTGATGGGGCTAGAGAACGCCTCTAACCTCTTCGTATCGCCGGAAGGCAGTTGGGATAAAGACGCCTATATTCCGGGTTTCGCAAGACGCTATCCTTTTATCTTGGGCACCACTGAAGATAAAAGCTCCCTCGCCGTCTATGTCGATGAAAGCTACTCTGGTCTGGGTAAAGATGATGGGTTGGCTTTCTTTGAAAACGGTGAAGAATCGGCCTACCTAAAACAGCTCATGGAATTTCTGCGTGCTTATCAAAATGAAATTTCGGTCAGCCAGAAATTTGCCAGCCGTCTATACAAGATGGGCTTGCTCGAGGCACGTTCTATTACGGTTACCCAAGACGGTGAAGATAAAGTGTTAAGCGGGTTTTGGGTTGTTAACGACGAAAAATTCGATAAGCTTGACGACAAAATGGTGGTTGAGCTGTTTCACAACGGGGCATTGGCCTTAATTGAACTGCATCGGGCGTCACTGGGAAATATCCAGAACCTGGCTCGTCGTGCAGAGCGCCTGACAACCAAATAAGAAGTCTGATTCTGGGCGGCTGTGTCCTGCCTCACAAAAAAGCCGTGCTAAAGGCCATGCCAAAGCATGGCTTTTTTGTTCTTGCTATACAAGAACGCGCCCAACAGCGAAAATGAACTCATGACAACTACCTCTGCCAATGCACGGTTTGTGCCTAAAAACATAATACCTACCCCGGAACAGCTGGCTATTCAGCTATCTCAGCGGCGGATTAGTTTGGTGCATGCCAATGCCGGTGCTGCCAAAACAACTACGTTAGCACTACGCATTGCGGAGGCCCTCGCACGGGGAATGGCGCCAGCCAAGATTCTGGCGTTGGTTTTCACCGATGAGGCCAGGCAAATCTTGCAGCAGCGTCTGCTTGAAATTGGTGTGGCCAGGCATCACTTGCGACAGATACGCATACGCAGCTTCGACGGTTTTGCTACAGAGATGTTAGCCAGCGCAGAAAGTGTCACAGTGCCTGTGTACACTCAGGCAGAAGAATTACGCCCTTACGTATTAGAAGCTATCGAGCGCGTCAGCCTGAAATATGCTCATCGCTACGAATACCTTGATATACGCACACACCATGTGGCTTTAAGCCAGTTTTTAGATTGTCAGCAACGCTTAAAGGCATCGATGAGCTTTGAGGATGATGACCTGGGTCTGAATGTTGAAGATGTGGCCATCAACGCCAAAGCTACGCTGACTGATTACTTAACTACCCTAGAATACGAAGCGCTTAGAAATGACAGTTACGAAGGGGTGGTATTCAGAGGCCCTTATGATGCTACCTACGATCTGGCGCAGTTACTGAGCTATGAAGCGCATTGGCATGATGCCTTGCCGACCTATCGTCTGGTGGTGGCCGATGAACTGCACGATCTGAATGAAGCTTCGTTCAGTATTTTGTGCGCACTGCTCGACAAAGGGGATGTTTACTTTGTAGGGGCAGGTGATAAAGATCAGGTTATTCATGGAGAGCTGGGAGCAGATGAGGCTTTTTTGCTCGATCGTTTTAAACAGCGTTATTCGCATGCCCGCTCGCTGCCTCTGACACAAACTTATCGTCACGGACCACATTTGGCATTCGCCGTTGAGCATTTTAAAAATAAACTGGTTAGTTCAGCCTTGCCTTTGCATACGCAGATTGATACTGCTTATTATGACCATGCAGATCTTGATGCCGGCGGCCTGGCCTGCCTGAAAGCGATCAAAGGCTGGACTGATGCTGGCAATACCCTGAGCGGGTGTACCGTATTGTTGCGCGACGAGCATCAGTCTGTCGCCGTCGAAAGCGCTTTGCTGACAGCACGAGTGCCTTATGTGGCTCAGGGCTTTACACCTTACTTGATGCGGCGTGAGATCGTGTTTATTCGGGGCCTGATGGCGTTGGCGCTGTCTGCACTGGCCGATGTGCCCTCACATGCGTTACGCCGCGAGATGGTGGGAGCCCTTGCATTCTTTGCCGAGCTGGATCTTTCCGACGATGATCTGGTCTTGGCGCAAAATGACATCGCCGAACACCCTGAAATGCTGGCCCTTTTTTACAGCGGACAAATTCTGCGCACAGCCCCTGCCTTGCCCGCTAAGCGGATGTCGCAAGCTCTGGAGTACTTACGAGTTAAGGCCGATGAAGGCTTGGCGCATGAAGTCTTGCACGAGGTCTGCAATATTTTAGACTTTTCTGCAGTGGCCCAACGCTTGTTTGTACATGAACATCAGGCACTGGTTATCAAGAAATCCATTGCAGGCTTTATTCGCGTAGCCGAGCAGAAACAGGTATCGGTAAGAAGCTTTTATGCCTGGCTTATTGAACTGGATCCCTCAGTCAAGGCCGAGAGCCCGCATGGTCAGGCAGTGCGTTTAGAGTGTGTTGCGAACTCCAAAGGCAAAGAATACCCTCACGTTATTCTTCCTTATTTGCACAAAGATGAGTTTCCTTTAAATACGGTCACCACACTAGAAGAGGAAAATCTGTTTTACGTGGCGGTGACGCGTACCCAGCAGCAACTAAGCCTGCTAGTGCCTAAAGATGAAGCGTGGCGGAGTCCTTTTGTTGCGCGCCTGGGCATCAATCAGACCTGGGACCGTTCGAATCAGGCCTTGGCCAGCAATCGCTTACGAGAGAAAGCCCAGCCTTATGTACAGGCCATGACGGGTTCAGGCCCTAGCCGCTTCAGGGTGCAAGAGCCCGCGCGCAGTGGCGAAAGAGTTGATCTTGTGGTGCCCTTTGCTGAAAAGGATGAAGCCAAGGCTCTTGGGGCGATGTGGGACCCAGGCATCAAACGTTGGTATGTACCAGCGGGAGTTGATGCGGCGGCCTTCGAAAGATGGCTGTCGTCTAAATAAGAAAGCTCAGCCATAGACATGGTTATATGGATAATGCGGCACACTGCGGCTTCAGAATTTAGTCGCCATGCGCGTGCTGGGCGAACTTAGCTCGACAGGAATAATATGCAGATTGCCATGGTGCACTCCTGTCTGGGAAGTGATCGCGTGGGCACATGCTTTTACCTCGTTGGCTCTGCCCCGCATAATAAGAGTTTCAAGGCAATTGTTGTGATCAAGGTGGACATGCTGAGAGGCCACCACGATGTCGTGATGGTTGTGCTGCATCTCGGTTAAGCGATTGGCTAGCTGACGGGCATGATGATCATATACATACGTTAACGTGCCCACACACCAGCTTGAGTCACTATCCTCCAGTTCAGCGTCGCCCAGTTCTTTGCGAACGAGATCGCGAAACGCTTCAGAACGATTTAAGTAACTCTTCTTTTTAACCAGTTCGTCAAAGGCATCGGCCAGTGCGTTGTCGACGGAAATTGTGAGGCGCCTCATGAGGGTCCTTTGGGGGAAATTAGAAGTTGTTAGCCGAAGCTCCGCTTATTTTATAAGGCTTTAGTTATTTTCGCTTCAGAAAGAACCGCAGGCATCTGGCAGAAGGCAGGCGTGTGGTCATTAATCGCTTGATTTGGCACGGGGCTATGCTATGCTATTTTCGTGTGATGAATTTTAAATTTATCATACTCACGTTCCTTTTTGCCAATCATTGGGCCCAGTAATACTGCTCAATATCCTGAATAAATCATATGAAAAAACTTGCATTTTTAGCCATTTTTGCCTCGTTGGGCTTGATCTCTACCGCACAGGCTCATGACGCCTGGCTTGCTCCTGCCGGTGACGCTTACGAAGTCGTTTATGGCCATGCTGGTCAGGTAGAAGCTTATGAGGTTGATAAAGTTAAGGCAGTCTCTGCGTGGAACTCAGAGGGCGACGAGCTGGCTATCAAACGTGCACACGTCAACGACACGGTTACCATTACCGTAGAGGGCGATCCGGCGATGATGACCCTCGTGTTTGACAACGGATACTGGAGTAAAGCCAAAGGCGGGAAGACAGTCAATCTTCCCAAAAGCCAGAATCCGGGGGCGGAAACATCCTCGCATCCGATAAAGTTTCATAAGAACATTCTACGCTGGAGCGAATTTGCTTCCACTGCTACGGGTGTACAGGCCGAGATTATTCCTTTAAGCGCTACGCAGCCCAAAGCGGGTGATATGTTTGCGGTGCAGGTGCTGTTCGAGGGTAAGCCTGCGGCAGGCTGGAAAATCGCTCTGAATGATGCTGAAGACAGCCAGCTGCTTACCGATGCTGATGGCAAAGCGGTTTTGTCCTTGACTGGGGGCGAGACATTTGTCTCTGCCGCTCACCGTTTTGAGGTCAGCGATGATCCGGAGACAGATGTGTATGCGGTTAATGTCAATCTTGTATTCACGACCATAAAGTAGCGCCATGTTGACCACTCTACAACGCGCATGTGGGTTGTTTTTAGGGTTGGCGGTACTGTTTAGTGGTCCCGCCCTGAGCCATGCGCTATTGGTCTCTGCCCACGCAGGGCAGGAGGCGATTAGCGGGCAGGCTTTTTATTCTGATGGTACGCCAGCAGCCGATGAGGCGGTGGAGCTGTTTTCCCCACCTGACAGCAAGCAGATACAGCTTTCTGTGCAAACCAATGGAAGCGGCAATTTTACTTTTAGCGACTTGTCCCCCGGATCGTATCGAGTTGTAGCTTACGGCATGGAAGGGCATCGCGCGCAAGCAGACATCTTGCTTCAGAACCCGCGCTCGGCCGATAACGGAACGATGCAAATCGATGCTGCGGATATTGCCTTGCTGAGGCAGGATATTGCCCGGCTTGAGGCCCGCATTCGCCTATCGGATATTGTTGGAGGGATTGGCTACATAGTCGGTTTGGCCGGCTTGTACTTATTTTATTTACGGCGTCGCAAGCCCTGACTTTACACAACGCGTATGCATTTATCTGAAGGTATTCTATCGGCTCCTGTGGTGCTTGCGACGCTGGGCGTGGCAGCACTGGCGACCGCCTGGAGTGTGCGTAACTTATCAGAGCAGGCAATACCGCTGGCCGCTATCTTAGGCTGTGTTTTTTTGCACTTGGCACGGTTCATATTCCCGTCGGGCCTGGAAGCGTTCATTTGCTGTTGAATGGTTTATTAGGTGTGTTGCTGGGCTGGTCTGCTATTCCCGTCATTGTCGTGGCGCTGATATTGCAAGCAGCCTTGTTTGGCTTTGGTGGCTTCGCGGTCTTGGGAGCCAATGTGCTGATCATGGGTTTGCCCGCGGTCGCGGCCTATTACTTTAGCGCTCATCTGCTATATCGACGCCCACTTGTAGCTGGGGTAATCGCTGCTTTCATTGGCGTCAGCGGGGCAGCTATTGTTGCCTCGGTCTTATTGTTTGCGAGCGGGGGCATGTTTTTACTCACGCTATCTACATGCTGCTTATCGTGCATGTGCCAGTTATGTTCATTGAAGCGGCCATTACGGCTCTGGCTTTGCAGGCCTTGCTGAAGCTCAGGCCTGAGCTGCTGCTGCGTTCGGCCTGATGGGTCTGGGTATAGCCGATTCTCGCTTGCGAATAGGCTTGGCTTTCGCGGGTAGCCTGGCGGTAGTTCTGGCGACAGATTTGCTTAGGGTGGCCATTGTGGCATTAGCGCTATTGCCCCTGTCTGTTTGGGTGTACCGAGATCAGCTCAAAACCTTGTTTAAACGCCTGCTTCCCGCAAATCTGTTGTTATTTTTTTTGTTTGCGTTTGTGGCCGTTGACTGGCGAGCCTGGCAGTGGGTCGAGCCAGGGTACTCCTTGGCTTTATTGGCGGTAGCCCGCGCCAATGCGGCTATGCTGCTATGTGCTGCCTGTCTGAAGGGGTTGAGTGCAGAGAGTATCGCCGGAGCAGTGGCCGACATCAGTCGATCTAAAAAGTTTGCGCTGCTCAGTTTTTTGATGGTGCGCTATCTGGCTGAGTTTCAGCAAAGCCGTGATCGTCTAGAACGTAGCCTTAGCGTGCGAGCCTTTGTAGCCAGACCGTCCAGGCATGTTTATAAAAGCTATGGCATCTTTTTTGCCCGCTTGCTGCTCGACGGGCTCGATCGCGCGACGTCGGTGTCGCGAGCCATGCAGGCACGATCTTATAACGGCATCTTTCTTTATCGACAAAAAAAGCGATTTTACGGCCTGATTGGTACCGTGTTTTTGCGGTGCTTCTGTTTATTTTGCTGACCTTGTGGCTGCCCTTATGACTCCAGCTTTAGTGGCTAAAAACTTATGTATTGATGTGTCGTTAAAGCCTTTGATTACAAGGCTTGATCTGTGCATTAATTCGACGCAACGGGTTGCATTGCGCGGCTCGTCAGGCATAGGAAAAAGCACGGTGCTTAACGCCCTGATGGGGTTTATTCCCTTTAAAGCCGATGCCCTGAGTATTTTGAATGTTGATGTCAGCCAAGGCGCTGGTTTTGAGGCCTTGCGTGGCCCAGTGGGTTTTATGTTCCAAAACCCGGACGATCAGCTGTTTTGTCCTACGGTTCTGGATGATGTGCGTTTTGGCCCGTTGAATCAAGGTTTGCTTCCTGAAGAAGCTACGTTTGTAGCTAGGGAGGTATTGAGCTCTTTGGGGATTAGTGATCTTGCTGATCGCTCGTGTGCTGTGCTGTCGGGTGGGCAGAAGCGCCTGGTTGCCTTGGCGGGGGTATTGGCGATGCGTCCGCAGCTATTATTGCTGGATGAGCCTACGGCCTCTTTGGATAAAAGATCGGCGCAACGGGTTCATGATGCCCTGCTGGCCTGCCAGTTACCTATGCTGTTCACCACTCATGATGATTTTTGTGAAAGGGCATTGGCCACCGATGTGGTTCGTCTAGACTCTTAAGCCGCTGATTTACGTCGCTCGGCGCCGCCCTTTGCAGACCCTGAAAGTCTGCAAAGGTATGCAAATTACTTATTGTGCATACATGGTTTTGGCGTCAGCAATACACTTGTCTTTGGCATCGCCGGACATAGCATCACATTTTTCCTTGGCTACCTTGTAATTAGCATCTCGTTTGTCCTCATTGGCGTCTTGCTTGGCTTCAGAGGCTTCCTTTCCTGCCTTTGCGTCTGCTTTGGCGTTATCACGAGTGGCTTTGGCTTGCTGCTCGCATACATCTTTGTCGTTGCCTTGCATGGGTTCGCAACGTTCCATGTCGGTTTGGTATTGGGCCCTGACAGCATCTTTGGAGTGAGCTGCATTTGCGAGCGCTTGTGATCCAAAGCCTGCGCCGAACAAGGCAATGCACGCGCTTGCTGTGGCGAGTTTTTTATTGAGCTTCATCATAGTGATCACTTCCTTGATTAACGAATTAGGTAAAAAGAAATTACGTTGGCACCTATGGTCTTTTATCCCGGATAGCGTCTTTGGTCTGCCCCATTTTCCGCTGAGCCGTACCGGTGGTTTTTTCGACCTTGCCCTTGACCTCAGTTACCGGGTCGTCAGTAACCTTGCCTACCGCTTCCTTAACGCTGCCTTTAACTTCTTTTACCGCACCTTTGATTCGGTCTTTGTCCATGATGACGTCTCCACGAGGTTGTGCATCGGTTGGACGTTAACTGGCACACCCTAAGTGGTGGCAGCTAACGTAATTTCATACTACCCAGTTTGGGCTTTGATAAGTGAGAGGAATACGCTTAGTTCGTAACCTTGTATATGAGCGTCGTAGGGAAAAGCCTCGGCTTGGTAGTGTTTACTTACTCTTCAGCTCCAAGCCCAAGCCGATGCCTGCAGGCGCTATAATCTGCGCCACGCTGCTATTCGCGGCTTTTTGACTCGCAATCTATGCCTACCCACTCAGTCGCCGTTATTGGTGCCGGCCCTGCAGGATTAATGGCCGCTGAAACGCTTGCTAACGCCGGTTTTCAAGTTGACGTCTTCGATGCCATGCCATCAGTGGGGCGTAAGTTCCTTCTCGCCGGGCGAGGCGGCTTAAATCTCACTCATAGCGAAGAATCTGCACGTTTTTTATCCCGCTATGGCGAACATGAGACCCAGGTTGCTGCCTGGTTAGGGGCGTTCAGTGCGCAGGAATTGCGCCAGTGGACGCACGATTTAGGTATAGAGACCTTTGTTGGAAGTTCGGGGCGCGTGTTTCCTAAAGAAATGAAAGCCGCTCCATTGCTGAGGACATGGCTGCAGCGCCTGCGTGCCAGCGGCGTGCGTATTCATTCCCGACATCGCTGGACTGGCTGGAATAGTCAGGAGCTGTGCTTTGAAACGCCTCAGGGTATGTATCACCACCAAGCTTCAGCGACGCTATTGGCAATGGGTGGGGCTAGCTGGCCTCGCCTTGGGTCCGATGGACGCTGGTTGACACCCCTTAAAGAGAAGGGCGTCTCGGTAGCCCCGCTACTGCCGGCAAACTGCGGCTTTTTATATGATTGGTCACCTTACTTTAGCCAACGATTTGCAGGGCAACCACTGAAATCCGTCGCCATGGCGCCTGAAGGCCTCCCGTTTAAGCGAGGCGAAGGCTTGATTACCGAAACCGGCATAGAGGGCAGCCTGGTCTACGCTTGGTCATCACTCCTGCGTGACCGTTTGCTCGCCAATGGAAGTGCAACCCTGCACATAGACTTGCTTCCTGACCGCACGCCAGAACAAATCTATCAGATCGTTGCTATGCCGCGAGGCAGCCGTTCATGGGCCAGCCACCTTGATAATCGATTGCGTTTAAAAGGCGTGAAAATGGCGTTGTTACGCGAGTGTGCTGATGCCAGCGTCTTTGAGAACGCCAGCGCTCTTAGCTCAATAATCAAAAAGCTGCCATTGACCTTATCCGGCATCAAGCCTATAGCTGAGGCTATCAGCAGCGCAGGAGGAGTACGCTTCCAGAGCATTGACGAGAAGCTGATGCTGAAGGCTCTCCCAGGCGTATTTTGTGCCGGTGAAATGATTGATTGGGAAGCGCCAACAGGCGGCTATCTGTTGACGGCCTGCTTTGCCAGCGGAAAAGTAGCCGCGATGGGGGTCGAGCAATGGTTGAAATAGGGGGCAGGCTGGGGGCTGACGGCGCTTATGTGGGCCTAGAATTTGCCTGAATGCATCAACAGAGACGAGGGTGGGTTGGATAGCACCGTGAGTGGCCTGACGTCTATCGGGTGATTGTCTACTTTGGCTTATACAACGAGAACCCTCGCATTGTCGTTTTTCCATAGAGCCCTAAAGACTTAGAGCCGGAGCATTTTATGTATCGACGAGCGGTAGCTCGTAGGGTTGTCCATGGTTTTTTATTTCGGCAGACCGTATACTCTGTTTGTATAAGGACGTTACACAGCCGTCCTGTTTATTGCGATATTTCAAGTTTCACTCACCCGGAGGGCGCCATGGTCAAGATGAACCGGCGACAATTCTTTAAGGTGACAGGTACAACATTGGCAAGCTCAAGCTTGGCGTTGCTGGGCGTGGCGCCCACTCCGGCCATGGCTGAAGTTCGCCAGTACAAGTTGGCGCGTATGAAAGAAACGCGCAACACCTGTCCGTACTGTTCCGTGGCCTGTGGCGTACTTATGTACAGTCTTGGCGACGGCGCAAAAAATGCGCATCCGCGTATCATGCACATCGAGGGCGATCCAGATCACCCGGTAAACCGAGGGACGCTCTGTCCGAAAGGCGCTGGCCTGATGGATTTCATCAACAGCCCCAATCGCCTCAAGTACCCCGAATACCGTGCGCCTGGCTCAGACAAGTGGGAGCGTATCTCTTGGGATACAGCCCTTACCCGCATTGCCCGTCTGATGAAAGACGATCGGGATGCCAACTTTATCGAGCGTAACGATAAAGGCGAAACCGTTAACCGCTGGCTCACAACTGGCATGCTGGCAGCCTCTGCCAGTTCCAACGAAGTTGCTTACGTCACTCATAAAGTATTCCGTAGCATGGGCGCTCTGGCGTTCGATAATCAAGCCCGTGTCTGACACGGCCCGACGGTGGCAGGTCTTGCCCCGACGTTTGGCCGAGGTGCGATGACGAACCATTGGGTCGACATCAAAAACGCGGATGTAATACTGATTATGGGCGGTAATGCTGCCGAGGCTCACCCTTGCGGGTTTAAATGGGTCACTGAAGCAAAGGCGAATAACAAGGCTAGGCTGATCGTTGTCGATCCGCGTTTTACGCGCTCGGCTTCTGTTGCCGATTATTACGCTCCCATCAGAACAGGAACGGACATCATCTTCTTGGGTGGGGTCATACGCTACCTGCTGAAAAACGATAAAATTCAGCACGAATACGTGCGCAATTACACTGACCTTTCTTTTATTGTTCGAGAAGACTTCGACTTCGAAGATGGTCTCTACACGGGTTACAACGAAGAAACTCGTACCTACGATCAGTCCAGCTGGGAATACGAGCTTGGCGAAGACGGTTACGTCAAAACCGATCGCAGCCTTCAGCACCCCCGTTCGGTCTATCAGTTGCTTAAGCACCATTACGAGCGCTATACGCCCGAGATGGTTGAGAACGTTTGCGGTACTCCGCGAGACAAGTTCCTGAAAGTCTGTGAGATGCTGGCCTCTACGGCTAGCAAAGACCGCGCAGGCACAATCCTGTATGCACTGGGCTGGACTCAACACTCCATTGGTTCGCAAATCATCCGCACAGGCGCGATGGTGCAGTTGCTGCTGGGTAATATTGGTATTCCAGGCGGCGGCATGAACGCGTTGCGTGGTCACTCCAATATTCAGGGGCTAACCGACTTGGGGTTGATGTCCAACCTTTTGCCGGGCTATTTGACTCTGCCTAAAGACTCTGAGCAGTCGTACGATGGCTACATCAATAATCGTACTCAGCTTCCAATGCGCGAGAACCAGCTGAGTTATTGGAGCAATTACAACAAGTTCCACGTCAGCCTGATGAAAGCGTGGTGGGGTGACGCCGCTCAGGAGCATAACAATTGGGCTTATGATTACCTGCCCAAGATGGATAAAAGCTACGACATGTTGCAGGCTTACGAGCTGATGCATCAAGGCAAGATGACGGGTTATATCTGTCAAGGCTTCAACCCCTTGGCCGCCGCGCCTTATAAAGCCAAGCTGCTAGAGTCCTTCTCAAAGCTTAAGTTCATGATCATCATGGATCCTCTCGTTACCGAGACTTCCGAGTTCTGGCGTAACGCGGGTGAACATAACGACGTAGACTCCTCGCAGATTCAAACTGAAGTCTTTCGTTTGCCCACCACCTGTTTCGCTGAGGAAGAAGGCACGCTGGTTAGCTCTGGTCGCTGGTTGCAATGGCACTGGAAAGGTGCCGAGCCACCAGGCGAGGCCAAGAGCGATATCGAGATCATGGCGCGGATTTATCAGCGCATACGTGAGCTCTACGTCGAGGAAGGGGTACCTATCCCGGTCCTATCGTCGATCTCGCCTGGCCCTACAGCACACCTCACGACCCAAGCGCCGAAGAGTTGGCCAAGGAAATGAACGGGTACGCTTATGTGGCCATGACTGATCCCGCCGATCCGTCTAAAACGCTGCGTAAGAAAGGTGAGCAGCTGTCTAGCTTCGGCGAGCTACGCGCCGACGGAACAACCACGAGTGGCTGCTGGATCTACACGGGCAGCTGGACGTCTGATGGTAACCAGATGGCTCGCCGCGATAACAGCGATCCTACCGGAATAGGCCAGACATTAAGCTGGGCCTGGGCCTGGCCTGCCAACCGTCGTATCTTGTATAACCGGGCCTCTTGTGACTTAGAGGGACAGCCCTTCGATCCGAGCCGTAGCCTCATCAATTGGGATGGCGGGTCTTGGGTGGGTGCCGACGTACCTGACTTTAAGGTGGATGAAAATCCTGCCGGCGGTATGGGGCCTTTCATTATGAATCCCGAAGGGGTGGCCAGGTTCTTTGCCCGCAAAGGGCTGGTAGAAGGCCCGTTCCCGGTTCATTACGAGCCTTTCGAGACCCCGGTGGGCTACAACCCGCTGTATCCCGATAACAAGCTGGCGATCAGCAACCCTGCAGCTCGTATTTTTGATCGAGATCTGGCCTCTATGGGTACAGTCGAAAACTTCCCGTATGTGGGTACAACGTATCGACTCACCGAGCACTTCCATTACTGGACTAAACACGTCAGGCTCAATGCTATTCTGCAGCCTGAGCAGTTTGTCGAAATTGGTGATGCGCTGGCAGCTGAGCTGGGTATCGCTCAGGGTGATCGTATCAAAGTGTCATCTAACCGAGGCTATATCAAGGCAGTGGCTGTCGTTACCAAGCGTATTAAAGCGCTGACGGTCGAAGGTAAAACTGTGCACCAGGTCGGCATCCCCATTCACTGGGGGTTTGTCGGACTGGCCAAGCCGGGCTTCCTGGCCAACACATTGACTCCACCAGTGGGGGATGGCAACACGAACACGCCCGAGTTCAAGTCATTCCTGGTCAATGTCGAGAAAGCATAGGAGCATAAACCATGGCACTGCAATCATTAGATATTAAACGAATCTCTGCCACCACCACGCCGCCACCCAGTGTGCGCGAAGAGGTGGTGGGGGAGGCGTCGCCAAGTTAATCGACACGACCAAATGTATAGGGTGCAAGGCGTGTCAGGTTGCTTGTATGGAATGGAACGACCTGCGTGATGACATTGGTACGAACGTGGGGGTGTACGACAACCCCAACGATCTGACCGATAAGTCATGGACCGTCATGAGGTTTTCAGAATATGAAGACTCCGAGGGCGATCTCGAATGGCTGATCCGCAAGGACGGCTGTATGCACTGCGAAGATCCAGGCTGCCTCAAAGCCTGTCCTGCGCCGGGCGCCATCATTCAGTACAACAACGGTATTGTCGACTTCCATGAAGAGAACTGCATAGGCTGCGGCTACTGCATTACCGGTTGCCCCTTCGATGTCCCGCGTATCTCCAAGAAGGACAACAAGGCGTATAAGTGCACCTTGTGTTCTGATCGGGTGGCGGTTGGGCAAGAGCCTGCCTGTGTCAAGACCTGTCCAACGGGTGCCATTGTTTTTGGTACCAAGGAAGACATGATCAAGCACGCCGATGACCGTATCGTCGATCTCAACTCTCGTGGTTTTGACAACGCGGGGCTGTACGATCCGGCTGGCGTAGGTGGCACACACGTCATGTACGTGCTGCATCACGCAGACAAGCCAGGGCTGTATAACGATCTGCCCGAAGATCCCAAAATCAGCCCGATGGTTGGTCTTTGGAAGGGTATCAGCAAACCGCTGGGGGCCGCTGCGATGGGCTTGGCGGTGCTGACAGGCTTCTTCCATTATATTCGTCGCGGTCCTAACGAGACGGACGAGGAAGACGAACGTAAAGCCGAGGAGAATACTGATGCATGAGGTTAAAAAACCCAAGCTGATTCAGCGTTATACCGCAGGTGAACGTACTAACCACTGGATCATTGCTATTACGTTTGTATTGCTGACAGTATCAGGTCTGGCTTTGTTTCATCCAGCCTTTTATTGGCTTAGCAACTTGCTGGGTGGCGGCGTGTGGACTCGTATCCTTCATCCCTTTATCGGGGTGTTGATGTTTCTGTGCTTCGCTGTTTTCGCTGCGCGTCTGTTCAGGCATAACCTTTTTCGCCGTGAAGACGTCGAATGGTTAAAGCACGCAAAAGACGTCCTGGACAACAACGAGGACAAGATCCCTGAAGCTGGCCGTTATAACGGTGGGCAGAAGCTGCTGTTCTTTGTGTTGATCGTGCTTATGCTGGGGCTGTTGTTAACCGGTGTAGTGATGTGGCGATCGTACTTTGCATTTTTCTTCCCTATCTGGGCGGTACGCCTGGCTTCGGTGCTGCATGCGCTCTTTGCATTTTTAATGATTTGCGCGATCATAGTGCATATCTATGCAGGGATATGGGTCAAGGGTTCGGTGCGAGCCATGACTCGCGGCACGGTAACACCTGGCTGGGCGTGGAAGCACCACCGGGGGTGGCTGCGTCAATTGCGCGGCGGTACACCCCTCGTAAGTAAGTGCCTCTTGGCTCTTTACTGACATGGCTGTCCCGGGTACGGGACAGCCTTATTTTTCTGGAGAAACTGCTTTGCAGCGAATTCTTGCACGCGGCGAAATAGAAAGCCTCGATCACACTAGTATCTTGCGCTTGCGCCAACCGGTGCGGTCTTCCGTTTTTGCGGATCGGGCGGCACGTTTGCGTCAGTTGGCGCAAGATAATCCCTTGTCTGACTATTTACTCTTGATGGCTGATCTGGTTGACGGCCAAAACCAGGCGCTTAAGCACTGCGATGTTCCTGGTCCCACCGCAGAGCGTATTGATCAGGCGCAGACACACGGTATGCCTCCTCTGCAGGCTATGGGCTGGCGGCGCGACTCAAGCTGGCGCAGCATACTTGCCAGCTTGCTCGATCATATGCTGGCAAGTGAAGGCGTTCCGCCTCAAGCAGTTCAAACCGTAGAAGCATTGAAGAGTACCCTTGAGAGCGATCCTAACGGCATTGAAGCTCAAGCAGATGCGATTCTGGCCGAGAGTGAATTTGGTGTGGATGCGGCAACGGCCCCTTTCATCATGGCAGCGCTGCAAGTGTACTGGACCTGCCTGGCGGCCGATTTCAAAGAAAGTGATATGCCGGTGGTCAGTCCTAAAGGGGTGTGTCCGCTGTGTGGCAGTTTGCCCGTAGCCAGTGTGGTCAGGGTGGGCGGTCAGGCCGAGGGCAATCGTTATCTTTGCTGCTCGTTATGCGCTGCCGAATGGCATCTGGTGCGTGTTACCTGCTCGCACTGTGATGACACTAAAGAAATCTCCTATCACTCCATTGAAGACGGTCCTGAAGGGATAAAGGCTGAGTCCTGCGATCATTGCCATACCTATAGAAAGATTTTCTATCAGGAGAAAGCGCTGGGTGCTGACGCGGTAGCTGATGACCTTGCCAGCCTCATGCTGGATGTCCTGATGGGGGAGGCGGGCTATAGCCGTGCCAGCGGTAATCCATTGCTGTGGCAGCCGGTACAGTCTGAGCCATGACAGTCAGGCAGGTTGTAGAAAGCGCAGATGTCACGGCCAAGGTAGGCGATATTCCTTCACTTGAGCGGCTGTTGGGATCCGAGGCCGCGCTAATACTGGCAGTGGAGGTAGGCCGTAGTCGTCTTGCGAAGGCCTTACGACAGCTGCTAGACGAAATACGTCCAAAGGCGTTGAAAGGCGAGGTGCTTGTCAGCACCATGGAGCCTGGTGCGTTGCTGGCGCAGGTGCAGAAACGCCTGGCCCAGCAAGACCAGCCCCGTTTGCGCGCGGTCTATAACCTCACTGGTACTGTCTTGCACACGAATCTGGGTCGGGCACTCTTGCCCGACCAGGCTGTTCAAGCTGTAGTGCAGGCATTGTCTGCTCCTGCCAATCTTGAGTTTGACCTGCAAACCGGGCATCGGGGTGACCGTGACGATCTGATCGAAGAGCTTTTGTGTGAATTGACCGGGGCCGAGGCCGCCACCGTCGTCAACAATAATGCTGCAGCAGTCCTGCTGAAGCTGAATGCCCTGGCTAACCGGCGTGAGGTTGTCGTATCGCGTGGCGAACTGGTGGAAATCGGAGGCTCGTTCCGTATTCCCGACATTATGCAGCGTGCCGGTGCGCGTCTGGTCGAAGTGGGTACCACCAACCGGACGCATCCTGCTGATTACGAAAATGCGCTGGGCGCACGCTCGGCTATGCTCATGAAAGTTCATTGCAGCAATTACGCCGTGACCGGCTTCACACGTAGCGTGAGTGTGGCTGAGGTTTCTGAAATTGCCCGGCGCCATGGCTTGCCTAGCGCTGTGGATTTGGGTAGTGGTACCTTGGTCGATCTTACTCAGTGGGGATTGCCCAAAGAAGACACCGTACGCGAGACCATAGAAGCCGGAGCTGATATTGTCACTTTCAGTGGCGATAAGTTGCTGGGAGGCCCCCAGGCGGGGTTAATAGTGGGCCGCGCCGATCTGATCCGAAAAATCAAAAAGAACCCGTTGAAGCGGGCATTGCGTGTGGGGAAGCTGACGCTGGCTGCGCTGGAGCCGGTATTGGCCCTCTATAGGTCACCCGAGTTGCTGCCCGAAAGGCTTACTACCTTAAGGCTGCTGACCCGGCCCCAGGCGCAGATGCAGTTGCAGGCAGAGCGGTTGCAAGAGGTACTGCAAGCTGCCGTAGGCGAGGCTTATACAGTGCATACTGCAGCGATGTTCAGCCAGATAGGCAGTGGCGCGTTGCCAGTGGATCAGCTTCCTAGTTACGGACTGGTGGTGCGGCATGCTGGATCAGGTCGATCTGGCCGGGCTTTAAAAAAGCTTGAGGACGGATTGCGTCAATTGCCAAGGCCGGTGGTGGGACGTATTACCCACGACGCGTTCTGGCTGGATCTGCGCTGCCTGGAAGAGACTGACGAAGCTGCTTTTACTCAACAGTTACATGAGTGGGTTGCATGATTATCGGTACGGCTGGACATATTGATCACGGAAAGACCACGCTGGTGCAAGCCTTGACGGGTGTGGACACCGATAGGCTCAAGGAAGAAAAAACGCGTGGAATTTCCATTGAGCTCGGCTACGCTTACACCCCGCTGGAAAATGGGGATATTCTTGGCTTTATTGATGTGCCAGGCCATGAGCGCCTGATTCACACCATGACGGCAGGAGCCAGTGGCATTGATTTCGGCTTGCTCGTGGTGGCGGCTGACGACGGTGTGATGCCTCAAACGCGTGAGCACCTGGCTATTTTGTCGATGCTGGGCGTGGGCCAGGGGGCGGTGGCGATTACCAAAGCTGACCGGGTTGATGAGTCGCGGTTGCACGAGGTGCAACTTGAGGTTGCTCAACTGGTTGCGGGCACCTTTTGCAAGAGATGCCGGCCTTTTTTGTCAGTGCAGCCATACCAGACGACACAGGCCTGGAGACTTTACGATTACATTTGCACGCTGCAGCGCAGGCAATGCACGCTCGTAGTGCAGACGGACTGTTCAGATTGGCAGTAGATCGGGCCTTTACCCTGAAAGGTCACGGTACCGTGGTTACGGGGACGGTCCATGATGGCATATTGCCGCTGAATGATGACGCTATTGATTTACGCCTGATGCCAGGTGGGCAGAAGCTGCGGGTGCGTAGCATCCATGCACAGAACCAGCCTGCCCAAGAGGCGCGTGCCGGGCAGCGTTGCGCATTGAACCTTGGCGGGGCAGAAAAGGATGCCATTGCCAGGGGGACTGGGTTGCTGATGCCCGATGTTTCCTGCCGTCGCGTAATGTCGATGCGCAGTTACGGCTGTTGCCCGAAGCCGGAGGGGCGGTTCGTACCTGGAGCCCCTTGCACATACATCTGGGCGCATCACATTACCTTGCGCATGCGGTGCCACTGTCAAAGGCTTCGTTGGCTGCCGGCGACGAAGGGTGGGTGCAATTGGTGTTCGACCAGCCGGTCTGCGCCATGTCGGGCGATCGCTATATTATTCGCGATGCACAAGCACGGCATACGATAGGTGGCGGCGTCGTGCTGGACCCCAATGCGCCGCAACGCAAGCGTCGCTCGCCTGCGCGGCTGGCATGGTTAGACGCCATCTCAGAGCTGCATGCAGGCGGAACGGTATTGAGCTTGCTGCAACAGGCTCCGTGGGGGCTGGATGAACCCCATGCCATGCGCCTTATGAGCCGCACCTTAGATGACCTTACACTCCCTGAAGGCGCATTATGGGTATCTGCACGTGGTGCTCAGGCTCCTCGTGTTTTGATTTTGCGGTCTCAGTGGAGCGTGTTGACGGCTCAGGTTTTGCAAACCATGCAGTCCTTTCATCAAAACTGGCCGGATGAGCCAGGAGTGAACGCGGCCCGCTTGCGGCGAATGGCGTTGCCTACGGCGCCGGACGCGTTGTGGGAGGCTCTGTGTGACGAGCTGATAGCCACCGCTACGTTGTCGCGTAACGGTCCCTGGCTGCATATACCCGGCCACGCGGTCACATTGACTGCTCAGGAAACCGAGCTGGCCGAACGCTTGCTTCCACTTATTCATGAAGGTGAATTCAATCCTCCATGGACACGAGATCTGGCCAGCCAGCTAAACGAATCCGAGGATCTGGTCCGGCATGTTCTGCTTAAGCTACTGCGGGGGGAGCTATATCAGATTGTGCGCGATTTGTTCTATCATCGCGAGCAGGTGATTAGGCTGGCTGGACAGATTGAGTCTTTAAGCGGAACCGAAGGGGTCAGTGCGAGTGAGTTTCGTGATTGCATTGGGCTGGGGCGCAAACGCAGCATTCAGATACTCGAGTTTTTCAATCGCTCCGGATATACGCGTCGGCTACGCGATCGCCATGTGGTGCGCAAAGGTGGCGCAGACATCTGGCAACGGCTATCATAGTCTCTTCACAGGAAGGTAATCGTGTCCGGTGGCATGGCTGGGCTTCAAACCCAGTTGGGGGCGTCAGACGCTCCCAGGTAGGTTCGACTCCTACTACTTTCCGCCAACTTGCAGGCCCAAATCATCATGAACGATACTGTTTCGACACCAGATAAGCCCCGTCTTACTTCACTCTCCCACGGAGGAGGCTGCGGCTGCAAAATCGCACCAGGTGTGTTGTCGGAACTGCTTTCCCATATGCCTGCAGCACAACCCTATGCGGCATTGCTGGTAGGCAATGAAACCTCTGATGACGCAGCGGTGTATCAGCTCAACGAGCAGCAAGCGTTAATCGCCACTACCGATTTTTTCATGCCTATAGTCGATGATCCCTACGACTTCGGCCGAATTGCCGCTACCAACGCGCTATCGGATGTCTATGCCATGGGTGGCACGCCGATCATGGCGCTGGCGCTTGTTGGCATGCCTATCAATGTGCTCTCCAAGGCTGATATCGCTGGCATTCTGCAGGGCGGTGCTGCAGTGTGCAATCAAGCGGGCATCCCTATTGCCGGCGGGCACTCCATAGACTCCGTCGAGCCCATATACGGGTTGGCGGCCATGGGTCTGGCGCATCCCAAGCATATCAAACGTAATGCCGATGCCCAGGCAGGCGATGTGTTGGTGTTGGGCAAGGCATTAGGCGTCGGTATCCTGTCGGCAGCTCTGAAAAAGAACATACTCGGCGACGACGGCTATCGCTCAATGATAGACAGCACCACTCAATTAAACACGCCCGGTGCTATTTTGGGTAAGTTAAGTGGCGTTCATGCAATAACAGACGTCACGGGTTTCGGCCTGCTGGGCCATACCCTGGAAGTTGCAAGAGCCTCAGGCTTGTCAGCCAGGCTGCGTTATTCCGATTTGCCTTGGCTAGAGGGCGTAAGCGAGTTCGCGGTACAAGGGGTCATTACTGGTGCATCAGGTCGAAATTGGGACTCCATTGCTGAGTCTGTCTCGCTTAGCTCCCAGTTAAACGAAACTATGCGCGCCCTGCTGTGTGATCCTCAAACTTCAGGTGGCTTGCTGGTAGCCTGCGCGCCCGAGGCTGTGGCAGAAGTGCTGAATATCTTTCACTCTGAAGGCTTTGGACACGCCGCAATCGTTGGCGAGTTGCATAGTGAAGGGCCGTTGGTGCAGGTCGAGGCGTAGAGGGGTTTTTCTCTATTAAAAAAAGCAGCGTATTTCGCTGCTTTTTTTGGTCTATTCCTACAGGGTGGCGATGGAAGAACCGGGGGCTTCTGTAGAAGTAGAAGAGACTCGTTATTACTTGGAAGGTTGAAAACCCAGCAAATTAGAAAGCTCAGTAGCTGCGTTATACACGGTATCGACTAGCTGTTGCGAGTTCAGATTGCCCTTAGCTAAATGACCCACAGGAATAGTGACACCAAGCACGGCAATAATAGTGCCTTGGCTGTTTCGCACTGCTACTGCAGCACTAGCCACTTCAGGCTCAAAATATCCTTCATCCAAACCATAGCCACGTTTGGCATCTTGAAGAATTAACTCATATAAAGCCTCAACAGTTGTAGCTGTACGGGCAGAGAATCTCTTTAAATTGTTGTCTGGATACAAGCGTCGCAGGTCTTCTAATTGCATATCACTCAATAAAACACGGCCTAATAACGTTGCGTGCAAGGGTAAGCGAGTACCTATATGCACAGTACTCACAAAAGGCGTAGGCGCCGCCACTTTCCCAATGATTACTGCACTGTGCTCGTCACGCATGGCCAAGTTACAAGACAGACCTGTCTCATCTCGCACGCGTTCCAAAATGGGCTGACTTAGTTCGGTTAATTCTAAAGAGGCTAGGTACTCAAAGCCAAGTCTGAGAATGGCCATGCCTAAACGATAGGTATGGCCGCCTTCAACCCGCTGTACAAACCCCAGACTCTCCAACGTATTTAGTAAACGAAAGGTGGTCGTGCGGGGGATACCCAATCGCTTCGCAAGTTCGGGGGCAGCCAATACTTGTTCATTTCTATTGAATTCTGATAACAGACGTAGACCACGTTCCAAACCTGGAACGGAATAGCGGTCTTGTGTCTGTGTTGGGGGTTGCTCGCTCATTGGTCTCTCAGTTAATCAAACTTAGTGCCTAGTCTTAAGTATAAGTGGGGAAGTTTTTTTACGACAGCTTTGCTCATACCTTTGCTTTATTACTAAAAGCGTAATTCCGGGTTAAAGGGTTTTTACCCATTTATTTCTGAGTTTAAACAAAACTATACTTCATTCGTTCCAAGTATAAAACATTGTTTCATATACGGTATAAAAATAAAGTTTATTTTTCAGGAGAGGAGAATGTTTCTTAGAAAAGTGGTGCCTGTTCTAGCTCTTGTAGCACCCGTAGCAGTCTGTGCGCAGAGTAGTAACGTGCAACTGTATGGAGTGATAGATAGTGGGGTCCGCTATGACAAGATGGTTGATGGCTCCAGTAAGTTCGGCGTGGCAAGTGGTATAGCGGGGCAGTCGCGATTCGGTTTGAGAGGAAGTGAAGACCTGGGCAATGGTTATGCTGTCACCTTTAATCTAGAAGGCGGTTTTTTGACCACTACGGGGGCGCACACTCAGGGAAGAATGTTTGGGCGCCAAGCCACTTTGGGGCTTCAAGGTGGCTTTGGTGAGATACGTATCGGTCGACAAACCGTATTCGGTTATGCCTGGTCACCTTTCATCATTAGTCCTTTCGGTGTTGCTTGGTCAGGCAACTCGGTGGGATCCACCTTTGGTTATAAAAGCGGTGACTATGGCCCAGATGGCCGTTTAAATAATGCGATCGTTTATCAGACCCCGGTCGTGGGGGTTGGAGGCGGGGATTGGTTACAGCTTTTCAACGGACGATGTACAGGCCGCGGGTGCTTCAAATAACAATAGAGTGCTGACAGCTGGGCTGCGTTATAGCAGTGGCCCTTTGCGTGCAGCACTAACATACGAGCGTCTGAATCCCAAGCGTGATTCTAATAAGCGCAATGCGCAGAACTACCAGCTAGGTGTTTCTTACGACTTTGATGTGGTAAAGGCTTTTGCCGGTTTTAACGAACAACGTAATATAAATGCTAACCCGACACCCGGCTATATTGCCGCAGGCAACCGCCGTGATCGCGCTTATAGCCTCGGCTTTTCGGTGCCTACAGGAAAATCAGGTACGACCATGCTGACTTATCAGAGGGCCGTGTTATCGAAGAATCACGGCTTTGCTGCTGCATACCGCCACCAGTTATCTAAACGTACTAGCTTATATGCCATGGGCAATTTGTTCGAGGTACGTAATCACGCCACCGCTACCGATCATAATAAGCGTCAGTTTGGTGCAGGAATTCAACACGCTTTTTGATGTGGTTTTATAGAGTAAATGAGGAAAGAAATGAACGATTTGAAACCTGAGCAAGGCACACCAGTTCCTGATCAAGAAAACCCTTTATTTGCAAGTTGGAAACGACCTACAGATAAAAGTCTATTGGAATGGATAGAGACCCGAGTCTCGCGCAAGAAAACTCGTCAGTACGATTGGAACGCATTAGGCTGGCAAGCTGACGTGAATCCCTTATATCGACGTGCACAAACTCGCTATATTGGTACAGGAGCAGCGGGTGTACAGCATGACGCTAATGTGATTCCTGCGGAGCACTTTACTTTTTCGACCATGATTCTGCCCGCTGGATGCGAAGGTCCCTTGCATGTACATCATGACGTAGAGGAAGCGTTTTTTATTTTGCGCGGTGATGCGGTGCGACTGTTTTTGGAGTATCAAGGTGAACGATGCGAATTAGTGCTAAATGAGCGCGACGTCATTTCTGTTCCTCCAGGTGTTTACAGGGGCTTGCGTAACGAAGGGCAAGAAGAGGCTCTGATGTGTGTGATGTTGGGCGCTAACCGTCCTGATTTGCCGGAATATCCCGCAGATCATCCTCTGACAGCTGCTAAGAAGGCACGAGCACAGGCAGCCGCAGTGGTAAAAAGCTAGACTAAATCATAAGCTGGAGAGCTTTCATGAATCGTAGAAAATTTCTAATTAACAGCATTGGGGCCGCCGGTGCGTTGAGCTTGCCTTTCGCTTCAAGCGTTGCATTTTCTCAATCTAGAGGAACTTACACGTACCTTACTCCCATGACGCTATCGTTGGCTTTTGCCCCGATTCTATACCCTAGTGCAATGGGGGAGTATGAAAAGCTCGGCCTGGACGTCAAGGTTGAGGTGGGCCGTGGTGCCGGCCAGGTTATCCAATTGGTGGCTGCGAAACAGGTTGAGTCCGGGCGTACGGGTGGCGCTAACTATATGGCAGCTCGCGCTAAAGATAACTCGGATGTTGTTGCGTTTGCCACGGTCGCGCAAATATCGCCTTTTGTTGTGATTTCATCAGAAGAGAAGCCTGTACGTGACGTGAAAGAGCTAGAAGGAAAAATTATAGGTATGGCCTCTTTCGGGGGCTCTATGGAGGCCACTCTGAATTTGATGCTGGCAAAGGCGGGAATAGATCCCCAGTCAGTACGTCGAGAGCGCGTTGCCGATGGCCCTGCATCTTTTGCTATGGTCGAGGCGGGACGCATTCAAGCATTTTTCGGTAATACCAGTACCGTTTCTCGACTGCGCGCCGAAGATTATCCTCTGCAGGTAATGGCGGTAGACGATGGTGTGCCAGGACAAGTGTACGTAGCACGCGAAGCAGATCTTGAGGCAAATCGCGATCAGCATGTCACTTTTTTGAAAGGGGCGCGTGAAGCGGTGTTACGTATGGCGGATATGGATGATCAGGAGTTACTGGAAGCTATCCGTATTATTGGGAATAAGTACGACGTGCCGGGTATTCAGAAAGAGGACATTGCGTTGAGTGATCTAAAAGGCAATCGTGACTTATGGTTGGCTCATGGTAAAGAAAACATCCTCCGTAATGTGCCTGAGCAATGGGAGCAGGGCAAGAAGCTGTTGGTAAGTGCCGGGCTCATGGAAGACACCTCTCGTCATCTTTATGATAACGATATTTGGGAGGCGACCCTTGCTTGATAGTCATAATGAAGCTCAG
Source organism: Paenalcaligenes niemegkensis (assembly GCF_022230885.1). Lineage (GTDB taxonomy): Bacteria > Pseudomonadota > Gammaproteobacteria > Burkholderiales > Burkholderiaceae_B > Paenalcaligenes > Paenalcaligenes niemegkensis. The sequence continues at coordinate 1,918,045 of NZ_JAKGCT010000004.1, read as the reverse complement.
GTTGAGCGTCAGAAAGTCGTTACTTTTGATAATGTAACTAAGCACTTCGAAACCCGTACTGGTACAACGATAGCCCTAGAGAACATTAATCAGCATATCTATGCAGGTGAATTTGTAGCCGTGATCGGGCCATCAGGTTGTGGGAAGTCTACATTGCTGCGTTTGCTATGTGGCTTAGAGCAACCAACATCGGGGAAGGTCCTCTTACCCTTTAACGGGGCCAAAGCAAACTCTGCTATTGGGGTGGCGTTTCAGGAGCATCGTTTGCTACCTTGGCTCAACATCCAGAAAAACATTTTATTGCCTAAGCTCATGCAAGGCAGCGTTAACGCTGAGGACGAGAAGCGCGCAATGACCTTGTCCGAAATGGTCGGCTTAAAAGGTTTCGAGGAAAAGAGACCTTCGGAGCTATCCGGTGGTATGCGACAGCGTGCTTCGTTTGCTCGGGCATTGTTTTCTCGTCCAAGTTTGTTGTTATTGGATGAGCCTTTTGGAGCGTTAGACGCATTGACACGCGAGAAGATCATTGCGGATGCGGAAGAAATCTGGATGGATCAAAAATTTGGTGCGTTTCTTATCACCCACTCAATTAGTGAGGCAGTGCACTTGGCAGACCGGGTTTTGGTAATGTCGGCCCGCCCTGGGCGTATCGTGGCTGAAGTTCCCATCACGCTTGAGCGGCCGCGCACCAACTTCTTGAGTGACCCTGAGTTCACCCGTCTCTGCGACGAATTGCGTCATCATTTGGAGCTGTAACGTGAATCGACTCCTCATACAAGTTATTTCGGTGATAGTTTTTTCTTGCTATGGAAAGGATACGTCTCGTTTTTCGGCGTTTCTCCATTAGTTTTGCCTCCTCCAGAGGATGTCTTAAATGCATTGATACGGCTAATGCAGCGAGATGACACCTATTACCATATTTATACGACTTTAGCTGAGTGTCTGGGCGGCTTTTGCATCGCTGTCATTTTTGGCACGGTAATGGGGCAGTTACTTGGCCGCATTGCTATTCTGGACACCATCTTTAAGCCTTTTGTGATCGCTTTGCAGTTGACACCTAAAGTCGCGCTGATTCCTTTGTTTATTTTATGGTTCGGTTTTGGCATTGAATCCAAGATCATCATTTCGGCTTTACTAGCCTTTTTTCCAGTGTTTTCTAATAGCTATCTCGGGGCTAAGTCTGTCGACACAGGGCTGATTGAGGTTTTTCATGTGGGTCAAGCTAGCTCCTGGCAACGTTTTCGTTTGCTGGTGATACCTGCGTCACTGCCTTATATTCTGACCGGAATGGAAATGGCGATTGTCTTGGCCATCATCGGTGCAGTGGTATCGGAGTTCGTGGCAGGCTCAAGAGGGCTAGGTTATTTGGCTACGATTAAGTTGCAAGATTTAGAGGTTGATACCTTATTTGCAGTGGTGATTTTGCTCGCAATGATTGGCTTTGTGCTCTATTTTTCGGTCGGTTCAATTCGTAAGGTTGTGATCCCATGGCACGAGTCTGCACAAAGAGCTAAGCATTAAAGAGAGGTTGGATTATGCAAAGCTATTCTTCCCCACCCCCTGTGCCCCCTCGTTCTTACAAAGCGACGGTTCGGATGAATGTTTTGTATTGCTGCATGGTATTAGCTCCGGTGCGGCCTCCTGGAGCAAACAGCTAATGACTCAGGGGGAGCGTTATCGCTTATTAGCCTGGGATGCGCCGGGCTACGGCGGTAGTGCTCTGCTTAATACGTCGACGCCTACGGCCAGAGACTACGCGCATAGCTTGAAGCAACTGGTTACTGAGCAAAAGCTGGAGCGCTTCACTTTGGTCGGACATTCTTTGGGCGCGCTGATGGCCAGTGCTTATGCCGCTCTGTATCCGGAGGACGTGCAAAAGCTGGTGCTTGCAAGCGTTGCGCAGGGCTACGGTTTGGCGAGTGCCGAGAAAAAACAGCAGGTCTACCAGATGCGTCCACAGATGCTGGCGCGTCTTGGTCCCGATGGATTGGCAAAAGAGCGTGGTCCGGCTCTGTTGGGACAGCCTACCGAAGCGAATTTGGCACTGGTAAAAAAGTCATGTCCGGGCTCACACAGCAAGGTTTCGAGGCGGCGTCTTATTTACTCGCTTATGACAGTATCGGGCACTATCTGGCTGAGGTTCGCTGTCCGATCCAAATGATTGCGGGGCTCGAAGACAGCATTACGCCTCTTGCGGATATGCAGCTCTTACAACAGCGTTATCCGCACATTGAACTGGCATCCATCGCGCACGCAGGACACCTGCTGTATGTGGATCAGCCTGAGCAGTTCGATGCCTTGGTTTTTAAGCCTGGGCCAGTACATAAATCATAGAGCAAGCATCATGAGTTTTTTAATTGAGGATAAGGTGGCTGTCGTCACAGGCGGTTCATCGGGTATTGGTCTGGAAACGGTACGGCTGTTGTTGCAGCACGGGGCGAAAGTGGCATGGTGCGGGCGCGATGTTTCTCGCTTGCAGGCGTCAATGGAAAGCCTGGCGGCCGAGTATTCGGCCGAAGATATGTATATCCAGCAATGCGATGTACTGGATAAGGCATCAGTACATCGCTTCATTGGGACAACTGCGGCGACGTTCGGCCAGATCGATATGCTGATTAACAATGCCGGTCAGGGGATGGTAGCGGATTTCGAAAGTACGCAAGATGAAGACTGGCTCAGTGAAGTGCAACTGAAGTATTTCAGTGTGCTGAATCCGGTGAGGTGCGTGCTGCCTTATCTGCGGAAATCGACCATTGCCTCTGTTAGCAATGTGAATTCGCTATTGGCGCTTAAGCCGGAAACGCACATGATTGCCACATCGGCGGCCAGGGCAGGTTTGTTAAATCTTAGCAAGAACCTGGCCCATGAATTTATTAAGGATGGGGTTCGGGTCAACTCTATTCTGATCGGCATGGTTGAGTCAGGCCAGTGGCAGCGCCGTTATCAGAATCGTTCAGACCTTGAGCAGAGCTGGGAAGACTGGATAGCAGGTATTGCCCAGAAACGGGGCATTCCAATGGGGCGCTTAGGAAAACCCGTAGAAGCCGCCCGGGCACTGGTTTTTCTGGCCTCACCATTATCGTCCTACACCACGGGTTCCGTAATTGATGTGTCCGGTGGATTTAGCAAAGAAATTTAAGGCGGTAGAGATGAAGAAAATAGCATTTATTGGTTATGGCGCAATGGCCAGAACAGTGCAGAACTATTTACCAGACACTGTGCAGTTGGGGTGGGTCGTGGTGATGGAGCATAGCCGTGAGGCCTTGCAGCAAGAGTTAGGCACAGGGGTACAGGTTGTTAGCCATATTCAGGATATCGCAGGCAGCCCGGAGCTGGTGCTAGAGATGGCAGGCCAGGAAGGCCTGAAAGCGCATGTGTTCGATGTGCTGCAGCGGGGATGGAACCTTGCTGTTATTTCTGTCGGAGCTTTTGCTGATAGTCAGTTTGAACAAGCGGTACGTCAGACTGCGACACAGAACGATGCACAGGTTTTTGTTCTGCCAGGTGCGATTGCCGGTGTAGATGGTCTTGCTGCTGCACGCACGATGGGACTAGATACCGTGGTGTATCAAGGGCGTAAGCGTCCGGCTAGCTGGAAAGGCAGCCATGCCGAAACCCTGGTTGATTTGGATGCCTTAACCGAAGCCACGGTGTTCTTTAAAGGGACTGCCCGCGAAGCCGCTCGTCTGTTTCCCGCCAATGCAAACGTAGCGGCAACGATTGCTTTGGCCGGCGTGGGAATGGATGCCACTCAGGTTGAGCTGATTGCTGATCCTGCCATGAGCCGTAATCAGCATCTGATAAGGGCTGAGGGAGGTTTTGGGGAAATGCAGATCGAAATGCAGGGGGTGTCCCTGGCCGATAACCCTAAAACCTCGACCTTGGCGGCCTTAAGCGTGGTTCGCGCCTGCCAGCAGGTAGGCGACGCTCTGGTCATTTAATTAGGGTAATAAGAATGAAAGCATTGTTTTTGGCCGGAGAGTGGCAAGAAGGTCGGGGGCCAGCGGGACGCAGTTTTTTTCCTGCTGATGGCAGCCTGAACACGGAGTTTTCCACAGCCAGCACCGAGGATGTAGCTGAGGCGATTAGTAAGGCGAATCAAGCGTGGCAACTGCCAGGCTGGCGTAACAGTTTACCGATGGAGCGAGCTCGCGTTCTTTACCGCGTGGCCGATCTTATTGAGCGTGATGCATCGCGTTTGGCGGCTTTGCAAACGCGGGATAACGGTAAGCCCTTAAGCGAAACACGTGGTTTGGTCATGAGCGCAGCGGCTACCGCACGCTATACAGCAGCGAGTCTGGAAACCCTGGATGCCGAGCTTACTAACCCCCGCTCCCGTGATCTGCTCACCATGAGCGTTTATGAGCCACTCGGCGTGGTCGCTGCCATTACGCCCTGGAATTCGCCTATTGCTTCAGAGATGCAAAAGCTGGCGCCAGCCTTGGCAGCTGGCAATTCGGTGGTATTGAAACCTGCAGAGCTTACATCTTTAGCGGCTTTAGAGCTAGCCAAGCTCTTTGAGGAAGCAGGGCTGCCCAAAGGTCTGCTTAGCGTGCTGCCGGGTAAAGGTTCTGTGGTAGGGGATGCCATGGTAAAGCATCCCTTGGTTAAGAAAATTTCCTTTACCGGCGGTACCGCTACAGGACGCCAATTGGCGCACATTGCTGCTGAGCGCTTAATCGGTACTTCGTTAGAGCTGGGCGGCAAGTCGCCAACCATCGTGCTGGACGATGCCGATGTAGACATTGCGGTAAATGGGGTGATTTACGGTATTTTCAGTTCAGCGGGACAAGCGTGTATCGCAGGTTCGCGTTTATTCGTACATGCCAGCCTATACGATAGTTTTGTCCAGAGGCTGGTTGAGAAAGCAGCTCAGTTGCGTGTTGGTCACCCCGAGCACGAGGGTACTCAAATTGGCCCGCTAATTGATGAAAAGCATCTGCAGTCAGTCGATGCCTACGTACAGCAGGCCGTGGCAGAGGGCGGAGAGGTTTTATTGGGCGGGCAAAGGCTTGAACAAGGGGAGCTTGCGAAAGGTAGCTACTATGCGCCCACGATCATTGCGGGGCTCAGCAATCAGGCAAATGTTTGCCAGGAAGAAATTTTTGGACCAGTTCTGGTCGTTATTCTTTTTGAAAATGATGAGCAGTTATTGGTTGAAGCAAACGATAGTGTTTACGGTCTTGCCGCCGGTATCTGGACCGAAAACTATAGGCGTGCCTGGCAGTTGGCCAGGGCACTGGATGTGGGGACCGTCTGGATCAACACCTATAAGAAATTCTCGATATCGACCCCCTTCGGTGGTTTTAAGGAAAGCGGTGTAGGACGGGAAAAAGGGCGTTTGAGCATTCTCTCTTATATGCAGCAAAAAAGTATTTATATTGGCCTCAGTGATAAGCCAGACCCTTGGTGTGACGTATAAAGGATAGGGACATGACAGAAAAAATAACGGTGGGTGAAGCGATTGCCCGCTTATTGGAAACACATCAGGTTAAAAACATTTACGGTGTTATTTCCATTCATAATTTACCTATCGCTGACGCTGTAGGGCGACGAGAGCAGATACATTTTGTCTGTGCCCGCGGCGAAGCAGGCAGCGTCACCATGGCCGATGCCGAGGCCCGTTTTCATGGTTTGGGGGTAGCTTTGACCAGTACCGGAGCCGGGGCTGGAAATGCAGTTGGCTCGTTGATTGAAGCATGTAATGCGGCCAGTCCGGTATTGCATTTAACCGGTCAGGTCGAGCGCGAGTACTTAGATCGTGATGCCAGTTTTATACACGAGGCCAAAGATCAATTAGGTTTTTTACGAGCCTCAAGTAAGGCGGCGTATCGGATCACCAGTCCGGAAAACGCAGTGGGTATTGTTCAAGAGGCTATCCGCGTGGCAAAGACAGTGCCCATGGGGCCGGTTAGTGTGGAAATCCCCATTGATGTACAGGCCGCAGAAATTGAAGTGCCACACGAGCTGCAGCCGGCGCAGGCGCTGCAGTTACCCGCCTTGACGCCAGCCGATCGCGATTTGCTAAGCCAAAAGCTACGACAGGCAAAACGCCCAATCATTTGGATAGGAGGGGCGCTTTGCATGCGACGGAGGAGCTAAGGGAACTGGCCGACCTAGGCATACCCATTGTGTCCTCAACGCATGCCAGGGGCGTGTTGCCCGATAGTCATCCGCGAAGCTTAGGTGCTTTCCATAATTCGGCCGCCGTAGAAACGTTGTTGGCCTCGGCTGATTTGGCATTGGTAGTGGGTTCACGCTTGCGAAGCAACGAGACCAAGACCTATTCCATACAGTTTCCTGAAGAGCTGATCCAGGTGGATGCCGCGCCAGCCGCTCAGCAGCGTAATTATGCTGTCCGTCATTTTATCTGCGCGGAAGCCAGGGAAACTCTTGCTGCGTTGGTACAGGATCTTGCGGGTCACAGCTTCACAAGTGCTGCCTATGATGAGGAAATCCGTCAAGCGCGTACGGATGCCGTGGCTCAGCTTACTGAACAGCTAGGCCCTTATGCCGAGATTTGTTTTGCACTGCGAGAGGCCTTGCCCAAGGACGGTATTCTGGTGCGCGATATCACCATGTCGGGTAGCACCTGGGGCAGTCGTTTGTTTCCCGTAGAAGCGCCACTGCGCAATATCCATTCTCTGGCGGGGGCGATCGGCCTGGGCCTGGCACATGCCATAGGCTCAGCCAAAGCCAATCCTGATAAAAAAGTGGTGGCTCTGGTTGGCGATGGAGGCTTGATGCTGGGCATCGGAGAAATTGCCACGATGGTGCAAGAGCAGAGCAACCTGGTGCTGCTGGTGATGAATGATGGTGGCTATGGTGTGATGCGCGGAATACAAAATAAGTATTTCGATGACCGCCAGTACTTTAACCAGCTGCATACCCCCAGCTATAAAGACCTTGGGACGTCAATGGGGTGCCAGAGCTATTTAGCTACGTCTGTGGCTGAGTTTAAAGATGTGATTCAGCAAGCTATCGCCTACATCGGTCCTTCAGTCGTAGAGGTAGATATGAACAGCATCGGCCCGCTCAATTTCGCTGGCCCCCGCAGAAGAAGCTGTATTAATAAAGGTCCGGCACGGCATCGTAAAACCTCCCTAAGGACAGCTGCTAATATATTGCTATGGACCATCACGATGGCTTGATGCCCGCTGATCCTTGCAATGGTTATTGGCATGACAGGCCTGATAAAGGCCTGACGGTGACCTAAGGAGCTGTTATCGCGTCGGCCCCCTTAATTGAAGCCTTGTCTTGGGCAGGCTTTGCATGGCTGGCTGTTGGCGGTGTGGTGTACACCGTAGGCATAATTTTTTATGCTATCGACCATAAGTGGTCTTATGGTCATGGCGTCTGGCATTTGTTTGTGTTGGGTGGCAGCGCCTGCCATTACTTTACGCTGGTTTTTTATGTTGCCTGAAGCATCAATTCGCGCGCCCGCCCTGGGTGGGTTACCACAAAGTTGGCGCGCGTTTTTTTACTTGCTGGGAGCTTCGCTAATTTTTTGAATCTTGCTGCCTTCCAGTGAAACGCCTGCTACCAAGCCGGCATTCGTCATCACAAATCCGATAACCTCTTCGCCGGCTGTGTTGGTGCCTATGCTGCCATTTGCCCCTATGTTAGCTACGGCGACAGTAGCATCCACGCCCGCTGTCCAGCCGTTGCTAGCACGGAAATTATCCAGGGCTTCCTGAGTCATAAACAGCATGACGACAGCTTTGGACTGAACCCCTGCCTGAAAGCCTATAGATCCGCCGGATAGGCTGTAGTAGCCATCGTTGTTGCCATTTGTTCTAAGTACCCCATTGCCATGTTCACCACCTACCACAAAGCTGGCGCTTAACACCTTGGGAAACACCAGCACGCCCTTGGCATTGGCTACCAGCTCTCTGGACTCGGGTGCCGCCTGATAAAGCCTGTCCAGGGCGGCGCTGGTGCCAGTGTTGATTTCGGCTTTCTGCTGTGCGGCGCTAGCGTCGTCCTTGGGCAGAGTGGTGGTGCAGCCCGTAAAGGCGAGCCCGGCGATGGTCATCGCCAGTATGCTCAGGGTTTTACTGTGTAATACGGACATTTTTCGCATGGTCGATCTCCGTGGGGCTGAAAGAGACATTAGACCTGCACACGCAGACCATTAGCAAGCGGTATGTTCGCGGGTCTGGCTTTATTCAGCATAAAGTCACACACCGTAATTTTAAGCGGCTATAGCCGCCGCCCGCCGCTGCCGCGCTTCATTTAGCAGATACACCTGATAATCGTCCAGGTCGCCTTCGAAGCCCGTTACTCCGCCACGCGACACTAGCCAGAACTCGTCGCAAACCGAGCGTAGCAAGGCGCGGTCGTGACTGACCAGCATGACCGAACCCTGGAACTCATTCAGGGCCACACTCAGCGCTTCTCGTGTGACCAGATCCAAGTGGTTGGTAGGTTCATCCAGCAGCAATAAGTTAGGACGCTGCCATACGATCATGCACAGTACCAAGCGTGCTTTTTCACCGCCACTCATGCTGCCTACGGCCTGTTTGACCATATCACCGCTAAAGTTAAAGGTGCCCAGGAAATTGCGCAGACCCTGCTCACGACAGTCCATGGCGCTGGGCCGTATATTGGCGGGAATTTCCCGCGCTAGGCGCATCATATGTTCCAGGGGCGTTTCGCTTGGATGCAGCACATCCAGTTCTTGTTGTGAAAAATAACCGATGTTCAGGCCTTTACCACGAAGAAACTCGCCGGCAACGGGTTGCAGCGCGTCGGCTACGGTTTTAACGAGTGTGGATTTGCCCTGGCCATTGGCGCCCAGGATGCCGATGCGTTGGCCTGCCAAGACCGAGCGGCTGATTTGGCGCACGATAGTCGTAGGACTGGTTCCCGAGGGGGCGTCGGCGGGAGCCGGGTAGCCTATGCTGGCGTCGGATATGGTCAACATGGGATTGGGCAGGCTGGCTGGTTCCTTGAAGCTGAATTGAAAGTCGGCATCTGCCAGTACCGGTGCAATTTTTTCCATGCGTTCCAGGGCCTTGATGCGGCTTTGGGCCTGCTTGGCTTTACTGGCCGTGGCTTTGAAGCGATTAATAAACTTTTGCAGATGGGCCGCTTTTTCTTGTTGCTTGGCCTGTGCGCCTTGCTGCAGCAGCATCTGTTCGGCCCGCATATCTTCGAATTTGCTGTAATTGCCGCTATAGCGCACCAGTTTGCCGTGGTCTATATGCAAAGTTACGCTGGTGATGGAGTCCAGGAACTCTCTGTCATGGCTAATGACCACCATGGTGCCGGTATAGTTTTTTAACCAAGCCTCCAGCCAGACCAAGGCATCCAGATCCAAGTGGTTGGTGGGTTCGTCCAATAACAGCAGGTCTGATGGCGACATTAGCGCACGCGCCAATTGCAGACGCATGCGCCACCCGCCAGAAAAACTATTGACCGGCCTGTCCAGTTCAGCAACGGTAAAGCCCAGCCCCAGTATCAGGGCTTGTGCCCGTGCGGGGGCATCGTGTGCCCCCGCGTCCTGCAAGGCCATGTAGGCATAGGCGATGCGCATGCCGTCTTCGCCAGCCTCTGAGGCCGTTACTTCTGCCTGGGCCGCTTGCAGTACGGTGTCGCCTTCGATCACGAAGTCGGTGGCACTTTGCCCGGTTTCAGGCATGTCCTGGGCGACTTGGGCCATGCGCCAGGTCGCAGGAATGGAAAAATCACCACCGTCTTCGCGCAGGCTGCCGTTAAGTACAGCAAACAGCGACGACTTGCCCGCGCCATTACGTCCTACGAGTCCGACTCTTTCGCCGGGGTTAAGAGTGACCGAGGTGCTGTCTAGCAACACCTTGCTACCGCGACGCAGGGTCACGTTTTTCAGAATTATCATGTGGGGGTTTAGGCCTGTAATAGCTGGTTTGGCCAGCCCAAGCGTAAATCAATGGGAAAGGGCCAAAATTGTAGCACTGGCGCCGGACAAACACCCGGCAAGTTTTGTATCATGGTCGCAGGTCTGTGGCAGCGCGAGTCCATTCGGCGGCGATTCCTGTTACCCCTACACAATATTAAGGAAATACTATGGCTAAGAAGGACCTGCCCGATCCGGACGAAGTGGCGCTGATTGAATGGTGCATACAGGTTGAGGGCTTGCTGGTGGCTGCTGGCGCCACTCTGCGCGAGGCACAGGACTATATAGACGAAAATGCAGAATGGTTTACTGATCTATTCTACGATGGCCTAACTCCGGAAGAAGCGGCCAAAGAAGCACTGAACTAGGCGAAGTTCAGCAGCATTCGTTCAGTTATTCGCCGTTGAGCGGACGACATGCCACGAATATTGATTAAACTAGCAGACTATATTCTTAAATGGTCTGCTGGTTTTTTATGTCTACCACCCACGAAATTCGTCCTGAACAATCCATAGAGCTATTAAAGGCGCTTCATATCTTGACGCGTGATGGCAAAATGAATCAGGATAGCCGCCGTAAGCTCAAGCAGGTCTACCATCTGTTTCAGTTTATAGAGCCCTTGCTGAAAGACCTGAAACAAGATCGTGATGCGATGACGTTGGTGGATCACGGCTCGGGCAAGTCTTACCTGGGGTTCATACTGTATGACCTGTTCTTTAAGCAGCTACAAGACCAGTCCCATTTGTACGGTATAGAAACACGAGAGGAACTGGTCGAGAGCGCCACCCAGCTAGCACAACGCCTGGGCTTTCCTGGCATGACTTTTTTGAATCTGTCGGTGGCTGACTCCATCACGTCGGACCAGCTACCCGCCACCGTAGATATGGTGACTGCATTGCATGCCTGTAATACGGCTACCGATGACGCAATACGGTTTGCCCTGCATAAACAGGCCAAATATATTGTGGTTGTGCCTTGCTGTCAGGCCGAGGTGGCACGCATACTGCGCAGCCAGAAAGCAGCCTCGTTAAGCGCTGGTGCTTTGGCTGAGCTATGGCGGCATCCTATACACACGCGAGAATTTGGCAGTCATGCCACGAATGTTTTGCGGTGTTTGCAATTAGAGGCGCATGGTTACCAGGTCACTGTGACCGAACTGGTCGGTTGGGAGCACTCGATGAAAAACGAACTTATCGTTGCGACCTATAAGAACTTGCCGCGTCGCAAAGCGACAGAGAGGTTGAGTAGTCTCTTGGGGTTGCTAGGACTGGAAGAAATGCATGAACGGTTTTTTGCGCCTGCGCCTACGACCTGATTGTCAAATTACTATTGGCTGATGCGCTTTTTGCTATGCCCTGATTTACCTGGAAACCGTATGCGTTTGGATAAGTACCTTTGTGAAAGCACCGATCTGACACGTTCGCAGGCCCGCTTGGTGCTGGGCAGTGGAGAAGTGACCGTCAATGGCGAAGTGATCAAGCGCGGCACGCATGTGGTGCGCGATGGGGATGATGTGCGCTGGGAAGACGATAAGCTCAACCTGATCGGCTTGCGCTACATCATGCTGAACAAGCCGGCCGGCTACGAATGCAGCTTGCGCAACAGCCAGCATCTTCCGGTGATGGATCTGCTGGACGTAGATAAACGAGACCGTCTACATACTGTGGGCAGGCTAGATGTAGACACCACAGGACTGATTCTGATTACCGATGATGGGCAGTGGACTCACCGCATCATTTCGCCTCGTCACCGTTGCGACAAGGTTTACCTTGCCACACTGGCAGAACCCCTGCCTGACAACGCCGAAGATTTGTTCACGGCCGGAATACAGCTGGAGGGCGAAGACAAGCCTACGCTGCCCGCTGTGCTTGAACGGGTCGACGAACTCACCGCACGCCTGACCATACAGGAAGGTAAATACCACCAAGTCAGGCGCATGTTTGCATCCTTGGGCAACCATGTGCTTGCCCTGCACCGTGAGCGTATCGGGTCGCTTGCCCTGGATGCTGATCTGCAGCCAGGAGAATCACGTTACCTGACTCCTGCCGAGGTGTCTGACCTGGCTCAGGTGGGCGAAAATTAGCCGGCTACGTGCTGCTTATAGATAATCAGCAGCACGCTACAGCCTATTTAGGCGCCGACCTTATTCTCCAGGCGGCCAATGCCGGTCACTTCAATGGTGACCACATCGCCTCGTTTGAGAAAACGAGGCGGATTAAAGCCTATACCTACTCCTTCCGGCGTGCCTGTGGCAATAATGTCGCCGGGTATCAGGCTGATGCCGGCAGAGAGCGTTTCGATCAAAGTAGGAATGTCAAAAATAAGGTCTCGGGTATTAGCATCTTGGCGTAGCTCGCCATTGACCCAGCACTTTAGATCGAGATTTCCTCCATTGAGTTCATCGGCGGTCACAGCGACGGGGCCTAAAGGGGCGAAGGTGTCGAAAGACTTAGCCATATGCCATTGCTTGTGGCGCTTTTGCCAGTCGCGTGCCGTCACATCATTCACGATGGTGTAGCCCCACACGTGATCCAGGGCATTTTCTTTAGCGATGCCGCGGCCACCCTTGCCAATAATAATAGCGAGCTCCGCCTCATAGTCGACAGCGTCGCTGACGCCTGCGGCATCCCAGATGGGTTCTCCGTGTGCGATAACCGTTTGTGGGGTCTTGGAAAAGATAATGGGGGCGGAAGGAATGGCATCGGCGGCAGTCTGACCCGCATCAAAGCCACTTTTTGTGAACTCCTGTGCATGGTTGCTATAGTTTTTACCTACGCAAAAAAGGTTACGGGCAGGTCTTGGAATGGGAGCAAGCAGTTGCACCGAAGCTATATCCAGAGCCGCTTCATCGGTCTTTAACGAGTTTAGCGCTACAGCGCTTTTGATTAGGTCGACCAAGTCAGAGACCTCCCGGCCGTCGGGATACGACAGCGGCAGTACTTCTCCGTCGGCTTTAAGCTGTCCAATGCGGGTTTGACCAGATTCAGTACGAAAAGCGAGTAATTTCATGGCTAATCCAATGTTGTAGTAATAGCTGGTTTGAATCCTGTTGCTATGTCACCTCAGGATTACACGAGGAAAAGAAAGAGTCTTGCGCCCTGCACCCCGGGGGAGCAGGGCGGGAGGGCCGACCTTACTTAGCCATTTCCTGTCGGCGGAAGCGGTCCAGAATGACGGCCACAATGATCACGATACCGATGGCAAGCATCTGGAAGTAAGACGACACACCAATCATATTCATCACATTGGAAAGCATGCCCAATACGGTGACACCACAGATGACCTCGAACATGCCACCTCGGCCGCCCGTCAGGGCAACCCCGCCCAGCACCACGGCGGCCAGCGCCTGCAGGGTGATTTCAGGTGCAGCAATAGGTTGAGCCGAGCTGGTCCATGCCGTCACGACCATGGCGGCAATACCCGCACATAAGCCGCTGAATGCATAGACGAGCAAAGTGAACCAGCGCACATTAATGCCCGACTTGTGCGCAGCGGCCGAGTTGGAGCCAATCGCATAGACATAGCGGCCAAAAATAGTCTTACGCAAAATAATGGCGCCAAGGGCAGTGGTCAAGATACCTATCCATACTACGACTGGAAGGTACAGGAACCGCGTATAGCCAACAAAGTCGATAAAAGCGGGGGCGATATTGTAAATAGGGGTGCCCTTTACCAGCATCAGTGCAATGGCTTGAGCAACTGAGAGCATCCCTAAGGTCACCACCAGGGGACTCGTTCGCAAATAGGCAATGATGACGCCGTTGAGTAAACCTACCGCGACACCCGTAGCCAGCATGGCGCCAACTCCAGCTGCTACCCCTGCATCTTGCATCACTAATGCGCCAACCACACCGGCCAGTGACAGAACGGCCCCCATGGATAAATCCAGACCGCCACTGATGATGGCAAAGGATTGGCCCACAGCAATGATAAGTAAAGGCATGAGCTGAATGGCGAGATTGGCGAGGTTGGCGGCTGAGGCGAATCGTGGTTCGACAATGGCTGCGCCGACGCCTAGAAGGACGATAAAGGCAGGCAATATAAGCTGTCTGCCCACATTGGCAATATCAATTTTTTTGTACCGGCAGACTGCTTATGTTTCTGCTGAGGTACTTTGCTCATCATGGCAGTCATGTCAGTGCTCCTTGCTCTATTTCCAGCCGCTGGCCTGGACCGTCGCCCAGAATGTCGAAGATAATGTCGGCTTGATCGTCGGTGGTTGGATGCTCATAACAATTGACGATGTGTCCGTGAAACATGGTATAGACCACGTCAGCCAGAGCCAGGATTTCGCTGATATCGCTGCTGACCAGCAATATGCTTAGTCCACTTTCATGCACGGTCCGGCGCAATATGTCGTGGATGGCCAGTTTTGCACCGATGTCGATGCCTGCTGATGGCTCTTCCAGCACTATTAAATCGCGAGCCTGTGACAGGGTTCGCCCAATCAATACTTTTTGCTGATTGCCACCGCTGAGCGAGGTGATTTCCATTTCGGAGGAAGCGCACTTTACGTTTAGCTCGTCAATTTTGCGTAAGGTGATTTGATCCTCTTCTTCGGCGTGAATCCACCCCCAGTGAGAGAGTGCGCTTAAGTGAGACAGGTTGATGTTCTCTTTTACCGACCGGTCGGGGAGTATGCCTTGTGCTCGTTTAGGTGCCAGGTAGGAGACTCCATGTTGCAGCGCTTTATAGGGCGCCCGGGGCTTGTAGGGTTTACCGTGTAGCCAGATCGAAAGTTCGGGGGCGTTGTCCAGTCCTACGAATGAGCGGGCGACTCTTTGGTTGCCGCAGCCTACCACTCCATAAAGAGCAATAATTTTGCCTTTGGGTATTTCAATCGGAGCATGGTCGCCCCGTTTATCAAGCAGGCCTTTCAGACTGATGAGAGGCTCGTTGCTGTTCGTCTCTTTAGTGGCGGCATCAGTGCGTGCCATGCTTCGTTTGCCGCAGAGCTTCTCGAGCAGATCGGCTTGTGCTATTTCTTTACTCATCGCGAATGAATCCACAACCTCGCCATTTTTGAGAAGGGTGACGTGATCTCCGATCTCAAGTACATCGTCTACATGATGGGTCACCAATACAAATGCCATGCCCTTTGCTTTAAGCTGTTTCAGTACGCAGAACAAACGCTCTTTCTCGACGGCATTCAGGGTAGCGGTTGGCTCATCAAGTACGACCAGGCGAGGGTTAGACGATAGGGCCTTGGCCACTTCAATAAGCTGGCGCTGCCCGGCAGCCAAGGTGCCTATACAGGTATCCGGTGATACGTTTAATCCAAAGAGCTGTAATTGTTCTATGCAGTGTTCTCGCTCTTCGGAACGGCGCAGGCTGGACCAGGGGTGCCTGCTTTGTTCTCGTCCCAGGCTGAGGTTTTCGGCTACGCTCAGGTCATCAACCAGAGAGAGCTCTTGGTAGGCAAGCGTGACCCCCAGGTCTCGGACTGCATCGAGACCGCTATTTGTGATGGGCTTGCCATTCAATAGAATTTTGCCCTCATCAGCCTCAATCAGGCCGGCAAGTATTTTTCCTAAAGTGGATTTGCCTGCGCCGTTTTCCCCCAGCAGGCAATGCACTTCTCCAGCGCAAACAGACAGCGATGCGCCAGTCAGAGCCCGGGTCGCACCAAAGCGGCGAGAAAGCTTACGTATTTCGACTAACGGTACCATTGGTTCCTCCTAGAGAAAGCAACAGGCAGAGCGCATTTTTGCTACGCTCTGCTGCGACTGGCTAGCGCATAATTGCCGATGCATCCCAATCGGCAGGAGGGAGATCTGTATCGTAAACAGGGAAGGTGTCGACGTTGGATTCCAGAATGGGAGTGGTAGGTGTCAGTACGTAGGGGTAGGGGAGGTAGTCATCGTTTTGAACGTTAGGCAAGGGTTTATCTTCAGCCTGGCGAATGGCGTATTGAACAATAAGCCTGCCCATGAGGATGCCGGGCTCTGAGACACTGGCATAAATCTGGCCGCGTTTGATGAGTGGCAAGACCTCGGGTACGAGAGCGCTGGTCAGGACTTTGACGTCACGATTCATTTGTCGCGCCGCTTGTGCCGCGCCCATGCCGAGTGAAACCTGAGGCGTAAAAATAGCGTTGATTTCGGACTGTCTGAGCAAAAGATCAGAAGCCTGGGTAAGGCCATTTTGCAGTGTCAAACCGCTGCTGAAAGAAGCGTCCGTGACTTTTGTACCAGGGCATTTTTGTGAAAGCGTTTCTTTGAATGCCTCATGCCTGAGCCGCGCCCACTCGGCACCTGCAGGGCCAGGCAATGCCAGCACTTGCGCCTTGTCGTCTGCTTCGCACAATACTTCCGCCAACTGTTGACCAATACCAGCGTCATCCTGTGTTACCCCCAAGGAAATGTTGGGACTGTTCACAGGGATACCGACGGCCATGACGTTAATACCCGCCCGTTGCAAATCTCTGATGGCCGGGTCGAAGCCATTGAATGCACTCGCACCCAGTACGGCGACATCGACGCCCAGAGTTTTGAAAGTAGAGAGATGGGCAAACTGTTCCCGTACGTTTCCATAAGCACCAGCGACGAAAACGCGTTCAAGTTTTACATTGGATCGTTTGGCTTCATCCTGAATGCCATAGGTGATGCCTCGCCAGAAGTCGTCGTTCAGATGTACAACAGATAGGCCGATTGTCAGGGGTTTGGTCGCAACCAGAGGTTCGACGATGCCCATCAGACGGTCAGAGTCTTGTGCCATCGCAGTTCCGCCTTGCAGCATCATGCCGACGGCAAAGGTGGCGAGCGACAGTTTCTTTAAGCCGCTAAGCAGTGTACTCATGTTTGTCTCCATTATTTTAATAGTGTATGGATGAGAGCTAAGTCTATGTTGCGTAAGAGATATACCCCATTCCACATATCCATTCGATTACTGGCTCGTATCCCAGGACTCTTGCCGGCTTTCCATGCATGGCTCCCATGACTGCCATCCAGTTCAGAATCTCGTGGCCTCCATGCCCCCTTTCTCTTCTATCTCTTCATAGGTCAGGCCTTTAAGGTAGGCAACATCGCCGCGTCCAAAGGCATCCATGATTTCCCGATCCCATTCGACGTTGACAAGTGGGTGCTCTGAGTTCAGGGGTACTGATTCTGTGCAGCCATCCTGACCTCATACTCACACAGGTCTTCATAAAGATGAGGGTCTTCCAGCAGCACCTGTTTACCTTCTGTCTGGTACCGTTTCATGCGCTGTAGAAACTCGTCATCTTCAGGGCTTTCGCTTGTCCAGACGGGCGGCCAGTGGGATAGGCCACCAGTTGCCAGAAACGCGATGCGCATGTCTGATGGATAGGCCTCTACGATGCGACGTATAGCTTCCCCCAAAGCATAAGCGCGGCTGGTTGTTGTTAAGGGTGGAGAGAAAACGTTGGTAAAGACGGGAAGAACGGGAATATCAAACTGAGGCCGGATTAACTTCAGAGGCGTCATCAGGTTGTTGCCATATTCGATTTCACCCATGCGAGCGACGTCGAAACCATCTTTTATCAGTTCGCGAAGAAGGGTCTCACCGAGTTCAGGGTCGCTGGCGATGGTTTCCTTCTTCGTCATGCCCAGTGCTTTAATCATGTAATCGGCAGGGCCCGCATGGCTTTGAGCAATGCCGATTGCAAAAGTAGGCATGAGATTGCGAAAGTGGTTTTCGAAGTGATCATCCAAGAAGGCAATGATCAGATCGGGTGCAGCCTCTTCTAGTTGCTGGGCCAATTCTGCGTGAATGCTTTCCAGGCGGCCACGCATGCCGGGTTCCGGAGCCTCTGGCCAGCCTGTGGCGCCTGGGGCATGCGACATGCTGATTGCCGCGACTATTTTTGCCATTGTTTTATCTCCTTCTTAATTAGTATTGCCAGATCGTTTTTTCGGGCTTGTCTATGTTCTTTTAGCCGTTTCGGCCATAGGCAATAGCCTCAACCTCCAGCAGGAAATCCTCTTTGACGAGGCGGTCTACAACCAATAGCGTGTTTGGCGGAAAGAGTTCGCCTTCAAACAGGGTGGGGAACACTTCAGAGCGGAGTTTCATGAAGCTTTCAATGTGCTGTGAGTGCACCAGGAAAGTGTTGAAGCGGACAATATCGTTAAAGTCCAACCCCAGCCCTCGCAGCACATCACCCATATTGTTAAAGATTTGACGAAACTGGGCCTCAAAGTCATTTTTTCCTACCACGCCGCCGTCGTCGCCAACGGCCAGCTGTCCGGCAATAAAATGAAGCGGCACGCCTGGAATACGAGCGGTGTGTGCGTACAGGCCCTGTGCCTGGCAGGCTCCTTCAGGGTTGATGTATTTCACTCTTTCTGTACTTGTGGTCATTGTTGACTCCTCTTGTGGTGGATCTCGTGAGTTACTGAAGAAATGCCTTCATTAGGCCGATGAGTTTTTTAGGGTGTTCCAGTGCTACCGAATGATTGCATTTAGAAAGAATGACCAGGTCGGCATTTTCAAGCTTCTCCGCCAGCTCGGAACTGGTGGAAGCAGGAATAGGCTTGTCATCACGGCCATGGATCAACAATATTTCATGGCTTAATGCAGCCAGGTCCTCATCACTCAGCGTTGAAGCGCGTACATACTGTTGCTTGTCGCCTTGGAACATGGATGAAAAATACGTTTTATAGGCGCCGTCATATAAAACCTTCTTGCGTCCTTCTATATAGGCGTCGTCAATCAGCGCATCGTCATAAACCAAGGTATGCCCGGCAGTAACGAGGTCGTCAGTGGTCTCCGGGAATGTCCAGACTATGTCCAAGGCCGGGTTTTGTTCCATTGCTGTACCCATCGTGCCTGTTGTGACGACCTTACGGATACGTGTATCGACCGAGGCCAGCTTGAGTGCAATAGCGCCAGATAGAGAATGACCGAGCACGTCAATTTGTGGTGCTTGGAAGAATTCCAGCATATGAGCCGCTTGCCTGACCCATAACTCAAAATCGAAGTAAGGAGGGGCAGGCTTACGACCACTTAGCCCGAACCCTATGAGATCAACGGCGATGACATGGAAGTGTTGACTTAAGGGTTCCAGTATCAGGCGCCAGTTCCCTTGGGTTGATGCGCCGGGGCCAGAGCCATGCAATAACAGTAGGGGAGAGCCGCTTCCGCCTTCCCAATAAGCAAGCGGTATTCCCTCGAACTCAGTTGTTTTTTGAGCCAGCATGTTGTCTCCTTGATGAGTCGTTTCGTGTTAGTATATTTATATTGTATAAAATCGTCAATCGGCAATCTTCAAAATAAAAAAGGGATAAACGATGAGTTTTGCACCCATCCTTGAGAACACCGCTTCACATGCCTCGCTGCCTGAAGTGGTGTACAGGCGTCTGCATGCCGCTATATTGAACGGCGTTTTTAAGCCAGGCCAAATGCTCCGGCAGGAAGAGCTTGCACGCAGCCTCGGGGTCAGCAGGGCACCGCTTCGCGAAGCTTTGCCCAGGCTTGAGGCTGAAGGTATTGTGGTGCAGCTCCCCAGACGAGGCTACGCCGTGGTGTCGCTGGATGCGGAGGAAATCCGGGAGATTTTTGATCTGCGCACCTTAATCGAGGTGCAAGCCGCTTCAATCGCTACAAAAAAGCGAGAACAGAAAGATGTGGAGCGAGCAAAGGATATTCTTCAGCGCATGAACGCGCTGGATGTTGTGGATAGCGAGCAGCGCGTTCAATGGTTCGTTTTGAATTCGTCTTTTCATGAGGCCTTGCTCGAACCTTCGGGGCGCCGACATTTTATTCGGGCTATAGCGAGCTTGCGGACAGCCGTTGAGCCGTATATTCGCGTAGAAATTGCCTTGACGGGAAATGTGCACGCCGCCAATTGTGAGCATGAAGAGATGGTTGATGCGTTTGAAAAGCAGGAGGTTGAGCGAATGGAGCTGCTCACCCGCCTGCATATAGAGCACACTGCTCAGCGCTTGCTCACCGGCCTGGAAAATAGCAGGTCAACTTCTTGAGCCTGCGCTACCAACGATAGCGCAGGCTGGCCCTGATGCTGCGTTGGTAACCATACCAGCACCAGTCTTCTGAATAGCAGGAGGCAACGTATTCTTTGTTGAACAGGTTGTTGACGTTTAGGGCTACAGTCATGCCTTTCAGTGCTGGGTTGGCGCGTTCGAGATCATAGTCGAGTGCAGTATCGACCAGGGTTGCTGCTGGAACCTTAAAGGCATTATGCGTGCCACCTGAGTTGCTGCCGAGATAGCGCGCTCCGGCGGCCAGGCTTAACCCGGCCAGTGGCCCGCTTTGCCATTGATAACGGCCCCATAACGATGCCTGATGTTTAGGAATTCCATATGGCGTGGTGCCTTCCAGGCTAGGACGGCTTGGGGTAGCATTATCTTTGGTGTATTCATTGGCTATATAAGAATAGTTAGCAATCACACTCAAACCGCGAGCAAATTCACCACGCGCCTCCAGCTCAAGACCTTGCGTGCGTAATTCTCCCGTTTGCTCCTGGCAGCCAGAACCCACGCAGCCCGGAATGGTAGTCAGCATATTCTTGCGTCGGGTGTCAAAGGCAGCCACGGAATATAAGGACTTGGTGCCCGGGGGCTGAAACTTCACCCCCACCTCGTATTGTTCCCCTTCAAGAGCATCAAAGGGCTTGTTGTTGGCGTCTGTACCCGATTGCGGCTCAAATGATTCAGCATAGCTGACGTACGGAGCGATGCCGTTATCGAAGTTATAGATAAAACCGACACGGCCTGTAAAAGCCTCGGCACGAGTGGCGCTTGATGTAGGGGCCGAGGTTGTCAGGTTCGTGCCGTTGGAAAGCGTGCGCGACCAGTCGTAACGTCCGCCAAGCAATACGGAGAAACGGTCAATCTTGATCTGATCCTGCAGGTACACGCCGGTCTGGTATTGGCGCTGGTTCGTGTCGCTGATCCAGTTCAGGGAACCGATGTTTTGGTGGTAGTCAGGATTGAATATATCCAGGGGCGGGGCAGCATCAAAACTGCTGGAAAGCGTGTCCGAATTCAGATGTGCGAAATCTACGCCCGCCAAAAGAGTATGTTCTATGGCGCCCGTGGAGAATTTACCCTGTGCATGATTGTCGATCGCATAGGTGTCCATGGTGACATCGGTGCCGCCTTTTGAGCGAGTCAGCAGATTGTTGTTGCTGCCGTCAACATAACCATTGGAGTAGACCGATCGATAGATGCCCTCGGCATGCAAATAACGGGCGTTCGACCGTACGGTAAAGGCATCATTGAACCGGTGTTCGAAGTCGTAGCCCACTGAATGATTGCGTCGGTCACTCACTTCAAAGCCAGCGTCACCATCGTAGAAGTCAGGTCCCAGCTTGTGACCATCCGGAGCATCGACCAAAGTGCGAACTCTGGGCAATGAGCCGTAGGAGCCCATGTGTGGATCGCGTTGCAAGTTGGCCAATAGGGTCAGACGCGTGTCCGCGGAGGGCTGCCAGGTAAACGACGGCGCTATAAAATAACGTCGCTCTTTTGTCTCATTGAGTTGGCCATCGGACATATAACCCGATCCCGTCAGGCGGTAAAGAAACTGCCCTGATTCATCGAAAGGCCCTGAGAAATCGAAGTTGGCCCGCCGATAATCAAAGTTTCCGGCTTGTAGCTCTACTTCATTACGTGCGTCTGCTGTGGGGCGCTTGCTGATCTGGTTAACCACTCCACCGGGGCCTCCCTGTCCGAACATGACCGAGGACGGTCCCTTAAGCACATCAACCTGCTGCAGCCGGTAAGCGTCTACTTGGGGGAGAGCGTCGCGAGAGCCAAATACACGCAGACCGTCAAGAAGGGTGGTGGCGGAGAATCCGCGAACGGTGAACTGATCCAGTCGTGAGGCGGTAGCACCGCGAGTTTCAGGAGCGACGCCTGAAGTGTAGCGTAGCACTTGATTGAGGGTTTGAGCTCCTTGTTCTCGTATTTGGTCTTCGGTGATGATTGAAATCGATTGTGGAACTTCAATCAGCGGGGTGTCAGTCTTGGTGGCAGTCGATGTCTGTTCTGCAACATAGCCAATTGCTTCGTCACTTGAACCTGTCACCGTTACAGGGCTAAGCTGTGCGGCATCTTCTGCACTTTGGGCATGGGTGGGTGCTGTCGCTCCCATTGTCATTGTGAAAATAATGGCCGCCAAAGCCGTAGGCCGGCTGACATGGTTGAGCAACATCAACATGCTTTGCTTCTCCGAAATCTTTATAGTGTTATGGACAACTCTTATGAATAATAATTGTTCTCATTATGCTTCTTATTCTCAAATGTGATGGTATGATTTTGCAACCTTATTTTTCGGACGGCCAATATGTCGGGTCTTATCGGGGGTCCCACTCTGCAGTGGCGTTGTTTTCACGTGTCGTAGCCGCGTTGTTTGGTGGCTATGGCTTGGCTGCGCTTAGCAGTATTGCTGCCGTGGCCTTGCCGATTGCTCGCAGCGAGGCTGTTTTTGTTGGCATGTTAGGCAGCTTTATCGTGTATGCAGGCGCTGTCGTGTGGGTGTTTGCTGTAAAAACCGCCGTGCGCGCCTGGCTTGGCTTGCTGGTAGTCGCCTTGCCATTGGGGCTGGCCGCCTGGCCGGTGTGGGCGCGCTGACTATTATGGCAATGAACACCTCCCCTAAGGCAGCTACTGCCGGTGTCGCTGGGCGCAAAGTCGCTAAAGCGCCTGGCATTCGCCAGACCATGTCGAATCTGCATATTTGGACAGGTCTGCTTGCAGGCTGGATACTCTACGCCATGTTTCTGACAGGTACCGTCAGCTACTTTCGGGATGAGATTTCGCAATGGATGCGACCTGAGGTGCCATCACAGTCTCAGCTGGCTGATGCCGCCGATTTGGCGCCACGCCTGATTTCAACTATGCAAACGCTGGCGCCTGCAAGCCCACAATGGGGCATCAGGTTGCCCGATGCCCGTAACAATACCGCCAGTGCTTTCTGGCGTGATGACAAGCGTTTTCAACGAGCTACCTTTGATCCTGCTACGGCGCAGCCTCTTACGTTGCGTGAGTCTATAGGTGGAGAGTTTTTCTATCGTTTCCATTTCCAGTTGCATTTCCTGCCTGTTTTGTGGGGGCGATGGATTGCCGGGCTGTGCGGTATGTTCATGCTGGTTGCCATCATCAGCGGTGTCATTACGCATAAAAAAATCTTCATTGATTTCTTTACATTCAGGCGGGGTAAAGGCCAACGCTCATGGCTTGATGCGCATAATGCCCTTTCAGTGCTGGGCCTGCCATTCCACTTAATGATTACCTATACCGGGCTGGTCACGTTGATGTTGCTATATATGCCGTGGGGTAGCGACGTCGCCTTTAGAGAGGCTGCGCAACGTCAGGCCATGCAAACCGAGCTGAGCGCGTTTGTGAGCCCCGATCATCCGAGTGGAGAAAAGGCGACGCTGGCACCCGTTTCAGTCATGGTTCAACAGGCGCAGGAGCGCTGGGGGCGTGACGGTATTGGCAATATCAATGTCAATAACCCGGGTGATGCTGCGGCGAGGGTGATCGTGGTGCGCGCCGATGACGCTCGCGTCTCGTCTAGCCCGCAATACATGATGTTCGATGGCACTAACGGGGAATTGCTGCAAACCAAAGATCGTGTAGGCCCCGCAGCAGAGACACGTGGTGTGCTGTACGCATTGCATTTGGGACGTTTTGCCGATTACCCCTTGCGCTGGCTGTACTTTCTGGTGAGTCTGGCAGGAACTGCCATGGTGGGAACAGGCCTGGTTTTGTGGACAGTGAAACGGCGTGCCCGGCTACCTGATCCGGCAAGGCCTTATTTGGGTTTCCGCTTGGTAGAGAAGCTCAATATTGTGAGCATTGCCGGGCTGTCCGTGGCAATGAGCGCGTTTTTTGGGGGAATCGACTGTTGTCCGCAACACTCGTGGATCGCAGAGGCTGGGAAGTTGACTTGCTCTTCATCGTATGGGGGGTGACGTTGCTTTACGCACTGATACGCCCCGCAAAACGGGCCTGGATCGAATTGTTGTGGCTGGCTGCTGCACTCCTGGCATTGCTGCCGCTTCTCAATAGTTTCACTACTGAGCGCAACCTCTTAAACAGCATCCTTGCCGGAGACTGGTTGTTTGCGGGTTTTGATCTGACTTGTTTGGCTTTTGCCGGGCTTCATGCTTGTCTGGCCATACGTACTCAACAGCATCGGCCCAAAGTGAGGGCGGCGATTATTAAGCCTAAAGCAACACCTCCAGCTGGAAAAGAGCTTCGGAGTAACGCTGTACGGGATGGGCATGCCGCCACCACAGCAGAGCCGCGACCATGAGTTATATTTGCATACTACTGCTGTGTTTCATGGCCTTTGTCTGTTTGGCGTTAACGATGGAGCGTCATCAGGACGCCGTGTTTGAACGTCAGCTGGCTCCGGGCATGACAAAGATGCTGCGCACAGCAGGCTGGTTCTGGCTTGCTGTTTCATTGATAGTGGCATTACGCCAGCCCTTATGGGTCGAAGGGCTGGTTGCCTGGTTTGGGTGTCTTAGCGCAGGGGCAGCTTTGGTTTTTTTGCTTTGCTGCTAATGGGGCGTATACAGAAGACTTGACACTACAAAAGTAACGAAGCTACGAAAACCTTTGTACCCAGAAAAACAAAAAGCCCAATCAAAAGATTGGGCTAGATGATTTTTGGTGGCCTTGGGCGGAATCGAACCACCGACACAAGGATTTTCAATCCTCTGCTCTACCGACTGAGCTACAAGGCCACGAAAGATAGAACTATAACATAAACTGCAATTTTGTCAACGCTTCACAACAAAACTTTCGTTTTTTTAGGTTTAGAAGCAAAGATATCACTAAGTGGGCGTTGATATTTCAGTTATTGGCTAGCGGCGATTATAATCAGGAGTGCTTAAATTTTCTACACCTGAATTTTTAGGCATAATATCTAGTGTGGGATCACTGTGCGCTGCCCTTAGCGACATCAGTATCACACAGTAGTGCTCTAAGGGGCTAGCCAGTTAATCATGTCAGTAGATGTTCTAACTTTCGGTCTTAATCATGTCTCCGCACCCGTGGCGGTGCGTGAGCGTGTGTCTTTTCCAATGGATGTTGTGCGTCCTGCACTCGAGGGCCTGCGTTCTGCATTCGGAAGCGGCGTACGCGAAGCGGCCATACTCTCTACCTGTAATCGCACTGAAATTTACTGTGCGGCTGAGCCGCACGTAATCGAGCGCCTGCCCGACTGGATGGCAGATTTCAATAGCTTGAAATCTGGCGACTTAACGCCACATCTGTATCGCTATCAACAAAATGATGCTGTTCGTCATGCTTTCCGGGTGGCCAGCGGACTTGACTCGATGGTGCTGGGCGAGCCCCAGATTCTTGGGCAAATGAAAGACGCCGTACGGGTGGCCGAGCAGGCAGGGGCACTGGGCACGTTGCTGCATCAACTGTTTCAGCGTACTTTTTCCGTTGCCAAGGAAGTGCGCTCACACACGGCTATAGGCGCACATTCTGTGTCCATGGCGGCCGCGGCGGTTCGCCTGGCCGAGCGTGTATTCGGTGATCTCTCTGACGCCAATGTACTCTTCATTGGCGCAGGTGAAATGATTGAACTTTGTGCCACGCACTTCGCTGCAGTAGGCCCCAAGAATATTTGTGTGGCTAACCGCAGCATTGAACGTGCCGAGGTTCTGGCGAATCGTTTTTCTGCACAAACCATGCGGTTGTCCGATTTGCCTGACCGTATCGAGCAGTACGATGTCATCGTTTCCTGTACGGCCAGCTCCTTGCCCATATTGGGTCTGGGGATGGTCGAACGTGCTATTCGTGCCCGTCGTCACCGACCTGTGGTCATGGTTGACCTGGCTGTTCCCCGTGACATCGAGCCCGAAGTAGCTCGCTTGTCCGATGTTTACTTATATTCTGTTGATGACCTCGGTCGTGTAGTGCAGCGTGGCACCGATGCACGCAAGGCGGCGGTGGTTCAGGCCGAAGCTATTATCGATACGCAGGTGCAAAATTTTATGCACTGGCTGTACACTCGTGAAATTGTGCCTGCGCTGGTTGATGTGCAGCAGAATGCTGAGCAAGTCAGTCAGTTCGAACTCGAACGCGCAAAGCGTCTGCTGGCTCGAGGCGAGTCTCCCGATGACGTGCTGCAATGGCTGGCGCACAGCCTGACTCAAAAGTATTTGCACGGGCCCATGGCCGAACTGAATCGCAGCGAAGGCCCGCAGCGCGAGCAGTTGCTCGAAATGTTGCCACGCCTCTTGCCTACGACCTCTCGTCGTCGTTAGCGACGCTCGTCGCTACTACTTCCTGCGTGGGCCATTTTTGTCAGCGCAGCGATCCTCTTATCTTTATCCCATTTTCCGAACCCCTCTATGAAAGACTCTATGCGCAATCGGTTAGAGCGTCTGGCTCACCGGCTTATCGAACTGGATGCTTTGCTGTCTGAACCCGAAATTGCATCGGATATGGACAGCTATCGCAAGTTGACGCGCGAACGGGCTGAGCTCGATCCGGTGGTGGCGGTATTTAATTTGTATGTTTCCACCGAGGGTGACTTGGGCGCTGCCCAGGAGATGATGAAAGACGATGAAATGCGCGAGATGGGCGAAGAAGAGTTTCGTATCGCCAAAGATCGTATCGTCAAGCTCGAAGATGAGCTGCAAGTGCTGCTGTTGCCTAAAGATCCCGATGATAGCCGTAGTGTTTACCTGGAAATTCGTGCTGGTGCCGGTGGTGATGAAAGTGCTATTTTTACCGGTGACCTGTTGCGCATGTATTCGCGTTACGCCGAACAGCAGGGGTGGCGGGTAGAGCTTATCTCCTCTAGTGATTCCGAGATGGGGGGCTATAAAGAGGTGATTGCACGCATAGAAGGTGATGGCGTTTACGGTCAGTTGAAATTCGAGTCAGGAACCCATCGCGTTCAGCGCGTTCCCGAAACTGAGGCACAGGGAAGGGTGCATACCTCTACCTCTACCGTGGCGATTATGCCCGAGGCTGATGAAGCCAGTGATATTGTGATTAACAGCGCTGATTTGCGCATAGACACGTTCCGCGCCAGCGGCGCCGGTGGGCAGCACGTCAATAAAACGGATTCAGCAGTACGCATTACTCACTTGCCTACGGGGTTGGTTGTAGAGTGCCAGGACGACCGTTCGCAGCACCGTAACCGAGACAAGGCCATGCAGGTGCTTGCGGCTCGCTTAAAAGATAAGCAGTTGAGTGAAATGCAAGAAAAAGAGGCGGATCAGCGCCGTAGCCTCGTGGGTACGGGTGATCGATCCGAGCGCATACGTACTTATAATTATCCACAGGGGCGCGTTACCGACCACCGTATTAACCTTACTTTGTATAAGCTGGGCTACATCATGGAAGGCGATCTGGATGAGCTGATCAACGCATTGCTTTCTGAGTATCAGGCGGATCAATTGGCTGCGTTGGCCCTGGCCTGATGTTCACCTTGCAACAGCTGCAGCGGATCTCGCCTCTGCCGCGTCTTGAACAAAACATGCTTTGGGAGCACGTGCTTGGCGTTAGCCGTGTCTGGCTCATTACTCACGATACTGATGAGCTCTCTGCCGAGTCCGTAGCTCGCTATCACGAGCTTGAGCGCCGTAGGTTGAGCGGCGAGCCTATGGCTTATCTGATTGGCTGGCGTGAGTTCATGGGTCACCGCTTTTCGGTAAGCCCCGATGTGCTGATTCCGCGTCCAGATACCGAAACGCTGGTCGAGCAGGCCCTGGATGCTATTGACGGTGTAGAAGCCCCCGGGTGCTTGATCTGGGCACGGGCAGCGGCGCGATTGCGATTTCTATAGCGCTAGCACGACCGGACGCGTTGGTAGTAGCCAGTGATTACAGTGGTGCTGCCTTGGGCGTAGCGCAAAAAAACGCCCACGATCTTTGTGGGAAAGTCGAGTTTTTAGCGGGTAGTTGGTACGATGTACTGAATGGCCATGCGCCTTTCCATCTAATCGTTTCCAATCCTCCATATATTGCTCATGACGATCAGCATCTGCAGCAGGGCGATGTGCGTTTTGAGCCTTCGGAAGCCCTGACAGACGGTGCTACCGGATTGTGTGATTTGCAAGTAATAATCAGCGGGGCTGCCGCTAACCTATTGCCAAAGGGGCAGCTCTGGGTAGAACATGGATGGGATCAGGCGGCGCAGGTGCGGCAAATGCTGCGTCAAGCCGGGTATTCCGCCGTTAGCAGTAAGCAAGATCTGGCCGGTATCGAACGGGTGTCGGGCGGAACACATTAATTTTTTCTATAGTTGGATCAATCATGAGTGATGTTCAAACATTTATCCGTGAAACGGTAACTGAAAACCCTGTCGTGCTGTTCATGAAAGGTACAGCACAGACACCACAGTGTGGCTTCTCGGCGCGCGCTATTCAAATCCTCCGCGCCGTTGGCCTGACGCAGGTCGTGACGGTGAACGTGCTCGACGACGATGAGGTTCGCCAGGGCATTAAAGAGTTTTCGAGCTGGCCTACGATTCCCCAGCTCTACATCAGTGGCGAACTGGTGGGCGGATCAGACATCGTGTCTGAAATGTTCGAAAACGGCGAACTTGAAACCATGCTCCGCGAGGCTGGTGCAATCGAGTGAGCGCTAATAAGCAGCGTGTCGTAATTGCTATGACGGGCGCTACGGGCGCCCTCTATGCCGTGCGCATGCTTCAAATGCTTCAGCAGCGCGAAGATATAGAGTCGCATTTAATTGTGTCACCTGCGGCGCTGTTGAACATTGATCACGAGCTGGCCATGAGCCGGCAAGACCTACAGCTTTTAGCTGACCATGTGCATAACTTTCGAGATGTGGGGGCCACGCTGGCCAGCGGCAGCTTTAAAACAGCAGGCATGGTAATTGTGCCGTGTTCAATGCGTACGCTGGCTGCAGTGGCGCATGGCTTCGCTGATAACCTGATAACGCGTGCTGCTGATGTAACCCTTAAAGAGCGGCGCAGGCTGATTTTAATGGTGCGTGAAACGCCTTTTAATCTGGCGCATTTACGTAATATGACTGCCGTCACTGAAATGGGCGGAATTGTTTTTCCGCCTTTGCCGGCTTTTTACTTTAAGCCTAAAGACATTACCGAACTGGTGGATCATTCTGTGGTTCGGGTTCTGGACTTATTAGGCATTGAGCAGCAAGGGCCTTCCTGGGAAGGCTTGGCGGTAAAATAAAACGCTGCTTAACCTAGCAGCGTTTTATTACTAAATTACGCTAAGGTCCTTAATGGCAATAGTCGGGCGCCTGGTCACGGTGTCTTGACCCTCGTCTTCATCAAAGTTTCCAAAATCAAGCTGGGGTGGAGTATCGAAGTTCTCGGTATCAAAGGCGATATCGCCTTGTGCATCAGGCATCCCGCTGGCTTTTAAACCTTTGAAATCAAAGAGCTCCGTGTCCATTAGATGGGACGGAACAACTTTGTTTAAAGCACCAAATACATTCCATGTACGCCCGGGAAACTTTTTATCCCATTCCACAATCATTCGATTTGCTTCCTGGCGCTTAAGGTTTATTTGCGAGCCGCAGAGGTTGCAGGGAATAATTGGAAACTCTTTCAGCTTAGCGTAGGCGATTAGATCTTGTTCGTTAACATAAGCCAGTGGACGAATAACAATATGTTTGCCGTTATCAGACATTAATTTTGGCGGCATTGCCTTTAAGCGGCCACCATAAAATAAATTCAGGAAAAAGGTAGCTAGGATATCGTCGCGATGGTGACCCAAGGCGACTTTTGTCGCGCCGAGCTCTTCGGCTACGCGATACAAAATACCTCGACGCAAACGTGAGCAAAGCGAGCAAGTGGTCTTGCCTTCGGGGATCACTCGTTTGACGATTGAATAAGTGTCTTGCGTTTCGATGTGAAAATCTACGCCTAAGGCCTTTAGGTATTCGGGCAGCACATGATCTGGAAATCCGGGCTGCTTCTGATCAAGGTTAACAGCGACGATTTCAAATTTAATGGGCGCACGGGCCTGTAGCTTCAACAGTATATCGAGCAGGGCGTATGAGTCCTTGCCGCCCGAAACACACACCATAACCTTATCGCCGTCTTCAATCATATTGAAGTCGCCTATAGCTTTACCTGCTTCCCGCATCAGGCGTTTTTCCAGTTTATTGTTTTCGTGACGCTGCTTTTGCTCGGCGCGGTTTAGAGGGGTTTCGTTAGAAAGGGCATCGGGAGTGGTGGCGTTTGACATGGCAGCGAAGTAAAAGAGCCAAACCTGCTAATCAGGCATGACAGCAACTAAGGAAAAGCGATCAGCCCCAGTAAGGGGAGGGAGGCGTTGGGTTTATGAGTGGCGAAATTGTTCAAGCTCAATGCCTACCGCGTCGCAGTCGGAAAATGCCTGAGGTTTGCTGATGCGCAAATGGACGCGGATGATCTCTGGAAACTCTGCAAAGATGCGGGCAGCAACTTGCTCTACCAGAGTTTCAAGCAAGTTTACGTGTGCCTGGGTGCATTCTTCAATCATGGCGCTGCGTAATTGGCGATAATCCAACACCGTAGCGATGTCCTGATCATTTACTCGCTGAGAGCTGAGTGCGTCAAATTCGGCATCAATATGAATGGGCTGAGTGGCACGCAACTCGTGTTCGAGAATCCCGATGCGAGCGCCTAGCTCAAGGTTTTTAAAGAATATGCGGCGTGTGACGGGTGTGCTGGGCATAGATGCCGGGGTTGTGTTCATATAATGTCCGAATTGTTCTAGAGCAAGCTAAAGTCTCGTTGCAGCCCCATAAGATGTTGTCCGCTATCAACAACGATCGTCGTGCCGGTAATGCTGCGGTTTTGAGCAGCAAACACAACCGTATCGGCAATATCTTCGGGCGTGCTTGATTTGCCCAGCGGGGCCATTGCATGCGTGCGTCGAAAATCAGCCTGGCTTTGCATATGGCTGGGCAAGGTCAGGCCTGGAGCAACGCCCACTACGCGCACGGCCGGGGCCAGGCCCTGAGCCAGCATGGTGGTCGCAGCCTGCAATGCTGCTTTGCACAAGGTATAGGAAAAGAAGTCAGGATTGTAGCTCCATAACTTTTGATCCAGCATATTTACTACCACGCCCTGAGTGTCCGCACGTGTTGCCACATGCTGTGCCAGACGTTGAGCCAAGTCAACAGGAGCGACGAGGTTAGGTCCCAGATGTTGCAGTAGTATCGTTTCGGAGAACTCGGCGGCGCTGTCGTATTCAAATAATGAGGCGTTGTTCACGATCGCGTCCAGCTGGCCTAGTTGATCCACTGCCTTTGTGAACAGGCGCTCGCGATCCTCTGCCGAACTCAGGTCACCCTGCACCATGACGCACCGGCGTCCTAGCCCGGTGATCTCGGATGCCGTCTCAGATGCCTCGGCTTCGGAGTTCCGGTAATGCAGGGCTACGTTCCATCCGTGCTGTGCAAATGCCAGGGAAATAGCTTTACCTAGCCGCTGAGATCCACCAGTGACTAAAACCGCTCGAGAGTCTTTACTTTTATCCATGCTTTAGCTTGAAGCCAGAGTAAGTGAGCAGGAGTCATTTGGTGCCTGGCTTAGGGTGGCCTTGAACTCACGCAGCTCATCGCGTCTGAATATATGCAGGGCGATGGTGTCAGTGGCACTATAGGCACTTAGTAGCTGATCCAGGTTTTGCTGATTCTTGACGCGTAGCCCGTTCAGGGCAACGATCAGGTCACCGGCTGAGAGGCCTGCCTTGTGGGCGGCTCCATGCTCGTAAACCGTAGCAATTTCTAGGCCCTCATTTCCTCGCGCCCTGAAACGAGCATCTAGGGAGGGCAGAGTGTTTGCGCTGCTCCATTGCAGCGAAACCCCCTGTTTGGCCATCAAATCAGACAGTGGAATGTCATCGCGTCCATAGGCGTAGCGGGCAATAAAGTCAGTCGCGTCCACACCAGTGGCTTCGGCTACTAACGATGGCATCTCGCCTTCAGCGACACCCCTGGGTTCGCGCAAGTAAAACTCGCGGCCATAGCGCTCCCACATCAGGCGCATAACATCATCAAGGCTTTTCTCGTTCTGACTGTGATTGCGAATATGCAGATCCAGCCCCAGTGCGACCAGCGCGCCTTTGCTGTAATAACTGACCAGCGCATTGGGAGAGTTCTCGTCTTGCTTGTAAAAACGGGTCCAGGTGTCAAAGGAGCTTTCGGCAACAGACTGTTTAAAACGTCCTGGGGCGCGATGTACCGCATTAACATTCTTTGCGAGCAGCCTATGGTAGGTGTCCAGGTCTACGACGCCGGACCGCAATAGCATCAGGTCGTCGTAGTAGGAGGTGAAGCCTTCAAATACCCAGAGTAGGTCAGTGTGGTTTTCTTCCAGATACCGGTAGGGCGCGAAGGCGGCGGGCTTAATGCGCTTGACGTTCCAGGTATGGAAGTACTCGTGACTGACCAGGCCTAAAAATGTTAAATAGCCATCACTTTTAGCTGCGTCTTTTTGATTGATGGTGGGCAAGTCTCGCCTGGAGGCGACCAGAGCCGTAGAGCTGCGATGTTCCAGACCGCCATAATCGTCACCCGTCACCATGGTCATAAATACATAGCGGTCAGAGCTGTCAAGAAAAGGGGCTGCCTTAGTTTCAGGCTCAAAAACTCGATCTGGGCTTCACAAATACGCTGTGTATCGGCTGCAATTCGCTGCAAATCCAGATTCGGGATAAGGCCTGTGAACACCATTTCATGGAGCGCTCCATGCGCTTCAAACTGCACGACCTGGGGTGTGCCGAGCTCAAAGGGGTGATCAATGAGCGCGTCGTAATCAGGGGCTCGATAGAGCCCAAAGCCGTGGCGTTTGGCTGCGTCAGGATAGCCTGTTGCTTCGGGAAGGCTGGTGTAGGCTTTCCAGTCTTTCTTGTCTTTTGGTGCAACGAGGTCAACCAAGCATGGCTTATATTCTTGGCCAGCCACGCCCAGGAATATGCTTGTGCCGTTAAAAAAAGCATGTGTCTCGTCAATATGTGCACTACGTACTGATAAATCCCATGCATAGACTACATACGTTACGCTAAGGGCGCCGGAAACAGGTTCGCAGCGCCAGACATGGTTGCCCTGCTTGGTCAGGGCAACTTCGGTGCCTTCAGACTCAGCATGTATGCTCTCAATTTGACGTGAGAAATCACGAATTAGGTAGCTACCCGGTATCCAGGCAGGCAAAAATAGCAATTGGCCATCCGGATCGGGGCTTGTAATGTGTAGTGATACATGAATGCGATGGCCGGCTAGATCATCACAGTTTACGCGGTACAGTATTGATTCAGGTTTCATACTACTAATATAAAGTAATTTTCAGCGGAGGCAACGTGAGTGAGCCACTAGTAAACATAGAGATTTTGGGGCGGGTCGGCGTTTTGCGTCTAAATCGTCCAAAGGCATTGAATGCTTTAAATAATGATCTGATAGCCGAATTGGCGCAAGCCATGCGAGAGCTCGACTCCGATGAGCGCATCGGATGTATTGTACTCACAGGCAGCGAAAAGGCATTCGCGGCAGGCGCTGATATTGGTGCCATGAAGGACTGGGCATTCAGTGATGTCTACGGGACAGACTATTTGGGGGGCGACTGGGAGTCGTTACGCCGAATTCGCAAGCCCGTTATTGCTGCGGTAGCAGGTTTTGCATTAGGCGGAGGATGTGAGTTAGCCATGCAGTGCGACATTATTATCGCTGCTGATAATGCGCGCTTTGGTCAGCCGGAGATCAAGCTGGGTATCATACCCGGCTATGGTGGAACACAGCGGCTTCCAAGAGCTGTCGGCAAAGCAAAAGCCATGGACATGATTTTAACGGCCAGGATGATCACCGCTGAAGAAGCTGAACAGGCAGGGCTGGTTTCGCGGGTGGTGCCCCTTGAGCAGCTCTTTGAAGAAGCTCTGGGCGTGGCGCAAACGATTGCCTCCATGTCGCTGTTGTCAGTAATCATGGCCAAAGAATCCATCAACCGTGCCTACGAGTCTCCGCTACACGAAGGTCTGCTATTTGAGCGACGAAACTTCCATGCTTTGTTCTCAACCGAGGATCAAAAAGAAGGGATGAGCGCTTTTGTGGAAAAACGACCACCAAATTTTAAACATTGTTAAAAACTTAGCGTTAACCCTATAACCCAGGCTGGGCGCGACTTTGCGTCCGGCCCAAGCTTGCCTGCACATAGCTATTCGGCCTTTGCCAGCCCTTTGTTGTTACATAAAACCTCTTTGACATTTGCTTGCAACAAAAAAATAACGTTATACTCTACGGGTTTGGCACCAGCGGCTTAGTTTAGCAACTCGGGTTTAGCACGATATATCGTGAATTTATATGCAAGTGTTTCACGCGTTTTGCATATTTAATTTGGGAAGACTAAGTTTATGCAGCGGGTCAATGACACCAGTGGTGAATCTATAAATACTGGACAGCAAGCTTCCGATAATGATGATGTCAGGTTGGTGTTAACACCTGAGCAACGAGTGCGGTTGGCTCGTAAGTCGGGCCTGGGTATAGTGCGCATATTGTTGGCGCAAGCGGTAATGGCCCTGATCGTCATCGTTATTTCGTGGGGGTAGCAGGTACAAACGCGGCTTTATCGGCGCTTATCGGCGCTAGTGTGTATTTTGTACCCAATGCTCTTTTTGCAATGCGGCTTTTGCTTGGCCTCTTCGGCGGTAAAAGTGCCACGCCAACGTCTTTTTTCTTGGCGAGTTTTTTAAACTGGGCTCAGCGCTTTGCTTATTGGCTTTGATTGTCTGGAGCAATACAGGTTGGTTAGTCTGGCCTGCATTGCTGTTTGGTTTGCTGGGTGTCTTAAAGGGATATGTGCTGCTGCTTGCCTTGGGCAAGTTGCCATAAAACGATCAACGGGCCTTGGCTCATAACGTACACGTCACAGGGTAATTCAGATGGCTGCTGCTAGTGGTAATTCGCCTCAGTCTGAGTACATTCAGCATCACCTAGTTCATATGAACAATACGGGTGCAAAGCAAGATGTACTCGCCAATTTTGGCGTTATCAACTACGACTCGGTTTTTTGGGCGTTGTTGATGGGTTTAATCACCATCTTTTTCTTTACCGTGCGGCCCGTTCGGCCACTGCCGGGGTTCCAGGCCGATTCCAAGCTGCAGTTGAAATGCTTGTCGACTGGGTTGAGGATCAAGCTAAATCAATTGTAAATAACGCCGAGTCGCGCCGCTTTGTGGCCCCTTTGGCGTTAACTGTGTTCTTGTGGATCATTCTAATGAATGTCCTCGATCTGTTGCCGGTCGACTTCCTGGGTTGGGTATTTATACAAACCGGTCTTGGCGCTGAGCATGGTGATCCTCTTTACTACCACCGTATTTTGCCAACGGCCGACCTGAACGTACCCATGGGTATGTCTCTGGGCGTGCTGCTGCTGACGCTGTATTACGGTATCAAAATTAAAAAACCAGGCGGTTTCGTCAAAGAGCTGTTCACAGCACCATTCAGTTTTGGTGGTATTGCTGGCATCTTGCTGTCGCCGTTTAACTTTCTTCTCAACATTATCGAGTACGGCGCAAAAACCGTGTCGCTCGGTATGCGGTTGTTCGGCAATATGTTTGCCGGTGAATTGGTTTTCATGTTGATCGCCTTGCTTGGCGGAGCATGGACAGGGTTTAATGGCGCAAGCATAGGCTTGGGTATAGGGCATGTTCTAGCGGGTTCAGTGTGGGCGATTTTCCATATTTTGATCGTGCTACTGCAGGCATTTATTTTCATGATGTTGACCCTCGTCTACGTTGGTCAGGCTCACGAAAGCCATTAATCAATATCCGGGTTTGGCCTAACACCGAACTCGGGAGGCAGATCAGGTTTTCTGCTACGCCGTTTTTTAGTAATTTTGAACATACAAGATTTTTAACCAAGGAGTTGTCATGACCAACGTTGCTTTCGTTGCCCTTGCTTGCGGTATTATCGTCGGTCTGGGTGCGTTCGGTGCCAGTATCGGTATCGCGCTAATGGGCGGTAAATACCTAGAAGCCTCCGCTCGCCAGCCCGAGCTAATGAACGCTTTGCAAACCAAAATGTTCTTGTTGGCAGGTCTGATCGACGCAGCCTTCTTGATCGGCGTTGGTATCGCGATGTTGTTTGCGTTTGCTAACCCATTTGTCGGCTAATAGCGGCGCGAGTCCGCTGCCCCTAAGGCGGACAGGCAGTTGAGGCTAGCGGTGCTCCTAATTATTGCGCCGCTCTCGACTTGAATATATGGTGTCAGGCAGGCTAAATGCCGGGCACAAGTGGTATTTAAGGGATACGACCGTGAATTTAAACGCGACTCTCTTTTTTCAGATGATCGTGTTTTTCGTCTTGGCGTGGTTTACGATGAAATTCGTATGGCCCCCACTGACGAGAGCAATCGATGATCGTCGCCAGAAAATTGCCGATGGGCTTGCTGCTGCCGATAAAGGCAAAGCAGATCTAGCTCAGGCTCAGGCACGAATCAGTCTGATGGAAGCATCCGCCAAGTCTGATAACCATTCGCGCTTGGCCGAGGCCGAGAAACAAGCTGCTGCTTTAATCGAGCAGGCACGTGGCGAGGCCGAGCAGGAAAAGGCCCGTATCATCGCACAAGCGCGCCAGGACGCTGTACAGGAAGTACAACGTTTACGCGATGGTTTGCGTGATGACGTTGCTGTATTGGCAGTTAAAGGCGCTGAGCAAATTTTGCGACGCGAGGTTGACGCTAATGCGCACGCCCAGCTGCTAGAGCAGCTTAAAGCTGAACTTTAATCTGAAGGTAGGCCATGGCTGAACTATCGACTATTGCCAGACCTTATGCTGAGGCCTTGTTTGCTGCAGTTGGCAACGAGCAAGGTGTACTCGAGCAGTGGTCGGCCCTGTTGTCCGAAATGGCTCAGGTGGCCGATCTCTCTGATGTTAGCGAAGCACTGACTACACCTGCTTTCACTAATCAACAGCGTCTTGAGCTTTTCTCGGGTCTGATTAAAACTCCGCTTACCGATAAGGCGCGGAACTTCCTCGAATTGCTAATCGACAACGAGCGTTTGTTGCTCTTGCCGCAAATTGCTGAGCAATTTGAGTTTTTAAAACACAAACTCGAAGGTAGTGCATTAGCACGTATCACCAGTGCTTTCCCCTAGAGGAAGCTCAGGTAAACGAACTAGTCGCCGCACTCGAAAAAAATTCGGCTTGAAGCTAAAGCCCGAGGTTACCGTTGACGCTGATCTGATCGGTGGCGTTCGCGTGATGGTTGGTGACCAGGTACTTGACACTTCCGTGC
Source organism: Paenalcaligenes niemegkensis (assembly GCF_022230885.1). Taxonomy (GTDB): domain Bacteria; phylum Pseudomonadota; class Gammaproteobacteria; order Burkholderiales; family Burkholderiaceae_B; genus Paenalcaligenes; species Paenalcaligenes niemegkensis. The sequence goes on along the minus strand of NZ_JAKGCT010000004.1, from coordinate 1,880,992 downwards.
AGGCCCGGTTGGCCGGCATGCGCGACACACTGGCAGCCTGATGGCGGGCCAGAATACAGGATTCCAGGAGTCTGAACATGCAACTTAACCCGTCTGAGATCAGCGAACTGCTCAAAAGCCGTATTGAAGGCCTGAGCACGTCAACAGACATTCGCACGCAAGGCACGGTTGTTTCCGTGACCGACGGTATTACACGCATCCACGGTTTATCCGATGTGATGCAGGGCGAAATGCTCGAGTTCCCCAACAACGTTTACGGCTTGGCGCTAAACTTAGAGCGTGACTCCGTAGGTGCTGTTATTTTGGGTGAATACACAGGTGTTTCTGAAGGCGATCCTGTAAAAACCACAGGGCGTATTCTTGAAGTGCCAGTAGGTCCCGAATTGCGCGGCCGCGTAGTTGATACCCTGGGTAACCCTATCGATGGTAAGGGCCCAATCAACGCTAAAGAAACTGACGTTATTGAAAAGGTTGCGCCGGGCGTTATTGCACGTCAATCGGTAGACCAGCCTTTGCAAACCGGTATTAAGGCGATTGATTCCATGGTGCCAATTGGCCGTGGTCAGCGCGAATTAATCATTGGTGACCGTCAAACAGGTAAAACAGCCGTTGCTGTTGATACGATCATCAACCAAAAAGGTAAAGGCGTTACTTGCATTTACGTGGCGGTTGGTCAAAAGGCGTCAACAATCAGTAACGTTGTTCGCAAGCTCGAAGAGCATGGCGCGCTTGAATACACCATTATTGTTGCTGCTGCGGCGTCCGAGTCCGCTGCTATGCAGTACTTGGCACCCTATTCTGGCTGCACGATGGGCGAATACTTCCGCGATCGTGGTGAAGACGCCCTGATTGTGTACGATGACTTAACAAAACAAGCCTGGGCCTACCGCCAAGTATCCTTGTTGCTGCGTCGTCCTCCAGGTCGTGAAGCGTATCCTGGCGATGTTTTCTACCTGCACTCCCGCTTGCTAGAGCGTGCCGCTCGTGTCAATGCCGACTACGTAGAAAAATTCACCAACGGTGCCGTCAAAGGTAAGACTGGTTCGCTGACCGCGCTCCCTATTATCGAGACGCAGGCCGGTGACGTTTCCGCTTTCGTTCCAACCAACGTAATTTCTATTACTGATGGTCAGATCTTCCTGGAAACCGATCTGTTCCACGCTGGTGTACGCCCAGCCATTAACGCAGGTATTTCAGTATCTCGTGTAGGTGGTGCCGCACAAACCAAAGTGGTCAAGAAAATGTCGGGTGGTATTCGTACCGACTTGGCACAGTATCGCGAACTAGCTGCTTTTGCTCAGTTTGCGTCCGACCTTGACGACGCTACGCGTCGTCAGCTCGAGCGTGGTCGCCGTGTTGTAGAGCTGTTGAAGCAGCCTCAGTATGTGACTCTGGCCGTATGGGAAATGGCAGTCAGTCTGTTTGCCGTTAACAACGGTTACTTCGATGACCTCGAAGTTGAGCAAGTGCTGCCTTTCGAAAAAGCTTTGAAAGACTCCTTGCGCAACAAGAATGCTGAAATGGTTAAACGTATCGAAGATACGAACAACCTCAGCAAAGAGGACGAAGCCGAGTTGGTTGCCGCCATTGAAGACTTCAAAAAGCATGGCGCTTTCTAAGTCTGCAGGCTAAGGCATGGGCGGTTGCCTATGTGGTATCGCCCTAATTATAGGGACAGGTATTTCCTGTCCCGATAACGCCTTTACAGGAAAGTGTGATGGCCGGAATTAAAGAAATTCGTACTAAGATCAAGAGCGTGCAAAACACGAGCAAGATCACTAAAGCCATGGAAATGGTTGCGGCATCCAAAATGCGCAAAGCGCAAGAGCGGATGCGTGCAAGCCGTCCTTATGCTGATAAGGTGCGCGAAATTGCAGCACATCTTATGCAGGCCCACCCGGATTACACCCACCCTTACATGGTTGAACGCGAAGAGCTAAAAGCCGTTGGTGTGGTCGTTGTAAGTACCGATAAAGGGCTTTGTGGTGGTTTGAACACCAATATTTTACGGTTGGTGTTGACTCGTTTGCGCGAGTTCGAAGAGCAAGGTGTTCGCGTGCAGGCAACTGCGCTCGGAAGTAAAGCTGCTTCAACATTGGCTCGTATTCGTACCAATCTGGTTTCCCAGGAAGTTCAGCTCGGTGACGAACCAAACCTTGAGCGGTTGATCGGTGCTATCAAAGTGCAAATCGATGATTTTGTCGACGGTAAAATCGATGCGGTTTATTTGGCGACCAGCCGGTTCGTCAACACAATGAAGCAAGACCCAACCTTCATTCGTTTGTTGCCATTACCCAGCAATCTGGATGATCCATTCCAGACCGCCGGTGAGACTGCTGTGTCCAATGACGCAAACGTACTCAAAACGGAATACGGTTGGGATTACATCTATGAACCCGATTCCAAAACAGTAATCGATGAACTGTTATTGCGCTACGTAGAAGGTCTGGTCTTCCAGGCGGTAGCCGAAAACATGGCATCGGAGCAATCGGCGCGTATGGTTGCAATGAAATCAGCATCAGATAACGCCAAAAAAGTTATTGACGAACTGCAACTGGTCTACAACAAGACCCGCCAAGCGGCAATTACTAAAGAAATTTCTGAAATCGTGGGGGTGCTGCAGCCGTTTAATGCAGTGCTGCAGCTAACCATATAAGTTATTAAGCAAGGACTAAACATGAGCAACGGTACCATCGTTCAGTGCATCGGCGCCGTGGTGGATATTCAGTTCCCCCGCGACAGCATTCCTAAGGTTTACGACGCACTTATACTTGCAGATGCAAGCTCCAAGTTCGCCGAAGAAGGACTAACCTTCGAAGTGCAGCAGCAATTAGGTGACGGCATTGTTCGCACTATTGCTATGGGTTCCAGCGACGGTTTACGTCGTGGCATGGACGTATCCAACACAGGGGCGCCTATTTCGGTTCCCGTCGGTGAAGCTACACTCGGACGTATTATGGATGTTCTGGGACGCCCAATTGATGAGGCTGGCCCAATCCCTACCGACGAGCGTCGTTCTATTCACCAAGATGCTCCTAAGTTTGATGAACTCTCCCCATCGGTAGAGCTTCTTGAAACAGGTATTAAAGTTATTGACCTGGTTTGCCCCTTTGCTAAAGGCGGTAAGGTTGGTCTGTTCGGTGGTGCTGGTGTCGGCAAAACCGTAAACATGCTTGAACTCATTAACAACATCGCTAAGGCGCACAGTGGTTTGTCCGTGTTCGCGGGTGTGGGTGAGCGTACTCGTGAAGGTAATGACTTCTACCACGAGATGGCAGAAGCGGGTGTCATTCAGCTCGACAATATCTCCGAGTCTAAAGTTGCCATGGTGTTCGGCCAGATGAACGAGCCTCCAGGTAACCGTCTGCGTGTGGCACTTTCCGGCTTGACCATGGCCGAGAAGTTCCGTGACGAAGGGCGTGACATCCTGTTCTTTGTTGATAACATTTACCGCTACACACTGGCCGGAACTGAAGTTTCCGCGTTATTGGGCCGTATGCCTTCAGCGGTGGGTTACCAGCCAACGCTGGCTGAAGAAATGGGTAAGCTGCAAGAGCGCATTACTTCAACAAAGACGGGTTCGATTACGTCTATTCAGGCGGTTTATGTTCCGGCTGATGACTTAACTGACCCATCCCCGGCTACGACTTTCCTGCACTTGGATTCCACGGTTGTACTGTCGCGTGATATCGCCGCTTTGGGTATTTATCCGGCTGTTGATCCGCTCGACTCCAGTAGTCGCCAGCTTGACCCGCAAGTTGTGGGCGAAGAGCACTACAGTATTGCACGTGGCGTTCAACAAACGCTGCAGCGCTACAAAGAGCTACGCGATATTATTGCTATTCTGGGTATGGACGAACTGTCCCCCGAAGATAAGCAAGCTGTAGCTCGTGCTCGTAAAATTCAGCGTTTCTTGTCTCAGCCTTTCCACGTTGCTGAAGTCTTTACTGGTGCTCCTGGTAAGTTTGTTACGCTGGCCGAGACCCTGCGCGGCTTTAAAATGATCGTTGATGGCGAGTGTGATGCACTCCCAGAGCAGGCCTTCTACATGGTCGGCGGTATTGACGAAGCCTTCGAAAAAGCTAAGACCCTTCAGTAAGGAATACTCATGGCTACTCTTCATGTTGACGTGGTCAGCGCCGAAAAATCAATGTTTACCGGCGAAGCTACTTTTGTGGTGCTTCCCGGCGAGTCTGGCGAATTAGGTATTTTGCCCGGCCACACACCATTGATTTCGCGCATCCGTCCCGGCACGCTGAAGATCGTTATGGCCGACGGCCACGAAGAGCATATCTTTGTGGCTGGCGGTATTCTCGAAGTTCAGCCGGGTAAGGTTACGGTATTGTCAGACACGGCTATTCGTGCCACTGATCTTGACGAATCCAAGGCCCTGGAAGCTCGTGCTCGTGCAGAGGAAGCTTTGCGAAATACCAAAGAGCAATCAGATATCGCGGTGGTGGAAGCCGAGTTAGCGATGCTTGCTGCCCAGGCAGCAGCTGCACGTCGATTCAAGCAAACCTCGCGTCACTGATTCTGTAGGTGAACCGCTAAGGTTTCTCTAAAGCAGGCGCCTTTGGGCGCCTGCTTTTATTTGTTGTCAGTATCTTAAGTTAGCCCAAAGTAGATCAGGCTCTACGTAGTTTCCGAGTTGTTATAAGTGCGAATTGTGGTAAGTGCCAGCTTTTCTTACAGTACGAAAAGCAATTGGCTTTTACTTTTATTCAACTCAACAAGGTCGGAGAAGGTGGTGAATGATCAAATGGATTGTGCGTTACTGGTTCTCGATAATAATCCGCAATGGGCGCTTGGTTACTCAGGTAGTTATGCGCAAGGCCGTTTAAGCCTGCAGGTGCTGAATAGTGCGCATCTGGCTCTGCCTACCATCGCATCGAGCGAACAAACGCTGCGTGCTATGGCAATGCATCTGATGCGGTTTGATGCTTGTATTTTACTTATTACGCACGATAACTTAGTGTGGGCGCGTAAAAGCCTCATGTTCGCGCAGTCTATACTGCAGACACCGATATTTGCTTTAGTTTGCAATGTAAAGGCGGCAGCGTTAAACGACTTGCTTAAATTGGGCATTGTTGATTTTTTACGGACGCCTATCTGCATTGAAGAGCTCCGGATACGCATCCAAATGCTGAAGCGGAATAGGCATGCTGCTATGGCACTGGAAGAGGCTGTTGGTGGGCAATACCAAGCGCTGAATCCTGCTTTTGTAGGGGCTGGACAAAGTCCAGAGGAAGATCGATTGTGCGCCACTATTTTGCACCAGAATGGTGCCACGCTTGAAGCCTACGCTGCTGCTGTGGCTACCCGCTATGCTACGTCGCGCGAATCCTTTCAGCAAGCCAAGGCAGTTGTTGTTGCCCGTTTTGAACAGGCCTATATACGAGCCGCATTAGGTCGCAGTTCGGGTAATATCGCGATGGCAGCGCGCTCTGTGCAAAAGCATAGGCGTGCTTTTTGGGCTTTGATGCGTAAACACGATATAAAAGCTGATGTATTTAAATCTGCATCAGCACTCGATACACATACTGATGGTTAAAATCATTAGGCATTTTTCACATAGGGATTGCCGTGTCTTTACCAGAACTTAAAAACGATGTCTTAATCCGCTCCTTGTTGCGTGAGCCTGTTCCATATACGCCGGTTTGGTTAATGCGCCAGGCCGGACGTTACCTGCCTGAGTATCGCGCCACTCGCGCTGAGGCAGGTTCATTCATGAATCTTGCCCAGAATCGTGAGTATGCCTGCGAAGTTACTTTGCAGCCCTTGCGCCGCTTTGATCTCGACGCGGCAATTCTGTTTTCAGATATTCTCACTATTCCTCATGCTATGGGGTTAGGTCTGGATTTTGTCGAAGGCGAGGGCCCGCGCTTTGCGCATCCGGTGCGTACAGAGGCTGATGTAGCCAAGCTCGAGATCCCGGATATGGCCAAATTGCAGTACGTTTTTGACGCGGTAGAGCTTATTCGTAAAGAGCTGGACGGAAAGGTGCCCCTGATAGGTTTTGCAGGTAGCCCCTGGACGATTGCCTGCTACATGGTAGAAGGGCAGGGTTCTCAAGATTACCGGTTAATCAAGGGTATGATGTACAGCCGCCCAGATTTGGTGCATCGTATGCTGCAAATTAATGCAGACACCACAATTCAATATCTGAATCAGCAAATTGAGGCAGGTGCGCAAGCTGCCATGATTTTTGATAGCTGGGGCGGCGTGTTATCTGACAGCCTGTTCCAGGAGTTTTCGCTCCAGTACACAAAGCGCGTGGTCGATGGTTTAATCCGCGAGCATAACGGCAAGCGGATTCCTGCTATTGTGTTTACTAAAGGTGGCGGCCAATGGCTGGAAGATATCGCGCAATGTGGTAGTGATGCAGTCGGAGTCGACTGGACTGTTAACCTGGCTCAGGCCCGAAAAAGAGTGAATGATTCTGTCGCATTCCAGGGCAATCTTGATCCTATGACTATGTTCGGTGGCGAAGCGGCTATCCGTCGTGAAGTTCGCCGGGTAATAGATGATTTTGGTGATGTAGGCTCAGGGGGCCATGTGTTTAATTTCGGGCACGGGATTTCTCGCTTTACCCCTCCTGAGGCCGTAAAAATTCTTGTAGACGAAGTTCATAGTTACAGCGCACAAATGCATAAGTAGATCTGTTGTTTAAAGGGGCCTTACGGCCCTTTTAAAATTTACTTTGCACGGGTTGTGCACATTTTTCAGTTCGAATTGCTGTATTTATTCCAGTTCAGGTTAAACACGAACGAAAGCCTGTAAGTTATTGATTTATATCGTACTTTGCTGAATTCGCAAGTATACTGTTTATATTCACAGTAAGCTATCCACAGCTTGTCTTGGGTTTTTACCTGAATTCTCCCCAAAGTTATCCACAGGCTCGTGGTCTAGGCTCAGCAAGGCGTTGGCTGCCCCCTCCTGCATTCTTTGTATTGGTGTATTTAGCTCATGGGCGCACAGAATACTTCCGTTTCTGCATCACTTGATTCTCAAGTCACTAGCCGGTTTTGGCTGGGCGTCGCGCTGGATGTACCCATAGACGCTGTCTTTGATTATTTTCATGATGAGCCCGTCGCTGTTGGCTGTAGGGTCATCGTCAATTTCGGTCGTCGTAAAGTGATTGGCGTGGTTGTCAGTAACCCTGATCAACCTAATTTCGCCGCAGATAAAGTGAAGGCTGTCGACGAAGTTCTGGAGGACACTCCACCTTTGTCAACGCAGTGGCTGGATATGGCCAGATTTGCAGCCAGTTATTATCAGCGTCCTCTGGGTGAGGTTATTCTTCCAGTGCTTCCTGCCAGTTTGCGTAAATTGTCGGCCTATACCGGCAAGCTGGCGGCGGGCGGGCCCGTAGCGCGGCTGGCTAAGCGTAAAGTTCGCGCATTGGCCAAGGTGGCAAGTGATGTGCCGCCTCAGCTTAACGATGAGCAGACTGCAGCGGCGGCAGCCATTCTGGATACAGGCAGCGCAAACACCATCTTGCTGTTCGGTGTAACGGGCAGCGGGAAAACAGAAGTCTATCTAGATGCCGCTTTAAAAGTATTGGCTCGCGGTAAGCAGGTGCTATTTATGGTGCCTGAAATAAATCTTACTCCACAGTTTGAGCTGGCGTTGCGACGACGCTTACAGCACAACGACGGCGAATACGAACTGGCGGTTCTGCACAGTGGCTTGTCGGAAGGACAGCGTTTAAGGGCATGGTTAGCCATTAGCTCCGGACAAGCCAAAGTGTTGCTGGGGACACGTCTCTCTATTTTTACGCCGTTGCCAGACCTGGGCTTGATTATTGTTGATGAAGAGCATGACACCTCATATAAACAGCAGGAAGGTCTGCGCTATTCAGCGCGTGATCTTGCTGTCTGGCGTGGCCATCAAGCTGGTGTTCCGGTGGTGCTGGGGTCGGCTACCCCATCTCTGGAAAGCTGGGCTCATGCCAAGGCGGGCCGCTATAAACTCTGCAGCCTGACGCATCGCGCGCGTGCCGTATCCATGCCTGATATCACCTTGATTGACACCAGGCGTGCCCAATTAGAGCAAGGTTTTTCACCGCAGTTATTAAAAGCTATTCAGCATAGTCTTGATCAAGAACAACAAGCTCTGGTGTTTATTAATCGACGGGGCTATTCGCCAGTATTAAATTGCAGTTCTTGTGGTTGGGTCAGTCAATGCACCCGCTGTAGCGCCTACACGGTAATGCACAGATCACCCATCGGACGCTCTTATCTGCAATGCCATCATTGTGGTTTTCAGACGCCGACTCCAAAGCATTGTCCTGACTGCCGGGATCAAGACCTCAAGCCCATGGGGCGTGGTACCCAACGTATTGAAGAGTTCTTGGCAGAGCACTTTCCTGCAGCCCGCATAATACGTATCGATGCGGATAGCACGCGGCGCAAGGGAGAAGCCGAAGCCTTGTTTGCTCAAGTTCATGCCGGCGAGGTTGATATACTTGTAGGCACGCAAATGGTGGCCAAAGGGCATGATTTTGCCAATCTGGGCTTAGTGGTTGTGCTTAATGCCGACACAATGCTGTTTGCTCAAGACTTCAGGGCGCCAGAGCGCTTGTTCGCTCAGCTAATGCAGGTAGCTGGACGAGCAGGGCGTCATACCGGCGGCGCACGCGTTTTAATTCAGACAGAATACCCTGAGCAAAGTGTATATCAGTCGTTGATCAAGCACGACTACGCAGGGTTTGCGCACAACGCCCTGGCCGAACGGGAAGCCATTGCTTTACCTCCATTTGCTTTTCAAGCCTTGTTAACAGCTGAATCTAAAGAGCTTGCCGTAGCCTTGTCATTCTTGACTGCGGCGCGCGATTTGCCGCAGAAATTCAATCCTGCGCTACCGGGTACCGAGCAAGTAAGATTGTACGATCCGGTGCCTTTACGTATTGTCAGGGTTGCAAATGTAGAGCGAGCACAATTATTAATTGAAAGTACTCACCGCCCATCACTGCAATTGTTCCTGCGCGCGTGGGGCTTCGAGCTTCATCAGCTGGGGCGCGAACATAAAGTGCGATGGGTGCTAGAAGTTGATCCGCTAGAGATATAACCCAAGAAGCCCGTGTCAGAACTTACCCAAAACAAATTGGCTCAAACTGTCCCTGATGACATGAACGCCCGCCAACGCGAGGCGGTACTGTATCTCGATGGCCCTGCCTTGGTGCTGGCCGGGGCAGGGAGTGGTAAAACCCGCGTTATCACGCAAAAAATCGCCTATTTATTACGTGAGTGTGGCTATAGTGGGCGCAATGTCGTTGCGCTTACTTTCACCAATAAAGCCGCACGTGAAATGAATGAGCGCCTAATGCAGCTTGTTGATCGTAAGCTGGCCAGAGGCATTACGGTCAGTACCTTTCACTCGTTGGGGCTGCGTTTTCTTCGTGAAGAGGCTAAATATGTTGGGCTAAAAAGCAGTTTCTCGATTATGGACGCCAATGACAGCCTGGGGATCATACAAGAACTGCTGGCCACAACCGACAAGTCGCGCTTGCGAGGCGTCCAGCAAGAAATCTCCTTGTGGAAAAACGCCTTGCTCAATCCCGATGCAGCAGAACGCATTGCCAACACCCCTAGTCAGATCGAGGCTGCTAAAGTCTATCGCAGCTACTGTGCCACGCTTGAGGCCTATCAAGCTGTTGATTTTGATGATCTTGTGCGTTTGCCCGCTCAAATTCTCGAAGTACATGCCGAGGTCCGCGAGCGCTGGCAGGCCCGTGTTCACTATTTGCTTGTAGACGAGTACCAGGATACCAACTTATGTCAATATCGGTTTCTAATGGGGCTGGTAGGCTCCAGGGGCATGTTTACGGCGGTAGGCGATGATGATCAGGCCATTTACGCATGGCGGGGTGCGACTGTGGAAAATCTCGAACGGTTAGAACACGACTTCAGTAACTTAAAGTTGATCAAGCTCGAGCAAAACTACCGCTCGGTACAGCGAATCCTGGCGGCGGCCAACAATGTTATTGCGCATAATCCGGTAGTCTTCGGTAAAAAGCTATGGTCCGATTTGGGGGTGGGCGAAAGTATTCGTGTTAAGGCGGCTGACAATGAACAAGCCGAGGCCGAGTGGGTGGGGTAAGCCTGTCGGCTGAACGTTTTGATCGCAAGGCCATGTGGCGGGATTTTGCGGTGCTGTATCGCAGCAATCATCAGGCTAGAATCTTTGAGCAAACCTTGCGCGACTTGCGTATTCCCTATGTTATATCCGGGGGCCAAAGCTTTTTTGATAAAGCGGAAATTCGTGATGTCTTGGCTTACTTGCGCCTGATCGCCAATGATCAGGACGATCCTGCGTTTATTCGCGCTGCTACGACGCCTCGGCGTGGGATTGGACAAACCACACTGCAGAAACTGGGTGAATTTGCCTCGCAGCGTGGCTGCTCTTTATTCGAAGCTGTTTTTGAAATTGCCCTGACTGATAACCTGGCAGAGCGCCAGTTGCAGCCTTTGCAAACCTTTGCCGAGTTTATCCGGCGAATCCGGGATAAGGCTGAGCACGCGCAGGCACAAGCCGACGAGCTCCTTGACGAACTGTTGAATGCCATTGATTACGAGCGGTATCTCTATGATTTATTCGATGAGCGTCCGGCCCAGTCTCGCTGGACTAACGTCCTGGAGCTGGTGGGGTGGTTAAAGCGAAAGGCATCCGAGGACGGAATGAGTTTGAGAGAACTCGTGCAGCATGTGACACTGGTCACTATGCTTGAGCGAAATGAAGACGAAGAAGAGCCTGATGCAGTCAGGCTTTCGACTTTGCATGCCTCCAAAGGCCTGGAGTATCCGCATGTGTTTTTGGTGGGTGTGGAAGAAGGGCTGTTGCCCCACCTGGGACGGGATGACGAGGATTTTGGCGATGACGAGCAAGTTGTGATGCTAGGCCGCGTGCAAGAAGAGCGCCGCCTTATGTATGTAGGAATTACCCGTGCACAGCGTAGCTTACGTTTGAGCTGGTGCAAGCGTCGCCGTCGTGCTCGTGAGTACGTGGTGCGTGAGCAGTCCCGGTTCATCGAAGAAATGGCGCTAGAGGCAATGGCCATTACCGAAAGTCCGGAGGATAAGGCTCTCAGTCCTAAAGAGCGATTGGGACGTTTGAAAGACTTATTGAATAAGACAGGCTAAATCTATAGCTGGGCGTCTAACTCATCAATTAATGTAAAAAAGCCTGCAACAATTTGCAGGCTTTTTGCTTTTGCATCAACACAGTCAGGATTGAACCTGCTCAAGCTGAGATTCTTACCAGCCTGAAGAAGTAAAGTGGGCGTCACGCGCACGTGCTTCGTTCAATGCTTCAGTAAGGGCTACAACATAGTTCATGATGCCGGTCGCGGCGCGTTTGATGAAGTTCACTACATTAACAGCCAGCTCGGTGATAGAAACAGACTCTCCGTTATCGAGAGCTTTTTGCATTACATCGCGCTCAAGGGAGTCGCTCCAGCGTATGTAGTGCGAATAAGTTGTCATAGTCGACATTTGTAATACCTTTTGGGTTAAATGACTGACAGAAACCCTATTATAGGGTTTACCCTAGGCATTAGTCAAGGGTAAACCCTGACTCGCTAAAAGAATGTCTGCTCTGACCCCTCATGCGCAGCGATAAAACCGTTCACATACGTTTATGCCTCAAATACCCTTGGACGATCAGCTGCGTTTCAGGGCTTTGCAGCCGTTGTTTAAATAATTGCACTTCGTCGTCAATAGCCTTCAGCAATGCTGCGCGCTGGTGAGATCTCATTAAACGTTTAGTTGCACGCAGGGCGGCCGAAGGCTTCAGAGCTAGCGATTGCACCCTGTCTCGCGCCAGTTCTACAGGCAGGGTGAAGGGATCACTGATAGCCGTCAGCAAACCAGCCTCCAGGGCTTGCTCAGCAGTGAAGGGCTCAGAGTCCAGTAACCATCGAGCCGCGTTCTTATCACCCACAATTTGTGCGAAAGCCAGACTCGCACCTGCTTCAGGACAAACTCCCAGTTTGGTAAAAGGCATGGACAATAGCGCATCGGATTTAGCGTATACAAAGTCGCAGTGCTGCAACATGGTCACGCCCACGCCTACTACGTTTCCTTGAATAGCGGCTAAAAGAGGAATGTCTACGTTAACCAGGCTTTTTAAAAACTCAACGGCAGCAAGCGGAGCGTCGGCATCGAAATTTTTAAACTCCGATAGATCATTGCCTGCGGTGAAATGTGGGCCATGCCCGCGAAGTATGACTGCGGTAAGAGAAGGCTCACTATCGGCTGCAGTAAGCTCTCTCGCAAGGCGATGATACATGTCCGCATTTATAGCATTCATGTGAGAGGGGCGGTTCAAGCCGAGTTCAATCCAATGGGCATGGCGTGTTACCTCAATCATGTCACCCTCCCTTCCGATTAGGAATGTAGTTATCTTGCAGTTCACGGAAGGCTCGATGATATTGGGCAATCAATCGTTCGCAGATGGCCTGGGCCGGCTCTATCGCCCTTATACTGCCGACCCCTGACCCGCACCCCAGATATCACGCCAGGCTTTGGCATCGGAGTCCGCAGAGCCAAATGCTGTTTCTTGAGATTCAGGTAAGTTGTCCGGGTCCAGACCGGCAGCAATAATGCTTTGTCTTAAGTAGTTTCCCGGTATGCCGGTAAAGTAGGGCGTGTGGACAATATCTGAAGCCTCGGCACTGACTAAGGTCTTTTTGTAGTTATCGGCAGCATTCGCTTCGATACTGGCAATAAAGTGTGAGCCTATGTAGGCAAAGTCAGCTCCCATGGCCTGAGCGGCTAGTACGTCAGCCCCGCGACTGATTGCCCCCGATAAAATTATCGGTCCATCGAAGATGGCTCGAACCTCGGCCAGCAGGGCAAAAGGGCTCAGAGGGCCAGCATGGCCGCCCGCGCCTGCCGCTACTAAAATCAGACCGTCTACGCCAGCCTGTATGGCTCGCTTGGCATGGCGCAGGGTGGTCACATCATGAAAAACCTTGCCGCCCCAGTTGTGTACCTGCGGAACGATATCGTCGGGCGCTCGTAAGCTGGTAATAATCAACGGGACTTTATGCTCGGCGCAAACGGCGAGATCGTCTATCAGCCTGTCATTGGACTGGTGAATAATGTGGTTGATCGCATAGGGGGCGGGGGCTGGTCAGGATGTTGCTTGCGCTGCCTTTCCAGGCCTTCCTCAATTTGAGCAAGCCAAGTCCCGAGTTTGCTTTGAGGTCTGGCGTTCAACGCGGGGATTGAGCCCACAATACCGCTGATGCACTGGGCAATAACAAGTTCGGGGGTGGAAACGATAAACATGGGGGCTGCGAACACAGGCAGGCGTAATTGAGCTATAAGGGTTTGCGTTAATGTAGAAGGCATTTCGTGCTAACTCCTTGTTATATAAGAGGGCCGCGTGCGTTAAAAGCGTTGTAGAGATCAACTGGTGAGATATCGCACTCGTGAATCATGCTCCCCGATGCTAACGTAGTGCAGAATATCCTTTTTGCCTATTATTGTTAATCCCGCTATGTCACAACGTACAGCTCCGTTAGATGGTATTCGTGTTTTGGATCTTACCCGCGTTTTAGCCGGGCCCTGGTGTACTCAAAACTTGGCCGATTTAGGGGCTGAGGTGATCAAAATCGAGCGTCCTGGTGCGGGCGACGATACCCGCGGATGGGGACCTCCCTATTTACGCGATCAGCAGGGTAACGACACCACAGAAGCCGCCTATTACGCGTCAGCTAATAGAAACAAATTCTCAGTCACTGTAGATATGGCTACCCCCGAAGGGGCCAGTGTTATCCGAAAGCTGGCACAGGAGTCGGATATTCTCGTTGAGAACTTCAAGGTTGGAGGGCTTGCCAAGTATGGGCTGGATTATGCCTCTCTTAAAGCCGCTAATCCTGCACTTATTTACTGCTCTGTCACAGGTTTCGGCCAGACCGGCCCCTATGCCTCAAGGCCTGGTTATGATTTCATGATTCAGGCCATGGGCGGCTTAATGAGTATCACCGGCGAACGAGACGGCCTGCCTGGTGGCGGACCACAGAAAGCGGGCGTGGCCGTGGCGGATTTGATGACGGGAATGTATGCCACAGTGGGCATTTTGGCTGCGCTTAACGAGCGACATCGCTCCGGCCTGGGACAGCATATAGATATGTCTTTGCTTGATTGCCAGGTCGCGATGCTGGCCAATCAGAACATGAATTACCTGGCCTCGGGGGCTGCGCCCTCCAGAGCAGGGAATGCCCATCAAAATCTTGTGCCCTACCAAGTGTTTGCTGCCAGTGACGGCCATTTGATCGTGGCCGTAGGCAACGACGGGCAATTTAAGAATTATTGTCGTGTATTGGGTATGCCCGCACTGGCAATGGATGAGCGCTATCGCAGCAACTCTCAGCGGGTAATTAATCGAGCATCCCTCATTCCGCTACTTACCGAGATTATGCTACAGCGCTCGCGTGATACCTGGCTTGCTGAGCTGGAAGATGCGGGCGTTCCTGCGGGACCTATAAACAGTCTTGATCAGGTGTACGAGAATCCGCAAGTACAAGCCCGAGAGATGAAAATCTCGCTGGAGCATCCTACTGCCGGTGTGGCTCCGTTCGTTGCGAACCCCATCCGGCTTTCTGAAACGCCTGTTAGCTACAGAATGGCGCCTCCATTGCTGGGGGAGCATACAGAGCAGGTTCTAAGAGATGTGCTGGGGATGAGCGATGCTGATATTCAGGCGCTTAAAGTTTAAAAGCTATTTAAAACGTATTTTGATAGATGGTATGGTTTATAAAAAAGCTCGTGGTGCACCAGTAATTCGGTTGCACCACGAGCTTTTTTAACGTGTGGCGTATAGCGTTACTGGGACTCTTGAACCATATACTCTACCGCCGCCCGGATTTCGTCGTCAGAGGCCTGAGACCCGCCACGTGGTGGCATTGCACCGACACCGTGTATGGCCTTTTGGACCATGGTGTCCATGCCGGATGCGATATATGGAGCCCAGCCGTCTTTGTCGCCTAGTTTAGGGGCTCCGGCAACGCCTGTTGTATGGCAGGCAAAGCAGACGGTGTCGTAGAGCTTTTTGGCTGCAGGATCAATAGCGGCTGTGGTTTCAGCCGGTGCTTCAGCTTCTTGGGCTGGAGCGGCTTCTTCGGTGGGCGCTTCTGCTGCTGGCGTTTCCTCTGCCGGGGCTGCGGCAGCCGCTGCAGCCGCAGCGGCTTCATCTGCTGCTGGAGCTTCTTCCGTTGCAGCGTCATCAGCGCCTTCGGGGGCGGCAGGCTCGTCGAAAGAGGCTCCGGCCTCGTTGGCCATATAGACTACGGCACGAGCAACTTCGATGTCGTCTAGCGCTGGATTGCCGCCCTTGGCCGGCATTGCGCCAACGCCATTGATCGCTATCTTGAGCATGGCATCGAAACCTTCTTCGATTAATGGGCCCCAAGCGGCGTTATCGCCAAACGTCGGTGCACCTGCCAGGCCTGTACCATGACAGGTTGCACAGGTGGCTTCGTAAACTTCTTTGCCCGTCTTGAGGGTTTGATTGCCATCGCCTTCGGCAGTCGCCAGCGCAAAGCTAGCTACTGGCTGAATGCGGGTGGCAATAGCTTCTTCGGTCAGGGCGTTAGAGCCGGCACCGGTTTTCATGCCTGCCGAAACCAGGTTCACCAGCATCACAATGATGGCGATAGGCACAAGAAAGGCCAAGATCACGGCTAACAACAGTTGCTGTGGCGATTTAATAGAACCTTGCGGGCTGTCGCTATTGTGATCTACTTGTTTTTCCGTATTGCTCATAGTCGGATCCTGCAAATTCGTACTGAGAAAGGCTGCAACCCGGCTAGAGGGCTAAGCCAAAAATAGGTATTGCTGCTAATTATGGGGCAATTACGTGTTGGAAATGGCCGTTCATAATGTCGTCAACGCATAATTATAGCGGACTGTGCCTGACTTGTAAGACGCTTCGTAGTTTCTTCAGGCCTTATTGTTTAAAAACAGTTCAGCAAAATATTTTAAACCAGTTAAAATGGCGATCTCTGCGCCCGTAGTTCAATGGATAGAATAAGAGTCTCCGAAGCTCTAGATACAGGTTCGATTCCTGTCGGGCGCGCCATATCACCATGCCTTTGCCTCGTTGGGTAGCTGTAGGAGACTCGGGGGCAGTGGCTCAATGGGTGGCCTCAAGCTATTGCGATCTGGGCATTTCCGCGTATGTGACGGAGATGCCGGGTATGGGTTCGACCAAAATAGAAACGCTGCAAGGAGTATGCGTAGTGCCTGAAGGGCACCCGCTTGCATCCGTAGACAGAGCAATTACTATTGACGACTTTGAAGGGCATCCGTTTATAGCGTTGCCGTTGGGGGACGGAACCCGTCGAAATATCGATGCTGTGTTCAATGCCCATGGTGAGGACTTTCGACCCATTTTCTATGAGTGTCCTTATGCCGCTGCAATTTGTATGATGGTCGGCTTAGGAATGGGAGTCAGCATTGTGAATCCACTGGTGGCAAAAAGCTGTTTGCATACTGGCATTGTTGTAAAGCCCTTGGTGCCTCAGGTGGCTTTTTCATACTATATTCTGTCCTCGTCGTTTCATCTGAGTAGTGAGTTGGCTCTTGATATCCACCATATTGTTGAGCAGGAACTACGACGCAACAAGTAAGGCTGGCGCGAGCTTTTTTGTGTCAGCCCCCGCAAATCGATGCTGCGATAACGTCCAAATCCTCGGGGCGTTCGATGGGCAAAGAAAACAAAACTGGTGTCTGGTAAGCGTTGAGTTAAGTTATGCATGATGCGCTCTTCGCTTTCTGAATCTAAGGCACTGGTAGCTTCATCTAAAAAGACCCACTTGGGCTCAAGCGCCAGGACACGCGTCAGCGCCAGGCGTTGCTGCTCACCGCCCGAGAGCGAACTTAAGAGAGTAGAAGGAGCGTTAACGCCGGGTTCTGTATAAGGAATCAGACGCTCTAAACCTACAGCCTGAAGGTAGTCGCGGATGGTTTCTGGCCTGAACTCATCAGGATTACGTGGATAGACAATCGCCGAGAACATGTCGCTTTGAGGAAAGTAGGGACGCTGGGGCAGGTAGAGACTCTCGTCCAGTCTAGGCCGTTCTATCTCGCCGTTAAAGTGAGGCCATAATCCTGAGATCGCTTTTAAAAGTGTACTTTTACCTAGTCCTGATGGGCCTTGAAGCCACACCTTTTCGCCGGTACCAATACGCAGAGCAGGAATATTCAGCAGCTCTTTACCAGCCGGAGTGCTGATGAGCAGGTCATTGATCTGAAGTGTAGAGTCAGATGACTCAAGGCATCCTGACGGAGTGGAAGAGGGCGTCAGTTCATCAAGATGGTTGAGTAACTGGTCCAGCCGACGGGTCACTGCCGCGAGTTCAGCTAAGTCACGATATGAGAAAATAAACCAGGATAGGGTCGTGACTACGTTCGAAAAGGCCATGGCTAATTGCATCAGGCCTCCCAGGCTAACCCTTCCGGCAATAAAGGCTGGTAGCGCGAGGAAAACGGGTATGCGCAAGACGGTTTGCATATAGGGCCGTGTAAAGCATCCCAGTATCAGCGTGCGATGGTTCAGATGCTTCCAGTTGGCCGTAATGGCTTGGAAGTGCTGCTTCAGGTGCAGGCGCTCGGCGCTTTCACCCTGTTGCAAGGCGATAGCTTCGCTTGACTCCCTTATGCGAGTCAGTGCAAAACGGAAATCAGCTTCTTTTTTTGCTGCTCTACCGTCAGACGTTTTAAAGGCGCGCCAAGCAGGTGGGTCAATCCGCTCGCCAGAACAACATACACAGGCGCTGCCCAGACCATGTAGTGATTGATTTCGATATTGAAACCGATCAGGCTGAAACTCAAGGCAAAGGTGGATAGCCCCCACAACACAACAAAATAAGAAACGACTGAAATAACAGCCATGATGAGATCCAGAACTTCGGAGCTCATCCGTTGCACATATATGCGACAGTCCTCGGCAATACGCTGATCAGGATTATCTATATGCGTGGTGTTATCTGTATTAAGTGTCAAGCGCCAATGATTATGGTTCTCCAGCCAGCGCTCAAGGATGGTTTCAGTCAGTATTTTTCGCCATCGTATTTCCAGCAGATTTTGTACGTACTTGGCTATAAGATAGAGACTTGCGCTGCCGGCAGTAAGCAGTACGAATAACCCAATTTGATAGCTAATGCCGGCAGCATCAACGGCCTGCAAAGCGTTATAAAAGTCGGCGCTCCAGCGGATCAGACGCAACGATATAAATAGGCCCATCAGGCTCAGCACAAATACAAAAATAAACTGTGCCAGGCCAATGAGACCCTCTCGGCCTTGCAGGCAAAGCTTCAGCAGCCGGAAAAAAGGAATAAAGAATTCGCGCATGCCGACTAAGCTGCTGCTGTTGCGCTAGAGTCATTCTTTACGCGCTGTGCCGGCGGCTCTGGCGTATCAAGGCGAAACACAGCACGGCCGATTGGATGCTTGGGGACGATGGTCAGCCGGGACTCAGTGTTTGGCAGTAGAACAGCCTGTTTGCTGATACCCAGACTTTGAAGCTGAGAGGGAGTGCCATAGCCATATTCCAGATGGCCACGTCCGATAATGCCGATAATCAGGCGTGTCGGGTCTGCTTCCAGCGCATGGGTAATGTTGCAGGCAAAGGCGCGATCCCATGTTTGCTGGGCGCGGACAAAGCGGTCAAACTTTGCATCCGTTCCAGAGGTGGCTTCAATTCTGGAACTGGTTCCCACGAGAGAATACAAATAATGGCGATAGGAATCAGTTGCAGAAGCTGCGGGACTAAGTCCATCCCGATCAGCCTCGGCAATGGCATCCCAACCTAATTTACCGACTTCAGTCACCAGGCTGCGCCTACAGTTTAAGGCGAGCATGGGGATGCGCTGCTGACGGCAGAAGTGGAAGATAGGCAGATAAATAGCCGGGTCGAAGCCCCATACTTTGTGCCATTCGCTTTGGTCGATGAAGCTGGCGGTGTCGAGTATTCCATCGACCCAATTGTCCAGCACAGGCTGCAGGCGTCGGGGAAACATCTCGAAGCCTATAGCCAGATTGGGCTGTAGCAGGTGTAGATAAGTGCAAACGCTAAGTTGCCAGCGGTGGATCTCGGCGATATCGTGCGACTCTCCTATCATTACCGCTTGCTGCTGACTAAGCTCGTGCATAAGGTCTGCTTGCAGCAGAGCCTCTCCTGTTGCGGGATCAAGCCAGCTGGCACGGGGATGCGGAACGTCGAAACTTGTTTCTTTCATCATTAAAACCTCAGGGTGGCACCAAGTTTGAAGACTCGACCTGGACTGGTCTGCAGTTCGATTGGGTTTTGTCCGGCTACAGCTGGGCTTGCACTGGTCGCGTAGGTTGTGAACATAGGCCAGGAGAAATAGCGCTTGTCCAGCAGGTTGTTGATGGCGAATGAAAATGTGACATATTGGCCATCACCTTTGCGTAAGTTAGGAGGAGACCAGTTAACAAAGGCATCCAGGATGCTGTATCCGCCTGGTGTAAACACCTCTGACTTGTTATGTACCCGGCTTGGACCTTTGGCAAAGGTGCCGATCAGCTCGGTCTCCAGGCCAAGCTCGGGTTTGCGCCATTTGACGCCAGCAACAGCCGTGAGTGGAGGAATATGGGCATAAGCCTGCTTTTTAGCTTCGGAAGATGCGCGCTGGTCACCGTGTTGCCACGCCAGTGAACCCATGAGGCTCCAGTTGTGATTAAAAGCGAGTTCGCCAAAGGCTTCAACGCCCCAAATGGTTAACTGCGATAAATTCTGGTAGGTGTAATGGTTGGTGCCCGGGATGTTATAAAAATTCTGAATGAAGTTTTTATAATCTGCTTTAAAGAGCCCTATGGAGTAGTTGGCGCTGTCAAACTGGGCCATGTTGTCGTGCTGGCCACGAAAGCCAATTTCGTAAGAACGTACCTTTTCGGGCTGCAGGTCGGGGTTCGGGCTAATCACCATCGTCGGGTACACGTTCGACGAGTAAAGCTGCTGTGCCGTTGGCATCTTGAAGCCTTCTGCGTATCTTGCGTAAACTGAATGTTTGTCGTCTAGCCTTAGCAAGGCGCCGAGCTGCGGAATAAAACGATGAGACGACAGGTTACGAGGTTCTTTACCTGGAACGGGGTCATACGAGTCGCGAACGCTGGGTTTAATCTTGTAATTGGCCCAGCGTACACCGGGTGTTAGCATGAAGCGGCCATCGCCCCATGTCATTTCATCTTGTATATAAAGATCATTCCGGTGGGTTGTTGAGTTTGCAAATCCTGAGGCCTCGCTAAAGCTTTGTTGCCCTGTACTGTGATTAAGGCTGCTCGTGGTGCGCAGATAGTTGGCTTTTGTAGTGTCTCCCTGAAAACCGTAAGTGAGCAGGTGGTCGGCACCAAGAAACTTAGCCGAAGAACTTAGCTGTAAATCATATTGGTAGAAATCTTCTTCCCATTGGAGGATGTCTTGCGTAGTTGTTCCTACGCCTGCCGCCGAGCGCTGATACTTTGTGGCATCCGTTCTTCGCTTCTGTGGCGAATACGACAACTGCCAGCGAACCTGGTCTATCCAGGGGTGTCCAGGTCCCAGCGGTGCTGAATGGCGAAGCGATGGCGGTCCTGGCTCTGTCTGCGTATATGGTCGCCGTTAAAGGCGCCAGAGCTTTGGCGGCCATAGTCGTACAATTGCTCAACGCGGGCGTTGGCATCGTAAAGCTCGGCGGTTAGCTTTAGCTCATGGGCGCTGTTCGGTGACCAGACTAGCTTTCCGATGGCGCTATGGATCTCTGTACTAAGCGGATTCAACTTGTCGCAACGTATGGCGTCTTCGCTGCGTGGGCAGCCCCAGATACCCCCGTCCGCCCTGGCCTTACGTAGCTTGGCTTCATCAGCTTTGGTATGGCTATACATCAACAAGCCTTGCCAGGTGGGTGATAGCTGAGACGCAAAGATCAACGATTTTGTGAAACCGTTGTTCAGACTATTGAAGTTAGTGCTGACTTGGCTTGCCCACCCCTTATTCGTATTGGCGAGTAAATCTGAAGGGTCTAGAGTCTGGTATGAAACCACACCCCCTAACGCATCAGCTCCCCACAGTACTGAGCCTGGGCCGCGCACGATTTCAACTGCTTT
The DNA here is from genome assembly GCF_022230885.1 of Paenalcaligenes niemegkensis. GTDB lineage: Bacteria > Pseudomonadota > Gammaproteobacteria > Burkholderiales > Burkholderiaceae_B > Paenalcaligenes > Paenalcaligenes niemegkensis. The sequence goes on along the minus strand of NZ_JAKGCT010000004.1, from coordinate 1,859,879 downwards.
CAGCGTGCTGAGATCGACAAAACTGCGGTTTCCGTCCTGGAGCTGCTCTTGTACACGTGCACCATCTACCTGGATTTGTATTCGGTTTCCACCTACACCTCTGATAGAGAACGAGCCCAGATTACCAAAAGGATCCACGGCTGAGGTCTGGCGACTTATGCTGATGCCGGGCTGGTAACGTATAAGATCCAGGGTGTCGCTAACCTGCCGATCTTCGAGTTGCTTGCGATCAATGACGCTTACCACTCCGGGAGTGTCGAATACCTGACTAGCCTGCCGCGTCGCGGTAACCGTAATGGCATTGAGTTGCAGGGCGCGTTTGGCGCTGGGCGAGATGGGGGCGGAACCTTGCGCCGTCACCTGATGAGCAAATGCACTGCACAGCGCCAAAAGCAATGAGGTGGGCATTGCTGCAGAAGACCTTGGTTTCATGAAAATCCTTAATGACACGCGTCTTGCCGTAAGGATGGAAAGGACGCATGAGATTCAACAGGATGTATGCATGAGGGAGTGAGTGCGGGTGAACATGATTGTCGTTAAAAAAACCTGTCTACAGACTGGATCATTTGCATGGTCTGTGTCTTGGGTTGAAAATGATAATGATTCGTAATTGCGTTTATTGTAGAAAGACCGGAGATTAAAGTCTAGCGTCTTGTTCTGAATCGAGATGCTAATAACTGCCGACAGTCATGGTTTATCTCGACGCAGAGAGAAACGCTTCTCGATATACTGAATATATTGAGATTAATCAGTCGCTTGGTATCTGGTGACCATTTTCTCGGGTGGCTTGTCTGTTCATACTGTGTTGCTGGAGCCTACCTGCTATGCATGCCAAAGAGATTAGCCTTGACGCTTTAGTGGTAGGCGTTATCGTTTTATCGGTCTGTCTGTTCGGAATCTGGACCCGTCCGCTCGGCTCTCTAGCCGTATTTTGGCCTGCCAACGCGCTACTGCTAGGGCTTTTTTGCGTTTCCCGCGTTTTTCTGCAGTGCCCGGGTGGGCTGCGGCTTTTATCGCCTTTGTTTCTGCAGATTTGATATTTGGTTCATCGCTATTTATTAGTTTGGCTTTAGCTACGGCGAACATCATAGGGATAGCGGTGGGCTGGTATGGCTTTAAACGCATACGAAATACGGATTTACGCCTTGGTGAACCTTCTTCCGTGCTTTCTTTTTTCATCATATGTACAGCGGCATCCGCGGTATGTGCATTGGCGGGAAGCTGGACAAGCAACCTGCTATACGGCAGAGACCTCAGCAGCAGCTGGATTGTCTGGTTCACCTCAGAGCTTGTTAATTATGTGATTGTTTTGCCGTTGTTTCTGACTCCTCAGCCTCGATTCTTCCCTCAGTTAATCCAGCAGTTCTCTGTGGTCTTGGACCGGCCACTACGGTGGTGGTTACCATTATTTGCGCTGTTGGCGTCTGTGGGGCTGGCATGGTTCGACGGCGGGCCGGGGGCCATTGTTTTCCCTATGCCAGCGTTGATATGGTGTGCCCTGTCATACAGCGTCGCCCTGACGGCTTACCTGATTTGCTTTGTGGCGCTAGGGAAGCTATCGCTCGCGGGGAGCCAAATTTTGCCTTTTCCCGATTTAAGCGATTTCCTGGATGCCAATTCTTCTATACGGTTAGGAGTCGCGCTATTTGGTCTCGTTACGTTGGTGGTAGCCAGTTTAAATGCATCAAAAAACGATAAGTTAACGCAACTGGAACGGGTGGCCAATCTGGACTATCTCACCGGAGTACTTGGGCGTAGTGCGTTCCTGAAGCAAGGGCGAACGCAGCTTGAACTATGTCAGCAATCGGGGACTTCAGTGTCCGTTATCATGCTGGATATTGATTACTTTAAAAAGGTTAACGATCAATACGGACATGCAGCAGGTGATGCGGTACTGCTCTCGTTTGCCAGCGAAATGAGCAAGCAGCTGCGTACTTCGGATGCATTTGGACGTTTGGGCGGCGAAGAGTTCGCGATTATCATGTGTGGCCTTACGGCTTCGGAATTGATGGCGGTGGCCGAACGTCTTCGGTGTTGTGTCGAGCGTCTGGAAATAACGGTGGGAGATGGTTTAAGCATCAAGGTCACGACCAGTGTGGGGCTGTCCCACAGCGTGAAGGCCAACGGTATTAAATTAGGCGAATTGATGACCGAAGCCGATAAAGCACTGTATGTAGCAAAGAGCGGCGGGCGTAACCGTGTGGCCTATATGCCATCGTTACCTGTACAACCCGCCTCGTCACAGGCGTAAGCGTCCAGCTTGCGATGTCCAAGTCAGTTTTGCTTATTGCCCGACTGATTTCAGCTGCAACTTCGAAGCCGAAGAGGCGAGCTAACAGGCCGGTCTGCCTACAGGATGCTTTCGAAATCTTTAAGGAATTCGTCGAAGCTCATGGTGTCGGCAGCTTCAATAGCCGCTTGCGCTGAGATCGACTCGGTAGCAGCCTGCGAATAACGTGTTTCTTGTTCTTTGCTGAGTGGATAGGTCTTGAGCTGAATCATGCTTTTTTGGCTTTGCTGCAATGTGAATTCGTTAAAGCTCAAGCCCGAGGATTTTAAGTCACTCAGTAAGCGGGCCGAAGGCGTTAAGTCTGGGTTTTCTACTTTCTCTACTTGGGCGGCGAGTGCCGCTGCGTGCAGGTTATGCCCGTAAAACTCATCGTAAAGTTGAGTTTGGGCTTGCATGCGCGTCAGAATGTCTAAAGCCCAGGTGCGCAGTTCAATCTCTTCTTTCTGTGGATTACGTAAGCGTAAACCTGGCTTACGGCCTTCAGTTACCACTTTGGAAAAATTGCATTTACTGTCTTGGCAAAACCCGTTATCAGGGAAGAAGGCACTCGGCTCCGTGGCACAGAAAAGCAAGAAGGCGTCGAGAAATCTACAGGTCTCGGAACTGATGCCTATAGGAGAGTATGGGTCGATATCCATGCAGCGGACCTCGACGTATTCCACGCCACGCTTTTCGAGGGCGGAGGCAGGGCGTTCGCCGTCGAGTGCGGTACGCTTGGGTCGAATGTTTGAGTAGTACTCGTTTTCGATTTGCAGGATGTGATTATTAAGCTGTATCCACTCGCCATCTCGGTGCGTGCCAATGTGCTCGTAGTCAGGCCAGGAAGTGATGGCCGCATGGCGCATACGTAGCAAGAGTGTATCGAGGTCGTTATAGCAAAGCTGTAGCTCGGCCTGGGCTTCCTTGTTCTGATAGCCTAAATCGCTCATGCGAAGGCTTGTCGCCCATGGCATTGCATAGGTATCGTCCGCTATTTTTTCAAGTGCCAGCGTGTGCTTATCTAAAAAACCGCCTGAAACTGCGGGTGAAGCGCCGAACAGATACATTAATAACCACGAGTAACGGGTGAAGTTGCGTATCAGTGCCAGGTACCCCTCGGAGCGCTGCTCTTGCGCAGTATTTCCGCCTATAGCCAACAAGGGCCAGATCTCTTCCGGTAAAGAAAAGTTATAGTGAACGCCCGCGATACATTGCATTTTTTTCCGTAGCGCTCTGCCAGACCGCGGCGGTAAATATGCTTCAGCATGCCAGTGTTTGAGGAACCATACCAGCCTATCTGGATGTCGGTCTCGGCTGGCAAATGCGCAGGCATGGACTGATTCCAGATGACTTCGCCATCAAGAGAACGAGCGGTGAAGCTGTGCAGGTCACTTAACTCTCCAACTAGCTTATCGACATTATCATGAGGGGCGGTGATGAGTTCAAGCAAGGCCTCGGCGTAATCGGTGGTGATATGGCTATTCGTTAAAGCAGAGCCTAGTGACGTTGGGTGCGCTGTAGCGGCGAGTTGACCGAGGCTGTCGACGCGAAGGCCTTCTTTCTCGATGCCGCGTTTTACGGAACCTAATAAATTCAGGTTGTCGCGCAAAGCACTAATACGGTTTTGGCTTGTTGTCATTACTGAGGGTTCACTTTTACTTTGATTGGGCTAGATAATGTGATTTAGTTTAGTGCTCTGATAATCTTAATGCTAACGAAGTATATGACGACAGCCAACTTGCTGCTGCGGATAAAGACAACATCTTAGAGGCGAGACATGCGTATAGGTTTGGCAATGATAAGTGTAATGTGGTTTTTACTTGGTTGCTCGCCTGAGTACAACTGGCGCAATGTGCAAATGGCAGAGGGTGCTGTCGAGCAGATTTTTCCCGCTTCACCGCTACATGAGCAGATCCCTATGGGCCAGGGAGCACAGTCACCTGCATATAGTGTGGCAAGTGCCAAAGTACGAGAGACGTTATTTATGGCGACATGGGTTCCACGACTGCCCGAGCAGCACATAGACGACGTATACGAACATGTGGTTGATGGCATTTTGCAACGAGCCGGCGATACGCGAACCACCAGGCCTTCAGCAGGTGACGTCTTTTCGGTACAAAGCCAGGGAAGACAGAATGCTGTACGTACTGACTTGCGTGTTCAGGTGTACGGGACCGGACTGCTTCAACTAAGTGTAAGTACGCCGTTGGATCAACCTTTTCCAGAGGAGGCCGCCCATGAGTTTCTATCGTACCCACGGCCTGCTCTTTAGCGCTGGAAAGATTAATTCTGGTTCAGTATTTTGAATATCGCAGCCTGTCGATTGCTGACCTTGAGCTTGCGAGAGAGATTTGCCATGTGGAAGCTGACCGTATGGGGGGATATCTCTAGAATTTCACCAATTTGCTTATTTGTTTTTCCTATAGCAGCCCAGTAAATGCAGTCAAACTCTCTTGGTGTCAGGGACTTCAGCATCACAACCTCAATCGTTAGTAAGTGTGCTTGATAATGTAGCTAATCATGTCTAAAAATTGCTAAATATAATGATGTTCTTTGTTATTTATCAATAAAAGATGAAAAGTTATTTATTTTCATTATTTTGTCATGTTTAGCAGCCACTGATTAACCCTCTTCGCGACAGTTCGAGCCAAGAGAGCCGAATCGAACGTTAGCCTTAGACTCAAAGCGCACAAGCGCCGGCCTTGCGAGATGGGATGTGCAAGCCTAATTCAAGTGCTAAACTAATTAGCTAATTCAATCTGCGCCGATTTGCCTGATCCGCTTGCGGGCGCTCCATAAATCCAGCTAAAGAGGTCCCTATGGGTACTAAATCTCTAGACGCGCTTGCCACGGCAACACTATCTGTCAATGTCACGATCGATGAAGGGTCGGTGGGCGTGGTGACTCCCGAACTTATAACTTTTGACGAGCCCCTTCATTTATCCAGTGGCCAAGTCTTGCCACGTTACGAGCTTTGTGTAGAAAGCTACGGCACTTTAAACGATGACCGCAGCAACGCGGTGCTGGTTTGTCACGCATTGAATGCCTCGCACCATGTTGCAGGCATCGATGCAAGCAACCCTAAGAATATTGGCTGGTGGGACAACATGGTTGGTCCTGGCAAACCACTCGATACTGATCGGTTTTTTGTGATCGGTATTAATAATATTGGTTCATGCTTTGGTTCAACAGGGCCTGCCAGCATCAATAGCGAAACGGGTAAGCCATGGGGGGCTGATTTTCCCATGCTGACCGTTGAAGACTGGGTCAATGCGCAAGCCAGGCTGGCCGATTATTTTGGCATCGCCAAGTTCGCTGCCGTAATGGGCGGGTCCCTGGGCGGCATGCAGGCCTTAAGCTGGGCAATAACCCTGCCGGACCGCGTTGAAAACTGTGTGGTTATTGCCAGTACGCCGAAGCTGAGTGCCCAGAATATCGCCTTTAATGAAGTGGCACGTCGGGCCATCATTACTGATCCAGAGTTCCACGAGGGGGATTATTATGCATTTAATACGGTGCCACGTAGTGGTTTAGGTGTTGCCCGTATGGTTGGCCATATTACTTATCTGTCAGATGAAGTGATGGCCGAGAAATTTGGACGTATACAGCGCGATCCTGCGCTGGGCGGCGATTATCGATATGGCTATGACGTTGAGTTTGAGGTCGAGTCGTACCTGCGCTATCAGGGTGAGAAGTTCTCAACCTACTTCGATGCAAATACCTATTTGCTGATTACCCGCACGCTGGATTATTTTGATCCCTCTCGTGCTCACGGTGGCGACCTCGCCAAAGCGCTTGAACATGTCAAGGCCAAGTTTTTAGTGGTTTCCTTCACCACTGACTGGCGTTTTTCTCCTGAGCGGTCGCGTGAAATAGTCAAAGCGTTGCTTAAGAATCGTCGTGCAGTTACGTACGCTGAAGTCGACGCCCCGCACGGACACGATGCGTTCCTGCTTGACGATAAGCGCTACCATGGGGTGGTTCAAGGTTATTACGATCAAATCGCATTAAGTATGGGCCTGGGCGCCCGCCGACGTATTACCGGAGTGCTGGCATGAGTCCGCAGGCTTTTAAAGATGTTTCCCTGGCGCATCGTCCTGATCTGGAGCGTATTGCCTCTTGGGTGGAGCCCGCTTCACGCGTTCTTGATCTAGGATGCGCCGACGGGAAGCTGCTCTCTTATTTACGCGATGCCAAGAACGTGTCGGGCATGGGGGTAGAGCGTGACCCTCAGGCGGTGGTGGCTAGCGTGAGTCGGGGTGTTCAGGTCATACAGCAAGACCTGGAGGAAGGGCTCGCGTTGTTTGACGACCAGCATTTCGAAACCGTTGTCTTGTCCAAGACCTTGCAGTCCATGATCAATACCGAGCATATTTTACGAGAAATGGCTCGTGTGGCCCGTTTCGGGATTGTGTCTTTTCCGAATTTTGGCCATTGGTCGCACGGGCTGTCTATTTTGGCAGGACGTATGCCAGTGTCAGGTGAGATGCCTTACCAGTGGTATGACACGCCGAACATCCATTTGTGTACCTTTAAAGACTTCGAAGATCTGGCGCGCTCATTGGGGCTGCGAATTACCGATCGTGCGGGCTTTGCCGGTAAAGCTGAAGTGAAGGTCTTGCCCAGTTTACGTAGCACCTTGGCAGTCTATCGTTTCGAGTCTCCTCATTATCCCCAATAATTTTTATCGGTTCTACTTATAGTGTCCTTTGTTTACGCAAGTCCACGTGTTTTACCTCTGCTGGTGCTGGGCTTTGCCAGTGGTTTGCCTCTCGCGCTGACTAGTGGGACCTTGCAGGCATGGGCAACGGTCGAGGGGGTTGGGCTTGAGAAAATCGGTTTTCTTACCTTGGTGGGTTCAGCCTACACGCTGAAATTTTTGTGGGCTCCCTTCCTTGATCGTTATGCATTTCCTTTTTTAGGAAGACGGCGTGGATGGATGTTCATCTCCCAGATTCTGCTTGCGCTAATGATTGCAAGTATGGGGCTGTTTTCACCAGGTACCAACCTGGGGCTGATTGCAGGCTTGGCAGTGCTGGTGGCGTTTATGTCCGCAACCCAGGATATTGCTTTCGACGCCTACAGCACAGACGTCTTGCGTAGCGAAGAGCGGGCCGCGGGCGCAGCCTTGAAAGTACTTGGATACCGCCTGGCCATGATTGCGTCCGGCGGTTTAGCCCTGGTGGTGGCTGATCAATGGCTAGGCTGGAACAACACCTATCTATTGTTGGGCGCCTTTATGGGGGTATGTGCGTTAGGCACCTTGCTGGCTCCCGAGCCCGAAATAGTGGCCAAAGCTCCACGTACCTTAAAAGCAGCCGTCATTGAACCCTTGCGCGAATTTTTTCTGCGGCCTGAGGCCATCACTATTCTGCTTTTGATAGTGCTTTATAAGTTGGGTGATGCGTTTGCAGGTGCACTGTCTACTACCTTTTTAATTCGAGGTGCGGGCTTCAGCGTAAGCGAGGTGGGGTCGGTCAACAAGATTTTCGGTTTGGCCGCCACCATCGTCGGGGCCCTGGTGGGCGGCTCTCTAATGGCCAGGCTGGGTTTGTACCGATCATTAATGCTATTTGGCTTATTGCAGGCCTTGTCTAATTTCGGCTATTGGATCTTGGCAGTCAATGACTCCAAGCTCTGGCTGATGACCTCAGTGGTAGCTGTTGAAAATCTGTGTGGTGGTTTGGGTACTGCTGCTTTTGTGGCGCTGTTAATGGCGCTGTGCAAGCAACAGTTCTCTGCGACTCAGTTTGCGCTGCTATCGGCCTTATCGGCCGTGGGTCGTACCTATCTGGCCGGACCCTTAACACCTCCCCTTGTCAACGCTTTTGGCTGGCCCGCCTTCTTTTTGCTGACGGTGCTGATCGCGCTACCCGGATTGGTCTTGCTGTGGTGGCGGCGACGTGATGTTATCGCCTTGGACAGCAAATAATAAGGCGGCCCTATGTTGCTATTGGTTCTATACCTCGTGGCCATTACAGCAGAGGTCATGACGGCGGCGTTAGCGGCAGGGCGCCGCGGCATGGACTGATCTTCAGGTTGTTGGCTTTGCGTTTTAACTGGCAGATGCCGCGGTTCGTATACCGTGATGACTGGGGTTAGAGCGACGCCTGCCAGCAGCGATACGCTATAAAATATTAACGGCGCGCAGGCCCGCCATGACGATCGGCATCATAATTGCGGTGGTCACGCCCGTCAAACCCATTCCTAAGGCCGCAAAGGCGCCTACTTTTTCATGAATTTGCAGTGATCTGGCAGTGCCAATTGCATGAGCCGATAAACCCATTGAAAAACCTCTTGCTATAGAGTTTCGCACGCCCAGCATATGGAGGAGTGGTCCTGCCATAATGGTGCCGGCAATGCCGGTGATAGCAACAGAGACGGCTGACAGTGACGGTTGCCCGCCAAAATGGTCCACTAATGCCATCGCTATAGGCATGGTGGCTGTTTTTGGGATCAGGGAAATAATCATTTCACTAGAACCGCCTAAGGCCCAGGCCATGATGGCAGTCGAAACCATGGCCACGCTGGTACCGAGGAACAACGCCAGTAAAATAGGCTTCCAGTGTTTACGCAGCTGCTTGATTTGGCTGTAAAGCGGAATGGCCAGGGCCACCGTAGCAGGCCCGACTAAAAAGTGAATGAACTGTGCTCCCTCAAAATAGGTGGGGTAGGGCGTATCGGTGGCTAATAAAATTAAGACTAAAACGACGACAGACGTTAGAACCGGCAGCAGAAACGGAGTAGAGCCCGCCGCACGATATACATATAAGGCAGCGCAGTATACGCACAGCGTAATGGTCAGCCAGAGCAGCGGCGACTCGGACAAAAATACCCAAATCCTAAAAAGTTCTCTGTCATTGCTGTTCATCCTCGTCATCATTGCGCAATAGCCATTTCAGTGCGAGAGCAGTGACTACCAGGGTAATTGCTGTGGTGACGATGCTGGTAATAAGAAAGGCCTTCCACTCGTCGGCGACCCGCTCAAAGTACATCATGACCCCGGTGACAGCTGGAATGAAGAGCAGCATTAAGTGCTGCAACAGATTTCCGGAGGTACGTTCCAGTTCGGCAGGCACTCCGCCCCGTACGATCAGAGCCAAAAACAATAACAGCATTCCCGCCAGGGGACCAGGAAGAGGTATGTCCAGTGTCTGGACCACGATTTCTCCTAATAGCTGAAACACAAATAATGAAGCAATAGCAATGATCATTGTGAGTATTTAAGGTAAGGGGCCAATTGAGATTTCAAAAAAACCTCCGTCGTTTAAGTCAAATCAACGACGGAGAGTCAGGGTAAAAGCTTGATTTATTCAGCTTCGGCGTTAACCACCGGGGTAGCGACCCAGGTACGCCAGCGCAGCTCAACCTCGTTTGGCAAATAGACAACCACAGGCATCCGACTGTTGTAATGCAACAGGGAGCCGGCGCTGCTCACAGGCACAAACTGTTTACGTTTGCTTTCGTCGGGGCATGCCATGAGCGTGGCTACCGGGCCTTCAATTTCAGGCAGTATGTAGTAGTTATAACCCCAGCCGTCTAGCGTTTTTTCTTCTAGTTGTCCGATAAACTGGGTGGTGTTGCAATCTACATCAATCACTTTTCCCGGCAGCAGCTCGATTCTTAAATCATTTTCAAAGTTGCCGATGGGAAGACGAATGACGTGTCGGGTAAAACCAGCTTTTGCTGCGGGAAAAGCCTCAAGAGGATCGCTGTTTTCAATAGCCTCTGCCGGGGCCTCTGCTGCAGGGGCTGCATTTGAAGCTTCCTCGGGTTGAGCGTGGCTTGTCAGGCTTAAGCTCAGTAGTCCGGACATTAATGCTGTAAGCGCTATACTGCGCAAAGAGAGAGTCGTCATTACCGTTGTCCTACCCAGGCCTGTACTTCGATTTCTACTCCTACGCCATACACCAGCTTGGACTCCACTAACGATCTGGTAGGGAAGGAGCCGGCAAAGCGCTTGGAGTACACCTCGTTAAATTCAGCAAACTCGTTCAGGTCTGAAAGCCAGACGGTGGCTTTGACCACCTGTTCAAGCGAAGCACTGGAAGCCTTGAGACTTTCTTCGATGCGATCAAACACTGCATTGGTTTGAGCTGCAATATCACCTTTAACGATAGCCCCTGTAGCATCTAATGGGAGCTGGCCCGATAAAAACAAAAAGCCTCCTGCTTCTGTTGCTCTTGAAAATGGTAAGGGTGTACTACCTGTATATCGTCTGATTTCGCTCATAAGAAAACCTGTGTCGTAAAGAAGGGGTAATGATTAGGGGCAAACTTAGCATAGAAGACTCTATTTAAGCTAAGAGAAAATATCTCGTAAAGGGTAAACTGGTTGTCTTGCGTTGGCGTGGATGTTCTTTACTTATGTTTGGCATTGGCTCGAGTTCATAGCAGAGCAGAAATGAAGCACTACAATGTGTCCATAAATAATGAAGAAGCTACGGAGACAAAACATGACATCAGCATGGATAAACGCTGTAAGCACTAAGCGTACCGAAGCCCTTGAAAAAGGCGAGCTTCAGCCCATCAATACCGAGCAGGTCGTCATCATGCAAGACGGTATCCCTTTTATCGTCAGGTGGCTGCCTTCAGATCAAGGTGACCACCAGGCGCTGTTCTCTGGTGCGCCGACTGTAGACACAACCAACCCGTTTTTACCCCCGGCAGCAGCACTTACTGTGGGTCAAATTGGTGACTACCATACCGTGGTGCTGAATAAATATCCAGTTTGCGAGAATCATGTGGTGCTGGCGCGTAAAGAGCCAGCTCAGCAGCTTGAGCCGCTTGAGTACCAAGACTTTCTTGCTCTCGCTGTCATTATCAGCGAAGAGGGGGGCTGGGCTTTTACAATGGGGGACCTCAGGCGGGGGCAAGCCAGACACACAAGCATATTCAGTGGATACCTCATGCAGATGGCAACGCCTCATTAAGCTATTTGACTCAACGCCTGGCCTTAGATGCCGAAGAGCACACCCTTCAGCGTTTTGGGCAATTCACCATGCCTCATTTGCTGATCCGGTTAACGAGCAGCCAGGACACTGACGAATATGCACGCAGTTTATTTTTAGCCTATCAGTTAGCTTGCACCAAGCTCAAACACCGGCCTGACCAAAATGGATTAATGCCCGCTGCCAACATACTCATGGATAGAAATTGGCTGTTGATGGTTCCACGCAAGACGCTGCGCTTTGAAAACGTGGCAGTGAATGCGCTGTCGTTTGGGGGCGTGCTCTATGTTAATGATGTGATGCACGTAGGTACGATACGTAGGTATGGCCCCTTGCAAATTTTGGCGGCGGTATGTTCCTGAGTTAGAGCTGCCAACGCCAAGCCCGGGGTCTGTACTCAACGAGAATGTTCCGAGTACATATGAAAATTGTTTTTGCCCGAGTGTTTGGCGACATACATGGCCCTGTCTGCCTGCTGCACAAGCACTTCCGGAAGGTGTGAGTCGGTAGGGTAGAAACTGACACCAATACTGGCAGAAATATGAATACGATGTTGCTCGCTAATTTCCGTGGGTATGGAAATCAGCTGGAGTACGCGCTCAAGCATCTCCTTGCACTCATTGGCTTCATCAAGGTCACCTAGTAGTAAAATCAGTTCGTCGCCGCCCAGCCGTGCAATCGTGTCGGTTTTACGCGTTGCGTCCATCAGGCGCATCGATACATTCTTTAGCACCAGGTCGCCTATGTCGTGACCATGCTTGTCATTAACGTCTTTGAAGCCATCCAGATCAATATAGCAAACGGCGAGCAAGTTACGGTTTCTATCCGCTTTGGAAATGGCCTGACGAAGGCGATCGGCAAGCAAGTAGCGATTTGGCAGCTGGGTAAGAGGATCAAAGTGAGCCAACTTTTCCAGGCGGGCTTCGCGGGCCTTGAGTAAGCTGACATCCGTACCCACCACTATGTAACGCAGAATCACATCTTTGCTGTTGCGAACAGGCACGATAGACAGCTGCAATGGGCGAACCGTTTGATTACGAGCGAGCATATTAACTTCACCTTGCCAGGCACCTGTTGTATCGACTGTATGCCAGATGGCCTGCTGGCAGGTGAGGTCGGTTTCACCTTCAGGAATAAGCCGGTCAACACTCGTCCCTAATAACTCTTCACGGCTATGTCCGCTTAATCGGGCTACTGACGGGTTGGCGTCGACAATCATATGCTGCTCATCAAGTATGAGAATGCTGTCGTAACTGAGTTTGAAGACGCTGGCAGCGAGGGCGAGTTCGAACTCATTGCCTTTGATTTCGCTGATATCTGTCTGTACACCATCATATAGGGTGTCCCCGTTCGGCAGCCGTATAGGATTGGCTTCAATCCGAATCCAGCGCTCTTCTCCATTGAACATTATCCGTGTATCAACACGCATTGGGCGCAACCATGCCCTGGTCTCCTCGGCAACACGTGCAATTTCGGCTTGATCGTCGGGGTGCCAGCGATCACTGACGCGCTTCGGGCAGCTGTAAATTTCAGCAGCCTGAAGGCCGTAAATTTCACACAGGCGCGGACTAACGTAGTCGTAGCTAATCATTCCGTCTGCAGTTCGTCGTAAGGTAAAGACTCCTACGGGTATACGCTGGACCAGATGATCATATCGTTCTTTAATTAAACGTAATTCTTTTTCGGCGCGAACCCGGCTACTGAGATTAACGCCTATGCCTATCGAATGATTGGAGGTTATATGTACGTTTCCCCACAGTACCGTTAACGTTGCACCTTGCCGATTAATGGGATGCCATTCTTTAAACGTACCTTCACTTTGGCCGCGTATGTGGTCCAGAGCGGCAGCTCGTTGTGTAGGGTCAGGATAAAGCACCGAAAGCGGGTCTGGATGCTCCATGATTTCCTTTCTGGACCACCCATAAACTTTGCCGCATTCGTCGTTCCAGACCGTGCATTTTCCTTCGTTAGTAAATCCGTTGATAAGTACGGGCGCGCCGTTGACGAGTTTTTCATATTGGGCTTCAGCTTCAGCCAGTAGTTGAAGGCACCTACGCTTACCTCTGCTGGCGATAGAGGTGAGCAGCGTAGAGACTATTGCAGCAAGCAGGAACCAGGGGAGAAAAAACGGATTGTAAGGGCTGACGTTAAATGGACTGTAATACCACGTTGTTGCAAGGGCGGTGACGCTGAGTAACACCAGGCTGAGGCAAGTCAATCGTAAGCCCTGGCGTAGGGCAACAAATATAAGTACAGGGAAAAGTGCGAACAGCCCGGGATGGGACTCCATATCGGGCTGCGATAATAAATAGAAACAGCCTATTCCTAAAATGGCGGCGCATACTGCAAATTCGATGAGGCGTCCTTTTAAATCCGTGAGTGGACGAAGCAAAGACAATATCAGCGTAATAGGAGGCATGGCAGTGTTGTAAGCGACTTTGAGGATGTTGTGGTTAGGGACCTTCCGTATAAGTAAATATTGTTAAGTGAATAGTAGGAATGGAGCAGTGGCTAGACAGGCTGATTACGGTAGCAACCCCAGATTACAGCCAGCCAGAACGCATACATCATTGCACCGCTATTGTGGCTGAGAAATGCTTGCGATAAGCCAAAGTCGATATAGGCAACGGTCAGCAGGGTGCCTGCTGCAGCGAGCGATCGCTTTGGCAGAGAACCCGCCCGCAAGCAGGGAGCCAGTAAGCGTATAGGTATAGCATAGAGGAGGAGCAGGGCAAGCAAGCCCACCGTACCGTATTTTGCCGCAGCGTTTAACACTTCGTTATGTGGATGGGTAAAGGGAGCTGTGACAGGATGTGCCTTGCCCTGTTCGATCAGTTCAGCCATGCCGCTTTGATACTGATGATTACCCCAGCCAAAAATGGGCTTGGCCTTATACAGCAGCGCAGCACCTTTCCACATCTCGAACCTGGCGCCCACGGATGTGTTGCTGTTGCCATCGAAATACAGCTCTACGTCGTTGATGGCCGCGTGAACGCGCTGGTGTACACCGGTGGACGAAAAGCTGTAGGCGCCAATTAACGCAATGGCGATGAGCGCTGGTGCGACAATTTTTGTGCGCAGAGAAAAAACTCGTAATAAGCTCGCCATAACACCAGCATCACCAATGGGAGACCGACCCAGCCGCCACGGCTGCCTGAGAAGGCGGATCCAGCGATGCCAGCAAGAGCCCCCGCGATCAGCAGTGCTAGCCAGCGATTACGGTGGGGCTGAACGCTAGCCCAGCCTATGCCGGCCAGACACATGAAGCCCATTAACATGGAAATATTGCCAAACTGAATGACGTGTGTATAACCGCCAGCCCTGTCGACCAGTAAAAAGAGTTTTTGATAGCCTGCCCATACCCCGGCAAACAAAGCTCCTACCGCCAAGCCGGACCAAAGCCAGCAAAGACGGGGCGGATACTTCAGCACCAGTATCATCGCAAAGCAAGCTAAAAGGAAACGCAGGGGCTTATCGTAGGCGCTAAGGCTAACGTCACGTAGCAAGGCATCCGCGATACCCACCGAGCCATAAAAGAGCAGCGCGCCGATGATGAGCCAGTCTTCCTTGCTTAAGTTTAAGGGTCTGGCTTTGCATACTGTGTAAATCCCACCGATTAGCAACAGCGCAGCGCCTATTGAATAGCCCGACGAAATGACAAGAGCGACAGCTCCGAGTAAAAATACCGCTACGCTGGAGTACAGGTAAGTACCCTGAGCTGGAGGAGTGACTGGAGTGGGGCTATACATGCTCAACCTATTAGAAGACGCCAATTAACCGACATGGTATCGAGGAAACAGTAAAACATTGCTTTAGTGTTAACGGCGCTAGCTACTGAAATGAGGTGTAATTTTATATTACAGTTAGGGCGTAAGGTGGCTGGCAGGCAAATATTGCTACGGCAGAGGCAAAACCCGCAACACTTGCGTTCCGATGTTTGACCTTAAGCTGTCTTTCAGGCAATGGCAAAGATACTGCTCTTGTGTTGGCGCTTCATCGGGCAATTTAAAAACGAGAGACTACGTTTTCGTTAAATAATGCGCGGCTATAACGGATATGTTTCTATACTTAATTACAATAAAACAAAAAATAATGTCACTTATATAAAAATAAAATGATGTTTCGTTATGAAGCCTATTATTTTTTCAGGGCGTTTAAAGATAAAAATCCGTGCTTGCAAAAAATGTTTCTGATGCGAATTATTCAATGTTTTTTTATGGACCAAACCCCGCTTCTGGATATTTCCCGAGATTTTAGCTACAATAGCCAGTTGATTCGAGCCGCTACATGTTTGAATCAACACGCTTTACTGCAACACGGCATGCCAGACTATGTCAGTCTGGGGGTTGTAGTACCTTAAGGCTACTTTGCAGTAGCCCGACTTTAGGTAGTCGACACACCCATACCCGTCCTGCAAAGGTCGCGGAACAATTTAGCTACTTCGTTAAGTAGCCAGCATCAAGGCCTGCTGCGGCTAAATCGATTGATCGCATCAGCGCTGGAGGCACTCGTTATGTGTGTCTGAGCCCTGTGTTTAGGGCCGGTTTCGTTGCGCGCGTATTTTGCGGTTATGGGTGTTGCGGCATGCAATGGGGTTAGTGCCGCCCATCGCTTTTTGCGGAAACGGTATGATTCTTCGGGCCTAAAAATAAATAATTTTGGCCTGCTGAGTGCTACAAGAGGAAATTATAAAAGCATGCAAGAAACAGAGTTTTTTCAGCTCTCAACCACGTCTGCGTTACTGTTGTTGCTCGGGTTCTATGCGGCGACATTTATGCTGTCTTTGCTCATTAGCAGAAAAAATGAGAACGTAGACGGATACATGGTTTCAAACAGCGCAGTAGGCTTTGGTTTGTCTGCCGCAAGTATGATTGCCACCTGGATTTGGGCGGCATCGTTTTATGCCAGTGCCACGTCTGGTTATACATATGGCTTGTCTGGCCCCATTCATTACGGTTTCTGGGGGCGCTGATGATTCTATTCATCTATCCCTTCGGACGGCGTTTCAGAGCATTGGCCCCCGAAGCCCATACACTGGCTGAGGTCATTCACGCCCGTCACGGCAGTACAAGCCAGATGATCATGGCAGTTTCCAACATCGTAGGAAGCTGTATCAGTCTCATGGTTAACTTCACTGCTGCCGGGGCATTGGTGTCGGTATTGAGTCCGCTAACCTTTATTCAGGGTGTGCTTATCGCCGGTCTAGGAGTGCTGTCGTACACCTTGTGGTCAGGGTTCAGGGCATCGGTGCTGACGGATTTTGCTCAGCTTGTAGCCATGATCTTGTCGGCAGTCATCATTATTCCGCTTATCTTCTTTAATGCGGGTGGTCCTGACCTTATTGCCGATAATATGTGGCGCTTGTCGGCTGAACAGTCCAACTTCTTTTCTACCGACGCTATTCTTCATCAGGGCGCACCCTACTTTGTAGCCGTGCTGGCCTATGCCATTGGTAACCAGACTATTGCGCAACGTTTGTTTGCGGTACGTGAAGACCTTATTAAATCCACGTTTCTTACCGCGACGATAGGCTATGGGGCCGTAGTGATTGGCCTGGGTATGCTTGGCCTGCTGGCACTATTTGCCGGTATTCAGCCCGCTGGTGGCGACATGAACAACATCATTCCCCAGATGGCCTCTGCTTATTTGCCACCTTTGGGTATTGCTCTGTTTTTCATTCTGGTAATTGGTTCACTATCATCAACAGCAGATGCAGACTTATGTGCGTTATCCGCCATTGTCATGACCGACGTCTACGGTAAGAATATTGCCAAAGGCAAGCCTAATCCACAGCGCATGCTGTGGTGGGGACGTGCCACGATGGTCATTGCGACGATGATGGGCGTGGTGTTCGCAAGCTTGCGTCTGGATATTCTTGTGATGCTGGTTTTCGTAGGTGCCTTGTGGGGAGCCATCGTTTTCCCGGTAATCGTCAGTTTCTACTGGGATCGCGTTACAAACCGGGCATTTACCAGTGCTGTCGTCAGTGCAGTCGCCTTGTTTACCCTCGTACGCTTTGAGCTTATTCCCATGAGCGGTGTTATTGCCGTTTTCTTCGAGCTTATGTCGGGAGTGGGCGGTGGTGTGGTTGCAGGCCTGATGATGTTTGCATTTTTTGGTCGAAACTTTGCCATATTTGTTGGTGCAGTGGTTGCAGTAGTACTGTCTTCTTATTTTGTTGGCTTCTTAAGAGACTACACGGTGTTGCTAGGTTCGCTTACTGCATACGGAACGAGCGCCTTGGTATGTACCTTACTTAGTTTCCGCAGCAAAGAGCGTTTCGACTTTAGCGTGCTCGCCAAACGGGTAACAGCGTTTCACTCGGAACAGGAAATCATGTTGCAGCCTCAAACCGACGTTGATGGCCTAAAGGCATAAGTCATCCGCACACCGACTCAAAGGAACAATTATGGATTGGTTAGTATTTTATATATTAGTATGGCCTGTCATCTCTGCTGGCGTACTGGCAGTTTTGGTGGTGGCGTTGGTGCGAGATCTCCGTGCTGCTAAACGTGACGGTCATGAAATGATTTAAATCACGTTCTTTTCGTGATAGTAAATCAATAGTAAAAAGCCACGCTTTTAATAAGCGTGGCTTTTTTATTTATAGGGTTTTCTAGCGGTTTTTTCTATGCGGAAATATGGCTGACGTGGTGGGGCTAGGGCTGTTTTTGCTTGCGTTTTGACCCATATTGGCGATTACCCTTTTTCTGGGGAAAACACTGATCTGAATAATACCTTATGGTGGCTAAACTGGGTAAGCTCTTAATCCGGGCCATCAAAAATGGTTATCGGCTTTCTATAATTCGAATAAAAACCTATCGGAGACGTACTTATGATCAAACGCCTAAAAGGTCGATTTTTATTGAGTGCAGTGGCCTTCAGCCTACTGAGTGGAGCAGGTTTCGTACATGCCCAAGACTTGGTAATTGCATTACGGGCAGAGCCGTCTGCCATGGACCCCCAATTCCATTCTCTGACACCTAATACACAGTTATCCGAGACTATTTTCGACCCCTTGGTGCGTACCGACAAAACGGCTCAGCCTGTACCTTCCCTTGCTGAGTCATGGGAGGTGGATGGCGATGTATGGACTTTCAATTTACGTAAAGGCGTTACGTTTACCGATGGCAGTCCGTTCACGGCACAAGACGTGATATTTACTTACGAGCGGGTACCCAAAGTGCCTAATAGCCCGTCCTCTTATGCGCTCTATCTCAGCACCATCGACAAACTTGAAGCGGTTGATGACCACACTCTGAAAATCCACACTAAAGGACCCTCTCCTGTCTTGCTGCCCAACCTGTCTATGGTTCCCATTATGTCGAGCAAGGCCGCTGCTGGCGACGCTCCGGAGGGTAAAACCACAGTTGAGCTGAACAGGGGAGACGGTCTGATAGGAACAGGACCCTATAAGTTCGTATCATGGCGCCGCGGTTCCGAGATTGTTCTGGAACGAAACGATGACTATTGGGGCGATAAACCCGCCTGGGAACGCGTGGTGTATCGCCCCATTACCAACCCGGCCGCACGTGTGGCCGCGTTGCTGGCGGGGGACGTTGACGTTATTGAAGATCCACCCACCGATGATCTCGCGCGTTTGAAAGCGGACGATAAGCTATATGTACAAGAGACTCCATCATTGCGCGTGATCTACATTGCGCTGAACCAAGGCGACGAGCCTCCGGCAGGAATGCAAAGTGCAGATGGCAAGAACCCCCTGACTGATAAGCGGGTGCGTGAAGCCCTGTCTCTCGCAATAGATCGGAATGCCATTGTCGAACGAATTATGGGGGATCTGCCGCACCGGCAGGTAACTTGCTGGCTTATCCTGGGTTCGGGACTTCCGAGGCGCTCAAAGATGCTCCAAAGGCAGATCCCGCCCGAGCCAAGGAATTGTTAACCGAAGCGGGTTATCCTGACGGTTTTTCAATGACGCTAGGTTCGCCCGCGGGTCGCTACACTAACGATCAGCGCATTGCGCAGACCGTAGCGGCTATGTGGGCACGCATTGGTGTTAAGGCCGAGGTGGAAACTTCGGCACCGCCCGTGTTTTTTAAACAGCGGGATCAGTATGCCTTCAGTACCTATCTTGCGGGCTGGGCGGTAAGTTCGGGCGAGATGATTAACCCGTTGAAGTCCCTTGTCATGACGCAGTCTCCGGCTGACGGCCATGGTACGACCAACTGGAGCCGTTATTCGAATCCTGAGGTCGACAAAATGGTTCTTGAAGCCTCAAGTACCATGGACGATGACAAGCGGGCTGAGACCCTGGCTAAGGCAAGCGAGATCGTTATCCACGATTATGGCATTTTGCCGTTGCAGTTCGAGCTATCCGTTTGGGCCATGAAGAAAAACATCCATTACGAGGGCCGTACCGACCAATTTACCTTAGCTCAAGACTTCAAGCCAACGCCGTAGGCAAAGGGGTGTCCTATTGTGCTGTCCACAATAATTAGACGCCTCTTTCAGACCGCAATTGCTGTGCTGATTATGTCGGCGCTGGTCTTTTGCGGTCTGTATATGATTGGCGACCCTGTCTCCATGCTTGCAAGCCCGGAAGCCTCCGAGCTTGAGCGTGAAGCAATACGGCGTAGTTTAGGGCTGGACCTGCCGCTGTGGACTCAATACGGTATTTTCCTCAGCAAAGCCATACAGCTTGATTTTGGGAATAGTTTTCTCAATGGTGAGTCAGCCATGCGCTTGATTCTCGAACGGATGCCGGCAACGCTAGAACTGGCAACCCTGGCGATGTTTATTTCGCTGTTGCTGGGCGTGCCGCTGGGCATTTATGCGGGGCTTTTCCCCACTGGCCTGGGGGCCCGATCCATCATGGGCGGTTCGGTGCTGGGGTTTTCCCTTCCCAACTTTTGGGTAGGTCTGATGCTGATCATGGTATTTGCCGTCATGCTGGGCTGGGTGCCAGCCGGGGGCGAGGCCCAACCAAAGACTTCGGTCCGATTGAGCTAAGCCTGTTCAGCTGGCAAGGTCTTAAGCATTTGTGGCTGCCCGCAGCAACGATTGCCGTAGCCAAGTGTGCATTGATTATTCGGGTGACTCGAGCCGCCACACGCGAATGCCTCCCACAAGACTATATTAAGTTCGCGCGAGCAAAAGGCCTGCACGAAAAAGGGTGTTGGGAGTACACCTACTGAAGAATATCCTGATTCCAATTGTCACCATCGGTGGGCTGGAATATGGACAGGTGATTGCATTTGCAGTGGTGACTGAAACGGTGTTTTCTTGGCCAGGAATGGGCAAGCTGCTGATTGACTCCATCATTACCCTGGATCGTCCGGTCGTCGTGGCTTATCTGATGCTGACAGTGTTGTTTCTGGCGATGCTGAACCTGGTGGTAGACATCCTCTATACCCTGCTTGATCCTCGCGTGCGCCTGGGAGGTCAGACATGAGTAAAGTCGATTCCGACCTGAACACTGCGCTGGAAGTCATCCCGCCCATACGTCAGGAAAGCCTGGGGGCGCAGTTCTTAAGTCAGTTTGTATCTAACAAGCTGGCTGTGGTGGGTCTGGTGCTGCTAGTGGTGTTTGTTGCGATGGCAGTTTTGGCCCCCTGGATCGCGCCGCAGAACCCATTTGACATTGCCACATTGGATATTTTCGATACCAAGCTGCCACCGGGTTCTGTTAGCGGCGATGGCAATATTACCTACTGGCTGGGAACCGACGGGCAGGCCCGGGATGTTTTTTCTGCCATTTTGTATGGCATGCGTATCAGTTTGGTCGTGGGTTTTATTTCGGTGACGGCAGCGTTTCTGATCGGTACGATGGCAGGGCTGGTATCGGCTTATTTCGGTGGCAAGATTGATGCGCTGATTATGCGTATTGTCGATGTACAGCTTTCATTCCCTGCGATTTTGGTCGCGCTGATCCTGCTCGCGGTATTGGGCAAGGGCGTAGACAAGGTCATTATCGCGCTGATTGTTGTGCAGTGGGCTTACTTCGCACGTGCGGCAACGTGGCGCAGCCATTGTCGAGCGTAACAAGGAGTATATAGAAGCTGCACGAAGCCTGGCTTTGCCTTGGCAGCGTATATTGCGCCGGCATGTTTTCCCCAACTGTATCCCGCCTTTAATGGTCATTGCCACCATTGACCTCGCGCATGCAATTGCGCTGGAAGCGACGCTATCGTTTTTGGGGGTGGGTGTACCAGTGACTGAGCCGTCTTTGGGAATGCTGATTTCAAACGGCTTCGAGTTCTTGCTCTCAGGTTACTACTGGATCTCATTCTTTCCTGGGCTGGCGCTGGCCATTATTGTCATTGCCATTAATTTGGTGGGCGACCATCTGCGGGATATTTTGAATCCGCGAAACGAGATTTAGGGAGCCTGCATGTCTATCTCCGAGCCGTTATTGAGAGTAGAAAAATTGCGCACTTGGTTCCACACCCGAGGCGGCATAGTAAAAGCGGTAAACGACGTATCGTTGTACGTTAACGCGGGTGAAGTATTGGGTTTGGTTGGTGAATCAGGTTCAGGAAAAAGCATTACGGGTTTTTCCTTGATGCGTCTTATTGACCACCCCGGTGTGATTCAAGCTGAAACCATCCGATTTGACGGGCACGACTTACTGCTTTTAGATAAGGAGTCGTACCGAAAACTTCGTGGTAATGATGTTGCCATGATTTTTCAAGATCCTATGATGACGCTGAACCCTGCGCTTCGTATCGATACACAAATGATTGAAACGGTACTGGCGCACGGCAAGCTAAGCAAGTCGCAGGCATTGGCGCGTTCGCTTGAGGTGCTGGAGCAGGTCGGAATCCCGGCTCCGGCGGAACGCCTGCGTTCCTACCCTCATCAGCTCTCAGGCGGCATGCGTCAGCGGGTAGCCATTGCGATTGCGCTGCTGAATCGACCCAAACTCATTATTGCTGATGAGCCCACCACAGCCCTGGACGTCACTATTCAGGGACAAATACTCTACGAGGTCCAGAAGCTATGTCGTGACACTGGCACAGCGCTGATCTGGATCACCCACGACCTGGCTGTTGTCTCGGGCCTTGCTGACAGGCTGGCCGTCATGTACGCCGGGAAAATTGTAGAGACCGGCCCTACGGCTCAGCTCATCGCATCGGCTATGCATCCTTATACACAGGGGCTAATGGCTTCTATCCCGTCGGCTTCAACCCGGGGCCAGGAGCTTTTCCAGATTCCAGGCGCCACGCCCTCATTACTCAATCTTGAGCAAGGCTGTGCGTTCAGGTTTCGCTGTTCACGCGCCACGGCGCAATGCAAAATGGACCCGCCGGAGGAGAAGGTAGGCGTTACGCATAGCGTACGCTGTTGGCATAAGGGGGTAGCAGCGTGAGCTTCATACTAGAAGTCAGTGATTTACGCCGAGAATTCTCTCCGCCTAATGATGCAATTAGTCGCTTCAGTGACTGGGTGCTAAGGCGACCGACACTGGGCTCTGTGCAGGCGGTTGCCGGCATTGATTTGCAGGTGAAGGCAGGGGAGGTCGTAGGCATCGTAGGCGAGTCAGGCTGTGGCAAATCCACTCTGGGACGCATGCTCGCTGGTATATTGCAGCCCACTTCAGGTGAGGTTTTGTTTAAGGGGCAGCCGGTACGAGATTTAAGCTCCAGAGCCAGACGGGAATATGAACTGGCTGTACAGATGATTTTTCAGGATCCCTTCTCGTCGCTTAATCCGCGTATGCGCGTGGTTGATATTATTGGCGAAGCGCCTGTGGTACACGGTTTGATCCGTCGAGCTGAACAGGAAAGTTATGTTGTGGGCCTGATGGAGCGCGTAGGTTTAGACGCATCGACCCGCTTTCGCTATCCCCATCAGTTTTCGGGTGGCCAGCGGCAGCGCATCGGGGTGGCCAGGGCACTGGCTTTAAATCCGACCATTCTGGTTTGTGATGAAGCTGTGGCTGCGCTCGATGTTTCAATTCAAGCTCAAGTTCTAAACCTGTTCATTAAGTTGCAAAAAGAGCTAGGTCTTACTTATCTGTTTATTAGCCATAACCTTGGTGTAGTAAGCCACTTGGCTGACCGGGTCATGATTATGTACCTGGGCAAAGTGGTCGAAATTGGCGATACGTCGACTATTTTCCAGCGATCAGCCCATCCCTACACGCAGGCTCTGATTAAAGAGCTTCCCGAGCTGCGCATGTCCAGGCGCGACTTTGTACCTATCAAGGGCGAATTGCCGTCGCCTTTAGACCCGCCTTCGGGGTGTGCCTTTCACCCGCGATGCCCATATGCAATGGAGCGTTGTGTGCAAGAAGAACCGCTGCTTAAAGAGTTGGAGACCACGGCTGAAGGCATTGTTCACGCTAGCGCCTGCCATTTAAATGACCTGCCTTTAAATACCTTAAGCCCAGGATTTGAACAGCCTGGCGAACACGTATAACTGTGTGCGCCAGAACATATATTAGGAGCAGATAAATGCAGTTTGCAGATAACGATTTTTCTCCGTATGTACTGACTCAGCCCGCCGAGGGCACACTTCCTTTAATGTGTGATTCGCCTCACAGCGGTGTGACGTACCCTCGTGATTTTAAATCGCGGCTTCCTGCCTCTGTATTGCGGTCAGGCGAAGACACCTACGTGGATGAACTGTGGTCGTCGCTGCCTGCTTTTGGCGCTACCTTACTCGCTGCGAATTTTCCGCGCAGCTATATTGATCCAAATCGGGCAGAAACCGATATAGACCCCGATATTTTGGCTGAACCCTGGCCGACCACCTTAAAGCCGACGGAGAAGTCAGCCATAGGCCATGGCCTGATTTGGCAGCAAACACGTGGGCAAGATATCTACGATGACAAAATGTTTGTGGCCGATGTGGAAAATCGTATTCGAAAATACTATCGTCCCTACCATGAAGCGCTGGCCACGCAAACCGCTGCCATGTATGAGGAATTTGGAGGTTTATGGCATTTGAACTTGCATTCCATGCCATCAGATGCCTATGAGGCGCTCGGAATAAAAAATGGCAAGGTTCTGGCCGATTTTGTGCTGGGGGATCGTGACGGCACAACGTGCGAGCCTGGCTTTATTCAGGCCATGGAGAATTTTTGCTGGACAAGGGCTACAGTGTTGCTCGAAATGACCCCTATAAGGGGTAGCCCTGATCGCTCAAATGGGTCAGCCCAGTGATAACCGGCACAGCCTGCAAGTTGAAATCAACAGGGCGCTTTATATGAATGAGCTGAATTATGAAAAAACAGAAAATTTTCTTAACTTGCAAAAAGATCTGGTGGGTTTAAGTGCCTTTATGGCCGAATATGTTCGGGAACAGCTGCAAAAACGCGATTAACAGCAATTTGCAGCGAGATTGATCGGCGGTGTAGTAAAAGCCGGGCTGATTCAAGCGCTATTATCTGCGTCGTCGCTATGAATCTCCAGGGCCTCCAGAAATCGTGAAACCATGTTGTAGGTGGCCACAGTAGCAGTTAGCTCTACGATCTCTTTGGTGGTGAAATGCGCATTGATCTGTTCGAACACAGCCTTGGGTACTTGCACATTTAGTGTCATTTCATCGGTGTAGGCTAAAACGGCGCGTGCCCGTTCGTCAAAAAGACTGGATGCAGACCATTCCTCCAGGGCATCAAGCTGGGCTTGGCTCAGTCCTTCTTTTAGAGCAATTGGAGCATGCTGATCTGCTTCATAGGGAGCCCGGTTCAACAGGGCTACCCGCATAATAACGAGTTCTCGCAGATCACCGGGCAAGCTGCTGTGTAAGCGTATGCCACTTAAATGATTTAGCCATCCCGAGGCCACCCGTGGACTATTCAGCAGCATTTGATAGAGGTGTAATACGCTACCGCGCTGCGCTACGATATCGCTCACCAGGGGACTGATATCAGGATTGCTTAGATCAGCATAAGGAATACGTGCCATGGGGCCTCCAGTTAGAGTTTGTTCACGATAGACAAGGCCAGCCGGCCGGACCGCTTTGCGATGATTGCGGCTGGCTGGCCTGACTCAGTTTTTACATAATAGGCTATAGCTTGGCATCTACAGGCACTGGCAGTACATCAAGTACGGTTTCGCAAACCAGCGCTACAATGCGGCTGATATCATCCGCCGTGCAAATAAAGGGCGGTGCGAGCAAAATATGGTCTCCGTGCACCCCGTCAACCGTGCCGCCCATGGGGTAAATCATGATGCCTTTTTCTTTGGCTACGGCTTTAAGTTTAGCGTGGGTTTTCAAGGAGGGGTCTAAGGGACGCTTTGTGTTTTTGTCAGCAACCAGCTCGATGCCCACGAATAAGCCGCGGCCACGTATATCGCCTACATTCGGGTGGCCATCCAGCTGTTGATGCAGCTCAGCTCGCAGCTGTTCTCCCCGGGCACGTACGTTTTCCAGCAACTGATCGCGTTCAATCACCCGTTGAACTTCAAGCGCAGCCGCGCATGCCGCTGCATGCCCCATATAGGTGTGGCCATGCTGAAAGAAACCTGATCCTTCCACAATACGCTGGTAGATACGATCGCTGGCCAGCATGGCGCCGATTGGCTGATAACCTGCGCCGAGGCCTTTGGCAATCGTGAGGATATCAGGGACTACACTATCTTCGGCGCAGGCGAATAAATGACCGGTGCGGCCCATTCCTGCCATCACTTCATCAAAAATCAGCAGCACGCCATAGCGATCGCATACATCGCGAATCTTTTGCAGGTAACCTTCTACCGGAGGCAGGACTCCTGCGGTAGCTCCTACGACGGGCTCTGCTACAAAGGCTGCAACCTTTTCCGCACCGATTTCCAGTATCTTTTGCTCAAGTTCATCGGCTAAGCGCTGCGCGTAGTCCAGTTCACTTTCGCCCTGAGCCTGATCTCTATAGGCATAGCAGGGCGAAACATGATGCGTTTCGGTGAGTAAGGGAAGAAAGGGGGCACGACGCCACGCATTCCCACCGATAGCCAGTGCGCCTAAGGTGTTGCCATGATAGCTTTGCCGGCGTGCAATAAAAACACTACGGCCAGGCTGATTAATTTCCACAAAGTACTGACGAGCCAGCTTCAAGGCCGCTTCAATTGCCTCAGAGCCACCGGACACAAAATAAATGTGATTTAAGTCGCCGGGAGAGCGTTCGGCGAGAAAAGAGGCGAGGTCTTCAGCGGCCTGGGTTGTAAAGAACGATGAGTGTGCATAGGCCAGGGCATCAACTTGCCTTTTGATGGCAGCGATCACGTCTGGGTGACTGTGCCCCAGGCATGAGACGGCGGCACCGCCTGAGGCGTCAATATAACGTTTGCCATTTTGATCAACGATTTCAATGCCTTCGCCACGTACGGCATAAGGTAGCTCGGACTTGGGGTTGCGATGGAATACGTATGACATAAAGCAGCTCGCCGTCTAGGTGAATGGGGGAGTTGAATGGATGAATCATTTGTTGTTTTAATAGTATCCTATGCAACAAATAAATCAATAGCTGGTACCCGGCTAACGAGAACCCCTGACCAGGCTGTGGTCAATTAGCTGCAGCCACCCGCGATATACTCTGCATATGATTAAAGAAACCTCTAGCCCACCAGCTACCATCGAAGCCCTGACCCAGCGATTACAAGGTGAATTCGCCGGGATGTCCCCTCAGTTTCAGGTCGGAGCCCGTTATTTGCTGGAGCATCCCGAAGATATTGCCACTGTCTCCATGCGCGCGATTGCGGTGCGGGCAGAAGTACAGCCAGCGACCTTGGTCCGTTTAGCACAGTCCTTGGGGTACGCCGGCTGGTCCGAAATTAAAGATATCTTCGTTCGATCGCTGCGCCGGGGCCCTAAGCGTTACGCTGAGCAGGCAAAGGCTGTTGTAAAGAGCCGCAACCCACGGGGAATGGCTGAAAAGATGGTTGCGGCGCAGTCGCTGAATGTGCAATTGCTGATCGATTTGAATGCTGACCGCTTGCCGCTGGCGGTAGAGCTGGTTGTTAAGGCTAAACGTGTTTTCGTGGCAGGTTTCAGGGCCTCGTACGCCGCGGCCTTTAGTTTTCATTACCTGTATCGTCTGTTCAGGCCTTCTGTAACGATGTTGCGCAGCGACGCGGGAACCTTAGAGGTTGAACTGCGTACTCTTGAGCCCGGTGATGTGGTGGTATTGATAGGTTTTGCGCCATACTCCCACGAAGTGGTCAGGGTCTATGAAGCCGCCCGTGCGGCCAATAGCAAGGTATTGGCCATCTGTGATAGCTTGGTGGCACCCATTGCACTCGAGGCGGACCAATCGTTGTTGTTCAGCACAGATGTACCTTCTTTTTTCCTTCATCAAGTGCGTCGGTTGCTCTGGTCGAGGTGCTGGTAGAACAGCTGCTGGCCAAAACTGGCCGACGCGCTGTGAGCGGTATCGAACAGGCTGAAAATCAACTTCACCAGACTGGTGCCTATTGGAATCAAGAATAATGGCAACTTTGAAATATATAGAAATTAATGGCACTGCCCACGAGGTCGGTGTGGCGCTTGGACGTTTCGGGCATGATGCCGTGCATAACCACCTGTTGGACTCTGACGCCTGGAAAGGGGTAATGCAATGGCGCCACACACTGCAGGCCAAGCGGATGCAAAGTCTGGTGCAGCAAAACTATCCTCGTGTCTGGCAAGAGCTTCTGGGTTTGGCCCAAGGGCTGGGATTGCCCTTTGATGACGTATTTCTCTGGAATTGCCGGGGCGATCTCTGGGCGATGGCTCCAGATGGCTGCACGACGGTGCAATTACCGCACGAAAATGTGCCGCGTATTACCCACAATGAAGATGGCGACCCGGGCTTTGCGGGAAGCTGCGGGCTTGCCTACATTTGTTCTAGTGAAGGGGCGAGCTTCATTTCATTTTTGTATCCGGGATCTATTCCCGGCCACACGATAGCAGTTAACGAGTACGGTCTTGCCATGACGGTTAACAACGTGCGGGCGCTAGGCGTTGAGGCAGGTGTCCCCCGCATGGTGCTCACCCGCCAGATATTAGAGGAGTCTTCTTTGGAATCAGCGGTGGCCGTGTTGCAAGAAGCTAAGCGGTCAGGTGCTTTTCATTTGAGCTTGGGTATGCAGGGTTCGACTACGCTGTTGAGTGTAGAGTTCAGTCAGTTTTATGTCTCGGCGCTGAAAACCCGGCAAGCTCTCCTACATGCCAATCACGCTGTTCATGATGCAAGCAAGGGCTTCGAGCAGCGTGTTACCGCTTCTTCAGAGCATCGCCAAAAAGTAGGGACTGCGTTGCTTTCTCAACAGTTGGCAACCGGCAGCGTTAATCCTTTAACGATTTTGGCGGATAACAGCGTGGAGCAGTTTCCAATTTTCAGAAAGGCTGCCGACGACAGCGATGACGAAAACACGCTGGCCACCGCTGACATA
This sequence comes from Paenalcaligenes niemegkensis, assembly GCF_022230885.1. Classification (GTDB taxonomy): domain Bacteria; phylum Pseudomonadota; class Gammaproteobacteria; order Burkholderiales; family Burkholderiaceae_B; genus Paenalcaligenes; species Paenalcaligenes niemegkensis. The sequence continues at coordinate 1,831,345 of NZ_JAKGCT010000004.1, read as the reverse complement.
CGGCTTGAAGGGTCGCAGGTGCTATGGGAGATCTACACTCATCCTCTAGAGGCGCCTGTGTATCGTTTTCGAAATCTGGAGCGCCTGGAGTGACGACATGCCTGTTGCGCATATGGGCTAATGCCGGATGGTTTTAACCTTACTTGCGTTTCCACAGTACGTCGCCCTGTCCGGCAGACCTGTTCAAGGCTCGCGCAAGTACGAAGCAAAGGTCGGACAAACGATTTAAGTATTGCTGTATGGGAGGCTCGATGGTTTCTTCCTGCATCAGGGCTACCACTGCCCGTTCGGCGCGTCTGGATACCGTGCGTGCCATATGGGCCATTGAAGCAGCCTTTGTCCCCCCAGGCAAGATGAACTCTTCAAGCTTTCCCAGGTCGGCATTGTAATGTTTCAGGGCCTCTTCCAGCGCCAGTACATGGCTTTCTTTCATGGCAATATGTCCGGGTATGCACAGTTCGGCGCCCATATCGAACAGGTCGTGCTGTACGCTTGAAAGCACCTCATCTATGTCGGCGGGCAGAGACTCGCAACGCCAGAGCCCAATAACGCTGTTGAGCTCGTCAACGTCTCCCAGGGCGTGAATGCGCAGACTGTGCTTGGCAATACGTGTGCCATCCCCCAGGCCGGTTTGTCCACCGTCGCCGGTGCGTGTAGTGATCACTGATAAACGGGTTGCCATATGAAGATCTGCCTGGTTAAGTGTTTGTGTTGTTTGTATTTGCAAGGCGGACAAGTGCTTCGCCGGCTATTCGTACCACTCGCCATTCGGGCAGTACGGATGCACCTTGTTGCTCATAAAAATCGATTGCATTTTGGTTCCAGTCAAGGACTACCCATTCGAATCGTCCACAACCCAGTTCAATTGCTTTTGCTGCAAGATGCTGCAATGCATATTTTCCCAGGCCTTTGCGACGGTGTGCGGGAACGATATATATGTCTTCCAGGTACAGTCCGCGCTTTGCCAAAAAAGACGAATAGTTATGAAACCACATAAGGTAGGACACCAGCTGTTGCGGATTGTCTTGATGGACAATCACTGAACAGTTAACAGCAGGCGGAATACTGAACAGGTTGTCATGCAGGCTATTTTCAGTTGCCTGGAACTGATCCATAAGATTTTCAAACGCTGCCATTTCCAGCATGAGCCTATGTATTTGAGGCACGTCTTCAGGCGTCGCTTCGCGTAATACATAATCGTGTAATGAATCAGACAAGATTTTTCCTTTCAATCGCGTTATGCTTTTAGAGACGATGAGGGTTTTACCGCCCTGGTTCTCTCATCCTGGTTTTTTGGAGTGTAGTGTATGACTTTTTATTCGTCTCGTTTGGCATCTGCCGCGCTGCTTGGGCTGGCACTCAGTACAACTGCCTATGTTAGCGTGGCTCAGGTCCAAGAAGCTACAGCTACCGGCGAGGTCCGTCGCATCGATGTGTCCGCGCAGAAGATCACCCTTAAACACGGAAGTATTGACGCTTTGCAATTACCTGCCATGACTTTGGTGTACAAAATTGATCCCGCCTTATTGGGCGATATCAAGCCTGGTGACAAGGTGCGTTTCACGGCAAAGCGCGAAAATGAACAGTATGTGGTGACGAAAATACAAAAATAAAATGCCAGATGGGAGTACCGAAAGAGCTGGGTTACGCTGCTTTAACTTTAAATAAGAAGCCCCCGTTTCGTGAAAGAAGCGGGGGCTCGTTTTTGCGTAGGGTCGAATTACAGCACGTATCGGGCCAAGTCCTGGCTTGCAGCAGTTTCCTGTAATTGCTCATTAACGTAGTCAGCGTCAATGACTACATTTTGCTCAGCTTTACTGCCTGCTTCGTACGATAAATCATCCAGCAGTTTTTCCATGACGGTATAGAGCCTGCGGGCGCCAATATTTTCGGTACGCTCGTTTACTTCAAAGGCCAGCTCGGCAAGGCGGCGTATACCATCTGGGCGGAAATCCAGATTTACGTTCTCGGTGCCCAGTAGCGCGGTGTATTGCTTGGTTAGCGAGGAGTCGGTGTCAGACAAGATTTTGACAAAATCGTCGGCGGTAAGGGAGTCGAGTTCGACACGAATCGGGAAGCGACCCTGCAGTTCGGGGATCAGGTCTGAAGGGCGCGACAAATGAAAGGCGCCGGAGGCAATAAACAAGATATGGTCAGTACGTACCACACCGTATTTGGTGTTAACGGTAGTGCCTTCGACTAGCGGCAATAAGTCGCGCTGCACACCTTGGCGGGAGACCTCGCCGCTGGTATTGCCTTCCCGGGCAGTAATCTTATCGATTTCGTCCAGGAACACGATACCGTTTTGCTCGGCGTTATGCACGGCTGCAGTGCGCAGTTCATCTTCGTTAACGCGTTTGGCCGCCTCTTCGTCGATCAGCAGTTTGAACGCCTCTTTGATTTTGAGTTTGCGCTTCTTGGTTTTGTCTCGGCCCAGGCCTGCAAACATGCCCCGCAGCTGCTCAGTCATTTCTTCCATGCCGGGAGGGGCCATGATTTCCATTTGTGGAGCGGCTTGCGCGATATCGATTTCGATTTCAGTGTCATCGATAGAGCCTTCACGCAGGCGCTTGCGAAACACCTGTCGCGTACTGGTTTCTTCACGCTCGGGCTGACCATAGCTATCACGAGCCGGCGGGACCAGGGCATCAAGAATACGATCTTCGGCAGCCTCTTCAGCATGACTGCGTACGCGACGCATTTCCAGTTCACGGGTTTGCTTGACTGAAGCATCGACAAGATCGCGAATAATAGTTTCGACGTCTCGGCCTACATAGCCGACTTCGGTAAACTTTGTTGCTTCGATTTTAATGAAGGGCGCATTTGCCAGCTTGGCCAGACGGCGTGCTATTTCGGTCTTGCCTACACCGGTAGGCCCGATCATTAAAATGTTTTTGGGAACGATTTCGTGACGGAGTGGCTCGGCTACTTGCTGACGGCGCCAACGGTTACGTAGGGCCACGGCAACCGAGCGCTTGGCGCGGTTTTGACCAACGATGTTTTTATCGAGTTCGGAGACGATTTCCCCGGGAGTCATAGACGATGCGGACATAGAATGGATAGCCTTTTCGGTAGTCAAAGCGTTTCAACAACGTGATTATTATTAGTATAGATGCAGAGGTCGCCAGCGATTTCCAGCGATTTTTTCACAATTTCGGCGGGTGTGAGATCGGTGTTATGTAAAAGTGCCAGGCCTGCTGACTGGGCGTATGATCCGCCCGAACCGATAGCGGCGAGACCGTGCTCAGGCTCCAGTACATCACCGTTGCCTGTCAGCACGAGCGTGTGTTCTTTGTCGGCAACAATTAGCATGGCTTCGAGTCGGCGAAGGGCACGATCGGTGCGCCAGTCTCGAGTGAGTTCTACCGCGCCGCGCAGCAAATTACCCTGGTGCTTTTCGAGTTTGGCTTCGAAAAGCTCAAGCAGGGTAAAGGCGTCGGCAGTAGCCCCTGCAAAGCCGGCAAGAACCGAGTCTTTATGCAGGCGACGAATTTTTCTGGCCGTTGCCTTGACAACAACGTTGCCCAGCGTGACCTGCCCATCGCCACCAATGGCGACGTCTTCGCCGCGGCGAACAGCAATAATAGTAGTGGCGTGATATTGTTCCATGTGATCCTTCCTTTGTTTGTTAACACATGGGGTTCGATAGTCAAAACTTCAAGGCTGATTATGTAAGGCGGTTAAATAAAACATGAAAAAGCCGCAATACTGAAGCAGTATTGCGGCTTTTGAAAATGGCATGCAGTGTATGTTATTGCCGTTTACTGATTACTGGCAAAACATCTACGTTCTGGCAAGAGCGGCTTAATCGCCATACATTTTTTGGCGCTTCTCGCGGCGCTCTTGTGCCTCTAGTGATAAATTCGCTGTCGGGCGCGCCAACAGGCGCTTTAGACCAATAGCCTCGCCAGTTTCTTCGCACCAGCCGTATTCACCTGAGTCGATTAAACCGATTGACTGCTGCACTTTCTTCAGTAGCTTGCGCTCGCGATCGCGAGTGCGGAGTTCAAGTGCGTGCTCTTCTTCAATTGTGGCGCGGTCGGCAGGATCAGGAACAAATTGTGTTTCGCGCAGATTTTCGGTGGTAGCACCGGCATTGGCAAGAATCTCTTGCTCTAGCTCGCGGAGACGATTTTTAAAGAATGCCAATTGAGCGGCATTCATGTAGCTGCTCTCTGGCATGGCCAACAGCTCTTCAACCGTTAGGATTTGAGCCGGGTTATTGTTGACACTCGATTTGCTTGCCATGATGTTTCCCTTTTTTTATCGTAGTGGAACCTGAGCGTGAACTCGGTTTAGTAGAGCTAAACTAAGCAGTGCTCAAGCCCCTGCGTAAAAACCTCCTGAGGTAGTTTGCGGCCTATAAATACCATTTTTGTCTCAGGCTTTTCATTGGCTAGCCACGGTTTCCCGGGCTCAGCCCCCATCATCATGTGCACGCCCTGAAAGAGCATGCGGCGATTAACGCCTTTAAGGTAAAGAATTCCTTTGTAGCGCAGCAGGTCAGGCCCGAAAACCTGAGTGACGCCACCCAGAAAATCTTCCAGACGCTCAGGATCGAACGGCCGTTTAGCGCGAAATACAAACGCCCCTATTTCGTCGCTATGAGCAGCGTGATGATGGTGATCGTGGTGCGTGCACCCAGATCCGCACGTCTCATCGTGCTCATGGTCATGAGTATGTTTGTCGTCATGCTCATGTTCGGGTTCCTCATTCAGGAACTCGGGATCGATATCCAGAATAGCGTTCAGATTAAAACCGCTGATATCCAGTAGCTCGTTAATATCGGTTTCGCCGAAGTGTACCGGAGTTATTGTTACACGAGGATTAATACGCATGATACGAGCGCGTAAAGCTTCATAATCGGCTTCATTTACCAAATCTTTCTTGGAAATCAGGATTTTATCGGCAAAACCAATTTGCTTTTGCGATTCTTCCTGCTTATCCAGGGTCACCATGCCGTGCTTTGCATCAACTACGGTGATCACGGCATCCAGACGATAATACTCAGCGATCTCATCGTCCATGAAAAAGGTCTGGCAGACCGGCCCGGGGTTGGCCATGCCCGTTGTTTCAATGATGACACGTTCGAAGCTAAGCTCACCAGCTTCCCGTCGAATACGCAGATCGTTCAGGGTGCGCATCAGGTCGCCGCGCACAGTACAACATACGCATCCGTTGCTAAGCTCGATAATTTCCTCGTCGCTGTCCTGGATCAATAGCTCGTTATCAATGTTTTCTGGACCAAACTCATTTTCAATAACGGCGATGCGTCGACCGTGAAACTCGGAGAGGATTCGTTTTAGCAGGGTGGTTTTTCCTGCGCCAAGAAAACCTGTCAGGATAGTGACAGGCATCATGTTTTTTTGGCAGCGGCTTTCATAGTGGCCTCGTAGTACTTGTACTCAAGTTGCAATCTGCATAAATATTCATTTAACTTGACTGCGTAAAATCAACGTGCGATTACATCACAGCCTTGGGCTGCGGGCAAATGCGCAAAGATGGCTGTTCGCTACTGTAGCGGTAGAAAAAAAGAAATATATACGGTTTGGCCCTTAGACGCTATGGTTCTGTGGGCACGATTTGGCTCGCACGCCCTCCGATATACATTTTTTGCATAAGGCTTGTAACTCAGTTTCCAGGCCTGACAGCGTGAATCCGGCCTGCTCTACGCATGCGGCTAGCTGCGCACTGAGGCTAGGAGCACTTAGCTCGGCCACGGCGCCGCAATTCGTACACACAATGAGTAAATCATGTGGATGGCCGGCAGCGTCAGCACAGGCCGTCCAGGCATTGACGGCGTCTAGCCGGTGGATAAGGCCTTCATCCGTCAGGAACTCCAGGGCACGATATACCGTAGGCGGAGCTGCGCCCGGCTGATCCTGTCTGAATAGTTCCAGCAACTCGTATGCTTTCAGACTGCGTTGCTGCCGGAGCAATAACTCAAGTACCTCGCGCCGTATAGGCGTTAGTCGCTTACCGCGCTTTTTGCATAGCTGCTCTGCGGTGTGAAGCTGCGCTTCGATAGCTTGAGGAGTCAGTACATGTACAGGCATAGTTGTGGCAAGACAGAATGAGCGGTTATGTTATAACATAACGGTCGATAGTCAATTAATCATTTGATCTTAACAGTAAGTCATGCATAAAAGCACAAGTTCACGCCCGTCACCCCAATCTTCGTTACGCAGGCCCTACAGGGGGACGGCTTTATTGGCATCCGCCCCGGCGAGGGTTAGCCGAGTATTGGTGGCTGTTGCGTTTCTTTGGTGCCTGAGCGCGTGGGCTTTAGGATGGATATAAATAGCCACATGGGCGCTGCAGTCATACAGTTGGATCAGCTCTCATTAGGCTGGCGTGACAAGGTGGCCGTTCGTGATGTATCGGGCGAGTTCTGTAGGGCAGGCCTCTATGCCATCGTTGGGCCTAATGGCGCAGGCAAATCGACGTTGCTTAAGGGGATCACCGGCCAGTTAAGTCCATTACGAGGCCAGATTCGACTTGCTGGCAAAGGGCTCAACGACATTGCATTTCTTCCGCAGCTTGGCGAATTGGACCGCAGCTTTCCCATTACTACCTATGACCTGGTAGCGATGGGCGCATGGCGCCGAGTCGGTGTCTGGCGAGGTTTTTCCAATAGTGAAAAAATCGAGTGGAGCAAGCCCTGGCACAAGTAGGTTTAAGTGATTTTGCTGCAAGGCCCATCGGTACCTTATCGGGAGGGCAATTACAGAGAGCTTTGTTTGCCCGTCTTATCCTAAGAGATTCTCCCGTTATTTTGCTTGATGAGCCGTTTGCTGCCGTTGATAAAGCCACCACTGATGATCTGATGAAATTGTTGATCCAATGGAACCAGCAGGGGCGCACGGTAATTGCCGTCCTGCATGATCTCGAAATGGTGCACAAGTTTTTTCCCCAAACCCTGCTATTGGCGGGGCAGGCGGTTGCATGGTGCGACACGCCGACGGCCCTGAGTGCTGAAAACCTGCATTTGGCCCGCCATTTGTGTGCCGGAGACTATCTCTGATGTGGTTGTACGATTTTCTTTTCGCCCCTTTTATTGATTATGGATTCATGCGCCGAGCGTTGGCGGGTTCTTTTGCGCTCTCTGCCGCAGCCGGCCCATTGGGCGTGTTTCTGGTATTGCGACGCATGAGTCTGATGGGCGATGCAATGGCTCACGCCATTTTGCCCGGTGTGGCGGTAGGGTTTCTGACGGCGGGTCTGTCGCTGGGGGCGATGGCCATTGGGGGCATGATTACAGGGCTGGTTGTGGCATTGCTGGCAGGTTTGGTTGCCCGTCTGACCCCTTTGCGCGAGGATGCAAGCTTTGCCGCATTCTATCTGGTGTCACTAGGGCTTGGGGTGCTGCTTGTGTCGCTGCGAGGCTCAAATATGGATCTGATACATGTGCTCTTCGGCACCGTACTTGGCCTGGATGACGCTTCGCTTATATTGGTCACCGGCACAGCGAGTATCGCCTTGGTGGTGCTCGCCATTATTTATCGCCCGCTTGTTTTAGAGTGCCTGGACCCAATTTTTCTGCGCAGCGAAGGTAGAGCGGGGTCGTGGGTGCATATGGTGTTTTTGGTGTTATTGGTCATGACGCTGGTGGCTGGCTTTCAGGTTCTGGGTACTTTGATGGTTGTGGGTATTATGATGCTGCCAGCCACGGCAGCGCGCTTTTGGGTGCATTCATCGGGCTCCCAAATGACGTTATCGGCCTTGCTTGGCATGCTTACATCTTATGCCGGCCTTCTGGCGTCTTATCACAGTAATGTACCTGCCTCGCCTGCCATTATTCTGGCAGCCGGAGCCGTGTATTTCTTTTCGATTTGTGTCGGACCCCACGGGGGCCTGATTCATAGCGCATGGCAAGCGCGGGCCCGTCGCCAGCGTTTATCGCATTTCCCGGAGTAAGCCCATGAAGACGTTGTTTAAAAAAAATGCGGCAGTGGTTGTGCATGGGCCTTGCCGGCTCATGATCGCTGCTATTGCTTTAGTGGGTGCAATGTTAAGTCCTCTTGCCTCGGCTAATGAGCAGTCGCCACTTGAGGTGGTCGCTAGCTTCACTATTCTAGGGGACATGGTCAAACAGGTGGGCGGTGATGCGGTGAACGTGAGTGTAATCGTGGGTCCGGAAAGCGATGCCCATACATTCGAGCCTCGTCCCAGCGATGCCAAGGCGGTGGGCCAGGCTAAACTATTGATCGTCAATGGCCTGGACTTCGAGGCATGGGTTCCACGGCTCATGCAGTCAGCAGGTTACGATGGCAAGCAAGTGGTGGCGTCCACAGGGATCAGCGCCATCAGGTATCAGGCTGACAGTCATGGTCAGCAAGAGAATAAGCACGATCACGATCACGATCATAGTCATGATCATAGTCATGATCATGAGCAAGGGCAGCATCAGCACGGCGATTATGATCCGCACGCATGGCAAAGTTTGAGCCGTGCGATAGTGTACGTGGAAAATATTAGAGACGGCCTGATCGAAGCCCAGCCTCGTTCTGAAGCATTGTTTCGTGCAAACGCGGAAGCTTATATTCAAGAGATGCAGGCCTTGGATACACAGCTGAAGGCCGCTTTTCAAGCCTTGCCTGCCGAGCATCGCAAAGTCATTTCATCACACGATGCCTTTGCCTATCTGGCAGCCGATTACGGCGTTGAATTTATTAGCTTGCTGGGCGTATCGAATCAGGCTGAACCCTCAGCCAAGGATATTGCCAGCGTGATTAGCCGCGCTCGAACTGAAGGTATCTCGGCAATTTTTGTAGAGAATGTCGTTAGCCCCAAGTTGGTAGAACAAGTGGCCAGAGAAACGGGGGCGAAGGTCGGCGGTGTTTTATATTCGGATGCCTTGGCCAAAGCGCTACATGATGCCGACAGTTATCTAGGAATGATTCGCTGGAATAGCAGCAAATTATTAGAGGCTCTGGCGCCGTAGCCGCTATGCCAATTATTTGCTTTTGCGCCTGGCCCGGGGTGAGCCTGATCATACACCTGGGCCAGGTGTTGAAAGTCGAGCCGGGTGTAAATTTGTGTTGTACTGATGTTGCTGTGTCCCAGTAGTTCTTGAACCGCCCGCAAATCTTGCGCCGATTGAAGCAGATGACTGGCCACACTGTGACGCAGTGCATGCGGGCTGACACCCTGGGCGAGTCCGGCTTCAATGGCTCGTTGCTGCAAGCGTTGTTGTACAACTCGAGGGTTGATCCGTTTACCACGGGTACCCAGAAAAAGAGCAGCGTGGTTGGCAGGGTCGTCCGTGGTAGCCCTCAATAGCTGAGCGCGAGCAGGTATCCACAAAGCTAAGGCATCAATGGCTTTCGAGCCTATAGGCACCTGCCTGCGTTTCTGCCCCTTTCCCAAGACGAAGGCTTCGGCATCATCAAGCTGTAGCCAGCCATGAGAGCGATACCCGCTTTGTTCTGTGTAGCGTACGTCTAAGCCTACTAATTCAGATAGCCGCAAGCCGCTAGAGTAAAAAAGCTCAAACATGGCCTGATCACGGAGCTGCTCAGCGCTGCAGGTATCCAGGCTGTCTGATGGCTGGTGGTCCAATAGTTGCTGGGCTTGGTCGACTGATAACGAACTGGGCAAGGGGCGTGGGCTTTTAGGGGCCTTTAAGCCTGTACATGGATTGAGGCGCTGGTCGTCCAGTGCGCACCACCAGTTAAAGAAATTACGCCATGCAGAGAGTATGCGTTGCAGGCTGCGTGGATGGGCGCCATTTTTATGCAGTGTGGCAAGTGTCTGACGCAGCAGATGGCTGTCTATAGAGGCAATAGCATTTATAGACAATGCCCGAATGGGTTTTAAGTCACGAGCGTAGGCTGCCAGGCTGTGCGGTGACAACCGTCGCTCGTGTGTGAGGTAAGTCAGCCATTCATCAATTACACGCTGGACGCCTGCCATATCAGGCCTCGAGTTCGGGGCTTAGTGGAACTCGACTCAGTGCCGAAGCGCAGAGCTCTCCGATCATGACTAAAAAGTCAATTTCCATATCTTCAGTAAATCTGTCGCTTTGGTGTGAGCCCATGACTATGGCACCGGCGCAATCAGACAGCACTGTCAGAGGAACAATTGCCACAGAGCCCACCGGTTCGCTTAGCCAGCCAAGTACAGGCTGTGAGGAAGCAGGACCACAATAAGGCTGGTTCAGCCCGCTGATAAAGCCGGTGCTTTCATCGTTTACGTCATCGTGCTCGGATTCAAGCACACCCCATGTACGGATAGCGATACTGTCTAAATCGAAGACTTCGGTCAGTGAGCGGATGATGTGTCCTGAAAGCTGATCAGCACTGGGTTCAGCCAGCATTCTGCATGACCACTGATGTAGTTGCTCGCCGATTTGCTGGTTGTTCTTCGCGTGGCTAATCAGGCGTTGCAGCTGCCGTTCTAATTCTTTGTTGCGAGCACGCAAGTTAAGAATTTGGCGCTCGCCCAGGGAGATGGCCTTTTTTCGTGTGGATGAGGGACACGGAGTTCGGAGAATATCGCGGAGTGCTGCTGAAAGAAGTCAGGGTTTTCAGCTAGAAATTGAGCAATGTCATAGGCATTGAAACTGGACGATGTCATTGGGAAGTCCTCGGCGGCAATCAGGCCAATGTTGCTGTTATGGCTCGTTAGCGTTTGAAAAAGGTTAATGGGGGGTTAGGTGATCGGGTATGGCAGGGGCTTCGGGCGGAATCTTGTAGCGGTTATAGCTCCAGAGGTACTGTTCGGGAAAGCGCGTAATCAGGCTTTCCATGCCGTCGTTAATGACCGCAACCATGGCATCAATCGACTCGGGAAGAGGTTCTTGAAGCCGTACATAATGGATTTTCCAGCCTTGGCCGCGGGGAAGACGCTCACCGGCGGTCAGCACCACCGGCACCTTGGTTTGTAGAGCAAGCTTGGCTGCAAGGGTCATGGTGTACGCGGGTTTGCCGAAAAATGGCTGCCATACGCCGTCGCCGCTACTGGGCACCTGATCCGGTAACATTCCTATGGCCTCGCCACGCCGTAAGGCACGCACGAACTCGCGTATGCCTTTTAGATTGGCAGGCACCGAATGCAGCCCGGGCGTGTCACGTGATGCGCGCATTGCGGGTTCCAGGAAACTTTGACGGGGCTCTCTGAACATAACAGTGATAGGGCCATACTGAACTAATCGCCGGGCGGTAATTTCAAAACAGCCCAGGTGAGGTGTTAGGTACAAGATACCGCGTTTCTCAGCCAGTGCTTCCTCAACGATGTAGGCATCAGGGTTAATGCATTTGGCCAGACATTCGTCTGCTCTGAGCCACACTTTAGGCGTTTCGAAAATCATTGCGCCAATTTCGCCTGCGCTTTTACGAGCAAAACTAGTGCTGGTGTAGCCGGCCTGGGCAGCATTTTTTCGCAGGCGGTTGCGGTAGCGTCCAGGAATCAAATACACGGTTTTGCCCACTATTCGTCCGCATCCGTGCAGGAAGCCTAAGGGCAGGTAGGACAGGGCACGCAACAAAAACAAAAGCATAAATCTGGGGTACTAACCTTTATAAATATTTCAAACAGATGCAAAGATGCGTTATTTTCGCTTAAAATGCATTTTATCGCTGAGTTAACCGACAACTTGCGGAGCGATACGCCACCTTGGTGGCTAAAAATCCCGCTAAAGCGTCGCGCCCGATGCGCATTGCTTCTGTGCTCTAGTATCCGTGGTGCAACGCAGTTTGTTCACCTACTTATATGCTTTTTAGCATCACAACAGGACGCAACCGCTGTGGCCAACAACGATTTTCTATTTACTTCCGAGTCCGTATCCGAAGGTCATCCCGATAAAGTCGCGGATCAGATATCTGATGCCGTGCTTGATGCCATTTTTACTCAAGACCCTAATGCTCGTGTCGCTGCGGAAACGCTGTGCAACACGGGTCTGGTTGTGATGGCAGGCGAGATCACGACCACTGCCAACGTTGATTATATTCAAGTCGCACGCGACACCTTGCAGCGTATTGGTTACGACAACTCCGACTACGGCATAGACTACAAGGGTTGTGCAGTACTGGTGGCTTACGATAAACAGTCGCCTGATATTGCGCAAGGTGTAGATCGTAGCGCAGAAGAAATTCTTAACCAGGGGGCGGGTGATCAGGGGCTGATGTTTGGTTATGCCTGCGACGAAACGCCCGATCTCATGCCTGCACCCATTTGGTATGCACATCGCTTAATGCAACGCCAAAGCGAATTGCGTAAAGACGGACGCTTGCCGTGGCTGCGTCCGGATGCCAAGGCTCAGGTAACTTTCCGCTATCTGGAAGGCAGGCCGGCTGAGGTCGATACTGTGGTCTTGTCCACGCAGCATGCCCCTGAAATGTCACAGGCCGATATCCAGGAAGCTGTAATCGAGCAGATTATCCGCCCTTGCTTCCCCGATGAATTCCTCACTCCCAACACCCGTTTCCTGGTTAATCCCACGGGGAAGTTTGTGATTGGTGGCCCCCAGGGAGACTGCGGTTTAACAGGCCGTAAGATTATTGTGGATACCTATGGCGGCGCATGCAGCCATGGTGGTGGAGCATTTTCAGGCAAGGACCCGTCAAAGGTAGACCGCTCTGCAGCGTATGCGGCACGTTATGTAGCGAAAAATGTAGTCGCGGCAGGCCTGGCGCGTCAGTGCGAGGTTCAGCTTAGTTACGCGATTGGGGTTGCCGAACCCATTAACATCACCATTTACACAGAAGGTACGGGTGTGATTGCTGATGACGCCATCGCTAAGCTGGTGCGAGAACACTTTGACTTGCGTCCAAAGGGCATTATCAACATGCTCAATCTATTGCGTCCGATCTACAGCAAAACGGCTGCTTATGGGCACTTTGGCCGTAGCGAACCCGAATTCACCTGGGAAGCCACTGATAAAGCGGCAGCATTACGCGCAGCGGCTGGTCTCTAAACGCTCGTTTTCTATCTGTCAGGCATTCAATCAGGGCGCTCGATGCGCCTTGATTGCACTGAGTAAATGCCGATTCATGTTAAGGGCATTAGGTCGGTTTTCCGACACTCAATGCTAAAGTAAAAGAATGTCCACCTATAATCCTTCCCCTTCCGCTGCTGACGAGAGCTCCAGCTTACGTCCCACCGACTCGCCATGTGTGGCGGTGTGTTCTACCCTTTACGATGACATCTGCCGTGGTTGCGGACGTACGGCCATGGAGGTAGCTAACTGGGTGTTTTTTTCCGAAGAGGAAAAACTCGGTATCTGGGAGCGGATCCGTGGGCAGGGCTATCCGCGTCGCAACAACCCGTCCCGTTAAGTTTTTCGGCCTGATGGCTGGCGAAAAATAATTTAACGGGTACAATTCTGCTATCGAATTCCCAGACCCCTGAGGAGCGTTGCGACAAACAACTTACAGTTTGCCAGGCTTAGGGGTTTTTACGTTGAACTACGTTTACGTTTCTCAACGACGCTCACCATATTCCCGTGCAGGGGCCATGGTGACTGCGTAATGTGTGTCCCGGCTTATGCATGTTAACCGGAGCACTCTATGAACGCCGTTACCGATACCGCATTTTCCGATTTCGTTATTGCTGACATCGCACTGGCCAGCTGGGGCCGTCGAGAAATCGCGATCGCTGAAACTGAAATGCCAGGCTTGATGGCCACTCGCGAAGAATATGCTGCATCGCAGCCTCTAAAAGGCGCACGCATTGCCGGCAGCCTGCACATGACCATCCAGACAGCTGTCCTTATCGAAACCCTGGTGGCCCTGGGCGCCGAGGTTCGCTGGGCATCGTGCAATATTTTCTCTACCCAAGATCACGCTGCTGCCGCTATTGCTGCCAGCGGTACGCCTGTATTTGCTGTTAAGGGCGAGACTCTTGAAGAGTACTGGCAGTACGCCCACGATATTTTTGACTGGCCCGGCGAGAATCAGGCCAATATGATTTTAGATGACGGTGGCGATGCGACGGTCTTGCTGCATCTTGGCGCACGTGCTGAAAAAGACATTTCGGTGCTTGATGCTCCGGGCAGCGAAGAAGAGCGCGTGCTTTTTGCTTCGGTCCGGGCACGTCTGCAGACGGACGCTACATGGTATTCAACACGCCTGGCGCAAATTAAAGGCGTCACCGAAGAAACCACGACTGGTGTGCACCGTCTCTACCAGATGGCTAAAAAGGGCGAGTTGGCTTTCCCCGCCATTAACGTTAACGATTCCGTCACCAAATCCAAGTTCGATAACCTTTACGGTTGCCGTGAGTCTTTGGTGGACGGTATCAAGCGTGCAACCGACGTCATGGTGGCGGGCAAGGTCGCCGTTGTTATCGGCTTTGGCGATGTGGGCAAGGGCTGCGCCCAGGCATTGGCTGCGTTACGGGCACAGGTTTGGGTAACTGAAGTCGATCCTATTTGTGCGCTTCAGGCTTCAATGGAAGGCTACCGTGTTGTAACAATGGAAGAAGCGGCAGACAAGGCTGATATTTTCGTGACAGCAACAGGTAACTACCACGTCATTAATCGTCAGCACATGGAACGCATGAAAGACCAGGCCATCGTATGCAATATCGGTCACTTTGATAACGAAATTGATGTTGCTGCTATTGAAGACCTCGAATGGGAAGAGATCAAGCCACAGGTTGACCACGTTATTTTCCCTGACGGTAAGCGGATCATTCTTCTGGCTAAAGGCCGTCTGGTGAATTTAGGCTGCGCAACGGGCCATCCTTCATTTGTGATGTCGGCGTCGTTCACGAATCAGACGATTGCCCAGATTGAGCTGTTTACACGCGGCGAAGCATACGAAACAGGAAAGGTTTATGTATTGCCCAAGCACCTTGACGAAAAAGTAGCTCGTCTGCACCTTGCAAAATTAGGTGTACAGTTGAGCGAGTTAAGCCCGGAGCAAGCTGACTATATCAATGTGCCGGTAGAGGGCCCTTACAAAGCAGACCACTACCGTTACTAAACCCATAGGCGTCTGCGGACGCCTTTTCAGGAGCCTCAACATGACCTTACTGCTTGTTTGGATACTTAATGCTGTTGCACTGCTGGTAGTGGCCTATATTTTGCCCGGTATTGCCGTCGCATCGTTTGGCTCTGCGTTAATCGCAGCACTGGTGCTAGGTTTACTTAACACCATCGTTAAACCTGTTTTGACCATACTGACCTTGCCTATCACTATCGTTACCTTAGGGCTGTTTTTGCTTGTGCTGAACGCTTTGGTGTTCTGGTTTGCTGGTTCGGTGCTCAGCGGCTTTAAGGTCAACGGGTTCTGGTGGGCCATGATTGGGGCCATTATTTACAGCCTGGTGTCCGGGCTACTGTCGAGGTTACTGGTTTCATGATTCAAACGCAGTCGCTGAGCCTGGAGTTTTTTCCGCCCCGTGATATTGCTGCACAGGAAAAGCTGGTTCGATCCGCTAAAACCTTGCAAGGACTGCATCCCGCATACGTTAGTGTCACCTTCGGGGCAGGGGCACTACCCGTGCGGGTACCGTAGGCGCAGTGGGCTTATTGCAAAAACTGGGTTTTGATGTAGCGCCTCATTTATCGTGTATTGGTGCTACGCGTGCCGAACTGGCTGCGGTTCTTGACGACTACCACGCCAAGGGCATCCGCCGTATTGTCGCTTTGCGAGGCGATTTGCCTTCAGGTATGGGAGGGGATGCCGGAGAGCTTCGTTATGCCAGTGAGCTGGTTAAGTTTATCCGGGAGCATAGCGGCGATGAGTTCACGATCGAGGTGGCGGCTTATCCGGAAATGCATCCGCAAGCCACCAGCTTCGATACTGATATGGCTCATTTCGTCGATAAGGTCAATCAAGGGGCTGACGGAGCGATCACGCAATATTTCTTTAATCCTCACGCTTATTTCGACTTTGTTGAACGCGCGCAGGTTAAAGGGGTGAACATTCCTGTCATTCCGGGAATTATGCCTATTACCAACTCATCGCAGCTAATTCGGTTTTCGAACATGTGTGGTGCTGAAGTTCCGCGTTGGGTCCGATTGCGTTTAGCTGACTTTGGCGACGACAGAGACTCAATCCGAGCCTTTGGTGTCGATGTCGTGACCCAGCTCTGTCAGGACTTGCTTGATGGTGGGGCACCCGGATTGCATTTTTATACCTTGAATGGATCAGATGCCGCCATGTCGGTAATACCTAAGCTTAGCTTTAGCTAAGTTCTGTTAGCCGGTCAGCAAGCTAAAAGATAGCTTGAATAAAACAATGGCTACGTTAAACGTAGCCATTGCTGTCTGGAAATACGGTGATGTGTATCTTTACAGGGCAGGAACCGCTTTCGCCCAGCCTTTATCGGTAAGTATGCCGTCCAGCTGAAAGTCGTGAGGCTGGGGCTGGTAGTTTTCAGCGCTTAAGTCGCCAACTGCCCAGGCAACGCCAATAGCGGTAAAGGGGTGATTTTGTGCTTTAAGCTGCGCTAAAGTACGATCATAATAACCTTTACCATATCCGACCCGGTCGCCTTGCCGCGTAAAGCCCAGGGTTGGGACCAGTACAATATCTGGAAGATCGGCGACTTCTGTGGTGTCGGGTTCTTGTATATTGTATTTACCCGCATTCATGTTCGAGTCGGGATGCCAGGGTCGAAACACCAAGGGGCTATCGGGAGCGACGACGCAAGGTAACGATATTTCGATCCCTTCCTCGTCTACCAGTTGGTAAAGTAATGACTGTAGCTCTGGCTCGCCGTCTAAAGACCAAAAGGCAGCAATCTTGTTCGGAAAAGGTTTGCCTGCTTGTTTTAGTCGTGTGCGAGTTGTTGCCAGCCACGTAAACAAACGACCTCGAATCAACAGACCGCCCCGGTTGGTATCCATGCGTTCTTGTTGGCTTCGTTTTTCTAGCAATCGTTTGCGTAGGGTACTTGCGTTATGCTCTACGTTTTGGTTCATGGTTAGCTTAAATTTTTAAAGGCAAGTGAAGATGACGTTGAAGTCGTTACGGTACCAGAAAAGTACCCCCGTTCTAAAACCTTGCTTGACGTGCCACAGATGACGGCTCTTGCCTTGCTATCGATTTTAGGGCTGGCGGGATGTGTGGGCGCACAGCCTCCCCAGAAGCTTAGCCAGAAATCGGATGAAGTCCAAGTTCTTCCGTCTGCTGATGATGTGCTGCGCCTGGCGATGGCCAATCCCGCCCCTGCGCCAGCAACACGTTGGGAACATAAGCCTGATGTTACTCCACAGGCCCGCTCTGCCGTCCTAAGCGCCCGTGCGGCCCTTGAGGCTAAGCGCTGGTCTGCACTGCCTGCCTTGGCAGAACAGGCCGCGGGAGACCCTGTGCTGGGTGCCTATCCACGCTACTGGCATTTGCGTCAGCAATTGCACACTACCACTGCAGTACCTCCTGCTGATTCTCTGAACCACTTTTTAAGAACCAATGCCGATCATTATTTGGCCGAGCGTTTAAAAGGTGATTGGGCAATTGCCGCAGCACGAAGGGGCGACTACGCTTTAGTCAATGAGCTGAATCCAGCCGACCTGGGCAATTCGCAAACACGTTGCGCTCAGCACTATGCCAAACATATGACTGGTCAGGCCGTTGATCTCAATTTGGCACTCGAGCAGTTCCGGCCGGGCAGTGCATGTTGGACGATGTTAGACCAGCTCTACACCGATCAGGTAGCGGGCTGGGATGACATTCGGGGCCTCATGCGAGCCGCCATTGAAAGTGCCAAGCCTGTAGAGGCGCGCCGTTTGGCTGCGATCCTGTTTGATGGCAGCGAAATGAAAGACTACACGTCGTTGATGGCCGCTCCGAAGGCGTGGCTGAATCGCCAGGGCGCAGTCAGTGGTGTGCCTCAGCAAGAACTTGTCACCTTGGCGCTGTCCCGCTTGGGCCGTGAGTCAAATCGTCAGGTTCAGGCCGATTACATTCGCAATAAATGGGCGCAGCAACTGCCTGCGGAAAATCTTGATTGGGTATGGGGTCAGTTTGGTCTGGTGGCCGCATTACGCGTCGAACCAGATGCCGCTACCTGGTACCGCCTGTCTGGCCTGACTCGCATGACAGACTATAACCACGCTTGGGAGGTGCGGGCCGAGCTCCGCGAGCCTTCAATAGACTGGAGGCGAGTTCAGGCCAGTGTCGAGAAAATGACTAAAGCGCAGGCTTCAGAGCCGGTCTGGGTCTATTGGAGAGCACGCGCCCTGCAAGCTCAGGGCGATCGTGCTCAAGCCAAGGCGCAGTTTGAGTCCATCACCAGCGATCTTGGGTTTTATGGGCAGTTGGCCAGCGAAGAGCTGGGCCGCCTGATTACGTTGCCACCTAAACCTACTGCGGTGACAAATGCCGAAATTGCCGAGGTTCGTTCGCGTCCCGGTATTGTGCGGGCTATTGAACTGTTTGATTTGGGATGGAGATCCGAGGCGGTGTCCGAGTGGGCTTTCGCTATTCGTGGCATGAACGACCGTCAGTTACGCGCTGCCGCTGAAATCGCTCGTAGCGAGCATGTCTATGATCGAGTGGTGAATACGTCGTTGCTGACACGGAATGAAATTGACTTTAGTCAGCGTTTTGTGGCGCCCTTTGAAGGACGGGTCACTGAAAAAGCAAAGCTCATTAACCTCGATCCTGCGTGGGTATACGGCTTGATTCGGCAAGAGTCTCGATTTATTACTGATGCCCGCTCAGGGGTGGGCGCATCTGGCCTTATGCAACTGATGCCGGGCACTGCTAAGTGGGTGGCCAATCGGATTGGCATGCAAGGCTTTACTCCCTCTAGCGTTAATGACTTTGACACGAATACCATACTGGGTACCAATTACCTGAATATGGTGCTGCAGCAGCTTGATGGCTCAGAGGTGCTCGCGTCGGCTGGCTATAACGCTGGTCCTAAGCGGCCTGTACGCTGGCGGTCACGCTTGC
Organism: Paenalcaligenes niemegkensis; assembly: GCF_022230885.1. Taxonomy (GTDB): domain Bacteria; phylum Pseudomonadota; class Gammaproteobacteria; order Burkholderiales; family Burkholderiaceae_B; genus Paenalcaligenes; species Paenalcaligenes niemegkensis. The sequence continues at coordinate 1,812,497 of NZ_JAKGCT010000004.1, read as the reverse complement.
AAGTGCCGGTTGAAGGGGCTATTTTTGCCGAGACGATCCCTTTTACTGAAACGCGCCTGTATGTGAAAAACGTTTTATCTAACGCAACTTATTACTCAATGGTATTTACCGGTCAGCCACAGTCACTTAAGCAACGATTAGGCGTGATATCGCCTGAAGCTGAAACGACGGTCGCGTTGCCCTGATGACATCCACATTAACAGCAGCCCATCAACAGCGTCTGCTCAAGTTAACACCGGAGCCTGACGCGTATCTGCACGGGCTGCAGGTGTACGTGGTGGGCGGCGCTGTTCGTGATGCCCTGCTGGGGCAGCCCGCGGGCGATCGAGACTGGGTCATTGTGGGTAGCACTCCCGAGGAGATCGCCAAGCGGGGCTTCATTCCGGTAGGGGGCGATTTTCCGGTTTTTTTACACCCTGAAACCAAGGAAGAGTTTGCTCTGGCTCGCACCGAACGAAAGTCGGGCAGAGGGTACCGGGGCTTTACTTTTTACACTGGCACTGACGTGACACTGGCCGATGACCTGAAGCGGCGCGATCTTACGATCAACGCCATGGCTTTAGGCGCCGATGGCACGTTGGTTGACCCCTTAAGAGGACTTAGCGATTTAAACTTGAAGGTTTTGCGGCACGTGGATGGCGCCTTTGTTGAGGATCCCGTGCGTTTATTGCGTTTAGCACGTTTTGCGGCGCGTTTTTTGATTTTTCTATTGCGCCGGAAACACTGACACTAGCACGGCAACTGGTCAGCGAAGGCGAGGTCGATGCCTTGGTTCCTGAGCGCATCTGGCAAGAATTGCGTAAAGCCCTGACGTACGATGCTCCTTGGCGTTTTATTGACGTTATGCAAGAAGTCGCGGCACTTGAGAAAACGCTGCCGGGGCTGGAGCTTAATCAACAGGTAGAACTCGCTTTGGAAAAGGCTGTCTCCCGTGGCTTGGGCACTCGGGAACGTTATGCCGTGTTGCTTGCCTGCTCATCTGAGGCTGTAGAACTGTCGCAGCGTATTCGTGCTCCTGCCGAGTATAGGGATCTGGCTCGATTGACAGCTCAAAGCTTGCAGGAGGTCGCGCTTAGCGCAGATGCAACGGCAGTATCCCGCCTGAACTGGCTTGAGCGCTGTGATGCCTTCAGGCGACCACAGCGTTTCACTCAGCTATTGCAGTGTCTGTCATGTTACCGGCATGTTGATGCCGAGAATTGGCTGCAATGGCGCGACAGGGCCGACCAGATCGATGCTGCAGCCATTGCCCGGGCCCATCAAGGCGATGGGGTGAGAATCAAGGCCGCGTTGCAGCAAGCCCGTATACAGGCTTTATCTTAAAGACGGTCGCGTCTGTCACCAGACAAGAAACCAATCAGCGGCCCGTCAATTTCTTTTGCTACCGCCAGTACCTTAAACAGTTCACCCATCTCGGCTTCAGAAAAGAGCTTCTGGACAGCGCTTGCCGTCTGAGCCCATCTGGCTGTTTCAGCGCTATCGTTGCCAGCAGGTGCGAGTTGCTCCAGGCGTTGCACTAAACCACTGTTCATCAGAAAACGAGCCTGCGACGTATAGCCCATGACGTCCAGACCGCCTTCTAGTGCGGCATCAGCCATGGCGGTGAAGTCGACATGAGCGGTAATGTCTTGCAAGCCTGGAAACAGTAGTGCTTCGCTATGGGCGTAATGACGAAAGTGGCACATGAGGGTGCCTTCGGCACGCTGCTCGTGGTAGTACTCGTGTTGCGGAAACCCATAGTCAAATAGCAAAACCGCGCCTTTGCTTAACCATGAACCAATTTCCCTTACCCATGCTTCAGCCTGCAAGTTAATTTCGCTACGATAACCGTCAACCTTGGGGAAGCGAGCCTCAGCCACGCGTGCCAGCGCATCGTTAGCGGCCTGAGCGGCCCACGTGAAAGGGCTGACAGTGGGCTGCGTGGCCAGGCTGACCCCAAGCTCAGAAAACACACCGGCAGTCTCACGCTCTATGAGGTGAACCGGCATGGCGTCCAGCACTTCATTTGCAATGGCACAGCCGACAAAGTCGGTAGGCAGCTGGTCTAGCCAGCGCACCCGTTCGCCAAACTGATGCAGGCTTTCTTGCTGGCGTTGCTTCAGGCTGGGCGAAACTTCAAGTATGGAATACTGCACATCAATACCCAGATCAAGTAATGCGGGAATGATGGCCTTTGCCAAGGTACCACTACCGGCTCCGAACTCAAGTACTTCTACGCTTTGGCTTAGGCTGAGCACCTGATGAATCTGCACTGCAAGGCTTTGACCGAATAGCGGGGTAAGTTCCGGCGCGGTTGTGAAGTCGCCCACAGGCAGCCCGCTGCCAAATTTGGTGCTGCCGCCGCTGTAATAGCCTATATTTGGCGCATATAAGGTCTGATGCATCCACTGATCAAAGGGCAAGAAATTATCTTGCTGTGCTTCGATTTTTTCCGACAGGTAATTGTGATTGATATCGAGCTGGGGTATCAGTTCGGCTTCAAGTTGAGGCAGACCTGTAGGAACAATAGGGGAGTGCAGGTATTTCATAATGGGCGAAGCGTAGATTTAAGGAGCTGGGGGCGTGAGCCATGTGTTTTTTGCGCTGGCCCGCGCGATAAATCTCCATGATCATGCCCACCAGAAAGCTGAACAAAATAGCGGAGATTGCCGCCAGCAAGAAATTGCTGAATACGAACCACAGCGGAATGCAAATAATAAAGATACGCCAGAGAGGGCGCGAGAGCAGGTTTTTCATACTCTATGACAAATGAAGGTTCCGTCGTAACGGAACGGAACCCCCATTTTACGCAGCCTTTGCTAATTGTGTCGGCAACAGAGACCCAAAACGGATTAGCCGGAATTTCGCAGGCCGGCAGCAATACCGTTAATGGTGATGTGTATGGCCTCTTGGGCATAATCATCACTGCCTTTATCGCCGGCATTGCGCTGGCGCCGTAATAGTTCAACCTGGAGGTGATTCAAGGGGTCTATATAAGCGAAGCGCTCGGTAAGCGCTGCGCGCAAAGCAGGGTCATGGTCCAGCAGCTCATAGCCGCTAAGCTGCGTGAATAGCGAGCAGCACAAATGAAATTCGTCTTTAATACGTTTGAAAATGTCTTGAGCCATGGTTTGATCCTCAACCAGCTGAGCATAGCGAGCACCGATATCCAGATCGGTTTTGGCCAGGACCTGCTCCATGTTTGACAACAGTGTTCTAAAGAAAGGCCATTCTGCAGCCATTTCCTGAAGTTGCTTTAAACGCTCTGCTGGCGTTTCAGGCCCATTGGGTACACCTTCATCCAGATAGCGCTGGATTCCGCTCCCCACCCCATACCAGCCCGGCAAGGGAAGACGGCATTGCGCCCATGAGAAGCTCCAGGGGATAGCCCGGAGGTCTTCAATGCGCTGAGTGGTTTTACGCGAGGCGGGCCGCGAACCAATATTTAAGCCCGCGATTTCTTGAACCGGAGTGGCGTTAAAGAAGTATTCGTTAAAGCCAGGCGTTTCATAAACCAGAGCGCGATAATTTTTTTGAGCTGTTTCAGACATGAAGCGCATCGCATCACCAAAGCGCTCAATGTAGGTGTCTTCGCTGCAAGCCTCGGTGCTTAGGCTGGCTTCGAGGGTGGCTGCCACGAACATCTCCAGGTGCCAGCGTCCTACATCTACGTCTTTATAGCGGCTTTGGATAATTTCGCCTTGTTCGGTGAGCCGGATTTGACCGTTAACCGTACCGGGCGGCTGAGCCAGAATGGCATCAAAGCTGGATCCGCCACCCCGCCCGACGGAGCCCCCTGCCGTGGAACAGGCGTAGACGTATATCTCTTTGCTTAAAAACCGCCACCAGTTCGCGTTCTGCTTGGTAAAGTGACCAGTTTGAACACAGGTAGCCTCCGTCTTTGTTGCTGTCTGAGTATCCCAGCATGACCTCTTGCACACTGTTTTGAGCTAACTTGACCCTTGCACTGACTTCGGGAAGATCCAGGTAGTCAGCCATAATTTCGGCGCCACGCTGTAGGTCTGGGATGGTTTCAAACAGAGGCACTACCATCAGCCCAGAGGCCAGACCATCGTGCATGCCGGGAATGATAAGGCCGGTTTCCTGCTGTAACACCAGGACCTCGAGAAGATCGCTCAACGTTTCGGTGTGCGACACAATAGTCTGTTCAATCGCTTGTGAACCGAAGCAGGTTCTGGCCTTCGCTGCATAACGCAAGATAGCCAGCTCTTTTTCTGTTTCTGCGGAATAGCTGAGCCAGGGAGAGACTAGCGGACGCGTTTCAGCCAGCTCTTTACGCAGAATAGCTATACGATCGCTTTCTGATAGGGCCCCGTAGCGTACAGGTTCGCCGTTATGCTCAATACCCGCTGCCTGGAAAAGCTCAGTCAAGACCCGCTCGTGTACATCTGAGCTTTGACGTAAATCGATAGTGGCCAGATGGAAGCCGAAGACGGCCACCGCCTGGATGAGGTCGCGCAACCGTAGGTCGGCAATAACGGCAGCATGGCTATCCGACAACGAGTCGGCGATGGTTTGCAGATCGTGCTGGAATTCGGCAGCCGTCGCATAGGCTGGAGCAGAGTAAGTAGGGCGCGCCGCCAGGCTGCGCCCGGTAAGACGCTGTCCAGTAGCGGCGAGTCTGGCATAAAAATGTATAAATGCCCGGCGGTAAGGTTCGTCAATACGATGTGGTGACAGGTCCTGGCTTTCTGCGGACAAGGCCATGAGTGCGGGGCTGGCCGGAGCCAGTGATTCCGATAACGACAGCTCGGTGCCGAGGGCTTTTACTTCTTTCAGGTAATGAAGGATAGCCGTGCTGGATTGGCGCAGCAAAGCTTGTTCTAGCGTGCTTGCGTCAACGTTGGGGTTGCCGTCACGGTCACCGCCAATCCAGCTGCCCATGCGCAAAAACGCGGGTAGCGGGCGCAATGGCGCAGCATGGCTCGAGGAATCCTGTTCGTGCAGCAGTAAATCGAGGTTATGGTAAAGTTGGGGGATCGCGGCCAGAAAGGTATGCTGATAATAAGCAAGGGCATTATCAATTTCATCAGCCACAGTCAGCGTGTGCTGACGCAACATTCTTGTCTTCCACAAGGTGGTTACCAGCCCCGCCAAACGGTGGTGATGCTCGCGCTGGCTGCGTCGCTTTTCACCATCAAGTTCGGGCAGCAGGGTGGCAATATCCTTGTGCAATGCCAACGTACTTTGCCGTTGAACTTCTGTAGGGTGTGCTGTTAATACTGGCACCACACTGGCGCGAGCTAGAAACTCAAGCAACTGTGCACTATTGCTTTGTTCGGATAACAGATTCACAGCCCGTTCCAGCGATCCGGCCTGCGCACTTAGGTCCGCGTTATCGCGTTGACGATTTTGCTCCCGGTCTTCGGCAATATTTGATAAATGCAGAAAATAGGCAAAAGCCCTGGCCACGGTATGAGCCTGTTCCTTTGTCAACTCAGGGATGCTGTTTTCAAGGGCATCCAGTTCGCTTCTGTCACCTTCACGACGATATCGCACGGCATAGCGTCTTAAGCCTTCAATAATAGTGAAGATTTCTTCGCCGTCGGTTTCATGGATTACATCGCCAAGGGCTTTGCCTAATAATCGTATGTCTTGACGTAGTGATGATGTGCCGATTGGGGCGTTGCCGTACATGGTTGCTCCTCATGGATGGTGTTTTTATAATTAAAGTATAAATGCTGCGCTGCAGCAACTGCTTGAGGTGATGTTATTTTTTTACAGTTGATTCGCTTTAAGTTGCTTGCGCGTTTATCATAAACTTCTTTATCACGCTTTTTTTAGCTAGAGATCACATGCCACAATATCGTTCTCGTACTTCTACGCATGGTCGCAATATGGCCGGTGCGCGTGCCCTGTGGCGCGCGACTGGCATGAAAGATGGCGACTTCGACAAGCCCATCATTGCTGTCGTGAACTCATTTACTCAGTTTGTGCCCGGTCATGTTCATTTAAAAGACCTAGGCCAGCTGGTGGCACGTCAAATTGAAGCCGCTGGCGGTGTTGCCAAAGAATTCAATACTATCGCGGTAGATGACGGTATTGCGATGGGTCACGACGGTATGCTGTATTCGCTGCCCTCCCGCGAGCTTATTGCTGACTCCGTAGAATACATGGTCAATGCGCATTGCGCTGACGCGATGGTATGTATTTCGAACTGCGACAAGATCACCCCGGTATGTTGATGGCTGCAATGCGCGTCAACATTCCCACCATTTTTGTATCGGGCGGGCCCATGGAGGCGGGTAAGGTCACCTCTAAAGACGGCAAAACCGTAATACGGAAGCTGGATTTGGTCGATGCCATGATTCAGGCGGCTGATGACAGTGTTTCAGACGAGGACCTGGCAGAAATCGAAGTCAACGCCTGTCCCACATGTGGTTCATGTTCAGGCATGTTTACGGCCAACTCCATGAACTGCTTAACCGAAGCTTTGGGCATGGCCTTGCCAGGCAACGGTACTATTGTTGCCACTCATGCACGCCGCAAGGGTTTGTTTGAAATGGCTGGCGGCCTGATTGTCGAACTGTGCAAACGCTATTACGAACAAGACGACGCCTCAGTGCTGCCGCGTAGCGTGGCTACCTTTAACGCCTTTGAAAATGCCATGACACTTGATGTGGCGATGGGTGGCTCGACTAACACCGTGTTGCACTTGCTGGCTGCAGCCCAAGAGGCGGGTGTTGACTTCACCATGACGGATATCGACCGCATTTCACGTCGTGTTCCGTGCTTATGCAAAGTAGCACCGGCTACCGAGCTCTACCACATGGAAGACGTACACCGTGCTGGGGGCATCTTGGGCATACTTGCCGAGCTTGGTCGTGGCGGACTATTGCATCTGGACGAGCCGAACGTGCATAGTGGCACCTTGGGCGAGGCAATCAAGCGCTGGGATGTGTGCGGTAATAACGTCAAGGCCGTTGAGAAGTTCTTTTTGACTGCTCCAGGGGGCATTCCTACGCAAACAGCTTTTAGCCAAGATCGCTATTACCAAGATTTGGATATAGATCGCGAAAATGGCTGTATCCGCGATATCGAACACGCTTACTCCAAAGACGGTGGCCTTGCTGTTTTATACGGAAACCTCGCAAAAAATGGCTGTATTGTTAAAACTGCCGGTGTTGACGAAAGCATTTTAACGTTCACAGGCAAGGCCCGTATTTTCGAGAGTCAGGAAAGCTCGGTCGAAGGCATTCTAAATGGCAGCGTGACCGAAGGTGACGTGGTCATTATTCGTTATGAAGGTCCCAAAGGTGGTCCAGGCATGCAAGAGATGCTTTATCCCACCTCTTACCTGAAATCCAAAGGTTTAGGTGCCAAAGCGGCATTGCTTACCGATGGCCGCTTTTCTGGTGGTTCTTCTGGCCTGGTTATTGGTCATGCTTCTCCTGAAGCAGCCGAAGGCGGTAATATTGCTTTGGTCGAAGAGGGTGATATTATCGAGATCGATATCCCCAATCGCCGCATACATCTGGCGATTAGCGATGATGAACTGGCACGTCGCCGAGCCGAGATGGAAGCACGGGGTCCTGATGCCTGGCAGCCACAAGAAGATCGTCCCCGGGTTATTTCACAAGCTTTGCGGGCCTACGCCGCACTGGCCACTTCGGCCGATCGTGGTGCGGTACGTGACGTAAGTCAGCTTACTCGCAGATAAGCGATACTTATCGCTGTCAGAAGGGGTGCTGCCGTCACGGCAACACCCTTTTTGCTTCGGTCAGGCTTATTTCAAGTGTGGAAGCAAGGCAGTGTTCCGCCAGGATGGCATAAACCGAAGTTCTTTATACGAGAAAACTCATGCTCAGCGCAGATCAGCAACGTCAACAGCAACATATTATTAGCGAATTCAACGTCAAGCCGACGATTGATCCTCTGCATGAGGTGGCCAAACGAGTCGACTATCTGGCCTCCTACCTGCGCAATAGTGGTGGGCGGGCTATGGTGCTGGGCATAAGTGGTGGGGTTGATTCATTGGTGGCTGGGTCGTTGGCCCAACGTGCTGCAGAACAGTTACGCTCGCAGGGATACGAGGCGAGTTTCATTGCGATGCGCCTGCCTTATGGTGAACAAGCCGATGCGGCTGAAGCAGACGCCAGCGTGAAATTCATTGCACCCGATCAACAGCTAGTTGTCGATATCAAAGCGCCAACTGATTCTATGCTTAAACAATTGCTTGATGCAGGGCAGCGTTTCGAAAATGAAGCGCAGCAAGACTTTGTCGTGGGCAATATCAAGGCGCGTCAACGGATGGTGGCTCAATATGCCAGTGCCGCCGCTGCGAGCGGCCTGGTCCTGGGCAGTGATCACGCCGCAGAAGCCCTGATGGGTTTTTTTACTAAATTTGGAGACGGTGCCGCCGACGTCATGCCGTTGGCGGGCCTGAACAAGCGCCAGGTTCGTGCGTTGGGGCTGGCAATGGGGGCGCCGGGTTACCTGGTCAACAAGGTGCCTACGGCAGACCTTGAAAGCCTGACGCCTATGCGTCCTGATGAGGTCGCCTTTGGTGTCAGCTACGATCAAATTGACGATTTTCTGGAAGGCAAAGCAGTTGATGCCGTGGCTTTCGATATTATTGTGCGTCACTATCGCAGCTCTGGCCACAAAAGGGCTCTTCCTGCACAACCAGGAAATTGAGCATCGTGCTGCAACGCGTCTCGATACAGCTTAATTATTGCGATTTTTTTGTCGATTAAGAGTCGTTACAAAGTGGCTTCATGTTATTGTCGACACTAAACCTTTTAAGTGATCTGTAAGATTCACGACAAAAAAAATATTTTATGCACCCAGTAATCCCTGCTTTTCTTATCGCGCGCTGGCTGCTCCTGCTGGTGGTGTTGGCGGGGCTGTACTTCTTGAAAGATTTCCTGGTTCCTGTCTTAGGCGCCTTGATTATCGGTTTAGCAAGTTGGCCTCTGTATAAAAGGTTATTAGTCAGGTGCAGGCACCGACATACCTTAGCTGCCACGCTAGCGCTGCTAGTTGTAATTCTGGTGCTGATTGTGCCGTTATCAATGGCACTTTCGTTTGCCATCCAAGAAGCCAGCAGCTTTATAGGCTGGGCTTTAGCCGCCAATCGTCATGGCATGCCCGTCCCAGACTGGATCAGTGCACTGCCTCTGGCAGGGCAACGGCTGTCCGAATATTGGGAAGACTATCTGGCAGAGCCGCATGCATTGGGCACAATGGTAGAAATGGTCAGTGGTGAGCACCTTGGAAATATTTACCGGATGGTGCTGTCTGCCACCGGTAACGTGTTTCACCTGTTGTTATCCCTGTTGTTTCTGCTGATCACGCTGTTCTTTGTCTATAAAGACGGTGATCGCATACTTGCGCAACTGGACATCGTGGGCGAACGCATTTTGCCCGGTCGCTGGCAGCGGTTTTCGCGCGTGGTTCCGGCTACGGTCAACTCGACTGTTACGGGTATGAGCCTGATCGCATTGGGCGAGGGTGTAGTGCTGGGTATAGCATATTGGGTGGTCGGAGTCCCTTCACCTGTATTGCTGGGGGTAATTACCGGTTTTATGGCGCTGATACCCGGCGGTGCTCCATTGGCCTTTACCCTTGTCTCGTTATATTTAATCGGTTCAGGCAAGATGGTGGCGGGCGTAGGTTTGTTCTTATGGGGAGCTATCGAGTTGTTTATTGTCGATAAAACGCTCCGTCCCCGTTTGGTCGGGGGCCGGTCAAGCTGCCTTTTTTACCCACATTTTTCGGCTTGGTGGGGGGTCAAAACCATGGGTTTTGTCGGCCTGTTTATTGGGCCTGTGTTAATGGCACTGCTAGTGGCGATTTGGCGTGAATGGATCCACGAGACTCCACTGTCTAAAAGTCTGGCCCCTGCGTCGCGAAAAAATCGCCTGTAGTCTTAACAGATCAAAGCCTCGACACTACTCCACCAGAAGTCAAACCGTAACTGCCATCAGGTTAATGCCGTATCGTAAGATCCTACGGCGTTAATCGAAGCCTTTAGCAAACCCCAGAGCCTGCTCTACCTTCGAAGCAATAATAAACAGCAGGTCATCTTTGCCAGGCAAGACATCAATTTCCATGCCTATGGCCAAGTTATGGCTACCGATTCCCACGGGCAGGCTGATACCGGGCAAACCTACACAACTGCCGGGATTGACGTTGGACGCAAGCATTTCGAAACTTGCCGCATTGCTGCTTGCCTGGGTGGCTTCAGGTGCTAATACCCCTACAGTAGGAAAGATAAAGCCATGCAGCTCGTGCTGGGCGCTGACGGTTTGATAATCGTGCAGCATCGCCGGGCACCAGTGGGTTACTGCCTGCTGATAAATGGGATACAAGGCTTCGAGCTCTCCGGCGAGATTGGGAATAAGCTGTGGAGCAATAAAGGCATCCAGTAATTTTTTGATGTCGGGACTGGCAATGCTTTTTTGTATATCTGAATAAGAAACACCAATGTCGTAGGCAAGCAGATACTGCGTAAGAGCCGTCAGATGTTCGTGCATGACTATAGGGCCGCCGCATTTTGGAGCCAGTTTAGCGACGTTCTTAAGTGAGACATCAACCAATTGGATGCCGGATTTTTCTATGCGTATAAGGGCAGCCTGACAAGCCGCCATGACTTCAGATGAGCTGGATTCCCAGAATTCGTTTACTACGCCGAGGCGTATCGGACCCTTAAAGCTGGCGGGCGGGGTTGCATTAGGCCTGAGCAGACTATCAATTTTAACGACATCGACCACATTGGATGCAAGGGGCCCTATGGTGTCCCGCGATGGAGAAGTCGGGGTTATTCCCTCGGTTGCATAGCGTCCTAGCGACGGCCTGTACCCTACACACCCGTTAAGTGCCGCCGGCAGGCGGATTGACCCGGCCGTATCCGTGCCCAAGGCCAGCGGAACCATCATGCTTGCCACAGCGACCGCGCTGCCCGAGGAAGAGCCTCCTGCAATATGAGCGGTGTTTCTCGCATTGCGTGTGCCGGTGAACTCGTTTGAATTGAACGCACTGTTATAGCCCGAGACCCCCAGAGCCAGTTCATGCAGATGAGTTTTGCCTACAATAACGGCGCCTGCTGCCCGCAGCGCCGCTACTGCAGGTGCATCGTGCTGGGGAACAAAGGCATTTAAGGCCGGGGTACCTGCTGTATTGGGCAATCCAGCAACGTGGATATTGTCTTTTATGGCGATGGGAATACCACCTAATGGCAACGTACGCTTATGCTCAGGGCTGCTGGAGTCGTAGTCGCGTGCTTGCTTTAGCGCGCCATCGTCGTCAACGTTGATGAAAACGTTAAGCGAAGCATGCTGGCGAATTCGATCAAGGCTTAACTTGCAAAGTTCGACTGCCGAAATATCGCCCACTAGCAGAGCGGTGGAAGCATTGCGCAAATTGAGCAAATAGTCGTAGCGATCCATAGTACAGGTCCGAATCAAAAATTGATAACGTCTGAATATGTATGTATAGCATTACCCCTCTGTAAAATACTAAGAAAGTTGATGTGTATCGGGCGCGCAACGCAACCAATTCGGTTTTTGAGGGTCTGTTTGGTTACTGAGTTCATTGCGTGGACAAATTGCTGTTGCACGCAGGTATTTATAATTGTTGTTTTATGGAAGTAAGAATGTCCTCTTCTACATTAACCCCATCTGTTAATTTGCGCCCCTATGATAGTGTGACCCGGTTTTTCCATTGGGCGATGGCAGTGGGCTTTGCATGGATGCTGTTTACAGCTCTTGTACGTTTTTTTGCGGATGAAACCCCATTATCTGACGCCGTATGGCCTTGGCACCGTCCTGTAGGCTTCACCTTGTTTTTGCTCTGGTGGCTACGCGCGGCGTGGGCTTTTATGCATCGAGCCCAGTATCAGGCACTTAGCATGGCAGCTAAGTGGGGACATCGCTTCATCTATGCATTGATGCTTGCTGTGCCAAGCATAGCCTTACTGCGTCAATATGGCTCCGGACGCGCTTTTAATTACTTCGGTATTCCTGTTATGCAGGCTAGTGACAATACCATTAAGTGGATGACCGATCTCGGTGGGCTTTTACATGGCGAACTAGGCTGGCTGCTGTTTGCGACTGTTTTGGGGCATGTATCTATGGTGTTCTGGCATCGTCGTGACTCGCAGACCAATGTCTTGCCGAAAATGCTTGGTTAACGCCCTTTGCCAGCCACCCGACAAATCAGGGGTTGGCAGAGACGCTTGTCAGAACGTAGCCTTGCCCCCGCAGGCTGCGTATTTTTAATTGGGTCTCAGCGGCATGCAAGCGTAATTTCTTACGCAAACTGCTGATATGCGTATCCAGGCTGCGATCATAAGGCCCGGGCGTTTGGCCTAAAGCGAAAGCGCCAATAAAAGAGCGCTCTACCAGGCGGCCTGCGCAACGCATAAGACTTTCCAAAATGCGTTGTTCGGCCCCTGTCAATACAATTTCTTCGTTCGCTAACGTGGCTCTTCCTGTGGAAGGATCAAGAGAAAGAGTGCCTACTTTCAATGCAGAGGGAGCCGTTGCCCGCGCAGATGAAAGGCTGCGACGCAGTATGGCGTCGATGCGGGCTTGCAGTTCGCGAAAGCTAAAGAACCGGCCAAGGTAATCGTCTGCCCCCAGCTCTAGCCCCAGAACACGGTCTGGTTCTGAGTCTCCGTCAGAAAACATAATGACCGGTTGCGTTGAATAAGAACGGTAATGCTTAAGCACTTCAATACCATCTATATCCGGTAACTCAGCATGCAGTAGCACCATATCGAATTGTTGTTCATGCAATAGCTGAATTGCCTGGGCACCGGTGCTGACGCATTTGCTGATGTAAGAAGCGCGGCACAGATATTTGCTTATGGCGGCTGATGCGGGCTGGTTCGCATCAACGATCATGACACTGCGGGAAGTACGTAAAGAAGGGGTGGACATAGCTTAAGAGTATGACTATTTATCAAATGCATCCTTTCTGCAACAGGAGATGCAGGCGTTATCTTAAGAAGTCTTAAGAAGGCCAAAGTTATGGGAAGGGAGCTTGTTCATGAATGTTCATATATCTATCTTATTAATAATAGTTCTCATTCAGCAGTATGGGCAAGCCCTAATCTTAAGTAGTGATCCAAAGGAGTAGTTTGTGTTTACGAGCAATAGAGCGTCGATTGAAGAAGGCGTAGCCGCAGGGCGTTATACGGTAGCGGCATTGTGCTTGGCAGGGTTGTGTGGCCTGCCTGCGGTTGCTGGCGCACAGGCTGCCCCGGCAACTCCGGTGACCACGATGGGAGCAGTGGTGGTTACCGCATCGGGGTTTGAGCAGGAAATCAGGGATGCTCCTGCCTCAATCAGCGTCATAACGCGTGAAGATCTGGACTCAAAGTTTTACCGTGATGTGAGTGATGCTTTACTTGAGGTGCCGGGAGTCATTATTACCGGTGGTGGTGATCGTCAAGACATTAGTTTGCGGGGTATGGGAAGCAAGTACACCCTGATACTGATAGATGGAAAGCGTCAGAATTCCAGGGAAACCCGAACGAACTCGGATTCTGCCGGGGTGGAGGGAGGGTGGACACCGCCAATTTCCGCCATTGAGCGCATTGAAGTGGTGCGTGGCCCGATGTCATCCTTGTACGGCTCAGATGCGATGGGTGGAGTGATCAATATTATTACTCGCAAGGTTCCAACCGACTGGGGCGGAGAGCTGCGAGCTGATACGACCATACAAGAGAGCGGTAAGTCTGGAAATATCCATCAGGGAAACTTTTATCTATCGGGACCACTCAAGTCAGACCTGTTGGGGGTCCAGTTGTACGGACAGTACACGCAGCGCGACGAAGACCACATTCACAGCGGTTTTCGCAAACGTGATGCAACGAATCTGACGGCAAAATTTGCCTTAACCCCCAATCGTGATCACGATATTGTTCTGGAGGCCACGACTTCACGTCAAAAATATGCTTCTACATTAGGGAAAACAGTGGCGCCTTTGGATCCCGGCGAGCAGTGCGGCCGTTCAGGTTGTCCGGCGTCTTCTGAGACAGATTATCGCAGCAATAAGTTTGCTTTATCCCATACCGGACGGTGGGGGCTGGGTGTGTCTGACAGTTATGCCCAGCACGAGGAGTTCGATAACCGTTCTCGCCAAATGAAAATCAAGAACACTGACTTGCAGACGACCTGGTCGGTACCGCTGGGGGACCACATGGTTACTGCCGGGGCAAGCTATCTAAAACAAGACTTGATAGACCAAACGGGTAACCAAATCGAAAATGGGCCGAGTCAGGTGGATCGCTACCAGTGGGCGCTGTTTGCGGAGAATGAATGGGCCATAACAGACAACTTCGCACTGACTGGAGGGTTGCGTATGGATCACGACCAGAACTTCGGAGAACACTTTAGCCCGCGCCTGTACGCCGTCTGGCACATGGCAGAGCGTTGGTCTTTAAAAGGTGGGGTATCTACAGGTTTCAGGGCGCCTGATTTGCGTCAGACAGTAGCCGGATGGGGCCAGGTTAGCCGTGGCGGTAATATGTACGGTAATCCTGATCTGGTTCCTGAAAAATCTGTCTCGCAAGAGATAGGCCTTATTTATGACGATGGCGCTGGTTTTAACGCAGGGCTGACTTTATTCAATAACGACTTCAAAGACAAGATTACTCGTGTTGATTGCCCCCTGACGCAATGTACCGATGGGCCAAATCAGTTTGGCTCGAACCCCACAACGTACAGCAACGTGGATAAAGCAGTGTCTCGAGGCATAGAAGCCAGCGTTCGCTGGCCTATTGCGCATGATTGGTCTATGTCAGGTAGCTATACCTTCACGAAGTCAGAGCAGAAGTCAGGTGAATTCAAAGGACAGCCTTTGAATCAGTTGCCTAAGCACTTGGTGACTGCAACGATCAATTGGCAGCCTTCGGACGCACTGGAGGGCTGGGCACGACTTAATTACCGAGGTAAAGAAAGCCAGCCCATTACTTCAGCATCGTCCAGTTCACTGGTGGCTCCTTCTTATACCTTTGTGGATTTAGGAGCATCGTATGCGCTAAATAAAAGCACCACCCTATATGCAGGTGTTTACAACGCATTTGATAAAGAAGTCACTTACGAAGAATATGGTAATGTTGAAGATGGACGCCGCTATTGGCTGGGTATGAGTCTGAAGTTCTAAAGGCATGGGCTCCAGCAGAACGCCAGTGCGATCAGCAGGCCTAAGACTGCATTTGGAGTACACATGAGCATTAAAACTATTTACGTTCAGGCCGGTGGTGGCTTTGACAACGTGGTTGCAGGCATAAGCGAGCCTAGAGCCCCCGAAGCTGGCGAGATTACCGTACGTATTCGAGCCAGTTCGTTGAATTATCATGATCTGGGGGTCGTCAGCGGAGCCACGCCACCCACCGAGCAGCGTATCCCTATGTCAGACGGGGCCGGTGAGGTTATAGCAGTAGGGGCAGGGGTGAGCGAATTCGCTGTTGGCGATCACGTGGTCAGCACCTTTTTCCTGACTGGCTTGATGGTGAACCGCAGCTTGCAGGCTTTGGCCGTACACCTGGCGATGGCATCGACGGTTTTGCACGAGAACAGGTAACGCTGCCAGCCACTGCATTCACCCGGGCTCCGCAAGGATATAGCCACGCTGAAGCGGCGACGCTTACCACTGCGGGACTAACCGCCTGGCGTGCCTTATTTGAAAATGGTCAGCTTAAGCCGGGTGAAACTGTTCTGGTACAAGGCACAGGTGGAGTTTCTATCTTTGCCTTGCAATTGGCAAAACTGGCAGGGGCACACGTGATCGCAACATCTTCCAGCGACGAGAAACTAAACAGGCTTAAGGCCATGGGTGCCGACGAGGTCATTAATTATCGTGAGGATCCAGACTGGGGGAAAACGGTTCGCAGCTTGACGGCTAACCGGGGCGTCGATCATGTGATTGAAGTTGGTGGGCCAGCGACGCTGGCTCAATCTATTGTGGCTAGCCGCGTAGGCGGCCATATTGCAGTAATTGGGGTGCTTAGTGGGGTCACCAGTCAGTTGCCCTTAGGGCTGGCTCTTGCGCGGCAGGTGCACCTGCAGGCCTTTATCGTTGGCAGCCGTCGGCAGCAGCAAGACTTTGTACGTGCTATTGAGGTCATCGGCTTGCGACCGGTAATTGATAGCCATTTTCCACTTGAAGATATTGTCTCTGCCTTTCAGCATCAGGCGAGTGGAAAGCATTTCGGGAAAATCGTGCTCGACATCTAGGGAGCAGGAGGAACGACGACCGATCCGCATAAAAGCAGAGCAGTCGTCGGCGCGTTATTACGATAGGCACGTGCGTGCTTTCCTTTAATCGTGAGTTACGGCCACACTTCGGCTAACGCCAAAGACTGCCCTCTACGCGCAATGCTGCACCTGTGGTAGCAGAGGACAGCGGCGCCGCCGCGGCCCTCGTGCTTAGCCTTGTTCCAGCAGGTGTAACTTGTCTTTTACCCTGGCCCAGGTTTCGTGTTCGGGCAAAGGGTCTCGGGTCTTTGTGATCCGTTTCCATCGAGGGTCGTTCGAGAGATCGCGATTGATCTGCACGAAATGTGCCTGACTGGGATCAATGTCTCTTTCTTCTACGATGGCATTGACCGGACATTCTCCGACACAAATTGAGCAGTCAATGCATTCGTCTGGATTGATCACGAGAAAGTTGGGGCCTTCGTAAAAACAATCCATGGGGCATACGCTCACACAGTCCGTATATTTGCAGGCGATACAACTTTCAGTAACAACAAATGGCATTGTCTTCGTGTTCCCTTTCTTTGGGTTGCTTAAGCAGTCTTAAATTGTTGGCGTTTATTCAGGCGACGAAAAGAGCGTTACTGATTGCCACCGAACTCATATGAGGCCATTGGCACTTCCATGACGTGGTCGATGAAGACCGTTTTTCCTACGTCAGCACCCGCTGCTCCGGCAATCACCATAAGGGGCAGCAGATGGTCTTCTCTTGGATGCGCGAGCCGGGCCCCGGGGGCGGTGTCCCAGCGAACCAGCATTTGATTGCGCGTGTTTGCTTCAGCTTGTCCGATGGCCGTATTCAAATAGGCTTCGAATGCTTCGGCGATTGGGGTGGACTCGGTGCGCCTGAACCCCTGCATATTGTGGTAGGTGAGCCCACTGCCAATAATCAGTACGCCTTCGTTCCGTAGCGGAGCCAGCGCCTGCCCGACCTGAATGTGTTCCTCTGCATCGTAGCTCGACTTAAGGGACAGCATTACAACGGGGACCTCTGCGTCTGGATACATCAGGCTCAGTGGTACAAAAGTACCATGGTCGAAACCACGGGATGAATCTTCGCGCGGGCTAAAGCCGCTATCAGCAAGCAGCGTTTTTATGCGTGTGGCCAAAGCAGGAGAGCCCGGCGCAGGATACTTGATATGGTAGGTATGCTCAGGGAATCCGTAGTAATCGTATTCCATGGGCGGATGCTGAGCGGTGGAGACGGTAAAGTCCTGGGCTTCCCAGTGACCTGAAATGACCAGTATCGCTTTGGGTTTGCCTGGGAGGCGCCCTGGCAGAGCGCTGAATTCGTGGGCGGTCTTGGCATACATTTGCCTCATGCTGTCCACATAAGGCCACGGCCCGCCGCCGTGAGACACAAAATATACGGGATATCTCGTCGTTTTCATATCTGATCTCTCTTTTAATTAGGCCGCGCCGCCGGAACAGCTTACTCCTGGCCGGAACCAGGTGCGATGTGGACAGCATCCGCCTGTATGTGGCAGTAACTTATGTTATCCAGTGCCATAGGTAAACTTTAACGTTGTTTATCAATCTTAAATAGATGACAATTCAGACATCTTTGTTCCGGGAAAAGCAACAATGAGCAAGCTTAAATCAATGGAAATGTTTGTTCGCGTAGCCGAGCAGGGCAGTTTTTCCGCTGCTGCACGTGAGAAGGGGATCGCCCGCTCGATTGTTACTCGACATATTGCACAGCTAGAGGAAGCCCTTGGAATCAAACTGATGACTCGCAGCACTCGGCGGTTAACGCTAACGTCGGCGGGCAGCGCTTATCTTGAAAAATGCAAAGAGATCATTGATTTGGTAGAGTCTGCTGAAACTGAGCTTGCAGAAGAGCACCAGACATTGCGAGGTGCTGTACGAATGAGTCTGCCGTTAAGCTATGGCGTGAGATGTTTGGCGCCATTCCTGCTGGAGTTCGCGGAACAGCACCCTGAGGTTCGCCTGAGGATGAATTATAACGATCAGCGTGTTGATTTAATTGAAGAGGGGATGGACCTTGCGGTTCGCATTACCCAGCGCTTTGCCGACAGCGATATTGTCCGCAGGATAGGTGCGGTGCAGATAGTGGTCACGGCTTCGCCAGAGTACCTGGCGCGGCATGGAGAGCCTCGTCACCCTGTGGATTTGCTTAATCATGACTGTCTCAGTTATACCGCTAGCGGTAACTATGATGTCTGGCAGTTTCTTGTGGATGGCAAGCCTGCTGAGTTTCCGGTACGGGCACATTTGCATTCGAATAATGGGGTGGTGTTGAATCAGGCGGCAGTCAGGGGAATGGGGATTAGCTATCAGCCTGATTTTATTGTGGCTGAAAGCCTGGCCGCCGGGCAGATTAAGGCAATCCTTACCGAGTTTCCTCCGCCGGAACTCGGTGTATATGTCGTGTTGCCCAGTAACCGGCAAATACCCTTTCGCGTACGGGTTCTTATCGATTTCCTTGCGGACAAACTTAAAAGTAATCAATAGCGAACGTGCTAACTCAGATGAGCTAAAGGATTCCAAAGTCACTATAATACGAATCCTTATCATTACTATTAGTGGGGAAGCAAGTGAAATTTCCGATCCGTCTTGCCAGTATGTGCGCCGTCCTCTCTGTCACGTTGCCGGCCATGGCTTTCGACCTCGTGCATAGTGAAGGCGCTATTAGTCTTCCTTCGGTTGCGAGCAATATTGTTACGTTTGACCTTGCTGTGCTCGACAGCTTGAATACACTCGATATTGCAGTTGCCGGTGTGCCGAAGTCGAGTTATCAGGGAAGCTTGGCCAAGTTCAGCGACAGCCCTGTGGTGGGCACTCTGTTCGAACCCGACTATCCGGCTTTAGTAAAGTTGAAACCAGACCTGATCTTTGCCGGCGGACGTTCACAAAAAGAGATTCCAAAGCTAAAGGAAATTGCGCCCACAGCGATGTTGAAGAGTGACCCTTCGGCATTCCTCGACAGTTTCCGGCAAGGTAATCTGGCTTTGGCCGACGCTTTTCAGAAAAAAGATCAGGCTCAAGAGGCGATCAATGTTATCGATGAAAATGTAAAAGCATTGCACGCTGCTAATCAGGGAAAAACCGCAGCCTTTCTTTTTGTTGTACGCGATAACGTCATTGCGCATGTGCCCGGAGACCGCTTCGGGTATGCCTATGAACTGGCAGGTCTGACGTCGGTTCTGCCAGCAAAAGACCCTAAGGCGCCGGCTGCAGCTCGCCCTGAGCCAGGTTCCCCAGAGGCTAAAGCTGCAGAAGCCGCGCGTGCGGAAGCGATGGCAGCTATTGCCAAGGCAGAGCCGGACTGGTTGATCGTATTAGATCGTGGTGCCATCAATGGAGCAGAGAAAACTGCTGCAAGTACTTTGGAAAAGCATCCGCTGCTAAGTCAGACGCAGGCTTTCAAAGAAGGCCGCGTTGTGTACGTGGACCCTAATGGCTGGTACATCATAGGTGGCGGCTTGAATAACCTGAAAGAAATCACCGATGATTTGTTGACCGCAATGAAGTAGTTTTGTTGAAGTTAGCTGGTGCTAATGTGTGATTCCATAGATGCGGAAGAAGACACCCACAATATAGGCGGCTTTTTCTTTGAGTCATCGACGCTGCTTCAAACCCTACCTCGCAAAATAGATCCAATGCAACGCCTAGTATGGCCTCGCGGCGGGTCTCACTTTTAACATTCATTGCTGGATCCAGATTTTTAGTACCGACCCGTACAGTTTTGCTTGACGACTTAACTTTGCCAAGCATAAACTGACCGTACTGTACGGATCATGGCCGCATTCTCTTATTTGAGAGCGGATGGCGCATGGCACCGTGTTTTGTCCATCTTGCAACCCCAAAAATCGAGTCCCAATGAAGCACTACTTCGCCCATCCGCTACTGAAAGCCTTAGTTATAGCCGGTAGCCTGATTGTCGTTGCTGGCTGCGGCCAGCAATCGGAAGAGCCGCCTGCTCCCGAGATCCCTGAGGTCACCGTGCAAACGATTACGTCTCAATCGGTAGCCCTGACGACAGAGCTGGCAGGACGGACGAGTCCCTATCTGATTTCTGAAGTCCGCCCACAGGTCGGCGGTATTGTTAAGGCACGGCTTTTCACCGAAGGCAGTGATGTCGAGGCTGGTCAGACGTTATACGAAATAGATCCGGCTACCTATCGCGCCAACCACAACAGTGCAAAAGCGGCGCTGGCTAAAGCCCAGGCCACCTTAAAGGTTGTCAGCCTCAGAGCGGGCCGTTACAGCGAGCTGGTTAAGATTGATGCAGTCAGCAAGCAGGATAATGATCAGGCCGTTGCCGAGATGCGGCAGGCTGAGGCCGATGTGGCGTCGGCACGGGCTGCACTGGATACTGCCGCCATCAATCTGGGCTATACCGATATCAAGGCGCCCATTTCAGGACGCATCGGACAGTCATCTATCACTCCCGGCGCTTTGTTGTCAGCCAATCAGGCTGAGCCGCTTGCCAAAATTCAACAGCTCGATCCTATTTATATTGACGTAACCCAGTCCAGCATCGAACTGCTGCGTCTGCGCAAAGCGCTGGCCTCGGGTTCACTCACGACCACCGAACAGGCGCGTGCCAACGTCAAGCTGATGCTTGAGGACGGAACGGTCTACAGCCATAGCGGCGAGCTGCAGTTCTCAGATGTGTCCGTTGATCCAGGCACCGGCATGGTGACCTTGCGCGCCGTATTTCCTAATCCCGAGCTGCAGCTCCTGCCGGGTATGTATGTGCGTGCTCTTCTTGAAGAAGGCGTACGCGAACAAGCCATATTGGTGCCTCAGCAAGGTGTGTCGCGAGACTCCACAGGCAATGCAACAGCGTTGCTGGTCAATAGCGACGGAAAAGTGGAAAACCGCACCTTGACTACAGTACGAACGATTGGCGATCAGTGGCTGGTCGAGGCAGGCATTGAGCCCGGGGAACGGGTGATTGTCGAGGGAGTACAGAGAGTACGTCCTGGTGTTGCCGTCAATGCTGTCGAAGCGCTTGCTCCAACCGACGCGCAAGCCGTGTCGTCTGCCGATTAATCGGCTTGCACACCCTCAGGAGCAACTAAGTTATGTCACGATTTTTTATTGATCGTCCGATTTTTGCGTGGGTAATCGCGATAGTGATTATGCTCGCAGGCGGGCTTTCCATCCTAGGCTTGCCTGTCGCGCAATATCCCAGCATCGCGCCACCGCAAGTCACCATTGCGGCTACTTATCCAGGCGCATCTGCCCAGACATTACAAGACACGGTGACGCAGGTCATTGAACAGCAAATGAAGGGCATTGATGGCATGAATTACATGTCATCCACCAGTGATTCGTCGGGTAGCATGAATATCACGATTACCTTTGATGCCGGAGTCGACCCTGATATTGCCCAGGTCCAGGTCCAAAACAAGCTGTCTATCGCCACCCCGATGCTGCCAGAGGAAGTGCAGCGTCAGGGGGTGAACGTCACCAAGTCAACTGCCAACTTCATTATGGTGATGAGCCTGATTTCAGAAGACGGGGGCATGACTGCTACCGATCTTGGTGATTACGCTCAAGCCAATCTGCTTGACCCCATGAGTCGTGTTGACGGAGTAGGGGAAGTGCAAGTGTTTGGTAGCCAGTACTCTATGCGTGTATGGCTTGATCCAAGTAAGCTACACAGCTATAACCTGGTTTCTGCTGATGTTGTGGGTGCCGTTCAGGCACAGAATGCCCAAGTGTCGGCCGGGCAACTGGGGGCAACACCAGCCGTGGCCGGGCAGCAAATCAATGCAACCATTACGTCGCAAACCTTGCTGCAAACGCCTGAAGAGTTTGGTGCGATATTGCTGCGAACGACGCCTGACGGTGCGTCGGTAAGGCTTCGCGATGTTGCTCGTATTGAGATGGGCAGCGAAAACTACAACGTGGTGGCTCGCTACAATGGCCTTCCTTCTGCCGGCTTAGGCTTTAAGCTGGCGACAGGTGCGAACGCGCTTGATGCCGCGGAAGCGATTAAAAGCGAAATCAGCGAGCTCGAAAAGTCCTTTCCTGAAGGCATGAAAGCAGTAGTGGCCTTTGACACCACTCCTTTTGTTGAAGTGTCTATTTCAGGCGTGGTTTCCACCCTGATCGAAGCCATTGTCCTGGTTTTTCTGGTGATGTATCTGTTCTTGCAGAACATCAGGGCTACGATCATTCCGACCATTGCCGTGCCTGTGGTTTTGCTTGGTACGTTTGGTATTTTGGCGGCTTTTGGCTTCTCTATTAATACGCTGACGCTGTTCGGCGTGGTGCTGTCGATTGGTTTGCTGGTCGATGATGCCATTGTGGTGGTTGAAAACGTCGAGCGCCTAATGTCCGAAGAGGGGCTGTCACCCCTGGAGGCCACCCGCAAATCCATGGATCAGATTACTGGCGCGCTGGTAGGTATTGGTCTGGTGATCTCCGCGGTGATGGTGCCGATGGCATTTTTCGGTGGCTCCACCGGTGTGATCTACCGTCAGTTCTCGATTACCATTGTCTCGGCCATGGGCTTGTCGGTTCTGGTGGCTATTATTTTGACACCAGCGCTTTGCGCAACCATGCTCAAGCCGGTAAAAAAGGTGAGCATGCACCCAAAGGGCGTTTCTTCACTTGGTTCAACCGTACATTTGATCGAAGCACGTTGAAGTATCAGTCGGTGGTTGGAAAACTGATCGCGCGTAGTACCCGCTACCTGTTGATTTACCTGGCTTTGATTGTGGTAGCTGCGTTGCTGTTTATCAGAATGCCTACGTCGTTCTTGCCAGACGAAGATCAGGGCATCCTGTTTACCCAGGTGTTGCTCCCTGCCGGTGCGACGCAAGAGCGCACCTTGGCCTCGCTTGATAAAGTGGAAGCGTACTTTGCGGAAAATGAAAAGGACAACGTCGAGTCTATCTTTACTGTAGCTGGTTTCAGTTTTGCCGGGGCAGGCCAGAATACAGGCCTGGGCTTTATTCGCTTAAAAGACTGGGATGAGCGCCCGGGTTCAGAAAACGGCGCACTGGCGATTGCGGATCGTGCAGCGGGTCCTCTGTCGAGAATCAAAGACGGTGTTGCTTTCGCTTTTGCCCCGCCAGCTGTACTTGAATTGGGCAATGCAACCGGTTTTGACATGTACCTCGAAGATAGCGCCGGTGCAGGACACGAAAAACTGACAGAGGCGCGCAATCAGTTGCTTGCTCTGGCGGCTGAAAATCCTAAGCTGGTTGCAGTACGGCCCAATGGTCAGGACGACACGCCACAGTATCGTATCGTCATTGATCAGGCCAAGGCAGGTGCCTTGGGGCTAAGCATGGACCAGGTCAACAGTACTCTGTCCAGCGCATGGGGTGGCACCTATGTCAATGACTTTATCGATAAAGGTCGAATCAAAAAAGTGTACGTACAAGCCGAGGCAGAGTCGCGCATGGTGCCTGAGGATCTTCAGAAATGGTATGCCCGCAATGATGCAGGACAGATGGTGCCGTTTTCGGCTTTCGCCACCGCGCACTGGGAGTATGGCTCCCCGCGTCTGGAGCGCTACAACGGTATTCCTGCGGTGCAGATTCAGGGTGAACCTGCCCCTGGCGTAAGCTCAGGCGAGGCAATGGCAGCCATAGAGGAAATCGCAGCGCAGTTGCCAGATGGCTTTAACGTCGAGTGGACAGGGCTTTCTTATCAAGAACGTATGTCCGGATCGCAGGCGCCTGCACTTTATGCCCTATCGTTGATCGTAGTCTTCCTGTGTCTGGCTGCCTTGTATGAAAGCTGGTCAATTCCTTTTGCTGTGATGCTGGTGGTGCCCTTGGGTGTACTGGGCGCGCTGATGGCGGCGACTGGCCGTGGCATGTCGAATGACGTGTATTTTCAGGTGGGCTTGCTGGTAACAATTGGTCTGGCTTCGAAGAACGCCATTATGATTGTTGAGTTTGCCCGAGACCTGATGGATCAGGGTATGGGGCTGGTTGAAGCCGCTATGGAAGCAGCCAAACTTCGTTTGCGCCCTATTTTGATGACATCGATTGCCTTTGGGCTCGGGGTACTGCCTTTAGCTATAAAAACCGGGGCAGGCTCAGGCAGCCAGAATGCGATTGGAACGGGGGTGTTCGGCGGAACGGTAGCCGCGACGGTATTGGGTATTTTCTTTATCCCGGTGTTCTTCGTGGTGGTTCGCAGGCTGTTTTCTTCAAAGAAAGAAGACAAGGCTCCGGCTACAGAGTCCACAGCAACACCATCGTCCAACGAGATTTAATATGAAACACTTAACCTTAGTCTCTTTGGCTGCAGCGCTGGTACTTGCTGGTTGTACCAGCATGGCGCCAAACTATGAACAGCCGGCCTTGCCCGTAGCTGGCGATTGGCCTGAGGGTTCTGCCTATGCCGAATCCGACGGCGCGGCCGCATCAACGCTGCGGGTAGCCGATATTGCATGGCACGAATTTATCCTGGATGAAAATCTGCGCACGATTGTTTCGATGGCGCTGGAAAATAATCGAGACTTGCGGGTAGCGGCGCTAAATATCGACAGGGCAAGGGCTCAGTATCGAATTCAGCGAGCTGACTCTTTTCCATCAATAGGAATCAGCGGCTCGGGCACAAGTCAACGTCTACCGGCCGACCTCAACGCTAGCGGCGAGGCAGGAATTACTCGTCAATACAATGCGGGCATTGGCGTAAGTGCCTACGAGCTTGATTTGTTCGGGCGCGTACGCAGCCTTAACGAAGATGCGTTACAGCGCTATCTGGCCACCGAAGAATCCCGCAAAACGGTTCAGATTTCATTGGTGGCTGAGGTCGCTAATGCTTACTTGACCCTTGGCTCGGATCAGGAGCGTTTGCAACTGGCCGAACGAACCCTGGAAAGTCAGCGAAACTCTTATGCATTGACTCGTCGCAGCCATGAACTGGGCGTGGCGTCCATGCTCGAACTGCGGCAGGCACAAACGCTGGTCGAGTCGGCGCGTGTTGATGTAGCAAGGTTTACGAGCCAGATTGCACAGGATAAGAATGCTCTGGTGCTATTGGTAGGCGGTCCGCTTTCCGACGCTCTGCTTCCGCAGTCGCAAAAAGATGATCGTGTGACGCTGACCCAGCTGGATGCTGGTGTGCCTTCTGAAGTGTTGCTGCGTCGCCCTGATGTGGTTGAAGCGGAGCGATTGCTGCAGGCGGCTAATGCCAACATCGGAGCCGCTCGTGCGGCATTTTTCCCGCGTATCAGTTTGACTGCATCGGCAGGCACCAGCAGCAGTGCGCTCTCCGGTCTCTTTGAGGGTGGCAGTGGCACATGGAGCTTTATGCCGCAACTGTACCTGCCTATCTTCGAGGGAGGGCGTAACCGTGCCAACCTGGAAGTCTCCCAGGTTGATCGCGATATTGCTCAGGCCCGGTATGAAAAAGCGATCCAAAGTGCTTTTCGCGAGGTGGCTGACAGTCTGGCTCAGCGAGGCACACTTGATGAGCAGCTTGACGCCCAAAATGCCCTGGTTGAAGCCTCAGCGGACAGACAGTCTTTATCTGATGCC
Organism: Paenalcaligenes niemegkensis; assembly: GCF_022230885.1. Taxonomy (GTDB): domain Bacteria; phylum Pseudomonadota; class Gammaproteobacteria; order Burkholderiales; family Burkholderiaceae_B; genus Paenalcaligenes; species Paenalcaligenes niemegkensis. The sequence goes on along the minus strand of NZ_JAKGCT010000004.1, from coordinate 1,786,807 downwards.
CGTTATCGCCAGGGAGTTGACAGTTACCTGAATGTGCTCGATGCCGAGCGTAGCCTTTATGCGGCTCAGCAAGATCTGATCTCGCTGCGTTTGGTTAAAAACAGCAATCAGGTCACACTTTACAAGGCTCTGGGTGGGGGCTGGAATGAAAGTTCTGAACCGATAGCAGAGCGCTAAGCCGGTATTGGCTTGGAGTGCAGGTGGCCGATGAATGCATTGGCCACATGCACCGGCACTTTCGTTTTTTGCACAAACTACTGTCTTGCCCATGTTTTCTTTAGGCACATAAATTGCTGGCAGCCATATACACCCAATATTTGTAGTGTTTACGGCAAACGCCGATTTTGTGAGTTACTAAGGAGAAAATAATGCACAGTCATTGCAGAGATCGCCAGCCTTTACACACTAAAGGGTCCGTTGGTGAAGGTTGCAAGCCATATGGTGCCTTAAGGGCAACGGTACTGGCGGCAGGTATGACCGTTGGAATGTGCCTGGCATCGACTGCCTTCGCGGACATTACCGTGCCCGTGCATCAGGCTACTGAACAGGGCGTCATGGATGAAATCGGCCAGGTGGTAATTTCCGAATCTAAGTACGGACTGGTTTTTACACCACAGCTTAAGGGCCTTGAGCCTGGAGTTCATGGCTTTCATATTCACGAGAATCCCAGTTGCGACGCGGCAGAGGTAGACGGGAAAATGACTCCGGCCGGTGCGGCGGGTGGTCATCTTGATCCGGAAAAAACAGCTAAGCACGGCTATCCGTGGGGAGACGGGCATCTGGGGGATTTGCCTGCGCTTTATGTTGACGAGCATGGGACTGCTGCAAATCCCGTTCTGGCACCACGCCTGACCGCCCTTGATCAGGTGGCAGGGCGATCGTTGATGGTGCATAAGGGGGCGATAACCATGCGGATCACCCTGAGCCTCTGGGAGGAGGCGGAGCTAGAGTGGCCTGCGGTGTCATAAAATAGCTGTTTGTTTTTTGTAACCGTGAGTGCGCGGGTAATGAAAGCAACGGGTGCAGCTAAACAGTCAGCGTTTCATGGTGTTTGCGGCCAACATGGCGATTACAGCAGGAAGCCTAAAAAAGAGGGTTTATAGGCGAAACACCAACTCTTTTCATATAGAAGATTAACCTCGGCGAATGTATATCTGTCGAGACTAAAAATGAACCTCCCTTTGTGGGGACTATGATGTCCCTCCTGCTGATACTCTGAAATTCAAGGAAGTATTTACTTTGGTCTGTATGACAAAGCCTCACAGGCGGATGTTTAGCGATTAGTCCGGTCCATAGACTGTATTTGTATGTGATTCCTGCAGCCCTAAAGTTGTGAGTTATTGTTTTAGGTTACAATATATATATATTGTAATTATTTTGTAATATTGATTCCTAATTATTCTATTATCTGTTTTTAACTCACTCCTTTATTATTCGAATTTCACGCTATGGCTTTCGCAACACAACAGATCCAAGGCCACTATCTTGGTATTGAGGCTGATCAATCGACAACTCTTCACTTTAAACAGCATATAGGCGACCTCAATTTAACCGCTAATATTGTGTATCTTGTGGCAGCTATAGCGGGGACGCTTGGAATCACCAATTTGGCACTTACATACGGGTTAAGTGAGATTACAGCAGTATTTTTAGCTACGCTGTTATGCACAGGGGTGATAGCACTTCGCATTAAAATTTTCAACCGTTATGCCTTTGCTATTCGCAGTATAAGGATCTCACCACATGGTGACCTTGAATGGCTAGGCGGTTGGTTGGAGCATACCGCTGTTGGACGGATTGAGGTTCAGCATCTTGACAAACCTAACGACCGATACAGATTGGTATGCATTAGTCAGGACGGGAACACATATATTCTCGGCTCAGGTCTAACTCAAATACGAGCTGGAGCGATCTGCAGAGATATCTTATTTGCACTTCGTAGTTCGACGTTAGGCAAGCCTATACGTGATTCTAAGGCAGTGCATGCTTCTAGCGTTATACAGTCTGGGAAGGCTTTCTAATGTCAGAGCTTCCCTTGCGTAACACTAGGCACGACGACGAGATAGATTTAGTTCAACTTTTCCAGAAACTTTGGAAAGGGCGCATCATCTTGGTGTTGTTTTTCTTCGCGGGCTTGGCGCTTTCGGCCATTTATGCGTTGACTACAAAAGAACAGTGGACATCGGTGGCGTATGTTAGCTCTCCTCGGTTGGAGCAAATTAGTGCTTATCTCGATCAACGGCGTGCGATGGCGCGAGTGACAGGTAATCAGTCAATTGATACTAAGGCCCTAAGTTCTTCGCTGTTCAACTCGTTCGTTGCGCAAGCCGCTATTTCAAGGAATCAATGGGCATATCTAGGTGAAACCGATTACTACAAACAACAAACGACTGACGATTCAATAGCTAACCACAGGCTGTTGATAGATTTAGCAGATCAGCTACACATAAAAGTCCCTGATAAGAATGAGATAGCCCAATACTACCAACTTTCATTTGGTGCCGATACGGCGGAGCAAGCCCAGAAAATTTTAACAGGCTATCTGGATTGGGTTAACAACCTTTCATTTAACCAAGTTGATGAAGAATTTAATGATCAATTGAATGCGCAGATCCTCTCCCGACAAACCGAGCTGAACAATATCGATTTCAAGCTAGCGACAGAGCGACAGCACAGCATCGAAAATATTGAAAATGCGCTGCATACCGCCAAACTGGCGGATATTAAGGATTACGCCGTAGCAAGACAAACGGAAGGGGCTACGATAATAGAGCTTAGCGACAGCAGGCGTCTTTTCATGCTCGGTGAGAAATATCTGAGCGCTGAACTTGAGACCAGGCAAGAAGCACCGCTCATTTATCCGCCTAATTACTACGAAATAAAGCGTGAACTTGCACAGCTCGAACCGCTTCGAGACTATAAAATTGATGCTTTGTCATACTTTACACAAAGGGCACCCACATTGCCTTTAAGCCATGACAAACCCAAGCGAGTACTGATTGTTGCTTTGGGAGGAATGTTAGGGGGATGCTGGGTGTCATATGGGTCTTTTTGTTGGAGATATTCCGACGAACAGACACGACAAGAGTACCTTGGAACCAAAAAATCTCGCCTGCCCTGACCGAGCCATAATCGGCTCCTGCTGTTACCGTCGTTCCTACTGTAGCGTGAGTATAGTTTGTTACACTTGGGCGGAGCATAAGTATTTCGACTATGATCGCAAACAAGCGAGTCTGACAGAGGTCTTACTCCGCTCAAGACTTGTTAGCCAAGCTGCGTACTGCTAGAGGCAGAGGAACCTATGAGAGGCGGTGCTAAGGACTTCTTGCAAATAGTGCCTGTGATATCAGAGGCACTATTTGCTCGTTTACGCCCAAGGCTTAAAGTTTTACCGACTGCATGTACTGATCGAAACGGGCTTCTGCGAAGCGGAACCAAAGTATCGAATCCTTCTGAAACGCGCGGTAATCGGTGAAAATTTTGCGCCATCGGGGATTGCTTTCATTTAGTTCGGCATATAGCTCTTCACTGGCCTTAAAAGATGCGTCCAGCACTTCTTTAGAGAAAGGCAAAATCTTTGCCCCTTTGCCGACGAGCTCTTTTAATGCATCCGGATTACGGGCATCGTACTTGGCCTGCATATCCAGATGAGCATAGGTGCTAGCCGCTGAAACAATGTCTTTGTAATGGGGTGACAGGGCGTCGTAGGCTTTTTTGTTGACCAGCAGGTCCAGCCCTACTGAACCTTCCCACCACCCTGGATAATAGTAGTAGGGCGCGACTTTATAGAAACCCAGGCGCAGGTCATCATAGGGTCCTACCCACTCGGCAGCATCAATTACCCCTTTTTCCAAAGCTTGATACACTTCGCCGCCTGCAATGTTTTGCGGGATGCCTCCGAGCTTTTCAATTACGCGGCCGGGCAGGCCGCCAATACGAATTTTAAGGCCACGGATATCTTCGGCAGTGTTGATTTCTTTACGAAACCAGCCTCCCATCTGTACACCACTGTTCCCACAGGGGAAGTTCACGATGTTATGTTCTGCGTAGAACTCGCGTGTCAGTTCCAGGCCATTACCGTGATACATCCACGCGGTCAGCTGTCGTGAGTTCATACCGAAAGGAATCGCACAGCTTAAGGCGAACGTGGGGTCTTTGCCGAAAAAATAGTAGGGAGCGGTGTGGGCTGCTTCGACTGAGTTCTGTTCCAGTGCATCCACAACGCCCATTGCTGGCATCAGCTCACCTCCGGCGTGTACAGAAATATTGAATTTTCCCTCGCTGAGTTCTCGAACCTTTTGTGCAAATACTTCGCCACCGCCATAAATGGTGTCCAGGTTTTTGGAAAACTGGATGCCAGGCGCCAGCGAAGATTCTCCTGTGCCTTGATAATGCCTGGAGCCGCTCCTGCGGCTGGGATACCGGCAAGGCCGGTTAGTTTTAGTATTGATCGTCGTTCCACGGTGTTGTCTCCTGTTTTTACTATTTAAAATTATTAGAGCGACCCGGCACAGCATAAACCAACCGCTTTTGAGCCGTGATCAATCAAACATATCGGGTTGGGTTTTTAGCAGATTTTGCCAGATAGGCTGGAAGTGCAGCCATCCAATGTACTCGCTACCTACATGCTCACGGCTGTAGCGAGCCCGTTTTGGGGTGACGAGGGTGGGTGTAACGCCTGTTGCTGCAATCATCAATTGCTGTTGGCAGCAGCGCTCCAGCGCAATAAACCAGAACGCGGCGGCTTCTATGCTGTGGCGACTGGCAGTGAGCAAGCCATGGTTCTGATGGATGGCGGCTTTCACTCCGGCAAAAGCATCAGCTACTTTGTGACCAGCTTTGGCTTCGACTGCAACTTGTCCGGCTTCTTCACGTATGACTACATGATCCTCAAAGAAAGCGGCGGCATCCTGCGTAATGGGAAGAATTTCCTGACCTAGCGAGGCAAAAGCGGTGCCGTACACCGTATGGGCATGACACATGGCGACGATGTCCGGATGGGCCTCATGTACAGCGGCGTGTAATACGAAGCCGGCGCGGTTGATGGCGTAGTCGCCTTCAACAACCGTGCCTTCGTGATCAGCAAGAATCAGGTTGGAAACTTTGACATCCGCAAAGTGCACCGCCATGGGGTTGGTCCAGTACAACCCTGGATGTTCCGGGTCGCGCACAGTAAGGTGTCCGGCGAAACCATAGTCCAGTCCATGCAGGGCAAAGGCGCGGCATGCGGCAACCAAGCGTTCTTTCAGGTGCTGACGTTCTTCTGCGATAGAGTTGAAAGTGGGCTCTTCGGGATAGATGAGGCCGGCTTGCTCAGGCTGATAAATAGATTTACGGCCGGTCAGAGCCAGCATTGCGTTGATGTCTGTGTTGGCATTCATGAAACATTTCCTCTGTAGATGGGTAATATCAGGCTGTACTGCTGAGCGTGGCCATTTGACTCATGTGGCGAACCTCAATGGCAAATACATGAATTTATGGTAGGCAAGTTAAATGGTGAGTGACAAACGAATGTTTTTCATCTATAGATTAAAAATATTCAACTGAAAGGAAATGGGATGCGGGCATTACCGAATTTTGCATGGCTTAAAGCCTTTGAGGCAGCTGCGCGTCTGGAGAGCTTCAGCCTGGCAGCAGAGGAGCTGCATTTAACACCCTCGGCTATCAGTCATCAGGTGAAGAATCTCGAACATCATTTTGGCAGGCCGCTGTTTGTGCGCCACAACCGCCGCGTCAATCTGAATGCTCTAGGGCAGACCTTCTATCGTGAGTTGCAGCCGCTGTTGGATGGATTGGCGCAACTCTGTCGCGAAACACAAGGAGAGTCGGGGCAAACCAATACGCTTACCTTGCACTGTGCGCCGAGTCTGGCGGTGAAATGGCTGGGCCCTCGTTTAAGCGAGTTCATGCATGCCAATTCGCAGCTAGCGATACATCTGCGTACTGACGCCGTTGCGCCGGATCTGCGTCAGGCTACGGATATTGATTGCGTGATCAGCTACGGGCAAGCTCCCAGCCCCGACCCTTATCTGGTGGTTGAGGCCTTGGCCGCCGAGCCTTTGGTTCCGCTTTGCTCTCCGCAGCTTTACGCTCGGCTGGCACTGAGTCAGCCCTGGTATCTCAACCTGCCGCTCATTGATTCCACCCTCAGCCCTGTGACGTGGGCGGATTGGTTCGGCAGCAAAGGCATGGCGGCACCGCTTGGGCCGAGGCTGTCCTTTGACAGGGGGCCATGGCAGTGGCCGCCGCCGTTGATCAACTGGGCGTGGCATTGGAAACGGTACGGTTTGCTGAAAAAGAAATAGAAGATCAACGGCTTATTGTGCTCCCGGCTCCTGATCAGCAGATTCTGAAACGAGAAATGCATTTTCTGTACTATCGGAATAATCTGGAGACCATTCGCCGCGTCGAACAGCTGCGAGCGTGGTTGCTTCGAGAGGCGAAATTTTCATTGCCAGCCTGACCTACCGCTTTAGATCAAGGCTTAGGGCTTTCCCCATAGACTGGTTTTTTTCTTGACATCTCAAATACACTGCGCCGATACTGAACTCTGTATACAGAACACCGAATTCTACAGCTGTTTGGTCACAAGGTGACGCGATGCAGTTGTGTGCTTGAACCTACTTTATGAAAAGAGAGGATGAGATGATTGAAATTGAAAAGAAAATGACCCCTTATGGCGGCTACCACACGAACAAGATCCCTGCACACGACTCAGAACTTACCGAAGTTGGGCCTGGTACGCCAATGGGTGAATACATGCGTGGCTTCTGGCATCCGGTGTGCATGGCTCTTGAGCTGACGGATACGCCACGCTTTTTGAAAATTCTGGGCGAAGAACTGGTTGCGTTTCGTGACAAGAGTGGCCGGATTGGCCTGCTGCACGCGCATTGTGCGCATCGTGGGGCCTCGCTTGAGTATGGTGCTATTCAGGAGCGCGGCATCATGTGCTGCTATCACGGTATGGTGTTTGACGTGGATGGCACGTGTTTACATGTTCCTTATCCCAAGGGTGAGGAAGCGGAAGGCGAAAAGTATGCCTGTTCTATTCGGCAGGGGGCTTATAAAGCCTTTGAACGGAATGGCTTGATCTTTGCCTATATGGGACCTCCCGAAAAAGAGCCTCCTTTTCCAGAGTGGGAAGAGAATTTCACGGTTCTGCCTACAGACGAGCTCGTGCCTTTCAGTAATTTCCAGCACTGCAACTGGCTGCAGGTACAGGACAATGCCGCAGATAACTTTCATCCGACAGCGCTACACGCTGCCAAGAATGTAGTGGGTGGGAATTATCAGGGCACGACCTTTGACGAGGTGGGAGCTGCTTCTATGGAAGTGGCCCCTGACATGCAGTTTATTCCTGTACACGGTGGACGCAGTCTGGCTTGTGCGGGGGCACGACGAGCCAGCAAGGATAATCTGTTTATTCGCGTGCAGCATCAGGTGCTACCAAACTTGAGTCTGCATGCCTACACCTCCGAGGATGGCAGCAAGCAAAAACTTTTCAGCCGCTTCCATATTATTCGCTGGACTGTGCCTGTGGATGACGTAAACAGCAAGATGATTGGCTGGAGAGTGATGGGGCCAGGTATCGACACCCGAGGTGTAGGTAACAAAGAGATGGTGGGTTACGAAACCATTGATTTCCTTGAAGGGCAGGTTGCTATGCGCCGTCCGGAACGTTTTGGGAAATACAAGCTGGAAGACTTGCCGCCAATTCCTGAAGACCATCGCGCTCGACATAATTACAAGGAGTGTCAGCACGCTCCGGGGGACTACGAGGCGATTATCAGTCAGCGGCCCATTGCTGTACATGCACTGGAAAACCCAACCAAGTTTGATGCGGGCGTGTATATGTTCCGAAAAATGCTGCGTGATGGTGTAAGAGGTACCAATCAGGCGGCGACACCGGAAGGGTTCGCGCAATGGCTGAAAGAACTTGCTGGTGCTCCCAATAGCTATTGTGCTGGTAACGTTCTGGAAATTCCGGAATCTGACGATCTGGAGCTTGAGGTCAGCCGTCGCCGTCATGCCACCCGGGAAATCGTGAGGATATTGACATCGGCCGACGGATTGCGTGGTGAGGAGCGAGAGAACTTTGTCAAACAGAGCATGCTTGAGCTTCAACAGTCGTTGAGCGCAGTGGCAGCGGAGTCCTGATAGGGAAATGAAAGGGGGCAGGTCGCTGCAGACCTGTTCTCCTATGTACGCAGACAGGAGAGCAGCAAATGAATGCCATAGTGGATCAAATCCCTTCGGTCGGCCTTGAAACAGGGGCAGATGGACTACTGCAGGTCGTCCTGCGACAAATTCGATACGAAGCCAAAGGGATCAACTCTTACGAGTTTGTCAGCGCCGATGGGCGGGACTTGCCGGCATTTACAGCAGGCGCCCATATTGATGTACACATCGAGCCGGGCCTGATACGTCAATATTCATTATGTAACGATCCTCGAGAACGGCATCGTTATGTGATTGCGGTTCTGAAAGACCCGCAGGGACGAGGCGGATCCAAACGGCTGCACGAGATACTTCGGGTCCAGGAAAGCGTTAGCATCAGTGTGCCCAGAAATCATTTTGAATTGGCTCCAGTGGCAGACCATGCGATCTTGATTGCAGGTGGCATCGGCATCACGCCATTAAAATCCATGGCTCACGCCCTAGAAGAAGAAGGCACCTCATTTGAACTGCATTACTGTACTCGTACATCAGAAACCACAGCTTTTCAGGACGATATGCAGGGCTGGCAGAGCAATGGAAAGCTTCACTTGCACCTGGACCAGGGGAACCCCGAAAAGGGTTTGTGCCTGAACACCTTGCTGGCTGACATCCGTCCTAATACCCAGGTGTACTACTGTGGACCTCAAGGATTTATGAAAGCCTGTGCGCAGGCGACTGAGCATTGGCCCGAGGGAACGGTTCGTTGCGAGCATTTCAAAGCGCCGGAGCCCAGGGAGCAGGATGCCCAACAACTGGAAAACGGCGCATTCATGGCGCAGATCGCCAGTACAGGGCAGTTGATACATGTTGCTGCAAACGAGTCATTGAGCGATGCCTTGGCTGGGGCGGGTGTGGTGGTGCCGACCTCATGTGTTTCGGGCTTATGCGGCACATGCAGAATTGGCTATCTTTCCGGAGACGTGGATCATCAAGACTACATACTTGGACCGGACGAGCAAACCCGCTATTTGACCGCGTGCGTATCCCGAGCAAAAACGGAGTTGCTGGTGTTGGATCTGTAAAGGGTAAAAGGTAGATAGATCAGCTGAATCCACACTCATAATAATATAGATGGAGACAAAAAATGATTGCTCTAAAGTTTATGGTGGGAGGGGTTGATCGCCTGAACCGCTACATCGGTGCCATTATCAAGTGGCTGTTGCTGGTTGCCACAATCTTGAGCGCGGGTAACGCCATCACGCGTAAAGCCTTTGATATCAGCTCAAACGGGATGCTGGAAGCGCAGTGGTATTTATATGCAGCAGTCTTCTTGCTCGGCGGTGCCTACTGTTTTCAATGCAATGGCCATGTACGTATTGATTTTATTTCCAATCGTCTCACAGCCAAAGGCAGAAACGTAGTCGATATCTTTGGTATTGGCTTCATCTTGCTCCCCTTCTGTATTTTCATGATTAGCCTTAGCTGGGGATTTTTCTCCAATGCCTGGGCAACGAATGAAATGTCAGGAAATGCCGGCGGATTGATCCGATGGCCGGCGTACTTGCTGATCCCATCCGGCTTTTTTCTGTTGTTGCTTCAGGCCGTCGCCGAACTGATCAAGCGCGTGCTGTTTTTGGCAGGGAAAATGGATGACCCTATTTCTGATGATCAGCAAGGTGCTACGCCGATAGAGGTGCCGCAGGAAGCTCATGCTGACCCTCGCGATGGGAGGGCTGAACGATGATTGCATTTCTGGTGGATAATTTTGTACCGATCATGTTCTGTAGTCTGATCGTTATTTTGCTGACAGGCTTTCCAGTTGCTTTCGGACTGGCTGCAACCGGGCTGATATTCGGTGTGCTGGGTATTGCGCTGGACCTCTTTCCGACCAACCTTTTCCAAATTCTTCCTTTACGCATATTTGGGATCATGCAGAACGAAACCATGTTGGCGATTCCGTTTTTTACGCTGATGGGTATTATTCTGGAACGTTCGGGTATGGCTGAGGATCTGCTTGAGACAATGGGGCAGCTTTTTGGAACGCTCAATGGGGGTCTGGCCATTTCGGTGATTCTGGTGGGTGCACTGCTGGCAGCCTCTACAGGGGTAACCTCAGCAGTGGTGATCTCGATGGGGCTGATCTCACTTCCCGTTATGTTGCGCTATGGCTATAACCGGGAAATTGCAGCCGGTGTTATCACAGCTTCGGGGGCGATGGTGCAGGCTTTGCCTCCGTCACTGGTGCTGATTGTTATGGCGGACCAGTTGGGACGCTCCGTTGGTGATATGTATGCGGCAGCAATACGCCCTGGTCTGCTGCTGATTGTTATCTACGTTGTGTTCATCATGGCGGTGGCGTTTTTTCGGCCTCACAAGGTACCCGCTTTGCCAGAGCATGCACGGATCAAATGCACGGCTAAGGGAAACACGGGCCGTCGTTCCTTAGGCATGCTGGTTTTGCTTTGCACCTTGATTGGCTTGCTATGGGCAGGTCTGCATAACGAAGTCATGGCGCAGGTGTTCAGCAGGCCTGCCAAAGCACCCACCGACCAGGTGGCAATTACCGCCTTGATTGTGGCTTCGCTCAGTGCATTGAGTTTTGCCTGTATCAACCGAATTACCGGATGGGGATTGTTATCGCAGCTGGCTGAGCGCTTTGTGTTTGCACTCATCCCGCCCGTCATACTCATTTTCCTGGTTTTAGGAACCATCTTTATGGGCATTGCCACGCCTACTGAAGGCGGTGCAATGGGGGCAATAGGCGCGATGGTGTTGGCGATGATTCGTAAACGGCTGACGTGGTCGTTATTGAATCAGGCCTTGGAAAATACCGCCAAGCTGGCTGTTTTCGTCATGTTCATCCTGATTGGTTCGACGGTGTTCAGCTTTACCTTCAGTGCGGCCGATGGACACCTATGGGTTGAAAAGCTGTTTGATGCCATTCCAGGCGGAGAGCTGGGTTTTATTATCGCTGTTTGTGCCATTATTTTTGTATTGGGCATGTTTCTTGATTTTTTCGAGATAGCATTCATTGTCGTACCCCTGCTGATTCCCGTTGCCAATAGTCTGGGTGTTGATTTGATCTGGTTCGGAATTGTGATTGCCCTAGTGCTGCAAACGTCATTTCTTACCCCGCCGTTTGGCTTTGCCTTGTTATATTTACGTAGCGTGGCACCGAAGAAAGATTATACTGATCCGGTCAGTAAGCAGCTTGTTCCGGGGGTGCGGACAGAACAAATCTGGAAGGGTTCTGCCTACTTTGTCGTATTGCAGTTAGTCGTGGTTGCCGCTGTGGTTATGTATCCTCAGCTGGTTACCGGTGGAATGTCCAAGTCCGCAGTGCTGAGCGACGAAGAAATCATGCAGCAGCTTGATGGCAGGGGGGCAAATCAATTGCTGGATGGACCCGTTGACGAGTTACAGAATCCTTTTGAACGCGACTCGGTCAGCTCGAACGATCCGATGGCAGCCTTGATGAATTCGCTCTAGGCTGCATTTTTACTAACACGGACATCGGCATGCAGCCAGTAAAAAGGTTTGCATGCCGTACCTAATTATTTTGTTTGTTGTGGAGTACGTTATTCATGCGTGCCAAACTTTCGGGTAAGTTGCAGGCCCGGCCTCATTATGTAGACGAGGTATATCGTATTTTGCTGGATGCCATTAGCGATGGTTCGCTGGCTCCGGGTTCCAGGGTTACGCAGGAAGATATAGCAGAACAGTTGAATGTGTCCCGCTCCCCGTGCTTCAGGCTATACAGCTTTTGAAAAAAGATGGGTTGCTGCAAGATGCTGAGGGCAGGGGAGTGATGGTTGCGCCATTGGATATTGCTCAAATTGGGCATTTATACGAAGTGCGGGGAGCCCTTGAGGCGTTGGCAACCCGTTTGGCGGCAGAACAGAAAGCCGTAATTGAACCCGCATTAATCAGTACGGGACGTAAGGTTGCGCGCGGCAGCGACGTGCGTGCCATGATCGAGGCTGATGAAGCTTTTCACAAAGCTATTTATGAAGCCTCGGGCAATCCTTTGATTGCAGCCAGCTCAGAGGTGCATTGGGCGCATTTGCGTCGAGTCATGGGGGCGGTGTTGCAATCAGCAGAGCAACGCATGTCCATCTGGGACGAACACGAGCACCTGGCCAAAGCGATCGCTTCCGGAGACGCCCTGGCCGCCGTTGAAGTGTGTGAGGTTCACATGCGTAACGCACGCCAGAAACTGTTGCAGCGACTGGAAGAAATACTCGAGTGCTGAGCGTTGGCTAGCCGGCGTGTTCCCTCATCACAAGTAAGTATGCAAAGCGACGCGTTCCAGATTACAGTAGCGCCATGATTTCATCTTTCTTGGCACGTATGAAGAGCGTTCTTTCTTCCCCCAGCCCTTTTGTTTTCTTTATGCTTGTCGGGCTGCTAGCGGGCTGTTCCTTACCATCACTGGAAGGACGGCCCAGCAGTCTGGCCCTAAATCAGGCTGAAGCCGAAGACACAGCTTTAGGCCGTGCCATCAGACCCCAGGCTCAGGCGCATCCAGGAAAAAGTGGTATCTATTCTCTGGCCGACGCCCATGACGCTTTTGCTGCTCGTGTCTTATTGACGCGATCTGCACAAAAGACGCTGGATGTGCAGTACTACATCTGGCATGGCGATATTACAGGTACCCTGCTTCTTGAAGAGTTGCATGCCGCAGCGGAACGGGGCGTGCGAGTACGCCTTCTGCTGGATGATAACGGTACGGTCGGGCTGGATAAAGAGCTTGCCGGTCTGCATACCCACCCGAACATCGAAATTCGTTTGTTCAATCCTTTTGTGGTGCGCAAGCCCAAAGCGATTGGGTTTCTGACCAATTTCATGAGAGCCAATCGTCGTATGCACAATAAGTCGCTAACGGCTGATAATCAGGCAACGATTATTGGTGGACGAAATGTGGGTGACGAATACTTCGGGGCAGGTGAGGCGGTCTTGTTCGCCGATCTTGATGTTATGGCCGTGGGGAAGGTGGTCAACGATGTGTCTCTGGATTTCGATCGTTATTGGGAAAGCGAATCGTCCTATCCCGTTGACTTGATTCTGCCCGACGTAAATGCGACAGTTTTGCAGGAGCTCAGAACAGCAGCCGAAGCCATGGGCAGATCTGAGGCCTCCGAAGAATACACCGCAGCAATCAAGAACTCCGCCTTCATTACGCATCTGCTCGAAGGAAAGCTCGTTTTCGAATGGGCTGACACGCGGATGGTCAGCGATGACCCAGCCAAAGGTTTAGGCACGGCAAAGGCGGAAACGATGCTGATTTATCAGCTGGGCGAAATGCTCGGCCAGCCCAGCAATAACGTGGAGCTGATCTCCCCTTATTTTGTACCGACGGCGGCTGGCGTGGATGTTTTCACGGATATGGCCCAAGCGGGTGTGAAGTTACGCATATTGACCAACTCATTGGATGCCACCGATGTGGCGGCGGTTCATGCTGGTTATGCCAAGCGGCGTAAAGATTTGCTGCAGGCAGGAATCAAGCTTTACGAGTTGCGTCGGGTTTCGCCCGAGATCAAGCGTAACGAGAGCGCCGGGCCGTTCGGCAGTTCCGGGTCCAGTCTGCATGCCAAAACCTTTGCCGTTGACGATGAACGTATATTTGTAGGTTCCTTTAATTTCGATCCACGTTCTGCACTTTTGAATACCGAATTGGGCTTTGTCATAGAAAGCCCCAGCATGGCGCGTCAAATTGGAGGATTTTTCGATGAAGGGATACCCCAAGGTTCGTACGAGGTTCGCCTCTCCGAATCGGGGAAGGTGTATTGGATCGAACAGCGCGACGGAAAGCCGCTTAGACACGATACGGAGCCTGAAACGAGTCTGCTGAAAAGAGGCTTCGTACGGTTTCTCTCGGTCCTTCCTATAGAGTGGTTACTGTAAAAGAGTCTTGGTATGAGCCTGTAGCAAAGGCGGCTCCGTTGCCCTCCATTGCTGTGCAAGGCACCCTACTCAATTCGTAGTGGATATCTGCAGCGCTCGCTCCAGAGAGACGCGGATCATGTCGCCATGTCCGTGTTGCGGGAAGGCCTCATAACTGATGTTTACACCATTTTGACACCCAATGGTTGTACGCGCGTGCACCAGTGGTTTGATATGGGAGCGTACAAGTGTCCTGAGTGGGGTATTTACAGTTCTTGCGCAGCGGCAAGTTTTAATATTTTTGTCCATCGGCGGGCTTCTTTGCCGCCGCTCATGGGTATGGACCAAAGAGCTTGGTTATTATTGTTGAGCAGAAGCTCCAGTTGCCAGGTCTTTTCATTAGCTACAGCCCGCGCATCAGCGATATCTGCAAAAATAAAAAGCACGGTTTTCCCTTCCAGGTCTAGCTTGCCGCTTTTTTGGTTTGCATCGATGCGGATTTCACCCCATGTGCCTTTTAGCTTCAAGGTGCGCTTTCCCTTGATGGTGACACCATGTATCGCCCGGTATCGGCGAAGCCCCATTGAGATGAATAAGGCCATAACAAGGGCGGCTGATACCACGGCGGCAACGCCGCTGAAGCGGCCAAACTCTGCAGTCACTGTCAGGTAAAGCATGGTGGCGCCATAAATAATCGCGGCTAAAATCAATAAGGCTGCGGCGATAATTGGCATCGGCGAACTCCTTGGCAGGGCTTAAAAAGGCGTTAAATCAAGAGCTGCACTTCAGATTAAATAAGGGTGGCTTACTGAGAGAGCCAATTAAAATAGCGGATGACTTGCTATTTTAAGCCCTTGTTGACCTGTTTCTGGTGATTATCGCCATGCTGATGGTGGTGATCGCGCACAACCCGCTGAATCCTTATGCCCAGGACAAGGTGGTTGTGGTTGAAAACCCCGGCGAAGCCGACATGCGCATCACCATCAAAGACGGGCAGGAACTCACGCGATATGAGTCCAGTGGCGAGGTCGGGCAAGGGGAGGGCTCACGCGCAGGGATTACCTATCGTCTTGATGATGGCCGTATGATCTATGTGCCGGAGGACTACGTTGATGCCATGGGGGCTCAAGAGCCTCTTTAGCTCAAACTTATTGTCATCCTCTTTGTTGTTTGGACTCTTATGTTTTACTGTAATTCTTCGATGTATACTTTGCTATATATCGATTTTTAGAAGAATAAAGCTAAAGTGATGAAACGACTTAGAACGACATGGGCAGTTGCGGTCTCGCTTTGCCTGGTGATGGGGGCAGGATCAGCCAATGCGGATTCGCTATTGATGGCCTCCGCAGCGGGCTATCGTAAGCCTTTGCTGGAGCTGATGGATAACTTCAGCAAAGTAACCGGTATTAAGGCAGAGGCAAGTTTTGGCCACCTAAAGCAAATCGAGACACAAGCGCGACAAAATCCTGATATTGCCTTATTGGTTGCCGACGAATTCTTCCTGACCCCGCTAGGGCTTGCCGATACTTACGTGAGGCTGGGAGACGGTAAGCTGGCCCTGATCTACGCTAAAAACCAACAGCTTTCTACCTTGTCTGATCTGCAGCGACCTGAAGTACAGCGCATTGCTATGCCAGATCAAAAGCGTGCCATGTATGGTATGGCCGCTATGCAATGTCTGGAACACACGGGGCTATTGGAACCTCTGCAATCTAAAGTGATGGAAAGCGACACGGTTCCTCAGGTAGGTAGCTATGTAGCCTTAGGGGAAGTGGATGCAGGCTTCGTTAATCTGACTGAAGCTCTTGCCCAGGGAGACAAGATAGGTGGGTTTGTAGTGGCTCCGTCAGAGTGTTACACGCCCATCGTAATTAGTGTTGCGGTGATGAAGGGCCGAGAAAACGATACGGCAATCAAGGCATGGCTTGACTATATCGCCAGCGCGCCAGCTCGCGAAATTTTGCAGAGTTACGGCCTGGATTAATGCTGGAGCAATGTGCCGCATCGTCCTATGGTTTAACCATCAAGGTCATGCTATGGACCATCACGCTGCAATTGGTGTTCGGCCTTGGCCTAGCCTGGCTAATGGCACGCCGTACTTTTTATGGCAAGGCCGTGGTCGACGCACTGATCATGCTACCCCTGATTTTCCCCCTATTGTTTTGGGGTACGTGCTCTTGATGGCGTTAGGGCGAAATGGCTGGCTGGTTCTCTTCCTGCCTGAATGGCTCCGGCCCGATGTCGTATTTTCCTTGCCGGGCCTGGTTATCGCTGCTTTTGTTGCGGGACTCCCCTTAATGGTGAAACCTGTACAGACGGCATTCATGGCTGTGCCACAACGGATGCGAGAGGCGGCAGCTACGTTGGGCGAGTCCCCTTGGCAGGTTTTTTGGCGTGTGGATTGGCCCCTGGCAAGACGAGGGGTAGTGACAGGCTTGATTTTGTCAGGCGGTCGTGCCTTGGGCGAAGTAGGGGTCTCGCTAATGCTGGGAGGTAACATTTCCGGGCGTACTGAAACGTTGTCTTTAGCGATCTACAACCACGTGCTGGATGGTGAGTTTTACTGTGCGAACCAACTGTCACTGATACTGGCAGGTGTGACCATGGTCGTGTTTTTCACGCTGAAACGTTACGGAAATTTTTAATGATGCTGCAGGCTTCGGTGTTTTTTGATACGGCGACTCTGGAAGGTTGGCTGGAAGAAGATGTTTCTTACTTCGATCTGACTAGCGCTGTTTTAGCTATTGGGACCCAAGCGGCACAGATTCGTTGGGTCGCTCGTACAGATTTAGTTGTGGCGTGCAGCGAAGAGGTTGCCCGCCTGGTTGAGCTTTCAGGCGGGCATGTAACGCAAGTGCATTCCAGCGGGCACAAGATTGCGCCAGGTGACGCTATAGTGACTGCGGAGGGCTCAGCCCAAAGCTTGCTGGACTGCTGGAAAGTGGCGCAGAACCTGCTTGAATACGCCTGTTCCGTGGCGACGCGCACCCACAAAATGTGTACGCTGGCTTATCAGGTAAGTGAGGATATCGGGATACTAACCACACGCAAGCACCCTCCGGGTCTCAGGCGTGTCGCTCAAAAAGCCGCTTTGGCTGGTGGCGCGGCTCCACATCGCCTGGGATTATCTGAAACCGTATTGGTGTTTCCTCAGCATCGCTCACTACTACCGAACGGATGGCAATCAGTACGCGAAGCCTTGAGCCTACATGCCAGGCATCTGGTCGAGAAAAAATAGTCATTGAAGCCGAGACGCTGGATGAGGCTCACGAGGCGATGGCTGCTGGGGCGGACATTATTCAGTTTGATAAAGTCAGCCGACCGCATCTTGAGCAATGGTGCTCCATTTTGCGAGACAAATGGCCTCACATTAAAATTCTGGCTGCCGGGGGCATTAATTTGAGTAACGTTCAGGAGTTCGCAGCCAGCGGCGTTGACGCTCTTGTTACCAGTAGCGTCTACTTCGGCTCGCCCGCCGATATCGGTGTAGAGCTTAAGGCAGTCTAGCCAGTGCAGAAATAGACGCCGCGTCGGTTATCTAATTTGTTAAGGTAACTACACCTTTGTTTTTTGGTGTGCCATGCCTGCTTCTACCGCCGACTATGATCAATTAGACACAGCACGCTGGCTGGCAGCCTTGGCGGTGGTGCTACTGCATTGCGCCGCCGTACCCCTGACCAGAGCTCTCGATCATGGCTCGGTCGACTGGCAGTGGGCGAATGTATACGATGCTGCCACCCGCTGGTGTGTGCCGGTTTTTGTGATGATCAGTGGGGTATTGCTGCTCAATCCTGACAAGCAGGAAAGCGTCAAACGATTCTATCTGCGCCGGGCGCGGCGCATTTTGCCAGCTACCTTATTTTGGACGGTATTCTACTTGCTGTGGGGGCCTTGATGTACCACCTGCAGGGCACAGCTATGGATACAGCGGCCTGGCTACGTAAAGCCACCAGCGGCGAGCCTTATTATCATCTGTGGTATCTCTATATGCTGATAGGACTGTACCTGGTGGCCCCTTGGTTGCGCCTGCTTTATCGACGGACTTCTCGCAGGCAACGCTTTGCTGTCCTGACTTTGGTGTTTACGCTGGCCATACTGCAGAGCCTGCACCGTGAAGCCAACTCGCACGGCTACGGTTTCTTTCTGTTCTGGTTCCTGCCTTACATCAGTTACTTCTGGGCAGGCCGTATGCTGTTCGACGGTCAGTTACGCCTTGCTGCACCCGTCTTGTGGCTGATTACTGCAGTAGCCCTGACGGCGATCGGAACAAATATATTGTCCACATTCGAGACGCTGAATCTGTATTTTTACGATAACTTTAGCGTGACTGTGCCGCTGATGTCACTGGCAATATTTCAGTTGCTCTTGCACACCCGTCGCCTGCCACGCCTAAGTGTCATCGCGCCGCTAACCTTCGGTGTTTACTTGGTGCACCCTGTTTTTCTGGATATAGCCACACAAAGCGGCCTGTATGGTTCAGGCTCGGGTATCGTTTGGCAGGCTCCCCTGATTGCCGTGCTGATTTTTATTCTGTCGTTGGCTTTTGTTGGGTTGCTACGCCGCCTGCCCGGTGGCACACGCTTCAGTTAGGCTACAGCCTCCACCGACTATAATTATTCATCATGCGTTTTCAGGCCTCAGCAAGCTAATGTCACTCCCGCCGCCATCACAGAACAATGCCAAGCAGTCTGAGTCCAGAGTCGTGCGCGCTTTTTGGTTGATTGTCGCGGTGCTCAGCTTGGTACTGGCCTTCATCGGGGCCATTCTGCCGGGGCTGCCAACGACAGTTTTTGTATTGATCTCTGCCTGGGCTGCCGCACGTAGCTCTCCGCGTTTTCATCAATGGTTACTTAACCACCGTTTATTTGGTCCTTCGCTGCAGCGCTGGGAGCAAGGGCGTCTGGTCAGCCGTCGGGGCAAATGGACGGCCCTGTGCAGCATGACTGTCTGCGCCGCAATCCTTCTTTGGACAAACACACCGCTTTGGGCAGCAGGCTTGGCTATTACCTGCATGCTGTGTGTATTGGTGTGGCTGTGGTCAAGGCCTGAATCAGTAAAATGCGAATAATTATCATAGGCCGTTCAGGTTTTTGGCTTCCACGTCTAAAGCAATTAGACAAGCGTAATAAGCAACCATAGAGCGGTTTTATTGTATCGGCTAGAACCAGGCAAAAGACTCGGTGATTTCTGCGACGACCGTCTGGTCGTTATCACCGGAAGAGCTGCTGACACCAGTTGAACTAATGTCCACCATCGAGAATAATTGGCATGCCTCTTTGCAAAGGCAGCAGCCTTTGTCCTGACGAAAGAGAGAGTTCGTATTCTTTGTTGCTGACTCTCTCTGGGTGATAGCAATTTGCGAAGTAAGTCCCTCGCCCGCTTGAGTTTTTCAGCATAGCTCACAAAAGTCTGCTCGAACGCTGCTTTGATGTCTTTATGTACCAAAAATGTGTTGGTGAGTTATGCACATTTTTTCCCATGTGATGGAGCTTAGCATCACCAGGCGTCTTCACAGCTAACCCTATATCGACATCCTGAACAGTAATCCTTGGATCGTGAGGATGGGCAATTGAGTAGGCGCGATCGCATAGCAATATGGAGACCCTGCGCATAATGACATTTCGCTCATGAATAGGGTAAAAGGTTACAGTATGTCATCGGCAACTTTAGCAGCGATAGGCAGACTGCAGGTAGCTGCGGGCGAGGGTGCATTAAGGATCGTTGTGATTCCACCATGGGTTTTAATCAGGAAGTCGTCCACCAGTGTGCCATCTGGACTTACGGCTTGGGCCCGGTTGGCGCTGTGATAGGTGCTTAGATCAGACAATTGTATTTGTGGACAGTATTTTTGTACGGCTTTCAGATAGACACGTTTGGATAGGGAGCCTTTTAGCTCGTTCCAAGTGGCGTTTGGATGTTTAGCTAGCATCTTCCAGAGACCTGAGTAGCTAAGAGCTGAGCAGGCGTCTCCCATATCAATACTGAAACGGCCATATTTTTCTCTGGCAAGTGCTAGAACGGCGTTGGGGCCGACGGTAATGGTACCGTCAACCATCGGGGTTAAATGTATGCCTAAAAAGGGCAGAGTGGGATCCGGTACAGGATAGATGAGTCGATGCACGACGTCGTTCAGGCGAGAAGGTAGAACAAAGTATTCGCCCCTAAAGGGAATGATGCGAACCTCTGGAGTGATGCCTAGTAGACGGGAAACTCGATCTGAAGCCAGACCTGTGCAGGCGATAATTTGCCCCGCTTCTACGGTGCCAGCGGGTGTGACAACTCGATAGGCAGAGCCAACGTGTTCAAGCGTCGTGAATGGTGCATTGAATTGTACGGTACCGCCTGCATTCTCCACTTCTGCTAATAATGCTTTGGTAACGCCAGCATAATCAATGATAGCTGTAGAGGGTATATATAATGCCGCTTGCCCAGTAATAGCCGGCTCAGAAGCGCGTAGTTGTTGGTCATTCAAACGTTCTGCTGGTACGGCGTTTTTTATTGCACGCTCTTCTAAATCTGTTAGACGGGCTTCTTCTCGATCTGTTGTGGCGACCAGCAGCTTTCCTCGTTGTTCGTAGCGGATAGTGTGTTGTTGACATAAGTGCTGGAGCTGCGCCATGCCTTCTTGGCAGAAATGCGCCTTGAGGCTGCCAGGGGTGTAGTAAACCCCTGAATGCACAACACCGCTATTACGCCCGGTTTGATGGGAGGCAGGGCTCGCTTCTTTTTCGATAACTAATACCCTTGCATTGGGTTTTCGCCGAGAGATTTCAGCGGCTAATCCTGCCCCAATGATACCAGCGCCAATAATAAGAAAGTCGTACCTTGCTACGGATCCCATAAGTGCTAAGTCCTAGTATTCGGTTTTTATGATGCTTAGTATTAAGGCGGGTTATTAATCGCGTAAATACCGTGTCTCGATAAGTCTTTGATGTGAAGGGTAAACTTTTTGTGTATCGCATATCAATATCATTGACCCGGCTATCGATAGGGATTAATATGTTTTAACACGCTTTCGCAATAAAGAAATGTAGTTTTAAAGCTTACTGATAAATACTAGGAGCAGACAATGAAGCGCTTTATGAAAAGAAATGTAATTTCAGGCTTTTTTCTTGGAGTGATGGCTCTCAGCGCGCCCGCATTAGCATTTGCGCAGGAAAAGCCCATTGAGTGGCGTTATTACACTGCCCACACCGCTGACCGTGAGGTTTTCAAGTTAGAAACAGATTGGGCAAACATGATCAACGAGGCAACTGACGGTAGACTCAAGGTAGTGGTCTATCCAGGGGGCGCTCTGGGCTTTAAGGAAAGCGATATGCTGGGGGCGCTTAAAAACGGATTGGTTGAAAGCAGCTATGTTTATGCTGGGTATTATGGTCGTAGCCAGCCAGTGCTGCCATTGGTTTTGCCACAGATGGTTTTCAACACTCGCGATGAGTTCCTTAGCCTCCTTCCCACTGTGTATGAAGCCTATGAGGACCTATACGCCGACTGGGACGTCAAAGTTGCTAGCATGTGGCCTACATCCAGCTGCCATATCACCGTGATTGCCAAGGAAGAATTCAATACTCTTGACTCATTAAAAGGAAAACGGGTTCGAGTTTGGGAAGCTCAACAGGTTAATTCTCTGCGGGCGGTTGATGTTGTTGGAACGGTTGTCCCACAGAATGATATCTATTTGGCTTTTAAAACCGGCATGATCGACGCTATAGTTCACTATCCGGAAGCGCTACGAACTTTATCGCTTGCAGAGGACGCAAAGTATTTTTCCCTCCTGCAGCCGGTTCCTGTAGTACAAGGTATAGGCATCAGTGAGCGTGCGTTCAACGCTTTACCTGCGGACTTGCAAGAGATTGTTCAGAGCGTATCAGATGAGCATAGAAGTAAATGGGCTGCCGACAGTAAAACGGATTGTAAAGAAGAGCAGCAGCATCTGGAGTGGGCAGCAGAAAATGGGGTTGAACGGTCACCGGATTTCTCCGAGTCGGATCGCAATAAGTTAAGTGAAGCGGCGATTGAAGTGTGGCGAGCTCGTGCAGAGCAAGTTGGTGGTGAAGCTGAAGAAATACAAAAGCGTATCGAAGATGCGCTCATGAAACTGCGTAACGGTTAAGGGGAGGGTGTGACGTCAACCTGTCCGACTGCTGAAGGTGGTTCACTTTCTGGTCACTCCTTTGCGGTAAAAGACAATATCGACGTCGAAGGCTGGGCCACAGGGTGTGGTAATCCTGAATGGGCCCGCCGGCAAGGTCCGGCAGGCCAGAGTGCGGCTGTGGTGACTATGCTGTTAAATGCAGGTGCCGTTTTTCGTGGAAAAACGCTAACTGACGAGTTTGCGTGGAGCGCTACTGGAAACAACCCTCATTATGGAGCACCCGCTAATCCCTTAGCGCCAGAGCGTTTCACAGGCGGGTCGTCTTGTGGATCTGCGTCGGTGGTTGCTCAAGGGCTTGTTGACCTGGCTCTGGGTACCGATACGGGTGGGTCAGTCCGTATCCCAGCTGCTTTTACCGGGCTCTTTGGTATGCGGCCTACATATGGATCTATCCCTATAAACGGGGTTACACCGCTTGCTCCAAGTTTGGATACCGTCGGGTTTATGGCTAAGACTGCACAGATCTTACGTGATACAGGCTCTGTCTTGTTGCCTTGTGGCGGCATCAAAAAACTTCCTAATCTTTTGATCGCTGAAGATGCGTTTAACTTGACCTCTGCCCGCCACAGAATGGTATTAGAACCGTGGGTAGCTTCGTTATCACGCTATGTTTGTAGTGTGCGGACACATCTTCTTGTTCCTGCAGAGGGAGGGCTGCAGCCTCTCGCATCAGTATTTCAGGTGCTTCAGGCTGCGGAAATCAAGGAGAGTTTGTTACCTAAGCTTAGCGGGATGGATTCGTTCTTAGGGGAAGGCTTGCGTAAACGCATTGCGTATGCAGGGACAATCACCGACGCTGACGCAGGATTAGCCCGTAGAACGATTTTGGACTATATGCTGCGAATTGTGGAGCATGTGGGGGATGATACTGTTGTTGTATTGCCCACTACGCCTGACGTTGCGCCGTTGCGAACTTCGCCGGAGGATATGCTGGCAGCGTATCGCTCAAAAATGATAGAGCTGAGTTGCATTGCGAGTATCACAGGAATGCCCCAGGTTACTATGCCATTCGCGGTGGTCGATGGCGCTCCTTTTGGATTGTCTATTATGGGCCCCCGAGGAAGCGATCTGGCGCTATTAGAATTGGCGTGGATGTTGCAACAGGGAACGAGCTAATGGTGTTTGCTAAAATAGAGTGCGCTTATCGAGTGTACCTGCATACATCGGTCATGCAAAAAGAGCATGCCGATTTTTTTATGAGTGAATTATAAGTGTCGACGAATAAAAGTAATGATCACAGCAAAAGCGGCTTATTCAACCAGTCACTTGAAAAAGGGCTGGACATCCTTTTGGCTTTTGGTCCAGATACGCGCACGATGAACCTTTCGGAAATCGCTAAGGCTACGGGCATTAGTCGCAGTGCAGCGCAACGTTTTACCTATACATTGGAGGCGCTTGGCTATCTGCAAAAGCATCCCGTTAATAAGCGCTATTCGTTGCGAGTGTCCACGTTAGCTCTCGGATATCGCTACTTGCTAGTTAATCAGGATTTAGCGCGCGCAAATCCCTTTTTACGTGACCTCAATGTAACTTGTGGTGAGACGGTCAACTATTCAGAGCCAGATGGCAGCGATATGGTGTATGTGGGCCGCTTTCCAACGACTCGCCTGACACCTGTTCACATGCCCTTAGGTCGCACACTTCCTATGTATTGCACATCGGCCGGTAGGGCTTATTTGGCCTGTCTTCCCGCTGGGCAGCGTAAAGAGATATTAATGGAATCTGAGCGTGTCTCCTATACGAACACTACGGTCACCGACATTAATGAGCTTCTTTACTTGTGCGATGAGGCGGCCGAGGTGGGCTATGCGTACGCCAACGGTGAGTATTATCAGGGTGATATGAATGTTAGCGCTGCTGTGTTAAATGCCAGCGGTGTACCTATCGGGGTTGTATCCATATCGGCTCCTGAAACGCGCTGGAGCTTAGACCAGTTACGCCGTCAACTTGCTCCTCTGGTCATGGAAACTTCTCGGCTGATTTCGGTTCGCGAACCGAGTCCAGCCGAGCTTGAGCCATTCGTTCTCGGGGCAGGGAAGATATCGCCCTCAGGGGGTAGGTTTTACGTTATTTAACCCTGGTTGTCGAGTTACGGTTTGTAGCGAGTACTGGCGGCGTCATGGCTAACTTTTCCGTTATGAATGTCTCGTTCCACCTGTGTTTTCTGACGGAGTTGAGGGGCGCCATACCCACCTCCACCTGCGGTTTTGACCAAAATACGGTCACCTTTAAATAGAGTGGTTACGAGTTTAGAAGGCACAACCTCTTCGCCACCTGCTGCACGGGTGATGACAGTTTTGGCCATTGCCCCTGCGTGTCCGCCATTAGCGCCAGACGCTGATGAGTAATGTCGCTCACCGCGATGCGTGAAGCTGATTTCACCCTCAAGTATTTCGTACTCGCGAATAATGCCTAAGCCGCCACGGTATTGTCCTGGACCGCCTGAGTCGATCCGCAATGCAGATTGAAGAACACGGATAGGAGCATCTGATTCAAGGGCTTCCACTGGCAAGTTCATGCAGTTTGTCGCGTCAGTTTCAATTACGTCCACTCCATCATTGTCGTGCCCTGCTCCACTGCCCCCGGCGATTAATTCGCCTACGACAAACGCATTGCCCTCATCTGTGCGCCCACCGAATGAAAGAAGCAGCATTTCTCCAGCAGCATCGGCTCCGATGGTTTCTGGCACGGCCTGACGCAAGGCACCGAGAATAGCGCCAGTGACCCGTTTGATCGTGGCTGTACGGGCATTTACAGGTGCTGGAGACACTGGGTTGACGATGCTGCCAGGGGGTAAGTGCAAGGACACTGATCTGAAGCAGCCGCCATTTGTTGGGATGTCTGGTCCTGTTATCACGCGACTTGCAAAGTATGCGGCCGCCATAGAACCGGAAGGAACAACATTGAATGGGCCTTTGACCTGTGGACTGGAGCCTGTAAAGTCGCAATGGAACTGGCCGTCTTTGATTGTGACAGCAACTTCGATTTTGATACGTTTATCTAGTTCGATGCCATCGTTGTCGTTGTAATCAATGTATTTATAGGTCCCTTCAGGAAGAGCAAGAAGTGCGGCCCGAGTCATTTTCTCCGAGCGATCTAGCAAGTCGCTGAACATCGCTTTAAGTAATGGGGCGGGGTACTTGTTAGATAGATCCCCCAGTCGCTGTAGACCGATGGTGCATGCTGAAATTTGCGCATGAATATCACCTAGGAACACATCGGGTATTCGGCTGTTCAAGCGCATGATTTCTACGATGCTGTCATTCATTATCTGCTCTGAGCGAAGCTTTAGAGGTGGAAGTCGAAGACCTTCCTGAAATATCTCCGTTGCATTGGTGGGCACCGATCCGGCAGTCATCCCCCCGATGTCTTGATGATGGGTCATTGATCCGCTGAATGCCACAAGTTCACCCTGACAAAAGACAGGCATAACAATACCAATATCGGGTAAATGTGTTCCGCCAAGATAGGGGTCGTTCATCATGTATACATCGCCCTCAAGCATTGTTTCAGGCGGGAACTCTTGAATGATTCGTTTTACGACGGGTATTAGGGTCGCCAGATGGATAGGAATGGCGACAGCTTGTGCGAGGGTTTCTCCATCAGTCGTAAATAGACTCGCCGAGGCATCTAGACCTTCTCGGACGATGGGCGAGAAGGAGGAATGGAACAGTGTCATCTGCATTTCATTAGCGATACCTTCCAGCTTGTTTCGTACAACTTCTATGGTGACGGGATCGAATTTCTGTGTCATGAGAGTGCCTTGTTACGAATCTATTTTGTTAAGAATGATGTTTCTGCTCGCTTGAACGCAGGCGCTCCATCCTGGATAGACGATCGTTGTTGAGTCGGGTTGCTCAAGTATGGCCGGTCCTTCAAAGGTTGTTCTGACTGGAAGTTCGTGTCTGGAAAACACGTCGGCCATCACGGGTTCATCGTGACCGATCACCGAAATGAGGCGCTTATCTTGCATGGGGGACGAGCTAGCGTCTTCTGATTTGGACGACACTTCGTGGGTTTCGGACGCTAAGCTGTGTACTACACGGAGATTGACGATTTTCTCTGCTGTGCCGGGACTATGGCCGAACACTCGCTGATAGGCCTGCACGAATCGTTCCTGAAGTTGTGTTGTGATGTCATCGTTAAGCTCAAAGGGTATTTCGATATGATGAGATTGTCCGATATAGCAGATGTCAGCGAAGTATTGGACGATTACTCGGCTTGTATCTTTGGTTTCCAGAGCCATGAGCGTCGCACACTGGTCGTCTAGTTGGGCGATAGCTCTCTGGATGTCGTTGAATGTGGTTTGGTTTAATGGGGTAGGAAATGCGGCTGACATTTCATGCTCGATCGGAGCCATTAGCATACCAAGAGCTGACAAGACGCCCGGGTGCTGGGGCAAAAGAATCTGTGATGTGCCAAGATCAGCGGCTAAAGCACAAATGTGAATTCCACCGCTACCGCCTAATGGCATAAGGGTGAACTCACGCGGATCGAAGCCTTGACGTACGGAAACGAGCCGTATCCCCTCTACCATTTGAGCCGCAACGACGCGATGTATTCCTAGAGCGGCTTCTCGTACAGAGATACCTAAAGGTTTGGCAAGTTTTTCGTCAATAGCTGAGTGGGCCAGTTCAGGTTTGAGTTTGAATCGACCACCCGCAAAGTACTGAGGGTTGATATAACCCAGGACTACGGATGCATCCGCAACGGTGGGCTCAGTCCCTCGTTGGTCGTAACACGCTGGGCCCGGAACAGACCCTGCAGATCGGGGGCCTACGCGCAAGCTTTTTGCTCCGTCGATCCACGCCATACTACCCCCACCTGCTCCGATGGCGTTGACGTCTACCATTGGTACACGCACTTTATAGCCAGCAACCAAGCCTTCAGGCTTGATTAAGGGCTCGCCTTCGCGAATCAAGGCAATGTCGGAGCTAGTGCCACCAATGTCGACGCTGATAATACTTTTTATGTTTTCTAGTTTCCCCATATGCTGTGCGCCTGTTACGCCGCCAGCGGGTCCGGAAAGAAATAGCCGAACAGGACGTTGTCGCGCGATGCCCGCTAGAGAAATCCCCCTCGTGACTGCATAATTTGCAGCTTTGAACTGACCCCACGCTGCTCTAACCCAACTTCAAGATCTGATAAGTACGTATCAACAACGGGTTTGATGTAAGCGTCCAGAGTCGTTACGACGGTGCGTTCATACTCACGGAAGGTGGGGTTTACCTCAGAGGATATTGATACGTATATGTTGGGATAGGTTTCTTGGATAAGTTTTGCGGCACGGCGCTCATGGGTAGGGTTTAAGAACGAGAACAGAAAGCAGACGGCAATACTCTCCACCCCGCTTTTGATCAACGTGGCGACTTCCTGCATGAGCACTGCTTCGTCCATAGGAGTAATGATCTCGCCTTGAGCGGAGACCCGCTCGGGGACTTCAACTCGGAATCTGCCTGGGGCGAGAAACTCC
Source organism: Paenalcaligenes niemegkensis (assembly GCF_022230885.1). GTDB lineage: Bacteria > Pseudomonadota > Gammaproteobacteria > Burkholderiales > Burkholderiaceae_B > Paenalcaligenes > Paenalcaligenes niemegkensis. The sequence goes on along the minus strand of NZ_JAKGCT010000004.1, from coordinate 1,759,139 downwards.
GGTACTTCAGGCTTGAGCCTTACCGAGTAAACAGTAGTTCGCATTTGTCGGCCCAGCTCAAGAATATCTTTGAATCCTTCGGTGGCTATAAGCCCTGTAAGGGGACCACGTTGTTCTAGTACAGCGTTGGTGGCGACGGTTGTGCCATGAATAAAACGTTGAATTTGCTGTGTCGAAATTCCCCATTCCTGACATAGCGGTTCAATCGCCTGCAATACCCCTTGACTGGGCTCGGGACGTGTTGTTGGAACTTTTGCTACGTGTAGGGTTTCGTTTCCATTCTTGCATACGATATCGGTGAATGTTCCGCCGACATCAACTCCAATTTCAATCATTTTTTTCCTTTGATGGAATCCACAATAGTTGGTATTAATGAGCGTTACATAGCGCTAGGCAAGTAGGTCGCGATTTGGGGGAAAACCGTGATCAATGCTAGAACCATCATTAGCAAAATTACATAAGGTACGGAGCCGCGTGCCAGTTCACCCATCGTTGTGTCTTTTCCTGCAATGCCTTTTAATATGAAAAGAACGAAGCCAGCAGGCGGTGTGATCTGACCAATCTCGCACAAAATAACGATAACGACAGCGAACCATATTGGATCGTGTCCTAATGCGAGAATAAGAGGGAAAGTAAAGGGAAGTGTCGTAACCAGCATCTCGGTTGCTCCGATGAACATGCCGAAAACGAAGTAAAAGACATAGATGGCAAGCAGTAGCACCCAAGGCGACAATTCGAGCGATTGCACGAACTCGACAATTTCGCGGGGTAAGCCAACAACGGCAAGCGCCATGGAAAAGATCATGGCCCCCATCATCACAAACCCGATCGCAGCGCAGGTGAGGCTAGTGCCTATCAGGGCACGACAGAGGCGCTTGACCGAGCAGGCTTTATACAGCATGCCGATGACGACCGCCGCAAGAACACCAAGCGCAGCAGATTCGGTAACGGTGGCTAGACCAAAGTAGATGGTACCCATCACGCATCCGATCAATGCAACGACTGGTAAGAGATTCACTAGCGCAGGTAACGCTTCACGCAAAGGAATAACCTCGGCGGCAGCTGGAGTGTATTCCGGACGGAACTTAGCTTGAAGAACGACGAATGCCAGGAAAAGGCAAATCGCAATAATGGCGGGAATAACAGCCGCGACAAAGCTGGCACCCACTGACACGTTGGTTAACGATGCGTAGATAATGATTGGTATGCTGGGAGGGATAAGAATACCTAGTGTTCCAGAGCCTGCCAGACTGCCGAGTAATGCGGTGCGATTGTAGCCTTTTGCTCGTAGTTCTGGATAGGCTGCAGAACCTACCGTTGCTGCCGTTGCCATGCTGGAGCCGCTGGTTGCCCCAAAAAGAGAGCAGAGCACGACGTTGGACAGCAGGAGTTTGCCCGGCAAACGTTCGAACAGCGGGGTTAGTGCACGATAGACGCGGACGCTCAAGCCGAACTGGACCAGTAGTTCGCCCAGCAGAATAAAAAGAGGCAATGCGACCAACGGGAAGCTGTACAACATGTTCCAAATGGCGACCGTTGCGATTTGAAAGGAGTTGGTGCCTCCAGCAAAAAAGTACAGAATGATAAGACCGGCTATACCTAAGCCGACTCCCATCCAGAGGCCGCCAGCCATGAGAATCAACAGAGTTGTAGTTGCTAGTGTCGACATGGTTGGCCTCGATTAAGATTCGTTGCTGACGTGTTGAGGAAAGAAAATTTCCTCACATAGCTGGTACACAACGACAACCGCCAACCATAGCGAACTCACTACCATTACGGCTCGCCAAGGGGGCTCATAAATATATGCCGTTTCGCTGTGTGCGTTGAGCTGATAGCCCAGCATGAAAAAATCAAAAGTCAGCTTGATAAGCAACGCTAAAAAGCCCAGTGTCATCAGGTGGGTCATTATTACCATCAGCTTGCGCAGTGGCGGAGACAGTATGGATAGCAGGGCTGAAATGGCGATATGCCGACCTTTCAGTGCTGCGTATGGCAAACCAAGAAATACACAAGACACCAGTAAGAAGCTAGATAGCTCTTCAGTGATGGAAAGTGCGCTACCCACAAAATATCGCATGACTGTGGAGTAGCCGATTAAAAGTGGCATAGCGGCAATGACCGCCGCGCTCAAGATTGCCATGCCGAAACTGATCGCGTGCACGATACGTTGGACTTCATTCACGAGTCGTCTCCTAATATTTTTAAATTTTTTATTGCTTAATCCCGATGGGATTGCAGCTGTGAAATGAGTATGCCATAATATCGACTATCGATGCAAGTGAATCGATATGCGATTAATTATCTTACAGTAGTGGAGACAGAGCTATGTTGTTATCAAGAACAATAAGGGCTGCTTAATGCAAGCTCCTAATTATGCATTTGGTCATCCGCCCGATGTAGCATTGCCAGAGCATGCAAATTCTGTGTGGGCAGACACGCTATTGACGGCTCATAATCATGCTCCATTAAGTGGGAGTGAAACCGCAGATGTAGTGGTGATAGGGGGAGGATTTACTGGTCTGAATGCCGCAGCGGAAGCGTTACGGCTAGGTCTGTCCTGCATTGTGTTGGATGCTAGACGAATTGGTTGGGGCGCTAGTGGTCGGAATGGTGGAATGGCAGTGCTTCGTTACAAACTATCGTGGAGCGAGATGGCGGCGCAGTATGGTCACGCCGCAACTAAGCAGCTATACGGCTATATCCATGAGGCCGTTGATAGTCTGGAACAAAATGTGGAGTCTTTTGGTATTGACTGCGAGTTTTCCCGATATGGACATTTGACAGCGGCCTATCATGCACGCGCGATGCAGCGTTTGAAGGCGGATGTTCGATGGTTGGATGAGCAGGTGGGGGACCGTGCCGTAACGCTTGTTTCTAAAGAGGAGACCGAGAGACTCATTGGCAGTGGCCTTTACGCTGGCGCCTATTTTGATCCACGTTCCGCCGGATTGCATCCTTTGAAGTATTGTCAAGGTATGAAAGAAGCATTATCGGCACGTGGTGTGCGTTTCTTTGAAGGGACGCTCGTCGATAATGTCATTACGGAGACTGATGGGGTGGTGGTTATCACGGCAAATGGTGAAGTGCGGGCCAAGCACGCCTTAATCTGCACGAGTGCTTACACGGATGGGCTTCCCATTGCATCTGACATAGAGCGCCGTATGTTGCCTATTACCGTTGCCGTTGTCGCAACGACGCCGTTAAGTTCTGAGCTTCGGGCAAAGATTCTTCCCCAGAATCACCTCGTCACTGATACCAAGAATCTACTCAACTATTACCGTCTCGTTGACGGCGGGCGATTACTCTTTGGTGGTCGAGGCGAACCTGCATATAAGGATCATCCAAAAAATCATCAGCGGCTGCGAGAGGAGATGATTCATGTGTTTCCTGATCTGGCCGATGTCGATATTGGTTATCGATGGACCGGAGTAGTAGGGATCACGCGTGATAACTTTCCCCACATCGGTGCTATTGGCAAGCGCGTATTTTATGCGGTTGGCTTCGGTGGTCGTGGGGTGGCGCTCACGCATTTGTTAGGTAAGTATTTGGCGCGGCGAATTACTGGGGATAGCACCTCATTGGGCGCTATGTCAGAAGGGGCATTCAAACCAATCCCTTTCAAGGGCCTGCGTTTGCCATTGCTCAAGGCAGGAACGGCTTATTACAAGCTTAAAGATAAATTAGAAGCACTTTAAATCAACTAGGAGGAACAACGATGGCTATAGTAACGACAGATGATGGTGTCAAGATCGACTACGAGTTTGATGATTTCACTAACCCATGGGACGATGAGGCAGAAGTAATCGGTCTACTTCATGGCTCAACGCTGAATAAAAAATTCTATGCGCCAATGGTGCCCTATCTGGGGCGAAAATTTCGCGTATTGCGCTGGGATCAGCGTGGTCGTGGGGCCTCCACCGCTCCTGCACCGGGTTCAACCTTATCAGGCGCTGAGGTGGATGATGGTGTAACCGTAGTGCAACGTTACGCCCGTGATGCACTGTGCCTGATGGATCATTTGAATATTAAAAAATCCATTGGGTAGGTGATTCAAGTGGCGGCATTACCGGTGCTAATTTTGCTCTGATGTTTCCCGAGCGTGTCCATACGTTGACGTGCATACAGTCTCCGCTGGTTAAGATTCCTGCTGATTTTGAGAAAGCATGGGCTGCGGGAGAAAAAGATCCAGCAACAGCGATTGAAAAATATGGAATGGCTGAGTACTACGAACGTATCGGCACGGGCTGGGTAACCGATCCTAAAAAAGGAAACGAGCGTTTTCAAGTTTGGCAAAAGGAAGAACGCAAGAAAATCGCTACCCATTCATATATTGGTCACTGGAAATGGCAGTCTTTGGCTGATCTTACTGATCAGCTTCCAAATATGAAAGTACCAGTATTGCTTCTGAATGGCGATCGCAGTGGTATTTGTCCGATGGAGCAACACGAACGTATGCGTGATCTCATTCCTGACTGCGAACTCAAGATTTATCCCGATATTGGGCATGGAATTGCTTTTCTTGAGCCTGAGCGGGTTGCAGCTGACGTGATGGATTTCATCGCACGTAAATCGTGATTTAGACGCATCTGCAGAGAGGTGGCTTGTGCTGCCTCTCTAATGATTTTCTCCTGAGATGATTATCATGTTTGAGTCTATTGCCTACATCGAGCCATCATACACGATGCCAGATCGATCCTCACAGGTTGCCCAGCATGGTCAGGGTACTACGCCCAGGACTACAGGTCGTAAGAGGTTTGGAGGGATTGATGCAGACGAGTTTGTGCCATGACTTCGTATATTTGCTAGTCCTAATTAAGCAAACTTGGTCTGGCTAACTTTTGACTTCTAGGTTTGTGCGCGTTTTTTGCTTGTCGCCGTCATTATAAGAGGCCTATATATAGCCGGCCTTAGCGCCAGCGCGAGGCTGGCACCGCGCAAGCCGTTAAAGGCCAGAAATGCCAACCACAGGCCATGATTTCCCCAAAGTGGAAGCAGCGTCAATGACAGGGTAAAGAAAACAGCTGAACATCCCAGCATGATCAGCATAAGCGGCCGTGTGCGTGTCGCACCAATGAACACACCGTCGTACAGATAGGCGGGCATGGACACCAGTGGGGCAAGAACCGCCCAGAGCAGATATTGACTCGCCAGCTCAGCGATGTCTGGCTGATTGGTGAGCAGCCCGATCAGACTCATTCCTGCCAGGCTGTAAACCACCATGTAGAGCAGCGAGCCCGCCAAGCCCCACACCAGACAAATACGAATGACGCGGGCAAGCTGGGCCGGTTTGCGTTGACCCACTGCGGCACCGCTTAAGGTTTCAGCAGCGTGCGCGAAGCCATCGAGCCCATACGAGGTGAAACTCAGGAAGGTCAGCAAAATAGCATTGGCGGCAAGCAAGGCATCGCCTTGTTTGGCACCCAGATGCGTGAACCAGGTTGTGGTGGCCAGCAAGCAGGCGGTACGAATAAAGATATGGCTGTTGATCAGAATTAGCCGACGCAAAGCCGTGGGCTCGAAAACCTCTATCCACCGCATTGTTGTGATCTGCGATCGGTAACTACGCCACAGCAGCCAAGCGCCAACCGCTGCACCGCTGAAATCAGCCACAGCGGTGGCTCGGCCGATTCCCCTGACTCCCCAATCAAGTCCGTACACAAAGCCGAACACGGTAAGCAAATTGACAACATTGATGAGTATTTGAATAGCCAGGGCAATGCGTACTCGCTGGCAGCCTAGCAACCAGCCCAGGATGACATAGTTGATCAGGGCTAGAGGGGCTGACCATACCCGTCCGTTGGCATATAGACGCGCTTGGTCGGAGGCTTCTTGTGAAGCGCCAAGTAAGGCGAGTCCGCTGTCAATAAGAGGGCGCTGTAATAACAGAATCAATAAGCCGGTGACGCTGGCAATGAGCACGCCCCGAGCGACTGTCAACAATACGGAGTCGGCCTTGCCAGCGCCGAAGTACTGCGCCACCACGCCAGTGGTGCCCATACGCAAGAAGCCAAAGACCCAGAAGATGAGATTGAGTAGGAGACTGCCCAACGCCACGCCCGCCAGGTGTTGTGCGCCGGGCAGATGGCCGGCAACGGCCGTGTCCACCGCAGACATCAGCGGTTGGGTCAAGTTGGCCAAAATGATGGGGATGGCCAGGTAAAGCACTTGCCGGTAGCTGATGGGTGGGGAATTCATGGAACTCATATTTTTTAAGTGTTTACTGTGCGCTGATCGCCGTCACATGCGCCGCCATAGCGTAACACCGAAGCTCTAGTGGCAGAGTCACACCGCCGTCATAAGGTACCATTATGGTAACGATAAGAACTTGTCAGACGACGGATGGTAGGGTCCCGCTGGATGAGTGGTTGGCAGCTTTGAAAGATGTACAAGGCCATGCTCGTATCCGCGCTCTGGCGTCTCTGAATGGTTGGCGTGAACGAGGTAAATCATGACTGCACGTGATAAAAGCTACGAAGTATCAGCCGTTGCGGCGATGCGCGACCCCGTCGAAGCCGCTGCCTACCTAGAAGCAGTGATTGAGTTGGACGATCCGGCAGCCCTATTGGTGGCGTTGCGGCATATTGCCAAGGCATACGGTATAGCCGAAGTCGCCCGTCGCGCGGACTTGGGTGAAAAAACCTTATTTTGGGCGCTATCCAACAAAGGCAACCCAACATTGATCACACTGCATAAATTGCTGCATGCCATGGGACTGCGCCTTAGCGTGACCGCTATTTAAAGCTAAAACCATAGCCTTTTATCGTTGGGCGTTTTAGCTCCATCCCGTATGAGCTAAAACCATCACTCTCAGCGGGTCGTTGTTTCAGGGGGGCGGTGCTTTTCTCCGCGCCCTAATCGTCCTCAGACGTGTATAAGGGTACAAGCCCGTATCAAACAGTTCTTGAAACGTTGTAGTCGGTTGCTTATTATCATAGTAGGTTTACATAATGAAAGATGCACATGCTCCCCTCACTCCAGTTGAACCTTAAGCGAAGTTCTATGCGTGAAGCTGCTAGTCGGCACCGTACGACCAACCTGCGTGTCTTCGGTTCAGTGCTTCACGGTACTGACCGCGAAGGCAGCGACCTTGATTTGTTGGTCGATGCGCTGCCCGGCGCAACGTTGTTCGATCTGGGCGGTCTGCAAGACGAACTGGAAACGTTGCTTGGCATCCAAGTCGATTTATTAACACCTGACGACTTGCCGCCAAAATTTCGTGCCAAGGTTCTAGCAGAGGCCCAGCCGGTTTGACATACAACCGCCTTTCCGATTACCTCGGTCACATGTTGCAGGCAGCAACCGATGCCTGTGCCTTCGTGGAAGACCTCGACAAGGTTCATTTCTTTAAGGACAAACGTACGCAGCAGGCCGTCGTCATGAGCCTTATTATTCTTGGTGAGGCAGCGACGAAAGTAATGGATGGCTATGCCGATTTCGCTCAAGCGCATCCGGAAACTCCATGGCGGAGCATGCGGGGGGATGGGCAACCGTATCGTTCATGGTTACTTTGACATTAATCTTGAGGTCGTCTGGGAGACAGTACAAACTGCATTGCCAGAGCTCCTGAGTCATTACCTGCTGCGCAGCAGCATGCTGCATACGAAGACCGCAACGACGATGGGATAATCCCTTGATATTCTTCAAGCACGACGACCAACCGGCCAGTTGAAATAGCGTCAGCCACCGTAAAATCCGGCAAAAGCGCAATTCCCAGTCCTGCTTCGGCCATCGCCTGCAAAGCTTGAGTCACCTCGGCAATAGCCGAGTGCGAAAGTTCGACAGAGACGACCTTTTGCAAGTAGCGCCCAGGGTGCGAGCTTGCCGCTAGTCGGGTAGCGGTAGCGCAAGCAGGCGTGAGATGCCAGGTCGGCGCCCGGCCTGGGTGAAGCTGCGTGTTTCAGCAGCGTGCACAAACGCACCCAGCGCGCCGAAGTAATCCATTGCCATTACGTCTACTGACTTAGCAGTCTTAGTTTAAATAACTGACTGATAAAGAAGCCTTAGAGGTTTCTGTATAGGACTATGTATTTGTGAAGAAGAGTTTTACGGCCGGCTCCATCCCCAGGCAGCTTGCAACATTCTCGTTTCCAATCCTATTGGCCAATCTGCTGCAAGCCTCCATGCAGTTGATCAACAGCCTATGGGTTGGAAACCTGCTGGGAAGCGCGGCCTTTGGCGCGGTAACCGTCGGAACGACTGTCATCATTGTCGTGCTGGCATTTGTACTGGGCATAAACAATGCCACCCTGACCATCTTTGCGCAATTAAAAGGGTCGAATGATCAGAAAAGAATCAATTCCTACTTAAGTGCATTCGTTATCATTCTGGCCGTACTGTCCCTGATCATTAGTGTCACTGGGTATGTGCTTACAGAGCCTCTGCTTGCGCTGATGAATACACCGGCTTCAATCGCGAGCGAGGCAAAAGCTTATCTGCAGATCAGTTTTATCGGCACCTTTTTATTGGTCGGATACAACTTTATCGGCACTGCCCTGCGGGCGTTTGGAGACAGCAAAACACCGCTGTATTTCGTTTTGCTAGCGACCGTGCTCGCTACTGTTCTTGATCCGTTATTCATTGCCGGCTTTGATCTGGGCGTGGCGGGGGCTGCCTATGCCACTGTATTAGCGCAATCCATCGCGTTCATCTATAGCCTGTTCTATTTGTCCGGACGGTTCAAAAACACAGCTTCAGACTCCAGCTTCTGAAGTGGATCGAAACAAAAACTATCCTGCAGCTAGGCCTACCATCCGGCATACAAATGGTCGTCATTTATGCAGGCATGACGGTTATTTTATCGTTGGTGAACTCGCTGGGAGAATCAGCAGTAGCTGGATTTGGCGCCGCACAGCGCCTGGACAGCATTATTTTATTACCGGCGATGGCCTTAGGCACCGCCGTGAATGCCATGGCGGCACAAAATATCGGTGCTCAGAAATGGGGCCGCGTATCGCAGATTTCTAAAATAGGTGTGATTTATAACCTGGCCATTATGTCGGCAATCGCCGCCGTTCTATTTGTCTGTGCAGAACCTTTAGTCAAACTGTTCGTACGAGATCAAGATAGCGTTTCGTTTGGAACCTCGTACTTAAAAACCATTGCTTGCTTTTATCCCTTTATAGGCCTGAATTTCATTTTGAATGGCATCGTTCGCGGAGCAGGAGCGATGTTTCAGATATTGGTATTGAACATCATTTCACTATGGATTTTACGCGTCCCCTTGGCTTATTGGGCAACGTCCTTGTATGGCGATTCAGGTGTTGCATTAGGAATTGGTCTTAGCTTTTTTATTAGCTGCCTGTTTTCGATTGCCTACTACCGCTGGGGTGGGTGGAAAGACAAGAAGCTATTCTCGTAAAACAGAGTTTTCCATTAATTTTGATACGTTTTTTTAGGATAAACAATGACGCAAAATAAGGGTGCAGCTCAAGTTGAACAACAAAAGGCATTAGATCAGGCACTGACGAAACTTTCGATTCCGGAAGGTTATGTGCTCAAAGACACAACCGAGGTAAAACAGGACAGTGTTAATGCATGGGTATTTCGCTATGAAAAATCTAGCGGGGAAAATAATGGAATGGGCGGTGAACATTACTCCTTCACTGTCACACAGGACACCCATAAGATACTCGGCATGATCTGGCTAAGCCAGGACTTTGAAAAAGGCCAGCCACTGCTTTCCCATGAAGAGACGACAAACATCGTAAAGGCCTTCCTACAAAAAGTAGAACCTGGTTTATTTGAGCGTTCGGAGAACCGATGGATTCGCCCGGAAGACTTTTCAATCAGGGTGAGCGGAAAGGACACAACACTCACCGGAGTTCGATACAAGCTCTATGTGCCGACCGAGGGCAAGTGGGGATGGGTCATCGTCGCCCCGGACGGCAACGTAATGACGTTTGAGCAAGACATGATCTGGATGGGAGGCCGTATATCCGAAATGTGGCTGCATGATCACTGGGTTTCGAGCGGTGCCAACAGCAGCAAAATGAAAACGTATATCAAAGACACGCTTAGAAAACTACGCTGATGATGTAGCGTGACTGGATTCCCGACAATCCAATTTATTTATGATGTCCCTTCAACCAGCCCTGGTTGAATACAGGCTTTAATGAAGAGTTCATATCACGCTGGTGGCGTGTGAAACAACTGAAGGTACAACCAGTCCGGGGGATTCTCAGGTGCGCGCAAGCATGGTGTTTTTTAATCTGTTTGGACAAAAAAAGACCCCTTTGAGAGGGCTGTTTTTATAAACTTGGTGCCCGGGGCCGGAATCGAACCGGCACCCCTTGCGGGATCGGATTTTGAGTCCGACGCGTCTACCTATTCCACCACCCGGGCATTTGAGTTTTTGTGGTCGCCTAAATTAAATCAGGCGCTAGCGGCAAGAGAAAGATTATACACAAAAAACCTGGACGGCCAAGAAAATTCTTAATTCGTATTACAGCATCGGCCCGCTGTTAATTCCTTTGGCCTGGCTGTGCCGGATAGACGTGGTGGCAGTACGCCTTAAGCCCCTTTTACGCACACTACCTGCTTCAGGACATGCAAGACTTCAACCAGGTCTTTTTGATGTTCCATCACCTGGTCGATGTCTTTATAAGCTGAGGGCAGCTCGTCAAGCACGGCATTGTCCTTGCGGCACTCGACCCCTTCTGTCTGTTCGATCAAGTCGGCTACGCTGAAATGGTTGCGGGCGGCTGTGCGGCTGTACTTACGGCCGGCTCCGTGTGCACATGAGCAATAGGAGTCAAGATTTCCTTTGCCGCGTACGACAAAGCTGCGCTGTCCCATGCTGCCTGGAATCACTCCTAAATCGCCTTTACGTGCTCGAATCGCGCCTTTACGTGTGATCCATAAGTTGCGGCCAAAGTGGTTTTCCTTTTCTACGTAATTATGATGACAGTTAATGGCTTCTTGGGTTATTTGAAAAGGTACCTTTATGTGCCGGCGTAGTGCGGCAATAGTACGCGCCATCATCACTCGACGGTTTTCAAAAGCGTAGTCTTGGGCCCATTGAACCGCATTGACATAATCCGTGAAGTCGTCGGTGTCGTCCGGCAGATAAGCCAGATCGTTATCTGGAAGACTGATGTGATAGTGCTCCATATGACGCTTGGCTTTCTCAATAAAGTAGCGGCCAATCAGGTTTCCTATGCCCCTGGAACCGGAATGCAGCATCACCCAGACAGCATCTGTTTCGTCCAGGCATACCTCAATAAAGTGGTTGCCCGAGCCTAAAGTGCCGATCTGACGCTGGGCGTTATTACGTTCCAGCTTGGGGTGTTTGTCTGTGATGTTTTTAAGGCCTTTTACGAGCTCAGCGTTAAAGTCTGGCATGTTCTTATGCTTGTGCGAGCCACCAGGCCCCAGAGGAATATCGCGTTCAATCTGATGTCGCAGAGCCACCAGGTTGTCAGGCAGGTCGTTTGCCGTTAACGACAGCCGCACTGCATTAATACCGCATCCAATATCGACTCCAACAGCTGCCGGAATGATGGCATGGTCAGTAGCAATCACGCTGCCTACGGTTGCGCCAATGCCAACATGCACGTCGGGCATCGCGACAACACCGTGTTCGTCTATAAAAGGCATGCTGGCGATATTGCGTAACTGCTGAAGCGCAGCATCATCAATGTCGTCAGTCCAGATTTTAATAGGGCGGGAGAGGGGTTCGTGAATGACTTGTTTCATGGCTTTGAGGCGGTAGCTGTAGAGCGGCGGAGCCGTTTACCTAAGCCTAGCAACAATCTACGTGTTTGTCCTAGGTCTTGTAATTTTATTCACTGCCCCAATCTATTAGCTATTAACGCATATTGGCCCCTGGCCTCTTCCTGTTTACATTTCTAGCATATCGTACTGACAATGAGCCAAACTGAAACAAACGTTCCCTCTGCCGAAACCCTAGGCTTTCAAACCGAAGTAAAGCAGTTGCTGCAGCTAATGATTCACTCGCTCTACAGCAACAAAGAAATTTTCTTGCGCGAATTGATTTCAAACGCTTCTGATGCGTGTGATAAGTTACGCTTTGAAGCTATTGATCGTCCCGAGCTTCTTGAGGGCGAAGGCGACATGCGCATTCGCGTCGAATACGATAAAGACCAGGGCACCATTACAATTTCCGATAATGGTATTGGTATGAATCGCGACGAGGCGATTGCCAATCTGGGTACCATCGCTCGATCAGGCACCAAAGAGTTCTTCTCACAGCTAACTGGCGACAAACAAAAAGATGCCCAGTTAATTGGCCAGTTTGGTGTTGGTTTCTACTCATCCTTCATCGTGGCTAATAAGGTATCTGTGTTAACCCGTCGGGCCGGCGATGCCGAAACCGAAGGTGTAATGTGGGAATCGGAAGGCGCTGGCGAGTTCTCGATCAGTCCTGCTGAAAAAGCTGACCGTGGTACCTCGGTAACACTGTATCTGCGCGATGATGCTGAAGAGTTTCTGGATGGATGGCGTTTGCGTTCGGTATTGCGACGTTATTCAGACCATATTTCGTTGCCCGTTCAAATGCTCAAAGAAGAGTGGGACGAAGAACAGTCAGCGCAAGTCAAGCAAAGCGACTGGGAAAACGTTAACCAGGCCAATGCGCTCTGGACACGCTCGCGCAACGAAATCAGCGACGAGCAGTACAGCGAATTCTACAAACATATTGCTCACGATTTTGACGATCCGCTAGCCTGGACTCACAACCGTGTTGAAGGCCGTAGCGAATACACTCAACTGTTGTATATCCCTAAGCGCCCACCTTTTGATATGTGGGATCGCGACGCCAAGCATGGTGTGAAGCTTTACGTTAAGCGCGTCTTCATCATGGACGACGCCGAGCAATTGCTGCCATCTTATTTGCGCTTTGTACGCGGGGTTATCGATTCCGCCGATCTGCCGTTAAACGTTTCCCGCGAAATTCTGCAAGAAAGCCGCGACGTCCGTTCTATACGCGAAGGTAGTGCTCGCCGTATCTTAGGTCTGCTTGATGATTTAGCCGAAAACAAGGCCGAACAATACACTGAGTTCTGGCAGAACTTCGGTCAGGTGCTAAAAGAAGGTACAGGCGAAGACCCTAGCAACAAAGATCGCGTGGCAGCCTTGCTGCGCTTTGCGTCAACCCATAATGAAAGCGCAGTGCAAGATGTATCCTTTGCCGATTACATCGCCCGCATGAAAGACGGCCAGGACAAAATCTACTACGTGACTGCTGATTCATACTCGGCAGCAGCAAACAGCCCGCATCTGGAAGTGTTCCGTAAAAAGGAATTGAAGTTCTGCTGATGTCCGACCGGGTTGACGAGTGGATGCTCTCGTACCTCAACGAATTCGATGGCAAGGCGCTGGTTTCCGTGGCCAAAGGCGGCCTCGACTTGGCTGAGCTGGAAGACGAGGACGAGAAAAAACATCAGGCTGAAATCGCTGAAACGTTTAAACCCCTGGTCGAGCGCTTGCAAAGCAGCTTGGGCGAGAAAGTGAAAGAGGTTCGGGTAACAGCGCGTTTGGTCGACTCTCCTGCGTGTGTAGTGGTGGACGAAAACGAAATCAGCCCACACCTGTTGCGCATGCTGCAAGCGGCGGGTCAGGAAGCACCCGAAGTTAAACCTATTCTCGAGGTGAATCCTGAGCATGCCTTCCTGACACGTTTAGCCGAAGCAACTGACGCTGAGTTTGACGATTGGGCATTGGTATTGCTGGATCAGGCGATGCTGGCGGAAGGGGCTGCTTTAAACGATCCGGCGGCATTTGTGAAGCGGCTTAACAAACTGCTGTTGAAAATCTAAACTCTTTGATTTCCTGTTAAAGCGTAAAAAGGTGGCTGAAATCAGCCACCTTTTTTGCGTTCAGAACTCAAGCAATAAGAAATGCTACGAAGTATCGTTAAAATTACGCCACGTTTTGTGAAGCGGATACAAGCGGGTTTGCAATTCGTAATAAGAATGATTACTATTCATTAGTTTTTTAATTATTCCTTTACATTTACGGCATATGGCGTAGCACAAGGCAAGTTTTTTACTTTTTGCCCACGTGTAAATAAAAAATAAGGCGCCGTAGAGTTGCTGTTTTTTGGAGAAGTCTGATGTCCCGTTACCGCCGACCGGTATCCCATTCGTTTAGCCAGGGTATGTTGTATGCGGCTATTGGTGGAGCCCTTACACTACCTGCTGCAGTATCTGCTCAAGAAGATCCCGTTCGCGAGTTACCCTCCATTGAGGTTCAGGGCACTGGCCCCATTGATGGTTACCAAGCGAACGAAGCTTCTTCCAAGAAGTTTACGGCGCCACTCTTGGATACTCCTCGTACCGTTAATGTTATTCCTCAAGAACTTATTAAAGATCGTGGTGCCTCATCGCTACAAGATGTGCTGCGCACGACACCAGGCATTACTTTGGGTTCAGGGGAAGGTGGTACACCACAGGGAGATCGGCCGTTCATCCGTGGTTATGAGGCAAGTACCGATATTTTTATCGACGGTATACGAGACTATGCCCGTGGTTCACACGAGACTTTCAATTTGGAGTCGGTCGAGGTCATTAAAGGGCCAAGTTCGGCCTATACAGGTCGTGGTGGTACCGGAGGCAGTATTAATCTGGTTACTAAAGCTCCGCACTTAAATAACTTTTTTGAAGGCTCCGCTGGTTATGGTATCGACTCAGAATATCGTATAACAGGCGATGGCAACTTTGCTTTTACTGATTCCGCAGCCTTCCGTTTAAACGTCATGAAAATGGGCGGCGATATGCCGGGCCGCGATGTTGTTAAATTCGATCGCCTGGGTATCGCACCGTCTTTGGCTTTTGGTTTAGGCACGCCTACTCGTGTCACTCTAAGCTATTCACACATTGTGAATAAAGATACGCCTGACTGGGGAATACCTTTTAGCAATGCTGCGAATCCTGATCGCATCAGGCCCATTAAAGTAGATCGCGATAATTTCTATGGCCGCAAAAATGTAGATTTCCGCGAGAATAAGTTCGATACGGCCACAGCTATGCTTGAGCACGACCTGAACGATAAATTCACGGTGCGTAATACTACTCGTTATGGCAAAAGCTTAAATCATTATTTATACACACGGCCTTCCTTCGACAATTGTTCGGCGGGTGTTGGTGGCTCATGCGCGGCGGAGGATGGCGATTTACAATTCACTCGTGCCGATCGAGCACGTTACCGCAAGAGCGAGTCACTGGTTAATCAAACCGACTTATTTGGTAGTTTCCAAACGGGTTCTCTCAAGCATTCTGTTGTAATGGGTTTTGAGTTCAGTAAAGAAGAAGTCAGTTCCAAAGCTGTGAGTGGCCTTCCGGGGGGGACACTGATTCATTCTGGAACCCTAACCCTTATCGTCCATATACAGCCAATTTAACGTATGCCAATTTAAAAAAGATGGCGACATCAAGACAAGGTCTGCCTATGTCTTTGATACGGTTGAGTTAAATGACCAATGGACTTTAAATGGTGGTATTCGCTATGAGAATTTCAGAGTGGACAATACAACTATCTCACGTGAAGACAACATGTGGAATTATCAGGCAGGTGTAGTGTATAAACCTGTTCGTAATGGAGCCATTTACTTGTCTTACGGTACTTCTTCTAACCCTGGCGGTGAGAATCTGGGGCAGGCTGGTGGCGCTGATGGCCCCGCAGGTGGCGCCACTATTCGCGATCTTAAACCCGAGAAAAGCCGTTCATGGGAATTAGGTACCAAGTGGGATGTCATGAACGAGCGTCTCTCATTGACAGCCGCACTGTTTGAAACGAAGAAGACTGATGCTCGTTCTACAGATCCTGTTACGGGCGATGTGAGCCTGTCTGGCAACAACCGTGTTCGAGGCATTGAGTTGGGCGCCACCGGAGCCATTACACCTAAATGGGATGTATGGGCGGGCTATACGCATTTAGATCCTAAAATCAAAGAGTATCGCAGCGGGAACAACGACTTTAGTGGCAAACAAATCAAGTTTATCGCTAAAAACAGTGCTTCTTTATGGAGCACTTATAAAGTGCATCCTCAATGGACTGTTGGCGGCGGTGCAACCTACGTAGGTAAGCGCTTTGTTAATGATGCAAATACTTTAGAGCTGCCGTCTCATACTGTTTACGATGCGATGATTCGTTACGACGTGAATAAGAGCGTAGCCTTACAGTTAAACGGGAATAACCTTGGCGATACCCGTGTCTATGATGCTTCGCACGTAGGCCTATTCGCTAACGTAGGACCAGGTCGTTCGGTCATGCTGACCGCAACTTACCGATACGATTAAGTGTAGTGCCCTAGACCTTCGTGGATCGGCCGCCCTTTGGGGCGGCTTTATTATTTGTCTTGCATCAAATGCGTTACCGCATTTTATAGTACGGTGTAGTGTGAATTCTCGCTTTATTGCTTGCCCTGGTGTGTTTCTCTTAGAGCAATCGCGCTGATTCCTACGCTTATTTATATAGGTTATTTATGCTGATCACTATTCCCGATGTTCTAACGGCCCAACAGATAGCCGATTGCCAGCAACACTTAAGGGGCGCTGACTGGGAGGACGGAAAAAACACGGCTGGCTATATTGCAGGTCGGGTTAAAACGAATCTGCAGTTGCCTATTGATCACGCTGTAGCGAAGCAACTGGGTGATTTTGTTGTCAGTGTACTTGCTAGCAACCCGGCTTTTATTGCCGCAGCCTTACCCGCCAAGATTTTACCGCCTCGCTTTAATCGTTATCAGGGTGGGGGAGAATACGGTAGCCACATAGACAACGCCATATTTGCTGTGCCGGGCTCGACCGAACGTGTGCGTACGGACATTTCCAGTACTTTGTTCTTAAACGATCCCTCTGAGTATGAAGGTGGTGAGTTGGTTATTGAGGACACATACGGATCACAAAGCATTAAGCTACCGGCAGGGCATTTGGTTGTGTATCCGGGAACCAGCCTGCACCGGGTGAATCCCGTTACCCGGGGAGAGCGCTTGGCATCTTTTTTGGAGTCAAAGCATGGTTCGTCACGCCCATAAGCGGGCAATGCTCTGGGAGCTTGATCAGTCAATTCAGGGTATTGCAGCGGTTGATGCTAACAGCCCCGCGCTGGCGAGTTTATCGGGCGTTTATCACAACCTGATTCGTGAATGGGCTGATATCTAAGGCTACTGTTTATGGCATTAACTCTTGAACCTTTGCAACAAATTCCCTCTGATATCGTTTGTGTGGATGATTACATTCCCTATGCAAAAGAACGGTTAACTGCGCAGGCATGGGCTTTCTTTAGTGGCGGAGCGGCTGATGAGTTTGCGATACAGCGCAACAGACAGGCCTTTAACCAGTTTCAGCTAGTGCCTGCAGTGTTGAACAAGCTTAGCGGTGGGCATACCCGCTCTCGACTGTTGGACCAGGAAATGGCCTATCCCATTTTGCTGGCTCCTATCGCTTATCAACAGCTTGCGCATCGGAACGGCGAATTGGCAACCGTACTCGCGGCATCAGCAATGCAGGCCACCATGGTTTTAAGCATGCAATCCAGTGTGGCGTTGCACGAGGTCGCTCATCAGGCTCATGGGCCCCTTTGGTTTCAATGGTATAAGCAGGCTGATCGCGAAGCGTCGATACGCTTGCTTAACGATGTCGAGTCGGCAGGTTACGAGGCAATCGTGCTCACTGTCGATGCGCCAGTCAACGGAATACGCAATCGAGAGCAACGAGCTCAGTTTGTGCTTCCGATCGGAGTCTCAGCGGTCAATTTAAGCGCCTTCAAGTCCATGTCAGTTGCGCCCGGTGCTGCAGGGACGAGCCCGGTGTTTGGGTCGGGCCTGGTAGAGCATGCCGCTACATGGGAAGATGTGGAGCGTATTGTGGCTGCAACGCATCTGCCTGTGTTACTCAAAGGCATTTTACGCGCTACTGACGCGCGTCGTGCGATGGCATTGGGCGTTAAGGGGCTCGTGGTATCTAATCATGGGGGAAGGACGCTCGATGCGGCGATTTCGCCGCTCGATGCCTTGGCTGCGGTTGTTGATGAAGTCGGGGGTAGGATGCCGGTGTTGTTTGACGGCGGAATACATCGAGGTACAGACATATTTATTGCCTTGGCACTGGGGGCCTCTGCGGTGTTGATCGGCCGGCCCTACATATATGGACTTGCAGCGGCAGGAGCTCCCGGAGTAGCACACGTATTGCATATATTGCGCACTGAGCTTGAGGTCGCGATGGCTTTATGTGGTTGCGCCACCCTGGCGGATATCAACAGAGATTTTTTGTACCGCAAGTAGGCAAGCGGTATAAGCTTGGGCCTGCCTAAAGTTTCGGTTGCTCTGATAAGGGAAAGAGCGTCTCCGGCCATTCTGTATCAGCGAGATAGCGCTGCCAGTCAAAGCAAGGGCCGGGATCGGTCTTGCGCTCAGGCGAGATATGTTCGTGTCCACGTACAGCTCGCAGGGGGTGACGATAGGCAACTGCTTGACTTAACAGTTTGAGGCTGAAATATTGGGGTGTTTCGAATGCAACATAATCGCTACCCTCAAGTTCTATCCCTATAGAAAAGTCATTGCAGGCCGTACGACCGTTGAAGCTGGATTTTCCTGCATGCCAGGCGCGGTCAAGGGTAGAGACAAACTGCACGATGCTGCCATCACGCCGTATTAGAAAGTGAGCCGAGACTTTCATGCCACGTATGTTTTCAAACCATGGGTGAGCACCAATATCGAGCTTATTCTGAAAAAATCGATAATGGCCGTGCCAGTGAATACATTGGGGGGCAAGCTGATGTTATGGATCACCAGCAGGTCGATCTCAGAACCCTCCGGACGCACATCGAAGTTGGGCGAAGGGGCATGGCTGGCGATGCTGTTTTGAAGTAGCCAGCCGTCACTACCCAGCTTCAGGGCGGGACTATTTTCGTGGCCCATGCTTGGCATGCTCTAGGCTGCACCAGGTGTGGTGGTTGCTCATTAGTGCTTCCGAGCGTGGTAAATAGACGCCGCAATGAGCGCAGCGTACCATCGGTTCGGTCGCCCCTTTTTGAAAACGGTTGTTTTGGGGACGTTGATCAGGTGGCGCATTGCGTTTGGCTTTGGCAAACGACAACACCCGAGCCACCATTAATACCGCCAATATAACGACGATCCAGATAAATAACTTAGCCAATTGTTCCTCGCTGCAAAATAACGTCTAATACAAAACGGGTGCCCGAATACGATAGTAAGAGGAACGCAAAACCCACAAGTGTCCAGCGAAGGGCAACCTTGCCTCGCCAACCTCGCATACGGCGCCCTAGCAACAGGGCGCCCAGCGTAAACCACGACAGCAGTGTAAATACGGTTTTATGGTCAAGAGGTAAAAAGCGTCCGTCGATATGCAGGGACACTGCAATACCGGAAAGCACGGTCAAGGTCAGTACCGCAAAGCCGATACGTACCAAGCGAAACAGCAGTTCTTCCTGTACGAGCAAGGGTGGCATGACATCGAGAGCGCGATAAAATATGCCGGGATCTTCTTCTTGCTGGGCCGGATGGTGTAGCTGGCGGTCTAGGGCTGTCATCAGAATAGCGTGCAACGCTGCAACGGTAATTAAGCCGTAGGCGGCCATAGCCACAAGCAAATGGGCGCGTAGCCATTCGCTATCACCGTGATGCACAATGGCACCCTGCGGGAAAAGTACAGCAGCAAGGCTTACAAGAGTTGACGCCGGTAGTAAAATAAGAAGCAGGCTATCCAGCCGTAAAAACAGGCTTTCAAACCAGAACACCACCATTCCTAGCCAAATAGCGGCTGAAAGCGCTAATGCCCAGCCCAAATGCAAGCCTTGTGGCAATATAATGGTTAACAACAGCCCCGCGCCGTGCACCACAATTGCCGCTAGTAACGCAATACGGCTTGGGCCACTTAGCACGGGTTGCTGGCTACCTTGGGTAATAGGACGCCACAACATAATCGTTAACACGATATACGCCAGTGCGGCGAGCAAGTGAAATACAATGCTTGCAGACATAATTTCCGACAGTCGATAAAACCTTACAGGGATAAACCCTGAAACCG
The DNA here is from genome assembly GCF_022230885.1 of Paenalcaligenes niemegkensis. Lineage (GTDB taxonomy): Bacteria > Pseudomonadota > Gammaproteobacteria > Burkholderiales > Burkholderiaceae_B > Paenalcaligenes > Paenalcaligenes niemegkensis. The sequence continues at coordinate 1,739,133 of NZ_JAKGCT010000004.1, read as the reverse complement.
GGTATTTTATTCTTATTCTGTCATCCCGACGATTTACTAGTTTAAGCGAAACCAGCGTTATGTTCGAAAATCTTACTCAACGTATGACGCGTGTTGTAAAAACAATGCGTGGACAGGCTCGCCTGACGGAAGCAAACACGCAGGATATGCTGCGTGAGGTACGTATGGCCCTACTCGAGGCCGATGTATCTTTACCCGTTGTGCGCGACTTCATTTCTAAAGTTAAAGAGCGTGCCTTGGGTAGCGAGGTTGCCGACTCGTTGAATCCGGGGCAGGCTCTTGTAGGCGCGGTTCACCAAGAGCTCACTTCATTGATGGGTGCCGACCTGGGGGTCGAGGCGTCTGAGCTCTCCCTGGCGACGCAGCCGCCTGCTGTACTGCTGATGGCGGGTTTACAGGGGGCAGGTAAAACCACCACGACGGCTAAGCTGGCCAAATGGCTGCACGAAGGTGGCCATACGCAAAATGGTAAAAAATCGGGCAAGAAAAAAGTCCTGGTGGTCAGTGCTGACGTGTATCGGCCTGCGGCTATCGAGCAGCTAAAAACAGTTGCCGCGCAAGTTGGCGTCGACTTCCTGCCCACTGACACTACGGAAAAGCCAGTGGCCATCGCTAATAGGGCGCTGGATCACGCCAAACGCCATCACTACGACGTGCTTATCGTCGATACGGCGGGCCGCCTGGGTGTAGATGAAGCCATGATGCAAGAGATTCAGCAACTGCATCAGGCGCTGAACCCCATCGAAACCTTGTTTGTCGTTGACGCCATGCAAGGACAAGATGCTGTCAATGTGGCAAAGGCTTTTGGTGAAGCGCTGCCCTTAACGGGCGTTGTGCTGACGAAGCTTGACGGTGATGCCCGTGGGGGCGCTGCGCTTTCTGTGCGCCACATCACGGGTAAGCCTCTGAAGTTCGTGGGGGTGTCAGAAAAGCTTGATGGCCTTGAGCCTTTTCACCCGGAGCGTATGGCTCAGCGCATTTTGGGGATGGGCGATATTGTCTCCTTGGTCGAGCAGGCCCAGCGCAATATTGATGTGGCTGACGCCGAGAAAATGGCCAAAAAGATCAAAGCGGGTGATCGCTTCGATCTGAACGATTTTCGGGATCAACTGCAGCAAGTCAAAAAAATGGGTGATATGGGCTCGTTGCTTGAAAAGCTCCCGGCCCAGTTCGCTCAGGCAGCCTCGCAGTTGCAGGGCGGTGAGGCCGAGAAGCAACTACGCCGCACCGAAGGCATCCTCAGTTCCATGACCCCGCTTGAGCGCTCCAAGCCGGACCTGCTCAAAGCTTCGCGCAAGCGTCGTATTGCAACCGGTGCCGGCGTCTCCGTACAAGAAGTCAATCGCCTGCTTTCGCAATACGACCAGATGCAAGGCATGATGAAGAAAATGAAAGGCGGTGGCATGGCCAAGATGATGCGGTCCATGGCTGGTATGGGGGGCATGGGTGGCTTAGGCGGAATGGGTAAAGGCTTTCGTGGACGGCGATAAAAAAACCGTAAGACGGTAGCAGACCGCATCACGGTTTAACAAACACACAGCGGTCAATGAGCGATCATTGATCGCTGTATTGTTTAGCGAGCTTGGCCAACAATGCTCTTTAGAATGGAAGCACCCAAGGTGTATTTGGGGTCAACCATGTTACCTAAGCGCACTCGACCAGCTTGGGTTAATAGCATATACGCATCGATTTCTGAAAAACCAAAGTCAGCAGCTAACCAACGTACCAAGTCACAATAGGCGCGACGTGCAGCGTCTTCCATGGGGCGTGCAGAACCCATGCTCATGTAAAACGTCTCATTTTCTAGACGGGGGTTGGTTAGGTGCATGTTTTTGATTAAATCCACCTGAATGGTGGTGGTAGTGGGGTGCTCAATGGCTACACCACATAACTCACCATCACCTTGTGCAGCGTGGCAGTCACCTAAGTACAAGTACGCGCCTTTGGTTTGTACTGGTAGATAGAGAATAGCGCCTGGAGCCACATCAGGTACATCCAAGTTACCCCCATAGTAATCAGGTACTAATGCGCTAATCGCCTCAATCTCGGGTGACACACCAATAGAGCCAATAAAAGGCTCGTACGGCAGTGTAATGGAGTCTGTCCACTGCACGCCTTTAACGGCGTCTACATTTACCTTTTTACGCGCTCCGGCAAGGGCGCGTTAAGTATGGCAGTGTCAGCAGTACCCACTAAGCCACCAAATCCGTTAATCATCGCTGTAGTACCGCAGGGCTGTGGGCCGCGTGGAACAATTTTTTTGATATAAACAGCTAAGCAATCGCCTTTTTCAGCACCCTCTATATAGATAGGGCCGTTTTGAGGATTGAGAAATGGGAAATTAAGTTTTTCACTTGGTACGCACTGCTCTGTTGCTAAGGCCCCTTCAAAAGCGTCGTGTGTTTCTATTTCTAAAACCGCCCCTGGCTCTACATGGAGAATAGGGTCCACATAGGGGCCGTAAACATAGTGGTATTTCCCTTGACGGGCTTCATCAATGCGGTGTTCAGATCGAGCTTGCCCGCCCGCGACCCCTTTGCGTGCCATCAGCGATGTTTCGAACCAAGACATAATTACTCCTTGATAGTCTGAGAGTGTTGGGGCTGTCAGATTGACAGACACCGTTTCACAACTTTTGGATCATGCAACTCGGAAGGATCCAGTTCTTCCGTGAATTGACCTTTATCCATCACATAGCAGCGCTGTGCCATGGACTGAATCATTTCTAAATTCTGTTCAACGAAGACTACGGTTAAACCTTGGGACTGGTTCAACTTCACCATTAGGCGGGCGATATCTTTCACAATGGATGGCTGAATCCCTTCAGAGGGCTCATCAAGCAAAATTAAGGATGGCGAGGCAATCAGCACTCGCCCAATCGCTAATTGCTGTTGTTGACCACCTGAAAGTGTCCCAGCGGCTTGTTTGCGTCGTTCAGCCAGAATGGGAAAGTAGCTGTAAATCTCGTCGTATTTACTGGTTGCTACCTTATTACTCAGTGACTCACCTACCTTTAGGTTCTCTTCTACGCTCATGCGTGGAAACACATCACGCCCCTGTGGCACATACCCTATGCCCAGACGCGCCCGTTTAAATGAAGGCAGGTGTGCAATGGACTTACCCGCAAAATGGATATCGCCAGTGCCTGTGGGTAACAGGCCAATCAGGCTTTTCATTAAGGTGGATTTACCCACACCATTACGGCCAATCACGGCAAGAATCTCTCCTTGCTTAACCTGAAAATTCACGCCTTGTAGTACAGGTTTGGAGCCATAGCCTGTACGTAACTCGCTGGTTTTTAAGAGCAAGGAATTAGACATTTGACTTTCCTAAGTAAATTTCGATCACACGCTCATCGTTTTCAATGTCGGCGATGGAACCGCTAGCGAAAATCTCTCCGTAGTTCAGTACAGTTACTTGCTCGGCGATTTGTCTTACAAAAGCCATATCATGCTCAACAGCCAGCACAGTCATGCCTTGTTTGTTTAGGTTCAGAATCATCTGTCCTGTCTGGAAGGTTTCATCGGGGGTCATACCAGCAGTAGGCTCGTCGAGCATAAGTAGCTTGGGCTGCAAGCTCACAGCCATACCAATTTCTAGCCACTGCTTTTGACCGTGGCTTAGGTTCTTGGCCAATTGCTCGGCATCCTCTGCTAAATGTAAAAAAGGCAGTAGTTGGTTTACTTGCTTTTCAACTTCATTGCGATGCACAAAACGCTGTTGTAATGCCACCGTTAGGTTTTGAGCGACGGACATATCAGGAAATACGCCAGGTACCTGAAATTTCACACTAATACCACGGCGTATACGCCGGTATGAGGGTTCTTTGGTGATGTCTACGCCATCAAAAATGATGTTGCCGCTGCTCGGTGCTATTTCGCCTAAGATTAATTTGAAGAAGGTACTTTTACCTGCACCGTTAGGGCCAACCAAGCAGTGCACTTCGCCGCGTTTTAATGCAAAATCAACATTGCCTGTGACGTGCAAACCGCCAAACCACTTATTTAATTTTGTAGTCTCTAATAAGCTCATGGTGTCCGTTGCCTCGTCTATGCTTCAGAAGTTGATGTGTTGGACTTCTTGCGGCGGCTTAGTTGTTGACCTAGAGTCAAGAAAATACCGTTAGGGGCTAACAGAACGGTTAAGGTGAGTAGCGCGCCCATGACCACTAAGGCGTATTGGCTGCCGTAAACGGTAAGTGCTTGGAAACCAGCCAGAACTATTAAGGTTCCCATTAAGGTGGCAGTAAGATCGCTACGGCCACTAACGGCTACCCAAATCACGGGTAATGCAGCAGCCGTCATGCTCATATTTGAGGGCGTAATGTATTGTCCCCATGACACATAAAGCACCCCACTCATACCTGCTAGCACGCTGCCGATAACGAAAGCACCGAGTTGGTATTTACGAATGTCATAGCCGAGCATTTCAGCCCGTAGTGGGTTGTCGCGGGCGGCTACCAGCACGTTGCCGAAGCGAGAGTTCACTAAGATACGTAAGCCTAGGTACACAAGAATAAGCAAGATCAGCGTGATGTAGTAGAGCGTGACATCAGCGTATAAAACGATGTCTTCACCAAACCATGGAATAGTCAGTGGTGGCATACCGCTCATACCATTAAAGCCGTTGAGTCTGGCTTTACCAATAGCCCATTCAGGACCAGCGGTCTGAGCCATAAAACGCTCTAACACGAGGGTGACTGATAAGGTCACAATGCCTAAAAACACACCAGCGATACGGCCGAAGAACAAGAAGTAACCTAGAGTCGCTGCGAAAATGGCGGTAACGCCTAAACCCAGTAATAACGCCAACCATGTGAAGCCGTAATCAGCGCCAATATTGATAGTGAGCACGGCATAAACATAGCCGCTGATGCCAAAAAAGGCAGTTTGACCAAAACTTAAAATACCGCCATAACCCCAGATTAAACTGAGGCCTAACGCCATAAATACCCAATTGAAAAAGTAAACGTTATTACCCACGTCATAGCCGTCGGCAAACAGTGGGTAGATGAAAGCGAAGATGGCGAGTAGCCCAGCACCAGACCAAAAGTGCTTACCTCGGCCCAGGGTCTGGGGACCTTCAAGCAGGCCTAAAAAATTCAATAGTTTCATAATTATCTTCTTGCCTTGAGCAGCCAGCCAGAGATGCCGTTTGGCAGCACGCGGATTACGAAAATGACGGTAATTAACATGCCTATATGGCCAAACATCTGCCCTTTCCACGAGGTCAGACCTGCTTTCATGATGCCCAGTACTGCGGCAGCAGGTGCGGTACCTAGGAAAATATCAGAGCCACCAATCACTACAGTGACAAAAGCGTCCACAACAAAGGAGCTACCCATAGTGGGGACCAATGTCATGGTGGGGGCGTAAAGTGCACCAGCTAAGCCTGCTAAGGCGGCACCAATACCAAAGGTGAAAGAGTAAATAAGACTGGTGTTTACGCCTAAGGCGTTAGCCATGTGAGGCACTTGAATGGTTGCGCGAGCCAACACACCAAAACGTGTGAAGCGGAAAATGAGGTACAGCACAGCCAAGAGACCGATGGCGACACCCATTAAGGCCACACGATATTCTGAGTAAGAGTAGGTGCCAATACTAAAGCTGCCCAATGGGGTTCCAGTACCTTGCATGGTGGAGCCCAGCACAATTAGGGTGCCTTGCGTAACAATAAGGCTAATGCCCCACGTTGCTACAATCGTGTCCAGCGGCCGCGAATATAAATGTCGCACTACCAAACGCTCAACCACCATGCCTGCCATACCAGCAGCTAAAGCACCGATGATGACGGCCGCGATGAAGGGCATGCCTGATTTAATAGCGAAGGTGGATACATAGGCACCACACAAAATGAACTCACCATGAGCCAAGTTGATAACACCCATCATTCCGAAAATAATGGCTAATCCACATGAGGCCAATACTAAAAAGGCAAAGGCATCTCCGGCTTGATACAGGAAAGCGAAGAAAGTGCTAAATAGTTCCATAACTGATTCCAGTCAACGCATCCACTTTCAAGAGGTGGACGCAGCGCCTCCTATGCCCTACGCATAATGCGCAGGGAAAAGAGGTCTTTTTGGTGACGAGTAAAACTAGAGCGAGAACTCGTCGTTATTTCTTAACGGTGGGATTCTCTGATGGTGTGTACTGCGCGTAAGGGTCGTCCTGAGTCAAATTACAACCTACTTCACCTAGCCAGTAAGGCTCAATGTTTTCCCATACTTTAGGGAAAGTAATGGAGTGATCTGCACCCACACGAGCTAAGTAAATAGTGTGTGATACGTGCTGGCTTTTGGGGTCTATGCATACACGACCTTCTGGCGCATCCACACATACATCACCTTCAGCGATGACGTCGCGTAAATCCGCTTTTTTGGTTGAGCCATCCGCACGTTCCACCATTTGCTTGTAGAGGTATACAGCGTGGTAGGAGTTCTCGGCTTCTTGGTTAATGTATGGCTCGTCCGGGTATTTTTCATGCCATTTGGCGACAAAGGCTTGGGCTTCCGGTGTTTGCACTTCTTCAATGAAGTTAGTGGTTACGTACATGCCTTCTAAGCTAGGTGCTTTAAAGCGTTTGTGCTCGTAGCCTTGACCTACGTTTACCGATGAAGCCATAGGTAGCTTGAGGTTCGAAGCCAGTGCTTGTTCATAGTAGGAGGCTTGAGCAGTACCTACCAATAAAGTCACAACGAAATCTGGTTTGGTACGTTGAATGTTTTGGATGTTGGTGGAAAATTGCGAAACACCAATTGGGATAAAGTCTTCCCCCACGAGTTCGCCGTCATTCTCTTTAACGAATTTGCGTACCCATTCAGCGGAAATCTGACCGAAGTTATAGTCAGCGGCTAAGATGTACACGCGTTTGCCGTACTTCTCCATCATCCATGGAATAAGTGTTGAAAATTGTTGCTCAGGCACGGCGCCTGTGACCACCATGTTGGCATCACATACACCACCTTCGTATTGGTTGTTGTAGAAAGCGAAGCCGTCAAATTGTTTAACGATAGGGCGGTAGGCTTCACGAGCGGCACTACTAAAGCCTGAAAACACCACGTCCACTTTATCGCGTTGTAATACGCGGCGCATCATCTCTTGGTGGCGTGTGTTGTCGGATTGCGTGTCATAGATTACGAGATCTAGCTTACGACCAGCAATGCCACCGTCAGCGTTAATTTCGTCTGCTGCCATTTGGATGGCGCGAACCTTAGCGATAGTGGGAACCACAAACTCGCCTGATTGGTCTTCAAGTACGCCTAGCCTAATGGGGGCGTCATTGGCGATGGTTGCCCCAGATACAGCCATGGCACCAACTAAGGTGGCAGTTAACCATGTTTTTTTCATCATAATCTCCTCCGCATATACATGTGGTTTATGGTTTGAATGGTTGAGGCTTCAAGCAAAGGGTGCGCAAAGCGTCCCTCAAGGTCTTAGGCGTTATTCATACGTCTTTAAAAGGCCTAGGTTAAAAGTGAGTCCAGTGATTGGGTGTGTCGATCAACCACTTTCTTCGCGAAAATTTCGATAGTAGTTTGCTCATGCATACTTTGTTTACGCAACATCTCATAAGCACGTTCGTCATCAACAGAAAAATGTTGCATCAGTAGGGTTACAGCTTTGATGACATGGCGCCTGGAGTGTCGTCTCGCATCAAGGTCAGCAATTTTTTCCACTAGACTCGCGCGTTCGTTATGGGCATTAATCGCCATAAACAGTGTTGAGAATACGGTGTCCATATGTATGGGTTTTTTAATGAAAGCAGTAGCGCCGTTTGTCATGAGTCGGCCTAGGCGGCTGGGAGCTTCACTGCCCACCATGCCAATAATAGGAACTACAGGGAAACCGGTGCCGGGGTATTCAGGCGTGAGAAGTGAGCCACTTAGATCGCCATCTAAAAAGATTACGTCCTCGGTGGGCTGTAGCTCGTAGTCGTCAAAACTCAGATCGCTAACTTTGGTTTCAATGCGACGCAGTAATACACCCACCTTCAGCAAGGTGTTTTGTAAACGCTCAATGCTGTTTTTATCGGATGAAACTATCGTTGCTTTGCGGCGGGCAAAGTTCTGTATGCGAGGCTGAAGGATCATGGTTCGTGATCTCCCGCGACGTGCCTTACCAACATTATTTCTGCTGATGAGTCCACAAGATAAGGATCTGGGCGCACAGGAGCACTGGCTTGAGCTACGATTTCAAACTCACCATTCGTTTTAGACAGACCGATGCGCGGCGTTAGGTAGCTATGGAAGTTCACAGGATCTAAGTAAACCTCGCCTTGCGGGGCCTGAAAACGTTGCTTACAAACGGCTTTACGTACTGCGTCGATATCATTAGCATCCGCCTGAGCAAGGGCCCCAGCCAATAGGTGCATCGCAATATATGCAGCCTCAACTTCTACAGGAGGCAGTGAGGCTTGAGGAAACTTCTGGGTGTAGGCTTGTACAAATCGTTCGTTTTCAGGGCTGTCTACGCTTGAGAAGTAAACGCTTGAACTGTGATGGCCGTCCATCGCTTCACTACCTATACCGTTTAAATCTGCTTCGGAAAGGTTGCAGCTTGCAATGGGGAACTCTTGAACCTGATCAATGCCGCGAGCAACGCAGGCTGCGCGGAATGCTCTAAAAAAGTGGTAGCTAGATTTGCCAATTAAGGTGTTTAGAATAAAAGCGGGTTTAAGAGCGAAAATCTCTTCTATAACGTCGTCCATCTCCACACCACCTATAGGTTGGTAGCGTTCACCTAAAACTTCTCCGCCCACACGTATGAACTCATCATTAAATACGCGGTTACTCTCCCAGGCCCAAATGTAGTCAGAGCCTATGCAATAAGCGCTATAACCAAAGTTTGAACTCATGTAATCAATCATCGGATAAATATGATGATTAGGAGACGTTCCCGTATAAATCGCATAATCCGTTGACTCAAAGCCTTCGTAGTGAGCTGGAAACCACAGCAGAGACTCGTGTTTTTCAAATAATGGCAAAAGCAACTTTCGACTGCTAGAGGTATAGCAACCAATTACGTGTCGAATACCCGAACGAAGCATATCTTGCGTTTGTTGGAAGTACAGTTCGTCATTGCCTTGCGGGTCGCAGCAGACGACGTCGAAGTCAATTTCTGTATTGTGTGCACGTAGCTCGTCAATCGCCAGCATTACTCCATACCACGCAGTAATACCTACGGCAGCATAAGGTCCTGTGGTCGATGCGATAACTCCGATACGTACTGTTTTTTTGCCATGCTTACTCTGTAGTCCGAAACGAAAAAGGGCCTACAACGCTGAATGCGTTGTAGGCCCTTTTGCCGATGTCTCGTGGTGAAATTCTTATTTTATGTATCTACTTGCTTGAAAAGCGTAGGCAGCGTTGCCGTAGACTCATTGGCTGTTATCGTAGCTGAAATTTATTTTTAGGCAATTGTTTTAGTTGAAAAATGAGCTTTTATAGGGAAAGTCCTAGGGTGAACCTTATCGTCGTTCACAACAGCAGCAAACTTAACCGCCGCCCACTGCCACCACAATTTCCAGGCTATCACCATCATTAAGCTGGCGCGTCTCATGCTGGCTTTTAGGCACGATGTCGCCGTTGAGTTCGACTGCAATGCGTTTGCCTATGTAGCCAAGCTCAGTTAATAAGTTAAATACGGTATAGGGTGTTGAAGGTATCTGGCGTGCTTCGCCATTTAGCATAATGTTCATAACGTATCCTGAAATTAGTCTTGTCGCGTTGCGTAAATAATTGATTAAGCGCGCTGAAAGATGACATCCCAAACACCGTGGCCAAGGCGAATACCACGCGCTTCAAACTTGGTAAGGGGGCGATAATCGGGGCGTTCGGCAAAACCATCAAACTTGTTGTTCAGCAGGGGCTGATCCGAGAGTACCTCAAGCATTTGATGGGCATAATGTTCCCAATCGGTTGCACAATGAATATAGCCCCCGTTTTAAGTCGGCTGCTAAGTAGCTCAATGAACGGAGCCTGCACCAGGCGGCGCTTATGGTGCCGTTTTTTAGGCCAGGGGTCAGGGAAGTAGATGTGGACTCCTGCCAGGCTGTCGGGGGCGATCATGTCACGCACCACTTCAACCGCATCGTGCTGAATAATGCGAATGTTTTGGACGTCATTTTCGTCGATGCGTTTAAGCAGGGCACCTACGCCAGAATTAAAAACCTCGACGCCTAAAAAATTATCGTCAGGACGGTGCTGGGCTATTTTTAAGGTGGTTTCACCCATGCCAAAGCCAATTTCCAGAATCAGCGGCGCATCCCGTCCAAAGGCTTGGATGGGGTCTAAGCGCTGCGGCTGATAATCGATAGCCCATAGTGGCATCAGCCGTTCTAGTGCTTCTTGCTGGCCTGGCGTAATGTGCGAGCGACGGTGCACAAAGCTTTTAATGTGTCCGGCTGGTCGCTGGGAAGTTGCGGAGGAGTTCTCGGTGCTCATAAACGTTGACGCATAAGCCTCGCCCTTTCACAGGGCGAGCGCATAAAAGTATAGGTGGTTCGGTATGGGGAAGACGGCAACGCCCAAACCGTTAGGGCTGAATGTCTGTTTCAAATGACAATAAAATTCTTTTCTGTGCGGACATTGCAGCGTTATACTTTATTATCGCAATAAAAGCGCCATCGTGCGCATCATTCGTGCGTGTCTTCAAGCGGGTGTAGTTCAATGGTAGAACTTTTGCTTCCCAAGCAAATAGCGTGGGTTCGATTCCCATCACCCGCTCCACGTCAACTTTCCAGGGTGTTCCACCAACGGCTCTCAAGTTCTATAAGTCGTTGATTGTTAGGAAGTTCTTTCGCATTGGATGTTCCACTGACATCCAGGGAAAGCTCCCTAAAGCGCCTCTGAATGGGTACATTATTGGGTACATCTATACGGATGTACCCGGTGCCGGATTGTTGATGGGCGCAAACATCAGGTGAGATCAGCATAAGTCCAACTTCCCCGCTTCAGGAGTTGGCACCATGGCTCTGTCCGATCTGACTGTCCGTAAAGCTACGGCGACGGGTAAAGACCGCAGCATTGCGGATTTCGATGGTCTGTATCTCTTTGTTCCCGTTCAGGGGCGAAAAGCGTGGCACTTTCGTTACTACTATGTCGGCAAGCGCGAGCGCTTTTCCCTGGGGACCTACCCCGAGGTGTCGCTGCGCGAGGCCAGAGACTTGCGCGACGAGGCCAGGGCCTTGTTGGCCAAGGGCATTAATCCTCGTAACGAGCGTAAAAGAAAGCGCCAAGCGATCGTCTTGGCCGATGCCGATACGTTTATGGCGGTCTATAAAAGTGGCTCGCTCATCGTCAGCTTTCGCTCGATGAGTGCCGCCAAGGCAGCTATGAACAGATTCAACGGGTATTCAAGGCGAACGTTTTTCATGCGCTGGGCAATCTGACCGTCCATGAGATCACACAGGCTCACCTGTTGGATATCATCGGCAAGGTCGAGGCGCGCGGTTCACTGTCGGTGGCCGAGAAATTGCGCACGTGGCTGAATCAGCTTTTTTCCTACATCAAGGTGGTCGTTACGGGGATAAAGGAAAATCCGGCCGCTGATCTGGATGTGGTGGCGTTGCCGTTGCCCCCGGTCGACCACAACCCCTTCCTGCGCATGGCCGAGCTGCCAGTTATGCTGCAAACGCTGCGCAAGTACCGGGGTCGGCTCACGACTCAACTGGGTTTGCGGCTGCTGATGCTGACTGGGGTGCGCACGGGAGAATTACGATTTGCCACACCCGATCAGTTCGATCTGGACAGAGGTCTCTGGATCATCCCTGTGGTGCGTCTGAAGCAGCGTAAGATGCTCACGAAAAAGAAACGCAAGCGGATGTCCGACATTCCGCCTTATATCGTCCCGCTGTCCGTGCAGGCCCAGGAAATCGTTCGTTACCTGCTGGCGCAGTTCAAACCCGCTCAGGTGTACCTGTTGCCAGGGGCGAGATCCCTACTCAGGCCAGTGAGCGAAAACACGCTGAACCACGCACTCAAGCGCATGGGGTACGAGGACCGACTGACTGGGCATGGCATTCGCGCAACGATCTCCACGGCACTCAACGAGCTGGGATACCTCAAGAAATGGGTCGATGCTCAGCTCTCGCATGCCGACCCGGATAGGATCAGTGCCACCTATAATCACGCCGAGTACGTAGAACAACGGCGTGTCATGATGCAGGACTGGGCCGATCGACTTGATCTATTCGAGCAGAACCACGTCCAGGCGGCCAGCATGCACCTGACCATTACGCTGCAAGGCTTGCCCACCATTGCCGGCCAGGCCGTGACGCATCCTCCCATCATCAATCCGAATACGCCAACGCTCATCGTGGCCCCAGCAACACCCGATATGCCTATCGTGCCGGAGTCAGCCCAGCGTTTGCCCGCAGTGGAGGTGCCGGACTATGCCAAACCTCAGCCGTCACCTCTGCAGCGCGAACGAATGAAGCTGCTCGATCTGTTCGAGGCAGCCCACCACCTGCGTGTTGTTGACTACGCGACGTTAGTGGGTAAGTCCAGGCGTTGGATCAGTTATGAAATCCAGGCGCGCAATCTGCTCGCGCTTAGTATGGGCCATCGTGGCTTGCGCGTACCCGATTGGCAGTTGGACCCACTCAAGCGGCGGCTGGTCCAAAGTGTGCTCGCCTCAACCCCACCCGACATCGACGCTTGGCAGATTTACCACGTATTAACAGAGGCGCATGAGTCGCTGGGGGCCGTTCGCCAATTGAGGCCATCACCGTGCGTAACCTGGATTATCTCGTTGGCTTGGTGCGTGACACGCTCGAGGCCATGCAATGGCCCGTTTCACCCTTCACGACGCTATCGCAAATGGAGAACGCCACAGCGGTCGAGATGATGGTATGAGGCCACATTGATAGGACACAGATGGCCTTGGCGGCATTAAATAATTAAGCTGAGGTCATCGTGGTTTGGGCCACTTTTATTGGCCACGTCTTGCTCCTGCACGCGCTAGGACTCCAGCGTGACGAGTCCTGGCGCTCAGCCGCATTGCGCCATAGCCGGCGCATCTAAGCCGAACTGACGCGGTTCGTACGTCAGCACCCTAGACATCCGCGTGCGCGCTTCTTTCACTGATTGTTATTCAATTCGACCGATATCCGGTCCGCCGCCTACAACCTGCTACTTGAAGTACGACGCGGCTAACTAGGAGTATTCAGATCGCCGGAACAGAATCCTAGTTGCAATATTGGTCTCTCAGGATTCCGGATGGGTCTTAGGCGACCGGCGCTTCCCCTAGTGTTCCTTGGCATGGCGAAAAATATGTGCCAATGATGCCGTCTGCTTAGACCGTCGGTAGAACGCCTAAGACCTATTGAGACTTGTAGGGGCAGGTAAAAACCATGACGCTTGCCGGTATGTACGAGTAACGGGTTAACGCTGGAGCTTGTGAGGTGGCCGATCAGAACCATTGAATTTTCGCACATCAAGCGCGTGATCGCTACCGGCGATCGGCGGACCTGATGTCAGTTCTCAAGGCTTTTACAAAGGCGCTCGTACAGCAGAAGAGTCGGTGATGTAGCACTCCCACAAGGAGACGGAGACATGCATGAGAATCCCTCAACATCCATGGTTTTCTATCGTCCCATCGAAGCAGCCATTCGCTGGGCTGGTCTATTGCGATACGAGCAGGAAATTCTGTCTGCCATCTCGTCGCCAAGAAATTTACCGCGAACTCTCGACTATCCCCGGTGGGACGACCTTCTATTATGTATGGATCGTATCTACGATGCCGTCATCCACCTGGAATTGCCTTATGGACATAACGGCGTCACGTTAAATGATGAATCGTTGTTTGATTCGACCGAGCTGACTATTCGTCATATCGATTTGAAGCGTTGGATGCGCACTCATTACCCAGAGCATCGCCCTAGGTTTCTTTTCAGTCGCAGCGAGCGCATTGCGCATCCCTTCATCACGTTGGAGGCGGGCCAGGCCATGCTGATCGAGCGACAGGCCATGAAAGCCGAGCTTGAGCAATGCCGCCGCCAGATGCACGCGCTTCGGGAACAGCATGAAAGCTTTCTTAAGCAATCGGTGGTGATCTCAGCCTGTAGTCAAGGTAACATTTCCGACAGGGCTGAAACAACGTACCTGAACATCATCGGTGGAATGCTGACGCTGATGCTGGGGACGTCACCCGCGGGCAAGGCCTACTCCAGTTTCAGGACTCAGGAAGCCGTCGTGAGCGCCCTGGTGGCGCATTACCAGAGTGTCATGGGCATCACGGAACGAACCTTGAACGGCAAGTTTGCCAGCGCAAAACGCAGGCTGCGTAGCGCAAACAGCTGAGCGCTGCCAGCTTGTATCTGCAGTCTCCGAAACTGCATTTGCAATGTACTTCCACACCCGTTTCGATTGAATAGAGGTTACGCCAACAAGCGCTACCAAGCGTTAAGGAGTGACCCTATGTCGCAGACACCAGCCTTGCCCCCGGGCGAACGCCGCATTTTACGGCGCGAAGAAGTTGAAGCCAAAACGGGCTTTAAGCGCGCCCATATCTACAACCTGATGAAGAAAGGCCAGTTTCCGAAGGCCTTGCGCCTCGGGGTGCGCGCGGTCGGCTGGGATTCAGTTGAGATAGACCAGTGGATCACTGAACGCCTCGATAACCGGGCGTAACCGCTCTCCCTCACATTTTCACACCCACACGGAGAGCGCCATGCAGGTTGTATCCATCATTTCTACCAAAGGCGGCGTGGGAAAGACAACCACCGCCGCCAACCTGGGCGGGTTCGTCGCTGATGCGGGCTTGCGCGTGCTGCTGCTTGATTTTGACATCCAGCCCACGCTGTCGTCTTATTACGAGCTGGCACATCGTGCAGCCGGTGGCACCTACGAGCTGCTCGCCTTCAACGAGCAGCGTATCGAGCAGTTGGTGTCTCGCACCGTCATTGCAGGCCTGGACTTGGTGGTGTCCAACGATGACCGGGGCGAACTGAACACACTACTGCTGCATGCGGCCGATGGACGCCTACGGCTGCGCCACCTATTACCGGTACTGGCGCCGCTCTATGACCTGGTGCTCATCGATACGCAGGGCGCGCGCAGTGTAATGCTGGAGATGGCAGTGCTCGCTTCCGACGTGGCGCTGTCGCCGGTTACCCCCGAAATTCTGGCTGCACGCGAATTACGGCGCGGGACCATGCAGTTGATTGAGGATATCGCGCCGTATCGGCACCTGGGCATCGAGCCGCCGCCTTTGCAGCTGCTCATCAACCGGGTACATCCTGTGTCGTCAAACGCCCGGCTGATCCAGCAGGCGCTTCGCGATTTATTCCAGGGACAAGTTGGCCTTCGTGTGCTGGACACGGACGTGCCTGCCATCGAAGCCTATCCCCGCGCCGCGACACGGGGCCTGCCCGTGCATCGCATCGAATACCGACAGCCGACAGGTCGCGTGGCACCCGCCGCACTCGAAACCATGCGATCGCTTGCCATTGAACTTTTTCCGTTGTGGAAAGAGCCTTTGGCCCGCGTCTCGGGCCGCCCGCAGCACCCGCATCAACCAGGGAGCGCACGCCATGGCCAACACGCATGAGTTGGCACGTGGCCATAAGCGGCTGCGCGCTCTGATTGATTTTGCCATTGCTGAAGGCTGGCACGTGAAGCGAACATCAGGCGGCCATCTCAAGTTCACTAAGGCGGGATACTCGCCCATCTACACCAGCACGACGGCAAGCGACCATCGAGCCAGTCTCAATGCGCAGGCCCAGATTCGGCGCGCAGACCGGCAAGGCCGCCCAATCCTTGAAAACCTTCATCGGGGGACAGGCCATGGCTGACATAACCTCCCAGGATATGGCAACCAAGTTGCTGGCCGTGGGCTTTGAGCGCAGCAGCCCCTCTGCCTCTGCATTGAGCGACCCGATCGCCGATACCCCCATGGTCGTCACCTTGGATCAGTTGCGTCCCTATGATCACGATCCGCGCATGAAGCGCAATTCCGCGTACGATGAAATCAAGGCGTCTATTCGAGAACGTGGACTGGACGCATCCCCCGCTATTACCCGGCGACCAGGCGCAGAGCACTACATCATCCGCAATGGTGGCAACACGCGGCTAGCCATTCTGCGTGAACTGTGGTCAGAAACCAAGGACGAACGCTTTTTCCGCATTTCTTGCCTGTTTCGGCCTTGGCCAGAGCGAGGCGAGATCATCGCCTTGACGGGACACCTAGCCGAAAACGAGTTGCGCGGTGGCCTGACGTTTATCGAGCGCGCGCTCGGTGTGGAAAAAGCGCGCGAGTTCTACGAACAGGAAAGTGACGCAGCGCTGAACCAATCCGAACTTGCGCGTCGCCTTGCCGCTGACGGTTATCCTGTGCAGCAATCCCACATCAGCCGCATGTCCGATGCGGTGCGCTATCTGCTGCCGGCTATCCCGACCGTGCTTTATGCTGGACTGGGTCGTCACCAGATCGAGCGGCTTGCCGTTATGCGCAAGTCCTGTGAGCGTATCTGGGAGCTCCATGCGCAAGGCAAAAGGGTATCACTGGATTTTGAGAGTTTCTGTCAGGAAGTGCTGATCCAATTCGATACGCAGGTGGAGGAGTTTTCCTGGCAACGCGTGCAGGATGAACTGATTGGACAAATGTCTGACCTGCTGGGTGTGGACTATGACGTTTTGAGCCTGGACCTGAATGACTCAAACAGTCGTCAGCGCGCCTTGGCGAGCGAGCCAACACCCGGAGGTTCGCTTACGACGTTATCCGTACCCACGGCAGCGCCTTCCTCGACGGTTGAAACACCGCCCACAGCCTCTGCGCCACTCAGCGCGCCGCCTGTCAGCCCATCTGCGGTGGATTCGCCGCCTCGCGAAGCCATCGCGGGTGCTAACGACGCTAACACCGATGGTATCGATGACTCCGAGCGTCTGCGAGAACATATCATCTCGACAGCCCCCACGACCGAACGGCTGCAGTCTATTCAGCGCATGGTGGCCGACCAGTTGGGGGATGCGATACCGCCCGAATTCTCGGCGAACGTGCTGCAATCCATACCTGTGCAAGCCGGAGGGTTGTATCCGATCTCGGATGTCTGGTACATCGACCCGGGGTTGGACGCACCCGATCGGCTGCGAACCCACATTGAACAGTTTGCGCGGGAAATCGCCGACGAGGCGGGCGTGGCTGACTGTGTGCAGGCGAGCTCCGATGGTATCGGGTTCCGTTGCACCGAATGGCAGGAAAGCCTGCCGGCAGCCGCACGTGCTGTCATGAGTTTGTTGAGAGCCTTGAGCGGCCAGCCTATCGCTGTGCCAGAGCCTGGCGGTGAGCGCCTGGCTGCTGACTTGCCGGTGCTGCTACACGGTAATGGCCAGCAGGCGCCCGGTTTGAGCGATACCGCCTTGGTCAAGTTATTTCGCTTGCTGCGCCTGGCAAGACGCCTGGTGGAGCTTGACCTCGATAGACCCCATCGCGGTGCGTGAGAGAGGAGGATCTTCATGTCCACACCACACCCTTTGAATCAGGCCGTTATTGCCCAGGCGCTGTACGATCTGCGCAACGGACAGCTGCGCCGCTGTAAGGCGATGGGGTTCGGTGAGGAAGAGCTTAACGCGCTCAAGCGTCCCGAACTGATTAGCGTGCTCCTGAATGCTTCCGTGTCGTGGTGCTCTGTGTCGATCAATCGCGAGGTGGTCAAGCGGTTGCTGCAACAGGCCAAGGACGCGGAAAAAGAGATCGCTTTCGTGGATCGCATGCTCCGGCTTGGTGCCAGCACAGAAATGGTCGGTCGCTTCTACGGTTTGACGCATCAGGAGGTCGCGCTGCGGCGCGACATCTTGGGACTACCCAAACGCAAGGGGCGCCACCCCGTGCTGGATGAAGAGCAGGATACGGCGCTCTGGAAGCAGTGGAGGGCGCTGGCGGAAGCCAGAAGCATTGCGCGTGATGATGACGCCGCCATGTTGGAGGCCGCCATGGACTTGGCCGAAGACATGGCGCTGCCACTATCCGTGGTCTGGTCAGCAATCAAGGGCTGGGTTGACCAAGGGTTGGGTTAGATCGTGGCGGCCCATGACGCGAGTCGGCACGATGGCCCCGTCTTGCTTTCCAACCTGTTGGACGGTGCGCTGACGGATCTTTCATCCGAGCAGGAACAGAACCCGACGAGTGACGGGTTTCTCTATAGCGGTAACCGGCACGAGAGCGTTCCGCGCCGGCTTTTTCTCGATAGACGATTGACACCGCTGGAGCGCAACGCCTGGCAAGTCTTCCGGATGCTGCTCAATGATGACGGCGTCACGGCGTTTCCCACCTATGAGCAATTGCGACCCTGGCTCGCCTCGATGCCGTGCGGGGCTCAGGCCTCGCATGAGACCGTGGCGCGCGCACTGACCTTGTTGCGTCTGACGCGCTGGCTCAGTCTGGTGCGCCGTCGGCGCGACCCCAAAACGGGTCGTATTCTGGGCAATCTCTATGTGCTGCACGACGAACCGTTGACGCCGTTTGAAGCCATGCAGCTTGATCCGGACTATTTGGAGCTGGTCAGTCAGTCTCTGAGCCACTCGGCCAAGGCCGTTCAGATCGTCGGCCTGAACACGTTGCAGGAAATTGCCGATGACCCCTTGTTGCAGGGACGCACTTTACCCTCACGTTTGTACGTGCTCGCGCAACGCCTGCAGCAGGACGCTCCAGCCAAGAGTTATCCACAGGAGGGGATCGCCACGAATCCGAAGAAGGCGGCTCGGGCTTACTTCGGAATGTCGAAGCTCCGTCTTCGGAATCCGAACCAGGGGTGAAACCCGCGTCAAACGGCACTCTTCCGAATCCGAAGCGGGGCCGTACAGTACGTGAGGTAAGTATTAAAGAAGTACGTACGGCTGAGCCCGTTCGCGGGGCACAGAACTTACGCTTGCCCCAACGTTTTGGGCAATTAAAGCAAGGGCAGCAGGCGGGCACCTTGGTCGCGCTACGCCAGGTGGATGAGTCCCTACGCCAGGCGGTGCTCGACGAGTGGGCGGCGCGTTGCCATAACCAGGTGGTGCGTAATCCTGCCGGCTATCTGTTTGGCATCATTCAACGCGCGATCAGTGGGGACTTCAAGCCTTGGGCAGGAAAGTCGAAAGGCCCGGCACCCACTACAGCACCTACAACTGAATCAACGCCGCACGAAGTGGTGCCGCCCGAAGTCGCTATGGAACATCTCAATCGATTGCGCGAATTGGTGGGCAAGGACTGATTCCGGCCAGTAGGGTGGGGGAGCAGCCATGGCCTGCGTTCCATGTGAAAAGCCATCGCGTGTTGAGGATCGGAACACCATGGACGTTCTTGGAGCTATCCCCTGGGGATAATTCGCTGGCCAGTGCGACTACGGCGAAACTGGGATAAGCGCGTATCCATTTCTTGACTGACTGCCTTCTGGCTCATGCCGATGATGGTGCCTTACCCATTCACGACGAGTCGTCACTATGTCCAACGAACGAAATTCCTCCGAGTCCTTGCAGTTGAACCTCGGGTCTCTGCGCAGCGCCATGTCGCTCACGCTGCACACGCACCACGCCTCACGCATCTGGCACGGGCGTGCACCTGCCGAAGGTAAGCCGGCGATCGTCGGCCTAAACGGTTTTGTGTCGATTATGAACAAGCTCAAACGTGGCGCGGAGCAAGACGATCCGTATTCCGACTGGTGGATGCTGCGCATTGAAGACAAGCTCGAGCAAACCAAGACCACGCTTCAAACCCTGGGCGAGCAGGTCGATCAGGCCCTGACCAACGTGCCATCGGCGCTGAGCATTGGCGAGAACCTGAACGTACAGCCCGTTAAGCTGCCGCTCTTCGTTAACGCCCAATTGGGGTTTGCCGCCGTCTATCTACTGGCCGATTACGATGAGATCGCGCGCAAACTTATCCTGGCGCATCACACAGCACTGATCGATCGCCGCACACTGGAGCGCTGGCTCAATGAGGGTGCGCACGCACTGCGAAGCCTGTTCAGTCTGGCGCAGCAATACCGCTACTCGGGTACGCAGCGCGACGATTTCGCCGCGAAGAATGCCGCCGCGCGAGCCGCCATCGAGAAGTTCGGCGAATTGCCCGAGGATGTGCTGGAAGGTACGAGGCGCTCACGCTTTGCGCCACCGATCGTGCGCCGGGGCCAGCCGCTGAGTAGCCATGTCGAGCCCGATGCGAGCGATACGCCGTCTGTCGCGTCCGATGCTTCGCCCGACACGTTTGAGCCTGTTGCCACCGACGAGGACGAATCGGCATGAGCGATCACCACGACAGCGCACGCCGCCACTTCCAGGCGTTGCAACAGACGGACTTCCTGCGGCTGGAACACGCGGCCTATCTAAAAGGCCTTTTAAAACCTTTTAAAGGTAAGGGGGCTTTGGAGGATTGGGCCAACCAGTGCTTTGCACTACGCGACGACATGATAGGCCTGGCGCAGCGGCGGGTTCTGCCACAGACGAGCGGCTACCCCTTTCACCTGCTGGATGTGGAACTGGCCCAACAAAACACTGGCGCAGGCACGACCTTTTGCGCTGGCGCAAGCATGACCGTTCGGTCATGGGCGTGGCATTGTGGCAGGCGCTGATGGCCAGCGCCACCACGCCGGTCACGATGCTCGATGACCTGCACGCCATTGAGCAGCAGCGCATTGTGCTGAATATGCAGATCAGTCTTTTGCACACGCTTGGGCGCCAGGCTCGGGAATGCGCCAGCAAGTTGGCTCAGGCCGAAGACGTTTATGTGCGCCGGTTGCGATCTATGTCTGAGACAGACCGCGATCAGCGGTAATCCCAACCGCCTGCGCCAGAGCAGGCACCCCAAGCATCAGGAGATTGATCTATGAGTACGCATTTTTTCGGTGAAGGCAACATCGGTTCAGCCCCGGAGTATCGTGAGTTTCCCAACGGCAACGACGAACCTAGTCGCCTGCTGCGCCTTAACGTTTATTTTGACAATCCGGTGCCAAAGAAGGATGGCACCTTTGAGGACCGCGGTGGTTTCTGGGCTCCTGTCGAGCTGTGGCATCGCGATGCCGAGAGCTGGGCCAGCCTGTACCAGAAGGGCATGCGTGTGTTGGTGGAGGGGCGTACTGTTCGGGACGAATGGGAGGACGCCCAGGAAAACGAGCGCGTGACTTTCAAAATCGAAGCGCGGCGCGTGGGCATTTTGCCGTTTCGGCTGGAGGCGATCAAAGTCAGCGCCAAGCCAGCCAGTACTGAATCGGCTTCTGAGGACGAATAACTTCCGTTGTGTGGAGCAGCGGCATGTCGAGGTTGCTGCTCCTTTTTTAACGTCATGCGATGCAATTATCCCCAGGGGATAGCTCCACTGACGTCCACTGTGTTCCACGCGGCCTCCCAATCTGGACGCAACTGTTCCAGACCCTCCCGATTCGGCCTGATCCTTTCGCGCGTCGGTGAGCGCGCCGTTAAAGCGCTTGCACCATGTCCAACTTGTTTACTGCCCGAATCTGACGCTGCGTCCATGCTGTCTCCATTGGCAGTATCAACGAGATCCGGATGGAACAGCATGAGGCTATTTTTGTGCGAGAAGCCCTCCCAGGGCAAAGATATTGGCAAAGTGCTCGGTGCCACGCAGCGCGACAACGGTTGCCTCAAAGGCCCAGGCGTCATCGTGACCTGGTGCATTGGCCATTTGGTCGAGGCGGCACCGCCCGAAGCCTATGACGAGCAGCTTAAACGCTGGTCGATTGAGCAGTTGCCCATTATTCCCCAGCATTGGCGTGTCGAAGTCAAACCCAAGACCGCCACGCAATTCAAAGTCGTCAAGCAGTTGCTGGCACAAGCTACCGAGTTGGTGATCGCGACTGACGCCGATCGCGAAGGCGAAATGATCGCCCGCGAGATTATTGAACTGTGTGACTATCGCGGTCCGATCCAACGCCTTTGGCTGTCGGCCTTGAACGATGCGTCCATCCGCAAGGCATTGGCTGCGCTGAAGTCCTCGCCCGAAACATTGCCGATGTATCACTCGGCCTTGGCGCGCTCCCGTGCCGACTGGCTGGTGGGTATGAATCTGAGCCGACTTTTCACCCTGTTGGGCCGGAACGCTGGCTACGATGGTGTGCTGTCGGTGGGTCGGGTGCAAACGCCAACGTTAAAGCTGGTTGTCGATCGCGACCGGGAAATTTTCCGGTTTGTTTCCATCCCGTTCTGGGCCATCGATGTGGAGCTCTCTGCTACAGGGCAATCTTTCATCGCGCAGTGGCTGGCCCCGAAGCCTGCACCGACGAGGCGGGCAGATGTTTGCGGGAGTCCGTGGCTCAGCAGGCGGCGCAGCAATTACGTGCAAACGGTGCCGCCCAGGTCGTGTCCGTCGAAACCGAACGGATGCGCGAAGGTCCGCCACTGCCGTTTGATCTGGGCACACTACAGGAAATCTGTTCCAAGCAATTGGGCTTGGATGTGCAGGAAACCCTGGATATCGCTCAGGCGCTATACGAAACACATAAGGCCACTACCTATCCACGCTCGGATTCGGGCTACCTGCCCGAGAGCATGCTGACCGATGTGCCTGCCGTGCTCGACAGTTTGCTCAAAACCGACCCTGCGCTGCAGCCTGTCATGGGGCAGCTTGATCGCACACAGCGCTCGCGTGCCTGGAACGATAGCAAGGTAACGGCCCACCATGGCATCATCCCCACGCTGGAACCCACGAACCTCTCGGCCATGAGCGAGAAGGAGCTGTCTGTTTATCGCCTGATCCGTGCGCACTACCTGGCGCAGTTTCTACCCCATCACGAGTTTGACCGCACCATTGCGCGGTTTTCATGCGCAGGCCAACATCTTCAAGCCGTAGGCAAACAGATCGTCATCCCTGGATGGCGGCTGGTGCTGGCCGAGCAGCAACCGGAGGATGCCGACGATGACACCGCCACGCGCAGTCAAGTGCTGCCCGCACTGAAGCAAGGTTTGTCCTGCCAGGTGACCGGTGTCGATCTCAAAGTGCTCAAGACATTGCCTCCCCGGCCCTTCACCCAAGGTGAATTGGTCAAGGCCATGAAAAGTGTCGCGAAGCTTGTGTCCGATCCACGCCTGAAGCAGAAACTGAAGGACACGGTGGGTATCGGCACCGAGGCGACTCGCGCCAACATTATTAACGGCCTGCTGACACGTGGCTATCTGCTCAAGAAAGGCCGGGCAGTCCGCGCATCGGAGGCGGCCGGCAGACTCATTGATGCCGTGCCTACAGCGATTGTCGATCCCGGCACCACGGCGGTTTGGGAGCAAGCGCTGGATATGATCGAGGCGGGCCAGCTTACCCATGAGGTCTTCATCGACAAGCAGTCGGCCTGGATTGCGCAGATCATCGCCCAATACCAGGGCACCGCCTTATCAATCAAGGTGCCCCAAGGCCCGCCGTGCCCGCTGTGTACGTCGGCCATGCGCCAACGCTCAGGCAAGAATGGCCCTTTCTGGTCATGTTCGCGCTATCCCGATTGCAAAGGCACGTTGCCGGTTGAATCGACCAACGCCAAGCGCAGCGCGCCGCGTAAGCGCCGCAGCGCACCCAAGGCATCCTAAGATGCCCAATACCCCCTGTGCCATGCAGGCCGATCCGGTTGTATGGCATTAACCCCGCAGCTTTGCGGGATTCCCAGTGCGCCACTCCTTCTATGACCGTGTGCGTGCCTCGCCACGCCGAAGACGGCTGCCGAGGCCAGAAGGGTGCTTTTACTTGAAACGCTTCCATGCGCTTTCCCTTGATCGTTGATCGTCCCGTCGGCACCGATGGGTCCCCTGGTACTTTGCCGTCGCGTCACCCTGCGAGGCACCAGGAGACCTTTCAGGGTTAACGGTAATCGGTGCCGGTGCCCGCCGGTGAAACACCGGGCTCCCTTTGTGCGCGGATGTGCGCCAGACAATGCCGGCCCCAACCACGACATGGGCCGGGTGTGATTGCTGTGACAGCGGACGGTTCTAGCGACAACCGTGAGCCTGGATCAGCCCACGGGTGGTGACTTCCTCCCGCGCCGAAGGCTTATGGGTCTTCGGCACCTTTCTCCTGCTTTACCACTACCTTCCGGCCCGGCCGATGTCGGTTATGGCCCCTACGAACAGGAGAGACCCCAATGCACCCTCAGCCTACCCACACAATATTGCAATACGGCAGCGTCTGCAGCGGTATTGAAGCCGTGAGTCTCGCGTGGCAACCCCAAGGTCTGCAAGCCGCGTGGTTTTCAGAGATTGAACCGTTCCCGCGCGCTGTACTCGCTCATCACTACCCCGACGTGCCCAACCTGGGCGATATGACACAGATCGCCACGCAGGTACGGGACGGTCAGGTCGTCGCGCCAGACATTCTCGTGGGCGGTACCCCTTGCCAATCGTTCAGCATCGCCGGTGCACGCCAGGGGATGTCCGACCCACGCGGCGCCTTAACCCTCAAATATGTGGAGCTTGCCAATGTCATCGACCAAACCCGCCAACAAAATCAACGCCCACCCGCCACGATCATCTGGGAAAACGTCCCGGGCGTCCTTAGCGACCGTTCCAACGCCTTTGGCTGCCTGTTGGGCGCACTGGCCGGCGAAAGCCGTGCGCTCGAACCGCCAGGGGAGAAATGGACGCACGCAGGTTACGTGTCTGGCCCCCAACGCCGTCTCGCCTGGCGTGTGCTTGACGCTCAACATTTCGGTCTCGCCCAACGCCGCAAGCGCGTGTTTCTTGTGGCAAGTGGTCGAGATGACGTCGATCCCGCCGAAGTACTATTTGAGCGCGACGGCTTGTACGGGGATTCTTCGCAGGGCTTTGCGCCGTGGCAAGACCTTGCCTGCACTGCTGGAGCAAGCACTGCATCACCAAGCGACTATGCCGGACTGAACCCGGCGCATGGCAAGGTCCAGGTTACGTTTGGCTTTGGCGGTGGCAACACCTCAGGGCCGATTGGTGTTGCCGCCTGCCTGACCGCCGCACCTGGTGCCAAGAACGACTTTGAAGTCGAAACCTTCGTGGTGCAGTCTGTGGCTGGCAATATTAGCCACACGTTGGGTACGTCCACGGGCAACAGCGAGGACGGCACGGGCAGGGGCGTGCCCATTATCACCTCCGGTGCGCCGAAGGCATTGGCTTTCGCACAGAACTCTCGCGGCGAGTTACGCCTGGAGTCCGGTCACGGGCAGATCGCCGGTGCGCTTTCTACGGGTGGTGGTAAACCTGGACAGGGATTGCCCGTGGTGTTCAGCGTGGCGTTACGCGGTCGCGAACACGGTATTGCCGCCGAATTGGGCGGTCCCCTCGCACCGGCGCTGCGTGCCAGCACTGGCGGCGGTGACAAAAGCCACGTACTGACCCCCGACTATGAAGCCTGCTTCCAATACACAGGAAGAAAACCAAGTCTCAGCGACTGGTCTCAGTGGCGGGTGCGACGGCTGATGCCGGTCGAGTGTGAGCGGTTGCAAGGCATGCCGGATGACTACACCCAAGTGCCTTATCGCGGCAAGCTCGCAGCCGACGCCCCGCGTTACAAAGCGATCGGAAATTCCATGGCCGTACCGTGTGTCACGTGGTTGGGGCAGCGCCTGATCCAGCTCCTAAATAAATAAAGAGGAGACGCCTGCCGCGTATTGATGCGCGACTTACTGGCCCGGTAAGGTCACGCTCTAGTCCTGACTTGTTGAAACTTCAGCAACGCCAGCAGCCAGGGTTTGCAGGCTGCCGTGGGACTTCCCCACGCAACCCGCCAGTTCGCACTCGCATCGCACCGGCGAACGTTGCCCACGCGGGCATTGATGCCTCTTTCTCCAACCTACTGAGTAAGTGTCTCTTCTCACCAGGGGCGTGCCATCACTCGACCCCATCATAGGAATCTCCATGGAAACCATCATTAAGCAAGACCGTATTGCATTGAAAAACCTCAAAGTGGCGCAGTTCGCCAGCGAAGAGACGCTGTGCTTCACCGCCACCGTGCTGTTCGACGGTGTCGCCATTGCCCAAGCACGCAACGACGGGCGTGGGGGTTCGACCTTCCTGCATGCCCTGGAAGGCAAGGCCGCGCAATTGACTGAAGCCCGACAATTTGCCAAAGGTCTGCCAGCGGCCCGGTTCGAAGGAGGTATCACCGGTCAGGACGACGCTCCCCTCATCATCGACATGACGCTGGATTTTCTCGTCGACCAGCTGGCCGAGACCCAGCATACCGATCGCAAGCTGCGCACTGCGTTCACCCGCGACATCGGCAACAAGGTGTTGTTCATCAAGAACGATAGGCTGCTCTTTTTGAAGGGCGTCAAGCTCAAGACAATCGTAGACCGACCTGCTTATTTCAAAGCCCTGCGCACACGGCAGTCTCTGCCCATCATCATCCTCGCTGAATTGCCGCCAGCCGAGGCATTCGCTTTATGGAAGCGCTATGCCTTGGGCGATCACCCGTCCTAACCCCCTTGCAGCATGCACTGCGCAACCATCGCGTGCGTAACCGCATGTAGGGTGGTGTAGCGAGGCGAAGGGCGACACCACCGACTTTCGCGATTGATTAATTCACGACGCGACCTGAGCCGTCGCTATTTATGTTTCACCTACCGGGGTTCAATTCCCGGCAGGGGATTGGCCTCGCCTATCCTCTGCTGGAGAAATCCCATGTCCATGATCGAGAACCCTTTCATGCGCGGCTATCAGAACCTGCGCATTATCCGAACGTTGCTCATCACCTACGAGGAAGACTGCCCCCAGTTTGGCGGCCGTTGCATGCCAGTCAGGCGCATCTTCCCGATGATGAGGTCGCCTTGTTTCCTTGCCTGATTGGCCAGGATTTCGCGCTCATCACCGAGGGCCAGGAAGTGCCCGAAGAGCTGGAAGCACCGTGCCAGGCCGAAGGCATCGTACGCACGGTAGTCTACGCCATCGTCGCAGACGATTTCGATGGCCAGCCAGTGCAGGTGGGCGACATCTACTCTGAAGAAGCCGCCCGCGAGGTGGTGCGCCGCCTGAAATTCGAGACCGGCGTCTACAGCCGCGCCTGGGAAATCAGCACAGCCCACATCACAGAAGAGTCGGGACGTTACTTGCGTGATTTGGCCGATATTGCCACGCCGACCGGCTTCATGTTCATCGCTTTTCGGGTGCCGTACAGCCCGGCCATAGGCGTCAAGCTGATCGCCACCCCGTGGACGGATGCGCATCTGCAGAATCTCGACGGCATTACCGCCGAGCAACTGCGCCAGGAGCATCTGTCCAAAGGCATGCCAGAAGATCTGATGCGGGTGCTGCATTTGGCGGCCAGCGCCGACGTACGTATCCTAATTATTGACGCTGACGCGCCGGAACTGGACGGTCTCCCAATCTATGAAATGTAGGTTTTCCCAATCGCCCCTTACCCAGGGGCTTCTTTTTCTTGCATTGCTGGAAAACGGATAAACACCACATCTGTTTCATGGCAGACGGTATGGCGTCACTGCGCCATCCTCGGAGCATGTTCGCTGGCGTAGCCGGCAGCATCCCAGGCAGTCCAGGCCGTCAAGACTGCGGCGAATCCATCGTTCGCTGGCTGACCTCATCTCTGGACGATCATCGTCCATTCCACCCCCACGGGATCTTTCATCCCTATGGGGAGGAGGGGTTCCGTTTTCTCGGAGTCCATCATGGATCATCAAACCATTCGTCAAAAAATGCCTTCCCTGGTTGCCGGCCATGTGCCAAGCAACGCACGATCCTTTCAGTTCAACATCTTCGACGGGACACCGAAGGAGAACATGCTGGGCTTTCGCATTGACCCGTCGCCCTTTGAGGGCAAAGTCATCGCTACCACTGAGAACGCCGTCGTCATCAAGATCGGACGAACGAAGTTTGCCGTTCTGGATCGCACGCTCATCACCGAAGTTCCCGTAGAGGGTGCCAAGGTCGAGGTCATATCGTATGCGCGCCGTCGCTTCGACGGTCAACGTGCCGATACGCCTGAAGAGATCATCGAACAAACCGCAGACGGTACTCCCTACACGGTAAAGCGCATGATTCTCGGCGCAGCGCCGGCCAAACTTCCTGTTGCGCCGCCGCAGTGTCTGGAATTGCAACAACTTATCGAGCAACTAGAGGAAATGCCTGCCCCTGACGGGCATCGGCGCATCGCTCATATGCTGGTGGACGCTCAGGCGCGTGACTTCGAACTCGTTGATCCCACGCCTGCAGACATCATCCGGACACCGCCCACAGTAAGCTTCACGGTCGAAACCGCGAAGTTCTCGGGGCGTGTCAGCGTGATCTATCTGCGTGCCGACGATGCGTATGCGGTGGCGCTGCATCGCGACGATGAGCAGGTCGAGCGCCGAGACGACGTTTATTTCGACATGCTGGGGGAGACCTTGGTCGATCTGATTGATGACGGTACCTGGCGCCGCATTCGTGTTCATACCTTGCAAAATCCAGCCCGCAGCAAGAAAGCGCTTTCCTCTACCTAACTAACCTAGTCCCATCTCAGCCCCCGACCGACCATCGGGGGCTTGTTTTTGGTGATTCCATTTGTTGTGGCTTATACGGTCCGGTGCGATCACCCATTGTTGGTGGCGTATCAGCAGGCATGGTGCAACCCTTGACCCATGATTGCTGACGTTGTCAGCGACATGCCAAGCAACCATTGGCCTTTAAGGTTGCGGCGCGACACCTGTCGCGTGGCCACACCAGTTCGCACCGCATCCTTGCGCGAACGACTGCCCGTTTTTTCTGGCGGTGATGCAACTGCCTTTCTCAACCCATCGCGGGGTTACGCACCTGCCGCTTTGGGCATGGTGTGTCTTCCGCTTCTTATCCAATGGAGATTCACCATGAACCAAGCTTCTTCCAATACGAAGTCCTACTTTGATCTGCATACCTCTGGTATTGGTTATCTACAGCGCGTCCGGATGGTACCGGTGCGAGGCGGGCGTCGTGCCGAGTCTTTCCTTGCATGTACCGTCGCCGCGCTGGTCGGTCCTGCCAAGGACTCGACGCTGCGCTATTTCGACCTCAAAGTCTCTGGCGCTGATGCCAAGACACTGGTGCAGCGTTACGTCGGTGTCGATGATCCGAAACAGCGGCCCCTGATCCGCTTTCGGATCGGCGACCTCTGGGGCGACCCCTATATTCGTCCCAGCGGCGAACGCAAGGGGAGCCTGCCGGAAGCCTTAAAGGCCGACTGCTCAAAGTCGAGCTGATTGATCGTGCCGAACTGGCTCAAATCGAACAGCATGAACTGATCACCCGTGGTATCGGTTATCTCAACAGGCCCAAGGACGTCTCCCCAAGAATGGCGACCCATTCCTTTCATGCTCCATTGGCGCCTTGGCTGGGCCGGTCGATGAACCCGAATACCGGTACATCGATACCATCGTCACCAACGCCGATGCCCAGCACCTGGTGCGTCGCTGCGTAGAGGCTGTTCAGGCCGAACGCAAAGTACTGGTTGCCTTCCGTCTTAACGACATGAAGACCGATCCGTACCTTCGTACCAAGGGCGATCGCGCAGGCGAAGTCGCCTTGTCCTTGAAGTCCAACCTGATTCACATCAGCCTGATCAAGGTCGATGGTCAGCAGGTTTATCCGGCTGCGGACCAGGTGCCCGTATCCGACGACGCTTCGGCGGCAGAGGACACCGGCCCTGCACGTGGCAGCGACGACTCAACACCCTCTGAACTCGCTCAATTCGATAGGGAGCAGCCGCCTCAGACCGACGAGCCAGCAATGGCAACGTCGTTCTGACCTGACTCACTCGGCCCCACCCCAGGGATTTGTTCATTCTTCCCCTATGGCCCGCAACCGCCCCGTGTGGTTGTGGGCATTTGCACATTCATCACTCAGGAGGTGCCTCATGGCTCCCACGGCAGCACACTCATCCACATCGCCCATCATCGTTTCAGGCCAGCTCACGCTACGCACGATCCGGGGCCGCAACGGCCCATTTACGGTCGGTCGCCTCACTACACACCTTGGTGTGTTTGAGGTCAAAGACGCGGAACTGGAACAGTACCCCGAAGGTAAATACGATGGGGAGTTCGTCATCAGATACATCTACCCGAGGGCCTACCCAACAGGTGGCGGGATGCGTTTTGAGATCCGCGCCAACCTGGACGGAATGACGCTTTCAGGGCTGGACAAACTGAGCCGCGACGATGCCACGGGCTTCGCCGCACAGGAAGTTGATCCGCTCGACGAGGAGCTGGGCACGCCATTGACAGCATCACCAGCCTCTACGTCTAAAGCGGTAGACGCTGCCGTACAGGCATCGGCAGACCCATTGATCGATACCACGCCGTTTGGCGTGGACACGCCATCGGCGGCTATTGCTGCTGCGGGTGGTCCTGACAGCGACGATGCGGCCCTGTTCGGTCTGTTGTGGCCGCTGGAGGATTCCATCAAATTGGATTCGACCATTGACCGGCGCACGCTACGTGCACAGATTGCACGGCTGGGTGCGCTGGGCTATGCGCTGGACTTCAAGGCGCAGGAGTGGAGCCGCGAGGCAGAACTGCAACCTGCGTAATCATAGGCGCCGCAGCCGCGGTGTGAGTTCTTCACCCGCCAGGGTTCTTTCCTCCGCGTGGGCGAGGGCTCCGGTTTTTTTCTGGAGGTTTCCATCATGTCAACAATCGCTTGCGATACCCCTTCACAACCCATCGGGGATACCCGCTCTGCGCTGGATGAGCCAGCGTGGCGGACTATCTGCAAGGCGATCGCTACAGACGCCATGAAGGGTTGCGGACTGTCTCATGAATACTACGTTGAACGCCTCAGTTCGGCGATCGATACACAAGTTCCTCAATTGCCCGAGTCCCACCGCGTGCGGGCTCTGCAAATAGCACAGGAATGGGACTACGCAACACCTGCCCAGAGGCAGGAAACCCAGGACTGGAATGCTGAACACGGCTATTGCACGCATGGGATCGAGTTGGGTTATTGCCCGGCCGGTTGCGATACGGACCACTAATACTAAGAGCTGGCACTTCACTTCATCGCCGCTCACACGGCTTTTTAACTACCCGCCGGGGCGATCCCGATGGGGAGGCTCCCGGCCATTTCAATCGAGGAGCTTCATCATGAGTCGGCACTACTTCGACACATTTCACAAGGGATTTCCCATCACCGTCCTACTCGGCTGGGACCGGCCAATGGATTACTTCTTCTTGGTCGTCGAGAAGCCAGCTGAGTTGATCGATAACACCATGAAGGTCGAGAGCGACGACTTCTTGTATAGCAATCTGCACGAAAGCGACCCGTTCAACCATGGCCTGGACTACTACCGTGGAGTTCTGCGTCATTTTCAGATTCTCGTGCCCGAGAGCATGTTCATTCAGGTCCAACGTGACCGCGAAAGCTATACCGGTAACCGCGTCGCCAAGCATCAGGCTGACGGTTCGTTTACCGAACGAGAGCTCTGAATTTGTATGTGGATCGATCATTTATACCGGTTCGTCTTCCCGGCGATGCGCTGTAATTCGACTAGCGGCTAGGAAGCTCAATCCGAGTAAACCGCGTTTATTCATCCCTTATGGGGCAGTTACTGCCCTTGGGGGCGGTGCTGTCTCCTTTCTTGAGGACACCACTATGCTCCCATCCTCTCATCAAACTCCCGTGCTGTACCGCATCGACGAATGCAGCGACCTGATGGCCGATGCGTGCGTTTGCAACGAGCAAGGCGAGTTTATTTTTCTTTCCGTCTGGGCACGCGATACCGCGATCCAGCAATTCATCGCTCGCCTGACCCTGGGCCGCGCCGAAGATGGGCTGGATCAATTCCATCTTATCACCGACCAAGGGGCTCTGTCCCGGTCTCGGTCGGCGCCGTTGATCGTCTGGAAAAGCGTCTCACCCGGGCTTATCGTCGCACGTTGTTCGGTTCAATGACCAACCTTTGGTTGTTCGACCGACGATGCACCCAACCTGAGAAGAGTACGGCCAGCGCTCTCGCGTTGCTACCACGCTCAGCCAACGATCCCACCGCTCGACTGTGGCGCTTGGTCAAAGACACGTGCCCGCTGCCCCTTCTGGAGCACTGGCAAGCACCCGTGCTGGCGCTGCTACGCGATCGGGAAATGCTCAAGGCATTGCCAATGGCGCTCGGACCGTTGCAGGGCTTTCGTTTGGGGTTGGACGTACCACTTCTCACCGACGCACTGGGCGAACTCATACGCCAGGACGTGCTCACCGCCTATTCGGCGCCGCTATCGGCAGCGACCGATCTGCCACTGGAAGCGGTGGCCTGACGCTTTTACCCGCGGATGCGCGCTGTTCGCGCGTATCCGCATTCACTCATCCCCGCCACACAGGAGCTTTCTTATGGCCCTCATGTTCCCCCGGCTCGCTCGGAATTTTGCCAAAAACGGCTACTACCCGACCGATGAAGCCACGCTTGAACGAACTCTCAACGCCCTCGCGCCCAGTGATGGACCGATGTGCATTCTTGATCCTTGCGCTGGCGAAGGCGTCGCCATCGCCGAAGCGGCGCATGCCCTCGGGCGTGAGCACGTCACCGCCTACGCGGTCGAGTACGACCAGGAACGGGCAGACCATGCTCGCCGACTGGTTGATCGCTGCATTCATGGCGATCTGCTGGACACTCTGATCGCACGCCAGAGCTTCGGTTTGCTGTGGCTCAATCCTCCGTACGGTGATCTCGCCCGGGACGCCAATGGCAACATGGGCTATGAAGGCCGAGGCCGCACACGGCTCGAGAAGTTGTTCTATCAAAAAACACTGCCGCAGTTGCAATACGGCGGTGTTCTGGTTTTCATCATCCCGTTCTACGTCCTCGATCAGGAAATGGTTGGATGGCTGACACGACACTTTACCGATCTGAGCGTCTACCGTGCGGTGGACACACAGTTCAAACAGGTCGTCGTGTTCGGGCGTCGCGTTCGTCAGCGTCAGCTGGCGGGTGATGACGTCAAGTCCATCCGTGCCCGGCTGCTACAGGTCGGCCAAGCTGAAATCGAAGCGCAGGAGCTGCCTGCTGTGTGGACTGCGCTGCCCTACAGCATCCCAGCCGCACAGGCCGAGCCGGCGCATTTTTACCGGATCAGCATGGAACCGGCGCAGTTTGCCGAGGAAGTGCAGCGGTTGCAGGGGCTATGGCCATCGAGCGAGACCCATTTGGGCACCGCCCAACAATCCATGCGGCCTCCGGCACGCGGTTTATCTCACTGGCATTTGGCACTGGCCCTGGCGGCCGGCGCCATCTCAGGTGTTGTGCAGTCCAAAAGTGGTCGCACCCTGGCCGTCAAGGGCGACACCTACAAGCAGAAGGCTACGGCCACCGAGTATCGCGAACGCGATGATGGTTCCGTGGCCGAGACGCGCATCCTCACCGACAAGTTTGTGCCAGTCATTCGTGCATGGGACTTGACACCCGACTCAGCCACGTTGGGTCAGATTCTCACGATTCATTGATGTTCCTAGCAAGACCGTTGCTCAACAACCCGAGGAACAGTCTCTGATCTGACGGCACCGTATCACCGCTTTTATCCACCCACCGGGGTCATGTTGCCCCAATGGGCGTCATGGCGTCGGCTTTCTTTTTAAGGAGCTATCTCCATGACAACCGAAGCACTATTCATTAGCGTGGTTCCCAACATGCGCTTCTCGCCAGGCCAGTTGATTTGTACGGCCGGCGTTGACGAACTGGTCCAACAGGGCCAGCTCAACCCCAGTATGTACTTGCGCCGCCACCTTGGCGGCGATTGGGGTGATCTCAGTGAAGGGGATCGCGAACTAAACGATGCCGCGCTGGCATCGGGTGAGGATCGCCTGTTCTCGTCCTACCAGGTCGCACCCGACCTGAAACTTTGGATCATTACTGAATGGGATCGCAGCGTGACCACGCTGCTCCTGCCCAGCGAGTACTGATCCCACCTACGGCGGCCTACGGCCGCCATCTACCTTTTATCCCCTGGGGCATGTCACCGCCCCTTTGGGGGAGGTGCGTGCCCCATTTTTATGGAGTACCACCATGACTACTCAACTTGAAGCGACGGCTGTCGCAGAAACCATCCACGCCGACGAGCGGGCAGATGCCGCAGAGTCGGAATTGTCCCTCAGCTTGCAGGATTTCGTCGAGGAGTTCGGCGACGAACTGCTGGACAGCCTGAACCGGGCCAACCCGCCTGTCTATAACGGTACGCCCCGGCCCGAGCGTCAATTGGTGCTTGCAGGCCTCAAACGCCAGCTCTTTCCAGCTCAGGCCGAAGTTGTGCATGCGGCAGCGGAGTTATTGGTGAACCAAGGCGAACGCGCCGCGATCATCAATGGAGAGATGGGCACCGGCAAGACCATTGTCGGTATCGCGCTGGCGACAGTTCTTAATGCGGAAGGTTATCGCCGTACTTTGGTCCTGAGCCCGCCCCACCTGGTCTACAAGTGGCGCAGGGAAATTCTGGAAACCGTCGCAGGCGCCAAAGTATGGGTGCTCAATGGCCCCGATACCTTGCTCAAGCTCATCAAGCTGCGCGAGCAGATGAGTGAGGAGCCGACGGGCCAGGAGTTTTTCATTATCGGTCGCGTGCGTATGCGCATGGGTTTTTACTGGAAACCGGCATTTATGCGCAAACGAACCCTTCACGGCGAGGTTGGCGCCTGCCCGCATTGTGGGACAACAGTCACCGATCTGGATGGTGAGCCTATCTATGCCTTGGAACTGGAGGCCGAAGAAACGCGTCGCAAGTGCAGTGGCTGCAGCGCCGCACTCTGGACGTTGATGCGTCCTAGAACATTGTCCGGTAGTGACCAATCCTCAGCGGTGCTTCGCGCTTTAAAGCGTATCCCAACCATCGGTGAAGCCACTGCACAGAAACTGATGAAGATGTTCGGTGACAGCTTCCTGGCCTCAATGCTGGGAGACAATTTGCACAACTTCATCAACTTGATGGACGACCGGGGGAGTTGGTTTTTTCCGACCGGCAAGCGCAACGGATGGAACGCGCCATGTCCAGCATGGAGTTCGGTTTCGGTGAAGGCGGCTACCAGGCCTCCGAGTTCGTCAAACGCTACTTACCACAGGGCACGTTCGACTTGCTTATCGCTGACGAGGCGCATGAGTACAAGACGGGCGGCTCGGCCCAAGGCCAGGCGATGGGGGTCATCGCAGCTAAGGTCCGTAAGACGGTGCTGTTGACCGGCACGCTCATGGGCGGCTACGCGGACGACCTTTTTCATCTTCTATTTCGGGCATTGCCTGGGCGAATGATCGAAGACGGCTACCGTCCGAGCAGCAGCGGCAGCATGAGTTCGGCCGCGATGGCCTTCATGCGAGACCATGGCGTTCTCAAGGACATTCTCTCCGAGTCCGATGGGCCTGCCCACAAGACCGCCAAGGGCACCAAGGTAACAGTCCGAACGGTCAAAGCCCCAGGTTTTGGTCCGAAGGGCGTACTGCGTTGCATCCTGCCGTACACGATATTCCTAAAGCTTCGCGACATGGGGGGCATCCTGCCGCCGTATGACGAGGAGTTTCGGGAAGTCGAGATGGATGCCGAACAAGGCGATACCTACGGCAGTCTGGCTGCTAATCTGACTTCGGCCCTCAAAGAAGCCCTGCGCAAGCGGGATACCACGTTGCTGGGCGTTGTACTTAACGTGCTGCTGGCTTGGTCCGACTGCTGCTTTAGAGCGGAAACCGTTCGTCATCCGCGCACCCGTCAGGTGCTGGCTTTCACACCTGTTCAGTTTAACGAACTGGAAATCATGCCCAAAGAGCGGGAGTTGATCAACATCTGCCGCGAGGAAAATGCCGCAGGTCGCAAGACCCTGGTCTATTCCGTTTACACCGGCACGCGCGATACCACATCGCGTCTGAAGATGTTGCTGGAGCAGGAAGGTTTCAGGGTGGCGGTATTGCGCGCAAGCGTGGAAGCTAGCCGCCGAGAAGACTGGATTGCCGAGCAGCTGGATCGGGGCATCGATGTTCTCATCACCAACCCTGAGCTGGTCAAGACGGGGCTGGACCTTTGGAGTTCCCCACGATTGTGTTCATGCAATCGGGCTACAACGTGTACACCCTGCAGCAGGCCGCGCGCCGTTCATGGCGTATCGGTCAACAGCAAGCGGTACGCGTGATCTATCTGGGCTATGCAGCGACATCGCAGATGACATGCCTGTCCCTCATGGCCAAGAAGATCCTGGTCTCACAAAGCACGTCGGGAGACGTGCCAGAGTCTGGGCTCGATGTGCTGAATCCGGACGGTGATTCCGTCGAAGTAGCATTGGCCAGGCAGCTTGTTGCGGCCTGATTTTTCTTTATCGGCGGCCCACTCGGGCCGCCACTATTTTTAGTACAGCTTTTTTTCCGCATTTCTTCTTCCTCACGTAATTGACGATCCAACGGTGGGAAGTAAATCTCATCCGGCTTATAGGGAGGGAACCAAGCCCATTTGAGCATGAACAAACCGGAAAGCAGTACGACAGTTAGAACTAATAGCGCATAGTCTCCCAAGAATGGCCATAGGCCGCTGATTACGCCAATGCTGCCTTGCCACTGATGAGCTATCACCCAGTCTGCCAATGCTGCCAGGAGCGCCGTTGCTGTCAATTCCCCATCTCGTATCCTTGAACGCCTAATAGCTTCTTTTCGCTGTCTCTCTGCTTTATATAACTGATATAGAAACTCGTCTCGTTCTGACAGAGCTAAGTCACGGAACTTGTATATGGGCACATTTCCTAGGCCGCGCCGATAGGATGCCTCTGACGGCGTTAATATGTGAAAGCTGGGAACAAGGTCCCATAATGCAAAAACGAGTTGCTGCAAGAACGTCAGGATCACGGGCATCACGATTGCGACAATTGTGCTGAAGCTGACGACGGTAAGTGCGATCCAGCCTACGTCGCTTAGAAGAGCCTTATCTTCGGGCAACCACTGCCACAGCCCTCTTTCAGTGCGCATTATCATGGCCATGTCCAGAAACAGGACAAGGCAGATCAGTCGTAATGCCCATTGAGCGTCCCATGATCGGTCCAGTACACCAAGTCCTTTTTCCAACGTGGTTGAGGAGCTGTTCGTTCGATCTGGTTCGTTTTTCCCCATTTTAAATATCCCTTAGATTGATTGAAGGTAATGACCGCGAGTTGGTAGCTAGTTGAGCCGTGCGCGGTGAACGTTTAGCTATTGCTTATCAGAGCATGGATTGGGAGAGATTCAAAAGTAAAGCGGTCTAGTCGCAGTTCGCTTTCTTTGGTGATTTAACGACGTGTCTGACTGAAGGTATCGGTTCATCACAACAAAGAGCCGATCTATGCCAGCCATCGTTTCCATCCGGCACCTATCTGGTGGCGGCCTGTTGGTCGCCGCCGCACTGTTAAGCGGTTGTGCGACTACCACTGCACCGTCAGTAGCCCCTACTTCTGAAGAGTTTTCTTCCGTGCCCGAGCCCGCACAGCCGGAGTACCTTCCGGTGGTTCGCTCCGGTCGTTACACCTTGGTTGAGCTTGCGCCAACGGCGGCACAGCGTGATCTGTTGCTGCAGATCGTTGATGTATCTATGCCTGAGGATGCACATGCCTCGGTGGGCGATGGTCTGCACCATGTCCTGAAGCGCAGCGGTTATCAGCTTTGTGAAAGTGACTCGGTAACCACCGCACTCTATGCGCTGCCTCTACCGTTGGCCCATTTGCAGCTAGGGCCAATGACCTTGCGTGATGCGCTGGTGATGTTGGCGGGTTCCGCCTGGGACCTGCAAATCGACGATGTGGCACGCCAAATTTGCTTTGTTCGATCCAACTCCAGTGAGATCAAGCTGGAGCCGGCCAGTGACATACCTGCCAGTGAGCCGGTAGTGACCTTTCCCGTCACGGTGACAGGAGTCCGGTCATGAACGGCGCGCAAGCAACCTCACGCGGCACGGTCACCGTAGGCTTGCAGATTCTACTTTGGGTCTGGTTGATCGTGCTCAGCGTACTGGTCGGAACTGGGTATCGTGCCATGGCAGACCTTGCGCAACAGTCGCGTGTCGATTCAGGCCTGCGCCAAATTCAGGTGCTTCAGGTGCGTATCGCTGAATTGGCTGAAAGCGTGCAAATGCTCCAAGCCCAGCCAGAATCCGCCACAGTCGCCGTACTGCATGAGACACGCAAACGCCTGGAGACACGTCTTACCCGAATGGAGCAGACGCTGGCTGACCGTTCGGACGCCCAAGCGCTACAGGCACTGCGTACCGAAGTCGAGCAGATGAAAACACACTCGCAATCTACTCCGACAGTGCCGCCACCACAAACCAAACCCGTCACGCCTGTGGCTGCGACTGTGAAGCAATCCCCGTTTCCATTTCGTGTCGTGGGCTCAGAAATGCGCGCCGGGCAGCGTAGCGTGTCTGTCGCGCCTGTAAAGGACGAACTGACGGCGGACAAGATTCAGGTGGTGCTAGCCGGCGAGACGGTGGGGCAGTGGCGACTGCAAGCCATTGAGGCGACCACCGCCGTGTTCCAAAACGGTAAACAGACACGTCGTCTGATCATCCCTTGATCCGGAGCAGAGCCATGAAATTACAGACTGCTTTAGCGCTTGCCCTGTTTGTCGGATTGGCCCCGTGGGTGTCCGCGCAACCAGCCTCCCAGCAAGACTCCATCATGCAGCCATCGCGCGTCGATCAAAGTCAGATCGGACAAAGCCGCGATGAACGCCTGGCACGGGACTGGGGATTGGGCACAGAAGAGTGGACACGCTACGAGGAACTGATGGACGGCCCATTGGGCATCTATTCGCCTAATCTCGATCCGTTGTCCGCGCTGGGTGTTGAAGCCCGCTCGGATGAAGAGCGCCGCCGCTATGCCGAACTGCAGGTTCACGCTGAATCGCGCCGCGTCGAGAAGTTGCTGGCCTACCAGCGCGCCTACGATGACGCCTGGCAGCGGCTGCACCCCGGCTTGCAGCGGGTGAGTCTGCCTGATGCCACGCTGGGCGGCATGTCGATCGCAGGCAGTGGTCGCACTGCCGTTTTCGTGAAAGACGATTGCACACTCTGCGCGTCGTTTGTTCAACGTTTGCAGGCGGCAGGCACCGAGTTTGATCTTTACATGGTCGGTAGCCGTCAGGACGATGCTCGGATCCGTGATTTGGCCAAACGCATGCAGATCGACCCGACCAGGGTACGCAGCGGCACCATTACGCTCAATCACGATGGTGGGCGTTGGCTGTCGCTCGGTCTGGCTGGCGAGCTGCCTGCTGTGG
This sequence comes from Paenalcaligenes niemegkensis, assembly GCF_022230885.1. GTDB lineage: Bacteria > Pseudomonadota > Gammaproteobacteria > Burkholderiales > Burkholderiaceae_B > Paenalcaligenes > Paenalcaligenes niemegkensis. The sequence goes on along the minus strand of NZ_JAKGCT010000004.1, from coordinate 1,700,035 downwards.
TGCGTCAGGTGAACGGGCAATGGCAGCGACAACCGTAAGCCAACAGCAGCCCCTGTGGGTACTGCTGTTGGCGGCTGGCCTGTTCACCAGTCACGGGCATGCTCAGGAAATTCCCCTCCCGCCTATCAGTTGGCGGCGCAACGAGCGGGTATTCCTTCGACGGTGCTCTTTGCCGTGGCCCTGCAAGAAAGCGGCATCCGCCGCAATAACCGCACCATCCCTTGGCCCTGGTCGATGAATGTGGCAGGGCAGTCGCACCGCTATGCCACGCGTGCCGAAGCCTGTGCTGGACTGCACCAGGCCCTGCGTGACGCATCGCCTAAGCGTATCGATGCGGGCCTCGCGCAAATCAACCTGGGCTATCAGAAACATCGCTACAGCCGTCCTTGTGATCTGCTCGACCCCTACGCCAACTTGGCCATCGCCGCCGCCATTCTGCTTGAACAGTACAAGCCGGGTGAAGACTGGTTGTTGGCGATGGGCCGCTACCACCGTCCGGCGGGCGGGGAGCCGGCGGCACGTTATCGGCGCAGCGTTTCCCGGCATCTGAACCGTGTTCAGGGTTCGTCCGCCGCGTCAGGCGCCAACCATCAGGAGACTTCACGATGAAATTCTATTCTCTGACCATACTCGGCCTGTCCACCTTGTCCACCTTGTCCACCTTGTTCACCGCCGCACCGTTGTCTGCCCAGCACGTGGCAGAGCCGCTGATTGTCGTGGACGATCGCGGCGGTGTATCGGCGCTACCGTATTACGACGCGCTCAACCTGCAGCCGCGCACCGGCAGCGTACCGCGTCCACCCGTGCCCATTCCCCAACTGCCTTCCACCATCGACGGTGAAGCACAGATGTTGCCCGTGCGTAGTGCGAAACTCACGCCGGGCGTGGTCGCGCGTCGGGTTATTGAGGCTGCGGGTCTACAACCGTTCTTTCTGATTGGTGACGATGAGGTATCTCATGCATGGTTGCGCCGCCATGTCGTAAGTTTGCGTGAGCGCAACGCGGCTGGCCTGGTGGTCAATGTCGAGACGGCGCAGGGACTGGAACGCTTGCGGGCGCTGTCTCCGGGCTTGCAGCTTTGGCCCGTTTCGGCGGACGATCTGGCCGAGCGGCTGGGGCTGCGCCACTACCCCGCCTTGATTACGGCCACTGGCATCGAGCAATGACGATATGGCGCAGACCCAGCCGGTTGAGGTATTGCTGCGCCCCGCCGTGGAGCTTTACACCGTGGCGGTGTGTGCCGGCGCCGCGATTTTGTGCGTGGTGGCCCCGTGGTCGCTCGCGTTGAACCCCAGCTTAGGCGTTGGTAGTGCCTTAGCGTTTTGTGTCTTCGGTGCGATCCGTTTTCGACAGGCCCAGGCCATCCTGCGCTACCGCCGCAACATCCGCCGCCTGCCGCGTTATGTGATGACTAGCCGCGAGGTGCCTGTTAGCCAGCAGCGGCTGTTCATCGGCAAGGGCTTTTTGTGGGAACAGAAGCATACGCATCGGCTGACGCAAACCTATCGGCCGGATTTCCGGCGCTATGTCGAGCCGACTTCGGCGTATCGACTGGTGCGGCGCTTGGAAGAACGTTTGGAGTTCGCGCCATTTCCCTTATCTCATTTGGCGCAGCTTACGGCATGGGATGTGCCGTTCAATCCGGTGCGTCCGTTGCCTCCCGTCGGCGGCCTTCCGCGTCTGCATGGTATCGAACCGAATGAAGTGGACGTCAGCCTTCCGTTAGGGGAACGCGTCGGCCATTCGTTGGTGCTGGGCACCACACGGGTGGGTAAAACGCGGCTGGCTGAGCTTTTCATCACCCAGGACATTCGACGCAAGAACCACGTGGGTGAACACGAGGTCGTCATTGTCTTCGATCCCAAGGGGGATGCGGATCTACTCAAACGCATGTACGTGGAGGCCAAACGCGCCGGACGCGAAGGCGAGTTCTATGTGTTTCACCTGGGTTGGCCGGACATTTCCGCCCGCTACAACGCCGTGGGCCGGTTTGGACGGATTTCCGAAGTCGCCACCCGCATTGCTGGCCAGCTCTCGGGCGAGGGCAACTCGGCGGCGTTTCGGGAGTTTGCCTGGCGCTTCGTCAATATCGTCGCGCGTGCGCTGATCGAGCTGGGACAGCGCCCGGACTATTTGCTGATTCAGCGCCACGTGGTCAATATTGATGCGTTGTTCATCGAGTACGCCCAGCATTATTTCGCCAAGACCGAGCCCAAAGCTTGGGAGGTCATCGTTCAACTTGAAGCGCGCCTGAACGACCGGAACATTCCCAGGAGCATGATCGGGCGCGAGAAGCGTGTGGTCGCGCTCGAGCAGTACCTGAGCCAGGCGCGTAACTACGACCCGGTACTGGACGGTCTGCGTAGTGCCGTGCGTTACGACAAGACGTATTTTGACAAGATCGTTGCCAGCCTGCTTCCGTTGCTGGAGAAGCTCACCAGCGGCAAAATCGCCCAACTGCTCGCACCGAACTACTCGGACCTGAACGATCCCAGGCCCATCTTCGACTGGATGCAGATTATCAGGAAGCGCGCTGTGGTCTACGTCGGTTTGGATGCGCTCTCGGACGCCGAGGTTGCTGCCGCAGTCGGTAATTCCATGTTCTCCGATTTGGTATCGGTGGCGGGCCACATCTACAAGTTCGGCATCGACGATGGCTTGCCTGGGGCCAATGCGAGTCAGAAGGTGCCAATCAACCTGCACGCGGACGAATTTAACGAACTCATGGGCGATGAGTTCATCCCGATGATTAATAAAGGGGGCGGGGCCGGCATTCAGGTCACCGCCTACACGCAAACCCTCTCTGACATCGAAGCGCGTCTTGGCAATCGCGCCAAGGCGGGCCAAGTCATCGGCAACTTCAACAATCTGTTCATGCTGCGCGTGCGAGAGACCGCCACGGCCGAGCTACTGACCAAGCAGTTGCCCAAGGTCGAGGTCTACACCACGACGGTCGTTAGCGGTGCCACCGACAGCTCGGACATTCACGGCAAGACTGATTTCACCAGCAATACCCAGGACCGCATCAGCATGACTAGTGTGCCGATGATCGAACCCGCGCATATCGTCCAACTGCCCAAAGGCCAGTGCTTCGCGTTGATGCAGGGCGGTGCACTGTGGAAGGTTCGTATGCCGTTGCCAGCTCCTGATCTAGACGAGAACATGCCGCAGGATCTGCAGCAGCTTGCCCAGTACATGCGCCAGAGCTACACAGAAACCGGTCAGTGGTGGGAAAATCAGGGCATTCCCGGGCTGCAGGAGCAATTCCTGCCCGACACGCTGTTGGACGATGAGGCCATGGATGCGGCAAACCGCGATGTCGATCCCAACGAGGCGGTGCCATGAGCGATGCCGCTTCCACGACACAACAACAGAAAAATCGTCGTCAGGGTTTGATCGCCGGTATCATCAGCTTGCCGCTTCGGCTGTTCGGTGTATTGATCGGATCGCTGCTGATCTCCATCGTGGTCGAATGCGTGGGCATGCACCTGTTCTGGCAGGAACAAGGTTGGCGACATTCACAATCCATGCTGCAGTATGAGTTGAGCCACCTGTCGAGCCACTTCAGGCGTAGTGTTATCGTGCGCGAGCCTGGGCGTACTGCACACCACTTGGTGGACACCGGCTATGAATGGGTTTTCGTGAAGACCGGCGTGGGTGACCGGGTTAGCCACACTGCGGATCGCGCCCGCGTGCCCAGCCAGGCTGGTACCAAGAACTTTCGCTACTACCTGAGCCAAGCCTACGTCTGGTCGGAGCGTTACCTGATTGCCGCAGCCTTCACCATGCTGACCTTCTTGGTGCGACTACTGATCCTGGTGCTGACCTTGCCCTTGATCCTGCTGGCGGCCTTCGTCGGGCTGGTCGATGGGCTGGTGCGCCGTGACGTGCGCAAGTTCGGTGCGGGTCGTGAATCCGGGTTCTTTTACCACCGCGCCAAAGCATCGCTGATGCCGCTGGCTGTACTGCCCTGGGTGATCTATCTGGCGTTGCCTATTTCCTTGCACCCACTATTGATCCTGCTACCAAGCGCAATATTGTTGGGTCTGGCGGTGAACTTGACGGCGGGGAGCTTCAAAAAATACTTGTGATTCGTAACTAGTTGAAAAGGACTCATTTGTGGAAATGGGCGGCGAAATAGTTGATCACCTCTGCCGCCTGCGTACCTTTCCGGAATCTTTGTTGCTCCGCGAAATCGATCGATGGGAGCATGTGGATCAACTGATGATCGGCGTAGAGGGACATCACGGCTTTGGCGTCCAGCCCTGCCGTACGCTGCCCCGTCAATATATTGCCCGCTTCAATGGCAGCACCAATCATTACGTCAGCTAGTTGCACCGCCGGGCTGTCCTTGGAATCAACCTGCGTCACCGAAGTGAGCTTCAGGGGAAACTTGATGCTGGCGATCTCGGACTGGTGAAATTCGATCTGTTGGTCATGATCGATGTAGCGCTGCAGCAGGGTGTTGTAGGTGAGCAGGTTCTTGGATTGATCGTGCTCGACACGGTAGGGGCCGTCCACCATGACCTCCATGCGGCTCACTAGAGATTGCAGCACCACGAGAGCTGCGTCGGTGCTCACCCCCGGCGTGGCGATTGCCGAGAGGCATTCAGGACAGGCATCGACGGCCAGGGGTCCAAGCGCTTCCGGAAGCTCGCGCCACCGTGTCTTTCGCGCCGCGCTTACGAGCGCTTCTAGTGCTGCCAACGATTTGTCTTTGACGGCATGTTGAAACGCCGCCAGCAGTTTATCGAACGCTTCCCTTCCTAGCTGGGTCGGGCCGGCATAGTACAGCAGGGATGCCAGGGCGTAGTTCTGGCCGTCCTCATAGAAGTTCATGCCGCGTTTGTAGTAGAACGGTTCGACGGCGTAATCCATGAACATCAGCAACAGCAGGTAGCGCTTGTCGCAGACATAGGTTACGCACTTGTAGTTGGTCAGCAAATCCCGCAGCAGAGCCAGCAGGCGGGGATGGTTGCCGGGCCGGCGCGCTAGTGAGCGGTACTTGAGCTCGGCGGCTTGCAACTTGGGGAAATGCTCACGAATCAAACGCCGGGCGTCTTCATTGCTGATGGCGATGGCTGACGCACCCTGAAAGCGCTGCGCAGGGTTCAGCAGGTCGAACCCGGTGTAGCCACTCTCATCAATCCGGAAGCATTCCATTCAAGTTTTCCCCGGCACAATATTGACACCGATCCGATCCGCCAAGTCCAGCACTTCATCGTAAACGTCCGCATCGTCCAGCAGACTACGTGAGCCCCCTCATGTTGGAGTGAATCACTGGTGATGCGATCACCAAATAAGATCATGGCACGTGCCGAATCGTCTTGTCTGGAGACCCACGATAGCCCCTGGGCTTGGGGAAATTGAGAGTGGATTGCTGCAGCCCACTTGCGTGTGGCAGGGTACTGGTTCTTCTCGGTGTCGATCAGTTGCTTGCGCGTCACGCCCAGCTTGCGTAGCGGTACGCTTGCAAGGTCAACCAGCTGTAATTCCTCCTCAACTTGAATAGTGGAATGCACCTGGCCAGCTAGTTTGCCTTTATCGACGCTCTTGAAACCGGCCGTGTGCGGGATGTCATGGAACACGGTTTCCATCAATGCACACGCCATTGTTGTTCCAGCGTACAGCGTGGGGATCGGGGTTCCTTGCTCATCGTGGATCGGGCTGAATCGCGCATTGCCTTGCATGCCGGGATTGAACTGATCCGCTTGGTACATGCTCTGATGCACCCGATGTAGCACCTTTCCCGGTTTCAGCCGGGTGAGCGTGACATGCAGTGTGCCCGGAGGTTCCGGCGTTGTGTTAGATGCCTCTTCAGCAGGCGATGATGGCTTAGGTCTAGCCATGCGAGATCTCCTGGACCTCGTCCATAGCCGCCTCGATAACACGCTCGGGCTCGGACGCCAACAAATCCTGAGGCTTCTTGCCGCCCAGAAAGCTATTGTCCGAACGGAACCAGTACGCCATGCCCCAGCTGTCTTTGTTCCTGGCCAAGATCTCAATGACTTTAGCCATGGCTTTTGACGGTCGGAAACCCGCGTTTCGATCTAAGCCGTAACCTGGAAAGTAGTCGACGCCGCCGTGGTTGATCGCGAAGATTTGCCCCTGCTTTTTCCATTTATTCGGTTGAGCGCTGGGATTTCGGGTGCTCAACTCTGCCAGTTGTGCAACCTCGGCGGCCGTCAGCCAGTCACCGCTCTCCAACACGGCTTTGCGCGCCTGCACCAGCATGACCGCTTCCTTGAGCAAGCGGGGGAAGGCGGTGTCCGAGGCATCAGGACGTCGACTAAACGTTCAATGGACTCTCGGTCATGGCGCTCCAACATCAGTTCAAACATGGAGGATGTCACGTTAGCGACATTTGCCGCGAGGGCCTCTAAGACCCGGGGCCTGATATGGTCGAACGTTACGAGCAGCACTTGATCAGCATGTGATTTGCCAAGTCGTGCCTGTACTTCCTTTGGGGTGCCAACCAACGTCGAGACGCCCGGATGGTCTATTACGACATTCATGGATGTGCTCCCTATGGGTTATGATGGTTATCAAATAATATCATATGCTAGATAATCGTTAAAGTGCGTGTTTTCTGACAACTTACCTTGGATTGATAGGAAACTTTATCCATGAAGCCCCGCAAGCTCTACGTAATCGGCAACGGCTTTGACCTACAGCATGACATCCCATCGAAGCTGGATCAGTTCAAACAATACCTTCGAGACAACGACAATAGCGTCTTCAGCGAAGTCGAGGAGCATCTCCCCGTCCGAGAGGACTGGTGCGACCTTGAGGAGGCGTTGGCAGGCATGGATGTGGATGCAATTATCGATAACCTGGGTCATTTCATGGCATCGTACGGAGCCGAGGACTGGAGTGATTCTGGACATCACGACTTCCAGTTTGAAGTGGAGAACCTCGTAAAACGGTTGTCATCAGAGCTTCGGCAGCTATTTGGGGAATGGATACGCCTGCTTCCAATCCCCACCCCGACAACCGCGCTAAAGCGGCTTATCGAACTGGACCGCACCGCGGCATTCCTGAACTTCAACTACACCAGTACCCTGAGTACGCTCTACGGTATTGCACCGGAGCGGATACTGTTCATTCACGGCTGCGCGGCGCAGTCTGATGAGGAATTAGTGCTGGGACATGCCTGGCACCCGCAGAACCGTCGCTCGCTGAATGACCGATCAGACATCGCCGATATCGATACTCGGCTGGTCGAGGCTCATGACATCCTTGATGGATACTTCTCTACCACCTTCAAGCCTTCTGAAGCGCTGATAGCCAAGAACCAACCCTTCTTTCAAGGTCTGACAAGCATCGAGCAGGTGTTTGTGCTGGGGCATTCCTTGTCGGACATCGATGCTTCCTACTTCCAGGCGTTACTCGGCCAGCCCAACGTTTATGCTGCCCAGTGGCACATCGCCTGTCGCTCGCTCGACGAATGGCTAGAGAAGCAAGCCCAGCTTATTCGATGGGGGCTCAATCCTTCCAGCGCGCGATCCATTTCCTGGGAAAGCCTTTGACTCTACATTAACCTTCTCCTGTCAGGACAAGACTTGATTAGCCAAATCCGGACGGATGCAAGTTCCTATTGTTTGCAGCCTGATTGCGCCTGCACCGTCACGATCATTCCATTGTTGATCTAACGAAGGGATGGAGCGATGATGCTCTCGATTCGGTGTCGCGCCGCGCACGGCGGCGTGTCTCTCCTGCTCACTGCGGTCTTGGCCGTGTCGCCCACAGTTCATGCTGATGTGCCGGCTCAGCGCCAAGACCTGGCTGCGGCCCTGCGCCAACTGGATGCGCTGGAGCAATTCGTAGCGCACAGTGCAGCGGCCGCGCCCATCGTGCCGGGCGATCGTTACCATTTTGACTATCCGCGCTTGCTCGCCGACCTGGCCCGCGTGCGTACCGGCATCCGGTCTCATCTGACCCCTTCGCGTGCCCAACCACGGGATCTTGCCGAGCTGGCAGGGGAATACCGCAGTGAGCGTGCGCCCCAGCACAGCCCATTGCCGCAGGCCCAGCCATGACCTCCGCCCAGATCAGCGCCTTTCAGGCCAACAGCAGCATCACGCCAGCCATCATGGCGACCGTCCTGGTCGGCTTCGTGTTCGCGGTGTTGCTGCTGTGGGGCGCCTGGGCGATTCGCACGGCCTACGTCGGCTGGGCTGAAAACCGAATCAACCAGCGTCAGTTCTTGGGCGTCATCGTGCGGTTTCTGGCGATGTACTTAGTACTGACTTTTTCCTCCTATCCTGACCCGCAAGGAACTGACCATGAATATCCGATTGCTTCACAGGCCTATTACGCACGCTTCACTCACCTGGGGCTTAGCCCTGCTGCCTACCCTGTCGTTCGCCCAGGGCTTGCCTACCTTGGAGAATCCCTCGCGCGGCACGGGCGGGGGCATTATGGAGACGATCCGCAACTACGGCTACGACATTGTGCTGCTCGTGGCGCTGCTGGTGGTGGCGTCCATGTTTATCGGTGTCTGCTACCACGCCTACGGCACCTATGCCGAGATTCACACGGGCAAAAAGACCTGGGGCCAGTTTGGCCTGAGTGTTGCGGTTGGTGCCGTGCTGCTCGTGGTCGGCATCTGGCTGCTCACCGAAGCGACGACAGTTCTGTAAGGAAACGGCCCATGTCCGAGCACCAGCATATTCGGGCCGATGGCACCGTGTCGTTTCTGCCGCATCGTCTTAATCGCCACCCGGTTGTGGTGCGTGGTTTGACGGCGGATGAACTGTGGATTTGCTGCGGTCTGTCGGGCGCAGTGGGGTTGCTGATTGGGACGCCGTTGTCCTGGGTTTTCTCGACCATTGCCCTGGCGCCGACCTGCATTGTCGTGGGCATTGCCTTGGGCGTGTTCGTCGGTGGCGGCATTTTGCGCCGCAAGAAGCGCGGCAGGCCCGACACTTGGCTGTATCGGCAATTGCAATGGCGCATCACGATCTCATACCCGTTGCTGGCAGGCTGGGTGCGCGGCCAGGTACTGATCACGCGCACCGGCTATTGGACAATCCGAAGGGCCGTGCAATGAGCCGCTTCAAAAACGAAGTTGCGCACCTGCAGGCGCATATCAAAACCCTGCGCATTGGCGCAGTCGCGCTGTTACTGGTGGCGCTGGTTATGGGCGGTGGTTGGTGGAGCGCCCCGCGCGATCTGACCATTCACGTCCCGCCCGACCTGCGCTCGGGCAGTACCCGTAAGTGGTGGGAAGTGCCGCCCGAGTCGGTTTATGCCTTCACCTTTTATGTGTTCCAGCAGCTTAACCGTTGGCCGACCAATGGCGAAGAGGACTACGCCCGCAACCTGCATGTCCTATCGCCGTATCTGACGCCGTCCTGCCGGGCCTTTTTGCAGGCCGACTTTGAGTACCGCCGCAGCACGGGCGAACTGCGTCAGCGCGTGCGCGGCGTCTATGAAATCCCCGGTCGTGGTTATGGCGAGAACCCGAGCGCTCGCGTGCGGATGATTTCTGACGATGACTGGGTCGTAACGCTGGACCTGAGCGCGGACGAGTACCACGGTTCCGAGCAAGTCAAGCGGGCGCTGGTGCGTTACCCCATCAAGGTGGCGCGGGCAGACGTTGACCCGGCCCGTAATCCGTTTGGCTTGGTGCTGGACTGCTTTGACGGTGCGCCGCAGCGAATTACCGTGCCAGCGTCAGAAACCCCCGCGCGTAGCGGCCTGGGACTGCAAGGAGATTCCCAATGAGCTTTAAACACCGAGTTCTTGCTGGGTTAGGCGTGCTGGTCTGGATGATGGCGATTCCTGCCCAGGCGGTGGAAATCTTGCACTGGGAGCGCCTGCCGCTGGTCGTGCCACTGGTCGTTGGCCAGGAGCGCATTGTGTTTATCGACCGCAACGTGCGTGTTGGCGTGCCCGCCAGCGTAGGCGAGCGCCTGCGGGTGCAAAGCGCCGGCGGCGCGGTTTACCTGCGCGCCAATGAGTCCATTGAGCCCTCTCGTTTGCAGTTGCAAGACGCGGATACCGGGGAACTGATTTTGCTGGACATTGCCGCGCAACCGGCCAATGACGGCGAACCTGCTCTGGAGCCGGTGCGGATTGTTAAGGGAAGTTCTACACCCCAGCGCTACGGCCAGCAGGCGGCGGGTGACGACACGGGCGAACAGACTGCCCCGGCCACGGCCACGGCAGTGAGGCGCGAAACCCCGGTACCTGTGGTGCTCACGCGCCATGCCGCACAAAACCTGTATGCACCGCTGCGTACCATGGAGGCCGTACCCGGCATCATGCGCGTGAACCTGCGCGGCGACCTGAACCTGGACACGCTGCTGCCGACCGTACCGGTACGCGCGGTCGCGTTGGCGTCCTGGCGGCTGGAGGATCAGTGGGTGACAGCGGTCCGTCTGACCAACACTAGCAGCGGCTGGCTGAACCTAGACCCGCGTGCGCTGCAAGGCGATTTTCTTACCGCCGCTTTCCAGCACCCGACCTTGGGCCCACACGGTACGCCCGAGGACACGACGGTCGTGTATTTGGTAACCCGTGGACATGGACTGGCGCAATCGCTGCTGCCCGCCATTCAGCGTTTCGACCCAGCGGTGCATCTGCCTCATCTCACGCAAGAAGCGCAAGGAGACGGCCATGCGCAGTAACGGACTTCTGAAGTGGCTGATGATTCCGGTGGCTCTACTGGTACTTTTTGCAGGTATCCGTCTGCTATCCGGTGGCGACACGATCGGTTCAGGCGCTGCGGGTTCTGGCAGCCAACTCACGCCCGAGGAAATGCAGGCGCTGGGCATTGAAGGCGATACCCCGCACGACACCGTGGCAACGCTCGTGGCGCAGGTCAAGCAGATGCGCACCGAGCTGCAAACGGCGCAGGCCGATAACAAGACGCAACGCAGCGAGAACGCGCGCCTGCGCCAGCGCGAGACCGCCATCGACCAGCGCATCAGTTCCGCACTGGAGTCCGAGCGCACCAGTCTGCGGCGCGACCAGGCTCAGCTTGCCAACGAACGTCAACAGAGCGAAGGTTTGCTGCAGGATCTGCAGCGTCGTCTGGAGAACCTGGGTAATGCCGATCTGCCCGTAGGGCTGGGTCTGCGCGAGGGCGATGCCGATGGCCTTGGGGCAGGCGCTGATATCCGCTGGGTTGAACCGGATGATGCCCAACAAGACGATGGGCGCAACCGCAGCAGTAGCTTGAGTTTTCCAACGAGTTTCGGTCCCGCGCAAAAGACACTGGATACTACTGTCGGCCGCGTGGCCAATGCCGCAGGGGTTAGCACCGCCAAGGCGGTCTATACGGTGCCGACCAATTCCACCCTGATGGGTTCGGTGGCGATGACGGCACTCATTGGCCGTGTGCCCATTGACGGTACGGTCAACGATCCGTATCCCTTCAAAGTCATCGTCGGCCCGGATAACCTCACGGCCAACGGCATCGACATTCCGGATGTGGCGGGGGCTGTTTTTAGCGGAACCGCCTCGGGCGACTGGACGCTGTCATGTGTACGCGGCCAGGTGCGCAGCATCACGTTTGTATTTCATGACGGCACGATCCGCACTATCCCTGAGGACAGTGAGCGCAGCAATCAGCGCAACAACCAAGAGGATGGCCTGGGGTGGATCAGCGATCCCTACGGCATTCCTTGCGTGTCGGGCGATCGGCGCAGCAACGCCCAGCAATACTTGAGCACCCAAGCGCTCATCACCGCCGCTGGCGCGGGCGCCGCGTCGCTTATTGATTCGGGCAGCGGTCGGACGTCATACGTGGGGGCGGACGGATCGATGGGCACGACAGGCATCAGCGGCAACGAGGCCATGGGCCAGATTCTGGCCGGTGGCGTGCGGGACATGTCGCAGTGGGTGAATAAACTCTACGGCCAGGCCTTCGCCGCTGTGTATGTACAGCCTGGGGCCAAGGTGGCCGTCCATCTGGAGAAGCCACTCGCTATCGACTACGAACCTGAAGGCCGCCGGGTCGATCACCGTATAGGAGAAGCCCATGCGCTTGAACTTGATTAAGCCTCTGCTGCTGATCGTTACAGCAGCTACGCTCGCCGGATGCGCCACTCACAAGGACGAGTTGCTGCCACATGGCGATCGCACCATGCAGGATATCTGGCATACCGAAGCGGGTGAGGGCGGTAGCGGCCAGGTAGCCCGCCGCCAGTTGCTCGACGTGCGTCAAAGCCTGCGCAGACCACTGACTGAGGCTGATGTGCACGCTGCTCCGATGGAACAGGCCAGCTACACCCGCACCGCCGCCAATGAAATACAACGTCAGTTTCATCGCCTGCCCAATCCGGACCTTGTGATGTACGTGTTCCCGCACCTGGCGGGCACCGACCCGGTTCCGGTACCAGGCTACAGCACCGTCTTCCCGCTGTATCAGCGGGTGCAGTACGCCATGCCGGGCGAGCGCGTGGAGGCCTATTAATGGCATGGCGTTTTCCCTGGCTTAAGCGTGCCAGCCCTGATGACGAGGTTGCCAACACCGATCAGTCCGATGGCTGGCAGCGCCATATTCAGACTCTGAGCGAGGCAGGGATTTCCGAGCCGGGTGGGGCGGTCCAAGGCAACCGGCCCGCGACACAGGCGGACGAAGAGGCGTTGTACAGCGTGGCGCCGTCCTTTGTCGAACTGCTGCCGTGGGCGGAGTATCTGCCCGACAGTCGCTGCATGTTGTTGGAGGATGGCCAATCGGTGGCCGCCTTCTTTGAGTTGATTCCGCTGGGCACTGAAGGCCGGGAGGCCGCCTGGCTGGCACAGGCGCGCGATGCGTTGGAGAACGCCTTGCAGGACAGCTTTGACGAACTGGACGAGAACCCGTGGGTGCTGCAGCTCTACGCCCAGGATGAAACCAGCTTTGATGAGTACCTCAAGACCTTGCAGGGTTACGTGCAGCCGCGTGCGCAAGGCACTCCGTTTACCGCGTTTTATTTGCGTTTTTTCGCTCACCACCTGCGGGCGGTGGCCAAGCCTGGTGGGTTGTTCGAGGACACGGTCGTCACTCGTTTGCCCTGGCGCGGCCAAAGCCGCCGTGTGCGCATGGTGGTCTATCGCCGCGTCACGGGGCAAACCGCACGGCGCGGCCAGACGCCCGCACAGGCGCTGAACATCGTGTGCGACCGGCTAGCCGGTGGCTTGAGCAATGCGGGTATTCAGGCCCACCGCCTGGATGCGCCGCAGATCCACGACTGGCTGCTGCGCTGGTTCAACCCCCAGCCTCGGCTACTGGGGCCCACGGTCGAGGACCGCGCGCGCTTTTACCAACTGACCGCCTATCCGCCAACGCAAGAGCCCGACGAAATCGAGTTGGCCAGCGGTCGGGACTTCAGCCAACGATTGTTCTTCGGCCAGCCGCGCTCGGATGTGGCGCACGGGCTGTGGCACTTTGACGGTATGCCGCACCGGGTCATGGTCACCGATCGTTTGCGCACGCCGCCGACAACGGGACACCTGACGGGCGAGACCCGCAAGGGCGATGCGATCAACACCTTGTTTGACCAGATGCCCGAAGACACTGTGATGTGTTTAACCGTGATCGCCACCCCACAGGATGTGCTGGAGACGCACCTGAACCACCTGGCCAAGAAGGCAGTGGGCGAGACCCTGGCCTCGGAGCAGACTCTGCGGGATGTGCAGGAAGCCCGGTCTCTGATTGGTAGCGCCCACAAACTCTACCGAGGCAGTCTGGCCTTTTACCTGCGTGGCCGTGATGAGGCAGAACTTGATCACCGTGGCCTGCAACTGGCGAACGTGATGCTTAACGCGGGATTGCAGCCGGTACGCGAAGAAGATGAGGTGGCACCGCTGAGCACCTATTTGCGATGGTTGCCGTGCGCTTACAACCCCTCGCAAGACCGTAAGCAATGGTACACGCAACTGATGTTCGCCCAGCATGCGGCCAATCTTGCGCCAGTGTGGGGTCGCAGCCAAGGCACGGGACATCCCGGCATTACCTTCTTTAACCGAGGCGGCGGACCCATTACCTTCGATCCCTTGAACCGCTGGGATCGGCAGATGAATGCCCACCTGTTCCTGTTCGGCCCGACAGGGTCAGGCAAATCGGCTACTTTGAACAACCTGCTTAATCAGGTCACGGCCATCTACCGGCCAAGGCTGTTTATTGTGGAGGCTGGCAATTCCTTCGGCTTGTTCAGCGACTTCGCCAAGAGGCTGGGTCTCACGGTCCACCGCGTCAAACTCTCGCCCGGTGCTGGCATTAGTCTGGCACCGTTCTCAGATGCCCGGCGCCTGATCGAGACGCCCAGCGACGTACAGACGCTGGATGCGGACGCCCTTGATGGTGAGCCGACCGCTGATGGCATTGAGGAGGCCGGTGCGGATGAACAGCGCGACGTACTGGGCGAACTGGAAATCACCGCTCGATTGATGATTACGGGCGGTGAGGACAAGGAAGAAGCCCGTATGACGCGGGCGGATCGCTCGTTGATACGTCAGTGCATCCTGGACGCCGCTCGGCTTTGCCACAGCGAAGATGGCGAGCAGCGCACCGTATTGACACGCGACGTGCGCGATGCGCTACGTGAACGCGGCCAGGACAGCACATTGCCCGAAATGCGACGCGCCAGGCTGCTGGAGATGGCTGACGCCATGGACATGTTCTGCCAGGGCTCCGATGGTGAAATGTTCGATCGGCCCGGCACGCCCTGGCCCGAAGCCGACATTACCCTGGTTGATCTGGCGACCTACGCCCGCGAGGGCTACAACGCGCAGCTTTCCATTGCCTACATTTCGCTGATCAGTACGGTCAACAATATCGCCGAGCGGGATCAATTTCTGGGACGCCCGATCATCAACGTTACCGATGAGGGCCATATCATTACCAAGAACCCGCTGTTGGCACCCTACGTGGTTAAGATTACGAAGATGTGGCGGAAATTGGGGGCCTGGTTCTGGCTGGCCACGCAAAACGTGGATGACCTGCCCAAAGCCGCCGAGCCCATGCTCAATATGATCGAGTGGTGGATCTGCCTGTCGATGCCGCCTGATGAAGTGGAGAAGATCGCGCGCTTTCGCGAACTATCGCCAGCGCAGAAGGCGTTGATGCTGTCGGCACGCAAGGAGGCCGGTAAATTCACCGAAGGCGTGATTCTGTCTAAGAACATGGAGGTGCTGTTTCGAGCCGTACCACCGAGTCTCTATCTGGCCCTGGCCCAGACGGAGCCGGAGGAGAAGGCAGAGCGCTACCAGCTGATGCAGCAGTTCGGTATCAGCGAACTGGACGCAGCGTTTAAGATGTCTGAAAAGATTGATCGGGCTCGGGGAATTGATTCTCTGGCATGGGGACCCATACAGGACTGATTGTTATGTCGGTTAAGGAAACTCTAGCAATAACACAGCGAAATAGCCTAATTCATACTTATATTGGCTCCGATTTGATCTGGCGGGCACTGACTGGAGAATCAGGCAGAAACGACCCTAAGCAGACGTCGCACAAACCTGATCGCATGGAGCTAATTGATCATGTAATCCCAATTGCCCACGTGAAGGAGATTTCTCTAACGAACTTCTTCCCAAGTCGACTTGGACTCGGTGATCAACTCTAAAATGCACCGCACTATTCTTCGAATAGCAACCTTGGCCCGTACGTCTACTGGGAGCTCGCGTACGCAATTCACGATCTGCTTGTTGTACTGGGCCTCGAAGGACTGTTCTCGCTGCAAGATTGCCGACATATCTGCCCGGCTGTCTGAACAACCTTACCTGCGATGCGTACCCCGCGCCGAGCATGATTAGGTTCTTGTATCACCCAACGATGCCGAACGCGTGAACTCAGCGAGCATGGCACGGTGATTATGCCTCGAGAACTATGCCAGAACTACTTTGCGCCGTTCCCCAAAGTCTTTTCGCCATTGCTTCAATTCCTCCAAATCGGCTCGTAATTCTGCCTCTTCCGGTATTGGCACAGGGACCTCATCAGACTGACTGTGTTCATAGTAGGAATACTTCGTCATGAGGCGATCGATCAAATCGCAATCTCCCGTCTCGATAATAGGCAGCGCGGCCAGCTTATTGTCCGTCGTCACGCTTCGTCTATGTCGTTTCACTATGGCATAAATGAGGTCATCTTCTACTGTGCGCTCAAGCAACTTTCGGAAATCGCTGCATATACCTTGCGCCCTATCTCGATACTCGTCGCCTCCACCTTCTTTGCCGGCACGCGCTGCCGCGTTCAGCCGTTCGATCAGCAGATTGTTCGCAGCCGTGGTATTGGCGTTCCAAGTTGCCTGATGCACGGGCTGTCCAGCCTTGCCAGCATAGGTCTCAATACATGTCTGGAAGAAGTTCTTTCCCTTGACGGGTTCGCCGATCTTCTTCGCGATGTCCTCCATCGCACCATAAAGGGACAGGCGGTGCGTGAAGACGATGACTTGTCGAGTCTTCGCCAACTCTCCCAGTCGCGTTGCCACTGCCCATTCGTAGTCATGATCCAGCGAAGAAATCGGGTCATCGAACACAAATGGAGCAGGAAACGGCTTTTCACACACATCTGCCAAGAATGCCGCCAGCGCAATGATGCGGCGCTCACCCTCGCTTAGAACTAGCTCGAGCGGCTGTTTTCCCTTGGCCGACTTCAACTGAAGGCGGTGCTTTGCACTACCTTTCTCCATCTTGGACTTCACGAGTTCTACCTGAATGCGGCCTGCACCGAGCTTCTTAAGCTCTGCGTTGAATCTGGCAACGTACGCCTGGGTGATGGCCTGCTCCGCCACGACGCCAGCCTGCGTGGTCACCGGGCGCGAATGTGCCAACGCTTTGAGTTTTTCAAGAGCTTGCACGCGCTTTAAACGAGCTACTTCATTGCGCACCGCTTCTGCTTGTTGGCAGACCCAATGCTTGCCTTCCAACGCAGTTTTCTGCCGCTTCGCCAAGTCTCGATCGAAGTCTTTTGCGTCTTTGTCCAACTGCAACGCTTCTGCCTCAAGAGCCTTTGCAAAGATTGTGAGCTTCGTGCACGCATCTTCGCTATCTTGTGCCGGCTGCACGGCCTCAGTTAGCTCGTGTGTTATTAATGCCTGGCGCGCTACCGCTATGGCCTTCCAGTAAGCTTCTAAGTATGCTGCCCACCCTGGGTCGGTAAGACCGGCGGTCTGGAGTTGCGCACAGTAGACTTCTGCTGGAACAGGTTCTGGCAACGCCTTCAGGGCGTCGTGGTACGACTTTTGTGCCCGTGCGGCCGTCGCTTCAACTTCACCTTGGACAAAAGTTTCAAACTCTTGAAGGCGGTGTGCTGCCTCTTCATCCAAGGGTTGGTGGCAGAGCACACACCGTGCTTCTTCCGTAACGGGGAAGTCCCGATTAGGATATGACAATTGGGAGTAGGCGCGCGCAGCAGCCCACATCGCGCGCCATGAGTCTTCACCAACCCCGTCCAGTTTGGCAGAATTAACCTGGGCGGCATCGATAGCAGCTTTCCTGGCGATATTTGCAGTCTGCCGCAGGCCTCGAATTGCCACTAGCGCGTCCGTGCTGTAGGCCGCCGCAGCTTGGAGTATCTTCTCGACGATGCGACGGGTTGCGAGCTCGGCGTTTCGCTTAGTCTGGGCCAAACCTGCAGGATCTGTGGCATTTAACCTTTCCCCCAGACTGTGCAGTTGCGCAGCATCTTCATCCGACCAACGTACAAGGGCCTCCATGGCTTTGGCGTCGATCGTAGCCTTTAGGCTGTTGTAGCTCTGTACTGCCTCCGAAGCAACGTGCTCTGCCGGCGATACGGGCAGGGCCGAAATGTCTCGGTCCTGATCCTCCTCAAGAAGCCGCTTCACATCATCACACGCCGCAGCTAGTGCGACGAACATCGCGACAAGCGGTGGCGTATAAGACGCACTACTTTCACTGCGAAGGTAGAACCCGGCTTCTTCACTGTCGAAGACATCCAGTGCAATCAGCGCATCGATTGGTGCTCCGCCAGCATGCCATTCCGACGACTTCACCGCTCCTTGGCTGGCGTACTCGATCTGGCACTTTTGTTCTGCTGGCGCCGCTTCGAAAACATTCGCGTATAGCAACTGCGCTCGGGGCTTGCCGGACGCTTTCTTAAGCAGCCGGGTATAGCCGGACTTTCCTGACCCGTTATTTCCGTAGACGACGGTTAAATTGCCGTCACCAAACACCAGCGGATGCGCGGGAGAAAGGTTCTCAATACCAATCACCTGACTGACGCTGCGTAGACGCACATCTGACCCAGCGGCGACACCGTTGAGTAACTCATGAAATGGGCGCGTCTTCGTAACTGCTCGGCCCGCGTCTGTTTTGATAAGTGCGTATAAATCGGCAAGATCGTCGCGACCTAACTGCCCTTTCTTTAACAGTCGGTCCGCAGCCTCCTGTATCCAGTCGGCTTGTCGGTGCAACCACGCACGTATGTCATCATGAATAGCACCCATCGTAATTCCTCAAGAGATAACTACGGTAAAAAGTGCCTTACTGTAACAGAGACAAACAATTTGCTAGATTGGCTTAGGCGCACCACTCGTATCACTGAGCACTTTTAGGGCCATGGGACAGAGGGGTCGACTGATGACAGGACAAGAAGCGTCGGGTCTCGAAGGTTCGGTAATATTTTTTATGGTGGCCAGGTGTGGTGAACGGTCTCGCTGAGTTCCGGAACTGAGCGAGTAATCAGCTATCCAGCGCGTGTTTCTTTTGATTGGTCATCCAGTTGTGGGAAGCATTGGTGCTGTGAACTGGTCCTGGTCGCTGTCCCAGGTATGCTTGACGATACAGTGCGCAGTAAGTAGCTACGACTGCGACATGGTCTACGTTGGCTCGGGTGGCCAACAAGCCTCCCGCGCGGCAATACCGGGCATTCACCTTCCTGTCCAAGCGTTCGATCGGTCAAGGTCCCCTAATGGCCGATAGCAGTAGGTGCGAATTCAACGCTAACGCATCTGGCTGTACATGTATGCGTACCACTTTGCTCGTATGCATCAGCTTTCTTCATGCTGAGAATATGGCGGGTCCGCTACGCCAGGCCTTGCTCCCGATGTGCTAATCATTCCACAGTCCCAACGGCCAAAGATCCCCAGGTAGGCAATCACTGCATCAGATCGAAATAGGAATGCCGCCCGCTTAGCGTTGCCGGTCATCTCTGTGGCAATGGTCAGTACCCGAAGCAGGTCTTATTTTTCTATGCGAGAAGGGGGCAGACAGTATGCCGCATTGTTAAGCCACGTAGGTAGTCCAGTATGTTCGACTAACGCATCTGCACCCGATTTACATCTTGTCTGGGAACTACGATGCGACCACGGACGCCTTCCTTTCGCGATACGTTGCGCCGCCTGATCTGGCCTGTCACCGTTATGGTGCTAATACTTCTCGTGTTTTGGCGTCCTGCCGTTCCCATTGCCTCGATGGAGCAGGGTGCCCAACTGTCTGCAGACGATGGGGCGGCGATGTCTCAAGCATCTGGACCGCCTTGGCATTATGGTTCCACCTTGGCTCGCTATACCTTGATCTTATATGCCGATCTGGAATGCCCCTACTGCAGGACTTACGTACCGCCGTTGATGGCCTGGATCGAGCAGCATCCTGATATTCGCCTGCAGTGGCAACACCTGCCGCTATCCATGCATGAGCCTGCGGCTTCCCAACTGGCTGTGTTGGCCGAGTGTGCTGGCGAGGCCGGCGGCCCCGAGGCTTATTGGCGGACGATATCCTGGATTTATCAGCACACACAGGGCGAAGGGCTGGGGTTGCCTGATGGCATCTACCCGCCTGATTACGACGCCTTACGTGCTTGCCTGGAAAGCGAGCGCCCGTTAGCGATTGTGAGGGCGCAAGCCGATGGCGCAGCCGACCACGGTATAGCGGCCACGCCGACGCTGCAGTTGCGCGACGAGCGTACCGGCCAATCCTTGTGGTTCCAGGGACCGATTCCAGGTGACGCGCTGTTGTCAGCGATGGACCTGCTTGTGACCGATGATCCGACCTCCGAACTCGCAGAAACGACTGAATTGTCCGCCGTCCCAGACGGTAACAAGCCCAGGTAGCCCGCAATCTTAAAGGCTACGGCGTGGTGTAGACCGCGTTGATTGCACACCCCGTTCCGCACCGCATCCCCTGCGCGGATACCCACCTGATACGAAGGTGGTGGATGCTGATTGTTCGCTCATTGTTCTTTATAGTCCCCGGAGGGTTTGCCCTCTCGGGTACGCGTCCTCCGATGTTATTTATTGGAGGTTTGTTATGTTCCCCACCCCTAATGTCGCCGATTCCGGCACGCAATTAAGCATTGATCTCACCGATCAGCAGGACGATCGGATCATCCAGCAAGCCATTGCACTCTTAGAGCATCGCGTGTTCAAGGCGGGTCCGACGCTCGATGGCCCGAAGGCGGTTCGCGATTATCTGCGCTTGAAGTTGATGGCCGAGCCCAACGAGGTCTTCGTTGTGGTGTTCCTCAACAGCCAGCACCAAGTGTTGGCGTGTGAGCCTCTGTTCAAAGGCACGGTCAGCGAGGCGTCGGTCTACCCGCGCGTGGTGGTGCAGCGTGCGTTGGAACTTAATGCGTCCGCTCTGATTATGAGCCATCAGCACCCGTCGGGCACGACCGAGCCCAGTATGGCAGATCGCGCGATCACTAACCGATTGAAATTCATCTTGGGGATGGTGGATATCCGGGTCGTGGATCATTTCATCATTGGTAAAGGTGAACCGTTTTCCTTTGCCGAGTCTGGTTTGCTGGAGTAGTTCCCCCAGCCGCGCCTACGCCAGCGTGGCACTTTACTCGTTTCAGTGTTCAACCCCCATGCGGGCTCTCCCGGCCCGTGTGGGTCGGCATAGAGCTCGCACGCCTTCTCAAATATGGGAGTACATCATGCAGCTCAAAACTCATCACTTCGAGGGTGTTGCTTTCATCGCCACCCCGTATCGATCTGGCACCTACCTGCGCAAGGATGTGTTCTGGCGTCAGTTCACCATCACTTGCCAGGGCCATGTGGAATATCCAGAAGACGATCCCGTCTATGGCAGTTGGTGGACGCCGCAAACCCTCGTCCTGGGCAAGTGCGGCTTGATTGTGGATGCCATGTCGCTGGCCAACACTCGAGTATTGCACCACGACTTTGATCTCACCGATGTTAGCGACGCATTGAGCTTCGCACCCGAGTTGATCATCGTCCGGGACAGGGGTCAACGCTTGGTGCTCGCCGGACAGTTTCGGGGAGATACCGTGAGATGGTGCATTCCGGTCGCTTCTGATGACGAAACCGAGCAGATCGTCAACGAGGTCGCCGAACTGCGTAGCGAAGCATCCTACGAAGCGGGTTGGGATAATTTCTCCACCGCGCAAGGCCTGCGCTTTCGCGCCCGTGTCCTGGAGGGTCGGCTGGTGGACCGCTTCTGGCGCCACCATACGCGTAAGGTCATCCTGGCGGCCACCTTATGATTCAAGCGGGAGCCTTATGCTCCCGTTTTTCTGGGGACACTTGGTCGTTGTGAAACGGCAGGCTCATGGGGGAACGAGAGGTTCGTTCTGATAAGCGCGATGCAGGAGTGTCGGCAGCGACGGCGCTTCGGACAGGACCACTGAGCCGAGCCGCTGCATGGCAATGCCCCAATGCTCGCCAAGTAGGGCACTGGCGGTCGTGCCGGCCAGCACGGCTAATACGCCCCATTGGTAGCCGGTGACGGGTCTGCGCGTCCAGGTCGGCCAGCGCCAGACGTCGCAAGGCGCTATCGTAGAGCAAGCCATAGCCGCCCGTGGCTACTGTCCGCAACAAGCCTCGCACCAGGTAGTCGCGCACAACGTTCACGCTTACCACAGCGTCGTGAGCCAGCCGCGATACTGTGAAGGCGCTCATCACACACCTCCTTTTCCTCACCCGGCGCAGCAGGAGAGCTGCGTCACGTCCTTGTTGAAGGTCTGCGCCGCGAGCTTCAATCCTTCGACCATCGTTAGGTAGGGGAACAACTGGTCGGCCAGTTCCTGCACCGTCATGCGGTTGCGAATTGCCAGCGCTGCTGTCTGGATCAGCTCGCCCGCTTCCGGGGCCACGGCCTGCACGCCAATCAAGCGCCCGCTGCCGGCATCGGCCACCAGCTTGATGAAGCCGCGTGTGTCGAAATTAGCCAGCGCACGCGGCACGTTGTCGAGCGTGAGCGTGCGACTATCAGTCTCGATGCCGCTGTGGTGCGCTTCCGCTTCGCTGTAGCCCACAGTTGCCACTTGCGGGTCGGTGAATACCACCGCCGGCATTGTTGTCAGGTTCAGGGCCGCGTCACCCCCGTCATGTTGATTGCGGCGCGGGTGCCGGCCGCCGCCGCTACATAGACGAATTGCGGCTGGTCGGTGCAGTCGCCGGCGGCGTAAATGTCCGGCGTACTGCTCCGCATGCCGGCGTCAATAACGATAGCGCCTTGTGGGTTGAGCGCGACGCCCGCCGCGTCGAGCGCCAGACTGCGCGTGTTGGGCGAGCGACCGGTGGCGACCAGTAGCTTGTCAGCGCGCAGCTTGCCGTACGCCGTGGTGAGCACGAATTCGCCATCTGCATGGTCAACCTGGCTGGCCTGCATGTGTTCCATCACCTCGATGCCCTCCGCCCGGAATGCGGCCGTGACCGTCTCGCCGATGACCGGATCTTCCCGGAAGAACAGCGTCCTGCGCGCCAGGATCGTCACCTTGCTGCCGAGTCGGGCGAACGCCTGTGCCAGCTCCAGCGCCACCACTGACGAGCCGATTACGGCCAGCCGCGCAGGGATCGTATCGCTCACCAGTGCTTCGGTGGAAGTCCAGTAAGGAATGTCTTTCAGGCCAGGAATCGGCGGCACGGCCGGACTCGCACCGGTGGCGATCAGGCAACGGTCGAACGCCACCTCACGCTCACCGCCTTCAGCCAGGCGCACGGTTAGGGCGTGTGCGTTCTTGAATAGCGCCTCGCCGCACAGTACGGTAATGGCGGAGTTTCCGTCCAGGATGCCTTCGTATTTGGCATGACGCAGTGCATCGACGCGGGCCTGCTGCTGTGCCAGCAGTTTGTCGCGCTGGATGACCGGCACAACCGCCTGGATGCCAGCGTCAAACGGGCTTTCGCGGCGCAAATGGGCAATGTGGGCGGCTCGAATCATGATCTTAGACGGTACGCAGCCGATATTGACGCAAGTGCCGCCAATGGTGTCGCGCTCGATCAGCGTGACGCGTGCGCCTTGCTCGACCGCTTTCAATGCTGCCGCCATCGCCGCTCCGCCGCTGCCGATGATGGCGATATGGAGCTTTTCTCCGTCGCCGTTAGTCTTGTCGCCACTGCCCAGCCATTCGCGCATCTTGCCGGACAATCCGTCACCCACCGGAACCACGGGCGCATCGGTGAGCGTGGCTCGATAGCCTAGTACGGCCAAAGCAGCAGTCAGCGCATCCGGCGACGTGCCGACCTCGACATTGAGTTTGGCGCTGCCCTTTGCGTAGGAAACATCCGCCGATTGCACGCCGGGGACTGTCTCCAGAACTTCCTTGACGTGCGTCGCGCACGAGTCGCAGGTCATGCCGGTGATTTTGAGGGTGGTCATACTGTCGCTCCTTTTCTGTGTTGGCCGCCGACTCGTGCTATCAGCCATGTTTTACGGGAACTTTGCAGCCCATCGCGGAAATGACGCAGCAGAGCGCGCCGGTCTTATCGGCAATGCGTGCTATCAGTCCCATGATGTCGCTCCCGGTTCAGTGACTCACTGGTTGACGTTGGACGGATAGCCGGCGTTTTCGGTGGCTTTGGTCAGCTTCTGCACGCTGGTTTTGGAGTCGTCAAAAGTGACGACGGCCTCGCGCTTCTCGAAGCCCACATCGACCTTGCTCACGCCATCGACCTTGGAGAGTGCTTTCTTGACCGTGATCGGGCACGTGGAGCAGGTCATACCCGGCACCGCCAGAGTGACGGTTTGGGTGGCGGCCCACACGGGGGCGACGACGACGGCGAGTACGAGAGAGGCAAACAGCGTGTTCATGGTGAACTCCTGGTTAATAGAAAAAGGGAACGACATAGGGAAATCCAAGCGCGACCAGAGCTAGCGCGGCCACGATCCAGAAAATCAGCTTGTAGGTGGCGCGCACCTGCGGAAGCGCGCAGACCTCGCCAGGCTTGCAGGCATTGGCCGGCCGGAAAATGCCCCGCCAGGCGAAAAACAACGCCGCCAGCGCCGCGCCGATGAACAGCGGGCGGTAGGGTTCCAGCACTGTCAGGTTGCCGATCCAGGCGCCGGAAAAGCCCAGGGCGATCAGTACCAGCGGCCCCAGACAACAGGTCGAAGCGAGGATGGCG
This sequence comes from Paenalcaligenes niemegkensis, assembly GCF_022230885.1. Taxonomy (GTDB): domain Bacteria; phylum Pseudomonadota; class Gammaproteobacteria; order Burkholderiales; family Burkholderiaceae_B; genus Paenalcaligenes; species Paenalcaligenes niemegkensis. The sequence continues at coordinate 1,675,769 of NZ_JAKGCT010000004.1, read as the reverse complement.
GCCAGCCCACCAGCGAAGAGTGCACCGCGCCCGTTTTGCGATTCAGACATAGGTTGGCCCTTCTAAATTTGGATTGGATAGCGTAACCTTACTTCCGTACTCATGTACGGAGTCAAGTGATATGGAAAATAAGTTGGAGAACCTGACCATTGGAATTTTTGCCAAGACGGCCGGTGTCAATGTGGAGACGATCCGCTTCTATCAACGCAAGGGTTTGCTGCCGGAACCGGACAAGCCTTACGGCAGCATTCGCCGCTATGGCGGCGCGGATGTGGTTCGAGTGAAATTCGTGAAGTCGGCCCAGCGGCTGGGCTTCAGCCTCGACGAGATTGCCGAGCTGTTGCTGCTCGAAGATGGCACTCACTGCGAGGAAGCCAGCAGCTTGGCCGAACACAAGCTCAAGGACGTGCGTGAAAAGATGGCCGACTTGGCGCGCATGGAAGCCGTGCTGTCTGAACTGGTGTGCGCTTGCCACTCGCGGCAGGGGAATGTTTCGTGCCCGCTGATCGCGTCGCTCCAGGGGCGGGCAAGCCTGGCAGGGTCGACTATGCCTTAGCGTGCTTTATTTTCCGCTTTCTGAGACGACCTCTTGATGCCCGGAAGAACCCGTTCGTACTCGAATGCTGCCAGGCGCAACGCCCCGGCGACCCAACCGCTCCAAATGAAGATCCAACCCCCAGACCTGCCCACCACGCACCTGTTTGGCGGTGAAATGGGCATAGCTGCGGAGCCAGCGCCTCGGCGCTCACATCGATTCTATTTTGATGCTCGATAAAAGCAAGTAATCGCGCCGACGTGGCCTCTTGCCCCATAGCAACCTGTTGGTAGGACGCCTTTGCATCCGCGGTTTTTGCGTATTGCATGGATATTGAACCTTTCTGAACGTAGTGGAGAGTTCAAGGCTAAGCTTTGACAGGGTCAAGGGGCTTTTCATGCGAATCGGAGAACTGGCACGCCACACTGGCGTGAGCGAAAGCATGTTGCGCTCTTACGAACTCGAGGGCTTGCCGCGGCCTGCGCGCACTGAGTCAGGCTATCGTGACTATGGCGAGGCGAAAGTGCGAGCGGCGCAACGCATCCAACTACTCAGTGCGTCGGGCCTGGAGATCGAGACCATCCGGGTGCTGCTGTGCATGGTCGACGATCAACCCGCTTTTGAACCCTGCCAAGAGGGTCGGATCGCCTTACGTAAGGAGGTCAAGAAGCTGCGCGATTTGAGTGAAAGTCGCCAAATCGTGGTGAGCTACCTGAGTGGGTGGATGTTCGCGAGCGCCAATAGGCAAGAGCAGGGCGATCCTGCGAAAGAGTTAGCTTATATGTACCGAAGGGAAACCGGACACCCCTCATTTCCGATTGTTTGTCGCTGTTTTGCACACGATGCGTTGCACTACCAAGGTCATGAACTACGGGTGCCGCTCCATGCTTCGTTCTCTATCTCTTGCCCCGGCGATGTGCCTGCCGCTGGCAATAGCCTTGACTGCAGCGCTGTTCGCCTGCACCGCTACCGCAGCGGATGTCTGGATCATTACCGACCGTCAATACCCCGTCCAGGGTACGCCAGACCGGCTGATCGAGTTGGATGCGCCCATGCGCATTGAAGCCGAACTGTCGGCCGATCTTCCGAGCGATAGTCGCCAAGCCGCTGAACTGGTCCAGCACCGTTTGAAGGAAGGAGGCACCTTGTTGCAGCAACGGCTGGCTGAGGCCTACCAAGGTGTAGCCGACGCCTGGAGCCTGGGTATTACGACCATTCCGGCCATCGTGGTCGACCAGCGCTATGTGATCTACGGCGATACCAATCTCGATCAGGCGCTGACCCGAGTCGAGCAATACCGCAAGGAGCGGCCATGAGCTTACCCCACCTGCGATTCGGTGTCGCCGTTGCGCTCTTGCTTGCGGCGACATCCAGCTTCGCGCTCAATACCGCCACCATTGTGGCCTCCACCCTGTCGCCATCCTGTTTGGAGTACCGCGTGGTCGGCATCTGCTACTGGCTGTCCTGCGGAGTGGGTGGTTGCCGGATACGCACCTCCATCAAGGTGCGCCACTACGTCCCGGATGCGGTGGTGTCGAGCTATTCAAACACTGGCGCGAACCCCTGGGTGGAAGTACGGCCCATGAGTCTGCCCAATCCCACCGCGCAGGCCGGCGGCGACGGCACGACTAACGAAGGCCATGAGAATAATCTCGCCAAATTTAAGAACATCGATGTGATCGGTCATCCCGGTGGGGAAGTGTTCAACGAGTTCGTCGCGGGTTCTGGATACTTCTGCCAGGGAGCAGGCACAGCCTTCGTGCCGTACCTGCTCAGCACCTTGGATACGCTGGCCTGGCGCTACAACGTGCCGGAGGCCGTGTACCCGGAAGCGCTGATTCCCGGCCAGCGCGAAGTCGGATCGCGCAGTGGCATGAACCTTTGGGGCAATGTGTACCCGCGTGGTGGTTTCCTGCACCAGACCGACGACTACAAAGCGGGAGCCGTGGTGGCCCAGCGTGCGGGCGACGTCGTGACCCGCCGGGGGCAATTGCATGTGTATCAGCCGCTGCTGGCCAGTTCTCGGGCGGGCTACTGGCCTGCGGGTGCATTAATCGAGGACGACGCCTCGACCGGTAAGTGGCAGGAACTCACTCCACGTCTGTCTAATACCTGCACGGTATTCCCTCATAAAGAATCGATGACGCAGGCTCAGCAAGGCGACTACGCCTGGGCGCTGTGGCGTCCGTATAGCTGCTGCCAGCGCCGGGGCCAGACCTTCCTGGGCAGTGTGGATTTCAACTGAGCACTCGAGAGCACAACCATGAACCGTCCTGATATGACAAAACCCGCGAGCCTGATCCCGGGCTCGTGCCGCTCAGCGGTGCTGGCCTGCGCACTGGCTCTGGCCAGCGGTTTAGCCTCGGCGCAAAACGGTGGATTCCAGAATAGTGGCAGCGTCATCGGCGACGAAGTCATGTACTCCATTGGTGGCGGGAACGCTGTCTCGATGAGTGGTGCGGCCGGTATGCGCTCCATTGGTGTGGGCGCCGGTTGGAACAGCAATCTGATCTGCGGTGACATGAGCATCAGCACGACGATCCAGAACCAGCTGAACGGAATCACCAACGGCTTTCAGAACATCATGAGCAGTGTGATTCAAAGCGCTACCAGCGCGGTGGCCTCGCTTCCCGCGCTAATCATCCAGCGGGCCGATCCAGGGCTATACAACTTGCTGACCAATGGCGTGCTGCAGGCACGGCTGGACTTTGACCGATCCAAGCTCCAGTGCCGTGCGATGGCCGAAAAAATGGCCGACATGGCCGGTGGGCAGATGGGCTGGAACCAGCTTGCCGAGAGCATGGCGTTGCGCGAGGCGGTGGCCAGTAGCGATGCGGTCTCGGCGATCGAACAGGCTGAAACCAGCCGGGGTAATGATGGCGTGCCGTGGGTGGGCGGCGGCAATGCCGGTGGCGCGGGCCAATCTCCGATCAAGGTGGTGGGCGATGTGACTCGCGCTGGGTACAACCTGGTTAATGGCCGTAGCGTGTCCGACACGTCGGCCATCGCCCAAGCCAGTTGCGGCAGTCTTTCCTGCCAGACCTGGTCGTCGCCCGATGCGGCAGTTCAGTGGGCGACCCGAGTGCTAGGTGAGCAAGAGCAACGTACCTGCGAAGCCTGCACCAAGACCCAGACCGTGCCGGGCGTGGGTCTGACGCCGCTGATCCAGGAGGAGTACGACACCAAGCTGCAAGTCCTGCAAGAACTGGTCACGGGGGTTCGCAACACCACGTTTGAAAACCTGGGCGAAGCCGGCAGTGCCTCGCTGCCGATCACTCGGGGCGTCATTGAGGCCCTGCGTGACGAACCCGATCAGGACATTTTGGCCCGTCGTCTGGCCTCGGAAGTCGCGCTGGCGAGCGTGCTGGAAAAAGCACTACTGCTGCAACGCACGCTGCTCACCGGCAAAAAGGAGCCCAACGTCGCAGCCAACGACATGGCCGTGGACGCGGTGAACCAGGAAAGCGATACGCTGGACCGGGAGATTCAGAACCTCAAAACCGAGCTGGAGTTGCGCCGTGAACTGGCGAATAACTCGCCCATGGCAATTATTCAACGCCACAGCACACGGGCGGCTGGGTCACGTGGCATCTACCAAGGCGACCCGGTGCCCGACCGCTTGCAGCAATTGCAGCGGGTCGCACCGAGCGGCACACCATGAACGCCGCGTGGTTCAAAGCGCGTTGGCTATTGAATCGGCGTACCGCCAGGACGCTGTTGTGGACGGTTCTGTTGCTGGCCCTGGCGGTGGCGGCCAATGTCGCGGGCATCTACGTCATAGGAAGCATTGCTGGCTGGGAGCAGTGGCTGGCAGAGGCATCGGGCTTTTTCTTGCTGTGGCGTTTGTGTCTGTACGGCGCGACCGCCTATGGCTGGGTATGGATGCGCCGGCGGCTGCTAGCAAGACAGACCGAACCCCAGACGCGACGCCGATTGCATCGCACGGAGATTGCGGCTGTACTGGCCCTGGTCGCACTGGAGTGCAGTCTGCTGATGCAGAGCACATAGCGGGAGCGCTGAATCATGACCCTGTTCACGACTGATTACCTGGAGTACTACCTGACGCTGGTCGGTTGGATCGTGCACAACGGCATCTGGTCGGTGCTGGTGGCCAGCGGCGTGTTTGCCATCCCCTTTATTGCCATCATCCTGCAGGAATGGCTCAAGGCCCGTGGCGAAGGCGCCGACGAAGGCAACAAGGGTCTACTGTCGGCCGCGCGCATTGAAACCCGCGTGTGGGTGGCCATCGTTGTGGTGCTGTTTGCTGGCATCCCGTTCATCGACGTGGACCTGAGCCGCGTGCGTTTTGATGATGCCCGTTCCCGTCAATGCGGGGTGAGCGTCCCGCAGCCATCCGATACGGGCTGGAGCCAGTCGTTTACTACCCTGAACGATCAAAGCGCCAAGGTGCCCGTGTGGTGGGGGTTCATGCACGCGCTCTCGCGCGGCCTCACCAGCGCGTCGGTCGCCGCGATTCCCTGCGGCACCGAACTGCGGCAAATACGCATGGAGATTGATGCTACACGAATCGATGATCCGGTGTTGGCACAGGAGGTATCGGATTTCTCGCACGACTGCTACGGCCCGGCCCGCGCCAAGCTGTTCATGAGTCGTCCAGAGCTGGATGAAGCACAGATGAATGACGTTACCTGGATTGGCTCACGATATTTCGTGAGCTCGGCGGGTTACTACGACACCTACCGTTCCGGCACCCCGCGCGACGCGTGGCCGTATGACAGTAACCGTGATGCCGGTCTGGCTCAGGTACCCAGCGGGGGCGGCTATCCGACGTGTCGGCAGTGGTGGACCGACGCCGGCAACGGCTTGCGGGCGCGCCTGCTGGCCGAAGTTAATCCTAGCTTGCTCAATCGCGTCGCGGGGTGGGCCGGTTTCCTGAGCCGCAATGAGGTGGACGACTCGGTGATCCGTGCGGTCGCTGCGCCGCGCCAGCAAAAACTGAACCAGGGGGCGGTCTATATCGATTACGGCGGGCAGATCGATAAGACGCTGCCCAATGTCGTGACCCGCGCCGCCAGCGACCTCGGCGTCACGATCGGTTCGATCGGTTTTTTCCCCGCGATGGACGTGGTGCGCCAGGCGCTGCCCATGGTGTTGTCGTTCCTGAAGATGGCTCTCGTGATCTGCATCCCGCTGGTGCTCATCATCAGCACCTACGAGCTCAAGGCCGTGGTGACGGTCAGCGTGGTGCAGTTCGCCTTGTTCTTTGTGGACTTCTGGTTCCAGCTGGCACGCTGGATCGACAGCACGATCCTGGATGCGCTCTATGGCAGCGGTTGGGGATGGAATCGGCCAGTTACGAACTTCGATCCGCTGATGGGATTGAACAACAGTTTTGGTGACATGCTGCTGAACTTCGTGATGGCGACGATGTTTACCATCCTGCCTACGTTCTGGATCAGCGCCTTGACCTGGGCGGGCATTCGTGCAGGAGCGATTGCGAACAACCTTGCAGCGGGAACGAGGGATGCCGGCAGTGCGGGCGGCAAAGGGCCTGGAACGGTTTCAAGCAAACTGCGATAGCTCAGTCTGCTCATCCATCAATCGTCACGGTACATCTCGTGGGAGGTGTCTTCGTGTAAGCTGGGATCGTATCCCGGAGTGTTACGAAGCTCTTCGATCGTTGCGGGGTACTGCAGTGCGAACTCACCGTCCGAACGATTTTTGTCCGCTGTCCACGTTGCAACAACGGCGAAGACCAAAAGCAGCGCCAGCCAGAACGCGGTATAGAGTAGCCCTACCACCACGGCCAACGTGACGATCCACAACAACGTGCTGACAATAGGAGCAGGTAGACCTTGAGCCACTAGCCAGCCCGATACTTCACGTTCACTGTGCAGATAGCCACGCCATCCGCGCGCAAGCCAGCGGCCAACGCGTTCTGCTTTACTAATGCGGGTTGTCAGGTTCATGATCATCACCTATCCAGGAGACACAGTTTCGAAATCCGGTTCGGCTAACTTAGCAGCGCGACATTCAGGCCCTGAACACGCTGAAACATGACGTCGCCCGTCAAGAACAGGTGGTTCGGGCCCAGTTGCAGGCAGCTGGCCGCCTGCAAGGCATCTGGAGTACGCAGCCCATGGCGTACGCGGATCGCCGCGGCTAACTCGACGACCTCCCGGTTCATCTCCACCCACACGAGATCGGGGCGAGCGAAGAACGCATCGAATAGCGCCAATGTGCCCATGTCGTTGGCCTTCATCGGGCCTACGCGACACTCAAGCCAGGAGAGACGGCTGACAGCCGATTCGATTCCTGGGTACGTCTGCGTCGCTTCGGCAAGCTGGTTGCGCACCCGGCTGGCGAAGGGCTCATTGCCTTCGATCAGATAGATGAGGGCGCAGGCATCGAAGAATGCAATCACCAGTTGCGCTCTTCCGCTAACGTAGCGTCAATATCATCCTTCTCTCGCGTGCCCGCAGATGGCTGCGTCAGCAGCCACTGCAACGCGGTCATCCCTGGAGCGACTGAGGGCCCCTTGCCGGTGAGACGCAGGTATTCCGCTTCAGATAACACAACGGCAGCCGATTTATTGCGCTTGATGATATGCACCGGTCCTCGGCGCAGACCTTCTTCAATGGCGGCCATACCTCGGCGCTTAATTTCCGCTACGGTCACGCTATTGTTCATGAAAGCCTCCAGAAAAGTACTGAAACTGTTTTAATGGTATCAATTTCAGTATCAAACGGCAAGAGGGATGAAGCTGTGCACCATTAGCTTATCAATCCGTGGTGTATCTTGAGCGCACCATTGATGCTGGGGCTGTCATTGTCATCGATTCCTTCGGCCTGATTAATCAGCAGAAAATGGATTCCTGAGTGTCAAGCTGTCCTCCAGAATCTGACCATGGTTCATATCTTCACTATAGAGCGTCTGGCAACCAGCCCCCGTAGCCGCCGCGACGATGCATGCATCATAAAACGACAGTTTATGACGTTCAGCGATCAATATGGCTTGGTCGTGGATGGTTTCTGTGAGCGGAACAACCTTGCAAAATCCCCGTACTAGCTCCAAGAACTGCGCGAGCTCTTCCCAGCCCATCTTGAGCTTGCGTACGCAGACATTCGTCACTTCATTGAGCACTTGTACACTGATGACTGGTCCAGTCTTCAATAGGCTTTCAGCCTTGTCCGCTTTGGCTGAGTCTTCCGACAGCAGGTACAACACCACATTGCTGTCCATAAAATACTTGAACTTAGTCGCGCGCATTGGCCTCGTCCCGGCTGAAGCGGAAATCCGCCGGCAGTTTGCCCCGGAAGGTACGCAGACGCTTCAGCAAGGCTTCAGAACCCGGCTTCTTGCGAACAGCGAACGCGCGCGGGCCATCCACGACGATCTCAATATCGTCACCTTCTTGCAACTCCAGGGCTTCTACCAGGCTGGCCGGAAGGCGCACGGCCAAGCTGTTACCCCATTTGGCGACTTGCATGCTAATAACTCCTACATTTGATATACATTTTAATTGTATATCTATAAACGCACATTGCAAGATATGTGCTGATGGGCACAACAGGTTTGGTTGCCAATCCGAGCCTGCCAGTCCCGCATTGATACTGGCGTAGCAAGACCGGATTGCCCTATACCCAAAGGGTTCAAGGGCCAAAGGGTCAGAAAGGAAGAAGGGAATGGAGCTAAGGGGAAAGGCCCTACCTGAAAAGGCCAAAAGGCTCTCTTGCCAGCCAATCACCAGAGGTTTTCCATGCTCTCGCTGTTCCAGCGCAAACGGTTACTGCCAGCTATCGATGCGACCGCCATATCCCTGACCGCACCACCCAAAGGGCTGACGCGGCCAGAGTCGGCCGCTTCGCTGTTGTCCACCCCTCGACGCCAGCGCCTGCTGGAACACATCTGGCAACGCACGTCGCTCTCGCGTAAGCAATTTGCATCGCTGTACCGCGCACCGCTGGAACGCTATGCCGAGCTGGTGCAGCTATTTCCCGCCTCCGAAAGCCATCACCACGCCTATCCAGGCGGCATGCTCGATCATGGGTTGGAGATCGTCGCCTATGCCCTGAAACTGCGCCAGTCTCATCTGCTGCCTGGGGGCACAACGCCCGAAGACCAGGCCGCTCAGGCAGAAGCCTGGACTGCGGCGACTGCCTATGCCGCGCTGCTGCACGACATCGGCAAGATCGCGGTGGATCTGCATGTTGAGCATGAAGACGGCAGCATCTGGCATCCCTGGCACGGCCCGCTAACTCGGCCCTACCGCTTTCGCTATCGGGAAGACCGTGAGTTCCGGCTGCACAGCGCCGCCACCGGACTGCTCTACACACGGGTGCTCGATGGCGACATTCTGGACTGGCTTAGCGGTTTTCCGTCGCTCTGGTCTGCATTGCTCTATGTGCTGGCCGGACAGTATGAACACGCTGGGGTGCTGGGCGAACTGGTCATTCAGGCTGATCGCGCCTCGGTGGCCCAGGCATTGGGCGGTGATCCCGCACGCGCCATGGCCGCGCCCAAGCACGCACTGCAGCGCAAGCTGCTGGAAGGCCTTCGCTACCTACTAAAGGAAGAGCTGAAGCTGAACCAGCCCCAGGCCTCCGATGGCTGGCTTACCCAGGACGCACTCTGGCTGGTCAGTAAGACGGTTTCCGATAAGCTACGTGCGCACCTGCTCTCGCAGGGTATCGATGGCATTCCGACGAGTAACACCGCCGTCTTTAATGTGCTGCAGGATCATGGCATGCTGCAGCCGACCCCCGAAGGCAAGGCGATCTGGAAGGCTACGGTCGCCAGCGAGAGCGGATGGTCAAACACGTTCACTTTTTTACGCTTGTCGCCCGCGCTAATCTGGGAGTCCGGTGACCGGCCCGAGCCATTCGCGGGCACGGTGACGATCGATATAACGCTCACCAGCGAGGCGGCAGACCTTAGTGTGGACGAATTGCTGCCCATGGCGAGCCCACTGCCATCGGATCGGGAAGCTTCACCATCAGCCGGTGATACTGAAATTGCATCGACTTCGGCAGTGCTCCCGGTGCCACCTCGGGATACGGCTAGTGCGCCGGACGCCATAGACGAACTATTGACGATGATTGGCATGGACGGATCTTCCGCTGCGGTCCACGGTGAGGACTCCTCGTCCAGCGCGACCTCAAATCCAACTGCGCCATCTCCGCTTACTCCAACCACGCGGTTGACGCACGTTGCCAGTTCGCCAGTCCTGGGGGGCAACCGTCTGGCGAGCATTTCATGGTGTGGCTGAGGGAGGGCATCCAGTTGCGCAAACTCATCATCAACGATGCGAAGGCGTTGGTGCATACCGTGAGCGATACCGTTTACCTGGTTAGCCCCGGCGTGTTCCAGCGTTACGCACAAGAGTATCCGCAGGTCGGTGCGCTAGCTAAACAGGAGAAGCAGCAGGACTGGCAGTGGGTGCAGAAGCGTTTTGAGAAGCTACGTCAGCATCGTAAGCAGCCCAACGGACTGAACATTTGGACCTGCGACGTTCTTGGACCACGGAAATCTCGAAGGCTTCACGGCTATTTGTTGGGTGACCCCAGTTTGTTGTTCACTGAGTTACCTCCCAGTAATCCCTATCTCAATCTTGTATGATTTAATTTGACCCCCAACGGACTAACCAGCAATCGCAGCGGGTTTGCTACAACTGTTGCCTATCGGCTGTGTTCTCGAGGTCGTCCAAAATCGGACAGTCGGGACGGTTATCGCCGGAGCAACACTCGATCAGCGTCTGAAGCGTATTGGCAATTTGCTCCAGGCTGTCGATCTTTTCGCGCAGCTCTGTCATGTGAGCCGTAGCGATACGTTTTACCTCAGCGCTCTGGCGCGATTTGTCGCGCCAGAGGCCCAGAAGCTCATTGATCTCGGCCACCGGAAAACCAAGGTCACGCCCCCGGCGGATAAACCGCAGCATGTGTATATCAGATGCAGAATAATTGCGATAACCCGACTCCCTGCGATTCGCTTGGGGGATCAGTCCAGTCTGTTCATAGTATCGGATCATCTTCGCTGAGACGCCAGAGGCTTTCGCTACTTCCCCAATATTCATTTCAATATCTCCTTTCCAATTACGCCGCCGTCGGCAGTTGAGAGGATTTGGTGGCCTCTATCGGTGAGCGGAACCCACGCAAACGCAGGGCGTTGCCCAGAACGAAGACGCTGGAAAGCGCCATCGCTCCCGCCGCGAAGATAGGCGACAAGAGAATGCCCCAGGCCGGATACAGCACGCCCGCCGCCACCGGAATCAGGGCGGTGTTGTAGGCGAAGGCCCAGAACAGGTTCTGGCGGATGTTGCCGATGGTCGCGCGCGACAGGGCGATGGCGGTGGGCACACCCATCAGGTTGCCCGACATCAACACCACGTCGGCCGCCTCGATGGCAATATCCGTGCCGGTGCCCACGGCCAGGCCCACGTCGGCTTCGGCCAGTGCCGGCGCGTCATTGATCCCATCTCCGATGAATGCCAGCTGCCCATGCTCGGCTTTGAGCTTGCGTACCGCGTCGACCTTGCCTTCCGGCAGGACTTCGGCAATCACTTCGTCGATGCCAAGCTGGCGCGCAATGGCTTCGGCCGTGCGGCGGTTATCCCCGGTGATCATCGCGACCTTCAGGCCCAGCGCGTGCAGCGCGGCGATGGCAGCCGGTGTTGTTGTCTTGATGGGATCGGCGACCGCTACGATCGCAGCCAGCCGGCCACCGATGGCCGCATAGAGCGGTGTCTTGCCTTCATTGCCCAAGCGCTCGGCGCTCGCCGCAAAGACATCAACATCGAGCCCCAGCTTGCGCATGTAGCGGTCCGCGCCGACTTCAATCTGTTCTCCGTTTACCAGCGCTTTTACGCCAAAGCCGGTGACCGATTCGAAGTCCGTGATATCGGGAATCGAGATCCCCTCGTTGCCGGCGGCTTCGACGATGGCGCGCGCGATAGGATGCTCGGACTTCGTCTCGACAGCCGCGATTTTGCCGAGCACGTCCTGGCGCTCGAAGCCTTCGGCGATGTCCAGATCGGTCAGCGTCGGGCGGCCCTCGGTTAATGTGCCGGTCTTGTCCACGGCGACGACCTTGGCATCTTTAAGCAATTGCAGCGCCTCGCCTTTACGGAAAAGCACGCCCAGCTCCGCGCCGCGCCCGGTGCCCACCATGATCGAGGTGGGTGTCGCCAGGCCCATGGCGCAAGGGCAGGCAATGATCAAGACAGCCACCGCATTCACCAGTGCGAAGGTTAGCGCGGGCTGCGGTCCGAAGATGAGCCAGACGAGGAAAGTCAGTGCGGCGGCCGCCATGACGGCGGGCACGAACCACATGGTCACTTTGTCCACCAACGCCTGGATGGGCAGCTTGGACCCTTGCGCTTGTTCGACCATGCGAATGATCTGAGCGAGCACGGTGGCGCCGCCCACCGCTGTCGCACGGAAAGACAGCGCACCCTTTTGATTGACCGTGCCCCCACCAGTTTGCTGTCCACCGACTTTGCAACCGGGATGGGTTCGCCGGTGATCATGGATTCATCGACATAACTTTGACCCTGCGTGACTTCACCATCGACGGGAATGCGTTCTCCTGGGCGCACCTCGATGATGTCGCCGGCCGCGACGTCGGCGATCGGAATTTCGACTACGGTACCGTCACGCTGGACGCGCGCAGTTTTTGCTTGCAAGCCGACCAGCCGCTTGATGGCCTCGGACGTGCGGCCCTTGGCGCGCGCTTCCAGAAAGCGGCCAAGCAGGATCAGCGTGACAATGACAGCCGCCGCTTCGTAATACACATTGACGGTGCCCGCGGGCAGTAGCGATGGCGCGAAAGTGGCGGCCAGGGAATAGGCATAGGCCGCGAACGTGCCGACCGCGACCAGTGAGTTCATGTCGGGCGCAAGACGCCAAAGCGCCGGGACGCCTTGCCGGTAGAAGCGGAAGCCCGGCATAGCCAACACCAGCGTCGTCAACGCGAACTGGATGTACCAGTTCCATTGCGCGCCGATCGTGCGCAGGATCAGGTCATGCATGCCTGGAATCAGGTGCGAACCCATTTCCAGCACGAAGACCGGCAACGTCAGGACGGCGGCAAGGGTCAGATCGCGCTTGAGTGCCGCGCGCTCAGCGTCTTTGCGCTCGTTTGCCGCTTCTTCGTCGGCGGATGCGCCAGCGTCGATGGGCCGCGCTTCATAGCCTGCCGCCGCGATCGCAGCAACCAGGGTGTCGGCGTTGACGTTGCCGCGCACGTGGGCGCGTTCGGTAGCCAGGTTTACCGTTGCCTCGGCAACACCGGGAACAGCTTTCAGCGCCTTTTCGACGCGGCCGACGCACGATGCGCAGGTCATGCCCTCGACCGAAAGGTCGAGGGTGGCAGCGGGTACGCTGTAGCCGGCGGCCTCGATCGTGTTGACCAGCGCCTGGCGGGTGACGGAGCTGCGCGCCTTGATGTCGGCCCGCTCGGTAGCCAGGTTGACCGTTACCGAATCAACGCCGTCGACCTTGCGCAGGGCCTTTTCCACGCGGCCCACGCACGATGCACAAGTCATGCCTTCAATAGGCAGGCTGATCGCGGTTAGCAAATCGCTTTCTTGATGGGTCAGGGCATTCAAATCGCACCTCCTTGTCGTTCAATTCCAATGGATTAGGATAAAAGTAAGGCTTCCCATCGTTGGAAGGTCAAGCCGGAATGTAGCAGAATAGAAACGAAGGCCGGCGATCGCGGCGACAAGGCATCCCGATGTGACGTCCACCACAATACGAAATGGGGGTGATGGCCTTGTGTCATCACCCCCATTGCTTCACCGGCTAATTGGCATCACGTGTTGCGACAACGGTCAGCGACGACGCATTGCTTACATGCGCGGTGCATAACCTGCTTCACGCAACGCCGCTTCAAGTTGCTCCTGGGTTGCCGACGATGTCACTTCCACGCGACGGCTGGGCGGATCGGTCATGATTTGCGCGTCGGCATCCACCGATTGAATGGCCTTGGTTACACTGCGGGCGCATCCGCCGCAGGTCATGCTGTCGATATGAAACTGCATGAGAATCTCCTTTGATTTATCTCAACGCCAGCATAAAGCTTGCCACGATAGGAAGGTCAAGCCATGAGTTGGCCCAAATTAATCTAATATTGTTATTTAGGTCAATTGTGGGGAAGGGCTGCGTCGCGCAAACTCTTGGGTATCTATCGGGCGACTAGCGTTCGCACCGCCCGGATGACCAACCTCTGCGAGAGAAACACAGTGAATGATTCGATTATCGGCGTGCGCCACGGCGCGGCGCCATTGCCCTTATCCATCCTCGACTTCGCCCTGGCGGGCAAAGGTCTGACGGCCCGCGAAGCGCTGGCAGCTAGCATTGAGCTGGCGCGCCTGGTGGACCGGCGTGGCTTTACCCGCTACTGGGTTGCCGAGCATCACTCCAGTCCGGGCGTCACCACTTCGTCGCCGGCGATGTTGCTTGCACGCCTGGTGGGCGAGACGAAACGGATCCGCCTGGGAGCGGGCGGCATGATGCTGCCCAACTTCCCGCCGCTGGTCGTCGCCGAGCAGTTTGGCTTGCTGGAGTCCATGGCGCCGGGACGCATCGACCTGGGCGTGGGCCGTGCACCTGGCACGGACATGAACACGGCGGCGGCGCTACGGCGCGGCCAGGTCGGCGCGGAGGACTTCCCGGCCCAGCTTATGGAGCTGCTAGCCTTCCTGGACGACGACTTTCCCGACGACCATCCCTTCAAAACCGACGTGTATGCCGTGCCCGGGCCCAGGCAGGACCAGGAGAATGGTGTGCCGCGCTCGTTCGCACGTCCGCCGGTCTGGCTGCTGGGGTCGTCGGACTACTCGGCGCGCCTGGCTGCAAGGCTGGGCTTTCCGTTCGCCTTCGCGGCGCACCTGGCGGACCAGAACGTAATGATGGCGCTGGATATCTATCGCCGCTCCTTTCAACCTTCGGCCGTGCTCGACCAGCCCTATGTGATCGCTAGCTTTGGCGTCATGGCTGCGGACGATGAGCATGAAGCGCGACGGCAAGCTTGGGCCTACTCCCACGCCATGATGCGCATGAGCACACGTCGCCCGTTCGTTGTTCCTACGGCGCAAGAAGCCGAAATCTACGACTACTCGCCCACCGAACGCCGGATCATGGATATGTGGAACGCCAAGGTCATGAGCGGCAGCGGTGCGCAGGTTATTGAGCAGCTCAATGCCTGGCAACAGTGCGTCAACGCCGATGAGCTGATGATCCTGAACCTTGGGCATTCCCCGCAAGCCATTTACCGTTCGACCGAACTGATAGCCGACGCATATGGCCTGCCGCAGAACGTCAACTAATGACCGAAGCCGTGCCCAGGAAATGAACAACAGCACTCCGGCGTATACCCGAAAGATACGCCGAGGTGCTTTCACGGTCGAAATTGGCGCTATTTATTCCGCAGTCAAATACGCCTGCGTGGATTTCACGGTGCCGTAGCCGAACTCAAAGGCCGCCATCATCGCCGCGTGCACATGCGCTGCCGGTACCGTCACGCCGTCAAAGCTAAGGTCAAGCGTCGCGCAGGCGTCATGCAGCACTGTAGCCGGGTAACCCATGTCGACCGCGGCGCGCACGACTGCGTCAATACACATGTGGCTCATTGCACCAACAACTACAACCTCTTCGACACCTTTGGCATCGAGCTGTTGCTTGAGATCGGTTTCGCGGAACGAATTGATGTGGTTCTTGACGATGACCGGCTCGTCTCCGACCGGCGCCACGGCCAGCTGAATCTCGACGCCATCGGAGCCCGGCACAAACAGGGGAGCATCGGCAGTGGCGAATTCGTGGCGGATATGGAAAACCGGAATGCCCTTGCTGCGGGCATCGGCGATGGCTAGCGCCGCATTGGCGGTGGCATCCTCAATGCCCGACAGTGGTAGTTTGCCAGTGGGTAGGTATTCGTTTTGCAGATCGACGACGATCAAACCGCGCTTCTTCATGATTTCATTCTCCTGATATGAATAACTGAGTAGCTGTATCTTCGCCCACTAACTGTTCGATGTGAAGTGGCGCCATCGACAATTTAAGGGTCGATACCGACACACCCCAGCGCAGCGGATGTTATATAGACGACCCTTTTGTGCAGTTAAGCATAAAGTGGCCAAATGGCCAGCTTATGCTTTATTTCACGTTTGGCCACACTATGCTTTATTGGGGGTTGGTGGCGCATCCCGGTTCCTAATGCCCAGTGCGACCAGAGATGCGACAAAGCTTGTCGCTAACAATATTCCAAGTATTGGAGTCATAACCTATTTGCTCGATGTTTCATGACAGCCGAGTCATTCCTTGAACCCCAATGGAGCTTGCAGCACACGTGCAAAGCGGAACTGTGGTGGACGAAGCAGCGAAATTGTTGACACCTTAAGCAGTCAGGATTAAGGCAGGATTAAGAGATGGTTCTACGGAGGCGGAGCTGGAAAGCCTGATAAGATATTTGCTCTCGTTGCAATAGCTGCGAGGATTTTTAGGGCCGGCGGTTCAAGGGAAACAATATGCATGTTCTGCTCGTCGAAGACGACCCACTGGTGGCTAGCGGTATTGAAACTGGGTTAAAACTGCACGGTTTGACGATTGATCATGTCTGTACCGCCAGCCAGGCCGACACCGCTTTAGCTTTGTCGCATTTTGATGTTTGTATTCTGGATCTTGGACTACCCGATGAGGACGGCATGGAGCTGTTGCGCCGTTGGCGCGACCAAGGCCATAACCTGCCCGTCCTCATCCTGACTGCCCGTGATGCACTCAGCCATCGTATAGATGGATTGCTTGGCGGCGCCGATGACTATTTGATCAAGCCGTTCGACTTGGACGAGCTGCAAGCCCGTTTGCATGCCTTGACACGCCGGATGGCCGGTCGCAGTAAAGACTGTATCGAGCACGGAAGCTTGGTTTTTTGTTCTTCGACGGGCGAGGTGTGGCTCGATGATGCGCCCGTCACGCTGGCTCGTCGCGAGCTTTCTTTGTTACGTGCGCTATTGCAGAATCCTCGCGCTATTCTCAATACACAGCAACTTTGCGATAGCGTCTATGGCTACGAGCAAAATCTGGAAAGCAATGCGATCAACGTCCATATTTATCATCTGAGACGCAAGCTTGGGAACAATATCGTTCAGACGGTGCGGGGGCTTGGCTACCGACTCGGCTCCGCCGAGAAGGCAGAAGAACAATGAGTCTGCGCCTGCGGCTTTTGCTGATTATCGGTATTTCACTGTCGGTGCTGTGGGCTGCAGTGGCTGGCTGGATGTTCATGGATGCACGGCAATCCTTGCGCGACGCGCTAGACAATCGGTTGGCCGCCTCGGCTCGGATGGTGGCCGGGCTGGTCTCTCAGTTTCCCGAGCCCGGAGATATCGCTGCAAACAGCAGTAAACCGTTGGACGTCATGGCGCGCGATGGGCTGGCTTGTGAGGTGAGCCTTGTGCGGAGCGAAGTGGTGATTGAAACCATCGCCCGCACAGCAGGCAGTCCCGATCTTGTTCGCGCTGATCCGGGGTTCAGCACTCATGTTTACGGCAATAAGCGTTGGCGCACGTATGTGCTGCGTCAAGGCAACATTCAGATTGCCACGGCAGACAGCATTGAAGTGCGAGAGGCCCTGGTTAAAGAGTTGGTGCTATCGGCGGGCTTGCCATTTGTTGTCGCTCTGTTTGGAACGCTGATCCTGCTCTGGATTGGCATTACTCACGGGCTGGCTCCCGTAGAGCGTATTCGCCTTTTGCTGGCTCGGCGCCGTCCGGGTGACGATAGTCCGTTGCCCCAAGTGAAAGCACCGGTTGAGCTCCAGCCACTCCTGCATACTATCCAGCAGCTCCTTGAAAGATTGCAGGGCGCAATCGTGCGCGAACGCCGCTTCACCGATAGCGCCGCACACGAATTGCGTACGCCCCTTACAGGTATAAAGACGCATATTCAGGTCGCAAAGCTGGCATCGCAAAGGCCTAATGAAAGTGCAACGCTGGAGGCTGCGCTGGTTAAAGCAGATCAAGGGGTACAGCAACTGCAGGATATACTTCAACGGTTACTTGACCTGGCGAGACTGGAAGGTCAGCCTATCGAAATGGAGTCCAGCGACCCGATTGACGCGGTGTATGCCGCGATCGAGGCGGTGCAGCCTCTTTACGGCGATTCTATAAACAGGATAGTCGTGCAAGGCGCTGCTAATTCCCGCCCAGTACGTGTTGCACGTCCCCTTTTACTTGCCGCGCTTCAGAATCTAATTGATAACGCGATGCGCTATGCGCCTGCAGATACACCGCTTATTGTTCGTATCGAACGGCAAAGCGATGCTGCTATGCAGATCAGCGTGCTCGATGAAGGGCCAGGCTTGGATGCAGAAGATCGGACTCAAGCTGTTAGCCGGTTCTGGCGTGGAAATCCGACAATACCGGGCTACGGTCTAGGTTTGTCGATTGTTGAGGCCATCGCACGCCGGCATGGGGGTGCGCTTGAACTTTTGGAGCGCAGTGGCGGGGGCCTGGAGGTTCGACTTGTGCTTCCCATTGCGCCCCAGCCTACGCCTTAATTTTCTCTTAATCCTGCAGGCGCATCATCTAAGGTAGTTTATTTAGAGGAGTGCAGCTTGTCTGTTTATCGGATCGCCCGTGCAGCGTTAATTCTGTGTTGTTTTGCCGTGGGTAGTGCTTGGGCAAGCAGCAGTCTATTCTCTTCGGGCAATGAGCCTGAATTTCTCGATCCTGTGGATGTCTTCACGTTAGAGCACGTGCAACAACAGGGGGACAAATACCTGCTGGAAGGACATGTTGCCGATAGCTATTATGTTTACCGCCATTCACTGAAGTTAGTCGACAGTCAGGGAAATGACATCAGTCTGGATCTGCCCTCCGGAACACCAAAGCACGATGAGTTTTTTGGCGATACGGAAATTTATACAGGCGATGCGGCCCGGTTGCACTACCCCGCGACTGCATCTGGCCCGCTGACGCTGCATTGGCAGGGGTGTGCGGACGCCGGTATTTGCTATCCGCCGCAGACTATACAGATCAGCACGGTAGAGTCAACTGCACTGGTTGATGGTCAGACGGCCGATCAACAGCCTGCGATCTTGCAGACCGGATCGGCCTCGAGTGGGCTTGATGCGCCCAACGTGTCGTCGGGTGACAGTGTCGGCGAGGATCAGGCGGCGGCTCAGCGGCTTGCGTCGCTCGGCCCCGTCGCTGGCACGCTGCTGTTCTTCGGATTCGGCCTATTACTGGCTTTTACGCCTTGCTCCTTGCCGATGATTCCCATCGTCTCCAGCATGGTCGTTGGTAGTCAGGCTAAGCCGCGCCGGGCTTTTGTTCTGTCTTTGTCGTACATCCTGGCGATGGCTGGCACATACGCGGCAGTGGGGGTGGCGGCTGGCCTGGCGGGTGCCAATTTACAAGCCACGCTGCAGTCGCCATGGCTGCTCGGCTCCTTCGCCGCGCTGTTCCTCATTCTGGCCAGCTCGCTATTCGGCCTATTCGAGTTGCGCTTGCCATCCGCCTTGGTGAATCGCCTCCAGTCCACGGGACGGACAGGTTCGGGCGGTAGTGTCACCGGTGCGGCTGCGCTAGGATTTCTATCTGCCCTCTTGGTGGGTCCGTGCATGACCGCACCCTTGGCAGGCGCGCTGTTGTATATCGGGCAGACGGGCAGTGCGGTCCAAGGCGGACTGGCCTTGTTTGCGCTGGGTCTGGGAATGGGCCTGCCGCTATTGGCTATTGCGGTGTTCGGCGCCCGTGTCCTGCCCAAGCCCGGCGCGTGGATGGATAGGGTACGCGTCGCCTTTGGCTACGTCATGGTGGGGATGGCGGTGATGATGCTGACGCGCTTCCTGACAGGCACGATGAGTCTGTTGCTCTGGGGCGCCTGGGTGCTGTTGGTGGCGGTGGGTCTCGTCGCTTGGGCGCAAGCCGTGGCGGCCAGGCAACGGTTGGTGTGGGCCTTGCGTTCGGCGGCGGTATTCACCGGCCTGTGGTCCGTCTTGATGCTTGTGGGTGCCGCTTCAGGAGGCGATGCCATCTTGCAGCCCCTGACGCATCTGCGCGGTGCACCGGTTGCAGCTGCGGCGACGGCCGAGGTCAGCTATGTTCAGGCGAAATCGGTGACTGACGTCAATGCGCGTCTGGAGGAGGCGGCCGCGCGCGGCCAGTGGACACTGATCGACTTCTACGCCGACTGGTGCGTCAGTTGTCATGTGATCGAGCGCAATGTGTTCGGCGATCCTGCCGTCGCGGCGCGGATGGCAACCATGCAGATCGTGCGTCCAGACGTGACGCGCAATGACAGCACGGATAAGGAACTGCTTAAGCACTGGGGCGTCATGGGGCCGCCCACGCTCATACTGGTGGGGCCGGATGGTACGGAGCGCCGGGATCTGCGCGTGGTGGGCGAGATTAATGCGAGTGATTTTCTACAACGTCTGAACACGGCGGGTGTGTCATGATTGGTATTGGCCCATTCCCTATACAGGTCGTCACCATCATCGCGGCCGTACTGCTGGCCTGGTTGACGGCGCGAATTGTCGGTCGGCGGATGCCTGGTGCGCCTTACAAAGCCGCGGGATCAATGATTCTTGATGCGGTGGTTTGGGGGCTGTTGGCGGCTCGGCTGGCATATATCGCACAATGGTGGGAGGAGTACTCGGCCACGCCCATGGCGATGATTGCCCTCGGTGATCGTGGGTTTACGTGGTGGGTCGGTGTCTTGGTGGTGGTTGTCTACATCTGGCGGCGAACCCATTTGACTCAGGCGTTGCGCGGCCCCGTGCTGGCGGGCGTCATGGCGGGTGTCGTCGCCTGGGTCGTCGCGGGCGGAGTGCTCGATCTGATGCAAGGTGCCGCCCCGCCTTTACCAGACTTGCAGTTGGCGACGCTGGACGAGAGCCCCATTTCTCTGAGCGAATATGCGGGGCGTCCTATCGTGCTAAACCTTTGGGCCAGTTGGTGCCCACCATGCCGCCGTGAGATGCCGGTATTCGAGCAAGCTCAAACAGAATTTCCGGACGTTGCCTTCGTCATGGTTAACCAGGGGAAAGCGCGCAGCAGGCGCAAGACTTTCTTGATAGCGAGGGCCTGAATTTGACGGATGTGCTGCTTGATCCATCATCCACCGCCATGCAAACGATGCGATCGCGCGGCTTGCCCACCACATTGTTCTTCGATGCACAGGGTCGTCAAGTGGACTCGCATTTAGGCGAGATCACCATGCCTAGCCTCAAGGACAAGATGTTGCGTCGTTTCGACCTGTCCTCCGAATCCAGTACCGACAAGTGATAACCATGCTTATACAGCCTTTACGTTTGTCCCTCATTGTTGCTGCCAGCCTCTTGTTGATGGTTGGCTGTAATCAAGCGGACAACGCAGAAAATCCGTTAGCCACCCAAGCACTGGAAACTGACCAGATGGCGCAGCAGGCCGGGCCATCTTTGCCGGACTTGCAGTTAGTGACGCTGGAGGAGCGTCCTGCCCAATTGCGTTCGTATATGGGGATGCCGGTCGTACTCAATCTTTGGGCGACCTGGTGCCCGCCGTGTCGGCGCGAGATGCCGGTACTTGAGCAAGCTCAGACGGCGTTTCCCAATGTCGCCTTCGTCTTGATCAACCAGGGGAAAGTGCACAACAGGCCAAGGAATTTCTTGATAGCGAAGGCCTGGATTTGACGGATGTTCTGCTCGACTCATCGTCTGAGGCTATGCGGGAAATGCGTACAGGCGGCTTGCCCACCACCTTCTTTTTGATGCACAGGGGCGCATGGTGGACTTACATTTAGGCGAGATCACGATGGCTGATCTTGAGAGCAAGATCTCACGCCATTTTTGACTAATCATCGAGTTCAATACAAACAAGGAATAACTATGTTTGCACAGCGTGTGCTCTACTCTTTCATTGCGGCGGTGCCTCTGATTCTGATGCCTAGCGGCGGTCAGGCCCAGGCTACGGACAAGCCGCCGGTTATTAAGGCGTTGGAAGACCAAGGCATCATCTTCAAGCAGGAATTCGAGGCGGATGAAGGCGTGCGCGCCTTTGCCGGCGTCCTGGGCGACAGTCCAGTCGCCGTCTACGTACTGGCCGACGGCCATGCTATTGCGGGCACGCGCCTGAATGCCAAAGGCGAACCGATTGACCAAGCGACACTGCAGAACCTGGTTGCCAAGCCGATCAGCGACCAGGCTTGGGCGCAGCTGGAGTCGGCCACGTGGGTGTTGGATGGCAAGGCTGACGCGCCGCGCGTTGTCTATACCTTCACCGATGCCAACTGTCCCTATTGTCACCTGTTCTGGGAAGCTGCGCGCCCGTGGGTGGATGCCGGAAAAGTCCAGTTGCGCCACCTGTTAGTCGGTGTCATCAAGGAGGACAGTCCAACCAAAGCGGCCGCGATTCTTGGCGCCGCCGATCCTTCGGTCGCTTTGCTGGAGAACGAAGTCAAGTTCGATCAGGGAGGCATTACGCCCGCCAAGAGCGTTCCGGACGATGTGCAGCGGACCCTCGATGATAACCAGATGCTCATGTTGTCCATGGGATTTCGGGGTACGCCGGGTATTGTTTTTCGAGGCGCTGCTGGCCTCATCGAGAAGCACAACGGCATGCCGCAGCAAGGAGCACTGGCCGAAGTATTAGGTCCGCGCTGATGGGTAGCCCAAATACAGACGTACGGAACTATTTGTCCGTTAGGGATACATGATGCTTAGTGGCGGGCTGCTTGGGCTTGTAATCGGCGCTGTCTTGGGATTCACAAGGGCCGGAGGCGGCATCTTTGCCGTGCCGGCGCTGGTGTTTGGCCTAGGTATGGGGATATACGCGCGGCGGCTCCTGTGGCACTCATGGCCGTTGGCGCCGCAGCGATGCTTGGCGCATTGCAGGGGCTATGCCAAGGACTTGTGCGGTACAAGGCCGCTATCGTCCTGGCGGCTGCAGGTATTCCTTTGTGGCTGGAGGCGTTGGCAGCAGGCTACGGAGTGGGGTTCGCGCCACTGCTGCGGAGCGCTGCTTATGGTATTCCCGATGTGGTTACGCGGCAACACTCCATGAGAACGTCGCTTATGACTACCTACTTGCTCAGGAAGGCAGGTGATAGCTTGCCTGAAACGTTCTCTGCATTCATTGATCGCGCGATTCGCGAACTTGGCGAAGACGAGTATGGAGGCACCGCGCATGCAGCCGCACGCTATCGTGCAACGCTTTCGGGATGCGGGTTCTCTTGCATTTTCTATGGAAACAAACATCGCGATTGCAAAATAACCCACCCCCGACTTCGACTTTTCATACCTTCGTTTGTAAGACACGCTTTTCACTTGGTACAATCGTTCCTGCAATGAAGAAATTTCTCCTTATTTTTATGCTGGTTATGCTGCCGCTTCAGGTCTCCTGGGGCGTCGTGAGCGTGTATTGCCAGCCGGAAAGGGAGGTTTGCATCGAGCCTTGTTATAGCGAAGCTCAAGAGCCGCGTGTCGCTTTAACTGACGGGTCTGAGCAAACGGGTTCAACCTCGGGGTTCTTGGGCCAGTATGAGCATTCGTGCCAAGCGCCTGTGGCGTCGATTATTTCATCTGTACATCAAACTATTCCTTCCTTATCGTCTAGCTTGGCCCCCCAGTTTCAAGAGGTGCCGCTAAGCTTACCGACCTTGTCCGAGCGGCCCGAGCGGCCCCAGTGGTTTTTCGCTGCCTAAGCTGGCACGCCGCTGATTCGACTTTCTTCTTGCCCCACACCTACGTTCTCAGCGTCGTCGCGTTCAATTAACTTTGAGCGTGCGCCCAGCTACTTGCGACGGTAGCGCTTAGTGCCGCATGTAACGGATGGTCCGTTGCAGATCGGCGCTTAGCCTAAATACCGATATCACCTGGTGATTAACGTTTTTGCGAGCAAAGGTCGACGGTGCTTGAAGCCATCAATCTGGACTGCGTGCGCGGTGAGCGACGCCTATTTCATAACCTGAACTTTCAGCTTAAGGCTGGCGAGTGCCTGTTGGTGCGCGGCGAGAACGGCAGCGGCAAAACCAGCCTTTTGCGCATGCTGGTGGGGCTAACGCCTCCGGCTGCCGGCGTTATTCATTGGCAGACCAGCCCGATTAAGAAGCTTGGCGATGAGTATCGTCGTCAGTTACTGTATTGCGGCCACCCGTTGGGCCTGAAGGATGATCTAAGCGCTACCGAGAACTTGATTTCCAGCATGGCGTTGACTGACGAATCGGTTACTCAGGACGCTGTACACGATGCCTTAGGTGAAGCTGGATTGCAAGGCAGGGAGCATCTATCGGTGCGAGCTTTGTCGCAAGGGCAAAAGCGTCGTGTCAATCTGGCTAGGCTCCTGCTGCAAAAGCGTACCTTGTGGGTGCTCGATGAACCCCTGACGGCATTGGATACCCAAGCCAGCCTATGGATAGTGGGGGTCATCGACCAGCATCTGAGTGATGGCGGGATTGCAGTCTTGACGACGCATCAGGATTTGACCTTGGCAGGCACGGCGCACGTTATACGGGTAGGCGTATGAGCGACACGATTGGCTTATCCGTACTGCGAGGGGTAATACATCGGGATTTAAGGCTCGCTATGCGACGCAAGTCCGATGTGCTGACACCGCTTTTTTCTTTGTCATTGTGGTCAGCCTGTTTCCGTTGGGCATTGGGTCTGAGCGTGACACGTTGCGGCAGATCGCGCCGGGCATTCTTTGGGTGTCGGCGTTGCTGGCGACTATGTTGTCGCTTAATCGGTTGTTCGAACAGGATTATGCCGACGGCACCCTGGAGCAAATGGCCCTTTCACCCGCTCCGCTGGGAATGCTGGTGCTCGGCAAGGTGGTCGCGTATTGGCTGTTGACGGGTTTGCCCTTGACGCTGCTCGCTCCGCTGCTGGCATTGCAATTTGATTTACCAACCCCGTCGTTATTGGTGCTGGCTGCGTCGCTGGCCCTTGGTACGCCGGTGCTTAGCTTTATTGGCGCGATCGGAGCGAGTTTGACCCTGGGCCTGCGAGGCGGCAGTGTCCTGGTCGCCTTGCTTGTACTTCCGCTGTATGTGCCAGTGCTGATCTTTGGCGCGGGTTCGGTGGGCGCCGCCGCAGCCGGCCTGGGCGCTACGGCGAATCTGTCGTTGCTGGGCGCCGTGCTGGTTTTAACTGGTTTTTTGCACCGTTGGCCACGACCGTGGCACTACGGATTGCGTTGGAATAATGAGCAAGTGAATGATTAATTGGTTTAAGTATTCATCACCAAAAATGTTTTATCCCCTTGCCGGCAAGCTGATTCCATGGTTTGGGGTCGCCGCTGCGATTCTGGCGATCATAGGGGCGTACGTGGGTTTCTTCATGGCGCCCACTGACGCCCAGCAAGGCGAGGGCTATCGCATCATCTTCCTGCATGTGCCAGTTTCCTGGATGTCGATGTTCATTTATTTGGTCATGGCTTTCTGGGCTGCTGTGGGATTGGCATTTAACAATCGTTTAGCCGCCATGATGGCCTCGGCCTTGGCTCCCACCGGCGCCATGTTCACGTTTCTTTCTCTCTGGACGGGCGCCTTGTGGGGCAAGCCTATGTGGGGGACCTGGTGGGTCTGGGATGCGCGCCTGACCTCCGAACTGATTCTATTGTTTTTGTACATCGGTTTTATGGCGCTTCAGTCAGCGGTTGATGAGCCGCGGCGCGCGGATAAGGCCGGTGCCGTGCTTGCGCTGGTCGGCGTGGTCAATATTCCGATTATTTATTTCTCGGTGCAATGGTGGAACACCCTGCATCAAGGCGCATCTGTTTCGTTGACACAAGCCCCTTCAATGGCTGCGCTCATGCTCATTGGCATGCTGCTTATGGCTTTGGCGTCATGGATGTATACGGTGGCAATCGCGCTGATGCGCGTGCGCTGCATCATTTTAGAACGCGAACACCATGCTGGGTGGTTAGATGAATTGAAGGAGGTAAAGCAATGAATTGGACAAGTCCTGCTGAGTTTTTTGCGATGGGCGGCTATGGGCAATACGTGTGGGGGTCAGTCGCCGTCACCCTGGTCGCTCTTTGCTCTGAATGGCTCTTGCTGCGCCAGCGCCGCAAAGTGGCTTTATCGCAAGTGAAGCGCAAGTTAATCCTGAGGGAAGAGGGATCTCGATGAAAAATCGCCATAAACGTATCGCGCTTATTGCTGGTGGCGTGGCCGCATTCGGCATTGCCACAGCCTTAGTGCTCAATGCTTTTCAAAGCAATCTTGTATTCTTTTTCACGCCTACGCAGGTGAGTGCCGGTGAAGCACCCCAGGAGCGGACGTTTCGCGTCGGCGGCATGGTGCAAACCGGCAGTGTGCAGCGCCAAAGTGATGGGCTCACGGTGAAGTTCGTTGTGACCGATACCGCCAAGATGATACCGGTCAGTTATACGGGAATATTGCCCGACCTGTTTAGTGAAGGCAAAGGGGTAGTGGCTCAAGGCAAGCTCGGGGCCGATGGATTGTTCCGCGCTGAAGAGGTGCTCGCCAAACACGATGAGAACTATATGCCCCCTGAAGCGCAGCATGCGCTGGATGAGGCCGCCAAGAACACGATTACTGCGAGGCCATAACGCTCATGATTGCTGAACTCGGTCATTTTTCACTGATTCTGACGCTATTTGTAGCGCTTGCGCAGGGCTGTTTAGCCCTTGCTGGTGCGGCGCGTGGCAATGATGTCTGGATCGCCTTTGCTCGACCTGCCGCGCGCGCGCAGTTCCTGTTAATTATTGTTAGCTTCGCGACGCTGGGTTGGTCCTTCATCGTTAAGGACTTTTCGGTGGCTTACGTCGCCCAGAACTCCAACTCGCAATTGCCCTTGCTTTACCGTATCGCCGCGGTCTGGGGCGGCCACGAAGGATCGCTCTTGTTGTGGCTGCTGATGCAAACAGGCTGGGCGTACGCTGTAAGTGTGTTCTCCAAGCAACTGCCCGATGTCATGGTTGCACGTGTACTGGGGGTGCTGGGCCTGGTCACCGCTGGATTCCTGCTGTTTGTGCTGCTTACCTCTAATCCGTTCGAGCGCCTGGTACCGGCACCTATGGAGGGTATGGACCTGAATCCGCTCCTGCAAGACATTGGACTGATATTTCATCCGCCACTGCTGTACATGGGGTATGTCGGATTCTCGGTAGCGTTTGCATTTGCCATTGCCGCATTGCTGGCGGGGCAGCTCGACTCGACGTGGGCTCGTTGGTCCCGGCCCTGGGCGACGGCAGCGTGGTTGTTCTTGACCTTAGGTATCGCCTTGGGGAGCTGGTGGGCCTATTACGAACTGGGTTGGGGTGGCTGGTGGTTCTGGGACCCGGTAGAGAACTCTTCGTTTATTCCGTGGCTGGTGGGTACTGCGTTGATCCACTCCCTGGCCGTCACCGAAAAACGGGCCAGTTTCAAGAACTGGACAGTGCTTCTTGCTATCAGCACGTTCTCGCTTTCATTGCTGGGCGCTTTTCTTGTACGGTCTGGCGTGCTGACGTCAGTACACGCCTTCGCCACCGATCCGCGCCGCGGCGTGTTCATTTTGATGCTCTTCGCCGTGGTGGTCGGCTCGTCCTTGTTTTTATTTGCACTGCGCGCGCCCAAGGTGGGCATGGGCGGGCGGTTTGAACTGATATCGCGTGAGTCTCTCTTGCTGGTGAACAACGTATTGTTGGCCGTAGCAGCAGGGGCCGTCATTCTCGGAACCTTGTATCCGCTTTTCATTGATGCACTCGGGTTAGGCAAACTTTCCGTGGGACCGCCATACTTTAATGCCGTTTTCATACCGCTGATGGTGCCGGCGCTGCTTCTCATGGCGGTAGGTCCGGTGGCTAACTGGAAGACGGCCAAGATAAGCGCTCTGATAAAACACCTGCATGTTCCGGCTGTAGTGGCGCTTGTGGTCGGTGTTGGCGCACCGTTCATGCTGGGGCGTTGGTCGGCGCTGGTGGCGTTAGGTCTGGCACTGGCCACGTGGATTGCCACTGCGGTGGTTAAGGGCATCGTTGACCGTATGCGGGCTACGCGCACAGGGCTGCGAGCTCAACCGCTTAGCTGGCTAGGCATGCATCTGGCCCATTTAGGCATTGCTGTGTTCGTAGCGGGAGTGACGCTCGTCATGGGCTATGAAACTGAACAGGACGTTCGTATGACGCCCGGCAGCACGGTAAGCACAGGGGGCTATGACTTGAAGTTTCTAGGCGTCAGTAAAGCACAGGGACCTAATTATGTTGCAGAAATCGGTGACATCGAGCTGTCACGCGATGGTCGGATCTTACGTTTGCTTCATCCCGAAAAACGTAGCTACATCTCCTCGGAAATGCCCATGACAGAAGCAGCCATTGACGCCAACGGATTGCGCCATGTGTACGTCGCCTTGGGTGAGCCGCTCGCCGACGGCGCCTGGAGCGTGCGTGTTTACCACAAACCATTCGTTGATTGGATCTGGATTGGTTGCATCTTGATGGCGCTGGGTGGGCTGTTAGCTATCAGTGATCGTCGTTATCGACTTAAGAAACGTCGCGAACGTAAGGCTGCTTTGGTCGCCGCAGGAGCCACAGCATGAGTCGCTTTATATGGCCCTTGGTCGGTTTTGTCGTACTGGTTGGCTTCCTGGGTTTCGGTTTGACCCTTAAGCCCAGCGAAGTCCCTTCGCCTTTTATTAACAAGCCGGCGCCAAGCTTCACCTTGCCCCAGTTGGCGTCGCCAGAAGACACGTTTTCACCAGAAGCCATGAAAGGCCAAGTGTGGCTGCTCAATGTGTGGGCCTCCTGGTGTTATGCCTGCCTTGAAGAGCATCCCGTGATTACGGCGTTGGCTAAAACACATGGGGTACCCATTGTAGGCCTTAACTACAAAGATATACGCGGGGAAGCCATTTCGTGGTTGGAACGCCATGGCAATGGATATGTGTTGTCCGTATCCGATACGCAAGGGCGCGTGGGCATCGACTATGGCGTTTATGGCGTGCCCGAGACCTTTGTTATCGATAAGGACGGCTTCATTCGTTACAAGCACATCGGTGCAGTAACCGATAGTGCGGTACGCGACACGATACTACCGCTGATACGGGAGCTTGAGCAATGAAACGTTGGTGGCTGACATTATTGTGCTTGGTCATCGCCTTGCCATCGTGGGCGGATAACGGCGCGGCGCAAAAGCGCATGTTGGATATTGCTGGCGAGTTGCGCTGCCTGGTGTGCCAGAACGAATCAATCGCGGCCTCGCGCGCCGACTTGGCCGTGGATTTGCGTCAGCAGATACGCGAGCAGATACAAGCGGGCAAAAGCGATGCCGAGATTAGAACCTATATGGTTGATCGTTATGGTGATTTCGTACTCTATCGCACGCCATTAAAAGCCACCACGCTATTGCTATGGTTTGGCCCCATGTTGCTGCTGGCCTTTGGTCTGCTCGTTCTGGCAACAACATTGCGTCGCCGTAAAAGCAGTGTGGCTGACGCATTGTTAAGCGACGATGAGCGCAAGAGGGCGCAGGCACTGCTAGCGCAAACCACGGACAACGGAACATAACCATGAATTTGATTTTTATCCTAATTGCCGCATTACTTGCTGCTAGTGTCACCTGGTGGCTAGTGTTTGTTCTGTGGCGTAGCCCCAAGCTGGACAGCAGTGTCGAGCATCACGCCGTCAATGCGGCGGTACTGCGCGACCAATTGGTTGAACTGGAGCAGGATCGCGCCAACGGTATATTGTCTTTACCTGATCACGCTGCGGCCCAACAAGAGCTGCAACGGCGTGTGCTCGATGAGGCAACACCCGCTCAGGATACCGGGCAACGGCGCCAGAGCAGCAAGTCAGCCGCGATAGCGCTGGCCATTGTCTTGCCCGTGGCAGCAACGCTTACCTATCTTGCGATAGGGAACCCCGCAGCCATTACGCCACCGCCGGCGCAAAGTGCTCCCGTTATGACACAAGCCGATGTGCAGGCCATGGTGGATTCGCTCGCCGCCAGGTTGGCGCGCAATCCTGATGACGCGCCTGGTTGGCTCATGCTGGCGCGCTCATATCGTTATTTTGAAAAATATGAAGACGCGGCTGCCGCCTTTGCCAAAGCGGCGACCGTCATCCAGTCGGATCCTTTGGCGTTGTCCGAATATGCCGAAACACTCGCCAGAAGCAATCAAGCTGGCTTTAAAGGGGAGCCGACGCAATTGCTGGAGCGCGCACTATCGCTCAATCCCCGGGAGCCATTCGCCCTGACTTTGGCAGGCGCCGCAGCGCTTGAGCGCCAAGACTATCCGGCAGCGATTGACTATTGGCAACAGTTATTCGACCTGCTTCCGCCTGGCTCGGACGCCGCGCGGGCTGTCGCAGACAGCATAGAGCGAGCTCGCCGAGAACAAGTCGAAATGGCAACCCCCAATAACTGATGGATGCTGAACGTTAACAATGAAGAACTCTTTTAAGATAATTGCTTGGGCAGCAGTGGCGTTAATCAGCGTGATCGCCATCGCGACCGCTTTGTTTTTGTACCAACGTAACAATGCCTCGAAAAATCTCCTAGGTGGAGTACTTAATGTTGCGGTGGACATAGGGGGCAGCGATTCATGCGCTGGCATACGCCACGCGAACTGCCTTTGATCTCCTTCCAGGATGCGACGGGCAAGACCGTGACTTTGGCCGATTTTGAAGGTCGTGTCATATTGCTTAATGTCTGGGCGACCTGGTGCCCCCCATGTCGCGAAGAGATGCCATCGTTGGACCGGTTAAATGCCAACCGTGGCGGTCCAGACTTTGAAGTCGTTGCCCTGTCAATTGATCGGGATCCTGATTTGATCAAACCGTTCTATCAGGATTTTGGCATTCGAACGTTAAAGCATTACGTTGACCCGACGACAAGGGTTTCAGACACGCTGCGTGCGCCGGGCGTGCCAACAACGCTATTGATTGATCGAGAAGGGCGCGAAATCGGCCGGGCGATGGGGCCCGCTGCCTGGGATGGCCCGCAAGTTGAAGCTTTAATTGATGGCGCACTGCTGCACGCCTCTATTCGGGATTTAAAGTGATGCGAGATAAGAATAAAGCAGACTACCTACTGGGAATGATGCGATGCTTGAATTAACTGTCATTGGGCTATTAACGGCGTTTTTCGCCGGTATTGCTTCCTTCCTATCGCCCTGTGTTTTACCGCTTGTGCCAGGTTACCTCTCCTATATTGCGGGCGATTCGGTTCAGTCCAGTGCCTCTCATATCGAAGCACGTGTGGCTCGCTGGCGAGCATTGGGCCTGAGTGCGTGTTTCGTTGCTGGCTTCTCCATGGTGTTTCTGATTTTAGGGGCCAGCATCACTGTAGTTGGGCGTTTGTTTTTATCGTATCGCTACGAACTGAATATTGCCGCGGGCGGCGTTATTGTCGTCGCTGGCCTGATGGTTATGGGCGTTATACGTGCCCCGCTATGGATGCAACGTTACTACCGCTTTGAGCCGCGGGGCGGTGGGGGTAAGCCCTGGTCGGCGACCGTGCTTGGCATGGCATTCGGCTTCGGTTGGACGCCGTGTATTGGTCCCGTGCTTGGCGGTATTTTGATACTCGGCGCCACGTCTGAGAGTCTTGGGCAGGGAATATTGCTTTTGGGTATTTACGCACTGGGTTTAGGTGTGCCGTTCTTGCTTTCCGCGTACTTCATGACACCCTTTATGCGTCGAATAGGTTCATTGCGCCGAACGGGTCGTTATCTTCAGATAATCACGGGCGCGATTTTGGTGCTGATGGGCATTGCGGTGGCAAGTGGACAGTTGGTGCGTTTTGCTATTTGGTTACTGAGGACGTTTCCAGCGCTTGGGGCGATTGGGTAGTTGGGGGTGTTCCGGAAAAGGGGAAATTAAGCACGTTAAGGTCGACCTCGATCTATTTTGTTTTAAATAAATTCATTTAGATCATTAGCGCTTGGATCAATAACGAGGACTATGAGCACCCGTGCCAGCAACATAGTGGCGATATAGCTGGCGTATTAAAACCCAATGCGCCAGCCACGCCATCCATAGCTGGTTTTGGTGGACAACGCTAGCGATTCGAAATATCAGCGCAAAGGTTGTCTCGTCGGCCAGCAGACTGTGCTCAATTATCCATCCTCAGCGCATTAACAATACCTGCTGCCAAATTCAACAGCCTATGACGCCGCGTCCAACTACGCCAGCGGCTTTTTCTGCTTGTAGTCCTCGCGCTTATGAGTCGGTCCCCCGCATTACAGCCCTGAATCATGGTGCTGTGTTTCGAGCCGAAAGCGATCTATAGAGGTAGGACAACAAACAATAAGCCTCCAAGGAGATTTCCAATAGCCGCCGGAACAATACTCCAGCCAGGTGCTGAGCTCCATTCTGGTAGCTTCGAGGATTAGCAGATATCTAGTGCCTCTCGAAAATGAACTTTACCCTTTGGCTGAATCTGCGAAAAAATGACATAGGCAGTCAGGAGAAGGAAGGTCCGCGAGGGTTACTTCTAACTTAAGAGAGAAGCGACAGAAAACTGACTGCCCTCATAAAGCTTACAGAAATGTAATCCAGATGCTGGAGGTTTGTCCTTATGGCTAAAGTAAAATATTTACGGGCTTTCAACCAACTGCTTCAAGGTGAATAGAGTTAGTTCGATGAGCAACGAAGCGACGAAATTCGAGTGTTTGGAACAAGAATTATGCCTATGTCAAAAATTCATTTGGTCACGGCTGTCCTGCTCTGTGCAGTCGTGACCACTGCGTGTACATCACAGATACGTCAGTCAGGGGACTCTGGCATCTACGGAGAATCCAAAACACGCGCAGAAGTACAGGCTGATTTAGTGCTTTGGAAGCGCGCGGGGCTGGATAAATTCTGGCGAGGTCGCGGCTCCCCGGATACTTTTAGACCCCAATATAAAGCTGCCTATGCAGAATATGTCCGTTTGCGTTCGGGGCCTGAATATCAACAAGAAGTGCAACGACAGTCTGCGAAGTAAGCGCAGTTGATAAAATTTTTCTTAGCAAGAGGATGCCATTGATCACTTGGCTGGCTCAGCCCATCTTCGGCATAAATTCATCGACGTCAGACGCATACAACCTAAGGGAAAACGGAGCTGCAACGACCGAGCCATCGACTACTTTGTGCGTCTGTACCGCATTGAGCGAGGTTAAAGACCTGCGCGATGTGGGGCTCGCTCGTCAATATGCAGCGCTGATGGTGGTGGCCCAGTGCTAGCTGGACGGCTTGAATTACTTGCGCATTGGGGGTATTACACCGACACGGCTCGCTTCACTTATCACGTTTTCGCGCTAATACACCTGCTCGGATGCGCTTTTCTCGGGATGGGTGTTCCGCTTCTGATCTCTGGTACCACAGCGGGTGCACTTTTGCCTAAGGCTGGACGTTGGATGCTGTCAGTGCGAAACTTTCGAGGTGTCATGATGCTGGCTGTGGCCATCTTCCTGATTTTCCCGATTATACCTTCCGTCGTCCATATGATCCCAATCTGCGACGGAATCAACTGCGATGGACCCTAGAGCCCATCCAACTAACGGTGTGACGGCTTCGATTACACCAAAAATAATTCCGAGACGCAGCGCTTCTGATAGGCGAGGAGTGCGACGGGCAGTACCTTTGTCGACCGCGGTCACAAACGCGTCAGTTGACCTGGCCAACACCAGGATCATCGTAGAAAAAATTCATGCGGGAGTGGTTCCAGCCGAGCGACACATGGACTTTCCGGTACGGCCCGGCAGCGCACTGGAAAAGTCTATGGTCTCGCCATGCCTGTCGGCCGCTTGCGCCATGGCGTTGGAGCCTAGAATGTTGACACAACCCTTTCTCGCGAAGTCGAAAGTAAGCTACTTCCCAAAGAAGGGCCTGAATTCTAACACTTGACGGCATAGGAGCCGACGTGGGTGCTCGCAAGAGATCAAAGTAACCTAGATTGGCAGATTTCCAATCTAACGAATAGATGGATTTTCCCTAGTAGTCATTTTTTTTGTATCTATTGCTTGAGATTGAAAGAGTTTCGACACTCGTGCTGAGACATGTTTTTGGATTACAAAAAAGTAATCGGGCTGTTGCGGGCGTGACGGTTGTATTTAGTTAATATTAAAAGTTGCCAGCTTGTTGCTTCCGCCGAGCCGATAGCTATGAGCTCGATTAGCGTCCCCATATAGGATTTTCTTTGCGTGAAAGGCTCAACAGCTTTAGCCGTTACCTGCCAGTCATACCGAGCCGCAGTGTGTTAAAGGTCCAGTAATGAGAATCGGCATAATCGACGTTGGAATGAAAAAACTCGTGTTAATCCTTGTGCTTGTTCTTCTGCCGCTCCAGGTTTCTTGGGGAGTGGTCAGTGTGTACGTCGCACAAGAGCATGATGCCTGCCTCCATCTCTGTTCCGAAACCCAAGAAGCTAAAGCCGGGCAGGGCGATGAGCGCGGCTCAACCACCGTAAGCGTTCATCATGAGGACCGCTTCTGTGGTCTGCATGCCTTGAGTATTGTTGAGACTTATCCACCTCGAGTAGTTCCCATTTTATCTTCCCTCGCTCCTGAAGCCGACGAGCTGCAGCTCCTACGGCAATCTCCCATCGAAAGGCCAGAACGGCCTAAATGGACGGCGTCAGTCTGAAGCGGGACCACGCAGCAACCTTTTACCGCGTCGTCCCGCTATCCTTGCAGTAGCTGGGAGCGGCAGCGCGACACCTCATTTGGACCGAATCGCTTTCGAAAGCCTCATCTGTAGGCGATACCGTCATCGCACCGATCTCAGCACTGCTCAAGAGTCAAGTACCTCAAAATACTATCTTGGAGCAATTCCATGCGCAGTGCATTACTTCTATTTGGAGCCGCCTTGGCTCTATGCGGAGCGGCATCGGCTCAGCCGCTGCCGTCCTACCTTGGCTCGACTTCGGCGAAGCAAACTGAACCGGTAGCGTCACTGACACTCAACCAGGCAGTCAAACTGGCTCTGGATGCCAACTACTCTCTTTCTTCTGCTCGCTACGCGGCCGATTCGTCTGAAGGCATCGTACTCCAGGCCCGAACAAGACCGAACCCGGTATTGGACGTTGAAGTAGAAGACACGGCCCGCAAAGCGTCGCGCACCACGACGACGAAACTCAGTTTGCCCATAGAGCTCGGGGGTAAGCGCGAAGCGCGCGTTGCTGCAGCCGAGCTTACTCGCGATATTGCACGACAGGATCTACAGCAGACCCGTGCGGATGTGCGGTCTCAAACGGTTGCCGCCTTCTTTGATGTGCTGATAGCGCAAGAGCAAGTTGCGCTATCGACCAAAACTGTTGAAATCGCTCACGACGCATATCGCATCGCAGGCCGGCGGGTTGAGGCAGGCAAAGTTCCACCTCTGGATGCCGATCGGGCGCAGGTCGAATTGGCGAACGCAGAACTGGAGAAGGCCCAGGCGGCCAGTTCGCTGAAGCTGGCTCGATATAACCTCGCGGCGTTGTGGGGCAATCCCTCCCCGCTATTTACCAAGGTCGAAGGAGATATTGCTGCCCTACCGGGGCGCCCCGATCTAGACGATCTGACCGCAGCACTGGAGCGTTCGCCTCGCATGCAGTCAGCGCGGCTTGATCTTGAGCGAAGCCAAGCCCGAATCGCAGTGGAGCGGAGCAAGCGATACCCGGATCTGACAGTAAGCGCTGGCGTAATTCGGAACAACGAGCTGGGGCGCAATCAGATGATGCTGGGCGTGTCGATTCCTTTACCTTTTTTCGATCGGAATCAGGGGAATGTCTATGAAGCTTCGATGCTGGCATATAAGAGTCGAGACGATTACCGAGGCTTAAAGATTCGTCTGCAGACACAACTACAACGAGCCGCCAGCGAGTTCGACATTGCCAAAAGTGCCACGCAGAGATTCGAGTCCGAGATTCTGCCCAGTGCCAACACGGCGTTCGACAGAGCCAAAAAAGGATTTGAAGCGGGAAAGTTTGGCTTTATCGAGGTGCTGGATGCGCAACGGACATTATTTCGAGCGCGTGTTCGACACTTGTCCGCGCGGTCGGATGCCTATCAAGCCCTTGCACTAATAGACCGTATTCTAGGACGAGACTCACTATGAAGAACACATCAAACAACGCAGGCTCACGCGGCCGTACCAGGCAGGTGGTCTTAATTGCCGTCATTGTCGTCATCGGCGTTCTGCTGAGCACGCTGATTCTCGCCGGGACGGTGTCCGAAAACAGCGCCTCAGATCAAGATGAACACACCCAAGCGGCGGAGCAGACAGACGGCAAGCAAGGCGAAGAGGAAGCCGGACATGCTCACGAGAGTGGTGCTACGCCCACCGACAAAGATCAGCACGAGAGCGAGGTGACCTTCACCGAAGCACAGATTCAGGCTGCGGGAATCAGCATGGCTGTGGCAGGCCCAGCGCGCATTCAAGGCGCCACCAAGTTGCCTGGCGAAATCGTCTTTAACGCCGATCGCACCGCGCAACTCGTTCCGCGTCTTGCTGGCGTTGTTCAGACTGTCAAAGCCAACCTCGGGCAAGAGGTCAAACAAGGCGAGGTACTGGCCATCATAGCCAGCCCGGAGCTGTCCGAGCGGCGCAGCACGTTGAGTGCCGCGCAAAAGCGCCTGACCCTGGCTCGGACCACCTACGAGCGCGAACGGCTGTTATGGAAAGAGAAAATTTCTGCCGAGCAGGACTACCTCCAGGCGCGCCAGCAACAGCAAGAAGCGCAGATTGCCGTGGCCAATGCGCTCGAACAGCTTCAGGCACTCGGAACTGACGCGGGCAAACCGGGAAGCTTCAACCGCCTCGAAGTGCGCGCGCCGTTCGATGGCATGATCGTCGAAAAGGATATCGCGCTTGGAGAGACGGTTAGCGCTGATGCATCAATTTTTAAGATTTCCGATCTCTCCACGGTGTGGGCGGACATTATTGTGCCAGCTGAGAAACTCGGCGCAGTGCGCGTTGGCAGTAAAGCAATTGTGCAGGCTACCGCCTTTGACTCGCAGGCAGAGGGCGTTGTTTCTTATGTCGGCTCGCTGTTAGGCCAACAAAGCCGCGCCGCCACGGCCCGGGTTAGTTTGTCCAATCCCAGCGGGAGCTGGCGGCCAGGTTTGTTCGTCAACGTCCAAGTGGTCTCGGGTGAATCCGACGTTCCAGTGGCGGTCGAGCCTGAGGCCGTTCACACCGTGGAGCAAGAGTCTGTTGTCTTTGTGCGACATGATAACGAGTTTGTCGCTCAAATCGTGAAGATTGGGCGTCGCGATGCTAAGGCGGTGGAGGTTCTCGAAGGACTGAAGGCTGGTGCACGCTACGCCGTGAAAAACAGCTTTGTCATCAAATCCGAGTTAGGCAAGGGTAGTGCCTCGCACAGCCATTAAATAGAGGAAGAACCGTGTTCGAACGCATCATTCGTTTTTCAATCGAGCAGCGCTGGTTGATCATACTGGCCGTGCTCGGGATGGCCGCTCTGGGCATCTACAACTATCAGCGCCTTCCTATCGACGCCGTGCCCGATATTACCAACGTGCAGGTGCAGATCAACACCGCTGCGGCGGGCTACTCACCCCTGGAGGTCGAGCAACGCGTTACCTATCCACTTGAAACCGTGATGGCCGGTATTCCGAAGCTGGAGCAGACGCGCTCGCTCTCGCGCTACGGGCTATCTCAAATAACAGTGATCTTTGAGGAAGGCACTGACATCTACTTCGCTCGCCAGTTGGTGAACGAGAGGCTGCAGGGGGCCAAGGATCAGCTTCCTGTTGGCATGACACCGACACTGGGGCCGATCTCTACCGGCCTTGGCGAGATTTATTTCTGGACAGTGGAAGCAGACGACGGGGCGGTCAAGCCGGACGGCACACCGTATACACCAACGGACTTGCGCGAGATTCAGGATTGGATCATTAAACCCCAATTGCGCAATGTGCCTGGCGTGACCGAGATCAACACCATTGGGGGGTACGCCAAAGAGTATCTGATCGCGCCGGATCCGGGAAAGCTGCGCTCTTTTGGTCTTACCTTGCAAAATTTGATCGAGGCGGTGGAACGGAACAACAGTAACGTCGGGGCCGGCTACATCGAACGGCGTGGCGAGCAATCACTTGTCCGTGTCCCGGGTCAGGTGCAGTCCATGGATGAAATCGGCCAAATTCTTATCGCCAACGTGGGTGGCACGCCAATCCGCATTCAAGACGTTGCACAAGTCGGCATAGGCAAGGAGTTGCGCACTGGTGCAGCAACCGAGAACGGCCGTGAGGTGGTGCTGGGGACGGCGTTCATGCTGATGGGCGAGAACAGCCGGGCCGTGTCCCACGCAGTCGATAAGAAGATGCAGGAGATCAACCGCAGCTTACCCAAAGGGGTGAGCGCAGTAACGGTGTACGACCGCACCGTACTTGTGGACAAAGCGATTGCCACCGTACAGAAGAATCTTCTCGAAGGTGCGATCCTGGTTATCGTGGTGCTGTTCCTGTTCCTGGGCAATATCCGTGCCGCAGTGCTCACAGCACTCGTTATTCCCTTGGCTATGCTGTTCACCTTCACCGGCATGGTCACGGGCAAGGTCAGTGCCAACTTGTTGAGCCTGGGTGCCCTGGATTTCGGCATCATCATCGACGGTGCTGTGGTGATCGTTGAGAATTGCGTGAGACGGCTGGCGCATGCCCAAGCACACCATGGTCGCCCGCTTACGCTTTCGGAGCGGTTACATGAAGTATTTACTGCGTCAAAAGAAGTGCGCCGCCCGTTGTTGTTTGGGCAACTCATCATCATGATCGTCTACTTGCCGATCTTCGCCCTCACGGGCGTGGAGGGCAAGATGTTTACTCCTATGGCTTTTACAGTGGTAACAGCGTTATTGGGAGCGATGATCCTCTCCGTGACTTTTGTGCCCGCAGCGATGGCACTATTTATCGGAAAGCGGGTCACGGAAAAGGAAAGCCTTTTCATTCGTGGCGCCAAACGCGCCTATCGTCCCGCCCTGAATCTAGCAATGGCCAATAAACCTGTTGTGCTGGTTTTTGCGGCCGTCACCATTGTGCTCTCGGCCTTGATCGGTGTGCGTATGGGTAGCGAATTCGTTCCGAGTCTTAATGAGGGTGACTTCGCGATCCAGGCGTTGCGGGTACCGGCCACCAGCTTGACCCAATCTATCGAAATGCAGCAGCAACTGGAACGCAAGCTTTTAAAGGAATTCCCGCAGATAGAGCGCATATTCGCTCGCACCGGCACGGCGGAGGTGGCTTCCGATGCCATGCCGCCCAATATTTCCGATGCCTATGTCATGCTCAAGCCCCAAGACCAATGGCCAGACCCCAATTTGTCCCGGGATGAGCTTTTGCGTCAAGTGCAAGTGTCGGCTGCGCAGCTACCTGGCAGCAATTACGAGTTCTCCCAGCCGATCGAGCTTCGTTTCAATGAACTGATATCAGGTGTGCGCTCGGACGTAGCGGTCAAGATCTTTGGCGATGATATGAGCGTGCTGGAGTCGACCGCGACAGAAATTGCACAGGTGCTAGAGCAGGTACCCGGCGCCAGCGGCGTTAATGTTGAGCAGACAACGGGCCTGCCTGTGCTGACTATCGCTATCGACCGCTCACAGGCCGCCCGTTACGGATTGACCCTCCAGGAGGTGCAGGACGCGGTAGCCGTCGCCATTGGCGGGCGCGATGCCGGGACACTCTTTCAGGGCGATCGCCGCTTCGGGATCGTTGTGCGGTTGTCCGAGGCCCTGCGCAGCGACATTGATGCCATCAAGCAGTTGCCGATTGCGCTGCCGACCGCTGGCGGCGCGGTAAACCACATTCTGCTTGGCTCGATTGCAACGCTCGAAACGACAGCGGGGCCGAACCAGATCAGTCGCGAGAACGGCAAACGGCGCATCGTCGTCACGTCCAATGTTCGAGGACGCGACATCGGAACATTTGTGTCGCAGGCTCAGGAACGCCTCCAGAAGCAGGTACAAGTACCAGCTGGATATTGGATCGACTGGGGCGGCACGTTCGAACAGCTCGAGTCGGCGACACAGCGGTTACAAATTGTGGTGCCGGTTGCCCTGCTGCTGGTGTTCATCCTGCTCTTTATGATGTTCAACAACGTCAAAGATGGTCTGTTGGTATTTACTGGCATTCCTTTTGCGCTTACCGGGGGTATCCTGGCGCTTTGGCTGCGGGGCATCCCGCTATCGATCTCTGCGGCGGTGGGATTTATTGCCTTGTCGGGCGTGGCTGTGCTGAACGGCCTTGTCATGCTGTCCTTCATCCGTGGCCTGCGCGAGGAGGGCCTATCGCTCGATGCGGCGATCCGAGAGGGTGCGTTGACTCGGCTCAGGCCAGTGCTGATGACCGCACTTGTGGCCTCGCTGGGTTTCGTGCCCATGGCGCTGAATACCGGAACGGGTGCGGAGGTACAGCGCCCGCTTGCCACGGTCGTGATCGGCGGCATCGTTTCTTCGACTTTTTTGACACTGTTGGTGCTGCCCATATTGTATCAATTGAGCTACCGCCGTTCTGCTGCCCGAGAATCTGATGAGCAGCTTCTGGAAAAGGGAGATAAGCACTATGAGTCGAATTCTGCTTCTGCGTAGGCAGTAGCGCATTCAAAAAATTCACAACCCTCTAAAAGTGCGATATTTGTTAGCTGTTTCGGTGGACGACGGGCTCTTTTAACAGATTAGCGTCATTAGCCTCTATCAAGACTAAATCGCCCGCAAATCCGGGCCAGATGTAGGCCCTACTGCTACGAGCTTGGCGTCCATGGTAGCTAATACTGGAGAATGGCAGTGAACGTCAACTTAAATAGCGCGACTTTTGAGTCGGCGAACCGCGAATCAAAAGGCATTTTCCAATGGGTCCACAAGCTGGCCTTCCAAGCGGATTACAAAAAGTAATCCAGGCGTCACGGATATGACAGCTGTATTTAATTACGATTAGAAAATAGCATCGTGTCGTTTCAGATGATTCGGCTGCCGTGGGGTTAAAAAACTATTCATGCAGGATGCTCTTGGGCGAAGCATTCAACTACGTTAGCTATTCCTGGGGAACTCAGGCGGCGACGCCATGTTGTCCAGCCACCAATGGTCAGTTGGTTCGCTCCCTATACCAACGCTGCAATTGCGGTGATGAATGTCGTTTGTTACATAAGGATTGTGTTCCATGAGCACGTTGGTTGAGATAATGAGCCCCGAGTTAGATAAGGGTGACACGGTGGAGTTGTCGGTAGTGATTCCACTGTACAACGAGCAGGAGGTCATCACGGTTATGTACGAGCGGTTGACTGCAGTGCTCGCCGGACTGCGGGTTGCTTATGAATTGGTCTTAGTGGATGATGGTAGTCGCGACGGTACGCCGGCTATGATGAGGCGGCTGGCCAAGGATGACCCGGCCGTCACTGCTGTATTTCTAAGCAGAAACTTTGGAAAGGAAGCGGCCCTGACAGCAGGCCTAGCGTATGCCGTCGGCGCTGCGGTCGTCATCATGGATGCCGATTTGCAGGATCCTCCAGAGTTAATCCCCAAAATGATGCAAGCCTGGAACGAGGGTGCGGACGTCGTTTGCATGCGCCGCAGCTCAAGAGCAGGCGAAACCTGGTTCAAGCGCCGTAGCGCACATCACTTCTACAGAGTGCTCAATGCTGTCAGCGACGTGGAGATCCCAGCCGATACCGGTGATTTTCGCTTGCTAAGTCGCAAGGCTATCTATGCCCTGCAACAGTTGAACGAGCGGAACCGCTATATGAAAGGTTTGTTCGCCTGGATAGGCTTGCCCACGACAGTCATTGAGTATGATCGGATGCCGCGTGTGGCGGGCACTACCAAGTGGGACTACGCCAGCCTGTTTAACCTTGCCTTTCAAGGCATTACTTCTTTCTCCACGGCTCCGCTGCGCCTGGTCATTGCTGGAGGCCTGCTGACGGCATTTCTTGGCATTGTTTTCGCCCTGTGGATTGTCGTCAAGGCGCTTGTCTTCGGCGACCCGGTGCAAGGTTATCCTTCGCTCATTTCCATGATCACATTTCTTGGCGGTGCCCAATTGCTGTCAATTGGCCTGCTTGGCGAGTACATCGGCAAGACCTATTACGAAACTAAGCAACGTCCCGTGTATTTGGTGCATGAGGTGCTGAAGCGAGGAAGAATAGTGGACAAAATGACTGTCAATTCTGAGCGTTCGCATGCAGAAAAGTAGCCTCATACAACGACCTGAACGGTAGCGCATTACGATTGGCTTTAAACATGTCAAAAATGTAATTGCAGCGACCTGTCATTGTCAGTAGCGGTTCATTAGAATAACAAACAAATGAAATAGATGGAGTCAGTATGAAAGCTTTGCGTAGCGCATTAGTGGCGTCGCTTGCACTTGCCAGTGCATCCGCTGCAAAGAAAATCGATGGCCTGTCAACCGTGTGCCGCGAAGGGATTTATAATTGCTTGCGGCAAGTGCACGCAACCCTCTTTAGGGCTGGGTATTATCCCAAAGCACCCTCCGTAATCGCTCCAATGTGTGGACAACTGCGAGGCAAAAGGCAATAGTCTTGGGACTATTGATTAGCGCATCATGCAACTGACTCGGCCCAATGCTCGTTGGCTATTGATCGTAGTGATGCTCACTGCACTACTATTCTCGCGCCTGGCATTGGCAAGCTATGTGTGTCCCCAACCTCAATTGCAGGCCGCTGCCTCAACCGAACAACCAGCGGGCCACGGCTGCACCCAGCCCGCCGGTAATTTGAGGATAATCGATGAGGCGCAACCATCTCTATGTGCACAGCATTCTTCAGATGAAAGCCAGCTGAACCAGGCTAGTGCACAGCCGAATGCGTCAGAGCCAGTTTTCTTATTTTCATATCCGGCCGCGCTATCGTCTGCGTTGCCCACATGGCCGATAGCCATCTACGCTGACTTGTCCGAAGGCGGCACTGACCATAACGCTGTATTTCTGTTGACACGTAGGTTACGCATTTGACTTGACTCCAGGTTCCGTTTTTTGTTCCACGGCTATAGCCGTGAGCGATCCCAAAAAACTATTCGGAGTTAATCATGTTTGCAGTTATACCTCCGCGCGCATCGCCGCGCGTTATGGTGAGTGCTGCGGTGCGCGTCGGCTTTTTGTGCGTTCTACTTGTAACGGCAAGCGGATCCGCCTATGGTCAGGGGGCCGGCCTCACTCTCGAGGAAGCGCTTGCTCAAGCCACGAACCGATCAGCCGCCATACAGGCTAGCGAGTCATCTATATCGGCCAGTTTGAATGCTGTCGTATCGGCTGGCGAACTACCTGATCCAGTACTGAAGTTGGGTATCGACAGCGTTCCCATTGAAGGACCAATGCGTTATTCGATCAGTCGAGATTCGATGACAATGCGACGCATTGGTATCGAACAGGAGTGGGTTTCAGCAGATAAACGCGGGCGCCGCGAGAACCTTGCCGATCAGCAGGTGAATAGGGCGCGAGCAGATCTGACCTTGCAAACTGCTAACACTCGACAGCAGACGGCGATCGCTTGGCTTAACGCGGCTTATGCCCAACGAGCCCTTCGATTGTCTAACGCGTTAATGACTCAGATGACAGAAGAGCTTACTACGACGCGTGCTTCCTATCGTGGTTTGCGCGCGACCGCAGTTGATGTAACGCAGACGCAGATGTTGCGCTCGCGGACGAAGGATAGTCTGTTCAAAGCCCAACAGGATCTTCGTTCAGCACTGATTTCACTAAGCCGATGGGTTGCCGCACCTGTGATACGGGTAGAGGGAAAAATCCCGTCGCTGCACAGCAAGGTGTCCTCGCTCACGCTACAGGAGCTCAATCGGGTTCAACCTGAGCTGTTACTTGCTGAGCGGGAGATATCAATAGCAGATGCAGCTACCGCCGTCACTACCAGTAATAGATCTCCAAACTGGACATGGGGCGTGACATACCAACAGCGAGGTAGCCAGTACCAAGACATGGTATCGGTGGGTG
This sequence comes from Paenalcaligenes niemegkensis, assembly GCF_022230885.1. GTDB lineage: Bacteria > Pseudomonadota > Gammaproteobacteria > Burkholderiales > Burkholderiaceae_B > Paenalcaligenes > Paenalcaligenes niemegkensis. The sequence continues at coordinate 1,632,421 of NZ_JAKGCT010000004.1, read as the reverse complement.
TCAGCATCCCGTTACCCATCGCCAGAGCTAGCCGGCAGGACCGAGATGTGGCTCAAGCGGCTGCAATGGGCAATAAGGCCCGTTTTATGTTGCGTGAGACCCAGCGCCAGGTTCAAGCGGATATCGAAAACTTGTCCACGGCGCTAGCGAACGGGCGGGAACGTGTTGACAGTCTCAACACTACGCTACTGCCAGCAGCAGAGCGACAAGTTGGGCTAGCAACGGCGGCTTATAAGGCCGGTACGGGGTCGCTGGCAGAGGTATTTAAGGCGAAGCGAGACCTGTTGGACGCGCAACTTCAGGTTCTCGAACTGGAACGGGATGTTGCCCAAATTTGGGCTCAGCTTGAGTACCAGATTATCCCAATTTATGATGAATTTACACAAAGGGTTAATCATGCAGCCGACTAAGTGGATACGTGTTATCGCTGTGCTCGCAGGGGTAGCGATACTCCTTGGCGCCAGCTATTTGTTCGGTGTGCGACAAGGGGGTAGCGTCTCAGAGCGCCTTGGTGCAAATGTGGGAAATGATAGTAAGGCGGCAGCTCAATCGGATCGAAAAGTTCTGTACTGGCAAGATCCGATGGTGCCAGGCCAACGATTTGATAAACCTGGAAAATCACCCTTCATGGATATGCCACTTCAGCCGGTGTATGCCGATGAGGGTGTAGCCAACGGAATCAGCATAGATCCGTCCCTTCAACAGAGCCTAGGCATCCGCTACGCGACGGTCACTAGAGAACAGACCAAGCAAGGGTTTGACGCGATCGGTACGACACAGTTTGACGAGTCGCAAGCGGTGTTTATCCAGTCTCGCGTGAATGGATTCATTGAACGGCTCCATGCAGATGCACCTTTGCAACACATCAAAGAAGGGACAGCCATCGCATCGCTGTTCGTTCCGGATTGGCTCGCGCCGCAGGAGGAATATCTCGCGCTTAAGCGCGGCGGTGCTGGTGGAGAAATGCTGTCGGCATCGCGCACACGCATGCGGGCACTGTCGATACCGAAAGACCTGATCAGTACCCTGGATAGAACCGGGAAGGTGCAAAGTTATATTACTTTGCGTGCACCTGTCTCGGGAGTGATCACCGAGCTTTCGGTGCGTAACGGCGCGATGGTTGCACCCGGCCAGACCTTGGCCAAGTTGGTGGGGTTGAACAATCTCTGGCTTGTGATCGAGGTGCCAGAATCGATGGCGTCGAGGGTTCGCCCCGGCATGATAGTTGACGCGGTATTTTCGGGCGACTCAAATCGGCGCGTGAAGGGAAGGATTCGAGAGATCTTGCCCGGAATCAGTACGAGCAGTCGGACGTTGCAGGCACGGCTGGAGATCGACAATACTGAGCTGGGATTGACGCCCGGAATGCTGATGCGCGCGCATATCAGCGCGGAAGAGTCAGTTTCGCGCTTACTTGTCCCCTCTGAGGCTGTAATAGCAACGGGCGAGCGTTCGGTGGTCATTGTAAAGAACGAGGCGGGGCGGCTTCAGCCAGTACAGGTTGAGCTGGGCATTCGCCTTGATGATATGACGGAAATCCTACGCGGGCTGCGTGAAGGTCAACAGGTCGTCGCCTCGGGCCAATTCCTGATCGATTCTGAAGCGAATCTGCGCTCGATCCTTCCCAAGCTTCAGGGAGAAACTCCATCTGGCGAGGAGGAAGTCGGCGGAACAACAGCGGTGCCCGCACCGTCTTATGGAACGACCGGCAAAATCGAGCAAATTACTGCCGATGGCATCACGTTCTCGCATCAAGCAGTCCCTGCATTGAACTGGCCCGCCATGACGATGATGTTCAGCAAGCCCGATGCTGACGCGTTCCCGGACGTAAAGCTAGGTCAAACTGCGCGATTCTCGTTCAAGCAGTCGAGCGATGGCTATCAGTTACTGTCGGTTGATCCTGTTATGGAGAACGCCCGATGATTGCGCGCCTAATTCATTGGTCCATCTATAACCGCTTTCTCGTGTTGCTAGGGACCGTCGTTATTGCAGCATGGGGCATATTTTCGCTGTTGGATACGCCGATTGACGCCTTGCCAGATCTCTCGGACACTCAGGTCATTATCAAAGCGTCCTATCCCGGCCGGGCGCCGCAAGTTGTGGAAGATCAGGTGACCTATCCGCTCACTACGACCTTATTAGGGGTTCCTGGCGCTAAAACAATCCGAGCGTATTCGTCATTTGGTGATGCATTTGTCTACGTGCTCTTTGATGACGAAACTGATCAGTATTGGGCTCGGTCACGGGTACTGGAGTACCTGAACCAAGTGCAGAGCCGGTTACCCCCTGGCGCAAGCGTTTCACTTGGACCGGATGCCACCGGCGTGGGCTGGGTCTATGAGTACGCATTGGTGGACCGAACCAATTCTTACGACTTGGGCCAATTAAGAGCCTTGAATGACTGGTTTTTAAAGTTCGAGTTAAAGGCCGTGCCAGACGTTTCCGAAGTGGCCTCTATAGGCGGTATGGTTCGCCAGTATCAGGTAGTGGTGGATCCAGACAAGCTGCGCGCCTATGGGATTACATTGGCCGAGGTAAAAGATGCACTGGGTAAGTCGAACCAGGAGGCAGGTGGTTCTGTGCTGGAACTGGCTGAATCCGAGTACATGGTTCGCTCTTCGGGATATCTTAAGACGTTGGCTGACTTCAGGAATGTCGTACTGCGCGCGAGCGACTCAGGCACACCCGTCTTGCTAGGCGATGTCGCGCGTATTCAGATCGGGCCGGAAATGCGTCGAGGAATTGCTGAGTTAAATGGCGAGGGTGAGGTGGCAGGAGGCGTGATCGTCATGCGGTCCGGAAAGAATGCGCTCACTACGATCGACGCGGTTAAAAATAAACTGGCTGAACTGAGCAAATCGCTGCCGCCCGGGGTTGAAGTGGTAACGACTTACGATCGCTCGCAACTGATCGAACGCGCTGTATCAAATCTTACGAACAAGCTTCTTGAAGAATTCGTTATCGTCGGAATAGTTTGCGCTTTGTTTCTATTTCATTTGCGCAGTGCGCTCGTCGCTATTTTTTCATTGCCGCTGGGCATACTTGCGGCATTCATTGTGATGCGCTATCAAGGTGTTAACGCGAATCTCATGTCTCTTAGCGGCATCGCGATTGCAATTGGTGCGATGATTGATGCGGCGATCGTAATGATAGAGAACGCGCACAAGCATCTTGAAGCGTATGAACACCAGCATCCGGGCACTCCACTCACGACATCGCGACGATGGGAGCTGATCGCGACGTCAACCGCAGAGGTGGGGCCAGCCCTGTTTTTTTCGTTACTCATCATTACGCTGTCCTTCATACCTGTTTTTTCTCTGGAGGGACAAGAGGGCAAGATGTTCGCGCCCCTTGCATTCACCAAGACATACTCGATTGCAGCCGCTGCAGCCATATCGGTGACATTAGTCCCAGTGCTAATGGGCTATTTGATTCGAGGACGTATTCCTCGTGAGATGGCTAACCCTATCAATCGTGTATTAGTTTGGATGTACCGGCCAATGCTCGAGGCAACGCTGCGGCGTCCCTGGGCAGTTATCGCGTTAGCTGTTGTTGCTTTAGCAGTGACGCTGGTTCCCATATCACGTCTGGGTAGTGAATTTATGCCAGCTCTTGATGAGGGTGATCTCTTGTATATGCCCACGGCACTGCCCGGATTGTCAGCCCAGAAAGCCACTGAACTCTTGCAACAGACCAACCGCATGATCAAGTCTGTTCCTGAGGTGGCAACAGTTTTTGGCAAATCTGGCCGCGCCGATACGGCCACGGACCCTGCACCACTTGAAATGTTCGAAACTACGATTCAGTTCAAACCTCGAGACGAGTGGCGCGTAGGAATGACGCCTCAAAAACTGATTGAAGAACTGGATCAGGCCGTCAATGTACCGGGCTTGACCAATGTCTGGGTGCCACCCATCCGAAATCGACTCGACATGCTATCGACGGGGATCAAGACGCCGGTAGGCGTCAAGATATCAGGCCCAAGCCTGGAGGAAATCGATCAGATCGCCTCGCAGGTTGAAACGGCGGTCAAGGGCGTTCCAGGCGTCTCGTCGGCGTTGGCCGAACGTTTGACGGGCGGACGCTACATCGACGTCGATATCGATCGGATGGCTGCTGCGCGTTACGGCCTCGCCATTACCGACATTCAAGGCATCGTGTCCTCGGCCGTAGGGGGCGAGAACGTAGGAGAGGTGATCGATGGACGTCGGCGCTTCCCCATTAATGTTCGATACCCGCGCGAGATACGTGATTCACTGGACGATCTGCGACAGTTATCTATCGTGACTGATCGGGGCGCGCAAATTCGCCTGGAGGACGTCGCGGACGTCAAAATCTCCGATGGTCCACCGATGATCCGTAGTGAGAACGCACGCTTGACGGGCTACGTCTACGTTGACATACAAAATGCAGATTTGTCTTCGGTCGTCCAAGCGATGCAGAAGGTCGTTGCGCGGGACGTGATGCTGCCAGTAGGCTATTCCATTGCCTGGTCCGGCCAGTTCGAATACCTTGAGCGGGCGGAAGCTAAGCTGCGAACAGTCGTGCCCATGACGCTGGCACTGGTCTTTGTGCTTTTATTTCTCACGTTCAATTCCGTGGCTGATGCAATGTTGCTGATGGTGACTGTGCCGTTTGCATTGATTGGGGGCTTCTGGCTCATCTGGATGCTGGGACATGCAATTTCCGTGGCAACTGCGGTTGGTTTCATTGCTCTTGTCGGTGTGGCAGCTGAATTTGGCGTTGTAATGTTGCTTTACCTGAAAACTGCCTTGAATGATCGTCTCAAGTGCGGGAAGCCATTTACTGAGTCATTGCTGATGGAAGCCATTCGAGAAGGGGCGGTAGTACGGGTTCGACCGAAGGCCATGACGGTGGCCGTCGTGCTGGGGGGCTGTTTCCGATCATGTTGGGTCAAGGTACTGGCTCGGAAGTCATGCAACGTATCGCCGCACCTATGATTGGCGGGATGGTTACGGCACCTATTCTGTCGATGTTTGTTATCCCAGCCGCCTGGCTTTTGCTGCAACGGCGTCAAATCCGTCGCCTTGAAAGAAAGCATCAGTAAGGAAGTACTCGTCCGGTGCATACGCACCTTATTTTCCATCTACGGAGAAATTGTTATGAAGAAACTGATCTCATGTTCGCTGGGTGCTAGCCTAGCGCTTGGCATATCCATTACAGCTTTTGCAGGCGATGGGAATGTTAACGGTCCGACCGGAAATATCAGTGCGGCGCCTTCGGAAGTTAGGGCTGACACCGCTTTGTCTAATGGTGTGGTTCGTAAGGTGGACCGGCCAAGCGGCATGATAACGATTGAGCATGGCGCACTCGAGAACGTCGGCATGCCACCGATGACGATGGCTTATAAAGCCAAAGATGCAGCGGTATTGCAGCAGGCCAAAGAAGGGGAAAAAGTTAAATTCAGGCTTGAGAACCTGAATGGAACCTATACCATCACGACTTTGAAGAAGCGCTAGTGTCTGCTGCTCGGGAGCCTTTAAGCATCATTGACTGCATTTTTAGGTTATCTGGTATTCCTGGCGAGAAAGCCAACGTCATGATTGCTGCTGGATGGTACGTCTATGACACGGAGGGCACCGAGCCGTAGGTACAAAGTTGTGATTCCAGAAAGGAGTAGGGCAGCCGTTTGGCTGCCCTAGCTGTATGAGAAAGAGATCGGAACGGCTTACGCGCCGGTGTAGAAGCTTTCGATGTAGGCTTTTTCTTTCGCGCTCATTGATTCCAGTTCCTGTCGAACTTCGGCGCGCGATTTTGTCTGCTCAGTGCCGGCCATAGACCAAGTCCCAGTTTCTTCCCCCTGGCGGGTGGCCCATGAAGGGTCTGCCTTTGCCTGCTCGAGCTCCTCAAGCACCTGTGCACGGCTCTTCATGTTGGACCAATCGACGACTTCGGTGCCCCCCTGTTCACTATTGTCAGGGATCCAGTAAGCAAAGCTGGTAGCGGGAACTGCAATAACTGCTGTAAGCAAGGCGGCAAGAGTTTTGGTACGAAGGGACATTATTCATTCCTTTTAAAAGAGTGGTTGCCAGCGGAGTCGTTGATTTACTAGCGCCGTGCTAGTCCTTCTGGCGATGGGTCTAATGTATGTCCCGAGCACCAACAGGCCGATGACGACAGCATGACATTTGCGTCATCTTCGTCATTCTGTCGTCATGGTCGTTGCTGGTTGTATCGGTCGTGCGTATACACGTGCTGACCCGCTGATTGACTAGCCGGACTGTGCTGTCGCGGAGAACTCGCTGTTTCAACCATTATTCGCGCCTACAGCCTGCGGAGATGTGCCGCGGCGTGGCAGAACCAAAACTTGAGAAACAGTTTCGCGGCTTCATTCGACTGATTATCGGCAGCAGGAAATCTTTGCAAAATTATTAGAGCTAATCGGGCGTTCGGAAACCCAAAGGGGCCGGAGTGTTGCTCTCGGCGTTATGCAGATAACGCATTTGTAATCGATGAGTTCGTAGATTGTTGGGCACCGCCGACTAAGCTCCTAATCCCGCAGTCTTAGATTCGTTTCATGTATGGATCTCGCGTTAACGCGTGCATGCAGGAACGAGCATTTACTGCAATCAGCGCCATGTCTACCTCAGGGTTAAAGGAGCCTTTCAATGAAAAATACGCTAAAAATAATGGCCGCTCTGGCTACGATACTATCTAGTACTACTCAGGCGGAGACTTCCGTTACGCTATACGGAATACTCGACGCGGGCGTTGGCTACTCGAAGGTGGACGGGACGATAGTAGATCCTGTCAGCAATCAGAGAGTGTCATTAGATCGCAGCCGTTTCGGCATGACGGATAGCGTCAAGAACGGCTCGCGGTGGGGAGTACGGGGAAAAGAGGATCTTGGCGGCGGACTGTATGCCAAGTTTCAACTGGAGTCCGGTTTCAATCTTAGCAACGGACAATCGACTCAAGGTGGTCGCCTGTTCGGTCGTAACGCGACAGTTGGGCTTGGCAGTGATAATTGGGGTCAGTTTAATATAGGCCGCCAGTACAACATTGGGTCGCGCTACTTTTACAGCGTTCTTGGCCCAATGTTTGGCGGAGGCTTTACTCAACTGAATATGGGCAGTGGGTCCGGATTTAGCTCAGTAAATTGGGTACGTTACGACCAATTGGTCACCTATGAGACGCCGACGATAAATGGCTTCACAATGGGCCTGGGGTACTCATTTAGTGCGGATGACTCTAAATCGAATCAGGTGGGATTCAACACGGCCGACAATACACGCGCCATAACTGCAGCGCTTCGCTACGCGAATGGGCCGTTGTCAGCCTTCATATCGTATGACCAGCTAAACCCTTCGAATAAGCTGAGTGATCAACAGACGCAGGCGACGCCCAGGTCGTATGTCGTGGGCGCAGCCTACGATTTTGAATTAGCCAAGCTGGCACTTGCGTATAGCAGGACGACTGATGGTTGGTTTGGTGGGGCAGGCTTGCCTGGGGGCGCTGTAGGGAACTTCTCCGGTGTGCCGAGCAATGTTTTCGTCGACGGTTTCAAGTCAAATTCATACTTAGTTGCAGTCTCTGCACCGGTAGGGGCAGCGGGCAGCATGTTCGGCTCCTGGGCACGAGCAGACGCAAACAACAAAGATCTTACCGGAGGAGATGCAAGCTCAAATACGTTCAGCCTAGGTTATACCTATATGCTCTCAAAGCGGACCGACTTATATGCAGTCGGCTCGTATACCGACAACTTCGCATTCTTGGATGACGCGAAGGTTAAAACCGTCAGCGTAGGACTGCGCCATCAGTTTTGATTCTGATGGGTGCAGGATGCCCGCTGCGTTCAGTTAGCGCAGCGGGAACGGGATCGAATAGGCTTGTGCATGGGGTGGAGAGAGTTCCTTGAACATAGCGTGACAGTCCCAGCGCCTTTGCCGCGGTGATACTGTGCATTGCCCGAGGCCGTATGGCGCACGGCGCACGGCGCATGCCCCCAAGGTTACGTATTCGTAATGACCGTGTCCTGCTAATGTCAGGTTGACTAACGTAACGTGTACGAGTTCTGAACATACCGTGCGTTAGAGACGAGCTGCTAACGAGAATAGTAGGTTCGTTCCTGCCTCACGCCGCTGAGCGCTTAGTCATTCTTCATGGAGGAATCATACCAGCGATGAAAGTTCTTGTGGTCGAAGATGAAAGAAAGCTTGCGGACTACTTACGTCGAGCGTTGACGGAGCATGGCTATGTGGTTGATGTGGCTGGCGATGGTAGAGAGGGTCTATATTTTGCACAAGAGACCCCATACGATCTTATCCTTCTGGATGTGATGTTGCCGGGTATGGACGGGTTTCAATTGTTACGCGAACTGCGCAAACAGAGTCGTGTGCCAGTGCTCATGCTCAGCGCAAGAGATCGGGTTGAAGACCGGGTAAGAGGGCTGGAGGATGGCGCTGATGATTACCTTCCTAAGCCCTTCTCACTGACTGAGCTCATGGCTCGGATCTTTGCGTTGGCTCGCAGGAACGACCCTGCAAACTTGACTGACTCCCACACGAATATCGTTCGCGTAGCCGATCTAGAGCTAGACCTTCTGCGCCGACGCGTCTTTCGGAACGAGCAGCCGATCAACTTGACTGTGAAGGAGTTCGCTTTGCTCCAGTTGTTCATGCGTAAGCGTGGCCAAGTCTTGTCTCGGCAGACTTTAGCCGAACAGGTATGGGATACTAATTTCAACAATAATACTAACGTAGTTGAAGCGGCCGTGCGGCGATTACGCGCAAAGGTGGATGGCCCGTTCGAGAACAAACTCATACACACCGTGCGCGGCATGGGCTATGTAATTGAGGCTCGGGATGGCGAATGTTGAGTTGCTCAAACTCAATTCGAGGCCGACTTTCGCGTTGGCTCGCAATACAAACCTTGGTAAGTGTAGGACTGATCTGTACAGCTGTCTATCTTGTTATTGGTTCGAATTTCGCGACCCGCCAGACCGAACTTTTGAGGGAAAAGCAGAGAGCGATTCAGCATTTGGCTACGGAAAATGCATCTAAAGATAGCCCCGAATCGTTGCAACATCAGCTCTTGGATTTCTTCCATGGCCATCCAGAGCTCTCGTTAGTTCTGCAGAGTAACAGTGTGACCCAGACGTTTGGTAAGAGACCGTTAAACGCCAAGGCAAGCATGTTTCGGCAGCTTACGTTTATGCTACCCGAGTATGGACTATCGACGGGACCGATCGAAGCGCAACTGAGCATGGACATCACTTCCGACATCCGTTTTCTCAAGCGCTTGGCACTGGCTCTGTTTATCGGCGCAATTTTAGGCGCAGTACTCGCATCGTTAGGTGCCGCGTGGTTGGTTCGCAGGGCGCTGACTCCGATCGATATATTGAGTCGCCAGGTCGCGAAGCTGTCTCCGGAACGGCTTGGCGAGCGACTGGAGACGAAGGCCCCTCCGGCAGAAATTCTACCGTTGATGGCCCACTTCAACGCGTTGCTTGAACGTATCGAAGGTGCTTATGCTCAGATGGAGGAATTTAATGCCAATCTGGCCCATGAGCTAAGGACGCCGTTGGCAACGCTGATTGGTGAAACCGAGCTGGCATTAAGTTCTAAACGGTATGAGCGCTCGCTTGAAGAAATGCTCGTTTCTAATCTGGAAGATCTGCACAGAATGGAAAGAGTCATAAGCGACATTCTGCTCCTCGCACGGGCCGATGGTGGCACGAGGATTAAGACGGAGCCGACCAACAGTATTGCCATTACAATCCAGGAGGTTATGGATTATCATGAGGCTCAGGCCGAGGAAGCTGATGTGAAGTTACTGCTAGTGGGCGACGCCTCAGCATTGATTAGTCGTACGCTTTTTCAACGCGCCGTGTCGAACCTACTATCTAATGCGATCCGGCACGCCGACGCGTTCAGCGATGTGCTGATTGTCGTGGAAGCAGCAGACGAAGAAGTGCGGATCGCAGTTTGTAATCTTGGCACGCCTGTCGCACAAGAGCACCTGGTAAGGTGCTTTGAGCGGTTCGTCAGGCTACCGGCAGAGCGGGTGTCTAGTGATCAAGATCATTTTGGGCTGGGGTTAGCAATCGTTGCTGCGATAGCTCGAATGCACGGCGGAAAAACGTTTACCCGGTCGGTTGATCGATTGGTCACGATGGGATTTACCGTGGCTAGACCAATACCAATACATTAGCTTCGGTTTTCATTTGAGGATACTCAACACCTCCATACATGGAAATGGATGGTTGGGTGTTGGATGAAAAACCGCGCACAAGTGTAGCCGTGCGCGGTGACTATCGCCATCCCATCGCGGAGAAGAGCGTCGTCAAATCGAACTATCGTCCCGATTGTTGCTGGACCTCTGCGTTATATTCGGGGCCACTACGCATACGAACATACTCGGCATAGGCAGACCTGTATTCACGGCTAAAGGTATCAGGAGTGCTCTCGCCAGCCCAGAATTTATCGAGTCCTGCTTTTTTCCACAATGCTAGATCCGCACGTACCTCCGCACGCGTCTTGGGCTCTCCGGAACCGGAGGTATGCGGCTGTGCGCTGACCGCCATCGTCGTTGTTGCCAGCAGCACTGCTGCGAGAAGGTTCTTTTTCAAGTTGGTCATACGTTTACTCCTAGAATTTACGAACTCATGCGGCTGCGCAATGGCGCGTGATGAAAGTTAAGCCGCTTGAATGAATTGTAGGAAATCAGCCCAGTCAGTTTGCGAACACGCGCATTACTTTTTTGTTACCCAATTCAAAGCGTAATGACGTTTGTCTAAGCGGATTCGGTAGTGCACACAGTCGATCACGTCTGGCTTCTTCCCCGACATGCCGTCGTTTCGGAAAGAAAAGCAGCACACCATAGCGGCTATCGAGGCAAGCACAATCGCCCATCAGCGTGCATGGAGTTCCTGCACCGCTGATGGACATCATGCCAACTTAGAAGCTGTGGCGCAGGCCGACGCCAATCGACTGAGTCTTGTTACCCGAAACGAAGGAGACATTTTTGCCATAGGCGCCTTGCGCATAAAGATTGGTGCGCGCGGAGAGTTTATAGGTATAGGCCAGACCAAAAATGTGCTGCGCTTTGAGGTCGCGGCCGTCGTAGGCTGCACCGTTGTCCCGCGGGTCGACCATGCCCCAACCGGCGAGCAGCTTACCGCGCGTGCCGACAGGGGCGCTCAGGCCTACAGCGTAAGAGTTGGCACGGAAGCCGTCGTTGTAAGCGCGGATACTGCCGAAACCGAGTTCCGGATTGCGCAGTTGAGAAGGAGTGCCGAACCAGCCGCCATCAGTGATGCCGAAGCCCAGGTGCACCTCGGCCACCTCGAAGTCATAACTGCCTGCAAGGTTCCAGGATTTGGCCTTGATGCCGGTGGCGGTCTTGGCGTCGTTTATCTGGTCATAGGTCAGAACCGCAGCCACGGGACCATTCGAATAGCGTAGACCCGCAGTCACGGCGCGGACATTCGGCTCGTTCTGGTCCCTCTGCTTGAACTCTTGCTCACCATCCGCATTGAACGAATACCCGACACCAGCCTGGAAGCCTGAAATGGTGGGGGTCAGGTACTGAATCTGGTTATCGTAACGTACCTCAGCCACGCTGAACGTGCCGGCGGTACGAGCTTGATTGAAGTTGTTGCCGAAAGGCGTGGCGACACTAGCCAGCCAGCGATAGGCTATGTTGCCCTGGCGGCCCAGCGTGATCGTGCCCCAAGCATCGGATTTCAGTCCCAGTACCGCTTCACGACCATACAGACGACCGCCTTGGGCTTGTGTGCCGTTCATCAGGCTGTAACCGCTTTCCAGCGTGAAGATAGCTTTCAGGCCATCACCCAGATCTTCGCTGCCCCGCAGGCCCCAGCGATTGCTCGACTGAGCGCCATCCCAGCCGCCAGTTTTGGATGCGCTAGCTGTGTCGCTTTTAAATTTTGTATAGCCAACTCCACCATCCAAAAGACCATATAGCGTTACCGATGTATTGGCTTGCGCCGCTCCTGCAAAACCGGTTAACAAGGCGGCTGCCAGCAAACTCTTTTTCATGAAAACTCCAGAAATTAGCCTTAATCAGTTGCAAGACCCCTTGAGGAGTCAACTGATCAAACTCCCGAATGGAAGTTGTCGGCATTTCAACAGTGCTTTGTTAACATGCCGTGAATTTCGGGCTTCCTGACGGAGATGTAATGCCGTAATCATCTTCCGGTAATTAAAGTTGGCTGGGAACAAAATTCGCTGAAATTTAGTGACCGTGATCATCTCGAATACGTCGCCGTTCAGAGCTGAGTTGACGGTTGATAGCAACTTCAAACGTCGATTCAGGTAGTAAAAATAACGCTGAAGTTCGCGTCTACATAATTCATTGAAATGCGCCACGGCGCTTTTTTCGTCCTGCTTGATCATATTGATTGTTCCGCTATGCCGTTCAAAGAGCGGAGTGGGTAGCTCATCGTTGAACCTACGAAGGAGGCATACGAACTTAGGCGCTGCTTCGTCGAGGCCCTGAAACCAGAAAGTCACCATGGCTATGGTCTTTATTCGTCTTGTCGCACTGTTTGTGTAAGTGTCGTTGTGGCCCTTTGGCATAGTCCTTCCGCTTGTTAGCAGTCTTGAGTGTCATTCGGTCAACCGGACGGTACTGCGTGGCCAAATGCCATGAATTGGACCATGCTCATGCGAGTGGACGCTATTGCGCTATCGGAAGTCTGCAGTCTTCAAAGCTGCCTATCTGGATGGGCGCGCTTCTAATGTGTATTGCAAAAATGTAATCCTAGAGTTTGACGTTTGTCACGTCTATACGCTTACCATTCGCGTCTAGCAGACGAAGAGCCAGCCATGCTCCGTAGCCGAGGCTTGGTTAAGTAACCAGGCTTCGATCTCCTCAGCATTTTGTATTGATGCTTCGCTTAAGCAACCGTCGTTTGGTCAAGGCTTAGCTTGTTTTCTCGCGTTGATAAACAGCGAGTCTGCAGTTCTACGTGAATGCGCGAAGGCATCGAAGTAGACAGTTGGCTGCAAAAGAAGGCTAGGTGGATACTCCAAAGCCCGGGTCAGAAGCATTTCAAGCTCTAGTAGATATCTCGTATTGTCCTGAGCCATTTCTAAACGATAGCGACCATTTCGAATATGAAAAAGATATCTCGTTTCACCGCACCGCTGTCATTATGAAGATTCTCTATACCAACTTTCATCGAGGTGACGGCGGAGGACACACTACTTACATTCTCTCGCTTGCGCGTGAACTCAGCGGTGTGCATCAGATCGTCATAGCAGCGCCCAAAGAGAGCCGCCTTTTCGAATCAGCAGTGGCTCTGGCCGGCGTTCGGACTATGCCGCACGAATTCAAAGGAGGATTGCTCAGAACGCTGCTGAGCCTTCGGCGCCTTAGAGCATTCTTGCGACGCGAGCAATTTGACATTATTCATGTTAATGGTGCGACAGATCATCGCGCTTGTATGTTCGCCTTGATTGGATCTGGCTCTTGGCGTCCAGTGCTCGTGTATTCTCAGCATAGTGACCGCCTATCTCGAAGCGTCGGAGCGCTAGCTCGTGCAAAGCTTGCTACGGATCATGTCATTTGCGTCTGCGATCACACGCGAAATAAGTTGGTCCATTCATACTTCAGCGGGTGCCGCCTGCACGTAATCCGTAATGGTGTTGACTTAGACAGGTTTGTTCCCCCTTCGCGAGAGGACCGATTGGCTGCGAAACGCTGCTGGATTCCGACTCACTTGGCGGGGCGATTAGTTGTGGGTAGCAATGCGGGGACCGCGGCGTACAAGAACTGGCTGGATATGGTGGAAGCGGTCTCTCTTCTTCCTGCTGTGCTACGAAGCCAAATCGTCATCTTGATTGCCGGCGTCCTTCCATCAGATGCTCAGTGCGCCAGAGTCGAGGCACTAAACCTACGCAATAGTGTGGTTTTCACAGGGCTTTTGGATGATGTCCGTTCATGCTTGGCAGCGTTGGACGTCGGGTTTGTTGTGTCATCTGAGATAGAGACTATTTCGTTTGCATGCCGAGAAATGATGGCTATGGGTATACCTGTAATCGTAAGTGATGCGGGCGGTTTACCAGAGAACGTCGATAATGGACATGATGGTTGGATTGTGCCAATCCGAGATCCGCAGGCGATAGCTTCCGTTCTAACGAAGGTGTTGGAAAGCCCTACAGATCTAGTTTCCATGGGTCAGCGCGCGCGTCAGAAGGCTGTTCAGGAGTTTTCGATTGGTTCTTTCGTCTCGTCTACGCAGGAGGTGTACCAACGTGGCAAAGTTTCGCCCAAGAAAAGCACATGGATTGTACGCCCCGACTAGCTCCGATGGCCTTAACCGTGCGCATGGCACAAATATGTTATGGAACAGTTGCCTGTGGCAGAGATGGCAGACGCCATGGAGGTGCTCGTAGTAACTTAAATAAGTCCTCCGTTAGAACGGGCGTGCCTATATTACAAAATTGTAATTTGCACGTCAGTAGATCGGCAGTTGTACTTCGTTAAAGTGCAATTGATTGATCAATGCTGTTGCCATTAAAGTGACTAACTCGGGCGATGAAGCAGGAAGCCCGTTTCGTGGATGGCTTGAGTTTTCGGTTTCGATATTGCCTTTTCTTGGGCGGTTTGAAATGGCTGCCTACTTAAACAAACTCTAGGAGTGTACTCATGATGAAAAAGACCCTTTCTATTTTGGCTTTAAGTGTCCTTCCGGCCCTCGCATTGGCTGCGGGCAGCCATGGCGGGGGGCATGGCGCACCGGCGCATGGCATGCCTGGGCACGATATGTCCACCATGTCGAATGCACCTTCGCCAACTGGTCAGCCTGGCGATCCGGCTAAAGTTACTCGCACGATTGAGCTGACGATGGACGACACCATGCGGTTTACGCCTGGTGACATCCAAGTCAGCGCTGGCGAGACCATTCGTTTCTTTATCAAGAACACGGGCAAAATCCCCCATGAAATGGTGATTGGATCCCTCGCCGATCTGAAGGCCCATGCGGCCGAAATGCAAAAAATGCCGGGGATGCAGCATGCGAAACCGAATATGATCACATTGGGCCCGGGTAAGATCGGTGGCTTGGTGTGGCAGTTCGACCAGGCTGGCACCGTCGATTTCGCTTGCCTCATTCCGGGCCACATGGAGGCCGGGATGGTCGGCAAGGTAAAAGTTAGCTGATCTAGCGCATTAAAATGGCACGGAAGAAATTGGTCTTTGGGGTAGTCGGCGCTGTCGTCGTCGGCGCCGCGCCGTCCTTTACAGCGTCATACGGGGATCCGGCTCGGCATTCATCGACCCTGCGGATCAGGCTCTTGTGATGCAGGGCAGGGCGATCTATGCGAACAATTGCGCAGCTTGCCATGGTGAGTCCCTGCAAGGGCAGCCGAACTGGCGTGACCGCATGCCCAATGGCAGGCTGCCCGCACCGCCGCACGACAAAACCGGCCATACCTGGCACCATCCTGATGCGATGTTGGTCGATATGGTAAAAAACGGCCTGGTTTCTGGGAGCACGGCGCCGCCAGGCTATGTTAGCGACATGCCCGCGTATCGGGACATCCTCAGCGATCAAGAGATCATTGCGGTACTGGCTTACATCAAGAGCAATTGGCCGCCCAAGGTCCTGGAGGCACAGAAGGACGTCACATTGCAACGACAGAACTAATCTGCCCGAGCGTGGTCTTTATCTATACTATGAATCATTCAAGTTTTACATTTACGCTGGAGCAGGTTTCATGAAATTATGGCTAGCAGCGGCTGCCTTGGCTGCCGCATCATCCTTTGCCCATGCTGCCGGCACGGCCATTACCGTATATCAGGATCCCAATTGCGGTTGCTGCACTGGGTGGGTCGAGCATATGCGGGATGCTGGCTTTGATGTTACGGCGATCAAAACGGCCGACATGGCTTCGGTGAAGCAAAAACTCCGTGTGCCACCAAAGCTTGGATCGTGTCATACGGGCGTGGTAGAAGCCACTGGCCAAATCATCGAGGGGCACGTACCGACCAATGCTGTCAACAAATTGCTGGCTGACTCATCAGTGAAGGGTGTGTCGGCGCCTGGCATGCCGTTGAATGCGCCAGGCATGGGCGAGTTGGACGGCAATCTGGTTACTGTGGACTTTAACGGTAAACCATTTTCCAAGGACTAAAATCTACATAAAAGCAATGGTATAGCCGGGTACGCCACGATTGGTACGCCTTCCTGCTCTGACGCTGGAAGACATCTACACCTCTATATCTACATCTCTCTTGCGCCACAAATTCAAGCCGGTTCGTGAAAAGTCAATTTTCTGGATTTAGGAGATACAAATAAATATGAAAGCACTATTTATTGCGCCCATTACGGCGCTCTTGTTGGGCGTAAGCGGTGCGGGAGTAGCAGCGACTTCCAGCAGTGATGGCACTAGCGCGGGCATGAAAGCTGAATCAGGCATGATACAGAATGGTGACGCGGCCAAGATGGGCGATATGCAGCCAGGCAAGATGAAAGATCACGGCATGATGGGCGGCGACATGATGAGGATGATGGGCAGCTGTCCTATGATGGGCGCTGCTAGCGGAGCCAATAGCAAAGTGATGATGCAGATGCATGGCGAGATGATGCGTGCCATGGGCGACATCATGATCAAGTATGCCGACAAGCTTGAAGCGCCGTCCTCACCTCAATAATGAGATCTGAGTTCGAACCGTAGACCTGAGAGCTATTTCGATGGCTTTGGGTGCGCAGCGAGCCATTCATCAAACTTCGCGATTTCTTTTTTCTGGTCTGCGATGATTTCTTTGGCCATTTGTTTCATCTCAGGATCTTGACCTTTTTTCAGCTCTAGCTCGGCCATATCTACGGCGCCCTGATGGTGGACCCGCATCATGGCGGCAAAGTCATAATCAATATCACCTGAGGGCTTCATGGCATTCATGCTCTTGCGCATTTCCATCATGGAACCCCGCATATCCATAGAGATGCCGTTTTTGGCGGTTTCCGACTTCATTGACGGTTGATTCGACTGAGTTGCTGTCGATTGGGCGGGCGCTGGCAATGAGATGGCCAACATACTGGCTCCGAGCAGCAATGGCAAGAGGTGACGTACGGCGCGGATGCCCGCACCGTGCGCTTTTTTCGGTTGATTGAACATGATCGCTCTCAGGAAAGTTAGCCAATGTTGGCGGTACGGTACCGGCCAGCAAGTGTCATGCCCTCCTTTAATGCCAACGGCCTTCGCTATGGGTGGTCGTTCAATGGCAGCTACTAATCAAGCAACGTTGGTTTGAACAGAGCTAAGCCTGAACGTCCAGGACCATGGTCAGGCCCCCGGCGCCTTCTTGTTCTACATTGTTGTTGGTCGTATGGTGCGGAATGTGACAATGCACAATCCACTTGCCTGGGCGGAGCGCCGTCCATATGACGTCATAGCGTTGCCCTGGGCCGACGTTGACTGTATCGGCTTCGAATCGCGCCGCGGGGGCAACACATTTCCATCGCGGGCCACCACGGTAAAAGGCCCACCGTGAACATGCATAGGGTGTACAAAATTGTTATTACTGCCGATGAAGCGCAATTTGATCGTCTCGCCCACTTTCATCTTCACCGTGTCCGTGGCCGGGTATGCTTTGCCATTGATAGTGAAGTAATTGGGCAAGGCCCCTTCCATCAGCATGGCAGGGTAGGTCAACCCTTCGCGCTCGAGCCACTCCTGTAACTGCAATACATACTCATGGTCGGCCCGGGGTTCTTCATCGCGGTTCTTTGGGTCGATAATGAGTGCGCCATATAGGCCGAAGGCTTGCTGCCGATCGACATGGTCATGCGTATGATAAAAATAAGTACCGGATTGTTCGGTCGTGAACTCATAAACGTATTTACCGCCAGGAGCAATTGGCTTTTGGGTAATGTTGGCCGGTCCATCCATTTCATTGGGTAGGATCAAGCCATGCCAATGTACTGTCGTCGATTCCGGTAGTTTATTGGTGACATTGATACGGACCCTATCGCCTTCAGTGACGCGCAGCCGTGGACCCGGAATCTGGCGATTGAACGCATAGCCTTCCACCTGTACGTCGGGCAGGATGTTCCAACGCACAACGCTCGCTTCCAGATCAAAAACCTTGACACCGTTTTCAATACGAGGTTCAAGTGCTGTATCGCCTTGGGCGTCTTGCGCGGCGGTATGCGCGACCAAGCGCGGTGCGATGGCTGCCATATCGCGCATGGCAGCACCCGGAGTGTCCCACCCCATGATCATGCCTGGCGGCATAATCGCTCCTCCTACGTCGCGGGCAGACAGGCGCATGTTCACAAACAGCGCCGGAAACGTCATGCCAGCCAATAGCATTAAGCCGGTGCCCATCGTGACAGCTGCTAATTGCGAGCGTGTCACGTTAGGCTGCATGGCGTGATGGTCACCTGGAGACGACTTTGCCGAAGCATGGTCCCCACCAGCGTGGCCATGCTTCTTTGTCTGTCCGGTTTTGTTTTGGCGTTCGGTCATTAAGCCATGTTTCATCTGCCTGGAAACCATCCAGACATTGACCGGATAAGTCACGACAAAACCGACAATCACGCCCATTGACATGACTCCCCAGAAAAGCAATTCGGTCGGCTCCATCGCCCTCATGTCGTGTCCCATCATCAGGAGCGCCATAACGGGGGCCATGCCTGCCATCATGGCATTCATACTAATAAACTCGGGCATGAATGATTTT
Organism: Paenalcaligenes niemegkensis; assembly: GCF_022230885.1. Lineage (GTDB taxonomy): Bacteria > Pseudomonadota > Gammaproteobacteria > Burkholderiales > Burkholderiaceae_B > Paenalcaligenes > Paenalcaligenes niemegkensis. The sequence continues at coordinate 1,613,746 of NZ_JAKGCT010000004.1, read as the reverse complement.
TTGACATTGTCCCAGTAGCTGCCGCCCATCATGTTTTTCATGAAAAGAGACTGGAAGATGAAAAGACCAAACGCGAATCCCGCTAAATACTCAACGATGAGATCCAGCCACATAGGCAACCCCAGCGCTGCCGTGATCACCGCCGCCAGGATAATGCCAGTGGCGTCGCCCGCCACGCAATGGATGGTCGACCCCGCGCCTTGTTTCCACAGCGGCTTGATGAATTGTTCATGCTCGCCTGGTCCGGGCTCTTTATCGGCCATCACATATAGCAGCAAGCCGATGGGCCCCATATAGAGGGTCACCAATACGAAACCCCACTTCATTACCACCGGCTCAGGGTTATGGCGAAACTGATCCCAAGCAACGTAGGCTGTGGATAAAGCTGCTAGAGCAAACCAGACAATAAGAAAGTAATCGATAGGTTGAGCGATCATGGGAATCCTGGAGCAATGACGCTCGCGTTTCAGTCCGCACTTGCTGCATGAACGTTGGTTTATCAGCAATTCCTGTGCCGTTACTGGGTCATCTCTCGAATGCGGCCTACATTACAAAGATAAGTCAAATCATGACGTATTCGTCATGCCAGCGTCATCGGACTGTTGGGTGCTGCTCGCTAAAGTGGAGTTCTAGCCAGAAAGAACTGGCACCGTGATCACTCAGTATGACGGCGTCGCGGGACAACGACTCTCAAAGGAATCTATTATGTCTTTTCGCTCAAAAACGCTTTTCGCCTTGCTAGCCGCTGCATTAGCAGTTCCAGCTACCAGTTTTGCTTATTGGATTCCCGATAATAGTGAGCAGGGCGGCGTGGAGGTGCAGGACTGGTCGAACACGAAGAGTCGAGCACAGGTGCTGCAGGAGCTTGAGCAAGCCAAAGCAGACCCTACTTGGGCTACACGTCAGGGTGAAGCGACAGGAACTGGGCCCCAAATAAATGCTGAGCAGACGAAATCACGAGCACAGGTACAGCAGGAGCTAAAGACGCTTACCGTTGAAGAAAAAGCATACATTCGGAGCTTTTATACGGGCGCTTAATGCCTCGTAAACCGTCGCTCGTCATGACAAAAATGTAATGCTGCTGACGGCGAACTGTCAGTTTCGCAAGCACTAAAGTATGGCATGATTGATACGCCTACCATCCGTTGCAATCTCGGGCTCTACGCTGTTTTGGGATGGTGAGAGGTCAGCGTAGCCCAAGACTAACTGGGAAAGCGGCTACCTCATGACACCACACGACCACGAACATGCGCAACACGGCCGATCAGGTCACGTAAGCAGCGGATCAACGGGAGTTGACGATCGCGACACTAAACCGGCCTCGCGGTTAAAGGATCCGGTGTGCGGAATGTCGGTGACTGAGCAATCGCCACACCATCTTGAGCATGACGGCCAGCCATTTTATTTCTGCAGCACGGGTTGCCAGATCAAATTCAGCGCGGACCCGGCCAAATATCTTAAACAGCCAAACGGACAACACACTGAGGTAGCCGCACAGGGCACGATCTACACCTGTCCGATGCACCCCGAGATTCGCCAAGATCACCCTGGAAACTGTCCTAAATGCGGCATGGCGCTGGAACCGCTTATGCCCACACTCGATGATGATAATCCCGAGTTGGCGGACTTCAGTCGTCGGTTTTGGTGGACCTTGCCACTCACTCTGATCGTCACCACGCTGGCCATGTTCGGCCACCAATTGGGCTGGTTTGGGATGGCAGCCCAAAGCTGGATTGAACTGGTCCTTTCCTTGCCGGTCGTGCTTTGGGCTGGCTGGCCGTTTTTTGTACGGGGTGTGCAGTCAGTCGTTAACCGTAGCCCCAATATGTGGACGCTCATCGGCTTAGGAACGGCGGCGGCTTTTATCTATAGCTTCGTGGCGACTGTGACACCAGAAGTGTTTCCCGATACGTTCTTGTCCATGGGGCGTATCGCGGTGTATTTTGAAGCGGCAGTCGTCATCATCTCCTTGACGCTTTTTGGGCAAATCCTTGAGCTGAAAGCCCGCTCGCAGACCTCTGCGGCCATCAAGTCGCTAATGGGACTAGCGCCCAAGACGGCCCGGCGTATCTTGCCGGACGGTACTGAAGAAGATGTGCCGCTTACCCACGTTCACGAAGGCGATCGCTTGCGTGTTCGTCCTGGTGAAAAAGTGCCAGTGGACGGGGCGGTGGAAGAAGGCGCAAGTTCAATTGACGAATCCATGCTGACCGGCGAACCGCTTCCTGTTAGCAAACGCGTGGGCGATAAAGTCATTGGCGCGACGATGAATACATCGGGCGCACTGGTCATACGTGCCGAGAAAGTGGGTACGGCTACCGTGCTGTCGCAAATCGTGCAGCTCGTGGCGCAAGCCCAACGCTCCCGAGCCCCTATGCAACGCATGGCCGATCGTGTGGCGGGCTATTTTGTCATGGCGGTGGTTGCCATCGCCGTGATGACGTTTTTCGTGTGGGGATTCTGGGGGCCACAGCCCAGTTGGGTGTACGGTCTGATCAATGCGGTGGCTGTACTGATCATTGCCTGCCCGTGCGCGCTAGGCCTGGCAACACCAATGTCGATTATGGTCGCCACTGGCCATGGTGCGACGCACGGCGTCCTATTCCGGGATGCCGCGGCCATCGAAAACTTCCGCAAGGTCGATACCTTGATCGTCGATAAGACCGGCACCTTGACCGAAGGACGGCCCACGTTTGAGCAAGCGATTCACGTCCAGGGCGGTACCGCCAAAGAAGTGTTGCGTCTGGCCGCGAGTCTGGATCAAGGCAGTGAACATCCGTTGGCTGACGCCATTGTTAGTGGCGCGCGAGCGCAGGGCATCGCATTGGCTATGGTAGATGAATTCGAGTCGGGCTCCGGAATTGGTGTTCGCGGCACAGTCGAGGGCAAACGCCTGGCGCTCGGTAATACCGCGCTGATGCAGCAGGAAGGTGTCGATGTGGCGATACTGAGCGAAAAGGCAGATAACCTGCGTATGCAAGGCGCGAGCGTCATGTATCTGGCTGCGAACGGCGACTTACTGGGTCTACTTGCCGTGTCCGACCCTATCAAAGCCAGCACCAAAGAAGCCGTGGACGAACTGAAAACGGCGGGTATCCGCGTCATCATGGCCACGGGCGACGGCGTGTCGACAGCTAAGGCTGTGGCGCAGCGCTTGGGTATCGACGAATTTCATGGTGAGGTAAAGCCCGCCGATAAGCTTGATCTTGTCACAAAGCTTCAAGATCAAGGGCATATCGTGGCGATGGCGGGCGACGGCATTAACGATGCGCCCGCGTTGGCCAAAGCCAACGTCGGCATTGCCATGGGCACCGGCACCGATGTCGCCATGAACAGCGCCCAAGTTACGTTGGTCAAAGGCGACCTACGGGGAATCTCGATTGCCCGTCATTTGTCTGATGCCACCATTGCCAATATGAAACAAAACCTGGGGTTTGCTTTTGTTTATAACGCTTTGGGCGTACCCCTGGCGGCGGGCGTGCTGTATCCATGGACGGGGTTATTGCTCTCACCCATGTTTGCCGCCCTGGCGATGAGCTTGAGCTCGGCTTCGGTGGTGACGAACGCCTTGCGGTTACGTAAAGCAAAATAAACGGCTAGCGCGCCCAATGAGTTACTGTGGCCGTTGTTGCGTGATTTCTTTTTGAGCCGCTAACGCCTGCTTGGGCCAGGAGCTTTTGATATAAGCGAGCACAGCCCGGATGTCGTGATCGGTCAGCAACTTGCCATAGGCGGGCATATCGCTCACATACTCGGGTGGGGCTGTCACGCCAGGGACCAGGCCATTTTTAGTAATGTCAATTAAAACGGTATCGGGATGATGCCAGGTGTGCCCGGTCTCATCATGCGGCGGCGCAGGCAAACGACCATTGGCCTGACGGATACGCCAGTCAGGCTGGCCCTCCAACTTTGCGCCATGGCAAGATACGCAGTTGTTGGCGTAGATTTGTTGGCCGTTAGCCACGAGCTCTTGATCAGAAGGGTCAATAAATGCCGGTCTTGAGTCCGTCAAGGGTTTATACATTAACAAGCCGGCGCCGAGCGCCAGGGCACCAAGCACACCGGTAATCACGCCCGCTTTTTTCACAGTTATTGCCATTGGAACTATCCCACTCACTTTGTTGCACGATCAAACAATGTAATTTGCGGGCTATCGCTACGCTGGCCGCACAAGGTAACTTCATCTTTGGACATAGGAGGCAAGTTGCCGTTTTTCTTGGATGGGGTCTACCGGTTGATTGTTGACGCGCAGCTCATAATGCAAATGAGGGCCACTGGATGTTCCGGTTGAGCCGACATAGCCAATGATTTGTCCCTTTTCTATGCTGACACCTTTTCTTAGGCCTTTCTTAAAACGGCTTTGATGCGCATAGACAGTGGAATACTCATTATCATGTTCTATGAAAATCACTTTGCCATATCCATTTTGGACACCAATAAAAGAGATCTTTCCCTGAGCCGTTGCGCGGATGGGAGTACCTTTTGGGGCAGGGTAGTCAAGACCTTGATGGCCTGCCCACTTGCCTGATACGGGATGCAGCCGGTAGCCAAAGGATGAGTTGATACGCGCGCGGTCAATCAGCGGCGTGGCAAGAAACATCTTGCGCAAGCTCTCGAGTCGAGGGATCGCCTTATGAGCGTGTTTGCCGAGTGTGTGAACAGGGCTTTCGATAATAGAAGTCAGTCTGACTTCCGATGCCACGGCGCTATTCGTTAGAAGATAACCGAAGACGAGAAGCAGGCTTTTTAATATCGTATGCATGTCATATAGAAAATATTTGGATAATGCGAGAGCGTGGTTCGCCTTTTGTGGCTGGATCGACTGTGATTCGTGTGGGGAAATAAGCATTGGCAGCACTGCATACGCAGTGCTGCCGCTCTGGGGGAACGCATTGTAGCTACTGTGCCTAGTAATCCATCACGCAGTGGATGAATAATCTGGCCATAAGGCGCCGCCTTTACGTTACCTTATCCGACTTTTACCTTACCAATCATGCCCGCTTCCATGTGCCCAGGAAGAAGGCAGGCAAAGTCAACGGTTCCGGTCTGAGGAAACTGCCAGACGAGGCCACCTTTTTGGCCAGGATTGACCGTGATCATATTGGGCTCGGCATGTTTCATTCCCGGCATTTTTTGCATCATGGCTGCATGCTCTTTGAGTTCTGCAACGGAGCCGATCACCATTTCATGAGGAATCTTGCCGTTGTTCTTCATGAAAAAACGGATCGTCTCACCGGGCTTGACGTTGAACTGGCTTGGAGAAAAACGCATGGTGTCGTCCATGACGAGTTCGATCGTACGCGTGACCTTGGCGGCGTCGCCAGGTTGTCCCACCGCGGAGTCACCTTTGTTCATACTGGACATATCATGCCCTTGCATCATGGTGCCGTCCTTCATCTCGTGACCTCCACCATGGCTTCCGGCGGCTAATGCCAGGGCGGGTAATGTGCTTAATATCAGTATAGATAGTGTCTTTTTCATGAAAACCACTTTTGGATAAGGGAAAAATAAGAGCATCAGGCTTGATGTTCCCTGGTACAACAGTTAAAAGCGAAAACTCAAACCGGCCACGAAACGGGTTTCCTGCTTGGAGTCGCCCGCCGCGCGCGCGTAATCCGCCGTTTTTCCGAATTTGCTGGACCATTCCACGCCAACGTAAGGAACAAACTGACGCGTGACTTCGTATTTGAGACGCAGGCCCGCAGTACCGTCTGTCAGGCCGCTGCCAATGCCCCAGCGTTCATCGTCCTTGCCATGGAGATTCACTTCCACGCTTGGTTGAAGGTAGAGCTTCTGGGTAAGCAAGATGTCATACTCCGCCTTCAGCCCCAGAGCGGTTCGTCCGCTGGGGCCGACATAGGCGGTGGCATCGACTTCAAACCAGTAAGGCGCAAGCCCTTTAAAGCCGAATGCCAGCCATTCTCGGTTTGGCGCGCCTTTGGCATGGTCGAATCGTACGCCCAGTTCCGTATTCCAGAACGTTGAAACCGCATGGCGCCACAGGAGCTGCGTCTCGGATTCCTGCAACTTGCCGCTCGCCACTTCGCCCTCCGCTTTAATGACGGCGCGGTTATAGGTGCTGCCGTACCAGGCCTCCCCTTCGTAGGCCGCCCATTCTTCGCCTCGCGCCCTGACGTACTCCAACCGGTCGAAGTAGACCGAACCGAAGTTGTGCATGTCCGACATGATCAGCGTATCTGAGGGTGGTAATGCATACTTGCCCGCGTTACGCACATAGCCATCGGAGTAAGCATCCGGATCGCGGGCATCGGGTGGCGCCGATCCGCCTTGCATCTGCATATCGCCGTGGTCCATTTCGCCACCGCTCGTATTCATTGCTCCCATATCGTGAGCAGTGGCCGTTGGCGCTGTGTTGGCTTCTCCATGGTTCATACCGGGCATGGCCTCTGCTGGCTTAGGCGAGGTAGTTGACTTCATTTTCATCGTGTCATGGTCCATGCCAGGCATATTCATTTTGCTGTGATCCATGCCAGGCATGCTTGCTGCATCGGCAGGAGCCGAGCTGGCCGGCGTGGCAGTATGGCCACTATGGGCGTCATGTGCTTGGGCGTAGGCAAAAAGCGGAGTGGCGCCGAGCGTTGCGATGGCGACTCCAAGAATGCGTTTTTTTATATGGGTATTCACGGTCAAGATTCCCTTTTTCTCGTTTATTGAGCTCATGCCACCACCACTTCGCGAAACATCCCCGCATCCATATGCAGCATCAGATGGCAGTGCCAAGCCCAGCGACCCAGTGCATCGGCGGTCACGAGAAAGCTGATGCGTTGCGCTGGCTGCACCGGAATCGTATGGCGCCGGGCCTGGAAGCTGCCGTTAGGCGCCTCCAACTCACTCCACATGCCATGCAAGTGCATGGGGTGTGTCATCATGGTGTCGTTGTGCAAAATAACCCTGACCCGCTCGCCGTAGCGAAAATGCACAGGTGTCGATTTTCCATATTCAACGCCGTCGAACGACCAGGCATAGCGTTCCATGTTTCCGGTCAGATGGAGCTCGATTTCACGCTCTGCACCGCGCGGATCCATCGCACCTCCCACAGTGTGCAAGTCCGACAGCGTCAATACGCGGCGGCCGTTGTTGCGCAGCCCAATGCCGGGATCGTCCAGATTGGTGCGCGGCATGTCGACCCGCATATCGATACTTGGGCCATACTCGGTCTTGGCGTGGCGCACTTGGGTGCTGGCGCCAGCCGCTGCCATTGCGCCATGATCCATGCCAGCCATGCCAGCCATGCCAGCCATTCCAGCGTGATTCATGCCCTGCATGCTGCCATGGTTCATCCCTGCCATATTGCCGTGGTCCATACCTCCCATGGACGATTGGCCGGGCGCGCCATGATTCATTCCTGCCATGCCCCCACCCATTGAGCCCATCATGTCCGCCATGGTGAGCCATTCTGCAGGGTCCAGCGCCGGCACGGGCGCTTCGAGACCGGCACGCGTAGCCAGGGTGCCGCGGGCATATCCCGTGCGGTCCATGGCTTGCGCATATACGGTGTAAACGTCGTCTTTAGGCTGTACCAGCACGTCATAGGTCTCCCCAGGTCCGAACCTGAACTCATCGACCGTTACAGGCTCTACGTTCACGCCGTCAGCCTGGACCACGGTCAACTGAAGGCCGGGAATGCGTATATCGTAAAAGGTATTGGCTGCACCGTTGATAAAGCGCAGGCGGACCCGTTCTCCGGCTCGAAACAGCCCCGTCCAGTTGCCCGCCGGTGTCGTGCCGTTCATCAGGTAGGTCAGTACGTTCGCGGACAGGTCAGCCAAATCGGTCGGGCTCATGCGCATCTCGTTCCACATCTTGCGCTTGTCGATAGCAGCTTTCAGGCCATCTCGCGAGGCATCCTGGAAGAAATCAATGGCGGTGGGTTGGTTGTAGTTGTAGTAGTCGCCTTGCATCTTGAGTTTGGCCAGGACTCGCATCGGATCCTCGTCGGTCCAGTCAGAGAGCTGAACGACGTACTCCCGATCCGCCCGTATGGGGTCGGTTTGTGCCGGGTCGATAATGATCGCCCCGTAAACGCCGGTCGCCTCCTGCATGCCAGAATGGGAGTGATACCAGTACGTGCCGCTTTGTTCGACTTTAAATCGGTAGGTAAACGTTTCCCCTGGGGCGATGCCCGCAAAGCTAATGCCTGGCACGCCATCCATTTGGAAGGGCAGGATGATGCCGTGCCAATGGATGGAGGTGGCTTCCTTCAGGCGGTTCTTGACGCGAATAGTGATCGTATCGCCTTCGCGCCAACGCAACGTTGGGGCAGGAAGCGAGCCATTCACCGTCGTCGCCATGCGAGGGTTGCCGGTGAAGTTGACGGGTGATTCACCGATCTCCAGGTTGAACTCGGTCCCCGTCAGCACAGCGGCTGAGCCGGTACTCGTCTTGGCGGACGGACTTCCAGCAGCTCGGGCAAAGGGCGATAAGCCCAACAATACGCCGCCGGCCGCTAGGCCCTGAACGAATCGGCGACGGGGCAGTATAGGTAGTGCAAGCGAGGACGGTAGCAGGTGTTTCACGTGAGCGTATCCCAAAGTCGAAAGAGGTAGACATCAATCATCCTTCGATGATCAAAGCCTCAAATTAAATTGATGACTAGCACTTTAACGAAATGCGCATGTCGTCCCAATGACGCTGGCATTACATTTTTGTAATGCAAAGATATTCTTGAATTTAAATTGGGTTGTGTGATTGCATTCACGATGTTGGGGAGAATAGGGTGGCCATTAATAATCGTGTCACGTTCACATCAAGTGCCCATCATCCAAAACATCATGGCTCCCATGCCGACAAGAGCAAAAACGGCTATGAGTCCAATCGCCGCCAGCGCGATCACAATGATTTTTATCAGTTTATTGCTCATGGAATTGTTCAAGCCATTTGATGAGAGGGGGATGCTAAAAATTAGAATGTCGGACCTTACTTATCGCGCGTCGTGCCACCGTTAGCGATTTGTGTCCACGTTACACCTCTATTTTGTGTGACATAAGCGCTACCTTTGAAGGTCGCGATAGCAAGTTCTTCGTGGCGGGCAGGGTTTTGAGCAATAAAGGCTACCGCGTCTTCGTCCAGTGCTGGAAGCTCGACCCTTTCTATAACTTCGTCGTTCTTCAGGCCCATGCGACTCAGCTCGGGGGCATTTGCATAACTGCTAACCCAAAGATGCTCGCCATCCAGATCGAACCACTGCGCGAGTACCTGCGTGCTCCGAATCAGTGGCTCAAAATGGTTGCCTGTGTCATGAGACAAATACAACCCGTCAGCAGCGCCCACGGCAACGACGTTGACATCGTGCGGGTGCACCGCCAAGCTGTTAGCTTTGGCCTTCAGGCCGTTAGCTGTTACTCGCGTCCACGCTAGGCCGTCTGTTTGAGTCATATACAGCCCCGGTTGAGGCATCCGGCTATTAGGCCCATAATTCAGGACGTACACTGCACCTGTTTCATAGCTTGTGGCCAAGGTATGAAAATCGGACTCTCCTCCCAGGCCCAGTTGTCGCCAGGTTTTTCCGATATCCGTACTTTTGATGAGACCGAACGGATTAATTAGGTTCGAGTCAGCTGCGGGATGTCCGCTGCTGTAAAACGCCTCGCGGGTGGTGGCAAACCCCATGTAATCATGCTCAGGTCCGGCCATCCTTGTCCATTGACCATTCGTATACGCCGCGATGCCATGATGACTCGGGATAAGCAACTGTTTACCGTCTGTGCTATAGGCAAGGCCGTGCACGTGCGTGAGTTCAATCGGCGCGGCCTGTGCCAAAGTCTTTATGGCTTGTGTATTGGCTACGGATGGATCTGTACTTGCTACGCCGTTTCCGCCGAACATCAATAAGGTGGCAACGCTTGTTGCCGCCAGGGTAGTAAAAATTGCTTTAGAACTCATCACGTGATATCCGTAAATCTAAGTGCTACCCAATCATGAGTCCGCTATGGGTAGGGTGCGACGGCTGCGAGCCGGCTAGTCTTTGAGCGGCGAGTGTCCGACCGATGGTGTGGAGGGAGCTTTGTCGGCTTGGGCTTTTTCCGCCCTTTGGTCCTTGTCGCAGGAGTGCATACCTTTCATCATGAAAAACATCATCAAGGGACAAATTAGAAAGAACAAAAATGGGGCGCTGGCGGCAAGCCATTCACGGGCGGCGGGCAAAGTTGCGTACGCCACGGCAATGGCGACAGCTAGGCCAAGAGCCGCCTTCAGCATGGTTTTCATATCACATTTCATCTTCTTATCCTTCAAATAGGCGGGTTGATCCATATCCGCTCGGTAGCGCTGAGTGACGGTAGCGAATTCACTGTAGCGAAGTCATGCTGTCAGTCCGATTACGTCGTGATTACATTTATGTCATGCACGCGTTGCGTTTCCCGGTAGTCAAGCAACATATTGTTATTTAAAGGCAAAAAGAATAGCGACGGCGGTCACTCGCGAGGTGCAAACGTGTGAACTGATTGCCGAGGAAACCGGTAAATGGCGCGTTGGACCAGCTTGACATTGCCGTAATGGCAAGGTTTAGTATTGTTATGCTGCATTACCTAAGGAGACAGCACTATGATTGAGTTTGAAGTGATGGATATGACTTGCAGCCATTGCGTGGATACGATTACGCGCGTGGTCAAAGAAACGGCACCGACGGCCAGCGTTAGGATTGATCTTCCCGCGCATTTGGTTCGAATCGATGGAGAGTCCAATGCAGACGTTATCGAACGTGCCATTCGAGAAGTTGGCTATACGCCGGTGCTCAAACTTTAGGGTCGGACGCTGTTAAGCCGCAGAGCGCTAGGCGTTTTCCATGCTTTAGCGCGTTTTCGGCACCATGCTCCTAGTAACTCATCTGAGGCGAGCCACATTCTTGGCGAAATGGCTCGCAGATGCTCGCAATTATCTGATAAAACGTTTGGGTAAGTTCACTGCAGTCTTCAATGTACCTGGCCCCGCAGACGAAATGCTTGTGCGTAATCGATGTCGAGCTTAATGAAAAGTTCCATGTTTTTATATCTTGTTTTTGGGCAGGATACTTCGCAGTGACCACAAGGGCGTCTAAAAATGAGCTCGTCGGAAATATCGTTGTATTACAGTTTTGTAATCTGATCGTCATCGTGCTGTCAGTTTGACGCGTGTAGAGTCTTACTATGAGTTCTGACGCTTCTACGTCAGGGGTGGTCCCTTAAGTCAGACACAAAACTGAAGTACATCGCAGGAGCGATCCCATGAAATTGCTCGTCGTCGAAGATGAGATAAAAACTGGCGAATATATACGCCAAGGGCTCGTCGAGTCCGGCTTTATAGTCGATCTGGCCCGCACGGGTCTGGACGGGCACCACCTCGCCCTGACAGAGGATTATGATTTGATCATCTTGGATGTCATGCTGCCAGATGTTGACGGCTGGCGTATTGTTCAAGCGTTGCGCGAAGCGAAGTCGGCTACTCCAGTATTGTTTTTGACGGCACGCGATAGCGTGGAGGATCGCGTTAAGGGCCTGGAACTAGGCGCCGATGATTATTTGATTAAACCTTTTGCTTTTTCGGAACTGCTTGCACGAGTCCGTACGTTACTGCGTCGAGGAACCGCGCCGGTCTTTAATGATCAGTTGCAGGTGGCCGACCTGGTGCTGGACATTCCGCGTCGGCGGGCGAAGCGACAAGAGGTACGTATTAACCTGACAAACAAAGAGTTCGCACTTCTGGAGCTTTTGGTGCGCCGCCAAGGCGAGGTGTTACCACGTTCTCTGATTGCCTCCCAAGTGTGGGATATGAATTTTGACAGCGATACCAACGTCATTGATGTGGCGATTCGGCGCCTGCGTGCCAAAATCGACGACGCCTTTGAGCCCAAGCTAATTCATACCGTTCGCGGCATGGGTTATATGCTTGATGTCAGCAGCGTGAGCTAAAAAGAATGGCACGCCGCCCCGCGTCCTTGGCCCTGCGCCTGACCGTATCCATTGGAGCAGTCATAACAGTGGTGCTTCTTACGTTTGGATGGATGGTCCAACGATCCATTAATAGTCACTTCGTTCAGCAGGATGTCGATGAGCTTAATGCTGTTGTTCAATCGCTGACGCAGTCGCTCTCAGAGCCGCCAGCTGCTCAGGAACCGGATGCATTGAAGCGTCGATTAGCGGCTGCGATTTCAGGTCATCGTAATGCGCAGTTTCGAGTATCGGATAGCCATGGAAGTGTGATTTACGCTACGCCTAATTCGGATTTGGATGGTTTTGCGCGGTTGACTCCCTCTACGGGCGTGATCACCATCGACTCGGTAAAAAACTGGCGGGATAAGGGAGAGACCTATAGAGGAGCTGTTGTGCAGCTAATAAACAAAGGTCTTCCAGGTGGCGAGCCTTTAACTTTAGCTGTGGCCACTGGCATCAATTTTCACCTGCACTATCTTGAAAGCTTTCGCAGTTACCTGAGAATTATTACGGTCGCGGCCTGTCTGATTGCCATTCTGGCGACATGGTTTGCTGTGTATCAAGGGCATGCGCCGATACGGCGCATCAGCCGAGAGATTCGTCGAATCAAATCTGACCAGCTTTTTATTCGGCTTGTTCCTGATACGGTTCCAGTGGAGCTAACTGAGCTGGCCGTGTCATTCAACGACATGCTGGATCGTATTGAAGATGGTTTTCATCGCCTCTCGAATTTTTCGGCTGATATTGCTCATGAGTTGCGTACGCCCATAACTAATTTGAAGACGCAGACTGAAGTCGCTCTCTCTCAATCGCGCGATATTGGGCAGTATCGAGAAATTCTATATTCCAATTTGGAAGAATACGAACGTATGGCCAAAATGGTCGGTGATATGCTGTTTTTGGCACAAGCCGATAATAACCAGCTCAAACCGGAGCTGGTCAGCGTGAACTTGGTCACGGAAGTGCAGGCGCTATTTGATTACTTCGAAGCGTGGGCCGAAGAACGCTCTGTTGCTTTGATACGCAAAGGTCCCGTTGTATGTGTTCAGGGTGATAGATTGATGATGCGCCGCGCGCTAAGCAATCTTTTGTCCAATGCCATACGTTATACCCCTCCGGGGCGAGCAGTCACCGTCTCACTAGCGGCTAACAGCAATGACACGGTGGTTATACGTGTTGCGAACCCGGGGTTAGCAATCAATCCCGAGCATCTTCCAAGGTTGTTTGACCGGTTTTATCGCGCGGATCCTTCACGCCAACGCAAGGGCGACGGAGCCGGTTTAGGTCTAGCCATTGTCAAATCGATTATTGACACACATGGCGGCACCATTGCTGCAAAAGATGAGGATGGACAAATGGTTTTTGAGATCACGCTTCCTAACGCCACGCTTTAATTGAATATTAATTATCACGAATACCAATACGGTTGCGAGCGAGCTTTTGTTCCAACGTGAATCACGTATTGCTCGCCTAGGCAATGATGACGGCTTTATAGCCACCGATAAGTTCGACTGCTCCGACGGTCGATGTGCATGCCTACAGTTCCCGACCAGACGTTCGTGCAGAAGGCTTACCAAAAGCTTGATGAAACAGATCGCATGAAACCATCCTCATCCAATGATTGTGTTATCGATGTAATGGAAGAGTTATTCCCTCGTAGCTAAGATCTAGCATTTCCGGTCTGTCCTAATTCAGACCGGAGTGAACCATTTCGGCGTGGGAGTCACTTATGCATTTCAGAGCGAAAGAGGAAGGCAGCGAGGATCCCGAGGAGGATAGCGCCAGCGCCGAACACGTGGAGTGCCGTTTCGATGCCAAACGGCAGCATCGCACCAAAAAGTAGACTCCCGCTCCCGAAGCCGACGAACAGGGTGAACACGTTCAAGCCCATCGCTTGCCCGCGGTTTGGCCCCAAGTCGGTCACGATGCCGGCCAGCAGCGGTTGAGTTAGGTCGTAGCCGACCGACAGCAGTGTTACTAAGATGGGCGCCCCGATCAGGGGCATGTCGAGTGAGAGCGCGGCGGCGCTGGCGCCGGCGATGAGCAATCCTACGGGGATCAGTTGGCTTCTGCCGTAGCGGTCGGCGAGCCGCCCGATAACTGGGCCGAGTAGGAAGCCGGGAATACCGTAGCCCAGAAGTGCAAGGCCGATCCCGACGTCGCCTAAGCCATATTTGCGCGAAAAATACACGCCGAGCCAAGTGAACACGCCGGAATGAAACACCGCATTGAGCGCAACGTAGGCATAGGTGCGCTGACCACGTGAGCTGCCCAGCAAGGTACGATAGCCGGCAAACAGGGTGCCAAGCGTTGGCCTCGCGGCGCCGCTTTTGTTGCCCAACAGATCACGATAAGGCAACAGAAAGGCGAGGACCATTGTAGCGGCTGCGGCCACGCCAAAAAATAGGCCGCGCCACGTGATGAACGGCTCGAGCATCACACCCGCGACCGCGCCGACCGCCATGCCGCCGGCCATGGCACCAAATAGCCAGCCAAGCGGGCGGCCCCGTTCACGGTAGGGGAACAAGTCGCCAATCAGTGCGAGAGCGAGCGGTACGACGCCGCTGGCCCCAAGGCCGGTCAGTAGACGCACGGTCGTTAATTGCTCAGCTGATTGGGAAAATCCCGTCAGAACGGTCAGAAGAATAAACGCCGATAGCGAAGCGATCATGATCGGACGTCGTCCGATCCTGTCAGATAGCAATCCGTAAAACAACGTCGCAACGCCATAGGCAATGAGATAGGCGGGCACCATCAAACCAGCCATTTCCACAGACACATGAAATACAGCGGCCAAACGCGGCAGCAGTGGTGCCACCATATATGCCTGGAAAAAGATAAGAAATGTGGCGCCGGTGAGAATCCATAGCAATCGTTCACTGCGCGCATTACCTCCCCGGTAGTGAGCGCTCCACTAGTGCTTGTGGTCATGTTTAATTGCCTCTCATTGGATTTTGATGTCGTTAGGATGGACTTTCCAATTGTGGCAAGGTCAAGCACTTGTTGACGCTGGAAAGCACAGAGACGATTAAGTCCAGTTGCTCGTTCTTCGTTGTTACCAGTGTAGAAGCCACGATATTGTCTGAAGCTACATCAAGGTTTGATACAGAGAAATACGGAGCCCCCATAACGTGTATTCCGGAAGTCATCAAGTTTTAAATTACCTCCATTACAGATTTGTAATCATGCCGTCACCACTGTGTCATCGTCGTGTAGGTAGAGTTTTGAGGTGGCGTTCATCGCCGCCATCCTCGCGGCACAGAGGCTTGGTCTAACAATATGCGACAGTGTCGGAGAGGTTAACGAGACACTTGTGGTGTGGGGATGCGTTATTTACATAATTTCATTGTGTTCGATGAGGAGCAGAACTTTCATTAGACGGCGGATCGGGCGCACATCGAACATCATCTTGAGCAAGACGACGAGCGCGGAAATTGGCCGCGTTTGTGACTTGTTACTGTCGAAGGCTGAGAATTGAATAGACGTGGCCAAGCGTAGTATGGGTGAGGCCCTTTGGGCTAATGCTTTGGTTGTTAATGAGCAGTACATAAGTTCGAGGCTGAAAGAGAATGGTTTTAACGTTTCGATCTTCAAATTGTGCCCGCAGTTCGACATTCTCCGGCGCATCGTATATTACAAGCCGATCAAGAGCATGATCAAGCAGTCGTCATTCTTTGGCTGCCGGACGGTGGCGATTTAGCATGGAACTACGCCATCTACGTGCCTTCATCGTACTGGCTGAGGAGCTGCACTTCGCCCGTGCCGCTGAGCGGCTGAACATTGAGCAGTCACCGCTGTCGCGCACCATCAAGCACCTAGAGGGCGAATTGGGCGTGCTGCTGTTTAAGCGCGATCGACGTGGTACGCATCTGACCCTCGCTGGTGAAGTCTTTCTGCAGAACGTGCGTCGGGTATTTACCAGTCTCGACCAAGCTACGGCGAGTGCTAAGGCAGCGGCAGCGGGTTATCGCGGCACGCTGCGTATTGCCGTCTCTGATGGAGCTGCGGAACCTAGACTGGCAGCGCTGTTGGCGCGCTGCCGTGAGGAAGATCCTGAAGTGGAGATCCGCCTGTTCGACGTACCACTAGCCGAGCAGTTGCGAGGGTTACGAAAAGGCGCGTTTGATGCCGGGTTCGCTCGCTCCTCCGAAACGGGAGACGATATCGTTGCTTATTCTGCCTGGAGTGATCCACTAGTAATAGCCATGGCCGCACGCCATCCTTTGCTGATGCATGCACAGATCCCGGTGGAGGAGTTGTTGCGCTACCCGTTGGTGATGTGTCATCCCCATGAGTGCGAAGGCTACCTGCAGCAGATCGTCAAACTACTGCGTGGGGTGAATGTCGAGCCCATTGTGATCGCACAAGCTAGTTCCTTAAGCATCGCTTTGACGCTGGTGGCCGCTGGCTATGGTCTGTGCTTTGCCACTGCCACCCAGATCGGCATGTACAGACACCCGGATGTGGTGGCTCGGGCTCTGGAAGGGCCGCAAGGAGAAGCGACATTGATGACCTACCTGCTATATCCTCGGGCTGGAGTTTCTGAACCATTGAGTCGATTTATCGAGCGAATTCAACTTGGAGAGGCTGACGGCATGTCATTGCTGTAGCAATATTACCCGTCGTTTTCGTTGGCTTCAGTCTGTAGGTTTTTCTCAGTGGCCGCTATCAGTTCACTCGCGCTTTTGTTCAGTGCCCTGGCGATACGCAGAATAATCGCCAGGTTCGGCATATGTTCGCCACGCTCAATCTTCCCCATATGCGAACGTTCGATGCCTGCTAGGTGGGCGAGCGTTTCTTGGGCGATGCCCAACTCTGTTCTTGCTGCCCGAACGGCCATGCCAAACGCAATGGCTGGCCCTGCTTCATAGGTGGTGGTGCCGGTCGGCCGGCCTCGTTGGATAGTACGCTTCTGCATCAGCAAAAGCTTCGTACGACACCGTAAATCAAACCACGTTAAATTTAACTCATGGTAAGATTTAAGCCTTATTTTTTGACTTAGGCTGTCGTTCTCCGCTAATTCCTGGACTGTCGCCGTTAAACGTGGGCTCGTCCATTAAATCCCGGACTCGGAAATGAAGCGTAGAGGATGTGAACGAAGTGTTGAACTAGCTTCTTGTTTTGAGGAGAAGACATTAGGCGGTAGTTGGAGGCATGAGCTGCCCCTCATCCAGATGTCGGCCGTCCGGCTAGTTCAGCTTTAGCGAAGACTTTGGCACTATTCCGGCTTTTAACGAAGAACGACAGTCCTCTGCGAATAAGGAGAACAATATGCCCTCCAACGCTGATCGGCGACCTTTGCGAATCGCCGTATCGTTTGGCGCGATCCACGCACAGCTGGCAACGCTTCTAGCTCGCCAGCGCGTAGAGGAGCCTGAAACGCCCGTCGCACTGTTTGAGGTTGCCCTGGCAGAGCAAATCGAGGGTCTGAAAGGCGGCCGCTACGAACTCGGATTTACCCTTGATGGTGGGGGCGAACACGGCCTGAAGATGCAGCCGCTCTGGCATGACGAACTGGCGGTCCTGGTGCCAGCGCGCTCACCACTACTGACCTATGCAGCCATCCCGTTGTCTACACTTGCGGACTATCCGGTGGTGATGTGGCATTCCGAGGTCTGCGCGGCCATGCACTATTACGTGCAAGCCTTGTTCGTGAAGGCTGAAATGACACCACACGTTGCAGCTCAGGCGCGCAGTTTTGAGTTCATGGCAACTGTGGTAGCGGCCGGCTATGGTGTCGGGCTGGCCGCATGCTCCCGGATTGATGCGGCGCGAGACGCCGGTATCGTTGCGAGACCTCTTCACGCAGACGATCACACGATTACAACGTTCCTGCTTTATTGCGACGGCGCTTCGGAGAGGGCCAAGCGGTTTATCGAACGGGCGCGGCGCTGTGCTGGCACGGCCTCGCTTCGTGGCGTGGTGGGTTAAAGCGGCAGTTCTCGCCGTTTGCTCCGAGATTGACTACGAACTTATCCCCGCTCTATAACGCTCAATAATACTGTGCGTCGCTCTGGCATTGGTCTACATGTTTTCGATAGCGTTGTGTAGAACTCGACGGCGCTCTATGGCCTTCGCCAGACTTCGCGTATTATAGTGGTCGTGGATGGGTACGTTATTGGGTACATCCGCACTATTCGAACTGAATAAAACCTTTGTTAATCAAGGGGGTAGGCGGGCTTTACTGTTTCCTTCACCCGCTCCACACTGGCTCCACTGTGCTGCGTGACCACGGCATTGCTCAGCTTGCGCCCTTGTAATCATCGAATATCTTCATACTTGGGGCCGAACTCCAAATGGCCCGCGCAGACGTCTACCCGATGACCTCTGCAGCCGCCGACTACAGCGTGCTCCGCAGGCTCGCCTGCGTAACGCTGGCACCAGGCGCCACGTCTTCGGTGATCCAAACGTTCCCACCAATAACCGCGCCTTTGCCCAGCGTGACTCGTCCCAGAATCGTCGCACCCGCGTAAATGATGACGTCGTCTTCGACGATAGGGTGACGAGGCAGTCCTTTTTCGAGATTGCCTTCGGCATCGGTACTGAAGCGCTTTGCACCTAGGGTTACGGCTTGGTAGAGCCTGACTCGTGCACCGATCCGTGCCGTTTCGCCAATAACAACCCCGGTGCCGTGGTCGATAAAAAAGCTGGCTCCGATTTGTGCTCCTGGGTGAATGTCGATGCCCGTTTCGCTATGTGCAAGCTCGGTAACGATGCGCGCCAGTAAGGGTAATCCGAGCAGGTAGAGTTCATGCCCCAGGCGGTAATGGATTAATGCCAACATACCCGGGTAGCACAACAGGACTTCGTCGACGCTGCGTGCGGCAGGATCGCCTTGGTAGGCGGCGAGGACATCGCTATCGAGCAGGCGGCGAATACCGGGCAAGGCTGCAGAAAACTCACGCACCGCAGCCAATGCCTGTGCTTCTATTCGGGAGCAGTCGGGCGGGGCATGACGGGCACCGTAGTGAAGTTCGAGTTTGGCCTGCGTCAGCAAACCATGCAGCGCCGCATCCAGGGTGTAACCAACGTAGAATTTTTCATTTTCGTGCCGCAGGTCTTGTGGGCCCAGGCGCATGGGGAAGAGCGCGCCTTTCAGCTTCTCCATGATGCCTTCCAGCGCAGTGCGGGAGGGAAACTCACGTGCACCGGAGTCACGCGAACGCTGTTGCGAATCGCGCCATTCGCCGCGAATATCTTCCAGCTCTTTGACGATACAGTCGACTTCAAAAATTGCCATGTGTTCCTTCTTTGGTCCGGACGACGGACGGCGTTAGACCGCCGATCTAGGGCAGGAGCGCCCTACGTGCGGCCGCGCTTGCTTCCTCAGGGATGGGCTGCGGTGGAGCTTCTGAGACTTTATAATCTATAGTGGGCAGATAGATAACTAAGAGCCCGTTGCTCTTTATAAGTAAAAGGGGCTGTTGCGTCAAGTAAGCTCGCGCGTCTGGAATGTCGAATCAGCGGTAATAGGTAACGATCCCTTTGCCGCCTAGCTGGTTCAACGATTTACTCAAGTCATTTTTATTCAACAAGCTTCACGTAACAATAGCTGCAGTACAGGATCCTCGGGAGCAAGGGTATGAAACCGGGCTTGAGCACGGCTTGATAGCCGTTGATACCCCCATCTGGCCCGCTTCAACGTGCTCTGATAGCCTTCCCGCTCATAGTAAAATGCCAGATTGTGGTCAAAGTAGGACAGGCTGTCGGCGTCCTTAAGCACATCGCTGCGGGCATCTCCGCCATGCTCATGATGTTCAACCAGCCGTGCGCATTCATTGATAAAAGCCTGGCTCAGTGGATAATTGCGTAAAAGCTCGCTTAGCCTGAGCGAGCCTTCTCTGGCGTGCGCGCGCTTAAAGTCGTCATAGTTGGCGAACATATGGCGCTGATAACGATCAGGCCTGGCGCGTTCTATATCATGCGCATAGGCGGCGACCATCAGCGCGTGGTCGGCATCGGGGTTAAGCCGAAGAAGCCACTCCAGGGTGTTCTTGGCGTGGCCCAAGTCTTCAGGCACGGGGAGGCATCCAGGGTGCGATGCACAGCACTCAGCAGCAGATGTAGCGTTGTTGGCGCAATGTCCAGGGGCTGTGGTGTCATAGTTCACGCTTTCTCATGCTCAGTATGCGGTGAACGACTGTCAGGTTCATCAGTAATGCGACCACCCATAGCACAGGAAGTACAAGATTGCTGATGGCTCCAAGCATGATCAGGGCACTACGCGTGTCGCGGCCCATGCGCCATCGGCTATCAGTGGATTGTAAATCCGCTTTATGTGCACTGTAGCTGGCTGCGAAGCTTCCCGTAATAGCCAGTAGGCCAGCCATAAATGCCCATCCTGTATCGTGAATGCTCATTGCATGCCAAGTCAGGCCAGCCAGGATTGCTGCGTCAGCGTAGCGATCCAGAATCGCGTCAAACCAGCCTCCGAAGCTTGAGCTACGCAAGTGCAGTCGGGCGACCTCTCCGTCACAGCCATCAATGACCGATGCCAGTTGCACCAGCACACCGCCTATTAACAAGGAGCCATAGCCGCCCCGGCTCAACAGCCACGCCGCCAGGATACCGGTGCAAAAAGCAATGACTGAAATAAGATTTGGGCTTAAGCCATACTGCGCAAAATATCGGCTGATGGGACGGGACAGGCGTCGATTAAGGTGTTTGGCTACAGGGCCATCTGCATGTTTCCGGGTAGCGGAATCAAGCAGCTGGGCTTCAGCTAAGGTGAAGCTGGCCGGTGTGTCTACGTCTTGCCAATAGCAATCGCCGATGTCATAGGCTGTTAATTGTTGAGAGTCAATCAGTTTGCGCATGATGTGACTCAAAGAGCTCTGGCCTTCCTTTGCAGTCTCCAGCGCTGTTTTCAACATGCCTGGCGTACATAAGAACGCACCTGTATCAAAGGCGTTGAAGTGTGATAACGACTTGGAAATTTGACTGATATAGCGTTCATCCACCTGTACCTTCGTGACATCCTGCAGATCAATGTCGTGGCGGGAGCAGCGCTTGTCTACAGCTAAAACGGCACCGTCAGCAGGGGGCGTGGCTGCGCATAGGCCTTGCAACAGCGCCACGTCATAGACATGATCCGCCATCAACAAGATAAAGTGGCTCTGCACTATCGGGGCAGCCGCGATCAAGGACTGGCCATTTTCGGTGCTGGCCCAGTCAGGGTTGTGTATGGTTTGTAGACGAGCCGAGGGCAACTGTTTACGAAGCGCAGCCAGCTCTTTTTCGAGGGAAGCGGCTTCATGACCGGTCACGATGACGATATCGCTGACACCGGTTTGTATCAATGCACGGATATTTCTTTCGATCAAACTCATGCCCAGGAGCTTGACGAGCGGTTTGCTTGAGCCTAGCGACTGCAGGCGTGTACCCCGGCCTGCAGCGAGAATGACTGCTTGCATAAATACAGGTCTCCTGATTACTGTAACCGCGCTACGCCCCAGACTGAGGAGCAGCGCGTCATGGTTTCATTAAAATCAGGCGACTTCAGCCGTTGTCACTGGGGTGCTTATAAAACGCTCTACCTCAGCGTAGGCAGCGTCGTCTGTCAGTTGCCGAGGGGGATGCTTGCAGAAGAAGGCAGAGGCCCCGGCTATAACACCACCCTCGCCATTCAGAAGCGCGAGCTTGGCGCAACGGATCATGTCAATGGCGACACCTGCGGAGTTGGGGAGTCTTCAACTGAAAGCCGAAGCTCTAAGTTCATGGGAACGTCACCAAATAACTTGCCCTCCATGCGGATAAAGCAAATCTTGTTATCTTTTTGCCAGGCGACATAATCGGACGGCCCTACATGTATGTCATCGTCGTGCAGCCTTGTTGCCGCCGCAGCCTGGACAGCCTCGGTTTTGGATTCACGTTTGGACGCCAAACGATCCTGGTTCAGCATATTCATGAAGTCGGTATTACCGCCAGTATTCAACTGATAGGTGCGTTCAAGACGTACACCTCGGCGTGCGAATAAGTCGGTCAGTACCCGGTGAGTGATAGTGGCGCCTAGCTGAGCTTTGATATCATCGCCAATCAGTGGAATGCCGCGATCAGCAAATTTCTTGGCCCACACCGGGTCACTGGCTATGAATACGGGGATGCAGTTAATGAAGGCGATGCCGGTTTCAAGTGCGCAGTCGGCATAAAAACGTGTGGCCTCTTCAGAGCCTACCGGGAGATAGTTCAGCATGATTTCAGCACCCGATTCGCGTAATAGCTGGATGACTTCCTGACGGCTGGGCTCTATGGCGTCTGACTTCAAAAACTTTGATGTGCAGGATGGTCTTTCATGTGTTCAGAATAACCGTCCAGCACTGGTCCCATCGATACTTTTACGCCACTGCTGGGCATTTCCGCCTGGAAAACTGTAGTGCAGTTCGGAGCCGAGAAAATTGCTTCATTGACGTCTAGGCCTACTTTTCGCGCATCAATATCGAATGCAGCCACAACGTTAATGTCACCGGGACGATAACCAGCAATTTCCCAGTGCATCAGCCCGATGGCATCTTCTGGGGTTTTATCGCGGTAATACTCCAGTCCCTGCAATAGCGAACTGGCGCAGTTACCCATACCGACGATTGCGATTTGTATAGGGTTCATAAATCATACCTCCAAGAGAAGATGGTTATTGATTGCCAATCAATAAAACAAAATGGCGTCGCGCAGTCATCGGACTGGATTGAGTCCGACAAGAAATTTGCGCAAACGCATAGCACATAGAAGCTGTACGACAGAAACTGAAATAGGGCTCTATGTGCGTGAGCTCAGGGGCTCAAATCAGGGGAGCAGCGTATGGCGACGTGCGTCGCTATTGCACCCGCTTCGTTACAGAAAACAAAAAACGTAGAAAAAACCAAGAAACCACGGAGCGCAAGGCACAATCAAGCCGTGTATATACGCTCCTGCTGGAGCTAGATAAGCCAAGTGATGCATGAGATAGCCACCTTGTTCAGAACGTTGCTAAACGGCTGGGGCTAAACCGGTTTTGTTGATTTTTATTTTTTGACCGAGTTGATGAATCATATATGACAGTTATGTGAATGTCAAAATGAATAGCTAAATCAAATGCTTAAGCAATCTTGGATAAGCTCTGAGAGCCAGGCTACATCCTGTTTCTATGTATATTGGTGGCGGAATCGGCACGTGGCAGTTGGAATATGAGCCTGAACGCCGTAAATTAACAAGGGGTTCAGGCTCTAGCTCTACCACAAGAAACTACCTTTAAGGTCGGCGTGAAACGACGTTAAGTTGAGGTGGTGGGAGCCTGAATGATGAGGGGTAAGCGCTCACGGTTTGCAACTCGTGCAGAGCTGTACTCCATGATTCTGGCTACTTCATCGCTCGTGTCCTCACTCAGAAAACGTTCTATTAGGTAAAGAGTGAGATCGATGCATAAACTAACCCCTCCGCCAGTGATAATATTTCCTTCATCAACCAAGAGAGCGGCTTGTACTTGGCAGGTAGGCTCGATCGCAGCCAATGTCTCCAGCGGGGGAGATTCGGGCTCAGCATAGACCGCTTTCGTTGTGGCTTTACAGTTACGTAGCAAACCGGCCGCGCCCAGCAGTAACGCGCCGGTGCAGACACTTACAAGTGTGTCTCCTCGTTCGTGTCGTTGTTGTAGGAAGTGTAGTAGTTGCTGATTTTGTATTTGTGTTTGCCAGCCTGGGCCACCTGTAATGAGCGTGATATCAGCTGCTGGTGCCTTCTGCGAAGCTGAAATCAGTTTCAATTTTCAGGCCATTTCGCAGTGTGACGCTTTGCCCTTCTTGGGAGATAGTGTGATAGCTAAGCTCGGGCGCTATTCGACGCGCCATAGATAATGTTCCTAAGATGCCAACTTCGATGGGCTCAACGTCATCATAAAAAATAATACCGATACGCATAGAAAACTCCTTTTGTGTGTTTCCTAATAGTGATGCGGAGTTTCCTTTTTGTCAACGTAGTTTGTACGTTAAAGAGCTCTCATTCGTCTGTTTCTGTGATAACCACAATAGCCTGGGCTTCCCCCTCTAATGCGCGTCCGCGATGAGGGGTACTGGATTCAAAATAAACACTATCGCCTGCCTCTAGCAGGAAGCGGGTCAGTTGCCCATGAATCTTGAATTCGAATTCTACCTTGCCAGTTAGCAAATAGATGAACTCTTCCCCAGTGTGTTCAAAAAACTCATGTGTTTCCGTGGTTTGCGGATAAGTGAAAATGAATGGATCCATGCTGCGGTTGGACTTTTTATGGGCCAAACTGACGTAGTCATACCCATACTCTGTACCTCCACGGCTGACGGGCTTGCGTTCCCAACTGTGTACGACTGAAATGGGGGAGTCTGGGCTGAGTAATAGCTGATGCTCATTAGCACTCTCATCGACGAAAAATACGCTTAAATCTACACTCATAGCCCGGGCGATACGAGCTAATGTACCGATGGGCGGGGCTTTGGTACCATTCTCGATTTTTGACAAATAGCCTTTGGTAAAGCCAGAGCGCTCGGCTAAAACATCTAGTGTTAGGCGGCGTTCTTTACGTAATTCACGTAAGCGTTGGCAAACCGCAGCTTCTTCTTCCTCGGGAGTCTCGTTAATGTCAAGAATATCGTTAGTTTGAGTCATTTGTTAATGTCCTCTTTCATGCGCCGCCTAAGGTTTTAATGTTATGAGTCAGCCAGAGCCCACGCGCTTTTATAAGGGTGAGCAAGCCCGCGAGATGAAGATAAGCCATTGCTGAGCTGTGTCAGAAGGGAAGGCTTCGCGTCAAATTATAACGCATGAGGTGGAGTGGGGCGGGCACTGCTAGAGAGAGCCGGCGGTGCTAGAGGCGGAATTAAAGTAGATGATGTTTGTCGCTTTGAGTGGCCCAGTAGTCGGCATCAGGCAGGGCTGGGCTACCTTCTTGCGCTACAGGCCATATGGCAGAAAGCTCCTTGTTTAACCGAATATAGTCGTGCTTGTCGGATACAAGGTCGTAGTCATTCACGATGGCTTGGGTAGGGCAGGCAATAATGCATAACGTACAGTTTATGCACGTATGAGGGTTAATAACCATAAAATTTGGTCCACGATGAAAAGCGTCTGCCGGGCAAATGTCCTGACATTTACCATACACGCAGTTAATGCAGGCTTCTGTGACGACACAACTCATGTCAGCTCCAAGAGTGGCAGGGCAATTGCCCTGCCAAATTATAATTATGAGGCTGCCCTGAAACCGGCTGTGCCAAAAAACACATTTGGTTTACGGTAGACAGCTAGCAGTAGGCACCCTTCGTCACTTCGTGTTTCATGCAGTGAGCCTGGTCGGCGCCACACATATTGGCCAGCACGGCAAATGCCGTCGTGGTCATAGAATGAGCCTTCCAATACAAAACTCTGCTCGATTTCCGGATGACGATGGAAAGGTAAAACCGCGCCTGGCTCCCACTTTAGTAATACCGTCATTTCGCCTTCATCATCATTTCGATACAACACTTTCATCGAAATTTTCTCAAATTGTGAGGGCTCCCATTCAATAGACTCTGGATCTATATAAATCGAGCCCCCTTCTGTCGGCTCCAGCTTGCCTTGTAGTCGTTCGGAAAAATGTTTGTTCTGGGAATCCGTTGTTTCCTTAACTTGGGTACTCATAGCGTCTCCTTGGGTTGAACCGCTTAAAACAGGTGAAGCGGATGATTTAAATTTAATCACTTATTTCATAATAGTCAACTTTTTATGTAAATTCAGTATAAAGTTTACTAGTAAACCCTTATTTCGCGATTAAAAGTTTCCTTATAGTATTTTCTTACCGTGAGTGATTTGCGGTTAAGCAAAGGGGCGCTAGTCCCGAACGAGGAGGTAATGATGAGCGTGATAAATGAGGCAGCCTTAACCGCGACTCTTGCAAAAGACGAAGATAAGTCTATGCGTCGTGTGGTCATGGCTAGTGTGATAGGAACGACTGTAGAGTGGTATGACTTTCTGCTTTATGGAACAGCTGCTGCGTTGATATTTAATCGTCTTTTTTTCCTGCCTTTGATCCAATAATGGGGACATTAGCCGCATTAGCTTCATTTGCGGTAGGCTTTATTGCCCGACCGCTAGGAGGGGTGATTTTTGGACACTTTGGTGATCGAATCGGTCGCAAGTCGATGTTGATGTTGACGATGTTTTTGATGGGGGTGGGACCTTTGCTATTGGTTTGCTTCCGACCTATGAGAAAATCGGCATCTGGGCGCCTATTGCACTGGTTTTACTGCGTGTGGTTCAAGGCATCGGTATTGGTGGCGAGTGGGGAGGGGCAGCCCTCATGGTTATTGAGCATGCGCCAGCGAAGCGGAGAGGCTTTTATGGCAGTTTAGTGCAGGTGGGTTTCCCGCTAGGGATGTTGGCATCTACCGGTATGATTGCTTGGCTTAGTCTAATGCCTGACGAGGATTTCTTAAGTTGGGGTTGGCGTGTGCCGTTTCTGTTAAGTATCGTTTTAGTGGCGCTCGGTTTCTACATAAGAATGAAAGTTGTGGAGTCCCCTGTTTTTGAAGCTAGCCAGGAAAAAAGCGAGGCTAAAGAAGAAAAGGCGCCATTATTGCAAATATTGGCCGAGCACAAAAAGAACTTAGCCTTGAGTATCGGGCTTAAAGTGTGTGAAGTTGCCTGGGTGTATATTCTGACGGTGTTTGTCATCGTATATGGAGTCAACACTTTAGGGCTTTCCCGAGAGGTAATCTTAAATGGTGTGCTGTTAGGTGCGGCATTAGAGATAGCTTTCATACCATTCTTTGGGTGGCTATCCGATAAGTGGGGGCGCCGAACGTTGTACTACATGGGCACAGTCTTCGTGATGTTGTCTGTTTATCCACTGTTTCTATGCCTTGAAACCCGTGATCCGCTTATCATTATGGGGGCAATTGCGGTGTGTATGGTTTTCGGCCATGGCCCTATGTATGGACCCCAAGCGGCTTACCTACCCGAATTATTCGGCACGCGCGTACGCTATAGTGGAGCCTCTTTAGGCTGCCAAATCGCAGCTGGCGTCGGCGGGGGAATAGCACCTATGCTGGCAACTTGGTTGTTGGCGCTACATGGACATTATGGGGGTGGTCATTATGGTTTTTGTGCTCTGTTTCATTACTCTATGGGCTACGTACGCAAGTCCTGAAACCAATAGAGATGACCTGAATTCACAGCCTTAATCTCAGCCTTCACAATCGTGCAAGAGGCATTAAATGGACTGGGTTTAAGCTGTTTAATCCTCAGTCCATTTTTCATTTAAGGTGATTTTAAATTTCTGATACCTCTTGAAATTTAAAGTGGGACAAAGGCAGGTCGCGTATCCGCTCGCCGGTGGCCGCGAAGATGGCGTTACACAATGCCGGAGCAACGGGTGGGACAGGTGGTTCCCCCACCCCGCCTGGCGCTGCAGCGTGGTTGTCATTCACTAAATGCGTGCGAATGATGCGTGGCGAGGCGGCGTGACGCATGACCTCGTAGTCATGGAAGTTGCTCTGTTTCACGCGACCCTTTTCGAAGCTGATTTCGCCGGACAGGGCCAGGCTTAAACCCATGACGGCGCCTCCTTCCATTTGGGCACGGATGCGCTCGGGGTTGACCTGTGGTCCGCAATCAATAGCCATGTCCACGGCCACAACGCG
This sequence comes from Paenalcaligenes niemegkensis, assembly GCF_022230885.1. Taxonomy (GTDB): domain Bacteria; phylum Pseudomonadota; class Gammaproteobacteria; order Burkholderiales; family Burkholderiaceae_B; genus Paenalcaligenes; species Paenalcaligenes niemegkensis. The sequence continues at coordinate 1,586,202 of NZ_JAKGCT010000004.1, read as the reverse complement.
CAGTTCACCTTGATCGTCCACGGCTACTTCAACCACGGTAGCTGTGTAGCTCATAAAACTGTAGCAAAAGGCTAATCCCAGGCCATGACCTTTGGGTAGCGTACGCCCCCAGCCAGCACCTTTGGTGGCGGCCTCGATTACATCGCGCAGACGACCGGTGTCGTAGGGGTAAAGCTCGGGTGACTCATCGTAATTCCAGGTGTCCGAGATGGTGCCTGGATCAAATGTACGTGCCGGGCCAATCAGATCCAGTGCGAATTCTTTGTGGTCTTTTCCCGCACGATCCGCCAGCTCGGCGATAAAGCATTGCGCAGCAAAGGCGTGTGGAATGTTGTAGACCGAGCGGAACCACCCAATACGGGCGTGGGCTTCTACTTCGGCGCTTTCGATGCGCACGTTGGGGACCAGATAGGGCATGTTGATGGCCGACATGGCGGCCTCGAACACTTGAAGGCCTTTGGCGCCTTCGGCAAAGAGTGAGCTGATTGTGGGCGCGGCGCTGCGGTGCAGCCAGGTCTCGGGTTGACCATCTTTGCCAACGACCGCCTCCAGGCGCTCGACGGCGACCGTATGCAGATAGTCGTGATGAATGTCATCTTCGCGCGTCCATACCAGCTTGACCGGTGTGCCGGGCATGGTTTGTGCCACGATGGCGGCTTCGTCCACATAGTCGGGCTTGGACTTGCGCCCGAAGCCACCGCCTAGCAGCAGCACATTGACCTTGATGTTTTCAGGCTTAAGCTTAAGCCGGGCAGCCACGACGTCCAGAGCCGCCTGCGGGTTTTGCACCGAAGTCCAGACTTCACATTGCTCACCATCGACCACGACGGTTGCCACCGGCGGCTCCATCGAAGCATGGGCCAGATGAGGCAGGTAATATTCAGCGGCGAAACGCTTGGCCTCGGGTGCCTTGGTCCAGGCTTCGCTTACGTTACCGTCGTTACGCATAGGTTTGCCGGGCGCACGGGCGGCGGCTTCCAGAGTTTTACGATAGGCTACAGAGTCGTAATCGGCGTTAGGTCCATCGTCCCACTCGATTTCGAGTGCGGCGCGGCCCTGCATGGCTGACCAGGTATTAGAAGCGACCACTGCTACACCACCCAAAGCCTGAAAGGCCGGGGCACCGCTATAAGAAGGGATTTCAACCACTTTCAGTACACCAGGTACCTGCAGCGTTTTTTCGCTGTGTACGCTACGCAGTTTGCCACCTACCACTGGGGGACGGGCGACGACGGCGTAGACCATGCCAGGCAGGTGCATGTCCATGCCATAGATAGCTTGTCCCTTACCGATGGCTTCCAAGTCAACTAATCGTACGGCTTCTTTACCAATGTAACGGAAATCAGCGGGCGATTTAAGCTTAAGCGCTTCGTTCTTGGGTACAGGCTGCTTGGCAGCGTCGGCAGCCAGTTCACCATAGCCCAGGCGTCGCCCGCTGGGGATGTGCTCTACTTCGTGCCGCACGGCGCGGACTTCGGAGGCGGGGACCGACCAGCGCTCGGCAGCGGCGGCCTCAAGCATTTGGCGAGCGGCTGCGCCAACGCGTCGCATCGGTTGCATGAAGTGTCGGACGCTGCGCGAGCCGTCGACGTTTTGGTTGCCATAGCGAGCCTCGTTAGCCTCGGCCTGCACCACTTGTACACGATCCCAGTTGGCTTCCATCTCGTCGGCGACGATCATGGGCAGGCTGGTACGCACGCCGGTTCCCATCTCGGCGCGGTGCGCGACGATGGTGACAATGCCGTCAGGCGCAATGGAGACGAACACCAAGGGATCGTCCACTGCTCCGCCGGGCATGGCATCACCACCGTATTTTTTGGCATCTGCCGCCCAGACGACTCCGTTGGCACTGACCGCCAGAAACAGGGCACTAAGGCTGCCTTGTAAAAAGTACGGCGGGAAAAGTTTTGTGTTTTTGTAGTCATTACTTGTCCCCTTGTGCCAGGTGACTGGCGGCTTGCTGGATGGCGGCGTGGATGCGCGGATAGGTACCGCAACGACAGATGTTGCCGCTCATGGCTTTATCGATTTCGAGCTCGGTCGGAGTGGGCGTGGCCTTAAGCAGGCTGACAGCTGTCATGATTTGTCCTGCCTGGCAATAGCCGCACTGTGCGACGTTGTTCTCAATCCAGGCCTGTTGCACGGCTTCACCGACTGGATCGTTCTCGATGTTTTCAATAGTCGAGACGGCGCGCCCGGCCACGGCTGAGATGGGCGTAATACAGGCACGGACAGCCTGACCGTCGATATGTACCGTACAGGAGCCGCACAGCGCCATGCCACAGCCGAATTTAGTGCCAGTCATGCCGAGTTCGTCGCGCAGTACCCAAAGCAGAGGCATGTCGTCGGGGACGTTGACGTCCCTGGTCTGACCGTTAACATTAAGTTGTGTCATGGTGGAAAATCCTGAGTTAAATGGAAAAACGCTGTGCGAAATGCCAGTCGGTCTGAGGTAGATCATCAAAAGCAAATAGTCTTTTTTGGCCAACTACGCAGATTAACGATGTCGAGATGATGTTAGGCGATACCACCGGCTAAACACCCATCCATACACCATAGTATTGCCAACGATCAATGCTGCCGCAAGCCATACCTGAATTTGGCGAGTCAACCCTGGCGGATAGTCAATCTGGACTCGCTCACCCCTCGGGTGCACGATGGTTACTTGCATGTCAGCGATATGCAAGGTAGCGGGTACGGCGATGTGCTGCTGGGCGATACGCAGAATAACGTCATTCGCGGTGGCGCTGGCAATGACCGCATTGTAGGCGGTGCAGGTAATAACACACTTGACGGCGGCCTGGGCATTGACACAGTGGATTATGCACTCAGTAGCGCCGGGGTGGTCGTGAATCTAACAACGGGTGTCGCCAGCAATGGCATGGGCGGTATTGATCAACTGCAGGGCTTCGAGAACATCATCGGTTCCGCCTATTCCGATTTACTCACAGGCGATCGTTACTCGAATGTTCTGGAAGGCGGAATGGGCGATGACACGCTGGATGGCGGCTCGGGCAATGATACCTTGATTGGCGGCGCAGGCAGTGACCGATATGTGTTCACGGTAAACGGCGGTGTAGATCGGGTAATTGAAGAGATCGTGCCTGGGGACGAAGACATTGTCTTGTTTGGCACGAATGCATACGATCAGCTCTGGTTCCGTCAAGTAGACGATGATCTGGAAATCAGCGTTATTGGCACTGAAAACAAGTTGATTGTAGACGACTGGTATCAAGGTGATCTTGGCCGTATCGAGAAGTTCCAGGCTGGCAGCAGAACATTGCTTGATACGCAGGTAGACAATCTGGTGTCCGCCATGGCGGCCTTCGCGCCACCTACCAGTGGGCAGACTAGCTTGCCACCGGACTACCAAACAGCGTTGGCACCGGTGATTGCGGCTAACTGGCAATAAGGACGGCTTTAGTATGAAAAATCGTCTTTAATTTCACTGTGAACTGTTGGGGCGTCAGGCTAGATAACAGCATTGGCATAATATGCCAATGCTGTTATGCTTTCTTTATTCCATGAATCTACTATGGGGAATGACATGCCCACGCGTAATGTAGTGCTCAGTGAACACCAACATGAATTCGTTGACATGCTGGTGCAGTCCGGTCGCTACCAGAACGCCAGCGAAGTGCTGCGGGAGGGCTTACGCCTGATTGAAGAGCGCGAACGCGTTGAAGTTGCCAAACTCAACGTACTTAAACAGGCTGCCAAGCAAGGCTGGAACGACATAGCAACCGGACACTACACTGTGGTTGACGACGAGCAGCTCGACGACTTCATTGGGCAGTTGGGTCTGCGAGCTGTACGCCAAATATAAATAGTGGTTTGATGCTGCAATATCAACTATCGACTTCCGCGCAATCAGATATCATCGATATTCTTGCTTGGACGCATAGGCAGTTCGGTGAAGTGGCGCGTAAGCGTTACGAAGCGTTAATTGTTGCGGCGTTGCGTGATATCGCTGCACAACCTGATCGGGTGGGCAGCATCAAGCGCCCTGAGCTAGGCGAAGCAGTCCGATCGTGGCACTTGAGTTTAAGCCGAGAACGTGCCCGTTTCGAAGGTGGTATAGTGCGCAATCCCCGTCATTTTATAATATACCGTCAACAATCTGCTCTGATTATGATCGCTCGAGTGCTCCACGAGGCCATGGAACTGGCGCGGCACCTGAAAGCGGAAACTTCATGGGAGTAGTCGACGCAATAAGATATTGAACGATTAGAATCTTTCAGGCGAAGGGCTCGATGGAGACTCCCACTCCGACTCATGTTCGGTATACAAATCGGGTAATGCCTGTTCGCAATAGTCTGAAAAAGAGATGGAAGTACACGTCTTTTCGTCAGAAGAAAGTCCGAAGATTGAAGCCATTGAGTCGAAGCTCATGGCTCCTGTGCTGCGCCCATCGGGTTTCTTAAACCTAAGAAATTCTTCAATGTAAATTTTAAACACTTCTGGCTTTACTCCGTGTTCGAAGACGTCCATAGCGTTAGAACTTTTGCTGGAAAAGTAAGTTTGTGCATGTAAATCTAGCTTGCCATCATTACAAACGCCATACACAAGGAAATGATGGCCGTCGATGTCATTGAGTGTTTGCTTGGCCTCGTTGTAGTTTGACCCAAACTTTTCGAATTCTGAAGTGAGTTCATTTTTACTGCATTTGAATTCGATAAGGATGATCTTCGAGTTTTTTGCGAAAATACCGTCGCCGCACCTTTCTGGAATGCCGGACAATGGTGCTGCAAAATCTAAATCTTTGGTACTAGCAGCATCTAGAATGAATCTATATTCAACGGTTTTTTCCCACCAAATAGGTTGTGAAGGCATAGCTATTCCTTGTCTTTAATGACGATCCAACGATTTGACCGACATGGCGATCGGCGGCAGGAGGCTATATCTTTATCTATTGAATTGCTCTATCAGTAGATTAGTTATGCTGCCGTTCTTAAAGCTCTTAGGATAGCAACAGGCTATGACTTTCTTGTTACAGATATGTAATGTTCCCGCAAAGTCCGTTCACTATCAAACCAACCTTGCCGAAATTTCCTCGCTTAGCGCCTGATACGCCTTGCTGGCAGCGCTGTTTGGCGTTGTTGCCATAACCGGAGCTCGGTGTACACCCATGCGTTCGACATCCGATGCAAAAGGGACCTGGGCTTTCAGGAAGCGTCGCTTATGGGCCGCGTTCATGGTGAAAATAGTGCCAGCATGCAGGGTTTTGACGCTTTGCACCATGGAGAAAAAACCATGCAGCTTTTGCGGCGGAAGCTTGTTTTTTTGAAGAAGGCAATAAGCTGCTCGAAAGTACGCTACGAAAGCGTGGTGGGAATGACCGGTACCAAAACTGCATCAGCACATTTAAAGACGTTTTCGGAAAGCGTGGAGATCGTCGGTGGACAATCCAGAATGATTACGTCGTAGTCTTTTTTGACACTATTTAAGGCTTTTTTCAGTCGCGAGCGGCTGTCACGCATGCGCGACAGGAAAATGTCGAAGTCGCGAAAGTTCATGCTGGCTGGCAAGATGTCCAGATTGTCGTAATCGCTGTCGCGGATTGCATCGGTGAATATTTTGACGTCTTTGAAAAACGCTTCGTCCGTTAGTTTTTTTGATGGCTTTACGCGAAAATAGAAGCCTGAGGCGCCCTGTGGGTCGAGATCACAAAGCAGGGTGCGTTTGCCAGCCGCAGCCATGGCATAGGCCAGATTGACCGCAACGGCTGTCTTGCCGACTCCACCTTTGTTTGAATAGCAGGCGATGATCTTCATGGGTTTTCCTTGCGAGGTTGAAATAGCATGCTGAGTGGCTGTTGTGTTGCCGGGGAATCGGCTTGTTAAATCTTATCTACGCAGACGAAGAAAAGCCGATCATTTCACGTGTCATGATCGGCCCCTTTTGCTGTACCTGTTGCAAATGACGTATTAACTGATGCGCATACCCGGTGTCGCGCCCGGCCATGGCTCAAGAATATAAAGGCCTGAGTCGACCTTGTCGTCGGCGTGGCTGGCTGCCAGCACCATGCCTTCGGACACGCCAAAGCGCATTTTTCGGGGGCCAGGTTGGCAACCAGAACGGTTAGCTTGCCCACCAGGTCGTCGGGTGAATAGGCCGACTTGATGCCAGAGAAAACGGTGCGTAGGCGGCCTTCACCGGCATCGAGTTCAAGGCGCAGTAGCTTGTCGGACCCCTCCACATGCTGGCAGTCTACGATTTTTGCAATACGCAAGTCGAGCTTGGCGAAGTCTTTGATATCGATGGTGTCTGCAATAGCCTCGCCGCCAGGTGTTGCGACTGGCTCGGGCGGGGCTTCGAACAGCGCATCGAATTGTTCAGAGTCGACGCGTTGCAGCAAATGTTTAAATGCAGAGATTTTTGTAGGCAGTTCGGCAGCATCAGACCACAAAAAGCCACGGTCGAGGCCGAACAGTTCAGTAGCAACACGGTTGGACAGGGTGGGAGTGATAGGTGCCAGCATGATTGACAAGGCTTTGAAGCCTGCCAGGGCACGCGAGCAGATATCTTGCAGTGCGTCTTTCCTGCTTTGCTCTGCGTTGGACCAGTCTTTGGCCAGCAACCAGGGTTTAGCCTGGTCGAATTGCTGGTTGATGGTGTCAGCCAATGTCATGACTTGACGTATGGCACGGCCGTACTCACGCAGCTCAAGGTCACTTTGAACCTTCTTAGCCACGGCTTTGAACTGATTGTTCATTTCTGCCGTGTCGCCCACATAGCCCAGGGTACCTTCAAAGTACTTGGCGATGAAGTTGGACGCGCGACTGGCGATGTTGACGTACTTGCCGATCAGGTCGCTGTTGACCCGGGCCACGAAGTCGTCAGGATTGAAATCCAGGTCTTCGACATGCGAATTAAGCTTGGCCGCGATGTAATAGCGCATCCATTCTGCATCCATGCCGATATCAAGGTAGCGCAGCGGAGAAATACCGGTGCCACGGCTTTTGGACATCTTCTCACCGCTAAGCGTGATGAAACCGTGCACAGCCAAAGAGTCAGGGGTTTTACGGCCGGAGAATTTCAGCATTGCTGGCCAGAACAAGGCGTGGAAATACACAATATCTTTACCGATAAAGTGAATTTGTTCGGTGTCGCCAGCAGGATCCAGCAAGGCATCGAAATCGATATTCTGTTTTTTACAGTACGCGTTCAGCGAGGCCAGATAACCGACTGGCGCATCAAGCCAAACGTAGAAAAACTTGCCTGGAGCATCAGGAATGGGCGTACCAAAATAAGGAGCATCGCGAGAGATGTCCCAGTCGTTCAGGGTAGCTTCGTCACCTTCTTCAGTACCTAGCCACTCGCGTGTTTTGGCCAACACTTCGGATTGCAGGCGGGGGCGTCCCGCACGATCGTTAGAGGTGGTCCATTCTTGCAAGAACTTTACGCAGCGCGGGTCGGATAGCTTGAAAAAGAAGTGATCCGAGCTTTTTAGCACGGGCCGTGCATTGGTTAGCGTTGAATACGGCTCTATGAGTTCTGTTGGAGAGTAAACAGCACTACAGGCTTCGCACGAGTCACCGTACTGGTCTTTGGCGTGGCAAGAAGGGCACTCGCCCTTGATGTAGCGATCAGGCAGAAACATGCCTTTGACCGGATCGTAGAATTGTTCGATGCTACGGCTTTCAATAAAGCCTGCATCGCGCAGCTGGCAATAGATTTCTTGCGAAAGCTTGACGTTTTCTGGCGAGTTGGTACGGTGCCAATGATCGAATTCGATATGAAAGCCGTTTAGATACTTGGGGCGTTCGGCCGAAATGCGTTCGACGAGTTCGTCAGGGCTGATTCCCTCAGCTTCGGCTTTCAGCATGATAGGCGCACCGTGTGCGTCATCAGCCCCTACGAAGTGCACGGTATGGCCCGACATTCGCATTGACCGAACCCAAATATCAGCCTGGATGTATTCCATGATGTGGCCGATGTGAAAAGAACCGTTGGCGTAGGGTAAGGCGGTAGTGACGAATATCGTGCGCGACATATGCTTCTTGGTGAGAGGAAAAAACGAATTTAAGAGTTTCTGGTACGAAAGCGTCAATAGCGATGACGGTTCACAAAGAAAATTTTAAACCAGAAGAGCTAAATGGTAAGGGGATGTAGCAGCGAGCCACATCTACTTTGCCAGCCTAATCCCTCAAGGGATCAAGGGTAGACGAGTGAGCATAGCAGATGCTGTGGTAAAAATTAGGCTTAGTTGATTTCCCGCATCTCGATGTCACTGACATTTTGACGTTTAGCCGCCCCCTGGGGACGGTTAGCATGGGTACGCTGTTGAAAGGCCTGTGCCGGATTTGGGCGGCGGCGGCCATTCCAGTATGACTTTATGCCAAAGGGTCGGCCACTAAGGCGCGCAACCACATACAGGATAGCAATGGCAAGAGCAGTAGACGCCATGAATATAACGGCCATAATCATGCCGATAATAGTTAGTAGCGCGAAGAGTACAGCCCGGATAATCTGGTTAAATGTATGCATAGTGTTAAGTATGACAGTTCTAGATAAAAAAATTCCCCATGATCCGCTATTCTTATTGTTAACGGACATTGTAGTTATTATTTTGAGCAGGGCCTATTAATGAGTTTGAATTCTGTGATGGTGCTAAATGCACTACGTGATATTACCGACCCGTTTACGCGGAAAAAGCTGGATGTCAGCCCAGAGCGTTGCACGATTACGGCCGAAGGTCAAAAGGTAAGTGTAGAGCTAAAGCTCGGCTACCCAACCTTAGACCCGGACGGTGTCATACGCGAGCGTATAGAGGCAGCCATTAATTCAGTTGGGGGCACTTTGGCTGAGTTAAAGCTTGGGCTGAAAGTTGCGACCCATGCTGTGCAGCCTAGCCTGCGTCCTATGCCTAACATTCGCAATATTATTGCAGTGGCTTCTGGTAAAGGCGGCGTTGGTAAAAGTACAACGTCAGTAAACCTGGCTTTGGCATTGCATATGCAGGGCGCACGTGTCGGTTTGCTTGATGCTGATATTTATGGACCAAGCGTACCGATCATGCTGGGCTTAAGTGGCAGACCCACAACGGTTGATAACAAAACGATGATTCCAATGGTGGGGCATGGCCTACAGGCCAACTCCATTGGTTTTTTAATTGACGACGATTCTCCCGCTATCTGGCGTGGGCCAATGGTCACGCAGGCGTTGACACAGCTGTTGACACAAACGGCCTGGATGGATCTCGATTACCTTATTGTCGACATGCCTCCAGGTACCGGCGACATTGCCCTGACTCTCTCGCAGAATGTGCCAGTAACAGCAGCTATCGTGGTTACTACACCGCAAGACATGGCCTTGGCTGACGCTCGCAAAGGGTTGAAGATGTTTCAGAAGGTTGATGTGCCTGTGCTGGGTATTGTCGAGAATATGTCAGTGCATATTTGCAGCCAGTGCGGGCACGAGGAAGCCATTTTCGGGCAGCACGGCGGACGGGATATGGCCGAACAATACAGCGTCCCCTGGCTGGGCGCCTTGCCGCTGGCCATGAGCATTCGTAGCCAGACCGACTCGGGCGTTCCTACCGTCATTGCTGCACCCAATAGTAAAGAAGCGAAAATTTATCAGGACATCGCTAGCCGGGTGGCGGCCAACGTGGCGATACTGCCTGTTGATACCTCTGCTCATCGTCCCAAAGTAGTACCTCGCCCTTTATAAATTGATCCAGAGACCCATAGGCACTGACTCACTATGTTTGTCCGCAGAGCTTGGCTCGTACTTAGCTTGTTGTTCAGTCACGGCGTGACTGCGGCTGCAGTTCCAGAGGTCATTATTGACCCGGGTGGGGTGGGGCCTGTCTCTTTGCGTTCGATTCACCGCGCCGTTGATGCCATTACCCGTCTTGCTGAAGACCAAGATCTTAGCGAGGTCTCCAGGCTTCGGCGGCGTGCGCATGATGCCACTGTTTCGGCGCTGCAGACGCAGGGTTATTACGATGCGGTGGTCACTCTTGAAGTGGGGCAACTCGGTGAGCAGGAAAGCTGGGATATTATTATCAAGGCGGGTGAGCGTACTGTCGTAGACAAAGTCGATTTAACGTTCAGAGGGCAAATTACCGACCCGGAGTTTAAGGTGCGGCTCGAAGGTCTGCGCACCGATTGGCCATTGCAGCAGGGCGAAATCTTCTTGAACGATAGCTGGGCCGATGCCAAGCAGGAACTACTGACCAATGTAAAAAGCAAAGATTTTTATTTTGCCCGTTACGAGCGTACTCGTGCCATTGTGCAAGCCGATGAGGCCAAGGCTGATCTCGAACTAGACGTACAGAGCGGGCCTCGCGTTCGTATGGGCGAACTCAACACTTCGGGTCTGAAACGGGTACCGCGCAGTCTTATTGACCGATATGTGCGTTATTCGCCGGGCGATCCCTATGATCAGGACAAGCTCGACCAATGGCAGCAAGCCCTGCAAAGCACCACCTTTTTTCGTGGGGCCTTTGTAACGCTTGATAGTGAACCGTCCCAGCAGAAAGTACGGGCAGATGGAGAAGTCGAAATTCCGGTCAATGTTCGGGTAACGGAAGCCCCCGCACGACGATTCACGGGTTCGCTGGGAGCTGATAGCGATCATGGTGTACGTGTTGAGGGTCTTTACCGACAAAATATTGTCTTTGGTCAGCCAGTCTGGACAGAAACCGGTATTGGTGTTGATAAAGATCGCCAGCGGTTTTTTCGGATTTGTATTTGCCCCCCACCATCAAAGGCTATCAAAGTAGCGTGGGCGTCTTGTTCCAGCATGAAGATATTCAGGGGCTGGACACGACTCGCGCGGCACTGGGCTGGAAGTTACGCCAAGAGCGTCAAAATAGAGACGGGGTTGATTACCAAACTGAATGGAGCGTGATTACCGCCTGGGACGAAACGAAAATTGACGGAGGGCCTCGCTACGAGGTGCCTTCGTTCATTGGTACATGGCAGTGGCTGCGGCGTAATGTCGACGATGTCTACGATCCTCGTAAAGGTAATCTGATTGACCTGGGGCTGGGCGCTGGTTTAACCATCGACAAACAAGAGCCGTTTTATCGGGCCGGAGTTAGGGCGCAGCACTGGTGGACAGTCAATGGCGATGATGTGCTCACACTCAGAGGTGAACTGGGCAAGGTGTGGACGAATACCGATCGCGTTCCGCCTGACTTCGGTTACAGAACGGGTGGAGCACGAAGCATTCGGGGCTATGGCTACCAGAGCATTGGAAGGCAGCGGGGCCGGGCGGTGATCGGCGCACCAGCCTTGGCAGTAGCCAGTATCGAGTACACCCATTACATCACCAGCACCTATGGCATTACAGGGTTTGTGGATGTCGGCGATGCGGGCGAATCCTTTGGCGATTTGACGCCACACCTTGGCTACGGGCTTGGTGCGGCCGTTCGTACTCCCGCAGGCCCTTTCTTTGTCAGCTTGGCCTACGGGCAAAAAGAGAAACGAATCCGATTGCACTTTAATTTAGGAATTGCGTTTTGAGCCGTCCCAAAAAAACTTTCTCCGGCGTTTTTTTATATGGCTCGGGCCACTGCTCGTACTGCTTGTGCTTACGGTCAGTGGTTTCCTGTATTGGCTGCTATCAACTGAAACAGGCGCCCAGTGGCTGATTCGTACTGCTGCACATCAACTGGACGGAGAAAGTCGGGACATTCGTGGCAACATCTGGGAGGGTTTGCAAGTAGGCAGCTTCGAAGCCAATTTACCTGATACCTCTATCTCGCTTAGCAATTTAGCGTTGCGTGTTGACTGGAAGGCTTTGTGGAACAGTCAGCTACACGTCCACGAGCTCTCGGTGGATCGTCTGTCCTTGCGCCTGGATGGTGAGTCTGAGCCGGATGGCGAGCCCTTCAAAATGCCGGCCTTGCCGGTCAGCATTCAGATTGACCGTCTGGCCCTGGGCGAGCTAAACCTTGTCCAGCAAGGTGAACCTTTGCCCATTACGGTGGCCGATCTGGTTGGCGACCTCACCCTCGGGGACAATCAGGGTATCGCCCACATTCATCATCTTGACGTTGGCTACGAAGAGATTCATGCACAAGCGCAGGCAACAGTGGTGTTGGATGCATTTGAGGCACCCTGGCCCATGTCCGCTGAGCTGCAGGTCAAGGCATACGGCACTAACGCCGACTCAATGCTGTGCGCCGACCGTTATTTGCCAGGTCTTAATGTAAGCACGCCGAAGGAAGTAGTGCCCTCCGGGCCCGCATCGACGCCGGCATCAGCATCAGCCACGCCTCCCCTTGAAACAGGGCAAGGGGAAGCAGACTTTGCAGAGCTTGAGCAGCTCATTGAAGAAACCAATACTGACGAACAGTATTGTGCCTTCAGCTTGCAAACGACAGTGCAAGGCTCTCTGGATTCCCTTCAGGTCGCTCTGGCAGGGGAAGGCCAGGGCATTTCTATCAATGGAAAGCTGAACGCGGCACCGACTGCAGCATTTCCGTTGCGTGATACTCAGATCGCAATACGCTTAGGCGAGGACACAGCGCTTGAGGTAGACCTGGACTGGGCTCAGGAAATCATCGACGGCACGGCCTTTGATCGGGTACGAGGCAGTTTGCATAGCAAGAATATAAATGTGGGGGCGTTGCTGGCAGACGAGTCCTTGCCGGCAGTTATTAGCGCTGATGGCACCTATGATGTGCTGTTATCCGAAGGCTTCACTCCACGTACGCTTAAACTGGACCTGGACATTGCCGAGCCTACGTCATGGAATCAGCAAACGCTGGCGGGCCATGCCAGGGTCGATCTTGACTTGCACGAGGTCGAGGCCGGTGTGCCGTTCTGGCTGGGTTATATCTTGAACGACAGCGATGTGTCGCTGCGTTTAGGCTCTAACCTGGTAGAACTCAAAGGGAAGCTGGGGCAGAGCGATGATCAGCTCACTATCAATATCGATGCTCCTGCATTAGCTCAGGTCAGCGAGGCTCTGTCAGAAATCGGTGCGCTGAACGCCGGGGGGACGGTTAGCGGCTCGATACTCAGGCACGTTGTCGATCTCAATGTAGAGTACGCCTTGACGCCGGAGAACACTGGCACGGTGGGGGAGGGTAAGGTTGAGGCAGCCGTGCAGGCCAGCGGCGAGTTTAGGCCGGCTTCTGATTCACAGCCCGCCCAGTGGAAAGGGTCAGTGTCCGAGCTTGTTGTTAACCACGCAGGCATTGCGGTGGCGGCCTTGGGGCCATTCGATTTGAGCCTGGCCCTTCCCACGCCTGATAAAGGCCTTTCATTGTCTGTGGCCCCGCTGCGTTTACAAACTTCGCTCGATAACCAGAACTGGTTCGTGCTGGACCACGGCGGATCCAGTTATGACGACGAGGGCTGGCAAACCCAAGGCAGTATCGACCCTATCGCTATTGCTCCCGCCAGAATCGCCTTGCTACGTAAAAAGCTGGGTATGGACGAGGTTCAGGAACAGCAAGGTGGCGTAAAAGATCGGCGAACCGCCCCAGCACCGCTGGCGGATTTGGTTATTGGCCTTGACTGGAACTTGAGCTTTAAACAAGCCTTGGCAGGGACGCTAAACGTAAAGCGTATCTCGGGCGATATCATGGTCCCGGCTGAACCTGCTTTTCCATTAGGTTTAAATGATCTCTTCCTGACGGTGAAGATCACGCCCGGCAGTGGTTCTAACAGTCAGGTAAACGCCAGCCTGGTGGCGGAAACGCAAGAGATGGGACGCATTGAAGGCAAAGTCGAGAGCATTTTGCGCTACAGTGCTGACCGGAGCTTTCATGTGCTGGAGTCTGACATAATCCAGGCGAACCTTAAAGCCGATATCGACGATCTGGGCTGGACCAGCCTGTTCTTGGGCGATGCCATGGAGCTTGGCGGTACCTTAGACGCCGACCTGAACCTTGAGCTGCGCACCAATGGCGACTTTACAAGTCAGGGTCACATACGCGGCGACAATTTACGCTTAACACGTCTGGATGATGGGATCCGTCTGTTGGATGGCACTCTTGAAGCTCGTCTGGATAACGATGTGTTTGTTCTCGACCGGTTGTATTTTCCGGCCGTGTTGCGGGTCGAGCCTAAAGAATGGCGCACAGCGACCTGGGTAAGTGAAGATCCCGATGCGCAAGGTGGTAGCCTCACGCTGACGGGGCAGTGGAATTTACGGGAATCTACCGGGCAGTTTGTAGCTGACCTGCACCGTTATCCTATTTTGCAGCGTGCCGACCGTTACGCCATGGTCACAGGCAAGCTAAATGCCAATATCGTATTGCCTCATATTGCGCTAAGCGGAAAGATCGTGGCCGATGCAGGGTGGTTCAATCTGGATATGCTGGGGGGATCCCGACTATCGATGGCGATATTGTCATTCTACGGGCAGGAGAAACCCTAAACGATGACGACGTCGAGGCCCCCACCGATATCACCATTGATCTTGATCTCGACCTGGGGAGACGTTTTTATTTAACGGGCTACGGTGTGAACTCCGGGCTGGTAGGTCAACTGCGGGTTTCAATGGCTGATGGTGCGCTTACGGGGGTAGGCGCGCTAAGCACCCGTGGAGGGGCAATAGAACAATACGGGCAGCGCTTGCAGCTGCGTCGCGGTACTATTACTTTCCAGGGCGACATCGCCAATCCTATCCTGGACATTGAAGCCTTAAGAACCGGACTTGCGGTACAAGCCGGTGTTAAAGTGGTGGGTACGGCACGCAAACCGAAGATTGATCTGGTTTCATATCCCGATGTAGACCATGTAGAGAAACTATCATGGTTGCTGTTTGGTCATGGCTCAGATGATTCATCAGGCGATATGGCGTTGCTATTTTCAGTGGGCTCATCGTTCCTGGGGGTGACGAGCCGTTTTACCGACAGTTTGGCATTGATGAAGTCGCGATGCGTTCCGGAGAACTGGGTAGTGCAGGTAGTATTTTGCCAGTCGAAAGTACCGTCAGCGGCCTCGATGCGTCTACCAGCGACGTCGAACGGCAGTTTTTACAGATCACCAAGCAGATAAGTGCTGATATTACCCTTAGTGCGCAGCAAGCCTTGTCCGATACAGGTACTGTTGGTCGTGCAAGCTATCGGCTTGCCCGCGGACTGACTGCTGAGGTCAGCGCAGGAACCGTTAATGGTTTAGCCTTGATTTATCGTTGGTTCTCCCGTGATGAATAAAACTATTACGACAAATTTGCGCTTTGCTGTCGCAATCTTCAATTAAGTGAATAAAATAGCGCCTTACGCTTAAGAGGTACCCATGAGTATTAAAAGTGATCGCTGGATACGCCAGCACTCAGAGCAAGGTATGATCGAACCCTTCGAGCCCGGTCAGGTCCGCTCTATCGATGGCCGTAAAATTGTCAGCTATGGCACCAGCAGCTACGGTTACGATGTACGTTGCGCTAATGAATTTAAGATTTTCACCAACATCAACTCCACTATTGTGGACCCCAAGAATTTCGACGAAGGCTCATTCGTTGATTTTGTGGGGGACGTCTGCATTATTCCGCCTAATTCGTTTGCCTTGGCGCGTACGGTCGAGTATTTTCGTATTCCCCGCGATGTGCTGACAATTTGTCTGGGTAAAAGTACCTATGCCCGTTGCGGCATTATCGTAAATGTGACACCGCTTGAGCCCGAGTGGGAAGGTCATGTAACGCTCGAGTTTTCGAACACCACTCCTTTGCCCGCAAAAATATATGCCGGAGAAGGTTGTGCACAGATGCTGTTTATAGGCGGCGACCAAGTCTGTGAAGTGTCTTACCGTGATCGTGGTGGCAAATACCAAGGTCAAACCGGTGTAACCCTGCCTCGCACCTAGGAGCTGTGGCATGAAATTTCGTTTTCCGATCGTCATTATTGACGAAGATTACCGTTCTGAGAACGCCTCAGGCCTGGGCATACGAGCATTAGCCGATGCCATAGAAGCCGAAGGAGTCGAGGTTCTAGGGGTCACCAGTTACGGTGACCTTAGTTCTTTTGCACAACAGCAAAGTCGTGCCAGTGCCTTTGTATTGTCAATCGACGACGAAGAGTTCGATGTCGACTCGCCGGAAGACGTTGCCGCTATCATCAAGAACTTACGTGCTTTTATTGGCGAGCTTCGTTTCCGCAACGAAGACATTCCTATTTATCTGTACGGCGAGACCCGTACATCCCAGCACATTCCCAACGACATTCTGCGTGAGCTGCATGGCTTCATTCATATGTTTGAAGACACGCCTGAGTTCGTCGCCCGGCATATTATTCGCGAGGCACGGTCCTACCTCGAAAGTTTGGCGCCACCTTTTTTCCGCGAACTCGTAAAGTATGCGTCAGACGGGTCGTATTCGTGGCATTGTCCAGGGCACTCAGGGGGCGTAGCGTTCTTGAAAAGCCCGGTAGGCCAAATGTTTCATCAGTTTTTTGGTGAGAATATGCTGCGCGCCGATGTGTGCAATGCGGTAGACGAGCTGGGGCAATTGCTTGACCATACTGGTCCGGTGGCCGAAGCTGAAATTAACGCCGCACGTATTTTTCATGCCGATCACTGCTTTTTTGTCACCAACGGCACCTCTACCTCGAACAAGATTGTCTGGCACGCGAACGTTGCCAATAACGATATCGTGGTGGTGGATCGCAACTGCCATAAGTCAATTCTGCACGCCATCACCATGACGGGTGCTATCCCCGTGTTTTTACGTCCTACGCGTAATCACCTGGGTATTATTGGCCCAATCCCGCTCGAAGAGTTTTCGCCAGAAAGTATCAAGCGAAAAATCGAGGCCAATCCTTTTGCCAGTTTGGTGCCGAATAAAACGCCACGTATCCTGACGCTCACGCAAAGTACCTACGACGGCGTCATCTATAACGTTGAGCAAATTAAAAATGAGCTTAGCGATACGCTTGAAACACTGCACTTTGACGAGGCCTGGCTTCCCCATGCGGCGTTTCACGAGTTCTATAAAGACATGCATGCCATAGGCCCAAACCGGCCGCGCAGCAAGAACACCATGGTGTACGCAACGCACTCCACGCATAAGATGCTGGCCGGACTGTCGCAGGCATCGCAAATCACAGTGCAGGATGCAGAAGAGCGCAAGCTAGATCGCAACGTTTTTAACGAAGCCTATCTGATGCACACCTCAACGTCACCCCAGTACGCAATCATTGCTTCCTGTGATGTGGCAGCGGCCATGATGGAGCCTCCGGGTGGCACGGCCCTGGTCGAAGAAAGTATCAAGGAAGCCCTGAACTTCCGACGCGCCATGCGCAAGGTTGACTCCGAGTTCGGTGATGACGACTGGTGGTTCAAGGTCTGGGGCCCCGATCAGCTGGTTAGCGACGGCATAGGACAACGCGAAGACTGGTTGCTTGAGTCAGGCGATGAATGGCATGGTTTTGGCGAACTGGCTGATGGTTTCAACATGCTGGATCCAGTCAAGGCTACGGTGGTCACACCAGGTCTGGATATTTCTGGAACCTTTGCCGAAACTGGAATTCCTGCTGCATTGGTTTCCAAGTACCTGGCCGAGCATGGCGTGGTGGTCGAGAAAACCGGTTTGTATTCTTTCTTCATCTTGTTCACCATTGGCATCACCAAGGGGCGCTGGAATACTCTTCTGACTGCGTTGCAGCAATTTAAAGACGACTACGACCGCAATCAGCCGCTATGGCGCATCTTGCCAGACTTCTGCAAGACCCAGCCCGGCTACGAGCAGTTTGGCTTGCGCGACCTGTGCCAGCGTATTCACGAGGTTTACCGCAAATACGACTTGGCCCGCTTGACCACCGAAGTGTATTTAAGCGATATGGTGCCAGCGATGAAGCCTTCAGACGCCTATGCCAAAATGGCTCATCGGGAAATCGAGCGTGTCACCATTGATGATCTTGAGGGCCGTGTCACGGGCGTATTGCTGACGCCGTATCCACCCGGTATTCCGCTGTTGATACCCGGCGAGCGCTTTAATCGCATGATTGTTGATTATCTGCAATTTGCACGCGAGTTCAATGCGCAGTTCCCAGGCTTCGAGACTTATGTGCACGGGCTTGCTCAGGATATCGATGATAGGGGCGATCTTCGCTACTACGTAGATTGTATTCGCGAGTAGTACATGGCAACTAGTCAGTACGACGTTGCCGTCATTGGTGCCGGAGCAGCCGGCATGATGGCGGCCAGCGTGGCCGGGCAGCGCGGTCTTCGTGTTGTATTAATCGACCACGCCAAAAAGTTAGGCGAGAAAATACGAATATCGGGCGGGGGCGCTGTAACTTTACGAATATTGGCACGACCCCTGCCAATTTCCTCTCTCAAAATCCCAATTTCTGTCGCTCAGCGCTTTCCGCTTATAGTCCACGCGATTTTTTGCAGTTGGTGAATACCTATCGCATTCCCTGGCATGAAAAACACAAAGGCCAGTTGTTTTGTGATGACTCATCCGAATCTATCATCGAGTTATTGCGCAGCGAATGCACTAAAGGAGCGGTTTCATGGCGCATGCCGTGTTCAGTCAATGCTGTGGCGGCCCTCAATGAAGGCTTCGAGCTGCAGACTTCCCAAGGGCTGATTCGCGCATCCGAACTGGTCGTGGCGTGTGGAGGCATGGCCATTCCGCAGCTGGGCGCTACTGATTTTGCGCTCATCCTGGCCCGCCAGTTTGGTCTCAAAATTATCGAGCCTCGCCCGGCGCTTGTGCCGCTGAATTTCGATAGCCAGCTCTGGAGCTCATTTTCGCCGCTCAGCGGGGTGGCAGCGGAGGTGCTGCTCTACAATCAGGACTCGACAAAAAAGCGCGTGGAATTTAGTGAGGATTTACTGTTTACCCACCGTGGCTTGTCGGGGCCAGGCATATTGCAAATATCCAGCTATTGGCAGCCGGGCGAACACATTATGATTGATCTGGCACCCAATGTGAATTTGCCTGCTGTGCTTGTGGCCGCCAAGCAAGGGAATCGTCAGCAACTGGCCACCGTGCTGTCTGAGCTCTGGCCTAAGCGTTTAATCGAGCAGTGGTTAGACGCTAATGAAAACATACCCAAGGGCCTGGCCCAGCAACGCATAGCCGATGTTCCAGATAAAACCTTGCGCAGCCTGGGCGAACAGATTCATCAATGGACTTTATATCCTGTGGGCACCGCTGGCTATAAGAAAGCCGAGGTCATGCGTGGCGGGGTGGACACCAAAATGCTTAATCAGAAAACCCTGCAGGCCAAAAGTATGAAGGGGCTGTACTTCATAGGTGAGGCTTGCGATGTGACGGGATGGTTAGGCGGCTATAATTTTCAGTGGGCGTGGGCCTCAGGTGTGGCATGTGGCCGCGCAGTGGGTGCTCAGTAGTTTTTATATATATCACGGTCACCTGTAGGCCTGACCACTCAGTTATTATTTTATCTTCTGAAGGTATTTCGATGAGTCTTCCTAACGATCGTACGTACGCTAAAACCCACGAATGGGTATTACCCGAAGGCGATTTATTGCTGGTAGGTATTACTGATCACGCACAAGAGCAATTGGGTGATTTGGTTTATGTGGGTGACTTTACAACCGGTGTGAAACTGGGCGCTGGCGATACGGCTGGTGTGGTTGAGTCGGTAAAAGCCGCTTCTGATATTTATGCGCCAGTGGCCGGCGAAGTGGTCGAGTTCAACACAGCCCTGACAGATCAGCCTGAGCTATTAAACACCAGCCCCTACGAGAGCTGGATTTTTAAGTTGCGCCCGACGTCAATGGCCGACATAGAAGGTCTTTTGGATGCTGATCAGTATGATCAGCAGAAAGACGATAACTGAGACCTTGGGCTTTTCGCTGAGTTATTACGGCTTATTCAGGTGTGCGGGGCTTTACGCTGGTATACCACGAAGTCATAGCGGTAGCCATTTTCTTCGGCTTGCGGCTGCCGTGCTGATTCGGTCCACAGTTCTGCTGCTAAGGCAGGGAAAAAGGTATCGCCCTCGATCTCAGCATGAATTTCAGTAGCGTAAATCTCATCTGCAATAGGCAGACCCAGTGCAAAAATTTGTTGTCCACCGATAATGCAGCAGATCTCAGTGCCACTGTCGGAGCAGGCTTGCAGGGCATCGTCGACTGAGCTGTAGACGGTGGCCCCTTGCGCCAGATAGCCCGGGTCCCGGCTAACCACCAAATTGAGACGGCCCGGCAGGGGGCGGCCGAGAGACTCCCATGTTTTACGCCCCATGATAATGGGGTGCCCAAGGGTAACCCGCTTGAAATGAGCGAGATCGGAGGGCAAATGCCAGGGCATGCTGTTGTCTTTGCCAATACAGCGATTGGCAGCGTAGGCGACTACCATTCGAATTTTAGGTTTGTGAGCGCTCATACGGCAACGGGTGCTTTAATGTGAGGATGTGGATCGTAATTTACGATCTCGAAATCGTCATAGTTATAATCAAAGATTGAATCAGGCTTGCGCTTGATATCCAGTTGCGGATAGGGGCGGGCTGTGCGCGAAAGCTGTAGCTCGACCTGCTCGAAGTGATTGCTGTAGAGATGGCAGTCGCCACCAGTCCAGATAAAATCACCGACCTCAAGATCGCATTGCTGTGCCACCATGTGCGTTAGCAGGGCATAGCTGGCAATATTAAAAGGTACTCCCAGGAAAATATCGGCGCTGCGCTGATAGAGCTGGCATGACAGCTTGCCTTCGGCCACGTAGAACTGGAAAAAAGCATGGCAGGGCGGAAGGGCCATATTGCTTATCTCAGCGACATTCCAGGCCGAAACAATCAGTCGCCTTGAGTCCGGATTGCTTTTTATCTGGTCGATAATCTGGGTGATCTGATCAATGTGGCCCCCGTCGGGCGTAGGCCAAGAGCGCCATTGGGCACCGTATACAGGGCCCAGGTTGCCGTCGGCGTCAGCCCATTCGTCCCAGATCGATACGTTATTGTCATTAAGCCATTGAATATTCGAATCACCTCGCAGAAACCAGAGCAGTTCGACAAAAATGCTTCGGGTATGTAGCTTTTTTGTGGTGATCATGGGGAAGCCCTGGCTTAGATCAAAACGCATCTGATAGCCAAAGACGGAGCGAGTGCCGGTGCCTGTGCGGTCGGCTTTAGTTACGCCATGCTCGTACACATGGCGCATCAGTTTTTCGTATTCGTTGTACATAAGGTAGGGCCTTGGCGCAAAGCGGTTTAAGCTTCGCGTATTTCAATAGATTTGGTAATTACCGCTGTTTTCCCTAGCATTGCCGTAGCAGAGCAGTATTTGTCATGTGAAAGGGAGACAGCCCGTTCGACGGCGCTTTCGAGCAGGTCTTTTCCAGTAACGACAAAGCTGAAGTGCAGCTTTTCAAATACTTTGGGATCGGTCGCAGCGCGTTCGCCCGCAACCCGCACCTGACACCCTGACACAACATGCCGGCCACGTTTCAAAATTAGCACAACGTCGTAGGCCGCGCATCCACCCGCGCCCGCCAGCATCATTTCCATGGGGCGGGGAGCGAGATTATGGCCACCGCCTTCGGGGGCTCCATCCATTGCGGTGACATGGCCGCTGCCCGTTGTTGCCACAAATAACATCCCATCAGGGCCGCCCCAATCAATAGTACATTCCATACGGTAGTCTCCTGAAAAGTTGATATTTGGAACAGGGAAGATCCAGCATTCCATTGTAGCGATTTTTTGCGGTCTGCCTGCGCTTGAGTACGTAGGGCATGTTGGGCAAATTACAACGACTGCAGGGATATGTTAGCAGTGTGCTATTTACAAGACGCGTCTAATGGTTCACCCTATATCAGTTTTGCGTTATCTCCGTATTGTCTTAAGTCAATAATTCCATATTTATCTAAGGGTAATTCTGGAGGTTGATGCTTAAATGTTTTAAGATTCCGATGCTTGCGGCCTTTAAGGTCGCTAGTCGTGTACGTCTATTTTCCTGCAGCACTGCTACCACCAACTTTCGTATTTGGTCCAGCTAGTTGCGTTATTTGCTTCACATTTACCAGACCTGGATCATTGTGAATACCGTATCCATACTGCTTTTAGCATTTATTCTGTCCGTCACCGGACTCTTCGTTTTCATTTGGTCGTTACGTTGGAGGCTTTTTGATCCCAACCCGCACGCTGCCGAAGAAATATTTTCCGAGGGCGAAGTTGGCCAGGTGGATGAACCGTCTGCAACGCCAGCGCAACGCCAGGCCCTGCAGGACGAAATGGGCCATCAGCCCGAACTTGGCGAGGCCGCTAAGCTTACGCTGACGCAAGAGCTGGCCGAGCGAATCGAAGCTGACCGTTCCTCAGCCCTCGTGGCCTTCATGTTCATTGCCTGTGCTGTCGTTTGGCTGGTCGTGGGATCGGCTGCTGGTCTGATCAGCTCCATCAAGCTGCATGCCCCTGATTTTATGGTGAGCGAAGCATGGACCACCTTTGGCCGCATGCGCACCTTGCACCTTAATATTGTTGCTTATGGCTGGGCGCCGATGGTTTCTTTCGGGCTGGCCATGTGGTTGCTGCCGCGGTTGCTAAAGACCAAGTTGATTGGCGCACGTTTCGCTATCCTGGGCGGTATGCTCTGGAACGCTGGTCTCATTGCCGGGCTGGGTAGTATTGCTGTGGGTATCAACGATGGGATGGAATGGCTGGAGATGCCATGGCAAGTTGATATTCTGCTTGTTGTAGGCGGGGCCTTAGCGGCTTTGCCGTTGGTATTTACCTTGCAGAATCGCCGTGTTGAGCACCTGTACGTGTCGATTTGGTACATGGGTGCCGCTTTGTTCTGGTTCCCGGTGCTGTTCCTGGTGGGTAATATGCCTGCCATTCACATCGGTGTGGAACAGGCAACGATGAACTGGTGGTACGGCCACAACGTCCTGGGCTTGTTCTTTACGCCTATGGCGCTTGCGGCAGTGTATTACTTTTTGCCAAAAATCATTGGCAAGCCTATTGTTTCCTATAACTTGTCGTTGCTCGGATTCTGGGGGCTGGCCTTTTTCTATGGTCAGGTGGGCGGTCACCACTTGATCGGTGGTCCTGTTCCGGGCTGGATGGTGACTCTGTCTATCGTACAGAGCATCATGATGATCATTCCGGTGTTGGCATTCTCGATAAACCAGCATCTGACCTTATCAGGACACTTCCGTACCTTGCTGCATTCGCCTACCCTGAGGTTTATCGTGCTGGGAGGAATGATGTATACGGTAAGCTCCGTACAGGGGTCTTTCCAGGCTCTGCGTAGCATCAATACCGTTGCTCACTTTACGCACTTTACGGTAGCGCACGCACACATTGGGCTTTATGGCTTCTTTACTTTGGTGATGTTTGGCGCAATCTACTACGTGATGCCCCGGGTGTTGTCGTGGGAATGGCCATATCCTAAATTGATTTCCTGGCATTTCTGGCTCGTGTTCGTAGGTTTCGGTATCTACGCCATCGGCCTGAGCATTGGCGGCTGGTTACAAGGGTTGTATATGCTCGACGCCACGCGCCCCTTTATGGATTCTGTAAATGTCACTATCCCGTATCTGCAGTCGCGTACGGTAGGTGGCAGTTTGATGACCATAGGACATTTGGTTTTCGCATTCCACTTTGTTGCCATGGCCTTGCGCCACGGTCATCGTCGTGTTGGCCCTGCGCTATTTCACGAAGATAAAGTTAGTGGTCATGTAGCGGGAGCCCAGTAATCATGAATAGCGAATACAAATTATTAGTGGGTGCCATGGTCACATTGGCACTGGCAACCTCAGCATTGGTCGTGGTGCCTCACCTGCAGGTTTCTAAGGTCGAGCCGCCCGAAGGGCTGAAGCCCTACACCTCAATCGAGTTGCGTGGACGTCAGCAGTATATTGTTAACGGCTGTGTGTACTGTCACTCGCAGCAGCCCCGAAGTCAGGCTCAAGCGCCTGACTTCCAGAGAGGCTGGGGACGTGCCTCAGTAGCAGGCGACTATTACTACGACAAGCCCCATCTGCTGGGCACCATGCGTACAGGTCCCGACCTGCTCAATATTGGCGCTCGTCAGCCTAGTGTTGACTGGCAATTAGGTCATTTGTATCAGCCCCGTGCCTACACGCCGGGAAGCAATATGCCTTCTTATCCGTATTTGTTCGAATTGAAGGACGAAGCGGAAGAGGGGGATAAAGTGGTTAATTTGCCGCCAGGCTTTGCGCCTGAGGCTAAAGTGGTGGTGGCCAAGCCCGAGGCACTTGATCTCGTGGCTTATTTGCTAGCGCTCGACCGTACTTATCCTATAACGCCTTCCTATGGCGAAATACGTGATTAATTCCAGGCTGCCCACGTGGCATCCTGATGACAGGGCCACCGGAGATGATGAATGACAGACAAGAATGAGATTCAAGCGCAATTGCGCGAAAAAAGTGACCCGCAAGAGCAGGGAATGCCAGTACCTATGGTGGTATTGCTGGTCATCGGTGCGTTGTTTATGTGGGGAATGTATTACATTTTCTCAAGTGACTTACGTAACAGCGCAGATATGGGCGACAACCGTGTTGCCGTTGATTTTAAGATTGACGAGAGTGGCATAGTAGACGGCGGGCAGCTGTACACAGCGCACTGTGTGGCCTGTCACCAGGCGACCGGAACGGGTGTGCCGGGCGTGTTTCCACCTATAGCCGGGTCAGAGTGGGTGGTGGGTAAACCTGAGATCCTTGCGCAAATCATGCTGCATGGGATTACGGGTGAAATAACCGTAATGGGCAATACTTATAACGGCGCCATGCCCCATTTTGACGACAAGCTGAATGATGCTGAAATTGCAGGGTTGATGAATCATTTACGTACGAACTTTGATAATGAGGCTGAAACAGTTGACGCCGCTTTTGTTCAGGCTCAACGAGAGGAAACTGCTGATCGTACTACGCCCTGGAACGGTGACGCTGACCTCGAAGCAATGAAGTAAGGGTAACCGGGTGCGTCTTTTACTTTCGGTGTTACTGGTGTGTGCAACAGCCTTTGCGGCTTTGTATCAGTTGACCGAGGGTTTTACTGCACTGACCGCCGAAACAGCACGTCGCAATAGCGTGGCTCATGAACCACGGACCTTGCCTGAAACCAGGGTGATAGCCCGTGATGCAACAGTGCAGTCGCTGGACTCGGTGCTTCGTGACGATGGGCGTACGCTCATCGTCAATTTTATTTATACGCGCTGTATCACTCTTTGCCTGGCGATGGGAAGCGAACTGCAGCAACTGCAGGCCGCTATTCTAGAGCGGGGGCTGGACACGGAAGTTCGTATTGTCAGCATTAGTTTTGACCCCAGCGATACGGCCGATCGGCTACAGCGTTATAGCCACTTGATGCGAGCCCAGACAGGCTTATGGGACTTTTACACCATTCAGGATGCCGAGCAGCGGGACAAGCTGCTTGAGGCCTTCGGAATAATCGTGATTCCCGCGCCCTATGGCGAGTTTGAGCACAACGCAGCCTACCATGTGGTTTCTTCCCAGGCGCTGTTGGGCCGTATTGTCGATTACGGCGAAGCAGAATACGCCCTGGCCTACGCTCTACAGCTTGCTCGTTCCGACACATCGTCCGCTGGGGCCCTCCACGCTGAGTAAGGCTGTGCATTTTCTGGCTGCCATTCTTCCCGTTGTATATCGGCGCCTGCTGAACCACTGCGTGTCCTTGCAATCAAGGTTTTAGAATGATGCGATTTTCAAAGCTATACCCATGGCGGACTACTCTGTATGGTTTGCTGTCGGCTATGCTGTTTTTTACTGCAGCGTGGGCCAACAGCTGGTTCACGCAGTACATGTCTGTGCATATGCTGGTGCATATTCCCTGGATAATGGCTTCAGGCGTCTTTGCCGGCCTGGCGCTGTCAGCGGCTGAGATCTCGCGCAGCTATGTGGGTGGTGCCATGTACCATGGGTACGGTTTTTTTAATAAGTATGGTGTGCCTGGTTTGCTGTTTGCCTCCTTCGCAGCTGGCTATTGGATGATTCCCAAAGCGCTTGACGATGTGCTGGTGTCTCATACCATGCAGTTGCTGAAGTTTGTGGTGCTGTTTGTGGCTGGCATGGTGCTGGTAGAATCGTGGCGACGTGCCCATCTTGTTATCAAACTGTTTTTTCTGGGTAATTTTTCCTGGATGGCCGCTATTGTGGGCATGCTGTACCAGGATGAGCCTGTCAGGCTATGTAACTTCTACCTGCAGAGCGATCAGGAAATTGCTGGTATTGGTTTGGTGATCATGGCGATTGCCTTGCCTTTGCTATGGTTATTGACCGAAGTCAGAGCAGTGCTGCACTATTTGAAGCAATAATAGAGTCACATTTCGCTTGCCTAAGGATATTTATGACTAACTCATCGATTACCGACGTTGCTGCAGGGTCTCAAGCTCACCTAGCAAAGGCAGTACATCCTGCACTAGAGCGCCGGGTTAATGTGCTGGATAATTTGATTACCGAAGCGGGACGTGCCATGCATGTGCTCAGCCGGTCCGCTCTGGCCACCCGGCCCAATCCTGCTGGTCGCAATACTGGCGATGCCGACGCTTCTCTGGATACAGACGAGATACAGCACGCAGCAGGCCTGATGCGTGTGAACCACGTAGGCGAGATTTGCGCCCAGGCTCTCTATCGTGGTCAGGCATTGTTTTGCAAGGATCAGCAAGTTCAAGAGCTGCTCTACCATGCAGCTACTGAAGAAGTTGATCATTTGGTCTGGTGCGACGACAGGCTTAAGGAACTAGGCAGTAAGCCTAGCGTGTTTAATCCGCTTTGGTACGCCGCCTCGTTTGGACTCGGTGTAGTAGCCAGTCGAGCGGGAACACCTTATAACCTGGGGTTTATGGCGGAAACCGAGCGTCAGGTCGAAGAGCATCTGGACGCGCACCTTAAAGACTTGCCTCAGCAAGATTTGCGCTCACGGAAAATTGTGGTGCAAATGCGTGATGATGAAATTGGCCATCGCACGACCGCCGAGGACAACGGAGCCACAGCATTGCCCGCGCCCGTTAAGCTGGCGATGAAACTCATGTCCAAAGTCATGACTACATCTGCCTACCGGGTGTAGGTCTGAGATCAGTGTGGATCAGGCTGTTTCTAAAGCGTAGGCTCTATAAACCACTTGCATCACATTGATGGTATATTGATTAAAACCATTGTTTGAAATAAGCTGCGCATGGGCGCTATAGCTTAAGATGCTCTAAGTGTGATGGCGCTTTTATACGACATTTACAACAAGCTTTATTGATGTTCTTGCATTGCACAAAATAAAGTTATACACTTTAGTCATTGGATGTCGAAAGGAAGCAAGGGTAATAACCCTAATTTTATTCCTTGGCTCAGGTAAACCCTTAGCAGCCCGACATGCCCCGGTTGTCTCCTCCACCCTCCTCCTTTGGTGGATTTAGCCCGAGATCTTTGGATCTCGGGCTTTTTTTATCTTTTTTTGCTGAGTCTTTGTTCGCGGGTGTTGGACATACTCTGTTGAAATGCTACGGAATCGTTGCAACGTGCAGCAGGTTGGTGCTTCCGCTATGTCCAAATGGTATGCCGGCAATAATCACTACCGTGTCGCCTTTGTTGGCAAACTGATGGCGCTCCGCGATTTTTGTGGCGTGTAACACCATTTCGCTGACATCGGAGACGTGTTCGAACGGAATGGCATGTATGCCCCAGGCGATCGCCAGGCGGCGAGCGGTGTCCAGGCTAGGGGTCAGCGCCATGATGGGTGCAGAGGGACGCTCGCGGCTCGCACGCAGCGCACTGAAGCCACTTGTGGTGTAGGCGATGGTGGTTGCCGGTTCAAGAATGTCGGTGACACGACGCAGTGCGCAGCAAATGGCATCGGGGGTGTTGGCTTCTGACGGAATATGGCTGCTTTCCAGCCCTTTGCTCCATTCAGGGTCGTTTTCTATTTCACGAATGATGCTGTCCATGATTCCCACGGCTTCCAGCGGGAACTCTCCGGATGCCGATTCTGCTGACAGCATTACGGCATCGGCGCCTGAATAAATGGCGGTCGCTACATCGGAGGCTTCTGCCCGGGTAGGTACTGGCGAGCTGATCATGGATTCAAGCATCTGTGTGGCGACCACCACGGGACGGCCATGGGTGCGTGCCGATGTAATGATCCTACGCTGCAATACAGGTACAGACTGCGGTGGAACCTCTACGCCCAGGTCTCCGCGGGCGACCATCACGCCGTCGCACAGACGTACGATGTCATCCAGGTGCTCCATGGCAGAAGGCTTTTCAAGCTTGGCCATAATCCAGGCTTTATCCCCGATCAGTTCACGTGCTTCCGTAATGTCGGAGGGACGCTGAACAAACGATAGGGCAACCCAGTCTACCCCCAGGGATAGACCAAACTTCAGGTCGTCCAGGTCTTTAGGGGTAAGGGGTGAAATGGGCAGGACCACTCCAGGAACATTCACCCCTTTACGGTCAGAGAGCGGACCACCGACCATGACAGTGGTCTCAGCGTGATCCTCAGCAAAGCTGTCGACGCGCAGACGTAGCTTGCCATCATCAAGCAGCAAATCAGTACCTGCCTCCAGTGCGGCAAATATTTCCGGATGAGGAAGATTGACGCGCTGGTTGTTGCCTGTTGTGGCATCAAGGTCAAGTCTGAATTTCTGTCCGGTTTCAAGCTGGACCTTACCGCCTTCGATTTGGCCTACTCGTAGTTTTGGTCCTTGCAAATCCATCAGCACGCCGATGGTCCTGCCGCTTTCTTTTTCAAGCTCACGAATGATTCTCAAGCGTTCAGCATGATCGGCCTGTGTGCCGTGGCTGAAGTTGAGGCGGAAAACATCAGCCCCGGCTTCGAATAATTCGCGGATGCGCTCAGGTGTGGAGCTGGCAGGCCCCAAGGTGGCCAAAATACGGGAACGTCGCTGTCGTCTCATGCTTTATCCTTTGTTAAACAACCGTGTCGAGCAATGCCTTGATACCGGCTTGTGCAATTTGGGCATCTTCAGGGGCTTTAACGCCTGATACGCCCACCGCTCCGATAACGAGGCCGTCAATCAAAATAGGTTCCCCGCCTTCCAGTGTTGAGATAGGCATGGCCAGACCTGCAGTACGGCCGTTGTTGACCATGTCTTCAAATACCTTGCTGGGCTTGCCGCTCAAGGCACTGGTGCGTGCTTTGTCAGGAGCAACCAGCGAGCTCATGGCAGGGGCACCATCCAGACGTTGATACCAGAGCAAATGACCACCGGCATCACTGATGGCAATGGAGACGGCCCAGTTGTTTTTCAGGGCTTCGGCTTCGGCTGCGCTGGCGATGATTTTCAGGTCTGCCAGGGTTAATTGCTTTGTTGCTTTCATGATGAATCCTTGTGTATTAAAGGGATGATAAAGAAGGTTAAAGGATTAAGATGGCGCGGAAGTCGTTGACGTTGGTGAGGGTTGGGCCCGTGACCACCGAGTCGTCCAGCGCCTCAAAAAAGCCGTGACCATCGTTGTTGTCAAGATAGTCGCGCGGATGAATGTCTTGCTCCCAGGCGCGGCTCAGGGTGTCGGGGGTACACAGGGCGCCGGCGATCTCTTCCTGTCCGTCAACGCCATCAGTATCGCCTGCCATGCCATAGATGCCGTCGGCCTTGTTCAAGGCGATTGCAGCCGCCAGGAGGAACTCTACATTTCTGCCGCCTCGGCCATCGCCGCGGACGGTGACTGTGGTTTCTCCACCAGAGAGCAAAACGCAAGGGGGTTGTACGGGCTGGCCGTGCGCACGTACGCTTAAGGCGATGCCCGCCATGACTTTCCCTACGTCCTTGGCTTCACCTTCGATACTGTCGCCTAGCAGAACGGGATTGATACCGGCTTTTTTGCGACTTCAGCAGCGGCTAACAGCGCTAACTGGGGCGTGGCAATGAGATGCGTACTGACCTTAGCCAACCGAGGGTCATCTGTTTTAACGGTTTCCCCTTCGCCGGACTCTAATAATCGACGAGCACCTGGAGGCAGTTCGATGTTGTAGCGACGGATAATATCCAGCGCATCGGCGCAAGAGCTTGGATCACCCACAGTAGGGCCAGAAGCAATGTCCATCGGGTTATCGCCAGGAACATCCGAGATGAGGAGGTTCAGCACTTGGGCTGGATGGCAGGCGGCTGCGAGGCGGCCGCCCTTGATTCCCGACAAATGACGGCGAACGCAATTCATTTCGGTGATGTTGGCGCCGGACTTCAAGAGCGCGCGACTGATGTCTTGTTTGTCTTCCAGGCTTACGCCGTCGGCCGGCATGGGCAGTAGCGACGATCCGCCACCTGAAATCAGGCAAATGACTAGATCATCTGCGCTCAAGTTATTAACAGCGTTGAGCAGTTCTTTTGAAGCTCGCAGCCCGGCATCGTCGGGAACCGGGTGCGCGGCTTCGATTATTTTTATACGCTTGCACGGAACAGCATGCCCGTATCGCGTGACGACAACGCCTTCGAGTGAGCCCTTCCAGTTGGTCTCCAGTACCCGCGCCATTTCGGCCGAAGCTTTTCCTGCTCCAATAACGATGGTTCGGCCTTTAGGTGGCCTGGGGAGAAAAGGGGGATGCAACGTTCTGGCTGTGCGGCTTTCACTGCGGCGTCGAACATATCCTCAAGCAGTTTACGCGGCGCGATATTCATGTAGCAGGCTCCTTTTTTATTCTACGGATGCTTTTTGCCAAAGCTTGATAATACAGTACGGTCTGGTGTCTGTTTGCCGACCTGGCCATGCTCTGGCCTGTTGACGCTTCTTATCGCTGAGGGCGACGCCTCTCAGCAAGGTATTATTGCCTAATACGTTAAAAAGGCGGGTACTACCCGCCTTTTTGTACTGCTTGATCTTATTGGCCGATCTCGTAGTTAGCCATGATTTCGAGAGCACGAACCAGCGCAGAATGGTCCCAGGCGGCTCCGCCATTGGCAGCGCAAGAGTTGAACAGTTCTTGAGCGTTGGCGGTATTCGGCAAGGAGACACCGACTTGGCGGGCAGTAGTAAGTGCCAGGTTCAGATCTTTTTGATGCAGCTCTATACGGAAGCCCGGGTCAAAAGTGCGCTTAATCATGCGCTCGCCATGAACTTCAAGCACTTTGGAATTAGCGAAGCCTCCCATTAGCGCTTCGCGAACCTTGGCGGGGTTAGCTCCCGCTTTGGCGGCCAGAAGCAAGGCCTCGCCTACGGCTTCGATATTGAGGGCGACGATGATCTGGTTGGCTACCTTGGTGATTTGTCCGTCGCCGTACCCGCCTACCAGGGTAATGTTTTTACCCATGAGCTCGAACAGAGGCTTAACGGTTTCAAAGGTCTGGTCTTTGCCGCCTACCATGATAGTGAGTGAAGCGGCCTTAGCGCCAACTTCGCCGCCAGATACGGGAGCGTCGAGGTATTCAGCGCCCAGCTCGGTGATGCGCTTTGCAAACTCTTTAGTGGCGACTGGCGAGATAGAACTCATGTCGACAACGATTTTTCCTGCGCTCAGGCCGGCTGCTACTCCGTTTTCGCCGAAGAGAACGTCTTCGACATGAGGAGTGTCGGGAACCATGGTGATGATTATGTCTGCCTGACTGGCAACTTCGGTGGCATTCCCGCATAGCGTTACACCTGCTTCGACCACCGTTTTTGGGGTCTCGCCGCGCGTGTAGGTGTAGAGTTCGTGTCCGCCTTTAGCCAGGTTGACCGCCATTGGCGCGCCCATGATGCCCAATCCAATAAATCCGACTTTTGCCATGCTTAAATCTCCAGTATGAATATGATTGAATGAATTTCGTTATGTTTAGCTAGACAAGGCTTTGATCCAGCCCAGACCGTCTCGAGTCGCCGCGGCTGGCTTGTATTCACATCCGATCCAGCCGTCGTAACCGGCGTTGTCAATGTGTCTAAACAGCCATTCGTAATTGATTTCGCCAGAGCCAGGCTCTGCGCGGCCAGGATTATCCGCCACTTGAATATGAGCTATGCGCGGCAAGTGTTTTTTTATCGTGTTGGCCAGCTCACCTTCCATACGCTGTGCATGGTAGATATCGTACTGAATGTAGAGATTGTCTGAGCCAACCTCATCGAGCAAGGCAGCAGCCTGCTCGGTACGGTTTAGATAAAAACCAGGAATATCAAAGGTATTGATAGGCTCGACTAACAGACGGATATCGGCGTCTTTAAGCTTATTCGCCGCGAAGCGCAGGTTATCGACAAAAACTTGCTGTAGCTTGTCGTCATCAACGCCGTCGGGACGTATACCGGCCAGGCAGTTAACTTGCTTGCACTCTAAAGCAGTTGCATATTCAATTGCCTGCTCCACGCCTTGCTGGAACTCGTCGATACGGTCGGGCAAGCAGGCAATGCCACGCTCGCCGCCAGCCCAATCGCCAGCTGGCAGGTTGTGCAGCACCTGCGTCAGCCCGTGCTTTTGCAGCAATTCTGCCAAGGTGTTTTTATCGAAGTCGTAGGGAAAGAGGTATTCCACGCCTTTGAAACCGGTATCGGCTGCGGCCTGAAAGCGCTCTAGAAAATCGACCTCATTGAATAACATGGTCAGATTGGCGGCGAATTTTGGCATAGTTAGAACTCCTGAATAAAATGCAGATTATCTGATAGGCAGTGTAGCTGTAGGCGCATCGGCAGCGGAAATTGCCAAATCTTCGAATTCATTGACATTGCATAGTTCGGTACCCATGGCAATGTTAGTAACGCGTTCGAGAATAAGCTCAACCACAACAGGAACCTGAAACTCTTTAATCCATTTACGGGCCTGTTCGAAAGCGGGCTGAATTTGCTCTGGCGAGTGTACACGTATGGCCTTCACACCCAGCCCTTCGGCGACTTTCACGTGGTCGACGCCGTAGCCGTTGGTTTCGGGGGCATTAATGTTGTCAAAGGCCAGCTGTACGCAATAATCCATGTCAAAACCACGCTGCGCCTGGCGAATCAGGCCCAGGTAGGCATTGTTAACCAGAACCTGGATGTAGGGCAGTTTGAATTGGGCACCTACGGCGAGCTCCTCGACCATGAACTGGAAGTCGTAGTCACCTGAGATCGCCACGACTTCTGCTGTGGGATCGGCAGCAACTACACCCAAGGCAGCCGGAATGGTCCAGCCCAAGGGGCCAGCCTGACCGCAATTAATCCAGTTTCGAGCTTCATATACGTGCAAGAACTGGGCGGCGGCGATTTGCGATAAGCCGATGGTGCTGACATAGCGCGTATTGCGTCCAAACACCTGATTCATTTCTTCATAAACGCGCTGTGGCTTCATCGGCACGTTATCGAAGTTTGTTTTGCGCTGCATGGTGCGCTTGCGTTGCTGACATTCTTCAGCCCAGGCGCTGCGGTCTTTTAGCTGGCCGTTGGCTTTAAGCTCTTTGGCTACGTCAATGAGCAGATCCAGGGCTACTCCTGCATCCGAGACAATACCGAAGTCAGGCCCAAATACACGGCCAATTTGTGTGGGTTCGATATCAATGTGAACGAACTTGCGTCCTTTGGTGTATTCCTCAACGGAGCCGGTGTGGCGGTTAGCCCAGCGATTACCGATACCGATGACAAAGTCGGAAGCCAGTACAGAGGCGTTGCCGTAGCGGTGTGAGGTTTGCAAACCGGCCATTCCCGCCATCAGAGGATGATCATCAGCAATGGTGCCCCAGCCCATTAACGTTGGGATCACCGGTACACCGGTGAGTTCGGCAAACTCCTGCAGTTTTGCGCTGGCGTTGGCATTGATTACGCCGCCGCCAGATACGATCAGCGGGCGCTCGGCAGCGTTGAGCATTTCCACAGCCTTGGCAGCCTGGGCGCGGGTAGCGCTTGGGCGATACACTTCCAGTGGCACGTAGGTGTCGATATCAAATTCAATTTCAGCCAATTGTACGTCAAGCGGCAAGTCAATCAGCACGGGGCCGGGACGGCCCGAACGCATAACGTGAAATGCCTGCTGGAATACAAAAGGCACCAAGGCAGGTTCGCGCACGGTTACCGCCCACTTGGTGACCGGCTTTGCAATAGATTCAATATCTACTGCCTGAAAGTCTTCTTTGTACAGACGGGCCCGGGGAGCCTGGCCAGTAATACATAGAATCGGTATGGAGTCGGCTGAAGCAGAGTACAGACCGGTAATCATATCCGTGCCTGCCGGGCCTGATGTCCCGATGCAAACACCAATGTTGCCTGGTGCGGCCCGGGTGTATCCCTCGGCCATGTGTGAAGCTCCCTCGACATGGCGCGCCAGAATGTGATTGAAGCCACCATTCTTATTCATGGCGGAATATAGTGGGTTAATAGCGGCACCTGGCACGCCAAAAACGGTAGAAACACCTTCCGCGCGAAGTACGGCTGCTGCGGCGTCAATAGCTCTCATTCGGGCCATTCAAGTCTCCTAGGGTATCGAATCAACTGAAAGTAGTTGTATTCATGATAAAGAGAGCAGGGCTACCTTAGAAATAGTGATAGCATTGCTTCTATCGATACTTGGAGTATTGAATGAGCCGATATACAGAAATCCGAAGTTTTGCATTGGTGGCCGAAAAAGGCAGTTTTGCCGCGGCATCAGTGGTTGAGGGGGTAACTCCCGTCGTTATGGGGCGTCGTCTTGATACATTAGAGAAACGCCTGGGCGTGCGCCTCATGCATAGGTCGACGCGCGGGCTAACACTAACCGATCTGGGCGAGCAGTTTTTAGAGCAGTGTCGTCAGATACTCAAAGACTTTGACGAGGCCGAGGCCAGTATTAGTGCGCAACGCAAGGTTGTGCGCGGACATCTGGTGGTGTCGGCACCAGCAGCGTTTGGCCGCCGACATGTGGCGCCTCATGCCTTGCTGTTCAAGGAGCGCTATCCCGAGCTTAAGCTCTCGTTTAACTTCACGGATAGCGTTGTTGATCTGGTGCGTGAAGGCTATGACATGGCGATACGAATTGGCGAGGTCACAGACCCCAATTATGTTGCGGTCAGGCTGTTTCCTAACAGCAGGGTAGTCTGCGGGACTCCCGCGTATTTTGAGCGTTACGGCGTGCCCAGGGTGCCCGAGGACTTGGCACGGCATAATTGCCTGGCATTTAATCTGCAAGGAGGGCAGCAGCGTGGCTGGACCTTCATGCGCG
This sequence comes from Paenalcaligenes niemegkensis, assembly GCF_022230885.1. Taxonomy (GTDB): domain Bacteria; phylum Pseudomonadota; class Gammaproteobacteria; order Burkholderiales; family Burkholderiaceae_B; genus Paenalcaligenes; species Paenalcaligenes niemegkensis. The sequence continues at coordinate 1,551,269 of NZ_JAKGCT010000004.1, read as the reverse complement.
ATGGCAAGCCCTTTGCGGTACGGGTTGATGGCGATCTGGACTGCAATGATGGCGAGCTGCTATATGGGTGGGTAAAGCAAGGCTGGGGAGTAAGCTGGAGGTCAACCTGGGAGATTCAGGCCGAGCTGAAGCGTGGTGAACTGGTAACGGTTCTGGACGACTACGCTTTGCCCAGTTACGACATACAGGCTGTTTATCAGCAACAGCGATATTTACCAGCCAAGGTCAGGCGGTTTATTGATTTCCTGCGTAATATTTATAATAAGCCGGGGTATTGGGAAGGCGAAATTTTGCCTTAAGCCTATATGCTTTCTTAAGGTCAGCTAAGGGCTTATTAAGGTCAAATAAGTATCGACTGGGCCTGTATGCCAGCAAAAAGGGCCGCAGTGTGAATTGCGGCCTTTGCTATTGTTCCTGGATAGCGTATTTCAGTGCTAAACAGACCACGCTGTGGGCAGGGGGCTGTTCATGCCGAAAGTGCTAAAAGTGCCACTCGACTTGCAGGGTAGGGGCGTTGGTACGGATGCCGGCTTTTTTGGTGCCATCTCCGTAATAACGGTTCCCAAACTTGTTATTCCAGAACTCATAGCCTACACCTACCCAGAGGGTATCTTTTTTATCAAAGGCTAGCTTACCGACGTCTGCCATTAGCGACGTGCGTACCAGAATCTCAGCTTTGGTTTTTACGCCCACATAGTCTTTGCCTTTAGGTCCCACCCAGTTGGCGAAACCTTGAAACTTAAGCGGTACTGCGCCGGCGTCGAAAGGGATCCCCCATGCGAGACTGGCAATGAACTGGGAATCAAAGGTGATACGGCTTTTTTCGCAGGCGGGGGCGCCCAGTCCACAGTGATTCCATTCTTTACCGTAGAGCAGGCTTAGATCCACAAAACCCTTGGGTACATCAAACCTTAAGGTGGGACCGACTACCAGCAATCGTTTGCGTGAAGCGAAAGTATTGTTTTTGGTATTGAGGTCGAAGCCCGCGGTCAGGCCTATGTCTTTAACAGGACCAAAGGACAAGTCTTTGTCGAGTACCTTTCCTAAATGAAGCTGATGCCGATAGGTAAGATAGGCCTCAGTAGCGCCGTTATCCCCGTCTGCTCTGGTCGGATCTTTTTTATCGGATTGAAGCACATCGATATTCAGGAAGTTTTGCCCTATTGAATAACCACTGACATGTGTGAGTTGTAATACGTGCTTTTTAACTTTTTGGTCGTTAGTCGGCTCGGTGAATTGAGTACCGTAACGATAACCAATAAAAGTATCGCTCCAGGTAGCGGCTTGTGCCAGTGATGCTGATGCGCTCAGGGCAATAGCAGAACTTAGCGCCATCATTTTGACGGAACGCAGTTTCATGTCTTCTCCTAGTTTGTCGACGTGGGCTCGTCTTATAGTTTTATTTGCAACTTTAGGGTTGCTGTTATCGCTGTAGCGGTGCCCAACACTACAGCTTTATAAGGAGTCTGCAAGTCAAACACCTTATAAAGCGCTGTGGTGAATCCTGTCGGCCAAGCAGTAGCCGGGTCGACAGGATGCTACCTTTAATGCTGTGAAGTAGCCAATTGCCCGCGCTTGCCCTCTAACTCATCAGTGGCGTTGGCCTGGGAGGTAGTATTTGCGGCGGTGGGTTTCGTTTTGGCCGCATAGCTCATTCCGTTAAAGAACAGGTTAAGCGCTATGGATGAGACCGCTGCCAACAGGATTCCGCTGTGTAGCAAAGGTGCCAGTGCTTCAGGCATCTGATGAAATAACTGTTCAGCCACCAAGGGGATCATGCCAAAACCCAGGCTGATGGCAACGATGTACGGGTTAGAGCGGTTTGAGTGCAGGTCGGCTGACAATAAAATCTTAATGCCGGTGGCCGCAACCATACCGAACATAACGATCCCGGCACCTCCTAGAACGTATAAAGGAATCGAGGCGACCACGAATGCCATTTTTGGGAACAGGCCCAAAGCAATCAAAAACAGACCGCCCATCACGCACACCCAGCGGCTGCGTACACCCGTCACGCTGACTAGCCCCACGTTTTGTGAGAATGAGCTATGTGGAAAGGTGTTTAAGATGCCTCCTACCAGAGTACCCAGGCCGTCGGTGCGCAATCCACGAACCAGATCTTTACGTGACGGTGGGCGTTCGCAGATTTCGCCCAGGGCAATAAACATGCCTAATGATTCGACCATGATGACAATCATGATGAGCGATATCACTGCTGCAGCCCCGAAGTTAAAGGTAGGCAGGCCGAAGTGAAAGGGAGTTACTACCGCCACCCAGGATGCTTCGCTGATACCCTCGAAACTGATACGTCCCATTACCAGCGAAATCAGGAATCCCGCTGCCAGACCGATCAGGACCGCTACGTTCGACAAGAAGCCACGTGCATATTTGGTAATAAGTAAAATAATGACAAGCACGGTTAAGGCAATGCCCAGGTTTTCCATTGATCCATAGGCGGGATTGACTATCATCTGACCAGCTTCGTCCGGGATCATGGGTTTACCACCACCTACCCAACCTAAACCGACACGCATCAAGGTGATACCGATCACAGTGATGATAGTGCCGGTGACTACAGGGGAAACAGACCCATGAGCCGACTGAAAACTGGCGAAATCAGGATGCTGAACAGTCCGGCAAGAATACATGCCCCGAAAATGCCGGTTAATCCAAGTTCAGGGTTGCTGCCAATGGCGATCATGGGGGTTACAGCGGCAAACGACACGCCCATCATGACAGGCAGGCGGATTCCAAAAATACCTACGCCCCACGCCTGGATTAGAGTAATTAATCCACAGCACAGCAAATCAGCGTTAATAAGAATTGTGATTTGTTCTTTTGTCAGGCCAAGCGCATCACCAATAATGAGGGGAACTGCTACGGCGCCTGCATACATCACCATTACATGCTGCAAGCCCAGGGTGGACAAGCGGCCTATAGGCAAAACTTCATCGACTCCACCGCAAGGTGGCGTTGAACTTGCCGTTGTTGCTTCTGACATCATGAGTCTCCTTAGTAATACGGTGCCGATTCTCAGACAAGTTACCTAACTGATCTCAGTCCGTAGCGCCACTGCGGTATTTGGCAGCGTACGGGCATTAAGGTATCGGATGGGCTTTATTACTGAAAGCGCCTAAGCATGGATAAGTGACATAAGAAAATGCGTATAGCCCAGTGGCGGCAAACGCGTCACAGCTTGAAGTCACGCCATTCGGCGGCTGCGCTGTCATAGCATTGTTATGTGCTTAACGGTGTTTGGCGTTCTTAAAGGAGTCTTGGGTAATAACCTAGTAGTATTCGATTCTTCTGTATGTTAGGTGGCTTAGATAAAAATGCCCCCGTCATCACTTGAGTGATAGCGGGGGCAAGGCCGAGAGGGCCGTGTTCTGGAGCTGACTTGCTATTTATCAGACCACAGCACGCCTGCAGTGGCCCAGTCTTCGCGTTTAACATCAACGAAAACGATGTCAACGGCATCGGGTTTACAGCCCAGCACGCGACAGGATTCAGCGGTAAGAGCGTGTGCCAGTTCACGTTTCTTTTCTACAGTACGGCCTTCAAATAACTTCACAGTAATGGATGGCATAGAGATTCCTTGAGTTTGAAACGCCTAAGAGGCGAAATCTGGTTCTTCACGCAAGAGTTTGCGCAGCAAAGCTGACCATTCTAATTCGCCATCAGGCGTAGGGCCAGGTGCCAGCCGTGGTTGAGTAGCACTCAGGACTTCTTCGGCAGGCAGAACCAACTCACGTGAGGCCGCCATGGCCACAAGCTGGGTTCTGCACGATTTATCAAGATCGAACATTATGACGTAGGCCTCTGCCACTGTGCGTCCGCAGACCAGCGACCCGTGGTTGCGCAGTATCATGGCCGAGCTTTTGCCTAGGGATTTAAGCAAGCCTTCTTGTTCAGCCGCACTGAAGGCAACGCCCTCATAATCGTGATAGGCAATATTATTCCAGAACCGTATGGCATGTTGCGACATGGGCAGCAGACCTTCTGCTAAGGCCGACACGGAAATCACGGCATCATTGTGCAAGTGCATCACACAGTGCGCATCGCTACGGGCGTTATGGACTGCGCCGTGTATAGCAAAGCCAGTAGGGTTGCCCCGACGCCCGGTACCGTCAATGACGGCTCCGCGGGTGTTCACCAGTAACAGGTTGGAAGCCGTGATTTCTTCAAAGCTCAGCCCATAGGGGTTCATCAAATAAGCGTCGTCACGACCAGGGACTCGCACTGAAATGTGAGTGTATATTTGATCGTCCCAGCCGTGTCTGACGGCAAGGCGATAGCAGGCGGCGAGATCAACCCGGGCTTGCCACTCCTCCTGACTCACCTCTGAAGGGCGGGCGGCATAAAGCGTGCTGCCTGGGTCCAGGCGTGGATCAGTGGGATGGCTCATGCTGTGGCTTGCTCCAGCTCGGCGATAATGGCTTTTTGGCTCAGGTTGATGACGTCACAGTTGTCGCCCGGACCTTTACGGTCAATGACAATAAAATCTACAACTTGTTCCAGTCCAAGCAGGGGATGATGCCATACTCCAGGAGCATAATTTACACCCTGATCACCCCGGGCCAGGAACAGTCGAAGGTCGGTGGCTTCAGGGGTATTTCCGGCAAGCGCTACAACGACAAGATAGGGGCGGCCGGACATGGGAATAAAGGCCTGGCTGGCTTTAGGGTGACGTTCCATCATGGAGACTTCAAATGGCAGGTCACGGGGCTGGCCACGAAAGATAGAGACAATGGCTTTGCCATCCGTCCCCGGTTCAATATTGGCAAGATCGTGGTAACGCTCGGTATTGCCTTCGTTGATGGAGAAATGATGGGCTTCGTCCGAAGCTTCGATTACGTCGCCAAAGGGCGCAAAGGCTTCGCGAGTCAAGTTTTCAAGTTTTAGTGTGATGGTCATCTACTTATCCTTTGTAATTATGAATCAGGAGCTTGAAAGTAGCTCGTGGCTTAAGGTGTTATGGGCACGCACAATGCCAGGCAGATCGCTTTGTTTAAATCGGCCCTCTTGAATCACGATTTTTCCGTTAATGATACTGTATGCCACCGAAGCGCTTGCGCAAAACAGAGTGGCGGCAATGGGGTCATGCAGGGCGCCTGCATAATTAAGCTGGTTTAAATCAAAAGCAATCAGGTCAGCCGCGTAATTTGGACTAAGTTGGCCTATATCGTTGCGATTCAATACGTCTGCTCCCCCACGAGTAGCTACCCATAAGGCTTCGCGTGCCGAAAACTGGCGAGGATCCTGATGGGCGACGCGTTGCAGCAACATGGCTTGCCTGGCTTCATTGAGCATATTGCTGCCATCGTTCGATGCGCTGCCGTCTACGCCCAGTCCAACCGGAACCTGGTGATCCATCATCTTACGGATGGGAGCAATTCCCGATCCCAGACGCATGTTTGAGCAAGGGCAGTGAGCTACCCCGGTTTTGGTGCGTGAAAACAGCTGAATGCCGGCATCGTCTAAATGTACGCAGTGGGCGTGCCATACATCGGGCCCTGTCCAACCGAGCTCTTCTACGTATTCAGCAGGTGTGCGGTTGAATTTTTCGCGTGAGTAGGCGATGTCGTTCTGGTTTTCTGCCAAATGGGTATGCAAGGAAACCTTCAGGCTGCGGGCAAGCTTGGCACTTTCCCTCATTAGGTCTTGTGAAACCGAAAATGGAGAGCAGGGCGCCAGGGCAATTCGTAACATCGAAGCATGGCTGGCGTCGTGGTGTTGCTCGACCAGACGCTGCATGTCGCGCAAAATATGATCTTCATTTTCGACCAGTGAGTCAGGGGGCAGGCCGCCCTTGCTTTCGCCTACACTCATCGCGCCCCGGCTGGCATGGAAACGCATGCCCATTTCCTGGGCGGCCTCTATGGTGTGCTCAAGCGTGCACCCATTCGGAAACAGGTAAAGGTGATCCGAACTGGTTGTGCATCCGCTTTGCAGAAGTTCCGCCATGGCTGTGCGCGTGGATGCGTACAGCATATCAGGGGTGATGCGCTCCCAGATGGGGTAGAGCGTTTTTAGCCAGCCGAACAGTTCAGCATTCTGTGCTTTTGGAACTGCGCGGGTCAGGGTCTGATACATGTGGTGATGCGTATTGATCAGCCCGGGCAGCACCACGTGGTTGCTGAGGTCTATGACCTGATCGACTGCTATGTGGGCGGCACCTTCATTGCTTCCTACATAGTCAATAACCTTTCCGTTGATAACGATGGCCGCGTCGTTCAGTTCGTCGCGGTTATCGTTCATCGTAGCTAAGGTGTGGATGTTTTTAAGTAAAATTTTTGCCATGGCGAGTCCTCGTGCAGAACAAGCCGATGCCTGAGCAAGTTGGGGTATCAGTCATCGGCTGTAGAGTGTAAAAAACCAATGGACTGATACGCGTACCGGCGTTTGAGAAAGGGGTAGCTACGTAGCGAACACCCTTTCTCTAGTATTGCAATGGCCAAACTTTTTGACCATAGGAGAAATCATATGCCGCTTATTCAGCGTCCTTCTGTGCGGGAGCTTCAATGGTGACTTCACCGACGCCATTAAAGTAAACGTTCAATATCACCGCCGACACAGAAGCCAGCAAAATGCCACTGTGCAAGATAGGCTCAAAGGCAGAAGGCAATTGACTGAAAAAGTCCGGGGCCACGGTAGGAATCAAGGCCATGCCTAAACTAATCGCCACAATAAAGGTGTTATGGCGCTGACGCTCGTAATCCACCTGAGACAAGATTTTAATCCCAGTGGCCAGTACCATCCCGAACATTACAATACCAGCGCCACCAAGCACAAAAGTCGGAATCGAGGCGACCAGCAGCGACATTTTTGGCACCAAGCCCAGGACAAGCAGGATCACGCCCGCCATGACACCGACCCAGCGGCTACGTACACCTGTTACGCCGACCAGCCCTACATTCTGCGAAAAAGAGGTGTGTGGAAAGGTATTGAATAAACCACCAATGACGGTGCCAAGCGCATCAACATTCAGGCCTTTTTCAAGCGTTTTCCTGCCCACAGGACGACCAACAATTTCACCCAGAGCCAGGAACATGCCCATGGATTCAATAAAGGTGATGAGCATCACGATTGTAAGGGTCAGAATGGACCAAAGCTCGAACTTTGGGGGCCAAAGTGGAAGGGCAGGATTAACGCAAACCAGGCCGCCTCGTTCATGCCGCTCAGACTGACTTCCCCCATGAATATGGCAATGATAAAGCCAAAGCCCATGCCCAGAAGCACGGCAATGTTGGCAATAAAGCCTTTAATGTAGCGAGTGATCAACAGAATGAAGATCAGCACGATCAACGAGGTCAGCAGGTACTTGGGTGAGCCATAGTTCGGATTGCCTACACCTCCAGCGGCCCAGTTAATGCCCACGCCGATAATAGAGAGACCAATAGAAGTAATGACGATGCCGGTAACGATAGGCGGGAAAAACCGCATGATTTTTCCGATCAGGGGGACGAGCAGCAATGATATGGCCCCGGCGGCGATAGTGGCGCCAAAGATGCCTTGCAGCCCCAGTTCGGGGTTCATCCCTATGCTGACCATTGGGCCCACAGCTGTGAAGGTAACCGCCATGACGACCGGAAGCCGTATTCCAAAACGGCCAAAGCCGAGACACTGAATGAGTGTGACAACGCCGCAGCAAAACAGGTCAGCACTGATCAAAAAAGCAACCGTGGCTTTGTCAAGGCTTAAGGCGCCGCCGATAATCAGTGGCACGGCAACAGCACCAGCGTACATAACGAGCACGTGCTGTAAGCCTAGGGTGAAAAGCTGGCCCATCGGGGGTCGGGCATCTACTGGATGCAGCTGCGTGGACGCAGACCTTGCTTGCATATTGTCTCCCTTCTTTCTGAGGAAAATTGAATTATGAATTTCCGGCCTATTCTGGCAAACGGTTTTTTGTCTGGCATGCGCTGGTGCGGATAACAACCTCTAGCAGGAGTCTGTCCCGACGCGTGGTAATCCAGAGGCCAGCTCGCAAGAGACGGCCGGTTTACGGGTGTATGACGATGGAGCCGCCCCGCGAGAGAGCAGTAGCGGCAGGCTTGCCTGAGCCACCGCTGGAGAGAGTGCCGGAAGTATCGAAATGTCGGATGGTTCAGGCGCCGAATTGTGCATCAAGACGAAAACGGGCAATTTTGCCGATTTCATGCAGGCAGGTATGAAATTCAACTTCTGCGTCGTTCTTTAATCGTGCGTCAACGGTGTCCATGATTTGGTGGCGAGTCAAGCCTTTCACCGCAATCACAAAGGGAAAGCCGAATTTTTTAAGATAGCTGGCATTAAGACTGCGCAGGCGTATTAGCTCGTCGGCGGTACATTGGTCCAGACCTGCACCTTTTTGCTCGCCGGTGGATTCTTTTGTTAAGGTACCGGCAGCAGCTTCTTTACCCGCAAGTTCAGGGTGAGCACAGATCAGGTCAAGCTGCTCTTGGTGACTGGCTTGTTCAACCGCTGCCACCATGGCAGTGTGTAAGGTCTCAACAGAATCAAAGGGACGGTTTGCCCATGCGCGCTCTGCAACCCATGGTGAGTGTTCGAAAATGCCGTCCATGCTGGCAACGAACTGTTCTTGAGACTGCTGGGACAATGCGGCAATTGCGGTCTCCGGGTTCAGTGATTGTGTCATGATGATCGTATTCCGGTTTGATTTGTGAAGGTTTTTTAATCGATGACTGCGCTGCATTTCTCTACGCTTTAGACGAAAGACAACGCCGGCCCGCCGTAATTAGGGCGGTGTGGCTCATGCAGATTCTTAGCTGTTATCGCTTGATAGGTAGCCAGTTTAAGTATTCTGATCATAAATAAAATAGAATTAGCCTTATAACTGATATATGCCATAGCGTATTACGCGTATTACCCGGATTTTTAATAACTCAGCAGCATCTATGGCTTTTTGGAGGACGACGGATGGCGGCAAGACGTGGAGATAATCCGCTAGATACTTATTTGTTGAGGGTGTTCTGCTTGTTAGTGAGCGAACGCAGCGTGTCGCGCACGGCTTTTAAAATGAATCAATCGCAGCCGGCGATCAGTGCTGCCTTGCGGCGGCTGCGCGATATTATCGGTGACCCATTACTGGTCCGTGAGAAAGGCGGAATGGTGCCTACCGAACGGGCTATTGCACTATTGGCGCATGCCAAGGGGGCGTTGGCTGAGATTGATTGCATGGTCAATACCCAGGAAAATTTCGACCCTTTGGTCAGTCGTAGTGAATTTAATATTGGTTCACCTGACTATCTGGCTCCTGTATTCGTGGGTAGCATGGTCGAGCGATTACGGCGTGAAGCGCCGGAGGCAACCCTGAATTTGCATTCTCTGGATGCAAGTTTTGATTTCGAGCGGTCACTCGCCGAGGGTGAACTGGATCTTGTCATTGGAAATTGGCCTGAACCGCCTGATCGTATGCACTTGTCGATTTTGCTCGAAGATCAAATTGTGTGTCTGGTCTCGGCTAATCATCCTTTAGTGCGCAAGGGGGAAATTAATGTCGACGACTATGTCAAAGCCCGTCATGTGGTGCCCATGCCTTATTCGTTGAATCAACGGGGTGTGATTGATATGGCTTTGGCCGGGTTGCGCATACGCCGGGAAGAGACCGTTTCGGTGCAGTCATTTGCGTTGGCACCGTATTTGTTACAGAACACAGATTTGATTTTTACCACTGCCCGCCATTTTGCCGAGTATTACGCCAAGCTTTTGCCTTTAGCTATTCTTGAGGCACCCGTTGAGTTTCCGCCTATGCGTTTCTATCAGTTATGGCACGAGCGAAACCGCCATTCGCCCAGTCACAGATGGCTGCGACGGCTGCTCAGCGAGTGTGGCGCGGCATTAACACCCGTTCAGCCTGAGGCCGATACGCTGTCTAGATAAACATAGTTGCATTAACGTGGCCGGCCTTCTCTATACTTGAAGCATTCCTGTTTGCAATAACGATACGGCCTTCTGTGAAGACAGTGGCTTTTTGTTGCATGTGTATCGGGGTTATAGTCCAGCTTGTTACATGTTAGTCCGATAATAACTACTGCTTCACCGTTAAAGAGTATTTAGTGCAATCGCCTCAAATGTGGGACCCTCTCACGCTACTTTCCATCTGTGCAGTCGCCTTTTTTGTAGGCGGCTTAATTGTTGTGTCCGAACGCTGGCATGGCAAGCTTACTGGCGACAGCGACATGTCCAAACCCCAGGCCACTCATTTACGGCCTACGCCGAGGGTGGGGGCTGGCAATTCTGGCCGGTACCTTGGCAGGGCTGCTGGTTTTAGGGCCCAGCAATATGACCTTAACCTGGCTGTGGCCGGTGCTCTTCGTGGCGGCGCTTCCGGTTTTTGTTGCTGGCCTGGTTGAAGATATTACTAAAGATGTGGGTTCAATGAAGCGCCTTCTTGCTGCCTTTGCATCGGCTGCCATCGCCTGGTGGCTACTGGGCGGGGTGTCGAGGGTGGGGGTTGAATGGGCCGACTGGATTCTCGCTTATTGGCCTATCTCGCTATTATTTACCATGATTGCTGTTGGTGGCTGTACTCACGCCCTGAATATCATTGATGGCATCAATGGTCTTGCGGGAATGATAGCCACGTTAATGGCGATTTCACTGGCCTTGGTGGCGTGGCAGGTTCAGGATTATCCTATTTTTCTTATCGCAGCAGCCTTGGCCTCCGCCACGTTGGGCTTTCTTGCATGGAATTTCCCTTTTGGCAGGGTGTTCCTTGGCGATGGGGGAGCCTATTTTCTGGGCTTTATGCTGGCAGAACTGGCCGTACAACTGGTTGTGCGTAATCCCAGCGTATCGCCTTTTTATGCTTTGGCGGTACTGTTTTATCCGGTTTTCGAAACGATGTTTTCGATCTGGCGGCGTAAATTCAAGCGTGGGGTCCCCGTTGATCAACCCGACGCCTTGCATTTGCATCAGCTGATTTTCAGAAGAATGGTGCGGGTCAGCGTCGTAGCATCGGGCAAACGTTATGTGCCGCCTATGTCAAATGCAATGGCCTCGCCTTATTTATGGGGTCTCGCGTTAGTGGGGCTTATTCCAGCCACCATTTGGTGGGACAATGCTTGGGTTCTGTGTGCAAGCCTGGTGGTCTTCGGCCTGTGCTACGTGTGGTTATACACACGCTTGGTTCGCTGGCGTCGCCCTGCTTGGCTGTTATTGCCGTCGGTACGGCGCGCTCGCCGCAAACGGTAATTTTTTTATTTCTCATCCTCGTCGATGCAAGGGAGACTTACGTTGCAAGTTAAAGATATTAAACTCGCGGTTATTGGGTTAGGTTATGTAGGCCTGCCTTTGGCAGTCGAGTTTGGAAAAAACGCTCTGTAATCGGTTTCGATATTAACAGTCGCCGTATCAGTGAACTTAATCAGGGCGAGGACCACACTCTTGAGGTCGAGCCTGAAGAGCTCAAGCAGGCTGTGCACCTTCGTTATACCCACGATTCGGCAGCACTGGCGGAGGCAAACGTGTTTATTGTGACGGTGCCCACGCCTATTGACGAATATAAGCAGCCTGATCTGACTCCTCTGATCCGTGCCAGCGAGACCATCGCCAAAGTGCTCAAGCGCGGCGATGTGGTTATTTACGAATCCACGGTGTATCCGGGCGCTACCGAGGAAGACTGTGTTCCTGTGCTCGAGCAGGTTTCCGGCCTGCGCTATAACGAAGACTTCTTTGCCGGATATAGCCCAGAGCGCATTAATCCTGGCGATAAGACGCATCGCTTGCCCAATATCCGTAAAGTGACGTCTGGTTCGACTCCTGAGATCGCCGACTTGGTGACTGATCTCTACAACGAAATCATTACGGCTGGCACGCATAAAGCCGCTTCTATTCGTGTCGCGGAAGCGGCCAAAGTTATTGAAAACACTCAGCGCGACGTGAATATTGCCCTGATTAACGAGCTGACCCTTATTTTCAATAAACTGGGTATTGATACTTTAGATGTGCTCGAAGCAGCCGGTACCAAGTGGAATTTCCTGCCTTTCCGTCCGGGTCTGGTCGGGGGACACTGCATTGGGGTCGATCCTTATTACCTTACGCATAAGGCGCAGTCTATTGGCTATCATCCTGAAATCATTCTTGCCGGCCGTCGCTTAAACGACTCGATGGGGGGTATGTTGCCTCTCAGCTCGTCAAGTCCATGACTAAAAGCCGCATTCAGGTTCAGGGCGCCAAAGTGCTGGTAATGGGCCTGACCTTTAAAGAAAACTGTCCCGACCTGCGTAATACCCGCATCGTGGATATTATCAGCGAGCTTGCAGAGTACGACGTAAACGTTGATGTCTACGATCCCTGGGTTGATGCAGACGAGGCCAAGCGCGAATACGGCGTCGAGGTCATTACAGAGCTCAAGGAAAACACCTATGACGCTATGGTGCTGGCGGTTGCCCACCAGCAGTTCGCCGATATGGGGGCCGAAGATATCCGTAAGCTTGGAAAAGCGCAGCACGTGCTCTATGACTTGAAATATGTATTTTCACGTGACGAGTCTGATCTACGGCTATAAAGCAAAGGCTAACCATGAGTAACGCATTTAACCAGGCCCTGACGCAGCTTCGTAGCGACCCAAAGACGTGGTTGATTACGGGTTGCGCAGGCTTCATTGGCTCTAATTTACTTGAGGCGTTGCTGAGCAACGGCCAGAGGGTTGTGGGCCTGGACAACTTTGCAACGGGTCATCAGCATAATCTTGACGAGGTATCCAGGCTGGTTGGCCCAGAGAACTGGGCAAATTTTCGCTTTATCGAAGGTGATATTCGGGATCTCGCCATCTGCCAGCAAGCTTGCACTGATGTAAATTACGTCCTGCATCAGGCGGCACTGGGTTCGGTGCCCCGTTCATTGAACGACCCCTTGACCACTAACGACGTGAACATCAGCGGCGCCTTGAATATGATGGTCGCTGCCCGCGATGCGAAAGTCAGCGGGTACGTGTATGCGGCCTCAAGTTCTACTTATGGCGACCATCCGGGACTGCCTAAGGTCGAAGACCTGATTGGTAAGCCTTTGTCGCCTTATGCAGTCACTAAATACGTCAACGAGCTATATGCCGATGTCTTTAAGCGGGCATACGATTTCAATAGTGTAGGTTTGCGCTACTTTAATGTGTTTGGGCGACGTCAGGATCCAAATGGTGCTTATGCCGCCGTAATTCCCAAGTGGATTTCAACGATGGTTGCGGGAGAGCCGGTCACCATTAACGGCGATGGCGAAACCAGCCGCGACTTTTGTTATATCGACAACGTAATCCAGGCTAATATTTTGGCCGCATTGGCTCAGGGTGAGGCTGCTGCCCAGGTATATAACGTCGCGGTCAATGCGCGTACCAGCTTGAACCAGCTTTTTGATTACCTGCAAGCCGAACTTAAGGTTTGCGGTGTCAATTACGATGTGGCGCCGGTACATGGCGACTTTAGGGCAGGTGACGTACGTCACTCTCAGGCCGATGTCTCCAAGGCGCAGACGTTGCTGGGCTATCAGGCCAACTATACTATCCAGCAGGGCCTGGCCGAAGCCATGCCTTGGTATTTGCGATTTCTGGCTTGAATCTGAAAAGTCTGACTAAGCGCCTGGGGTCGGTACATTCCGATCACCAACGCATTGCCAGAGGGGCGATGCGCGTGGCTTTTTCTTGCTGTTGGGCAAGGCGGCGGGGGCATTTAAAGAGATGGCCGTCGCCTATCGCTACGGCATTAGCGATGTTGTGGATGCCTATCAGTTTACGATGGTAATGGCTAATTGGCTGCCCGTTACTTTGGTAGGTGTGCTGTCCGTGGTGCTGATCCCGGTATTGGTTCAGACCCGCTATCAAGATGCTGCTTCACGACATCGTTTTCTCAATGAGCTCGTAGGAGCGACCCTGATGCTGGGCGCGGCTCTGGTTGTGCTTATTTGGGTATGCTGGCCATGGGTCGTTCGAGTCATGGGGGCCGGTTTAAGTCCCGAGGCTCAGTCCATGAGTGTGCAGTTGATCGCTGCCTTTGCCCCGGCTGCCTTGCTGACCTTGCTAACGGGTATTAGTGCAGCTCGCCTGCGCGCTCACGAACGCCATATCAATACGCTGCTCGATAGCGTGCCTGCCTTTTCTATATTGATCTGGGTGCTGCTCGCTGCTCCGGACGCACAGGCAGGTCCGCTGCTCTGGGGAACACTGGTAGGATACCTGGTGCAATGCGTCTGGCTCTACATTTTGGCCCAGCGGGCAGATCAGGCGGTGGTGATCCCCAAGCCAGGCTTTCAGTCAGAGCAATGGCCCGGTCTATTGACCGCCGCCAGTATTATGCTCATTGGGCAGGTTGCCATGAGCTTTGTGGGACCAATCGATCAGTACTCGGCTGCGAATCTGGGCGGGAATGCCAACTCTACCTTAGGCTACGCCAGCCGGTTTATATCCTTGATGCTTGGGGTTGGTGCAGCCTCTGTAGGCCGGGCTGCCTTGCCGGTGCTTGCCGATGTCAACAGCCGGGGAGACCGTCACCGAGCGCGTGAAATAGCCTTGCGCTGGTCGCTCATGATGATCGGCATAGGCCTGATCATTTCGCTGGTGGCCTTATGGCTGGCTCCCTGGGGCGTCTCCTTGCTGTACGAGCGCGGGGCTTTTGGGTCAGCAGATACTGCGCGTGTGGCCAGTGCCTTGCGATGGGGATTATTCCAGCTGCCATTTTATTTCGGTGTTCTGATTCTCGTTCAGCTATTGGCGAGTCAGCGCCGATATCGCTTGATGGCGACGATTGCCGTATTAAATTTTGCAGTAAAAGCAGGGATGAACGTATGGCTGGCGCCCAAAATGGGTGTGCAGGGGATTATGCTTGCCACTAGCCTGATGTATGCCTCCTCATTTATTTGTTATTTTTTAGCGGCGCTGCGTAGCCCGCCAGCGCTGGAAGAGGCTTCTGCCAACTCCGGTGCCGAAAACCATAAACACTAACCATGCATATTATGATTGTGATCCACTCCCTTGCAGGGGGTGGTGCAGAACGAGTAGCTGTTGATCTGGCGGCTTATTGGTTGAAGCTGGGCCATCGTGTTTCCCTGGTGACTCAAAAAACCAGTGATACTGACGCTTATCAGCCGCCTGCCGGCGTACACCGCTTTGAATTGGCCACGGCTGGCGACTCGGGGGCGGCTGGCGTGGCGCTATTGCCAATCTTCGCCGTGTGTATAGGTTGCGTCGTGTGTTTAAACGGCAAAAGCCAGACTGTATCCTGGGCATGATGACAACGGCGTCTATATTAAGCGTCGTGGCAGCAAAGAATCTAAACTGTAAAGTCATTGTTTCTGAGCACACGCATCCTCCTGCACAAAGGCTTCCCCCATTTGGGTTAAATTACGCAGATGGGCCTATCCGCGTGCGGATGCTGTGGTCGCCCTGACATCAGGAACAGCTACCTGGTTAAGTGCCCATGTGCCGGGCTCCAGGCCAACCGTTATTCCTAATTCTGTCAGGTGGCCGCTGACAGCTGGCGAGCCGCGGATTGCCCCCCAGTTCGTGAAGGGCGTCTGCGCTTGCTGGCTGTGGGACGCCTTCATCCGGTCAAGGGTTTTGATATTTTGATTCAGGCCTTCGCGTTGCTCGCGAAATACTTTCCGGCGTGGGATTTAACCATTGTGGGGGAAGGCCCAGAGCGAGCGTCTCTGCAAGCGCAAATAGATGAACTGTCCTTGGGTTCGCAAATCGAGCTGGTGGGGCGTGTTGGAAATATTCGTGACTGGTACGAAGCCTCTGATCTTTATGTGCTGAGTTCTCGTACTGAGGGCTTATCCAACACCTTGCTTGAAGCCATGGCGTGTGGCTTGCCAGTGGTGGCATTCGACTGCGAAACCGGTCCCCGCGAGATCGTAAGAACCGGAATTGACGGTGTGCTGGTGTCTCCTGCCGAAGACCCGGAGGCCCTGGCTGCCCATCTTTCTGACCTGATGGCGCACCCGTCAAAGCGGAGTGCCCTCGCTAAACGGGCAATTGATGTGCGTGACCGCTTTTCTGCGACTCGCATCATGGCGCAATGGGAGCAGTTGTTACATAAGCCAGGATCGCCTTCTAAACGCTGATGCACTTAACTGACCAGAGGTCGTAGCATATGAAAATAGTCTTTTTCGTAGGCTCCATGAATGCCGGAGGTGCCGAGCGAGTGGCGGCAACGCTGGCCAACGCCTGGGCCGAGCGGGGTGAAGAAGTGGTGCTCGTGCCTACTCATTTGGCTTCGGCTTCCAGTTTCTATCCTATTGATGAGCAGGTAAGGGTGCGCTGGCTGCATACAGTGCTGCCGGCCTTGCCATGGCCCAAGCCTCTGCGCAAGTGGCTGGCGATACGGCAGATGGTCAGGAAAGAGCAGCCCGATGTAGTGGTTTCGTTTTTGACGAATGTGAATGTCATGGTTTTAATTGCGCTTCGAGGGATTGAGATCCCTATTGTTGTGTGTGAGCGTACGAATCCTATGTATAGCAAAAGCGCAGGTCGGGTCTTGCGATGGCTGCGCAGCAAGACCTATGGCTGGGCCGCAAAGGTGGCCTTGCAAACTGAGGACAGCGCCAAGGGCTTTGCTCTTCAGGAGCCGTCATTGGGGCCATTGGCGGTATTAGCCAATCCTTTGCCAGGTCAGTTGCTGCAAGTCGAGCGTACAGTGTCGGTAGAGCACGAGACTGAGCCACGGGTTGTTGCAATGGGCAGGCTGGTTCCGGCCAAGGGGTTCAGTGAACTGATATCTGCTTTTGCCGAGGTCGCCTTAACGCGGCTGCAGTGGCAGCTATATATTTATGGTGAAGGTCCGTTGCGGGCTGAACTTGAGAAGAAAGCCGAGCTGGTAGGCTTAAAAGACCGTATCCATCTGGTAGGACGTACCGAAGAGCCTTGGCGAGAACTCAACCAGGCCCAATTATTTGTGCTCAGCTCTCATTACGAGGGGTTTCCAAACGCCTTGCTTGAAGCCATGGCGTTGGGCCTGGCTTGTGTGGCCGTGGATTGTCCTAGCGGGCCGGCTGAAATCACGCAGCAAGGACGGGATGCAAAGCTTATCCCTCCCCGTGATCCTGTGGCGATGACGAATGCGCTGGCCGAGCTGATGGACGATGCGCGCTTGCGTGGGGCCATGGGGCAGCGGGCAGCCTTGTCAGTACGATCGCGCTATGCGGTACCTGCCGTTTTAGCTCAGTGGGACCATGTATTCAAAGAAGTGGGTGTGGAGTCATCGTCACCCTTGCAGGAGCCATAATGCACGAGAATGACTTACCACCATTAACGGTTGTACATATTATTTCCGGCTTAGGGCAGGGCGGTGCCGAAACGGTGTTGTACCGACTGGTGACGGCGCCGACTCAGCATAATAGAAATATTGTTATTTCATTGGGTGATGCTGACGTGTTCGGGCCTAAGCTTGAGCTTGCCGGTGTGCCCTTGCACTGCTTGAAGATGAAAGGCCCTTTGGCTTTTGTGAGCGGTTTGTTCAGGCTTAGACGCCTGCTCAAGCAGCTTAGTCCGGATGTAGTGCAAACATGGATGTATCACTCTGATTTGGTCGGAGGGATCATGGCTCGCCTCGCTGGTGTGAAAAATGTGGTGTGGTGCATCAGAAATTCTGGCGAAAATTTGCACCGCAGCAGTTTAAAGTCTCGAGTAGTGGCGTGGACTTGTGCCCGATTATCGCGCTGGGTTCCAAGAAAAATTGTCTCTTGTGCTGAAAACGCAGCGCGCCGGCATAAGCAATGGGGTTATGACGCCAGTAAATTCAAGGTCATACCCAATGGTTACGACTTTAGTCACTGGCATGCGGATGCAGAGATAAGAGCCAGCGTACGCGAAGAACTCGGAGTCTCTGAACACACCATGCTGATCGGCGCTATCGCCCGGTGGAATCCCTTAAAGGACCACACCAACCTACTCGGAGCCTTGGCTCAGGTTGTTAAACGCTACCCCGAGGTGCAATGCGTATTGGTAGGGCAGGGGCTCGATCACACGAATACGGCGCTCATGGAGATAATCGAGCGCTTCGGCCTGGGCCGAAACGTGATTTTGCTGGGCCGTCGCGATGACGTGCCACGCATCATGACGGCACTTGATGTGCATGTGCTGTCGAGCAATGCCGAGGGCTTTCCTAATGTGGTCTGTGAAGCCATGGCCACCGAGGTGGCTTGTGTTGTGACCGACGTGGGTGACGCGGCCCTGATTGTCGGAGAGCAAGGGGTTGTGGTTCCTCCGCGTAATGCGGGAGCGTTAGCGCAAGGCGTGTTGTCGGTTCTTGACGAGCTGCATGGCCCGGCTGACGTCGAACGTAGGCGTAAAGGGCGTGAGCGGGTGGTGCGCCTGTTTAGCTTATCGTCAATGGTGTCTAACTACGAACGCTTTTGGCGTTTTGAAGAAAAAGCCGATGTAGTGCCTATTGCGGCGCTCTCGAGTCGGGACAGGCGCCTGATGATAGTGGTCAACAATCCGGCCTTCTTCTTATCGCATCGAGTCGGTATTGCGCTTGAGGCCAAGCAGCAGGGCTATGAGGTGCATGTGGCAACCATGGCGGGCGAGACTGTCAGGCAAATTCGGGATCTGGGGCTGATACATCATGTCATACCCATGACACGCAGCGGAAAAAATCCTGCACAAGAGCTTAAGACCTTGTGGGCGCTTTACCGGTTATTCAAAGCGGTATCGCCTTCTATAGTCCATGCCGTCACCATCAAGCCGGTGCTTTATGGCGGGATTGCGGCCCGCCTGGCAAAAGTGCCGGGCTTTCTGGCGGCGATATCTGGTCTGGGGTATATCTTTACCAGCGAAAATTCGGGGTTTATGCGCACTGCGGCGATACGCTTATATCGTTTGGCCCTGGGCCATAAGAACAGCCGCGTCATTTTTCAGAACACCAGCGATCGTGATGTACTGATTGCCGCCAAAGTTGTCAGGCCGGATCAAGCTGTTGTGATTCGGGGGTCGGGGGTAGTCCTGGAGCAATTCTCTGGGGAAATACCGCGCCTGCGCCACCGGTCGTAGCGCTGATGGTGTCCAGGTTGCTGGTCGACAAAGGGGTGCGTGAGTTTGTGCAGGCCGCCCGCTTAAGTTCGGGGCACCTGAGCGGTATTGTGTGGCGTATTGCAGGTAGCCCGGATCCGGGTAACCCTGCAAGCATCAGTACTGAGCAAATTCAAAGCTGGCATGATCAGGGCTTCGTCGAGTGGCTGGGTGAGGTTGACGATGTGGCTGGTTTGTACGCGCAGTCTCATATCGCCGTATTGCCTTCGTATCGTGAGGGGCTGCCTAAGTCTTTAGTCGAGGCAGCAGCGGCAGGTGTGGCTGTAGTTACTACCGATGTGCCGGGTTGCCGCGATGCCATTGATCCCAATCGTTCTGGCTTGCTCGTGCCGGCTAAAGACGCCACCGCCTTGGCTGAGGCGGTGCAGCGGCTCGCTGATGATCAGACACTGCGGGCTGAGTTCGGTGCTGCAGGCCGGCTATTGGCCGAACAGGCCTTTGATATTAAAAAAATTGTCCGGCAACACATTGAACTCTATGAGCTGTTAGCCCGCCAGGCCTGATTTAAAAAGGAAGGGCCATCTCAGGTCTTAACTGATGGATGGCGTCGCGGAACTCACTTTGAATACGATGTAAGGCCGCTTCGGTTTGTGCTTCAAAACGAAGCACTACAACCGGCGTGGTGTTTGATGCGCGCGCCAGTCCGAAGCCATCCTCGTATTCGGCCCGAATGCCGTCTATAGTAATTCGGCTGCTTGCCGTGGCGAATGCGTCCAGTTTTTGAAGCTGAGCGACAAACGCATGGGGTTCGCCTTCGTTCATCTCTAGCTTAAGTTCGGGTGTAGACAGGTCCTGGGGCAAGGCGTCCAATATTGACGAAGGGTCAGAGTGCCTTGAGAGTATCTCGAGCAAGCGCACCCCTGTATATAAGCCGTCATCAAAGCCATACCAGCGTTCTTTGAAAAAATATGACCGCTCATTTCGCCGGCCAGCGGGGCTCCGGTCTCGGCCAGCTTGGCCTTGATCAATGAGTGGCCAGTTTGCCACATCAGGGGTACGCCTCCGGCCTTTCTTACTTCAAGTCCTACATGGCGGCTGCATTTCACATCGTAGATGATGGTGGCACCGGGATCACGTTCAAGCACGTCTTGCGCATATAGCACCAGTTGCCGGTCTGGCCAGATAATATTACCCGTGCGTGTCACGACACCCAGGCGGTCAGCATCGCCGTCGAAAGCGAGGCCTAATTCGCAATCGCTTGTCTGCACATGCGCGATTAAGTCCGCCAGGTTGGCCGGAACCGCAGGGTCGGGGTGATGATTGGGGAAGTCGCCATCGACATCACCAAACAGCATGTCGACATCGCAGCCCAGCTGTGTGTAAAGCTCGTTGGCCAGCACGGCACCTGCGCCATTACCACAGTCGATGGCAATTTTCATGGGGCGCGCCAGGTGGATGCTTTCGCAGATTTCCTGAATGTATTGCGGTACTAGCTCTTGCTTTTGACATTTGCCCGGCGTAGCTACTGCGGTGAGGCTGCCTTGCATGGTTTTCTTGATGTGCTGGATGTCGTCGCCATGCAAGGTTTTGCCGTCGATCATCATTTTGAAACCGTTGTATTGTGGCGGGTTGTGGCTACCCGTAATGGCTACGCCTGTTCCGGTTTTTAATATATTTGCAGCGTAATAAACCAGTGGTGTAGGAACCAGCCCCAGGTCAATGCTGTTAACACCCACGCTGTTGATGCCTTCGTGCATGGACTTGGCCAGCTGTGGGCTGCTGTGTCTGCCATCGTAACCCACCACTACCGTTTCAATGCCTAATCGGGCAGACTCTATCCCTATGGCTTGGCCCAGGGAGTAAGAAAAACGAGGGTTAAGCTGTTCAGGCACGATACCGCGTATGTCGTACGCTTTAAACACGGCCTCGGGCAAAGTCGGGGTTGGCATAGCAGAAAATTCCTTATAAGGTGGAATGTTAAGCTCTCCATTATCGCCTATAGGCGTATGCTTAAGCTAAAGTTCGCATGCAGGCGACAGGTTAATTTTGTTTTTAAGGGTTCTTATGGTGGAAGTTGCTGACTTGGTTGAAATTATTGGTGCAGAGAATGTATTGACAGGTCAGGCGATGGAGCCCTATCTGACTGATTGGCGTGGGCGATACCAAGGCTCGGCTCGGGCGGTTGTGCGTCCGGCGGATACCCAGGAAGTCGCCCGGGTGGTGCAATGGTGCAGCGCGAACAGTGTGTCCATTGTGCCGCAAGGGGGAAATACAGGCTTATGTGGCGGTGCCACCCCAGACCAGTCTGGAAACAGCATCGTTCTGTCGCTGGCACGGCTTAATCGAATTCGCACTATTGATACCGATAACGACACCATGGTCGTCGAAGCCGGTTGTATCCTGCAGTCTATTCAAGAGGCGGCCAGCAAGGCCGACCGCCTGTTTCCCTTAAGTCTTGCCGCAGAGGGCAGTTGCACGATAGGCGGTAACCTGGCCACCAACGCAGGGGGGACACAGGTGCTGCGCTACGGAAACACTCGCGATTTATGCCTGGGTATAGAAGTGGTTTGTGCCGATGGCCAAATATGGCATGGGCTGAGGGGTTTGCGCAAAGATAACACGGGCTACGATTTGCGGAATCTGTTTATTGGAAGCGAAGGCTCCCTGGGTATTATTACGGCTGCTACCCTCAAGCTCTACCCCCTGCCTGTTGCCCAATGCACGGCTCTGCTGGCGCTTAGCTCCATGGAGGATGCCGTTGGCGTGCTGTCTATGGCGCGTAAGGGGTTCGGTGCTGCGCTTACTGGTTTCGAGGTAATTGCCCGAAACTGTCTTGAAGGCGTGGTAAGTTGCTACCCAGAGCAGCGCCTTCCTTTTGAAGGTGAAAGCGCGGAGCTGCCTTGGTTTGCCTTGCTGGAGCTCTCAGATAGCGAAAGTGAATCTCATGCACGTGAGCGTTTCGAAACGGTTTTGGGCGAGGCAATCGAGCAGGGGCTGGTTGCAGATGCGGTCATCGCCGAGAGCGTGGCTCAAAGCTTTGCGTTGTGGCATTTGCGTGAAAGTATCCCCCTGGCTGAAAAAGCCTTTGGCAAAAGCATCAAGCATGATGTGTCTATACCGGTATCGCTTATTCCCGAGTTCGTGGCCACTACCAACACATTGCTGCAAGCCAGGTTTTCTGGCATTGAGCACGTGATTTTTGGACATCTGGGTGATGGAAACCTGCACTACAACGTAGCGCGTGGCAGTGCGTTCGACGAAGACGAGCTTTTGGCCCGGCAAGATGAAATCTACAGGCTGGTACATGACAGTGTGCATCGCTTTCAGGGGTCAATCAGTGCTGAGCACGGGGTTGGACAGCTAAAACGGGATCTGTTGATTGATTACAAGGACCCCGTTGAGCTTTCTCTGATGCACAGCATCAAGCATGCCCTGGACCCTCAAAACTTGTTTAACCCAGGAAAAGTTCTCAACGTCTAAGTCGGCATAACAGTGGCTCTACACTTACCAAAGCCGATGCGAGGGTAGTGGTCTTTTTGGCAGCTTGCCTTGAAGATCACTTCATCTCCATCCTCAAGAAAGCGTCGTTCTTCGCCCCACGGCAAGTGTAGTGCCTGATTTCCACCCTTCGTCATTTCCAGCAATGACCCCTCCTGTCCGCTTTCGGGACCAGATAGCGTGCCGGTTCCCAGCAAATCGCCCGCCCGCAAATTGCAGCCGTTAATCGTGTGATGGGAAATCAGCTGAGCAATATTCCAGTAGGCATCTTTAAAATTGGAGCTGGCCAGGTAGGCAGGCTCCAGCCCCCGGGCGCGAGATTGCTCAGTGCTTAACCAGACCTCCAGTTTGATATCCAGGGCGCTGGCCGTTTCACTGCTGAGATAAGGAAGGGGCTGAGGATCGGAAGGCGAGCGCTCGTATGGAATTCGAAACGGCAGCAAGGCTTCATAGCTGATCACCCAGGGCGAGATGGTAGAAGCAAAATTCTTTGCCAGGAAAGGGCCTAGAGGCTGATACTCCCAGGCTTGTATATCGCGCGCTGACCAATCATTAAGTAAACATAGACCAAATATATGACTCTCGGCATCTTCAATGGGAATGCGTCTGCCTTGTGGGTTGCCATTACCAATAAAGATGCCAAGTTCGAGCTCATAGTCGAGGCGTTCGCAGGGGCCGACTCTGGGTTCCGCCCCCTCAGCCTCCGGGCGCATTTGTCCCATTGGCCGTGTGAAGCTGTGCCCGCTTACATTGATGCTTGAGGCACGACCATGATAGCCAATAGGAACCCATTTGTAGTTGGGCAGCAGAGGGTTGTCCGGGCGAAATTGCTTTCCTACTGCGCTGGCATGGTGCAAGGAAATATAAAAGTCGGTGTAATCGCCGATCTGGGCAGGCAGTCCGTATATGGCGTCAGACTGTGGCAGTAATAATTGCTGCAGCAGCTCTTTACGGCTGGAGCCCCGGGCCAGGGACTGTGACAACTCTGATCGCAAGGCGCTCCATAAGCTCGTATTCAAAGCCATCAGGGCATTCAGATTGTTGTATTTGCAGGCACTGAGCGCCTGAGCCGCTTCGCCTTTGAATGGCGCCAGCGAGGCCAGGGCTCTCAGATCCAGAATCTGGTCTCCAATCCCCACCCCTACACGAAAGTCATGGGCGGCATCTTTAGACGCAAACACGGCATAAGGAAGGTTTTGTATAGGAAAATCGGTATCGGGCTGGTTGGCACTGACTACCCAGCTTTTAAGGGCGGGATCATGCGTAGCATTTAACTGATTCATCACATCACCTAGAGGTCATTAACGAAGTTTTTCTGCAAACCAGACCAGGCATCGTCGTAGTGTCTTTGCAAGGAGTCGGATTGCATGGCCAAACTGGTAGGACGGATAGCGCGGCGACTTTCAAACATAAAAGCCATGGTGCTACGTACGTAGTCAACCTGGCTTAAGTCGGCATTGCTGGCTTTGCTGAAGGTGGCCGAATCAGGACCATGGGGGCTCATGGGGTTATGCAGACTAGAGCCACCAGGGATAAAGCCGTCTGCCTTGGCGTCATAAAGGCCATGGATCAATCCCATGAACTCGCCTGCTACATTTCGGTGGAACCAGGGAGGTCTGAATGTGTTTTCCATTGCCAGGACGCGAGGTGGAAAAATAGCAAAGTCTATATTGGCTGCCCCAGTGATCTCAGAAGGAGCAGTCAGCACGGTAAAAATGCAAGGGTCTGGATGATCATAGCTAATCGAGCCAATGGCGTTAAAGTTTCGCAGATCATATTTGTAGGGGGCATGCGTACCATGCCAGGCCACCACGTCCAGTGGGGAATGACCCAGGGTGGTGGTCCAGAAGCCTCCGGTAAATTTTGCAATCAGTTCGTGCGTTTCTTCTTTTTCTTCAAACCAGGCCACAGGGGTCTTGAAGTCGCGCGCATTGGCCAGCCCATTTGAGCCTATGGGGCCTAACTCGGGCAGGCGCAACGAACGTCCATAGTTTTCGAGCAGGTATCCCCGGGCTCCTGAGTCCATCAGCTCGACTTTAAAGCGTATGCCCCTGGGCATGACGATGATTTCCTGTGGTTCTACTTCCAGGATTCCAAGTTCTGTGAGAAAACGCAGACGGCCCTCCTGCGGGACGATCAGCATTTCCGCATCAGCGTTATAGAAGACACGCCGGTCCATGGAAACATTTGCCGCGTAGAGATTGATACTGATGCCGCTGTGATCATCGCAATGCCCGTTGCCCGCCCAGGTTTGCATGCCTTGAATAAAATCGATGCTGGCGAATTCAGGAATAGGCAAAGGGTTCCATCTAAAGCGGTTCGGCGACACAGGTCCCCGGCCGAACTCATGAGTCCAGAGTGGAGCGACGTTGGATGGAGTAAAGGCGGGCTGAAGCGCTGCGGGACGAATTCTGTATAACCAGCTGCGTTTGTTTTCGTCGCGGCTCAGGGTAAAAGCGGTGCCCGACAGCTGTTCGGCATAGAGGCCGTAAGGACATTTTTGGGGTGAGTTCCGGGCTTGGGGCAATGCTCCGGCCAAGGCTTCGGTAGAGAAGCTGTTGCCGAATCCTGATTGATAGGTCAAAGCCGTCATGATTTACCTCGTCAGCTCAGGGGGTGACTGGAGATGCTTCAGGGTGACGTTGCGTGCAGCCACGACGGCTTGCCGGAACACAGAGCAATCGCCAATATGATTGCTTAACAATAATACGAGGGCTGCGTTGAGAGCATGGCTCTGTTCCGTACTGAGATCGCGATGCGCATCAATCAATAACTCATAAAAGTCGTCAGGATGCTCAAAGCGTGATTGAGTATCTAGCATAGCCATGATGTGTCTCTCAATGTAGGTAAGCGCATGCGCGGTCTAAGGCATCAGCAACTTTTTTGGCATCAAATGTACGCCAGCGAGCGCAAAGGTGGTGATCCGGACGAAGTAAATAACAACTGTCCGCTGTAGCATCAAAACGATCTTTAAAGTGGCCTTTATAGTCACCATACACGTCAGGATTGCTGTCGTCGCTACTGATAATCACTACCTGTAAAGGGCAGTTAATACTATTCACCAAAGCGGCATGATAATGAGTGGGGTGTGAGGGTTCGTAGATCAGCAGGCTGAAATCATTGCCCAGGGTGCTGAGCAGCCAGGTGTCTTGTTGTGCGTGGAGCAAGGGGGCGTCGACCGCACAGCCGCCTAGCTGAAGCTCGCCCTTAAAGACATCGCTGTCAGGGGTGTTGAGTGGACTTTCTGCATAGGTCGAAGGATTGGATAGGCGCCCGCTATTAACCAGAGCCCGGGCAAAAGAATGCTCTTTCGCCAACTCCAGTACGAGGTTTCTGAACAGCAAGCTGATTTCACTTTTAGGCGTGATGAAATCAGTGGATCTCGTGGAGTGGCGCAGGTTCTCATCGGCAGCCAAGCTGCGTTCATCGTGATAGGTGTCCAGCAGGGCGTCAGAGGCCTGTCCGCGTAACACCTTATCTAGTTTCCACGCCAGATTGTCGGCGTCCTGTATCCCGCTGTTTGCTCCCCTGGCACCGAAAGGTGAAACCCGATGCGCAGCATCACCAGCGAAAAATACAGCCTTGTCGCGAAATTTTTCCATGCGCTCGCAAGCAAAGGTATAGACGCTGGCCCATTCTATTTCGAACTCGATATCATTGCCTAGCAAAGCCTGGACCCTGGTGCGAACCTTGTCGGCTTTTACTTCTTCTTTAGGGTCAGCGTCCCATCCCAGCTGAAAATCAATGCGCCACACATTGTCAGGCTGGCTGTGCAAGAGTACGGACTGCTGCGGATGAAATGGCGGGTCAAACCAAAACCAGCGTTCACACGGAAAGGAGGCGGCCATTCGAACGTCGGCAATAAGGAACCTGTCTTTAAAGGTTTGCCCTTTGCTTTCATGGCCTCGAATCTGCCTTAAGGTGGAGCGTGAGCCGTCGCACGCTACGACCCAGTCCGCGTAAAGGCGATAGGAGTCCTCGGGTGTATGCACCTGCAGTTCCACCGTTCCATCGTCCAGGTCTTCGGCATGTGTCACCTTATGCAAAAAACGCAATTCAATATTGGGGTGGGCCTGGGCTGCTTCGTAGAGGAATCCCTCGCAGTAATACTGCTGCAAATTAATAAAAGCCGGTCGCCGGTGGTCCGGAGCAGGAAGTAAGTCGAAGCTCCATACCTCCTCGTTTCTATAGAAGACCTTGCCCCGATTCCACGAGATACCTTTGTCGACCATTCGCTGTCCTACGCCCAGTCGATCCCAAATATCCAGTGTGCGTTTGGCAAAGCAGATGGCTCGGGAGCCGGTGGATAAGGCATTGTCATCGTCTAAAAGAAGGACTTTCTGACCACGCTGGCCCAGATCCAGGGCAAGGCTAAGGCCCACGGGCCCAGCCCCGACAACCACGACAGGGTGACGGACAGTTTGTGCTGGTACATCGCTCGTGGCGATGGTCAGGTGCTGATAGTCTATTTCTCGCATGACGGCCTCCGGCAGATACGAGTCGTAGCTTAGGAGTTCTCCAGGGCTTTCCACATATCTATATCCCGCTGAGCTGTCCAGACAATGGGGTCAGCAATGCCTTTGGCTTCGTCGTAGGCGCGCGCAACATCGAAAGGCATGCAATGATCAAATATGACCCAGTCGCTGTAGCGAGGTTTCATGAAGGCGTAGGCTTCCTTATAGATATCGCGTAGCTCTTTTCCGTCCGCTACACCCTGATTGACACAGGCATAGAGGTCCGTCAGGAAAGCCCGGGTTCCAGCCAAGGCTTTTTTAACCTCAGCGGCATTCTTCAGGGCAGGGCCCCGCCCTGGAACCATTTGCTCAGCTTCAAATTCGGCCAGGTTATCCAGTGTCTGGGGCCACTCCTTAAAGTAGCAGTCGCCCGCATAAGGCGTTGATTGATACTCGACCAGATCACCAGCAAACAGTATTTTTTGTTCAGGCAGCCAGGCAATTGTGTCGCCCTTCGTATGTCCGCGGCCAACCTGCATCAGATGCACTTCCAAATTGCCAAGGTCTACAGTCATGTAGCCATCGAAGGTTATGGTGGGCCAGGTCAAGCCATCCGGAACCGACTCTACTGCTTGAAATAAACGCGGAAAGCGGCCAATTTCACTGGCTTTGTCTTCTTCTCCGCGCTCGACAATCAAGTCATAGGTGTCTCGGCTTGCGATAATTTCCTGTGCCCCGTAGGCCGAGGCACCTAATACACGGACAGCGTGGTAATGAGACAGCAAAATATAATTAATGGGCTTGTCGCTGACTTCTCGTATGCGGCGGATCACATCTTGAGCCATTACCGGTGTTGCCTGGGTATCAATAACCATCACCGCATTCTCGCCAATGATTACACCGGTATTGGGATCCCCTTCGGCGGTATAGGCATAGGCATTGTCAGAGAGCTTTTCAAACGAAACCACTTTGTCTTCCATATCGCCATGCGAGGCAAACTGCTTGCTCATGGTGAACTCCTGGGGGTGGGATTAACAAGGGTGATGTTTATAAGGTTAGTTTAAGGTGAACTCATTAAATATAGGTGAATCCCTTAGGCCTGAAAAAATCCTGCTTCCGATGGAGCAGGGCAGGCTTCAGCTGTCAGCTTGAGGGACGCAGGGAGAATTTAAGGTGTGCTTAGCGTCTCTGACAAGCCGAGCAAAAGTAGGTGGCCCTTTGGCTCTGCACAATGCGCTTGATGGAGCGTCCGCATTTGGGGCAGGGAAGCCCCAGCTTGTCATAGACCCGGGCGTGAAGCTCAAAGTAGGCTCCGGGCTCGCCGGTAGCATTCACATAGTCGCGCAGTGTGCTGCCTCCGGAATCCAGCGCTTCTTGCAAGGTGAGCACGATATGCTGGTGAAGTCGCTTAACACGTGCAAATGAAAGCGAACTGGCGGGGGCTTCCGGATGAATGCCTGCCCGAAACAGGGCTTCAGAGGCATAAATGTTTCCTACTCCGACGACAATGTCGCCGCCCATCAGGGTGGGCTTAACGGCCAGCTTGCGCTTTTGCAGTCCTTCGTAAAGGTGTTGTGGTGTAAAAGCCTCGCTGAATGGCTCAACCCCAAGGCGTGAAAGCAATGGATGATCGAGCAACTCCCCACTGCTTGCAGAGTGCCAAAGCACCGACCCAAAACGGCGAGGGTCATGTAATAAAAAACGAGCCTCTTCAAACACCCATTCTGCATGGTCGTGTTTGATGCGTGGGGCATCAAGGGGAACGCGTCTTAGCGACCCTGACATTCCGAGGTGTATTAATTGCGTACCATGTGCAAAGCGAAGAAGCAAGTATTTGCCTCGTCGCTCGCAAGCCAGTACGGTTTGTTTATTAATAAGTTCGGGTAAATCGGCGGGGATGGGCCAACGCATTCGAGATTCGTGTACGATAAATTCTTTCAGCGTCTGGCCATTCATTACCGTAGCAATTCCGCGACGTGTCGTTTCAACTTCTGGTAGTTCTGGCATAGTGGGGTGATAACATCAATGAATCATGCGGTCTTATATTGCCATCTGACGCTTAATCTTACGCGCCGTTGCGCCGGTTTTCTTGGATGAATCTTTACTCCTTATTGTTTAGCACGTTATTAATAGCGCCGCTTTATTCCGGTTTGACACTGGCCGCCGCAGAACGACTTCCCGCTGAGCAGCCCGTAGAGCGTATTCATTTGCGCAGTGGTGAGCTACCCGAGGTAAGTTTAAGCGCCGATATCCTCTATCGTATATTGGTCGCTGAGGTCGCCGTGCAGCAGGGCGATTACGAAGCAGCAAGCCAAACGTTCCTGAGCTTGTCGCGCGACACTCTGGATCCGCGTTTTGCGCAGCGGGCTTTTCAGTTCTCAATGGCTGATCGTAACTTATCTCGCGGCTTGCGTGCGGCTAAAGAGTGGTCGGTGCTGGCGCCCAACGATCCTGAAGCTAAAGCAACAGCTCTTGCTCTTGAGGCTTCTACCGGAAATACGGCGGGCTTGGCGCAGGCGCTGTATCAGCGCATTGAAAGTGCGCGCGATAAAGAGCAAGCCGTGGTTCAGGCTCTGGGCATTGTCAGTAAAATGGTAGATCCACGCCTGGCCTTTGATGTGCTGGACCAGGCCATGCCTGAAGATGTCCGTACGCTGGCGATTTCGCATTTGGCGCTTGCCGATGCGGCATGGGCAGCACAACGTTCCGAGCGTGCCCTGCTTGAAGCCAGGCAAGCCTTGCTGCGTGCACCCGGATCCGAGGCGGCTGCCCAACGGGTGCTTGAGTATGGCTTGCAAGTTAATGCCGACGAAGCCCTGAATGAGGCACAAGAGTTTGCACGCCAGTATCCCGAGTCGCGTAATTTGCACTTGCTGCTTATTAACCGGCTCGTTGACAACAAGCGGTATAACGATGCGTTGGCTGTTGTACGTTCAATGCAAAGGCGAAATCCTGAAGACTTTGATCTGCTCTACACTGAAGCTGAAATCAATACCCGCGCTGAACGCTTCACTGAAGCCAAGGCCTTGCTCGTTGAGTTCATTAGTGTGCAAAGCCAGCGGCGCCGAAGTGTACGGGACCAGGCCAGTAATGCGCTGGCTAATATTTCTGATGCCCGTTTGGCTCTCGTTCAAATAGCGGAGCAGCAAAACGATTACGCTGAAGCCATTCAGCAACTTAATCTTATTGAAGAGCCTTCTTTGCGTTTTCAGGCTACGGTGCATCGTGCTGTATTAGAGGCTCGCGCGGGCGACATGCGTCGAGCACAACGTACGCTGGACATGATAGGTACGCAAGATAAGCAAGAGCAGGCCGTCGTGGCTCTTACACGCGCCACTGTCTACAGGCAGGCGGGGCGTACAGACAGCGCTGTCGAAGTGTTGGAGCGGGCTGACCGGGAACTTCCTGATACGCCTGAGCTAAAGTACGACCTGGCAATGCTCTATGAGCGTCAGGGACGTATTGATGACTTTGAGCGTCTCATGAAACAGGTGATCGATCTTCAGCCTGCTGACGCCAATGCCTATAATGCGCTGGGCTACACTTATGCAGACCAGAACCGCAAGCTTGATGAAGCACAAGACCTGTTAGAGCAGGCTCTTGAGCTTGAGCCCGACAACCCGTACATCCTCGATAGCGTGGGCTGGTACTTATATCGCGTTGGCGATAACCAGGCGGCGCTGGAATACCTGAAACGTTCGTACGAGCAACTTCCGGAAGCGGATGTTGCTGCGCATCTGGGCGAGGTGTTCTGGAGCAAAGGCCTAAAAGACGAGGCTTTGCGAATTTGGTCCGAGGCTTTCTCGCTGGATCCCGACAACTCCACTTTGCTTGAAACGCTCAAGCGTTTCGATGTGCAGCTACCATGAGCTTTATGCGTTATTTTTTCGTTAGCCCCTTTCAGTGGCTGAAAAAAGTCAGTGTGATTGTTTTTGCTGTGATTTTGTCAGCATGCTCCACAACTCCTACTATGCAGGGCACGGGTGCTGGCTCTGACGGTATCGATTTCTTCCGTAATGGACGTTTTGCGGTCAGCGTTCAATACCCTTATGGGCAGCGTGACGCTGTACAAGGAGGTTTCTCCTGGGCCGAGCACGATAATCAGCTAAGGCTCGACCTGCGTAATCCAATGGGCAGTGTGCTGGCCAGGGTAGAAGTCAATCAAAGCGGGGCAAGCCTGTATCGTACCGACGGCAGTGCCGAACATGCACCAGGTCCAGATGCTTTGGTAGAGCAGGTTTTGGGCACACCCATACCGGTATCCAAGTTGCGTCACTGGTTGCGAGGAGCGTCGGCAAGCACGGCGCTTGATGTCGAGCTTGAGACATCCAGGCCGGTGAGCTTCTCCGAAGATGGCTGGCGTGTACGTCTGCAGCGTTACGATGAGCACGGGCCGCGTTTATTGCAAATGAATCGTAATGATGCCGACGGTGATATCAGCGTTCGGCTGGTCATTGATAATTAAAGTCATATGTCAGTACGGCTATACGATGTTCCCGCTCCGGCTAAATTGAATTTATTTTTACATGTGGTTGGCAGACGAGCGGATGGTTATCATTTGCTGCAAACTGTCTTTCGTTTTATAGACTTGCAAGATAGCCTGAGCTTTGAGCGTCGATCTGACGGTAAAATAGTACGCGAGCACGAAAGTCTGGCAGGCCTGGCACCAGCTGATGATCTCATCGTAAAGGCCGCCGCGTTACTGCAACGGGCTACTGGTACGTCCTACGGCGCTCAGCTTGAGTGTATAAAGCGCATTCCTGCAGGTGGCGGGCTAGGGGCGGCTCCAGCGATGCGGCCAGCACGCTTATCGCCTTGAATCGTTTATGGAAAACCGGTTTGAGCCGGATAGAGCTGATGCGTCTGGCCATACAGCTTGGCGCCGATGTGCCGGTTTTTGTCTTCGGCCAAAATGCCTTTGCAGACGGAGTCGGCGACCAATTGCAGGCGATCAGCCTTCCTCAAACCTATTACAATGTTCTGCAGCCTAATGCTTTTGTGCCTACCGCAGATATTTTTAATGCCGAAGGCTTGACAAGAAATACGCCATTAATCATAATGACCGACTTTGCTGATTGGCAAACAGCTCGCGCTAAGCTAGCTTGTAGGCAAAAAAATAACGTGCTAGAATCACTGCCGTTGTTTGGTAATAATGACCTTGAGGCTATTGCTTGCGAAAAGCACAAGCCAATAGCAAATGTAATTACTGGCTTGCATGATTTAAAATTGCATGCTAGAATGACTGGCTCAGGTTCTTGTGTTTTTGTAGAGCATTGCAATTACGACATGGCCGCTAGACAACGTGAGCAAATTAGCGGTAAAATGCTGCACCATGCACATAATGTGCAGCAGTTGGTTGTAGGGCACTGGTTGGTATCAGGCCTTAACGATCACCCGTTACGTTCTTGGTTGAACTGAATTTTGGGGAATAGCCAAGCTGGTTAAGGCACCGGATTTTGATTCCGGCATGCGAAGGTTCGACTCCTTCTTCCCCAGCCACTTTCCAGACCTAACCGGTCTGCGGTAATGTAAAGCTGTTGAGTCGTACCCTGTAGGGCTGCGGTCAACAGCTTTGCTTTTTCACTGCATTATCTACATCCGCACTCCTCATGGCACACGACCGCTTCATGATTTTCACAGGCACAGCTAACCCACGTTTGGCTGTCGATGTCGTCAATCACCTAGATATGTCCCTGGGAAAAATGACGGTAGGCCGCTTCTCCGACGGAGAAGCCATGGTCGAAATCAACGAAAACGTTCGCGGTCGCGATGTCTTTGTACTCCAGCCCACATGCGCACCCACCAACGATAACCTGATGGAAGTCATGGTTATGGTTGATGCCTTGCGCCGTGCCTCAGCTGGACGCATCACTGCTGCAATCCCTTATTTTGGTTATGCTCGTCAAGATCGTCGTCCGCGTTCTGCGCGCGTGTCGATCTCAGCAAAAGTCGTCGCCAATATGCTGCAAGTTGCAGGTGTAGACCGCGTCATGACAATGGACTTGCACGCTGACCAGATCCAGGGCTTTTTCGATATTCCTGTTGATAATATTTACGCCTCACCTATTTTGCTCGGTGATATCTGGCGCTGTAACTACGAAGACCTCGTGGTTGTATCTCCTGATATCGGCGGCGTGGTGCGAGCCCGGGCCCTGGCGAAGCAGCTAGAGGCTGATCTGGCCATTATCGATAAGCGCCGTCCTCGTGCCAATGTTTCAGAAGTCATGAATATTATTGGCGACGTTAATGGCCGCACCTGCATCATCATGGATGACATGGTCGATACAGCAGGAACTCTCTGCAAAGCAGCTGAAGCTCTTAAAGAGCGCGGTGCGGGTGCAGTTTATGCGTATTGCACGCATCCTGTGTTGTCAGGCGAGGCTATTGAACGCATTTCAAATTCACAGCTTAACGAACTTGTAGTCACGGACACGATTCCGCTGTCGGCAGAGGCACGCGAATGCAGTAAGATTCGTCAGTTGTCCTGTGCGGCATTGCTGGGTGAAACCATGTTGCGCATTTCAAATGCCGAATCGGTCAGTTCGTTATTCGTAGATTAAGTTTTTAGGCTTACTGGTCGCGGTAAGCCTTAGTTGTATGCAAGCCAGCTTGCATATGTAAACCGGCCATTGAGCCAATTTGGAGTTAATCTCATGAAATTCTCAGCCTCCACGCGTAGCGTACAGGGTTCGGGTGCGAGCCGCCGCCTGCGTCGCGCTGGTCAGGTACCTGCCATTGTTTACGGTGGCACAGCCGAACCACAAAACATCGCCTTAGATCACAATCAGATCTATCACGATTTGCGTAAAGATGTATTTCACGCTTCTATTCTGACAATGGAACTCGACGGCAAGCCTGTACAGGTTTTGCTGCGTTCAGTGCAGTGGCATCCTTACAAGCAGCAAGTGCTGCACGTTGATTTCCAGCGTGTATCTGCTAAAGAAGCCATCACTACACGTGTACCATTGGCATTTATTAACGGTGACGAATCACCAGCCGTTAAGCTGCATAGCCAGGTTATCAGTCAGGTATTGGTTGAGCTCGAAATCACATGTTTGCCAGCCGACCTGCCAACTTCCATCGAAGTCGA
Source organism: Paenalcaligenes niemegkensis (assembly GCF_022230885.1). GTDB lineage: Bacteria > Pseudomonadota > Gammaproteobacteria > Burkholderiales > Burkholderiaceae_B > Paenalcaligenes > Paenalcaligenes niemegkensis. Next base: position 1,517,269 of record NZ_JAKGCT010000004.1, on the reverse strand, counting down.
TTTGGGCCAAATGGAACCCGGTACAACGATCTCACTATCGTCCATCAAACTGCCTGAGGGTGTTGAGTACGCCGGTACAAGCACAGATGCCGATCCAGTTCTGGCTGCCGCATTGGCAACAGGTGGTGGTCAGGCCGCTGCTGACGAAGATGACGAAGGCGCAACTGGCGAAGAAAACGCTAGCGAGTAATAACTGCATAGTGTCGTTATTCGGCGCGTAGGTTTTACGCTAGCCTTGCTTCCTGACCCCTGCCGGCCTACGCTGGCAGGGGTTTGTTTTTGAATGGCGTATTTCGCCAAAGGATGTTTTGGGTGTATGTCCGATCCTGTACGCTTAATCATAGGCCTGGGGAATCCCGGTCCCGAGTATCAGTTAACCCGGCATAACGCGGGTTTTTGGTTAGCAGACCAGATTGCCGAGCAGCTGAATGCAGGCTTCACCCTTGAGAAAAACTTTTCAGCCTGGGTGGCCAAGGGGCGTTTTGATGGCGAGGCCGTGATTATTGCAAAGCCCACTACCTACATGAATCGTTCTGGTCAGGCTGCAGGCGCCTTGGCGCGTTTTTACAAGTTCGAACCCAAGCAGGTTTTAGTGTTGCACGACGAACTCGATTTGCTGCCGGGCCAGGCCAAGATTAAGTTTGGCGGCGGCCATGCGGGTCATAATGGATTGCGCGACATCCATCAGGTTTTTGGCAGCGCTGATTACTGGCGTTTGAGGCTGGGTATTGGCCATCCGCGTACGCTGGGTTTGGCTCAGCAAGTGGCTGCCTTTGTGTTAAATGCGCCTCGTAAACAAGAACTTGATGATATTACTCAGGTGCTGGAGCGTTGCTATCACGTTTTGCCCTATCTTCTGCGTGGCGATATGGAGGCGGTAGCCCGAGAGCTCCATGGTAACAATCGTGCGTAAAGCAGAGCCTGTACCTTCAAGATTTCGTGACGAGCTTCACGATTTTTTCAGATTCTTGCGGGCTCCTACCCTGAGCCGCCATCCTGTTCAGCGTGGCTCCGGCAACTCAACGTACGTCGATTGGTTCGGCGGCCTGACGACTTCCCGAATTATCCTGTGGGCCCTGTTCTTGTGGGGCATTAATCTTCTGGTGTTTGGTCCGCTGGCAGCCATGGCTGCAGGGGCGGGCGGGGCGCAGCATCGTCTGAATCTGGATAATATTCCGTGGCTACAAGCCTTGATTTGGGCGCCTATAGTAGAAGAGTTAGTATTCAGATTCGGATTGCGCCGGCCCGCTTTATTTCTGTGGCTGGCCCCTGTTGCTGCCGTGTGCATGATAAGCGGACCAGTCTGGTACAGCGCTGCCCTGGTAGTCGTGATTTTGTTTTTATTGATACAGCCGGGCTTCCAGACAACTGAGCCTTTCTCCAGACTCAAGGCCAGGCGCGTTAATGAAATGCCTCAAGGTCTCATAGCTCGCTACATACCAATGATGCTGGGTAAACTGTTTATTGATTTTTCAGTATTAAAAAGTTATAGGCAGCACTTTATTTGGGTGCTGTATGCTTCTACCTTAGCGTTTGCAGCACTTCATTTATATAATTTTCATTTTACTGAAATGCCATTGTGGCTGATGCCGCTACTGGTGCTTCCACAGTTTTGCACGGGCCTGGTTCTGGCCTGGATACGGGTTCGAAGGGGCATTGGTGCAGCGATGTTTTTACATGCGGTTTTCAATGGTGGTCCCTTGTTGCTTGTGTGGCTTATTATTCGATCTGTGCCCGACATAACGATGTAAGCCGGCCTCATCTGGTTTCCCCTGTCGTTGATAATGGGGCCAAGGCTACAATAACGTTTTTTTAATCTCATTGTTTTCAGGAAAGTCATGTCCCTTCAATGCGGCATTGTTGGTCTGCCCAACGTTGGTAAATCCACCTTGTTTAACGCGCTGACCAAGGCCGGAATCGCAGCAGAAAACTACCCTTTCTGCACGATTGAGCCAAACGTTGGCGTGGTCGAAGTACCCGATGAGCGACTGGATCGCTTATCAGAAATTGTTAAGCCCGAGCGTGTGGTGCCGGCAGTGGTCGAGTTCGTGGATATCGCAGGCCTGGTGGCTGGCGCTTCGGAAGGCGAAGGGCTGGGTAACCAGTTTCTGGCAAATATACGTGAAACCCATGCCATCGTTCACGTCGTGCGTTGCTTCGAAGACGATAATGTAGTGCACGTGGCGGGCAAGGTTGATCCACTCTCTGATATCGAGGTCATTCATACCGAACTTGCTCTGGCAGATTTGGCTAGTGCCGAACGCGCCTTGCAGCGCAATGGCCGTACAGCTCGTTCGGGTGACAAAGATGCGCTGCGCTTAAGCAAAGCACTTGAGCGCATTATTGCTGCCCTTGATGAAGGCACGCCGGTGCGAGCCCTTAGCTTTGACGAAACTGAACTTGAAGATATTCAACAGTTCCACTTCATTACCGCTAAACCGGCCATGTATGTTGCCAACGTTAAAGAAGATGGTTTTGAGAATAATCCCTATCTTGACCAGGTAACTGAGTACGCCAATAAAGAAGGGTCTCCGGTTGTGGCCGTCTGTGCAGCAGTAGAAGCAGAAATCGCTCAGCTTGATGACGAAGACAAAGCAGTATTCCTGGAAGATATGGGTATGCAAGAGCCGGGCTTGAACAGGGTGATTCGCGCTGGCTATAAGCTACTGGGTTTGCAAACCTACTTCACCGCCGGGGTTAAGGAAGTGAGGGCCTGGACGGTACGAGTAGGTGCCACAGCGCCTCAGGCTGCCGGCGTTATTCACACCGACTTCGAGCGTGGCTTTATTCGCGCGCAAACCATTGCTTTCGGCGACTTTATTGAGTTCAAGGGTGAGCAGGGCGCAAAAGAAGCTGGAAAAATGCGTGCTGAAGGTAAAGAATATGTGGTTAAGGATGGTGATGTGTTGAACTTTTTGTTTAATGTATAACCGCTTCAAGACTGTCTGTTCACGAGACTAAGGAATTCATTATGTTTGATCACATTGCGGCTTACGGCGGCGATCCCATATTCCGTTTGGGCGAAGCTTTTCACGCCGACCCCCGAGACAAAAAAGTTAATCTGACTGTCGGCCTGTATTATGACGACGCCGGAAAAATCCCTTTGCTCAACACCATAGAAGTGGCTGAGAAAGCGTGGGCAGATCAGCGTAAGCCGCGTCCTTATCTTCCTATCGAGGGTTTGGCCGCTTACCGGGCAGCGGTGCAGAAGCTGGTGTTCGGCGCAGACTCTGCGGCCTTGGCCGAAGGTCGCGTAGCGACGATCCAGACCTTGGGCGGAACGGGGGCCTTAAAGGTAGGAGGCGACTTTTTGCATGCGGCCTATCCGGATGCGGAAATGTGGATCAGCGACCCTGCGTGGGATAATCACCATGCAATCTTTCAAGGGGCTGGTGTGCCTACACACTCGTATCGCTATTACGATACACAGACCCAGGGTCTGGATTTTGACGGCATGCTTGAGGACATCAGCCAGCTGGCACCTCATAGCATTGTACTTTTGCATCCCTGCTGCCATAACCCTACAGGCGTTGACCTAAGCCCCGAGCAGTGGTTGAAACTGATCCCTGTGCTAGCTGAAAAACAGCTGATCGCTTTTGTAGATATGGCTTATCAGGGTTTTGGAAAAGGCCTGGACGAAGATGCTTTTGCCATCCGCGCCATGGTTGAGGCGGGCCTCACCTTTTTTGTCGCCAACTCCTTTTCTAAAAACTTTTCTTATTACGCAGAACGCTGTGGTGCGCTGTCGGTGGTGTGCAGCACACCGGACGAGGCCAGCCGTGTTCTGGGGCAGTTAAAAGCCGTAGTGCGCCGAATTTATTCGAATCCGCCTTTACATGGTGGCGAAGCTGTTTCAGGTGTGTTAAATAGCCCGTCTCTGTTCACAGAGTGGGTAGCCGAGGTCACCAGCATGCGAGAGCGTATCGCAGCCATGAGGCAGGCTGCTCATCAGAAGCTACGTGTCAAAGCGCCTGATTACGACTCCAGCTATTTTGTGAAGCAGCAAGGCATGTTCTGCTATACCGGCTTGTCACAAGCCCAGTTGCAGCGGCTACGAGATGAGTTTGGTGTGTATATTATTGATTCTGGCCGTATTAGCGTGCCGGGACTTAATACAGAAAATATTGATTATTTTGTAGAGGCGATGGCCGCGGTGGTGACCTCTTCGGTAGCTGAGTCAGCGTAACTGCACGATACAGTCATAGCCATCTATGGCTGCTGAGCAAATATAGAAGATCAAGTGTCGCACTCGGAGATGCGACACTTTTTTATGTATTATCGGATGTAGATCCAATTAAAAATTAAAACAGTGCGCCTGGCGTAAGGAGCTGACAAATGCGTGGTTTAGTAATGATGGTAGTGGCGGCGTGTCTATTGCCGTCTGCGGTTTTGGCCAAACCTATCAAGGTAGGTATTGCCAACGATATTTCGGGGCCTTTTTCGGCCATAGGCGCAGAAACACGAGATGGTTTTAATTTGGCCATCAAGCAGCTGGATGGCAAGTTAGGCGGGTTCCCGGCCGAGTTTTTACAAAGCGATATGGGCGGTAATCCGGATCAGGCCCGTCAATTAGTGAATCGTTATATTCAACGAGAAAAAATCGACTTTTTTACGGGCCCCGTAGGGTCTAATGTGGCGTTGGCGGTTGGCCCCACCTTGTTTAACGCCAAAGTTCCATTTGTTTCCAGTAATCCAGGTCCAAGTCAGTTTGCGGGCAAGCAATGCAATGCCTACTGGTTCGGAGCAGCCTATCAAAACGACGCGTTCCACGAAGCAGCGGGCAAGATGGCCGCCAGTCGAGGCTACAAAAACATGGTCGTGCTGGCCCCGGACTACCCGGGCGGTAAAGATGGCCTCGCCGGTTTTAAACGTGGTTATGGTGAATCCGTCACCCAAGAGATCTATACCCGCCTGGGGCAGATCGATTATGGTGCAGAGCTTGCCCAGGTGCGCGCTGCCAAGCCTGATGCCGTTTATATTTTCTTGCCCAGTACCATGGGCATTAACTTCATCAAGCAATACGTAGCTGCGGGGTTGTCGCCTGATGTCCCCCTGATTGGTCCGGGTTTCTCGGGCGATGAAGATATTATTCAGGCAGTGGGTGAGCCCATGCTTGGTATGTACAACACAGCACAGTGGGCTCAAGATCTTGATAACCCTGCCAACAAAGCGTTTGTAGAAGCGTTCAGGGAAGAATACAAGGGACGGTACCCATCGGTCTATGCAGCACAGGCTTATGACGTGATTCTGGCTTTAGATGCTGCTGTGCAGCAGGTTGATGGCAACGTTGAAGATAAAGAAGCTGTCTTGAAAGCGTTGAAGGCTGCAGATTACGATTCCGTACGGGGTGACTACGTATATGGTGTCAACAACTATCCCATTCAATCCTATTACTTGCGGGTGGTAGATAAAGATGCAGAGGGCCGATTGATTAACCGTCTGGTAGAGCAGGTTTTTGATCAATACCAAGACGTGTACGTTGACGAGTGCAAGCTCTAATTATTGTTTATAAACGCCAGCACACGTTATGACCTCGATCCTGGTTTTCGAACAACTGCTTAACGGCTTGCAGTTTGGCTTAATGCTGTTCTTAATCGCTGCAGGGCTCACCCTGGTATTCGGCATTATGGACATCATGAACTTGGCCCATGGTTCGCTTTATATGGCCGGAGCGTATGTTGCTGCCGAAACCATGCAGCGTACGGGCTCATTTTTATTCGCAATTCTCGTGGCAGTGGTGGTAACAGCAATAGTAGCCATTGTGCTCGAACTGCTTGTCATGCGTCGCTTGGTGCTTCGTGACCACTTGGCTCAGGTGCTGGGTAGCTACGCAATTATTCTCATTGCTAATGACGCGGTAAAAATGATCTGGGGTTCGGCGCCACAAATGCTGAATATGCCCGCGGCGCTTTCGGGCCCTGTGCGGCTGCTTCCCGACTTGCTTTATTCATCCTACAGGTTAATGATGATTGGGGTCGGCTTGGCTATTGCGCTGGGACTTTATTACTTTGTCAGCCGCACCCGGGCGGGGAGCCTCGTCAGGGCTGGGGCCTCGAATCGTCAAATGGCAACCCTCATGGGGGTGCGCGTTCCTCTTCTGTTCTTGGGCGTCTTTACCATGGGAGCAGTGCTGGCGGCTGTGGCGGGCGCTCTGATGGGGCCTATCAGCGCTGTACAAATAGGCATGGGCGAAGAAATCCTGATCCTTGTGCTGGTATGCATTGTTATTGGCGGCATTGGCTCCGTACGGGGAGCCTTTGTGGGTGCGCTGATTGTAGGTATGGTCGATACCGCCGGGCGGGCATTCTTGCCTTCGCTGTTACGCCAGGTTCTGCCGCTGGACATGGCGGCAAGCGTGGGGCCCCCTTGGCTGCCATATCCATTTACGTGCTGATGGCTGTGGTGCTGGTCTTTAAACCTGCTGGCTTGTTTCCCGCAAGAGGCTGATGATGCAACGTTATTTTTGGCCTCTGATGCTGGGTCTTTTGCTTTGTGTCTTCCCTTTTGTAGCGGAAGCCTTGGGTTTGGGCTTTTATATTTCTTTTGTTCGACGTATTCTTATTTTTGCCTTGGCAGCCACCAGCTTAAGCTTGATTCTAGGCTTTGGAGGAATGGTGGCCCTGGGCCACGCTGCATTCTTGGGGCTGGGGGCCTATACGGTGGTGATTATGGCCGAGTTCGGCTATAGCAGCGCTTTTGTGGTCTGGCCTGCAGCAATGATGGCTGCGGCGGTTTTTGCTGCCATTACGGGAGCCATTTCGTTGCGGACCCGAGGCGTGTATTTCATTATGATTACTCTCGCCTTCGCCCAGATGGCCTACTACGTCTTCATTTCATTGCGTCAGTTTGGCGGTGAAGACGGAATGAGCCTCTATCAGCTGTCGTCCCTGGGCGGCGTTGATTTGTATAGCGATGTCAGTTTCTATTACGTGGTTCTGGCTATTTTTGTGGCTTTTTTCCTTGTGTTCAGCTTGGTTATATCGTCTCGTTTTGGCGTGGCCTTGCAAGGGATTCGGGAGAACGAAACGCGGATGTCCGCCCTGGGTTACCCGGTTTACCAGATCAAATTAATCGCTTATGTACTGAGCGGCACTGCCCTGGGTCTGGCGGGAGCCTTGCTGGCTAACCACAATCAGTTTGTATCACCGTCACTCCTGCATTGGACGCAGTCTGCCAATTTGCTCATTATGGTGCTGGTGGGAGGGTTGGGCATGCGATGGGCGGGATTTCTCGGCGCATCCTTAATGCTGATACTCGAAGAGTTCTTGCGCATGTGGACTGATTTCTGGCATCTGCCTTTAGGCGTACTCCTGCTGTGCGTGGTTTTTTCGCTCCCAGGGGGTTAGCGGCGCTCCGTTGGGGCGGCAGCAAGGCTCGACGTACGGAGTCTGTCAATGTCTGAGCTTGCGTTATCATTGCAGGGGCTGCATAAACGGTTTGGTGCTTTGCATGCTACCAATGAGGTGTCGCTTGAATTGCTAAAGGGCGAGATTCATGCACTTATTGGACCAAATGGGGCGGGTAAATCCACCCTGATCCATCTGGTGTCCGGCGCGCTCAAGCCCGACAAAGGCCGCATTCAATTATTGGGCAAGGACATCAGCAATGCGCCGGTGCATCAACGAGTTCGAGCAGGCTTAACACGTTCGTTTCAAATCACCAGCATTTTTAATCAGCTGAGTGTTCGACAGAATTTGTTGTTGGCCACACAGGGAGCCGAGGCGAGATACTTTTCTTTTTTCGAAAAGCGCGATGCGAGTGTGCACTTGAATCAATGCGCGCTGGCTCTGGCGACTCGTTGTGGCATTGCACACGATTTGCTGGATCATCAGGCGGGTAATTTGCCCCATGGTGAACAGCGTAAACTTGAGTTTGCGCTGACTTTGGCAGCCGCCCCCAGCGTGGTTTTGCTTGACGAGCCTATGGCGGGTATGGGGCCGGACGAAAGCAAGAAGCTGGCTGCTTTGGTAGCCAGTCTGCGCGGCGAGTTGACAGTGCTATTGGTCGAGCATGATATGCAAGCGGTATTCAGTTTGGCTGACCGCATTACCGTACTGGTGGCTGGCAAGGTGCTGGCAAGCGGGACGCCAGAGCAAATACGGAAAAACCCGCAGGTTCAGCAGGCCTACTTGGGATCGGAGCTTGATGACGACCATGCTTAACATAAGCCGATTGTATGCCGGCTACGATGCCAGCAGTGTGCTTTTTGATGTTGATTTAGAACTGCAGACCGGGCAGGTACTTAGTTTGCTTGGCCGGAATGGCATGGGTAAAAGTACACTGATACGGTGTGTGCTGGGCTTGATCAGCCCCAGGCAAGGATCTATTTATATAGATGGCGTCTGCACCAACGGTTGGCAACCTGATCGTATCGCACGTGCAGGAGTATCGATTGTGCCCGAAGGGCGTCAATGCTTTCCTAACTTAACCGTGCACGAGCACCTGTCAGCATTCTCTGCAAATCGTAACCCAGCTTCGACACAGCTTTGGAATGCCGAACGGGTATATCACATGTTTCCGCGTTTGGCTGAACGTAAAAACAATCTGGGGAACCAGCTATCCGGTGGTGAGCAGCAGATGCTGGCCATTGGGAGAGCATTGGTCACTAATCCTAAGCTTTTGATTCTGGATGAGGCCACAGAGGGTCTGGCTCCTAAAATTCGAGACGAGATCTGGGCGTGTTTGTCCAGACTGAAGCACGAGGGGCAGACTGTGCTGGTGGTAGACAAGTATGTGAATCGCCTGATGCAAATTGCTGATCATCATGTAGTGATTGAAAAAGGCAGATGTGTCTGGGAAGGTGATTCTGATGCTTTATCGAAGGCAAGCGCGGTTTGGGAGCGCTATTTAGGCATCTAAAAATCTCTCTGTACGGCTTTGTTGTTTTAAGCCAATGATAATTCGGAATGTATCGTTGAGTGACTGAAGTTTGAGTTATCTCAACGCAGCGACGCTTGAAGATGATTAAAGTAAAGATGACCTCAGCAACGTTATCGCCGCTTCACAGCGCAGCGTTACTGGCTGGTGTCATTGCGTACCCATCACTTCAAGGAAGTCATTATGAACCCGATAAAAGTCTCATTATTTGCGGTGGCTATTAGTCTGGGCTTTTCGGGCGTTGCGCATGCGCAGAGAACCGAACCCGTACAACCCGTTCCTTATGCCAAGATTACCGAACCTGCCAAGGTAGATCTAGGTAAAAAATTGTTTTTCGAGCCCCGTCTTTCGAAATCTGGCTTTATTTCCTGTAATTCCTGTCACAACATGAGCCGTGGTGGTTCTGACAACATTGCCACCTCGATCGGAGACCGCTGGCAGCAGGGGCCGATAAACTCTCCTACTGTATTGAACTCCAGCCTGAATCTGACTCAATTCTGGGACGGACGAGCCAGCACATTGCAGGAACAAGCGGGTGGCCCTATAGAGAACCCTATGGAAATGGGGTTTACGCACGAACTGGCACTCGATGTGCTGCTGTCTATACCGGGGTACGTAAGCGAATTTAAAGAAGTTTACGGAGATAAAGAAATCACTATCGATGAAGTCACCGATGCTATCGCTGCCTTTGAAGAAACCTTGGTCACTCCCGACTCACCTTTTGACCTTTGGCTAAAAGGCGATGACGATGCACTCAGCGAGCAGGCACTTGCAGGCTACCAGCTATTTAAAGGCAGTGGCTGTGTGGCCTGTCATAATGGGGTCAATCTGGGTGGTAGCTCATTTCAGAAAATGGGCCTCATAGAACCCTATCAAACCACTAACCCTGCCGAAGGCCGCGCAGCGGTAACGGGTGTGGATGCAGATCGCTTCAGCTTTAAAGTGCCAACCCTGCGTAACGTAGAAATGACCTACCCCTATTTTCACGACGGTGCGGTCGATACTTTGACCGAAGCGGTAGACATCATGGGACGTTTGCAGCTCGGCCGTCACTTCACTGAAGACGAGAACGCCAATATTGTTGAATTTTTAAAGTCATTAACAGGAAAACAGCCGGAAATTGTACTGCCGATACTGCCTCCGTCGCATGATAGTACACCCCGCCCCATCCCTTTTGACTCCTAATCTTCAAGGCCTGGCGTATTCGTAGCGCTGCTTGTTGTATACATGGGCTCTATTGAGCCCATTTTTGTTTTTGCTATTGCAGCATCACAGACTAGGGTTTACGATTAAATAGTACCGATTAGATACTGTATGATTTTTGGAAACCACATGAAGCGTATTGTCCTGTTTGAAAACATCCACCCTAGCGCTCGCGAAGTATTCGAGGCAGCAGGTTTCACCGATATCGTTACCCATAAGTCTGCCCTGACCGGAGAAGCTCTTGTAGCAGCCATGGAAGGTGCAAGTGCTGTTGGCATACGTTCTCGAACGCAGTTTGATCAAGCTGTACTATCGGCGGCGTCATCGGTGAAAGTGGTAGGGTGTTTTTGTATAGGCACAAATCAGGTTGATCTGAACTTTGCGGCAGAGACCGGTGTGCCGGTATTTAACGCTCCCTTTTCCAATACCCGTTCGGTGGCCGAGCTGGTGCTGGGCGAGGCCATTTTGCTGCTGCGTCGAATTCCTGAAAAAAATGCCCGGGTCCACCAGGGTTTCTGGGACAAGTCTGCCGAGGGCGCTTACGAAATCCGGGGTAAAACTCTGGGCATCGTGGGTTACGGAAATATCGGCTCCCAGGTTGGTACGCTTGCTGAAGCATTAGGCATGCGGGTGTTATTCCATGATGTCGAATCCAAGCTGCCCTTAAGTAACGCCAAGTCTTGTCCATCACTCAAGCGTCTGCTTGAACAGTCCGACGTGGTGACGCTGCACGTACCAGGTGGTGCAACGACCGAAGACATCATGAACAGCACGACGCTGGCGCAGATGAAGCCCGGCGCGGTCCTGATCAATGCTTCCCGAGGCTCAGTCGTTGACATTGACGCCTTGCACGAGTCGCTCAGTTCCGGGCATTTGGCAGGTGCCGCCCTGGATGTGTTCCCGTCTGAACCCAAAGGGGTCAACGAGCCGTTGGCAAGTCCTCTGATTGGTATGACGAATGTACTACTGACCCCGCATATTGGTGGAAGTACACAAGAATCACAAGAGAATATTGGCCGTGAAGTGGCCGAGAAGCTGGTGCTGTTTTTGCGCAGCGGTGCGACTAAAGGGGCCGTCAATTTCCCCGAGGTGCCTTATTTGCAACCATCCGGCGAGACACGTATTTTGCATGTACATAAAAACGTGCCTGGCACGATGGCGGCATTAAGCAATATCATTGCTGAAAGTGGCCTGAATATCGTGGGCCAACAGCTTCAAACACGCGGTCAGTTTGGTTACGCCATCACGGATGTTGATGGCGAGGTCAGCGGGGTGCTGCTCGATAAATTGCGTAATCACCCCGGCACGGTGCGTTGCGATCGCGTTTAATATTCGGATTGAAACAACACCCTGGCGGTAGCAGGTGTTACCAGATCGGCCAGGGTATATTGTCGTAAGTGCTGAATAAAAGACTGCATGGCCCCGTGCAAGACACCTTTAAGTCTGCACGAGCCATCCAGCATGCACGTGCTGGCATTCCCCATGCATTCCACCAGCTGGAAATCAGCCTCGCAGTCCAAGATTACCGAAGCTATGCAGATCTTATTGGCGGCTTTTGCCAGCTTCATGCCGCCGTTTTTTCCACGTACCGTCAAGATCCAGCCATGTTGGGCCAGGCCATTGGTCAGTTTCATAAGATGGGTACGAGATATTGCGTAATGCTCTGCCACTTCGCTGATTGTGCATAGACGCTCGGGATTACTGGCGAGATACATCAGTAGGCGCAGGGCATAGTCACTGCTTAAATTTAGACGCATTGCATATCGCTTTTAATTGAGAGTGCCGGAGGGACGGGGGCTGAGCAGTCTAAAACTGAAGTGAAAAATATAAATACCCAGACTGAGTATCCAGAACAGAGTAGACAGATGCATGAGGCTGACCGAAAACGATGAAGGCCATAAGGCAGAGACCCGTAGGGCTGCACAAAGAATCATGCTGTAAAAGCTTAAACGTAGCCACGGGCTGGCGGCCAGCGCTAAGCCTAAATGTCCCTGGGACGTGCGTACCAACATGCCAATAATCAAAATTCCGAAACCAGCCACGCCAATGGTGTGTATGGGAATGGCTAGACGCAGCTGCAGGCCAAGGACATCCTGGCAAAAGTACAGACCTGAGCTGAACAGGCCCATACCTATGCAGGCATAACCAATGTGGAGAACCCAAAGTAGGCTTTCTTGCCACATGGCGGCTCTATACCAGCGACTGAGCTGGTAGAAGACAATCAAGGCGGCTGCGCTTAACGCCACGCCTGTAAGCCATGTAAGTCGAATGCTCAGTCCGGTGACTGCCACAGCGCCAAGTACCAATAAGACGCGCTGTAAGGGGGCCAGCAAGGGCACGGTGGGGTCTGATAGCCCGCGTCCGGTGAAAAACGGAATGACGCGACTGCCAATTAGAAGGCTGATCAAGGCCATGACTACCCAGGCGATGTTAAAGCTCTGCCACATCAGCTTGGTATTAAAGGTGGAAGCACTGTATAGGTAGACAAACTGTGAAGCTGCCAGAAAACACAGCAGGAATGGCATCACAAGGTTGCGCCAGTTTTTGCTGAGCACTACGCTGCGTCCAATGGCAACGGCGGCGAACAAAAAGAAAAGGCTATCAAGTGCAGCTGCCGAGAGAAGGGCGGATGTACCGCCAACCAGCAACAATACCCGGCCGCCTATCCATATTAAGCACAATAGGGCCAGCGGACGTCCGTACAGGGGATTAATACCTGTCCAGGTGGCGCTTGCCGTTAATAAGAAGCCCACTGCAATGGTACATACAAAGCCCCACAACATTTCATGAGCATGCCAATACATTCCGGCGAGCGGCGGTTTGACGAGCTCCGGGGCAAATACCCATAAACTAACGCTGACAATGGCCCACAGAGAGGCGAGCAAGTAGAGGGGCCTGAACCCCATCGACAGGCTGGCTTGAAGCTGAAGGGTGCTCAGAGAGACTTTAGTTGGTGCCATGGTGTAACTCAAGTGGTGTAACGCTGGGGTTATTAGTAATTTGATGCCCCATCCATAGGCTGCGAGCAATACGCTGCGCATAGGATCGCGCTTGGGCCGCTAGCACCTGGTTGGGGTGCCTTGCCGTTGTTTGATCAAATAGGCTTAGCCATGTTTCAAACAAATCGGCGCTAAGCTCAGGTATGCGGCCGTGCTTTATCATTGGCGATCCGGTATAGCGTGCTGTTTTTAACAGCAACGATGACCAAAAATCAACCATGGTATTCAGATGCGTATCCCAATCGTTGATATGGGCGTTAAACACTGGTCCCAATTTTTCGTGTTGACGTACTTGTGCATAGAAGTCGTGTACTAAACGATGGATATCGGCTTCACTGTGCTCAGAGATAATCATAGAAATTCCTTAACCCGTCCAATGGTGTGTCGATTTTCTTAAACATATATTTAATATGTATCTTATTGTCCGACATTGAGATGGATCAGGCAATGCCTTTTTTAGCTGTCATCAGGGAGCCTTGCCACCACCTTCATCAAGCTTCAGCATTCGTTTTTCCGTAGTGCAGCAAACCGTAGAAGCGAAAACCCTGCTAGCAAATAAATTGAATTTATCAGCTTCAGTTTATGGGGGTTTCTTGAAGTGCTTTTGTTGTCTTGTAATGAAAAGCGGGAGGATGATGCATAGTACTTGGTGCCTTTGGGCATAGGGTAAGAGAAAATAAATTTAATCGAACCATCTTCGTTGTGTATCGTTAGCGTTCCCTCGAGAACCAGCATATAGCAATGCCCAAAATTCAAAACTAAGCGACGAGAGACAGAATTGAAATAGTCTCCGGGCTCTTCTTCCTTGGTAAGCTTCCATAATCCGTCTTCTTTTAAAAGATGAAATTTGTGCATCTTAATCTCTTTGTATAGTAATTTTATAATAGAAATCTTGATTGCTGAAAATGGATGTGTAAATATAAATAAAATTCTTTTATAAAATTATCGAAATTAAAATTAATTAATAAAATTAGATAATATAAAAGAATTTTATTTTTATATGGTTTTTATTAGATAAATGTTTTAGTTGGTGGGGTTTTAATAAAAATAATATGGAAGGATCGAGGAGAGCTTATGCTAGTTCTAAAGAAAACAAATTGCAATAGGCTGTTTGTCTTTATATTTATTATTGTTTAAGGAAGGTTTTTTCTGCGAACTCTTGATTATTCTAGGATCGTTGGTTTTACAACTATATGATTATTAATGTGTTTTTGTTTCAAAACTATACCGATTGTTTTCGATAGAATTCAGCCGTTTTAAGTTAAATAAAAGATGAAGCAGAAAGCTGACTAGTGGCTGAATGAAGTTAGGTGTCTCGATCTAATGTAATTAAAAGTAATAAATATAATAATGGTTACGGAGCTTTGGTTTTTTAATTAATAGAAATAATTTTCAAGAGCATCGATTACATTCTGTAAATCATAAAAATATACAGAATTAAAGGTTTTTAATATTAAAAGACGTTTGATTCGTCTCTTATCGCTTCAAGTAGTCAGCGTCTTCGAGGAAGTTGCCATAATTAAAATCCCGTAGAAAGATTTCATGAACTTAATTTCTAACAGTATTGGCGTTGCGATTCTTTCTGCTGCAGCAAATAATGAACCATAACAAAATCGTCTCCGCCTAATAAAGGCAATTCTGCCGGGGGACGGTAGTCTGCCAAGAAAGCAACAAGAAAACACATCTAAGGCGACAAAATTCCGACTGTATAAACTGGAGCAGAAGCATGCAAAGAATTGCTATGGTCAGTGAGCACGCGTCCCCGCTAGCGGCCTTGGGCGGAGTGGACAGTGGAGGACAAAACCTTTATGTAGCCAATGTTGCGCGCGAACTGGCGCGTCTGGGGCACCATATTGATATTTTTACCAGGCTGGATAGTCCCACACTGCCACCTCAGATGGATTGGCATGAAAATGTGCGTATTATCCATGTTCCTGCAGGACCGGCTCTTCGCTTGCCCAAAGAGAGCCTGCTACCTTATATGGAGCAGTTTGGCGATTACATGCAAAAGTACGTAGGTGAGCACGCGATTCAATATGACGTGATTCACGCTAACTTCTTTATGTCCGCGTTGGCAGCAATGCCTTTGGCCCAACAGTCAAATACGCCTCTTGCAGTCACTTTCCATGCACTTGGAAAGGTTCGACGTATTCATCAGTCTCATCACGACCGTTTCTCTGATCGCCGCTTCTCTATCGAAGAGGATATTGTTCGTAATGCCGATTGCATCATTGCAGAGTGTCCCCAAGATAGACAGGATTTAATAGAGCTTTATGACGCTGACCCCGAGCGTATAAAGATGGTTCCGTGTGGCTACGATCCCTCTGAGCTAACACCCATTGAGCAACGGTTAGCACGTACGCATCTTGGATGGGATCAAGAGGGGTTTTATATTCTCCAGCTTGGACGGATGGTTCCCCGCAAAGGCATCGACAATGTCATAAAGGCGGTAGCGAGGCTACGTCGAATACACAAGATTGACGCTCGATTATGTGTTGTTGGCGGAAGTTTATCGAACTCCGGCTTTGGTGACATGGACGAGTATGTCCGCCTTCGCTCGATTGCTTGTGAAGAAAACATTGAAGAGTTTGTGGATTTTACTGGAAGCCAGGCACGTAACAGGCTCAGCAGCTATTACAGTGCCAGCGATGTTTTTGTTACTACGCCATGGTATGAGCCATTCGGTATTACGCCTCTGGAAGCCATGGCATGTGGGCGTCCAGTGATAGGTTCTGATACCGGCGGCATTAAGTACACCGTCGAGCATGAAAAGACTGGCTTCCTTGTTCCGCCAAAGAATTCTGCCGCTCTGGAAGAAAAGCTAGCGATTCTTGCAAAGAACCCTTCTCTTTCCAAAAAATGGGGCAGGCCGGAGCAGTCCGTGCTCGTCGAATGTTTACATGGGAGCAAGTTAGCCTGGAGCTGGCTGAGATATTCCAAAATCTGGACTACCTGAATGCGTCGCCGTATGCGCCTTCACCCTCCATGAATCTATCGTTAATTTCTTGAGTTCATAGCGGTAATTTTATAGGAACGACAATGGACGCTTACGATTATGAGAGTCTTTCGGGCCGTGTGATTCTGGTAACCGGCGGAGGTCGTGGCCTTGGTGCTGCGATTTGCGAGGCCTTGGCCAGAGAGGGCGCACAGGTAGCCGTTGCAGATATTAATGAGGTTTCTGCTACCCAGGCCGCTGATGAAATCAGATCTGGTGGAGGCACTGCAGAGGCATACAGGATGGATGTAGCCGATGAGCAATCCATAATCAAGACTTTCGATAGCATTGCAAATCGATTCGGACACGTGGATGCCATTATCAATAATGCGGGTATTGATGTGACCGTCGGCATTAGAGAAATGGAAGTATCAGATTGGCATCGGGTAATCGCCACCAATCTTAGCGGACCGTTTTTGGTCTCCAAGTACGCCTTGCCGCATTTACGCCCAGGTGGACATATTATTAATGTGGCCTCTACGGCATCCCGCCGGGCGTGGCCAAACGCGAGTGCTTACCATGCCAGTAAATGGGGGCTTCTAGGGATGACTCACGCCCTTCATTCGGAACTAAGAGGCGAGGGAATCAAAGTGTCCGCCGTTATCGCAGGCGGCATGCGAACTCCATTTTTAATGGATCGATTTCCTGACCTTGACGTGCAGTTATTGCAAGATCCCAAAAACGTTGCCCGGGCAATAAGCTTTGTTTTGAAGCAGCCACCCGAAACCGTAATACCTGAAATTATGGTTCTGCCCATGAAGGAAGCATCATGGCCTTAACGCCTGCTATTTTCCTGGATAAAGACGGAACGGTATTACAGGATATTCCGTATAACGTTAATCCGCAAAGAATGATATTTGCGCCTGGTGCCCAAGAAGGCCTCGCGATGCTTGCGCGGTTGTCCCTGCCGCTTTTTATCATCACCAATCAGCCCGGCATTGCGCTAGGAAAGTTTTGCTTTGACGAGATGCATGAAATGCAGCAAAAGTTAAAGCAGATGTTTGAAGAGGCCGGCGCCACACTTGAAGGCTTTTATTTCTGTCCTCATCACCCTTGCGGTTCATTAGAACAGTTTGCGTTCGAGTGCAAATGCCGTAAGCCTGAACCCGGCTTACTGCACGAGGCCGCTGGGCAACACCATATTGATCTAAGCCGTTCATGGTTTGTCGGAGATATTCTGAATGATATCGAGGCCGGTCGACGTGCCGGATGCCAAACGATACTTATCGATAATGGCAACGAGACAGAATGGATATTAAACGATCAGCGTACTCCTCATTACCGCGTGACAGATCTGGCCGAGGCTAGCCGCCTGCTGTTGGCTATGTGTTTTCATCTTGACGGAGTCCATCAATGAAAGCGATAGCCGGCTGGGAGCGCGCCAAAAAATACTCTGCATCCGGTTGGACAACATGGGCGATGTGCTCATGAGCACTCCTGCGATGATGGCATTGAAAACAGCAGGAATCGCCAGGCGCCTTACGCTCTTAGCCTCTCCATCCGGAGCGGTTCTCGCGCCATTTCTCCCATTCATCGAAAAGACCCTGACCTACGATGCGCCATGGGTCAAAAATGACACAAACGATCCAGACGCTGACAAAGACATCATCAATACTTTGCGTGAGGAAAAGTTTGATGCCGCTGTTATTTTCACGGTGTATAGCCAGAGTCCTTTACCTGCTGCCCTGATGTGTCGGATGGCAGGCATCCCGCTGACGCTTGCTCATTGCCGTGAAAATCCATACTTGCTGCTATCGCAATGGGTAGCGGATCCAGAGCCTGAACTGCTTGGGCGACATGAAACGCAACGTCAACTGGATCTGGTTGAACACATCAACGCTGTTTCGCCCGATCCCAGACTGATTTTTGTGACAAGAAACATTGACCGTATCCGGCTACACGAAAAGCTGGATGCCAGAAAAATACGAAAAAATGGCAACTGGATAATTGCCCACTGTGGCGCCACGGCACCGTCTCGACGTTATCCGGTGGCGCATTATGTTAAAGCCCTGCAGCAGCTCGGTGCACAGGCCGGGCAAGTGTTTTTAACGGGTAGTGATGCCGAGCGGGCGCTGACGCAGCAGGTAATGAAAGAGTGTGGAACCAAGGTTCCTATCTTTGATCTGGCCGGAACACTGTCCTTAGGCGAGTTTGCCTGTCTGATTGAGGACGCTTCGCTGCTGCTCTCCAATAACACCGGACCTGTCCATATAGCTGCAGCCTTGGGCACTCCGGTTGTGGACCTTTACGCCTTGACGAATCCTCAGCATACCCCCTGGATGGTTCCGCACCGGGTTCTGTTTCATGACGTTCCGTGCAAATACTGTTATCGCAGCGTATGCCCCCAAAGACATCACAATTGCCTCCGTCTGGTTCCGCCAGAAAGGGTGTGCGAGGCGGTGACTGATTTGCTGGCCGAGACCAGGCAAGGCTTCAGTGCGCAAGCTGTAGTCTGAATTAAACGAAAAGCAAGGAGTTCGAATGTTAACTTTAGGTATTAATGCGACATTCCACGATTGCTCTGCCTCAATTGTGCGCGATGGCATAGTATTGGCTGCCGTGGAAGAAGAGCGCTTCACACGAGTCAAGCACGGTAAGCGTCCGGTTCCTTTCTCCACATGGCAACTTCCTTATTACGCCATTGATTACTGTCTGGAAAAAGCAGGCTGCGATCTGGCTGCTGTAGACCATATCGGATATGGGTTTGACCCCGCCTTAATTACGGATGAGATCGCACCCCAGGGCCGTATTGAGCTGCCTCTTGAGCCTTCATCTGAATGGGACGGGCCTGGCTCCCCGTGGGATGGCCTTTTCCTTTCTTATATTCTGAACGCACCGCGCCAGCTTATAGATGGCGTGCCTCTGCATTTGCAGCAGCGTTTTCGGTCTGATACCTTGCAGCATGTTCTGGATCGGTGGCAATTTCTTGAGCATCATCTATGCCATGAAGCCAGTGCTTTTTTGGCGTCGCCCTTTGAGGAGACGGCTGTTCTCACAATGGATGGCCGTGGTGAGCGCACGACGACAAGTTATGGGCACTATGCTGACGGCAATTACAAACGTTTAAAACAAATACTCCTTCCCCATTCACTGGGCTTGCTCTACGAAGAAGTGACGAGTTATCTGGGGTTCCTGCATTCCTCTGACGAGTATAAGGTTATGGCGCTCGCATCCTATGGTGAGTCCGCCTATCTAGATGAGTTCCGCGAGATTCTGAAATACGATGGGGAAGGGGGATACACGCTGCGGCCATGCGAGCTGGAAAGCAGGTTTGGACCAGCCAGAGTGCGTGGGGATACGTTTCTAGCCAAACATAAAAATATTGCACATTCGCTGCAAAAAGTTCTTGAAGAGACTGTGCTGAACATGGCCAATTGGCTCTACCAGCAGACAGGAACTAAGAACCTTTGCATGGCTGGCGGTGTTGCGCTTAATTGCGTATTGAACTCCCATCTGGCCGTACACGGTCCTTTTGAGAATGTATGGGTACAGCCTGCGGCAGGCGATGCGGGTACGGCGTTGGGCGCGGCGTTACTGATGAATACCCGGTTGAGTGGAAAAAATCGCCAACGGTGGGTGATGAATCACGCGTATCTTGGTCCAGAGTATGGTGATGACGAAATAGGCCGGTTTCTTGTGCGCTCTGGTGTCAAGCACCGGAAGCTTTCCAACGTTGCCCAGACTGCCGCCGAATGGCTTGCGGATGAGAAGGTCATCGGCTGGTTCCAGGGACCAATGGAGTTTGGTCCCCGGGCACTGGGTGCGCGCTCAATCCTGGCATCGCCGCGGCTAAGTGCCATGCAAGGACGCCTCAATGAGCTCAAGGACCGCGAGGATTTCAGGCCTGTAGCGCCAGTTGTTCTTGCAGAGCGGGCGCATGAATGGTTCGATAGCCGCGGGAAAGGACAAATTGAGGCACCTTTCATGTTGTTTGTTTTCGATGTGCTGCCAAGTAAAGCGGATCTTATCCCGGCTGTTCGGCATACGGACGGTACGGCTCGAGTGCAGACGGTCAGGGCGGGGCAGAATCCTTTATTACACGAGTTGCTGTCTGAGTTTGAGAAAAAGACAGATGTGCCCGTACTGGTGAATACCTCGTTTAACACTCGTGGTGAGCCCGTGGTATGCAGTCCACGAGACGCCCTTGAATCATTCTGGACTTCCCCGCTTGATGCGCTGTTCATAGGGGGCTATCTCGTAGAGAAAACATCATGAATACCGATGCTCGCCTGCAGCTAAGCGTGATTGTGCCCACGTATCGTCGGCCGGATCTGCTGGAGCGATGTCTTCAGGCTCTCCAGCGTCAGACGCTATTAGCTGTGCATTACGAAGTTATTGTTTGTGATGATGGACCTAGCGAAGGAGCACAGGCTGCGGTATGTAATGCCATGACTGCGATGCCCCACGGGCCCATGATCCATTATGTTGAAATCACTGATACGCAGGGCCCCGCAGCCGCCAGAAACCGGGGATGGCAATATTCGCAATCACCTATCGTAGCATTTACTGATGATGATACTGTGCCCGATCCGGGCTGGCTTGAAGCGGGCCTTAACGCCATGGCAGACGGAGCAGATGTGGTTACAGGGCAGATATCGATGCCTTTGCCCGAGAAGCCTTCAGACCTGGAACTGGATGCTGCTGGGCTGGTAAGGGCAGAGTTCGTCACTGCCAACTGTTTTATACGTCGCGATATTCTGCAGGAAGTAGGAGGGTTTGACGAACGTTTCGGAATGGCCTGGCGCGAGGACTCTGACTTGCATTTTACCCTGCTCAAGGCAGGCTATTCGATCGTAAAGGAGCCGGCTGCCCTGGTCGTTCATCCATTAAGACAGATGCCGTTTGCCGCCGGTATTGGCATGCAAAAGAAAGTGCTTTTTGATGTGCTTTTATATGGCAAGCACCCACGGCTTTATCGGGAAAGAATTAGACGAGGCCCTCCATGGCTATATCTTTTTATTTCTTTTCTGATGCTTCTAACCGTATTCACTTGGTTGTTTGGGTTTGACGGCCTCGCACTAACATCACTTTCCCTCTGGGTACTGCTAACGCTGTACTTCTTCCTGCGGCGCCTCAGGCATAGTGCCCTGACAGCACGCAACGTGACTGAATTATTGCTGACATCCATCGTGATTCCTCCCCTGTCCATTTTTTGGCGGATAGTCGGTGTCAGCCGCTATGGAGCAAGGTTCCCATGAAATACACTGCTATCGATTGGAACGCCTCGATAAAGAGCGTAGCTGTCTTCAGGGCCTTGAACCTTGGAGACATGCTATGCGCGATGCCTGCGCTACGTGCTTTGCGCAGACGTCTGCCGGAGGCGCGTATTTCACTCATAGGGCTTAAAAGCGCCATACCTGTAGTACAGCGATTTCCTGATTATCTGGATGAGCTGATTGAGTTTCCAGGAGATGCCGCATTTCCGGAGCAGGCTGTTCAAAAAAATGAACTGTCCGATTTTTATCGCAATATGCGGGATCGTTCTTTCGACTTGGCTTTGCAAGTGCATGGAAGCGGACAACGATCTAATGAGATTGTAAAAACAATGGCACCAGTGCAATGGGCAGGCTTTGTTCCTGATCACAGCCAGCAAGTAAAAGGCCAGCTTCTGGCGTGGCCGGATCATCTGCATGAAGTTCATCGCTATCTGGCTCTGCTGCGGTATATAGGTCTTGATGCGTATGACGATACGCTGGAGTTTCCGGTTAGTTCCTCCGATAAAGTTCTGGCCGATGATATTGCCTCGCAAATGGGGCTGCGGCTGGATAAAACGGTGTTTATCCACCCGGGCGCCAGGCTGGCGTCCCGGCGCTGGCCGCTCGAACGATTCGCCAAAGTTGCAAGAGCCATTGCCGATAGGGGCTGGCAAACCGCGATTACGGGAAGCCCAAGCGAAATAGAGATGGCACTACAGCTAAGGGCGAGCTCGGGGCATGCCTTAGTGAATCTTTGTGGGGCTACCTCCTTAGGTAGCCTGGCTAGTTTGCTGCAGCGCGGAAAACTACTGGTCTGTAATGATACCGGGATTTCGCATGTGGCGGCTGGCGTGCGTTTGCACAGTGTAGTGATTGCCTCAGGCAGCGATGTGCTTAGGTGGGCTCCCCTGGATTCCAGCCGGCATACTGTTTTATATGCACCTACCGGATGTCGGCCATGTGCCTACGAGGAATGTCCCATTGGCCATCCTTGCGCTCTCGGGGTAGAAGTCAGACATGTTATGGCTGAAGTGAATAGACACCTGAGTGAGGAGGCAGTGCAATGACTACCCTGCGCATTCTTAGCTGGCACGTCCATGGAAATTACCTCTACTCTTTAGCTCAGCTGCCTCATGAGTTCGTTATTCCGGTTTTCGCCGATAACCGTCCCGGTTACTCCGCTCTTGGCCATAAAATTCCTTGGGGACGTAATATTCGTATGGTTCCCGCCGAGCAGCTTTGTCGGGAAGAATTTGATTGCGTCATATATCAGTCCAGAGACACATACGAGAATGACCGTCTGCAGTTGCTGAGCGCCGTTCAGCAGAAGCTGCCCAGCGTTTATATTGAGCATAACCCTCCAGAGCCTCATCCCACCGATACGCTTCATTTTTTCCGGCATGAACACGGCGTGCTCGTCCATGTGACTGAGTACAACGCATTAATGTGGGACTCCGGCAGCATGCCGGTGGCGGTGATTGAGCACGGGATACCCGAAGCTCCCGGTATTCACTATAGCGGTGAGCTAGAGCGGGGAATTGTGGTGATCAATAATCTTTCCAGCCGAGGCAGGCGAGTGGGCGCGGATATTTATGAGTGGGCTCAGCGATCAATGCCGATTGATCTGATAGGAATGGACTCCGAAAGCATAAAAGGGGGCGCGGTGAAGTCGACAATATGGACGTGCCCGCCTATGTAGCGCGTTACCGGTTCTTTTTTACACCCATCAGGTATGCAAGCCTGGGACTATCTCTTGTCGAGGCCATGATGGCCGGTGTTCCGGTGGTAGGAATTGCGGCAACCGAATTGCCGAATGTTATTCAGAATGGCGTCAATGGCTATGTCGATAATCGTCCATCAAAGCTGCTTGAGGTCTGTAACACACTTCTGAGGGACGCAGATCTGGCCCGGCAATGGGGGCAGGCTGCGCAACGTACCGCCCGTGAACGTTTTAATATTACGCGTTTTGTGAGCGACTGGGAGCGTCTACTCTTTGACTTAACAAGGATGAACCATGTCTGACATTACTACCGAAGCCGAGGTGATTCTTGTGACCGGAGGAGCGGGTTTTTTGGGCGCTCATTTGTGCAGAAAACTATTGACTCAAGGGCATCAGGTGATTTGCGTTGATAGCTTTCTGACAGGGTCCGAAGAAAACCTGGATTCGCTGCAGGCACACCCAAACTTCAGCGTGATAGAACACGATATTATCAACCCCTTACCCAATAATCTTTATCCCACGCAAATCTATAATCTTGCCTGCGCCGCCTCGCCACGTCGCTACCAGGCTGACCCCATACACACAATAAGAACATGCGTTCAAGGTGTGTTTAATTTGCTAGAACTGGCTGTGGAGCAGAATGCACGCATCCTGCAGGCCTCAACCAGTGAAGTCTATGGCGGCCCCAAAGAACATCCTCAGCATGAAAGCTATCACGGAAATGTAAATCCCGTGGGCATTCGCTCCTGCTACGACGAAGGTAAGCGTTGCGCTGAAACCCTGATGTCGGATTATGCAAGAACGCGTGACGTTAAGGCCAAGATTGCCCGTATTTTCAATACCTATGGACCAGGCATGGCACCGGATGACGGTCGTGTGGTCTCAACCTTTATTTGCCAGGCTCTGCAGGGAAAGGCGCTGACAGTTTATGGAGATGGCAGCCAGACTCGATCATTATGTTACGTAGACGACATGATCGAGGGATTGATTCTTCTGATGAACAGTGTTGAAACCTTCAGAGGGCCCGTCAACCTGGGCAATACAGAAGAAATTTCGATATTGGATATCGCACGCCGTGTTTGCGGGCTTGCCCGACAAAAGACGAATGTCGAGTTCAGGCCTTTACCTGCCGATGATCCCGGGCTGCGCTGCCCGGACATTACTCTTGCGCGACACCATTTGCACTGGAAACCGAAGGTGCTGTTTGACGATGGATTAAAGAAAACCTACGAGCATTTTTCGCAAAGAATGGAAAAGGGAACGCTGGCCAGTTCGCCAATGTAATCCGATAGCCCCGGCTGTCCGTAAAAATTAGAGGCTTTATTATGAACGTAGTCGTCATTGGATCAGGCTATGTGGGCCTGGTTACAGGGTGCTGCCTTGCAGAGGCGGGAAATACAGTTGTCTGCGTGGATCATGACGCCCAGAAAGTCGCTGCACTTTCCGCTTATCGTGTGCCTTTTCACGAACCCCAGTTGGCAGGCATTCTTGAAGCTCAACTGAAGACGGGCCGGCTTACATTTGAACGTTCGATAAAAGAAGCCATGACAAAGGCCGACGTGGTGTTTCTCGCCGTAGGTACGCCGTCAAACACTGACGGTAGCGCCAATCTTGACAATCTTCTGGGCTGCGCGAATGAGTTGGCGAAGACGATCTGCGGTGATTGCATTATCGTCATAAAATCAACGGTTCCTGTCGGAACTGGAGATCGTATTGAGCAAATATTTAATAAATCCGGTCATCTGCGCGCTGCTCAATTTAAGATAGGTGTTGTGTCAAACCCTGAGTTTCTGGCAGAAGGGCGGGCAGTACAGGATTTTCGTCATCCAGATCGCATTGTCATTGGTTCCAATGATTCCTATTCATTCTCCATATTGGCCCGGCTATATGCTCCCTTCGATAGTGATGGACTACGATTAGTCCTTATGGATAGACGTAGTGCCGAATTCGCAAAATATGCCTGCAATTCGATGCTTGCGGCACGAATTTCAATGATTAATGAGCTGTCCATCCTGGCAGGGGCGTTGGGGGCTGATATTTCATCCATCTGTCAGGTTCTGAAGGGCGATCCCCGCATCGGCGGCAGTTATCTACATCCAGGAATAGGGTATGGCGGTTCGTGCCTGCCTAAGGATCTAAGCGCTCTTATCGATTTAGCGCAAAATGTGGGTGAGCCTGCCTATATGCTGCGCAGTATACAAATGGTAAATACGTGCCAGAAGCAACGGCTTTTACAAGCTGTTCGTAACCATTTTAACGGTCACCTGAGCGCTAAAAATATTGCTATATGGGGCCTGTCCTTCAAGCCAGACACAGATGATGTGCGTGCGGCACCGAGTCTGTCGCTTATCCGAAGCCTTCTTGATGAAGGGGCAGTTGTAAAAGCCTATGATCCTGTAGCCCAGTCCTCGGCACAAGTAGAGCTCGGCCGGCTTGAAGTGGAGTTTGGGGAATCGGCTCTGGCTGTTTGCGAGGAGGCTGATGCACTGGTAGTGATGACCGAATGGGAAGAGTTCAAAGCTCCCGACTGGAATGCGCTCGCGCAAACGATGCGCGGGAAAATAGTATTCGATGCACGCGCGCTATACACAACTGCTACATTACAACAGTATGGCCTGCAGCATTACAGGCTTGGGCAGATTAAACTGCCTAAAGGCCGCATTGATGATGGCTTGAGTTCTGTGGGGGAAGTCAGTGAGGTATCGGCAAAAACCGAAAAAATGCAGCGTTGCAATCGGGATAAACAGTTTGCCTTTCCCGGACTTTTCATCGGTATTAATGATGTTGCTGCTGCCATACTTGTTTGAACAGCTTGCAGGTATCATCACTTAGAACTCGACGTTTAGAAAGTATTTTTGCTGCTCCCAAGAGTGCCTCGTTACGGACATGTCGGCGTAAATTGCGGTCAGGGATTTGTTTCAACAACAGCTCGCTCTGCTGCCACGCCAGGCCCCAGGGCAATCGTAGCCAGAATGTCCATATTGCATTACGGACAATTAGCCTTTGGCGTAAATCATTATTACGCACTTGCGATGGCCAATGGTGCAGCACTAGTGCTGGTGCGTAGGCAATGCGTCCTCCAGCTTCGATGATATCCATAGCAAGCAATGTTTCTTCCCCCCGATAAAAAATGCTTTCCAGTACCCACCAGCCTCTTTATAGGCACGCGTGCGCATCACGTTGGCGCCAGCCATAAAACCAATCAACATAGGCCCCACCCCGACCACGGACTCCAAGGGACTATTTTGCATTGCCATGCAGGTGGAATCTAACTCCTGACGAGGCCCTACTACGATACGGGCATTCAAAACAGAGACATCGGGATGCGTGTCAAGAAGGCTGGCTGCAGTGCTTAGTGCCCCAGACGCCCACCAGGTATCATCGTCGCAAAAAGCAACATACGGTGTTTTTACCAGCTTAACACCCAGGTTACGGCCGGCAGCGCCCAAGTTTTGCGCTGTCTGGACCAGCGTTGCCTGTGGAAATCTGGCTTTTATCTGCTGGGCTGTATGGTCTGTGCTGCCATTATCTACCACGATAATCGGTGGATCTTCAGGCAGTGCCTGCAAATGCATGAGCGTACGGCACACTTCCTCACAGCGGTTGTGTGTCAGCACGACCACCGTGATTTTCGCACTTACTGCGCTATGTTCATTCGTCATTGCATCTCCGGTTTACTGTGTAGACGCCAATATTTCTCTTGTTGTTGCAGAATAGGCAGCCCATCTTTATAGCCTAGCCCCCGGAACTGACTTTGATAGGCATCCACTGCCTTAGCCTTATACATGGCCGGAAGCTCCACTGGAAACGGTTCTACTGCCCAGCCTCGTCCGATGAGTTCTGAAAGCCGCCGACGTGCCCGTTGTGGTTCATTCCTGTACGGAATGTCTTCGTACAGGAACCAATGAATAGCAGGAAAACGATTGCGGATCGTCATAAATACTTCTGACACATAGATGTGATCTTCATGGAACAGGCCTAGCGGAAAAAAACGGCAGACGGTTTTAAGCGTTCGATGTTCGCGGTGACTGTATCGGCGAACAGTCCGGTAGCCTCTCTGGGCTCTTTTATATACTGGCTATCCAAAAAGCCGAGATCAATGCCATTGAGGCGTAAGGCGGATAATGCGTGCTCATTTTCAATCAGCCGGGCTTGCATCGCTTCACCTGCACTGGAGAAACCGCAGCGCTGATCCCAATCGGTCAGCACGTCTTTGTCTTGGGGAAGGCCTGTGTAGACAGTCATCACGGTACACGAAGGAAGAATGGACAGTAAGCTGCCGCAACTGAATACGGCATCATCGTAATGAGGCGACACGACAAGAGCAGATGTCACTTCTGAAAGCTGAAGATAGTTCCTATCCAAAGATGATCGAGACGGCAACATGGTTTTCAGCCTTTTAAGTCGTCGGGCAGCGTGTCAATGGCTGCGCGCATTAGATGGTGGTTTGCTTTCCTATCAATTTACCTAGGATGGGCTTTGGCTCCGTGTCAGATTTTATAAGATCTGTTTTTTTAAGTTTGTTTCCTGATGAGCACCCTTAATATTATTATCACTTGGTATTTTATAAAAATTAAATACCTTGTTTTAAAATAGGTGACAAAAGGTCGCTCTCTTCAGTTTCATAAGCATCGTTAAACGGTCTTTCGATACAAGTGATTTCAAACTGTAGAGACTGCCCCCGCATTCTATGAAATTATAGTCAAGTGAATCATTGGACGCAGCTCTTCACTGCCCTATATACGTTGATTTATTTTCGTTTCGCATACCGTGCTTAGAGCATGGTCAACATTCCTACGGGTGATGAGTGAGGCCAGAAAATGAGACCCCCTTGAATTTTGTCCTGCTGGCATTAGCGTTAATCTCGCTGTTTTTTCTCTTTGTGTTTGTGGAAATTGATTTTTCCAGCAAAACCAGTCTGCTGATTGCGGCGGGCACATTTACGGCAGCGGTTATTTCTCTTTATATAGCCAATAGTAATTGGGAAAGGGAGAGTAGAAGAGAAAGAGTTACCGAAGAGAAAAAAGAATATTATTTTTAAGCTTATGCGAAGTTACAATGAATCATTATAAGGAAGCAGTGTGGAGTTTAAATAAGGTTAAAGAGTACAGTGTGAAATTACAAAAGTCGAGTGTTGTTAAAGAGCAAAATAAATCTGATCTTCAGCTTGAATTGTGTGATTTGATTTATCGCGAAGTTGAATTTAATAAAATAAAGTTTGATTATGTTAATTTTAACCTTATTATAAAAAACCTTGACTCTTTGATCTACCTTAGAAATGAAGCAACCCCGATACTTGTTAATTTAATTACTTTTGTAGAGGTGATTTACCAACAGCTTGATCTTATTTTAAGTTCTTCAAATAAAAGAGAAAGTGTTGAAGTATGCAAGCAGTGTGACTATTTAATGAAAGTGTTAAATGAAGTCGATAAAGAAATAAAAAATTTTCAAGAACTGAGTAAATAGAAATTATTACAACTTTTTAATCGAAATAACAACCGCCCTAGCGATCATCAGGGGGCGTATTACTACCATCACCCAAGGCACGCTGCATGAACACGACATCCAGCCATTGTTTGAATTTATATCCTGTGGCTGTTTGGGTGCCAACATACTGGAAGCCAAGGCTACGATGCAAAGCAACTGAACTTTGGTTGGCGTGGCCCGAGATGACAGCGATCATCTGGCGCCAAGGGCCTTTTTCACAGCGCAGTATCAGTTCGCTGAGCAAGGCTTTACCTGTACCTTTGCCCGTGCAGTCGGCACGCAGATAAATTGTGTTTTCGACGGTAAAGCGATACGCTGCCCTGGGCCGATATGGGCCGGCATAGCAATAGCCGATAATTTGCTTATCAAGAATGGCTACCAGCCAAGGCAAGCCCTGTGATGTAATAGACGTGTAGCGACGTTGCAGCTCTTGCTCTGAAGGGGCCAGCTCTTCAAATGAAGCGGTACCGTGAAGCACATGAAAAGCGTATATTTCCTGTATGGCTTTCAGATCTTTTTTGGTAGCATCACGAATAGTTATCTTGTTGCTATAGTCAGCATTGCCGATCGCAGATACAGATTGCATGTTGTGTGCCATATTATTTTCCTTAGCTTGCTAGCTAAGTATATCGAGTCGGAGCAAACCATGACATTGGAATACCATAATTTAAACGATAATTTTGCCGTCGCCCCACAAATTAATCTTGAGGACGTACAGACGGCAGCCAATGTAGGCTTTAAAAGCATTATTATTAATCGTCCCGATTTTGAAGGCGGGGCAGAGCAGCCTACATCGGCAGACGTCATCGCGGCTGCCAAATCGGCAGGTCTGGACATCGCGTACCAACCAGTGATCAGTGGACAGATCAGCGCAGAAGATGTGCAAGAGTTTGCAGCGTTAATTACGCGTTTGCCTAAGCCCATACTTGCTTATTGCCGCTCAGGCTCTCGTTGCGCTAATCTGTATCATGAGGCAACCGCAGACTGAGGGCTTTCGGTCAAATGCAATTTAGCATTTGCTTGACGCGATATCATCGAGTTACTTAGCCCAACGGCTTTAACCCAGGGGAAACGCCATGTTCAAAAAAATACTCATTCCAACCGACGGTTCGGCACTATCGGCTCAGGCAGCAAACAAAGGTGTCAGCTTCGCTAAACAAATCGGGGCTGAAGTTGTGGCTCTGCATGTTACCCAGCCTTTTGCCGCAACGGTAGGCTTTGATGGAATGGCAGCCGCCTATGCCATTACCGACGAAGACTACGAGAAAACCGCTGCCGAGCAAGCTAATAAATACTTGAGGGCAGTGCTGGATCGCGCTGAAACGGCTGGTGTCTCGGCCACTTCACGTTCGGTGTCCAACTTTAATGTGGCCGACGGGGTGGTTAAAGCCGCTGAAGAAGAAGGCTGCGATATGATTTTTATCGGTTCACACGGCCGTACCGGCTTGTCCCGTTTACTATTGGGCAGCGTCACCATCAAAGTGTTGAACATGGCGCGTTGCGCTGTATTGGTCTATCGCGTGAAAGAAAGCGATTAATCTTTCACAAGGCATCGCCATCAGGGCCAGCCAGCGCATGTTAAATTAACATTTCGCTGGGCTGCTGCTTTGCCACTGATCTTCCTTGTGCCGGATAGCAGCGAAACTTCTAGGCAAGGCAGCGGCGGCGCAGCTCTGTTGTGCAGCGTCATCAGCTTCAGGACGGTCTAAGCTGTTCGCGATGCTGTTTCACTGCATCCAGTACGATTTCCGACAGGGCGCCATCTGAGCTTTGGCCATCCGGGTGCTGGTCAAGAAACTCGTATAACGATCGGCGCATGCGTGGATCCCAGAACAGACGAATGTGATTTGCTATGCCATTCACTCCTTCTTCACGATTGGGCTGGGATTCGAAAAACTGGCCAATACGATTGACCATGGGAATCAGGCTTTTAATATTCATAGTCAGAAACGTTAAATTAAGTTGTAGATAGTCGGTGGGGATGGCTATAGGCGCTAAATTGATGCGCGCGGCCAAATCCGACCAATAGAAGATTTAACTCAGTGGCCAGGTTGATCGCAAATGAGGTAGGGGCAGATACGGCAACAAGGGTAGGAACTTTTGCCGCCGCTGTTTTCTGCACCATTTCGAAACTGGCCCTGCTGGAGACAACGATCATCTGTTCCTGAGCGTGCTGAAGTCCGTCAGTACGCATAAGGTGCCCGATGAGCTTATCCAGGGCATTATGGCGGCCTACATCTTCTCGAACTACCTTGATGGTGCCATCAGCTTGAGCTAAACCTGCAGCATGCGTAGCACCGGTCTGCTGATGCAGCGGTTGCAATCCGCGTAGCTGTTCAAGAGCTATGAAGACAGCGTCCGCACGAGCCTGTGCTGTGGGCGTAGCCACAGGGGGCAGGTCACGGCGTACTTCCTCCAGACTCTCCAGGCCGCATAGACCACATCCGGTGCGGCCTGCCAACTGCCGACGCCGTTGCTTAAGACGTTGCAGGCAAGCGCTGGCAATTTCGATATCCACAATGTGTCCTTGTTCGCTTTCGTGAACCTGAACATCGTAAATGTCGCTGGCGTCCCGTACGATGCCTTCAGTAAAAGCAAAGCCCACCGCCAGATCCTCAAGGTCTTGCGGTGTCGCCAGCAATACAGCGTGGCTAATGCCATTGAATTGCAATGCAATGGGGGCTTCGACTGCAATCAGGTCTAGCTCAGCTACCCCCGTTTTCAGAGGTTCATGCCGCCAGACCTCGCGCTTCGCAAGCCCCCGCATTGTGTTTCCATAGCGGGAGGGACTGTACTTATTGCCATTGCTCTTACCCTACCTCAGATTAGTCCTGTTCACTTAGCTCTGGTTTCTGATGATCTTCTGTTGCATGGGCTACTGCTACCTCCGGCTGGGGCGTAGCAGCCACCACGGCTGAATCAGTAGCGTACTCCAGATGGCGATCGTTGAGCAGGCCTTGCTGCACCTCGTTGAAACGTGACCACTTGGACTGCCATTCAGAGTGACTCTGAGTCACTTTACTGACCTGGACTGCAGTCACTTTGTATTCGGGGCAGTTCGTCGCCCAATCAGAGCTGTCGGTTGTAATGACGTTGGCCCCCGATTCGGGGAAATGGAAAGTGGTGTAGACCACCCCCGGCTGCATAGACGTCGTTACCGTCGCGCGAAGAACCGTTTCGCCCGCACGGCTCTTGATAGAGACAAAGTCGCCGGTACGAATACCCCGATCTTCAGCATCTTGCGGATGCAGCTCAAGCAAGTCTTCCTTGTGCCAGGCCACGTTATCGGTACGACGTGTTTGTGCTCCTACGTTGTATTGAGTCAGGATACGTCCCGTTGTCAGCAGTAAGGGAAAGCGGCGCGTACTGCGCTCGTCGCTCGGAATGTACTGTGTCAGGATAAAGTTGCCTTTGCCGCGTACGAACTCGTCAATGTGCATGGTCGGGGTACCTTCAGGCGCATCGTCATTACAAGGCCATTGTACGCTGCCGCCCAGTTCGTCCATGCGATCGAAGGAGACGCCGCTGAATGTCGGCGTCAGACGAGCAATTTCATCCATGATCTCTTTAGGATGCGTGTAATTCATGGGATAGCCCAAGGCGTTGGAGAGCGCGCAGGTGATTTCCCAGTCAGCCATGCCGCTTTGGGGCTCCATGACTTTACGTACGCGAGATATACGTCGCTCGGCGTTGGTGAAAGTACCGTCTTTCTCTAAAAATGATGATCCTGGCAAGAAGACGTGTGCATATTTGGCGGTTTCGTTCAGGAACAAGTCTTGAACAATAATGCACTCCATTGATGAAAGAGCCGCTGTGACGTGTTGAGTGTCGGGATCGGACTGAACAATATCTTCGCCCTGGCAATACAGCCCCATAAAGGTGCCGCTCATAGCCGCATCGAACATATTTGGAATACGCAGGCCGGGTTCTGATTGAATGGTTACACCCCATTCAGCTTCAAACTGGGCTCGAACCGCATTATTAGAGACGTGGCGGTAGCCAGGAAGCTCGTGGGGAAAGGAGCCCATGTCGCAAGAACCCTGCACGTTATTTTGTCCGCGCAGGGGGTTCACTCCGACGCCTTCGCGACCCAGGTTGCCTGTCGCCATGGCAAGGTTGGCAATGGCCATGACAGTGGTTGAACCCTGACTGTGCTCGGTCACGCCCAAGCCATAGTAAATAGCTCCGTTGCCGCCTAAGGCATACAAACGAGCTGCGCCGCGTACGTCAGCGGCAGATACTCCGGTGATGGTCTCGGTGGCTTCCGGAGAGTGTTCAGGCTGGCTGACAAAGTTACGCCATTCGTCGAAGGCCTTAAGGTCGCAGCGCTCGCGTACGTATTCTTCGTCGACCAGCCCTTCGGTAACGATCACGTGGGCCAAAGCGGTGAGAAGCGCAGTGTTTGTACCTGGCAGCAGTGGCAGATGGAAGTCGGCCTTGACGTGTGGCGAGCTGACAAGGTCTGTTGCACGCGGGTCGATAACGATTAGCTTTGCGCCTTCGCGTATGCGACGTTTGAGTCGTGAGGCAAAGACGGGGTGAGCGTCACTGGGGTTGGCACCGATGACCACAGCAACGTCGGTATGCATGACGGAGTCAAAGGTTTGCGTGCCCGCGGATTCGCCTAGTGTCTGCTTCAGCCCATAGCCTGTAGGCGAATGGCAAACACGGGCGCAGGTATCGACGTTGTTGGTACCAAAGGCCGCTCGCACCAGTTTTTGTACCAGATAGGTTTCTTCATTGGTACAGCGTGAAGAAGTGATACCACCAATCGAGTCCTGTCCATACTTGGCCTGAATGCGCTTCATTTCAGAAGCTGCATATGACAGGGCTTCATCCCACGATACTTCTTTCCAGGGATCCTGAATGCTGGAACGAATCATGGGCTTAAGAATTCGATCCTCGTGGGTCGCATAGCCAAAGGCGAAACGGCCTTTTACACAAGAGTGGCCGCGGTTTGCCTTGCCGTCTTTCCAGGGCACCATGCGCACGACCTGCTCGCCTTTCATTTCGGCTTTGAAACCGCAGCCAACACCACAGTAGGCGCACGTAGTAATGACGGCGTGTTCAGGCTGGCCCATATCGATAACGGATTTTTCCATTAACGATGAAGTGGGGCAGGCCTGTACACAGGCTCCGCAGGAAACGCAATCGCTATCTAGGAAGCTGTTACTCTGGCCGGCAGCGATTCTGGAATCAAAGCCGCGCCCTTCAACTGTTAGTGCGAACGTGCCTTGAACTTCTTCACAGGCGCGTACGCATCGACTGCAGACAATGCACAGCGAAGGGTCATAGGTGAAGTAGGGGTTGCTTTCGTCTTTCTCGCTATTGCAGTGGTTTGCGCCATCGAAACCATAGCGAACATTCCGTAAGCCCACTACACCCACAGTGTCTTGCAGTTCGCAATTGCCGTTGGCAGGGCAGGTCAGGCAGTCGAGCGGATGATCAGAAATGTAGAGTTCAACAACATTCTTACGCAAGGTGTTGAGGCGTGCATTTTCAGTGGTCACCACCATGCCTGCCTCTGCAGGGGTGGTGCACGATGCCGGTTGGCCCCGCCGGCCTTCAATCTCTACCAGACAGACACGGCAGGAGCCGAAAGACTCAAGGGAGTCGGTGGCACAAAGCTTAGGAATATTAATGCCCGCTAACGCAGCAGCACGCATAACGGAGGTGCCCTCGGGCACGGTTATGCTATGGCCGTCGATAGTAAGCTCGATGGTGTTGGTGCTTAGCGAGGGAAGGGTACCGAAATCACGGTCGCGTATGGCTACAGTCTCTAGCATGACGGACTCCTTTAAGCGGGTTGCTGATTTGCAGAGGAAACATCGCTGTCGCTGGCCTCAAGGCCAAAGTCCGTCGCGAAGTGTTCCATTGCAGAAAGCACGGGATAAGGGGCCATGCCGCCCAGAGCGCAAAGCGATCCGGCCATCATGGTGTCACAGAGCTCACGCAGAAGTATGGTATTGGATTCGCGCTGCTCGTTGCGGCGAATTTTCTGTATGACCTCGACTCCGCGAACAGAGCCGATCCTACAGGGAGTACATTTTCCACATGATTCGATAGCACAGAACTCCATGGCATATTGAGCCATATGTCCCATGTCTACCGTTTCGTCGAAGGCAACGATGCCACCATGCCCGACCATTGCGGAAATGGCCATATAGGCTTCGTAATCCATGGGGACATCCCACTGATGTTCTGGAAGGTAGGCGCCCAAAGGCCCGCCGACTTGCACGGCACGCAGGGGACGGCCGGATGCCGAACCGCCACCAAAGTCGTAAAGCAGTTCGCGCAGGGTGACACCGAAGGCCTTTTCGACCAGCCCGCCTTGCTTGACGTTCCCGGTTACCTGAAAGGCGAGCGTGCCTCGTGAGCGTCCCATCCCGTAGTCGCGGTAATAGTCGCTGCCTTTAGCCAGAATGATGGGTACAGAACCCAGAGAGATCACGTTGTTGACGACGGTGGGCTTGCCCATGAAGCCCTCAAGAGCAGGCAGCGGCGGTTTAAACCGTACAGTACCTCGCTTGCCTTCCAAACTTTCTAATAATGATGTTTCTTCGCCGCAGATATAGGCACCGGCGGCTTTGCGGATTTCCAGATCGAAATGATGGGTCGAACCGGCAATATTCTTGCCCAGCCAGCCAGCTGCATAGGCTCGCTCAACGGCTGAGTTGAGCATGGCGATGGCCAAGGGGTACTCGGACCGTACGTAGATATATCCGGAGGTGGCGCCCACAGCGAGGCCAGCGATGGTCATCCCCTCAATCAGGGTGTAGGGGTCCCCTTCCATAAGCAAACGGTCAGAGAAGGTGCCGGAGTCGCCCTCATCGGCATTACAGACGATGAATTTCTGATCCGCCTGGGCCTGTAGTACGGTGTTCCATTTGATGCCGGTAGGAAAGGCGGCACCACCCCGGCCGCGCAGTCCGGAATCCGTCACGCACTTCACAATGTCAGCAGGCGACATCGTCAAGGCCTGGCGCAAGCCCGCGAAACCGTCGTGGGCCTGATAGTCGTCCAGGTCGAGCGGATCGACAATGCCTACACGGGCGAAAGTCAGGCGCTCTTGTTTTTTTAGATAGGGGATTTCTGCAGTCAGACCGTGACACAAGGGGTGTGGCTTGGCGGCGAGCCAGCCGGCTTCAAATAAAGAATCTAAAGCCTCGGTGGTGACAGGGCCATAAGCTACCCGACCCTCCGGGCCCTCGACTTCTACCATGGGCTCTAGCCAGAGCAGGCCACGGGAGCCATTACGAACGATATCAATGTCGAGCTGTTGCTCTGAGGCACGCGTCTGAATGGCCGTTGCCACCTCGTCGGCTCCCATGGCTACAGCGGCCGTGTCGCCGGGTACGAAAACACGAATACGAGTGTTCATTATTTGGCTCCTTCTGAAGCGAGCAACGTATCTAAACGCTCAGGACTCATTTTTGCATAGGGCTTACCGTTAAGCATGACCGCAGGAGACTGTGCACAAAGGCCCAGGCAATAAACGGGCTCAAGGGTGACGGAACCATCTGCAGAGGTTTCGTGAAAATCACAGGAGAGCTTTTGTCTTGCGTATTGGGCGAGTTCGTTGCTACGCATGGATTGACAAGCCTCAGCCATGCAGACTTCAAGCACATGTGTGCCTGCCGGCTTTTGTCTGAAGTGTGCGTAAAAGGTGATGACTCCGTGGATTTCGGCACGAGAGAGATTTAAGGCTTTGGCGAGCAAGGGCACAACCGCTTCGGGCAGATAGCCTATCTCATCTTGAATGCTATGTAAGATAGGCAGTAAATTACCGCGCTTTTCTGCGTGTTGTTCCAGAGCGGCGTTGACGGTTTTTTCGTAGTCATTATTTGCCCGCCCGAACTGTTCGGCGTTTGAGGGGATGTGCATAAAAAGTCCTTAACCACCTGAGTTGGCAGTGAGTTGCCGTTGCTTATATGTATATGTTTGCATATTATGTTTTATGTATTTTATGTAATCTACAAAGTTATCCGCTATAGATCAATAGGTTTGAAAGTGCATAAAACAATGTTATATATGTTATGTAAAACATATTGAAGGTTTTCAGCACGGAGCAGGGGTGTCAATGGGCCAACAATTTAAGGCCAGAATTCGATCTGAATGGGTACTCGAAAGTGCCGATGGCACTACCCTTCAACTGGGAGAAGTGTTGCGGTTATTGGCTGCGATCGAAACTATGGGCAACATTACCGGGGCGGCTAAAGCCTGCTCGTTGTCGTACCGTCATGCGTGGGGGTTGCTCAGAAATGCCGAGAAGCAGTTCGAGGCTCCATTGATGGAGACATCACGCAGACAAGGGACAACCCTTACAGAGTTTTCGAGACGGCTGTTGTGGGCCAACCGCCGTGTTGACGCCCGGTTGACGCCGACTCTCGAAAGCATGGCTTCCGAACTGCAAGAAGAATTGCATCGCTTATATAGTGAGCAGCCGCAGCATTTACGGTTGCATGCCAGTCATGGTTTCGCCGTGGAGGGATTAATGCGCTTGGCAAATGACAAGGCATACTCTCCTCTCGAGCTGCGTTACCGGTCTGCCATTGAGGCTCTGGGGTCGTTGATCAGGCGCGAATGCGACTTGGCTGGCTTTCAGGTGCCCATTGGCAAGTACCAAGAGCAGGCTGTGGCGCGTTATCGTGAATGGTTAAAACCCGAACAGCATCGGTTGATTTATTTAAGCGACAGAAGCACAGGGCTGTTCATACAGCAGGGAAATCCTCGTGGTGTACGCTCCGTGGCCGATTTGTTACGGCCTGACGTACGTTTTGTTAACCGCGAGGTAGGTTCCAGTACCCGATTTCTTCTGAATTTAATCATTCAAGACTACAAACTGGATGCCGCCAATATTCAAGGGTTTGACAGTACGGAGCTGACCCATCTGGCGGTTGCCGCTCACGTGGCAAGTGATATGGCCGATGTGGGGTTTGGGGTAGAGACGGCCGCGTTGCGATGCGGGCTGGATTTTATCCCTTTGGCTCAAGAACGATACTTTTTTGCAATCCACAAAGACTTAGTGGACTCAGCCCTCGTGCAGCGCTTTTTAGAGTTAATCACGGGTGATGAGTATCAGGCGTATATGGGGCAGCTAGTGGGTTATGCTGCAAGGAAAAACGGCGCCATAATGACTCTTGAAGAGGCATTTGGCCCAGTGCTTTAAAATTCGGGTATATGATGGGTGGTTAGATAAAATAAATTTATCTCCGTCGCACTCACGGAGGGACTATGAGCAAAAGTCTTTTTGATAATGTAGTACAAGCGCACTCCAAGGGCAAAAATAGCTTAGAAAAAGCACGCCCCAGAGTCATTTCCATATTAAAACAAGGGGTCGGCGATCTGCACAATCGACCGCTTCGAGATCTACGAATTTCGGTGACTGATAAGTGCAATTTTCGTTGCACTTACTGTATGCCACGAGAGGTATTTGGTCCGGATTACGAATTCCTGGCTCAGCAGCAGCTGTTGAGTTTCGAGGAAATTACGCGTGTGGCTAAGCTATGCGTGAATTTAGGCGTGCAGAAAATTCGCTTGACGGGGGCGAGCCCTTGTTGCGTCGGCATGTGGAAGACCTTGTCGCCATGCTGGCTGAACTCCGCACCCCTGAAGGAGGGCGGGTCGAGCTGGCCATGACCACTAACGGGACCCTGCTGGCGTCTAAAGCCAAAGCGTTGAAAAGTGCAGGACTGGATCGTGTAACCGTTAGTCTGGATGCCTTGGAAGATGCACGTTTTGCTCATCTTAGCGATAGTAAAGTGTCGGTCAAGAGAGTGTTGCAGGGTATTGAGGTGGCACACGCCGAGGGGCTCAGCCCTGTTAAGGTCAATATGGTGGTGCGCAAGGGGCTTAACGACGACCAGATAGTGCCGATGGCCCGGTATTTCCGCGAAACGCCACATATATTGCGCTTTATTGAATATATGGATGTGGGCAACACCAATGGCTGGAATTTAAATGAAGTAATGACCGGTGCCGAGATCTGTGCGGCCATTCATCCGCATTTTCCACTTGAGCCTCTTGCTTCCAATTATCGGGGCGAAGTGGCGGGGCGTTATCAGTATGTAGACGGAAGTGGCGAAGTCGGTGTGATCACCAGTGTGTCCCAACCCTTCTGTGGTGACTGTACCCGTATGCGACTTTCGCCCGAGGGCCGGCTGTTCTTATGTCTCTTCGGCTCCAAGGGGTACGATTTGCGCGACCTGCTGCGGTCAGGTGCAACTGACGATGAGCTTGCTGGTTTTGTGTCGCGTACCTGGCGGCAGCGCGGTGATCGTTATTCTGAGGTCCGCGGAGAACAGACGGTAGAGCGTCATAAAGTTGAAATGAGCCACATAGGAGGATGATTTCTCCTAAGCACCTAAGCGGAGCTGTTTTGGCAGGCGGCCAATCCAGACGCCTGCGTGAACTGGGGGCCATCAACAAAGGGTTGCTTAAGCTGGGGGAAAGCCCCTTGTGGCGCACGCGCTGACCAAACTTTCCCCTATGTATCGCAGGTGGTTATCAGCGCAAACGAACAAACAGACGAGTATGCGCGCTATGCAACGGTTTTAAGTGATGATCCCTCGGTATCGGGTTGGCAGGGGCCCTTGGCGGGCGTGCTCACAGCACTTGAGCATATCCAGACACCGTGGCTGCTATGTTTACCTGTAGATTGCCCATTTCTGCCTGAGTTGCTAGTTCCCGAACTGCTTAAAGCGAGTGCAGGACAGCAAAGTGTGCAGGCGTTTTATGCGCGAGCAGAGCGCGCTCATCCTCTGTGCTTATTGTTGCATCAAGACTTGGCGGCGAATTTGCGCCTGTTCTTGAATAGTGGAGAACGACGAGTACAGGGTTGGCTGCAGCAAGCCGGAGCCCAGGCGGTTGAGTTTGGTGTGCACACAGAGCCGCTTTTTTCCAATATCAATACGCCCGAACAGTGGCGCGAAGCCCAAGCCCTATTTGTGAAAACGCCCTGAGGCTGGTGGCAGCGATTCAAGGCGTTTTTATTAAGGTGCGGCTAAGGCCTTAGTATCCCCAGAGATTAAAATCATAATAAGCTACCGTGCTGCCACCGGCTATTTTGGTGTCGGCTGGGATGCGCGCCAAACCAGAAGCCCATGCCAGCGAACTGATGATGCTGGATCCCTGCTGTGCATGAGGCGTCAAGCCAAGCACGCCGTCAGGCATGCTCTTGGCTTTCACACGAAGGAACTCTTCGCGATCTCCCTGATAGTCTTGCTGACTGTCAAGGCGGCCATACGACAGCGGTGGCAAGACTTCAGTACGGCCTTGCATGGTACGTATCAAAGGGGAGACCATCAGTGTGAATACGGCATAAGCTGACACCGGATTACCTGGCAGGCCTACGATGGGAGTGCCTTTCAGCCGTGCCAGTGCAACAGGCTTGCCCGGTTTCATGCGCACCCGCCACATTTCCATATCGCCGCCCGAGGCCTCAATGGCGGGTTTAACCAAGTCTTTATCACCCACCGAAACGCCACCTACCGTCAGCACCAAATCGCACTCTTCAGCCAGACTGCTGATGGCGTCCTGGATTTCCTCGAGCGTGTCAGCCGCATGAACAATGCGGACTACATTCGAGCCCAGCTGTTTGACGAGTGAGGCCAGCATTGATGCATTCGAGTTGTATATTTGCCCTGCATGCAAGGGCTGCCCTGGTTCTGCCAGCTCATTGCCGGTGGTTAGAATACCAATTTTGGGTACAGGAAAGACATCGATTTCGGTAACGCCTTGCGAAGCCAGGATGGCAATTTGCCCACTGCCTATTACCGTACCTTTGAGCAGGATAGCTTTGCCTGCAGGCATGTCTTCGCCTGTAAAGCGCACATGCTGGCCCTGTACAGGAGCAACGTTGATATGCAATTTGCCGTCGGTCTCTGTGCAGTCTTCCTGGATCACAATGGTGTCTGCGCCTTCAGGTATTAAGCTACCCGTAAAAAGGCGTATAGCCTGGCCTGGCTGTATGGCCTGAGGCAGGTCACCCGCATAGACACGTTGCTGTATGGGATAGCTTATCCCCTCTTGAAAGTCGGCAAAGCGAATGGCATAGCCATCCATGGCGCTGTTATCGGCAGGCGGAATATTAATGGCAGCGCTTACGTTATTGGCCAGAATGCGGCCACGAG
This sequence comes from Paenalcaligenes niemegkensis, assembly GCF_022230885.1. Taxonomy (GTDB): domain Bacteria; phylum Pseudomonadota; class Gammaproteobacteria; order Burkholderiales; family Burkholderiaceae_B; genus Paenalcaligenes; species Paenalcaligenes niemegkensis. Next base: position 1,476,662 of record NZ_JAKGCT010000004.1, on the reverse strand, counting down.
CCTGATCAACAGTGACACGCTCGGCTATTTCTGGCCGTGTTCCGGCTTGTACGAGTCTGTTTTGAGCGGTGTCGAAATCTAGCATGGTCATAGACGTTACGATGGAGATAATTTGAAGAGAGGGTCAGGCGCAGTTTTCAGCGAAATTGCACGGCTTGTGTCGGCTATCCAGCTGAGCTTCGAGAATTTTCTCCCACGCCAGTTTGCAGGCGCCGGATGATCCAGGGAGGCAGAATATGTGATGCTGATTCGCGACGCCTGCCACGGCATCCGACTGCAAGCTCGAACTTCCGATATCGGCATACGACAAACTTCTGAAAAGTTCGCCAAAGCCAGGGATTTCGATGTCCAGCAGTGGACGTACTGCTGATATGGTAGATTTTGTTCTGGCAAAGCCAGTGCCGCCATTGCTGATAATGACGTGTATGTGCGGATCGGCAATCCATTGACTGAACTGATGCCGCAGTTTATAGATATCGTTGGCAACAATAGCCGATGCCACGCAGTTATGACCTGCCAGAGCCAGGCGTTCACGCAAGTAATCGCCTGAGGTGTCGGTGTCAGAGCTACGGCTATCAGAGACGGTTAGCACAGCGCAGTTCAAGACTTTTTTTGCTGGAGTTTTATTCATGGGTTCTGCTTGTCTGTATTCGCTTCCCAATGGGCGGTTTTCAGTGCGTCTTCTTCACTTTGCTGCACCCAGAACTGCTTGCCGTCGGCAAGTACTTCCCGCTTCCAGAACGGTGCTCGGGTCTTTAAGGCGTCGATAATGTATTCCGCTGCGTTAAAGGCTTCTCCGCGATGCGCGCTGCTGACACCCACAAATACAATTTGCTCGTTGCGGTTTAATGCACCTACCCGGTGCACGACACGATAGTTCAGAATATCCCATCGTTCTAAGGCATGATCACAAATTTCCTGGATTTCTCGCTCACACATTCCCGGGTAGTGTTCCAGCACCAGGGTCTGCGTGGGGGTATTCGTGTCGTAGTCGCGTACATAGCCAATAAAGCTAAGCAGTGCGCCGGTGTGGCCCGCATTTACCGCATGCAGCTCTGCAATGAGTTGAGCAACATCGAAATCGTTTTCTTGCACAGTAATCATATTTAGCCCCCTGTAACCGGTTCGAATAACGCGACTTCGTCGCCGGGATTAATGGTGGCGCTGTGGTTTACGTAATATTGGTTAATGGCAACTTTCAGGCGTTTTCTTAAAGGTTCTATAGCCGGATGCTTGTCTACCACCGTTGTAAGCCAGTCGCTCACGCGGACGGGCTGGCTAAGTTGCCAAAGTTCGCTGCGGGTACCGGCAATTTCAGCGACTTGAGCGAAGTACAAGACTTTAATATGTGTTTGCATTGTTGTCTCCTAGCAGGCTGAAGGGCTGGCGTGCCATTCGCCGCTCTTGCCCCCGCTTTATATTCCAGGCGTATTTGTTCAATGATGATGCCCTTGTCGGCTGCCTTGCACATGTCGTAAATAGTGAGCGCTGCCACGCTGCATGCCGTCATGGCCTCCATTTCCACGCCTGTGCTGTGAGTGGTTTTGCAAGTGGCGCGAATGGTGATGCAACGAGAGTTGACGTCGCTTTCAAAATCAATGCCTACGAAGTCTAGTGGCAGGCTATGGCAAAGAGGGATGAGATCAGCGCAGCGTTTGGCAGCCAGCACACCCGCAATACGCGCAGTGTTCAGTACTTCGCCCTTGGCGTTGTCTTGGGCTGATAACAATTTAAATGCCTGTTCACCCAGGCGTACGCGAGACACGGCAATAGCGGTGCGGGGGCTCAGGTGTTTATGACTCACGTCGACCATGCGGACCTGACCATGTTCATCAAGGTGGCTCAGATGCGCATCGCTACCTTCAACAGTGTAGCCATCAGAAATCGTATTTTGCTTCACAGTGTTCCTCTATTACAGTCCTGGAGCCGTCGGGCGAGGGCGGCTCAAGTGGAATTCATATGGCTATTATAGGCTTGTCCCGCGGCAGACAGTCGGCTACGGTTTCACACCTTATTTATTTAAGATCAGTGCGGACATGCGTTATGGGCTGTCAGTGGATAGCAAGTGGTCATCCCTGAAAAGACGCGCCAGTTCCACCAGATTCCTTGCGCCGGTTTTTCCAGGGCACGGGCACGGTGCACCTCGACCGTACGCATCGTGATATCAAGGTCGTTTGCAATTTGCTTGTTCAGCTTTCCTTTCAGAGCTAATTCCAGTACTTGTTTTTCACGGTTCGACAACGAGGATATTTTATCTGCCCACTTGAGATGGCGTTCACGCTCTTCTTGCAAGTGTGCGTACTGATGCAGGACCTCAAGCACACGATCTACGAGATCATTGTCGTTAAAGGGCTTCTCAATAAAGTCAGCGGCACCTTGCTTAAGTGAAGCGACTGCCATAGGCAGATCGCCATGGCCGCTTAAAAAATGACAGGTTGGGTTGAGCCTTTTTTACGCAGCAGATCGAAGACCTCCAAGCCCGAGAGCCCGTGCATCCGAACATCCAGTAACAAGCATCCTTCCAGTTCAGGTGTCCAGCTCTGTAGAAAAGCCTCGCCGGATTCCCATAGAACAGCCCTTACGTTTCGGGTTTTGAAGAGCCAGGCCAGTGAGTCGCGTATGGCCTGATCGTCATCGATGATGTGCACAAGAGGTTGCAAAGATAAAGAGTTCATTGTTCTGTTAGCGGTAAGGTGAAGACAAATGCAGCGCCAGGCGTACTGGTGGCTTCATACCATAGAGTGCCGCGGTGCAATTCCACAATAGAGCGGCAAATGTTCAAACCTATGCCCATTCCTTGAGTCTTCGTTGAGGCAAAAGGCTGAAATAATAACGACACCATGCTCTCGTCTACTCCAGGCCCGTTGTCACTAATAATTATTAAGGCGTGCTGATCATGCCATTCGAAGGCAACGTCAATGACGCGACGGGCGCTTTCCAAGTGTCGCACAGCTTCAATAGCGTTACGAAGTAAATTTAAAATAACCTGTTCAATCATGGTTTTATCTGCCATGACATATACCGGTTCATCAGGCAGGTCTGAACGCAATTTCACATTGTGTTTGCGAAGCTCAGCTTGCATGAAGAAAATGCTGTCCTGCACGATCGTGTTCAGCTTTTCGTTGAGCAGTAAGGGTTCGCGTTTACGGACGAAGTCATGGGTGCGTCGGATAATTTCGCCTGCCCGACGATTCTGGGTGGCAACGTGCTCCAAGCCAGCATGAAGCTCTGCTTTGTTGAGATTGTCATTCTTCAGTAGATTCATGCAGCCGGCAGCGTAGCTGGCTACGGCAGCCAGGGGTTGGTTCAGTTCATGGGCCAAGGTGGTGGTCATCTCGACCATACTCATTAAATGGGCAGTCTGCTGAAGCTGTTCTGCTTGTTGGATAGCGTGTGCTTCCTGAGCTTTCCGGCTAGAAATATCGACCATCGAGCCCATCCAGCCTACATGCTTTCCACGGTCGTTTATCAGCGGGGCCTCGTGCACCTGCACGTCTAGCAGCGTACCGTCCGGATGTTGAAAGCGCGTTTCGAAGCTTTGCGCTCTTGGCATTTGGTTTTGCTGATAATGGCGTTCGAGGGTTTCGCCCAATACTTCCGGTGCCCACCATGGCATAGGAGGGGCCAGGCCAGTGATCTCACTTTCCTTGCGGCCCACCAGCCTACAGAAAGCCGGGTTGACATAAAGAATACGGCCTTGCAAATCGCGCGCTCGCAGCCCGGTGGTAATAGAGTTCTCCATAGCCCGTCTAAAGGCCTGTTCGTTGCGTAGCGCCTGCTCAGCCTGTAGCCGCTTGCGGGCATAATAATGCTGAATCAAAAGGTTGATAATTGCCAAAACTGCTAAGCCTACAATGACAGTAAGCAGCAGCGTAAGAATTGGGGGATGGGGGCTAAGATTCGGAGTTAGCCGCAGGCGTACACCATGCAGGGGCGGATCTACCGACATACTGTGGCTAAGCTGTTCTGAGGTAGAGACGGTTTTGACCCGGCGAGCAATGACTTTGTCGCTGTTATCAACCAGCACAACCTCGTAATTTTCTGCCACCCACCATGGCACTTGATTTGTCAGCAGCTGGCTTAGAGAAATCGAAGCCAGCAGTGCGCCGCTTACTTCATTTTTTTCATCAAAGGTAGGAAAGATCAGATCTACCAGCGTATCGTTTTGCTGTGCGGAAAAATAGGCTGGAATCCAGGCTTTCATCCGGGGGATAGGAGCAGGCAAAGTTGCGTCAGGGCTATAACCCTGAGGCAGAGTCATCAGCTCTTCGCCGGCTGCACCGAGCCAAACAATAGAGAGCAGTTCGGGATGTATGGCCTTCATGTGAGCTAATCTTGCATACAGCTCTGGCTGTTGAGCTGTGGCATTGATTTCCGCGGCAATGCGTTCCAGGTTGGACTCATGAGTGCGCAGGTGAAACGACAGGTTTTGCTCTACCCATAAGGCGTCTTCGATCAGTTTGCTGCGCTGCTCGTCCATTCTGTCTTTTTGAACAACGATGATAAAAAGGGCGATCAGGATCACGAGAATGGCGATGGCCAGGATCGGCACATAGCTCATGACCGACGAGGCAAACGAAGGTGCCGTTTTTGTGTTTTCGCTGTCGTCACTAAGGGTAATCATGAGGGCCTATTTCGGATTTCCACAATGGTTAAATATCCTAATGCTTCTTAAGCTATGACCTAAGCTATTTTTAATAATTACATCGCGCTTAGACTTCAGTTCAAGGCTCGGAGGAAACAATGAAAAAAATTCTTGCTGCTACGCTGGTTGCATCGGCGTTTTTTGCATCCAACGCCATGGCAAACTCGCCTCTGGTGATCAAGTTCAGTCACGTGGTGTCGCCAGATACCCCCAAAGGTAAAGGCGCGGAACGCTTCAAAGAGCTTGCCGAAAAATACAGTGAAGGTAAGGTTGTAGTAGAAGTCTACCCAAACTCGCAACTTTATAAAGATAAAGAAGAGCTTGAGGCCTTGCAACTGGGTGCAGTTCAAATGCTGGCCCCGTCCTTGGCCAAGTTTGGTCCCCTGGGTGTGCGCGAGTTCGAGGTATTCGACCTGCCTTATATTTTTCAAAATAAGGATCAGCTGCGCAAGGTTACCAACGGCGAGGTGGGTAAAGACCTGCTCGCCAGGCTTGAACCTAAAGGCATCAAAGGCCTGGCATACTGGGACAACGGCTTCAAGATCATGAGTGCGAACTCGCCGATACATACTGTTGATGACTTCCTTGGCCTGAAAATGCGTATTCAGTCCTCCAAGGTGCTTGAGTCACAGATGCAGGCACTTGATGCTGTCCCCCAGGTAATGGCTTTCTCTGAAGTCTATCAGGCGCTGCAAACCGGCGTCGTTGACGGCACCGAAAACCCGCCTTCCAATATGTATACCCAAAAAATGCACGAGGTGCAAAAGCACGCCACCTTGTCTGACCATGGCTACCTGGGTTATGCCGTTATTGTGAATAAAAAATTCTGGGATGGCCTGGACGAGGCCGTACGCGCACCTCTTGAAAAAGCATTGGATGAGGCCACCGAGTACGCCAACGACATTGCCCAGCAAGAAAACGATGAGTCCCTAGCCGCCATGAAGGAGTCCGGCCGTACAACTTTTTATGAGCTCACTCCTGAAGAGCGCAATGAGTGGATCGAGCAATTGCGTCCTGTGCATAAAGCCATGGAGTCACGTATAGGTGCTGAGGTCATTGACGCTGTCTATAAAGCTGTTGAATAAATCGTAGTGTAGTGATCCCGATGTGCTTTGCCACATCGGGACTATTCGGTACAGAGCCACCTCAGCGCTCATTTGATTTCAGGCTCGGCACACTGACCGGCGTACACGCGTAGTGTTACAGGTCAACGCCATGGAGAAGCCATGCTGTTACGTTTTTAAATAAATTTGAAGAGATCTTTATCTCTTTGCTGATGGTCGCGGCAGTGCTCATTATCTTTGTGGCAGTTTGCCAGCGCTACTCAATCACTTTGCTTGCCGACATCGTCTCATGGTCTCGTTCTAACGGCCATGACCAAGTGTATGCGTATGCCAGGGCGACTTATCGCAGCGTGGTCGGGCTAAACATGTTGTGGGCGCAAGAGCTGTGCATCTATTTGTTCGTCTGGATGGCCAAATTCGGTGCCGCCTATGGTGTGCGTCTGGGTATACACGTTGGGGTAGACGTATTGGCTAATGCCGTTTCACCTGGCAAGCAAAAAGCGCTGGTCGTTATATCGATGTTGGGAGGTGTGCTTTTCACTTTCCTGGTGGCCTGGATCGGCGGCAGTTTCGTTTATGACATCAGTCAAACCTCGCAGGTGACGGCCGATTTGGAGGTCCCTGTCTGGCTGGTTTATTTAGCCGTACCTGCAGGGTCGGCATTGATGTGTTTCCGCTTTCTCGAGGCACTCTACCATTATCTCAAAACCGGAGAGCAGCCCCATTTCACGCATGGTAGTGTCATGCAAGACGAGAAAGCCCAAGGAGACGCAGCATGATTAGTTTTATTATTTTCGCGCTGCTTGGCGTGTTGTTGCTTACCGGTATGCCCGTGTCTATTGCGCTGGGCCTGACCGTCATGACCTTTTTGTTCACCATGACAAATGTGCCCATGGACAGCATCGCGTTGAAGCTGTTTACCGGGATTGAAAAATTCGAAATCATGGCGATCCCGTTTTTTATCTTGGCAGGTGGCTTTCTGACCCATGGTGGAGTAGCGCAACGCATGATTCGCTTTGCCTCCGCGATGGTCGGACACTTTCCGGGTGGAATGGGATTGGCAGCGGTTTTGGCGTGCGCGCTGTTTGCGTCGATTAGCGGCTCTTCACCTGCTACCGTCGCTGCCATTGGTTCAATTATGATCCCCGCCATGGTGAAGCAGGGCTATCCTGCGCAGTTCGGGACTGGGATTGTGGCGACCTCCGGAGGCTTGGGCATTTTGCTGCCGCCATCCATTGTGATGGTGATGTATGCCGTAGCAACGAGTGGCATGATGGTTGAAGGGCCTGATGGGGCTCGTGTGGGCACTGCCTCGATTGGCCAATTGTTTATCGCGGGGGTAGTACCCGGCCTGATTCTTGCTTTTATGCTGGGCTTAACAACGATGTATAGAGCCTGGAAGCTTGATTACCCTCGTATGCCCAAGGCTTCGGCCCGTGAGCGCTGGTCTGCATTTAAAGACTCGATCTGGGGGCTGATGCTGATCGTGATTGTGATGGGCGGCATCTACTCGGGTATCTTTACGCCCACAGAAGCCGCTGCAATCAGTGCAGTATATGCGTTTGTGATTGCAGTCTGGGTTTACAAAGATATCAAGATCCGTCATGTGCGTCGCATCGTGCTCGAGTCGGCGGCAATGAGTGCGATGTTGCTTTACATCATCACCAATGCGGTCATGTTCGCCTTTATCCTGACCTCAGAACAAATTCCACAAAGTATTGCCGCGTGGATTGTTGACCAGGGGATGGGGCTGATTGCCTTTTTGTTGTTCGTCAATGTGCTCTTGCTGATCATTGGCATGGTCATGGAACCTTCAGGCCTTATTTTGATAATGGCGCCCATACTGTTTCCCGTAGCCATGAAATTGGGTATGGACCCTGTGCACTTTGGCATTATGCTGATCGTTAATATGGAGATTGGGTTGGCGACGCCGCCTGTAGGCTTGAACTTATATGTGGCTTCGAGTATTTCCAGGCTGGGGTTGACTGAAGTCACTAAATCAACCTTGCCCTGGTTGCTGACAGGTTTGGTTTTCTTGATGCTGATTACCTTCATTCCTGAAATTACCTTGTGGTTGCCACGTATTTCTGGTTGGCTGTAATAACGCCATAAAAAAGCGCTCTCGGGCGCTTTTTTTATTGATGTATGCAGCAAGAGAAGCTGCTCTGATTTCTGGGTGTACGGGATGCTAAAATAGCAGACTTCGGTTTCTTTAGAGATGCGGCTTGCAGATAGGCTCTATTACTACTTTAAGCCGGGTTTTTCGCTTAGTATGATGATGGCTTTATGTTGCGATGGATTTGTCGCAATATCACCTTACACCGGAGTTATTATGTCCATTAAAATTGGCGATAAAGTGCCTGATGCAACGTTGGCACAATACATTGAAACCGCTACCGACACATGTGCAGTAGGGCCCAATTCTTTTCAGGTTGCAGATCTGGTCGCAGGCAAGAAAATAGCAGTGTTTGCGGTACCGGGTGCTTTTACTCCTACATGTTCCGAGCGCCATCTGCCCGGTTTTATTACTAAAGCAGACGAGTTCAAGGCCAAAGGCGTTGACGAGATCTGGTGCGTAGCGGTCAATGACCCCTTTGTCATGGGCGCGTGGGCAAAAGATCAGAACGCTGGCGATAAAGTACGCTTATTAGCCGATGGCAGCGGCGAGTGGGTTCGCAAGCTGGGCTTGGAGTTCGATTTAAGTGCTAAAGGCCTGGGTGTGCGTTCAAAGCGATTTTCCGCCTTGCTCGATGATGGCGTTGTTAAGCAGTTGAACATCGACGAAAGTGGTGGTCTTGAAAAAAGCGATGCTGATACACTGCTAAAGCAGATCTAAGCTTCAGGCCTGCAACGCTCGGGCTCACCAAACAGTAGCACGCAAAAACATGCCGGCCTCGCGCCGGCTACTTCTATTTTTATTCAGGCAAACCATGATTGGTGCTATAGGCGCATTCTTTTCGTTGTATTTGGCAACGCTGATGTTGTTGATGGGCTCAGGCCTGTTCAACACATTTATTGGTTTGCGATTATCCGAACTCGGTATCTCCGAGATTTGGATTGGTGGCCTTATTGCTGCCTATTATTTAGGTCTTGTGTTTGGCGCCAGGGTGGGGCACCGCTTAATTATGGGGGTGGGCCATATTCGGGCCTATGCCGCCAGTGCCGCTGTCGTTACCGTCTGTGTGCTTGTGCAAATCATGGTCGACAGCATGTGGGTATGGGTAGCCTTGCGCTTTGTGGCCGGTGCCGGCATGGTTACGCAGTTCATGGGCATAGAAAGCTGGCTGAATGAACAGACGGAAAACAATAAGCGCGGGACGGTCTTTGCGTTTTATATGTTGGTCTCCAGTTTGGGAACCGTGCTGGGGCAACTGGTGCTGACCCTATTCCCCAGTATGGACTACCAGCCGCTGGTGTTTGTGGCGATCTGTTCGGTCATGAGCCTGATTCCTATTGCGCTGACGGGGCGTATGCACCCGGCGTTGCAGGTTCCGGCTCCCATTAATGCCCGCTATTACGTCGAACGTGTCCCCTTGTCCATGACAGTGCTGTTCGTAGCAGGCATGATCACAGGCGCCTTTTACGGATTAGCGCCTGTGTATGGTATACGAGTCAACCTTAGTAGCGAGCAGGTTGCTGTGTTTGTCGCATCGTCGGTCGCAGCCGGAGTGCTAGCCCAATGGCCTGTGGGGTGGCTCGCAGACCGCTTTGATCGGGTCAATATGATCCGCATTAATGCGGTATTGATCGCCTTGTTCGCAATACCGCTGTGGGGCTGGTTTGACGTAACATTCGCGATGCTACTGGTGTTTTCCGCGGTATTCGGTGTTTTGCAGTTTACCTTGTACCCCTTAGGCGCCGCCTTCGCAAATGACAACATAGACCCGGAACGGCGGGTGGGCCTAAGTGCTATCTTATACATGGTATATGGCTTGGGTGCCTGTCTGGGCCCCCTGGCAGTTGGCACGCTTATGAATCAGTTCGGTAGCCAGTTCTACTACATCTTCGTTGCGGCCTGCGGCGGATCGCTAGTGTTGCTGGTTCGTCCGCAAAAGGTATCCGGTGATCACCTGAGCGTGGATGCCCCCACCGAGTTTGTTCCTATGCCTGACAGCCTTCAGGTTTCTGCGGCATCGTCGTCTCTAGACCCCCGTATCGACATCAGCAGTGATATCTCCCATGACCCGATTACCGACGAAGACTACCTGGGAGACATTGACATCGAAGGCGGGACAGAAGCAGCTCCACCTTCGAGTGTTGAGCAAAACAGCGCCAGCGAGCTTAACAAGCCTTAACGGGGTATCAGTGCCATGATGGCACTGATTGCCAGTCCAATTCCCAGCATATTCACTTTAGAGAGTTTCTCTTTAAAGAACCCGGCTCCAACCAGGGTTCCAGCGGTAATGACGCCGATATTCATTGCTGAAAACACGAGTGTAGGGTTCTCTGGAAAATGCTGGTGAGCTTTTATGTAGTAAAAAATATTGCCGAAGTTCAGTAGCCCAAGGCCAATGCCTGAGAGCAAACTGTGGGCTGACCACTGAGTGCGCCTGGCTATAAGAAAACTCAGCATGACCAGGCCGGCTACTACGAAGGTAATTACCAGGCTGCCTGCGAATTGCGCGCCCCCTTTAGACAATTGTTTAAACAAAATATCGATTACGCCGAAGCCTAGCCATACGGCCAGCAGGAACAGAGTAGCTTGCTTGCCGTGTGAGGAGTTGTCCGAGCTGCTGCTTTTTACAGTCAGGCAAATCAGGGCCAGGATCGCCAGCGAGACGCCTATTAACTTGGTGCCACCAATGCTTTCCCCAAAAATGAGCGCTGCTGCCAATAAAGGTATGACTAAAGAGAGGCGCTGAGCTGCGTCGGCCAGTACGATGCCGGCATGTTCTACCGCGCGTGCCATGGCAATGAAAATGGTGGGTAATAAAAAACCTAGCAATATCAATAGCCAGAGTGGAGTGCCGGACTCCATCACACTCATGGGGTCGGGCCGCAGCAGCACTACACAAAGGCTGACAGCAGTGAGATAGTTCACGACAATAGCCTGGCCCACGTCAATGTGGTGTCGGCGAGCAAGCTTCAGAAAAATCGAAACGGCAACACTGCAAAAAATGCTGGCAATTAATAGATGCATGATGGAATTTATAAAGTTTCAAGTACGGCGACTGGGCCGGAGAGGAGTTGTTCCGTACGGGCGTCGAAGACAGGGGTATGTTTGGCTTTGCTGCTTTGTATACCCATTCGCTTAAACAACTGTTGATCAGCCTGAAATTGCGGATTTCCTGTTGTCAGTAATTGTTCGCCATAGAAAATGGAGTTCGCACCAGCAAGAAAGCACATGGCTTGCATGGTGTCGCTCATTGAGGAGCGGCCGGCTGAGAGCCGGACAGTAGTTTTAGGCATAGTAATACGAGCCACGGCAATGGTGCGCACGAACTCGAACTCATCCAGGGGGCATTGTCAGCCAAGGGAGTTCCTGGCACCCGAACCAGCTGATTGATAGGAACGGAGTGGGGATAGGGGCTGCGATTAGCTAATTGTGCTATCAGGGCCGCACGCTGTTCGCGTGATTCGCCTAACCCGACAATCCCTCCGCTACAGGTGCTCAAACCTGCTGCCTGGACGCGATCCAGGGTGTCAAGGCGATCCTGGTAGCTACGGGTGGTGATGATTTCACTGTAATAGTCTTCGGAAGTATCCAGATTATGATTGTAGTAATCCAGACCAGCCTGTTTTAATCGTTCGGCCTGCCCGTTTTTCAGCATACCAAGGGTGACACAGGTTTCCAGACCCAAGGCTTTTACTTCCTGCACCATGGCTATGACTTCATCAAGCTGGGCTTCGGTCGGAGAGCGCCAGGCTGCTCCCATGCAAAACCGGGTAGCACCCCCGGCCCGGGCGGCCCGGGCGGCTTCAATAACCCGTTCAAGCTCCAGCACGCGTTCTTTTTCTATACCCGTGTCGTATCTGGATGACTGGGGGCAATAGCTGCAATCTTCAGGACAACCACCCGTTTTAATAGAAAGCAGGCTAGAGAGCTGAACCTCGTTGGCAGTCTGGTGTTGTCGATGGACTTGCTGGGCCTGCCAAAGCAAGTCCATCAAGGGCTGTTGATATAAAGCGATAACCTCGGGGAGGGTCCAACGCAGTGATTGATTTGTCATAGCAGCTTCCTGTACCAGCAAAGCATTTACTATAGTGACAGGCGCTGACAGAAAAAGCGGAGATATTCCGAACGAGGCGACTGTTTTGGCGTAATTAGCATAGTTTTGGCAGAAGTTAATGGATTTCTGTCGGAATTCATGGCATTTTCAGTTAAGTTTAGTTTCAACTCCTAATTGAAACTAAAAGTTACTTAAGTGGGTTTCTCCATGGTAGAGCTTGACTCTTAATACTTTTTAGTAATAAAAATATTCATATTAAGTATTTGTAGAGGCTATGCTTCATACGTAAGAATGCAATAACTGCATACTTAATATTTTCATGGAAATTCGTCAACTTCAAGCGTTTGCTGCTGTGATGTCGACAGGCAGCATTACTGCTGCAGGCCAGGCACTAGGCCGATCGCAGCCTACCATCACGCGCCTCATACAAGAGTTTGAGGCGCAGCTTGGTTATGCCTTATTTATACGCCAGGGTCCTAAGGTGTTGCCTACCGAGCAGGGCTTTTGATTTATGACGACGTGATCAGCGCCTTAAACGGAGTGAAACGCGTCGAGCAAAAGGCGGCAGCTATTGCTGGCGACGACATTGAGCCACTCCGTATTACAGCAACCAGCGCCTTCATTTGCGGTATTGTGGCACGAAGCCTCGCGGCGCTGCCCTCGCGCAGCGACCGTACATTGTTGCGCAGCGCCGCTCCTGAGCAGGTAGTGCATGAGGTCATCAGCGGAGCCGCACATTTGGGAATCAGCAGTCTGCCTTTAGATCACAGCGGAGTAAAGCTTCACTGGATCGCCAGTGCTCCATGTGTGGTGGCCGTTCCCAGTGATTCGCCTTTGGCAGAGCAGGTATTGGTCAGTGAGCGTGACTTGAATGCTTACTTACCTATTACAATGGCAAATCCCTATCGTTTGCGACAGCGTTTGCAGGCTAGCTTGCCGGCGTGGTTTGATAGCTCTGCCCTTATTGAAACAAACTCCTCCGTGAATGCGTTGTGCGCTGTGAAAGCCGGATTGGGCGTTGCAATTCTCGAGCCGTTCACCTGCCGGGGGCTTGAGCTCAAAGGAGTGAGCATAAGGCCGCTGGATATACACATTCCATTTCATTTTGGGGTAATCACGCTTCAGGACAGACAGCTGTCCCCGATGGTGAAAACCGTTATAGAGTCTTTAAAAAAGAGGCATCGCAGGTCGCCGGCTTTCAGTGCCACAAGGTTTCTCAATATCGAGAAATTTTGCATGAGCTGCACGGCGATGCGATACCCAACAAGGTGTCACAATGAATACAGTAGTAGAAGTAGCTGCAGAAGCGGGCTTGCGTGAGCTCGAAGCTACATTACAGCGCGAGTTGCGTTACCTGGATTTGCCCGCAAAGGCCTGGATGCCTGCCCTCTGCAAGACAGAAAAGCATCATGATGTGGTAATTATAGGGGGCGGAATGGCGGGTCTTACCTTGCACGCCGCACTGGGCTTTCTGGGGGTTGGTGCTACGATTTTTGATGCCTCGCCTGCCGATCTGGAAGGGCCTTGGGGCACCACCGCCCGCATGGAGACGTTGCGTTCGCCCAAGCAGCTTACCGGGCCGGCGCTTGGCGTGCCGTCTTTAACCTTTCAGGCTTGGTATATCGCCCAGTTTGGCGATTCCGCATGGCAAGAGCTTGATAAGATCCCGCGCCTGCAATGGCTGGAGTACCTGAACTGGTACAAAAGGGCACTTGGCATAAAGGTTAGAAATCAGCACGCAGTGACCTCCATTGACGCCTCCAATGCTGACTGGGTGGCTTTGCAAATCCAGACACCGCAGGGAGACACGGAAACGCACTATGCACGTCGTGTCGTGCTTGCTACTGGCAGAGACGGTTTGGGCGGGCCCAGCGTTCCGGCGGTCGCTGATCAACTGCCTAGGAAAGTTTGGGCACATTCGTCTGACAACAACGATTACAGCCAGCTGAAGGATAAGCGGGTGGGTGTGATCGGCGGAGGCGCCTCTGCAATGGATTCAGCAGCTACCGCACTTGAAGCCGGTGCACAGCATGTGAGTCTGTTGATACGTCGGCCTGATTTCCCTCGGGTAAACAAGGGTAAAGGGGCTGGCAGCGCCGGAATGGTGCACGGTTTTTCTGCTTTGGACGATGCGTGGCGCTGGAAAATACGTCACTACATCAATACCCAGCAGGTGCCACCTCCACGCAATAGTGTGCTGCGGGTGTCCAAACATGAAAATGCAGATTTTTATCTGGGCTGCCCTTTTAGCGACATGAGCATGCGAGGCAGCGAAATTCTTGTCACTACGCCTAAAGGCGATTTTGTTTTTGATTTTGTTATTTTCTCGACCGGATTCCAGGTTGACTGGCAGGCCAGACCTGAGTTTGCGAACATTGCTCCCTATATTCGCGTCTGGGGAGATCGCTACAGGCCGTCCGATGACGAGGCTGATGCCGAACTGAAACGCCTGCCCGATCTGGGCGAGCACTTTGAGTTTCTGGAAAAAGTTCCTGGTCAGCTTCCTGGCCTGGCGAATATTCATTGCTTTGCCTATCCTGCGGTACTGTCTCACGGTACGGTCTCGGGTGATATTCCTGCGATTAGCGAGGGTGCACGTAAGTTGGCGCAAGGCATTGCCAGCCAGTTTTTTGTTTCCGATATCGATACGCACTACCAGACCTTGCTCGCTTACGCCGAGCCAGAGGTTTATGGTGATGAGTGGGTTGATGCCGGTCTGCAGAAGGAAGCGCAGTGACTTTTTGGCTAGTACGCCGTTTTTCGCAGGCGCTGGTGGTGGTATTGATGATGAGCCTGATTGTGTTCATCGGGCTACACGCCATCGGGAACCCTATTGATACCTTAATTGGGCCAGACGTCGATCAGATACAGCGAGCCCGTATCATTGAGCAACTGGGCCTGGATCAGCCTCTGTGGAAGCAATATATCGCTTTCTTGAACGGTGCCTTGCACGGTAATTTAGGCAATAGCTTCGTTTATAACATCCCTGCTGTCAGTTTAATCATTCAGCGCTTGCCAGCTACCCTCGAACTGGCTATTACCGCCTTGGTGCTGGCAGTGGTGCTGGGAGTGCCCCTGGGCCTGTGGGCGGGGCTGAAACCCGAGCACATCAGTTCCCGCCTGATAATGACGGGTAGTGTCCTGGGCTTTTCCCTTCCGACTTTTTGGGTCGGACTGATGCTTATCATGGCGTTTAGCGTGGGGCTGGGCTGGCTGCCCGCCAGTGGCCGCGGGCAAACGGTAACCGTCTTTGGCCTGCAGTGGTCGTGGCTGACCCTCGACGGCTGGCGACATCTGATATTGCCTGCCCTTAACCTGTCCTTATTCAAGATTTCACTGGTGATACGTTTGACCCGGGCGGGGGTGCGTGAAGTCTTGCCTCAAGACTTCGTCAAGTTTGCGCGGGCAAAGGGCTTGTCACCTGTACGAGTTATTGGCGTTCACGTTTTGCGTAACACGCTGATCCCGCTGGTGACTGTATTGGGCCTTGAATTAGGCTCCACCATCGCCTTTGCCGTGGTCACCGAAAGTATTTTCTCGTGGCCAGGAGCAGGGAAACTTATTCTGGATAGTATTAATGCCCTGGATCGTCCCGTCATTGTGGCCTATCTGATTGTGGTGGTCTGTATGTTTGTCACGCTCAATCTGCTGGTCGATATTGCCTATCGCATCCTGGATCCTCGTGTGCGTCTCCAGGGAGAGCAGTAATGACTGAGCAACGATACGAGCTTGCTGTCAGCCGTTCACCCTGGGCTGTTGCAGCGTCGCAGTTCATGCGCTCCCGCAGTGCGGTGTTTGGTCTGGCCCTAAGCTTGATACTGGTGTGTGTGGCTCTTTTTGCCCCGTGGCTCACCCCCAGAATCCTTACGACCTTATGCAGCTTGATGTCATGGATTCCCGCTTGCCGCCGGGTACTGAGAATGGGTTGGGATCCTTTCATTACTTGTTGGGCACCGATGGACAAGGCCGAGATATCTACTCTGGTATTTTTTATGGCTTGCGCATCAGTCTCATGGTTGGCCTGGGTTCTGCCGCGATTGCCGCTGTGCTGGGAACAAGTCTTGGCTTGCTGGCTGCCTATGCAGGTGGCCGTACCGACGCCTTCGTGATGCGCGTGGTCGATCTTATACTGTCTTTTCCCTCTATTTTGGTGGCCATGATGATTTTGGCCTATCTTGGTAAAGGGATTTCTAACGTTATTCTCACGCTGGTAATCCTGGAGTGGGCCTATTACGCGCGTACCGTGCGTGGGCAAGCTCTGGTCGAAACTCAGCGTGAATATGTGGAAGCGGCTCGCTGTCTGGGGATACCGCATTGGCGCATTATGCTGAGCCAGATTTTGCCTAACTGCATGCCACCCCTGATTGTGATTGCCACCTTGCAGGTTGCACGGGCGATTACACTCGAGGCGACCTTGAGCTTTCTTGGTTTGGGTGTGCCTATTACCGAGCCTTCCCTGGGTTTGCTTATCGCTAACGGCTTTCAGTACATGCTTTCAGGCGATTACTGGATCAGCTTCTTCCCAGGCGTGGCTTTATTGCTGACTATCGTTGCCTTGAATCTGGTGGGCGATCGACTGCGTGATGTCCTGAATCCACGAGGCCAGCTATGAGTCAGCCACCCGTACTTGAGTTAAAGAACTTACGCACCAGTTTTACCGGTGAAGATGGTAAGTCGTACCCGGCGGTCAATGACGTATCGCTTCGTCTTGAGCGTGGCCGTATATTGGGCCTGGTAGGCGAGTCCGGCTCTGGAAAGTCAGTAACCGGTTTTTCGATCATGGGTCTGATTGATCCACCCGGGCAGGTCGAAAAAGGCGAAATACGTTTCATGGGCGATGACCTGCGTACCTACACAGCCAAGCAGATGCGCGCTTTGCAGGGCAATCGCCTGGCCATGATTTTTCAAGATCCCATGATGACCTTGAACCCGGTGTTGCGCATTGATCTGCAAATGATAGAAGCCATTCGCGCTCATGAAAGCATTAGCAAGGCCAAAGCGCGGGATCGCGCCGTCACCACCCTGGGGTTAATGGGTATTCCCAGTCCCGAAGAGCGGATCAGGCAGTATCCCCATCAAATGTCAGGAGGAATGAGGCAGCGGGTTGCGATTGCAATTGCCATGCTGCACCAGCCTGACCTGATCATCGCAGACGAGCCTACAACGGCCCTGGATGTCACCATTCAGGCGCAGATTCTATCAGAAGTGCAGAAACGCGTGCGTGAGCAGGGTACGAGCTTAATCTGGATTACCCATGATCTATCTGTGGTTGCAGGGCTTGCCGACGATATTGCCGTGATGTATGCGGGCCGCATTGTTGAATTTGGCGCGGTAGACGCGGTGTTGGATCACCCAGCCCATCCTTATACTGAGGGCTTGATTGCGAGTCTGCCGGCAAACAACCAGCGTGGAGAGCGGCTCTACCAAATTCCAGGGATGACTCCCAGTTTGAAAGATATACCTGAAGGATGCGCCTTTAAGGCCCGATGCCCGTTTGCACAAGAACTCTGTGATACGCCGCCGCCCATGAGGCCATGGCGGCGGGGCGTGCAAGTGCGCTGTCATTTTCCCAGAAATGCCGAGGTGAGCGATGTCTGACTCTAAATCTCATACGCTGCTTGAGCTTAAGGCGGTGACCAAGCATTTTGGCCAAGAGCAGCGTGGTGAGCTCACTCAACGTCTAGTACGCCGCGGATTGCTGGCCGCGAAGCCGGTGGTTCGGGCTGTGGATCACGTCGATTTGCAGGTGGCCCAGGGCGAGGTGGTAGGTCTGGTCGGAGAGTCAGGCTGTGGGAAGTCGACTCTTGGGCGGATGGCGACGTTCTTGCTTGAGCCAACTCAGGGTGACGTATATTTCGAAGGCGAATCTCTGGCTGAAATGGACGCCGATACGCGCTATAAAACGCGATTGGCCGTACAGATGATTTTTCAGAATCCGCATGCAAGCTTGAATCCGCGATTACGGGTAGATCGCATCGTGGGCGATGCACTGCGTATACATAAGCTGGTTCCGGCCGCTCAGCTTGACGATAAAGTTAGCGAACTGATGCTCAAGGCAGGTTTGGATCCGTCGTTACGCAAACGTTATCCACATGAGTTCAGCGGCGGCCAGCGCCAGCGAATCGGAATCGCCCGGGCACTAGCGGTGAACCCGCGCCTTATCGTCTGTGATGAGGCCGTGGCCGCGCTTGATGTGTCAATCCAAGCGCAAATCCTGAATCTGTTCATGGATTTACGGACGGAACTCGACCTTAGTTATTTGTTTATAAGTCATGACCTTAGCGTGGTTGAGCACATTTCGGATAGAGTTGTCATCATGTATCTGGGACGGGTCATTGAATCTGCCTCGGTGCAGGACATATTCGAGCGGCCTCAGCACCCTTATACACAGGCTTTACTGGCTGAAATTCCAAGCTTGCGTATACGAAAACGTAGCTATTCTGTTATTAAGGGGGAAATGCCCAGCCCCTTGAATCCACCGTCAGGCTGTCATTTTCATCCACGTTGCCCTTTTGCGATGCCTAAATGTAGTCAAGAGTCTCCTGCACTAACTGAAGTTGCTCCGCAACATCGTAGTGCCTGTTTTTTAAATTCCAGCCACTCACATAATTAAAGCAATGCCTTGAAGCATTGTTAAGGAGTTGAGGTATGAAAAAATTTGTAGCTTCTTCGGTTGCGGCACTGATGACGTCCGTGGCCTTAGCGGCAAGCGCGCAGACGCTGACCATCGGTTTTGCCGACCCTCTATCATCATTGGACCCTCAGTTGAACAATCATGCCGGAGACCGTTCTGCCTCCCTGCATTTTTGGAATCTGCTGACCGAGAATCTTCACAATGAGCTGCAGCCAAGTCTGGCAACCAGCTGGAAGGCCATTGACGACCACACCTGGGAATTTACGCTCCGTGATGACGTCAAGTGGCAAGATGGCGAACCTTTTACGGCCGAGGATCTGGTTTTTTCGTATGAACGTGCCAAGAATGTTCCAGGCAGCGTAGCAACCTTTGCGGGTTATCTACGTACCATCGAAAGTGTCTCTGCGGCGGATGCGCACACCCTGGTGGTGAAGACGAATGTGCCTAATCCGGATCTGCCCTTAGATTTGGCCTCGGTTCATGTGGTGAGTAAGCACATCGGAGAAAAGTCTACGACCGAAGACTACAACTCAGGCGTTGCGGTGGTGGGTACAGGGGCTTACAAGCTAGTCTCTTATACACCTGGTGATCGCATTCTCATGGAGCGCAGTGACACCTATTGGGGCGAGCCGGAACCTTGGGAAAAAGTTAATTATCGCTACATAAACAATGCAGCGGCACGTACTGCCGCTTTGTTGGCGGGTGATGTCGATGTCATTGACAAAGTGTCTGTGTCTGACCTCGACCGGCTGAAGAAAGCACCTAACGTCAACGTGTTTCCCTACGATGGTCTGCGTGTGATGCTGTTGCAGCCTAGCTTTAACCCGGCTCCAAACCCCTTCATTACCGATAATAATGGAAAGGTTCTGGAAGAAAACCCCTTGCTGGACCAGCGGGTACGTAAAGCGTTGTCGATAGCGATTAACCGTGAAGCCATTGTGAGCCGTATGTTGCAAGGAGCTGCCACGGTTGCCAATCAGTGGATGCCCAAGGACACTTTCGGCTTCAATGAAAAAATTGAAGATATTCCCTACGACGTGAACGAAGCCAAGGCCTTGTTGGCGGAAGCGGGTTTTCCAGAGGGTTTTAAGCTGACCTTGCATGTTCCCAATGACCGTTATCCACAAGGGCCAGAGGTCGCCCAGGCGGTGGCGCAGTTCTGGACACGCGCTGGTGTGCAAACGAATATAGAAGTGGTGCCATGGGCGGTCTATTCCAGTCAGGCACGTAAAAATGAGTATGCCGTGACAATGCTGGCCTGGGGGAATGGTACAGGCGAGGCACGTTATGCCTTGGTAAATGTATTTGCAACTACCAATCCCAGCGAGGGGCTAGGGTCATCAAACTGGGGACGTTACAGTAACGCTCAGGTGGATGCTGCACTGGAACAGGCGACCACCGAGTTCGATTCAGAAAAACGTAGACAGATTCTCAGTGACTCGGCTACCGTTGTGATGGACGACGCTGCTGTATTCCCACTCTTTCATTACCAGAACATTTGGGCGGCCAAAAAAGGCCTGAAAGTCGGCCCATGGACTAGCGACCGTACTATTGCACAAATGGTGAAGCCAGAATAAGCCCTGGTAAGCTCGGCATGAAATCATGCTGAAAATGGCGGGTGTCTCTCAGGAACACTCGCCATTTTTTTGTCCCGGCCTAAAATAGCGATGACACCCCCATATCGATTTTATGCATACTGATGACTATGAAGCAGAGGAATTTAAATGTTAAGGCTTAATGCAGAACCGGCAGACGCGCTGATTGACGTCGAGCGTCAGATAACTGTATTTGGTGCGCAGCCTGGTGCGCAGGTTGAAATCAGTGCTACGACCGTGCGGCAAGGCGTTCGATGGGCAAGCTATGCAATTTTTGAGGCCAACGACGAGGGTGAGGTTCATGTTGGCCAGCAGGTGCCGCTTGAAGGGAGCACCTATGAAAGCGCAGATGCGATGGGGCTGATCTGGTCGCAGGTTCCGCAGGTTGATGGTGCACGTCAACTATTTAACCTATCGGTTTTTGATCCTATTGTTACGAACGTATCGGTAAGCTCTCTGGGCCAGGGGACGACCACTACCTTAACGCAGCGGCTGGCAGCGCCAGCTGTCAAGCGGCTCGATGTAGACGAGGACGGTCTGGCGGGCACCTTGTTCCTGCCTGAGGGTGAAGGTCCGCATCCGGCCATCATGGTGCTGAATGGCTCTGGGGGCGGAATCAATGAAGCTCGGGCGGCTTTATACGCTTCCCGCGGGTATGCGGCTTTGGCACTGGGCTATTTCAAAACGCCAGGGCGCCCCGACTACATCTCCAACACACATCTCGAATATTTTCAGCAAGGCCTGCAGTGGCTGCGTAAACATGTGCAACCCAGAAATGACTTTGTGGCGGTAAGCGGCCAGTCTCGTGGGGGAGAGCTGGCATTGCTCTTGGGAGCCACCTTTACACGTGAGGTCTCGGCAGTCATTGCCTATGTGCCAAGTGCCTTTGTGCATAGCGCCCAAAATGCTGCGGATCCGGCAGTAGGCCGCGAAGGCCCTACATGGCTTCTTGATGGCAAGCCGCTCGCGCATATATGGGAAAACAACCGTCATGCGTCATGGCTGCCTTTTGACGAAGGCGAGGCTCCACATCGACACGAACTGGCGATGCTGACTGCATTGGAAGACAAGGAAGCAATCGAACCTGCCCGCATACGTGTAGAAAACATCAATGGGCCGATCATCTTGCTCTCGGCAACCGACGATGGTTCATGGCCATCCAGTCTGTACTGCAAAATGATCGTAGAAAGGCTGGAAGAACACGGGTTTAAACACAATGTCGAATGGATAGACGTGCAAGACGCTGGTCATGCGGTACTGTTCCCCTATGTGCCTACGACCCAAATCGTCTATAGCCATCCGGTATCCAAAAAAGTCAGTACAGGTGGTGGAGAGGCCACCGCCAATGCCAAAGCCGATTTGCTTTCATGGCAAGGGGTATTGAGGTTTTTGGAATCCCAGAGCCTATGAGTGGGTTACGGGTTACGGGTGGTAGGGTTAAGCGTGAGGACTTGGAATTCCTTAGCCCGGAAGAGGACTCTGACATGCTGCATGAAGCATGGGGTCATCGGCTTTCATGGTTTGCCAATGGCCATTCTCCAGCTTGCCGGTGGACGTCAGGTGGGTATCGCCGAGCAGGTCGGCTCGCCTGGCCTGGTGGCAATCGAAGGCCACAGGTACCCGGCGAGTGCGCTGCCAGCGTTCGACCAGCAGCAGTTCAGTGAGGACCAGGCCGGCTTGAAGCTCGGATTGCACCCGGGTACGGGTGTCTAGTGCAATGAAACGGATGGTGACCGGGCGCAGATAAGTCCAGGGAGCCCAGGGAGAACTCCGTTCACCTTGGGCCACGACGGCCACGGCAGAGGGCAGACTGGATGTAATACGGTCAAACCACGTGTATTCGTTCCAGACGCTATAGCTGATCATGCTTGCGCCAATCGTGACGGGCAAGATCCATCGAGGTGCGGTGCGATCCCTTTTGGTGAGGCTGCGGCGAATGATGAAAACCATGCATGCCACAAGGATCCCGACCGCAGCCATTGAAAGAAGATCGATCCACATGCTTAAGTGTCCTGTCCCGGTTCTGGTTTGAAAAATCAGCGCAAGGCGCTGTAGTTATTGCTTAGGGCCGACTGCATGGTTCGCACCACGATGAAGGCATCGCGCAGATGATTGCGTTCGAAACCGGAAAGATCGCCAGGAGCCAGATAGTTGGAGGGTTCTAGCCCGTTTTTGATCATATTGGCCTGGTTCTGAAGACGCATCATGGCGATGACATCGTAGGCCTCAATCAAGTCACTGGCCCCTGACGTGGAAATTATGCCGGCTTCCTGAGCGGCTTGTAGCCGTGCTCTTGTATTGACATCAGGGATACGGCCTTGCAGGGCATGGATGCGAGCGAGGTCGGTAATAGGGGCGACGCCATTGAGCTTCATGTCAAGATGACCGCGGTGAGGGCCGGTACGCAGCGGTGAAAAACCACGGACCATACCCAAGGGCGGGGTATGCAGCAGGCTGTTGGCGATCATATGCGCCACAAATATGGAGTTCTTCGAGGCCATTTCCAGTGTTTCTGCCTGCAGGTCGCGGTGCAGGCTGCTGGTGCCGCTTATGGGGCGCAGATCAAACATGACGGAGGCCAGCATTTGAGAGGCTGGCTCGTGTGTGACGGACCAGTTATGGAAGTATTCACGCCATACGCGCACGGGTTGGCACCAGTACGGATTGGTGGCCATCATATCGCCAGGGCAGTAGATATATCCGCAGGCGTTAAGACCATCAGAAACGATGTGGGCCATTTGGGAAAAGTACAGCATGTCGTCGGAGGAAACGCTGTTGTCCAGGAACAGGCAGTTATCCTGGTCGGACACGCCGGATTGTTCCTGCCGTCCTTGGCTACCGCAGGCTAGCCACAGGTAGGGGGCGGGCGGAGCTCCTAACTGGGCCTCCGCTATTTTCAGCAGCTGACGGGTAATGGTGTCAGCAATATCGCTAATCAGCCGCGTGATGACTTCATGAGTGTGGTTGGCTCCCACCAGTTGTACAAGCAGGCTGGGAATGTGTTTGCTGATGCTGGCCATGTCGGCCACATTATCTGTCTTGGCAAGGTCGGTGAGTAGAACTGCGGCGCTGACGGCATGAAAGCGCATGATATCTGTTTGGGTGATCATGCCGACAAAGTGGCCGTGATCAACAATAGGGAGATGGCCCACCTTATTTTTCAGCATGTAATGCAAAATATCGGAGCCCAGAGCATTCGTGGGTAAAGAGGCCGGATCGGCGGTCATGACCTCATGAACCTTGGTGGAATGATCTCGCCCTTCGGCCAATACACGATGGGTCAGGTCGCGAACGGTCAGTATGCCCAGCAGTGTGCCGGTGCCTGCCTGAGTGATGGCCAGCGACGAAACCTGGTGGTCGCGCATAATACGGGCAGCCTCGGCCACCGACGTTGAGGGCGGGCAAGACAACGGCTCACGCGCAATCAGTTCAGAGACTTTCTGAGTGGAAATGTCGGCGTGGCGTGAATACGGCTGCTGGCTGTTCATAGGGCTCTTTTAACAGACGGGTGCATGAAGCACCCATCTGTGTGGTTGTTGCCGGGAAAAATACCCGACGCTGAGCTTGCCTCAATGCTGCGTGGCAGCGCCGGCTCCCCTGGGAATACGGATCGATTCAACCATATCCTGAATTTCCTGGGGTGGTTTTTCAGTGAAGGAAGAAACCACGAAGGCTACGATGAAATTTGCCAACGCTCCAATCGCGCCAATCGATAGCGGTGAAATGCCAAACATGTAATTCTCGGCAGTATCGGGCAGACTGTTAGTGCCCGGAATGAAGAACCAGCCTTTATAGATAAAGATGTACACGGCTGTAAATATCAGTCCCACCAGCATGCCGGCAATGGCGCCCTGTTTATTCACGTGTTTAAAGAAGATACCCATCATGAGTGCAGGGAAAATCGTTGCCGCAGCCAGCCCGAAGGCCAGAGCCACCACCTGGGCAGCAAAGCCTGGTGGGTTCAGGCCTAGCCAGGTAGACACGATAATGGCGAAGGTCATGGCAATACGTGCAACCATGAGCTCGTCTTTCTCGGAGATGTCAGGTTTGATGGACCCTTTGATGAGATCGTGCGAAATGGCTGATGAAATTGCCAGCAACAAGCCCGCAGCAGTCGATAGAGCAGCGGCCAGCGCCCCGGCAGCTACCAATGCAATGACCCATCCTGGTAAGCCAGCGATCTCGGGGTTGGCCAGCACCATAATATCGTTGTCGGCTTTTACCAGCTCATTGCCCATCCAGCCCTCTTCAGCAGCCAGCTTTGAAATGGGATGGTCGGCGGGAGCATTGTCGTTGTAATACTGGATCAAGCCATCACCATTTTTGTCTTCGATATCGAGCAGGCCGGTTGCTTCCCAGGTACGTATCCAGGAAAGCTCGGGCTTGCTGTCAATGTCAGCGCGCGAAATAGCGGGGCCATCGACGGCATTAGCCGTAATGGCTGAAGGCCACATGGTAGTGGTGAGGTTCAGGCGAGCCATGGAGCCGACTGCCGGTGCGACCGTATAGAGCAGAGCAATAAAGACCAGCGCCCAGCCTGCCGACGAACGCGCATCTGCCACCTTGGGTACGGTGAAAAAGCGAATGATGACGTGAGGCAGACCAGCGGTACCGATCATCAGCGATAGAGTGAACAGGAACATGTTCAGGCGATTGGTGGTGTCGGACGTATATTCCCTGAAGCCCAGTTCGGTTACGACCTGATTTAATTTTGCCAGGAAGCTAATATCGCCGCCGCTGGGCGCGTAGTTACCGATAAGGCCTAACTGGGGTAGTACGTTGCCGGTCAGGCTTAGCGAAATGAACAGGGCGGGGATCGTGTAGGCGATGATCAGGATGATGTATTGTGCGACCTGGGTGTAGGTAATCCCTTTCATGCCGCCAAACACCGCGTAAATGAACACGATAGCTGCACCGATATACAAGCCGGTGTCGGTAGATACTTCGAGAAAGCGCGAAAAGGTCACGCCCACACCGCGCATCTGCCCGATCACATAGGTGATTGAGATGACAATAAGACAGATGACGGCCAGAAGACGAGCGCCGGTGGAGTAGAAACGGTCACCGATGAACTGGGGAACCGTGAACTTGCCAAACTTGCGCAAGTAGGGCGCCAGCAACATGGCCAGCAGCACATAGCCTCCTGTCCAGCCCATTAGGTAGGCGGATTGTTCATAACCGCCGGTAGGGGCTAACGCAATAATGCCGGCCATGGAAATAAAGGAGGCTGCAGACATCCAGTCTGCAGCCGTGGCCATACCGTTTGCAATCGGGTGCACTCCCCGGCCCGCTGCATAGAATTCCGCCGTGGTGCCGGCTCGAGCCCACACCGCAATGCCAATGTATATGGCAAATGTGATGCCGACAAAAATAAGGTTCAGAGTAAATTGTTCCATGCTCTCTTCCCCTTATTCTTCAACGCCGTGTTCACGGTCGAGTTTATTCATCATCTTGGTGTAGACAAAGATGAGAATAATGAAAATGTAGATCGCCCCGTTCTGTGCCATCCAGAAGCCGAGATCGGCACCTCCTACCATGATGCCGGACAGCGCCGGGCGCAGAATAATGCCCATGCCGAAGGAGCAGATAAACCAGATCACCAGGCTGATGCCGATGACTCTCAGATTGGCTTTCCAGTAGGCACTTGAAGATGGGTTTTCCGCCATGTAGATCTCCTGATTTTAAAGTTGTTGGCGGGTGAGAGCCCGCTAAGGCACTGCCTTCTTCTTTTGCTGCAGGATGCGGTATTCATTGTGAGTAGGGAGTACTGCTGATGGGTAGAGACTGGCTCCGTTTTTTGATGGCAGGGGTGTTCTGCGCAGTGGTGCCTTCTCGTGACCGGAAAGTACCTTATTTATTTTTCAGCTTTGATGCTAAATCCACAGACTCTGGTTTGTAAAGAAGTTTGTCAGTTTCGCTAAAAATATTCTGCTTTGGCATCAGAGCAATGCGCTTTAATGACGAGCGAGTTTGCGTTTGATCATGAATGTGGATATACGGCGGCTTAAGAGAGAGGGCAGCCTGGAGGCTTATAATACAAGCGCTTGCGTAATCAGCAGACGTAAAAAAGCCCCGTAAACGGGGCTTTTTTACCGAATTCTTGGCGGAGCGGACGGGACTCGAACCCGCGACCCCCGGCGTGACAGGCCGGTATTCTAACCAACTGAACTACCGCTCCAGCAGTAGATTTTAAATCTTGCCAAAGCTAAGCTTTGGCGTCCCCACGGGGATTCGAACCCCGGTTGCCGCCGTGAAAGGGCAGTGTCCTAGGCCTCTAGACGATGGGGACAGGACTTAAACCAGTAAGCTAATAATTATAACAGTCAGTTTTTTTGATGTCAACTAATTTTTAGCATCTTTGTTTTGGTGGAGGTAAGCGGGATCGAACCGCTGACCTCTTGCATGCCATGCAAGCGCTCTCCCAGCTGAGCTATACCCCCGTTTCGATGTGCTGCTTTAAGCCGCTCATCAACAAAGAAAAGAGATTATGCACTGTATTTTGAAACTATGCAAGTCTTTTTGTGAAAACTCATCAAAAAGAGAAAAAAGGGCTGAGG
The DNA here is from genome assembly GCF_022230885.1 of Paenalcaligenes niemegkensis. Classification (GTDB taxonomy): domain Bacteria; phylum Pseudomonadota; class Gammaproteobacteria; order Burkholderiales; family Burkholderiaceae_B; genus Paenalcaligenes; species Paenalcaligenes niemegkensis. Next base: position 1,449,997 of record NZ_JAKGCT010000004.1, on the reverse strand, counting down.
CATGGGGCGGTTTTAGTATTAGCGCTATCTTAATCGCCAAGGGCGTCAGCGCCGATTTTCGTTTTGATCTACTGCAACGGACAGAATGCGATCACGCTTGAGGTTTCCTGAAACGTAGCCAAGCCCAGCCACACAAAAGCAAAGACAGCACAATAATAGGCAAATTGCCCCAACGTACATACGCGGTAAGCCCTGTAGCGCCTTGAACTTCGACATCAAGTACCCCCAACTGGTTGGCGGGCAGAACGCCCAGCACTTTACCTCTGTGGTCAATGGCTGCGGTCATGCCAGTATTCGTGGCCCTAAGCATGGGTCTTGCTGTCTCGATAGCGCGAAAACGTGATATTTGCAGATGCTGTCGCAAGGCCCAGGAGTCACCGAACCAAGCTAAATTGCTGACATTGATGAGCATCGTTGCACCAGGTCCTTGTGTGCTGTTGGGCAACACGGCACGTACGATTTCTTCGCCAAAAACATCTTCGTAGCATACATTCGGAGCAATATACTGACCGGCTAAATCAAAGTTCTGCTGACGATGTTCGCCGCGATGAAAGTCTCCGAGGGGAATTTGCATGGCATCAACAAACCATTTAAAACCATATGGAACAAATTCGCCAAAGGGAACCAGGTGAGACTTGTCGTAGCGGTGTTCTAGCTGCAGATTAATAATCTGCTCAGGAGTGGATTTGCCGTCGATGGCAATGACACTATTTGTATATTGGGGGCTTGCGGTGCCGCTTTCCAGCGGAGCGCCAAGCAATAGTTGGGCATTTTGATTTTTTGCGATGTCTATCCACTGCTGCCAGACTTCCGGAGCGATGCGGTTTTGCAGTAATGGCACTACGGTTTCAGGCAACACAATCAGACTCGGCTCAGAGCCTGCCTCTTTGGCAGGAAGAGCGCTAAGTTCCTGATAGATTTGGATGCCTGCGCTAAGATGCTCTGGATCAAATTTCAGCGATTGGCTGACATTTCCCTGCACCAGGCGGACAATAATGGGGTCTCCGTGCGCATCAGCCCATTTGATATTACTAAAGGCAATGCCAGCAATGCCAAGCACTACAGCACAGCCCATGGCAGCGGCGCTAAGTCCATTTTCGCGTTGCTCGGTATTGATCGCAAACAGGCTTATTGAGCCCACGCTAAATGCGGCGCACCAGGCCACGGCATAGGCGCCGAACAAGGGCGCCCATCCTGCGAACATGCCGTCAACGTGCGCATATGCAATATTTAACCACGGAAAGCCTGTGAACAGGGTACCGCGTAGCCATTCGCTGAGAGTCCATACTGAAGCAATAACGGCAGCCCCCAGTATTTGTTCCTGCCAGTTAAGGTATTTGGCGCGAGGCAGCAAATAACGAATCAGCAGGACCGCAGCAATAATAAAAGCGGATAAAGCCATGGCCATGAGAACCACGGCAGAGGCGGCAAGCACTGATGGCATCAGACCATACACATGCATGCTGATGTAAAGCCAATACACGCCCACCGTAAAATTGCCAATACCAAAGCAAAATGCCGTCAGGCTGGCCTGCTTTTGGGATGATGCTGTAAGCGCGCTACCGATAAAAATCGCCAGCGCCACCAATTGTAAAAATGGCAGTGCAAAGGCGGGCAGGGGGCCGGGCGCAAAACTTAGTGCGTGGACGGCTCCCACAAAAACCAGCAGAAAGTTAAGAGTCCCGCGCGGTAGCGTATTGCTGACTGATTCGGTAGCGGCCATCAGTTATTGTGGGAAGACAGTTCAGGGGTGTCGCGCTGTACATGCAGCCATAATGCGCGTTTTGCATCGGCACGAACCACGGTCACTACCATGCCCTGACGGGTAACCGTGTCGCCGCGACGTGGAATGTGGCCCAGTTCATAGGCTAGCCATCCCCCGATCGTGTCATATTCGTCGTCGGGAAGCGCTGTACCAAAGGCCTCGTTGAAGTCGGCTATTTCGGTGACTGCCATGACGCGCCAGCCATTATTGCCGGCCTGGAAAATGGTTTGCTCTTCATCCTCGTCGTATTCATCTTCGATATCACCTACGATCTGCTCGAGTACGTCTTCCATGGTGATTAGCCCGGCTGTTCCACCGTGCTCGTCAATGACAATAGCAATGTGGTTGCGGCTGCTGCGGAATTCGTGCAGCAGAACATTCAAGCGCTTGGTTTCGGGAATAAAAACAGCGGGACGGACGAGAGGCCGGAGATCGATGGTGGGATTGGCAATGGATAACAGCAGATCTTTGGCCAATAAAATGCCGACGATATTGTCGCGGTCGTCTTCATAAACCGGAAAGCGGGAGCGGCCGGTTTCTACAATGGTAGGCAGGAGTTCGGCCAAAGGCCTGGTGATATCGAGAATATCGATTTTGGAACGCGGCACCATGATGTCAGCAACCGTTTTGCTGGCGACATCAAGAGCGCCGAAAACCATGCTGTAGGCTTCGGTATCAATTACACCGCGTTCGTGTGCCCCTTGCAGGATGGCTTTAATATCTTCGCGATCTTCGGGCTCAGGGCGTCGTTTGAAAATTTCGCCTAAGCGTGAAAATCGTTTCTTTCGAGGCTCGGGTTCTATAGAGTTGGAATCTGACATGTCCAGTGGACGAAGAGTAGAAACATTTAGCATAACCGAAAACACGGATGCTTAATGCTCTATTTCGTGAGGTAAGGGTTAGGGATATTCATTAACTGAAGAATTTCTGTTTCAAGTTCTTCCATGTCTTCAGCATCATCAGGATCGATGTGGTCATAGCCTAAGGCATGCAGCACGCCATGGATGGTGAGGTGCGCAGCATGGTGCAGAAATGGTTTTTCCTGTTCCAGCGCTTCATGCTCAAGTACGGCGCAGCACACGATGATATCTGCACTAATGACACTGTTCTCGTCGATGCCATACTCGAAGGTCAGTACGTTGGTTGGTGCATCTTTATGGCGATATTGCTTATTGAGCGCCTGAACTTCATCGGTATCTGCAAAGCGCACGGTGAGTTCGAGCTGCTGATAAGGCAGGTCTTGATCTGCTTCCGAATAAACCTTGGCAACACCATCTATGGCGTGCTGCACCCACGACTGTACTTTTCCCCGAGGTAGCTGTGCTTCGCAGTCAGCGGCATACTGAATGGTTAAATGCAGTTCAGGATTCATTTTGGTGTTTCTCGTACGCGTCGATAATACGCCCCACCAAGGGGTGGCGTACCACATCCTTGCTGGTCAGACGGCTAATGCCGATGCCTGGAATGTTATCGAGTACCGACAGGGAATGTTCAAGACCGCTGCGTTGCCCCTTTGGCAGGTCGACTTGGGTCGGGTCGCCTGTAATAACTGCCTTGCTGCCGAAACCAATGCGCGTGAGCAGCATTTTCATTTGCTCGACCGTAGTGTTCTGGGCTTCGTCCAGAATAACAAAGCTATGATTTAATGTGCGTCCCCGCATGTAGGCAAGAGGAGCTATTTCGATGGTCTGCTTTTCGAACAGTCGCTGAACCTTCTCGTAACCCATTAAATCGTAAAGAGCATCATATAGAGGACGAAGATATGGATCGATTTTTGGGCCAGGTCGCCAGGCAGGAAGCCCAGCCGTTCGCCTGCCTCCACAGCAGGCCGTGTCAGCACGATGCGTTGTACTGCTTCGCGCTCAAGAGCATCAATTGCACACGCCACTGCCAGAAAGGTTTTTCCGGTGCCCGCCGGGCCCACTCCGAAGCTGATGTCGTGGCTTAATATTTGGCTCATATAGTCGCGCTGATGCGGTGTGCGCGGACGTAAGTCACGCCGGCCTGTACGCAGCGTAAGCTCGCCCTCGTTAAGCACTGGCGCCACCGGGACAACAGCCTGCTTTGATGGCTTAGAAGGTTTAGCAGATTGCCTCTGTCTATGGGTGTGAGCTTCGCTTCTGGCCTTGAGTTCAACCAGTCCAAGCTGCACATCGTCGATGCTCAAGGCTATATGTACAGCGCGGTCGTGAAACCACTGCACAGCGGTAGCGGCGAGGTCGGCTTCGGGGCCCTCAAGAGTGACATGATTGCCTCGCCTTTTTAGCTCTACCTCAAAGGCGTTCTCAATCTGGCGCAAGTTTTCATCAAGGGGGCCGCAGAGGTTGGCAAGGTTGGTATTGTCGCCCTCAAGGTGAACGGTTCGAATTTGGGTAGACTCGGCACTGGTCATAGGGAAGGTGCAGTCGTACTTTCAGCGGTAACTATTTCGCCGCGCAAGGTGTTGGTGAGAGCCTGGGTAATGCGCACAGTGACCATTTGCCCGATTAGCCTGGAGTTGGCCGGGAAGTTCACGATCCGATTGTTCTCGGTACGGCCCATTAGCTCGCTGTCATCGCGTCGGGACAGACGTTCAATAAGTACCTGTTGTTCAGTTCCAACCATTGACTCGCTGATGGCATTGGCCTGTTCGTTTATCAGCGCCTGTAAACGGTGCAGGCGCTCGAACTTGGTTTCTTTGCTGGTGTCATCGTGCAAGTCTGCTGCAGGCGTGCCAGGGCGACGCGAGTACACAAAGGAGAATGAGGTATCGAAACCCACATCACGGATGAGTTGCATGGTTTTTTCGAATTCAGCTTCAGTTTCGCCCGGAAAGCCCACAATAAAGTCTGAAGAGAGTGTCATGCCGGGGCGAGCTGCCCGCAGACGTCTGACAATTGATTTGAACTCTAGCGACGTGTAGCCCCGTTTCATGGCATTCAGAACGTTGTCGCTGCCCGCTTGTACAGGCAAGTGCAGGAAAGGAACCAGCTTTGGCAGCTTGCCGTGCGCTTCAATGAGACGAGTGGTCATCTCTTTGGGATGCGAGGTGGTATAACGAATTCGCTCTATGCCTGGTATTTCATGTACATATTCGAGCAACATGGCAAAATCGGCAATTTCGCTGCTATCGCTCATGGGGCCCCGGTAGGCGTTTACATTTTGGCCCAGAAGCGTGATTTCTTTGACGCCCTGATCCGCGAGGTCGGCAACTTCAATCAGTACATCGTCGAAAGGACGGGAGATCTCTATGCCGCGGGTGTAGGGCACCACACAGAAACTGCAGTATTTGCTGCAGCCTTCCATGATTGATACATAGGCGGTGGGCCCATCGACACGGGCGGGAGGGAGGTTGTCGAATTTTTCGATCTCTGGAAAGCTGATGTCAACCTGGGCTTTTCCGCTATCGCGACGTTTGGATATCAAGTCGGGCAGGCGATGCAGCGTTTGCGGGCCAAACACTATGTCCACAAAAGGTGCACGCTCAACAATGGCTTTACCTTCCTGGCTAGCCACGCAGCCACCTACCCCGATGACCAGATTGGGATTTAACTGTTTTAAATGCCGGACTCGTCCCAGATCGGAAAATACTTTTTCCTGTGCTTTTTCGCGCACTGAACAGGTATTGAACAGAATGATATCGGCGTCGTCCGGTGTAGCCGTCAATTCGATAGGGCCGCCTTCGTTGAGCACATCGGCCATTTTGTCCGAATCATATTCGTTCATTTGGCAGCCAAAAGTACGAATAAATAATTTGCGAACCGGGCGTTCGTCGCTGGGAGTACGGGAGATTGAAGTTTCTTGCATAGGACCGCCGTTACGGGTGTAGACCCCGCGGGCTAAAAATTGAAAGGATTGATTATAACGTTTCTATCGGGCTTGACTGGTTTTAGCGTACAAAACAACGTCGCAGGCGTTATATACTAGGGTTATAGCTTCTGGTTATATAGGGTTCTCCTCAGTATCATTTAATGTCTATATATTTTAAGTGTTAAGAGATAAGGAGATCCTATGGAGCACGTTAATCTATCCCGAAGAACTTGGTTGCAAAGCACCGGAGGTATAGTCGGGATGGCCAGTATTGGCACACTGACTCCGTTGAGTGCGGCGCTGGCTGCGACAGACAAGCCAGCTGCTGCGAAGTCTCTTCCTGATTATGCAAGCTGGAAAAATGCTGACAGCTTGATTGTACATAGTGCCAATACGATTGAGACCAAGCGGTCTGCTTTTGGAAACGGGCTCATTACCCCCTTGGACCGTTTGTTTGTACGTAATAACATCAGTCCGCCTGCCCTTTCGATTACTGAAGAGCCTGACGCTTGGGAGTTGGCAGTAGAGGGCGTGAAAAATCCTCGCAGCTATACGGTAGCGGAACTCAAAACCATGGGTGTACAGGCACTGCCTATGGTGCTGCAGTGCTCAGGTAATGGCCGGGCCTATTTCCCCGAGAAGCCAAGTGGCACACAATGGACAGTAGGGGCTGCCGGTTGCATTGTGTTTACCGGCGTCCCGGTTAAAGACCTTATCGAAGCATCGGGAGGCCTAGCCGAGAATGTCGACTATATGACGGGTACTGGCGGAGAAGAAATCCCCGAAGGCATTGATCCCAACACTATTATGCTCGAACGCTCTGTACCCATAGCGGCAATCGAAGATGCCATATTGGCATGGGAAATCAACGGCGAACCCTTGCCTTTAGCTCACGGTGGGCCTTTGCGGTTGATCATTCCAGGCTATACCGGCGTGAACAATGTCAAATACATTAAGCAATTGGCATTCACCAAAGATCAGTCACCGGCGAATATTCAGCAAAATAGCTATCGCTTGTCTCCCGTGGGCGAACAGGGGGGCCTAATCAGCCTTCGGTTTGGGAAATGCCTGTTAAGTCATGGATTACCTATCCGGGTGATGAAAACAATCAGGTAAAAGCGGGCCGTATTCAGGTCACGGGTTTAGCCTTTGGAGGAATGTCTGCGGCAACCGAAGTAGAAGTTTCGGTTGACGGCGGTAAGAACTGGGAGCAGGCTCGCTTTATAGGTCCCGATTTAGGTCCATATGCTTGGCGCCAGTTTGCGTTGTCAACTGAGTTAAAGTCGGGTGATTACGAAGTCGCCAGTCGAGCGACGAACCACAAGGGCGATGTTCAACCCGAAGAGCGCGATACAAATAACCGTGGTTATTTAAACAATAGCTGGCGTGACCATATGTTGAAAGTTACCGTCGTTTAACGATACAAATTTTAGTAGTTAAAGCAGGCGGGCATTTGCCTTGCCTGTTTTTGTGTTCAGGAGTCATGATGTTTGTAAAAAATACCCTGCGGCTGCTTTCAGCTGCGTTTGTAGTCGCTGCTGCCGGCTCCGTCCATGCTGCAGATCAGGCAGTGTTAGACGAAGGTAAAACCTTATTTAATACGGATGCCAAGCCTATGGCCTGTGCGCTTTGCCACACTTTGCAGGATGCGGGGGCAACGGGCGGTATTGGTCCCGATCTGGACGAGCTCAAGCCAACTCGGGAGCAGGTGCAGAAAGTAATGATTGAGGGTATGGGTGCAATGCCGTCGTTTGCAGCCACTTTGGATGAAGATGCTCGCAATGCCATTGCTGATTATGTGGTTAGCGCGGTGAATTAAGCTTTACGGTGGAAAGTCTTTGGACTGTGTATTGATGGGCTGCCAGCCCTGCGCGGTCTGAATATTAGCCGTATTTGCCGATAAAACAAAGGCCAGCATTTGCTGGCCTTTGCTTTGCATCGTGATTTCAGGACTGTGCTATTCGACTAGCTCGCCACTTTCCTCTTCATCTTTCTTGATGGGTTTGATAAGGTCTTCGCGTTGAACGCCCAGCCACATGGATATGGCGGCTGCTACGAATACTGAAGAATAAATACCAAACCAGATACCGATGGTAAGTGCCAGCGAAAAGTAATGTAGTGTCGGTCCGCCAAAGAAAAACATCGACAGCACCATCATCTGCGTAGAACCGTGAGTAATCACAGTACGGGAAATAATTTGTGTGATCGAGAGATCAATAATCTGGTCGGTAGGCATACGGCGCTGTTTGCGGAAGTTTTCACGGATACGATCCATGACCACCACCGACTCGTTTACCGAATAGCCCAGTACAGCTAGAACCCCTGCCAACACTGCAAGCGAGAATTCCCACTGAAAAAAGGCGAAAAAGCCCAAAATAATAACTACGTCATGCAAGTTTGCCAGGGCGCAGGATACGGCTAGTTTCCACTCGAAGCGGAAGGCCAAGTACACCATGATACCGACGACTACGAACAACAGTGCCATCAGGCCGTTTTGTACTAGTTCCTGCCCTACCTGAGGTCCTACGAACTCGACACGACGAAGCTCTACGTTGCTGCCGGCATGGGTTTCTTGCAAGGCGCTAAGTACGGCCTGGCTTTGTGTTGCAGTTTCCGAGCCTTCGTGGGAAGGCAGACGGATCATGACATCACGGGAGGTGCCGAAGTTCTGTACCTGGAAATCGGAGTAACCTAAACCGCCAATCGCCTCACGTACTGTATCTAAGGGGGCCGGCTCGTCATAATTGACTTCAATAACCGTGCCACCGGTGAACTCGATCGACAGGTTAAAGCCTTTGGTACCGATAAAAAATATCGCTGCCAAAAAGAAAAGCGCACTGATCAAATTCAGCACCAATGCATGGCGCATAAAAGGGATGGTGCGTGTAATTCTAAAAAATTCCATGTTGCTACGCCTGTAATGGATAAGAGAGGCGCCCAAGGCGCCTCTGCAAAGGCTTACTTCTTATCTTGAGGTTTCCAAACCTGCCCAATGGAGATGCTTTGCAAACGTCGTTTTCCGCCATACCAAAGGTTTACTAACGCGCGCACGCCCACAACCGAAGAGAACATCGAAGTAAGGATACCGATGCAATGCACTACGGCGAAGCCACGTATTGGGCCTGTGCCAAATGCTAACAGTGCTATCCCTACAATCAGGCTGGTCAGGTTCGAGTCAAAGATGGTGGCCCATGCCCTGTCGAAACCTAATTGAATGGCTTGCTGAGGTGATGCGCCGCCCCGTAGCTCTTCGCGTATTCGTTCATTGATGAGCACGTTGGCATCAATGGCCATCCCCAGGGTGAGGGCGATAGCAGCAATACCAGGCAGTGTCAGAGTGGCTTGCAGCATCGACAGGATGGCAAGCAAAAGCAGCACGTTAAAGCTAAGGCCCAGCGTTGAGAACAGACCGAACAGCCGGTAGTAAAGAACGATGAAAATGGCAATAGCAATAAAGCCATATAGCGTAGAGTCAAAGCCCTGCTTGATGTTGTCTGCCCCAAGACTTGGTCCGATGGTGCGTTCTTCGATAATGCTCATGGGTGCAGCCAGGGAGCCAGCGCGCAATAATAAAGAAATATCGGCTGCTTCCTGAGGACCCATGCTGCCGGTGATCTGAACCTGACCATTCGGTATCTCGCTGCGAATGACAGGGGCAGTGACCACCTCGCCTTTACCTTTCTCGAACAACACAATAGCCATCCGCTTATTGATGTTGTTGCGTGTTACATCGCGGAAGATTCGTGAGCCCTTGTTATCAAGAGTGAGGTTCACTGATGCCTGTTGGGTTTGCGAATCGCGCCCAGGCTGTGCATCTTGCAGGTTCTCACCAGTCAGGACGACCTGGCGTCTAAGCAGCAGGTCGCGGCCATCACGGTCTGTGTAGCGCTCTAAGCCAAATGGGACTGTGCCTGCGTTCAGTGCGGCAATAGCGGTGGGAGAGTCATCAACCAGGCGGATTTCCAGGGTGGCAGTGCGGCCCAGGATTTCCTTAGCCTTGGCGACGTCCTGAACTCCGGGTAGCTGTACTACGATTCGGTCGGCACCTTGTTGCTGGATGATAGGCTGCGCCACGCCCAGCTCGTTGATACGGTTATACAAGGTAGTGATATTCTGGCGCAGGGCATTGCTTTGCGTCTGAATGATGGCAGCTTCTGCCAGCGTGCCATGAAGCTCAAAGCCTTCAGTATTTGAAGGGGTGAAGGTCAGATCGGGAATTTGCCGGCGTAAAGCGGTTATCGCGCTGTCGCGTTCTGCTGCGGAATCAAAGCGGGCCACTACCGTGAGGCTCTGGCGCTCGATACCGGCGTTGTTGATGCGCTCCTCACGCAGCACGGTGCGAACTTCCGATGCCAAGGATTCATAGCGGCTGCTAAGCGCGCCTTGCATATCGACTTGGAGCAGGAAATGCACGCCACCACGCAGGTCTAAGCCCAGGTGCATAGGCCTGGCACTGATAGCTGTCAGCCATGCTGGTGAAGCAGGCATCAGATTCAAGGCAATGGTGTAATCGGGATCGTCGGCATCTGTGACGAGCTCATGCTCAATGATGTCTTTAGCTCGTAGCTGTTCATCTGTAGAGCCGAAGCGGACTCTGACGGTGCCGGCGGGTCCGTTCTGTTCGAAGAAGGAGCCTGTGGACTCAAGGTTGTTACGCTGAAGAATATCTTCAACGCGCGATATCATGTCGACATCCACCTTGACCGTAGACTTAGCACCTGCGACTTGTACCGCAGGCGACTCACCAAAAAAGTTAGGCAGGGTATACACAATGCCTATAACTAATGCTGCTAAGACGGTGAGGTATTTCCAAATGGGATAACGGTTCATGGGCGCTTTACGGCAAGAGCGGTATAAATAAACCCGGACGGGTGTCCGGGTTGAGAATTGGCTTACAGGGTTTTGATCGTACCTTTAGGTAGAACAGAGCCTACTGCCTGGCGTTGTAGAAGAATCTCTACGGGCTTCTCACCAAGGTTGGCAACTTCAACGGTAACGTAGTTGTCGTTAACTTTAGTAATTTTTCCTAGCAAGCCACCAGTAGTGATGACTTCATCGCCTTTGCTTAGACCGGCAACGAGGTTACGGTGTGCTTTTTGACGTTTCATCTGGGGACGAATCATCAAAAAGTACAAAATAACGAACATCAGGATAATAGGCAGCATGCCTATTAAGGCGTTATCGCCGCCTGCCGCTTGGGCCGGTATTAATGTCAAGATGTCAGCAACGGACATGAGGTGCTCCTGTTTGGTGTAGGGTAATTTTTAAGATTTGAAAAAACTCAACGTGCTATTGTAGCGGCATATAAAAAGCCATGAGCGATGCATAGCTTATTCGATACCTCGAGAACGGTCACGCGCAAAAGTGTCTTTCCACTCTTGAAAGCGATTTTCTTCAATAGCTTCGCGTATTTCCTTCATGATTTGTAAATAAAAGTGCAAATTATGATAGGTGTTTAATCTGGCACCGGTAATTTCATTAGAGCGGTGCAGGTGGTGCAAGTACGAGCGCGAGAAGTTTTCGCACGTGTGGCAGCTGCAACTCGGATCTACAGGGCGAGTATCGTCTTTATAGCGGGCATTGCGCAATTTTAAATCGCCAAAACGCGTAAATAACCACCCATTTCTGGCGTTTCGGGTAGGCATCACGCAATCGAACATATCAATTCCTCGGCTAACACCCTCTACCAGGTCTTCAGGCGTGCCTACACCCATCAGGTAGCGGGGGCGTTCGCAGGCAGTTGCGGAGTGGTATGAGCCAGAATACGAAACATATCATCTTTAGGTTCACCTACCGATAGCCCTCCGATGGCATAACCTTCAAATCCTATATCGACAAGGCCAGCCAGGGATTCGTCGCGAAGGTCTTCGTACATGCCGCCCTGAACAATACCGAATAAGGCGTTGGGGTTATCCAGCGCTTTAAACTCATCACGGGAACGGCGTGCCCAGCGTAACGACATACGCATGGATTGTGCTGCTTCAGCATGCGTGGCCGCTCTGCCGTCTATTAGATAGGGCGTGCACTCGTCGAACACCATCGAAATATCGGAGTTTAACGAGCGTTGTATGCGCATGGATTCCTCAGGAGTGAGAAACATGCGGTCGCCGTTGATCGGCGAGGCGAAGGTGACCCCTTCTTCAGTGATCTTTCGCATGCCTTTGAGGCTAAAGACCTGGAATCCGCCGGAGTCGGTCAGTATGGGGCCTTTCCATTGCATAAACTCATGCAGGCCTCCATGGACATCCATGACGCTGGTGCCGGGCCTGAGCCAAAGATGAAAGGTATTCCCTAAAATAATCTGTGCTTCTATCTCGGTGAGCTCGTGAGGCAGCATCCCTTTGACACTGCCGTATGTTCCCACTGGCATAAAAATAGGTGTTTGGACTTTACCGTGATTCAGCGTGATTTCGCCGCGGCGGGCATCGCCCTCGGTTTTTAACAACGTAAACTGTAATCCACTCATAGTTCTCTGGCGGCTTCAATAAACATGGCATCGCCATAACTAAAAAAGCGATATTTTTGATTGATGGCATGCGCATACGCATGTTGGATGTTTTCTACGCTTGAAAGGGCAGAAACTAGCATTAACAAGGTGGATTGAGGCAAATGGAAGTTCGTGACCAGTGCGTCTATCCAGCTAAAAGTGTAGCCTGGCGTAATAAACAGGGTCGTGTCACCCTCTACACTGCCGTCCGCATTGGTATGACCGTTGCTGAGTTCGGGATGCGCTGCAGACTCAAGGGCTCGTACGCTGGTCGTGCCCACGGCGATGATACGTTTCCCGGCAGCCCGGGTTGCTGCCATTTTTCTCAGGGTTTCGGCCGGTACGTGATAGCGTTCAGCATGCATCTCGTGTTCGCTGATTTTTTGAACTCGTACAGGTTGAAAGGTTCCCGCGCCTACATGCAGCGTAACAAATGCAGTATGCACCCCCATGTCGGCGAGTGTGGCCAGACTGCTTTCATCGAAATGCAAGCCAGCGGTTGGGGCCGCAACTGCGCCCGGCTCTTTGGCATAGACTGTTTGATAGCGGGCATCATCGGCAGCGCTGGGTTGCAGATTAATGTAGGGAGGCAAGGGTGTTGCTCCGTGCTTCTCCAGCGTTTCAAATACGGGTTCAGCGAAGCTGAGCTCGAACAGGGCATCGTGTCGGCCAGTTACCGTTGCCTGTACAAGGCCTTCGGCAAGCAGCAAGAGCATGCCGGCTTTAGGCGACTTGCTAGCCCGGATATGGGCCCATGCGGTGTGTGGGCCGGTGACGCGCTCGATTAGCACTTCAACTTTGCCGCCCGTGCTTTTATGTCCCAGCAGGCGTGCCTTGATAACCTTTGTGTTGTTGAAAACAAGAAGGTCGCCAGCGTTGAGTAAGCTGGGGAGCAGGTTGAATTGCAGGTCGCTGCGTTGGCCGAGTGCGTTCACATGCAGCAATCGGCTTGCATTTCGGGTGACGGCGGGGACTTGGGCAATGAGCTCGGGAGGTAATACGTAGTCAAATTGACTGATGTCTAGTCGGGGGTCTACAGGCATAAATATAAAAACAAGTAAGGGGCTGCCCCATGATAAGCGATCATTTTACGCGCTTGTACAATTTAGGCCTAAATTTGCCGTGATAGACCGTAAATTTCGGTATGCTCATGGCATTACAACTTTTATTTCGCCTAAAGGTAAATTATGTTTGGCGTGATTCGAAATCGCTGGGCCCGTCATGCAGCGCGCCTGGTTACGTCCGGCTTTGTCGCCTGGAGCAGTGTAGGTGTGGCGCAGATTTCGGGCTTGCCGGCCGAACTGCAGCCTGCCTGGAAAGCAACCGGATTACCCGATTCAGCATTATCAATGATTGTGCAGGAGGTCGATGGTACTACCCTTGTTAATCATAATGCCTCGGTGCCCCGCAACCCGGCTTCGGTAATGAAGCTGGTCAGCACCTGGGTCGGACTTTCCACCCTGGGGCCTGAATATACCTGGCGCACAAGCCTGATGGCGCAGGGGGAGTTGTAGATGGACAGGGATCGTTGCAGGGGCCTTTGTACATCAAGGCCAGCGGAGATCCCTTCCTGACCGTACCCGACCTTTGGGCACTCTTGCGTGAATTACGTATGCGAGGCGTAAAGAATCTGGGCGATGTGGTGATTGATCGCTCGGTATTTGGCAATGTAGGCATTAATCCAGATTCATTTGATGGGGCTGGCGACAGACCGTATAACGCCAGTCCGGATGCGGCGGTCGTCGGATTGGGAGCCTCGCGTATCGTGCTTCAGCCCGATGCGAGAAATCGGAAATGGGTCGCATTTATCGATCCTCCCGTTCCTGGGATCAGGCTCGAAGGTGAAATAGAATGGACCAATAACAGGTGCCCGGGTTCGCCCAATATCAGCACGAGGGTGCGTACTGAAGGCAGGGGGCGATAGTCCAGCTAAGCGGAAAGGCGGCGGGCTCCTGTGGCGAGTTTAGTGTGTATAGGCTTACACAGAGTCAGCCCGAGTTCTTTAGAGCGGTTTTTAAATCGCTATGGAAAGAACTGGGCGGTACCTTGGCTCGCGATGTAGCGTCAGGTACGGTAGCTCCTAATGCATCTGCCATCGTTTGGCACGATTCCCGTCCTCTGGCCGAGCAGATTCGCACCATTAACAAGCAAAGCAATAACTTGATGGCAACCTTGGTACTGCTTGCTGTTGGCGCAGAAACCAATGGAAAAGGAGCGACGGTGGCTACGGCTGAAAGTGCCGCCACTCAAATATTGATTCGCCAAGGGGTCAATACCCAAGGCTGGCGTATCGATAACGGCTCTGGGCTATCCAGAGATGCCCGCGTAACGGCAGAGGGGCTGGCGTCGATGCTGCAGGTGATCTGGCGGTCGAATTATATGCCTGAGTTTATTTCGTCTTTAGCTATTTCCGGTGTTGATGGTACGGTCCGCCGTCGCTTGCGTGACGACGAAGTTCAGGGCAGGGCACATCTGAAAACAGGAACCCTCCGAGACGCACGGGCATTGTCAGGCTATGTATTGGGGGCATCTGGCAAGCGTTACATATTGGTTAGCATGGTCAACGACAGCCGTTCAGCGGCGGTGCGCCCTTTTGACGACGCTGTTGTTAAGTGGCTGGCTACCCGCTAGAGGTCCCCGTTTAGTTTAGAATTGATTAAAGCTCAGCTGATGTCGCTTAGACACAGCTGTATATCGGTCTCAAGGATGCTTCATGCCTATACACGAAATACGTCACCCGCTCATCCGCCATAAGCTCGGATTGATGCGCCGCGCAGATTTAAGTACCAAGAATTTTCGCGAAATGTCACAGGAAATTGCCGCTTTATTAACTTATGAGGCTTCCAAGGATCTGCCGCTCGAGCCGGCAAGCATCGAGGGGTGGTGCGGCGAAGTCTGCGTAGAGAAGCTGGCCGGCAAAAAAGTTACTGTCGTGCCTATTTTGCGCGCAGGCATTGGCATGCTGGATGGCGTGCTCAGCCTGATCCCCGGAGCAAAGGTTTCTGTTATTGGCATCGCCCGAAATGAAGAAACCTTCGAAGCACAAACTTATCTTGAGCGTCTGGTGGGTGAACTGGACCAACGCCTGGCTCTAATTATCGATCCCATGCTGGCTACGGGCGGTTCAATGGTTGCCACAATAGACCTGCTGAAAAAAGCCGGCTGCAAAACCATACGTGCTTTAGTTCTGGTAGCTGCACCTGAAGGCATTAAAGCGGTTCATGATGCACACCCGGATGTACAAATTTATACGGCGTCCATTGATAGCCACCTTGACGAGAACGGTTATATAGTTCCTGGATTAGGTGATGCTGGTGACCGAATATTTGGTACCCGTCAAAAAGAAGTCGAATAGATAAAGTCAAACCCTATCGTTTAAAGGTCGAGTCAGCTCGGCCTTTTTTTCTTTGGCATTATTTTTTACAATCCTTTTGCCGGTATTGCTCGAGAGTTGCAGAAAATCAGGTAAGCTAAATATTGGAATTACTGTTGAATGGTTAATCGATGCAAAAATATAAATCCCATCTGTTAGGCGTGGTATTGGCTTGTTGTGGTACGGCCGCCAGCGCGGGTGTGTGTGATGCGCCCTTTATGCACGATGGGGGTTACCTGAGCCTGAACGGCAATGGCTTGATTTCAGTACAAGCGCAAATGAATCTTTCGCAGGTGCGCATCGTTAACTCGAACGAATGTGAGGCTTTCGTCAACGGAAACGCTGCCTTTGGTTTAGCCGGTCTGCCGGGCGGTAAGTCCAAATTGCATTACTGGATGTCAGTTAAAGACGGATTTGCCCGGTTTGAGCGTGATATAGGCGGTGGTGGCCGAGAAATTGTTAAAGGTGGTTTTGATTTAAACCTGTTAGGCTTATTTAATTACGATCAGGCAATTAATGCTAAGGGCCAGCAATTGCCAGAGCAGCGCTTTAGTGTGCAGTTTGATAAACGATCTGAAAAGCCTGTGGCCGTGCATACCACGGCGAAAACCGTGGGTGACGAGAAAGAAATGCCTACAGCATTGGGTCCGCAAAGCTGTTTTCCTATTCAGTATCATCGGACAGTGGCGGCTACACAGGTTTCGATCAGTGGCTTGGTGATGCCCATTCCTGAAATGCAGTCAGAGGTAACTGACTGGTATTGTCCCTCGGTACAAATGGTTATGCGACAGGATAGTGTTCAAAATGGTGTTCCGTCGTATATTGAAGTTCAAGAGGTGCGTTAACAAGTCTTTGCAGGGCGCACCACTTTTTTCGTTTCATTTTTGCTTGAAGGAGCTAATAATGGTCACAAAGAAGAGAGTTCAAGAGGTTGAAGATGATTTCGTCTCCAGCGTTAAAACGAGCTTAGACGAGGCCGAAAAGCTACTGGTAGAAGCGGCTTCGGCGTCCGGTGAAAAAGCAACTGAATTGCGTGAAAACGCATTGCGCTCCTTGCGTAATACACGTGAAGCCCTGCACGATACCCAGGAAGCTGTGGTCGAACGCGGCCGTCAAGCAGTGAAAGCTACCGATCACTATGTACACGATAACCCATGGCAGGCCATCGGCGTGGCAGGAATCGTCGGTCTGCTTTTCGGTCTTTTGGTTGGCCGTCGCTGATCTGTCTCGTTTTAACCGGCTGTAAAGGTCGCCCCGCTTGCGGGGCGTCTCTTGCTAATAACGATAAGAAGGGGTGACATGTCTTTACGTCAATCTGTGGGTGACATTACGTGTACCTTGGTTTCTATTGTTCGGACACGCTTAGAACTCTTCTCGCTTGAAGCCAGTCAACAAAAAGCGAGCCTGATCAAACTGTTAGGCCTATTGTTCGGTGCAATACTGTTTTCCACATTGGCCTTGCTGGTTTTTTCACTGCTGATTGCCTTGCTATTCTGGCCAACCGAATATCGATATTGGGCTATTGCCGTATTAATCGTAGTCTATGGCGCGCTTGGTCTGGGGATGTTCCTGGCTATCGTCAATCGCCTTAACAAGGGGCCTTATCCATTCGCTGCTACCATCGCAGAGCTTAGGCGAGATGTAGAGGTGGTCGAGCGTCTACGGGGTTCGTCGTCAAATAATGCCGGAGATTCCTGATGAGCACACGCCGTAACAATTTAGATCGCGAAATTCGCATTGAGCTTCTCCGTGCCCAGGCGGCTATAGAAAGGGGAGAGCTTTGCCGTCATGTACGTAATTTCAGCGAGGATCTCCGGCCTGGTAACTTGTTTCACTCCTTTTCCGGCCTGGGGCGTGGGTCCAGGCTTTCGCAGTGGAGCAACTTGCTGCTGACGTCCACGGGACGTTATCCGATGCTGGTGTCAGTACTCTCAGCATTGGTTGGCGGCATCGGTGGCAAAGGGCTTAAAGCCAGTGCGCTGGGGTTAATTGGCTGGCGTCTGGCGAAGACATTTATTTTGCGTTCCGCGCGGCAACGTAAAGATGCAGCGCGCAGTAAACGCGTGATGGGACCACTCTAAAAGTCCAGCTCTGATCTTAGCTATAAAGCGTTATGTAAAAAGAGCCGGATTCTACTGAACCTGGCTCTTTTTACATCAGATGAAGGCTGTTTTATAAGCCCAGCTCATTCCACATTGCATCAACTTTTGTTTTGACGTCGTCGCTCATGTCAATAACGCTTCCCCATTCTCTGGTTGTTTCCCAGGCCATTTATTGGTGGCGTCCATACCCATTTTTCCGCCAAGTCCCGAGACCGGTGAAGCGAAGTCGAGGTAATCAATGGGGGTGTTTTCGACTAAAACGGCATCTCGTACGGGGTCCATGCGGGTCGTCATGGCCCATATCACTTCTTTCCAGTCGCGCGTATTAATGTCTTCATCCACGATAACGATGAATTTCGTGTACATGAACTGACGCAAAATGCTCCACACGCCAAACATGACGCGTTTAGCGTGTCCGGCATATTGCTTGCGTATAGATACTACGGCGAGCCGGTAACTGCATCCTTCAGGTGGCAGATAGAAATCAACGATCTCTGGAAGTTGGCGTTTTAGAAGCGGAACAAATACTTCGTTCAGGGCTACGCCCAGGACAGCCGGCTCATCCGGCGGCTTACCTGTGTAAGTGCTGTGGTATATGGGGTCGCGACGCATGGTGATACGGTCTACCGTAAAGACGGGGAACCAGTCTTGTTCGTTGTAATAACCGGTGTGATCGCCATAAGGGCCCTCAAGCGCCTGCTCATAATTGCTCGAAGGGGGCTGCGGTGCTCCGTCTGGCACTGTCAGGGGCAAGGCGTCAGGATGGCTGGAAGGTAAAATATGACCTTCAAGTACAATTTCGGCAAAAGCGGGAACCGAAAGATCGCTACCGATAGCTTTGGACAGTTCGGTGCGTGAGCCGCGCAGCAAACCGGCAAATTGGTATTCAGACAGACTGTCTGGAACAGGCGTTACCGCCCCCAAAATGGTTGCAGGGTCGCATCCTAACGCCACCGCGATCGGGAAAGGCTCGCCGGGATTTGCCAGCGCATGATCCCGAAAATCAAGAGCGCCGCCACGATGAGAGAGCCAACGCATGATCAGCTTATTATGCGAGATTTGCTGCTGGCGGTAGATACCCAGATTTTGGCGTTTTGCTTTTGGTCCTTTGGTAATGACCAGACCCCAGGTCAGAAGGGGCGCCACGTCGCCCGGCCAGCAAAGTTGTAAGGGGATGTTGTTTAAATCGACATCTTTGCCTTCGATCACGATCTCTTGGCAGGGAGGGCTTTTGATGTTTTTAGGAGCCATGTCCCAAAGCGCCGACTTCAACATCGAAACCTTGGAGAAAGCATCCCGTAAGCCGCTCGGCGCCTCGGGCTCGCGCAAGGTAGCCAGTAGTTCGCCTACATCGCGCAATGCGGATACATCGTCGGCGCCCATCCCCCAGGCAACCCGTTTAGGTGTGCCGAATAAGTTGGTCAGCACGGGCATAGAGGCAGGGCTGTTCTGATGGACAGCGTTTTCAAATAGCAGGGCGGGCCCCGCAGCTTTGAGCACTCTGTCGCCAATCTCGGTCATTTCCAGATGAGTGGAAACGGATGTTTTTATGCGCTTTAGGTCGCCCGCTTTTTCAAGCTGTGCGATAAAGTCTCTTAAGTCACGGTATTTCACAACTACTGGATGCTCCGATTTTAGTTCTGCGCGTTGGAAGGGTAAGATGCCTCTAGTCTAGTTTACGAGGATAAGCGATATGAACCCAACCCGGTTCAGTTCAATGCTTAACCGAGGGGTACAGTTAATACGATACCGCCTCGAAGAATTTATGCATGTTTGTGCCATTTATCTGGGTATTGCCGTGTTGGTAACGATTGCAGCCGGTTCTGTAGTGCCGTCGATGCGCGAGCAGGCCAGCCAGCTTTATACCGTTGTGGTTGAAGCGCTACGCCCAGCAGCATTGGAAGATGATGGTTTTTCACAACTGGGGTGGTTCGCTTCATCAGTGGACCCTGAGGTTCGTGCCAACATTCATGATGATAATCAAAAAGACGGCATTAATGCATCAGCCTATCAGGCCTTTGCAGAGGCGTTGCAGGTAAGTGCAGGCACAGTGAATATCGCGGGTGTCTCGCGTACACAGCTGCAGGCGCTAAGAAGTTACATCGCCCGTAAATATAAAGTGGCTCATAGCGTGTCGGGTGCGCTGATCCACACTGCATTCAGGGTGGGGCACGAGAAAAATATTGATCCGCAGCTGATTTTGGCGATTATTGCGATTGAGTCCAGCTATAACCCTTTTGCAGAAAGCCATGCGGGAGCTCAAGGGCTCATGCAAGTCATGACGCGCGTACATAAAGATAAGCTTGAGGACTACACCGAGGGTGACCTCGCTGTTTTCAGTCCTGAAGCCAACATAAGGGCAGGGACGCAAATTTTATATGACTGCCGCCGCCGGCGCGGCTCACTGACGGGTGCCCTTAGCTGCTACGTCGGAGCAACCGGCCCCAGCGATGGTGGCTATGGCGCTCGTGTGCTGGCCGAGCGCCGGCGTATGGCCTTGGCTTCAGGCATTGCGGTGCGCAACGAGTAGCTGCGCAGTCTGCCGCCTTGCCTTTCTTAACCCAGGAATTTCTGTAATCTGGCTACGGCTTCGTGCAAGCGTTCCAGCGATGTCGCATACGAAAAACGAATCATCTTGTTAGCCAGAGCCGGACCGAAGTCGCGCCCCGGAACTGCAGCTATGCTAGCTTCGTATAAAAGCCGCTGCGAGAACTCATCGCTGTTGTTGCTATGCTGGCTGACATCAGCATAAATATAGAATGCGCCATCAGGTGTTACGGGAACGTGCAGACCCAGGTCGTTTAAGGCAGGCAGCAGAAAATCCCGGCGAGCTTTGAAGGCAATGCGGCGTTGCTCGTAGGTAGCCATTGCTTCGGGCTCGAAGCAGGCCAGCGCAGCGTGTTGGGCCAACGATGGCGCGCAGATCGATAAGCTTGAGGCCAGGCGCTCAACCGCAGCTACGATCTGTTCCGGAACAATAAGCCAGCCTAAACGCCACCCTGTCATGTGGAAGTATTTTGAGAAGCTATTGATAATGATGATGTTGTCATCCAGCACCAGCGCACTTTCGGGTTTCTCGTCGTAATACAGGCCCAGGTAGATTTCATCCATAATCACAAAACCATTCCGTGACTTTACCTCCTGAACCAGTGCCGCAAGCTCGGCTTTGGCAATGGTGGCACCCGTAGGATTACTGGGGGATGCGATAAGCACACCGCGTGTAGCCGGGCCCCAGTTTGCTCGTATGTCGTCGACACTCAGCTGAAAGCGTTGCTCGGCGCTGGTCGGAATTAGGGTGGGTTTACCGCCTGCCGACAAAATAAAGTTCTGATTGGCCGGGTACGAAGGGTCGGGCATCAAGACTTCGTCACCCTGGTTTATGAGAGTCAAGCAGGCCAGGCTTAAGGCCCCGGAAGCGCCAGCAGTTATCACGACACGTTCTGGCGAAACATTGGCACCAAAGTGTTCAGCATAATACTGACTAATCGCGACGCGCAGCTCGTATATGCCCAAGGGTGAGGTATATTGACTACGTCCCGCCAAGGCGGCCTGATGCAGCGCTTCAACGACAGTAGGCGGAGCAGTGAAATCGGGTTCGCCTATACCAAGGCTGATAATGTCTTTGCCCTGCGCAATCAATGCATTGGCTTGTTTAAAAAGTTCTACAGCGTGAAAGGGCACAGCTAGCTCTGTGCGTTGCGCGAGGCGAAACATAAAAACTAAATTCTCGAGTAAAAGTATCAGGCCGCAAGAAACGGCCGTATGGCTATTCGTATAGTGTTAATAAGTTTAAGCACATAGCAGGAAAACACAATGCATTCTGTATCTCGTCGCGCATTTTTTGGCGGTCGTCGTGGCTCGAAGAGCGCCTGGGAGACGTTTTGTCTACAGTTAGAGCGTAGAGTAGAAGGCACACTGCAACGTATTTCAAATCAACAGCAAAGCGAGCAGGCGCGTCTGCTGCCTAAAACGGCAGCAGATACACATCATGCCAGAGACTTGTGCGCTGCGCACGGAGTGTGCATGGCGCTGGACGGTGTGCCTGACGCGCACGCCGATTTAGATCAGCCGGTTCTGTGGGTGGATCCCATTGCCCACTTGAACTCGTTTCAGCGTTTATCGGCTGAATCGCCTCAATGGTTTGTGCAGCCAGGCTGTCTGGTGGGTGAGCTTGAAGCAGCAGGACTTTCGGCATTTGCTCAGGTACCTGCTAATCTGAGTGTGGCGGCATGGCTTGCCGATCGGCATCATCATTACTGGCCCACGGGACAAACACAGGGGAGCGGTGTGGTTCACGCCTCGCTGCTAATGGCAGACGGCAGTGCGGCCAGCTTAGGCCCCTTTGGAACCGGAAATACCAAGCCGTTGAACTGTGCTGCCTTGCGTAAGCTGGTGCCAGAGCTCTTTGTATTGCTGGCTTCACCCTTTGCCTTGTCTTGCCTGAATAGGCCAGAGTGGTTAGGGCGCTACCGTCTGGACGCGCTTCGGCCAGCGGATGGCGCGGAGTTAAATCTGGCCCACCTTTTGTTGGGGAGCGGAGGCGATCTGGGCTGGGTCGAATGGCTGGTTATTGACGAGCGTTTGCTCGATTTGCCCTTGGCCGGGCCCAATGAGTTTCCGCTCTGGACGGACGATGACTCAGTAGCGCTGCAAGCATCTGAAATGGATGCCACATTGAAAACCTATTTTGACCCTGAAGGGGTGTTTCCTCATCCCTCGCAAGACCTATAAAGTTGTGTTTTTTCGCAAATGGTGCCTATGCTGCCCTGCAGCATGTTTTATTTCGGCATCAGCGGCTAGAATGTTTGTCTTTATAGAACAATTTGTACTCAGCATATCTACTCTAGGCGGTTGAAGATCATGGATGAAAACCTTCGTAAGGCGGCGCTTGAATATCACGAGCAAGGGCGCCCCGGCAAATTATCAGTAACGCCCACCAAACAGCTTTCAAATCAACGTGACTTAGCCTTAGCGTATTCGCCCGGCGTAGCTGCAGCCTGCGAGGAGATCGTTGCGGATCCTCAGAACGTGTATCGCTACACAGGCCGTGGCAATCTGGTCGGTGTCATCACCAATGGCACGGCGGTGTTGGGTCTTGGCAACATTGGCGCGCTGGCTTCAAAGCCTGTCATGGAGGGCAAGGCAGTACTGTTTAAGAACTTTGCCGGAATCGATGTGTTCGACATCGAGATCAACGAAAACGATCCTGATAAGCTGGTGGATATCATTGCAGGGCTTGAGCCAACTTTCGGGGGAATTAACCTTGAGGACATCAAGGCGCCCGAATGTTTCATCGTCGAGAAGAGATTGCGTGAACGCATGAATATCCCGGTGTTTCACGACGATCAGCACGGTACTGCCATTTGCGTGTCTGCTGCATTTTTAAATGGTTTGGCTGTAGTTGGTAAAGACCTAAGTACAGTCAAGGTTGTAGTCTCCGGCGCAGGCGCCGCCGCGTTGGCGTGTCTGGACTTACTGCTTGACTTGGGATTGCCTCTGCAGAACGTCTGGCTTACTGATATTGAGGGTGTGGTCTACAAAGGCCGTACTGTCCTAATGGACGAAACCAAGGCGCGTTTTGTGCAAGACACCGATTTGCGTACGCTAAGCGAAGTAATAGACGATGCTGACGTATTTCTGGGGCTGTCGGCAGGGGGCGTGCTAAAGCCCGAAATGGTGGCCCGTATGGCGGCCCGTCCGTTGATCCTGGCTTTGGCTAATCCTAGTCCGGAAATTCTTCCTGAAGACGCTCATGCGGTACGTGACGACGTCGTAATGGCCACTGGCCGTTCCGACTACCCGAATCAGGTCAACAACGTCTTATGCTTCCCGTATATTTTCCGCGGAGCTCTCGATATTGGTGCAACTACCATTACACGGGGCATGGAAATTGCAGCAGTACATGCGATTTGCCAATTAGCTCGTGAAGAACAGGATGAAGTGGTAGCGGCAGCGTATAACCTGGACGACGTCGAGTTTGGCCCGAATTACTTCATTCCAATGCCTTTTGACTCCCGCCTGATTGTACGCATCGCGCCAGCGGTGGCGAAGGCAGGGATGGAAGAAGGGGTCGCCACCCGTCCTATCGCCGACTTCGACAGCTACACTGACGAACTACGTCAGTTTGTCTATCGCTCTGGCGCGTTCATGAAGCCTATTTACAGTCTGGCCAAAGGCCTGGTTAAAGATGGAGGTAAAGCCCGCATTGTTTTCGCCGAGGGTGAAGACGAGCGTGTTTTGCGTGCGGTACAAGTCGTTATCGACGAGAAATTGGCACGTCCAATTTTGATTGGCCGTCCTGCGGTGCTCCAGCAACGTATCGAACGCTATGGCTTGCGCATTCGCCTTGGTGTAGACGCCGATGTCACCAACCCCGAGCAAGATGATCGCTTCAACAAATACTGGACCAAGTACTGGGAGCTAATGTGCAGGGGCGGCATCACCAAAGAAATGGCCCGAGTGGAAATGCGTCGCCGTCTGACGCTGATAGGCGCCATGATGATTCATTTCGGTGACGCTGATGGCATGATTTGCGGAACCGTAGGTACCTACGCGAATCACTTGCGTTTCATTGACGAAGTCATTGGCAAACGTGCAGGTGCAAAAACCTACAGTGCCATGAACATCTTGCTGCTGGGCGAACGCACGGTGGCTTTGGCGGATACGCATGTCAATGATAATCCTGATGCAGCGCAGATTGCCGAGATCACGGTTGCAGCGGCCAAGCGTATGAAAGCGCTTAACATCGAACCCAAGGCAGCGCTATTGTCCCGCTCCAATTTTGGTACCGGCAGTTCTTCCTCAGGTGAGAAAATGCGCGAAGCGCTAAGTATTATTCGTGAAGTGGCGCCTGAGCTCGAAGTGGATGGCGAAATGCACGGTGATTGCGCCCTCGATGAAAAGCTTCGCCATCGGATTTTGCCGAATACAACCTTAAAAGGTTCGGCAAATCTGCTTATTTGTCCTAACGTTGATGCAGGCAATATTTCCTATAACCTGCTGAAGACCGACGCAGGTGGCAGTGTGGCCATCGGGCCCTTCCTGTTAGGTGTGAACGCTCCCGTCAGCATCATGACATCAAGTTCGTCAGTGCGTCGTATCATCAATATGACTGCACTTACCGTAGTCGATGCCAATACGAATCGAGACTGAGTCTCAGTCGCCCGATAGGGCTCGTGCCCGCCCTCCTGTAGCTGTAGTGCTTACTGGGGGGCGCACGGGGCGCCTATCAGGTTGGTGTTCTGGCCGCGATCAATCAGATTCTTGACCCTGATCGTGACCCAGGCTTCAGGAATCCTTTCAATATTATTTGCGGCACCTCGGCTGGCTCGCTGAATGCTGCAGGTCTGGCTTGCCACGCAGATGAACCTCACGAAGGCATTAAGCGTTTATGTGCTTTCTGGGGAAACCTGCGTACCGATATGGTCTTTGAGGCCGATAGCGCCTCGTTGATCCGCACCGGGCTACGATGGCTTACCACGTTGGGCCTGGGGTGGATAGCTCCCCGATTAAGGCGAAATGTACCGCATTCGCTACTTGATAACTCTCCTTTGCGTGAACTCTTAACAAATGCGCTTGATTTTGAGCGATTAAATGCTAATCTTCGCCACAAGTACATTGATGCATTAGCAGTTACCGCAACCGCTTACACGTCTGGTGAACACTTAACGTTTTATCAGTCCGATACCAAAATTGTTCCGTGGCGGCGTTCATTACGCCGCGCTATACCTTGTCGTATAGGTGTAGACCATTTGCTTGCTTCCAGCTCGATACCTTTTGTGTTTCCGGCTCAGGCGATGCTTGTGGGGGCGGCACGACCTGGTGCGGTGACGGCACGATGCGGCAATTGGCGCCAATCAGTCCGGCTATTCATCTAGGCGCCGAGAAAATCGTCATTATCGGAACAGGTTATAACGATGAAACCTATCCAGACGATCACGAAGTCGATCCGCCTTATCCGTCGCTAGCCCAAATGGGCGGCCATGCTTTGTCAAATATCTTTTTAGACAGTGTGTCAATGGATATTGAGCGAATGGAACGAATTAATTGTCTGCTTGCACAATTGCCACCAAGTGTATTAAAAAGCCAGTCGCTGCGGCCAGTTAGCACTTTTTCGATTACACCAAGCCAATCTTTGGACGCTATCGCTGTGAAACACTATCACAGCATTCCCAAGGCAGCTCGTACCTTGTTTCGAGTGTTAGGTGTGTCATCAAAGTCCGGTCCTACTACTGGCGGAGCGTTAATTTCTTATTTATTGTTCGAGTCAGGCTTTACTCAAGAGCTGATCGAACTGGGCAGGACAGACACCATGAATCGACTTGAGGAAGTCAAAGCGTTTTTTAAGGAGACGTCGCAATGAGCCAATCCCTCACTTTGCAGGAACTGTTGCAACGGGGCGGCCTAATCGACGCAACGGATTCGCAGCAGGCTAAAATTTTCACCATGGCGCAAGACGCCGAAATTACCGTTGGCGTGGTCGAGTGCGACCGCGCACGCAACTGTTCCGCAGTATTGCGCGCAATCGTAAAAGCAGTCGATTATCCCGACTATTTTGGTAGTGATCTTGATGCACTCTACGATTGCCTGTGTGATACTGTGCTTGATCAAAAAACAGGTCTGTACCTGTGGTTTAACAAGTTGCACACAGGCGATCCATCGCTAGAGTCACATGCCCAGGCCATCCTAAGTGTGTGTAATGACGCGGCAGACTTTGCCAGCACTAAAGATCGTATATTTGCCTATACGGTGATCCACGCCGGGAAACACCCGGAGCCCGAGCCAGGGGTGTCCCCGACGCCGTATTCAGGCTCTGGCGACGAGTAACGGTTTAAAGCCAGCCCAGACGTGCGCTGGCAGCCGACACTAAGGCAATTGCGGCAGTCTCGGTACGCAAAATACGTGAACCAAAACGCATTGAATAAGCCCCGGCCTGTATAGCCTGGGCTTTTTCTTCTTCTGACCAACCACCTTCCGGCCCGATCAGAAGGATAAGGTGAATATCATGGGCCGGTGTTAAGCCTGCCAAGGCTGAATCCAGATCGTGATCGGCATCGGGATCACAAAAGACAATACGTGTTTCTTGAGGAGCGGAAGCGTCAACGGTGCTTAAGTAGGCGGCGAGGCTTTGCGGTGCCATTACCTGATTGATGCGATTGCGTCCGCATTGCTCGCTGGCGGACCGGGCTACTTTTTGCCAGTGCGCCAGCCGCTTTTGCAAGCGTTCGCCGCTTAGCTGTAAAACACTGTACCTGGCTGCAATGGGCGCTACCGTTGTGACACCAATTTCGGTGCATTTCTCGATAATCCAATCCATTTTATCGCCAGAGGCCAAGCCCTGGGCTACCGTGACTTTACCGGCGAGTTCACACTCTACATCATGAAACGTGCCTATTACAGCGCTGACTTTTTTAGACTGCTGTTGTAAAGATGCTAAAAACTGCCCGCCCACACCATTAAAAAGCCAGACTGCTGAGCCGTCTTTTAAGCGTAAAACACGGGTCATATAGTGAGCAAGTTCGTCGGCAAGCTCAATGGTCGCGCCTGTTTGGAGGTCGGCGTTGCAATAAAAACGTGGCAGATTCATAAGCTTAGCGTGGGTGAGTTGAAGCGAAAGCTACAGCATACTCGACTCTTAAGGCATCGTGCTTCGGCGCATTGTGCGCTGCAGTGTTAAAATGGACGGCTTTATAACTCCTGATTGACGATTGGGGGTCCAGCCCCCTGCGGCTGGCTTTGGCACCCTTCGAGAGCTTCTAATGGATCTTCCAACTTCCACCGTCTCCCCCATGGCTAATGCAATTCGTGCGCTGGCTATGGATGCTGTTCAAAACGCTAATTCTGGTCATCCAGGTGCCCCGATGGGCATGGCTGAAATCGCCGAAGTGCTTTGGACCAGACATCTTAAACATAACCCTGCTGATCCCGCCTGGCCGGATCGCGATCGTTTCGTTCTATCGAACGGACACGGTTCAATGCTTATTTATGCATTGCTGCATCTAAGCGGCTACGACCTGCCGATGGAAGAGATTAAAAACTTCCGTCAATTGCATTCGCGCACGCCTGGCCACCCTGAGGTCGGCTATACCGCGGGCATTGAAACCACGACTGGCCCGCTTGGCCAGGGTCTGGCGAATGCCGTCGGCATGGCGCTGTCCGAGGCGATGCTCGCCCAAGAGTTCAACCTGCCCGGGCATTCAATTGTCGATCACCACACCTATGTATTCGTAGGCGATGGCTGCCTGATGGAAGGCATCTCTCACGAAGCCTGCTCATTGGCGGGTACGTTGAAGCTATCCAAGCTTATTGTTTTTTACGATGACAATGGCATTTCCATCGATGGAAAAGTCGAGTCCTGGTTTGGCGACAACACGCCTGAGCGCTTCCGCAGCTATGGCTGGAATGTGATTCCGAATGTTGACGGACACAATGTAGAGGCGCTTGACGCTGCCGTCCGCGCAGCCAAGAAAAATGCCCTCGAGAATACAGGCCCCACATTAATTTGTTGTAAAACGGTTATTGGCAAAGGGTCACCTAAACTGGCTGGCTCAGAAAAATGCCATGGCGCGCCCTTGGGGCCCGACGAGATTCATGCCACTCGTGAATCTATAGGCTGGAGTCATGGCCCTTTTGAAATCCCCGACGATGTCTACGAATATTGGGATGCCCGTCCAGCGGGCGAGCAGCTTCAGGCAACATGGCAACAGCGCTTTGATGCCTATCAGGAAGTCAATCCCAAGCTCGCCGCCGAGTTCGTAAGGCGTATGCATGGCGAGTTAAGCCCGGACTTTACAGAGCAGGCGCAGCAGTTTATTGCCCAGACCAATGCTAAGGCGCAAACTGTTGCCTCAAGAAAGGCGTCCCAGTTTGCCATTGAAGCCTTGGCTGGTATCTTGCCTGAAATGATTGGGGGATCGGCCGATCTAACCGGATCTAACTTTACCAATTGGCCTGGCGTAGAAGCGTTGCGCGCGACTGATGATGGCCTGCACTTTGGCCGTCATATCAATTACGGCGTACGTGAGTTTGGTATGGCTGCGGTAATGAACGGCATGGCTCTGCACGGCGGTTACATACCGTTTGGCGGCACGTTCCTGACCTTCTCCGATTACTCGCGTAATGCCATTCGCATGGCGGCGCTGATGAAGCAACGTGTAGTGCATGTGTTTACCCATGACTCTATAGGTCTGGGTGAAGATGGCCCTACACATCAATCTATAGAACATGCCTCCAGTTTGCGGTTAATCCCCAATCTCCATGTATGGCGTCCCTGCGATACCACCGAGACAGCTGTCGCCTGGGTGCAATCGATCAGCCGCCCCGCCAGCATCGGCATGGATGTCCACGACGGGGGCCCGAGTGCATTGCTGTTATCGCGACAGAACCTGCCCTTTGTCGAGCGTGATGAGCAAACCATAGCTGACATTGCGCGCGGCGGATATGTGCTTTCTGACGCCGCCGATGCCAAAGCCATCATCATCGCTACCGGTTCCGAAGTCGGTCTGGCGTTACGGGCTCAAGAGCTCCTTGCTGCAAAAGGTATTGCTGTTCGGGTGGTGTCGATGCCATGTACTAACCTTTTTGATACCCAAGAGTCTTCCTGGCGTGATCAAGTTCTTCCTGGCCATCTCCCGCGTGTTGCGGTCGAGGCAGGCTCTACCGGTTTATGGCATAAGTATGTGGGCCTGAACGGTGCAGTGGTCGGAATTGATACCTACGGCGAGTCGGCTCCTGCGGACGCTCTTTTTGAGCATTTTGGCCTGACGGTCACCCATGTGGCCCAAGCCGTTGAACAGATTTTGTAATTAGGAGATCTATCATGACGATTCGCGTCGCTATTAATGGTTATGGCCGAATTGGGCGCATGACCTTGCGCGCTCATTACGAGTACGGGAAAAAGCACAACATTGAAATTGTCGCTATTAACGCTCCCGGACAAGATGTTGTTGCCAGGCATCTTACTCGCTTCGATACCGTACACGGCCGTTTCAACGCCGATGTTGAGCTTGAAGGTACCGACTACCTGATCGTGAATGGCGACCGTATCCGTCTGCTGTCCGAACGTGATCCGACTAAACTGCCTTGGGCCGAGCTAGATGTTGATGTGGTGCTCGACTGCACCGGTCGCTTCACAACCAAAGAGGCTGCCAATGCGCACCTGCAGGCGGGTGCTAAAAAGGTGCTGATCTCCGCACCAGGTGGTAAAGATGTCGATGCAACAATAGTGTACGGCGTTAACCACCAGGTGCTTAAAGCCGCCGACACGGTTGTGTCGAACGCTTCATGCACCACTAACTGTCTGGCTCCGTTGGCGCAGCCCCTGCATCAGGAACTGGGTATTGTGAATGGTCTGATGACGACTATTCACGCCTACACCAACGATCAGGTGCTTACCGATGTGGCGCATAAGGATCTTCGTCGTGCGCGTTCCGCCACCATGAGCATGATCCCCACCAAAACGGGAGCTGCTGCTGCCGTGGGCCTGGTATTGCCCGAACTAAACGGAAAGCTTGATGGTTTCGCGGTACGGGTGCCCACCATTAATGTTTCGATGGTTGACCTGACCTTTGTATCAGGGCGGCCTACTACGGTGGATGAGGTCAACAGCATTTTGAAGAATGCCGCTCAGGGGCCGCTAAAAGGAATTTTGGATTACAGCGATGAGCCTTTGGTTTCTACCGACTACAACCATACAACGGCTTCCAGCACAGTAGATTCGTTGCTGACCAAAGTTTCCGGTAGCCTAGTTAAGGTTTCTGCCTGGTACGACAACGAATGGGCTTTCTCCATTCGTATGTTGGACACAGCCGAAGCCATGATGACGGCAAAATAATAAATAAGGCACATAAAGGCGGGTTTAACCCGCCTTTGTTACGCCCTTAAGATAATTACATCTACATCATGATTTCTACCGTAAAGACGTTAACTCAGTTGGCTACCGAAGGTAAGCTCAAGGGGAAGCG
This sequence comes from Paenalcaligenes niemegkensis, assembly GCF_022230885.1. Lineage (GTDB taxonomy): Bacteria > Pseudomonadota > Gammaproteobacteria > Burkholderiales > Burkholderiaceae_B > Paenalcaligenes > Paenalcaligenes niemegkensis. The sequence goes on along the minus strand of NZ_JAKGCT010000004.1, from coordinate 1,419,519 downwards.
GGTCTTCATACGTTCGGATATGAACGTCCCCCTGGCTGCCGGTCTTATTACTGAAGACACCCGCATCCGTGCATCATTGCCCGCTATTCAGCTGGCCCTGGAGGCCGGGGCTGCGGTCATGGTTACGAGCCACTTGGGTCGTCCCAAAGAGGGCGAAGTCATGCCGCGTGACACCCTCACACCAGTGGCCGAGCGCTTAAGCGAAATGTTGAATATGCGTGTGCCGTTGCAGCGTGACTGGATTGACGGGGTCGAAATCGAACCTGGTCAACTGGTCTTGCTAGAAAATTGCCGCTGCAATGTGGGCGAAAAAGCCAACGACGAAGAACTCTCCAGAAAAATGGCAGCGCTTTGCGATGTATACGTAAACGATGCCTTTGGTGCTGCGCATCGTGCTCAGGCTAGCACCGAAGGTATCGCCCGTTATGCTCCGGTAGCGTGTGCGGGGCCTTTGCTTGAGGCAGAGTTGAATGCCTTGACCCGCACTCTGAGCGACCCGGCCCGTCCATTGGTCGCCATCGTGGGTGGCGCCAAGGTTTCAACCAAGCTATCTATTTTGCGTGCCTTGGCTGAACGGGTAGACAAGCTCATTGTTGGCGGAGGCATAGCCAACACCTTTATGCTCGCTGAAGGTCTGCCCATCGGCAAGTCGCTGGTCGAAGCGGCACAAATCGATGAAGCCAGGGCCGTTATCGAAATCATGAAAGAGCGAGGCGCCAGTGTGCCCATTCCTTCTGATGTTGTCTGTGCCAAAAGTTTTTCCACTGATGCCGAGGCAACCATCAAGTCAGCCAGTGACGTGGCTGATGATGATCTTATTTTAGATATTGGCCCGGATAGTGCACACGAGCTGTCTGCGATTTTGCATACTGCCGGCACTATCGTCTGGAATGGCCCCGTAGGGGTATTCGAGTTCCCGGCCTTTTCTGAAGGCACTCGAATTGTGGCACAGGCAATTGCTGATTCACCTGCATTTTCCATTGCTGGTGGAGGTGATACCCTGGCTGCTATTTCCGCCTTTAATATCGCTGATGACATTGGATATATCTCTACGGGTGGTGGCGCTTTTCTAGAGTTTCTGGAAGGCAAGAGCTTACCCGCAGTCGCAGTCTTGCAGCAGCGGGCTGCTGAAGTGCTTCCCTAAGACTCTTAGGTAGCAGCAGGCCGTGATGCAATGATGGCCCTATATCCCTCAAGGGTATCGGGCCATTTCAATGTCCAGCCGCTTTCTTTAAGGGTTGTGTTCGAGAAACGTTTTCCCGATGAGGGAGCGTTATAGTTATGGGCAGGTGCCGGGGCGCCGATATGCGCCGCCAACTGGTCATAAAGATCAGCAATTTCCATTGGTGTATCGTCGGTAGCTATATACACCGGCTCAGGAGCAGAAAGCTGTAGCAAGTGGGCGCAGGCCTGGGTAACGTCGTCAATATGAATGCGATTAGCCCAGTTCCCAGGACTGGCCGCCACTGTTATCGTATCTTGCATCAGCTTCTGAATGAGTGCCATTCGCTCCGGGCCATAAATGCCGCTAAAACGTATGGCTACAGCTTTATCACCCAGAGTGCTTTGTAAAAACTGTTCGGCTTTCAGTAAGGCCTGTCCATTGAACTGGGGGGCAGGGGTGGGGCTGCTTTCATCTTGCAGTCCGGTGCAATGGCCGTAAACGGCGGTCGACGAGACAAAAATGAAGCGCTGTAAGCTAGAGAGATCAAGAGCCGCTATGAGGTTGCGCAGACCAGTATCATAGACTGCTGCATAGGCCTCGGGGCTGCGCAGACTCGGTGTGGCGGTGTATAAAACGTGGGTGATAGACTTTGGCAGGCGCTCCAAGGTCCTGGGCATGGTCAAGTCGGCCTGCAGGCACTGAAGTGGCGTGTCTTCGGACTCAGCTGCACTGCGCCTTAATGCCCATTGTCTGGCAGCACGTCCTTTCATCAATGTGGCGCATCGGGTGGCGATGTCTCCGGCCCCTGCATAAAGAATGTGCATCGTCTGTGGCATCGTCGTCTCCATGGTAGAAGCCTAGCTTAGCAAATTGTGGGGCCGCTTAAAAATTTTACCGGTTTCCACGGTCACGGTAGGGCTTTGTCACGTCATATACTAGGTGAAACGGAAATTAATAAATGGAATCTGTATAGTTATGCATAGCAATAAACGATTAACGCGTCGTCATCCCGATGAGCTGCTGGTGGGGCTGGTCTCAATTTCTGACCGGGCTTCCAGTGGTGAATATATTGATGAGGGCATTCCGGCACTGCAAAGCTGGTTGAACACAGCTCTAATACAATCCGCACAATTTGAAACCCGCCTGGTTGCAGACGAGGCCGGGCTGATAGCACAAGCACTTACCGAACTCACTGATGAGGTGGGCTGTGATCTGGTGTTAACCACGGGTGGTACGGGTCCTTCACGTCGAGACGTCACGCCTGAGGCCACGTTAAGTGTTGCCACCAAAGAGATGCCGGGTTTTGGTGAGCAGATGCGCCAAATCAGCTTGCATTTTGTGCCGACGGCTATTTTGTCCAGGCAGGTGGCCGTAATTCGTGAAAATCCGCAGCATGCTGCCTTGATTGTTAATCTGCCCGGGCAGCCGAAGGCAATACGCGAGACTTTAGAAGGTCTGCGTGATGAAAACGGTGCGGTAGTGGTGCAGGGCATTTTTGCAGCTATTCCTTATTGCATAGATTTGATCGGCGGCCCGTATATCGAGACCCACGACTCAATAGTGTCGGCTTTTCGTCCCAAATCGGCGCGTCGCAAAGCGTCTACCTGAGGTAGGCAAGCAAGAAATCGCAATCGCCCTTAAAATTGAGGGTAATTTAGTAATTTATCTTAGTGTTCAGGAGATCTCCCATGGCCCTGGTTTCCATGCGTCAGTTGCTCGATCATGCAGCTGAAAATGGCTACGGCATTCCCGCTTTTAACGTGAACAACCTTGAACAGGTTCAAGCAATCATGGAAGCGGCTGACGAAACCAATAGTCCAGTCATCATGCAGGCCTCTGCGGGTGCCCGAAAATACGCTGGCGAAAGTTTTTTAAAGCTGCTTATTCAAGCAGCAGTCGAGACATACCCTCATATACCGGTGGTCATGCACCAAGACCACGGCCAGTCGCCTGCTATTTGTCAGGGCGCCATTGATCTGGGTTTTACCAGTGTCATGATGGATGGTTCCCTGGAAGCTGATGGCAAGACGGTAGCCGATTACGAGTACAACGTGGAAGTCACACGTAAAGTGGTCGAAATGGCTCATAAAGTCGGTGTTACGGTCGAAGGCGAGCTAGGTTGCCTGGGCTCGCTTGAAACCATGCAGGGCGATAAAGAAGACGGTCACGGATTCGAAGGTGCTTTGACGATCGATCAGCTATTGACCAGCCCGGATCAGGCTGCTGACTTTGTACGCCGTACACAGCTGGATGCCTTGGCCATCGCCATTGGTACCAGCCATGGGGCTTACAAGTTCACCCGTGAACCCACTGGCGACATACTTTCTATTGAGCGTGTCAAAGAGATTCACGCGCATTTGCCAAATACGCATTTGGTTATGCACGGCAGTTCCAGCGTACCCCAAGAGCTGCTCGCTGAAATTCGCGAGTTCGGTGGCGACATGAAAGAAACTTACGGGGTTCCTGTTTCGGAAATCCAGGAAGCCATCAAGCACGGTGTGCGCAAGGTCAATATTGATACCGATATTCGCCTGGCCATGACTGCTGCCATCCGCCGCTATCTGTTCACCAACCCAGACAAGTTCGATCCACGCGACTACCTTAAGCCTGCCCGTGCAGCGGCTAAAGCTATTTGCAAGGCTCGTTACGAACAGTTTGGTACTGCGGGCAACGCTTCCAAGATCAAGCCTATTGCGCTTGACGACATGGCGCGTCGCTATGCAGCGGGCGAGCTTGCCCAACGCGTTCAGTAATTATGTGTATCAGGCCATCATTATTATGATGGCCTGTTTTGTCCTAGGCCCGGCAAAGGGTGCTAGGTACCGTCCCGTCGCTTAGCCAATCGGCGGGATGTTTTTGCGTTAAGGAATACATCGTGCAAAAGGCTCTTTACGAATCCACCCTCACGTCGTTGCCACTGTTAGGTCGCGGCAAGGTTCGAGATATGTATGCGGTGGGTGACGACAAGCTTCTCATCGTGGCGTCAGACCGGATTTCGGCCTTCGATGTTATTTTGGATGATCCTATTCCTGGTAAGGGGGCTGTACTTACCGGCATGACAGAGTTCTGGCTGAAAAAATTAGCGCATATTATTCCCAACCATTCCACGACCGTGAACCCTGTTGATGTAGTGGCAGGAAATGAACGCCACCTGGTTGAAGGCAGGGCAGTGGTGGTCAAACGCTTGAAGCCTATTATGGTTGAAGCTGTTGCCCGTGGCTATATTATCGGCTCAGGCTGGAAAGACTACCAAAAAACAGGCGAGGTTTGCGGGATCACCTTGCCAGCCGGCTTGCAGCAGGCGAGCCAGCTCGCGGATCCGATTTTTACTCCTGCTGCCAAGGCAGAATTCGGATTTCATGATGAAAATGTTGATTTTTCACATGTTGTTGCCGAGGTCGGAGAGGGTATGGCAAACGAGATTCGGGACATCACTTTGCGCTTGTATCGTGAAGCCTCCGACTATGCGGCCACCAAAGGCATCATTATTGCCGACACCAAGTTTGAGTTTGGCCTTGATGAAGACGGTGTGCTGCACCTGATGGACGAAGTGCTCACACCTGATTCGTCGCGTTTCTGGGATGCAGGCACCTATGAGGTGGGCAGTAACCCTCCGTCTTTTGACAAGCAGTTTGTACGTGATTGGCTGGAAACACAGACTTGGGACAAAACGCCTCCAGCGCCGCGTCTTCCGGCTGATGTCATCAGCCACACAGCCGCCAAGTACCAAGAGGCCCTTGAGCGCCTGGCCAAATAGGCAGTGTATAAGGCTTTAGCCAAAGCATGGCATCCGAGTACCTGCTTTCGGCTAAAATGCTTCTTTTCGACAGTTAATTAGGTTTTACTCATGAGCCAAGCAGCAGCAGGTCAAGAGGCACCACTACTGGTGGGTGTGGTGATGGGGTCGTCCAGTGACTGGCCCGTTATGCAACATGCAGCCGCTATACTCGACGAGTTTGGCGTGGGTTTTGAAACCTTGGTGGTATCGGCGCACCGTATGCCCCTGGATATGGTCGAGTACGGAAAAAGGCCACTCGTGAAGGCATGCGCGCTATTATCGCCGGCGCCGGTGGCGCGGCACATTTACCCGGTATGCTGGCCGCTTTAACAGAAGTGCCTGTGTACGGTGTACCTGTTCCCTCGCGTTACCTGCGCGGCGAAGACTCGCTGCTCTCCATTGTTCAGATGCCCAAGGGTGTGCCAGTGGCCACTTTCGCCATTGGCGAAGCCGGAGCTGCCAACGCGGCATTGCATGTGGTTGCGGGCCTGGCCATGTACGATTCTGCCTTGCGAGAAAAACTGGTGGCCTTTCGCGAGCGCCAGACTCAAACAGCTCGCAGCATGAGCGTCCCACCTGTTGAATCTTAATTTTAACTTCAGATTTATTTTTATATTATGAGCAAGGCTTCGGATGTCGCGCCGGTTTTACCCGGCGAATGGCTAGGCATGATTGGCGGAGGGCAATTAGGGCGCATGTTTTGTCATGCTGCTCAGGGTCTGGGCTATAAGGTAGCCGTGCTTGACCCCGATACCCAAAGCCCGGCTGGGGCGGTAGCCGATCTGCATATTTGCGCCGCTTACGATAACGAGAATGCTCTGGACAAACTGGCTGCTCAATGCCAGGCAATTAGCACCGAATTCGAAAATGTCCCGGCCCAAAGCCTTATTCGACTGGGGGCTCAGCGTCGCGTAACGCCCTCTGGCGAGGCCGTGGCTGTGGTGCAGGACCGTGTCCAGGAAAAAGCCTTCATACGCTCGGCGGGGGTTCCGGTGGCTCCCTACGCGCCTATTCTAACCATAGATGACCTATACGCTGTTCCTGAATCGTTATTTCCAGGCATTTTGAAGGTAGCCAGGCTTGGCTATGACGGGAAGGGCCAGGCGCGTGTTGCGACACGCGACGAGGCACTCCATGCCTTCTCCGACTTTAGGGGTGTTGCCTGTGTCCTCGAGGCGTTACAGCCGTTGAAAGACGAGATTTCAATTGTTGTGGCTCGCGGTCTGGATGGCAATGTTCAAAGCTATATGCCTTCCCATAACGAACATCGGGACGGTATTCTGGCGGTATCGACGGCTGCTGTAAACAAGCAGTCGGAGCTCTATCAAAAGGCCGCTCAGGCTGCCGAGAGCATTGCCAAGGCGCTTTCCTACCATGGGGTGCTTTGCGTTGAGTTTTTTATACTTGATGACAATACATTACTGGCTAACGAGATCGCACCCAGGCCTCACAACAGCGGGCATTTCACCATGGATGCCTGCTTCAGCAGCCAGTTCCAGCAGCAAGTACGCGTGATGGCTGGTCTGCCGCTGGGCGATGCCGCCTCGCATACACCATCGGTGATGCTGAACCTATTGGGGGATATCTGGTTTAACGAGCAAGGCCATTATCAAGAACCCGACTGGGCGGAAGTGTTGCGCGTGCCAGGTGCCTGCCTGCACCTCTACGGCAAGACCGAAGCCCGTGCAGGGCGCAAGATGGGGCACATCAACATTCTTGATGCGGACCCGCTAAGCTTGCAGAGCAAAACAGCCAGGGTGGCGTCGGTTCTAGGGATTTCATATGAACTCCACGACCTCGTCTAGCCCCGATTTCACCGAGATCCAGGCTGCTGCCCGTCAACTGCTCGCGGGCGAACTGGTTGCGTTTCCAACTGAAACGGTCTACGGATTGGGTGCGGATGCAGAAAATGTGTCGGCCATCCAAAAAATTTATGCCGCTAAAGGCAGGCCCTCTAATCACCCTGTGATTGTGCATGTGGCTCCGGGGGCTGATTTATATTATTGGGCTCACTCCATACCGCCCGAGGCCTGGCGACTGATTGAATGCTTTTGGCCTGGGCCTCTGACTCTTATTTTGCCCAGAGCAGCTCATATTCCTGCTGAGGTTGCAGGGGGCCAGGATAGCGTAGGTATACGGTGTCCTTCACATCCGGTAGCCCAAGCCTTGTTAAGCGAGTTTTCACGTTTAAAGGGTAATCACGGAGGGGTGGCAGCACCGTCAGCCAATCGGTTTGGCCGTATATCGCCAACCCGGGCGCAACATGTACGTGCCGAATTTCAAGACGTGGGTACTAGCCCATTGACGGTGCTCGATGGGGGCGCAGCAGAGGTGGGTATTGAGTCCACCATTGTGGATCTGTCCCGAGTCGGGGCTGCTGGCGCTTCGACCATATCGGTTCTTAGACCAGGGCACATCAGCGTAGCACAGCTTGAAAACGTATTAAATTGCTCCCTGGCGGTGGCTGGCAGCCAGTCGTCTGAGGTGCCCCGTGTTTCGGGTTCACTGAAGGCACATTATGCGCCCACCACGCCCCTGCATTTGCTTGACCGTGAGCAACTGCTACTGACGGCGCGCAATGGCACAGAGCAAAAAGCAGCTGTCCTGGGTTTTGGCCAGGCTCCGGACTGGCTGGATCCCTCGCTTACCTGGATTAGTCTCAGTGACGATCCTGTACGATTTGCGCATGATCTGTATAGCTTGCTGCGCAAGGTCGATAATCAATCCTTTGAGGCTCTATATATAGAGCATCCACCCGAGGCTTCGCAATGGTCGGCGGTCACTGATCGTATTCGGCGCGCCGCCGCTGCTTTTAACTAGAGCTTATTGCTGCCGTTCTTTTTCCAGGCTGCTTAAAAAAGCATGGCAGTGTTCAAGTAGTTGTTCTGGACGTTCAATATGAGGCGAATGCCTTACCCTTGGCATGACTATAAGTTGGGCGTGGGGCACGGCTCGCTTTATGCCATAGATTTGCTCTAATGAAGCATATTCGTCCTCGTCACCCTGGACTACCAGCAACGGGCACTTTATAGCTGGCAACAAGGCTTCAATGTTCCAGCCCTTGAACGCGTCACTCTTCCATGCATTGCACCATCTCCAGAAGGTGGAGTCCACGTCATCATGATAGCGTTCCAGACGCTGTTTAAGGCCGCGGTTTTCGTACCAGTCAGCGCTGGCTGCGACACTTTGTTGTGTAATGTCTTCTACGTTGATGTGCGGAGCCACAGCTATGGCTGCACGAACGGGGCTATTTTCCATTGCAGCAAATAGCAGGGCGATAGTAGCGCCGTCACTATGACCAAAAAGCAGAGGTTTTTCGTGCTCTAGGCTGAGTGCTCGCAAGAATGCCGGCAGGCGTGTCCGGGCTTCGATATGCAGATAATCAATGGCTAAGGGCTCGTTTGCGGGACGGGGGTGCTTTTACCGTAACCTACGCGCGAATAGATTAGCCCTCTGCATCCCAGGTGTTTTGCCAGCATCTCTGGCCATGCTCCCCAATGGCTGACCGAGCCCAGACCCTCATGCAGGAAGATCAGCAGGGGGCCTCGCTTGATGCGTTCCCTACCCAGCTGTATTCGATAGTGAAAGTGTGTTCGTTATCGGAGATTTGGGTAAATTGTGAGACAGTCGGTTTAAGCATGTAGAGTAGAAAAATAGAACGTTTGTTCGGTTAATCACAGTGTAACGCCTGGCAATTTACGATGTGCAAGTAGCGTACACTGTAATAAAGAAAGGTTGTGGAGATTATCTATGAAATTCGCCGAATTTGTGCCGGGTAAAGTGATTAAGGCAGGCCCTGTGCAAATAGATCACGATGAGATGCTTGAGTTCGCTAAACGCTACGATCCGCAGTATTTTCATGTGGATGAGCAAGCTGCAAAGTCGAGTCACTGGAATGGCTTAATCGCAAGTGGCTGGCTAACGTGTGCAATAACCATGCGAATGGCCTGCGACGCAGCACTCTATGATTCAGAGTCCTTTGGTTCGCCCGGGGTTGAAAAGCTTCGCTGGCTGGCTCCTGTCAGGGCGGGTGATAGTCTACGTCTTGAAGCCACCGTCGATACGGTACGCGTCTCCGAATCCCGGCCTGAGCTCGGTATTGTGCGCTGGACCTGGCGCGTATTTAATCAAAACCAGAGTCAGGTGCTTGAGCTTGAGGCGACCAGTCTTTTTGCCCTATAAAAATAGCCCTCGGCAGGCCCGGCCCATACAGCTAAGCAAGCTGGGTCCGGCTGTCGAGGGCTTGTTTTCCAAGTGGCAGAAGCTTTTAGTAGAAAGCTTGCAGGCCTGTCTGTGCACGGCCAAGAATCAAGGCGTGTACATCGTGTGTGCCTTCATAGGTATTCACGACTTCAAGATTGACCAGATGTCGCGCCACACCGAACTCATCTGAAATTCCGTTGCCCCCTAACATGTCTCTGGCCAGGCGAGCGACATCCAGGGCCTTTCCGCAGGAGTTCCGTTTCATGATGGAAGTGATTTCTACCGCTGCGGTGCCTTCGTCCTTCATGCGTCCCAGGCGCAGGCAGCCTTGCAATCCAAGGGTTATCTCAGTCTGCATGTCGGCCAGCTTTTTCTGAACCAGCTGTGTTGCAGCCAGGGGGCGACCGAACTGATGGCGGTCTAAAGTGTACTGACGTGCCATGTGCCAGCAGAATTCGGCTGCGCCTAATGCACCCCAGGCGATTCCATAGCGCGCTGAGTTCAGGCAGGTGAAGGGGCCTCGCAAGCCTGAGACATTCGGCAGCATTTGCTCTGCCGCAATCTCTACATCGTCCATGACAATTTCGCCAGTAATAGAGGCTTTTAAGCCGACCTTACCGTGAATGACCGGAGCACTTAAGCCCTTCATGTCTTTTTCCAGGATGAAGCCGCGGATTTTTCCGTCGTCTTCGCCGCCTACAACTTTTGCCCATACAACAAATACATCGGCAATAGGTGAGTTGGTGATCCAGGTTTTGTTGCCTTTCAAGGTGTAGCCATTGCTGGTTTTAGTGGCCCGGGCTTCCATGTTGCCAGGGTCGGAGCCGTGATTAGGCTCAGTCAGGCCAAAGCAGCCTATCCATTCGCCGCTGGCGAGCTTGGGAAGATACTTTTGCTTTTGCTCTTCGCTGCCAAATTCGTATATGGGCACCATTACCAATGAGGATTGCACGCTCATCATAGAGCGATAGCCAGAGTCAACGTGCTCGACTTCGCGAGCGATCAGGCCGTAGCTGACATAGTTCAAGCCCGAGCCGCCATATTCTTCGGGGATGGTTGGCCCTAATAGGCCCAGGCTTCCCATCTCGGAGAAAATGCTGGCATCAGTGTGTTCGTTCCTGAATGCGTCCAGAACCCGAGGGGCAAGCTTTTCTTGCGCATAGGCATGGGCAGCATCGCGCACCATGCGTTCTTCTTCACTAAGCTGACTGCTTAGCAAAAGTGGATCTTCCCAGTTAAATGAAGGGGCTTTTGACATGCTTATCTCCTGAAATTCGTTACGGCTATTTGTTGCTCTGCGCAAGTGCAGCATCGCGTATTTGGTCGAGGCTCATCGATGGCGTGATGGCTTGCGGATCGAGAATGCAGTGCAGGATGGCGGGTTTGCTACTGGCTAGCGCACGCTCAAAAGCGGCGGCGAAGTCAGTGCTGTTTTCGACCCGTTCGCCGTAGCCACCAAAAGCCACGGCATACTCTGCGAAATTAGGGTTACGTAGCTGGGTGGCAGAAACCCGCCCCGGGTATTCACGTTCTTGGTGCATGCGAATGGTGCCATACATGCCATTATCGATGATGAGTACGATAATCGGCAGCTGATACTGCACAGCAGTCGCAAACTCTTGACCGTGCATCATAAAACAGCCGTCGCCCGCGAAGCACACCACGGGAGTGTCGGGCTTTATGCGTTTTGCAGCTACTGCTGCAGGCAAGCCATAACCCATTGAGCCTGAGGTCGGCGCCAGCTGAGTGCCATATTGGCTGAAACGATGAAAACGATGCAGCCAGGTAGCATAGTTGCCGGCACCATTGCACATGATGGTGTCCTCAGCAAGAGCGGTTTGTAAATATTGCATAAGCTCTGACATCTGGAATTGACCAGGGCTACGTATGTCGTCGGGTGAGCTCCAGCGCAGATAGCTGGCGTTTAGCTGGTTGACTCGTTCGGCGCTGCGCCCGGCAGGGCTGCTTGCCTTGGGTAAACTGTTCACAAAGTCTGTCGAACTTAGCGTAATCCCCAAATGACTTTGGTAAACACGATTCAGTTCTTGGGAGTCTGGATGCACATGCACCATTTTTTGTCTGGGCTTGGGAATGTCAAACAATGAGTAGCTTTGGCTGGGCACCTCTGACATGCGGCCGCCGATCAGTAGCACCAGATCTGACTCCTGGATCGCCGTTAGCAGGGCGGGGTTGATGCCTAAGCCTACATCACCGATGTAGTTGGGGTGAAGGGCAGAAAATAAGGATTGGCGTCTGAACTGTACAGCAACCGGAATGTGGTTCGCTTCAGCAAATTGCTGGAAAGCCAGGCAACTGTCGGCATCCCATGAACTGCCCCCTACGATGGCTATGGGTTTCTCCGCCGGTGCCAACAGGCTGCTCAGGGCCTGCTGCTGAGCGGAGCTCATGGCGCCGGGTACGCGCTCTACAGGGGTCACAGCAGGCTGTTCGGTGGTATCAATGAGCATATCTTCGGGCAGGGCAATCACCACGGGGCCCGGTCTGCCGCTGGTAGCCACGTGAAAGGCCCTGGCGACGATTTCCGGGATACGCTCGACATGGTCAATTTCGGTTGCCCATTTGCACTGACTGCCAAAGACCGCGCGATAATCCATTTCCTGGAAAGCATCACGCTCACGCATGCGTTGATCTATTTGGCCCACAAAGAGAATCAGCGGTGTAGAGTCTTGGTGAGCGATGTGAATGCCCGCCATGGCGTTGGCCGCACCGGGGCCACGGGTAACCATACAAATTCCTGGCTGTCCCGTAAGCTTGCCGTAGGCGTCGGCCATCATGGCGGCTCCGCCTTCCTGACGACAGACAGTAATTTCTATGTCGGCGTCATGAAGCCCGTCGAGAACGGCCAGATAGCTTTCGCCTGGAACACAGAACACATGTCTTACGCCTTGTGCCAGCAACTGATCGACCAGTAAATGGCCGCCTAAACGAAGATTGGACATAGTGCTGTCAGTAGAATGGGTCATAGGCTCAGGTTAATGTGCGTTTGATGCACAGATCAATTGATAAAATTGCACACCGTCGTGTAATAAATGCACGATAGGCGCTTTGAGATAGTAAAGACGTAGCCATATATCCTAGCGCCACTTTCTCTTTATTTTGTAGCGGGAAAACCATGAGACACGGCATACCCAGTTTGGGTGCATTACAAGCTTTCGAAGCCACTGCCCGGTTAGGCGCCTTTTCGCGGGCTGCTGAAGAACTCGCACTGACCCACAGTGCGATTCATCGTCAGGTATCCAGCCTGGAGGAGGGTCTGGGGGTGCAGCTATTTACACGCGTGAGGCGTCGCATTACCTTGACGGATGCTGGGCAGGAGTACGCCGCTCGTGTCCGTCATCATCTAGAGCAGCTGGAAAAAGATACGCTAAGTTTAATGTCACGCTCCGCAATGGGTAGAAGTCTGCATATTGCGGTATTGCCCACCTTGGCTACTGTTTGGCTAATGCCAAGGCTTATAGAGTTCAATCGTGTACGACCAGATATCACGGTTAATTTATCGGTACGCACAACACCTTTTCAATTTTCTGACCATCCTTTTGATGCCGCTATTTATCATGGCACGCAACTTTGGTCGGGAACACAAGGGTTTAAGCTGTTTGACGAAACAGAGCTGCTGGCAGTGTGTACGCCAGAGCTTCTTGCCGCCAATAACAATAACATCAGGAAAATGACTCATTTGCATATGATGTCCAGACCCGATGCGTGGCGCATGTGGTATTACGAACAGAATGACGGTTACTCGCCCAAGGTGGCCGCAGGACCACGTTATGAATTGTTTTCACTGACTTTGGTAGCGGTGCACGCAGGTTTGGGTGTGGCATTGGTGCCACGCTTTCTGGTGGCTGATGATCTGCACAACGGAAGCCTGGTTCAGGCACACGAGGGTGTGTTGAAAGGAAAAGAGGCTTATTTTTTTAGTTATCCCCGCGAGAATCAAAGCTCTGAAGCCTTAATCGCTTTTGAGCAGTGGTTAATGACTTCCAGTGACGAACAATGATAAGGAAATGCTCAAATGGAAAAAATAATGTTTAGAGCCGCAGTGCTATGTGGTCTGGTGACGCTGGTAGCAGGCTGCACGCCGCTCGCGCCGAGTGTGGATCATCAGCATGTTAATCCTGAAGCCGCCACCGGTTATGAGCAACGCGATAAAGTGGTTGCCGAAAAAGCGATGGTCGCCAGTGCCAACCCATTAGCTACCCAGGCTGGTTACGAGATTCTGGCCAAGGGAGGCAATGCGGTTGATGCATCCATAGCCATGCAGTTGGTGCTGGGTTTAGTTGAGCCTCAGTCGTCTGGTATCGGGGGTGGGGGCTTTATTTTGGCTTTTAATCCTGAACAAGGTCTGGACGCGATTGATGGCCGTGAGGCTGCACCAGCACGTGTAGATGCTTCGCTATTCATAAACGATGCGAAGCAGCCCATGGCTTTTAGCGATGCGGTAAACAGTGGTCGATCAGTAGGCGTGCCCGGTTTGGTGGCGGCAATGGCTGAAGCACATCGCCGCCAGGGAAAACTGACGTGGTCAGAGCTCTTTGAGCCTGCTATTAGCCTAGCTACAGAGGGCTTTGAGGTGTCCCCCGTTTGCACGAACTATTAAGCATGGATACAGAGCTGCCAAAACAAGAGGCAGCCCTACAGTATTTTTATGATGCCCATCAGCAAGCCTGGCCAATAGGGCATCGTTTGCGTAATCCTCAACTGGCACGGGTATATCAAAAAATTGCAGCAGAGGGGCCCGCGGCTTTCTACGAAGGCGATGTTGCATCAGCCATGGTTTCAGCCGTGCAGGGACATCAGCTTCCGGGCCAGTTGTCACTGTCTGACCTACAGGCTTATAAAGCCGTCGTGCGCGACTCGCTTTGCACCGACTTTCGGGCTTATGTAATGTGCGGAATGGGGCCACCCAGTTCGGGCTCATTGGCAGTGATGCAAATTTTGAGTCTGCTGGAGCACACTCCGATTGCTGAGTATGAACCCACATCGGCGGCGGCCATACATTATTTCGCCGAAGCCGGACGCCTTGCTTTTGCGGATCGGGATGCCTATGTGGCGGACCCGTCGGCAATGACCGTATCTCCAGCCTGGTTATTGGACTCCGACTACATTAAACAGCGTGCCAGCCTGATTCAGCCCCAGCAGAGTATGGGCAAGGCCCAGCCCGGGCAGCCGATACAAGTCTTGACGCGCAGTTATGTCGAACCCGCTCTGGAAATCCCTTCTACGACTCATCTGGTAGCAGCCGATGAGTATGGCGGCGTAGTGTCGATGACCACTTCGATAGAATCTGTGTTTGGTAGCAAGATTTTTACCGAGGGGTTTCTGCTTAACAATCAGCTGACTGATTTTTCGTTCACGAGCGAATCTCCGGAGGGCAAACCGATTCGCAATCAGGTGGCCGCCAATAAGCGACCACGTAGCTCGATGGCTCCCATGATGGTTTTTCAAAATGAAAAGCCGGTGATTGCTGTGGGTTCGCCAGGAGGGAGTGCCATCATCTTGTATGTTGCAAAGGCTTTGATGGGGGTAATGGAATGGGATCTGGATATTCAGCAAGCCATTAATCTGCCTAATTACGGCAGCCGCAATCAGGCAACGGAGCTAGAGCAGGATCAGGGTCTGGAGCGCCAGGCTGATGCTTTGCGAGCTATAGGACATGAAGTGAAGTTCGTGTCCTTTCCCAGTGGCATACAGGGGATAGAACGTAATCGGCAAGGGCAGTGGGTAGGGGGCGCTGATCCACGCAGGGAAGGCGCTGTAATGGGCTACTAGAAGGCCCATTAAAAGAAAGCTCGTTGTTCTTGGCCCTGATAGATATCAGGGCCATTTTTTTAGCGGAAAACGACGGTGCGCTGGCCGTTCAGCAGAATACGATGTTGCACATGAGCCGCGACGGCCCGCGACAACACTAGCGACTCTACATCGCTACCCACCTGGGTAAGCCGGAGGGGCTCATTGAATGGCTGACATGCTCGATGTCCTGCTCGATGATGGGGCCTTCATCCAGGTCTTCCGTTACATAGTGTGCCGTCGCGCCAATGATTTTTACGCCTCGGGCATGGGCCTGATGATAAGGGCGCGCGCCTTTGAAACTGGGTAAAAAACTATGATGGATATTGATAGCCCGACCCGATAAAGCACGGCAAAGCTCTGGAGACAGAATTTGCATATAACGGGCGAGAACGACCAGATCAATATTTAAATTGTCGACGAACTGAAGAATTTCTTTTTCTTGTTCTGCTTTGCTCTCTGGCGTAACAGGCAAATGGTGAAAAGGTACGTTATACGAGGCGGACAAAGCGGCGTGATCAGTATGGTTCGAAATGACACCAGCGATTTCCACGGGCAGTTGACCGCTGTGGGTGCGAAATAGCAAATCATTTAGACAATGGCCCTGACGGCTAACCAGGATAAGAATGCGGGCCTTACGATCTGCGTCGTAAATGTGGGCATCCATATTGAATTTAGTGGCAACCGGTTCAAAGTGCTGGTTCAGGGTTTTAACGTCGCTTCCGTTGGGGATAGTAAAGTGAACGCGAAGGAAAAAACGCTCTGTTTCGGCATCGCCAAACTGTTGCGCTTCGACAATATTCCCTTTCTGCTCCAGTAGCCATTCGGTTACTGCATGCACGATCCCGGTTCGATCAGGACAGGAAAGGGTCAAAATGTAGTCAGTCATTTTTATTGAGTGCTTAAGGAATGCAATGGGAAGGGCTCTATGCCTTTGCAGCGTCCCAGGGCTGATTCACGGGAGTGAGCTCGAAGTCACCAGCGTGATAGATCAAGGGCTGCTCGAAATTTCGAAAGCAGTGCTCGACCTTGCCGACAAAAATAAAGTGATCGCCGGCTTCGTGTTGCGTGATGTTCGTGCATTCAAACCAGGCAGCAAATTGATGGTCGTCGATCATTAGCGTGCCATTTGGGGCACGGCTAAGAGTCTTGCCCTCAAAGCGATGGCTTTGAGGGCCCCATGCGAAGCGCTTTGCCATTTCAAGTTGCTTAGCGCCCAGCACATGTATGACGTAACGCTCTGCCTCGCGATAGTGAGGCAGCGAGGATGCTTTTTTCGCCAATGACCATAAGATCAGCGGAGGTTCTAATGACACCGAATTAAAAGAACTGACGGTAAGGCCCAGAGGCTGGGGGTCTGAGTTCGAACTTTCGGTGGTGATGATTGTGACGCCCGTAGCAAATCGCCCTAGGGCAGACCTAAAGTACGGAATATCAAAGCTGGGAACAGAAGCAATATCAGGCATAGAGGCAAACACACTACCACATCAGGGCGCTAAGCGCGATATGGCCCATCCATTTTGTGCATTTTGAGCGAAGGCAAAACGATCATGCAGTCTGGAGGTTCGTCCTTGCCAGAACTCGATATAGACGGGCTTTAATATGTAACCACCCCAAAAATCAGGGCGGGGCGGGTTCGAGCCCAGCTGTTGGTGCAGCTTGATAGAGTTAGCTTCCAGTTCAGCACGATCAATGACAGCGCTTTGCGGGGAAGCAATGGCATTGATACGGGATTCGAGGGGGCGGCTTGAAAAATACAGGTCAGATTGTTCAGCGCTTAGCTTTTGCACCTGGCCTTCGAAACGCACCTGGCGTTGCATGGTAGGCCAAAAAACTGTAGGCAAGCTCGGGGATTTTGCGCCAGTTCTTGTCCTTTACGGGATTGATAGTTGGTGTAGAACTGCAGCCCATGATCGCTTTCGTAACCTTTTAGCAGCACAATGCGCGAGGTAGGCTGACCTTGCTCGTTAACCGTGGAAAGTGTCATGGCGGTGGGTTCGGGCGCACCTTCGCTCATAGCTTCATTTAGCCAGAGATGAAACTGAAGGCGAGGATCAGCTTGAAGAGCGTCTTCCCCCAAAGAAAATTTAGCGTATTCGTTACGGTAATCGGAGAGGCTCATGGTAGTCACACAGCACAAAGAGGAAAGGAGCCAATAGAACGGCTCTCGAGAGCATCTACCAGGCTTTGTAAACGTTTGTCCTGAATTTCTGAACGCTTGAGCGCTTCTGCTGTTTCAAGTACGTACTCTATGCAAGGGCCATTGATACCATGCGCTGCATTGATGACGTCGATTAGCTGTTCAAGCGGCATACGCGGTACATACGCGTCAGTGTTGCGATTCATGACAAATGTCAGGGCCTGAATATTACCTGTATTTGTTCTGCAGGGTAACCAGCGTGGTGTATAGGCTCCACTGGGCATTTCCCGCCGCCATAAGGCATCAAAGACGTCAGGTACCTGATGCCCGGCAATACGAAAAGCCATGCCTCTGCATGAGCCGCCTGCGTCAAGGCCAAAGACCAGGCCAGGCTGCTCGGGTGTGCCGCGGTTAATTCGAGACCACAGGCAGAGCGAGCGGTGGTAGCCTCGTAGTAATGCCTGTCGCTGCTCGAGATAGTCGAATTCGGGACGCCATATTAGCGAGCCATAGCCGTAAACCCAGACGTCTTGACCTGGGTTCCAGTGAGTTAAACACTCGTGCATCGAGCGATCACGCTCGGCATCGCTCAGAACGCGAAAGCTGGTGGGTTCAGGGGCAGGTTGGATAGAGGCGGCTAAAGACGAGTTCACTGTATCAAATAAATGCTTAAGAGGTTCCGTTGACAAAATACGCTGCTCCATTGTAGAACAAGCGTCCTGAATGGGCGAAAAAACCACTCGGAAACAAGCAAGTATTTAGGTATAAGCTTATTGCTCTCAGCGTAATAACAACGGCTGAGAAGCTGGTTGCGGTTATATGGCCGGCTTCTCTCTGAACCGCCGATTTACAATAGGGTTCGCTCGTACATTTTTAAGGTTAATGCGGTGTCAGAACAAGAAATCGGCAGTGCTCAGCGACGTTTTGGTGGGTTGGAACGTTTATATGGTCCGGGGTGTGTGGCGTATTTTGCGTCCAAACACGTGATGGTCGCCGGAATAGGCGGGGTGGGTAGTTGGTGCGTTGAGGCTTTGGCCCGTACGGGGGTGGGCCGTATAAGCCTGATCGACATGGACCATGTGGCTGAATCGAATATTAATCGCCAGTTGCCCGCGCTGAGCAGTACTTTGGGCAAGGCCAAATGCTTGGCTATGGCAGAACGCATTGCGGACATCAACCCTTTGTGCCGGGTCGAGATCATCGACGATTTTATTGGTCCTGATAATGTGGGTATCTGCTTGCAAAGCTTGCCGGATGTACTGGTCGACTGTACTGACCAGGTTTCAGCAAAGATCGCCATGCTGACGCAGGCCAAGAGCCTGAAAATCAAGGTGATTGTATGTGGGGCAGCAGGCGGCAAGCTGGATGCTCTAGCCTTGCGTAGCGGAGACTTGTCACAAAGTACCCACGATGCACTGTTGGCCAGGCTGCGTAATCAGCTGCGTAAAGCGCATGGCTACGCTAAGCCTAAGGCAGGCGCTAAAAAGCCTCGTGTACCAAAAATGGGAGTGAGTTGCTTGTGGATCGAACAGCCTGCTTTACTGCCCGCAGAATGGCAGCAAGACGGTAATCAGAACCAGACGCTCCAGGGCCTGTCGTGTGCGGGCTACGGATCCGCGGTTACGGTCACGGCGCCAATGGGATTTGCCGCCGCTCAGCTAGCTATTCAGCATCTGCTTAGTCAGCAGCCCCAGCCTGGGCCGGATATATCTTAACTCGTGGTTTCAGGATGGCCTGAGCCAGCCTGGATGTATTTATTGAGTTAGCTCAGTGTCGGTAAGCAGCGTTGCGTCTAACCATCCGCGTAAGGCATTGGAGACGCGGATCTTTGGCGCAGCCAAAAACTCCGCCCGGCTGATTGTGGCGACATTTACTTGGCCACTGGCCAGAAGCTGGGCGCGTTTCACACCTGCCAGCAATCCACAGCCTACCGGCGGGGTAAGCCACTGTCCGTTTTGCTGAATGTAGAGATTGCTGCGACTGCCTTCGCAGAGCTCGTCCAGCTCATTAAAAAACACCACATCAAAGAGTGTCGGCTGCTGTTTCAGGTTTTGTTCCGCTGATTCATACCAGCTTCGGTTGCTGGTCTTGTGGCCCAGCCATGGACTCTGTTTTAAGGGCGCGGGGTTTATTGTTAGCGAGACAGGCTCTGCTGTGGGGGCGAGTTCACTATGTTCAAAAGACAGGCAGCCTGTTGCGGATAAGGTCAGGCGCAACCTGAAAGTGGCCTGCTGCAAGGCAGCCAGTTGTGCCTGAATAGCAGCAGTAACAGCGTTTGGGTCGCAGGGATAGCCAAGCGCCTTTGCAGACGTCTGCAGGCGCTGCAAGTGAAAGGGCAGCAAGGCGATGTCCCCACCGCTGTCTACCCGCATGGTTTCTATTAAAAGTGGGGTATCCCGGTTTTTCATGCTTTGCCCTGTCGGATCTCTGAACCCAGAATTCGCGCTTTCCATAGACATTCCTGCCATTCTTGCGCTGCATCAGAATCATAGACAATACCGCCTCCAACGCCAAATTTGCCGTGTTGCTGATCCTGAAACTCAAGCGTACGAATCGCGACGTTCAAGTTGAGATCGCCATTCGGGGCAATCCACCCGATACTGCCGCAATAAATGCCCCGATCGCGCTGCTCCAGTTCTTTTATGGCTTGCATGGCTGCCAGTTTCGGGGCTCCGGTGATGGAGCCACAGGGAAACAAGGCAAGCAACAGCTGTTTCAAGGTGGTTTCGGGGCGTTGCCGGGCACTGATTGTTGAGGTCATTGTCCATACCGACGGGTATTGTTCAAGCTCAAGCAATGTCTCTACCTTAACGCTGCCAGGGGAAGCGACCTGGCTCAGGTCGTTGCGTAATAAGTCGACGATCATTACGTTTTCAGCACAATCTTTGGCGCTGCTTTTCAGGGCTGCGCCTGAAGCAGCATCAAGATCTGGATCAGTAAAACGCGGGCGGGTGCCTTTCATGGGCCGAACAGTAAGCGTCGAACCCTTACGTTTTACGAAAAGCTCAGGAGAAAACGAGGCGACGGTGCGCTCGCCATCGACGACAAAAGCAGCGTGAGGGCTGGGATGCTGACTGGCAATTTTTCTATAGATCTGTTCCGGCGAAGCATCACTGTGCACATCAATGGAAACGGTGTAATTGATTTGGTAATATTCGCCTTCGCAGATATTGTGACGAATGCGCTGGATAGCGTCTGTGTAATGATTGTTGCTGGCAGCCGTGCTGCACTTCAGAACGACAGGCACATCAGGTGCCTGCCAGACCGGGCATTGTTCTGCCTGTTCAAAGAACAGTGCCGTGATTAACGGCTGGCCTGAAGCAGACCGTTCTTTATCGTTATCAAGCAGGGCTTCGCCCAACTCATAGTTCAACAACAGCGCCACCCACCAGCCTTTAGTCTGGGCATGAGCAATAGCAGAAAAAACCGAGTCTATTCCCCGTTTCTCATGCGCGGCGGCCCGACCAACAGGTCTGCGAAACTCCAGTGCGTGGTTCGATACGCGATTTTCAAAACGGCAATACATTAGCGAGGGTGCAGAAATTCTTTTAAGGCGTGGCCTGTATGGGAGGAGGGCGTATTTTGCACCGCATCGGGGTTTCCTTCAACAACCAGGCGACCCCCGCCCGAACCGCCCTCAGGCCCTAAATCGACAATCCAGTCCGCTTCGGCGATTACATCCAGATTGTGCTCAATAACAACCACCGTATTGCCCGCGTCGGTTAATCGATGCAATACACGCAGCAGCTTTTCTACGTCGGCTATTGCCAGTCCAACGGTGGGTTCGTCAAGCACGTACAAGGTGTGTGGGGTGCGGCTTGCGCGTCCGCTGCGAATGACCCCTTCGTCGAGACGGGCCTTGCTCAGTTCGGTGACCAATTTGACGCGCTGTGCCTCGCCGCCCGAGAGGGTGGGTGAGGGTTGCCCCAATGTAAGATAGCCCAAGCCTACGTCCTGCATTAACTTAAGCGGACGTAAAATTCGGGAATTAGACGCAAAGTACTCTACGGCTTCGTCTACCTCCATACTCAGCACTTCGCCGGCGTTTTTAGATTGCCAGCGCACGCTTAGGGTGTCATCGTTAAAGCGTTGGCCACCGCAGGCTTCGCAAGGTACTTTTACATCTGGCAAAAAGCTCATCTCGAGGGTCAGCATGCCTTGGCCACCGCATTCTGCGCAGCGGCCTTCACCGGTGTTGAATGAAAACCTGGAGGCGTTCCAGCCGCGCATGCGTGCGTCTCTGGTGTCGGCAAATAGCTTGCGTACGTCATTCCAGAAACCAATGTAGGTGGCTGGGCAAGAGCGCGGGGTTTTACCGATGGGGGTCTGGTCGACCTCAAGCACGCGATCCAGGGGCTCCCAGCCGGTGATCGCAGCGCAGCCCGTCCAGGGACCATCACTACGGGAACTCAAACTGCGGTGCAGGTTGTCGAGCAAGACCTCACGGGCAAAGGTTGATTTTCCCGAACCGGAAACACCGGTCACGACGCTTAGACGCCCTATGGGGATATGGGCTGTGACGTTTTGCAGATTATGCATATGGGCGCCAACCACTGTCAGCATGGGGGTATCTGCGTCAATGGGGCGGCGATCCTGCATGGGGTGCTTGATGGGCTCTCGCAGATAGCGGCCTGTCAATGAATTCGGGTTATCCATCAGTTCAGTGACAGTGCCCTCGGCAACGACGGTACCGCCTCGGGTTCCTGCGCCGGGGCCCATGTCGATGACGTGTTTGGCCTGACGGATGGTGTCTTCATCGTGTTCAACGACGACCAGTGTATTTCCATTGGCTTCAAGGCGCTGTATGGCATTGAGCAAAATTCGGTTGTCCCGGGGATGCAGGCCTATAGTGGGTTCGTCCAGCACATAGCAGACCCCCTGCAAATTGGAACCCAGCTGGGCAGCCAGGCGTATGCGCTGTGCTTCGCCACCGGATAGGGTGGGCGCAGCACGATCCAGGGCCAGGTAGCTCAGGCCCACCTCTTCCATGAAGTCCAGACGGTTACGAATTTCGCCAAGTATATCCCTGGCAATGTCAGCTTCGCGTCCTTGACTGCTCAGCCCACTGAAGAAAACGCTGGCCTCGGAGACGGGCATGCCGGCAAGGGTAGCAATAGAAAAATCTCGCCATTTAAAAGCAAGGGAGACCGGGTTGAGTCGTTGACCGCAGCAAGCGCTACACACTACCTCTTCGTCTTCGTAGTTGGTGGTCCAGCCGCTTTCTTCACCTGTTTGCTCGCTGTCGAAGCCCTTGAGCTGCAAGCCGGTACCGAAGCATTGCTCGCACCATCCATGTTTTGAGTTGTAGGAAAACATGCGCGGGTCAGGCTCGGGGAAGCTGGTTCCGCAGCAGGGGCAGGCACGTTTGGTTGAAAGCTGTAGCCGCACAGGGGCGGGATTCAGGCCGCTGTTTCGCCTGTCCTCGACGGTGCCACTGTTGAGATTGCTGAGTTGAGTCAGAAGTACCAGTGTGCCCTTCCCGTGTTCCAGAGCACTGGCAACAGCCTGACGCAATGCCTGTTCGTGCCGTGGGTCAACCAACAAGTCGGCGACGGGCAGTTCGATGGTGTGCTCTTGGTAGCGGTCCAGTCGAGGCCATGGGCTTACCGGAATGAACTCGCCGTCTACGCGCAAATGTGTATGCCCACGGGCACCAGCCCAGGTAGCAAGATCGGTATAGTAGCCTTTGCGCGAGCTGACCAGAGGGGCGAGCAGCCCGATGTGCTGACCGCGGTTCTGGCTCATGATCTGGGCAACGATCTGGTCGACTGACTGCGGTTCTACCGGTACATCGCAGGTAGGGCACATCTGCGTAGCCAGCTTGACATACAGCAGGCGCAAGAAGTGGTGAATCTCGGTCATGGTGGCAACGGTGGATTTGCGTCCGCCACGGCTGGTGCGCTGCTCGATGGCCACAGTAGGGGGAATGCCGTAGATAGCGTCCACATCGGGCTGCCCTGCGGGCTGCACGATAGATCTGGCATAAGCGTTCAACGATTCCAGGTAGCGCCGCTGCCCTTCGTTAAACAAGATGTCAAACGCCAGGGTGGATTTTCCTGAGCCAGACACACCGGTAATGACGGTAAAAGTGTCACGGGGAATAGCTACGGTGATGCCCTTTAAATTATGCTCTTTGGCGTTGACGATCGTGATGTTGTTGTCGGTATGATAGTGGTTCTCGGGCTCGGCCAGCACAGGAAGCTCGGCTGCCGCAAAGTCGACCACTACCGTTGATGCATACTCTTTCAAGGCCTGGCCGGTATGTGAACGGCTGCAAGACATGACGTCATCCGGAGTCCCCGTAACGACTACCTCACCGCCATTACGTCCCCCTTCGGGGCCTAAGTCGATAACCCAGTCTGAGGCAAGAACCATGTCCAGATTGTGTTCGATGACCAGCAGCGAATGACCTGCTGCCAAAAGTTTGCGGAAGGCCAGCATCAGCGTGGCAATGTCATCAAAGTGCAATCCCGTTGTGGGCTCATCAAACAGGAACAGGCTTCCTTTTTTGGCGACTTGTACCCGCGATAGCCGGCTTCTGGAGGCCTCCGCCAGGTGGCCTGCCAATTTCAGGCGCTGTGCCTCGCCGCCAGATAGCGTGGGTACGGGCTGGCCCAATTTCAAGTAGTCCAGGCCTACGTCTAAAAGCGGGGCCAGACCAACCTGTACGTCGCGCAATCCAGCGAAAAAATCGGAGGCTTCGCGCACAGTCATGTTCAGCACATCGGCAATGGAGGCACTTGCGCCCAGGTGCTCTACCTTGACTTCCAGCACTTCAGGTCTGAAGCGTGTGCCATCACAATCCGGGCAGCGCAAATAGACATCCGAGAGAAACTGCATCTCGATGTGTTCAAAGCCGGTGCCGCCGCAGGTAGGGCAGCGGCCTTCACCGCTGTTGAAGCTGAAGGTGCCTGGCTTGTAGTCGCGTTCCAGAGCCAGGGGCGCGCGAGAAAATAATTTACGGATCGCGTCAAAGGCGCCCACATAACTGGCCGGATTCGAGCGGGCCGTTTTTCCGATAGGGCTTTGGTCGACCATGACGACGTCGGCGATTTGCTCGGCTCCGAGCAGGGCCCCGTGCGGCCCCGGGGCTTCGGTGGCCAAACCTTGAAACTTACGCAAGGCCGGGTACAGCACATCTTGAACCAGGGTGGATTTTCCGGAGCCGGAAACACCAGTAATGCACACCAAACGTCCCAACGGGATAGAGATCGAGATGTCTTTTAAATTATTAGCGCATACATTTTCAAGCAGAAGCCTGGGGGTATGCTCAAGAACGGGCATGGGTCTTGGAGCACTAATGCGCTTACGGCCACTTAGGTAGTCGCCGGTAAGTGTGTTGGCTTCGCGTAGCTGCGTGGGCTGGCCATCGAAGAGGATTTGTCCGCCACGTTCGCCAGGGCCTGGACCTATGTCCAGAATTCGATCGGCGGCAATCATGACTTGCGGATCGTGTTCCACTACGACCAGGGTATTACCATTGCGCCGCAGACGATGCATGATTTCGACAATGCGATGCATGTCGCGAGGATGCAAACCGATAGAGGGTTCGTCGAGCACAAAAAGAGTATTGACCAGTGAGGTGCCCAAGGCCGTTGTCAGATTGATGCGTTGGACTTCGCCGCCGGACAACGTTCGGCTTTGGCGGTCTAATGACAAATAACCCAGGCCCACATCGGAGAGAAACTGCAGCCTTGACAGCACTTCGGTGCGCAGCAGATCGGATGCCGCATCAAATTGCCGCCCCAATTGCAACTGCTTGAAAAATGCCTGAACCTGGTCAATAGGCATACGCATCAAATCATGAATATGCAGCCCGGGTAATGCATTTAATTGCGCTTGCGTCCAAGAGGCATGCACTGGCATGAATCGTTCGTAGGGGCCATCCTGGTCATGGGTTTGATTGCCAACTCGCCATAACAAGGCATCGGGCTTTAAGCGTGAACTATTGCAGGCGGGGCAAGGCGTGTAGCTTCGATATTTGGAAAGCATCACCCTGACGTGCATACGGTAGCTACGGCTTTCCAGCCACTCAAAGAAGCGTGCGATGCCATACCACTGGGTATTCCAGGCATTGCGACCGCCTTTCCAGTCGTCGGCACCATAGATGACCCAGTGTTTTTCGGCCTCGCTCAGATCGCTCCATGCAGCCCCCAGGCGGACGCCAGCGGCTGGCGCGTACTTCTGCATTTCAGTCTGGCATTCTTTGTAGCTTGCCGTTTGCCAAGGCCGTATCGCACCTTCAAGCAGGCTTTTGCTTTGGTCGGGGACGACCAGACCGTAATCGATGCCCATGACGCGACCGAAGCCCCTGCAGCTTTCGCATGCCCCCAAGGGTGAGTTGAAGGAAAATGTACTGGGCAAAGGCCGGCTGTAGTCAATGTCGCAATGTGCGCAGTGCAGTCTGTTGTTATAGGTCCATTGCCGTTCTGGCGACTCAGCGTTTTCCGAGGCAAACACAATGATTTGGCCATTGCCCTGGTTAAGCGCTGCATCAATGGCTTCCATGATCCGCTGGGATTCTGTGCTGGCCAGGCGGAAGCGATCTTGAATCACATGCAGTACACGTTGCTGCACCTTCCTGGTTTTCTTGCCTTCCTGCACCTCGATGGTCTTTGAGCTTTCGTGGTGAATCCGGGTGTAGCCTTGCTGATCAAGAAAGCCTTCGACCTCGCTTTGGCTAAAGTTCAGGGGCACAGGAACGGCAAAGGTAATGATCAGGCGTGGATTGTCAGCTGCACATTTCAGGCTGAGATCAGCGGCGATGCTTTGCGCGCTGTCAGGCTTGACCTCTTGAGCGCAACAACGGCAAAAAGCTTGCCCATACGGGCATACAGCAGCTTTAAATAATCGTTAAGCTCGGTCATGGTGCCTACCGAACTGCGAGAGTTTCGCACCGGATTGACCTGATCAATGGCAATTGCAGGCAAAATACCTTCGATGCGATCAACTTGTGGTTTATCCATTCTGTCGAGAAACTGCCTGGCATACGGCGAAAAGGTCTCAACGTAGCGACGCTGTCCTTCTGCATAGAGAGTATCGAAGGCCAGTGAACTTTTTCCCGAGCCTGAAACCCCCGTCAAGACGGTTAATTCACCGGTCTTAAACTCAACGTCGATATTTTTTAGATTGTTCTGGCGGGCGCCAAAAATTCGGATATGGGAGCTCATGTTGCAGGGAAAGCGACAGTAATGATGAGTAAAAGCACAATAATGTACTGAGTTTTTGTATCTTAGCGCGGATTACGGTAGAATTTTGGATTGTCTTTTATGGTAGCCTCAATTACGTGGGCTGCCAGCCCAAACGTTGAATCCGGAGAACACCATGGCAGAAATCAAACGCACACGCCGCAACACGCTAGAGCGTCGTTGCTTGGGCAAAGCCTTCAAACGTCTTTACGTGCGTTCGCCTAAAAGCGTTTTCAAAATGCTTGAGAAAGTAAAACGCGCCTAAGTACTCTGCATTTCATATCTATCGTGGTCAAGTGGTCCCGCTAAGATGTGTTACGCACTGTAAGTAAAGAAAAAGAAACCACAGATGTTTAATCTGTGGTTTTTTTCGCCTATGCTGTGGAAAAGAAAAGGCTGCGATAATCGAGTGGAGCTGTTCCACCCCGCTGAAACTAGCTGTTTTACTGTAGGTGCAACGTCTATGACAACTCAGGCCGAGCCACGCCACTCTTGGCAGTATCAGTTTACGGTTCTTACACCGTCTTATAACCGGGCACACACCTTAGAGCGTGCATATCAGTCACTGTGCAAACAAAGCTTTCAGGACTTCGAATGGATCATTATCGACGACGGCTCCGTAGACAGCACTAAAGAACGTGTAAACGGTTGGCAGCAAGAGGCCAGTTTTCCCATCGTTTATCAGTGGCAGGAAAATCAGCATAAAAAGACAGCCTTCAATCATGGCGTGCGTCTGGCGCAGGGCGAACTGGTGGTGGCGCTCGATAGCGATGACACCCTGGAGCCGAATGCGCTTGAGCAAATGGCAGCCGCATGGCGTGATATTCCGCTTCCACAGCGGCATAATTATGTGGCGGTGATTGGTTTGTGCCAGCGGCCGGATGGCCATGTGGTTGGGGATATGTACCCGTATGACCAGTTCGATGCCAGCTCGCTGGATTTAAACTTTAAGCACTCGATAAAGGGCGAAAAATTTGGCTGCCTTAGTACGGCCGTATTGCGAAAATTTCCGTTTCCAGAGCATATTGATGGCTACGTGCCTGAAAGCATAGTATGGCGCGCCATAGCCCGGGCTGGCTATTTGACGCGTTTTGTCAATCAGGTGTACCGGGTGTATTACGACAGTTCGGACTCATTGTCCGAGCAGGGGCGCAGTACACGGCAGCATGCACTGGGCCTGTGGTTACTGGCTCAGGATACGGTGGTTAACTGTCTGCCGTGGTTCAGGTATAGACCTAAGGCGTTCTTGATGGCTGCGGCCCGCTATACACGATTCTGGCTGCACATGCGCGATATGGGCGTATCGCCGCCCCAGGGGTACGAGCTTCGTGGTTTGGCTGCCTGGCTGCTTGTCATTGCAATGTGGCCGGCTGGCGTGGTGCTGTACCTTCGTGATCGTGCCCGTTCGTAGGGCTTAATGAATCGAGCCAGGTTTAAAATCAGTCGGGATTTGCACAGGTTCGTATTTGTCAACGTCGGCTTCATCATCATCTGCCAGAACATCTGAGTCAATCTGAAAGGGCAGGATGTCTTCAAGGCTATCGCTCCAGGCAACATCGTCCCCTTGATCATCCAGCTTGATGTAGCGTATATTTTCGGTGTCGGATAGTTGTATGGCCCACAGATATTGGCACGAATAGCTTTCATTGACACCAATGTTCAAACCGCCCTGGCTTCCAAGCAGTCGGGCTTTTGCCCCACCTATTTGTACTACTGTGATGGTGGTGTCGTCGTCATTCACGTCTAGCGGGATTGCGAAAATGACCCACTCGAAGCCGGTTTCGCTGGCATCAACGACTTCAGCCAGCACCGGTTTTCCCAAGTACGCACTTAGGGCGTCAGCCGTACGGGCTAAAGTATCAAGCTCATCATCGGTAAATACGAATGGTGACTTTGGGGTCTGAGACATAATCTGATCAATAACAAAAATTAAAGTTCTTCCATTTTAACCAGTGTCGCGGATATATTGCGACCACTCTGGCTGCAGGTTGGCGCTTTGACAAACTAAAGCCTTGGCAGCCCCTTAAGCATAAGCCTTTGACCTACAATCGGGGCTTCGCAATTACGCCTTTTTATCTTGCTCGAGTATTTATGGCTCAATACGTTTACACAATGAATAGGGTGGGCAAAATTGTTCCACCCAAGCGTCAGATTTTGCGTGATATTTCGCTATCTTTTTTCCCCGGTGCAAAAATTGGTGTGCTGGGTTTAAATGGCTCCGGAAAGTCCACACTGCTGAAGATCATGGCTGGTGTCGATACCGAGATTGAAGGTGAAGCCATCCCGATGCCTGGCATCAATATTGGTTATTTGCCTCAAGAGCCTCAGCTGAACCCAGATCATACGGTGCGACAAGAGGTCGAGGTCGGCCTGGGTGACGTGTTCACGGCTAAGCAGCGACTGGATCAGGTCTACATGGAGTACGCCGAGCCTGATGCAGACTTCGACGCGCTGGCAACCGAACAGGCTGAACTTGAGGCTATTATTGCCGCAGCTGCCTCCAGCGGAGCCGATGACATCGCTACCCAAATGGAAATCGCCGCTGATGCGCTGCGTCTTCCACCCTGGGATGCTGTTATTGCTAACTTATCGGGTGGTGAGAAGCGTCGAGTGGCCTTGTGTCAGTTATTGCTGGCCAAGCCGGACATGTTGCTGCTTGACGAGCCAACTAACCATCTGGACGCGGAAAGCGTGCACTGGCTAGAGCAGTTTCTCAGCAAGTTTCCCGGCACGGTTGTTGCGGTAACGCATGATCGTTATTTCCTGGATAACGCCGCCGAGTGGATACTTGAGCTTGACCGGGGCCACGGCATACCCTGGAAAGGCAACTACAGCTCGTGGCTGGAACAAAAAGACGACAGGCTTCAGCAAGAAGAATCTTCCGAGTCTGCTCGCCAGCGTACCATCAAGAAAGAGCTCGAGTGGGTGCGGCAAAACCCCAAAGGCAGACAGGCTAAATCAAAAGCACGTATAAATCGCTTTGAAGAGCTGTCTTCGCACGAATACCAAAAGCGTAACGAAACTCAAGAGATCTTTATTCCCGTCGCCGAGCGTCTGGGTAATGAAGTCATTGAGTTTAATAATGTCAGCAAAGCGTTTGGCGACCGTCTTCTTATTGATGACCTTAGCTTTAAAGTACCACCAGGCGCTATTGTCGGGATTATCGGCCCTAACGGTGCAGGTAAGTCCACGCTTTTTCGTATGATCGCAGGGCAAGAGCAACCCGATTCCGGTTCGGTAGAGATTGGTCAAACAGTCAATCTGGCGTACGTCGATCAGTCACGCGATTCGTTGCCTAACGATAAAACCGTGTTTGAAACCATTGCCGATGGCTCGGATATTCTCACTGTAGGCCGTTTCGAGATGCCTTCGCGTGCCTACGTGGGCCGCTTCAACTTTCGGGGCTCAGATCAGAATAAAATAGTCGGCGAGCTATCAGGCGGTGAGCGAGGCCGGCTGCATTTGGCCAAAACGCTGATTTCGGGCGGCAACGTATTATTGCTTGATGAACCCTCCAACGATCTTGATGTCGAGACATTACGCGCGCTGGAAGATGCCTTGCTTGAGTTCGCGGGTTGTGTCATGGTGATCAGTCACGATCGTTGGTTCCTGGACCGTATTGCTACGCATATACTGGCTTTTGAAGGCGATTCACACGTTGAGTTCTTCGACGGCAACTACCAGGAATATGAAGACGATAAGCGTCGCCGTCTGGGTGAAGAGGCAGCGAAGCCACGTCGTATTCGTTATAAGGCACTTAAATAAAAGGATATCGTTATGGCGTTGTTAACGGCACATCAAAGCGTGGTTCTGGTTATCGATTTGCAAGAGAAGTTGTTGCCTGCTATTGACGGTCACGAAGCCTTGTTGCAGCGGACGCAACGTTTCATAACGGGGGTCAGAGAGTGCTCGGTGCCTGTCATAGCCACCGAGCATTGGCCCGACAAGATGGGTTCCACACATCCGGCCCTGCAGAGCCTGATTGATACCACCGTTGCCAAACAGCATTTTGATGCCACCCGAGAGCAGGCGGTGCTTGATTCCTTGCCAAGCGAACGCCATCAGGTGTTGCTAATCGGCGCCGAAGCCCATATCTGCGTGTTACAAACCGGTTTGAGCCTGGCTCAGGCCGGCTACACACCCATACTGGTGGTGGATGTCATCGGATCGAGGCTCGAGTCTAGCCGTCAGGCAGCGATAGACCGCTGGCGCCACCATGGCCTCGAAATCGTGAATACCGAGATGGCATTGTTCGAATGGTTGGAAACTCCTGCTAACCCCGCTTTCAAGAAAATATTGCCGCTGCTTAAGTAAGGCTCTACTTACAAATGTTTCGTTGACTCACACCTTGGAAGAACTAGTGCTGTGTGTATGGCCTCGTCTCCGTTAAGCTATAGCTATTAACTCGCTATATTTGAAGGAGAGCGTTTCATGAACATTCAAAAATTTACCAAAGTCGGCGTTACGATTGCTTTAGTTGCTGCTATGGCAGGTTGCTCATCGTGGGATAGCATGAGTTCTCGCCAGAAAAGCACCACTGCTGGCGCCGGCCTAGGGGTGTGGCGGGTGCAGTGGTAAGCGGTGGTGGTGTGCTCGGTACGGTTGGTGGAGCTGCCATTGGTGGCGTTATTGGCGACCAGATTGGCAAGAACCGCTAAGCCCAGATGTCTCGCGGCTCGGTCCGTTTTGCCATCTGATCGTTAGCAGCTCCTTATTAAGCCTCTTTTTTAAAGAGGCTTTTTTAATGCTGCAGCTGTTTGTTGATTCAGATGCTCAGACAAGAAAAAAGGCAGATACCGTGATGGAATCTGCCCTTATAATGCTTGCGGGCGCTGGACTTAGCCTACCACCGTCATCTGGCGATCTTACTTTGTAGTCTCGCCATCAGGCTGAGGCATTTCAATTTTTACCTCCAGCACTTCCAAGGAGTCCTGACGTTCAAGGTTCACCTTGATATCGTCCGGATTGATGCTCACGTAGCGAGAAATAACTTCGATCAGTTCTTTCTGCAAACGTGGCAAATAGTCTGGTGTTACCCCGCCATGGCCGCGTTCGTTAATCAAAATCAACTGTAGACGATCTTTGGCAACCGTCGCAGACGTCTTCTTGTTACCGAGCAGAAATGATAGGAAAGACATATTACTTTCCTCCGAAAATACGCTTGAACAGACCGGGTTTTGCGTAGTCAACAAAGCGTAGGGGTTTCTCTTCGCCTAAATAACGATCGACGACGTCCAGGTAGGCAGCGGAAACATCCGTATCTCGGATGTGAATGACAGGTAAACCTTGGTTAGAGGCTTGCAACACTACATCGGACTCGGGGATCACGCCGATTAGCTTGATGCGCAAGATGTCTTCAACGTCTTGCAGCGAGAGCATTTCGCCATCGGCGACGCGTTTAGCGCTGTAGCGGGTAAGCAGCAGATATTCTTTAATTGGAGTATCGCTTTTTTCGGCACGTTGCGACTTTGCCGACAAGATGCCCAAGATGCGGTCGGAATCACGTACCGATGACACTTCAGGGTTGGTGACGACCAAGGCGTCATCGGCAAAATACGAGGCCATCAGCGCGCCGGTCTCGATACCAGCGGGAGAGTCGCATACGATGAACTCAAAATCCATGGCTTTGAGATCTTCAAGGACTTTCCCGACTTCTTCTTTGGTTAATGCATCTTTGTCACGTGTTTGCGAAGCAGGCAGAATAAATAGATTTTCCAGCTGTTTATCGCGTATTAACGCTTGGTTTAAACTGGCCTCGCCCTGGATGACATTCACAAAGTCATAGACGACACGGCGTTCGCAACCCATGATCAGATCAAGGTTGCGCAGACCGACGTCGAAGTCGATTACTGCTGTTTTATGGCCCCGCATGGCAAGTCCAGCAGCAAAACTGGCACTGGTGGTGGTTTTACCCACGCCTCCTTTGCCTGATGTCACCACTACAATTCGCGTCATGACAAATTTATCCCTATAGTTTTATCGTTCGGTTATACAGCTTGCTGTGCCCGTGATACGTGGTGGCCGCTGCAAAAAATTGCGTATTACTCTCTATTTTAACGAATATATAGGCCTTTACTGTACCAAAGCACGCATTTCTGCGTTTTTATGCACAGGGCAGTGTACCTATCTGGAAAAATGCGCTTGTTAAAAAGAGTTAAGAAAGTGGTCGAATACTCAGATTGTCGTCTTCAAGCTGTATCACTGTGGCTTTTTTGTGCAGATCTGTGTCCAGCGTTTCTTCGATGACACGATAAACCCCGGCAATGGCAATCAGTTCAGGATCAAGCTCGGTAGTAAAAATTCGGGCAGTCGTGTCTCCACGAGCCCCGGCCATGGCTTTACCACGCAAAGGCCCGTACACGTGAATGTTGCCATCGGCTATGACTTCAGCACCTTGGCCAACTACGCCAATAATGACCAAATCGGTGTCGCGGGCGTATATGCGCTGGCCCGAACGTAGTTGCCGGTTTACCACCATGGCTGCGGGTGCCACCTTGGTGACGACTTCCGGACTGGGAAGCTCGCTATCAGGCGCCTTCACTTCGGCGGGTGAAGCGAGAGTCGGTACATCCGCTTCAGACACGCTGGGGCTGGCGGGCCGGGCGGGCGCATTGGAAATATCAACCTCCGCCAGGCCACTGCTCAGGGCTGACTGCAGTAATTCGCCCTCAGCCACTACGCCAACAGCATTAAGCTTATGCGTGTTTAACGCGCTAAGCAGGGCAACCCAGTCTACCGGAGCGGAAATGAGGCTGGCGTCAATGACCACCGCCTCATTTTCGAAGAAGGAGCCGGCATCTTTCATGCGTTGAGTCAGGGCCGCCAGTAGCTCTGCAGTGTCATTGCTATGTAAAACCAAGCGCACTGTATAGAGCGTAGCGCTTTTGAAGTCTAAGGCTTGTGGGCCTTTACGCGTGCTAGATTCGTTCACGTTAATATTTTTTATAAAAGAATTGCGGAGCGTGAGGCCCCGCCAGTTATTAGACCCAGGTGTCGCGAAGGGTAGTGCTGCGATTTAACACCGGCTTTTCAGGGGTGGACTCGATGCGGTCAGCAACGAAGTATCCAAGGCGCTCGAATTGCCAGTGGGCACCGGCTTCTGCGACCAGCCCGGGTTCAACCCAGCCTTGCACTACGCTGAGCGAGTTCGGATTAATCAGAGTTAGAAAATCCTTATCGCCTACATCTGGATGTGCGTCAGTAAAGAGGCGGTCATACAAGCGAATCTCCGCTGCTACAGCGTGCTGTGCACTGATCCACGTGATGTTGCCCTTGACCTTCACTGAATCGGCGCCTGGCGTGCCGCTCTTGGTGTCCGGGAGGTATTCGGCATGAACTTCCACTACGTTTCCGTCGGAGTCTTTTACGAAGCCTGTGCACTTCACCACGTAACCATACTTGAGACGGACCAGATTATCGGGGAAAAGACGGAAGTAGCGCTTCACGGGAGTTTCCCGGAAGTCGTCTCGTTCTATCCAGAGCTCACGCGAAAACGGAAACTCGCGGCGTCCGGCGTCAGGGTCGTGCGGATTGATCGGTGCCGAACAAGTCTCGCTTTGCCCTTCAGGGTAATTGGTGATGATCAGTTTGATAGGATCAAGCACGGCGACACTGCGGGCTGCCTTGGGATCAAGGTCGTCACGCAGTGCTTGTTCAAGAATACTGTAGTCGATGCGCGAGTCGGCTTTGGATACGCCAATTCGTTCGCAGAACAGACGGATAGACTCGGCCGTATAGCCGCGACGGCGTAAACCTGCCAGCGTCGGTAAACGGGGGTCGTCCCAGCCGTGTACGTGATTTTCCAGCACCAACTGGCGCAGCTTGCGTTTGCTGGTGACAACATAGCTTAAGTAGAGGCGTGCAAACTCGTATTGCTGGGGCAAAGGATCGCTAAAGAAACCCAGATCTCGCAGGTGCTCGAGAATCCAGTTGTAATACGGACGCTGATCTTCGAATTCGAGAGTACAAATACTGTGGGTGATGCCCTCAAGAGCATCTTCCACGGGATGAGCCCAGCTGTACATAGGGTAAATGCACCAGGCGTCGCCTGTACGGTGATGCGTTGCATGGCGGATGCGATACATTACAGGGTCGCGCATATTGATGTTTGGCGATGCCATATCAATTTTCGCGCGCAAGGCCATGCTGCCATCAGGGTGAGCGCCGTCACGCATTTCACCCAATAAGCGTAGCGATTCGGCAGCGGGGCGGTCGCGCCAGGGCGAATCAGTGCCCGGCGATGTCAGAGATCCGCGGTTCTCGCGCATTTGCTCGGCTGTCTGTTCATCTACGTAGGCCAGATCTGCCGAGATTAAGGCCTCGGCAAACTCGTACATAAAGGCAAAGTAATCGCTGGCAAAATACAGATTATCCTCTTCTTGGTATTTCCAGTCGAAACCAAGCCAATGCACCATGTCGATAATGGCGTCTACGTATTCCTGTTCTTCTTTCTCGGGGTTGGTGTCGTCGAAACGCAGATGGCATGCCCCGTTGTAATCACGAGCCAGTCCGAAGTTCAGGCAGATGCTTTTGGCATGACCGATGTGGAGGTAGCCATTGGGTTCTGGAGGAAAGCGGGTTCGAATGCTTGCTGTGTCAATGCTGCCCGTTTTTTGTACGGCAGCAGGCCCCGGCTTGCCAGCCCAACGTTTAGTGGCATGACGTTGAGCCTTTAGGTCTTGGTCGATGATAGTGCGTAGAAAATTCGAGACAGGAGCCGTGTTGGATTCAGTGGTCATACGTAATAATACAAATAAAAAAATCGGGCGAATAGTCCATTTTGCCATGTTCTGCTTTTAGTAACTGCTTTTATAGGCATAAATAACGAACAAGCTCTAAACTAGCGCTCATTATGACGTATTCTGCCCTCTGGTTATCACAGCTACAGTTCTTCGGTAGTTTAAGCTTCATGCTGATTTTTTCGCCATGGAGCTTGGCCTGTCGTGGCTGCTGCTGCTCTATCGAGTCCGCGCCCTGTCCGGTACCCATTCTGTGTGGGTATCGGCCTATCGGTTCTGGGTCCGGGTCTTTGCTTTAGCCTTTATTCTTAGCTTTGCATCCAGCTTGCCGGTTCTGATCCAGCTAGGCAGTTTATGGCCATCGCTGATCGCTAAGATCGGTGAGGTCTCTGGCCCTATCCTGGCGGTCGGAATGCTTAGTGCTTTTGTGTTCAAGTCGTGCTTCCTGGGCGCCATGTTATTTGGCTACAGAAGCATGCCAGCCTGGCTGCATACCAGTGTGGTGCTGCTTGTTGCGGTGGGTAACACGCTTACGGCCGCCTGTTTTGTGGCGCTGCTCTCGTGGATGCATGTTCCACACGGCGCTGAGCTTGTTGATGGTTCGTATGCAGTCCATCGCTGGCTGGATGTGATTTTTAACCCCGCTTTCGTCTGGTATTTTTGCCAGCTTTTGTTGGCGAGCCTGATCGTCTCGTCCTGCTTCGTGGTAGGCGTGACGGCAGCCAAGGCGCTGCGGCGGCCTTCCGATGAAAGCGAGCGCCGTGTTTTTCGGCTGGCTCTGTGGGTGTTGCTATTAAGTACGTTCTCCTTAGGAGCGGTGGCCATCGGTAATGGTTTGATGGTTGCTCAGTACCAGCCTATCAAGGCAGCGGCAGCAGCGGGTTATTGGATCTCCGGTGATCCGGCGAGCCTTGTGTGGTTTGCCATTCCATTTAGTCCGGACTTGAGTAATTTGTTTTCTCTGAGCTGGAGCGGTGCGGGGGGCATGTGGCTCTCGCAAGATAGCGATGGTCAGCTTATTGGTCTGGACCAGGCTTCAGGCATGTTGCCGCCGGTAATACTGACGTTCTTTGCATTTCGTATTGCGGTGCTGGCAGGCTTGGTTCTGTTGGTGAGCAGTGCGGTCAGTCTATGGAAGGTGTCTTCGCAGCACTATGATGCCTCAGCGCTTTCGATGCGCTGGCGTCGCTATCTGGCCTGGCAATCATGTGCCGGGGGCGTGCTGTTGACAGCGGGTTTGGCCTATCAGTTATTTGGTGCCTTGCCTTATGTTGTGGCCCATACCATTACCATCAGCGAAGTGTTTGCCAATAATTCAGTCAATCAGGTAGTGGCTGGCGTGGTGGCCTATTCAGTCGTTTATACCTTTTGTCTGGCAGGCTTCTTTTTGCTGGTAAGGTACGCCGCGAGATACGGTGTGGTACCCGTTGCGCGTAGAAGGGGACGAGCATGATTGATGCTTTAGCTAACGCCGTCGGCTTAGGTGTCTACGACCCTCAGTTTTGGATGCCACTGCTGTTCCTGGGCTTTTTCTTTTTGGTTATTGTTGCCGGAACCGTGCTGGATGGCTTCGATATAGGCGTAGGGTGCCTATCGCTGATTGCTCCTGATTTGTTACGGCCCCGAATGCTTTCCTTGCTCAGCCCGTGGAGGGATGCCAATGAGTATTGGCTGTTCTTGGGTATGGGCCTTTTTATTACTGCTTTTCCCAAAGCATGGGGCCCGGTCATGGGCAGCCTTTACTTACCTTTGTGTGGCCTGGCTCTCGGCGTTATGCTGCGCTCGGTCAGCTTCGAGATGCGCTTGCGTGCGCCAGCCGAGCTGCAGGCTAAGTGGCAGATGGCTTTTGGCGTAGGGTCCTTAATCACTGCTTTCGTACATGGCTTGTTGCTGGCGAAGGTGGTGGTCAGTTTCAGCCAAGGAGCGGGCTATTTCTGGTTCGGTATCTTCATGGGCTTCTGTGCGGTTGCCGCGTATGTGCTTTTAGGAGCAAGCTGGCTGATCATGCGCGAAGCTGGTGAACTTCGTGCCCGTGCGGTGCGGTGGGGTAGCTTGGCAGTGCGATGGTTTGCGGCAGGGGCCATCGGAGCCTCGGTGGTATTGGCATTAGCTAACGCCGGCGTGCTGCTCAAATGGAGCGAAGGCATTAACCGCATGGTAGTGTTGGCGTTGTGGGGAATGCTGCTGCTTTGTTTTGTTTCCATCGAAATGTGTCTGCAGCGCATGATCAACAGTAGTTATAGAACGACCGCGCTACCATTTTTATTGACCTTATTGGTCTTCTTGGCCGTCTTGCTAGGGTTGGCCTTTAGTTTTTTCCCGTTTTTAGTGCTTGATGAAATTACTATTTGGGACGCAGCCGCCTCGGTGACTGTCTTACGCATTATTCTGGCGGCAGCGGTGGTCGCTATTCCTATACTGTTTGTTTTTAATATCTGGGTTTATTGGGGCATGTTTGGGTTGTCGAGACCACCGGTACCGCCTGACTATAAAAGGTAGTTTATCCGCCTATGCTAAAACGCTCTATCGGCTCCTTGCGCCGTCGCCTCAAAGGAGTGGGTTGGTTATCCGACACGCCGGCGATGCTGTGCTGGGCGGCGCTTATGGGCGTATTGGGCGCAGCGGTGGTGATTCTCTTTCATGAAGGGATTTATCTCATCCAGTATCTGGCGGTGGGGAAGTCGGTGAGATCACTGACGTGACCCGGGCACTGCCTTGGTATAGCCGCTTGCTGTTTCCCACTGCCGGTGGGCTTATTGCCGGTTTGCTGCTGTGGCTGGCCAGCCGCAAAAAAACCGAAGCAGCTTCCGACTATATGGAGGCGGTTGCCATCGGTGATGGCCGCATGTCATTGCGCCAGGGCCTCTTGCGATCTTTATCCTCATTATTTACGGTGGCGTCAGGCGGCTCCATCGGCCGAGAGGGGGCGATGGTTCATCTATCGTCTTTGGCGGCATCGCTGGTGGGACGTTTTATTTATATTGGTACCGCCCACCTACGTGTACTGGTAGCCTGCGGTGGGGCTGCGGGTGTGGCCGCAGCCTACGGCACACCGCTGGCGGGTGCTATCTTCATTGCGGAAATTGTACTAGGAACCTTGAGTATTCAGAGCCTGGGGCCATTACTGATCGCTGCGGTATCAGCCAATATCACCATGCGCATGATGGGCGATTACCATGCGGTCTATGAAATGATTGATGTGCCGCGTGTTGCTGGTCCTGAAATATGGGTATTCGTGCTTTTGGGAATTATTATCGGAATTATTGCCCCCGGCTTCCTGAAATTAATGACCTTATCCAGGGAGCAGTTTTCCAGAACGGGGATTCCTCTCTGGCTGAGACTGGCCTTGGGCGGTTTTATGCTGGGAATTCTACTCATCATGACACCCGATGTGGCGGGTAATGGCTATAGTGTGGTGTGGTCGTTATTGCACGAGCCCTGGGCTTGGCACGCCATTGTCGCAATCTTGTTTGCCAAGGTTTTGGCAACCGCGCTTACGGTAGGTTCCGGGGCAATAGGTGGTGTTTTTACACCCGCGCTATTTGTGGGGGCGGCTTTTGGCTCTTTGTATGGTCAGCTGTTGCTGCTCGTCTTCCCAGGCATTGGCATACCGGGGTATCTGTTTACATTGGTAGGCATGGGGGCTTTTCTGGGGGCGGCGACAAGCGCACCGTTCATGGCCATTTTGATGATTTTTGAAATGACCCTCAGCTATCAGTTGGTACTGCCTCTGATTGTTGCGAGCGTCATAGCTTACTTTGTCTCCAGAATGCTCGCCGAAGTTTCGATGTATGACGTGATTTTGGTGCGAGAGCGTGATGAGCGCCTGCGCCATACATTACGTAACATGCGGATAAATCAGCTGATTCGACCTGCCGACACCGTTGTGCTGACCACGACGAAAGTCAGTGAGGCGTTACAAATGTTTTTGGAATACCCGGTTAAATACCTATATGTTGTAGATGAAGATAACGTGTATCAGGGTGTCATTGCGCAGCAGGACCTCACCCGCTTATTACTTCATCATGCCGACGCCCAAGAACAGCTGGTGGGCGAGGTCATACGCCTGGATTTCGTCAAGACCCTGGACTCCTCCATGAGTCTGGACGAGGCACAAGGTTATTTTGTGAACTTCCAGGGCGAACGCTTACCTGTACTTAGTTCAGACGAGACTCCTCGTTTAATTGGCGTGGTGTACAAGTCGGCGCTGCTGGAGAAATACTCGGCAATAAAGCGCTCGCTTGATGCCACAGGCGAAGCTATGTTCGATACACGTGCATCGTAATTTGGTAAAAAAGCAACGGTTTGGGGTCTTATCGATGTATGCGCTTGTTGGTATGACTACGGTAATTGGAAGCGGCTTGATTACGCTATTGATGCCTTTCGCCTCAACGCACGCTACTGGAATCCAGCGTCTGGCTCCGGCACAAAGTTTTAGCGTCGATATCCCGCCTGCGCCCAAAGCTGTGCCATTGCCTCCGGTGCCGGGCTTTTTCGATGATTTGATCGAAGAGTCGACTGTGGATTCAACTGATGAGTACGATAGTACCGAGCTGCACACCAGCTTATTGAATGCCGGAGAGACGCTGCGCAGCTTCAGCATCAATCACAAGCAAATGGGGACGGTCAGTCTGAGCGGCGCTTCCAGCGTTCCGCGGGCTAATCAAAGTATAGAAAACTGGGAGTTGGGGAGTGCGGCCTGGCGCTATCAAGGTATGCACAATACCGATGTGCTTATTGGAAACGCAGAGATGGGCACCCCCAATTGGATATCTTCGCCACAACTTGGCGGCGTCCAGATATCGCAACGCTTTTCTGAAAATGACGAACGGTTTCCATGGCGCTATAACCTTTCGGTAGGGGCGCTAGACTACAGTAATAGCAAGGCTGAGGGCGATCTGCAATATGGGCCTACGGCGACAGGTCTATGGGTGGATGCAGATGTGTCCAGTCAGGTGCAGGTAGAAGCCTTGTATGAAACAGCTCCAGCAATGCAGTTGGGCGGTGTAGGAGCCAGGTACCAAACCGAAGAGTGGGGCGCCTGGAGCAGTAGCATTGCGAGAGCTAGCCATAGTTTTGGCAGCGGCTGGCGTTATCAGACACGCTACGACGCAGACATTTCCTCGACCTTGAATGTAGGTGTTGCCAGCGAACGCTACCAGGGAGATTTCGCTGATCTCAGCAGCTATGGCAAAAGCGCCCTGGGTAGCGGTGTCAAGCATGCCGTTGATGCTAATCTGGGCATGGGGCGCTGGGGATCACTGCAAGGGCAGCTGGTTACTCAGCGCAGTCAGTTTGGTACGCCTTCGCAGCAGTTGGGGGTTACCCAACAGTTCTGGTACAGTCCTAATCTTCGCATCGGGTTGCAGGCGCAACGCGAGTTACTTAACGGTGACTACAATATGGTTTTGCGCTTTGCAGTCCCTCTACCCTAAAGACATGTCTAATTCTTCACTCGATATTTTGCAGCAAGTGTTTGGCTACGACTCTTTTCGTGGCAGCCAGCACGAGGTGATCGAGCATGTTATTCAGGGGGCGACGCGTTGGTGCTGATGCCCACCGGTGGAGGAAAATCACTTTGCTACCAGATACCAGCATTGGCGCGTGAAGGTACCGGCGTAGTGATCTCCTCCTTAATCGCCCTGATGCAAGATCAGGTCGATGCCTTAACCGAACTGGGTGTGAAAGCCGCCTATCTGAATTCCACACAAGAGTGGCAGCAGGCTCGCGAAGTCGAGCGGGCCTTTCTTGCTGGCGAGCTGGATCTGCTCTATGTTGCACCGGAGCGTTTGCTAACAGACCGTTGTCTCGATTTACTCTCACGCGCCAAAATTTCTTTGTTTGCAATTGACGAAGCACATTGTGTTTCCCAATGGGGGCACGATTTTCGCCCTGAGTATTTAGGTTTGTCCTATCTGGCAGAGCGCTGGCCCGATGTACCGCGTATTGCCCTGACGGCAACGGCAACCGCTGAAACCCAGGTCGAAATTGCCCAGCGGTTGTCATTGCAAGAGGCCCCGCATTTTGTGGCAAGCTTTGACCGTCCGAATATTTGCTATCGCATTGTAGAAAAGAAAGAAGTCAGACGGCAATTGCTGACCCTGATCAACGAGGAGCATCCGAATGACAGTGGTATTGTGTATTGCCTTTCACGTGCACGCGTCGAAGACACCGCGGCTTTTTTAGTTCGTGAAGGGGTGAATGCGCTAGCCTATCATGCGGGGTTAAAGGCCGAACTGCGTGCTCAGAATCAGGCTCGCTTCTTGCGTGAAGAGGGTGTGGTAATGGTGGCCACGATTGCGTTTGGCATGGGCGTCAACAAGCCTGATGTGCGCTTTGTGGCCCATATTGACTTACCCAAGTCGGTCGAGGGCTATTATCAGGAAACTGGCCGGGCAGGACGTGACGGTGAGCCCGCTACAGCGTGGTTAGCCTATGGCCTGCAAGACGTGGTGCAGTTGCATCGCATGATTAACGACTCTATGGCCGAAGAATTCCATCGGCGCAACCAAGGCCGTCAGTTAGATGCCATGCTGGGGCTGTGTGAAACAGTAAGCTGTCGCCGAACGGGTCTATTGGCTTATTTTGGGCAAGAAACCAACGCTTGCGGTAACTGCGACACGTGCCTGCAACCGCCCGAGTCCTGGGATG
This sequence comes from Paenalcaligenes niemegkensis, assembly GCF_022230885.1. GTDB lineage: Bacteria > Pseudomonadota > Gammaproteobacteria > Burkholderiales > Burkholderiaceae_B > Paenalcaligenes > Paenalcaligenes niemegkensis. The sequence goes on along the minus strand of NZ_JAKGCT010000004.1, from coordinate 1,377,848 downwards.
GGACAGTGGCGGCACAGAAGCTCATGTCAGCGGTGTATCGGCTTTGGCGCGAGCGGGGCCAGCGATTTGGCGGTGGTCACCTTATCGATATATTGCGCGGCAAGCTGACTGACCGTGTGAAAGAGTATGGTCACGATAGCCTGACGGTATTTGGAGTGGGTGCAGATATTTCCGAGCAAGGGTGGCGGGGAGTATTACGTCAGTTGCTGGCGCAGAACTTGCTCAGCATCGACACCCAGGGTTTTGGCACCTTGGGGCTAACTGAAAGCTCCAGAGAAGTGCTTAAGGGTGAACGTAGTCTGATGTTCAGGCGAGAGACAACCGTTGCAAGCAAGCCTGGTCGCAAGACGGCTGCGCAGCCCGAGCTGCCGCCCGAGGCAAGGGCCCGGTTTCATGCTTTGCGGCAATGGCGTGCTGCCACAGCCAAAGAGCACGGGGTACCCGCTTTTATCATCTTTAATGATGCCACCTTAAGGCAAGTGGCTATTGATATCCCCCAGAACGCTGACGACTTACGTTGCATATCCGGCATTGGCGTGCGTAAGCTTGAGGCGTATGGGGATGCCTTGCTGGAATGCATTGCTAAAGCCAATACTGCAGATGCCTTTTAACAGGTCTATTCGAACAGCGGGCCGCCAGGTTGCGCGGCTGGCTCTAAGCCCAGATGCAGCCAGGTCATCCGTGTGGCGATACGGCCACGAGGCGTACGCTGCAGAAAGCCGTGCTGGATCAGATAGGGCTCGATGACGTCTTCTATAGTGTCACGTTCTTCACCAATGGCAGCGGCCAGGCTGTCAACGCCTACAGGTCCGCCGTCAAAACGGTGAATGATTGCTTCGAGCAGTTTTCTGTCCATGAGATCAAGCCCTTGCGGGTCGACCTCTAGCATGGCCAGCGCATTGCTGGCCGTAAGGGTATTGATAATACCTTCTGCCTTTACGTCGGCGTAATCGCGGACTCGCCGCAATAAGCGATTGGCAATGCGAGGGGTGCCGCGAGCACGCCTGGCTATTTCGAGGGCACCGTCGTCAATGCACTGCACGTTCAATAAGCTGGCACTGCGCTCGACAATATGTTGAAGATCGGCAGTGTTATAGAACTCGAGTCTGGAAACAATACCAAAGCGATCCCGCAAGGGGTTTGTGAGCATACCTGCCCGGGTCGTCGCACCTACCAGCGTGAAGGGCTGGAGGTCAATCTTGACGCTGCGCGCCGCAGGCCCTTCACCAATCATGATATCAATTTGAAAGTCTTCCAGCGCCGGGTAAAGAATTTCTTCGACGACGGGCGAGAGTCTATGTATTTCATCAATGAACAGTACGTCGTTTTTTTCCAGATTGGTCAGAATGGCGGCCAGATCGCCAGGACGTTCCAGGACTGGTCCTGAAGTCTGGCGCAGGTTTACCCCCATTTCGTGGGCCACAATGTGGGCCAGCGTGGTTTTCCCTAAACCGGGAGGGCCGAATAACAGTACATGATCAAGGGCTTCACTACGACCGCGAGCGGCCTGAATAAAGATTTCAAGCTGTTCACGAACACGGTGTTGCCCAACATAGTCGCTTAGGCGTTTAGGCCGTAAGGCGCGCTCTATAGACTCTTCGTTAGGAGAAAGCGGAGATGCATTCACCACACGAGTAGGGGCGCCCAGGCTAGCGAGAGAATCTGAAAGTATGGCCATGTTGCAGTCACTGATTGAATACACAGTATGGTACACCAAGCCAGCCCTCTGCGTGCAGTGTTCGCCAGGGAGCCGCTGATGCATAATAGGAGATTCTCTGTTTAATCCACGCTCGGGATTTATATTGTATGACACAGCAACGTCAACCCGCATATGATGCGATCGAACGCGCTTCACGGCGGTTACATGGGGTAGCGCACCGTACGCCCGTATTGACATCAGCCACCCTAAACCAGCTGTCGGGCGCTGAAATTTATTTTAAGTGTGAGAACTTTCAGCGCATGGGCGCCTTTAAGTTCAGAGGTGGTTTTAATGCAATTTCCTCCCTGAGCCCAGAGCAGCGCCAGCGCGGAATTGTCACTTTCTCCTCGGGTAACCACGCCCAGGCCGTGGCACTGGCCGCTAAGCTTCATGGCATCAGTGCTACCGTCGTAATGCCCAGCAACGCTCCGGCAGCAAAAAAGCCGCAACGCTGGCCTATGGGGCTACCGTCATCGAGTACGACAGGCAAACTGAAGATCGCGAAAAAATCGCGGCCTCATTGGTTGCAGAGCAAGGCTTCAGTTTAATTCCGCCTTTTGCTGACGCTGAGGTGATTGCAGGACAAGGTACTGCTGCTAAAGAGTTGCTTGAGGAGGCAGGGGGCTTGATCTGCTTTTTGTGCCTTTGGGGGCGGGGGCTATTGTCGGGCTCGCTAATTGCCGCGCACGCGTTAGCTCCGGGCTGCAAGGTATACGGAGTAGAGCCCGACGCCGGCAATGATGCTCAGCAGTCACTCCAGAGCGGTAAACTGGTTTCTGTGCAGGCGCCTCAGTCCATCGCTGACGGGGCTTTGACACCATCCCTGGCGCCACTGACCTTCGAGATTATTCAGCAGTTCGCAGCGGGCGTGCTGACGGTTGATGATCAGGCATTAATGAATTTAATGCGATTTTTTGCCGAGCGCATGAAAATGGTGGTGGAGCCTACAGGATGTCTCGGTGCGGCAGCAGCCCTTAGCCAGCAAATAAATATCAGAGGTTTGCGTGTGGGGGTAATTATAAGTGGTGGCAACGTTGATGTTGCCACCTTGGGGCGCTACCTAGCGCTTGGACAAGCTTTGTAAGGCCAGGCGGATGCCGTCCGACACACTGACGTCTTCAGCCAGCTGTTTCAGGGCCTTGTTAGCCTCGGTGCTGTTATAGCCCAATGCCAGCAAGGCGTTCAGGATATCGCTTCGGTCGGTATTGCCAGCACTGAGCACCGTAACGTCACCTGTGTCGGGTTCCAGCTTGCCGCGCAGTTCTAGCAGCAGGCGCTCTGCGGTTTTTTTCCCGATACCAGGAACGCTGGTTAGCAGGGCAGTTTCCTGTTGATTAATTGCCGCTGACAAGTCCTGCACACTTAAACCAGAAAGAATCGATAGTGCAGTACGGGCGCCAATACCGCTTACTTTTATGAGTGTTCTGAACGTGCTGCGTTCGGAGGGCGTAGCAAAACCATACAGAACATGGGCGTCTTCACGTACGCTGAGATGGGTAAACAAACTGACCTTCGAGTTGAGGTCTCCTAAACCATAAAAGGTACTCATCGGCACGTCAATGTCGTAGCCCACGCCATTGACGTCAATGCATACAGAAGGAGGCAGCTTTTCAATAAGTGTGCCGCTAATACGTCCGATCATAGTTTCCTCGTTAGCGTAATACGCGTCCAGCGCGAACACGTAATCCGCTGAAAGTTACGTGGCCACTTTGGGCCAACTGTGCAGACAGGGGCAGGTGATGGGCGTGACAAATGGCACATGCCAGGGCATCAGCTGCATCGGCTGCTGGCGCACCGTTCAGGCGTAATAAATGTTGAACCATGGCCTGAACCTGTTCTTTGTCTGCGTGTCCACGGCCAACAACGGTTTTCTTTACTTGCAAGGCCGTGTATTCATGAACAGGAAGATTGCTGTCGGCTAAGGCGCAGATAGCAGCTCCACGCGCCTGGCCCAGCAGTAATGTGGAATGCGGATTGGCATTCACGAAAACCTGTTCGATCGAGGCTTCGTCAGGGGAGTGCTGGGCGGCCACGTCTCGAACGTTGTCTAATATGACTTTTAAACGTTCGCCCAGGCTAAGCTCAGTCGGGACGACGATGGTGCCGCTGGCAACATACCCCAGAGAGGAACCGGAAACGTCAATAATGCCGAAACCAGTTCGACGCAAGCCGGGATCGATGCCAAGTATACGCATTAGTGGTAGAAGTGACGCGTGCCGGTAAATACCATCACCATATCGCGTTCGTTTGCGGCAGCGATGACTTCGTCGTCGCGGATGCTGCCTCCTGGCTGAATGACCGACGTTGCGCCTGCTTCGGCAACCACATCCAGACCATCGCGGAAAGGAAAGAAAGCATCAGAGGCCACTGCAGAGCCCTGGAGTGTAAGGCCAGCGTTTTCTGCCTTGATCGCTGCGATGCGTGCGGAGTCTACGCGGCTCATTTGTCCGGCCCCTACCCCTAATGTCATGCCGTTAGCGGTAAACACAATGGCGTTCGATTTTACATATTTGGCAACTGACCAGGCAAAAAGCAGATCTTGCATTTGTTGGCTGCTGGGTTGTTTCGCACTCACCACCTTGAAGGCCTCAACGTTGTCGCGGAAGGTATCCGGTGTTTGCACAAGCCAGCCACCGCCTACACGTTTAATGTTGAAATCGTTGTGGGAATTTCCTTCAGGTACCAGCAATACCCGTACATTTTTCTTGAGCGCTAAAATATCCAGTGCCTCGGGAGTGTAGGCAGGCGCAAGCAAAACCTCGAGAAATTGTGCACTGATTGTTTTTGCTGCGGCGGCATCTACCGTTTGATTCAGCGCGATAATGCCGCCGAAAGCCGACGTGGGGTCAGTTTTTAGTGCTTTCAGGTAAGCGGCTTCAGCCGTCTCACCGAGTGCTACACCACAAGGATTGGAATGCTTAACAATGACACACGCTCCGGCGTCGAAACTACGTACGCACTCCCAGGCTGCATCCGCATCGGCGATGTTGTTGTAGGAAAGCTCTTTGCCTTGAAGCTGCTGGTAATTCGCCAGCAAACCTTCAGCAACCTGGCCGTCAGTATAAAAAGCGGCATGCTGATGAGGGTTTTCTCCGTAGCGCAAGGCTTGCGACTGTTTTAGCTGCAAGTTCAAAACAGAAGGCCACTGCTTGCGGGCGGGCGTCTCCAGTTGCGCGGGCTCTGGCTGGCTCAGGCTGCTGAGGTAATTAGCAATGGCTCCGTCATAGGCAGCTGTATGGGCATAAACCTTGGTAGCCAGCTCAAGACGCAAGGCATACGACGTTACGCCGGCAGGGCTGTCAAGATCAGCCAATACACGTGCGTAATCAACAGGGTCTATAACAACCGTGACGCCGCCTTGTTCGGTACCGTGATTTTTTGCTGCGGCACGAAGCATGGCAGGCCCACCGATATCGATATTTTCGACGGCATCGGCAAAATGGCAGTCGGCGCGCGCGATAGTCTCACGAAACGGGTACAGGTTCACGACAAGCAGGTCGATGCGATCAATGCCGTGCTGCTCAATGGTGGCTAAATGCTTTTTGTCATCACGACGGGCTAACAGGCCACCGTGAATCTTAGGGTGCAAGGTTTTAACACGGCCATCAAGGATTTCGGGTGAGCCTGTGTGCTCAGCGACCTCGGTAACTGTCAGGCCTGCTTGTTGCAAAAGTTTGGCAGTGCCACCGGTAGACAGCAGCCGTACTCCGCGTTGGGCAAGGGCTTGGGCGAAATCGACGATACCGGTTTTATCAGAAACCGAGAGCAGAGCGGTCTGGATCTTCATGAGAATAAATGTCGTGTAAGTAAAAAGTTAGGGTTGAATATTATGCGATTGCAGCTTTTTACGCAGGGTGCTTCGAGTAATACCCAGCATTTCTGCCGCTTTTGATTGATTGCCTTGAGTGCGCTCCAGAGCGACCTCAAGTACAGGGCGTTCAACGCAACTGATAACCATCGCGAGCATGTCGCGCGGTTCGGATTCGCCAAGGTCAGCGAAATAGCGTTCAAGGCGATCTCTAACAGATTGCTCTAGTGGATTGATATTAGACATGTTCTTTTAAAAAAATGGCGTAACTAACAGAGATACAGCTGTTTAAGCCGCTACAGGCTCGTGAATAAAAGGCGCGTGGGCGTCTTGCTGTTCGAACCATTGCGATATGGTTTGAAGCTGTTCCTGCGTGCTTTCAATTTGGTTTACCGAGGCTAACCAAGCTTTGGCATCAGGGAGGTGGGCGAAATACCAGCCAATGTGCTTGCGTGCTGTGCGTACACCGGTGAATTCGCCATAAAACGAATAATGGTCTTCGAGGTGGTCCAATAGTAATGCTTGCAACTCGCCAAAAGTAGGCGGAGCAAGATAAGTGCCATGTTGCAGAAAATGGTCGACTTCTCGGAAAATCCAGGGTCGTCCCTGGGCGGCACGACCAATCATTATTGCATCGGCCTGTGTGTACTCTAGTACGTATTTTGCTTTTTCGGGACTATCGATATCCCCATTAGCGATGATTGGGATTTTTACGTTGGCTTTGACTTCTTTAATGTTTTCGTATTCGGCGTTACCCGTGTAAAAATCGCATCGCGTTCTGCCGTGCAGGGTAAGGGCGGCGATACCTGACTCTTGGGCCAGGTGGGCGATACGCAAGGCGTTGATTGAGTCGCGGTCCCAGCCAGTTCGGGTTTTCAGGGTAACAGGTATGCCATATGGCAAGCAGGCCTCGACCACACTTTCAAGTATTTCTGCAATACGGTTTTCGTCGCGCAGCAGAGCTGAACCTGAAACTACATTGCACACTTTCTTGGCAGGGCAGCCCATGTTGATATCAATGATCTTCGCGCCCTTTTCGATATTGAAAATGGCAGCCTCGGCCATCATGCCCGGATCGGATCCCGCAATTTGTACTGATACCGGCGCTGGCTCGCCTTCGTGGTTGATGCGCCTTGAGGTCTTGACGCTATTCCAGAGCCTGGGGTTGCTGGCAGCCATTTCTGATACAGCATGTCCTGCGCCAAGGGCTTTGCAAAGCCGGCGGTAAGGACGATCTGTCACCCCAGCCATGGGAGCAACGAAAACCGCATTGGGAAATGACCAGGAGCCAATATGCATGAGACCACTCATCCCCAATCAAGGGGCATTCCAAAGTAAGTTAGGTACGAGTACCTTGAAGTAAATGCCTAGCCAAGGGTAACCGAGCTATTTCGAGCACATCCATCGCCAATAGGCCAAGCCCGCAGGTATGTTGAACCAGCGGATTGGAAGTAGCAAAAATTCTGGGCAATACGTCGGTGACCGAAGCGGTCAAGCAGCGATCCAGTCGGCGCTTGTTGGCATAAAGCTCAAGTATTGAGCCTACATCAGATTGGGGCATGGCCAACCATGGCCGTAAGGCTTGGCTAAGCTGTGCAGCATCGCGAAGCCCCAAGTTTAACCCCTGACCTGCTACTGGATGCAAGGTTTGGGCTGCGTTCCCGATGGCGACCGTGTGGCGGGCAGGCAACGATGGCCCGGCATACATGCTTAACGGAAAGACGAAACGGTCACCTGCAAGCTTAAGCCTGCCCAGACGCGAACCAAAGGTTTGCAGCAGCTTTGCTTCAAAGTCGGCATTGTTCAAGGCCTCCAGTGTAGCTGTCTTTTCGGGAGGGTTGCACCATACTAAAGCGTAGAGGTCCGAAGCAGAGGGGTGTGGTAGCAGTGCGAATGGCCCATCGCTGGTAAAGCGCTCGTAGGCCCAACCCGTGCGAGGCCTGGAGCTGCGCAAGGTTGCCACCAGGGCATGCTGGTTATAGTCGCGCTGTATGCCTACCGGTTTTGCGCCATCAGAGAGAACTTTAGCCCTGCATGTGATCAGGCCTTCGCTTGTCAGTAAAGGATCGGCCTGTAGCGAAGCATCACCCTGGGGAAGTGCAGTGCTTAACAGGCACACACCGCTGGCTTGCAGCGCCGATCCGAGTGTTTTGAGAAGGGTGTCGTAACCCACTACGCCGCCCAGCCTGTCCACACCAAGTTCTGTTGCCGATATCAGGGTGCGCCCCAGTCGCCCTTTCTGGGACACATGGACCGTTGAGATTGATGCCGCTGCGCCAGGCCACGCAGCTACGCTTTTCAGTAACTGGATGCTGCCGTAATTTAACGCCAAAGCGCGCGGATCCAGTGCCTTACTGGCTTTGCTTGGTGGCGACGGTCTGGCAATCAAGGCAATTCGGTGAGGCGAAGGAGCGTGCCGCGCGAGCAGCAGTGCGAGGGCTGAACCCACAGGGCCGGCACCACAAATGGCAATGTCGAAGTCGGTTTGCGGCATAACGAAAAATAGTCACACGTAAAGTAGGGCGTTTGGGGATTGTAATGGATGCTTCTCGTTGGCATATTGATAACTCTGCACAGGAGGGCGTATATGGCCGAACAGCGAACAGTCTTTCGTTCAAAACTTATTGCTGCACTACTGGCTCTGGTAGGAGGGACCGTGGGCTTGCACCATTGGTATTTGCGACGCCGCTATGCATGGGCGGTATCCCTGGCCGCAGCGGGGCTGATTTTTGGGCATTGCTGGCTGAGCCGTGGTGGGACAGTGTTGCTTTCTGGATTTTAGGTCTGTTTTTCACTGTGGGAGCCGTTGAGTCGGTTTATCTGTGTTTGCGAAAAGACAGTGGCTTTAATCAGAAATATAACGCACACAGTTCCGGCCGCTCCCGGACTGGTATTGCCACAGTACTGCTGGCAATTGCTGCCACACTAGGTGGAGCTTCCATCTCTATGGCGTGGTTGGCGCATGTGGTGTTCAGAAGTTTCCACTACCTGGGCTGGCTCGAGGGACTTAACTACTGACTCCTTATGCCATCTTAAAGGCCGCTGCCGTTATGCCAGCAATGTTGTGGTTTTTCAACGCTCTCACACAAGGCGTAGCGTCTCTTCCTGCCTATCGGGTTGTGTAATTAATGCATGATGGTTAAAATATGGCCACTTCAACTTAAAAAGGACTGTGTGGTGAATCCAGACCCCGGTGAAAGTTTGAGCCAGCATTGGCTGGCAAACTCATAACCAGGCGCGTTCAGGCTTAGGCTAGTCCTACACACAGCTTTCACGCCCTGGTGGTTAAAACCATAGGGCGTGGTTATTGGTCGCGCATTCGTCGCTGACCAGTCATCCCGTCGTACTCCTATTTAGCTTATTGCGATTTTGCAGTAGTGGCGTGCGCATGCGCGTTTATTTAGTAAAGGGGATAGCGATGAAAATCTTCAATCTTTTCTTGCGTCGTGCGGGTGTGCAGCCCGCCATGGTGCGTCCCAGCACTGTTTCGGTTTCACGCTTATCCGTGATTTGTCCACGTAACGATATGGCTGCGGTACGAAAGCGCATCTACACCGGTTTTGAAGCAGCGGGTCTGCGGGTTACCAATTTAAGCGTAGATCACACTGACTCTCATGAAACCGCCAAGGCTTGCGTAACCATTAGCTGTCCTCCTGAAATGCGCTCGGTTCTCATGACTCAGGCCAGGCAGGTGCGAGATTACCCTGAAGTGCTTAATGTACAGTGGGAGCGCCGTCAGCGTAATGCATTAAACTAAGGGCTCGCTGTCTTTTGTGCTTGCTCTATGACTCTGCTTAATTGGCTGACACCCTGGGAATTTTCGCCAACACTCATTCTGATGTTTGTGGTCGGATGCATGTTGTTCTGGCGTGGTACGCGTTGCCATAAGGTTACGCGGCGCAGGCAGTTTCTGTTTTGGTTCGGCGTAGTGATGCTTTATTTGTCGCTACATACGCGTGTTGATTACTACGCCGAGCGTATGTTTTTTATCCACCGTCTGCAGCATCTGGTGCTGCATCATCTGGGGCCCCTGATCGTTATGGCGGCCTATCCAGGTCAAGTAATGCGGGCCGGCCTGCCAATGGCCTGGCGCATCAGGCTACGTGACTTCAGACGCAGCACGTCCGGAATCATTCTCGAAAAAACGCTGACCAACCGCTTCCTGATTCCGTTTTTATTTGTGTTTTTTGTGCTCATTTGGCTATTGCCGACGCCCCAGTTCTACTCAATGATCGATTGGCGCTTATATCGCCTCATGAACTGGTCGGTAGTGATCAGCGGTTTTCTGTATTGGAACTTAATACTCGATAGACGGCCTCATCCTCCTGCAGTGATGTCTGCCGGAGGCAGGATCATCTCGCCTATCATCACTATGGTTCCGCAAATTATCGCTGGAGCGATCATTACCTTCGCTGAATTCGATCTTTATCCCATTTTCGATTTATGTGGCCGGGCAATTACGTCAATGAATGCTCTCGAGGATCAAGCAATGGGCGGCTTGATTATGTGGGTGCTTGCAGGTCTCGTTGAGGCGTTTGGAGTTCTCTATGCTTTGGGTACACTGATGCGGCTGTCATCTAAAAACCGACTGTCTCATCCCGGCAAAAAAATCGACTTCCTGCGCAGCCACAGTCAGGTGTGGCCTCGTTGTAACTTGCCCGGAGAAAGCATGGCTATTTCGGTATCAAAGTTTTTACGGCTTACATTGCTAATGCTGTCGCTAACGACAGCATTACCGCCATCGGCCGGCGCGCAGCCAGTCGGAATTCCTACTATGGGTTCGGCCTCTGGTGCCGAACTCTCTCCATCGCTTGAGCGCACATTGGGCAATGCCATCATGGAGCAGGGCAGGCGTGATCCCACCTATATTGCCGATCCGTCAATTCTGCAATATTTAGGTGATGTGGGTCGCAGGCTTGCCCAATATGCTCCAGATACCCTGCAGCAAGAGATTAATGTGTTTGCTGTGCGCGACCCTTCAGTCAACGCCTTTGCGTTACCTGGAGGCTATATCGGCATTCATAGCGGTTTGATTGTCACGGCGCAGACCGAAGCCGAACTGGCTTCCGTCATTGCTCACGAGATCGGGCACGTATCTCAGCGACACGTAGCGCGCGGTATGACTCAAAGCTCCCAGACAGGCCACATCATGATGGCAGCCCTGGCCGGAGCCTTGCTGGCAGCCTTGTCTGGAAGCGGTGATCTGGCGATGGGTGTGGCAGCCTTCGGGCAGGCTGCAGCGGTCGACCGTCAACTGGGTTTCTCCCGTCAGGCAGAGCAAGAGGCAGACAGGGCGGGTTTTCAGATGCTTCAAAAGGCAGGTTACGATCCGGCTGGCATGGCCGCCATGTTCAAGCGCCTGATGGAGGGCTCCAGGCTCAACCAGGGGCCAGGTAATGTGTACGCCAGCACTCATCCTCTGTCGGTACAGCGCATGGGTGATATTGAAAACCGTATAGGCAGCACTGTCGTTAGCAACCCTCGTCAAGACCCTGAGTTCTGGTACGTAAGGGCGGCGTTAAGAGTGATTCAGGCGCGTGGTGGAATGGCCCTGCAAACTGCAGTCCAGACCTTGACTAGCGATGCTTCAGCCAAAGAGGGTGTAGAACAGTCCGCAGCCTGGTATGGCCTGGCCTATGCCGCATGGCAGCGTAAAGATTATCCCGCAGCCCATGAGGCACTGGAGCAGGCGCGAGGAGAGGGCGTATATGACAATGCAACTCTGGATTCACTGGCTATCAACCTTGCCCACGCTGAGTCGAGGCTAGACGAGGCTGCCAGCCTGGCTAGCGAAGCCTGGAAAGCCTGGCCTAACCATCAGGGCATAGCTTTGGCTTATGTTCAAGTGTTGCAACAGCAGGGAAATGACCAGCAGGCTATCGAGTTTTTGCGTGAGCGTAGCGCACAATGGCCGCAAGTCCCGCGATTTCAGCAATTACTGGCTCAAAGTCTTGAGCGCTTGGGCCAGCCCATCGCTTCGCGTAAGGCCATGGCTGATTACTACGTGATGGTAGGGGCTCTGCCCACCGCCGTAGAACAGCTGCAGCAAGCCCGTAATCGAAGCAGTGATTTTTACGAGCAGTCGCAGCTCGACGTACAAATACGAACGCTACGAGAACGACTCGAGTCTGAGCGTTTATTGCTTGAACGTTTTAGGTCCTGATAACCGACCTTTTAGCGCTTGGTGTCAAAGAAGTGGGCAAGCCGTGAGGGTAGCCAATTAATATTGCCTGGAAATGTTCCGGTGGTAAAGCCTACATGGCCGCCGTACGAGGGCTGATGCAGCAAGACTTGCGATGACGTATCGTTAAGGCTCGGCAGAGAGTTTAAGGGTACGAATGGATCGTTCTTTGCGTTGAGTACAAGGGTAGGTACAGCTACGTCTTTTAGAAACTGCTTGCTTGAGGCTTTTGTCCAGTAATCTAAAGCATGTTTGAAACCATGCATCGGAGCGGTATAAATGTCATCAAAGTCGCGTAGGGTACAGGCCTGACCTAAACGCAAAACGTCGATCATCCCGGGGAAACGACGTGATTTGTCGAAGATCTTTATCTTCATGCTACGCAAAAAATGACGGCAATAAACTCGGCGGCCAAAGCGGCTGTTAGAAAGAAGCTCTCCGCAGGCCACAAGGTCGGTGGGTACTGATATAGCTGCGCTGGCAGTGATCCAGTCGCAGTTGGCCCCCTGTTCGCCCAAATATTTAAGCATGGCATTGCCCCCAGTGAAACGCCGGCACAATACCAGCGTGCGTTGGGAAGGCGGCTACGTACCGAATCAAGGCAGAAAGCAATTTCTTCGCTATCGCCTGAGTAGTAAGCACGGGCCATTCGATTAGGAAAGCCTGAGCATCCCCGAAAATGAGCCACCACTACAACCCACCCCCGCGCCCGGAAGTACTGTGCAATAGCCTGGGCGTAATGGCTCCGGCTACTGCCTTCAAGCCCATGAAACAGTATCAGGGCTTGAGTATCGGCTGATTGCGGAAGGCTGGACCAGTCGTCGTCCTGCATCCATCGGCGGGCCGCTGTCTGGTTCAAGTGTGCGTCTCGTACTGCACTGGCACCATTAGCTAGACGGTCGGCAAACAGCCCCGGGCCTGTCCAGTCCAGATCAAGGAAGTCGCCGTCAGGGGTATCCACGCGTTCGCGTACGAAAGCAATACGGTGATGACGGGCAAAATAGGCGGCATAAATGGTCTGTGCGTGACCACCGGGCAGCCAGACAGGAACAGGGCAGGGAGATAAATCGATCTTAGCGGTCACGAATCGATTGAGGCATAAAATAGATAATTAAGTGGATGTGGGTAGTCGGCTGCGAAGGCTGGACTGATCGACTTAATGGCTATGCAGCTTCTCACCTTCTTTTAGTTTATAGGTGGCACTGCAGTAGGGACAGCTGCCCATACCTGTCTTGCTGATGTCGATATAAACGCGGGGGTGCATGCTCCATAATGGGGCATGAGGGCCAGGGCAATACACGGGTAGATCGTCCGCACTTAATTCGATGATATCGATTTGGGGAACGTTTTTTTCACTTGCGCTGCTCATTTGATGTCCTGTAACAAACAAGATTGTTTCTTAATTTCAAGCCCAATTGTAGCAAGCTCACCGTAGGAAATGCGCATCAATGCAGATTACATGCCCAGCTTTTGTGCATAGGTGACAAAGCCCCGCTAAACATTGCCATAAGTACTGTTAAGTGCGCTACCATTTGAAGCGAATGATTCTCAATGATTGGGAGTGTTTGCATCAGTGATCGAGCGCTTTAAGGCAGGTTTGGCCCACCGTTTGCCAACACCAGAGCAGCGGGGTGATTTTGCGTTGGGCTTTCGCGATCTGATGCCCACTCTGGTGGCGACCACCGTTTGGGGTTTTGTTACCGGCGTGGCCATGTTGAAATCGGGTTTGAGCGACTCCATGGCGACCTTAATGACGTTGCTGGTGTATGCAGGCTCTGCTCAGTTGACCGCGCTACCGCTAATCGAGTCGGGGGCGCCACTGTGGTTAATCTTCGCAGCGGGCTTTATTGTCAATATACGCTTTATTATCTTTGGTGCAGCCTTGCATCCCTTTTTCAGGCATATGGCATGGCGAAAACGGTTGCTGCTTGGTTACATCACGAGTGATATTGTTTTTGTCTTGTTTATGGGGCGTTATGCCGACAGTCCGGAGCGCCGCTCTTCAAAACATGTCTGGTATTTTTGGGGGTAGTGGTCCCCGGTTGGCTGTCCTGGCAGATATCGTCGCTGGCTGGCGTGTATTTTGGCTCCATCGTCCCAGACTCCTGGTCGCTTGAATATGCTGCTGTCTTGGCCTTGTTAGCTATTCTGTTGCCCTTGGTGGTGACGCGCCCGTTGCTGATTTGCTTAATGGTGGCAGGAGTCATCGGATGGTTCGGACAGTTGTTACCGCTACGGCTGGGTTTAGTGGCGGCAGTTATAGGCGGAGTGACCGCGGGCGTGGTAGCTGAACAACTGCAACGCAAAAGGAAAGCCCCATGAATGCCTATTGGCAGTATGATTGGTACCTGTTAGGTGCCATTGGGTTATTAACCCTCTGTAGTTTTTAACGCGCGCAGGCTACTTGCTATTTGGCGATTATCTGCCATTGCCTGATTCAGTGCGTCGAGCACTACGTTATGCACCTGTCGCTGCGTTAATTGCTATCATTGTGCCAGAGCTGCTGCCTTGGAAAGCGGGTACTGAACCTGTGTTCGATATCAGAATTATCGCCGCATTTGTTGCCGTACTGGTTTATATGCGTACACGAAGCACTGTGCTGGTTATTGTCTCCGGAATGGTCTCGCTTTGGATACTTAAGGCGCTCATCGGCTAGCTACATTATGCAACCCCATCGGTCTCAATCGCGAGACCGTCTTCGTAGGGCTGCATACACAGCCTTGTTGCAAACGCTCGGTAATTGCTAATATCGGGCTTAAAGCTTTTTCAATGAAAGAAACAAATACCTCTGAAGTAAATCATAGTTTTGCGGATTTCGGGTTACATCCTGACATTCTTGCATCGGTGCTGGCCGCCGGTTACAGCACTCCTACTCCCATTCAAGCTCAAGCGCTTCCGCCAGTTATGGAAGGGCGCGACGTCATGGGGGCGGCCCAGACAGGCACGGGTAAAACTGCTGCGTTTTCGTTGCCAATCTTGCACCGTTTAATGCCGATGGCTAACAGCAGCGCATCGCCTGCCAGACACCCGGTGCGTGCGCTCGTACTGACACCCACGCGCGAGCTTGCTGATCAGGTGGCAAATAGCATCGAGCTCTACGCCAAAAAGACGCCGTTGCGTTCAACGGTAGTATTTGGCGGTGTCGATATTGGCCCCCAGCGAGAACAATTACGTCGCGGTTGCGAAATTTTAATTGCAACGCCTGGCCGGCTGCTTGACCACATCGAACAACGTAACGTCAATTTATCCCAGGTGGGTATTTTGGTTCTGGATGAAGCCGATCGTATGCTCGATATGGGTTTCATGCCGGATCTGGACCGTATTGTCCGTTTGCTTCCCAAGCAGCGGCAAAGTTTGCTTTTCTCGGCTACTTTTAGTCCTGATATCCGCAAGCTGGCCTCCAATTTCCTGCAGAATCCTATCAGCCTGGAAGTCGCAGCACGTAATGCTACCGCCGAAAACGTCAGCCAGATTGCCTATCAGGCAAAGGGCGATGCAAAGCGTGCGGCCGTACTGCATATTGTTAAATCCAAAAAGCTGCGTCAGGTAATTGTCTTTACCAACACGAAGGCGGGCGCTGCGCGTCTGGCTCGTGAGCTTGAGCGTGATGGCCTGAAGGCCGAGTCCATACATGGTAATAAAAGTCAGCTGGAACGCATGAAGGTGCTGGATGCGTTCAAGGCTGATGAGCTCGAGGTTCTCGTGGCTACAGATGTAGCGGCACGTGGCCTGGATGTAGCGGGTGTGCCATGCGTTATTAACGTTGATCTGCCGTTTAATGCCGAAGATTACGTGCATCGTATCGGACGTACAGGCCGCGCCGGTGCCAGTGGGGAAGCCATCGCTCTGTATGCACCCGAAGAACTGCATTTGCTTGAGGCAGTAGAAAAGCTTATAGGTAATAAAATTACGCGGGGCGAGCTGCACGTTGCTCCCGCTCCGGCTCCGGTCAGGGCACGCCCGGCTCGTCGTTCATCTTATAGCCACAGTGGTTCTAAGCAGCCGATTGACGAATTCTTTTTAAAACCCTACGAGCCATCGGCAGGTGCCAATACTACGCCGCGTAGCAGCCGGCCTGCAAATGGCGGCACTAAAAAACGTTCGGTCGGGGTGTTATTGGGCGGCGGCAGCTACTAATGCCTTAAAGTCGCCAGGGCCGATGTTATGCTGAACCGGGGTTTCAGCAGCATGTTCCAGCAGGCGCTGTAAATGCTCGATATGGGGCAATAAGGGACCAAAAAACAAGGTCCCTTTTTTGTTTTGTATCAAGACAGTGGGGAAATTATCCACATCCTCATCGCCCAGTAGCTCTTCGTTTTCTTCAATATCTACCCATACAAAGCAATGTTGGGGGTGTAGAGCCGATAATTCGTCAAATTGTGGCTGGTAGGCTTTACAAGTGTTGCACCATGCAGCACAGTAACAAACGATGGTTAGTGAGTCGTCGGCTTGTTCTTGTAAGGTGAGGTGAAGCGAGTCTAACGAGTCGGGCAGGTTATATGTAGTCATGTCAGTAAATTAAGGCTTAAGGCAAGATTGCCTTTATCATAGCGCTGTCTAGTAAAAATAAAGCATATATCGCTATGGATGTGTACTCCTCTACTTATTCTGAAAACATCATTCAGCGCGTAGGCATCGCTTTGAAGCGGGCGGCCCTGTCACAGTTGCACCCTAAGATGTTGGCTGCACTGCTTTTGCCTTTGTTGATCGCACTGGCAGGTGCCTTTGTGCTGGTGTGGCTGTTCTGGACGCCCCTGAGCAACTGGTTGCTGGTGGTGCTTGGAGACGTAGGGCTTATCGAGCGCGCGGATCAGTGGATGATTGACGTGGGCCTATTCTCGCTTAAAGCCTATATCGTGCCCATTGTCGTCGCCTTGATAGTGTTTCCTTCGTCTGGGGTGCTGGGTCTGATTATTGCAGCTGTGTTTGTCATGCCCATTGTGTTGCAGCATATTCAGAAACGAAGTTATCCACAGCTTAGGCGGGCAGGTGAAAACTCTACTGTATTAAGCGCCACAAATGCCTGCTGGGTAGGTTTGTGTTTTGTCATTGGCTGGCTGGTGACTCTGCCTTTCTGGTTAGTCCCATTTCTCGGTGTGTTGTTACCCGTTTTTTGGTGGGCTTACGCTTTTACGAAAATATTGCGTATCGATTCAATGGTAGAGCATGCCACTAAAAATGAACGTATGGTGCTGCGTAAGCGATACCGTCGAGACTACTGGGCACTGGGTATCGTGATGGCTCTTTTAAGCTTGTTGCCGCCGGCCTGGCTCATAATGCCTGTATTCTCAGCGTTGGTATTTGGGCATTTTTCACTTAGGCAACTGGAATTGATTCGTTCGGAAATTCCCGCTGTAGTACCCCATGTCGAGCTAATTGAAAAGGATTAAGTCGTATGCCCATTTCTGTAGACCCTGTGCCCGCTATACGTTTGATAATTATTGGGGATGAAATCTTATCGGGGCGGCGCCAGGATAAACATTTTTCCAGCCTGGTTGAAATGCTGTCACAAAGAGGGATGCGACTTTCTGCAGCTGAAATCATTTCAGATGATCCCGTGGATATTACCGCTACGCTGAAACGCAGTTTTGCCACCAGCGATATTGTTTTTTGCTGTGGTGGCATTGGTGCGACACCTGATGATCAGACCCGTCAGTCCGCAGCCATAGCCCTTGATTTGCCGCTTGTCCTGCATCCTGACGCTGCAGCCTTGATTGCCGAGCGTTGTGCCGACAACGAGCGTGCGGGTCAAGGAAGCGCTGACATGTCATTGCCAGAGAATCAGCAGCGCCTACAAATGGGTATGTTCCCTGACGGCGCAGAAATTGTTCCTAATCCATTTAATAAAATACCTGGTTTTTATATTAAGAATCATACCTTTACCCCTGGTTTTCCAGTGATGGCATGGCCCATGATGCAGTGGACCCTGGACGAGCGCTATAAGCAGTGGCATCACCGCGAGCCTACGGTTGAACATTCATTTCTGGTTTTTGCGATGCCAGAATCCAGGATTACGCCCGCTTTGGAAGAGCTTGAGCTGAAATGGCCCGGAGTAAAAGCTTTTAGCTTGCCTAGTGTGGGCGAAGCAGGCGATCGGCCGCATATCGAGTTAGGGGTCAAAGGGGATGCGCAGGCGACGGTGCCAGCGCTGCGGTTTTTGCGGGATGAAGTGCTGCGTCTGGGCGGAGAACTCAGCGCAATATAAAATCACTTGATTGAACACAGGATATTTCATATTATGGAATTGTTGCGCCGCGTCAAATAAGACTATGTCAAGTATAACCACTCCTACTATTCCTACTGTTCCCGTCTCACCATTTGGTGCAGGGCTTATTACTATTCAGGTCCTCGAGCGTGCCATGATCCTGCTCGACGAGCTGGCACGGCAATCTGAACCTGTCGCGCTAAAAGACCTCGCCAAATCAACGGGACTCCACACCTCCACTACCCATCGAATTCTGAATGACCTGGTCGTGGGTCGTTATGTTGAAAGGGTTGATAGCGGACTCTATCGTCTCGGTATGCGTTTGCTAGAGCTGGGCTCCCTGGTAAAAGGCAGACTGAATGTACGTGCAGTGGCAATTGAGCCTATGCGTGAGCTGCACAAGGTAACAGGTCAGACAGTAAATCTGTCGCTACAGCAGGCTGACGAGATTGTCTACGTAGAACGTTCCTGGAGTGAAAATTCTGGTATGCAGGTGGTACGGGCCATTGGTGGCCATGCTCCTTTGCATTTAACCTCCACTGGTAAGCTGTTTTTATCCGAATGGGAGCCCAGGCAGGTTCGTGCCTATGTGATGCGTACCGGTCTGGCCGGAACGACCCGCAACAGTATTACGCAGGTTGTTGATCTTGAGCGTGAACTGGCTTTGGTGCGTCGCCATGGTTACGCCCGTGATAACGAAGAGCTGGAACTCGGGGTACGCTGTATTGCAGCGGGCATACACGACGATACCGGGAAATTGCTGGCAGGCTTATCACTGTCAGCACCGGCTGAACGCCTGCGTGACGACTGGATCCCGCTATTACAGAAAACCGCCAGACAGATATCCGAGGCGCTGGGCTACGACATGTAGCAGGTGCTTTGTTTTGTTTCATAAAAAAAGCGAGGTCACGTTGAACTCGCTTTTTCTTATGGGTGTCATATTCAGTGCCTATGCTGTGGGTAGCGTTGCCTCTGCTCTGTTGATTTTCCGAGCTTTCCGGTTGGCGAGCTATCCACGTACAAGCAATATAAGTATTTGATTACTTTAGTCTCTTTATAATCACAAACGAGTTGCTTCTAGCTAACTAAGCCTTGACCTAATGGCGCTTAACGGTAAAATTACCGTATGTTGCACCGCAACATAGAGGGTTCAGCCGTTGTGTAGCTTAATCGCTCAGCCTTCATAGTCGTTGTCCTTATTTTTGTTGTAGACATTATCAAGGGGTATTTTATGAG
Organism: Paenalcaligenes niemegkensis; assembly: GCF_022230885.1. Taxonomy (GTDB): domain Bacteria; phylum Pseudomonadota; class Gammaproteobacteria; order Burkholderiales; family Burkholderiaceae_B; genus Paenalcaligenes; species Paenalcaligenes niemegkensis. Next base: position 1,358,719 of record NZ_JAKGCT010000004.1, on the reverse strand, counting down.
CTCATCACAACAGCCGTTTTTTGCAAACAACCAGGCCAATCTAAATAATATCGTCGCTGCTCAAAACCGTTTGTTTTCTGGTTTTGAACAGTTAGTTGACCTGAATCTTCAGGCGTTTAAGTCGTCTTTGGATGACATTGCGGAAAAAACTCAGCAAGTCGCTTCTCTAAATGACGTCGAGCAGGCTAATCAATTCGCTATCGGTCTTGCTAAGCCTTCATCTGATCAGGCCCTGCACTATGGCAAGCAGCTTTTCGATATCGTGTCTGGTGTACAGCGTGACCTGGGACAAATTGCAGAAGCACAAATTACTCAAAATCAACAGCAAATTACTCAATTGGTCGAACAGGCCGAAAAAAGCGCTCCTGCTGGTAGCGAAAGCTTTTTTGCGCTATTTAAAGCGAGTGTCTTGAATGCGACCAATGCCGCAGACGGAGTGGTTAAAGCCACGCGTCAGTTTACCGAGGCTACTGAGTCAAATGTAGCAGCGGCAAGCAGTGCTGCGGCTAATGTTAGCCAGCAAGCAGCGGGTGCGGTAGAGAAAACCATTGCTCGCGCAGCCACTGCGGCATCACAGCCTCGCACCGCTTCGTAGGTCGATACAAGATCCACAGCGCTGTCTGAGCGTAGTTTTTAAACGCCTCTTAATCATTGAATGATTAAGAGGCGTTCTTTATATTTGATTCAGTGCGTGTATGCAGTCATGCACCAGTTTTGGGCCTTGATAAATAAGCCCGGTGTAAAGCTGTACTGCGCACGCGCCGGCCTCGATTTTTTCTACGGCATCCTGCGCCGAGTTAATACCGCCAACGCCAATAACAGGAAAGCTGCTTCCCAACTGCTTTCGTAAGCCCCGTATGACTTCCAGAGATAATGCATGGACGGGGGGCCTGACAGGCCACCTTGCTCTTGAGCATGTGCTAAACCTTCTACTGAAGCGCGGCTTAGGGTGGTGTTAGTGGCGATCACGCCGTCAATATCGTTTTGGATTAAGACATCCGCAATGATCTTGACTTGTTCCTGACTAAGATCAGGTGCAATTTTGACGGCAATTGGTACATAGCGCTGATGCTGGTCGCTAAGCTGCTTGCGCTTTTCGTTCAGCGTAGCCAGCAGACCGCCTAATTGATCCTCACCCTGTAATTCGCGCAAATTCTGCGTGTTGGGTGATGAGATATTGATCGTAATGTAATCAGCATGCTCGTACACGCCAGCTAAGCCTAGCAGATAGTCTTCGACGGCGGCTTCCATGGGGGTTAGCGCATTTTTGCCAATATTCAAGCCTAGTATTCCACCGTTTTTTCGCCAGGCATTATCTTTTACGTTATCAAGAAAGATGTTCAGCCCGTCGTTGTTAAAACCAAAACGGTTAATCAGCGACTGTCGCTGAGGCAACCTGAATAATCTGGGTTTGGGGTTACCCGGCTGGGGAAGGGGAGTGACTGTACCTACTTCCAGGAAGCCGAACCCAAGGCTTCCGAGCGCGTCTATGTAGGCGCCGTTTTTGTCCAGACCGGCTGCTAGACCGACGCGATTACGACAGCTCAGACCCATGAGGCTAAAGGGGTTTGCTACGGGCGCCTTAGGCAGAAGTTGTTTGCCTAGCTTGCTTTGATGGACAGTATTAAGCCCTTTCAACGTGAACTCGTGTGCCCGCTCTGCGTCCATTGAAAATAATAATGGACGCACGACTGCATAGCTGCTTAATAAAATGGACATAAATTAAAAATAAATCAAAGGCTTGGGGCGGACCACTTACCTCGCTCTAAGAGCTGATACGGGATGAAGCGAGTTTTGTATGCCATTTTACGGCTTTCTTCTATCCAATAGCCTAGATACAGCCACGGCAGGCCTAAATTATGGCACATCTGTATTTGCCACAAAATGGCGTATGTCCCTAGACTTGCTTTGGACTCCGGGTTGAAAAATGTGTAGACCGCCGAGACCCCGTTATCCAGGAGATCAATAATTGCGACAATCTGTAGTTTGTGGTTTTCATCTCGAAACTCAATCAGCCTGGAGTCCACGTGACTTGAAAGCAAGAATTGCGAGTACTGCGACGCGGTATCCTCATCCATCCCCGATCCTGGGTGGCGCTTCTGCTGATAGCGGCGGTAAAGGACGTAGTGTTCGTCATTCCACTGCAGCGGTAAAATACGGCCTTGCATACCGGCCAAGCGTCTTAAAATACGGCGTTGGCTTCGATCGGCGCTAAAGTTGGCGACATCGATACGAATGGGAATGCAGGCCTGGCAGTCGTCACAATAGGGCTTATAAGTGAAGGTGCCACTACGTCTGAAACCTTGGTCTACAAGTTGGGAGTATGTTTTGGCATCGACCAGATGCGAGGGCGCCGCAACCATCGAGCGTGCCTGTTCGTTTTCCAGATAACTGCAGGCGTAGCTTGCTGTCGAATAGAACTGGATGGCTTGCGGCTTAATGTCGGTGGGATGACTCATTAATCCTCCATAAGACTCGTAAGGCTACGGTCTATTATTTATTATGGGATTGGTCGTCGATTGGGGCAAGGTCTCCGTTGGCCAAAAGTTGCCCTGGCTTCCAAACCGGAGAGGGTAGATTCTTGTGCTTTGCCAGAAGCTGATTAAATTGAGAACGAGGAATGGACTCCGCTCCCAAACTTGAAAGATGCCGGGTTTCCTGCTGGCAATCTACGTGCGAGATTTGATTCTTTTTCAGGAACTGCACCAAATAGTACAGGGCGACCTTGCTGGCGTCGGTTTGCGAGGCAAACATCGACTCACCAAAAAGAATCGGCCTATGCAAACTCCGTATAGACCACCGACCAACTTGCCGTTGCTCCATGTCTCGACACTGTGTGCGTAGCCTGCCTGATGAAGATTGAAGTAGGCGCGAATAATTTCAGGAGTTATCCACGTACCTTCGTTTCGAATCCGGGTAGCGGCACATTGCATAATGACGTGCAGAAAGCTGGTGTTGGTCAGTATCTGTGTGTCAGCATCGGCCAAATGTTCGTTCCTGGCTATTTGACGACAGCGCTTTGCCAGCGAACGCGACACCTTGAGGCTATTGCAATCGAGGACCATCCTGGGGTCAGGGCTCCACCACAAAATCGGATCTCCCGGGCTATACCACGGAAATATACCCTGATGATAGGCATCCAGCAGGCGGGCTAGGGACAGGTCTCCTCCTACAGCCAGCAATCCATCTTCTGAGGCAAGCGCTGTATCTGGAAAAGGCGTGTCTTTCTCTAAGAAAGCGATGCTGAATTCCATCATCCCTTCTTCGAAAGATCACCCGTGGCCAAGGCATAGTAATGAGGTTCGAATACCCCTTTTTTAAGTCTTCGCAATAGTGCTCCAAAGTGGTGCTGACGGTTCTGAAAGCCAGTTCGTCCCATGGAATCTCATCGGGTGATACAAACATGGTTTCAGAAGTTTCTGGTCCGGGGTTGAGCTCGTCATTACGCAGGTAGCCTAAGTAATAAAAGTGTACCTGTTGGGCGTAAGGGACATCAATAATCGTATAGAGGGGGCCTAAGTCGAGTTGCGCACCCGCTTCTTCATCCGTTTCGCGCAAAGCACCTTCAACAGTGGTTTCGTTGAGTTCCATGAAACCCGCGGGTAATGTCCACCATCCGTGCCGGGGATGAATGGCGCGTCGGCAAAGCAAGATTTTTCCTTCCCATATTGGCAATACACCCACTACATTTCTTGGATTCTGATAATGCACGGCCCCACAGCTTTCGCAAACGTCACGGACGCGATTATCGTCCGGGGGAATGAGGCGAGTTAAAGGGTGTGCACATTGACTGCAAAAGGCTTGAGCGCGTGGAGCAGGAAAATAAAAATTTGAAGGGGGAAGTCATGAGGGAAATTCTTTACGTGGTTACGCTGCAGGGCAAGGGTATCGGGTGAATGCGAGTTGCTGTGGCAGTTTGCTGTCTAGAGTAAAACAAAAGGGAGCACTGCGGGGAAAGTCCAGGCCTTTTCCTCCCCATAATAAGTGGGTGGCAGACAAATGCTCATTATGTTTTATGGGAAGCAACTCAAGAATATTCCGTCCGTCCCCGGTATGCAAATTTGCGCAAACCTGCTCTACGTCCTGGCTGGATACTAACGCTGTTCCAAGGTTCCCGTTTGCATACAGCTCGCCCAGATCGGTGAGCCACCATGACGAGACCGATGCGATAGGCTGTTGGGTATGAGTGTGAAGCCTGGTTTCATGATCAAGATAGGCAATATAGGGAGCCTTTTCTAGCTGCACATAGACGCGTTGCGGGCCATTCTGGAAATACCAGTTGCCCTGCTCATCTGCGGCATAGTTGCGGCTGATGAACTGCAACATGGTTGACGAGCTAACCACGGTATCGGGCGTGGGCTTACCGTGATCCGAGTCAAAAAGATGCCACTGACCACGCGCTGACAGATGTAGCCGATTATAAATGGCAGGAACGTTCGGCCATTTTTTAAGCGCAGCATGTACGAGTTTGTCCATGGGGTCTGGGTTCTTTGAGCATGTTCAGGGTATAGCCATCAGTATAGCGGAGTGCCAGGATGGTTTTCCGGTGTGTCACAATCTCAAGAAAATAACGTCCCCGTTTTAGCGAACGGGGACGTGTACATGGATTTAGCGGTACCCCTTCAGATCTAAAGACATTATGCGCGTTTAAACGGTTCTTTAACCTCTGCAGATACTTTCGATGGCCGTCCCTTGAATAACGCTCCGCTAAAAAGTCTGGGCGTTAACGTTGGCGGCCGACCAAGGCCACCACCATAGCTTTTGGTATTGATAATCTGTTCGATAAAGCCTACACCGATCCGCAAGCAGGTTATGCTGTGAATAATCCGAGCTCATGGCAAGGTCGCGGTCGCAGTGCGAAAATAAATGTTAGCTGGCGATATGGGAAGTAATCGCAGGCGGTAAGCTAAAGCTTTCGCGCACAAAAAAGCCGTTTTCATTAAAACGGCTTTTTTTAGTATCTGGAGGCGCAAGCCGGAATCGAACCGACCTACACGGATTTGCAATCCGGTGCATAACCACTCTGCCATTGCGCCAATTGTTGCATCACTTTAGTTGGCGATGCGCTTTTAAGCTGTTTGCGCTGACTTTTTTCAGCTTAGCGCTTAGCATTTGCATGCTATGGAACTTGCTGTTTTCTGTAGCTTGTTTTTTTAGCTTATATTATTTAGTTAAGCTCGCTGGTTTCACAAAAGTGCTTTAAAAAGACGATGGACCTAAGCGTGAATAACCAAAGAGGATGACTATAGCTGTATTAGAGTATTTTGGCAAGGGGAGGCACAGCGTTTTCTGTCGTTAGCGACACAGCATTCCAGAAAAAACCATTATTCAGCAAAGGATACAAGGGAGACAAGAATGAAGGCTTTTTTTCACGATGAGCAGTTGAGGCATCGACCATTGACTTATTTTTCTCGGGGCAAAATGCGTATACCGCAGGAAGTGCCTGAGCGGGTGCTTGAGTTGCGTAGCGCCTCCGCGCTTTCTGGCCTGATCGTAAGTGAACCCGCAGATGCAGGGAGTGAGCCCTTATTGGCTGTGCACACTTCAGATTATTTGCGTTTTCTCCAGGAAGCACATACAGATTGGAAAGCATTGCCCGATGACTGGGGTGAAGAGGTAGTGTCGAATATATTTGTTCGCACACCGCATGCGTTACGAGGTGTATTAGCCAGGGCGGCGTATTACCTGGCTGATGGCAGCTGTCCGGTGGGAGCGCACACATGGGAGGCTGCTTATTGGTCAGCGCAATGCGCAATTGCGGCAAGTCGTGAAGTGCTCGCAGGCGAGCGATTTGCTTATGCGGGATGCAGGCCTCCCGGGCATCATGCGCGTAAGGATGCGGCGGGTGGTTTTTGTTATTTGAATAACGCAGCGATTGTGGCCCAGGAATTACGTCAGCGATACCAGCGCGTGGTGGTGCTCGACACAGATATGCACCATGGACAGGGAATTCAAGAAATATTCTATGACCGGGATGACGTTTATTACATATCGATCCACGGTGATCCGGAGAATTTTTATCCCGTAGTGGCGGGTTTCGAAGATGAGCGAGGTGCAGGCAAAGGAGAGGGCTATAACCTGAATTTATGTATTCCTCATCATTCCAGCGAACGGGTGTTTTTTGAAAAACTCGAGACAGCTATGCATGCTATTGAGTCTTTTGGTGCTGACGCCCTGGTGCTGTCGCTAGGTTTCGATATTTATGAGCACGACCCACAGTCTTTGGTGGCGGTTTCTACTGAAGGCTTTGAGCGTCTGGGATCATCGATTCGGGCTTTAAACCTGCCCACCGTGGTGGTACAGGAAGGCGGCTATCATGTGGAGACTCTTGCCGAAAATGCGGTCAGCTTTTTTAACGGACTCCTTGCCCAGCGCACCTAGGCAGCGATAAGAAGCTTTTGGGGCGATGCGACCGTAGTGCCGTGTTTTTGAACAAAGCCTACAATCTGTTGCATTGCCCGGTCTTTTATATTGTTGCCGGAAATCAGGGCCTTATACCGTTTTTTGCGGGATTGCTTTTTTATAAGCGGGACTTGCACTTGGCAAGCTAAGCTGGATGTGTTCAATTATCATTATCTTTTTGTGATACAACCCGCGCTCATCGTCGGATGCCGCTTAAATTACTGCCTTCATGCTAACGCTATCCACTACTGTTTCTTTCCTACGTCGTATTTCAGTGATGTCCCTGATCGTCATATTGGCAGCGTGTGGCACCACGAAGTCGGTGCCCGAGGGCCAGTACCGTGTTCAGAAAGGTGACACCTTAACAAAAATAGCCCGTCAGCACGGTCAAAGCGTATCAGCGCTAATGAGCATGAACAGCATACGCAATCCAAATCAAATTAAGGCGGGGCAAGTACTGAAAGTGAAAGGCGGAGCTTCATCGACAGCGGCTCCGGCGGGGGGCAGGCAGTACCGCAGCTTTGCCTGCGCCACAGGCTTCGTCAGCTTCGGTGGCCGCGCCACGTAGTATCAACCTGGTGTGGCCTGCTGCGGGAACATCCAGGCGCGGGGTGTCGGCCTCGCATTCTCAGGGTGTTTATATTGCAGGTTCAGCCGGTGCTCCCGTTAAAGCCGCCGCGGCAGGTAAGGTCATTTACTCCGGCAATAGCTTGCGAGGTTATGGCAATATGCTGATTTTAAATCACGACGCTAATTTTTTAAGTGTCTATGCCCATAACCAAAAGCTGCTTGTCTCAGAGGGGCAAAGCGTGAAGCAGGGGCAATCTATCGCCGAGATGGGAAATACCGACACCAATGCCGTGCAGCTTTATTTCGAGTTGCGATATAACGGCAAACCGGTAGATGCGCTTCGCTATTTACCCAAGAAATAAAAAACCACCGCTATAAAGACGATTCATCAGGAGCAGCTTAGGGTCTGAGCCTGATGAATCGCCATATAGTGGTGGCGTACTACCTTAACGCTTTAGAGGACTACGAAGGGCTTTGGGTCTACAGCCGTTCGATGGCCAGGGCAATTCCTTGGCCTACTCCAATACACATGGTACACAATGCATAGCGGCCCTGTGTTCGTTCAAGCTGGTATAAAGCGGTGGTGACCAGTCGGGCTCCGCTGGCTCCCAGGGGATGACCCAGGGCAATGGCACCGCCATTTGGGTTCACGCGAGGATCGTCATCGGCGATACCCAACATGCGCAAGACGGCCAGGCCCTGGCTGGCAAATGCTTCATTCAGTTCAATCACGTCAAACTGATCGAGGCTCATGTTTAGCTGGGCCAGCAGTTTTTGGGTGGCCGGAGCCGGACCTATACCCATGATACGCGGTTCGACGCCAATAGTCGCCATTCCTAATACGCGTGCCCGCTTGCGCAGACCATATTTCTCGGCAGATTTCGAGTCAGCCAGCAGTAGCGCAACCGCACCGTCATTAATGCCGGATGCATTGCCGGCTGTCACGCTTCCTTCTGGGGAGACAACGCCGCGTAGTTTCGCGAGCGCTTCCAAGCTCGTGCTGCGCAGGTGCTCGTCATTGCGAACTTCGATAGGATCGGCGCGTCGCTGGGGAACCCAGACGGAAGTGATTTCCTTGGCGAAAATGCCTTCCTGTTGTGCAAGGGCGGCTTTTTCCTGACTGCGTAAGGCGAAGGCGTCTTGATCGGCGCGGCTGATTTTATATTCAGTAGCCACAGTCTCGGCGGTTTCCGGCATGCTGTCGACGCCATAAGCGGCCTTTAGAGCCTTGTTGACAAAGCGCCAGCCCATGGTTGTGTCCTCCATGGTCTGAGTCCGCGCAAAGGCGCTGGTGGCTTTGCCTACAACGAAGGGAGCACGGCTCATGCTCTCTACGCCTCCGGCAATAATCAGGCTGGCTTCTCCGGTGCGGATGGCACGCGCTGCGCTGCCGATGGCGTCCAGGCCGGAACCACATAAGCGGTTAAGGGTGGAACCGGCCACGCTGGTGGGCAATCCGGCTAGTAACGATGACATTCTGGCTACATTTCGATTGTCTTCGCCGGCCTGGTTTGCACAGCCGTACAGCACATCGTCAACGGCGTTCCAGTCTACATCAGGGTTACGCTCAATCAGCGCTTTAATAGGCACAGCACCTAGGTCATCAGTACGTACCTGCGAAAGTGCGCCACCATATTTACCAAAAGGGGTACGGATAGCATCACAAATATAAGCATCAGACATTAAACGGCTCCGGTTTGTGTTAGAGGCTCATAGCGCATGTGCACACCACTGAGCTTTTGTAGCTCGTCAAAGCTCAGATCGGCGAAAATCTGTCTGACGGCCAAGCCAGTATCAGTTACATCAATGATAGCAAGGTCTGTATAAATGCGATCTACGCAGCCTACCCCTGTGACGGGGTAAGAGCAGCTATTGACCAGTTTGCTTTCGCCTTTCTTGGTTAAATGCTCGGTCATCACATAGACTTTCCTGGCGCCGATAGCCAGATCCATTGCCCCACCGACGGCGGGAATAGCGTCAGGTGCACCTGTACTCCAGTTGGCTAGATCGCCAGTGACAGAGATTTGAAATGCGCCGAGCACACAGATGTCTATGTGGCCCCCCGCATCATGGCGAAGGAGTCAGCATGATGAAAATAAGCGCCACCATCCAAGAGTGTCACATATTGCTTTCCGGCGTTGATGAGGTCTTCGTCTTCTTCACCCTTGGCCGGCTCGGGACCCATGCCCAGAACACCGTTCTCGCTGTGCAACAGGACTTCCCGATCGGCCTCAAGGTGATTAATCACCATGGTTGGCATCCCGATGCCCAGGTTCACAATAGCACCTTCCGGGATATCAGCTGCTACAAGAGCGGCCATTTCATTTCGACTAAGCTTTTTCATTGGAATCTCCTGCGGAAGCAAGTGCTACAACCCGATTTACAAATAAGCTGGGCGTCACGATGCTTTCCGGGTCAAGTTCACCCAGCTCGACAATATCAGTGACTTGTACAATGGTGGTCTTGGCGGCAGTAGCCATGATAGGACCGAAATTGCGTGCGGTTTTTCTATACACCAGATTGCCCCAGCGGTCGGCACGATGCGCTTTGATCAGTGCAAAGTCGGCATGTAAAGGGGCTTCCAGAACATAGTGCTTACCGTCAATTTCACGTGTTTCTTTACCTTCGGCCAGCAAGGTACCATAGGCTGTTGGAGTAAAGAAGCCGCCTATGCCTGCCCCTGCAGCACGTATGCGCTCAGCCAGAGTGCCTTGAGGTACCAGTTCAAGCTCGATTTCCCGGGCATGGTAGAGTTCATCAAAAACATACGAGTCGCTTTGCCTCGGAAAAGAGCAAATTATTTTACGTACACGCTTTGCTTTTAATAGCGCAGCCAGCCCTGTATCACCGTTGCCGGCGTTGTTGTTGATAATGGTTAGGTTGCCGGCCCCATTATCGATAAGAGCGTCAATCAATTGAGCAGGCATACCGGCCAGACCAAAGCCACCAATCATAACGGTGGCGCCGTCGTGAACCGGAGCAACGGCCTCTGCCGCTGTCTGGCAAATTTTGTTAATCATTTTCGTTTCTCGCACATAGAGGCTATATCTACGATAGCCGCCGGATTAATGATAAAGGCAGTAGTGCTGCGGACGCCTTAGGTAGATTCTTTACTTACGATGATGAAAATATAGTAGGTATGAGCTTTTTTATTGTCAATAAAATAGAACGTACAGTGAGAATGCAGTCTTTTGTTCGTCCGTCTAACGGACGTTTTTGGTCTTGGCTTAGCGATGCCTTGCGTGATTTTGGCTTCATCGGAGAATAGAGGGGATGGGTATAAACAGTCAGTCTCCAAGCAAGTACACTCTCAGTATGCCGTTACTCTTTCTTTTTGATTGCTCTTGATCCCATGTCTTCAGCTCCCCGGCGCAGCGCCTCGCCCCATGCTCGTACACAAAGAACTGCACCCTCATCGAATGCAAGGCATAAGGCCATGCAGGCAAAGCCCGATACGGTGGGCACCTCAATGCTTATTGTGCTCAATAAGCCCTATGATGTGTTGACCCAGTTCACCGACGAGGCGGGGCGTAGCACCTTAAAAGATTATGTTGATGTGCCGGGCGTCTATCCCGCCGGACGGCTGGACCGCAACAGCGAAGGCCTGCTTTTGCTGACTAACGATGGCCGGCTGCAAGCCCGAATTGCTGAGCCTAGGTACAAAATGCCTAAAACATACTGGGTACAGGTTGAAGGGACGGTGCTTCCTGAGCATCTTCATTTGCTGGAAAGCGGGGTGAGGCTTAGCGATGGATTGACCTTAGCCTCAAAAGTCAGGCTACTTGATGAGCCTAAGCTTTGGCCGCGGAATCCTCCTGTACGATTTCGGGCGCAGATACCCACCTCGTGGCTGGAGCTCGTTATTACTGAAGGAAGAAACAGGCAGGTGCGTCGCATGACCGCTGCGGTGGGCCTACCAACCTTGCGTTTGGTACGTGTCAGTATCGGGCCGTGGTCGCTGGATGGGCTGCTTCCGGGTGAGTGGCGAAGAGATAGCGGGCTCTGAAACGAGGCGCAGCCCTATTTAGCATGGGGCTTAGCGCCGTCTGTCACGGCATACATGATATTCTTTCGCAACGGGGTGTAGGTCCCTGTTCTGCTTACGCCTGCCAGTACGGCGTCTCCTGTTATTCTTCAATTTGGACGTTTCCCCATGTCTACTTGCATGCTCAAAGCTCGCCTGAGCCGGAAATATAGTTTTCTCATGGCGGCGGCTTCCCTGGTTGCTTCTACCCCTGTCGCTGCCCAGACGTCGGCTCCTTCAGGGGCTCCCGATGCTGCATCTATAACGGCTGAGCCCGTTATCAGTACGCTTAAACCCGTGGTCGTAACCAGTACCCAAATCGAACGTCCAATTTTCGAAGTACCGGCCTCAGTTAATCTGATCGACGGCGCAATGATGCGCGAAGGCCAGATGCAGGTCAATCTGTCCGAAGGCCTGGGCGGTGTACCGGGCATGCTCATTCAGAACCGGCAGAATTTTGCTCAGGATCTACAGATTTCCGTGCGAGGTTTTGGCTCGCGCTCTACCTTCGGTGTGCGCGGAATTCGCTTGTATGTGGATGGCATTCCGGCCACGATGCCTGATGGGCAAGGACAGACATCCAATATTGATATCGCCTCCTTAGACAGGGTGGAAGTATTGCGCGGGCCGTTCTCAGCTTTATACGGTAATTCGTCCGGGGGAGTGATTCAGGCATTTACTGAGGATGGCAGCGGACCGCTGACGATTACCCCGAGCTTTACCATGGGCAGCGATAGCCAGTATCGCTATGGCGTGAAGGCCAGCGGTGCAACGGGCACCCAGGCTGGTGATATGGATTATGTTCTGAGCACCAGCCGCTACACCACAGAAGGTTATCGCGATCACAGTTCGGCTAGAAAGAACCTGGCGAATGCCAAACTGGGCCTGGAGCTTGATAACGACAGCAGGCTAACGGTGGTTCTCAATAGCGTAGATATCAGTGCGGATGATCCCCAGGGCTTAACGTACGATGAGTTCAGGAATAGCCCGCGCAACGCAGCGCCGAACGCCCTGACATTCAATACCCGTAAAACTGTCAAGCAGACTCAGGGTGGGCTTGTATACGAGCAGCGCATCAATGCCGATAATGACTTGCGCGTGATGGGCTATTACGGTCAGCGCAAGACCGAGCAGTTTCAGGCGATTCCGGTGTCAACCCAGGCTCCGGAAGGCCACGCCGGGGAGTCATTAATCTGGGCCGTGATTATGGCGGAGTCGATGCGCGCTGGACCTCACGTTTGTCCTTTGCCGACCGGCCCCTGACTGTGATTGCCGGGGTTGCCTACGATGCCTTGAAGGAAGATCGGCGAGGCTATGAGAATTTCACCGGCAGTGGCGCCACCGAACAGCTGGGCGTTAAAGGTCAGTTGCGGCGCAAGGAAAGCAACGAACTATGGAACATAGACCCCTATCTGCAGGCATCCTGGCAGTTTGCAGAGCAGTGGACGCTGGATGCCGGCCTGCGGTACAGCACTGTGCGTTTCAAATCGGATGATCGTTACATTACCGCTGGCAATGGCGACGACAGTGGCTCTGCTCGCTACAGCAAAGCGTTACCTATGGCCGCTTTGCGCTATCAGGCTACGCCGGGTCTTAATCTGTACGCCACGGCCGGACGAGGTTTCGAAACGCCTACCTTTAACGAAATCTCGTATCGCTCTGATCAGTTGCCAGGACTTAATTTTGACCTGCAGCCCTCGGTCAATACCAGCGTGGAAGTCGGCGCAAAGGCCAAGCTTGGCGATGGCCTCTTTACAGCCGCTGTATTTCAGACACGCACTGACGATGAAATAATCAATGCGGAAGCCAATGGAGGCCGCACTACTTATCGTAATGCCGGGCGTACCCGCCGCAATGGTCTTGAGCTTAGCTGGATGGGAGAGGTCGCGCCTCACTGGCATGGTGCCTTTGCCTACACCTTCCTGGATGCGAAATATCGAGATGATTTTTATAGCGGTGCCACAGAAGCTGCCAACCTGATCCCTTCGGGTAATCAAATCCCAGGCATTGCCAGGCAAGCCCTGTTCGCTTCGCTTGACTGGGCGCCTCCGCAGGGCTGGCGTGCAGGTGTGGAAGGTCGCTTATTAAGTAAATTTCATGTGAACGATGCCAACGATGAGGCGGCACCGGGCTATTTTACAGCGGCGGTGCATGCGGGCTATTTGTGGCAGCTGGACAGCTGGAAAGTAAATGCCTTTGCCCGGGTAGATAACGTTTTTGATCGTAACTACGCAGGCTCGGCTATCATCAATGCGGGCTTTCGCCGCTATTACGAACCAGCTCCGGGCCGGAACTGGATAGCCGGGCTTAGTGCTTCGTATCAGTTTTAAGTCAGCAGCCCGACGGGCCGACTATAAAAAAGCCCCGACGTTTGAGCGCCGGGGCTGAATATCAAATTACAGATGTACGATTAGCGGCTTTAGGGCAGGCTGTAGGCGATCACGTAATCGCCACGGTCAGGCGATTGTCGTGCGCCGCCCGCTGAAATAACCACATATTGTTTGCCGGTTTTAGGCGACTTGAAGGTGATGGGGCTGCCTTGGCTTCCAACAGGCAGTCGTTCTTTCCACACCTCTTTACCATTTGCGGTGTCGAAAGCTCGCAGATAGTAGTCCTGGGTACCTGCAAAGAACAGCAGTCCACCCTGTGTGGCCAGCGAGCCGCCCAGGGTGGGCATGCCCACTTCGAAGGGCAAGCCTATTTTGATGCCCATGGGGCCGGTGTCTTTCACGGTGCCAACAGGAACTTGCCAAGCGACTTGTTGAGTCTTCAGGTCCACGGCTGTCATGGTGCCAAAGGGCGGTTTTTGGCACGGAATACCCAGCGGCGACAGGAATCGATCCTTGATGACCGAGTAAGGCGTGCCGCCCAATGGTACTTGTCCCATGCCAGTGTTGGGGGCTTCGCCGCCGTCTGACATCTGATCGCCAGCCTGTTGTGGGACCATGCGTATCCACAGCCCCAGGCGCATGTCGTTCAGGAAGATGAGATCGTTGTTGGGGTCATGCGAAATCCCACCCCAGTTCATGCCACCCAGCGAACCGGGAAACGAGAGGGAAACGTCGGTATCGGGTGCCGTGAACAAGCCTTCGTAGCGCATGGCCTTGAAGTCATTGCGGCAAAGGAGCTGATCGAACAGCGTGGCGCCCCACATATCAGATTCGGTTAGTGTCTGCGTACCAATTTGCGGCATGCCTACAGAAACAGGCTGAGTCTTGGCGTAATCTTCGTTGGGGATGCTGGCCGGCAGCACCTCGCGTTCTTCGACTTCGGTCAGCGGTTGGCCTGTCAGGCGGTCAAGCACGAAAATTTGTCCAGCTTTGGTAGCTACCACCACCGCGGGCACTTTGCTTCCATTTGCTTCAGGGAAGTCGATGAGCGCTGGCGCCATGGGTACGTCGAAATCCCACAGATCGTTGTGCACAGTCTGGAAGTGCCATTTTTCTTTGCCAGTGCTAGCGTCAAGTGCCAGTATAGTGGCGCCATATTTCCTGTCGAGAGCGGTGCGAGTCGCGCCGTACAGATCCACCGAGGGTGACCCTAGCGGCAGGAACACGGTGTTCATGTCTGCATTATAGGAGATTCCAGCCCATACATTCGGTGTGGAGCGCTGGTAGGTGTCGTTGTCGCCCAAAGACGCATTGGGATCGTCGGCGCCCGGGTCAAAGTGCCAGCGCATTTCGCCGGTAATGACATCAAAACCCCGCACAACGCCACCAGGCATGTCTACCTGCACGTTATCGGCAATGCGTCCCCCGACCACCACGGTTGTGCCCGCTACGGTCGGAGCGGCCGTCATGGTGTAGAAGGCCTCGTTGGCGATGGGGCCAATGTTAGCCTTCAGGTCGACAATGCCGTTGTCGCCGAAGTCGTCGCACATCTCGCCATTGTCAGCATTAATGGCTACCAGACGTGAATCAATGGTGTTCATCAGCACGCGGCGCTGGCAACTGCTGTTGGCGGCCAGGGTGACGGGCGGGACCGGGGTAGAGCCGGGCACCGTCGGCTGAACCAAAGGAGCTTCCGCATCAAAATACGCCAATCCACGACAACGCTCCCAAACGCCGCCTACGTTAGCATTAAAGTCGCGTCTCCAAAGCTGTTCGCCGCTGTCAACATCTAATGCAATAACGTTATTCTTAGGTGTGCACAAAAATAGCTTGTCACCAATTTGCATGGGGGTCAGCTGGTCTTCAGCACCGGAACCCGTTGACTCGGGGATGTCGCCCGTTTGGAACACCCACGCCTGTTCAAGCTCATTGACGTTGCCGACATTGATTTGGTCCAGTGCGGCAAAGCGGCCAGTGCCAGCATCGTTACCGTAGTGAGCCCAGTTCTTTTGTTCCTGCTCTGGTGCGACAGCTATTTGGCGACTGGCCGGGGTTGTGGCAATAACTTCGGGGTGACTGCTGAACATAGAGCCAAAGCCCACTAGCCCCAGAATACCCAGTACAACACCAAGAAGGACACCGGGCTTGCCTGAAGCGCTGCTGCCTTCGGCCTTGCGCAGCAAGGGCAGGGTGATTGCGACTACGGCAGCCAGAAATGTCATGGCGAGCAAGCGTGAAATCAGGCCCCAGTAGTCCAGACCAACATCTGCCAGAGCCCAGACCACAGTGCCTGCGAAAACAGCCAGGAACAGCCACGCCCCGGTAGAGCGGCCACGCGCTATTTCTATGGCAGATGCACTGATCACAGCACCAGCGATCAAGAAGTACCAGCTGCCTCCGCGCGATATGAGTGTACCGCCGCCAATGACCAGAAACAGGCCGGCAGCAAGCAAACCAAGTGCTAAAACATAGAGCCAGATTCGGCCAATGCCCAGCTTGGGTTTAAGGGGTGAGTTCAATGGAATGCTCCTTTACTCGTGATTCGATAGTGGTAGCGTAACTTGTCTGAGCGCCTGCAGCCGGTCAATGACGTGCTGCTTTCGCCTTAACGCTTTTCCAACGTTGAAATTATAACTTTTTAGCGTTCAGAAAAAGGGCTCGCCGGCATAAAAGAGACGTTACGTTTTTTTGCAAGACATTTACCCTTGAACGATCAAAGTGAGCGTGCATTGTCTTCTCGGCCGAATTCTATTAACTTACAGAGTCAAGGTCAGGACACTAAAGATAAGGGGCAGCATAATGAAAGTTGGAATTATAGGTGCCGGAGCAGTAGGCAGTGCATGCCTGCTATCGCTTGTGACAGGACAGGTAGCACGGGAAATCGTCCTTGTGAACCGTACGCGTGCACGAGCCGAAGGAATGGTGGCGGATCTGCAGTACGGCGCAACCCTGGGGACAACAGTCGACCTGACTGCCGGCGACTATGCCGACCTTAAGGGCGCTGATGTAGTCCTGATTACTGCAGGTGTCAATGAAAAAGACGGTGGCGCGACCGATCGTGACGACACTGATGGCCGCCTGCGATTGCTTGAGGAAAATGCGAAAGTCTATAGGGACATCGTCCCGCAGATTGTTGCGGCTGCGCCTGACGCCGTGCTGCTGGTGGTAACGGACCCACCCGACCCGCTAGCCGAGCTGGCCTTGAATCTTGCCGGACACGACAAAGTCGTCAGCAGCGGAACTTTTCTGGATACCCAGCGTTTGAAGTTTCATGTGGCGCGCTATTTGGGCGTACATGCAAGCGCTGTAGAGGGACTCGTGCTTGGCGAACATGGCACCTCTCAGGTTTTTGTCTGGTCTAGTGTACGAATAGCAGGAATTCCGCTAATGGATGTGCTGGGCTACGGCGAAGAGCAGTGTGAGAAATTCCAGAAGGAAATAGAGGAAGAAGTACGTCATGCCAACATCACCATTATCGAAGGAACTGGCGCGAGTCAGTTGGGCATCGGTGTGGTGGCGGCACGGTTGACCCGGGCAATACTCTACGATGAACGATTGGTGCTGCCGGTGGGATCGCACGTTCCTGAGTACGGAACCACTCTTTCGGTGCCCAGTATCGTTGGCCGTCAGGGTATTGTGCGCAGGTTGACACCGCATTTGTCCGAGTCCGAGAAACAATTGCTCGCCGAGAGTGCCCGGAAAATCGCTCAGTCGATGAAGGATGCATGCTAGGTGATAGTCTGGCATGCCTGAGTTGTGTAGAAATTTTACGCCAGCTCTGCACTTTGTGTACGGGTCTGCCGTTATGTGAGTGAATGAAAGTTAATTTTGTCGGGCACAGTTCTTGCTATGATAAAGCAGCGCTATGCGCATTCGATCACTCATCAAGGAGTCAGCCGATGTCGATTTTCAAGAATATTTTGGCCAAGATTTTTCCTTCAGACAAACCGGAGGAAAATCCTGCCTCCACCTCTGCGGCCACAAGCTCAGATTCTATTAATCCCGCAGCTTCTGATGTTCCGCCTTCAACAGGCAGCGTAAACCCATCGGCCCAGCAAGAGGTAGCTCGAGCAGCGGCACAAAGGGTGGATGTCACGATGGTGCTTAGCGAAATGCAGTCCAAGCACCCGGAGCAGCTGAACTGGCAAACGTCAATTGTCGACCTTTTGAAATTGCTGGGTCTGGACAGCAGCCTTGCTGCACGCAAGCAACTTGCCGCCGAACTCGGTTACGCCGGAAGCACTGAAGATTCTGCCACTATGAATATTTGGCTGCATAAGGAAGTGATGCGAAAGCTTGCAGAAAATAATGGTCAGCTGCCAGCCGATTTAGGTCACAACGTCTAAACGGCTTATCTTGCCAGAAAGAAGCGCAGCAGCTGTGCCAGGCCCAACCTTCATCGGTTGGGCTTTTTTCCCCTATGGCTGATCGTCGTCGTTCTCGTTCTCGTACTCGGTATCGGCGAACATTTCACGCAGTGAGCGCGGCCGGTCTGCGATCGGAGCGAAACTCTCCAGACGTAGCTGTCCGTGCAAGACGGCTTGTTTTTCGTCATTGCTCTGGGGCAGCAAATGGAATGCTGTCATGCGTCGCTGGTTAAGCTGTCGCACATAGCGCATAAGGTGTTTCATAGTCATCTCGCGTTGAATTCAAATTCTACCCGTATTGCCTGGGCGAATCCAAGTGAGTCCATTAAGATCAGCAGATCCGGGGAATACATTTTTTCTAAGCCGCATTCGGGTGTTTTCTACAACCCGGGAAGCGCATATTTCTGTACGATGAGAAGCTGGCGTGTATTGGGTTGAGTGACGAACTATGTATAGAGCTGAAGGGTTAAGATCGCATTATGTGATCGGGCTGTCCATTGTCTCGATTCTTGCTGTGTTGTTGCTGGCTGCGATACATGCCGATTGGGGACGCAGGGACCCTCAGATGTGGGGGCCCTGGTGGGTGGTTCAATGGCTGCTTTGGCTACTGCGCTGGGCACCTTTCCTGTTGTCCTTGCGTTTCGGTTTTCTCAGCGTGTCTATGACAGCCTGCTCGGTTTCGGTGCCGGAGTCATGCTCGCAGCCAGTTCTTTCTCCCTGATTCTTCCGGCTCTGTCCGTAGCACAGGAGCAAGGCGCTGGCCCATGGGGCGCCGGTGCTCTTGTCGGAACTGGTATTTTGATTGGTGCGTTTCTTTTGCTGCTGATTGACAGGCTGGTCCCGCACGAGCATTTTGTGAAAGGTCGCGAAGGAGTGCAAGGGAAAAAGCTCAAGCGTGTATGGCTTTTTGTGCTTGCCATTAGTCTCCATAACCTGCCTGAGGGGCTGGCGATTGGGGTTGCGTTTGCCGGACCAGATGCCGTCGGTGCAAAGGCGCTCGCATTGGGGATATCAATTCAGGACATCCCCGAGGGCATGGTCGTTGCCCTGGCTCTGAGTGCAGTAGGCTACAGCCGCAGCGTTGCCGTTGCGGTAGCTGTTTTGTCGGGGCTGGTTGAGCCTTTAGCCGCTGTGCTCGGTGTGGCGGTCATTGGCTTGTCGTCCAACTTTTTGCCGTGGGGACTCGCCGGTGCAGCGGGGGCCATGCTGTTTGTGATCAGCCACGAAATCATCCCCGAATCCCATCGGCAAGGGCACGAAGCCTATGCGACGGTGGGTCTCATGCTCGGCTTTGTGCTTATGATGATTCTGGATACGGCGTTGGGCTAACAGGCTGGCTTTAGTTCCGCTCGTCAGTTCTAAACCAGCCGCTCAGGCTAAGACGTGGTTTGTTGGCGGGCAGTACGGCATGAGGAAACACATCGCTGCGAAAAAGCACCAAGCGGCCTGGCTGGGGCAATATGCGATGAATTTCAAGACTTGGGTCGTCGGGTGAATACAGGCAGAGTTCACCTCCATCTTCAGGACCCCAATTCCGGTTTAAATACAAAACCAGAGAGATACGCCGATGTGGGTTGCCCCGATGCTGATCCATATGCGTGGTGTATCCCTGCCCGACTGCATAGCGTGCAAAGTGGAATTCCTCGCTTTTCAGGCCGGTATAGAAGGCAGCGTTCAGTTCCAGGCGCAGTTTTCGGGCCCATTCTAGGAACTCGCTTGCGCTGGATGCGGGATCGCTATTGTCCAGCCACGAGATGGCATCCCCCGGATGCTGGCGACGGCAGCTGGGCTGTGCTCGTAACCCACGCGAGCAGGTTGAAAGCGATTGCTGGACCAGACTGTATTGCAATACTGAAATAGTCCTTCGTGCAGGGCGGGCTCGATTACATCGTCTGAGCATGCCCAGCTATGCTGGGAAAGCTGATCAAAAAGCTGTTTATGCGTCTCCATGGTGCCCTGTTTTCATGTTGTCTGGCCTGTTATAGATAATAAGTTTTTGGCTATGTGGGTGGGGCGGGGCTACTTGGAAAATCTTGCTGTACTACTTCAGATTCCGGGTGTTGCAGATGGCGTCTGGCGATATCAAGAAACGCTGCGCCCGCAGGTGTAAGAGCGTGCTCACGCGTGGCGGCAAGCACCATTTTTTGTGTGGGAAAACGGCCGAGCAAAGGTTTGCAGACAATGGCCTTGCCGTCGTAAGTGATATCGCTGTTTGGCCGGGTGACGAGTATGGATACGCCATGGCCATTGGCCACCATGGAGCGCACCATTTCCAGCGAGCTGGTCTCGGCCACGATATTAGGCTTGACGCCGTCGAAATCAAGAATAGAGAGAAAGTATTCCCGGCTATGGGGCAGATTGATCAGGATGAAAGGTTCCTGATCAAGTTCGGAGACGTGGACACTTTCCTGACCGGCCAAATAATGATCCAGAGGCAACAAGACATAAGGTACATGCTCATCAAGCAGATGCAGTGTGACGCGGCCAGCGATACCGGTGTCGTACATCAATGCCAGATCAAGCGTGTCGCGCTCGATACGGTCAAGCAAGGTTTCAGTATCGGCTTCAAATAGCCTGACTTTTATTTGTGGGTAAGCCTTTTGGCAGGCCCGCACCAACCCCGGGAAATACCTGGGGCCTAATGTAGAGAAGCACCCTATCTTAAGCTCGCCAGCGATATCCAATTCGCTTTTCTGGCTAAGGGCTTGCGCCTGCTGCAAAATACGCCGGGCACGCCTGTATCTTTTTACGCCGTCAGCGGTAAGTTGCATCCCCTGGGCATGCAAACGTACAAACAGCCGGGTTTGCCATAAGGTTTCGAGGGCGCTGATGGCGTTGGAAATCGAAGGTTGCGACACGTGTAAGAAGCGTGCAGCCTGTAGCGTGCCGCCCTGCTGGGCAGCGGCAACAAAATACTCTAGCTGGCGAAGTGAGAATTGAATCAAAATAATTAATTCATATGATCAGTTTTTAGTATTTTTAATTATACAGAACAGTGGCTAGTATTTATCTTCAATGTGCTGATTAGTTCAGTGTGCGTTCTACACCTCAACAGCGTTGCAGAATCAGGAGAATAGTATGGATGACGTACAGCGGCCGCTAACTGGCGTGCGTATCGCCGATTTCACACGGGTTCTGGCGGGCCCGTTCTGTACGGCGCTCCTGGGCGATCTGGGTGCAGAGGTCATCAAGATCGAGCCACCACAAGGCGATGATTACCGGGCAATCGGACCTATGAAAAATGGGGCCAGTGCATTATTTACGGTTATGAACCGAAATAAAAAAGTATCGCACTGGACCTGAAGCACCCTGACGGCCTCGCACTGGCGCGCCAGATTGCCGGGCAAGTTGATGTGGTGGTTGAAAATTTCAGGCCTGGTGTCGCCGATAAACTGGGTATTGGCTACGAAGCCTTGAAGGCCATTAACCCCAAACTCATTTACGTGAGTGTCTCTGGCTTTGGACAGGACGGGCCTGCAGCGCATCGGCCCGCTTACGACATCATTATCCAGGCCATGAGCGGGATGATGGATGCAACGGGCTTTCCAGATGGCCCGCCCACCTTGATCGGCGAGGCTATCTCAGATGTATTGAGCGGTTTGTTTGCTTCGTGGGGCACGTTGGTGGCACTGTACTCTCGCGAGCGTACGGGCTTGGGCACACACGTAGATGTTTCGATGTTTGATTCGACACTGGCCTTTGCCGCAACATCGGTATCACGGTTCGTATTTACCGGGCAGGACGCCCACCGCGTAGGCAACCGACATCCGTTATCGGCACCGTTCGGAGCTTACCGAGCCCGTGACGGATACTTCGTGCTGGCCATTCTGAATAACAAGCTATTTCATCAGTTTGTTGCATTCATTGGGCACCCGGAGTTTATTGACGATCCCCGTTTTGCCGACGATGTGGCACGTTCTGCACACGAACCCCAATTGCGCGCTTGTATTGAAAGCTGGGCAACGCAGTTCAGCGTAGAGGAAGTCTGCGAAATCCTTGAGACGGCACATATTCCGGTCGCTCCGATCTGGAACGTACGACAGGCCCTCGCGTCAGAGCAAAGTGTATACAGGGGCGTCTTGTCCCCGGTTGACGATCCTAACCTTCCAGGAATGAAGCTGCCTTCTCAGCCGGTCAAGTTCTCAGCCTATGACGGCAATCGCGTTACACGTGCGCCGGGGCTGGGTGAGCATACTGACGCGACTCTGGGGGAGTTGCTGGGCCTGGCTCAGTCACGCATCGAAGAGTTGCGTGCCGCTGGCGCTTTTGGAGCTGCGGGCTGAAGGCCGTGGACTGGGACTTATCGCCTGAGAGCTACAAGTTATTTCTGTAACCGTTTACCGATTATGTCTTCATATAGAGAGCGAACATGACAAAAAAACGTTTAGGTGTGACCGAGGAAGATCTGGAGATCGCCGCGGCAGTCGGGCGCTATGCCGAGACTGAGCTGGGGCCGTATGCGCAGCAGGTTGATGAGGACGAGATATCGACGGTGCGCTATGTTCCTGGCTTGGCAGCGTTAGGGGTAATGGGGATGAACTTGCCAGAAACGTGGGGTGGTCCGGGAATTAGTCCGGTTGCCCTGGTGCTGTCACTGGCAGAAATAGCGAAGCGATGTGCGTCCACAGCCTCGATGGTCGGCGCGCATTATCTGGCTACTGACTCGATTTTGCTGAGTGGTAACGACGACATCAAAAAGCGTTACTTACCTGATGCCGCCACAGGAGCGCGACTTGGTGCTTTTGCCTTGACTGAACCCAGAGCGGGTTCAAATCCGGCAGATATGTCGACCCGGGCTATACGCCAGGGTGAATCCTACCGGCTAAGCGGGGTGAAGCATTTCATCTCCAATGCTGATGAGGCGGACTTCATCGTTGTCTATGCAAAAACAGACACTCAGGCAGGTCACCGAGGCATTAGTGCCTTTGTACTCGACCGGAATTCGCCTGGTGTTCAAGTGTCTTCACATGAAAAATTGATGGGGATACGAGGAGGCCACGCTTTTGAACTGGCACTCGATTGTGAGGTTCCATCCGGGAACCGGCTCGGGGACGAGGGAACGGGTTTTCTTCTGGCCATGAAGGTTTTGGATAACAGCCGTCTTGATGTGGCGGCGAGCAGCTTGGGTATTGCAGAAGCAGCCTTTGAGGCAGCGGTCGAATGGGCCAGGCAGCGCCAGATAGGCGGTGAACCTTTATCGAGCAAGCAGGGCATTCAGTGGATGCTGGCAGACATGAAAGTTCGTCTTGAGGCAGCTTGGGGCTGACCCTGCAGGCACTTGCACTGCGTATGGAAGCTAAGCGCTTTACGCTTGAAGCGTCTATGGCCAAGTTGTATGCCTCGGAAGCGGCGGGTTTCATCACCGATACGGCGCTGCAGATCCATGGAGGCTATGGATTCAGCCGTGAGTTGCCGCTGGAACGTTATGCGCGCGACGCGCGCATTATGCGTATCTATGAAGGATCTTCGGAGATTCAGCGTACCGTTATTGCACGCTCGGTTCTTGGCTAAGGGGGGCGTGCATTACAGGTATTTTCCCTAGTTTTATAGGGGCGTGCCCTGATTGTGATTCTCAATCGTTGACAGCCAAAAGCTAATGTATATACTTTTACTGAGTCATATAAAAAAGCCCTGCTAATTAAAACAAGTGGTGCTGCATATTGAAAGCCGGTTTCACCGGTCTTGTGTATCGCCTAAATTGAGGAGTACAAGATGCGCTTTTTCCAAACCCTGAAATTATGTTTGGCTACGGCCTGTCTCGCTGCATTGGCCATGCCAGCCTATGCAGCAGACCAGCTCGATCGTATCAAGCAAGCGGGTGAGCTTGTGGTCGGCACTGAAATGCAGTTCGCGCCTTTCGATTTCATGGAGAACGGCAAGCAGACCGGTTTTAACAAGGATTTTTTGCTGAAGTAGGCGAGGCGCTGGGCGTAAAGATCCGCTTTATCGATCTGCCCTGGGCCAGTGTCTTGCCCGGTCTGGAAGCCAAGAAATTTGACCTGGTGGGCGGCCCGTTAAATGTGACGAAGGCTCGGATGGAGCGTTATACCTTTACGCTTCCGGTTGCGGACGGCACTGTCGCGTTTCTAAAAAGCGCCAAGAACACAGAGCTGACTGATTCCAGTCAGGTTGCAGGCAAAGTCATAGGTGCCGGTAGAGGGTCCTCTCAACTTGAGCAAACGAAGCAGTACGTAGACACGCTCTCGCCACGTCCAGAGATCAAGGAGTACATCGATAACAATCAGGCCTACGCTGACTTGGCTGCTGGACGTATCGTGGCAGTCGGTAACTCGATTACGAATATTGCTTATGTGGCACAACAGCGTCCCGAAATGTTTGCCGTGTTGCAGCCGCCGTTTGGCAATAAGGTTTATTTTGCCTATATGGGCCAGAAGACCGAGGACAGCCAGTCATTGCTTAAAGCGATAGATGAGGTGATTCTAGCCATGCACAAAGACGGCCGTCTGGCTGCATTGCAACAGAAATGGTTTGGCATGGAAATGGAAGTTCCCACTGAAACTTTCGTTCCTACCGTTTAAATCTGCCGAGGCCGCGGGGGCCCGCCGACGCATCGGCGCCCCGGGCAAACGCGGCTCCCAGTATTTGGCCTCTCATATCAATTACGTTTTGATTGAGATCGGGGCCCTTTAGCAAGAGCGTCCATGTTTGATTATCAGTCTGCTTTCGGGGCATTCCCCCTGCTGCTCCAAGCCGCGCAAATGACGATTTACGTCTCGGCGGTAGGGCTGCTGGTGGGCTTCATCATTGCAATTGGTGTGGCCAGCGCCTGCATGTCATCGGCGGCCAGTCTCAGGCACTTGGGAAACTTCTACGTTTTTTTCTTCCGCGGCGTCCCGCTCATCGTGCAGCTGATGCTTGCCTATTATTTTCTGCCGTTTATTGGTGTCAATGTCGCGCCCATTGTGGCGGCCATCATTGCTATTTCCTTGTGTGAAGGGGCTTATCTGGGCGAGATATTGCGGGGCGGATTTATGGGTATTCCACGCGGTCAAATGGAGGCTACCCAATTGTTGGGCTTCTCTCGCTTCAGTACGCTGACAAGAGTTCAGGTCCCCCAGGCTTTGAAGCTGACCACCCCCTCACTGATCAATGAAATGATTTTACTCGTCAAGGCCTCATCACTCATTTCTGTGGTGGGGGTAGCGGAAATCACACGCACGGCCCAAAACATTGTGGCCACCACGTTTACACCGCTTGAGATCTACCTTGCTGCAGGCTTCGTCTATTTAATTATTAATGGATTATTGTCCATCGCTGGCTATTTCGCTGAGCGTCGCTTCGGAAGGTCGTAGGACATGAATCTTAATTTCTCTGATATTGCTGATTATTGGCCGGATATCCTGAGCGGCTTTTTTATTACGATTGCCACGTGGATGGGCGCAGTGTTACTGGGTCTGCTGTTGGGGTTTTTTATAGCGGTATTGCAATTGTATGGCGGACGATGGGTACGCGGTGTTTTGCGCGTGTATATCGAAGTGCTGCGTACCACCCCCTTTTTGATACAGTTATTCATACTGTATTACGGCGGACCCAGTCTTGGCCTGGAACTAAGTGCCATGTCTGCAGGCGTATTTGCACTGGCCATTTATGGCAGCGCCTATTTTGCGGAGATATTTCGTGCCGGGTTCATATCGGTTTCCAAGGGGCAGCTAGAAGCGGCACAGTGTCTTGGGTTTTCGCGCCTGACGGTAGTGTGGCGGGTGCAGTTTCCGCAAATGCTGGTCATCATCACACCAGCCTTGATCAACATGGTCATTATTCTCAGTAAAGAAACATCGATTTTATCTATTGTGACTGTGCCCGAGCTTACTGCTGTGCTCACCCAAATTGGAACCGAGCAGTTCTTGTACATGGAGACTACGCTTATCTTGTGTGCATGCTATTTGTTGTTGGTCGCCATTACCCAGCGCTTTGGCCGTTGGGCAGAGCAGCGGGCGAGCCATTATCTGGCGCGTTAAGGCGCTGTATGCTTGTAGGAATGAAACAGGAGTCGCTATGAATACGAACACCACTCAGGCCAGCGGGGCATCTGAATATCTCATCGAAGCCCGTGCCGTCAGCAAGCATTACGGTCAGACTCAGGTGTTGAAAGGTATCTCGATGGGCGTGCGCAAGTCGGAGGTGACCTGCATTATTGGTCCTTCTGGCTCAGGAAAGAGCACCTTGCTGCGCTCCCTGGCATTTCTCGAAGAATATGACAGCGGAGACGTCCTGATTGAGGGTGAACTTCTTGGGTACGTTGACAAGGGCGGGCGTCGCGAGAAAGCGTCCCTGTCTGAACTCAATCGTGTGCGCCGTCATGTAGGTATGGTCTTTCAGCAATTTAACCTATGGCCTCACATGACGGCTTTGGGTAATGTGGCTGAGGCTCTGATCAGGGTCAAGAAGATGTCCCGTACGCAGGCTCGTGGAAAGGCTTACGCCATGCTCGAAAAAGTCGGGCTGGCGGAAAAAGCTGATAGCTATCCGATACGGCTGTCTGGCGGGCAGCAGCAGCGCGTGGCTATAGCCAGGGCGCTGGCCATGGAGCCGCATATCATGCTGTTTGATGAGCCCACGTCCGCACTTGATCCAGAACTTGTCGGTGAAGTTCTTCAAGTGATGAAGGATCTGGCGCGTGAGGGAATGACCATGGTGGTGGTGACCCACGAAATGGGCTTTGCAGCGCAGGTTGCTGACCGGGTGATCTTTATCGACAAAGGCGAGATAGCAGCGAGCGGCGCTCCAGAGGACATTTTTCATGATGCCGAGCAGCCCCGCTTAAAGCTGTTTTTGCAAAATTATTTCGATAGAAATGCCTTTTGGAGCCGGGATGCGGCTCCCACCGTCGATGAGGTCGTTGCCTGAGCTTTTGCTTATGAATTCCGGAGGCTCAAAACCTGAGCGCCAATCCACACATGTGAGTCTGATTTATGTTTCCTGATCTTAAGTCCCTGAGCACCACAGTGTCATGCCTGTTGCCGCAAGACGGCCTGCAGGCCTATTTGGGGATGCCAGCGGGCTGTGCAGTTCGGCTGATCCATCCATGGTGTTTCGCCCTGCAACGACCGAGCAGGTAGCCGACATTGTGCGGGCCTGCACTGCTGAGGGCCGGGCCCTGACGATTCAGGGAGGGCTTACCGGATTGGCTGGTGGCGCTGTGCCAGCTCCGGGTGACGTTGTTATTTCGTTAGCCCAGATGAATCGGCTCGAGGATTTTGATACCGTGGGCGGCACCGCGACCGTCCAGGCTGGGATGGTACTGGAAACACTATGTGCTTTGGTGGAAGAGCAGGGATGGTATTTTCCGCTGGATTGCGGTGCCCGCGGCTCGTGCCAGATAGGCGGAAACGTGGCAACCAATGCCGGAGGTAACCGTGTCCTGCGCTATGGAACAATGCGTGAGCTTGTGCTGGGGCTCGAGGTCGTACGGGCAGATGGCACTGTGCTTACCATGCTGAATCAGGGTTTGAAGAACAATACGGGTATTGACCTAAAGCACCTCTTTATTGGCTCGGAAGGGACGCTTGGTGTCATTACGCGCGTCGTCTTGCGCCTGTTTCCCAAACCAGAGCGGCGCTACAGCGCCTTGCTGGCATTGGATACCTTCGAGCAGCTTACAAAAATTCTTAAGCGCGCGCGAGGGTCACTTCCCGAGCTTTCGTCTTTTGAGGTGATGTGGAAAGACTACCTGCAGGCGGCTGCTGCGGCCCTCGATAAGACGCCGCCGTTTAATGCAAGTTTCCCCCTATACATTCTGCTTGAGACAGAAGGCAGGAACAGCCCTGAAGAGGCCGCAAAAATACAGGATTTTTTGGGCGAGCTGCTCGAAGCGGAGCTGGTGCAGGATATTATCGTTCCTCAAAATGAAGAGCAGGCGGCTCAGCTTTGGAAATTCCGGGATGCTATCGGTGAGATCTTGCGCGATATGCAGCCTTACGTGGCCTTTGACGTGGGTATTTCATTACCGGCTCTGCCCGCATTCATTGATTCAGTAACCGCAGAGCTTTCCCAAACCTGGCCGGAGGCTCGAAGCCTGCTGTTCGGGCACTTGGGCGATGGCAATCTTCATTTGTCCACGGGTCCGCACGCTCCTGAAAATATTGTTGCGGTCGAAGAGTTAGTCTATCGTGCGGTTCAGAAAGTGCAGGGCAGCATATCAGCCGAGCATGGTATAGGCAGGGTAAAAAAGGCATTCTTGAAATACAGCCGCAGTGAAAGTGAACTCGCGCTGATGCGTGAACTTAAACAGGTACTTGACCCCACCGGTTGTCTGAATGCCCAGCGAGTTATTGATACGCCCTGATCAGCCTAGAAGCTGTTCATTCAAGCTGGAGGGCGCTTTCAAGCCGTTTTATGTCTATAACCCTACTCGTTCTAAAAAGAGTTACCTTTTGCCTTAATGTTAGACGGTTAAGTCACACCCAGATCCAGGCATGGCTTAATGCTATAAAGGACGACATCAAGCGGGGCCGAAAAGCAGACCCGTGATTGCGTCTTTAAAGGTATATGAATGTCTGGTTTCAATGCAGCTTACGCAAAAACATTTAGATCAGGACGCCTAACCCTGGGGCTGATGACTCCGTTTGCTCAGTTGCGTGGGCAAATGGCGCATCCGGACGAGGCGCTGGAGTTGGCGGCGCTTGCAGACGATCTCAATTTTGCGGCGCTATGGGCGCGTGATGTTCCGCTGATGATTCCTCAGGGCCACGATAATATGGTCAGTGCCCTCGATGACCCTTTCTTGTGGCTGGCGGGGCTGGCGGGTGCTACGCAAAGAATTGCAATGGGCGCGGCGGCAATTGTGCTGCCCCTACGGCATCCTTTACATGTAGCCAAGGCAGCGCTGACACTGGATCGATTGAGTTCTGGCCGCTTTATCCTGGGGCTGGGTTCGGGCGACAGGCCTGAAGAGTTTGACCCGTTTGGCGCCGATCTTGAGTCGCGTAAAGAAGCCTTCAGCAACGGCTGGTCTTTGTTGCGAGCGGCGCTGTCCCCGATGGTTGAGGAACGTGCTTCATTGTTGGAGGCTACCGGAGGCTACGAGCTGATGGCGATTCCTGAATTCCGGATTCCAATGATGGCAGTGGGTTCGGCACGTCAGTCTATACAATGGATTGCCGAGCATGCCGATGCGTGGGCAACTTATCATAGGCTGGAAGAGCGGCAGCAGGGCCGTATCAGAATGTGGCAACAGGCGCTTGAGCAACGTGCAGAAGGAAGCCCAAAGCCTTTTGTGCAGTCACTACAGCTTGATTTGCTTCAAGATCCTGTTGCGGCGGCTGAACCCATAAACTTAGGGCTGCGATGTGGGCGGAATGCGCTTCTGGATTACCTGCGCCGTCTCGAGGCTTTAGGCGTAGGGCACGTTCTGATTAACCTGGCCAGAAATGAACGGCCCGTACGCGATGTGATACAAGAGCTTGGCGAAGAGGTGCTTCCCCTGCTTTAAGTCATGGTTCCTGTCTACTCTACCGCCTTGACCATATCTTCCAATACCTTCTTGGCATCACCAAAGACCATCATGGTTTTGTCCATATAAAACAGCTCGTTATCCAGACCCGCGTAGCCAGCGGCCATTGAGCGTTTATTTACAATAATGGTACGTGCCTTGTACGCTTCCAGAATGGGCATGCCAGCGATGGGCGACTGCGGATCGTTCTTGGCGGCGGGGTTGACGACATCGTTGGCACCTAAGACCAGCACCACATCAGTCTGGGAAAACTCACTGTTGATGTCGTCCATCTCAAAGACCTGATCGTAGGACACCTCGGCTTCGGCAAGCAGCACATTCATATGACCAGGCATCCGGCCAGCAACGGGGTGAATGGCGTACTTTACCGTGATACCCTGCTCGGTGAGCTTATCCGTGAGTTCTTTTAGCGCATGCTGTGCACGGGCCACGGCCAGGCCATAACCGGGCACAATGGTGACCGTATCAGCGTTGCTGAGCATGAACGCCGCATCATCTGCACTGCCGGATTTAACATTGCGCTGCTCCTGCGAGGCCTGACCGGCTACGCCTGCTTCTGCACCGAAGCCACCCAGGATTACATTGAAGAACGAGCGATTCATGGCTTTGCACATGATGTACGACAGAATAGCGCCTGACGAACCCACCAGTGAACCGGCAATGATCAGCATGGGGTTATTTAACGAAAAGCCGATGCCTGCCGCTGCCCAGCCCGAATAGCTGTTAAGCATGGATACCACCACCGGCATATCCGCGCCACCGATAGGGATGATGATCAGTACGCCCAGTACAAAGGCGATAACCGTCATGATGATGAACGGTGTCCATTGCTGTGTGGCAATAAACCAGATACCTGCAGCCACCATGGCAATACCCAAGAGCAGGTTCAGAATATGCTGGCCTGAAAAAACCACGGGTGCGCCTTGAAACAGGCGAAACTTATACTTGCCAGACAGCTTGCCAAAAGCAATAACCGAGCCCGAAAAAGTGATTGCCCCAACGAAGGTACCAATAAATAGCTCGAGGCGGTTGCCTAGAGGGATGCTGCCGTCAGGATTGGCAATGCCAAAGGCGGTAGGCTCACCGATGATGGCAATGGCAATGGCTACTGCAGCCAGGCCGATCATGCTGTGCATGAAGGCAACGAGCTCGGGCATTTTCGTCATTTCGACGCGCTTGGCCATGATTGTGCCAATGCTGCCGCCCACCAGTAAGCCTATTAGTACCCAGACTAAACCTATACCAGCCGCCCCTTCGCGAGCCAGACCGATGATCAGTACCGCTGTCGTTACAATGGCAATACCCATCCCTGCCATGCCGAATGCATTTCCGCGACGTGAGGTAGTTGGGTGTGAGAGCCCTTTCAGTGCCTGGATAAAGCAGACTGAGGCGATCAGGTAAAACAGTGTGACCAGGTTCATGGAGATCATTGTTGAGCTCCCTTGCGATCTTTCTTCTTGAACATTTCAAGCATGCGGCGAGTGACCAGAAAACCGCCGAACACATTGACGGCAGCCAGCGCCACGGCGAACACCCCCATATAGCGGGAGAGGCTGCTTTCAGTCAAGGCGGCAGCCAGCATGGCGCCCACGATCACGATGGCAGAAATAGCGTTAGTGACTGCCATCAGGGGCGTGTGCAATGCAGGGGTGACGTTCCAGACCACATGGAAACCGACGTAAATAGCCAGCACGAAAATAATGAAATTGATGAGAGTAGGGCTAACTACGTCCATTAGGCGCTCCTGGTGACGTGGCCATCTGTAGTGACCTGGCAGGCGACGACAATATCGTCGTCTTGGGGGATGGCAAGATTGCCCTCCGCATTGATGATCAGTTTCAAAAAATCCAGCACATTACGCGCATACAGCGCTGAGGCGTCTGTTGCCAGTAAAGCAGGAAGGTTTGACAGCCCGATCAGGGTAACGCCGTGTTTTTCTACAACGTGGTCTTTTTCGGAGAGCGGGCAATTGCCGCCACGCTCAACCGCCAGATCCACAATGACGGAACCGGGCTTCATGGCCTGGACGGTGTCGGCCGTAATTAACGTTGGAGCAGGGCGCCCTGGAATCAACGCCGTAGAAATCACGATATCAGCTTGCTTGCAGCGTTCTGAAACCAGCACGGACTGCCGGGCCATCCAGGACTCGGGCATGGCACGGGCATAGCCACCCACACCTTGGGCGATCTCGCGTTCTTCATCGGTCTCGAAAGGAACGTCAATGAACTTCGCGCCCAACGATTCCACTTGTTCCTTGGCGGCAGGACGTACGTCAGAGGCTTCTACGATTGCGCCCAGCCGTCGAGCGGTAGCAATGGCTTGCAGGCCGGCGACGCCTACACCGAGCACGACGACACGAGCGGCTTTGACTGTTCCGGCCGCTGTCATCATCATGGGCATGAGCCGGCCGTAATGATTCGCGGCCAACAGTACGGCTTTATAACCCGCCAGGTTGGCCTGCGACGACAAGACGTCCAGGCTTTGGGCGCGAGTCGTGCGTGGAGCAGCCTCTAGTGCAAAAGAGGTGAGTCCGGCGGATGCGAGCGCCCTTAGGCCTTCGGCGTTGTAGGGATCAAGCATGCCCACCAGAACCGAGCCCGATGTCATGTATGGCAGCTCATTGCTGTCGGGGGCGCGTACTTTTAATACAAGCTCAGTGCTAAAAGCTTGAGAAGCGTCGACCATTTGGGCGCCGGCTTGTTCGTATGCATCATCGCTGTAGCGAGCGGCTTCTCCTGCTGCGCGTTCAACGAAGACGGTGTGCTTGGCAGTGACGAGCTTTTTCACCGTTTCAGGTGTGGCTGCCACTCGGGTTTCCCCTGCCGCTGTTTCCTTTGGAATTCCGATTCGCATAGTTTTATGTTTAATGGTCAGAGTCGATGTGCAGTTAGAGTCCAAGCTCGCTCAGGCCCGGGTGGTCGTCGGGGCGACGT
This sequence comes from Paenalcaligenes niemegkensis, assembly GCF_022230885.1. Taxonomy (GTDB): domain Bacteria; phylum Pseudomonadota; class Gammaproteobacteria; order Burkholderiales; family Burkholderiaceae_B; genus Paenalcaligenes; species Paenalcaligenes niemegkensis. The sequence goes on along the minus strand of NZ_JAKGCT010000004.1, from coordinate 1,326,620 downwards.
CCTTGATGCCAGTGAAACTTGCGATCCGCTTCGTGTATAGGAAGATCATTAATGCTGGCGTAGCGCAACTGCATTAAGCCTTGATCGTTAAATTCCCAGTTTTCGTTGCCATACGAACGGCACCAGTTAGCTGAGTCATCGCACCATTCGTAGGCAAACCGTACCGCAATTCTTGAACCTTCAAAAGCCCAAAGCTCTTTAATCAGCCGGTATTCCAGCTCTTTAGTCCATTTTCGCGTCAGAAAATCCACAATTTGTTGCCTGCCAGTAACGAACTCTGAACGATTACGCCACACGCTTTCTGAGGTGTAAGCCAAAGCAACGCGTTGCGGGTCACGGGTATTCCAGCCATCTTCTGCAAGACGTACTTTTTGTATTGCCGTTTCACGTGTAAACGGTGGCAGGGGCGGACGACTCTCAACATTTGCAACCATGTTCAACTCCTTTCTTAAGGGGGGCCAAACTATCCTAACGTAGATAAGGGCAATCGTGTTCGGCATACCATCCTGAATCTTCGTCTTGGCCAGTTTAACGATTGCTGGCGTGAATGGCAGGTATTGAATCCGTTGTACTGCGATTTTAGAGGGTGCTTTCGCAACTTCGGTATTGGGCACCGAAGCGTTCGGCTCTTTCCTGCACTTTGGCGGCAACCCCTTTTAGCCATGGCTTGCGGTCATAGCTGCGGTTGCGATAGCCCGTCCAGCCTTCGTGATAATTCAGATACTGCCCGTAGGCATCCCATTTGGACGTGCCATTCAGCCTTTGAGCCTTGCTCATGTACCAACCCATGAAATCCAGAGCATCGCCAAAGTTATCGCGGCTGACTAACCAGGCATTTGTCTCGCGCTTATAGTCAGCCCAGGTCTCGTCTTTAGCCTGAGCGTAGCCGTAGGCTGAGCTAACACGACCCCAGGGAATGAAGCCCAGGATATAGCGGCGCGGTGGCAGGGCGTCGTGCTTGAAGCTGGATTCCTGATACACCACAGACAGTGCTACCTGAGGCGGCACGCCCCATTTTTTCTGCGTTTTCTTGGCGGCCCGGTGCCAGCCGGACTTTTCGCGAAAGATCTCACAGATGTTTTCAGGGTTGCCGGGTGGCACGGTGGCGCAGCCGGTAACGAGCAGAAGTAAGGCCAGCATCGTAAAGATGCACAACTTCCTGCCAGGCAAGGCAGGAATAGCGAAGGCTGAAAATAGGGGCTGGGTTTGATGGCCTTGGTAAAATCGGTGCTTCGGTTGCGAATGGGCTGGGTGCAGGACTGTTGTGAATTTCATCTGAAATTTGCAGCATGTAAGTATTCAAGCTTCAATCTTAGCGTTTACGCTCCACATTGTGTTGGCCGCCCAGCCCATAGCAGCGATAAGTTATAGGCCCAGGCAGGATTTTTGAATCAAATCGTACTGCAAAAGCATGATGTCCACCTGCAAGTGGCTCTCTTGATAAAGAAGCTGTATGAAATGAGTTTTGAAAGGCTTTGTCTTTATAACCAAGTAGAAGGTTATATTTACATTTATAAATACAAATGCTTATCATTTGTGATTAAGATGGGGGAGCCACCTTTATTGGAGGGCGTCACAGCCGCCGCACCTATGCCGAGTTGACACGTTTTATGAAACGTCACCCCGGACGATCTGCACGCATGCGCCATACGTGGGTTTAGGCGCAGCCGGATCTACACGCGAGCAGCGCAGACAATGATCTTCAGAACGCTAATACACCGGGCGCATGTTTGTTGGCGCCTGTTCTCAGACTATTTTGTCCCTTGCTCACTTGAACTTCCAAACGGAGTTGTCCTATGTCTTATACATTGCCCCCATTGCCGTATGCCTATGATGCACTCGAGCCAAATATTGATGCGCAGACAATGGAAATCCATTACACCAAACACCATCAGACCTACATCAATAATGTGAATGCAGCCCTAGAGGGCGAAGGATTGGCATTTCCTCCAGTGGAAGAACTGGTGGCCGATATCAGTAGCCTGCCGGAATCAGTCCAAGCTGCTGTGCGCAACAACGGCGGCGGCCATGCCAATCACAGTTTGTTCTGGACGGTGATGTCGCCGGAGGGAGGCGGGAAACCATCTGGCGATATCGCCTCGGCGATTGAGAACGAACTGGGCGGTCTGGAAAAATTCAAAGAGGACTTCACCAAGGCGGCGCTGACACGCTTTGGCAGCGGTTGGGCCTGGTTGAGTGTAACGCCACAGAAGAAATTGCTTGTCGAAAGCACCGCTAACCAAGACAGCCCGCTTATGAACGGCAATACACCTGTTCTGGGCCTGGATGTCTGGGAACATGCTTATTATCTGAAGTATCAAAACCGTCGCCCCGACTACATTGCTGCTTTTTATAATGTCATTGACTGGCCCGAAGTTGAGCGCCGTTACCAAGCTGCGCTGGGTTAATTATCCACGGATTGCACCAGTCTTCTGTCAGGCTAAGGCCTGCAACCGCCTTGCCTGACAGAGAGATCATATTGATTCGAGGTAGCGGAGCAGGGCCTCACGATCATTAGCTGGCGCAATGACCCAGGATTGACGAAACAGGCTGCGCCCGCGTCTGAACATGTCCTCGTGCAGCAAAGCTGTGTTAGCTTCAGGCGCATTATCATGTTCGAAATTGGCGCCAGATAATCTCAATGCGGCTGCTGTATTGACTAAAAACCTATGAACAGGATTGGCTGGGGGGCAGCGGTGCTGGCCAAAAATCGTCTAGTAGCGATTGCTCCGGCACGTCATCAAAGAGACCTGGCGATTCTTCAGGCAGGCACTGAGGCAAAGCCAGGCATACCTTCTCTAGAGCAGCGGCGCCCGTACTACCTTCGGTTACGCGATCCCACCATAGTCTGTGTACAGCGCGTACCCGGACCGGAATTGACGGCAAGCCGATATGCTGCGCCATGGCCAGACGGTGCAATCCGCGATTGATCTTCAAAATACGGCCTTCGCTGGAGATGGCCACACCTAATGGGTCTTTGCCACGCGTTGGATCAAAGCCATTGGTGGCCATGTCGTCCAGGAAGCCGATATAAATGTTCAGATAAGCATGAATTTTTTCAGGCGTATTGAGGCATACACCTTGTTGATGAGACCTCCGTGGCTTGCCGCTTTCGATAAGAGCCATTAGTTCCTGGAAACGTTCGGTGCATTCTAGCTGATCGCGGTTTTTGTCCAGATCGCGTATCAGCTTATAACGTGAACCGAAGCGCAAGTCTTCCCGGCGCTGATCCCAAGTGCCGTTCCAAATGAAGGCAAGCGACGACGGACGTTTTTCAACGCTGCGCGGAGCATGTGCAGTGATTCGAATTAGCTTGCGTGGATCGACATGCAAGGTTAGAGCGGCGTCGCCCAGCACTTCCTCGACAATGTGGCGTGGCAGGCCGAAGGATTCAACGTGGTGTTTTCCTGCCTTGTTATGCATCCAGCGGTGAAAAGCCAGACGCCCTAGCGGGAATCCAGCGTATCGCTGAACAGCATGGCGGTAGCGCTCAGCCAGATGCGCAATCAGGACTCGACGTTTGATTTCGGGCGCTGCCAGCGGGGCTAATGCTATGTCTGCTCCGGGTCCTAGTATCCCTGATAAGCGGCTATCTTTGTATTCTATCCAGAGTTTGTGCATAGTTGGCAAGTGTCCTGTCACCGCATATAACAGCTGCTTGCTCTGTGACCGATAGGAAAAGGAGGTTTGCTGAACGACTCATGGCCGGATTGTATTGAATTGTTTTTTCAACCTTCGGACTCTTGCCGATGTCGCCAAGAATAGTTATCAGTAATCTTGTTTTGAATGGCAATTTGAAATGATACATTACTATACCATTTAATGCATTTATGTATGGATTCTGTAAAAGAGTACGTCGCGGCGCGAACGGGTTACCGGCTGCCTTAGCTGGCGCAGGGGGCTTTTTGTATTATTTTGGCGGGTTTGCGCAATGCGTATTGTACGTGTTGATGTGATTGAGTCCTGAGTTCTAAATAGCGCATACAGGTAACTCGTAGAAACGATGCGAAGTTAGACGTTTCACCGCGAAAGGCAAACACCTCGTCGTGCAGAGTTGCTATAAGTTCGTTAGTGGTGACGTTGCCTTCGGTTGCCAGTTCGGCCAGGGTATCCCAGAATAAGTTTTCCAGCTTAATACTGGTGACAACTTTAGAGATGCGCACCGAGCGGCTACGGGACTCGTACATGATGGGGTCGGCGTGAGAGTAGATGTGACACATATTGCCTCCAGAACGCCCTGGTCGAGCGATAGTTTTTTATATGTGCACATACGCTCGTCTTATGAACGTATGTGCATATCCATAGTAGCAAAACAACGTGCGGCTGATGGGTCAAAGTTCTTTTTGCGCCATGCTGTCGGCAATGAATTCTGCTTGCCGGATGGCAAGTGACACAATGGTCAAGGTCGGGTTTTCGGCAGCACTGCTGGTGAACTGGCTGCCATCTGAAATAAACAGATTAGCGACATCATGTGTTTGCCCATGCTTGTTGCAAACACCGTCGCTCGCGTTCTCGCTCATTCGGCAAGAGCCCAAATTGTGTGTTGAGGGATAGGGAGGCGTTTGAAACGAACGTTTGGCCCCCGCCGCTTCGTAAAGCGCCGTGCTTTGCTTGAAAGCGTGATTTCTCATGGCAATATCGTTGGGATGGTCATCGTAATGGACATTTGCCGCTGGCAATCCGTACTGATCTTTGGCCTCGGGGTCTAGGGTAATTCGATTGCTTTCCTGTGCCATGTCTTCTCCTACTATCCATAAACCTGCTGTATGGGTGTAGTCGTCCATGTACGAGGCGAATTCTTCGCCCCATGCGCCTGGATCAAGAAATGCAGCATAAAAAGCCAGGCCCAAACTAATGGTTTCCAGTTCGTAGCCGCCTACAAAGCCGCGAGAAGGGTCATGAATCGCTTCGTCTTGCACAATACCAGCCATCGTCGTGCCCCGGTACATATGTACAGGTTCATCAAAGACAGCGTAGACCGAACCCGTTGTATGGCGCATGTAGTTGCGCCCTACCTGACCAGAGCTGTTTGCCAGTCCATCTTTAAATTTGCCTGATTCTGACAACAGTAATAGACGTGGTGTCTCGATGGAGTTGCCGGCCACACAGACAACGCGGGCTGCTTGCCGTTGTTCTTTACCGTCTTTGTCAAAATAAACAACAGCGTTGGCTTTCCCATCGTTGCCGTGTTCGATTTGTGAAACGTGGCATTCGGAACGTAGCTCTAGCTTGCCAGTGCGCTCGGCATGGGGGATTTCGGTATAAAGCGTAGACCATTTAGCGCCCATCTTGCATCCCTGAAAACAGAAACCCTGCTGGGTACAGGCAGAGCGTTCGTCATTGACGACGCTGTTAATAGCCATGTGTCCGGTACTGACTTCCTTATAGCCCAGCTTAGTGGCCCCGTCGTACATAACCTTGAAATTATTATTACCGGGCAGCCCTGGCAAGCCATTGGTGCGGGTCACCCCCATTTTCTTTTCGGCACGTTCATAATAGGGCGCCATGTCGGATAGGCTAATAGGCCAGTCCAGCAGGTTGGCACCCTGAACTTCGCCATAAGTACTGAGCGCTTTGAACCCATGTTCAGGGAAACGTAATGATGCACCAGCCCAATGTGTGGTTGTGCCACCCACTGTCTTGCAGATCCAGGCGGGAAGATTAGGGAAGTCTTTGCTTAGACGAAATGAACCCGAGCTGATTCGATTATCGAGCCATGCTAATTGTGCAAATGACTTCCATTCGTCTTGAATGAAGGTGGCTGGGCTTTGTCGTGCGCCTGCTTCAAGTAATACAACACTAATGCCTTTCTGGCAGAGTTCATTGGCTAGTGTCCCGCCGCCCGCACCTGAGCCGATGATGACGACCACACTGTCGTCGGTATGTTCATACTCTTTCATAATGATCTCCTCAGCTGATTTTTTATATGATTTATATGACTTCTGGGGTTCTACAGTGATGGACTGGCGGCTTCAGACGGGTTTGGGAGCCAGGTCAGATCGCTAAAGCCACGCCTTAAATAGCCACCTTTGCTCCATGACTCACCTTCGTAGCCAAAATGCGCATAGGCCATTTCATTGTCATAGAGGGAGTGGATACATTGACCACGTATCATCTGAAAAAAAGGATCTGACTCCATGGTCTTTAATGCTGCCACCTGTTCGGCCGCTGTCGAACCTGCCCAGTCTCCTTGCGTAGCGGCATTCAGTTTGTCGATACCGTCAGTGACGAGTTTGTTATTTGCCGGGTCTGCACAGGCAGCGTCAATATCCTTGACCAGCACGGCATAGACGGCATCTGAGAGATTTTTGTGTGGATAAAGGCGTTTGGCCATGAGCAGAAGGGCATTGGCTTGTTCAGCGTTCAGATGCTGCGCTGTCAGAGCCCAGGACCTTGAGGGGGCCAGCACGGCAAGCATTGAACCGCTGCTTAAGAGCCCGGTCAGTACGATAGAACCCTTGAGAAATTGTCGTCTCCCGTTTTTTACATCACGCGCTTTAGGCAAAGAAATTATTTTTAGCGTGTCTTTCATGTTGTTCCTCCTGGAATAATTATTAATGGCTTGATGCCTTAGTAATGTCCCCCACTTTGCAGGACTTCAATCTTGTAGCCATCAGGATCAGTCAAGAAGAAGAAACGTGCTGCGTGCCCGTTTTGCTCAAGCTGCTTAATAGGCGTAGGTGAAAGACCCATCGACTCCAGAGCGGAGTGCGAGGCTTCAAGATTCTCCACTGAAAAAGCGACATGACCATAGGCAGTACCGTGCTCGTACGGCTCACTCTGGTTTTTGTTGTAGGTAAGCTCTATTTCTGCCGGGCTTTCTTCATTTCCCAAATACACAAGAGTGAAGGTAGGGAAATCAAGCCTGTGTTTTTCGTGCAGGCCAAGCGCATCGCGGTAGAACTTGATGGAGATGTCTAGATTCGAAATTCGAATCATGGTGTGTATAAGTTTTGCCATTCCGGCTCCCTGAAAATAATGAGCATTGTTGTCATTATTGTGCTCTGACAGGGGAGCCGGTGGTAATAGCCTAGTGCTACATGGCTAGGGATTAACCCTTTGGGTTGAAGCTGATTTTAAAGCTGACCATTCCCGATACCCCTGCGCACGTAGCGTGCAGGCTGGGCATTCTCCGCAGCCGTAACCCCAGTCGTGCAGAGAGTCACGGGTGTTTAGATAACAGGTGTGGGTGTCAGTCCGTACTAACTCGACGAGTGCCTGGCCGCCAAGTTGTTGGGCGAGTTCCCAGCTGTCGGCCTTGTCCATCCACATCAATGGGGTTTCGAGTGTCAGGGGGCGATCAATACCCAGGCTCAGCGCCACCTGCAAGGCTTTGAGAGTATTATCGCGACAATCCGGGTAGCCGGAGTAATCTGTCTGCGACATCCCTCCTACCAGTACGTCGAGCCCACGCCTATAGGCCAAGGCGGCGGCCAGGGTGAAAAACAGCAGATTGCGTCCTGGCACGAAGGTATTAGGCAAACCATCGGCTTGCATGGCAATGGCCACGTCGTCAGTCATGGCCGATGTGCCTAACTGTCCGAGTACATTCACATCCAACAGGTGATCATCGCCCAAACGCGAAGCCCAGTCGGGTTGCAGTGCAGGCAGGTTGCGGCGAAGTGTAATGCGACAGTCAAGTTCAGCCTGATGGCGCTGGCCGTAATCAAAACCAATCGTTTCTACATGACCGTAATGCGCCAACGCCCAGGCCAGGCAAGTAGCGGAGTCCTGGCCGCCGGAAAACAAGACCAGGGCACGGCGCTGGGGTTGCCAGGGTATCGTCATGCCTCAGCCAACGTGGCTTCACGCTGTTTCATGACTCGGATGATGGCGTTCAGGGCAACGCCGTACATGGGCACGAACAACAGCAGGCTGACGGCCAGTTTGATTACGTAGTCCACGACGGCGATTTCTCCCCAGTTTGCAGCCATGAAGGGGTTACTGCTACGCCAAAAGGCGATGCTGAAGAAGGCGGCCGTATCCAGCGCCTGTCCGAACACAGAAGCTGCCGCCGGAGCTACCCACCACTGTATATGGTTACGACGCATACGGTCGAACACTTGCACGTCCAGTAGCTGACCCAGCACATAAGCAGCAAAACTGGCAAAGGCGATGCGGAACACGAAACTATTGAATTCGCCCAGTGTGCCAAAGCCATTGAACTGGCCCTCATGGAACAGTACCGACACAATGTATGAGGCTATCAATGCCGGAATCATTGCTCGCGCGATCACGCTGCGGGCTTCGCTTTTGCCAATCAGGCGAACCGTCAGGTCTGTGGCCAGGAAAACAAAGGGGAAACTGAAGGCTCCCCACGTGCTGTGAAAGCCGAACAGATTGATAGGCAACTGCACGAGATAGTTGCTGGAGATGATGATGGCGATGTGGAATGCGACCAGCAGGGCAAGATAGAACGATACCCGGGATTGCGGGACAGGTGTCGAGGTCATAATGAGCCTTTTTAGTGGATGGGGTTAGGGAACCCATGGAACAAATGTGAGCGCCGTATTATACGGCGAAAGAGGGGCATTCTACCATCTCGATAAATTCTGGCTATTACGCCAGGAGTGTACGAGGCCTTACATCTGGGTAGGCCTGACTACTCTAGCCTCATCCGCCTACCATCCAGACAATCGCACTAGCCGCCAGGTACGGCCCAAAGCGCAGCGATTGTTTGCCGTTGTAGCGGCCCGAACTGACAGCCGCCACGATAATGCCCAGCAGGCAAGCCAGACTTAGCACCCAAAGCACATCGGGTAGTCCGAGCCAGGCGCCGATGCCGCTGGCGAGCTTCGCGTCGCCGCCACCCATACCGTCCAAACCTCTAAGCTCTCGATAAAAGACATTTAGCAGCCACATGGCGGCGTAGGTAAGGCAGGCTCCAATGGTTGCGCTGTATAACGAAATGGGAATCCATTGGGCCCAGGAAAGAAGCAAGCCCAATCCGATCAGGGGTATCGTCAGCGTGTCGGGCAAGAACCCCGTATCGTTGTCAATTAAAGCGGCTAAGGCCAGCAGAGTGCAGGCGATGCTGATTGCTATCGTTCGGGGAGTGGCACCGTATTGTATTAGTATCCATAAAAAAGCAGGCAAAAGGCAAGGCACACCACGTGTTTTCGGCGAGCTGAGCTGTCGATTTTCCGTCTGGATAAAGCCAATGCCAAACTGGACGAAAGCAAGCTGCGATCGGGAGCCTTGTCTTCGTGGATGCCCACGCGATAAAAGAAGGCGATGCGAAGCACCAGATACCCTATGCCCAGGCCGATGACGAGCATAGCCAGCGTGGCGATAGGCAAGTTTGAGGTAATGGAGAATGGCATGCACGGCACCAAGACGAATGAATCTAAAACGGGTTCAGTAGAGAATGATCCGGTTTTTATGTTGCAGCCGTATGAATGACGGGTCAGCGACGGAGAAGGGCGTGATGGGGTGAGCTATTCTGTCTGGTGTGCCGCTTTGAAGAAAGCAGGGTGGGCTGCTCATGATGCCCCTGTGTCGTGTGTGTGTTGCCTGACATGCAGGCCAGAGACCATGAGCAACCCGACTATGATTCTAACAACAAAATTTATGAGGTTTCAATAACTCAATGGCATAATTTTGTTGTTTTAATGCGTATTTTTTAAAAGCACGAAAAACGTCTCCCTGACTTCTTATTGTCATCTTAACGTGATATGGAAATCGCCACTTAGACCGCGATTCAGCACATTTCTTCAAATACTAAACAGCTAAAAAACCTCCCGATAATAATAAATCTATCTGCAATAGAGTTATCCGAACATGGTGGGTAAACAAATCTAGTTGATGTGCTCTGGAGGCTGAAATGAAGGCCCGATCTATTGGCGCCCTGTCGGCGCGTTGTTCCCTATCGAAAAATCAGGCCGGTTTCTCGTTGATCGAGATCATGGTCGTTGTCGTCATCATGAGCATCATGGCGGTGCTGATTGTTCCCAACCTAATGGATAGACCCGATCAGGCACGTGCCACGGCGGCGCGTCAGGATGTGGCATCCATCATGCAGGCCTTAAAGCTATACCGCTTAGATAACGGCAGCTATCCGGACAATGAACAAGGGCTTAGCGCACTGGTCGTAAAGCCTAGCACCGGAAGGACGCCCAACAACTGGCGCTCATACCTCGAGCGCTTGCCTGACGATCCCTGGGGCAACCCCTATCACTATCTAAATCCGGGCAACTATGCCGATATCGATGTGTTTTCGCTTGGTGCCGATGGCGAGCCCGGTGGCGAAGGCAATAATGCCGATATCGGCTCCTGGCAACTCTAGCCATGGCCTGGCGAGTATCGGCGCGCGCCCCTCAACAACGAGGGATGGCTGCCCTTAGCGCCTTGCTCATTGTTGCTATCGTCGCCACCATGGCGGCCGGTATCCTGGCCCGGCAGACGGGCTACGTTCGCTCGGTACAAACTGAACAAAATCGTGTGCAAGCACGTTGGTTGCTGCGGGGCGGCGTAACGTGGGCTAAAACGATTATTCAAGTAGCGGCGCAACGTGAATACGCGACCCGTCCAGATGGCATCTGGAACCAACCGGTACTAGGGTTGGCGGTGGCGGCCCCGGGTGATACACGCTTTGCCGCCTTCTCTGGCGAAATCACCGATGAACAAGGCAAATTCAATCTGCGCAACCTCGAATGGGGCGGTGAAGTCGTGCCCGGTGAAATTGACGCCTTTCGTCGCCTCTGCAGTCTGCTGCAAATTCCGCCAGTCACAGCCGATGCCATCATGCGGCGTATTGTGCTGTCATTTTCCGGCTCAGATAGCCCGCCCGTCGGTAATGCCGCAAATCTGGCACAGTACGAGGCCTCTCTAGTGGCGGCCCAAACACTGGGCTTTGCTACCGGCCTGCCCACGCGTGCACAAATGAATTTACCGCGCACCTTAAATGATCTGTTGGGTGTCGAGGGCGTAAATCACGAATTTATTGCGCGGCTGACACCGCACGCCACCATTCTTCCCTCCCGCACCTGGATCAATGCCAATACCAGCAGCCCAGAAGTTCTGGCCGCTCGCGTCCCCGGGCTATCACTCGAAAAGGCACGGCAGGTTATCAGGCAGCGCGATCAGGGGCAATGGATTATCCACCAGGGCGATTTTATCAATCGCTTGCAAATGCCCGAACTACACCGCCTGAGCCTTCCCATTGCATCGCAAAGCAGTTGGTTTTTAGTTAAGGGCGTGGTCGAGCACCAAGGGGTGGTCAGTATCATGACAGCGCTTGTGTACAACGACCGACAAACCAGTCCAAGAACAGTCTGGCTGCGAGAAGGCGCATGAAAGTCGATACGCTTCGCCTTAGGCTGCCCAGTATTCACGACCTGACGTCCACTGCAGTCACCGCGTTTGCCTATAAGCAGGCCGGTGTCTGGCACGTGGGCGAACCGACCTCGCTCACCACGATCTTGTCGCAATACCAGCCGCGACTGCTGGAAGTGGGTCTACATCCTGCAGACACAACCCTCGTCACCACAAGCATGCCGCCCCTGTCCGAAAAACACCGTCGCACGGCGGTCTTGGCTCAGATCGAGCCCTTAGCGCTTGACGACGTTGATCAGTTGTCCATTGCTTATGGGCCGCGCTCGCCCTCTGGCGACGTGACGTTGGCGTGGCTGCCTCGCGAAAGCCTGGCCTATGTTCATGATGTCTTGCAAGGGCAGGGGGTCGTGCTGCCCGCGCTGCGCTTTTACCCGGCCCCCTTTTTCTGGCCTTGTCCGACACCGGCCAAACCAGCACACTTATTGATCAATGGACGGTAGTGCGTAAGGGTAGCGATAGCGGCTTTATTCAGCCAGTGTCATTTAACGATGGCGCAGCGGCTAATCCACAGACAAAGGCGCCAGATCAAAACTCGGCTGACATGCTTTGGGCAGGGCAGGTGCCATCGTGGTTTCTAGCCTTTCAGTCTGCGCAAGCCGGTGCGGTGCAGGGGCGCAAAGGCTGGGGTATAGCCGGTATTACCGCAGTTCTGGCCGCCTTGATATGGCTAATCGGTTTGAATGTTTACGCCTCAAGGCTGGCCGAACAGGGTACGCAACTACAAACGCAAATGCGCGCACGGGTGAAGTCGGTGTTTCCCGAGATTCCCATTGTGATTAATCCGTTGCAGCAGGCCAAACAACAGCGGGACTTACGGCTAAGCGGCCTTAGCGACGCGCAATCTCCCCCGTTTCAACACATGCTGCGCGTATCGGCGAAGCTGTTAAACGAGTTGACCGGGCAGGTCGAACTGCTGCGTTACTACAATGGAAAACTACACATCGAATTACGCGGGGGAAGCCTGCCATCCGATGAGCGGCTAGGGGCACTGGCGCAGCAGGCCGACGCCGCCGGTCTGATTATTGAATCCAGCCCATCGGGCTGGGTCGTGTCGGCGCACGCAGATACCGACACCAACCCTGATCCGGGCACGGCTACTGTGTCATCGGCTACGTCCGGGGGCGCGGATGATTCCCCGCCTACGTAAACATTATCGCGTCATTGACACTCGTGCGCGAAGCTTGGGCGCACCGCTGCTGGCGCAGTGGCAAGGTTTTTCAACCCGCGAACGCCATCTTTTACGCCTGACCCTACTTGCTGTTGTTTTGGGCGCAGCCTGGATACTGCTGCTTAAGCCAGCGCTGCAAACCATACAGCGCTGGCAGACTGAAATACCTCGCTTGCAGACTGAAATACCTCGCTTGCAGGCCCAGGCGCACGAGCTGGAAAGCATTTTGCAAGATGTCGCTCCTGTTGCACAGCAGCCGGTCCAGCTTGCATCGGCTGATGAGGCCATGGCAGCGCTTAACGCGACACTGGAGGCCGCCGGTTTGGCCGAAGTCAGCACATTGACCGTGTTGGATTCACCCGAGTCGGCTCTCAACGATCAACCCCGCTCTGGCATGCAGTACCGCTTGCAGGTTTCGGTTGCTCCGGCCTATCAGGTGATTGCCTGGTTGATGTCCACGCCAGAGTCACTGGGCATAAATGTGCTGGATATTCAGTTAAGGCGCGGCGCGATGTCGCCCGCCGATGTATCGGGTCGTGTAAGTGGTCATGTAGAACTGGCCATGCCTGCTTTCAATAACGTGAGTAACTGATGCGAACAAGTCCTTATGCCGCCTCTCCCCGCTTAATGCGTCCGGTGACGGTGGTTTTGTGCTTCATCCTTACAGGCTGTGTCGCTCCGGCGATTAACGAAAAACCCTTTTTGCGTGAGGGCATGTATGTGCCCTCATCCACAAGCCAAAATAACGGCTCAGACGCGATGACTGCACCGGTAGCCGAGCCCGCCGCCGATACCACCCGGCACGTAATTCGGTCCACCAGCAACCGGGGCGCTAACCGCCATGCGGCAGCTGCACAAGCTCCATCCAATAACGACGAACCAGGCGTGTCGCTGAACTTTGTTGATGCCGACCTGCAAGTGGTATTACGTGCCCTGGCACGCTTTACCGGGCGTAATTTTCTGGTCGACCCCAGGGTCACGGGAAATTTAACCCTGGTATCCGATGGCGAGGTCAGCGAGCGCACGGCCTACAACATGCTGTTGGGCGCGCTTCGCATGCAGGGTTTCACCATCGTTGATGTCGACGGCGTCAGTCGCGTCGTGCCCGCAGCCGATGCCAAAGCCCAAGGTGGCGCAGTCAACCCGTCCGTGGACGAGGTCGGTGGCATAGCCACTCGTACCTTCAGGCTCAGCTACGAAAGCGCTGAAAAACTGGTACCGGTCTTGCAGCCCATGATTGCCGGCGAGGGGTCTCTTACGGCATACCCCGGCAACAACACATTGGTCATCACCGACCACACTGATAACCTCAATCGCATTGCACGCATCATTCAAAGCATCGACACACCAACATCGCTCGATACCGACGTGATTAAAATCCATAATGGCGTGGCCGTTGATATTGCGGCAATGGCTTCCGATTTGCTTGAAGGAGGCGGGCAGGGCACCGACACGCTGGCGGTCATGGCCGACCCGCGCTCAAATAGCGTGGTCATCCGTTCCAGCAGCCCCGAACGCACCGAGCTTGCCCGCAACCTGATTATCGAGCTCGATAACGTCCAGACCGACCCCGGAAACATGCATGTGGTCTACCTGCGCAATGCACAGGCAACGCATCTGGCGACTGTACTGCGTGGGGCGTTAACAGGCGAATCCCCCACCAGCGCACTGACGGGCGGCGATTCAGTACGAGCGGCCCTGGGATCAGGGGGCATGCTTGGCGGTGCGGGTGCCGAAGCCAGTGGTTCTAGTGCCAACGGTGGGGGCCTGGGCAGTTCATCGCTGGCAAACAGCGGCACCAGCGCTATCGATGGCGACCAGTCATCGGCTTTTTCCGCTGGGGGCGTAACCGTACAAGCCGATGTCAGCACCAACACCCTGATTATTTCAGCACCCGAACCCATCTATCGCAGCTTGCGTAAAGTCATCGACCTGCTTGATCAGCGCCGAGCCCAGGTATTGGTCGAAAGCATGATTGTAGAAGTCACAGAAACCGACGCCTCCGAGCTAGGTGTGCAGTGGATGACGGGCAACGGACGACTTTTCGGCGGGGCCGGTTTCGGGGGCTCGGGGCTTAATGCCAATGCCAGCACCACACTTGATGTACTGCCCTCGGGACTAAACATTGGCGTGATCGATGGCTCGGTTAATTTACCCGGAGTCGGTGAAATTCTAAATCTTAAGGTGCTGGCTCGTGCACTCGAAACCAAGGGCGGGGCCAACATATTGTCCACCCCCAACTTGCTAACCCTGGATAACGAACAGGCTTCAATCATGGTGGGCAAGACGGTCCCATTTATTAGCGGTCAGTATGTCACTGACGGTGGCGGGGGCAGCAGCAATCCTTTCCAGACTATCCAGCGCGAAGACGTAGGCCTGAAACTGAACATACGCCCACAGATATCCGAAGGCGGTACGGTCAAGCTGGATATCTATCAAGAGGTCAGCAGCCTCGATAACACCGCCTCGGGCAGCATGGGCGGCGTGGTCACCAACAAACGTGCCCTGGATACCAGTGTACTGTTGGATGACGGCCAGATCATGGTGCTGGGCGGACTGCTTGAAGACACCGTGCAAAGCAGTACCGAAGCGGTGCCCGTGCTGGGCTCCATCCCCATACTGGGTGCCTTGTTTCGCTACGAGAGCCGCCAGCGCGTCAAAACCAACTTAATGATTTTCCTGCGCCCCTATGTGGTGCGTAACGTCAACGACGGTTATGGCCTGACAGTCGATCGCTATAACTTCATGCGTCGCGCACAATCGCGGGCCCAACCAGCCAAACATCCCTTATTGCGCGACATATCAACACCCATCCTGCCCCCCATTGACCTTCCGCTCGCTCGTGCCCGCAGCAGGCCCTACGACCTGCGCCCGGAAAACTGGGATCAAACCCAGGGCCAGAGACCACCCTTAACTCACAGCAGCACCGAACTGCGGCAACTGCCTCGCCCTGCGGGCGACACCGATTCCGAACCTGTCGTCCGCACGCGTTTACCGACAGGCGTTAACTTAGCGTCACACCCTGAAGCCTTCCATGGCCAAGTCAACAGGCCAGTCAGTGTGGTGCAATTTGCCGAAGTGGCTGAGCTGCAGGATGCCACGCGCATCGCCCAGCGTGTTCGCATCAGCGGGCTTGATGCCTATGCCGTCAGCGGTCCGGGTGGGGCAAGCTATGTCGTCCGTGTAGACGTGGCACGCGACCCCACCATTTTGGATAACGCCACCCAGCTGATACGCGAGCTGGGTTATCAGCCCGAACTGGTGGTTACGCCATGACAAGCTCACACGCGTCAATCGCCGCCACCGAATGGACACCATTGCCCTTTGCATGGGCCAGGGCGCAACGCATCGTTGCCAGCCGGCTCGACGACGGCCAAATTAGCATCAGCACCAGCCCGAAAACGCCGGGCTGGGCACTGAGCGAGGTTATGCGCCGCTACCCCCAGGCACACTTGCAAAACACCACCGAAACACAGGTCGAAGCACTATTGGCAAGCACCTATGCACGAGAAGGCGACGTGGCCTCGGTGGTCGGTGCCGCCGAAAACGATCTCGACCTCGACCGGCTCATGCAAGACATTCCGGAAGTCACCGACCTGCTCGACGCCACCGACGGTGCGCCAGTCATAAAAATGATCAATGCGCTGCTCACTCAGGCCGCACGCGATGGTGCCAGCGACATTCACTT
Organism: Paenalcaligenes niemegkensis; assembly: GCF_022230885.1. Lineage (GTDB taxonomy): Bacteria > Pseudomonadota > Gammaproteobacteria > Burkholderiales > Burkholderiaceae_B > Paenalcaligenes > Paenalcaligenes niemegkensis. The sequence continues at coordinate 1,310,430 of NZ_JAKGCT010000004.1, read as the reverse complement.
CGAGGTGTTCGAGACCCATGCCAGCGTCCGCTACCGGGTTGACGGGCAATTTCGTGAAGTCGTCGCGCCGCGCAAGGCCCTGCATGCCGCCTTAATCTCGCGCATCAAAATCATGGCCCATCTGGACATCGCCGAAAAACGGCTGCCCCAGGATGGTCGCATCGGCTTGCGCGTGGGCGGTAAAGCCATCGACGTTCGCGTCTCTACCGTACCCACGGCACACGGCGAACGCGTGGTGCTGCGCTTACTGCTTAAAGATGCCGGGCGCCTGCAATTGGCCTCGCTGGGCATGGCACCCGAAGTGCAAGAAGGTTTGACAAAACTGATACGTCAGCCCCACGGCATTGTACTGGTCACCGGACCCACAGGTAGCGGCAAAACCACCACCCTGTACTCGGCGCTGGGGCAGTTGGACAAAAGCACCAACAATATCATGACCGTAGAAGACCCCATCGAATACGACTTGCCGGGCATTGCCCAGATTCCGGTCAACGCCAAAATCGGAATGAGTTTTGCTGTGGCCTTGCGAGCTGTCTTGCGCCAGGACCCCGACAACATCCTGATTGGTGAAACCCGCGACCTGGAAACCGCGCAAATTGCCATTCAATCCTCGCTGACCGGGCATGGTGTACTCACGTCGGTACACACCAATAATGCGGTCTCGGCGGTGACGCGGGTGGTCGATATGGGGGTGGAGCCTTTTCTTCTGGCCTCCACACTGCTGGGGGTACTTGCCCAGCGACTGGTGCGCTGCTTGTGCACCGATTGCAAACAGCCAGAGCAAAGCCCCGATGGCCGTCAGTTATACCGTGCCGTGGGTTGCCCAGCCTGTGCCCAATCGGGTTACCGCGGACGCACTGGCGTGCATGAGCTGTTTGTGATCAATAACGACCTGCGCCGTCTGATCAACCAGCAGGCCGATGAACAAACCCTGCTGGCCGCTGCCCTGGAAGGAGGCATGCGTACCATGCGCGAAGATGGCCAACGCTGGGTCGATGCCGGCATCACCACTCAGGAAGAAATCCTGCGCGTAACTCGTGATGCCTGACACCAAGGCTAAGCATTCAGGATAAATACCATGGCGATATTCCGATACGAAGCGGCCGACGAAACCGGCAAACTGCTGCAGGGCAGTGTGGAAGCCGACTCACCACGTGCCGTGCGCGGGTGCTACGCAGCCGCGGCCTGACCCCTTTAGAAATTAACGAACAGGCCAGTGCCAGCGTATCGTGGTTTAGCCCCCGCATGTCTGATAGTGAGCTCACCTGGGCCACCCGCGAACTCGCCAGCCTGCTTAGCGCCAGCTTGCCACTAGAGGCCGCCTTAATGGCCACCATCGAACAAGCCGAGAAAAAGCACATCGCCCAGTCCCTGCTCGAGGTCTGCAACCATGTGCGTGGCGGCATGCGTCTGGCCGATGCGCTGGCGCAGCGTCCCGGCGACTTTCCCGACATCTACCGGGCTCTGATCAGTGCCGCCGAAGACGCTGGTGATCTGGCCCGGGTCATGGAGCAATTGTCCGACTACCTTGAAAGCCGTGGCACCTTGCGATCCAAGCTAATGACCGCCCTGATCTACCCTGTGATTGTTTCAATCGTGGCCGTGGGCATCGTTATCTTCTTGCTGGCCTACGTGGTCCCGCAGGTAGTCGGTGCTTTCACACAAGCCCGCCAAGACCTACCCTTATTAACCCAGCTCATGCTCGACCTAAGCGACTATGTACAACACTGGGGGCTGCTGACTGGCATCGTGCTGATCGGGGCCTTTAGTGGGTGGCGCCGACTATTACGCAACCCGGAACGCAAACTGGCCTGGCACACGCAGGTATTGCGCCTGCCCTTGCTGGGCAAATTCGTGCTGGGCTTAAACACCGCCCGCTTTGCCTCGACCCTGGCTATTTTGCTCGACGCAGGAGTGCATCTGGTACGTGGACTGGAGGCCGCCCGCGACACCCTGGGCAACGAATGCTTGCGGGCCGGGGCCATGGACGTGGTCAGCCGCGTGAAAGAAGGCTCAACCCTGGCTGCCGCGTTGCGCGCCCAAAAGATTTTCCCCTCAACACTATGCCACCTGGTGGCCAGCGGCGAGAAAACCGGTGCGCTGGCACCCATGCTAAGCCGCGCTGCACAAAACCTATCGCGTGATTTAGAACAACGAGCCACTCGCCTGACGGCCCTGCTAGAGCCATTAATGATTTTAGGCATGGGCGGCGTTGTCATGGTGATCGTGCTGGCCGTCATGATGCCCATCATGGAAATCAATCAAATGGTCCAGTAAAACCGTCGTTTAGCCCCTAAAAGCAGCAGAAATTCGTTGAAACTTCATGTGTTTGTCACAAAACTGAAACCTTAACTCCCGAGTTTAATTAACAGTATTGCCATCTTAAACACGCACAATGACCACGTCGATCAGAAGATCGGCTAACGCAAAAAATTAGCTTTCAATTTCAAACAGCGTAATCGGCTGCGTTATTTTCCTTTCGTATTGTCGTAAGTGTAAAAGGAGTTTTACCGTGAACAAAAGTTTTCAACTGAAAATGGTTTCGGCTGCTTTGGCTTTAGGCATGATGGCCGCCGCAAGTGCAGTAACTGCACAATCCGTCGTTGTAGGTGGTGGTGCTACGTTGCCCGAGTTGTTGTACAAGGACGGCTTGTTGCCATCCGACTTCAGCTACACCGGTACAGGCAGTGGCGCGGGTAAAAAGGCTTTCTTAGACAACAACCCGCAGGCGACTGAGGGCAGATACTTTAAGAACGAACTTGCTCCAGAAGATGTAAAACCTGACTGGCCTGCGTCACAGTCTGTGCATTTTGCGGGTAGTGATTCGGTTTTAAGTCAGACTGAGTTGGGCGCTTATGTAATGAGCAATCAATCTTCTTGGGGGCGTTTAATTCAGATACCCGCTGTGGCTACTTCGGTAACCATTCCTTTCAACATGCCCGGTACAGGTAATGTAAAGCTGAGCCGTGATTCCATGTGCAAAATTTTTGCAGGTGTTGCCCTCAATTGGGAAGACCTTCCAGAGACGGAGCGCGACGATCGTACAGGTGCACTTAAGCCTGTATACAGACTTGATAGCAGTGGTACCACTGAACTGTTCACACGTTACTTAACTAACGCTTGCGCTGATATCACCATAGGTAGCAGCACGTTGAAAAACAACGGTAAGTTTTCCACCGTATCAGATTTCAAAATGCTGTTCGTGAACAATACAGTCCCAGCTACTTTTGTAGGTGCTGATGGCAGCGGTGGTGTAGTTACTCAGGTAACCAGTACTGATGGCAGCATTGGTTACGTTAGCCCTGACTACACCCAGGCTGACTTGAACAACGGCTTGAAAGTAGCGGCAGTTGCCAATGCTTCGAATATTGCTGAAATGCCAGTAACACAGAAGGTTATCGACGCATTGGGTACAGCATCGGCTCCTGAAGGGTCTGCTAGCTTTAACCCATTGGCTTGGGTTCCTACCTTTGACGTTCTTCCTACAGCTGGTTACCCCATCGTGGGTTACACCAACCTGCTGATTAATCAGTGCTACGAAGACAAAACTGTAGAAGCCAAAGTTAAAGGTTTTGTGACTGAGCTAACCGGTACTGGTAAAGACGTGATTATCGAAAATCATGCTTTCATCCCTATGCCACAAGACTTCAAAGACGCCATTCTCGCGACCTTTGTAACGGGTGATAGCAATAACCTGGATATCGGTAATTGCGCCCCAGGTGTTGGTCGCCCGTAGTAATCAAGACCTTGCTAGGTAGTCACAAAGCATAGTCTGCAAAAGTAGTAGTCACATCCGGTCAGCGTCCTTTTCCTTAAGGGGCGTTGACCATCAATACAGAATTTTGGCGGCAAGGCAATTAGGTCTGTCGCTCCACCTTTTCGCTATAAAGGCAGTCGGCCATGGTGTCCAGTCAAACGCAAGCGCAGCAAGTCGTAAAAGACTTTCAAGGCATAAGCTCTGAAAACAACAACCCCTTGCTTGTTAAAGAAATACCCGCTGCAGCCGCCTTAAAACCGCTGGCGGCGGCGCTTGCTGTATTGGCAATCACGGGCGGCAGCCTGCTGTCACCCACTGTACAAGCACAGGCACGACCTTTTAGTGGTAGCTGGATGGCTGGCAAAGGCGCAGCCACAGGCCAGCACGGGGCGAACAGGCTGCCTGGCGGCAGCACGGCAGCGCGACAGCAACAGCAAGCACGTCAAAAATTGAACCGGTCGGTAGAAAACCTGGGCAGTGCCGCGGCAGCGATTGCGGCGCAACAGGCGGCACAGTCGGCGGCGCGAAATACAGCGCAAAGTGCGGCGTCGGTGCTAGATGGATTGACTGAAGGTGGTTTAAAAGTTGACGCCACCCGACCATTAAGCGAAGCCTGGATCAATGCCAACGCTCCTGTGCAAACACAAAATGGTGAGCGTACTAATGTAGCGATTGAGCAAACCGGCGACAAAGCCATTCTTAACTGGGAAACGTTTAACGTTGGTCGCAACACGACGGTAGATTTCAAGCAACAAGCCAACTGGGCAGCGCTTAACCGTGTCAACGACCCCAATTCACGTCCTAGTCAGATACAAGGCCAGATCAAGGGCGATGGCACGGTGATGATTGCCAACGCCAACGGGGTTGTTTTTAGCGGCAGCAGTCAGGTCAACGTGCGGAATTTGGTGGCGGCTGCCGCCAACATCAGCGATGATCAGTTTCGCGATCATGGACTGTATGGCGCAAATAACGCCGCCACTTTTACCAACGCAAACGGCAAAATTGAAGTGCAGCGCGGCGCGCAGATCACGACTCACGTCCCCACCTCGGCCACGCAAGGTGGGGGTTATGCACTACTGCTGGGGTCTGACATCCATAACGACGGTCAAATCACCACCGCCAGCGGACAAACCACCTTGGCGGCTGGCGATAATTTTTTCATACGTAAAGGGGTAGGTACCGAAGGTAATAAACAGTCCACCACCCGTGGAAACGAGGTTGCAGCGCACCTTAAAACAGATAGTCTGAGCAGCGGCAAAGTGCTTAACACAGGCCTGATCACCGCCGCCACAGGCGACATCACCCTGACTGGGCATGACGTAACACAAGCCGGGGTCGCTGTTGCAACGACCTCAACTGCGATACGCGGCACCATCCATCTGTTGAATAGCGCCAGTGACAGCGATGGTCGGGTAACACTGGCCCAAGGCAGTACCACCGCCATTGTGCTGGATGAATCGATCACCTCAGGGCTGGATAGCCAGCGTGATGCCGCGTTGCAAGCATTGGATGGCGGCAGTTTAAGCGGCAGCCATAACCTAATGGCCACTGGCAACTTCGATAACCTAAGCACGGCCTGGGATCGCAGCGACTTATCACGCATTGAAATCGTCTCCGGCAACACTGCCGAGTTTCAGGGCGACTCCCTGACCCTGGCGACTGGCGGGCAGATCGTCGTGGCCGCTAAAAAGCGCACCTTGATCGACACCGGCGCCACGCTGGATGTGTCAGGTGCTGTGGGCGTGCGCATAGCCATGGAAAGCAATAACCTGAACATCAACGTGCAGGGTAACGAGCAGCGCGATGCTCCCATCAACCGCGACAGCGGCACACTCAACAGCAACGATTTATGGATAGACCGCCGCACGCTGGTGCATGTAGCGGCGGGCACCAACGGCTACGAATCCGACCGTTGGTACACCGCCGGTGGTTTGCTGGAAGTTAGTGGTTACCTTGGAACCCAAGGCCACAGCACTGGCGAATGGATGGCGCAGGGCGGCACGATTATGGCTACCGGCGGCGAGCTGATTACCCGCGCCGGGTCCAGTATTAATCTCTCTGGTGGTACGCTGGATGTGCAAAGCGGCTACCTGCAGCAAACCTGGCTGCGCGGTGCGGATGGCCGCTTATACGAAGCCTCCCGCGCACCGGGTGATCTGCTGTATGAAGGCCTCTACCGTGGCTACGAAGACAAACACGTACGCTGGGGTGAAACTGCCACCCGCACTTTTTATAATCCTTTAATTGGTCCACGCCAGCGCTTCGAGCAAGGCTACACCGTAGGGCGCGATGCCGGACGGTTCATAGTCTCTACCGCCAACGCGGTATTGGAAGGTGACATCATCAGCGATGTTTACCAAGGGGCGCGCCAAACAGAAAAAGCCAATGCGGCATTGGCCGATGGTTATTACCAATCACAAAACGCCGTTGCCCGTCGTGGCCAGTTATGGGTAGGGCGTTTCACGCCCGTTTACGATAAAAATACGGGCAGGCTGCGTTACGGCGAAGCCACTAGTGCGCTAAAAGACGTTATTTTGGGGCAAGTCGATAATATTGCGGACGTGTTAACGCTGGACGAGGTTTTACCCGAAGAACGACAAAACTCGCTCTATTTAGATGCCGACACACTGAGCAGCATGAACTTGGATGAATTCAAGATTCTGGCCCAAGACAGTATTCAGGTACAAGGCGCCTTAATGGTGAATCATGGCGGTCATATCGGTCTCCATGCGGGTGCAGTAGACGTGATGGCCGATCTGACAGCCCACAGCGGCAGCATCAGCCTGGGTAATATTGTGCAGGGCTATGCATCTAACCTGGGGTTTCATGACGCGGCGATTTCCGCCAGTGATGGCTTGGATGCCGAATCGGTCACCGTTCACGACAACGTCGTGCTTAACGCCGCTGGCCTTTGGGCTAACCTGAATTTGAATCCCGACCACGCGGCCGTGCAACCCTTTATCAATGGTGGCAACATCGCCATTCGTAGTCGTGGCGCGGTGACGCTCAATGCGGGTAGTCTGATTGACGTGACCTCGGGGGCAGCCATGATACAGCAAGGCCGTTTAATAGGCGGCAAGGGCGGTAATGTCACTCTGGCGGCTGGTGAACAGTCGACTCGTCCATCTATGCTCACGCTAAACGGCGATATTCAGGGCTATGGGGTCAACGGTGGGGGCGAATTGCATATTGCCTCGGGCATGGCGGTGGGCATAGGCTCGGGGTTTTTAACTGAAGAGGGGTGCTTAAGGCAGGCGAAACCTTAAAGCTGGGTTTAACGCTGCTGGAAGATATTGAGCTAGGTTTAGGTGGTGTATTGCCTACTACCTATCGGTATGAGTCTAACCGTATTAAAGCCGGTGAGCCTGTATTAGCTCAGCTTGCGACAGACTTTGGTGGGCCGATCACCTTGTTAGCCGACTGGAATATTCCGTTGGACACGGGAGAGCCAGGTAGAGCTTGGCTTTGGGGGTATGTAATAACGGCTAAAGATCCAAGCGGTAAGGAACAATCATTTAGACCCTTCGCTGGAAGTCAGGCCGATCCAAATGTAGTTATTCCTAAAGGTTGGACTCTTGTCAGCATAAATAATGGGGGTTTCCCTCTAGATGGTAGTTATGTGTTGCCTGTGGGAGTATTTCCGACCGAAGGCATAGAAACGTATAACACCTACACTAAAAGTTTGACCGCTGGCACGGTATTGACGGCCGAGCTGTTGCAGGAAATGGACAGCACTAAAGTGGTGATCTCTGCGGGTAGTCCGTTGAATCCCGGCACACAGTTGAACCGTGATGTACGCGTGGGGGCTTTTACACAGCTTGATCCTGCATTGTTTCAGCGGGGATTTTCAAGTTATAGCGTTGCGGGAGCTCAAGGGCTTTCTGTCGCTTCTAATACGCATCTTGCAGTAGAAATGCCTGTGTTGCGACCAGAAACAGGGGCATTCAGCTTAGTGAATAAAGCCGATGCATTGTCGCTATGGACGCCATCGTTGTATGTAGAAAACCCAGGCAGTCGTCAATTGAGTCAACGCCGTGGAGCTAGTTTAACACTGCATGCCGGAGCCGAACCCAGTTATGCGGGCGTTTTTGCCAAGCCTGGGAATGTGACGGCCTTGATTGATTCGAATGCTACTGTTTCAGTGGACCCAGGGCAAAGCATTGCCATCGGCAGCATTGGCCAACTGACCGTAGCGGGGCATTTACAGGCCAAGGGCGGCAATATTAGTCTGACAGAGCTTTACGCTAATCCCTCGGCAGTTTCTGGCGGGGAGCCCCATGCGCGTTCTATCTTGATTAGTGGTGAACTGGATGTGTCGGGTGGCTCGGCTGTCAGTAAGCAAGTGCTACCTAGTGAGGTTTTGCCCTATGGTTTGGTTTACGCTGCAGGCAGTATCGTGGTGGGCGGCACGATTGATGAAGAACAGGGCGATGTGATTGCCCCGCATTTGTTTGTGGAAATTACCGATAGCGCTCATCTGGATGCCAGTGGCGCTGCTGCCGAGTTTGCTATGCCAGGGGCTAAGCTGGATCGGCACTACAGCCAGGGCGGTGCCATCAGTATTACGTCTAATAACGGCGTGGCGCTGGATGGCCAGCTCAGCCTGCATGCCGGGGGCGGTACGGCCGCTGCGGGTGCGCTGGCTGTGGGGCTGGGTTCCCCCGCTTATGAAAATGTAATTGCTACTGTGTTAGCGCCCCGGGAAATGATGCTTTACCAGTCGGCGGAGGACAAGCCGCAGACGGTAGCGGGTGCTTATGGCGTGGCGCATTTGGCTGCTGATGACTTAATGGCAACGGGGGCAGACACCATTGCCTTGTTCAGCGATGGCCTGATCAGTTTTGATACCCAAGATATGCTAAACCTGCAAGCGCGCCAAAGCGTGCGGCTGTATGCAAATTCCTTAGCCTTGACTGAGAATGCGGCCAGTGATGCCCGTATAAACATTAGTGCGCCCTATGTACGCTTGGCAGGGGCGGTGGGGCCCAGCCCCGGCAGTTATGGCAACAGTTATAGAAAGGCATTGGTAGACGGCGGACGGTCAAGTCGCTCCGATGATGTCAGCGCCCATTTTATGGTCAACGCCAATCTAATTGATCTGCGCGATTATTTAACTTTTGGTACTAACTCTCTGGTTGATCGTAATCAAATCGATCGCCGGGGTTTTGAGCTGGTGAGTTTAAACAGTGATGGGGATATCCGTTTTCTTAAAGGTCTACGTACGCCGGTTGGCTCGACCAGCACCCAGATTCAAACGCCTAAAAGTCTGACCCTGTCAGCACAGCAAATCTATCCGGGCACGAATGCCGTAGCCAATGTGATTGCAGGTTTTGGATGGGAAGGCAGAGAGGTAGGCAGTTCTTCCTATGCCTTATTTGATCCAGACAGCATCTTGACTATTAAACGTCCTGATAGCGTTTTAAATAGTGAGCTACCGGCCATGCCGCTGTCGGTGTTTGGTTCCTTAACGCTAGGTGCCGCCACGGTGAAACAACAGGGCGTCATACGAGCTCCGCTGGGAACCATAGGCTTGGGTATGGCTAGCGCAGCTGGTGGGCGCACGCGTCAGTTGAACCTGCATCCAGGTAGTCTGACATCCGTCAGCGCACAAGGGCTGATCATGCCCTATGGCGGAACGGCCGATGGTATTGCATACAACTACAACGGTGCGCCTGTTTTCCTGCAAGGGGCCGCAAACAGCTTGAACAGCGGTGTGTTGCTGACCTCGGGGCTGATTGATGTGCAGCAAGGCGCGGTACTGGATTTGTCTGGCGGGGGTGAGCTAACAGGGGCTGGTTTTGTGTCAGGTCGCGGTGGTTCTACCGATGCGCGCTTCCATCCGCTCATGCAGATTGGGGCCGATGGCACGTTGATCACGCCGTTAGCGGGACTGGATAGCAACCCCGTTTACGCCATTGTGCCCGGTATATCGGCTTATGCACCGCTAGACGGTGAAGCGGGTGCCAGCGCGCCCTTGGTGGGGCAAACTATTACCGTTCCAGACGGGGTGCCGGGTTTGAAGGCTGGCACTTATAGCTTGTTGCCCTCTACCTATGCCTTGCTGCCTGGCGCCTTCCGTGTGGAATTAAATGGCAATAATGCGTATCCACAAGGCGCAAGCCCCATGGCGATGCACAATGGCTCCTGGATAGCGGGGGCCAGTTTGGGCATTGCCCATACCCCGGTTAGTGACGCCTTGCCGCGTAGCGTGATTTTAACGTCAGCCGATGTGCTGCGTAGCTACTCGCAATACAACGAAACGTCTTATGCAGAATTTGTACTGGCTGATGCTGCACGTCAGGGCATAGGGCGCGGTGCCTTGCCAGCCGATGGTAAATCACTGCATTTGATTTTTAATCCCCAAGCGGCAGATGTTGCCACCCAGCAAGCCTTTAAATATGCAGGTACGGCCCTGTTCAATGCAGACCAAGGTGGTTATGGTGGGGCCTTATTGATTCGGCAAACTTCGGATACGCGTTCGGAACAAAGGACCGTGGAAATCTTGCCGGGTACGCAGATGGAGACAGGTCATGACTTTAATGGCTTGTCCTTGCACGCCGCGGATTTGAATGCCGTGAAAGCACACGGGTTAATCATAGGTGGGGCGCTGCGCAATGACTACGGACAAGGGGGAACTACATCACGATTGGCTCTACGTCCGGCGGGAGTAGCCCTAGTAATATTGTGATTCGATCCGGTGCGATACTTCAGTCGCCGGAAGTGTTTTTGATCACCGCAGAGCGCAGCGGCGGTGGCATCAGTATTGAGGCTGGTGGTGGCATCAATACGCTGGGCCAGGGTGCGGTGGCCTTTGATTCGCTGGACGGCTATGTTTATCGCACGAATGAAATGGACGTGCTGGCGGTGTCCAATGGCTGGCTGGACATGCAGGCCCCTGCCGCACCGACTACCGCACCTGTTGGCAAAATCGACATCGGTGCTTGTACGCTGAGTATCGACTGCATTCGATCTGCTGAACTGTATTCCGAAGGTACCATTGCCATTGCCACCAATAAGCAAATTGAGCTGGCCGAATCGGCCCGTTACGGTACACGTAACCTGTCTTTGGCAGTGGGTGGGGTGAATATTGGGACTCAGGAGGTGTTGGCAGCGGCCCAGTTGCGTGGTGTCTTGCCAACTGGTCTGACGCTAAACCAGGATGTACTGAATCGTTTGTTGCAGGGCGACCAGCAGTACGGCGCACCGGCCCTGGAAAGCCTGATTTTAACCGCCCGTAATGGTCTGAACTTTTTCGAGACTGCCACCTTAAGTACCTTGGGTGCCGATGGGGTCTCCAGCTTGCAAAATCTGGTGCTTAACACGCCGGCCATTTTTGGTTACGGTGCGGCCGATGACGTGGCCCTGATTCAAACCGGCAACCTGATCTGGAACGGTACGGATGTCGCACCGCCTGCACCGCTGGTCACTGGGCCGGGCACTGGTTCAGGAATCTTTAAGGTGCAGGCCGACACCATCGAGTTCGGCTACGCCGACCGCACGCAGCCTGACCCTTTGGTGGAGCACGACCGCTTGATGCTGGGCTTTGCCCAGGTGGATTTGACCGCTCGTGAACGGGTCACCAGTAACCATACTGGCAGCCTGTCGGTGTACCAGTCACGTGACGAGCATGTGGTGGGCGAGGGCTTTGCGTATCAGGGCGGTAACTTAAGCATTCACAGTCCCTTAATCAGCAGTGAAGCGGCTGCAATTTTGGCGATCACCGCGGGTGGTGACGTGGTGCTCGACGGTGGGTTGACCGGTGCGCAGCGCCCTGGTTCCGATGTGCTGGGTGGCACGTTAGCCATTACCGGGCGAAATCTATTCGTTGACACCGCGATGGTGCTGCCTAGTGGCAGTCTGTCATTGACTGCACAAGACGATTTGCAATTGGGCGATCTGGCCTACCTGGATGTGTCAGGCCGTACCGTGCCCATGTTTGATCAAACCCAATACAGTTGGGGTGGTGAGGTCTCCCTGGACAGTCTGGGGGTAGCATTATTCAGTCGGCAGGCTCAACGATTGACCTCTCGGCTCAGAATAATGTTGCAGGCCGCTTAACGGCCATTGCCTTGTCAGATGAAGACGTCGACGCGGGCACGGTAGCTTTACAGGGCCAGATTCTGGGCGGGGCCAGTGGCGATTACGACGCGGGTGGCACTTGGGTACCGTATCTGGGGGCTGGCATTGACTTGCGTGCCCAGCGCCTGGGTAGCGGAGCGCTAACGACCTTGTTTGCCGAGCTAAACAGCCGCCTGAATGCGGGTGAGGTTTTTGGGGCGCGTAGCTTCCAGTTTAAAACCGGCAGCCTGACCATAGGCAATGAGCTTAAGGCCAATCAGGTCAATGTCTCCATCGATAACGGCAGCCTGACCGTGGCCGGGCGTATTGACGCCAGTGGCGAGCGGGTGGGGACCATCCGCTTGGCGGGAAAACAGGGTTTAACTCTGGGCAATAACGCCGTGCTGGATGCCAGCGGCACGCTGTTGCGCGTAGACAGTTATGGCAAAATCATCGACAGCCCGAACCGCGCCATCGTGGAATTAAATTCTGGACTGGGCACACTGCAGTTGGCCCATGGTGCAAGCATCAACCTAAGCCACGGCACCGACGATGCCCGGGTTAGGGCCGGTACCGTGCAGCACGATGGGGCCGCACTGGGCACACTGGAATTGAATGCGCCACGGCTGGGTAGCAGTGGCTCAAGCACGGACACTGATGCCGCCACGTATGGCGACATGGCCATACAAGTAGACCCCGGCGTTGTTGTGCAGGGAGCCAAGTCCATTGCGGTTCAGGCCGTGCAGCGCTATGACGATGCCCCCGATGGTGCGGCGGGCCAATACGTTAATGGTGATGATTATCAAGTGATCGATCAGGCTTACCTGCAAGACAAGCATGGAGACAGTACCGCATTTATCGATAACGCTCTGGTCAACAGCCAGCTGCTGAACACTCGATTGGCTGGATTGAATAACAACAGCTACCGCGATGTGCTGCACCTGCGCCCTGGCGTGGAGATTGTCAGCAAAACACCCGAAGGGCATTTGGTGGTACAGGGCGATCTGGATTTATCAGGCTTTAGGTACAACAGCCTGAATCCGGCCATCAAGGCCGCCTATGTGGCCAATAGCCAGCCCGGCAGTGCGGCCTACGGTTCTGGTGAACCCGGCGCCTTAAGCCTGCGCGCTGGCGGTCATCTGGATATATACGGCAGCGTCACCGATGGCTTTGTGCCGGTGGACACCACGGTAGATACCGATGGATGGGTGCTGGTCGAAGGGGTGCAACCTTTTGGGGGCGATGTCGTGGTCCCCCGTTATGACATTGAGTTACTAGCTGGCACCACACTTCCCCAAGGCAGCACCTTAAACTATGATTTGCCTTCAGGCTTATTGGATAACCTGACATTACCCGCAGGAACAGTGCTGCCGGTGGACATCACCTTGGTCGATGGCAGCACCATCGCCGCCGGAACCACATTGGCAACGCCCGCCACGGTAAGCAATCTGCACTGGCCCCAAGGTGTGCCACTACCGGTGGTTGTCACCCTAAAACAGACGTTAATGTTAAAGCTGGGGGCTTTGATACCGGCGAACAGTAAACTAAAGCTCAAGCCAGCAGCGGGTGAGTTAGTTGTACCGCTAAACAATAATGGACGGAAAAACTGGGCGGTTGCTTCGATGTTACCAGCGGGGGCTCAATCCTGGAGCATGCGCTTGGTGGCAGGGGCAGATACCACAGCGGCAGACACACGGGTCTTGCAGCCCTATGCTCAAGGGCGTGTGGTGTTAGCAGATACCCATTACTCACTGGAAGAAATATGGACGGGAGGTACCGATGGTACTGGCATGGTCTGGGCTCCAGGCGGTATGGGAGAGGTCGGAACTCCTGTATCAGAGGCTGATCTATGGTGGTGCGATATGGGGATGTGTATGCCTGCACCGAAACAGTATCAATGGGTCTGGGCACCAGGTGGCATGGGAGAGGTCGGAGCACCTGTCTCAGAGGCTGATTTATGGTGGTGCGATATGGGGATGTGTGAACAAAAAGAGGTTAGTCCCGAGCCTGAGTTAACTGCCGTTAACACTATGGCACAGGGCTTTAGTGTTATCAGAACGGGTACTGGCGATTTGGATTTCATCGCGGCAGATGACATCATCATGCGTTCGCCCTATGGGGTATATACCGCTGGAACAGATTCGCCACGCGAAGGCCAATTTGCAGGCAATGAATTCTACCGACCTCGCGGTCAGGCTTCTGATGATGGCTCCTTGCTGGGCAGTCAGGGCGGAGATTACGAAGCATTGGCACAAAGTTTGTACCAGGCGTATTACCCCCAAAGCGGTGGTAACGTCAAGATTGCTGCCGGTGGTGATTTAATCGGCAAGGTGCAGGGTGCGGCCTTGGGCAATGCTGGCAGTGCTGCCGTGGGTAATTGGTTGTGGCGACAGGGTACAGGCTCAGGCAGTGACGCCGACTATGTACCTGCCGCATGGTGGATTAACTTTGGTGCCTATACCATTGATCCCTACGAGTCAACTGCGGCCAATAAATTTCCGCAGATGACGGGCTTTACCGGTATAGGTGCTCTGGGCGGCGGTAATGTCTATATAGATGTGGCGGGTCAGGCTGGCGAGGGTTCGGCGCTAAGCACTACCTCCTTTGATAGCAATGCATTGGTGATAGCAGTAGGCAGCGCGGGGCGGGTTCTAAGCGATGGTAGCATGGCCTTGACCGGTGGCGGCGATGTAACGATGCGGGTAGGTGGCGCACTCAATGCACTGAATAAACAGGCAATCAACACATCAAACCTGAATTCTTTGCGACCCAGGCACGATCTGCAAGGCGCGCTGATCAACTTGCGTGGTCATTTATCATTGAGTGCATCAGCACTGGGTGCAGTGGTTCCTTTATACGGTTTTGAGCAAGACAGCGCCGAGGTTCGCGCCTACGATCCCTATGGTTACACCAAGACCAATGCCATGGGTGGTTTGGTGCTGGTGCCTGGCGACAGTACCTTTAGCTTGGCCTCACAGGGTGATCTCGTGCTGGGCGGTGTGGGTGATCCAGGGCGGGTAGCCTTGCGTAATGCCACGCCCTTTACGATAGATGGCGCACCGTTCCAAGGGGGCTTGTCCAGCTTTTCTTTATGGACAGACCATACCGCCATTAATTTGTTCTCAGCAGGGGGGATTTAACGCCTGGCACCCAAATTGCTGAGACATCTTCCACAGGAAGCGGGCTGTTTATGGGGCGTGACTATTCCGCCACCGATGGCCGTTTTGTTTATCCATCAAGGCTTTCAGTGGTGGCGGCTACAGGAAGAATTTTCCTGGGTGAGTCGGCGCTGGGTTCATCGCCTCAACAGAATTATCCAGAGTATTCATTGCTACTGGCGCCTCATTCGCAAGGCGAAGGCTCACTGTCGGTACTGGCGGGCGATTCGATTTATGGCGGACGCTATGTGATTAACCGTTCTGGTGCGGTGATGTCAGCGACTTCCTCGCCTTTTAACCCAGCATTTTTGGGCACAAGCAGTGGGACGAAGGTAGAGACGACCAATTACGCCGAGGAAGGTATAGGCCGTGGTTATGAGAATATGACATTCCCGTTGTTCGTGTTTGGTTCAGGCAGCAATGCTGGCACAGCAGTCAATGTGTCCGACCCAGGGCGCTTCTATGCGGTGGGGGGGATATTGTTGGTTTGATGACCGGACAGGAAATTGTATTTGGCGGTTTGACGGTGCGCCCTGACGCTCGTTGGTACGAGGCGGCAGGTGCCGTTTATCTCAAGGCAGGTGGTGACATTGTAGGCTCGGGTAATTTGTTAGGTTCCACGACTGCTGTGCCCGCTGTTGTTGGTAATGTGTTGTTTGGCGATAGCATAGCTACCGGCAACCTGATCGTACACAGCAACGAGACCGATGTCTCACTCGTGCAGGCAGGCGGCGATATCATTTACAGCAGCTTCACCATTGCCGGACCGGGCACCTTGGAAATAACGGCAGGCGGTGATATCCGTATGGACGATCAGGCCAGTGTTACCAGCGTGGGTCCGGTGCAGGCCAGTGATCTGCGCCCGGGTGCATCAATTGTGATGCAGGCCGGCTTGGAACCCACATTGATGGCACAAAACTTTAACGACTTTGTGAACCTGTATGTGAATCCAGACAACCAAGCGACGAAAAACGAAGGGGACAGTCTGGCAGGCCAGCCCGGTAAAGTGGTGCATACGTATCAGCAGGAGTTGGTGGACTGGATGGCGGATCGTTATGGTTTTGGAGGCTCAGCCGAAGAAGCGTTGGCCGTATTTAGCACCTTGACACCCGAGCAGCAGCGTATCTTTGCACGACAGATATATTTTGCCGAGCTGCGTGCCGGAGGGCGCGAATATAACGATGCAGATGGCCCCCGATTCGGCAGCTACTTGCGTGGCCGCAATGCCATCGCCGCCTTGTTCCCGGCGAATTCAACCTCAGGCACACCCAATGTGTACCAAGGTGACATTACTTTATACGGGGGCTCTGGCATCCATACTCGCATGGGCGGTGACATCCAGACACTAACACCCGGAGGCCGCCAGTTGTTTGGTGTAGAAGGCGTCGCACCGCCTTCTACCGCAGGCGTGATTACGCAAGGCTTCGGCCACATTCAGATGTATACACTAGGCAGCATTTTGCTGGGTCAAAGCCGCATTATGACCACCGCCGGTGGAGACATCTTGGCCTGGGCAGCGCAAGGCGACATTAACGCTGGTCGCGGTTCCAAAACCACGCTGGTCTACACCCCGCCACGCCGAGTCTACGACCAGTGGGGCAACTTGATGCTCTCGTCAGACGTTCCCAGCACAGGCGCCGGACTCGCCACCCTGGACGAAGGCGACATGGACCTGATCGCACCCGAAGGCACGATTGATGCTGGCGAAGCCGGAATCCGCGTATCGGGCAACGTCAACATCGCCGCTTTGCATGTCGTTAACGCCGCTAACATTCAGGTTCAAGGCGATGCGGTCGGAATACCCGTGGCAGCGGTAGTCAACACCGGGGCCTTGGCATCAGCCAGTTCAGCCTCATCCGCTGCCGCCACGGCAGCCCAAGAGACGGTGCAACGTGTTCGTAACGAAGCCCGCCAGAACCAGCCTTCTATCTTCAGCGTACAGATTCTGGGTTTTGGAGGCGAATCAATTGGGCTGGACTAAGATCAATATTACAAATGTTTTTGTATTAGTAAGTCGACGTGTGTGTGTGCGCCTGGCAAGTAGGCCAGAGGTGGTAGCATGAAGTTTAATGGCTACCGCCTACTTAGGCCGGTAGGCTTCAATGTGCGCTCTTTACATTGTGGGGCGTTTGAATAATGTCAGACTGACTTTGAGGCTTGACTCAGTCGTGCTCTTATTACTTTTCCCATCCCCAATTGTCCGAATTTGCGACGACGAACATAGTTGCGCAGATCGTCAAACTTATTGATGCATAGTTCGAATAATGATGTGCATCACGCTCTGATATTCGGGGGAGGAGGATTGAACTCAGCGTTTCAAGGGTGGTTTGCTGCTTCTTTAGTGAGGCGTAGAGTATTGGGGATTCGGTCAAGGAAAAGTGTTGAACCTTTCCTTCAGCGATGATTTCTTCGAGGCTTTCCGCTTCAGCTTTCAGTAAGTCGGATTTGCTTTTATGTAAGGCGACGAATGGAGCCAACTTCTGTTGAAGTAAACTAGTCCATTCTGTGGATCGAGAGGGGTCAATTCGCGATCGAAGTTGTTCCACCAAGTCACAAAAATAGGGGTCATGAGTCAACATGCACTCCTGATAGGTGTTAGGTTCTTTAAGATACTGCCATTCAAAGGCCTGCCTGAAATTCGGACCCAAAAAACCTTTCTGAGTGGGCTCAAGATCAAACTCGACCCTGCTTATTTGATAAAGGCGACTTGAAATATTAAGCCCTGACTGCCAAGCGAGCTGGCCCTTGAGTGCATAGAACACTATTTCTGCGCACTCATGGAGTACATGCCGTAACGGGCGTTGCCATGTGCCGGAAGAGCGCTGAATATCAAAGTTATCTACGAATTCGACAATCTCACTCAGCGTGCTTCTGGCCAAATTGGCTAATTCAGTCAAATTCGCCTTATGAGCCTGCCGACTTGCTCGTAAAGCTTCGAGATAGATTTGATGATGCTCTGCTAGATGTGCGCGATAGTCATTGTGTCGACTCAAGGCGGCAGAGCGGCTTTGAGACTTGGTATAGGCGGCACTGATGATCGATACGATCAGCGCCCCCATCGCCATGTAATCCGAAATTAAAAAGTCTGGCATCGTTGGATCGAAGAGATATGAAATTGGACCAATATTTATATAACATACACGTCGGCAGTATCCATTACATAGTGTCGTTTCATGCGCTAAAGACCAATATTGCTATCTCTCACGGTAGTGGTGTCAAAAGAACCCCAACGCAACAGCAGCCAGGACACAATCAACCAATGTGACTTCTGCGAATAGGCAGGCCCTCTAGGATTTCCTACAGTGAATCGCATCACACCCACTGACAGGAAGCCCAGCATATGGCTGTCTCCAAAACCGACTTCGATTCTCCCTGGAAAGAGGCTCTGGAGCAATACTTCCCTGCCTTCATGCAACTCCTGTCGTCAGCTGGTTTACAAATTCGGCACATTGCCACCTGACGTTCAAAAACGACTCAGCCATGCCACGTCGGCAGAACGGGAGGCATGATCCTTAAATTTGTTGGATGCCAAGACTTTAGACGACGTCTTTACGCACTAAGGGGGTAATGGCGCTCGCTACCCACAATGCTTAAAAAGCACACAAAGCGCCAGCCAAAGTCAGCGTTCGCATCCTCATCGTAGCCATCCCCTCGGACTTTGCCGAGCAAGCGCTTCGGGGAGCGCCGCGATTCAGGAAAAAGCAGGAAACAAGAGAGCGCTGTTCGAAGCGCGCAGCGCAAGTTCGCGAACGCCTGCTTTCTGGCTGAATCAAGGGCAGTGCGCAGCACCGCTCAACGCTAAGTCCACACGGAATTGTGCAAGACGAGGCCACCACAGAGCGCTAAGCTGGCACAGAAAGGGGCGAACAGACGGGGAAGTAAGTTACTCCAGGCTAAGCACATAACGTATGCTTTCTGGGCTGCCATTAGCCGTATTTTGCTTTAAGGTAATCTCAACGCCACTGGCTTCTTCCGTGCTTACCGGGCTGGGCAGCTGTACCCAGCCCTTGCCCGGCTCCCAGGCACGCATATCGAACTCGACTACCTGTTCCAGCACGGCCACCCGGCTGTCTGCTTGAGCCGATTTTAAGGGCCAGACGCTGGATGACGGCCCGGCAGCCCGGTATAAGGTTCCATCACTGACCCACCATTGCACTCGCTGCCATTGCCCAGGCTGCGCCGCCGCAGCTCGAAAAACTTCCAGATGAAAAGGCAGTTGTTGGCTACGACGCACTTGCAAGGCCGGTGGCAACAAGGGTTTGAGGGGGAGTTGGCTACCTGAGCGGCAGGAGGTGTAGCGGTTGTTTCTGCAGGGCCGGAACCACCGGCTTCGCTTTGCGAGATAACGGTGCGTGGCAGTTCTACGGTGGCCCGCAGGGCAATATCTTGCTGCAACTGTTGCAGGGCACGTATCTGGCGTGATAGGTGACTGCTGCGCTGTCTTAGCTGCTCGTCGGCGCGCGAGGCGCTGTCCAGCCCCTGCCACGAGATGAGGCTGATGATTGCCATAATCATGATTGCGATCATGACTTCAACTAGAGTGAAGCCAGTTTGGTGGCGACGGTGTAGGCGAGGCATACGCTTACTCGGGCAGTAGGGTGGCTAATGTTGCCAATGAATGATCGGGTTCGTTGCGTGTGTACACATCGATCACAACCCGTCGCAAACCTGTACCTGCCACTGTTGTTTGCGTGGTGCAGACAAAGGCGTCGTCAGGCGGGCAGGGACGCGGCGAGATGTCGTCCGATAACGCAATGCCGCTTATTTGCAGTTCTGCCAGATGGCTTTCTGCAGCGATCAGTGCCAGAGTTTTTTCCTGAAGTAAGGCATTAGTCGTAATAGCCGTGCTGGCGGCGCGCGTGATAGAGGCCAGCGCAATAGCCACGATGGCAAGGGCGACCAGTACTTCTAGCAGTGTGATGCCGTGTTGGCTTGCGTGGGCTTTGGGCGTCGATACAGAACGGGAAGGTGTCATGGCTGCGGTACCTGATGCACATGGTAGGCGCCGGTGGCATCGCGGCGTAGCCTAACGTGGTTCGAGCCATCAGACAGGGTGATTTGCCAGGGTTCTGCCATCCATTCCGAGGTCAACACAATGGGATGAGAGGGCTTGATCTGTATGGCCTCAGAGTGCCATCTGCGTGGATGCAGTTTTTCGTCACGTTCGAAGTGATCAAGCTCGCCCGCTGTCGTTACATGCGGCACCACGCTAGAGGGCGTGGACACCCAGACACCACGTGTAAATCGGTAGCCCTTGGCATCGGCATGCCAGGCAATCAGCCGGCCATCGGCCCGTACTTCATTTTGCGCCAGGCTAAACAGCTCTGCCAGTTGTTGGGCATCGTGGCGCAGCGCTTTGTCAGTTTGCGGGCTTAGGTTCAGGCCGATTGCTGAAATAGAGATGCCGATAATCACCACCACGATCATGATTTCTATCAGTGAAAAACCTTGTTGTGCGTGCTGGGCTGATTGAGGGGGCCGGGGAGTCATCGTCATGGCAAAGATGGACGCATAATGTGAATTCCTGTGGTTTACCCCTCATCCTAGCGATTCAATATGATGCTGACATGAATTTTTCACCTGTGTTTGTTATCAAGGAGTATTGCCATGGCGAAAGAAAGGGATAACGATGAAACGGTACACGGAATTCTCACCGGCTAAAGTCGTATTAGTGGCGGCTTTGCTAGCAGTAGCAGGGGGCATAGGTTTTTGGGGTACCAAGCTAAGCCAGCCTTTGGCTTTTGCAGAGCCATCCGCAGTCGGTCAGATTGCGGCGGTCGATCCGGCGGTGCCGGTGCTGGCCGCCTGGTTTCAGCCCGGCGATCTGCGGCTTGATATTGAGGTCAAGGGTTTGATTCATTCCACCGTGCGCGAAGGTGCAGTGGTGCTGGCTGTTAATTCACAGCCGCCTCAAGCCTATATGGTGGGCGATGAGCTGACTCGCTCGGTGGTTCTAAGTGCTGTCGGGCCCGATGGAATCTGGATCAACAAGGCGGGCCAGGCAGTGCATTTTTCCGTGCCTCAACATCCCGTTGATACGCATATTGCTGTAACGACGGGGATTCAGCGGGCCCGCTAACACATCAGAGAGTGCAATTTATCGGGAGTTTAATTAACCTTATTGTTATACACGCTAACTAGACTGTAGGTTTCGTCCAAGGTGCTGCCTGTTTACTGCTGCTCCTTGCATGCTGTGCAAAAAACTCACAACACAGCGCTTCGGATGAGAGGCAGTCATGTATACAGAAACTAGTCGTTGCGTATCACAAAAGAGCAGTCTCGCAGGCCGGCTTGTGGGTCGTTCTCCGGCCGTCATGCCGCAGCTTGTTCGCCGCAGTACCTCTTGTCTTAGCGACCTCAGCAGGTTGCAAGATTGCTTGCTTGAGCACTATGTTGATTTAATCGATCAGCTAACCCGTCGATTCGGCTGCGCCGACATTGCGGCTGAAACCGTACATGAACTTTGGCTTCGGTTAAACGATTCGCCTCTAGGCAAGCTTCCACCCTTGCGCAGCCCCCGAGCCTACCTGTATCGCATGGCTGTGCATACAGGAATAGATAAGCTGCGTTCTAGTCAGCGCTATCAAAACCTTTACTTTCACTATGATGATCAATTCCATGACCGTGCGGACCCCTTAGCCCGCGTAGAGGACATTGTTGCCTGTCGTGCCTTACTTCGAGTACTAGATGAAATTATTCACAGCTTGCCCAATAGACGCCGCGCCATATTTGTGGCCGTGCGTGTCGAGCAGATGGAGCGACGCGAAGTGGCGGCGATGTTTGGAATAACCGCCCGAAGCGTGGCACATGAATTGCGGCATGCTGAAAAGTTTTGCATCGAGCAAATGCTGAAGCGCTCTTTTGCCCCGTATTACGCCAATTGAAGTTGTTCTTTAGTGGCGGCAATTGGATTAGTTAACGACCATATCACTGGGAGGGGGATGGCGACAAGAATAGGTATGTTGGAACTAGACAAGAATCTGTCACGCGTAATTGACCGGGCTCGTAACGAGCCTGTGCAAGTGTATAAATATTCCAAGCCATGGGTTTGGATTTTGGCGCACTACCGATGGGGGCCGGAGTCAGGCATAAACAAGATGGTTCCTGTGTACCATCCCATACGGCATGTCAATAATTCAATGGATAACACCTTAAGGCAAAACTACTTAAGCCTCAAAAAAATTGATGGGGATCTCAATCTGCAGTTCCCTGCCGAGTTCGTTATCCGGTGTGTGGTGCTACAACTGATTTACAACGTGCAAGATGAATCTAGTCTGCAAGAATGCATAGGGTGGAACTTATTGTTTCGATGGTTCATAGGACTAGATCTGCAACGCACTTTGACGGCTGATAGCGGGCTGGACGTCAGTATTAGGCAAATTGTCAAAAACGAAACGGCAGTGGCTCTACTTTACAAAATCATTATGGTCATCAAGCCTTACCTGGATATCGAGAAAGACGAGTTCAAACCCAATTTTTCCCCCTAATATCCTGGATGCTACGGTATCCCTCGCTGGCAGTCTTGGTCGATGGTGACGGTCTCTATGAAGCTCCAGCAAGAACCCCTTGACTGCATTGCAGATGCATCCGTTATGGCTCGCCGAGAGCTTGGCACAGGTGCTATTCGTTGAATACCTCTAGCAAGTTTTTCTCGGTCTCAGCCATCAGGTGTGCGGCAGTGCAGCCTAAGGCTTTTGAGATCCGTAGAATGATGACTAGCGTAGGCATATGTTCACCGCGTTCGATCTTTCCCATGTGTGATCGATCGATGCGGGCTAAGCTCGCGAGAGTATCTTGTGCCATATTTAATTCAGTCCTGGCGGTACGAACTGCCGAACCAAAAGCTTTGGCAGGCGCAGGTTCGAATGTAGTGGATCCAGGAGGACGACCTGGTTTGAGTAGACGCTTTTGCATAGACTAAAGCGTCGCTTAATAGAACAAGAAAAACCACGGTAAATTTACCGTATTTGTCATTTTTTTCTAAAACCGACGGTTTTTTGCTGTTCTATCTTAGCAGCGCGAACTCGGGTGCGATGACGCTCGACCTGCGGGCGAAGGCAGAACCGCAGTTTGGTGCTTTATTTGCTGAAAAGGTTCATCTCGAATGCCCTGAGTCGACGTTAGGCCGAAGAAATAGCCTCTTGCCAAATCGGTCGGCTATTTTCATGGAAGGCTTGTCGATATGCTTGTGGAAAAAATAGGCAAAGAAGTAGGTGCCAGAGAATACGGCGACCAGAGATATAAGCAAAGAATAGAGGTTCTTTCCCATTTCGAGAAATATATAATTGCCTGCGATGGCCAGAATAAAGGGGTGCAGAAGGTATACCGAAAAAGACAGCTTGCCGAGCCAGGCAAGCAATTTGGTGCCCGCACCAGGCTGAGGGCTGTGCCGGCCAATGCCGCCTGTTAGTACGGCTATTAGTATGCATAAAGACCCGATGGCAGGGTAGATGATGGAAGGATCGGCATCCTGAGCAAATGTATGGAGGAGATCAGTGAGTGCTCCCAGCCAGCGATAGGAGGAGCTGGTTTCGTAGAAGCCAATCAGATAACAGCCCAGAACAAGTAAAGATATTGATAGCAGGGCCAAGTGCCACCTTGGCAGCTTTCTGACTGAACTGAAATTGATATGCGCCAGCGCTGCGCCAAAGAAAAACAGACTATAGATGCTAAAGCTTTTGGGCAAAGAAAGCAGGTAGCAGCCCAGGCCAATGCAAATGGTGATTAGCGAGTTTCTGTACTCTCCTAGCAATGCATAGAGCCCAAAAATCAGAAACGAGCCGTAGAGTTCTATCGAGATGGTCCACAAGACATAATTAAAGTTGCCGTCACCAAACAACATGCTCTTGTACAGAGCTGATTTGAGCATCTGGGTAAAGCCCAGACTCGTATCAGGAAAATCGAGAAAGGCGCTAACACCCTCCGGCGCCGAAGGAAATACATTGAAAATAATGCCCAGATAGCCGATACAGACCGCAGCCCCCACCGGCAGCCCCAGCCTCAGGTAGCGTTTGCTTGCAGCAACATACACATAGGTGTCATCAAGCGGTGCTTTCTTGATGCAGGCGGAACATAGCACGTAGCCGCTGAGCAAAAAGAATAAAAGTACAGCTGAACCGCCGCGGTAGAAAAACGTGAAAGGGGAGTTGAAGATGCTCAGGGCAAGTGTAGAGGCATTGCTGTCGGCGAGGCCATAGTGAATCTCGCTGTAATAGAGCAGAAGTACGTGAGAGAAAATGACACTTATAGCTGCCAGTCCACGCAGTCCGTCCAAAGTGCTTGAATGCTTAGTATTGGCTTTGGTCATCAGGGCGGTACGGGGTCCTCAGGATAAAAACAATAAGTCAATGATAACAAACCCCTGGAACAGATGTATGTGTACTGTTTTTTCTATAAACGACGATGGCGAGGCAGATTAAAGCGCGAGGATTTTAAGTGCGCTTTGCTTCACCCGCCGCCTCACTAAATAAGGGGAATTTCTATGACACGGAAATTCCCCCTGTTGTGTTAATCATCTTGCTGAGTCTTGCCGTCGACGCTCGATTAAAGAGTGTCTGGATCGAGTCGGTTTCCGAAAAATCAGTCACCATCCGTTTGTGCGGAGGTTACTGGGTTGAGGACGCTCCGGGCGCTGTCGGAGCACCTGGAGCAGCAGGGTCTGCGGGGGCGGCACCTGGAGCAGCGGGAGCGCCCATACTTCCTGATGCGGCCGGACTACCCATTGTGTCGCTATCCATAGGCTCATCGGATTTTGGCGGCTCATACGCTGGCATGTCTTTCAACCGGTCTTTTGTGTAGCCCGAAAGCATGAACTTGCCGCCGTTTTCTGTAATCTCGTCGAATGGGATAGCGACGTTATGCTCACCCATTCCCAGAAAGCCGCCGGCTCCGACGATGAAAGATGTCATTGCCCCATCAGCGGACATAGTAATGTCAGTGATATTGCCGACCTTCTCATCGTCTTCGTTGTAAACCGATTGACCAATCACATCGCTTTTGACACTCCAGTCAGTGCCCGGAGTCGACATAGTAGCGCTGTCGCTACTGCTTGCCGGTCCCGCTCCGGCGGCCCCGCTACCCGCAGCATTGTCTTGCGCATAGCTTAACGGTGCCAGCGCAAGCGGTAACGAGCACAATGCAGTTATGAGTATTTTTTTCATGGGTATCTCCTGAAAATTAACGAAGGTGTGCTGAAGCTAGCAAGTATCGTGCCCGACGGCAGGGCAACTGATAGCAGGCAAAGCTTTGCTGACCCTGTGCTAGACTTCACCGAATACGGCTTGTGCTCAGCTTGCTCTCGTTAAAGGGCCGCGTAATCGTCGCCCTTATCGCCTTATCAATTGGAAGATTTCTTATATCCAACGGTTGAAGATTATGCACCTGACTCCCCGACAGTTTCTATATCTGGCAAAGTGTTCATATCAGGCATGGAGCGACGACTACGCTTCAAGCATGGGTGCAGCCATCGCGTTCTATACCGTATTTTCCATTGCTCCGCTGCTTATTATTGTCATCGCTGTTGCTGGCTTTATTTGGGGTGAAGATGCTGTGCGGGGCGAGGTTATCCAGCAGCTTGGCGGTCTGGTCGGTCAGGAAGGAGCCGAAAGTGTGCAGGCGCTTATTCGAAGCGCAGACAGGCCGGCGCAGGGCATTACAGCGACGCTCGTTAGTGTAGTGATCTTGCTTGTCGGGGCGACGCGGGTTTTTGCCGAACTGCAGAGTGCGCTCGATCGTATCTGGAAAGTGCCCGCCCTGCAAAGCACTGCGGGATGGTGGCGGATGCTGCGAGCCCGGCTGCTATCGCTGGGGCTGGTTCTGGGCATGGGTTTTCTGCTTTTGGTGTCTTTAGTGATCAGCGCCGGCCTGGCAGTCCTGGGCGGTTGGACGGCAGGGCTTCTTCCTGGCTGGGAGGTACTTCTGCAGGGGCTGAATGCACTCGCCTCGCTCGCGATTTCCACGGTACTGTTTGCGGTCATTTTCAAATACATGCCCCAAGCTTCTATCGCATGGCGCGACGTTTGGATTGGCGCCATCGTAACTGCAGTCTTGTTCGAGATTGGCAAGGTGCTGATCGGTCTCTATGTGGGCAAAAGCTCTACTGTTTCATCGTTGACTGCGGCAGGGTCTCTGGTCATAGTGCTGATCTGGGTGTACTACGCAGCGCAGGTATTCCTGTTGGGGGCAGAATTCACGTGGTTCTATGCTAATCACCATGGATCGAGACGCAAAGGGGCAGGACAGACCTCCCTTTCTAACTCAAATAAGTCTGCTTCGTCACTGTGAGGCCGCCATGAACGAAATCCCCCCGCCGGTACGCGAAGCGTTATCGCACCTGGAGAGCATGGAAAAACCGCATTGACAGCCACCAGGCCCCCGCTTACTCTGCGAAAACGTGCTGCAAACGACCAACAATCGAAAAAATCGAGGGAGACACGATGAAATTCAAACAGTTACTCAAATTTCTGGTTGTTGGGACTGCGTTCTGCGCGGGTGCAGCACATGCCCAAGTCAGCGTAATGTTGCCCGCCAACCCAGGCGGGGGTGGGACTCCACAGGACGACAGGCTTTCCAGGCCATGAAACAGGCGGATATCTATACCGGAACTGTGAATTTTTCTAATAAAGGCGGTGCGGGCGGCACCATCGGACTATCCGATTTTCAGCGCTCGCAGCAAGGCAAGCCCGATGCGCTGGCAGTCTTCGGTGCTATCACGGTAGGTGCCATCACGCTGAACAGCTCTCCCGTCGACCTAAGCAAATTCAAACCAGTGGCACGCCTGACCGCTGAATATCTGGTGCTGGCGGTCAAGGAAGATTCCCCCTACAAAACACTCGAAGACTTCGTCGCCGCGCTCAAAAGCGACCCCGGCGCGACAGCCGTTGGTGGTGGCTCTGCAGGTGGCGTCGACCACATCGCATTGGCACTCCTGGCACAAAGCGCCGATGTACCAGTGCCCTCGTTGAACTATATCCCTCAGACAGCTGGCGCAGATACTGTTATCGGCATCGTCAATGGCACCTTGCAAGCCGGCATTTCAGGCATTTCAGAATTCCAGCAGTTTGCCGAGGAAGGACGCATACGTATATTGGGGATCACTACAGCCGAGCGCATGAAAGGCCTGGAAGACATTCCTACGTTCAAAGAAGCTGGGTATGACGTGGAAATCGCTAATTGGCGTGGTATTTTAGGCTCGGTCGACATGCCTGAAGCTAATTATAAAGAATGGGTAGAGCGCTTTAGCCAACTGGATCAAAGTGATGCATGGCATGCCGTGCTTGAAAGGCAGGGCTGGGATGCCTATTTCTTGCCAGGTGAGGAATTCGGCGAATTCATCGTCAGCGAAAGTAGCCGCATCAATCAAATTCTCCAGGACGCAGGGCTGAGTAAGTAAGCCCAAGACAACGGTGAAGGAATGCCGATGAACCTATTGCGCACAGGTCCGTGGTGGCTGGGGCTGGCTGTGATGTTTCTGGGGGCGGTATGTCTCTATGCTTCAACCGAACTGGCAGTTACTGCACAATATGCGGCCATCGGCCCAGGCATGTTCGTTCTCGCTGTGGGCCTGGGCCTGGTAGGGCTGGGTGTGCTGATACTGATTCAGATCGCTCGTGGTGAGGTCTTCGAAGCTGACGAGGCAGAGAATGCAGCGCCTGGCCAGGCAATGGGCAAACGTGCCTTTTTTACGGCTTTGCTGGCGGCCGCGCTGCCCGCCCTGATTATTGAGATGCTTGGGCTACCCGTGACCGCGATGTTGTCATTTATGCTGGTAGCGCGTGCCTTCGGTTCCAAACGCCTGTTGTCCGATCTGATTGTGGGATTTGTGCTGGCCAGCTCGGGCTGGTTTCTGTTTGGCTGGCTCGGTCTTCAGTTGGGCGGGTTCTTTCCCTTGGCGGGTTTCTAATGGACACATTGCTACTGCTGCTTCATGGCTTTGAGGTTGCGCTGACTCCCGCCAACCTCATGTGGGCCTTTGTCGGGTCCGTATTAGGGACAGCGATCGGCATTCTTCCAGGAATCGGCCCTGCACTGACCATTGCGCTGTTATTGCCGGTCACAGTATCGGTAGGGCCGGTCTCGGCCTTTATTATGTTTGCTGGGGTGTTGTACGGCGCTATGTATGGTGGATCCACGACGTCCATCCTTATCAATACGCCTGGTGAAGCAGGGTCGATGATGACCGCGCTGGAGGGCAATAAAATGGCTCGGGCGGGCCGCGGTGCCGCGGCACTGGCTACGGCGGCCATTGGTTCTTTTGTGGCTGGTACCATTGCCACCTTAATGTTGACGTTCGCAGCGCCAGTCGTTGCTGAGTTGGCATTTCTGCTTAAGCCAGCCGACTACTTTGCATTGACGGTTCTTGCTTTTACCTCGGTGGCCGTGGTTATGGGCGCATCGCGGGTGCGAGGATTTGTATCCCTGTTCATTGGCCTGGCATTGGGCGTTATCGGCATCGACGCCATGACCGGTCAGCCACGCATGACATTCGGTATTGCTGCCCTGCTTGACGGCGTGGAGCTGACGGTTGTGTTGGTGTCTGTCTTTGCCGTAGGAGAAATTCTCTATGTTGCCAGCCGCTACGTACAGGGGAAGGACGATATTATTCCGGTCAAGGGTAAAGCGTTCATGACGCGAGAAGACTGGCGCCGTTCCTGGAAGCCCTGGTTGCGTGGTACGGCCATTGGCTTTCCTATTGGTACGATTCCCGGCGGCGGATCCGAAATCCCGACAATGCTCTCGTATACGCTGGAAAAGAAGTTATGCCGGCACAAAGAAGAGTTCGGTAAAGGTGCTATCGAAGGGGTGGCCGGGCCGGAGGCTGCTAATAATGCCTCAGCCGCTGGCATTCTAGTGCCACTGCTTACGCTGGGGTTGCCTACTTCCGCTACAGCGGCTATTTTGCTGGCAGCGTTCCAGAATTACGGTTTGCAGCCTGGACCCTTTTTATTTACCAGCAACCCTGAACTGGTCTGGGGCCTGATTGCTTCCTTGTATATTGGTAATTTTATGCTGCTGGTGCTGAACCTGCCTTTGGTCGGTATATGGGTGAAGCTATTGCAGATCCCCCGGCCGCAGCTGTATGCCGGCATTCTGGTTTTTGCGATGATGGGGATCTGGGGTGTATCTGGCTCGGTGTTTGACCTGGGCATGATGGCCGCGCTGGGCGTGGTCAGCTATGTGATGCGCGTGTATGGTTTTCCCATTCCACCGTTATTGATCGGGCTGATTCTCGTGCCGCTGGCCGAAAATCAGCTTCGCACGGCCATGGCGGCGGGGCAGGGGCGGCTGTCGGTGTTGGTTGATACGCCAGTTTCGATCACTTTCCTGCTGCTGGCCTGTATGTTCCTGTTCGTTCCGGTATTGCTGAAACGGTTAAAGTAAGATCACGCTTCACTGTTACCAGGGAACCATGTTCTGTTCCGGTGCATCCCAAGTATAAAAATCGGCTTATGGCTATAACATTACAGCGCGTGTTCAATGTTCGTCGGGCAGAGGTTTTGCCGGTGGTCTTGGCGATGTTGTTTTTCTTTTGTGTGCTGACTGCGCTCATGATGCTGCGCCCCGCGCGCGAAGCGCTGGGCATGCGTGGCGGGCTCGATACCGTGCGCTGGCTGTTTGTCGGTACGGCACTCGTGACGTTGCTGGTCAATCCGATATTTGGACTGCTGGTCAGTCGATTTCGCCGGATTGTGTTTATTTCTTTTACGTACTTGTTCTTCGCGTTCAGTCTGGTGGTCTTCTACTTGCTGATTGCGCTGTCGCCTGAGGCGATTGGCGTAATCTCCGGCCAGGTGTTTTATGTCTGGTTCAGTGTCTTTAACTTATTTTCGTCCATGGTTTTTTGGGCACTGATGTCCGATAGGTTTTCGTTAGAGCAGAGCAAGCGTTTCTTCGCACTGATTGCCGTGGGTGGAACCCTGGGCGCTATCTTTGGTCCCTGGCTGGCGACCATGCTGGCAACACCATTTGGTACGCCCGCCTTACTGTTGGTATCCAGTGGTTTTTTGATGTTGGCATTATGTGCGGCCGGTGTGCTCGTTCATATCCAGCCCGCACAAACGATATCTGGAAAAAACGGCTGTGCGGCCGTTCAGCCCGCAGCCGATGAGCGTGTTATGGGCGGAGGGGCCTGGGACGGTATCAAGGCGGTATGCCAGTCAAGGTATTTGGCGGGCATCGCAGCCTACGTGATTATCCTGGCGATTATGGCTACTTTTCTTTATTTTACGCGTCTGCAGATGGTGGCGGCGTTGGGTGATGAAATGGACAGTCGCACCACGCTATTTGCCCAAATCGATCTGATCACGCAAATAGCTACGCTGGTGATTCAGGTCTTGGTGTCGGGTCATTTAATGAAGCGTTTGGGTGTTCATATTACCTTGGCTTTGCTTCCGGTTACTGTGCTCTTCGGTTTTATCGGTCTTGCAGCCGTGGGTTCGCTGGCTGCCCTGATCGTTTTCGAGTCGGCGTTCAGAGCGGTGCAGCGCGCCGTTATGCGTCCGGCCAGAGAAACGCTGTTTACCGTGCTCAGCTCTGAAGATAAGTACAAGGCCAAGGCTTTTGTTGATACCTTCATTTATCGAGCGGGCGACGTGGCTGGCGCTCAGTTGGAAGGTGCGTTGGGCCGCCTGGGCATGGGACTCGCGGCAGTGGCCAGTGTTGCAGTGCCGCTGGCTATCGTCTGGGCAGGGCTTGCGATTTGGCTGGGCCGCACACAGCAAAGAATCGCTGTTTCTAATTTGCCCGAATAAGTCCTTATGGATTTTTCTACATCACATTTACATAGACAAAGGATATTCAAAATGATTTCTCGTCGTGATTATTTGAAGCTATGTATGGCGGCTGGCACAGGCGCGATGTTTAGACCGAGCCTGCTGTGGGCAGATGAACAGCCCGGAGCATTGATTACACGTCCTATTCCTTCTTCCGGGCAACAGCTACCCGTTGTAGGGCTGGGTAGTTCTGCAACATTCTCCAGCGCAGCAAGTGGGGCTGATATCGATGCCTTGAAACAGGTGTTTCGTGCTTTGGTCGAACAGGGAGGGGCGGTTTTTGATACGGCGCCCAGTTATGGTGAGTCCGAAGCCGTGGCAGGAAGAATTGTCAATGAACTGAATATCAGCGACAAGGTGTTCTGGGCGACCAAGCTTAATGTTGCCGGTTTCGGCGGTGGCAAAGCGGATATCGAACAGGCAAAGGCCCAGATCGAAGCATCGTTCAAGGCCATCGACAAGCCCGTTATCGACCTGATTCAGGTACACAACCTCGGAGACCTGCCCACCCAACTGCCGCTTTTGAAGGCTCTGCGCGATGAAAAGCGCATCCGCTATATGGGGGTGACTACCACGTTCCCCCGACAGTATGATCAACTGGAAAACGTGATGCGCGACGAGCCTCTCGATTTTATCGGTGTGGATTACGCCATCGATAATCGCGTTATGGAAGAACGCATATTGCCGCTGGCGGCGGATCGGGGCATTGCAGTGTTGGTGTACGCGCCCTTTGGCCGCAACCGCCTATGGAGCCTGGTGAAAGGGCACGAGGTACCGGATTGGGTTGCCGAGCTGGGAATCCGCTCTTGGGGACAGTTCTTCCTGAAGTTCGTGATCTCTCATCCGGCCGTCACCTGCGCAACGCCCGCCACGAGCCGTGCCAGGAATATGGTGGACAACATGGGCGCTGCATTCGGCGATTTGCCGGATACTGGTATGCGTAATCGCATGGCGCAGTACATAGAGTCACTTTGATTTTTTTGGCCGGCATGCATCGTGTCGTCGCTCTTATATTCATAGCTGAGGTAAATCGTGTCGAATGTTAATGCCGGTTCATTGGAAGGGGCTACTCCTATATTGTCGGAGCGCGATCAGCGAGGAAACACCATTCGACTTACCTTGGCGCAGGCATTGGCCGGTGCTAATTCAGTGGTGGTCTTTGCTACGGGTTCGATTGTGGGCCACATGCTCGCTGCAGACAAGACATTGGCAACCTTGCCTATTTCCATTTTCGTGGTCGGCATGGCCGCATGCATCTTGCCCATGGGCGGAATCGCCCGGCGTTATGGTCGCCGGGCTGCCTTTCTGACCGGAGCGGGATGCGGCGTGCTGGTCGGATTGCTGTCGGCAATGGCCGTTGTGCTGGCTTCGTTCTGGCTATTTTGCCTGGCGACATTCTTTGGAGGCGCCTATGCGGCAGTCGTTCTGTCCTTTCGCTTTGCCGCTACCGATGGCGTAGAGCCGGAAATGCGGGCTCGCGCCCTTTCGTTTGTCATGGGGGCGGGGTAGCCGCTGGCGTCATCGGACCGCAGCTTGTCACCTATACCATGAACCTGTGGCAGCCCTATATGTTCGCCGTCACTTTTCTTGTGCAGGCAGTGGTTGCAGCGGTATCAGCAGTCGTATTGCTTGGCGTCAGGTTACCGACGCTGGCACCGAAGGGGTGGCCGGAGGACGTCCCTTATCAATGATTGTGCGCCAGCCGCGTTTTATTACGGCAGCCATCTGCGGTGCGGTTTCCTACATGCTCATGAATTTCTTGATGACGGCGGCTCCGCTAGCGATGCAGATGTGCGGCCATCCGCAAGAGTCTGCCAATCTGGGCATGCAATGGCATGTCATTGCCATGTACGCACCCAGCTTCTTTACGGGGCGGCTGATCACCCGGTTCGGAGCGGGCCGTGTAGTGACGTTAGGCTTGCTCCTGATCGGCCTGGCGACGGCGGTGGGATTGACGGGCATTGACGTCCGCCATTTCTGGCTCTCGCTCATCTTGCTGGGGATAGGCTGGAACTTTGGCTTTATTGGCGCTTCGGCGCTGGTGCTTGAGTGTCACAGGCCTGAGGAGGCCACGCGCGTTCAGTCCTTCAACGATTTTGTTGTTTTTGGGACCATGGCTGTGGGGTCGTTCGCCTCGGGAAGCTTGCTGGCATCGTACGGATGGGACACAGTGCTTTGGGTGTCACTTGTGCCGCTGGCGCTCGCCGTGGCGGCGCTGGGGGCGGCTGCGTGGCGGCGGCCTGCGCTACCCGTTAACTAGGCCGTGTTCTCGAGATCGGCCAAAATCGGACAGTTGGGCCGGTCGTCACCGGCGCAGCATTCGATCAGCGTTTGAAGCGTACCGGCCATTTGTTCCAGGCTGTCTATCTTCTCGCGCAGCTCAGTAATGTGAGCTGTAGCGATACGTTTTACCTCAGCGCTCTGGCGCGATTTGTCGCGCCAGAGATCCAAAAGCTCACTGATCTGTGCCACCGGAAAGCCTAGATCACGACCTCGGCGGATAAACTGCAGCATATGCACGTCAGACGCAGAATAGTGTCGATAACCTGACTCCCGACGATTGGCCGGGGGAATCAGGCCGACCTGCTCGTAATATCGGATCATTTTGGCCGAGACGCCCGAGGCTTTTGCCGCTTCTCCAATATTCATTGCAATATCTCCTTTCCAGTTATGCCGTCTGCCCTTGAGAGTACTCGGCGGTTTCTTCTATAGGCGGGCGAAACCCGCGCAAGCGCAGTGCATTACCCAGAACGAAGACACTCGAAAGCGCCATTGCCCCCGCTGCGAAGATTGGCGACATGAGGATCCCCAAGGCCGGATAAAGCGCACCCGCCGCCACCGGAATCAGGGCGGTGTTGTAGGCGAAGGCCCAGAACAGATTCTGACGAATGTTGCCTATCGTTGCGCGTGACAGTGCAATGGCGGTAGGTACACCCATGAGGTTCCCCGACATCAATACCACGTCGGCCGCCTCGATGGCGATATCCGTGCCGGTGCCCACGGCAAGGCCCACATCCGCTTCGGCCAGCGCGGGCGCGTCGTTGATACCGTCGCCCACGAATGCCAGTCGTCCGTGCTCGGCCTTTAGCTTGCGCACGGCCTCGACCTTGCCTTCCGGCAGGACCTCGGCAACCACTTCGTCAATTCCAAGCTGGCGCGCAATGGCTTCTGCCGTGCGACGGTTGTCGCCCGTGATCATGGCGACCTTCAGGCCAAGTTTATGCAGCGCAGCGATGGCCTGGGGCGTTGTTACTTTGATGGGATCGGCGACCGCGACAATCGCAGCCAGCCGGCCACCAATGGCGGCATAAAGTGGCGTCTTGCCTTCGTTTCCCAGACGCTCGGCAGTTTCCGAAAAAACATCAACGTCGAGTCCCAGCTTGCGCATATAGCGGTCTGCCCCGACGTCAACCTGTTCTCCGTTGACGTATGCTTTCACGCCGAAGCCGGTGATCGATTCGAAGTTTGAAACATCTGGAATGACTATACCTTCATTACTGGCTGCCTCGACGATGGCGCGCGCGATAGGGTGCTCGGATTTCGCCTCGACAG
The DNA here is from genome assembly GCF_022230885.1 of Paenalcaligenes niemegkensis. GTDB lineage: Bacteria > Pseudomonadota > Gammaproteobacteria > Burkholderiales > Burkholderiaceae_B > Paenalcaligenes > Paenalcaligenes niemegkensis. The sequence goes on along the minus strand of NZ_JAKGCT010000004.1, from coordinate 1,276,135 downwards.
CGGCGATCCGGCCTAGCACTTCCTCGCGCTTGAAGCCTTCAGCGATGTTCAGATCGGTTAGCGTTGGCCGTCCCTCGGTCAGCGTGCCGGTCTTGTCGACGGCGACGACCGTTGCATCTTTCAGCAGCTGCAATGCTTCGCCCTTACGGAAAAGAACGCCAAGTTCCGCACCGCGCCCGGTGCCCACCATGATTGAAGTCGGTGTCGCAAGCCCCATGGCGCAAGGGCAAGCAATGATCAGGACAGCCACGGCATTGACGAGCGCAAAGGTCAATGCAGGCTGCGGCCCGAAGACAATCCAGACGAGAAAGGTTAACGCGGCGGCTGCCATGACGGCAGGCACGAACCACATGGTTACTTTGTCTACCAGAGTCTGGATGGGCAGCTTGGATCCCTGCGCCTGTTCGACCATGCGGATAATCTGCGAAAGTACGGTTGCGCCACCCACTGCCGTCGCGCGGAAAGACAGTGCTCCCTTTTGATTGACGGTGCCTCCGACCAGCTTGCTGTTCATTGTTTTTGCAACCGGAATGGGCTCGCCGGTGATCATGGACTCATCGACATAACTTTGACCCTGCGTCACCTTACCGTCGACAGGAATTCGCTCCCCGGGGCGTACCTCGAGAATGTCGCCGGCCGCGACGTCGGTGATGGGAATTTCGACCACGGCCCCGTCACGCTGGACGCGTGCGGTTTTTGCCTGCAGGTTGACTAATCGCTTGATGGCTTCGGAAGTGCGGCCTTTGGCGCGTGCTTCCAGAAAACGGCCTAGGAGGATCAGCGTGACGATGACCGCAGCTGCTTCATAATAGACATTCACTGTACCTGCTGGTAGCAGTGATGGCGTGAAGGTGGCGACCAGGGAATAGGCATAGGCTGCGAAGGTGCCGACCGCGACCAACGAATTCATGTCGGGCGCCAGACGAAAAAGCGCTGGAATGCCCAGCCGGTAAAAGCGAAGGCCCGGCACAGCCAGCACCAGTGTCGTCAGCGCGAACTGAATATACCAGTTCCATTGGGCGCCTATGGTGTCCAGGATCAGTTCATGCATGCCTGGAATCAGGTGCGAACCCATTTCCAGCATAAAAACCGGCAATGTCAGAACAGCAGCAAGGGTCAGATCGCGTTTGAGCGCTGCACGCTCAGCGTCTTTGCGCTCGTTTGCAGCGTCATCGTCGGCGGATGCGCCAGCGTCTATGGCTTGCGCTGTATAGCCTGCCGCGGCAATCGCGGCAACCAGAGTGTTGGGATCGGTGCTGCCGCGTACGTGGGCGCGCTCGGTGGCCAGATTTACTGTGGCCTCAACAACGCCGGGGACGGCTTTGAGCGCTTTCTGGACACGGCCCACGCAGGATGCGCAGGTCATGCCGGCCACCGTCAAGTCGATGGCTGTGGCCGGCACGCTATAACCGGCGGCCTCAACCGTATTGACCAGAGTCTGACGGTCAACGGGAGCAAGTACCTTGATGTCAGCTCGCTCGGTCGTCAGGTTGACAGTGACCGAATCAACGCCTGGGACCTTTCCGAGGGCTTTTTCCACGCGGCCTACGCACGAGGCGCAGCTCATGCCTTCGATAGGCAGGCTGATCGTGGTTGCCAAGATGCTTTCTTGATGGGTTAGGGCGCTCAAGATCCTACCTCCTTATCATTCAGTTTAACTAGATTAAGAGAAGGATATAGCTTCCCATCGTGGGAAGGTCAAGACATCTTTGCTAGATCTACGTGGATACCTGTCTTTGAAAATGAGCTTGGGTTAACCTCTTTACCCCGGGAAGCTGGTTAGGTATCCAGCTTCCCGGGCTTAGTCTAAAGAGATTTTTTAACACCACTTACATGCAGGAAGGTTTTAGAAGCGTAATTAGCTGCTTAGCTTCAGCGTACCTGTCATGACGGCCCAGTGGCCGGGGAAGGAGCAAAAGAAGGCGTAATTTTCGCCTGCAGTCAGCTTGGAAACATCGAAAGTGACTGAATCGGACTCGCCGCCGCCGATGATTTTGGTGTGCGCAATAACGCGCTCGTCGTCGGCCTTGACGTAATCGTTATCCAGGCCAGCAGCCATGCCTTCAGTAGCTACTGCTTGCTTGTCGGCCTCTGTTGTCAATACCCAGTTGTGACCCATGGAAGCCTTGGGCAGTTGACCAGAATGAGTAAGATTGACGGTAAATTCTTCGCAAGTGTTATCCACTGTTATTTCTTTGGTGTCGTATTGCATGGCATCGGTGGAGTCAACCGTGATTTCGCAGTTAGCGGCCAGAGCGGGCAAGCTCATGATTGACAGTAGCGCGGCAAAAGTGACTTTAGCTAACATAATAATTAATCTCCAGTAGCAAAAACCGAAAAGCAGTGAAAAAAGCAATACTGTTAAACAGGGGAGAACAGTATCGTATGTACACAGTGAACCATAAAAACTCGTGGCGTGTCTTGAGCGGCATCAAGGTTATACATACTTTATTAAAGAATCGAAATAAGATCCAGATACGATATGAATCAAGATCAGTGCTGGCTCTAAGGTTACCGCTGCAACCACTGTAGATACGCCGAGCGAGTCACCTCTGACACTGAATCCAGCACTTTCTGATGATTGACTTGATGCCGCATTAGCAGCCGTGCATCGGCGACGGCGCGAGATTTGCAGAACCAGTGGCAGCTGTGCTGCAGCAGGTATAGTTCTGCCGAGAGGTGGTAGGCGCGGCTCTTTGCGTCCCAGCCGCTATCGTTGTCCACAACGTGGCGCAAGCCAGTCGCGTGGATGTGCAGCAGTTTGCGGAAATCTCGCGTGACAGCAGGCAGAAAGCGCTCGATGTAAGGCACGCAAAGCGAGAGTGTACTCATGCCGGCCGCTTGCAGGTTTTCCTTCTGCATGGCATCGGCGAGCGACTGAGCCTGCGCCGCCACGGCGCGCTCAGTCTGGCTAAGCATATCCAGCACCTGAAGCTGGCGGGATTCAGGCTCTTCACGGATGGCGCGAGTATAGCCTTCCGTCAGTGTTTCCATGTGGCGCTCAAGCTGCAGGCTAGCTAGGTGCCGCCCCAGCAAGGCAATACGTGCACGCTGGTAACGTACGCGCAATATTTGCCATCCGAGGAAAGCCAACAAGAGAATTATTACGATGTCCATGCTTGCGTTCTTTTATTGTCCGACTGGAGTACAGCATACAAAACAAAAAGGCCCAAACCGAAATTTGGGCCTTTTTAGGAATTTGGAGCGGAAAACGAGACAACCGCTACTTCACCAAAATACTTGATTCAACAGGGCTTTTGATACACCTCGGTTGAAAACCGTACTGAATTATGTACTGACTGAATGGCTTTGGCAAGAAGCATAGGCGCGTTGAAGCGCGGCGCTGATATGCGTTCACTGTCATAATAGGTTCATCTGGAGCTCGGACAACCTCGCTTTGCCACGGACCGATATTCTTATGAGCGTTTCACCTTTAGCCCCGTTCAAGCACACTACCTTTCGCGCACTCTGGACTGCCACCCTGGCGTCCAACCTGGGCGGTCTCATCCAGACTGTGGGTGCAGCCTGGATGATGACTACCATTTCCTCTTCGGATGATATGGTTGCCTTGGTGCAGGCGGCAACCACACTGCCGGTCATGATTTTTTCACTCGCGGCCGGGGTATTGGCTGATAGTTTCGAGCGTCGCAATATCATGCTGGTGGCACAAATATTGATGATGGTGGTATCGACGGCCCTCGCCATCTTTGCCGTCGCGGGGCTGCTTTCGCCCTGGCTGCTGCTGGCCTTCACATTTTCCATCGGCTGCGGCACGGCATTGCACAACCCGTCGTGGCAAGCGTCAATGGGGGACCTTGTCCCGCGCGAGGACCTTCCCGGTGCCGTGACACTGAACAGCATGAGTTACAACCTTATGCGCAGTATCGGCCCGGCCGTGGGCGGTCTGATTGTGGCGCTTGCTGGCGCCGCATTTGCCTTTGCGGTGAATGCAGTCAGCTATATTGCCCTGATCAGGGTGCTGGCACGCTGGAAGCCGCAACGCGCAGTCAACCCGCTGCCGCGCGAAACTTTTGGCAGCGCTTTATCAGGGGGATTGCGCTACATCGCCATGTCGCCCAACCTGTTGAAGGTCATGGGCCGTAGTTTCATTTTCGGGTTTGCAGCGGTTTCGGTTTTGGCCTTGCTGCCATTGGTGACGCGTGACCTGGTGACTGGTGGCGCTTTTTCGTACGGCATCATGTTAGGCTGTTTCGGGATGGGGGCTATCGGTGGAGCTTTGCTGAATGACCGGGTGCGTGATCGCTGGGGCAACGAAACCATCGTGCGCGCCACTTTCCTGGTCTTCGCACTGAGCGCGGTGGCGCTCGCGCTGAGCCGCCAGATGTGGCTGAGTTGCCTGATCGTACTGCCTGCCGGCGCCTGCTGGGTATTGACGCTATCGCTGTTTAACGTGACCGTGCAGCTATCCACGCCGCGTTGGGTGGTGGGGCGTGCTCTGGCGCTATACCAGACTGCAACATTCGGCGGCATGGCGGTAGGAAGCTGGGCTTGGGGTCTAAGTGCCGAAGCCTATGGGACGGATGGAGCGTTGCTCGGATCAGGTGCAGTGCTGGTCTTTGGTGCGGCTATAGGGCTGCGCTACGTATTGCCAGAGTTCAGCAAGCTTAGCCTTGATCCGGCTGATCGCTTCAACGAACCCACCTTGCTGCTGGATTTGCGCGGACGCAGTGGTCCCATTATGGTCATGGTTGATTATGAAATTGCGCAGAAAGACATCGAAGTCTTTCTTTCTCTTATGGCGCAGCGGCGCCGTATCCGTCTGCGCGATGGTGCGCGGCAATGGTCGCTGCTGCGCGACCTGGAGCGCCCGAGCGTCTGGACCGAAAGCTATCATGTGCCCACCTGGGTTGAATATGTGCGTCATCATCAACGCCGCACGCAGTCGGACGCCGAGGTATTCGACCGCTTGCTATCTCTGCACCGGGGCAAAAAACCACCCTATGTGCACCGCATGATTGAGCGTCAGACCGTACCCATTCGCGATGATATGCCGTTGAAACAGCATACGGAATTACCGTAGACAAGCAACAGCGATCCCGGCGCCAGATCAAACCGGTGGTGCCAATAAACAGTAATCAAGGTGCCATATCGATCTGGTCGATCGACAACGCCGCTAATTGCTCTTTAATTGAGCCGGTATGATATAAGGCTCGAAATCGCCCTGGGGCCCTCAGAACTGGGTCAAATACTGCTCTCTTTCCCAGGGGTGGACTGCCGTGCGGAAGGCATCCCATTCCTGCATTTTGGCCGATAGGAACCGCTCCAGCGCATGCTTACCCAAGGCCTGGGTCAATATTGCATCCTGCTTGAGTTCTTCCAGCGCCTCATACAGGCTCGATGGCAGACTCACAATACCGAGCCGCAATTTCTCCTCAGCACTCATGGTGAAGATGTTCTGGTTGACTGGCTCAGGCAGCGGCAGCTGATTGCGTATACCATCCAATCCCGATACCAGCATCATCGCAAGCGCCAGATACGGGTTGGCCGACGGATCGGCATTGCGCACCTCGATTCGTGTGCTGGGACCGTAGCTGGCCGGGACCCTGACCAGAGGGCTGCGATTTCTTGCTGACCAGGCCAGATAGCACGGTGCCTCATAACCCGGCACCAGGCGTTTGTAGGAATTCACCGTCGGATTGGTAATTGCTGCAAACGCCCGCGCATGTTTGAGAATGCCGGCCAGATAGTGCTTGGCCGTCACACTGAGGCGATGCGACTCTTCATCGCTGGCGAACACATTTTCATCACCGCGGGTCAATGACTGGTGACAATGCATACCCGATCCATTGACACCAAAAAGCGGCTTGGGCATGAAGGTGGCGTGCAGACCATGTTGTTTGGCGATGTTTTTGACCACCAATTTGAAAATCTGAATCTGATCCGCAGTTCTGACAGCATCAGCATATTTGAAGTCAATTTCATGCTGACCCGGCGCCACCTCATGGTGGGAGGCCTCTACTTCAAACCCCATGCTATCCAGGGAGAGCACAATATCCCGCCGACAATTCTCGCCCATGTCCGTCGGCGCCAGATCGAAGTATCCGCCCTGATCGTTCAGCTCCATCGTGGGACGCCCCGCAGCATCAGTTTTGAACAGGAAGAACTCCGGCTCCGGACCCACATTCATGGCCGAAAATCCCATGGCTTTCATTTCGGCAATCGCTTTTTTCAGGATGCTTCGCGGCGCACCTCTAAATGGGGTGCCATCAGGCCGATAGACATCGCAGATCAGCGCTCCGATTTTTCCCTTTTCTGTTCCCCAGGGATAAATCAGCCAAGTATCCAGGTCGGGATACAAGTACATGTCCGACTCTTCGATACGTACAAAGCCTTCAATCGACGAGCCATCGAACATCATCTTGTTGTCGAGTGCCTTGGGCAACTGGCTGACCGGAATTTCGACGTTTTTGAACGCACCGAACAAATCTGTGAACTGCAAACGAATAAAACGCACGTTTTGTTTACGCACATCCGAGATGATTTGATCTATGGACCATGTGGCTCCCATTTTCGCTCTCCTTGCAAGCGTGTTTTGACAGGTCCAGAGTAACAATCGAAAAGATGAATGGCTGTAGACTTAATGGCGCAAGATGTGTGCTTTTTCCGGCTCGCCGCTGCTCCGGACACATCGTATTCTCCTTCACATACGGTTTCTGCCGGGCCGGTCATCCACACATGGCCGGAGGACGCCCACTGTATGGTCAAATCACCCCCAGGCAGGTGTACACACACAGGCACATCACGCCGGATCTTGCCATTCAGACAAGCCGCCACCACAGCGGCACACGCTCCTGAGCCACATGCCTGGGTCATTCCCGAGCCGCGCTCCCAAACCCGGTAATCCATCTCCTGCTGATTGCGCACCGCCACCACGCCAACATTCACACGCTCGGGAAACCAATGTGCTTGTTCGATCCGCGGGCCCCACTCTGCCAGCGGGACGGTTGCCACTTCTTCGACAAACAGCAAGGCATGTGGGTTTCCCATAGACACACACGTCAGCCTAAAGTGATCAGTCCCAATCTCAAAGGGCTCATCAATGGTCATGGCATCGGCAATACCCAGCATAGGCACATCGGCTTTGAGAAGGCTGGGGTCGCCCATGTCCACCTTGACCCAGGAGTAGCGTGCGCTGTGCCTGATCAGCTCAACTTGCACCACACCACCTCGGGTTTCGATTGAAAACTGGTCCGTATCGATCCACCCTTCATCCTTGAGCAGTTTGGCAACGCAACGCAAGCCATTCCCGCAGGTTTGCCCCTCAGACCCATCTGCATTGAATATGCGCATGCTGAAATCTGCATGCGAGGCAGGTCCGATCAGAATCAGACCATCTGAGCCGATTCCGAAATGAACATTCGATACTGCTTGCGCCAGGGCCGACCAGTCTGCATAGATATCCGGTCTGCCCAGCACATTGAAAAAAACGTAGGCATTGCCCAACCCATGCATCTTGACAAATCGCATGCTCTTTCCCCTGCTCAAAATTCAAATGAGACCCGTTCCAGACGCCCACGCATGGCCTGCATCACACGCACCTCTTCCTGCCTGGTGGCCGCCTCATAGGTCACCGAAAATCGCGCATACGGTCCGACCTCATCCCAAGGCACACTGGAAATCAAATGCTCCCGAATCAGGTAATCACTGAATTGCGCTGCCGAATCAAATCTCACACCGCCCCGAACCGCACGTGGAATGCGTGCATACAAAAAAACGAGGCTCCCGGCGGCTGTATACGAAACCCGCTGGACCTCAGTACCTCGCATAACAAATCATGGCGACGTGCGTATTTTTGTGCTGTCTGCCTAGTGATCTCGGGATGGGCCAATGCGTAGGCAGCCGCCTTTTGTATGGGGATGAATTGGCCAGAATCCGTGTTGTCCTTCACCGTAGCAAAGGCTTTGATGATCTGTGCATTGCCCGCCATGAAGCCGATTCGCCATCCTGTCATGTTGAAAGCCTTGGATAATGAGTGCAGTTCAACACCTACTTGCTTAGCGCCCCGCGTGGCCAAAAAGCTGAGCGGTTTCACCCCATTGAACACCAGAGCCGCATACGCAGCGTCATGCACCACCAAGGTGCCGTGTTGTTGGGCAAAGTCCACGACCTGCTCAAAAAACGCGCCGGAGGCCAGCGCCCCTGTGGGGTTATTCGGATAGTTCAAGTACAACAGCTTGGCCCGCTGCATATCTTCTGGTTTCAGCTCGCTTAAGTCCGGCAGGAAGCCCTGTTCTTCATGCAACGGCAAAGAAACAACGCGGCCACCGTAATAGGCCCCGGACGTCGCCAGTACCGGATAGCCCGGGAGGGCATTAGAATCACATCTCCCGGGTTGATGAACGCAGCCGGCAGCATGGCCAACGCCGATTTGCTGCCCACCACCGGAATAATCTCGGTTTCCGGGTCGAGGTCGGCGACCCCAAATTCTTCGCGCATATAGGCTGCAGCCGCACGCTTGAACGTCAATATCCCGTTGTCGGCATAAAAACGGTTTTCAGGTTTGGCGGCCTCGTCCTGCAAGATGCGTACCACCGCGGGATCCGCCATCGCATCCGGTTCCCCCACACCCAGATCAATCAACTCAATGTCCGGATTCGCCTGCAGGGCTTGCCGCTTGGCTTGCTTGATCATCTCAAACTTGTACATACGTGTATCACGCCCAAACCCTTGGCCACCGATACGCTCTGCAAATGCTGCCTGAATCATGTTCTCTCTCATACTCACGCACTCCTGTTCAAACCTGTCAGGTAGCGGTGACAGGCCTGAGCCGCTTCCTTTCCTTCCTGTATGGCCCAGACAATCAGGCTTTGCCCGCGCCTGGCGTCCCCGGCCACGAAAACCCCTTTCACAGGTGTACTGTAGCGATGGGCACCTGTGTCGCTAGCTCGGACACGCACGTCGTGATTGATGCCCAGGGACTCGAACAAAGCCGGCTCCGGACCCTGAAAGCCAATTGCCAGTAGCACCAGTTGCGCCTTCCACAACCGCTCAGTACCTGGAATGGCTTGCCGCTGTGCGTCCAGCACAACACTGCGAACATGGCTGACCTGCCGTGGCGTCTCACTCAGAAAAGCAACGGCCGACGTCGAAAAGGCGCGCGGATCCCGCTGAAAACGGATCGCAGCCTCGCGTTGCCCGGGTTCCAACTTGTGAATCACTGGATATTCCGGCCACGGATTATCTGGTCCGCGTTGATCCGGCCGCTGCGTGTAGATATCAAACTGGACCAGACTTCGGCAGCCTTGTCGCAACGCTGTGGTAATGCAATCCACTGCAGTATCTCCTCCGCCAATGATGACCACATCGCGTCCGTTCGCCGAAATAAATTGCTCATCTTGCAAACCGGAGCCCAGCAGACTCTTCGTGTTGCCGGTCAGGTAATCCATGGCAAAATGTACCCCTTCCAGGGCTGTGCCGGACACGGACACATCACGCGGCACGGTTGCTCCGGAACACAGCAAAACCGCATCGTATTGACCCGCCAGATCTGTGATCAACACATCCCGACCCACTTCGACACCGATTTGAAACTGAATCCCTTCATCTCTCAATAACTGTACGCGACGGTCCACAACAGACTGCGGCAACTTTGTCTTGGGGATGCCATAGGTCAGCAGTCCCCCCAGGCGGTCAGCCCGCTCAAACACCGTGACCGCATGGCCCCAGCGATTCAACATCGACGCCGCAGCCAAGCCAGCCGGCCCCGAACCGATCACAGCCACGCAACGGCCCGAACGGGCTCTGGGCGGCTCGGCTGTGACCCAGCCTTGCTGAAAAGCACGATCAATAATCGACCGTTCAATGTCCTTGATCGTGACCGGTGTATCCACCAAGGCAGCCACACATCCCGCTTCGCAAGGCGCGGGACACGCTCGTCCCGTGAACTCCGGAAATGGATTGGTGAGACTCAGCCGTTCATAGGCTTTGCGCCACTGCCCGTGATAGACCAGGTCATTCCATTCCGGAATCAAGTTGTAAACGGGGCACCCTGTCGTCATGCCCCCCAATACACTACCGTCCTGACAAAACGGTACTGCACAGTCCATGCATCGTGAAGCTTGAGCCTGCAGCGCTTCATCTGCAGATAACAAGACAATCTCTTCCCAATCCCGGATACGCGTTGCGGGATCTCGATAGGGCATGCCCTGTCGCCTGACCTCAAGAATACCCGTCGCTTTTCCCATGCGCGCTCTCCCATCAAATAGACTGAATCATCAATACCTTGCGTGGTCCGGCAGTCGCATCAAGCACACGCTTGTACGCAGCGGGCATCAAACGGTAGATCTGTCCCACACTTTCCGACCAGTTCTGCAATAGCTCTCTGGCACGCTGACTTCCGGTACACGCAAGATGGTTGTGCAGCAATGTGTTCACCCGGACAATATCTTCATCGTCAAGGTCCAGCAATGGTGTCAGCAACATGCCGTCGAGCTGACAACGCTGCCAAGTGGCATCCGCCTGCGGTGCATGAAGATAGACAAGCCCGCCAGACATTCCGGCAGCAAAATTCTTCCCGATTTGTCCCAGAATAACTGCGACGCCTCCTGTCATGTACTCACAGGCATGGTCGCCTACGCCCTCTACCACCAGGTGCGCACCACTGTTGCGCACTGCAAACCGCTCTCCGGCCTGCCCACAGATATAGCCTTGCCCGCCGGTGGCCCCATAGAACGCGCAATTTCCCACAATGGACTGCTCATGCGCAGAATAGCTGGCTGCCCAGGGCGGCAGGATGACCAGCTTGCCCCCCGACAAGCCTTTCCCTACGCCATCATTGGCCTCGCCCTCAAGCATCAAGGTTATTCCCCTGGGGACGAATGCGCCAAAACTTTGTCCTGCGACACCGCGGAAATGCAGGCGAATATGATCATCGGGCAAACCGGACGGGCCACAATGACGCGTTAACTCACTACCCAATCGGGTTCCCACCGCGCGATCCTCATTGTCAATTAGCAATTCGGCCTTGACCGGCTCACGACGTTCCCAGGCCTTGCGGCACAGAGGCAACAGCACCCGCGCATCCAGTGTGTCGTCCAGCCCATGCATCTGTACGCGCATCGAACGTCGTGGTCCGTGAGCAGCATGCAACAAGGCCGTGACATCCAGCTTGCGCGCCCGGCCTGCACGAGACGGATCCGCAACGAGTAAGTCCGTGCGTCCAATAAGTTCATCCAGACGTCTGATACCCAACATGGCCATGTGTTCGCGCACATCCAGGGCGATCATGTGCAACAAATTCACCACATGCTCCGGAGTGCCTGTCATTTTCGCTCGCAACAGCGGGTTTTGGGTTGCAACGCCCACAGGGCACGTATCCAGATGGCAGACGCGCATCATCACACAGCCCAAGGCCACCAGCAACAGGGTGGAAAAACCAAATGTTTCAGCCCCAAGCAGGGCGGCAATGATCACGTCCCGACCAGACATCAGCTTGCCATCGGTCTCCAGCACAACCCGGTCCCGCAAACCGTTCAGCACCAGAGTTTGCTGTGTTTCGGCCAGTCCCAGTTCCCAGGGCAAGCCCGCGTGTTTGATGCTACTGCGCGCTGCCGCACCCGTTCCTCCGTCATAGCCGCTGATGACGATCGCGTCCGCCTTGGCCTTGGCCACACCGGCGGCAATCGTCCCGACTCCGGCTTCGGCCACCAGCTTGACGCTGATACGGGCGCGCGGATTACTGTTTTTCAGATCAAAAATCAGCTCGGCCAGGTCTTCAATCGAATAAATATCGTGGTGAGGCGGTGGCGAAATCAATTCGATGCCTGGCGTGGATCCCCGTGTATGAGCGATCTCCACCGTCACTTTGTTGCCCGCAAGTTGCCCGCCTTCACCCGGCTTGGCTCCTTGGGCAATTTTGATCTGAATTTCATCCGCACTGACCAGGTAGGCGCTGGTCACCCCGAAACGGCCCGTGGCCACTTGCTTGATGGCACTGTTTTTGGAATCTCCATTGGCCAAGGTCGGGTAGCGCGACGGGTCCTCTCCACCCTCACCAGAGTTGCTGCACGCCCCTAGACGATTCATGGCGATGGCGATGGCTTCGTGTGCCTCCTGGCTGATGGCGCCAAAAGACATGGCTCCAGAACGGAATCGCTGCAAAATTGCTGCTTCAGGCTCCACCTCTTCAACAGGAATCGGTTTCAGCGCCTGTCTAAAAGTCAAGACTCCGCGCAAAGCAATGCGGGATGCCGTCTCGTTGTGCATGCTGTCACAATACTCACGATAAATTTGCATGTCTCCTGAACGGCTGGCTCGTTGCAGGCTGTGGATTGTTTTCGGGTTATACAGATGCGGCTCTCCCTCAGCACGCCACTGCATATCCGAGCCACCCCGCAAAGGCTGCGGCGGATTGGTATAAGCTGTCGCATGCCGGACTCGCACATCAGTCTCGATGTCGTCCAGATGCAGGCCACCCACCTGCGACGCTGTCCCCGGGAAATATGACTCGATGACATCGGCATGCAGCCCGACCGCATCAAAAACCTGAGCTCCCATGTAGCTTTGCAACACTGAAATGCCCATTTTCGACATTATCTTGAGCAAACCTTTGTCGATCGCCCGGTGATAGCGCTCAATTTCTTGCTCATCGGCATACAGGGCATGAACCAAATAGGGACACACGGCATTAGCACCGTACCCTAACAACACGGCCATGTGGTGCACTTCTTGCGGCTCGGCAGAGACCACCACCAGACTGGTCTTGCTGCGCAGCCCTTGCCGGATTAAATACTGATGGACTGCCGATACCGCCAGCAATGAGGGAATGGCCACCTGCCGTGCGCTGACTCCTCGGTCATCCAGAATCAGTACTGTATGGCCATTTTCCACAGCCTGTGCCGCACAGTATTGCAAAGCATGCAATGCCTGTTCAAGATGCATTGCTCCACCTGCGCGAGCGACTGGTACCAGCAGCGACAACGAGGCCGCCGCAATGCCGTGTGTTTCAACGTTTGCAATTCGCTGCACGTCGTCCAAGGTCAACATAGCGCTTGGCAAACAGATCTTCCGGTAATCGTCCGGTTTCGGCGCTAGAAGATTGCCCTCACCGCCCAGCAGCATCTCCACCGACGTCACGCGCTGCTCACGTACTGCATCAATAGGCGGATTCGTGACTTGAGCAAAACGCTGCTTGAAATAATCGAACAAGCATCTCGGATGTTCGGACAGCACTGCCAGGGGCGTGTCATATCCCATGGAGCTGATCGCCTCATGGCCGTTCTGCGCCATGGGTGCCAGCACTTTATCGAGCACTTCATGGGTAAGCCCAAAGTACTGTTGCCAGTTCGACCAATCAGGATGATGGCGCAGGCTATTCCCGGTCTCACAGACCGTGGCAGACAAGCGGGGAACATCGACGACGACACGCTGTACCCACTCACCATAGGGGCGAGTGCGTGTCACCTGGGCTTTGATAGCATCGTTCAGCAATAAACACTGCGTCTGAAGATCCACCCAAAGCATTTGCCCTGGCCCCAGACGGGACTTTTTGAGTACGCGGTGCTCGGCAATGTCAAACACCCCGACTTCGGAGGCTGCATATACATAGTTGTCGTGGGTGAGGGTGAAGCGCAAGGGTCTCAAACCATTGCGGTCGAGGCACGCACCAACGCCCAGCCCATCGCTGTACATCATGGCGGCCGGCCCATCCCAGGGCGCCATCACATGACTGTGAAACCGGTAAAACGCCCGCAGTTCCGGCTCCATCTCGAGATCATGCTGCCAAGGCTCAGGGATCAGCATCATCATGGCGTGCGGCAAAGACCAGCCCGACATGACCAACAATTCCAGCACATTATCAAACATGGCCGAATCACTGCCATGGTGGTCGATCACGCCTTGCAGCACAGCCGGGGCATCGGCAAACAAGGTGGATTGCAGCCCTCCTTCCAGCGCGGTGATGGCATTGACATTGCCACGAATCGTATTGATTTCACCATTGTGCAGTGACAGCCGATTCGGCTGTGCCCGAGACCAGCTTGGAAAGGTATTGGTACTGAAACGGTTGTGCACCATCGCAAATGGCGATACGTACAGGGGGTTCTGCAAGTCCGTGTAGAAAGCCGCCAGCTGTCCCGGCAGCAACAGCCCTTTGTAGACTATAGTGCGACACGACAGACTAGGAATATGGAAGTCCGGATCGCAGACATCCTTTTCCAGACGACGCCTGAGCGTGTATAGGCTCCGCTCAAGCTGCGTTTCAGTCAATCTGTCGGCAGGCTCCGCAGCCAGAAAGACCTGACGAATCCAAGGGCGTCCTGTCCGCGCACTCTCATGCAACCCGAATTCATCAACCGGGACATCCCGCCACCCCAGCGTACGCAACCCCAGTCGCTTTGCCGCATCAACAATCTGCGCTTCGCACTGACGACGCGCCGCCTGATCGGCAGGCATGAACACCACGCCTACACCGTATTGTCCTGTTGGCGGCAGCGGATTCGATAGATCATGCCAGTCCTGCCGAAACAACAAATCCGGCAGACGGGTTAGGATTCCCGCTCCGTCCCCCAGTTGGCAAGTCTCCTCGCAGGCTCCGCGATGACGCATTCGTTTCAAAGCCGTCAAACCCTGCTGAATGATGTCATGCGAGCTTTCGGCCCGAATATGAGCAATCATGGCTACACCACACGCATCGTGCTCGAAACGTGAATCGTATAGTCCGTGGGACTGTATGAACGGCATCGCTGTAACCCCTATGATGCTTGCTTCAGTGCATTGAAAAATCAGTGTAGCAACTAGGGGGCGCCTGAATTTAGACTCAGAAGCAGATGCTGTGTACTTTTTCCTGGTGTTCATCAGGCGTGTTGCTCCCAAGGGCACACACGCTGCACAGCAGCCATCACATAATCGTTCCGCCGTATCTTCTGCTAGCAAGAGCCGACCCCTTGAGGGGCTCAGGCTGAGGGCTCAGCGTATTTCGGATGGATTTCGACCGGTATATTGCTTGAACTGGCGGCTGAAAAAATGCATGTCGTTGTAGCCTAGTGCGTAGGCAGTTTCTGTAACCGACATACCCGTGAAGTGCAGCAAATGTTCCGCCCGCCTGATTCTAGACTCCACAATATATGAGCGCAGGGTCTGCCCCATTTTTTCTTTGAATCTCTGGGAAAAATATTTTGGAGACATATTCACGCGCATGGCCAGATGCTCTACATTGTGCGGAAAGCCCGGGTGCACGCTCACATAGTTGGCGACTTCGAGAATGGCCTCATCCAGTTTTCGCTTGCCGTCACTTTGAGCCGTCTCATTTTCCTGCTCCTCGCGCAGCAGATGAATCATGGCCTGTTTGAGAATCAGCTTCGCTTCGACTTCCGCGCCATAAGCCTGAGTGAGAAACAGTTTCACATAACGGCTGAGCAATGTTTCCAGCGTGATGAAATCTTTGATCACACGATACGGGGCGGGAATCTGTGTTGCTGGCTCAGCCAAATCAAAATGGATGTAGGTAAGCACCAGTGGATGATCCGACCGATGCGTTGCGTCATTGACATCACCCGCCCGGAACAAAAAACAGCTGTGCGGCCGCAAGGCGTAACGCTTGCCATTCAGGTTCATTTCGCCATGCCCGCTCCAGACATAGAACAAATCGTAATTGGGCATGGGCGCCTTGCGCTTGCGCCAAGCCCAGTTCGGCTCACAATGAATGGTGGCGAAATAGGGTTTCAGCACAAAATGTTCGGGACTGATGTGCAACAAAATGAGGCGCTCCATCATAAAAGGGGGATGACCAGTTCTCATTAAACTTGTTTTTACGATGAACGTGCTTAATGGAGTGGTATAGGCGCTACATCACGAAAGGGGATGTCCGGCTTGGCCTGCCGGAGGATTAAATCAGAGAGTGCCATCGTTCGAACACTCTAAGTTACGGCTTAGGTTCAATGCTCGTCACGATTCGCGCTCTATCCCAGCAACAATCCGGAACTGATGCCACCCATATATTATGGCCTTAAAAAGGCTGACTGTCCGCGGGTCCCAGTGAGCTTCGGCAAAAAGCAAAAAGGCCCTGAAACAGTAGTTTCAGGGCCTTTTTAGAATTTGGAGCGGGAAACGAGGCTCGAACTCGCGACCTCAACCTTGGCAAGGTTGCGCTCTACCAACTGAGCTATTCCCGCATATTTGTCTTTTAGGACAAACTTGATAAGCGTTGGTGTTGTGCTAATCAAGAAAGAATAAAATTATAAGCTAGAGCTTTTTATTTTGCAAGTATTATTTATTTAACATTACAAAAAATTTTATTCTTGGTTGTTTTTATAAGTGTAAGTCGTGATTTTCACAACCAACACACTTTAGATAAAAACAACATTTGCTTCAACCTATGCATCGCATTCCCTTGGACGGTTTGCATGGGCTAATTAAGCAAAGACAGAACTTTAGCACTGAAACGTGATACGCGTCAAGCATAATTTTGAAAGTATCAGTGCAGAGTGGTTTTCGCTGCGTTATGCTTGAACTATTATTGAGTCTTTACACTGCCACCTACGTGAATATCTACGCGCACCATAATTTAAGCAAGCTGAACACCTTCGGCTTAACGTCGTCGGCAAAGGCGATGATTTTTTACCAAAGCCGTCGGCAACTAAGCGATATCAGCGCTTTGCTTAATCAATTCGAATCGCATTGGGTGTTAGGCGGCGGCAGCAACGTAGTGCTTGCCCCCCATATAAATGGCTTAACCATTAAAGTAGATAGTAAGGGCATACGGCTAGCCTCCGAAACCGAAGATCATTGGGTCGTCGAAGCCGAGGCAGGCGAGTGCTGGCACGATTTTGTCAGATATACGATTGGGCAAGGCTGGTTTGGTTTAGAGAACTTGGCCTTGATACCGGGTACCGTAGGCGCTGCACCTGTGCAAAATATTGGTGCCTATGGGGTAGAGCTGGATCAGCGCTTACATAGCGTGTTGGCGTGGAATCTACGCGAATCCACGTTGCATGAGTTGACGCCCGATGAATGTGGTTTCGCTTATCGGGATAGCCGCTTTAAGCAAGCGCCGCCCGGAACCTGGTTGATTGTCGCCGTACGATTCTTACTGCCGAAGCAATGGCAGCCTGTATTGCGTTATCCCGACCTTCAGTCACATCCGCTGTTAGCCCACGCCCCCACACCAATGGATGTCTTTAGTGCTGTCGTTGAGATCCGTCAGCGTAAATTACCTGATCCTGCTCTTATTGGTAATGCGGGAAGCTTCTTTAAGAATCCGGTTGTGGATACCGCCGTGCTGGAGCATATTCGACAGCAGCATCCGGACGTTACGGCTTATAAACAGCCTGATGGCCGCTATAAGCTGGCTGCGGCCTGGCTGATCGATAAGGCCGGATGGAGAGCAAAAACCGTGGGATCCGTAGCGATGCATAATACGCAGGCTTTAGTTATGACCAACCTGGGTGGAGCTACCGCACATGACGTTGACACCCTTGCCTCGTTAATAAAAACGGATATTCAACAGTGTTTTAAGGTGAGGCTGGAGCAAGAACCTATTGCAGTTAGCTGACAGTGCCGGTTAGCAGAGCAATTTTCAGTATCGTATCTATGACCCACTTGAAGAGTCTGTTATGTCTTTTTTGATGTGTTATGGAGATCAACCTGCACTAGAATGTTTTTAAAGCGTGGTAATGGATTACACCCCGCTCGATTGCCTGTTGTTGTATATGCGAAAAAAATAAATTATCAATCGCCGGAGACAAGCATGGACAGTCAGCCAGATAAAACGTGGCACGAACATCATTATTTGCTCCATCGGCCAGACCGGCGTCTAACGCCGCCTTAGTCTCGTCGCACCACAGTTACCTATAGCAGCGGCTGTCTGACACCCAACATCTTGCTGGTGTCAGGAAGCCTTGTGGACGCGGTGTTTGCATCGGGTATGAAATCAACCAAAGGGAAAAACATGAGCGATATTGTTTTTGGCTTTGTGGGGTTGGGCCGCATGGGCGCTCCAATGACGCGACGCTTGTTGAATTCAGGGCATGAGGTAGTTGTTTACGACGTGGCTGATCAGGCTATGCAGGCACTGGTGAGTGCCGGCGCTGAAAGGGCCACCACGGCCCGCGACATTGCCGAGCGTGCGGATGTGGTATTTGTCAGCCTGCCCAATCCCGAAATTGTTCAGGCCGTTGCTTTAGGGCCTTCAGGGCTGATCGAAGGCACACGAGCTAAGCATGTTGTTGATTTCTCTACGATCGGGCCTCGCGCTGCCAAGATTCTGTTCAGCGCTTTCGACGATCGTCAAATCAGTTATATCGATGCACCGGTGAGCGGTGGGGTGAAGGGGGCGTCAGACGGAACACTGGCGGTCATGGTGTCGTGCCCGAATGAAACTTTCGCCTTTATTGAGCCTGTTGTGAAAATTTTCGGCAAGGTTTTTCATCTGGGAGAAGGTGCTGGGCAGGCGCAGACGATGAAGCTAGCCAATAATTTGCTGGCTGCGGCTGCACTGGCTATATCGGCAGAGGCTGTGACGATGGGGGTCAAGGCAGGTATTGACCCCAAGGTCATGCTCGATGTTATTAACGCTGGCACAGGTCGAAACAGCGCCACGCAAGACAAGTTCCCGCGTTCGGTTTTGCCGGGGACCTTCGATTTTGGTTTTGCGACCGGGCTTTCGTACAAAGACGTACGCCTGTGTGTGGACGAGAGCGAGGCGCTCGGCGTGCCGATGATAGTGGGTGCAGCAGTACGTGAAATGCTGGCAGTGACAAATGCCATCTACGGTCCAGACTCTGATTTCACCTCTATCGTTCGAGTGGTGGAAACCTGGGCTGGTGTTGAGGTGCGTTCAGCCTGATGGTTCAGGGCATTTTTTTCGACAAGGAGCAAGTAATGACAATGAATGACGATCTGTTTGAGAAAGGCCTGGAGATTCGCAAAGCTGTACTCGGCAAGGAGTTTGTAGAAAACGCCTTGTCGGCCGCCGACGATTTCAATATGCCCATGCAGCGTTTGACCACGGAATATTGCTGGGGCGCAGTATGGGGACGCGACGAGTTGCCGAAAAAATTCGCAGCATGCTGAATTTGGCGATGATAGGAGCGCTAAATCGGCCGCACGAGTTGAAGATGCATGTAGCCGGAGCGCTGCGCAATGGGGTTTCAAAGGAGGAAATCCGTGAGGTTTTGCTGCAAGTGGCTATCTACGCCGGCATCCCTGCAGGTGTGGACGCATTCCGTATCGCCCGCGAAGTCATTAATGAGCAGGAAAAGACCTAGCTTTCTACGCTGTTCGACAACCTAAAGATAAGGAGGCAAGCGTGGGTAAACTGGAAGGAAAAACGGCAGTAGTAACGGGTGCCGCCGGAGGAATAGGCAAAGAGATTGCGTATGCCTTTGCAAACGAAGGGGCCGTGGTCGCCATGTTGGACAATAACGAGGCGCTGGTGATTCAAGCCGCTGCGCGAAGCCCATTCGGCAGAGGGCGTGCTGTCGTATGCGATGTATCGGATCGTCGGGCGGTATTCGCTGCGTTTGATTCTTTTGCTCAGGATGCAGGCGGAATCGACATTCTGGTCAATAACGCTGTGTATTTTCACTATGCACCCTTGGTTGATATGAGCGAAGACGTCATTGAGAAAATGCTTGGCGTCGGGTTGAAGGGAACGCTTTGGGCCTCTCAGGCTGTGACTCCGCACTTGCTTGCCCGGGGTGGAGGGGCAGTG
Organism: Paenalcaligenes niemegkensis; assembly: GCF_022230885.1. Taxonomy (GTDB): domain Bacteria; phylum Pseudomonadota; class Gammaproteobacteria; order Burkholderiales; family Burkholderiaceae_B; genus Paenalcaligenes; species Paenalcaligenes niemegkensis. The sequence continues at coordinate 1,256,466 of NZ_JAKGCT010000004.1, read as the reverse complement.
ATTAATTTATCGTCAATTGCTGTTTCTTTCTCCATCAAGAATGCGGGCGTTTATACGGCTATTAAAGGGGCGGTGGATGCGCTTACCCGCCAGCAGGCCGTAGAACTCGGTGTGCATGGTATACGAGTTAATGCCTTGGCTCCTGGGCCAGTGGCTACGCCTGGTGCTGACTCGGTTATTGACGAGGAAGGCTGGGAGACGCGTCGACAAAGAACGCCGCTGGGACGATTGGCGAAGGCCTCTGAAGTTGGTGCGGCCGCTGTTTTTCTGGCGTGTGATGAAGCTGCCAGCATTGCAGGGGTGACACTCAAAATTGATGCTGCTATTACTCTCTGCAGTTCTTGAGCATTCAGCAGCGTTTGGATCCATTATTAGTGGCCGGAACACGAGGGGAAAGCGATGGACGCATTGACTCCGAAAGTAGGGTGCACAGCCGCTGTTGATCTGGTTAATACGGCTTTGCTTGTGCCCTCGGGTTCTTTTTCCGATGAGGTCATTGAGAAGGCCAAGCTATGTTTGCTTGATTTTTAGCCTGCGCTTTTGAGGCGCTTCCTCTGGACTGGAGCGTACAGGCACGGAGGCTGGCGACGACGGATCGCGACGGTGTGCATATCATCGGCGAGAAAGGCACCTATGCCGTGCAGGGAGCGGCCTTTGCAAATGCGGTTTCGGCACATGGGCTGGTGCGTGAGGATATGCATCCTGGCAGTATTTGTCATTTGGGCGTGGTTGTTTGGCCGATGGTGCTGGCTCTGGTTGAGCGGCACCGGCTCACAGGACGTCAGGCGCTGGCGGCTGCGATTGTAGGGTATGAGGTAGGAGCTCGCATTGGACGCGCATTGATGTCCAGTGATCTCGCACGATTGTTCCGGCCTACCGGTTTGATTGGGCCCTATGCGGCAGCCGTTACCGGTGCGCGAATTATCTCCCTGAGTCCTGATCAGGCTGTGGCAGCGTTTGCGCTAGCAGGCAACTGTTCTGCCGGGTTGAATGAATGGCCCTATACCGGCGGTAGCGAAATGTACTTTCATCCGGGCTTTGTTGTGCAAAATTCCCTGGCCTGCCTGCAGCTTGCACAACTCGGGGCGATTGCATCTGAGTCCATTCTGGAAGGCGAGGCGGGCCTGTTTCAGGCTTATGGACGTGTCTCAATGGCAGACCCTATTGTGCTGTTTGCCAACGGAGAGGCAGAGATTCTTTCGGTATTCAATAAAGCGGTTCCAGCCTGCAATTTTGCGCAATCTCCTTGTCAGGCTGCCTTGAAAGCAATTGGCCAGTTGCGTGGCGGCAGTCAGCAGATCGTAGCAGTGCGTATAGACAGTACGCTTGCAGCGGTTCGCTATCCGGGGTGCAGCAGTACGGGGCCCTTTAATTATGCGCTTCAAGCCAAGATGAGTATCGTCTTTGGCGTAGCCGCAACGCTGGTGAATCGCGATATTCAGGAAAATAATTACAGCCAACTCAACGATGCGGAAATCTTGCGGCTCGTAGCAGCGACGACCTTGAGAAGCGATGGACGCTACACCGCCGCTTTTCCTGAAAAGCAGGGGGCCCGAGTGACGCTCTTTTTGGAGGATGGAGAGGTTTTGTCGGCAGAGCTGGATGACGTGATCGAGGCCGATGCCGCATTGATTCATACGAGGTGTCTGGAGGCCGCAAGATCGGTAATGGGGCAAAGAAGGGCCCAGCAGATCGTTGCTCTCGTGGATTCGTTCGAGGCTGAACCCGATGCGGCGTTGCTTGCCACGCTGTGTTCTAAAGACCGGAACAATAAAAATAGGGAAAGGAGAGATCAATGACAGAACTGCAGATTATGTCTGAAGCTTTTCTACAGGCGCTGGTGGCTGGTCTGTTGGTAGGCGGGCTCTACGGTTTGATGTGTCTGGGCCTTGCCATGATTTTCAGCATTATGCGGGTCATCAACTTCGCACAGGGTGACTTCATGATGCTGGGAATGTATGTGGCTTACTTCCTGCTTATCATGAGCGGAAGCCAAAGCATATTGGGTACTTATGCTTCGATTTTTCTCATGGTCCCCATCATGTTCATGGTGGGTTATCTCGTACATTATTTTTTGATCTCCAGGGTGACCGGCAGTCGTACAAGCCAACTAGAAGGAGATGGTCATTACGCACAGTTAATTTTGACGCTGGGTATTGCGCTAATTTTACAGAACGGCGGAATGATGCTGTTTGGCTCGCAACTGGTATCCATTCGTACGCCACTGTCCAGTGGCGCATGGGAAGTAGGGCCGTTGTGGGGAGACTTCATCAGTATTTTCATCAACAAGGGGCGCGGCGTAGCCATGCTGGTGTCTCTGTTGGTGATTGTGCTCTTCACGGTGCTGGTCAACCGTACGCGCCTTGGAAAGGCTTTGCGTGCGGCAGCAGATAATCCAGTGGCATCGTCCTACATGGGCATTAATGTGAACTCAGCCTATCGCATGGCATTCGCGCTTGGAACGTGTATTACCGCATTAGCCGGAGGTTTGCTGGCAACGAATTATCCGTTTCAGCCCTTTGTTGGGCTGGAGTTCGTGATCATCATGTACGCGGGTGTAGTGCTCGGAGGTATTGGCAGTATTGTCGGTGCGTTTTGGGGTGGAATGGTGATTGGTCTGGTGCAGCAGCTCTCCAGTCTTATCTTGCCGATGCAACTGCAGAATGCCGCTATTTTTGTTTTTTTCCTGTTGATCGTAACGCTGAGACCGCAAGGGCTATTTGGGCGTATTTCGGAGAGGACCTGAATGAAAACGTCTAAGGCTACTGTGATTCTTGTTATTGCGGCAACTGCTTACCTTGGCCTGGCTTTACTGGTCAGAAACTCCTATCACCAGTTGATGCTGACCTTGGTGTTGGTTTGGGCATGTTTTGGCCTTTCGTGGAATATGCTCAGTGGTTACACGGGACTGGTGTCATTTGGTCATGCCTCCTTCTTTGGACTGGGAGCATACGCCACAGTGCTGGCACAGATTCATCTGGGGCTTAGTCCCTGGGTGATGATTCCGGCATCAGGCGTGATCGGAGCATTGGCTGGGTTAATAATCGGACTGCCCACATTTCGCTTGCGTGGGCACTATTTCGCTTTGGCAATGCTCGCCTATCCGCTGGCGCTTCTGTATGTGTTTGAGTGGCTTGGGCTGCAAGAGGTGACGTTTCCGCTACAGCGAGAGAATGCGGCGAGCTTCATGCAGTTTTCTGACCCACGCCTCTACACGATCTTGGCATTGCTGATGCTATTGGTGTTTATACAGATAACTCGCTATGTGGAACGAACGAAGTTTGGAATGGCGTTGATAGCCATCAAACAAAATGAGGCTGCGGCGGAGGCTTCAGGTATCAACACGCTAAGGTGGAAGCTCAAGGCAATTGCTTTGAGTGGTGCCATTGCTGGAGCTACGGGGGCTTTCTATTCAGTCGTGCTCCTGGTTGTTACGCCTATCTCAGTATTTGGAATGTTGGTTTCAGCGCAGGCCTTAACAGTAGCTATGTTTGGTGGTGTAGGAACCGTCTGGGGGCCGGTGATTGGTGCCGCGATCCTGATTCCATTGGGTGAGATTCTGCATGCCGAGCTTGGCTCCCGCTTTCCTGGCATACAAGGTGTCATTCTGGGGTTGGCCATTGTGATCGTGATTCTCGTCGCGCCCGAAGGCGTCTACTGGAAAGTTCGGGACTATTGGATCAAGAGGACGCAGCGGATGAGAGGGGGACGGGCTCCTGCTGGTCCTGGTGAGTCTCTCCAGAATAAGCGTTCAGAATCAGGGCTGGCTCATGAAATTAAGCCGGCACATCAACGGTCAGAGACAGAGAAAACAATCATCCTGGACGTACAGTCTGTGTCCAGAAGCTTTGGTGGTCTGAAAGCTGTACAGAACGTCAGCTTCAAGGTGCGCAAGGGCATGATCCTGGGTGTGATAGGTCCTAATGGGGCAGGGAAAACCACATTGTTTAATGTTCTGAACGGATTTTTGACCCCGGACGGGGGAAAATTCTTGTTAACGGTGTGGATATGGCTGGGCGGAAACCGCACGTATTGTGCGTGGCTGGGGTAGGACGGACTTTCCAGATCATGAGGCCATTTGCCCGATTGACGGTAGCGCAGAATGTAAAGGTCGGAGCCTATGTCAGAGCGCAAGGGGAGCAGGAGGCCGACGCTTTGACTGCCCAGGCTATTTCTCAGCTCGGACTGGAGTATTGTGCCACCCGGCTTGCTTCAGCTTTAACCACCAAAGAGCTTCGCTTGATGGAGTTGGCACGAGCCCTGGCAGGGCAGCCCGAGTTGTTGCTGCTGGATGAGACCTTGGCCGGATTAGGGCAGGGCGAAGTCGATGAGGTAGTCCGCGAAATACACCGCTTGTCGCAAGCGGGTATGACTATTGTCATCATAGAACACACCATGCAGGCTATGGTGCAGCTAGTGGATGAGTTTGTGGTTTTGGATCATGGCGAAGTACTGGTGACGGGGAAGCCGCATGAGATTACGCGGGACAGGCGCGTCATAGAGGCGTATCTGGGCAAGAAATGGAGTGCTGCCAATGCTTGAGATTACACAGATCGTGGCCGGCTACTCAGCTGTATCAGTGCTGAAATCTATCAGTCTGACAGTCAATAAAGGTGAGTTTGTAGCGGTGGTCGGGCCAAATGGTGCAGGTAAAAGCACCTTGTTTAAAGTGATTTCAGGAACTGTCCAGCCATCGTCTGGTGCCATCGTATTCGAGGGGCAGAATTTGTTGTCCGTCGCCCCGTGGCAAAGGGCGCATCTTGGTATCGCACATGTTCCGGAAGGTCGCCAGGTGTTCGCTTCGATGACCGTTCTTGAGAATCTGGAAATGGGTGCTTATACCAAGGCGGGGCAGCGAGACTGGAAACGGAGCCTGGAACAGATCTATGAGTGGTTCCCCCGAATAAAGGAGCGGGAGAAGCAGTTAGCCGGAACCTTGTCGGGAGGGGAGCAACAGATGGTAGCTATTGCCCGGGGGCTTGCTTCTTCGCCCCGCCTACTGATGCTGGATGAGCCATCAATGGGCCTGTCACCTGCGATTGCGGATTTTATCTTTGAGCGGCTACTCGACATACGCAGGGAAACCGATCTGACGATTCTTTTAGTGGAGCAACGGGTGGCAGAAGCATTGCAGTCTGCCGACCGTGGGTATGTGCTGGAAACCGGATCCGTTGTGCTGGAAGGTACTAACGAGGCCTTGCAAGCTGATGACCGGGTACGGCGTGCCTATCTCGGCATGTAGGTTCAAAGCTTGCCTCTGAAAGCTGGATAATTATTAAAGAATGGAGACTACCATGAAGCAGAGAAAAGCAGGAAGCAATAAGCTCTTGAACGTTTTAGTAGCGGGCGCGGTGGCCCTGAGCCAGGTGTCCATCGTGATGGCCGCGGATGTAGAGCCGGTACAGGTCGGCCTGATTGCGCCTATGTCTGGTATTTATGCCAGGTATGGGCAAGTCATGCGAATGGGTGCGGATATGGCTATTACAGACATCAACGCACAGGGGGTATTAAGTCGCTTGGAGGCGCAGAGCTAAAGTTGGAGGTAATCGATTCTGGTGATACCACTGAAAAATCGAAAAGCGCTGCCCAACGGATGGTTGCTGACTATCCTGATTTGGTGGCAGGAACCGGAGCCTATCTAAGCTCTTTCACCTTGGCAGTAACAGAGGTTACAGAACGAGCGAAGCTGCCGATGCTGACTTTGTCGTATTCCGACATGATCACGGGCCGTGGCTTTGAGTATATATTCCAGACGTCGGCTACGGCAGGAAAACAGGCGGAGCTATCGATTCCTACTATTCTGGATTTAGCCGAACAGACATCCGGAAAGCGCCCTGAAACGGTAGCCATTATCACGGATAATACGGCTTCTTCGCTGTCTTCTGTAAAAGCGATGAAAGACGGTTTGCTTGAGGAAAACGGATTAAGACTGGTTGTGGACGAGACTTTTACCCCTCCCTTGGCAGACGCCTCTTCTCTAATCCAGCAGGTCAGGTCACGCAGGCCAGATCTGGTTTTTTTCCTGCCCACGGTCATTTCTGATGCCAAGCTCATTCTGGAGAAAATGAATGAGATGAACGTGCGTGTCCCTGTGATCTCGTTCGGGATTGCGATTGCCGAACCCGAAGTGCTCAATACGGTAAGTCCGGACTTCCTCAATGGGGTAATGTCGGCAGTCGCTAACTGGGGGACCAAAGGCCAGGAAGCTCTTATTGAGCGGATGAAGAAAGAGCACAACGAACCATGGATGACGCAGAATGCTATTTCTACCTATGGCGATATGTGGTTGATCAAAGAAGCGCTGGAGGCATCAGGAAAGGCTGATCGCGAATCGGTAGCACAAGCTCTACGTACAATGGATGCAGGAGAGTCAATCTATTACCCAGGTGGCGAGTTGAAGTTTGATGACCATGGACGCCGCGTGGGCGCAAGCCTGACAGTCATTCAGTGGCAAGAGGGAGTACCAGTTACGGTGTACCCCGATGAACTTGCCCTTTCCAAACCGATCTGGCCAGGCAAAGGCCAGTAGAAGGGCGAGGATTGAATGTGTCTGTCAAAGCATGGCGTTGTGATAGTCCAGTACAGCGCCATGCTGATTCTAAAGGCTTGACTGATATGAACGATGATACTTACGAAGCATTTGCGGTGACCTACGCTCGAGTAGACAGAAATGCGGCGGCAAACTTTTTGGGGGGGACGCTCATGACGGCCCCATGGCACTTAACTACTATGTCTGGGTCATTCGCAACGAGCTACGCACAGTTGTGATTGATACTGGTTTTGGTGAACGCGCAGCCCGGCAGCGTAACCGCGAGCTGCTTAATCCGGTCGCTAAAGGGCTCGCCATGCTCGGCGTGGACGTCGATGCAGTAGAGGATGTTGTGATTACACACATGCACTATGATCATGCGGGAAATAACGAACTCTTCTCTAAAGCGACCTTCCATTTACAGGATACGGAAATGGCCTTCGCTACGGGTCGATGCATGTGTCACGATGCGCTGCGTCATTCTTATGAGGTCGACGACGTTGTCTTGATGGTGCGTAGGCTATTCGAGGGGCGTGTGTGCTTTCACGACGGGGATGTGGAGCTTTTCCCTGGCATCACGCTGATACATATTGGCGGTCACACTAAAGGCTTGCAGGCAGTGCGGGTTAAAACGCGGCGTGGATATGTCGTCATTGCTTCAGATGTGGCCCATCATTATGCGCATCTGGCGCAGCGGCGCGTGTTTCCTGTGCTGGACAGTGTGTCGGCCGTACTAGAGGGGTATGACCGTGTTGACCGTCTGGCGGAAAGCAGAAATCATATAATTCCTGGGCATGATCCGCTAGTCGCGTCAATTTATCCACCTTATAGCGAAGCGACTAAAGGCTGGATTGTCAGGCTGGATGAAGCGCCGTCGGAAAGCCCCTATTGATCAGGCAGGCGGCGACCATCGGCCTTCGTCTACCAGGCTCTGGACCAGTTGCCTCACGAATATCATTAGTTCGCGTGACGCTTTGGTCGAAGGACGTTGTGAAGAGCTGACGACAACCAGGTTGCGTTTTATCGTGGGCTCTATGATTTTCCAGTACCGTATTCGACGACTTTCTATCAGTTCATGAGCGCTCGAATACGACAGAACGGTGTAGTACTGTAGGCCGTGCTCAATTAGGCTAAGCGTGGATGGCATGGCGTCCATTTCAAGCTGTATATTGGGTATAACGGCTGATTTTGCCATAACTTCGTCCAACAGCAGCCGCAGTCCGTGGGGCTTATTGGGAAGGATTAGCGGAATATGGGCCAGGCTGCTCAGAGGGACAGGACCTTCTCCGGCGCGAGCCGGATCGTGAGTAGGGCCGAGCAAGAATAGCTCATCTGTTAACAGGGGATCCCCCGTGAGCATGCCGTTGTATTTGGTTTGGTACAGAATGGCAATATCCAGTCGGCCTGTTGTGAGCCACTCCTGTACATGCCCACTGAAGCCTTCCATGATGCCAAGGGATACCTGGGGAAAGCTTTGCCGGAATCTTTTCACTAGTGGTGCAGCCAGCACAGCCTGTACGGAAGGCGGCATACCGATTAGCACGCGCCCAGAAGGTTCTTTCCCTAGAGCGGTGAGTTCCCTTTTTGCAGTCGCTGCTGTGTCCAGTATGCCTTTGGCGTATTGCTCTAGGCACTTCCCGGCATCGCTTAATACAACGCCATGTCCCGTTCGGTGATACAGCGTTACGCCGAGCTCTTGCTCCAGCGCTTTGATCTGGCGGCTTAGTACGGGTTGCGAGACCCCGATACGCAAGGATGCACGAGAGAAGGATTTGAAGTCGGCGATCGCAATGAAATATTCCAGTTGCTTCAGTTCCATGCTTACCTCTCGCTCAGTGAAAGTGGGACCGGAATGCTACTGGAGAAATTTCCCGTTGCTAGGTGGATCGCCGCATACTGCCTCTAGTTTATTCCCAGAACATCCTGCATCGAGTACAGTCCCTTTTGTTTGCCTGCCAGAAATTGAGCGGCGCGCATGCTGCCTTGGGCGTAGGTAGTGCGGCTGCTGGAGCGATGCGAAATTTCGATACGCTCACCGTCACCGCAGAAGTAAACGGTGTGGTCGCCAATAATGTCGCCGCCACGTACGACCGAGAAACCAATATGGCCAGTTTCGCGAGCGCCGGTGTCTCCGTGTCTGGCCCAGTCAGCGATGTCGTTCAGATCTTTACCCCAGGCGTTGGCGACAGTTTCACCCATGGCCAGGGCAGTGCCTGAAGGGGCGTCGACTTTATTGCGGTGGTGAGCTTCAAATACTTCGACATCAAAGCCGGAGTTCATCAGCTTGGCTGCCACTTCAAGAAGTCGCAGGGTGGCGTTCACGCCCACGCTCATGTTTGGAGCAAACACAATGGCAATGCTTTCGGAGGCCTGGCGAATACGGTCTTTTTCATCGTCGCTAAAGCCGGTGGTGCCAATGATGCAGTTGGTATGGTGAGCCACACACGCATCAAGGTGAGCCAGCGTGCCGGCGGGGCGGGTAAAATCAATCAGGCAATCTGCATTTTCCAGTAACGCGAGATCGTCGCTAATTAAGATGCCGGTATCACGGCCTAAAAAAGCCCCGGCGTCGACGCCAATAGAGCTTGACCCCGCACGGTCTAGTGCAACCGTGAGAGTGAGTTCCGGGTGATTCAATACTGCTTCGATCAGCATGCGGCCCATGCGACCGTCAGCGCCAGTAATGGCAATACGCATAGTTGAAAAGTCCTGTTAACGTAGAGGTTCGGGGCGATGCGAGCCATCTACAGTACCGCTGGGCTCCGGGCTCGTGGCGGGCTGATTGATAGGCAGCGCGGTCCCGGTGTCGATGGGCAATGTTTGCCCCGTGCTGCTTTCTGCCCCACTTTGTGCCCTGGCGTCAACTGAACCCGTATCTGCTTTCTGGAAAGGCTGGCGTTCAGGCTGCTCACTGCCTTCCCAGCGTACTAAGGTATCGCCTTCAAACCAGACAGTAAATAGGCGTAACTCTTCGTCGCCGTAACCAGGTTTGTTGTAATACGGGTATTCCCAGCGATCGGTGTGGAAAATATCTTGTAAAGTAGGGGTGCCAAGCACGTAGCGTACTTGTTCGCGTGTCATCCCTGGTTGAAGGCGGTTAACATCTTCAGTGGTGATCCAGTTGCCTTGCTGCACATCAGCTTTGTATGGAAAACCCCATTTACCGGTGCCACACGCACTTAAAAGTACGGCGGTAAGGCATACTGCTATGCCTGTGCGCAGGACAGGAGTGAGTTTTTTAGCTTTCATCTGCTTGCAATGCCCCTGTTGGAATAAAATCGTTATCATATAAGGGATTCGACATCAGCGCATACTGCGCTGTGAAATCCGTCTCGGAATCCGTCAGTGTATTTGCCTGATGGGCCACGAGCCTTACCCCCTTCAGATGTATAATTTTAGCCATGAAAGATCAAAATGAACTGAAAAATATGGGGCTTAAGGCGACTTTTCCGCGCCTCAAGATTCTCGACGTCTTCCGTCGTAACGATGAAACCCAAGAAATGCGTCATCTTAGCGCCGAAGACGTATACCGTCTTCTAATCGCTGAAGATGTAGACATCGGCTTGGCCACCGTATATCGCGTGCTTACTCAGTTTGAGCAAGCTGGCATTTTAATGCGTAGTCAGTTCGATGGTGGAAAAGCTGTCTTTGAGCTTAACGATGGAGATCATCATGACCACTTTATTTGCACGAACTGCGCCAAAGTTGTCGAGTTCTCTGACCCCGAAATTGAGCAGCGTCAATATCAAATTGCCGATGACTTGGGCTTCGAACTCGAAAGCCACACATTGGTGTTGTACGGCATTTGCGAAGAGTGCACAAGCTCTAACCGCCTTAACGCAGGTGGGCGCCAGACGCATAAACCGACTTCCCGATAGCATGTCAGCGGCCGGATGCTCTGACTTCCGGCCTTAGGCTCAAAAGCTGAATGAAGGCCAGAACCTGACCCGCAGGCTGGCTTTCACGCCGTGGTCCCGGCCCGAGCCTGGAAGCTGGCCGATATCGCCGGATAATCCGTTAATGCTGCAGCATTTCTTTAGCGTGCCGGCGCGTGGTTTCAGTAATCTCAATACCGCCCAGCATGCGCGATATTTCTTCGACGCGTCCGTCGGCACTCAGCGTTTCGATGTTCGAGGTAGTGCCACTTTTCCGGCTGTTTTTGCTGACCTGGAAGTGATGTTGCCCCTGTGCAGCTACTTGGGGCAAGTGCGTTACGCATAAAACCTGGTGTCTGTCACCCAGTTTGCGAAGCAAAGTGCCTACCACTTCGGCAACCGCGCCGCCTATGCCCGTGTCAACTTCATCAAATATCAAGGTGGGAACCCTGGCCGCCTGGCTGGCGATAACGGCCAATGCCAGCGAGATCCTGGCCAGCTCGCCGCCCGAGGCTACCCGACTTAAGGGAGCAGGGCTGACGCCGGCATGCCCGGACACCAGAAACTCGATGTTTTCGTTGCCATGTGCTGAGGCTTTGGCCGGGGTGATGGCCACCCGGAACTGACCACCTTGCATGGAAAGGGCCTGCATGGCGTCGGTAACTTGCAGACTTAAGGCCTTGCTGGTGGCTGTTCGAGCCTGGGTTAACTGGCGGGCGAGTGTGTCGTAATTGTTTTTAGCGGAAGCAACAAGCTCTTCCAGTTGTTGAAGATCGCTGGCTTCGTTTAATTCGGCGAGGCGCCGTTCAAGTTCGCCTTGGGCCTGAAGCAGTTCTTCAGGCTGGCACTTATATTTGCGCGACAAACTGAATATTTCAGCCATGCGGGCTTCGGCGATGGCGAGCCTGTCAGGATCAAGTTCCATGTTGGAAACATAACTGTTCAGGTCTGAAATCGCCTCGGCGCACGCGATACGTGCAGATTCGATGGTATCAAAAATTTGCTGCAAATGAGTATCGTGGCGGAGTATGGCCTGAATTTCATGGGCTGCTGTATTTAGAGCGAGCTGGGCCGAGTTCTCGTCGGCATCCAGCAGCTGCAGGGTGGTGGACGTGCCATCAATCAGCGTCTGGGAATGAGCCAGGCGTTGATGTTCGTCGCTGACGGTCTCCCATTCACCCTCTTGCAGGTCCAGGTTTTGAAACTCACCCAGCTTCCACTCAAGCTGTTCACGCTCATTGGCCAGAATGTCGGCCTGTTCAGCAGCGAGTTGATGGCGGCGCTGGGCATCTTGCCATTCAGACCAGGCTCTATGTACTTGCCTGGCTAAATGGCTGTGGCCGCCTTGTGAGTCAAGAAGTTCGTATTGCTTGGCGGTTTTCAGCAGACTTTGATGTGCATGCTGGCCGTGTATATCGACCAGTAATTCGCCGATGTCTCGAAGCTGCGTTAGCGTGGCCGGGGCCCCGTTTATAAATGCCCGGCTGCGCCCTTGACTATCGATGACACGCCGGAGCAATAAGTCGTCGTCAGCGTCGAACTCGTGTTCACTGAGCCACGATGTTACCGCTGCGGTGCATTCGAACTGAGCGCTGATGTCTGCCTTGGGACAATTCTCGCGTATGACCTTGGCATCGCCACGGGCTCCAAGGGCCAATGACAATGCATCAATCAGGATTGATTTGCCGGCCCCGGTTTCACCTGAAAAAACAGTGAAGCCGTTATCGAACTCGATATTGGCCTGGCTTACGATGACGAAGTCGCGGATGTGCAGAGAACGCAGCATAGAAGTAGGGTGTTATTCGTTTTCGTCTGAGGGCAGGGGCATGCGATTCCAGTCAAGCTTGTGACGCAATGTTGAAAAGAAGCTATACCCCGTTGGATGAATAAAACGTACGGTTTCCTGGGCGCGGCGTACATCGATACGGTCGCCGGGCTGGCAATCGGACCAGGCTTGCATGTCGAAATGCACGCTGGCACCGGTTTCAACCCGTCCCAAGGTGGTGATTGTTAGGCTTAGTGTACTGCTATCGGGCACAACCACTGGTCGGTTAGACAGTGTTTGTGGTGCAACAGGCACTAATAAAATAGCATTTAGCGCCGGATGCAAGATAGGCCCATTGGCGGCCAGGGCGTAAGCGGTGGAGCCGGTAGGTGTGGAAATAATGACACCATCAGCGCGTTGGCGGTGCATAAATACACCATCAAGTTCAACGCGCAGTTCGATCATTCCCCCCGGCCTGCCCGATTAATTACAATGTCGTTAAGCGCGATACCCGAGAACAGGGTTTCGTCACCGCGTACAATCCTGCCTTCAAGCATGCTGCGCTCTTCGGCATCGTAGTTGCCGTCGATGACACTGATGATGGCATCATGGGCGCTGGCAAGCGGGATATCGGTAATGAAGCCGAGTCTGCCGTGATTGATCCCGATCAATGGTACGCCAGTACAGGCAAGTTTCCGTGCAGCGCCTATCATGGTGCCATCGCCACCAACAATAATGGCCAGGTCGGCATGCTGCCCGATGTCTTCGTACGAAACCGCGCGAATGTCGTTGATGCCTGTGTTGCGGGCAGTTTCTGTTTCTATCAGTACAGTGCAACCTGCTTCTTTCAGCGTTTGGGTGACGGCACGTAAGGGCGCATCGAGGCCACTGTCTTGATATCGACCTATGATGGCGACCGTTTTAAAGTGCATGAGGTAAATACCTTATGATCGTATTGAGTAAGTAGAATTACTTGAATTATAGAGTTGCGCGGCTATTTGTGGCGGTCCGGAAACGGATTCTGTCTTAAGCGCATCAATAACTACTGCATAAAGAGCTATGGACGATAGAGCGAACGCATTGCTTAAAGTATTGATCGAGCGATATATCGCCGATGGACAGCCCGTTGGCTCGCGAACCTTATCGAAGATGTTTGATTTATCGCCTGCCACCATTCGTAATGTGATGGCAGATCTTGAAGACTTGGGTTTGATTCAAAGCCCTCATACTTCGGCGGGGCGCGTACCCACACCCCAAGGCTACCGTATTTTTGTAGATCGTTTGCTGGCAGTGCAGCGTTTTGATCAACCCATTGTCGAGCCCATGCTGTTGCGGCTGCCTATCGACGAGCCGGGCAGGGCGGTTAATTCTGCAGCGGCGCTGCTGTCTAATCTGTCGCAGTTTGCGGGTGTGGTCATGGCGCCCAAGCGTGCGCAGACCTTCAGTCAGATCGAATTCATACGTCTCTCCGGAAAGCGCGTGCTGCTGATCATCGTGACGCCGGATGGCGATGTGCAAAATAGAATTTTGTTTATGCCGCGCGATTATCTGGCTCAAGAGTTAATTGAAGCAAGCAACTTTTTCAATCAGCATTTTTCAGGCAAATCGTTCTCGCAGGTGCGCGAGTCTCTGGCAGTAGAGTTGTCCTCACTGCAGGCTGATATTTCCAAATTGATGCAAGCCGCGGTGGCAGCGGGCAGCGCCGAGCCTGATACTGAAGAGTCCGTGGTCATATCAGGCGAGAACAAGCTCTTGAACATCAGTGAAATGACCGAAGATATGGATCGCCTTCGACGCTTGTTCCAGCTCTTCGAGAAGAAAACCGATCTTCTTCATCTGCTGGATGTGTCCAGCCATGCCCAAGGGGTGCAGATCTACATCGGGGGTGATTCAAACCTGATGCCGTTAAACGACGTATCGGTAATCACGGCGCCGTATGGGGTAGATGGCGAAGTCGTCGGAACACTGGGTGTTATAGGGCCTTCCAGAATGGCTTACGAGAAAGTAATACCTATCGTGGACATAACTGCCCGGCTGTTGTCCAATGCACTTAGTTACAATCCCAAGTAATGATCCGGGCCCGACCGGCAATAGCTGTTGATGAAACGGCGTACTCACGTTACACCTGACACCCATGTTGTTAACCAAATACCTAGACGAAGCCGCAGATCCCACCCTGCTGGATAGCGAAGTTACATCGCGTCCAGAGGCCGCTATCGGTGTGCTATTGTTGAATCTGGGCACGCCCGACGCCCCTACTGCGCCAGCCATTCGGCGCTACCTTGACGAGTTCTTGTCTGATCCCCGCGTCATTGAAATACCTCAAGTACTGTGGCAACTGATTTTGCGTCTGGCGGTGTTGCCATTTCGCCCGAAAAAACTGGTTCCTAAATACGAACTGGTATGGATGGAAGAGGGTGCTCCGCTACTGGTGTACAGCCAGAGGCAGGCAGAAGGTCTGGAGGCGAAATTGAAAGCGCTGCAACCGGACATTCATGTAGAGCTGGTCATGCGTTACGGAAATCCGTCTATTCCTGCCGGTATTCAGGCCTTGCGAGACAAGGGGTGCGAGAAAATTCTGGTTGCGCAGCTTTACCCGCAGTATGCAGCCAGCACGACGGCAACGGCGGTTGATGCCGTCAATCGTCATGTAGCCAGGCTTCGTAACCAGCCCGAACTGCGATTCATAAAAAACTACTACGATGACCCTGGCTACATTCAGCCCCTGGCTCAGTCAGTACGCCGCTATTGGGCACAGAACGGTACCCCCGAACGGCTACTGCTTAGTTTTCATGGATTGCCTCGTCGATGCATAGAGCAAGGCGACCCGTATTACCGCGAATGCATGCTGACGGCGTCGGCATTGCGTAAAGCCCTGGCTGATACCCATGTTCCTGTGTATGCCTCATTTCAAAGCCGCTTCGGAGCCGAGCGGTGGCTTGAGCCCTATACTGAGCCTCTGCTGCGCCAGTGGGCAAAAGAAGGGGTGAGGTCAGTGCATACCATGTGTCCGGGGTTCCTGGCTGATTGTCTGGAAACGCTGGAAGAAATCCAGGTCGAATGTCGCGATGCGTTCATTGCTGACGGGGGCGAGCACTTTGGTTATATTTCATGCTTAAACGATGATCCGCAGTGGATTGACGGCCTAAGTCACATTGTCTTGAAGCAATTAGGTGGTTGGGTCCCCGATTCCGACAAAAAGCTGGCCTAAAGTCCAGTTTTTAGAATCTATGTAAAAGGTAAACAGCGGGCACTTGAAAGTGGGGGCATTGGCCCCCATATTCATTTTATTGACGTTTTTTAGCCGTGGAGAAACTTATGTCTGAATCGAAAGATCAGCACGAAAACAATACCCCAGATACTGAAAATGAATCGACCGCCAATGAATCTGTCGAGAGCCTGAACGAAGACGGCACTGATGGCGTCATTGTTGAAGAAAACCTCGAGCAGCAACTCGAAGAAGCACAAGCCAAAATCGCTCAATATTACGATCAGTTGCTGCGTGCCAAGGCTGAAGTCGAGAATATCCGCCGCCGCGCTGAGGACGAAGTTTCCAAGGCACGCAAGTTTGGTGCCGAATCTTTTGCAGAAAGCTTGTTACCGGTGCGTGACAGCCTCGAGGCCGCATTGGCGCAAGGTGAACAAACCGTCGAGACTTTCCGTGAAGGCGTAGAGACCACGCTGCGCCAGATTGATAATGCCTTTACGCGTAATCAGCTTAAAGAAGTCGCACCGGCACCGGGCGATAAATTTGATCCTCACCTTCACCAGGCCATGTCATCGGTGCCTTCCGAGCATCCCCAGGGGACTATCGAGCAAACGCTTCAAAAAGGTTATTTGCTTGCTGACCGCGTATTGCGACCTGCCCTCGTTATGGTCTCCGCAGGTTAAGCCTATATAGGGGGCAGTTTTATTATTTTTAAGACTCGCTCTTGAAATTGCCAAAGCTAGCCCCACCTAGTCTTTATCAAACAATTCTTGCTTCAATGGCAAGCGTAATATTTTTCACAAGGTAAAAAACATGAGCAAAATCATCGGTATTGACCTTGGTACTACCAATAGCTGTGTTGCAGTATTGGATGGTGATCAGGTCAAAATTATTGAAAACGCCGAGGGTACTCGCACTACACCTTCCATCGTTGCCTATATGCCCGATGGTGAAGTGTTGGTAGGTGCTCCCGCTAAGCGTCAGGCAGTTACAAACCCAACCAATACGCTATACGCAGTCAAGCGTCTGATTGGCCGTAAGTTCAGCGAAAAAGCGGTACAAACCGATATCGAACAAATGCCTTACAAAATCACCAAGGCAGATAACGGTGATGCTTGGGTAGAAGCGCAAGGTAAAGAATTGGCTCCCCAGCAGGTCTCGGCTGACATTCTTCGTAAAATGAAGAAAACGGCGGAAGACTACCTCGGCGAAACTGTCACTGAAGCGGTCATTACTGTGCCTGCTTACTTTAATGACAGCCAGCGTCAGGCTACTAAAGATGCAGGCCGCATTGCTGGCCTGGACGTCAAGCGCATCATTAACGAACCTACCGCTGCCGCTCTGGCTTTTGGTATGGACAAGGCAGCCGAAGGCGATCGCAAAATCGCAGTGTATGACTTGGGTGGTGGTACGTTCGACGTTTCCATCATTGAAATTGCCGATGTAGACGGCGAAAAGCAGTTCGAGGTGTTGTCCACCAACGGTGATACTTTCCTGGGCGGTGAAGATTTCGATCAGCGCATCATCGACTACATCATCGACGAATTCAAGAAAGACACGGGCGCCGACCTGTCCAAAGACGTCCTGGCATTGCAGCGTCTTAAAGAATCCGCTGAGAAAGCCAAAATCGAACTTTCGTCTACGCAGCAAACCGAGATCAACCTGCCGTACATTACAGCAGATGCTTCAGGTCCTAAGCACCTGAACCTGAAAATCACGCGTGCCAAGCTAGAGGCCATGGTTGAAGACCTGATCGAGCGTTCGATCGAGCCTTGCCGCATCGCCATTAAAGATGCTGGCGTCAAGGTTTCCGAAATCGATGATGTCATCCTGGTGGGTGGCATGACTCGTATGCCTAAGGTTCAAGAGCTGGTTAAAGAGTTCTTTGGTCGTGATCCTCGCCGTGACGTCAACCCTGACGAAGCTGTGGCTGCCGGTGCCGCCATTCAAGGTTCAGTGTTGTCTGGCGACCGTTCCGACGTGCTTCTGCTTGACGTAACACCGTTGTCTCTGGGTATCGAGACCCTGGGTGGTGTTATGACCAAAATGATCCAAAAGAACACAACCATTCCTACACGTCATTCGCAAGTGTTCTCCACTGCTGACGACAACCAGCCTGCCGTGACCATCAAGGTATTCCAGGGCGAACGCGAAATTGCGGCCGGAAACAAGGCTTTGGGAGAGTTCAACCTTGAAGGCATTCCACCATCAACTCGTGGTACGCCTCAAATTGAAGTCACTTTTGACATCGATGCCAACGGTATCCTGCATGTGTCTGCCAAAGACAAAGGTACTGGCAAAGAAAACAAGGTCACGATTAAAGCGAACTCGGGCCTGACCGACGAAGAAGTTCAGCGCATGGTTCAGGATGCTGAAGTCAATGCGGCAGAAGATCACCGTATTGCTGAGCTGGCAATGGCTCGTAACCAGGCCGAAGCGCTGGTACACGCCACACGCAAATCGCTGACTGACTACGGCGACAAGCTCGAAGATGGCGAGAAAGAAGCCATCGAAGCTGCTATTACCGACCTCGAGGAAAGCCTCAAAGACGGTGATAAGGAAACGATTGATGCTAAAGTCGAAGCACTCAGCACAGCCTCGCAGAAGTTGGGCGAGAAAATGTACGCTGATATGCAGGCACAAGCTGCGGCCGAACAGGGGGCGCTGAGCAGGCTGAGCCCGCTGACGAAAACGTGGTTGATGCCGACTTCAAGGAAGTTAAGCGCGATCAGTAAGCGTGTGACTGTTTAGTATCGGGCCCGGTATCTCACATAATCTGTGGGCACCGGGCATTATTATTCTACGAAAGGGCTTTTAAGGCTCAACAGTCAAGATGGCAAAACGCGATTTATACGAAATACTCGGGCTTGCTAAAAACGCTAGTAAAGACGAGATCCGGAAGGCTTATCGCAAGATGGCCATGAAATACCATCCCGATCGAAACCCCGATAGCAAGGAAGCCGAGGAAAAATTCAAAGAAGCTAAAGAAGCTTACGAGATTCTCCACGACGAGCAAAAACGTCAGGCTTACGACCAGTATGGTCATGCCGGTGTTGATCCCAACGCAGGTATGGGTGGCATGGGCGGTGGCTTTGGTGGCGGTGGTTTCGGAGACTTGGGCGATATCTTTGGCGAAATCTTCGGGGGCGCTGGCCGTCGCGGAGGCGGTGGTCCGCAGGTTTACCGTGGCTCCGACTTAAAATACTCTTTAGATATCAGTTTAGAGCAGGCAGCCAAGGGTTTTGACACTGAAATCCGTGTGCCTAGCTGGGAAAACTGCGAAGTGTGTGACGGCTCAGGTGCCAAGCCTGGTACGCAGCCCACCACATGTAGCACGTGCCATGGGGCCGGCGCAGTGCGTATGCAGCAAGGCTTTTTCAGCGTGCAGCAGACATGTCCCACCTGTCATGGTACGGGTAAGGAGATTAAAGAGCCTTGCACGTCATGTCATGGTGTAGGGCGCAAACGTGTCGATAAAACGCTGCAGGTGAAAATCCCGGCCGGTATTGACGATGGTATGCGTATCCGTTTATCGGGCAATGGCGAGCCAGGTGTGAATGGCGGGCCTGCTGGTGATCTGTACGTGGAAATTCACCTGAAGCAGCACGGCATCTTCGAGCGTGAAGGTGATGATTTGCATTGCAGTCTTACCATTCCGTTTACCACTGCAGCGCTGGGTGGCGAAATCGAGGTTCCTACCTTGACGGGGCGTGGTGAAATCTCCATCCCCGAAGGGACCCAGGCGGGTAAAACCTTCCGTCTGCGTGGTAAAGGGATACGCGGAGTACGTTCTAGCTATCCTGGCGATTTGTACTGCCATATACAGGTCGAGACGCCTGTACGTTTGTCCGACGATCAGAAGAAAATTCTTCGTCAGTTTGAAGAAGCATTGAAATCCGGTGGTGATAAGCACTCGCCCAAAAGCGAGTCATGGACCGATAAGGTGAAGAACTTCTTCTCTTAAGTATGGTGCCCGGCTATTAGCTTTTGATGTTTTAACAAGTGCGTATGAAAACCGCCCCAACCGATGATCCGGTTGGGGCGGTTTTTGTTATGTTGCCAGCCAGATTACTGCTGCAGTGTCTGCCTGTTAAGCAGACACTGCGGCAGGGCAGGAGTCAGGGTTCGGCGGTAGCTGTCTGCTCTTGCTTGCTTTGGTCTGCAGCAATAGCAGTGCTGAATGCCTCAGCATCAAGGTACTGACGAACCACGGTATTAACCGTTTTTGCGTCTAGCTTGGAAAGTGCATCGTCTATGCTTTGTGACCAGGCAAAAGTGCGGTCCAGATCAAGGTAGCTTAACCACGTCGAGGCTAAGGCTCTGTCTTGGCTGCGTGCCAGCTGGCGGTATTTCAAAATCGCATCCACAGACTCACGCACTTCGTCATCACTAAAGCCTTCGGTCAGGACTTTTTGTACTTCTTCCTTGATAGTGGCATCTACGCGCTCTGAGTTCTCAGGGGCATGAATGGCGTATAGGCTCCAGGTAGCACTGGGCTCGTACGATGAGACGCTCAGCACACTGCGCACATCGTAGGATAAGCCTTCGTCCACGCGTACGCGGTTCCAGAGACGCGACGTTGCAGATTGACCAAGCATGTAGTTGGCCAGGTAGAGCGCTGCAAAATCTTTTTCGCTGTCTTGCAGCTTAATATTTTGTTTTGCCAGGTAGAAGGCATTCGCCTTATCGGGAGTGTCGATGTTGAAGAGTTCAGGGGCGACTTTGCGGAAAGGGTCGCCAGCGCGCTCATAATGAGGCGCTTTCTTCCACGAGCTTAAACCCCGGGTCAACGCTTTTTTCACTGCGTCGGGGTCAAAGCTGCCGGCAGCGCTAAAGCGTATGTCGCCGGTGCCATAGAAACGTTCATGAAAAGCCAGCAAGTCAGCACGGTTCAAGTCCTTGGCATCGGCAATGGCTTCGTCGAAACTGGGGGTATAACGAATGTCGTCTTTGCTCCATGGATTGTCATGGCGCGCCAAGGCTAAAGAAGCCAGTTCGGTAGGCTCATTTTTGGCGTTTTCATACGATGTAAGCAGCTGCGCCTTGTATTTGTTGAGTTCTTCTTCAGGGAAGTTGGCGTCGCGCAGTACCTGCAAAGCCAATTCAAGCGTCGGGGCCAGGTTTTCGCCCAGCGTAGAAATGCTCACCGTGATCCCGTTGCTGTTGCCATTAAAGCTGACATCAGCCTGAAGCTTAGTGAACTTGTCGTCAATGCTTTGGCGATCTAAATGTTTGGTGCCGAAGTTGACTAAATACGCAGTGGCGTCGCCGATGGTTCTGCTGCCTTTGAGGCTTTCAGGGTCACCAAAGCGAAGGGTGAGCAATGCTTCTACGCGCTCACCACGAGAGGCCTTAGGAAGCAAGGCCAGCTTGACCTCACCTAGGCCATTGGGAAGTTCTAGCGATTCGCGCTGGGTGCGCTCATCGATGTTGTCGGGGGTAGGCTCAAAGGCTTCTGCGCTGGCTGCTGTGTCTCTGCCTTGGTAGTCCTTGAACAGTTCCGAGAGATCGGTTGTTTCCAATGTCGGGGCACGCTCGGGAGCAGCGGTGGGGATGTAAAGGCCGTTGGTGCGGTTATCGGCTAATAGCCAGCGTGCTGTGGCGCTTTGCACATCCTCGGTTTTAAGCTTTTCTATTTGATCACGGCCCAGGAAAAACAGGCGCCAATCGCCGCTTGCCACACTTTCAGATAAGGCAGAGGCTAATTGAGATGAGTCTGCGTAAGTGCGCGACCAGTCGCTAAGCCATTTGCTACGGATGCGGTTGACTTCGTCATCGGTGAACGGGTGCTCGGATAGAGTTTCAAGCGTTTGGTTTAAGGTATCCAGGGCTTTTTCCTGCTCCATGCCGGCTTGCAGTTCAGCACCAAAAAACGCATAGCCTGAATCGTGCTGAGCTGCTGCAAAACCAAATACACTGGTCGCCAGATCGCTATTTACCATGGCTTTATAGAGGCGGCCCGAGGGCGTGTCGCCCAAAATGCCGACCCCTACACTGAGCGCAGTATAGTCAGGGTGGGCTTGGGCAGGGATGTGATATTGCGCCGCCACAATAGGCGAGCCGCCTTGCCGTCTGAGGGCTACCGTTCGGGTTCCATCTTGTACAGGCTCTTGGGTGTACTCGGGCCGAAGCTTGCGTGTGGGCTTTTCCAGAGGACTAAAGCTTTTGGCGATCTGTTCCAGGGTGGCATCGACATCAAACTGCCCGCTAACAATCAGCACGGCATTGTCAGGCTGATAGTACTCATGGTAGAAGGCCTGTAACTGTGCGATGTCTACGTTTTCAACATCCGAGCGTGCGCCAATTGTGCTTTTGCCATAGTTATGCCACTGATAGGCTGCGGCTTGCATTTTTTGCATCAGGACCCGGAATGGGCTGTTCTCGCCACGTTCCATTTCATTTCGAACCACCGTCATCTCAGCGTCCAGATCCGCTTGTGAAATCGTGGCGTTAACCATGGCATCAGCTTGCCAGTCAATGTACCAGTCCAGGGTCTCGGGATTGGCCGCAAAGCTGGCGTAGTAATTGGTTCGGTCAGAAGAGGTGGTTCCGTTGGCGGCCAGCCCGCGTCTGGAAAACTCGGCTAAGGCATTGGGTAGTTTTGGCGTGCCTCGAAACAGCATGTGCTCAAGCAAATGGGCCATGCCAGTCTGTCCGTAGTTTTCGTGCCGTGCACCTACCAGATACGTCATGTTAACTGTAGTGTTGGGGCGCGAAGGATCGGCTGCCAACAATACGCGCAGACCATTATTAAGCGTATATTCGGTGACCCCCTCGATCGTGGCACCTTCGGTGATGCCCTTAGGCAGGGCGTAGGAAAGGCCGGGCATGAAGCAAAGAATAACAACTGTGAAACGTAAACGGGTGCTAATACGTGAGAGGCGAACAGATGGCATTGATATGAGTTCCTAGATTTGGGTCTATCAGTAGCAGTTGGTCACGCGCTGCGCCAACGCATGCCTGTGTTGTGTGCGGCTTAGCGCAGCATTGCAGCAGACAGCGACTCATCTATCATAAACTATGCCCTGTTCCCGTGTCCCTATCCCCCCACGCCAATTACCTGTGAGTTCAATGATTCTTTATCTCGCCTTAACCATGATCTTGCTTGCAGCGGGCGGCTACCTGGGCTTGCGATATGCTCAGGTTTACGTAACGGCGATTGAAAAGGAGGCTATCCCTGACTGGCACACGGCGTTAGCGTGTTTATCGGGCGTGTTCACGATGCGTGAATCTGGCTCTGGAGTCTTTTCCTGGGAACTGGCGTATTTGCTACCGGCCATGTTGCTGGCAATTATCCTGCAAGACAGCGCTCTACAAATGGTACTCCTTATGATGCTGATGCCGTTGCTGGTGGCGCTGTGGCGTATAGACAGACGCACCTATTTGCTACCTGATGCTTTGCTGAGCGGGGTTTTGCTTTTGGGTGTTCTGTACGCGCATACAGAGCATGAGCTTTGGGCCCGGTTAATTCTGGCATTGCTCATTTACGGCGTGTTGCGCCTGCTCTGTAGATTGTACGAAGCGCTTCGATCCAGGCCTTCTATGGGGGCGGGAGACATCAAGCTAATGGGTGCTTGGGCTATATGGATTGGCATTGATTATTTTTTATTGTTTATTGCAGCTGCTGCCGTGATGACATTGCTGATGGCCCTAGTCTTGCGCATACAAACAAGGGTGCTTGCGTTCGGACCGTCGCTTATTATCGCAGGTGTATTGACGCTAGCCCTGAAGTCTTTGCTTTGAGCGATGAGCTTGACCGGTGCTATGGTTTAGCGGTCATAAAATTAAAAACAGTACGCCCCAAGCCTCGAATGAATCTTCAAGCCTTGGGGCGTATTAAAGGTGTAGTGCTTTCTAGTTTAAGCTCTACTTCCCAGCCTAGCGTCGACCGCCACCCAGCAAGCCACCGACGATTCCAGTGACTGGTGCCAGCAATCCGCCCTGTGCATTGCCACCCGATGTCTCTCCGCCGGCATTGCCGCCTAATCCACCCGTCAATCCACCGACCAGATTAGTGACTGGCGCCAACAAGCCGCCTTGTGCGTCACCGCCAGTATTGCCGCCTGCGCCGCCGGTCAACCCACCGACCAAGTTAGTGACCGGAGCCAGCAAGCCGCCCTGAGCGTCACCGCCACCCAGACCGCCGGTTAAGCCACCAACCAGATTAGTGACCGGAGCCAGCAAGCCGCCCTGGGCGTCACCGCCGCCCAGGCCACCGGTTAAGCCACCAACCAGATTAGTAACTGGAGCCAGCAAGCCGCCCTGGGCGTCACCGCCGCCCAGGCCACCGGTTAAGCCACCAACCAGATTAGTGACTGGAGCCAGCAAGCCGCCTTGAGCCTCACCGCCACCCAGACCGCCTGTTAATCCGCCCACCAGGTTAGTCACGGGAGCCAGCAAGCCACCTTCAGCGCCACCACCCAAGAGCCCGCCGGTCAAGCCGTCCAGAGGCCCGCCACCCAGACCAATACCTTCAGTCAGGCTGGCTACTGTAGTGGTGGCATTGTTTAATAGGCTGCCGACCGGATTGGTATCGGAGCCATGAACCAGACCGCCTGCGCTAGTGACCGTTTTGCCCAGGTTGGCAACCACATTGCCCAAGCCCAGTGGCGCAGCCGGGGCAACCTGTCCGCCAGCCTGTTCAAGAGCTGATCCCAGTCCGCCTAGCAGCGCATTGATAGGCTCGCCGACGCCCAGGCCATCACCGACTTGTTGGGTGACGTTGCTGACGGTGCCTGTGATGGGGGATACGGCGTGGTCCAGAGCCGCACCGATTTCAGCCAGAGGCTCGTTTAGTCCCAGCGGGAGCAGGTTGTCCACGGTCTGGCCTACATTGCCTAGGGTGGGTTCCAGAACAGGAGCCTGTTCGCCCGAGACCAGTTGACCTAAGCCAAGCTGGCCGGTCAGTGGTGACAGCAGGCTGCCTTCGCCCATAAGGGAGGATGTGAGATGGTTGACGCCTTTAGTGGCATGACCAAGAGTATCGGCCAGCGCGTTGGTGGAGCCGTTGGGATTCAGCAGACCGCCGGCGCTAGCCAGTGCATTGCCCAGCTCGCTGACCAATCCACCAGCGCCCGCGCCCAGGTTCAGGGGAAGTCCGGTGTCGCTCAGGTTGCCACCGATTCCGGTGAGGGCGCCGCCAACCTGGTTCAGCACGCCGTCTACAGGCTCACCCAGCCCGGTCAGTCCGCCAATGGTTTGCGTGGCGTCGGTGACGGTTTCTACCACGGGGCCCAAGTGTTTATCCAGGGCTGTGCTCAGCTCTTCGCCTGTCTTGCCCAGGTTGAGGTCGACGACGTTATCGACAGCACCGCCTGTATTTTCTAGTGCTGGGCTAAGAACACGCGAGGCATCGGTTTGGTCACCGCCGTTGCCATTATCGCCACCGTCGCCGTTGTCGCCGCCGTTGCCATTATCGCCACCGTCGCCGTTGTCGCCGCCGTTGCCATTATCGCCACCGTCGCCGTTGTCGCCGCCGTTACCGTTATCGCCGCCGTCGCCGTTGTCACCGCCGTTGCCATTGTCGCCACCGTCGCCGTTGTCACCGCCGTTGCCGTTGTCACCGCCGTTGCCATTATCGCCACCGTCGCCGTTGCCGCCACCGTTACCGTTATCACCGCCGTTGCCATTGCCGCCGCCATTCCCATTACCGCCGCCATTTCCGTCGCCGGGTAGCTCTGTGGTAGGAGGGGTCGGATTGTCACCATATCTAAGCGTGCCTGAGCAACCGCTTAAGGTAAACGCGCTTAACAGCAGTGTTACAAGTATGGTTTTGCGTAGGGAGGTAGGTTTTTTTGATATAGAGTTGGTATTCATTAGAGTACTCCTCGGTGAATGCATAATTTGCGTCTTGCATTCACTAAAGCAAAAACCATGCCAACTTTATAAATTATTTATTTTATCTTTATAATCAATGGCTTAACTTGATTTTTGTATCGATTTTGGATTGAGTTTTATAATTTTTTAGAAATTGGGAATTAATAAAGGTGTTTTGAGGCTATTTTCGTAACAGTGTTACGTAACGGTCTGTCGGAGTTGATTGAGGGCCGGAGGTGATTTGCAGGCGTTTAATGGCAGCAAAAAGATATCTGTTGTGGAGTGGATTTAGCTAATTGATGTACAGAAAAAAGCGCCAATAAGGCGCTTTTATAATGGGTCTAAACCGTACTATCTGTATCTAATGCGGATGAAGGCGTGATAGTCGTGTTAAGGCAGTAGCCTTGCTTTGTTGTCTTGGTCAGAGGGGCTGGTTTTTACTCTCCAGCCATTCCAGAGTGCCTTCTTTCAGGCTATCCATGCTATCCAGCAAGAAATCGTAGATGGCCATGACTTGATTGGGGTTGTCTTTGGCTGCAAGTTCCAGTGCGCCTTTAATAGAGTTCTGACGTGTGGCGATGATCTTTTCACATTGCTCTTTGATGGGCATGATGGCAACCACGCGTCGATCCAGCGGATGCCTGCCGCGTTCAATGTAGCCCGCAGCCTCCAGTCTATTGATCAGCGAGCTTACCCCGCTGGCGCTTAAGTTCATTAGTTGCGCAAGCTGCCCGGTGGCCAGCGTTTTAAATTCAACAATATATTCCAGGGCTTTGTAATCGCTTAATGGCAGCCCCGACTGCTCAGCCATGCGGGCTTTGTTGGCTTCAGCGTAAACCGAAAACTGCCTGACTAACATTACCGCAACGTCATCCACTAACTGATGCGAGAGCACGTCCGCTTGAGTCCTCAGGTTGCGGGGACTGATGTTTGAGTAGGACGGACTTACATTCCATTCAGGAGTATTTAGCATCTTTGACGTTCTCCTTGTTGTCATAGGTGGCGCAAGGCGAGTCAGTGTTTGGAGCCGACTCAAATTCCACAAAACGATGTATTGCGGTGTTAATGAGTATTAAGCAAAAATCATGCCAACTTTATTTTTCTTGTTTTTTTAAAATCTAGGTGATTGATTAAATAGGGTGAATTTATTGTTTTTTGTATTTGTTGAGGTTTTGCTATGTGTGCTGAGAGGTGAGTCTGTTACTTTTTTCAATGATGTTACGTAACAAGCCATGAAAAGCACCCCAGGGTCTGGATCGCTGTCCAGCTTCTGGGGTGCAATTCATAGATAGCAGATTTTGATGCTTAGGTCAGGCTGGCTGACTTAGCGTCGACCGCCACCCAGCAAGCCACCGACGATTCCAGTGACTGGCGCCAGCAATCCGCCCTGTGCACTGCCACCCGATGTCTCTCCGCCGGCATTGCCGCCTAATCCACCCGTCAATCCACCGACCAGATTAGTGACTGGCGCCAACAAGCCGCCTTGTGCGTCACCGCCAGTATTGCCGCCTGCGCCGCCGGTCAACCCACCGACCAAGTTAGTGACCGGAGCCAGCAAGCCGCCTTGAGCCTCACCGCCGCCCAGGCCACCGGTTAAGCCACCAACCAGATTAGTAACTGGAGCCAGCAAGCCGCCTTGAGCCTCACCGCCGCCCAGGCCACCGGTTAAGCCACCAACCAGATTAGTAACTGGAGCCAGCAAGCCGCCCTGGGCGTCACCGCCACCCAGACCGCCTGTTAATCCGCCCACCAGGTTAGTCACGGGAGCCAGCAAGCCACCTTCAGCGCCACCACCCAAGAGCCCGCCGGTCAAGCCGTCAAGAGGGCCGCCACCCAGACCAATACCTTCAGTCAGGCTGGCTACTGTAGTGGTGGCATTGTTTAATAGGCCGCCGACCGGATTGGTATCGGAGCCATGAACCAGACCGCCTGCGCTAGTGACCGTTTTGCCCAGGTTGGCAACCACATTGCCCAAGCCCAGTGGCGCAGCCGGGGCAACCTGTCCGCCAGCCTGTTCAAGAGCTGATCCCAGTCCGCCTAGCAGCGCATTGATAGGCTCGCCGACGCCCAGGCCATCACCGACTTGTTGGGTGACGTTGCTGACGGTGCCTGTGATGGGGGATACGGCGTGGTCCAGAGCCGCACCGATTTCAGCCAGAGGCTCGTTTAGTCCCAGCGGGAGCAGGTTGTCCACGGTCTGGCCTACATTGCCTAGGGTGGGTTCCAGAACAGGAGCCTGTTCGCCCGAGACCAGTTGACCTAAGCCAAGCTGGCCGGTCAGTGGTGACAGCAGGCTGCCTTCGCCCATAAGGGAGGATGTGAGATGGTTGACGCCTTTAGTGGCATGACCAAGAGTATCGGCCAGCGCGTTGGTGGAGCCGTTGGGATTCAGCAGACCGCCGGCGCTAGCCAGTGCATTGCCCAGCTCGCTGACCAATCCACCAGCGCCCGCGCCCAGGTTCAGGGGAAGTCCGGTGTCGCTCAGGTTGCCACCGATTCCGGTGAGGGCGCCGCCAACCTGGTTCAGCACGCCGTCTACAGGCTCACCCAGCCCGGTCAGTCCGCCAATGGTTTGCGTGGCGTCGGTGACGGTTTCTACCACGGGGCCCAAGTGTTTATCCAGGGCTGTGCTCAGCTCTTCGCCTGTCTTGCCCAGGTTGAGGTCGACGACGTTATCAATAGCTCCACCTACATTTTCCAGGGCGGGGTCCAGAACGCGCGTGGCATCAGTTTGATCGCCACCGTTGCCATTGTCGCCACCATTGCCGTTATCACCGCCGTTGTCACCACCATTGCCATTGTCGCCGCCGTTACCGTTATCGCCGCCGTTGTCACCGCCATTACCGTTATCACCAGGTATGTCAGTGGCAGGGGAGTGGCGGGGCCGCTATAGGATTTTGTTCCGGAGCATCCTGCCAAGGTAAATGCGCTAAGCAGTAAAGTAACAAGAAGGGTTTTGCGTAAGGTGCTGGATTTTGTTGGTGTGGTTGTGAATTTCATTGGAATGCTCCTCGAGTGAATGCGTAAGGGGTGTCTTAACATCACTAAAGCAAAAAGCATGCCAACTTTTATTTGTTTTGTTTTTGTTAGGCTTAATCAATGGGTTAGCGGGTTTTAGGGGTGGTTTATAAGTCGGGGTTGAAGTGATGCTTTTAGAAATTGGGATTGAATAAAGGGCTTTTTCTCGGGTTTTCGTAACAGTGTTACGTAACAGCACGGAATAAAACAGCTAAAGCCTGCCCCTTGCTGGCAAGGGTTTAACCCTCTTTTGACAAGCGCTTGTTATACAGGGCGATGAGTGGATTCAAAATAAAAAAAGCGGCGATGAGCCGCTTGAGTGGGGTGAGGTAGATCGAAAAAACTGTATCTTACTGATATGAAAACACGACATTCGCGTTTACACGATATTTACGCTTAGACGAATTTAGCGGTAAGTCGCCTATAGGCTTGGCGACATTGATATCAAATAGATAGTGTTTTTGATGGCCCAGACGCAGGCCCAGGGCGGCAGAGCTAAGCTTTCTTTGATTGTAGCTTTGAAGGTTGGGATCGTTATACCAGGATCGGGCCCAGTCTACGGCTACATAAGGCTGGACGTGATTCAGCAGGGGGTTGGAGAAACTGAATTTTTTATTGACTTCAGCCGTCAGGCCGTAGCCTTTGTCGCCAGCCGCCTCGCCAGAGGGGTAGCCAAAGCCGTGGCGCCAGGCGCCATAAGATACTTGTTCGAGGCTGGGCAGTATGTGCGGGCTGTATTGGCCGCTAGCCTGCAGGGTCAGGCCAAACTGTTTGCCCAGATCAAGGGTTTGTCGTGCGCTAAGTGTTGTGCGCCAAAAATCAAGGCGCGTGTTCAAGCGGGCATCGGGGTTAAAGGCAGCGTCCAGATACTGTTTGGCGCCTAAACCGTCAATGCCTTTGTGCATCGCCAGTTGTACATCGTGGGATTGACGTCTGGATGAGCTACGGTAATTCAGATCTCCGGAGAGCACGCGTAGGTCGGTGACCTGAACAATATAGCCGCGATTTATCTGATTATGGTATTCATCAATTGAGCGTGAAGCCCCCACTGAAACGCTGGCTTTTAGCGAGCGCTGGTTTTCGGCAATGACGGGGTAGCTTAAGCCCACCCCGATACGCTCGTTGGTTACGCGACGATCCCAGCCCAGTTGCGTCAGTAATGAGTCATCGGGTGTGGAGCGGTAATGATAGCCCTCGACGTCAAGGCTCAGGCCATTGTTTCCAAGCGGTAAAGAGGCTTTTCCAGCGATGTATTTAACATCATTGCTGCCATTTGGCACTGCAGCACTGATACGCAGCTCTTCGCCAAGCGGGCTTAAGCTTTTTACGGCCAGTTCTACGATGGCCTGGCGCCCAGAGCCCAGATCGGACACGCTGACACCAGCCCCTATGGCAGAGTGCTGAACGCTTAGTACCAGCTCAGTGCCGCCGTCTGTAGTGCGAGGCATATCAAGCGAGGGGACAAGCTGCAAGCCGGGAATAGTGCGCAGCAAGTTCAGGGTGCGCTCCAGTGTTTTACGGGTAAGGGGCCGTTCGTTCAACAGCTTTTCACTTAAGCGATGGATACGGGCGCTAGTGCGTCCTGCATCGCCCTCAATACGCAAAGCCTTAACGTGGCCTTCAATCACGTTGATCTTGACCAGGCCGTCAGCAAAGTCTTGCTCGGGCAACACCGCAAACGACAGGGGAAAACCACGGTCTTGATAGAGCGTGGTGATGCGATTGGTTTGATTAACAAGATCGGCGAGCGTCATGGTTTGATTCGCGAGTGGCTCGATAATGGCCACGATCTCGTCAAAGGGAATGCTTTTGCTGCCGCTCACATCAAAATGCTTGGGCACCAATGTTTGTTGCAGACGCTGCATGATGGCG
The DNA here is from genome assembly GCF_022230885.1 of Paenalcaligenes niemegkensis. Lineage (GTDB taxonomy): Bacteria > Pseudomonadota > Gammaproteobacteria > Burkholderiales > Burkholderiaceae_B > Paenalcaligenes > Paenalcaligenes niemegkensis. Next base: position 1,226,383 of record NZ_JAKGCT010000004.1, on the reverse strand, counting down.
TCTTGAGCCGCATTGGGCACCGCTGGCAGGCGCATGGGTGGCGCTGTCCGTATATCTTCGCTTCTGTCGGTTGAACTGGGCGGCAATGCGTCCATGGGGTTACCGCGCAGGGGTGCATCGGCATGTGCAGTAGCGCCATACAGGCTAGCGACGGCTACGCAGGTTTTAAGTAATTGTTTAATGCGTGGGCTGGCGAAACTGTGCATGGTTATCTGGAAAGTGATGACTTATTTAATAGGTAGCAATCATATGAATGAGCGGCCAAGACTAGGGCATAAGATCTTATGACGCGCATACGGAGGCTTTGTTTTAATTTTTACGGGCATTTGTTTTACTGTAATAGCCCTAGATAAGAACATAATCTCTCCTTTTTATCCATAAGTTGTCAAAATGCAACTTAATATTTTGTTTCTAAATATGCGTTTTGTTACATAATACAGCTTAAAGAGGCTGCGTTATCCTTCTTTAGTTAGATGTTTAATTCGCAATAAAACCTCCGAAAGCCCTCCTGAGATAGAAAAATACTTATAAGGTTACGGAGTTTTAGACTTGTGCTTACAATTTTTTTTATGACTAAGTCTGTCTAGTCATTTGATAATTAAGCACATCTATTTAAATAAATTGTATGAAAAACTCAAATTTTGATTTTACCAAAGCAAGGGTTAACGCTAATTTGTGTCAAATAAGTCGAGAATGTAACCTAAGTTTTGGATATTTATGCGGCTGTCTTTGTATTACCATGCATTTAATGCATAAATTAAATACGGTGCTAGAATAAATTTAGCTCTTAGGTCGCAAAGTAGAGAATTTTGCAAGTAAATAATTCAGCGACAAGGTGGTGGCAGTCAAGAATTGGGCTGTATTTGTTTTATTCAAAACAGTACTCTGTTTGAATTTACCAATACGGGATAACCCTTTTCTTGAGTGTGTATCTAGAGTCAGTCTTTGACTGGGTTTTTTACTAAAAGGGGACTTTTATGAAACAACAATTACTTCAACTTTGGCGTGACGAAGATGGGGCGACGGCGATTGAGTATGCGCTGATTGCTGGGTTGATTGCGGTGGTCCTTATTGGGACATTAACAGCGTTAGGAACGACGATGGATGAGGCTTTTGAGAAAATCTCTGAGGCAATCGCAGGTGAAGAATGATGAGATGGCGAGTAATAAAGAGAGCTAACGGCATTCTGCCAGGCTTTTCTATAAGTCTCAGTTATTAACGGGATCTCTAAAAGCAGTATTGCCCCATCCATGGCCATTTTCCTTACTCTCGCTTTATTGTTTTGCGCTGTCAGTGATTTCTTACAACGTAAGGTTCGTAACGTAGCATTAGTTTTGATCATGGCTGTGGTGGGCTCAGCTTATCTGCTTCAATCTCTGGGGTGGTTCACCCCGGAGCTTTACACCTCGTGGTCTGCAGGAAGCTTGGGTTTTGCAGTGGCTTTTATTGCCTCGTATATCGCCTGGCGTTTCAAGATTATCGGTGGTGGTGATGTCAAGCTGCTTGCCGTATTGGGTTTTTGTTTCGGCCTCTTTGCTTTGGGGCCTATTGTTTTGATCGGAACATTATTAACCGGCGCTCATGCTCTGGTGCTTTATGTATTACGCCGTTATCAGGCAGATTTCGGTTTTATGATTGCTCGCCTGCCTGCATCCGTGCCCTATGGGGGATGGCTGGCGATTTCAGCAATAGGGTGGATGCAATGGACCATTTCTCAATAGGCGATGACAGACTTAACAGCCGCCAACGATTAGCTCAGCTCGGTGCCTCAGCGCTTGAGTTTGCTTTGGTCTTTCCCTTGTTTTTCCTGATTCTCTATATGGCCATTGCCTACGGCTTGATTTTCGCGGCGCAGCAAAGCATGAACTATGCAGCCGAAACCTGGGCGCGGGATTCCCTGGTGCGCGGAAACTTAGCTTCTGAGGCTGTCAGTACCCGCAGCGTAGATTGGTTACGAAGTATGGGTGGCAGCGCTGCCTTAAGTACGGAGTGCGATGCCGACACTGCCGCGCCAGCGCTTGGGCAGCATGAAATAAAAATTTGCATTCAATACGATTATTTAAATCACCCCTTGGTGCCAAACTTGGGGCCGCAGTTTTTCAGTGGAATTTTGTTTCCTGAAAAACTGGTGGCAACCGCCATCGTGGATCATGAAATTGCGGGTTCGCTCAGTCGATGAGAAGCGATATCTATAGCCCCTCTGCATCCTTTGTTTCAGTCGCGATTGAGCGACAGCGGGGCAACGCGGCTATAGAGTTCGTGCTGATACTGGTGCCGTTGCTCCTGCTCTTGTTCGCGATTGTGTCTTACGCCAGCTTTTTTCTATTACAGCAGCGTGTGAATCATACAGTAGGCGATGTGGCACGAATTGTCAGTTTGCAGCGTTTTGCGGCTGAGCCTTCTGATGATGAAGGGGCGCCCCTGCCGGATGGAAGCTATGAACGCTTGATTGTTGATCGTCTTGAGCAAGATGGCTGGTTAAAGGATTTTAGTCGCCCATGTTTAGACGGTAATTCTGATTTATGCCATGAGACCTTCATACAACAAACAAATAATGGGGATTGCGACTGGCTAAAAGGGATTGATGGAGAAGACGCTGTATTTGATGCGCAAAAATGCGCAAACGTGAAGTTAACCCTCCAGATTGAAGGCTGGCTATTAACTGATTTACTACGGCATGTCTCCAGGGTGTTTTCCGATTCGGCGAACTGGATACCAACAAACGTCAGCGCGTCGGTGCTGGTGAGATTGCAAAATAACAGGTAGGCAAGGTATGACGCGTTTTATGAAAATAGCCGCCATTGTGTTGAGCGTGCTGGCACTAATTTTGATTTTGTTAGCGATTAAATTGATTTTTGCTCCCGCGCCACAACCCGAGCGTGTGGTGGTACGGGAAGCCAGTACCGAAGAGCCCGTTGAAGCGATCGTGGTGCCGACCTATCCGGTTCTGGTGGCAGTACGGGACATGCAGGCCGGTGCAGAAGTGACAGCGCTGGATGTAGACATTGCCCAGTGGCCGATTCAGCCCCAGCACAGTTTGCCTGATGCTGAAAGTGCCATAGGCGAGTATCTGCGCCTGGACATTGCCGAGGGCGAACCCATTCTGCGGCCTGTATTTAAGCGTGGCATTGCCGAGTATCTGGGGGCTAACGAGCGGGCGCTGACCATTCCTGTTGATGAGCAGGTCGGAGCGGCTCACCGCATTCAGCCGGGTGATCATGTGGATGTGTTTTTTACGCTGGAACGGACTAATGAGATAGGCCATACGCAGTCGCGCTTATTGTTGCCTGCTGCCCGTGTGCTGGCTTATGGCGGCGATAGCGTAGATGGCCCTGCTGCACCAGCAGGCCAGGCACGCGCCGGTCAAAGTGAGGCGGCGGCGCGTCATGCGATGCTTGCAGTGCCTCTGGCACAAGTCAATGAGTTGCTGATGGCGACCCGAAAAGGACGTTTGCAGCTGGTGCTGCGGGCAGCAAGCGATGTTGCCATGCCCGAGCCCGAGCTGTTTGATGCCTACAAGCCATTGCGTGACGCTCGCTCCGGCTTGAGTACAGCACAAAAAGAGCAGTTAAACACGCCCGAGAACCTGGCTTATGCAGGACTCAGCCTTGAGGAAGTCGCGGTGAGCGACGAGGCGGTTGAGGCCCCCGTTGTACGTCAGACAGGTAGTGCCGCTGTGAGGCGTGTCCAGGTTATACGTTCAGGAAAAGTATCTGATGAGTCTTACTAAACGAGTTGTGCCCTGCGCCGCTTTTGCTATGAGAGTAAAAATGAAGCTTCATAAACTACAGTGGCTTTGGCTGGTAGCCGCGCTGGTGATGGTGGCTGCCATGTCGCCACTGGCAGTACAGGCTAACACCGTTGAACTGGTGGTGCATGATCAGGAGCTTCTGCGCTTTACCCGTCCGTTGACCCGTGTGGCCGTCGGCGACGATGCGGTGGCGGATGTGCAGGTGCTGGAGAGCCAGAGCCGTGGTGCGAATGAACTGCTGCTTATTGCAAAAAGAGCGGGCAATACCGATTTGCGCGTGTGGCTGCAGGGCCAGGAACAGGCGGTTCGTTATCAGGTCCGGGTCAAAAGTCAGGTTGACAAGGCACTGAGCGACAGCGGGCGTCAAGTGCAGGCCGATGTGGGTTCGGCCGGGAGCGTGGCCACCATTACGGGTACTTCTGATTCTTTATTAGAGCATCGCGATGCCATTGCGAGCGCCAGCGGCGCAAACAATGACACGACGGTGGTGGATTTATCTGAAATTAACCTGAGCGGCATGGTGCAGGTCGATGTGAAGGTCGTGGAAGTGTCGCGATCAGTAATGAAAGATGTAGGCATCAGCGCCGCAGCCCAGCGTTCCAGTGGCCGCTGGGCTGCAGATATTGCACTGCCTTTAACTGCGACTAACGGTTTTAACTTGATGTTCAGTTCGGCAAGCTTTAATGCCCGTTTAAGCCTGCTTGAGCAAAACCGCATGGCGCGGGTGCTGGCCGAACCCACCCTGGTTGCCTTGTCAGGCCAAAGTGCGAGCTTTCTGGCTGGCGGTGAAGTTCCGGTGCCCGAAGCTGGTGGCCTGGGTACAACCAGCGTCACCTATAAACCTTTTGGGGTAGGCCTGACCGTAACCCCGACGGTATTGTCGCGTGATCGTATTTCACTAAAGGTTGCTCCTGAATCCAGTGAGCTGGACTATGGCAATGCGATCCCCGTGGCCTCGGGCGACAACGTCACCCTGATGCCGGCTTTTAGAACGCGCCGGGCCGAAACCACGGTAGAGCTGGGCGATGGCGAAAGCTACATTATTAGCGGACTGGTATCACGCCAAACGGCCGCTGATGTGGCCAAGATGCCTTTTCTGGGCGATCTGCCCATTATCGGTGCCTTCTTCCGTAGCGTGCGCTATTCACAGCAAGAACTGGAACTCATTATTGTAGTGACCCCCGATTGGTAAAGCCCATTGCCAAGGATGTCGCCCTGCCTTTGCCGGGCGGACGCCAAGAGCGTAGTGATACCGCGACTAACGCATGGGGATACTACCTGCTGGGCCCACAGGGTGGTGATCTCATGCCAGGTTTTTCTAATTAATTTCATTGTCTTGCTCGTCAAGGAGTTTCACGTTTGCCGAACGACTGGAAATTTTTACTGTGCGGTTCAGATGCTGCTACAGCCGCTCGCTTAAGCGATGTTTGCAGTGAGCTAGGCTCATTGCAAGTAGGGACAGCTGCGACTCCGGAAGTGCTGAGCACTCTGGAGCAGAGTGGTGCGGATTTGGTGTTTTTTGATTTTGGAGCATGTGGTTCCGGTTGCGCGCAGTGCGATGCCGCTGTCGAGCTAACGCAGGCTGTGGCGCAAAATGCACCACAACTGGGCCGTATCGCCATCGGAGCCAGCGAGGACTCCAAGAGTGTGATTCGTGCCTTGCGTGCCGGCGTGCACGAATTTGTGGATTTATCGCGGCCGGCGGAAGTCCTGGAAACGCTAAGCCGGGTACTGCGTGATCAGGCAAGTCGCGCTCAGCTTGTAGCCCAGCCGAAGAAAGGACGTAGCGCACTGATTATGGGCGCGCGGCCAGGAGTAGGGGCGACAACGGCCGCCGTGCACGTGGCAGCACATTTGCAAAAACAGCTCTTGATTAACGCAGCGCATTGCGCAGAAAGCACCATGACTGATGATCACTCACGCTTGCCCCTTGAGCATCGTGTGTGCCTGGTCGATTTAGGCTGGCCTACCGGAGACAGTAATTACTATTTGAACCTGGCCTCCGATTTCAGCTTTATCGATGCCAGCAAACAGGTGCATAGGCTGGATGGCACCTTGTTGAAGACGGCGTTGCCGCAGCACCCCTGCGGTATGAGCACGATTACCTTGCCGACAGATCCCGGTGCAATTCAGGGAGCTTCCCTAAAAGATTGTCTGCAGCTTTGTGCTGTGCTTGCCCAGCACTTCGGTGCGTTGGTAATTGAGACCAATGGTTTTCCTAACCAAGGCTTTTTACGGCAATTGGCGGATCAGGTTGATGAGCGCTGGCTGGTATGCGACCAGAACGTAGCTTCATTGATCTCGGTTGCCGATTCGCTGGCTGCCTTTGAAGATTTGCCTTTGCAACTGGTGATCAATCGCTACGACATTCGGGCAGGCCTGCCGGCGAATGAAATAGCAGAGCGCTTCAAATTGAATTTACTGGCTACCCTGCCCGATCGTGGCTGGGAAATGCTGAAAGCGATGAACCTGGCCGAATTGATCAGCGGTGGCAATGAGCGAGACCCCTATATCAAGGCCATTTCAGCGATGGCAACAACGCTAGCCCCGGTTTCCGGGTTAATGCCGGCCAGCAACAAAATAAAATTGAAGTGGTTGGCCCGTTTGGCTAATCGCTCACGCTAACGAACAAGGAACGTGCAATGAGCTCAACGTCTTTTCCAGAGAGTGACTCGCTACTAGGCGGAGTGGATATACATCGCATCAAAGAGGCTGCTCATGAACACTTGTTGACGCGTATTGAAGAGCTGGGAGCAGAGTTCGGTCGCTGGACGCGAGAAGCCATACAAGAGTTTGTGGGCATCGAAGTCGCCAACTTTGCGCGACTGCGCCGTTTGCCGGTAAATGAGCTTGAGCAGCAGCAGATTGTGGATGCACTCACCAAAGAACTCGCGGGCCTGGGACCACTTGAAGACTTGCTGGCCGACGTAGAAGTGGAAGATGTGCTGATCAACGGCTTTGAGAACGTCTTTGTCTCCAGGCATGGCAGGCTGGCCCGGGAAAACATCCGCTTTAATGACAACAACCATGTGCTGCGCATCGTACGCCGCATTCTTGCACCCTTGGGACGTCGGCTTGATGAGTCCATGCCCATGGTCGATGCGCGCCTGCCGGATGGCGGGCGCCTGAACGTGGTGATTCATCCTTTAGCGGTTGATGGGCCCATGGTGTCGGTGCGTAAATTTCGTAAAGACCCGCTGAAGCCCAATGACCTGCTTGAACTGAACACCTTTGATCAGGCTATTTTCCAGTTGCTTGAGGCCGCGGTCGCCAGTCGCTGCAATATTCTCATATCGGGTGGCACGAGTTCGGGTAAGACCTCACTGTTGAATGCCCTGGCATTCTTTATTCCCACCACCGAGCGGGTGGTAACGATTGAAGATACGGCTGAATTATCGCTCAATCACCCTCATGTGGTGCGTCTGGAAGCGCGACAGACCGGTTATGACGGTAGCGGCGAAGTCTCCATCCGCGACCTCATCCGCAACAGTTTGCGGATGCGTCCCGATCGAGTGGTAGTGGGCGAGGTACGTGGCGCCGAGGTGATAGACATGCTGCAGGCAATGAACACGGGGCATGAGGGCTCAATGGCTACTATTCACGCCAACTCGCCGCGCGAGTGTTTATACCGTATGGAAATGCTGGCGGGTTTTGCCGGTTTTCAAGGCAGCGAAGAAAGTCTGCGCCGACAAATATCCAGTGCCCTGGACTTTATTGTTCAGATTGGCCGTTTGCCCAACGGGCGCCGGCGTATTCTCTCGGTGACGGAAATCACCGGTATGGGTGACGGCGTGATCTCGACGCAAGAACTGTATAAGCATGAGAACTACGTTGATGAGCAGAATGAAGAAAAAGACCGCTGGACCACCTTGGGTATTCATCCGCATAACCGCAAACTTGCCACTTACCGCGATAGGTTAAGCACGCAGGCACAAGAGAAGTTTGACAGCGATAACGGTAAAGAACCCGGCTTCTGGGATTGGAGGCGTTAGCCATGACAGGCTTTGTGCTCTTGGCTCTGGGTCTGGTGTTTTTTGGCGGGGCGCACTGGTTATGGCGCTACGCCCTGATGCGTGAACAGCGCAGGCGCGTAGGCGCGCGTCTTACGCAACAACTGGATCGCCTCGCACCGTCTGAGCTTGCCAATTTCCTGAAAGAACAGCGGCGTGGCTGGGTGCGGACGCCGCGTAGCTGGACTGAGCTGCTATTGAGGGCCGGCCTTGAAGAGTCCAAGGCACTTCATCTAAAAATCTTTGGCCCCATGCTGCTGGCCTTCATTCTGGTGATGATGACCTTGGGGGCCTTTGCCGCTTTTCTGTTTCTCTTTTGCTCGGTGCTGATCCTTTACTTCTGGCTGTGGTTACGGGCTGACAAGCGCTACAGAAAAATCACCGGCCAGATCCCTGATTTTCTTGAAATGATTGTGCGCCTGATGACCATCGGAAATAGCATGGGCGCTGCCTTTCACCGCGCGGGCGAAACCTCGCCTGAACCTTTGCGCTCCGTATTGGAGCGGGCCATTGCCTTGCATCGTTCGGGTAAAGAGTTAGACGAGTCCCTGCGTATGGTGTCCCGACTGTATGGATTGCACGATTTGTTTTTAGTGGCCTCGGTAATTGGGGTGGCGATGCGTTTCGGCGGACGTAGTGATCAGACCCTGGAGCGTATGGCGGCCTTTATGCGTGATCGCGAACATGCACGTCACGAGCTGCACGCGCTCTCTGCAGAGGTGCGCCTGTCTGCGTGGGTGCTGGGTCTGCTGCCCCTGTTATTGGCCTGCTACATCCTGATGTTCAATAACGCCTTGTTCATGGGCATGTGGCACGACAGCACCGGAAAAAACTGTTGCTCCTGGCGGTGGGCCTGCAGATCTCCGGCTCCTATTGGCTGTATCGCATGGCACGTCAGGTCTAAGGGGAAAGCAATGAATGAAAGTGACTTCATTTGGCTCCTTATCGCATGTGCGGCCCTGTGTGCGCTTTTTGCAGCCGGCATTGGTGCCTGGTTTTTGTTCAAATATGGAAGCGATCGACATAAGCTACGCAAGAACATGGACGCCGCCATTACCCAGCGTCAAACCGGCAGTGGCATTGAAAAGCAAAATCAGAGCCTGGCAAAGCGAGTCGTCCAGACGATTGAAGGCATAGGTCAGTGGGCGTTGGCGGGCCCCTTGGGAAAGTTTGTATTCGCTGAAGAAGATCGGGAGCTGGTTGATGGAAGCGGGTTCAAGAATCTGTCTCAGGCTCGTGTTTTATTTGTTGGAACACGGGTACTGACCACCTTTTTCTTTGCCTTTGTCGCGTCCTTTATTCCCCTGGGCGGCTTGCTGGAAAAAATCCCGTTCCTCAGCACTTTCCTCGGCTTCGGATTGGGCTGGATGATGCCCAAGTGGGTTTTGCAGCGACGCACAACTGAACGGCGAAACACCATCAAGCAAGAGCTGCCACTGTTTGTCGATTTAATACGCTTGCTGCAGGGGGTGGGGCTGTCGATGGATCAAAGCCTGCACACCATAGAACAAGAGTTCCAAAACGTGATTCCGGTGCTGGGGCATGAGCTGACGCTGGCACTAGAGCTTTATTCCCGAGGGCGCTCACGCGAGCAATCGCTTGAACGCCTGGCTAACAATTACCGTAACGACGATCTGGCAGCGATATGCCGCCTGATCGTGCAGGTCGATCAGCATGGTGGTGGCATGCAAGAACCGCTTAATCGTTTTGGCGAACGCCTGCGCGAGCAGCGCCGTTTAGGCCTTAAGGAAGAAGTCGGGAAGCTGACCGTCAAAATGACTGGTGTCATGGTCATCACCTTATTGCCCGCGTTATTGATCGTGACAGCCGGTTCTGGTTTTCTGGCCTTGTTCAGGGGCCTTTCACAAATTTCAGGGAGCTAGCATGAGGCTTGCTAAATGGCACCAGCGTGTAACAGTCAAGCGCCTCAGCGTGGTGGCCTTGCTGGCGTTGGCCGGTTGTTCCGGCAGCGGAATGGAAAGTGCCTATCAGCTTATTGAACAGCAGCAATCTCAACAGGCGCTGATTCGTAAGCACGAGGCCGACGAATGGAAGAAAAACGCACCGAACCAACGTGAAATTGCCCTGAACACCATCAGTGAAGTTCAGCAGCAAGGCCGTTACTTCGCCTCGCTTGCCTTTATAGATGCCTACGTATCCGAGTTCGGACGCAATGCGGAAATTGATGTGATGCAGGCCGAAGCGCTGCGCAGCACCGGTCAATTTGAAGAAAGCCAGGCACTTTACGAAAGCCTGGTCGCCGGTTCTGAAGCCGCCCTGGCACATCGTGGCCTGGGCCTGTTGGCGGGGCAGCAGCAGAATTATCCACAAGCTGCCAGACATCTGTCCAAAGCCGTACAGTTACGCCCCACCGATGCACGCCTGCTTAGTGACCTGGGTTTCGCACAGTTAAGGTCCCATCAGTTGGCACAGGCGCGTGTGTCATTAGGTAAAGCCGCAGAGCTGGATCCTGAAAACGCAAAAGTATTAAGCAATTTGGCCTTGTACCTGCTGGTCGATGGGCAAGAGCAGCGAGCCCAAGCCGTCATGGCCCAGCTAAAGATTTCGGATGGCGTGCGCGACGCCATTTATGAATTGGCACACGACATTCAGCGCGACGTAGCACTGGCGTCTCAGCCGGTCGCTGTATCGGGCGGTGCCGTCAGCGTGGTCAACCAGTCAAGTCACGAGTCCGCGGCAGCACCTCATCGTGTCGGCAGCGCAGAGGATGTGGCTGGCCCTGCAGCAGCGGCTGAAGCCAAACGTGTCGTCAGTGCTGTGAGCCAGTCAAACCCTGAACCTATCTGGGAGCAGTCGAATCAAGCCGAAATTCCATTCGGTTTTACCAATCCCCGATTAATTCAATAACGCATTATTGAGGCCATTATGAAACGAATTCTATTGACCTGCGGTGCTCTTACGTTTTTGGGGTCAGGTGCGCAGGCACAAAACCAGAACCCCTGATGCAGCGTATAGAAAACAGCCCCACCGCCGTGCAGTCGCAAAGCTTTGCGATACGCCCTACAGTAACGGCGCCCGCTCCGGTACAAGCAACACCACCGTCGGCCCCACAAGCCGCTGTGGTCCGTAATCAAGAAGCGCCTGCTGTGGCCAGTACGACTTTCGTTGCCCGTGAAGAAATAGGCGACGTCACCCGCATGCTGTTGGCAGCTCAGGCACGCAGCGAACGCAGTGGAACCGAACATACCGTTCTGGGCGTCACCGCCACCCACACCTGGGAGCGCTACATACAAAGTTTCACGCATCCCATTCCGCAGACATTTGAAACCCTGGACACCCAGAGATCAAGCAATTAGTAGCGTTTCAATTAAAGGGACGTAACCATGCAGCATTTAACGGATAAAACACGACACCTTGCCCACGCAGCCCAGCGTGGCGCAATCCTGATCCCCGCCGTCGCGGCGCTGCTGGTGTGCGTGGTGTTGTTAGGTGCTGCGCAGCTAGGTCTGTACTTCTCAGTCAAGCGCGACCTGCAAAACGTCGTGGATCTGGCAGCGCTGAATAATGTGGTGTTGTTGGATAACGTTGAACAGTTAGAGGGCTATGAAGATAATCCACGTGAGGTATGTGAAGCAGCAATGCTGGGCTACGTAAGTGACTATATATCTTCCAGGTCCGACTTTAATACTCGTCTTGATGAGGATGAAAGTGCACTAGTCGTTAGCTGCGAGCGCGTTAACGTCGTGGAGGACAAAGAAGACGGTGTTATTAGCTATCACGGCGAGCCGCTTGGCGTGACAGGCTCTTTCAGCGCCATTGGCGTGACCTTTACGCTGAAGGCTAAAGACTATGCTTTCTTCGGCAGTTTAGGTCTGGAAAACATCAGTGCGAGTTCTACTGCGTATCTGCCGCCTATAGATGAGTTTTTGGAGCAGCAGAGGTTTAGTGTTAACTACGATACGCTTGGCATTAACAACAGCGGATTACTTTCGTTGCTGCTGAAGCAAGTGGGGTTGAACACTGAGCAGGTGAGCGTGTTAACGCACAATGGCTTAGCAAACGTAAAACTTACACCAAGCGGTTTGCTTCAAGAACTAGATCTTCCTGTAGGTTTGGACTTGGATGTCGCAACATCGGGCGATTTATTAGATTTACACGATTTTAGAATAGCGGAACTTCTACAGGCAAGTGCTACGGTGCTAGGTCAGCAAGATTTGGCAGATGTGAGTGTGACTGCTCTATCGTCAGCTATACAGGCTTTAGCTAACTTGCCAGGATTTAGCACATCAGTGCCTTTATTTGGCACAAGTGGTTTTTTGAATATTGCTGATAATGGTAATTCAAAGGCTGCATTAGCAACAGTTATTGATTGGGGGGATTTTTTAAATACAGCAATTTCTATAGCTCAGAATAATACGGGTATAGAGTTGAAACCCACAGTGGGATTAGGAAGCTTATTAACGATAGATTCAGCAGTACGATTAATTGAGCCGCCAGCGACAGCTCCACTTATAAAGGGTGCTAAGGCAAATCACGCGAACGTAAGAGTGTACTTACGTGCAAAGCTAAATCTTCTTTTGTTGGAAGTCGATTTACCCATTTCAATTGAGTTAGGTCAGGGTGCAGCCACGTTGTTGGAGGAACCTACATATGATCGGGCTACTGCACAAGGTGAAGCTATTTTCGAGGTGAAGGGTTCGCTGGCAAACTTATGCATAGGTGATCCTGGTGTGATTTTTTCACGCATAAATAGTTGTGCCGATGAAGAACTCGTATTCCCACATAAGTTTGTAAAGGTATTAAATAGTGGCACTAAAACGGCCGGGTTAAAAATCCCTATTCTCGCTGACAGTACAGGTTCAAACGAACCAGTGATTGTGACGTTGGTTGCTGGAAAGCCGTCGGTTTCAGAACCGGTACAAACCTTAAAATTGAATTTACATGAGATCGTAAAACAAGTACTTGGTGAAACGATAGGGAAGATATTGGGTGGCATACTTGATGTGAAAAGTGATTTGCCCTCTAGAGAGTCTAATTTTACGGCACTGTCCAATAATTTGATTAGTGAGTATGGGAGCCTGAATCGGTTTAATAACGCTATAGAGACTACTGCTGAGACTCTAAATACTTATGATGTGACTAATCAACCCCCATCATTGGTTGAGTTTTTAACATCGATTGTTAGCTTTGCCGGCGATTTGCTTAAAAACTTATTGGACCTGCTGAGTAACTTGCTGTGCATATTTTGTAGTGATCAGACCAAGTTGTCTAAAATTTTAGTGGCAGATGGGGACGGCGGAGTTTCGATCCTTGCCCTCACAGTGCTAAATCAGTTATTAGAGCCCTTGGAAAATCGTCTTCTTAATCCGCTTTTAGAAAATTTACTAAAAACATTAGGTTTAGACGTGGGTGAAGTGACCGTTCGAGTAGACGAGTTTTTCAGCTCAGACAACTTTGAAGGGATCCTTATCCACATCGAATCTTCCGATTAACCCCCACCTACCCATCGTTTGACGCGGATTTACATATGACGCCTACGCTTTACGTAATTGAAGGTTCCTCTGATCTGTTTTTCGGGCAATGCGCTGCTTGGAAAGCAGTGACGTGGGCGTTATTCGGGTCGAGTCCGACACCTTATTACCCAGCACGGAAAATAGTTTGAAAACCGCCATTGCGCTGGTGTCGGTCTCTGTGATCGCGACACCCAATTTTCACGCGCAGCAGTGGCTAAGCAAACATGCAGTCCCGGTTATTTGGGTTGCCTCGTCTGAGCGGGCGGGTGATCCGCGTTATTTTCCCGAACGGCTTTCTCATACCTTATCGCCTGACTTTAATTGTGCTGAGCTACGGTTGTTAATTGATCAGATCAGTAGTGGTGGAGCATTGGCAGAGCAAAATACAGAAGAGTCCGTCCAGACAGAGCCGTTGATTGCGGTTTCAGCAGTGATGCAGGCCTGCCTGGATGAAGTCAGGCTGTATGCGGATACGCGTGCCAGCGTGCTGATACATGGCGAAACCGGTGTAGGCAAGGAAAGGGTGGCCAAGCTTTTGCATGAGCAGTCCAGACGCAAAAAGGGGCCCTTTGTTCCTGTTAACTGCGGCGCAGTGCCCGAAGGGTTGTTTGAAGCCCACTTTTTTGGTCACGCAAAGGGTGCTTTTACGGGGGCTGTGGGCGCCCACAGTGGCTATTTTGAGCAGGCTAATGGCGGGACGTTATTTCTTGATGAAATCGGTGACCTTCCGTTGCATCAACAGGTTAAACTACTCCGAGTTCTGGAGCAGCGTACGGTGACGCGTTTAGGGTCTACGGCAGAAATTCCTGTTGACTTTCGTATGGTTGCGGCAAGTCATCGCAGTTTGGCGCAGTTGGTGTCCGAGGGCCGTTTCAGGGCCGATTTGTATTATCGCCTGGCGGTGATCGAGTTGCATATTCCTAATCTGGAAGAGCGGGGCGGTCAGGAAAAGCTCGCCCTGTTTACGGCGCTGCTGCAACGTGAACTTGAAGTCCAGTCAGTGGTATTGCCCGATTGGGTGGGTTCTACGCTGGATGACATGGTGTTTGCAGGTAATGTACGTGAACTCGCCAATCTGGTAGAGCGGGTGGCCTTGCTGTATAAACGTGAAAAAAGTTGGGACAGTCCACAGATCAGGCTGGTGTTTGAACGTTTTGCCAGCGTAGGCCTGATGATGAGTTCTCAACCCGCTTTAGCGGTTGTTGCTGACAACTCCGAAAGTGAGTTCAGCACGACAGAACTGGCTGAGCGAGAAAGAATAATTGAAGCGCTGGAGCGTAATGCCTGGCGTCGTCAAGACAGTGCAGCTGATCTCGGCATCAGTCGTAAAGTCTTATGGGAAAAAATGCGCAAGCTCGACATTACAGAGCAGGGCGAGCGCAGCGAAGTTTAAAACAGGGAAACAACAACAATGGGAAGTACGACGATACGCAAGCAGGTCATGACCATTAAGCTGTGTTCGCTAGTGGTTCTAGCACTAGGTATTAGTGCATGTAGTTCAATTTCGTTAAAAGAAGACGAGCCTGCACGTCCGGTAGTGCAGCAGACGCAGGATACTGCCGAAGAAAGTACCGAGCTTAGGCCTATTGCTGAACCAGAGCCCGCACCTGCATTGCAAAAAACGCCAGGCGGTACCGCTGATGAGCTGCAGGCCTTGATACAAGACCGCAGCGTGCGCGAATTACGTACCGCTTATAACGGTTCGTATGGGGTGAGCATGCTGTTTAATCCCGAAACGCTTGACTATTACGTGGCGCTATTTCAGCAGCAGCGTTTCTGGCGTATTTTTAGAACCCAATTGCTATCCGAGGCAGAAAGCACCTACACCGCTTATAGGCAGGAAACGGTAGCATTGGCCAGTACCGAGTTACAGCGTATTCGCCTCGAAGCCGAATACAACAAGATCGAATCTGAACTTAGCGACAGTGCAGACACATTAACGACGCTGCAAAATGACATGGAATATCAGCGTCAGCAAGAAGCGCTTATAATTGCTGAGCAACAAAGCGCCAAGCGCGAAGCCGAGCAGTTGGCAGAGCAAGAACGCGAAGCCCGTAAACAGCTGCAGGTATTGCAAGAACAAATTCGTCAGCTAGAGCGTCAGCGCTCAACCATACGCCGCTTGCACGGGCAATAAACGGGGTTGATATGAACAGGAGGTGCTGCTGCAAATGGGGCGGCACCTCCTGTATGTCCTCGTGGCCGCGGTGTTACGGGGGCATTGTTATTTGGACAAGTAACGCATGCCTTCTTCCAGCCCTGAAAGGCTGACGCTGTACATGCGTTCTTGCATAATATGTTCAATCATCCCTATGCTTTGCCTGTATTGCCACATGGGCTTGGGCTCGGGATTCAGCCAGATGGCTTTGGGCCATTGGGCTAAAAGCCGTTGCAGCCAGACTACCCCGGTTTCTTTGTTGTAATGCTCGACTGAGCCGCCCGGTGCCATGATTTCATAGGGGCTCATGGTGGCGTCGCCCACAAGAATAAGGCGCCAATCGTCGTTGTAGCGGCGGATTACATCCCAGGTTGCGACACGTTCGTGATGACGGCGATGATTATGCTTCCACAAGGTCTCATAGGGGCAGTTATGGAAGTAATACACGTCCAGGTGTTTGAATTCGCTACGAGCTGCTGAAAACAGCTCCTCAACCATCGCAATGTGATCGTCCATGCTGCCGCCTACATCCAGCAGCATCAAGACTTTTACCGTGTTTTTGCGCTCAGCCGCCATTTTTATGTCGAGCAAGCCGGCGTTTTTGGCAGTGTGGCGAATGGTTTCCTTAAGATCCAACTCATCAGCGATCCCTTCTCGAGCAAAGCGTCGTAGGCGTCGTAGCGCCATCTTGAAATTACGCGTTCCCAGCTCTTGCTGATCGTCGTAATCCCTGAACTCACGCTTATCCCACACCTTGACGGCGGTGCGGTGTCCTGCCGAAGGGCCGCCAAGGCGTATTCCCTCAGGATGATAGCCGCCATGCCCAAATGGCGAACTGCCTCCCGTACCTATCCATTTGTTTCCGCCGGCGTGTCGTTTCTGTTGTTCTTCCAGGCGCTCCTTGAAGAGCTCCATCAGCTTGTCCCAGCCGTGCTTTTCGATGGCCGCCTTTTCTTCCGGGCTGAGGTTTTTCTGGAAATCCTTGATCATCCAGTCCAGTGGAATTTCTTTGCTGTCGGGCAGGGCTGCTTCTATTTTTCGGTAGAACTCACCAAAAGCCTGGTCGTAGCGGTCGAATAAGCTCTCGTCCTTGACCAGCGTCATGCGGGCCAGGTGGTAGAAAGCGTCGACAGTAGGAGGCATGATACGAGCCTGCAAAACGCCGAGCAAAGTCAGGTATTCTTGCACTGAAACGGGCAGTTTGTGTGCGCGTAAATGGTAGAAAAATCAGTCAGCATGGCGATTCAGTTGGTACTCCAGGTGCTTT
Source organism: Paenalcaligenes niemegkensis (assembly GCF_022230885.1). Taxonomy (GTDB): domain Bacteria; phylum Pseudomonadota; class Gammaproteobacteria; order Burkholderiales; family Burkholderiaceae_B; genus Paenalcaligenes; species Paenalcaligenes niemegkensis. Next base: position 1,209,723 of record NZ_JAKGCT010000004.1, on the reverse strand, counting down.
TCGACTTCAGGCCACTCGCCTGCCAGCAGGCTGTACATCACGGTATCGCGTACCGTGCCGTCACGTCGCAAGGCGTGGTGTCGCAAGACACCGTCTTTTTGAGCGCCCAGGCGTTCAATGGCCCGTTGTGATGCAAAATTGAAATTGTCAGTACGCCAGCCCACCACCTTGGCACCGAGGGTACCAAAGGCGTGACGCAGCAAAAGCAGTTTGCAGGCGGTATTCACGTGACTGCGCTGCCAGCGTTTGGCATACCAGGTGTAGCCGATTTCAAGCCGGGCCACGGAAGGAATAATGTCGTGGTAGCGGCTGCTGCCGACTACCTCGCCGCTGCTGTCTTCAACAATAGCAAAAGGCAGCATATGGCCTTCTTCCTGACCTTGTAGGGCGGCGGCGATATACGTGGCCGCAGCGCCGGGTTCGGGCACGGATGTGACGCGTAAGGTCCAGAGTTCGCCGTCGGCGGCGGCAAGCTCCAGCGCCTGGGCGTGCTTACTCTGTAACGGGATAAGGCTGACCCCAAAACCTTTTAACGTCATGGGGAGGGTAGTTGGCTAAAGCCCTGTGTCGCATTCATGATTTTTTCCGGTTCAGATGAGATGTCTGGGTATCTTATATGGCAGCCAGCAGCCAGCCGTTAGCGGTGTTGCCCTGAGCGCGCTACGGCCGCCAGCCGTTGAAGCAGTGTCAGGTCTTGTTCGTTTTTGAGCAGGGCGCCTGCCATCAGGGGCAGATCACCGGTTGTTTTGCTGATGTCGTCAGCCGAAAACGCTTCGTTAGTCAGCAGACGCAGCCAGTCCAGAAATTCGGAGGTAGAGGGCTTTTTCTTGAGACCAGGCGCATCCCGCAGGGCAAAGAAGGTGTCCAGTGCGGCACGCAGAACATCGGCGCGGATGTCGGGATAATGCACCGCCACAATGGCTTTCATGGTTTCGCGGTCAGGGAAGTTGATGTAGTGAAAGAAGCAGCGTCGCAAGAAGGCATCAGGCAGCTCTTTTTCATTGTTCGAGGTGATGATGATCAGCGGACGATGGCGAGCCGAGACCGTCTGTTGGGTTTCGTAGACATGAAACTCCATCTTATCGATCTCGCGCAGCAAGTCGTTCGGAAATTCAATGTCGGCCTTGTCTACTTCATCAATCAGCACTACGGTGGGTTCGTCCGACTCAAACGCTTCCCACAGTACCCCCTTGACAATGTAGTTGCCAATGTCGTGTACCTTCTCGTCGCCTAGCTGGGAGTCGCGTAGGCGTGACACCGCATCGTATTCGTATAGCCCTTGCTGGGCTTTGGTTGTGGACTTAATGTGCCATTGCAGAAGAGGCCGGCCCAAGGCGGCAGCAACTTCCTCGGCCAGGTGCGTTTTACCCGTTCCAGGCTCGCCCTTGACCAACAAGGGCCGTTGCAGGCTTAGGGCAGCATTCACAGCCAGTTTCAAGTCGTCGGTTGCGATGTACCTGTCGGTACCCGAGAAACGAAGTTCAGAGGGGCTTAGCAAATCAGTCATAATCAGTTCACAAAAACAATAAGGGTATAAACACTAGTATGGTTTAGGCGCATGGCTTATCGTACAATTATGCATGTTTATCACGGTCGCTAGTAAGGCACCGTAACCATTGCGGTTTTGGGTAATGGCTTGCGGGCAGACCGGTTTCCAACTCAAAAGGTCTTGATACGCCATGATGAAGTTGCAACCACGCAGATCCGCCTTATCAAAACTGGTTCTTATACCGGTTTTTCTTCTTTTCTCTTATTCCATCTCAGCCCAAGACGCACCGGAGCAGCTCACGGGCAATCCCGAGGACGCTAAAAGCAAAATTTCAAATTGCACCGGCTGTCATAGTATCCCCGGCTACAAGGCCAGCTTCCCAGAGGTTTATCCTGTCCCCATGATTGCCGGGCAATCCGAGCAATATATCATTACGGCGCTTAATGATTATGCAAGTGGTGCACGATCATTCCCCACCATGGGAGCCGTTGCACATGGGTTATCACCTCAAGAAATCGCCGATGTTGCGGCTTATTACTCAAGCCTACAATAGGGATAATTATGCGTCAGTCTGTTATAGCTTTGACATTTTTAACTTCGGTGCTAAGCCTGAGTGTAAGTGCTCAAGATATCAAGGCAGGGGAAGCTGTCTGGAAAAAATATAATTGCGCCTCCTGTCATGGTGATGATGCCAAAACCCCTGTAATGAACACGTATCCGGTGCTTGCAGGGCAGCATTCCAAGTATTTGGCTCAAACCTTATATGCCTACCAGCGTGGTCAGGCAGGAGCACCTGCAACTTCCAATATACGTAAAAATGCAGTCATGGGTGCGCTGGCATCAGCCTTAAGCGCTGAAGAGATCGAGTCAGTGGCAGCCTGGCTGGCGACCCTCGATTCGCCTTTATCCGTTAAACGCTAAGGCAGGCTTCAGGCCGGAATAATGCAGCTCTCTTGCGAAGCTCGTTCCTCGTCTATTCAGACGGGAACGAGTGCAAGTTAGCCCTTAAGCCTTTCACCTGTTGCTTACCGCGTGGCATAGCGATTGATAAGCTCGATATAACGATCGTTATCCAGGGGCTTGTTCAGCCGTTGTGATTCCCAGATTATTTCGCCCAGGGCTTCCATAATAATATGGGCGGCATCGTGCGGGCTCATTTGCGTAAGCAATTTGGAGTGAGCGGCTTTGATACCGGGCGGCTGATCAATGGAGACCTGCTCGTGAATCGCCAAATGCATGGACAAGTGTAAGAAGGGATTTGTCTGGCCCTCTTCAACACGGTAATCGGCATGCACGGCGTCAGGATCAGTCAGCAGTTCGTGGTATTCGGGATGTTCAAGGGCCCAGTCTACGGCTATATGTTCAAGCGGGGTCAGCACGCCTTTGTTCTCGTGCTTTTGCCAGGCCTCAGTAAAAAACTGACGGACTTGTTCGCGGGTCGGGTTAAACATGGATGCAGTGCTTTAATATAGATTAGGTTATTGAATATCATTTTACCTGCTAGACCCCGCCAAAACACGCTAAGTTGCTTACTTCAGCCGTAATCGGCTTGCGAAATAGTCCGTTTTTTCTTAAAAAGCAGTTTTGTTTGCTTTACATTTCGTGCTTAGCCATGATTTAGGCTAAACTCTTATATAAGACTGAAACGAGCTGCAATATCGTTTCGCGTTTACCTGTTTTCTATTCTGGAGCACTACTGGAGCATCATGTCCTATCAGCATATCAAGGTCCCTGCAGAGGGACAGAAAATCACGGTTAATGCCGACTACTCTATTAACGTACCGGATCAGCCTATCGTTCCTTACATTGAAGGCGATGGTACTGGTGTCGATATTTCGCCCGTCATGATCAAAGTGGTCGACGCGGCAGTAAAAAAGCCTACGAAGGCAAGCGCCAAATACATTGGATGGAAGTTTACGCTGGTGAAAAATCCACCAACGTTTATGGCCCTGATGTCTGGATGCCTGAAGAAACTCTCGAAGCTGTTAAAGATTACGTGGTGTCCATCAAAGGCCCACTAACGACGCCCGTTGGCGGCGGTATTCGCTCGCTAAACGTAGCACTGCGTCAGCAACTCGACCTTTACGTTTGTCTGCGCCCGGTACGTTACTTTACCGGTGTGCCTTCGCCTGTACGCGAACCTGAAAAAACCGACATGGTTATTTTCCGCGAAAACTCCGAAGACATTTACGCGGGTATTGAATTCGAAGCCGAGTCTGCGGAAGCCAAGAAATTGGTTGAATTCCTGCAAAACGAATTGGGCGTCGACAAAATCCGCTTCCCCAATACCTCGGGCCTGGGTGTTAAGCCTGTGTCGCGTGAAGGTACACAGCGTTTGGTACGCAAAGCCATCCAGTACGCTATCGACAACGATCGTCCGTCGGTAACACTGGTGCACAAAGGCAATATCATGAAGTTCACCGAAGGTGGCTTCCGCGATTGGGGTTACCAGCTGGCTCAGGAAGAGTTTGGTGCTGAGCTAATTGATGGCGGCCCATGGTGCAAATTCAAGAATCCGAAAACCGGTAAAGAAATTACCGTTAAAGATTCCATTGCCGATGCCTTCCTGCAGCAAATCCTGTTGCGTCCGGCCGAGTATGATGTCATCGCTACACTAAACCTGAACGGTGACTACATCTCTGACGCGCTGGCTGCACAGGTGGGTGGTATCGGAATCGCTCCAGGTGCAAACCTGTCTGATTCTGTCGCCATGTTCGAAGCTACACACGGCACAGCGCCTAAATACGCTGGCAAAGACTACGTGAACCCAGGTTCACTGATTCTGTCCGCCGAAATGATGCTGCGTCACATGGGCTGGACCGAAGCTGCAGATTTGATTATCTCCAGCATGGAAAAAGCCATCCAGTCCAAGAAAGTCACCTACGACTTCGCGCGTTTGCTCGAAGGCGCTACCCAGGTGTCATGCTCGGGCTTTGGCGATGTAATGATCGAAAATATGTAGTAGCGTCTGCCGTTTTATTTGCTAGTCTGAAAAACCCGCATGGCTATTGGCTATGCGGGTTTTTTTCTGAAATGCCGGAACTAAGAAACTTCTTGGCCTTGCTGTCAAAATGACAACCGAAGCGGGGAGATAGATCAGGCTCTGTGAAGTAGAGATCACTCAATAAATTTCATCCCTTGCTAAGGTCGCAGCCAGCAGCGATGAAGATTGAAAACCGCCAATGTGAGATGATTTAAGCCAGTTAATATTGCTATTCGCAAAGAGGTTTTAAACGAATTTTTTCATACACTACAGTATGCTAAGACGGCATCGTCTTTCTATAAGGTTAATGGCGCTATGCAATTAAGCAAAAAATTTTCTCATTTGCTATTGTTAGTGTTTGTTTCTTTAATCGCTAGCAGCACTTTCGCTGGAATTAAAATAGCTTCAAGTTTTTTTAATGCCTACGAAATTACCTTTTTGCGTTCTTCCATAGCTTTTCTATTTTTCCTGCCATTCCTGTTTTTTCGGAAATCATGGATAGGGCTCAATTTTCACAGTTGGCTATCTGTTTTTTTAATTTCCTTTGTCGGGGTACTACTGCCATTTACTTTATTGAATTGGGCTGGCAAGCGTATTGACAGCTCCTTGGTTGGCATACTCTGGTCTACGCTCCCCATTTTTGGAGTCGTGCTGGCGCATTTTTTGACAAAAAATGACAGGCTGGGAGCAAACAAAATTTTGAGCGTAATGCTCGGTATCATCTCCGTTTATTTGATTAGTTTCCAAAATTTAGGCGAGAAAGATGTATCATCCAGCTTACTTCCTCATTTAGCGGTGATTTTTTCAGCTTTTTGTTATGCAGTAAGTGGTATCTTGCAAAAACGTTTGCCTCAACAGATAACCGGGCTGTTTTTGACTGCTACGACGATGGGCATTAGCGCGATCGCGTCCTATTGCATATGGTCTGATCAAATAAGCTTTAATGTTCAGGCTAACGCGGGCACAGCAGCTGTCGTTTATCTTGGGCTGGTTACATCGGCCATTCTTGCGTATTTACGTTTTATACTAATCAGGGTCGCAGGATACTCGTTAGTTTCATATACAGGATATTTAGTGCCGGTATGCAGTGTATTTATTGGTGTTGTATTTCTGGAAGAACACCTGCCTTCCAATGCTTATGCAGCTCTTGTCTTGGCTGTCATTGCCATTCTTTTTAGCCAAATACGTTTTCCGCCAACAAAGGCGGTTAAATGACGTTCGAGAAATTCCATTTCATGCAAATACTAAACATCGCTACAGTATGCTTTGTGAATGAAAGCCAGGAGCTACTGGTCGTTCGTAAGAAAAATACCAGTTTCTGGATGCTTCCAGGTGGCAAGCTCGATCATCAAGAAACACCAGCAGAAGGGGTTATCAGGGAAGTTTGGGAAGAGCTTCAGATAACACTTGAGGCTCAGAATCTTGCGCAGCTGGGTACTTTTGATGCGCTCGCTGCCAACGAAGCGGATACGTCCGTACATGCTCATGCTTTTCTTGCCAAGTTACCCGGTAAGCAAAAGCCTAGAATTTCAGCCGAAATTGCCGAAATGAGGTGGCTACCATTGAATCGGCCCTTCCCGATAAGCATAGCGCCTCTGCTAAGAAACCATATTATCCCGGCGCTTCAAGGCCTATGATATTCCGGTCAGATAAGCAGTAGTTGCTTTGCATCGAGACCCTGTATCGTTGAATGGAATTTGCGTTCTTATTGGGTCAATAAAGCACTTTGTTTGTATAGTGCGACACTTCCATGCATTATAGGGTAAACCCCTATCCAGACTCTAGGGTTTACCCTATAATGCATACATGTGTTGGCATTTCTCTTAGGGGACTTCAAAGTGGCAAATGAATTTGTAAAACTGGCGTCAGTGGGTAATGTTCCAAACGGCAGGGCAGAGCATCCAAATGCACTAGAGCTTCGGGTAAGAGCTTTTGCAAAAACTGCAGCTACGGTGATTGCTAAAGTCGATCAAGCCATGCAGGGGTATTTCAATGCGATGGCAACAGCTCGTAGTCGTAAGCCTGTTACATGCGAATGTGCCCAGCCTTTGTCCGAGCGTCGTTACTAAAACGCTCCTCAGGTTCAGGTCTTCGCGATCTTCGTTTCTTAAGATGTCGTACTTTATTGATCAGCGGGGCGATTTGACCTCGCTGTTTGCCTGGTAGGCAATTCCAATTACGTTAACCCGCTCGGGGGCGTATCTGTATTAGTCTGTTTGGTTTTTGTGCTTTTTCAGCTCTAAACCCAGTCTATATCTATCACACTCAATGATTTTAATAATTCGTTCTGCAAGGCGTTGCCCTGTTTGATAACGATGGGCTGTATGCGTCGTTAAGCGTATCAAAATCAGAAAAACAAATGAAAAGGCCTGTATCCGGTGTTGCTCCGGATACAGGCCTGAAGCCCTTAGTGTTAACTGTTCAACTTATTAAGATCAGTGCATTAAGGGGCTTTCATGCGCACTTGAGAATGACTTGGCTAGTCGTTGTCAGCACCACGGTAGCGCTTGTACGGCAAAACGTTCCAGGCGCGATCTTTCAGTTTTTCTGCGGAAATTGCGGGTGGGACGTCTTCAAGCAGCTGACGGGCAGCGCGTAATTCGCGTTCGACTTCAGCCTTGTCCTGATACATGAACTCGTCGGACGCTTCCTCAGGAGCTTGACTGAGCTTCTCTTCAAGGTCACTGAGTATGCGTTCTTGCTGGAAGCGAAGTGTGGTGCGTGCTTCTTCGACCCAGGCTGGCTGCAGGTTACGATTGTGGTCACCTACGGAGGTGTACTCGTTGTAGACACCATTGTAGACGTCGCCAGCGTGCGAGCGTGCGTCTTGGCTGGCAATTTCGAGATCGCGGATGGTGAGTTCGCTGTCTTCGATGATCTTGGCACGTGGCTGTCCACCCAGACGCGTGTACTTGGTGTAGAAAGGGTACATGCTGTTGATGACTTTTGCGATAGGTAGCGTACCTTCATGGTTTTCGTCTACGCCCTTCGGTTGTACACCCTGCATTCCGGCAATAGCAGACTCAGGGCGAACGACCTCTTTGGGCGGCATGATGCCATGGCGTAACATTTCGCGAATACCGGTGCCGGAAATATTGAGGCGGTAGCGCTCGTCGTGGCGGCAGGTTTGCGTACTGGCATGGCTGGCGCAACGGGTGCAATAAAACACCTCATGGAACAGGCGAACATCGATGCCGAGCTCTTCGGGGCGGAACTGATCAAAAATGCTATGACTGGCATATTTGTCGTAGAAGCTGCCAATGCCTGCGTGATCACGACCAATCAGGGCGTGAGTACACCCATAGTTTTTCATGATCAGGGCGTGCAAGACCGTTTCGCGCGGCCCCGCGAAAATGTAGGTAACCCGTAGCGGAGATAAAATCGCTCGCTCGTCAGGATAATAGGTTTCCAGAACATTGCGGTAGGCAAGCATGCGATATTCATGACGCACATATTCGCGTTTTGCCATCTCAACCAAAGGTTGCAGGAACAAGCCGTCAACTTCTTCAAGTGCGTTGCGATGGATGTGCTCATGGCCGCGATGCAGGGGATTAGCACCTGTAATGAAACCCGCTACAGAGCGGAACTTCTTCTTTTCATAGAACAGGCGCCATGTGTCTTTAGGCTCTTGGCGTAACTTCTCGAAAGGCCCCCAGTCTACCCGCTGTAGCAGATGTAAGGTGCCACCCAGTGCTACATCACCCATCCGGCGGTGAATGGAATCCACCCCGGGGTGATTTCTGTCGGTAGTGCCAAAAAGCTGCTGCGCACGGTGTTCTTTGTCGTACGAGAAAATGTCTTCGATGCTAAGAATGGCTACTGGCTCATTGCGGCTGTCGGTAAGCGCCACCTCTGAACCCACTGATAGTTCCTTGATGATTTCACTGTTGCGCTCACCAATAGGAGCGAAGCTTAAGGGCACTGGCCAGATTACACCGTTACTTAAGCGGCCATCTTTGAGTACAGACTTATAGTCGGCTTCATTCATGAAGCCCTTATTTGGGGACAACACACCTGTGGCGATCATTTCGATGGTGATGACGGCTTCCAGATCGACGCGGATGCAAGGTAGCGATCGGGCCCGCTCGATTTCGTCTTTTACCAAATGCTCAGGGACAACCTGATTAACCAAGGTGCCACCATGAGGCTGTTGTGGGTAGCTGTCAAAATTTAGAGTGTGGTGTTCCATGTTTCCTCCAGTAGTTTTCCCATTTGACGATAAAAGATCGCCTTATTGTTGGGGTGTTTTTTAGCATTTCAGTAGCAGGTGTCATTCTAAAACTGAAGATTCGCTATCGTGTTTAAAAAGTACTATTTATTAGCCTGTGCGTAGGTCTTTGCCTTAGGGATTGAGCTTAATATAACGTGTACCGTTATTACAGCAGATTGGGAGCAGGCACAATAATAACCATCGGGTATTCATCCTTAAAGTTGATACTTGAAACGCAGCAGCTCTTGAAGGCGGTGAGCCTGGCGTATGGATTCGTGAAGAATTTTGCGTTCTAGCGGATTTAACGAAGCGGGATCAAGCGTATTGCTTAATGGCTGTTGATTCTGGCTTTGCTGCAAATGCTCTTGCATGCGCAGCAACTGCAAGTATTTATAAGCGCCCTGAAAAGCATGGGCGTCTTCCCGGCTAATGGCACCCTTGTGTTCCAGCTGCTCCAGACGAAGCAAGGTCGAAGCCTGGCTTATGCCATACGCCAGGGCCAAAATGCGTGTGGCGTCGACAAAAGGGCTTAAGGCTTCAGTCTTTAAATTGATAGTATTGTCGGAAATTCCGAGGGCATGCCCTATACGATCAAACACGCCGCTAAGCGGCAAGCGATACTGCAGCGCGTTCTCGGCCATCATACGTTGAAACTGGGGATGATCGCTGATCAGGCTTAACAGGTATGGCATCAGCCTTGGCAAGGCGGACTCATTACCCCATAAGTTGCGTATATCAAAGAAGATACTCGCTGCCAGCAGGTTATTGGGGTCTGGCAGTTGGATAATGTGCGCAAACTTGTGCTGCCATTCGCCAAACGAGAGACAGAGTTCGGGGTTGCTCGCCATGATATTGCCAGGACAGAGCGTTAATCCGCATTGGTCCAGCGCCTGATTGATATCGTGGGCGATGGGTAAAAGAGTCTGGCGAAAAGCCTCGGTTTCAGCTGGGCTGTTACTAAAAAAAGTATGCCGTTGTCTTGATCGCTTAACAGCGTTTGTTCATGGCGGCCCTCGCTGCCAAAGGCCAGCCAGCAAAACTCAATATCCGGATTGCCATGGCTGGCAAGCATGAGTTCGATAATGCGCGTGGTTGTGTGGTCATTAAGCTGTGTAATTAATGCGGTGATCTGCATGGCCTGTGCACCATGAGCCAGCATGCTGTTGACCAGCCGTGGCATTTCAGAGCGTAGCTGCTGCAGGCTGTTGACGCTGTCGGCGTAACGGATGGCTCGCGACAGGCGAACAAGGTCCACACGCTGCAGTGCGAAAAGGTCACGCTCGGAAAGCACTCCTGCAAGATGCCCGTTTTCGACGATGCAAACGTGACCTATGTGGTGCCGGGTCATGAGCATGGCGGCATCGTAAGCGCTATGCCGGGCTTCAAGCACATGCAGCGTTTTGGTCATCAGGCCAGAGATGCGGTCGCTCCGTTTAACGGAGGCATCAGCAAATACACGACGTAAATCACGAAGGGTGAAAATGCCTTCGAGCTTGCCAGATTCGTCGGTGATGGCTACGCTGCTGACCTGGTGCCCATGCATGAGCTTGACCGCTGCCTCAAGCGTGGTGTCAGGAGTACAGCTAACAGGCGTGCGTGTCAGTAACTGCTGCAACGGGGTGTCTAGTGACTGATCGTCGCCTGGAATCCGGGCCGCTTGTGCCTGGGCTTGCTGCTGTAGCGAAGCAAGCAGGGGACTTATCCCTTGAAAGGCAAACAGGCGAAAGGGCTCAGATGCATGTAGCAAGCGTTCGAACGGCTCAATCTGAAGAACCAGGCATTGGCATGCCGTGGCAGCAGTATATTGGGTTCGGGTAGGGCGTTCGCCAAGAAGAGCAGCCACAGGGAAAGCATCGCCAGGCGTTAAGGAAAAACGCTCGTCGGGATGATCGGCCGAGGCCGATTGCCGTATGCCTTTTACTTCGCCGTCGAACAACAAATACCAGCGTTTTACCTGACCTGATTCAGGGGAAAACAATATATCGCCTGCTTTAAAAGACCGGAGTTCGCAGTGATCAGCTAAATACAGCTGGTGCGTTTGTTCCATCTGCCCAAAAGGCACGTGATCTTGCAAGAAACGGACGATAGTTTGAGTATTGGTTGTGACAGCTGGCTGGCCGGTATGATCATAATTTTTCGTCATGGTGGTGGCCCTGAAGCAACTGTCTTATTATTACTCACAATCGCGAGGCATATCATCGCGTTATACCAAAGTAGGAGACAGTATTAATGAAGCCAGGATGGGTCGTATTGGCCTCTTTGATTTATGCGGCAATCCTGTTCGCTATCGCGTGGATCGGGGATAGAAATCCCCTATATACCCAGCGCCCATGGCTGCGTCCTGCGGTATACAGTTTAGCCTTGGCGGTCTATTGCTCCTCATGGACCTTTTATGGAGCGGTAGGCTCGGCCGTACGGTATGGCGTAGGGTTCCTGCCTATTTATCTGGGTCCTTTGCTGATGCTGATATTTGGGTGGCGGATTATCGAGCGGCTTGCTTTGGTGGCCCAGTCTCAGAATACCGTTTCCATTGCTGACTTCATGGCCAGTCGCTATGGCCGTTCCCAGCGCCTTGCAGCCATGGTGGCCGGTATGGCGGTGGTCGCGGCGGTACCATACCTGGCTTTGCAGTACAAGGCGGTAGCCCTTAGTCTGAGCGTGTTGGCTGGCACCGACTTTCATACTAGTGTCCTGGGCGATCCCGCCTTGTATGTGGCGATCTTAATGGCTCTGTTTTCGATATTGTTCGGCACAAGGCAAGTGGATGCCACCGAGCACAGGCCTGGACTGATGCTGGCAGTGGCCTTTGAGTCTTTAGTCAAACTTGTGGCGCTTGTTGCCGTCGGTTTGTTTGCTGTGCGCTGGTTTGGTCATGCAGAACTCAATATGGTGGGCGCTGTCAGTGCCCTATTCGAGAACACACCTCCTGTGGGGTTTGTTGGCCAGACATTGCTGGCTTTTGCAGCCATTATTTGCCTGCCCCGCCAGTTTCATGTCGCGATTGTCGAGTGCGGGGACGTCGTCGATATACGGCGGGCCCGCTGGTTATTTGGTGGCTATCTTATCGTCATCAGTCTGATGGTGTTGCCGATTGCGGCGGCCAGCGTCAGCTTGTTTGGCACGGGCTCAGGTATGGTGGCGCCGGATAGTTTTGTACTGGCGCTTCCCTTATCGCAGAATCAGGTGGGCCTGGCCCTAATGGTATACATCGGTGGTTTCTCTGCAGCCACCGGTATGGTTATCGTTACCAGCGTCGCACTTTCGACCATGGTCAGCAATGACCTCGTAATGCCCTTGTTGTTGCGTCGGGGCTGGGCCCAGTACCAGCAGGGCAACGTGGCTTCTACCGTCTTGTGGATCCGCCGCGTGGCGATTATGGCCTTGGCCGGAGTCGCGTATGGCTATTACATGCTCAGCGGCAGTGATACGGCTCTGGCTGCTTACGGGCTAATGGCTTTTGTAGCGGTGGCTCAGTTCGGCCCGGGCTTAATTGGCGGTTTGTACTGGCGTGGGGCCAGCCGCCAGGGGGTTGAGGCCGGTTTGTTGCTCGGTTTTGGCATTTGGGTTTATACCTTGCTATTACCCACTCTGACAGAAGTGGGCTGGCTGGCCGACGACTGGCTGCTTTATGGCCCCTTTGGCCTGTCGTGGTTGCGTCCTTATCAGCTATTCGGGGTAGAGGGCTGGGACCCCTTGACGCACGGTACCTTCTGGTCATTATTATGCAATATCGGTGCTTTTCTATGGGTGTCACTGCGCAGGCGGCCTGGTCTCGGAGACCGACTGCGTGCCGAGCCTTTTCTAAACCCTTACGCTGAACGTCAGGCCTTGGCTTCCCGACATTCGTATGGTGATTTGTCGGTACACGACTTATTGCTGCTGGCGGGTCGTATCGTGGGAGAGAAAACTGCGCAGCGTGCTTTTGAAGCCCAGGCAAGGCAGCAGCATCAGCCCCTTGAGCCAGGGCTGCGAGCCAACAACGCATGGGTACATTTTACCGAACTGCTGTTAGCTGCTGCAGTGGGCGCAGCTTCGGCCCGTCTTGTACTGACCAGTGCATTACGTGGCTCTGGCATGGAAGTGGCCGCCATTGTGGCGGTGCTTGATGAAGCAGGTCAAGAGCTGCGCTTCAACCGGGATATCTTGCTCACTACCCTGGAGAATATTGATCAGGGGGTCAGTGTGGTTGATGCAGAGATGCGTTTGGTCGCCTGGAACCTGAGCTATCAGCAATTGTTTAAGTACCCGGGTGGCATGCTATACGTTGGCAGGCCAGTCGCAGACCTGATTCGTTTTAATGCCGAGCGTGGAAAAATAGAGCGTGTAAAAGGCACAGATATTGAACAGGCGATAGAACGCCGCATTCAATTCATGCGCGAAGGTTCATCTTATGTATCACAGCGTACATTGAACGATAAGCAGGTTATAGAACTACGTGGCCGTCCTCTTCCCGGGGGCGGCTACGTTACAAGCTATAGTGATATCACGCATTACAAGCGCGTTGAGCGGGAGTTGCGCGAGATGAATGACAATCTTGAACAGCGTGTCGCTGTGCGCACTCAAGAGGCAGAGCAGGCACAAGAGTCCCGTACCCGTTTCTTAACCGCTGTCAGTCACGATGTGCTGCAGCCCATTAATGCTGCCCGTTTATTTGCCTCTGCTTTAAGAGACACCAGTGATAGCAGCGAGATGCCTCATCTTGCCGAGCGTGTCGATACCTCGCTGCGCACGGCGGAAGAGTTGCTTGAGGGCTTGCTGGATATTTCTCGCCTGGATGCAGGCGCATTAAAGCCCGAGCTGGGAGTGATCAATGCACAACAGCTGCTACAGCATTTGGCAGATCAATATGCGCCTATGGCTGCACGCCGCGGCATGACGCTGCGTATACATGCTCGTCCTGTACAGGTCTATAGTGATCACCGTCTCTTGCGTCGGGTACTGCAGAACTTTCTGGCAAACGCCTTACGTTATACACAAGAGGGGCGCATTATCCTCAGTGCACGTGTTCGGGGCGACGAAGTCGAGTTCCAGGTATGGGACAGCGGCCAGGGCATCCCGCCTCATCACATTCAGCAGATTTACGCTGAATTTCATCGCTACGAGCAACCCTTTGACTGGGATGGCCGTGGCCTTGGCCTGGGGCTCTCCATCTGCCAGCGGATCTCGCTGTTGCTGGGCCATAAGCTCGATGCACGGTCAAAAGTAGGGCACGGCAGCATGTTTTCCATACGTGTGCCTATCACTCATTCTGCCAATGTCAGTGACGGGCAGGCCAATGAGTCGGCCAAGCCCAATGACCGTCATACTTTGGCTGGTCTGCGGGTGCTTTGCCTGGACAATGACCTCGATATCATGGCGGGCATGGAGGCATTGCTGAGCCGGTGGGGTGTACACATCATTAGCGCCACCACGGTAGATATCGCCATCGAAAAAATGGCGCTGAGCCCCGATGTGCTTCTGGTCGACTACCACTTGCACGATAGGCTTGATGGATTGCAAGCTCTTCAGCTGCTGCGCCAGCAAGCGCCTCACGTGCAGGGGGCGCTACTAACCGCAGATGGGAGTGATGAACTCAAGGCTGCGGCGCGCCAGTATGGGTATCTGGTCTTGACCAAGCCTGTTAAGCCAGCCTCATTGCGTGCTTTTTTAACGGCTCAAATTAAAGAATATTAGTTTCACTGGGCTCGTCTTGACTGAGGCCAAGGCGGCTTGCAATTAATACGGCCTGGGTGCGATTTGAAGCGCCCAGCTTGCGCAGTATGGCCGTCATGTGGGCTTTGATAGTGGCTTCTGACACATTAAGCTCATGAGCAATCTGCTTATTCAGTTGACCAGTGCTGACCATCTGCAGGACACGAAACTGTTGGGGAGTCAGTTCGCGTAATTGCGCCGCCGCTTTTCTTTCGTCAACACTAATACCCGGGGTTGAGATAGAAACTTCAGGCAACCACGTCCCCCCGTCTAGCACTTCCTGTAGGGCGATGCCCAGGTTCTGGGAGTCAATGGATTTGGGAATAAACCCCATCGCGCCATGCTCGAGTGCCCGGCGTATAAAACGAGCCTCTTCGTGTGCAGTAACGATCACAATGGGTAGTGATGGATATGTTGCGCGCAAATGCACTAAGGCACTAAAACCAATTGCTCCGGGTATATCTAAATCGAGCAGTAATAGATCGGCGTCCGGGTGGTCGTCAACCAAAGCATATAAATTGGATATCCGATCAGCTTCGTATATGGCCGCACTTGGAAATAAGCGGGCAACAACACCACGTAATGCCTCGCGGAATAGAGGGTGATCATCAGCAATTAACAATTCAGTCATGGTGGGATTATGCCATGCGTTATTTTTATAATTGTGCATATCGTAATAACGTGTCCATAAGTAGAAACAGGGCACCGAAGTACCCTGTTAAATACTACCTAATTAAGAATGGCTAATGGATCAATGAGCGCTGGCTGTCGAGGCACCAATACCTGTTTGACTGCGTACGGTAAGAGCATCGAATGCTGCCCGTTCTTTAGTGGCGCGAGCGCTATTGTCTAATGTTGAGAATAACCAGATAGAAAAGAATGCCAGAGGAATAGACAAAATGCCGGGGTTGGGGAATGGGGTAATGGGCTCGGCAAAACCGAATACATCGACCCAGACAGTGCTGCTAAGCACAACCCATACGGTTGCAGTTACCAGCCCCAGGAAGCCGCCGGTTGTGGCTCCGCGAGTGGTGCAGCCACGCCAGGCGATGGAAAGCACGAGCACTGGGAAGTTGGCGCTGGCAGCGATAGCGAAGGCCAGTCCGACCATGAAGGCTACGTTCTGGTTCTCAAAAATAATGCCCAGCAAAATGGCCAGTACACCCAGGACTACCGTTGAAATGCGTGAAATGCGCAATTGATCTTTTTCGGTAGCGCGTCCTTTGGCAAAGACGTTAGCGTACAAGTCATGCGAAATGGCAGCAGCACCGGCCAGAGCCAGACCTGCGACTACAGCAACAATTGTAGCGAAGGTAACTGCAGCCAGGAAGCCAAGCAGTAAATCACCACCTACAGCATTGGCCAGATGCACCGCAACCATATTGGTGCCGCCAATCAGGCTGTTAAGCATGTCAAACGAACCGTCAGGGCCAGTTTGGAAATACTCGGGATGCTGAATCAGCAGGGCAATCGCTCCGAAGCCAATAATAAAGGTAAGGAGGTAAAAATAACCAATGAAGCTACTGGCGTAAATAACGGATTTACGAGCTTCTTTGGCATCGGCTACGGTAAAGAAACGCATTAGGATATGCGGTAGGCCAGCGGTACCAAACGCCAGGGCAATACCCAATGACAATGCGTTTAACGGATTACTGCTGACAGCAGCGCCGGGCTCAAGGATGGAGTGTCCTGTGGGGTGTGTAGCGACCGCCTCGGCGAGTAATGCATCGATATCCCAGTGGAAGGCTGCCAGTACCAGGCCAGTCATTAAGGTGGCACCCACCAGCATTAATACCGCTTTGATGATTTGAACCCAGGTGGTGGCTGTCATGCCGCCAAATGTCACGTATATCATCATGAGCGAGCCCACAATAACAACCGCAACGTTGTAGTCCAGGCCAAACAGCAGCACGATAAGTTTGCCTGCACCCACCATTTGAGCGATTAAGTACAAGGCAATAATCAGCAGGGAGGCGCTGGCTGCCAAAATACGCATGGGGGTTTGTGACAAACGAAACGACGTTACGTCGGCAAAGTTATAACGGCCCAAGTTACGCAGGCGTTCGGCAATTAAAAACATCACGACGGGCCAGCCGAACATAAAGCCAATGGCGTAGATCATGCCGTCAAAACCACTGACGTAGACCATGCCGGCAATACCCAGGAAAGAAGCGGCCGAGAGGTAATCTCCCGCAATGGCCAGACCATTTTGAAAGCCGGTTAATCCGCCGCCTGCGGTATAGAAGTCGGAGGTGGTGTGTGTGCGGCGCGCTGCCCACCAGGTAATGCCCATGGTTGCCGCAATAAACACCAAAAACATAACGATGGCAGAGGTGTTGGCTTGATTAGGAGGGGCGGCAACCGCATTAGCGCTGAACAGGGTTAAAAATCCCAGACTTAGAAGGGTTTTTATCATGCTACATCCCTCACGATTTTTGCCAATAAGGGGTCATAGACTTTATTTGAAATGTAGACGTAGGTTGAGACCAGAATCACCGCGCTGACGAGAACCAGAATTGCACTCAGTACACCGATGGTCATGGTCATGTTGCCGACTGGGCGGCTAAATAGTTCCGGATCGAAAGCCAGGGTCAAAATAAAGCCAGCGTAAATCACAACCGTCAGGCCGAAGAAAGTCAGGCTCATGCGATTACGTTTTCGTAGTAGTTCTTGATATGCGGGGTGTTTTGTCACCGCCGACACGACATCGTTGGGCGAAGTCATCGTTATGTCTCCTTATGGGTTGATGATTCTATGCATCGAAATTCCGTAGGCACAAGAGCAGTGCGGGTGGAGTTGGCGCGTACAGGCGCTCTGTTTGAAGCAATATAGAACGAGTTAACACCGTGCAATAGGCGACTTTGGTCGTAGACGAGGAGTAGGGCCGGGCCGATATTTACAAAATGAGGAGCAGGGCCAGAGGGGGATTTTTGTTATTAATAAAAAATCGACCTTTTTTATTCACGAGTAAGGCGAAATTTTGCTGCACTGCAATATAGTGAGTGAAACTAATAGCTATGCGGTACGCACCCTGTCAGAGGCATTAAATGCCTTAGATTCAAGGCATTTATAAACGAAAAAACAATGAGGCATCGGTAGACCAGTTACGTATTATTCAGCAGTCAGCTTATTTTTTATTTGCCTGTTTCGCCGGACTACGTGTTTTCCCCGATGTTCAAAGCAAAGAGTTGCCTATTTTTATTGATTTATGCTGCCTAAGCGAATAGGGAGAGATCTTTAAGCCGTGTCAACAGCGTTTTTGGATAAAGCGCTTAATCAGTGTCATTGTTTCATACGGCTGTAAGAAAGAAGTCTTATTAGGTGCCTAGAATGGGGCCATTGGGCAAAGGCCTCGGGTAGCTCATGCTAAATGCGTGAGCTTTGGTCAAGAAGTCTGAGCCTTGCTGTTTTATTTTTTATTTAGTGTTTGATATAAAGCTATTACCAGGAGCCAAGATGAGGCGATCACAGGAGGACACACAACTTATCTCCCTACTTGAATACTATGTGCTTCACATTATTGGCGAGCTCAGCGATGATAAGCGGCATGACGTAAAACGCATCGAGCCTCATTTACATCACATTTATAAAATCAGGGGCGGCTGGCTTGATGTGATCAGTGAACAAGTGCAGTGGTCGTCCGAACAAAAAAACGACATCAGACGTATCTGGAATAAGTATAGTGGCTGGGCTAAGCAACGTGGCGCTATACCTGACCCTGATGCTTTTGCGGCATCGTATGTAGATCAAAACTTCGGTAAAGCCCACGGAAAGGCTGCCCAGAACAAGGCCGACGCCTAAGTGAATTTCTAAACGTATCAGTGCATTCCCTAAGTGTTAAAGCTTATAAACTAATGCACAATACGTTTCATGCAGGTGAGGAGACTATGCAGCCCGACTTAACAGGGCAGCCGCAGATTGCGGTATCTATATAAAGCAGTATCTATAACAACAACATAAAAAAACAAAGGCCAACAGTGATCCTGTTGGCCTTTGTTTTTTATAGTTCACCTGCAGGCTCGTAGGCATGAGACAGCTCGGCCCGTCCTGGCGCTACAGATGTGCTGATTTAGACGCTATATTAATAACCAGCACGCCTGCCACAATCAGGCCGATGCCCAGTAAGGCAGGCAAATCTAACTGCTGCTTAAATACAATCCAGGCAATGATCGATATTGCTACGATTCCTACACCCGACCAGACCGCATAAGCGATACCGATGGGTATGCTGCGCAGTGATAGCGATAAGAAATAAAAAGCTATTCCGTAACCCAGTGCTGTAATTAGGCTGGGCCACAAGCGAGTGAAGGATTCGCTGCTTTTAAGAGCAGTGGTAGCGATGATTTCTGCTGCGATGGCAATACTTAAATATACCCAAGCCATGATTAAGGTTACCTGTAGGTACGTAATACAATTTTGACAGCCCCTTTGCCGCCTTCGTGGGGCGCGCACTCGGTATAGGCTAGAACGTCATGCAGCTGTGCAAGCCAGCGTCGCACAGTGGGTAACAGTATGGGGCCGTTGCCTTTAGAACCATAGCCAACTCCATGAACGATGCGCACGCATTTAATACGATGTTCAATGCATTGATCGACGAAGTTGCTCACCAAAACTCTTGCATCGTCTAGAGTAGCGCCGTGCAGGTCAAGGCTGGCCAAAATGGGCCAACGGCCCTTTTTCAGATTACGCATTACATCTGTTCCACAAGCCGGGCTGAGAAACTCAGTTGGGTCGTCTTCGAAAAGGGGAGAAATATAGTGGTCAGAGGTTTGCGCCAGAACCAGAACCGGTACATCGGTGCCAACAGCGTTAAGGCGGTTCGCAGAGTGTTGCTCACGATGATTGTCGCTTAATGGTGGGAAGAGTTGCCGTCCCGAAGGTGTTAGCGGCTGAACACTGTGCATTTCCTGCTCAAATAACTTTTTATCTGCGCTTGAAAGCAAAGGTTTTTGAACAATATCAGTCTGGAGCAGTTCGCGAAATTCATTTTTAAGCTTATTGCTTTCTGGTGAGCTGTACTTAGCGGCCGCCAGCGCCTTTGGCGTCATGGACGCAGTATTCCCCCTTCAGGAGGGCTCTGTGCCAATGACGCTCTGTTTGAGTGAAGGGTTTTCAAGTCGGCAAGCTGAGGCTTGCTCGACTTGCTTTTACTGGTCTTCATTCTCCAACTGGCCTTCATTTTCTAGCCAGCGCTGTGCATCGAGTGCTGCCATGCAACCAGCTCCGGCACTGGTAATCGCTTGGCGGTAAATAGTGTCTTGTACATCACCGGCGGCAAATACCCCGGGAATTGAGGTCATGGTAGCCATGCCCTCGTGTCCTGACTTGGTAATGATGTAGCCGTCTTTCATGTGTACCTGACCCTGGAAGATTTCCGTGTTGGGGTGGTGGCCAATGGCAATAAAGACACCCGTTAAAGCGAGATCTTCGGTCTGACCCGTCTGATTGTTGCGCAAACGCACACCGGTGACACCAGATGCATCGCCCAGCACTTCGTCAAGCTCATGAAATAGTTTTAACTTAATATTGCCATTCTGTACGCGATCCATTAGACGGTCAGTCAAAATGGGCTCAGAGCGAAACGTATCGCGGCGGTGAACAACCGTAACGGTTTTGCACAGGCTAGACAGATACAATGCTTCTTCTACGGCAGTGTTACCGCCACCAACCACGATGACGTCTTGGTTTTTGTAGAAGAAACCATCGCACGTTGCGCAACCTGAAACACCACGTCCCATGAAAGCTTGTTCTGACTCCAGGCCTAAGTACATCGCGGAGGCACCGGTACAAATGATCAATGAGTCGCAGGTGTATAAATTGCCACCATCACCGTGTAAGGTAAAGGGACGCTTGCTAAGATCAACCGAGGCGATCTGATCAAAAATCAGCTCTGTCTCAAAGCGTTCGGCATGAGCCTGGAAACGAGCCATTAAGTCCGGTCCTTGAACGCCATTGCCGTCGCCAGGCCAGTTTTCTACATCAGTGGTGGTCATTAACTGCCCACCTTGTTCCATCCCGGTAATTAATACGGGGTTAAGATTAGCTCGGGCAGCATATACTGCTGCCGTATAACCTGCTGGGCCAGAGCCCAAAATAAGTACTTTTGCATGTTTAACAGTCGACATTGTAGAAATTCCGAATAATCAATAACCAGCCAATTATAATGAGTCCATGGCTAGATTACCTGCTCCTTCAAATCGCTCCTCAAAAAACGTCCGAAATGGGCCTTCCCCGTTGCAGCTACGGCTGACCTCACTCGTGCGCGAAGCACGGTGGTTTGTTTTTGCCGCTGTCGCTGCCTGGCTGGGTCTTGTCCTGGCTACCTGGAATTCCGCTGACCCCGCGTGGTCGCAGTCCGTGCATGCCGGGGTCATTCGCAATCGGGGTGGCACATTTGGTGCCAACGTTTCTGATTTTCTTTTGTTTCTATTTGGCTTCTCCGCGTGGCTGTGGGTGGTATTGCTGGTGCAGCGTGTAGCTGTGGGGTTTTATCGCTTAACCCATCTGATGCTGCCCAAGGCTAAGGCCGAAGAGCCCCTGCCGCGTGTACGCTGGGAAATCGGAATTGGATTCTTCTTATTGCTTTTGGGGTGCATGGGCTTCGAGGCCTTGCAGTTCCGTGAGTGGGGCCAGAACTTGCCAGCAGGTGCAGGGGGCAGCTAGGGCGCATGCTTGCGGATCTCATGGCGACCAGCCTGGGCTTTGCGGGTGCCACGTTGCTGCTGCTCAGTTTTATTGCGACGGGCTCAAGTTTGTTTTTCAATTTTTCGTGGTTGACTGTTTCCGAGAAAATAGGCCAGGGTGTAGAAAAAGGCATACGCCGCTTGCTTGAATTCAAAGCGGCGCGCGAAGATCGCCGCGTTGGTGAAACCAAGAGTGCTGAACGCAAAGAAAGTGTGGCCACCAAACAAGAGCAGTTCGTGCACGAAACGCCAGTGCGTATCGAACCTGCCATTACCGTAGTGCCTAAATCCGAACGCGTTGAAAAAGAAAAGCAGCAAGCGTTGTTTAAAGAGCCCAGGCAGCCCAGTCTTCCTGGCGGGTTGCCCGAGGTCAGCCTTCTGGATGCCGCAGACGAACAGCAAGAAACCGTGTCGGCTGAAACGCTGGAGTACACCTCCAGACTAATAGAGAAAAAGCTTTCTGATTTTGGCGTAAACGTAACCGTGGTCAGTGCACAGTCGGGGCCGGTGATTACCCGCTACGAAATTGAGCCGGCTACGGGGGTCAAGGGCAGTCAAATCGTAAATTTGGGCAAAGACCTGGCCAGATCACTAAGTCTGGTCAGCATTAGGGTAGTGGAAACTATTCCGGGTAAAAACCTGATGGGTCTGGAGCTACCTAATCCGAAGCGTCAGATGGTTCGCCTCGAAGAGATTATCGGCTCGCAAACTTACCACCGCAGTGCGTCACTTTTAACCATGGTGCTGGGCAAAGACATAGCCGGTAACCCCGTAGTGGTCGATCTGGCTCGTATGCCTCACCTGTTGGTGGCGGGTACCACCGGCTCGGGCAAGTCAGTGGGTATTAATGCCATGATATTGTCGCTGCTGTATAAGGCTGCGGCAGACGAGGTCAAGCTCATACTCATTGACCCCAAGATGCTCGAAATGAGCGTTTACGAGGGCATCCCCCACCTGTTGGCGCCGGTTGTCACCGATATGCGTCAGGCTGCGAATGCCCTGAACTGGTGCGTAAACGAGATGGAAAAACGCTATCGGCTGATGAGCAAAATGGGCGTGCGAAATCTCGCAGGCTTTAATGCCAAGATTCGTGAAGCCGAGAAAAAAGGTACGCCTATACCTAATCCCTTCTCGCTCACACCCGATGCCCCTGAGCCACTAAGCACAATTCCATTTATTGTGGTCGTCATCGATGAGCTTGCCGATTTGATGATGGTGGCAGGTAAGAAAATTGAAGAGCTTATTGCCCGTCTGGCCCAAAAGGCACGGGCCGCCGGGATCCATCTGGTTTTAGCCACGCAGCGCCCTAGTGTTGATGTCATTACCGGCCTGATCAAGGCCAACATACCTACCCGTATCTCGTTTCAGGTGTCATCGCGCATCGACTCCCGCACGATTCTCGATCAGATGGGGGCCGAGACCTTGCTGGGCCAAGGGGATATGCTGTATTTGCCACCAGGTACAGGTTTTCCTGTTCGTGTTCACGGTGCTTTTGTGCACGATGACGAAGTGCATCGCGTCGTGGACTATTTAAAAGAGCAGGGCGGCGAGCCTGATTACATCGATGGGATTCTTGAAGGGATACAGGCTGGCGAAACCGGCGACGGTTTAAATCCGGTTACCGGTATGGCCGATGCCGAGTCCGATCCTCTGTATGATCAGGCTGTAGCAATTATTCTCAAAAATCGTCGTGCCTCGATTTCGTCAGTGCAGCGTCACTTGCGTATTGGCTACAACCGTGCTGCTCGTTTACTCGAGCAGATGGAACAGGCTGGTGTGGTTTCAGCCATGCAGCCTAATGGTAACCGCGAAATTTTAGTTCCCACCGGAGGGGCTTCTGATGAAGACGATTAACTATGCTTTAGCTGGCATGTTGTTGCTGGGAGCATCAAGCATGACCTGGGCAGCCGGAGCGGCAGAGCAGTTGCGTGCCTTTGTCAGCGAAGTCAGTGCTGCCACAGGCCAGTTTACCCAACGTACGGTCGATAACTCTGGGTCTGGCTCAGCGGCTCAAACAGGTAATTTTGCTTTTCAGCGTCAAGGTCAA
Organism: Paenalcaligenes niemegkensis; assembly: GCF_022230885.1. GTDB lineage: Bacteria > Pseudomonadota > Gammaproteobacteria > Burkholderiales > Burkholderiaceae_B > Paenalcaligenes > Paenalcaligenes niemegkensis. Next base: position 1,186,620 of record NZ_JAKGCT010000004.1, on the reverse strand, counting down.
TTTCGCTGGGAGGTGCGCGAGCCTTACGAGCAGCTTGTTTTGTCTGATGGCCAATATGTCTATCAGTATGATGCTGATCTGATGCAAGTAACCCGGCGCGGTGTTGATGCGGCGGTCGGGGCTTCACCTGCGGCCATTTTATTTGGTTCGGGCCGAATCGACGATGCTTTTGAACTATCAGAAATGCCTGATAATGACGGCCTTCAATGGTTGCAGGCGGTACCCAAAAGCGCAGATGCTGGCTTTGCCCATGTCAATATTGGCTTTAAAGAGAAGCAGCCTGTACGTCTCGAGTTGTTAGACTCGTTCGGACAAACAACTCGCATTGATCTCACTGGTCTAACCCCACAAAGCGCTGTTGATCCCGCTTTATTTATTTTTAAAGCGCCCGACGGCGTGGATATGGTCACTATGCCTTAAGCGGGCATGGGTTATTGCTCATGGAAGATTCAGATCTGTTCTCTGGTGCCTCGGCCATGAAGGTGTATGCGCCCTTGGCTGAACGTATGCGCCCACGAAATCTGGACCAGGTTGTTGGTCAGCAAGACTTGGTCGGCGATGGCAAGCCGCTGCGTGTTGCCTTTGAGTCTGGCAGGCCGCACTCCATGATTTTCTGGGGGCCTCCAGGCGTAGGTAAAACAACTTTGGCGCGGATGATGGCAGAAGGCTTTGATGCCCAGTTTCTGGCCATTTCAGCGGTTCTTGGTGGTGTTAAAGACATACGCGAAGCGGTGATCAAGGCACAAATTGCCCAAGGCCAGGGACGCAGAACGATTCTATTTGTTGATGAAGTGCATCGCTTCAACAAAGCACAGCAAGATGCGTTCTTACCTTATGTCGAAAGTGGTCTATTTACCTTCATTGGCGCAACGACCGAAAATCCGTCGTTCGAGGTGAATTCGGCCTTGCTTTCGCGCGCCCGTGTCTACGTGCTGCAACCCTTGTCCGAGCCAGAGCTACTAGAGCTGTTAGACAGGGCCGTGACCTTATTAAACACTGACTCCAACTACGACGGAGAGCTTAATATCGATGACGATGCCCGCGATCAGCTTTGTCGCTGGGCCGATGGCGATGCCAGGCGTCTACTGAACGCGGTCGAGGTGGTGGCCGAGTCGGCGCAAAGTGCAGAGCGTGACGTTATTGACAGCGAATGGCTTGAAATTGCACTGTCGCAAAACCTTCGGCGTTTCGACAAAGGCGGCGATGCTTTTTATGACCAAATCAGTGCCCTGCACAAGTCAGTGCGTGGCTCTGACCCCGATGCGGCACTTTACTGGTTTTGCCGGATGCTCGATGGGGGGCCGATGCACGATATTTATCGCGGCGTATCGTACGTATGGCCTGGGAAGACATCGGGCTAGCCGACCCCAGGGCAATGCAAATGGCAAACGATGCAGCAGCCACCTACGAGCGCCTGGGGTCTCCTGAAGGTGAACTCGCGCTGGCCCAGGCTGTGATTTATCTGGCTATCGCTGCTAAAAGCAATGCGGGCTATAACGCTTATAACCTGGCACGACGGTTTGCGTCCGAGCATGGCAGCTCGCCAGTGCCGCCACACCTGCAGAATGCACCTACCAAGCTCATGAAAGACCTGGGGCATGGCAAAGCCTATCGCTATGCCCACGACGAGCCTCATGGCTATGCGGCCGGGGAAAACTATTTTCCTGAAGGTCTGAATCCCACTTTTTATAACCCTACTGACCGGGGGCTGGAGCAAAAAATCGGACAAAAGCTGCAGACTTTGGCAGAACTTGACCGCCAACATCGCAGTAAGCGCTCCTAGATTCGCTACAATCACCAGATTCACTCATTTAACGGCTTTTTCATTCATGTTAGACATAAACCTTTTACGTAAAGACTTGCCCAGTGTGGTTCAGGCACTGGCAACGCGCGGTGTTGACTTTGATACCCAGCGTTTTAATCAGCTCGAAGCCAGGCGTAAATCGGTGCAGGTCGAAACCGAGACCTTGCAAGCCAGGCGGAATGCCGTGTCCAAGCTGATCGGTCAATTAAAGTCTAAGGGTGAAGACGCCTCTAAAGAGATGGCAGAGTCTCAGCAAATACCACAGCAATTGCACGAGCTAGAGCAGCAGCTGTCGGTCATTCAAAATGAGCTGACTACGTGGCTGAATGGCCTACCCAACCTTCCGCACAGCAGCGTTCCTGTCGGCGATTCAGAAGAGCAAAATATTGAGGTTCGGCGCTGGGTTCCTAATGCGACAGACCCTGCTGCCGACCCTGCTCCCTTGGCATTTGAAGCCAGGGACCATGTTGAAATCGGCGAGAAAATCGGCCTTGATTTCGAGGCGGCCCGCAAGTTGTCCGGCTCGCGTTTTATGGTGCTGCGAGGCAGCATAGCTCGTCTGCATCGTGCACTGGCACAGTTTATGCTGGATATGCAGACACTTGAGCACGGCTATACCGAATGCTATACACCCTACATAGTCAACAGCTCGACCTTGTACGGTACCGGACAGCTGCCCAAGTTCAAGGATGACATGTTCTGGGTAACCAAGGGTGGGCAAGGACACGATGCTGAAGACACTGTGGCGGAAGACCTCTACCTCATCTCCACCTCCGAGATTACCCTGACCGGTATGGTTCGGGATGAAATCCTGAGCCCTGCCGAGCTGCCGGTTAAGCTGACGGCCCATAGCCCTTGTTTCAGATCAGAGGCAGGAAGCGGCGGGCGGGATACGCGAGGCATTATTCGCCAGCATCAGTTCGATAAAGTCGAGATGGTCCAAATCGTTCGGCCCGAGCAGTCGTACGAGGCTCTGGATCAAATGGTGGGGCATGCTGAAGCCGTACTCCAGCGCTTAGGCCTTCCTTATCGAGTGGTGCTGTTAAGCACCGGTGATATGGGCTTTTCTGCAGCTAAAACCTTTGATCTGGAAGTCTGGCTGCCAGCGCAAAATACCTGGCGTGAAATTTCGTCGGTATCTAATTGCGAAGCATTTCAGGCGCGCCGTTTACAAGCCAGATACCGTCTTGATAAGGGCCGCCCCGAGTACGTACACACCTTAAATGGTTCAGGTTTGGCGGTAGGTCGTGCTCTTGTAGCCATACTTGAGAACTATCAGCAAGCTGATGGCTCCTTGCGTGTGCCCGAGGCGCTGCGTCCTTACCTGGGTGGCGCAGAGGTATTGGAAAGTTAAGGTCTGCATAGAACGCAGTGAAAAAAACCGCAATCTTGATTTAAGTTTGCGGTTTTTTTATCCGTTGAAATTAATAGTCATGAGAAAGGCACTATCGATACTTTATGGGATAGTCGTCAGATAAAGTAATTAGCAGCGGATCCGAGGTTTCGGCAGAGGGGCCTGTCTTATCGGCGGCAGGTGCGCCACGACCCAGCGTCCACAGCAGCAAGGGAACCCAAAACAGTAGCGACAGCGTTTTGGCAATCAAGCCGCTCAGACTGGCGTAGCCTGTTTGTGGCGAAGCGCTGATGTTCAGAATCGAGGCCAGAGCAGGGAATTGGCCGATAAACTCTACGACCAGACTGCCAGGAATACGGAACGCCCAACGTGCGGTTTCCCATAGTTCCCACAGGCTAAAAGTGCCATCGCCATTAATATCAATGACCCATTGAAGTGTTTGAAATTGCATGACTCTCTCCTTATAAAAGAAGTTCAGCGCAAACAACACAAGCAGTACCTATAGATTGACTATAGGCCTAAGTACGCAGCACCTCTATATGGATTACCCTAGGTTTGATGCGCAGAGTGAAAGACGAGTTCATGACCTTAATTTCAAATCAACAGCAGACGGATCCAAGGCATGAAAAAGCCCGCACAATGGCGGGCTATAGGGCAGCTTCTGTAAATGCACAAAATCTCGCTCGTACAGGCAAATAAAAAGCCGCCATTTCTGGCGGCTCTCTAGCGTGTGAAGCATGTATAAATAGTGGCGGGCAGGGTGAGATTCGAACTCACGGTACGCCTAGACGTACACTGGATTTCGAGTCCAGCGCATTCGACCACTCTGCCACCTGCCCGCGGTCTTGCTAAAAAGAGTGATCAAGCCGTAGGCCTCTTAAAAGCAAGACCGCCATTCTAGCAGAGATTTTTAAAATGCACATAATAAAAGAGCAGTCTTTTTAGCGCAGGGCAGAATCACCGTGGTTGAGCTAAATGAAGTCCGTGACTTACGGCGCCGGCTTTAGAATTCGGCTTGGCGTGCGAGGGGGAGCATGAACCAGAATAGCTTGCCGACAAGGCGGTGCAGACTGCCCAAAGACGCTAAAATAAAAAATTATCGATTAACTGGGGGCTGATAATGCTCACGAACAAGGCAGCGGTAGTTACGGGTTCAACAAGTGGCATTGGCTTGGCTATCGCCCGAGGCTTAGCCTCTCACGGAGCTGATATCGTATTGAACGGTTTTGGAAACGCCAGGGAAATTGAAAAGCTACGGGTAAACATTGAGCTTGAGTTTGATGTCAAGGCCCATTATCTCAACGTGGACCTCAGTACGCCCGAAGGTGCAAGAAGTCTGATCTCACAAGCTACCGACGTTCTGGGTGCAGTAGATATACTGGTGAACAATGCGGGTATACAGCATACCGACCCTACTGAAAGCTTTCCGGTCGAGCGCTGGGATGCTGTGATTGCCTTGAATTTATCTGCCGTATTTCACACAACGGCAGCGGCTCTGCCAAAAATGCAGGAAAAAGGATGGGGGCGTATTATCAATATCGCTTCGGCTCACGGTCTGGTGGCCTCAGAGCACAAGGCCGCCTATGTTGCTGCCAAGCACGGTGTGGTAGGTTTAAGCAAAGTGGTGGCACTGGAGAACGCGGGTAATGGAATTACCTGCAATGCGATTTGTCCTGGCTGGGTGCGTACTCCTTTGGTTGAGGCTCAAATCGTTGCCTTGGCAAAGGGTTCCGAAGTGGATATTGAAACGGCGGCAAAAATGCTGCTCTCAGAAAAACAGCCTTCGCTACAGTTCGTTACTCCTGAGCAAATTGCCGGAGCAGCCGTTTTTATGTGTACAGAGGCCGCCGATCAAATGACCGGCACAAGCTTGAGTCTTGATGGCGGTTGGACAGCGCGTTGAGCGCAGTATTACGTTAAGGATAGCTATGTTGTTTTTACTTTCACCGGCCAAAAAGCTGGATTACGATTCACCCGTTCGCACCACCAAGAGCAGTCAGCCGCTATTCGTGGATGAAGCACAAACGTTAAACGCCATTATGCGCGAGAAATCCGCCGAGGACCTTACTGCTTTGATGCGCATCAGCGACGATCTGGCCCGCTTAAATGTAGAGCGTTTTGCACAATGGAAACCTACGTTTACGCTCGATAACTCCCGCCAGGCCATACTCGCCTTTAATGGTGACGTGTACGAAGGCTTGAAAGCTGATGAGCTTTCTGATGAGCAGTTGCAATGGACGCAAGATCATCTAATCATTTTAAGTGGCTTATACGGGGCATTGCGCCCGCTCGACTTAATGCGCCCATATCGTCTGGAAATGGGAACCCGGCTAGCTAACCCGGCTGGAAAAAATCTATACGAGTACTGGGGCTCCAAAATAGGTAGCTATCTTGCTGAGCGTGAGGCACAACAGAAAGGCGATGCTGTGCTCGTTAATCTGGCCTCAGACGAATACTTCAAGGCCGTAGATCTAAAAGCAGCCGGGTTGCCAGTAGTGCAATGCGTGTTCCAGGACGAGAAGAATGGCGTCTGGAAAATAATCAGTTTTTATGCCAAGAAAGCACGTGGCCTGATGATGCGTTACGCTATTGATAACCGTATTACAACGGTTAAGGAACTGACGAAGTTTGATGTGGCCGGCTATGCGTTTCAGCCCGATTTGTCCACAGACACCAAGCTGGTTTTTCAACGCCCAGAAAGTGTGCTTAAGAAATAGCCAGCTTTAACAGTAGGCAAAGCAGCAGAAAGAACGGTTTAAAAAGCAGGTTTTTAGACCGTTTCTTCTTTTAAATGCTCGGGAGCAGGAGGGCCCCAGCTATAGCTTAAGCCACGCATATCTTGCCGTATTAGTCGCCCGGCCTTAATCATCTGACGCAAAGGATAAGCCAGCATGGCCAGCTCGCCTTCGGTTTCAATGGCTCCTACCCGCTCTGCCTCCTGGCCGTCCAACAGTGCAACCACTGCATCGGTTGCTTGTGCAATTCCAGCTGGAACTTGATTCAACGTTGCCAGCAAGGGTATAGCTGCGCCAATTTGCGAGGCTAAGACATGGTTTTGAATCATTAAATTATTAAACAGTGCAGCATTTTTCTGTCTATTGGCAGGTTCGTCCATCATCCGGTAAAACGCGGAAGAGAAATTATTGAATGCAATATGAACCTGATTGCGTGCCAATTGCCACTGCGTGTCGGCTTCGTTAAGGTCATCTTCCAGTTGCAAGCGTTGTTCAGCATTCAACGCCTGTGGCGCGGACTCGTCGTCAAGCAGTGCGTTGGCCCGCAAGTTGTCGTTATTTAATTGACGATGAAGAGCGGCATAGTTAAGTCCCGTGGACAGAAAGCGCTTATTGGCTTCAAGTGCCTCACTGGCGAAATCGTCCATCGAGCTGGCTTCCCATTGTGGAAGCACATAGCTGCAGATCAGGGCGATAGCGCAGCCGATAAAGGTATCGAGCAGGCGTTCTCCAATAACAAAGTTATTGCCTGCGTATACAAACTGAAATGAAAGCAAGACAAATATCGTATTGAATAAGCCGGACAACATGTAGTTGATTTGCACCAGACTATTGCCCAGCACATGAGCGATCAACATTGCAGCGAAATATAATTCCGGGTTTTTGGTAAGACTGATGATGATGAAGCTAGCACTGCAGCCCAGCGCAGTTCCCATCAGGCGCCATGTGTTTCTTTGGCGGGTCAGCGCGAAGCCCGGTTTCAAAATGACCACAATCGTCATGATGATCCAATGACTATGCGAGGTCAGGGCATTTAGCATACCAGCCTCAGCGTCATAGAACGTGAAGGCAATAGCAGGCAGGGCCAGGGCAAACAAAGAGGCTACCGTAACGCGAACGGCATATCGGAAGCTCGACGAGCTTAGACGCAAGTTGCTCGTCAGCAAGCCAAAACGCAATTCTTTGCGAGATAAAAAACGGCTTAACGATTTATCTAAATATTGCTCAATAGGAATATTGCTGGTGCCCGACCGGGAGTCGTCGGCCATATGCTCGACGATTTGCCGCGCTATGCGCAGGCGTCTGACGATTTGTACCAGCAAGGCATACACCTCAGGCTCTTCCTGAGCAAAGCCTTTGCTTTTATAGCGGTCCAGCTCGTATTCCATGGCGCGAACTTCGGCTTTTACACTGATGCGTTCATCGCCTTGCCTGTAGCGCGATAAGTTTAAGGCCGTGCGCCCAATTTCGACGGAAAGATACTTTAGCGCGTCACGGGCAAACTCCATGAAGTCGCTGCTGGCCAGCTTTCGTCTTAATGTGGTGTAGTCGGTATGTGTGGCGATCAAGATATCAAGTAGCTTCACCATACTGGTGTAGAGACTCAAGAGCCTGACACGCTGGCCATCGCCACGGCCCCTTCCTTGAGGCAGTTCGCGCAGCACCATATCGCGTGCGGCCTGGTGCAGTTCGCTCATGCTGGACTGCACACGTATGAGCTCGCGATAGCTTTCGTCAAGATCGGTGTTGGCGTCGTAAAAGTTAGCTCGTGCAGCCATGTATTCGGCGGTGGCAAACAGGGCCATCGACAGCACTCGCCGTTCTTCGCGCAGCCACAGGATGCGCCTGAATAAACTGCTGAATGCAAAATACGACAGACCGCCTATAAAGGAATAGAAGGTGTGCCACCAAACGTCGCTGCTTTCCATTGAGCTGCGTAGCGTCAGAGACATAAGCAACAGGCAGGCAAAGCCCATCAAGCTGCCGCGCTTCCCAAATACATTAAGCATTGAGAAGCTAAAGCATAAAAGGGGAATAGCCAGCCAAATGGCCCAGGTTGATCCCGAGGCAAAGCCTGTTATGGCTACAGTCAGGGTACCCAGGGCCACGCCGCCCAGCATTTCATTGCTGCGGTAGCGACGCGGGCCGCCCGGAGAGTCAACAATGGCCACGCACATCGCACCCATTGCAGCAATGACGCCTACATAGTACAGCTTGAACACACCGCCCAGAATGATGACAGGCAACAGCACACCCATCGACTGGCGTAGGCCGCCAAGCAGATAATGGCTGTATAGAAAGCGCTGTAACTGGGGGATTGGATTAACCATAAAGCCAATTTCTGTTCATGGGCTACTAAGTATATAGGGGATGCGCACTCTATGCTGCCCCTGCGGATTTGCGCTTTTCCAACAAACCTGGTTGCTCGACGCTTAACAACGGGGTAAAGTACTTGCTGCCCAGTCTAATCCGGTTGGGCAGTAGGGCTCTTTTTAACGGGTTTATCCGCCCGTGTTGTTGCGCCTCTCTTTTTTGTCGCTGGCCGCGTCACAAGCGTGTGTTGCCAGGGCTTCCGTTTCAAGCTACCGCGTATTTACGCAAGTGCTATGTTCCGAAGAGTGCAGGTCAAACAGTAGTGTGTCTGGGTGGCGTGGTCCCGTGGGCCATAAAGCGCCAGATCATGTTGCTGATATTGGCTCAGACTCAGGCTTGGGTGCCAGTCGGGGTAATAGTACAAAGACTGAAAGGAATTTCATAATGGAACTCAATGGCGCAGATATCGTCGTGCGTACCTTGGCCGACGAAGGCGTAGAACACGTCTTTGGTTATCCAGGCGGCGCAGTGCTTTATATCTACGACGCAATTTTCAAACAAGACAAGTTTCGTCATGTACTGGTTCGTCACGAGCAAGCAGCCGTGCACGCAGCCGATGCATACTCACGCTCGTCAAATAAGGTCGGGGTTGCACTGGTCACCAGCGGTCCGGGGCTGACGAATGCCGTTACTGGCATTGCTACGGCCTATACCGACTCCATCCCCCTTGTTGTCATCAGTGGGCAGGTTTCCACTCAGGCCATCGGCGAAGATGCCTTCCAAGAGTGCGATTCAGTGGGCATTACCCGTCCCTGCGTTAAGCATAATTTCCTGGTGCGTGATGTCCGTGATCTGGCCGATACGATTCGCAAAGCGTTTTATATCGCCAGCACAGGTCGTCCGGGTCCGGTTCTGGTTGATATCCCCAAAGATATTACGATGGCAATGGGTCGCTACACGCCCCAGCGTGGCGAAATCAAGATGCGTTCGTATGCCCCGGTAACCAAAGGGCATCAAGGACAGATTAAAAAAGCAGTGCAATTGCTGGCTGGTGCCGAGCGACCCATGATTTATGTGGGTGGCGGGGCTATTCTGGCGAATGCCTGCGACGAGGTTAAGCAGCTTGTAGAAAGCAGTGGTGCGCCGTGCACCACCACCTTGATGGCTCTGGGGGCATTTCCCGGCAGCAGCGACCAGTACGTCGGCATGCCCGGCATGCATGGTACCTACGAAGCCAACATGGCGATGCAGCACTGCGATGTGCTGGTCGCAGTAGGTGCGCGTTTTGATGACCGGGTTATTGGTAATCCGCGTAACTTCATGCAAGTACCACGCAAAATTATTCACATCGATATCGATCCATCGTCGATTTCCAAGCGTGTGAAAGTCGATGTGCCCATCGTAGGCTGTGTAAAAGATGTATTGGTCGAGCTTAACGACTTTTACAGCCAGGCCCGTCCCAACAGCGAGAAAAGCAAGTTGGCTTTGGCTCAGTGGTGGCAGCAAATAAACGAGTGGCGTGCCAAAGACTCGTTGGGCTATAAGGGCTCTGATTCAGTCATCAAGCCTCAGTCCGTTGTTGAAGCCATGTGGGAAGTTACCGGCGGTGATGCCTTTGTAACTTCAGACGTAGGCCAGCATCAGATGTGGGCGGCACAGTATTACCGTTTTAATAAACCGCGCCGCTGGATTAATTCCGGAGGCCTTGGAACCATGGGCGTAGGCTTGCCTTATGCCATGGGTGTGCAAATGGCCAACCCCGATTCGCAGGTTGCGGTGATCACGGGCGAAGCCTCAATACAGATGAATATCCAAGAGCTATCTACGTGCTTGCAGTATCGTCTCACGCCTAAGGTTTTGTGCCTGAACAACCGCTACCTTGGTATGGTCCGTCAGTGGCAGGAGATCGATTACGGTTCGCGTTATTCCGAATCCTACGTCGATGCGCTCCCTGATTTCGTAAAGTTGGTCGAAAGCTATGGGCATGTAGGCATGCGTATTGATAAGCCAGCCGATGTGCTACCTGCCATAAAGGAAGCCTTTACCAAGTACAAAGACCGTCTGGTATTCATGGATTTCATCACAGACCAGACTGAAAATGTCTGGCCCATGGTGAAAGCCGGTAAAGGCCTTACTGAAATGCTGCTAAGTGCCGACGACCTCAAAGGAGAGAAATTATGAAACGTGTAATTTCCATTCTTCTTGAGAATGAACCCGGTGCATTGTCACGTGTGGTAGGTTTGTTCTCGGCTCGTGGTTACAACATCGAAACCCTGACGGTCGCACCCACTGAAGACATCACCTTGTCCCGCATGACTATCGTTACGGTGGGGCCAGATGAGGTCATCGAGCAAATTACCAAGCACCTGAATCGTCTGGTTGACGTGGTTAAAGTGGTAGACCTTTCAGAAGGTCCTCACGTCGAGCGCGAGCTTATGCTGATCAAGGTGCGTGCGGTAGGCAAAGAACGCGAAGAAGTTAAGCGTATGGCTGATATCTTCCGTGGCAGCATTATTGATGTTACTGATAAGTCGTACACCATCGAATTAACGGGTGTACAAGAAAAAATCGCCGCGTTTATTGAAGCCCTGGACTCCACCGCCATTCTGGAAACAGTCCGGACAGGTGTTTCTGGAATCAGCCGTGGCGAACGTGTACTGAAGTTATAAAAGTTATAACGACTATCACCCATGTATTGGGTACAAAGACAACGCTTGTAAAGCGGAACAAAATTTTGGAGTGGTTTTCATGAAAGTTTTTTACGACAAGGATTGCGATCTTTCTTTAATCAAGGGCAAAACGATTGCCATTATTGGTTATGGTTCGCAGGGTCATGCGCATGCGTTAAACCTGCACGAGTCGGGCGTTAATGTGATTGTGGGCTTGCGTAAAGGTGGTGCATCCTGGAGCAAGGCCGAGGGCGCAGGCCTGAAAGTGCAAGAAGTTGCAGAAGCCGTAAAAGGGGCTGATGTCGTAATGGTATTGCTGCCAGACGAAAGCATCGCAGAAGTCTACCGCACACAAATTGCCGACAACATTAAGGCTGGTGCAGCCCTGGCTTTCGCGCACGGTTTTAACGTGCATTACGGTCAGGTAGTGCCACGTGATGACATTGACGTCATCATGATCGCTCCTAAGGCTCCTGGCCACACAGTGCGTGGTACCTACAGCCAAGGTGGCGGTGTGCCTCACCTGGTTGCTGTTTATCAGGACAAGTCGGGTGCAGCACGCGACATCGCATTGTCTTACGCTAGCGCAAACGGTGGCGGCCGTGCCGGTATTATCGAAACCAACTTCCGCGAAGAAACAGAAACCGATTTGTTTGGTGAGCAAGCTGTCTTGTGTGGCGGTGCGGTCGAACTGATCAAGGCTGGGTTCGAAACTCTGGTTGAAGCGGGTTATGCCCCAGAAATGGCTTACTTCGAGTGTCTGCACGAACTGAAGTTAATCGTAGACCTGATCTACGAAGGCGGCATTGCCAACATGAACTACTCCATCTCTAACAACGCCGAATTTGGTGAGTACGAGACTGGTCCCAAGATCATTACCGACGAAACCCGCAAAGCCATGCGCGAGTGCCTGGCAGACATCCAAAACGGTGTTTACGCCAAGAATTTCATTCTTGAGCACGCTGCAGGTGCGCCAACGCTAACCTCACGCCGTCGTATCAATGCTGAATCGCAAATCGAGACAGTGGGTGAGCAGCTTCGCGCAATGATGCCGTGGATTGCTGCGAACAAATTGGTAGATAAAAGCAAAAACTAAAGTAATTTAGTTTTATAAACCCTGCTTCAGGCCTTGTTGTTTGGCCTGAAGCAGGGTTTTTTATTGGGCACCAGCGCAATCGGTTATGCTTGACCTTTATTGTTAATGTTAGCAGCTTGAACTATGCCAATTAAGACCCCTGAAGAAAAGCGCCGTCGTAGTATTTATTTACTGCCCAATGCGTTCACGACAGCCAATCTGTTTGCGGGCTTTTATGCCGTGGTGCAAGCAATGAATGGCCGCTTCGAGGTGGCTGCCATTGCTATATTTCTAGCCCTGGTTTTTGACGGTATGGATGGACGGGTGGCGCGCCTGACCAACACGCAGTCTGCCTTTGGCGAGCAATACGACTCCATGGCCGATCTGACATCGTTCGGTATTGCGCCAGCCCTTGTCATGTATGTTTGGGCCCTGCAGGGCCTGGGCCGGTGGGGCTGGTTGGCGGCCTTTATATTTGTGGCCGGGGCGGCATTACGCCTGGCCCGTTTCAACACCAATATTGCTGTAGTCGACAAACGTTTTTTTCAAGGCTTGCCTAGCCCGGCAGCCGCGGCCCTTATTGCTGGCTTTGTCTGGCTCGCGGTCGATAATAAACTGCGTGTTTCGGCAGAGCCTTTAGCCTGGTGTGCCTTTGCATTAACCATTTATGCTGGTGTGGCTATGGTGTCAAATGCGCCTTTTTATAGTGGTAAAAGCTTTGCTGTAGGCAAAAGTGTACCGTTTTGGGGCATGCTGGTGCTGGTGCTGCTATTTGTATTTGTCTCTTCTGATCCGCCCATCGTGCTTTTCAGCATGTTTATTCTGTATGGGCTTTCGGGCTGGGTGGTCATGGCCTGGCGCTGGAGGCGTGCGCGTCAGCTAATTAATAAGCGTCGCGGGCTTGAAGAAAAGTAGATTTGAGCGGTTAGCTAGAAACCGTCAGGAAATGCTTGCTAATGAGCCTTTCCTGACAGGGGTAAATGGCACTTTCAACGTGCTAAGTTGCTTAATTTAAGAACGGGAACAACCCGTCGGCTGCGTCAAAAGGGTCTGGCCCTGGATGATGATGTACCACTTCATCGTTGTCGTTGAAGTAAACAGTCATCATTCCATTGAAGGCACCGCCTTGCCGATAGCGATAGGACCACGTTTTCATTGGTACTCCGCGCAGCGGTACAGTCTCTATCTTTGCTGGAGGACCGAACCAGCAATGAACCCGCTCTGGTGGCCAGTAGCCCTCGTTTAGGCGCTCGAACTCGGCGTCTGTCAGCATTTGGCGCATAACAACCACACTGTCATCCTCGCTAAGTTCGGCCGTCCAGGCATACTGCCCCATCGGTTGTGTTGACCATGTCGCCAGGCGTTGCCCATCGTCCACGCACTGGCTATTAGGCGCGCCAAACGACTCGGTCACGTGGTTTAACGAGGTGCCGGGCGTTATATCGCTCATGCTGGAACATGAAGCAAGCAGAGCAAGTGTCATCACCGTCACAGCATGTTGTAGTGGTTTTTTCCACATGATGCCTCTCCGAATAGATTATTAATGGGGGCTGCCGTCTCTATTTACGCGCATAACATCAACAAAGGGGCAATCTCTTTGCCGCACACCTGTTATTTTCGTTATAATTTACTCCGATTTGCCGAATAGTCGGTAAAGGTTTCTTTTGCACGTCAAGGCTCCTCGGCTTTGTCGCATGTTTTAGAGGATAAAATCAACATGTCAGCAGATGTCAAAAAGTCCGATGTAGTATCGGCATTCCAACGTAAAGAGGGCGATACAGGTTCGCCCGAAGTACAAGTTGCATTGTTAACAGCGCGTATTACTCATTTAACCGATCATTTTAAAAGCCACGTTAAAGACCACCACTCGCGTCGCGGTCTACTACGCATGGTCAGCCGTCGTCGTAAATTGCTCGATTACTTAAAAGATCGCAAACCAGACGCGTACCGCGACCTGATTGAAAAGCTCGGTCTGCGTAAGTGATACACCGGGGCACGCCCCGCGCGAAATAACCGTGCCTGCTGCGAACTGGCTTCGCAGTAGGCACGGTTTTTTATTGTAAGGAACTCAAGAATGTTCAATAAAGTTACTAAAAAATTCCAGTACGGCGAGCACGAAGTGGTGCTTGAGACTGGCGAGATCGCTCGTCAGGCCTCCGGTTCTGTGCTGGTTTCTGTTGAAGATACCGTAATTCTAGCCACAGTGGTTGGGGCTAAAAAAGCAAAAGCTGGCCAAGATTTTTTCCCGCTAACCGTTGATTATGTTGAGAAAACATACGCAGCCGGCCGCATTCCCGGGGGCTTCTTTAAACGTGAAGGCAAGCCTTCGGACCGTGAAACGCTGACGTCGCGTCTGATCGATCGCCCATTGCGTCCTTTGTTCCCTGAAGGCTTCTACAACGAAGTCCAGGTAATTATTCATACGCTGTCGGTTGACCCTGAGATTGATCCTGTCATCCCCGCGCTAATTGGTGCTTCGGCGGCTTTGGCTATTTCGGGTATTCCGTTTAACGGTCCGGTGGGTGCAGCGCGTGTAGGTTACGTTAACGGCCAATATGTATTGAATCCAAGCAGCACCGCTTTGGCTGACGAATCCAAGCTGGATTTGGTGGTTGCAGGTACTGAGGCGGCTGTGCTGATGGTCGAATCCGACGCTCAGCAGTTATCCGAAGAAGTCATGCTGGGTGCTATTGCATTTGGCCACGAGCAAATGCAATTGGCGATTAACGCTATTCACGAGCTGGTGGAAGATGCTGGCAAGCCCGAGTGGGACTGGCAACCTGCTCCTGCTAACGAAGCGCTTATTGCAGCCATTAAAGCCGCATCATTGGAAGGCGTTAAAGAAGCCTACCAAACACGCGAAAAGCAGGCACGTACGCAAAAGCTTAAAGAAGTCAGCGCTAGCGTAAAAGCATTGTTGGCCGAACAGGCAGAAAGCAAAGGCGAAGCTGCGCCTGATAGCGTCGAGGTTGACTCAATTCTGTTCGATATCGAAAGTGATATCGTGCGTACCCAGATCCTGAGTGGCGAGCCACGTATTGACGGTCGCGACACACGCACTGTGCGTCCTATCGAGATCCGTCTGGGTGTATTGCCCCGTGCTCACGGTAGTGCATTGTTTACTCGTGGCGAGACGCAGGCTTTGGTTGTGTCCACCCTTGGTACACGCCAAGACGAGCAGATCATGGATTCGGTAATGGGCGAGTACCGCGACCGTTTCATGTTGCATTACAACTTCCCTCCATTCGCTACGGGCGAGACAGGCCGCTTTGGCGCGCCGCGTCGTCGCGAGATTGGTCATGGTCGTTTGGCCAAGCGTGCGTTAACGCATTTGCTGCCAGCCGCTGAAGACTTCCAGTATTCACTGCGTGTGGTGTCGGAAGTTACCGAGTCCAACGGCTCTTCGTCGATGGCTACCGTTTGTGGTGGTTCGTTGGCGCTCATGGATGCTGGTGTACCGCTAACTGACCACGTTGCCGGTGTGGCAATGGGCCTGATTAAAGACGGCGGCAAATTTGCAGTACTCACCGATATTCTGGGTGATGAAGATCATCTGGGCGATATGGATTTCAAAGTGGCCGGTACCGAGAGCGGTATTACTGCTTTGCAAATGGATATCAAAATCCAGGGCATCACTACCGAGATTATGCAGGTTGCGTTGGCTCAGGCTCGTGAAGGTCGCTTACATATTCTCGAGCGCATGAAGTCTGCTCTCGAGGGTTCACGCACCGAGCTTTCCGCTTTTGCACCTCGCATGATTTCCGTGAAGATCAATCCCGAAAAAATCCGTGACGTTATTGGTAAGGGTGGTGCTACCATTCGTGCCCTGACTGAAGAGACGGGTACCCAGATTGATATCGGCGATGACGGCACGATCACCATTTCCAGTGCTGATCTCGAGAAGGCTCACGAAGCCGAGCGTCGTATTAAAGAGCTGACTGCTGACGTTGAAGTAGGTCAAGAGTACGAAGGTCCTGTGCTTCGTCTGCTCGACTTTGGTGCCATCGTTCAGGTGTTGCCAGGCCGTGATGGCTTGTTGCATATTTCCGAGATTGCTAACTACCGTATTGCTAACATCAACGATGTGTTGAAGGTTGGTCAACTGGTTAAGTTTAAAGTGATCGAGGCTGACGACAAAGGTCGTTTGCGTTTGTCGGTTAAGGCGATTGGCGGTATCGAAGCTCAGGGTGGTCCTCAGGCTCCTGTAGCGGCTTCAGCGCCTAACGAGCAGTAAGGTTGGGATAGATTGCCAGGTGCGCTTTGTGCGTGTCTGGTGATGGCCTGTGCACCGGTTGGTGTGTGGGCTTTAAATGCCATAAGGTGCGTTGTGCCTTGTGGCATTTTTGCGTTTGGGCGTACAGGGTTTCGAGGTGCTTTAGCGCTCTCTTTTTCCTGCTTCCCTTGCGGGGCGCGGCGCTCCCCGATGCGCTCGCTCGGAAAGGGGCGAGCGGACTTAGGGTGTGTAAATAGATACAGGTCTGTGGATGGCGTAGCCGTGGGTAAACGCGCTATGCCAATATATCGGCAGCTTAAGCGAAGACGTCTTCGATGCACTGGGCATCTAGCACGTTTAATGTCCATGCTTGTAGTTGCCCGGCGTCAACTTGTGAGAGTTGCGACTGATACTGAGAAGGTAGAGCACCGAATTTGCGCTCGAACATGCGTAATAGTGTTTGTCGCTGCTGCTCCAGGCCAATCTGTTCGGCATTCTGAAACCCAATCTGTTCACCCTTTTGTAATCCGATTTGCTCGCCTTCATGACGAGCGTAGTCGATCATGTCTTCGGCATCGACCAGGGCTTGTTCGCGTCGCTCGGCAGCCAGGCGTATTTCTTCGTCGGCATACAGGGTTTCCAGGTGCTTTAGCGCTTCTTTGACGGGTGGATGGGTGATGGTGTCCATGGCGGCCTCGTTCAGGTTGTGCAATAGGCAGGTGATCCAGGCTTGTAGCGGTGCGGGGGTTGTTGCCGCTTTTCAGCCTTGCTTAACTCAATTATATGCACTTGTAGCGCGGGACCCAACTGGACGTGTGGGAGTTCCTCGTCGCGTAGCGTGAAGCGCCAGCAAGCTTTGTCTGGATGCTCATCGAACAGGTCATGTACCAGCAGGCTGATGCCGATAGCTGGCTTTAATAGTCTGTAGTCCTGGCCTACTTGCAACTGGCTTGCCAGACTACGTGCTACGCCGTAAATATTACGTTGAGGCCAGTGCAGAAATCGCTGTAATTGCATTTCTATACCCAGGCGTTGGCCGTCGGCATCTTCAGCCAGTATGTCTAGCACAATGTTTTTGCCGGATAATTCTTCGGGCAGGATATGGGGATTTAATACACGCCGAACCGTGATGGGCGGTGCGGGATGTAGCACGGCATTGATCAGGTCCGTTAGCAGGGGAAGGTGCTTGGCGAACAGGATTTTGAAGACCAGATCGTTGCACAGTGATAGGCCGGGTGTGGATGTTTCTGGGCTGCTGGCTACCGAAACCAGAGAAGGTGAGGATTGCATGTTCGCCAACCAATGAGTTTACAAACACACAATCTAAAGCAGGCGCTTCGTAAATAAAATTAGGCGGATTTGTCCAGCTGGATCGTTAGGTCAGGTGTATCTTGGAGTTCACGCTTTGTGTTGTTTTGGTTTCGGCGATCTCGTCCGCACGCCCCTCTCCGATGCCGCCCGTGCCGCGCTGCTTTAATGCGCCTGATCAGCAGGCTCAATGAACAGGTCGGCACTGACGTGGAACCGCGCTACCAGAGCGGCAATCTGACGAGTATTCAGCATTCGTCGCCCTGAGAGAATTTCGGATACGACACCCTGACTGCCGATTTCCGGTAACGCGGCCTGGGACAATCCGTGCTGCTCCATGAAAAAGCGCAGCATCTCGCGCGGAGGCAGCGCTGGCTGAGGGTGGTGTTTGTCGTCGTAGTCGGCAATCAGACCACTAACGAGTCCAAACAGACCGGATAGTTCTCCATTCTTTCCTGCCAGTCCACTTTCAATTAAGGCATCAGCCAGATCGACCATGCGGTGATAGCCCGCCTCATCATGAATGGGATCAATACCAGTCGCCCCTTGCAGAGCGGCCCAACTGCTTCTGATATCGTTCAGGTTCATTTTTTCCAATCTCCTTTGTCGTATTCAGTGTGTGTTAACACGTGCTTGATGTAAGCCATCTGATGTGCCGAATGCAGGAATGCAATCAGACGGTACTTATTGCCGCCAATGTTGAATACATACAAATCACCCACCCTGTCCACGCTGCCGAACTGCCGACGCAGGGCAGCGAAGCCGCTGAAAACATGAGACTCCATCGCCTTGCGCCAGGCTTGCAGCGGACCACCGGCGTCTGGGTATGGAGCAGAAAAATCAATTAGTCGACGGTTTGTGATGACTCTCACTTGATGATTATCTCAATTTGAGATAGCAAATGCAATGCTTGTTTAATCTCGACTGTCATGTGCGTATTACCTCAGATCTAATTTAAATAACTGTCACGCTAAGGCGCGGTTTCACGCTGTGTGTCTTTAAAAGGAGCTGCGGTCCATTATGCAGAAGCCGATAGTTAATGTCCGGTCTGGGTAGGTTGAAAATGTCCGATGCAAGGTATCTATTCCTCCACCAGGTTTGCCGTATGTGCACTTACTCAGGCTGCCGCCCGCGAACTTGCGGCCGACGACATCACCGTCAACGCCTATTGCGCGGGTGTCCCTGCTGGCGGGTCCCGACGCCGACTACACGGCATGGCAGCACCGTTGATCGATGGCGGGATGGTCTCCCGTTAAATATCTGATCACGGAATCAACGCAAGCCCATGCCCATGATGCCCGCAAAGCGGCAGAAGAAAGTCCCCTAAAAACACACAGACCTGTTTCTTGCAGGCACAAAAAAGGCTCCTTGCGGAGCCTGAATTGCGTTTCATCCTGCATAGCGGGTTAGAGCTACTTACCATCAATAGATGGTGCACCCACCCGGAATCGAACCGGGACGACCAGAGGTCGAGAGATTTTAAGTCTCTTGCGTCTACCTATTCCGCCATGGGTGCGGATTTTCAAACTAGTGTATGGCGGAAGCGGTGAGATTCGAACTCACGGATGGGTTACCCCATCGCTGGTTTTCAAGACCAGTCCATTCAACCGCTCTGGCACGCTTCCTTTGGCAAATTTCCACGGCCGGGTAGGGCGTGCGTACTAAGAGCCGTGTGGAAAATTAAGCATAGGCACTTTTGATGCCCCTGTGTAATTTGCCACTAAAGGGCAAGACTATACCGTACTTTTTTGTTTTGTCACACCTAGTTCGCGAGGGGGCTGAATCGAATACACTGATCACGACAATGCTAAAGGAGTTTGTAATGAAAGCTGTGGAAATTTCTCAACCTGGTGGTCCCGAAGTTCTGATGCTTGTTGAGCGTCCTATGCCTGAGCCCGGCGCGGGGCAGGTGCTGATTAAGATACATGCAGCGGGGGTGAATCGCCCTGATGTCATGCAGCGCAAAGGTATTTATCCGCCTCCGCCGGGAGCTTCCGACTTGCCTGGCCTTGAAGTGGCGGGCGAAATTGCAGGGGGAGATCTTGACGGTACGGGTTTCGCGTTGGGTGACAAGGTGTGTGCCTTGGTTGCCGGTGGCGGATACGCTGAGTTTTGCGTAGTCGACGCTGGCCATTGTTTGCCTATTCCCGCCGGTTTGGGTTACGTTGAAGCGGCAGGATTGCCGGAGACCTTTTTACGGTTTGGAGCAATGTGTTTGATCGTGCAGGGCTGAAAGGGACAGAGTCACTTTTGGTGCACGGCGGTGCTAGCGGGATCGGAACGACGGCTATTCAGTTGGCTGTAGCCCGTGGGCATAAGGTTTTTGCAACAGTGGGAAGCGATGAGCGGGTGGCTGCGGTGGAGGGCCTGGGCGCGACTGGTATTAATTACCGCACGCAGCAATTTGAAGATGTTGTCAAAGAGTCCACCGATGGCAAGGGTGTGGATGTCATTCTTGATATGGTGGCGGGAGATTACATTAATCGCGATATTAAGTGTTTGGCTAACGATGGCCGAATTGTGATTATTGCGTTGCAGGGTGGTGTTAAGGCGCAGATTGATTTTTCTCAGGTGCTGACCCGCCGTCTGGTAATTACGGGTTCTACGCTGCGCCCACGTACTAGTGAGTTCAAATCCGGTATTGCAGCAAGTTTGCAGACAGAAGTGTGGCCTTTGCTGGAGTCAGGGAAGCTCAAGCCTTTGATTTACGCCACCTTTGACTTGGAGCAGGCGAGCGATGCGCATGTGATGATGGATGCGGGCGAACAAATCGGGAAGATCATTCTTAAAGTGACACACTAGTCTCCATTGTCATGTGGGAAGTGAGGGGTGGCATGGACACTACGATGTGGCCACTCCTTTTCAATACCTGGCCTGGAAAAAGTAATGACCACTCTCTTTTCAAAGCATAATAAAATTGTGTTTATTTTCGACAGGTATTAGGTGCATAACAGCGCATCGCGCTACAATGCTCGGTTGACTGATTTAATAGCGTTGTTATGCCATTGTTTTCTTGGGCTACTTCGCAGTTTTTTCCCCGAGGGCAATGACAAATCACGTAGCTCGTAAACGCCTGGTAATGGGCAACTGGAAGATGAATGCGTCGCTTGAGGCGAACGCATCTTTGCTTAATGCATTACTCAGCTCGCCGCCATGTGCAGAGTCGGTTGAGGTTGCTGTTTGTGTCCCATTCCCTTATTTGGCGCAAGTGCAGGCGGCGTTGTTTGGCTCTGCTATTCAATGGGGCGCGCAAGATGTAAGCTCCGAGAGCCAGGGCGCATACACCGGTGAAACGTCGGCCCAGATGCTGCGTGACTTTGCTTGTGAGTGGGTGCTTGTGGGTCACTCCGAGCGCCGTCTGCGTCATGCTGAAAGTCATGAGGCTGTAGCGTTAAAGGCGGTCCAGGCCTTGAATGCAGGGCTTACTCCTGTGTTCTGTGTGGGTGAAACCGATGAGCAGCACGAGGCTGGCGAGACAGAAGCTGTGGTGTTGGCGCAACTTCAGCCTTTGCTCGACCTTGCGGCCGCGTCTGTATCCGGCGTCGTAGTGGCTTACGAGCCAGTGTGGGCCATTGGTACGGGTAAAAGTGCGACACCAGAGCAGGCTCAGCATGTGCATGCGTACATTCGCAGTTTGCTGAAGCAGGGCGGTGCCGGTCAAGTTCGAATTTTATATGGCGGTAGTGTGAATGGCACTAACGCTTCTCAATTGTTTGCCATGCCCGATATCGACGGCGCGTTGGTGGGTGGTGCGGCGCTTAATGCCGAAGAATTTTTACGTATAGCGGCCGTGTAGGCCTCGGAGTCTTTAAATGTTAACGCTGTCATCAATGTTGCAAGCGGTACAGGTTATTTCCTCGCTTGCCATTATCGCTCTGGTTTTGCTGCAACAAGGTAAAGGGGCCGATATGGGTTCCGCTTTTGGCGGCGGCTCAGCTGGTAGTATGTTCGGTTCCGCCGGTGCGGCAAACTTTTTGTCACGGATGACAAAATGGGCGGCTATTGTGTTTTTTGTTTCGACGGGTTCTCTTGCGTGGCAGGCACATAGGCCAGCAGCCCAAGAGGCGGGTGGTGTGATGCACGGATTTGAGTCGGTGGTTCCTGGTATGGTCGCGCCAGTGCCTAGCGTTCCGCAGGCGCCAGATGCCAGTGTTCCGGCTGTACCCGCTGTGCCTGCGACACCAGAGATCCCCGCCACACCTGAGGTGCCCTCTGCTCAGCAGGCTCCTGAAGTTAACGATAACGCAGCTGCTGAAGAGCCTACGGATGTGGCGCCTGATGCCACGTCTGAAGAAGCTCCGCAAGAAGCAGGGCAGCAAGAGTCCGAGTCGCCTGCAGCCGGGACTACGCCGACCGAGTGATAGTGTCGCGTGCTTGTCACGCGACACTATCATTACGTTTTAGA
This sequence comes from Paenalcaligenes niemegkensis, assembly GCF_022230885.1. GTDB lineage: Bacteria > Pseudomonadota > Gammaproteobacteria > Burkholderiales > Burkholderiaceae_B > Paenalcaligenes > Paenalcaligenes niemegkensis. The sequence continues at coordinate 1,164,744 of NZ_JAKGCT010000004.1, read as the reverse complement.
TAGTTCTATTACAGCTAAATAGTCTGATTTAGGTGTAAGCTTTAAAGCCGATGTCTCCTGTTGGGGTGTCGGCTTTTTTGTTATCCCTTCGTGTAAGAAATTTTCGTCCTTCATGCTGATAGTGGTGTTTGGCAATTAACCGATTCCGCTCTTGGCATGGCGTTGATGAATGATTTGATGTTCAATAGCTTCATCATGTTCTGATGAGCAGACGGCAAAGGTTTATTGCCATTCAAAATAACGAATAAGGAAAGTCTGATGGTAGACACGCAGCAAGTCGGTGAGCTAAAGCGCAGAGTTTCTACGGTAAAAAAACGTTGCTGGGGGTTGGGGTGGCGAGTGCGATGGCGATGGCGTCTCCTTCGCTAATGGCGCAAGATGAGCAGGGCGTAAGTGTGCGCTACGGCTTAGGTGATGATTACAAGCGCATCGAGGCGGCTTGGAACAGCCGCACCTTGTGGTCTACGGACCTTTTGGCCGTCCTCTAAACCTTCAGGCAGAAGTAGGGCTCGCGTATTGGCATGCAAAAAGAAGCAGCTCGTCGTCCAGTGTGTGGCAGTTAACGGCTACCCCCATGCTTAGATACTGGGTTTCCGAGCGTTGGTATCTGGAAGCAGGTATAGGCCCGTCGGTATTTTCTTCCGTTAAGTTTGCCGGCAAGCGCATGGGCACGGCATTCCAGTTCGCTGACCAGGTTGGGGTAGGTGTACGCATAACCGATAACCAGCGCCTTAGCTTGAGGTATTCGCATTATTCGAATGCAAGCATTAAGAAACCTAATCCCGGGCTTGATCTTCTGCAGCTTAGCTATACCTTCAATTTTTAAGTAATAGAATGCTTATTAACGTTTAAGAGTGGTTTGGGGCATTTGCAGACTGGCATGAATTGTTGCGTGGTTGGTGCATCATTTGCTTGTTATTTCTTAATAAAGCATTAAATTCGAACGGTACGGCTTGCTATATGGGTTTTTCGTGCTAGAATACCGCTCTTACTTGCTTTTATATGTTTTTGAAAGCACTGCCGACGTGGTGGAATTGGTAGACACGCTATCTTGAGGGGGTAGTGGCGAAAGCTATGCGAGTTCGATTCTCGCCGTCGGCACCAAGCAGTTTTAGCGTTACGCTAAAGAAAAAATTAACCGAGCCCAGGCTCGGTTTTTTTGTGTCTGCTACTTTCTGGGAAGGTGTGTGCGGGTAGCTCGCCGCTTTTGAGGGTTGCTTCGGTGATAGTGACTTGCAATGTGGGGTCAGCTTAGCTGCATAGGAGCTCAGTATTTGGAGTGAGTGTCTCCAGGCAGCGTGTAATGGCAAAATTAAAATTTAAATAAAAATCCATATAATTCAATTGTTTAGAGCATAAATCTAAGTTTTTGCTTCAAAGTATTTTGATGCCAGGCTGAGGCAATATTGATGCAAGGGTAAACCCTAGGTTTGTGGCACCATTTCCACTGTTTTGTGGCTTATTGGCTACAGAAAGAGAGCGATCTGACTGTTAAAGCACACAAACAATGGTCAAGGAGCCGGAAGTTTGATGCAATAGCTTCAACTTCCCATTGCGGAGTTAGAAAGAGCAGCAGCACACAAGGTTGTTGGGCTGCTCTGATTTACTCAAAAAATCCACGGAGATTTCTTACATGAAAAAGACTCTGCTAGCTGCTGCTCTGATGGTCGGTTTCGCCGGCGTCGCTCAGGCAGACACATCTGTAACACTGTACGGTATTCTTGACGGCGGTATTGGTTACAACAAGATCAAAGGTTCGGCTCTTCCTGGCGTCGATGACAATGGTCGCACCCTTAACCCATACGCAGCAGACGGTCGTGTTGGTTTTGATGCCAAGCGTACAGGTATGATCAATGGTATTCAGTCTGGCAACCGTTGGGGTCTAAAAGGCTCCGAAGATTTGGGTAACGGTCTGCGCGCTGTATTCCAACTCGAGAGCGGTTTTAACCTGGGTACAGGTAACTCGGCTCAAAGCGGTCGTTTGTTTGGACGTCAAGCCACTCTAGGTTTGGCTGGCGATAGCTGGGGTCAATTAGATTTCGGTCGTCAAACTAACATCGCTTCCAAGTACTTCGGTGCTATCGATCCTTTCGCTTTGGGCTTTGACCAGGCTAACCTGGGTGGCGTAATTTCGGCTGCTAACACCGCACGTTACGACAACATGGTCATGTACCAAACACCTAACTTCTCTGGCTTCCAGTTTGGTGTTGGCTACTCCTTCAACGTAGACGGCGACCAAGATCCTAAATGGAATGTTGGTGGTGTTCAGGATCCTGACGATAACAAAAAAGCCTGGACTACAGGTTTACGTTACGCCAACGGTCCTATCAATGTTGCTTTGACCTATGACCAGTTCAAAGACAACAATGGTATTCAAGAAGTTGGTACTGGCGGTGTAACAGCTAAGAGCTGGAACCTCGGTGGTGCTTACGACTTTGAAGTTGTAAAACTGCACTTGGCTGGTGGCCAAACTCGCCACGGTATGTTTGCAACACAAACCTATGCTGGCGAAGCTTTCCTTCCTAGCTTCCAAGGTTTGGACGGCTTGAAAGTTAACTCCTACATGGTTGGCCTGAGCGCTCCTGTCGGTGCTGGTAACGTCATGGCGTCTTGGACTATGGGCGATATCCGCTCAGCGCCAGATCGCAATGCTGCTGCTGATTCTGAGTTCAAAAACCAGAACACATACAGCTTGGGTTACACACACCCACTGTCCAAACGCACCAACGTGTACGCCATTGGTTCTTACGCCAAAAACGTACATTTCGCACCTGATGCGAAATCCACGCTGGTTGGTTTAGGCCTGCGTCACCAGTTCTAATTATGCGCGTAGGCAACTACGCACATAAGAGCCTGGCTTGCTAGGCTCACAGAACTTGCAAGCTTGCTTGCATTAGAAGCCACTCTTCGGAGTGGCTTTTTTGCGTCTGTCTTGGCGTTTTCCATGGTGGTGGAGGCAGGCTTTGGCTCGTATAGTTGTGACGTGAAAGTCTCTTTTATTGCTGAATGCCTGCATTAGCGTATCAAACCCGACTCGGAGGAGCTATGGAGCATCACGACTTGCAGTTGATTGATCCTCATCCATCATTGCATAACGCCGACCTGGAGCCGCTGGCGCGGCACAAAAGGGTGTGGGGCTGGTTCGAAATCTTCAATGTCTGGACAAACGATATCCAAAGTCTGTTTGGCTATACACTGGCGGCCACCCTGTTTATTTCCTATGGCCTGAATGGCTGGGCGGTGTTCGCCGGTATTTTGCTGTCTGGCTTTATAGTGATGTTTCTGGTTAATTTAAGCGGCCGGCCGAGCGTCTTGTACGGAGTGCCTTACCCTGTAATCGCCCGCCTCAGCATGGGGGTGCGAGGGGCTAATTTTCCTGCACTGGTGCGCGGTATTGTGGCTATTTTTTGGTATGGTGTGCAAACCTACTTTGCCTCTACCGCGATGGCTTTGCTGCTGAACGCGGTGCTCGGAACGCCTGGCGGAGGAACCTTCCTGGGGCTTGACTGGGTGGGGTGGGTCTCATACGTGCTGGTGTGCGTGTTGCAGCTGGGGATTTTCCTGATGGGGATCAGTTGGATCACGCGTTTTCTGAATTTGGCGGGGCCGCTGGTCTACGCGGTAATGGTCGCGTTGTTGTGCGTGATTTGGTATAAGGCCGGCCCGGGGCTGCTGTCTGAGGTAGGCAGGATTTTTGCGGGGCAGGGAACTTACCAGGGCGGGCCGATTATGGCCTTTGGGTCAGTGGTCGGCACGATGGTGGCTTACTTTGCTGCGGTGGTCATTAACTATGGGGATTTCTCGCGCTTTGTGAAAGACGAGCGCAGCATGCGTATTGGCAACTTTCTGGGGTTGCCTGTCAGCCTGGCCGTGTTTTCGTTTTTGGCCTTGTTTATTACGGCAGGGACGGCGGTGCTTTTTGGCGAAACGCTGACAAATCCCAGTGATATCGTGGCCAGGGTAGATAATCTTTGGCTTACCGTTATCGCTGCGCTTACGTTTTTTGCTGCAACGGTAGGTATTAACCTGGTGGCAAACTTCATACCCCCGCCTTTGATTTGGCTAATTTGCATCCTGCGCGGATCAGCGCCAAGATGGGTGGCTTTATTACAGCTGTTATCGCGTTTTTTATTGGTGCTTTATGGCTCCCCTTGATTAGTGCTATAGGAATAACGGGCTTTGTAGACACGCTCGGCGCGTTGTTGGCACCGCTTTATGGCATCATGATTGTCGACTTTTATCTGATCCGTAAGCAGCGTGTGGTGCTGCAAGATCTGTTTAGCATGGATGCGCAGGGTACCTATTATTTCAACGGCGGCTGGAACAGGCGGGCGATGTTGGCTTTTGCCTGCGCTGCGGTATTTTCAGTTTCCACTGTCTGGGTACCGGTGTTATCAGATTTGGCCGGCTATGGATGGCTGATAGGGGCATGTCTTGGGGGCCTGTTACACTACTTGGTGATGCGAACGCATGCGCTGGAGCGCATAATATCTTAATGGGGCATCCGCTTTTAATCGACAGAAGGCATCTGGGTTAAGAGGCGAAAAGCGTTGTTGTTACAAAAAATAGTGCAACGAATGGTTCGTCCAGTATAGTTGTAATATTGATACACTACCGCTGCGAGCCTTGATCCTCAAGGCTCCTGCGGCTTGCCTATACATCACTGCCGGGTACCTTGGTTTCTCTCGGGGTTATCCCCTTAAACTCTACTCGCAAAATGCTACAATCCAAGAGTTTATTTACTGCGATTGGGTGCTTTGCATGAACCTGCAACAATACTTTCCCGTGCTTCTGTTTATTCTCGTTGCGACGGGCATTGGTTTGGCTCTGCTGACGGCAGGGCGTATTCTTGGTCCTAATCGTCCTTACGATGAAAAACTATCACCTTACGAGTGTGGGTTTGAGGCGTTTGACGACTCTCGCATGAAGGTCGACATCCGTTACTACCTTATTGCTATTTTGTTCATCATGTTCGATCTGGAAATTGCATTTTTGTTTCCCTGGGCAATAGCGAACGGCACCGTAGGCATTGTCGGTTTTTGGTCTGTTATGGTGTTTCTGGCGATACTTACCGTTGGCTTCATCTACGAGTGGAAAAGAGGCGCTCTCGACTGGGAGTAAGCCTGTAGTTACATATCGGCGTATAGGCAGCGTGCATAGGTACGGTTTAGCTTAACGCCAAGAATCTCTGCCCCGGAAAACCTCCAGTAGCAGACCTGACAGTAAAAGGTGCTAGGTACAAGTTGTGGTGCTTGGCGCTTGGGTAAAGGCAAATAATATGGCTATCGACGGCATTCTAAAAGAAGGTTTTATTACTACCAGTGCAGACAAGGTTCTGAACTGGGCTAAAACGGGTTCCATGTGGCCCATGACTTTCGGCCTGGCCTGTTGTGCGGTCGAGATGATGCACGCTGGCGCAGCCCGTTATGATCTTGACCAGTTTGGCATCATCTTCAGGCCCAGCCCGCGCCAGTCTGATCTCATGATCGTGGCGGGTACTTTGTGCAACAAAATGGGGCCGGCCTTACGCAAGGTTTATGACCAGATGGCAGAGCCGCGTTGGGTGGTCTCAATGGGGTCCTGTGCCAATGGTGGCGGTTACTACCATTATTCATACTCTGTAGTGCGTGGATGTGATCGTATCGTTCCTGTAGATATCTATGTGCCAGGGTGCCCTCCAACTTCCGAGGCATTGGTCTACGGTTTGTTGCAGTTGCAAAACAAAATTCGTTTAACCAACACCATTGCGCGTTAAGCGTCTGGCCCATTCACTAGGTAGAAATTAGTACTATGACACGGCTTGAAACGCTACAAAAAAATCTACTGACGGTGTTTGGCGACGATGCGTCGCTAAGCTTGTCTCACGATGAGCTCACACTCGAAGTCCCTGTCGACGCCTGGATCGAAACCTGTACTGCATTGCGTGATCATAACGATCTTGGTTTTGAAATCTGTATCGACCTTTGTGGTATCGATTACTCAGGCTGGCGTGCGCCGACCTTTGAATTCGACTCCACGCTGTTTCCGCACCGCTTTGCCGTTGTGATTCACCTGCTGTCCGTGAAGCACAACTGGCGCATGCGTGTACGAACCTTTGTGCCTGGCGATGACTTTCCTGTTTTGCCTACTCTGTTTAGTGTGTGGCCCACTGTTAACTGGTTTGAACGCGAGGCCTTTGATCTCTACGGGATCATCTTTGAAGGGCATCCTGACCTCCGCCGCATTCTTACCGACTACGGTTTTATTGGACACCCCTTCCGCAAAGATTTCCCCATTTCCGGCTACGTGGAAATGCGCTACGACGTAGAGCAAAAGCGTGTGGTTTACCAGCCGGTAACAATCGAACCGCGTGAGATCACTCCGCGAGTTGTTCGTGAAGATGATTACGGAGTAGGGCGCTAAGAGCATCATGGCTGAAATTCAAAACTACACATTAAACTTTGGTCCTCAGCATCCGGCCGCTCACGGCGTATTGCGCCTTGTGCTTGAGCTGGACGGCGAGGTCATTCAGCGGGCCGATCCTCATATTGGCCTGTTGCATCGCGCTACCGAAAAGCTCGCCGAGCACCGTACCTATCTGCAGGCGTTGCCATACATGGACCGTCTGGATTACGTGTCCATGATGGTTAACGAACACGCTTATTGCCTGGCAGTCGAACGCCTGCTTGGTGTTGATGTGCCGTTGCGTGCCCAGTACATTCGCGTCATGTTTGACGAAGTCACGCGCATACTCAATCACCTGATGTCCATCGGTTCGCATGCGCTTGATGTAGGTGCCATGGCGGTCTTTCTGTACGCCTTCCGCGAACGTGAAGACCTGATGGATGCTTACGAGGCTGTGTCTGGTGCCCGTCTGCATGCCGCCTACTATCGTCCTGGTGGCGTTTATCGCGATTTGCCAGATCAGATGGCTCAGTATCAGGGTAACAAGTACCGAAGCACGAAAGAGCTTAACGCGATGAACGACGCCCGCTCAGGGTCGCTGCTTGATTTCCTCGAAGATTTCACGAATCGCTTTCCTGCCTGTGTAGACGAGTACGAAACTCTGCTCACCGATAACCGTATCTGGAAACAGCGCTTGGTTGATGTGGGTGTGGTGACTGCTGACCGTGCCAAGGCACTCGGTTTTACCGGTCCCATGCTGCGAGGCTCCGGTGTCGAGTGGGACGTACGGCGGACTCAACCCTACGAGGTCTATGATCGTGTTGATTTTGACATTCCTGTCGGAACCAATGGCGATTGCTATGACCGTTACCTGGTTCGTATTGCCGAGATGCGCGAAAGTAATCGCATCATCCGTCAATGCATAGAGTGGCTTCGTCATAACAAGGGACCGGTTATTACGGGTAACCGCAAGGTTGCACCACCTAGCCGAGAGAACATGAAGACCGGCATGGAAGACCTTATTCACCATTTCAAACTCTTCTCAGAGGGAATGCACGTTCCGCCAGGCGAAGTCTATGCCGGTGTTGAGCACCCTAAAGGTGAGTTCGGTATTTATATGGTGTCCGACGGTGCCAACAAACCTTATCGCATGAAAATTCGTGCTCCTGGGTTCGTGCACCTGCAGGCTCTTGATGAAATGTCGCGCGGGCACATGATCGCCGACGCGGTAACTATTATCGGCACGCAAGACATTGTGTTTGGCGAGATCGACCGCTGAGGCGGCGCCACGGAACAACGGAATCAAATTATGCTGCTTTCCGAAAAAGCTTATCAACGTATCGACCGGGAGTTAAGTAAATTCCCTGAAGATCAAAGGCGTTCAGCCATTATGGCGTCGCTTACTATTGCCCAAGAAGAAAAGGGCTGGGTTTCGCCTGACATTATTGAAGATGTCGCTACCTACCTTGGGGTGCCGCCTATCGCGGTCCAAGAGATAGCGACCTTCTACAACATGTTCCACACCAAGCCCGTGGGCAAGTTCACTATCTCTGTATGTACAAACCTGCCTTGTGCGTTGCGCGAAGGCGAGAAGTCGGGCGAGTACCTGAAAGAAAAGTTAGGTATCGAGTACGGTGAAACCACCGCTGACGGCATGTTTTCCCTGGTAATGGGCGAATGCATGGGGTCCTGTGGAGACGCACCCGTTATGTTGGTCAACAATCAGCATATGTGCGTACACATGGAGTCCGAGCGCATTGATGCCATGCTCGACGAGCTCAAGAAACACGGAGAATCGGCATGAGTGCACCTGATATTCTCAAAAAGCTGGCGCAAGGGCTAGAGCCTGATCCAGGCCAAGATCTTTCACGCAGCATGATTTTTCATGGTCGCCATATCCAGCCCCAGATGCTTGACGGGCTGGACGGAAACAATTGGGGCCTGGACGATTACGTTAAGCGCGGTGGTTATGAAGCGCTGCGCAAAATTTTAAGCACAGGGATGACGCCTGATGACGTTATTGCCGAGATCAAAGCGTCCTCGCTTCGTGGCCGTGGTGGTGCAGGTTTCCCCACAGGCCTGAAGTGGAGCTTCATGCCGCGCACCTTGCCGGGCCAGAAGTATCTGGTCTGCAACTCTGACGAGGGCGAGCCCGGTACATTCAAAGACCGCGACCTGTTGCGCTTTAACCCGCACATCGTGATTGAAGGGATGGCTATTGCTGCTTATGCAATGGGCATCAGCGTTGGCTATAACTACATTCACGGTGAGATCTTCGAGGTCTATCAGCGCTTTGAAGAAGCCCTGGACCAGGCTCGTGCAGCGGGCTTCCTTGGCGAGAAAATCCTGGGCTCTGAATTTAACTTCGAGCTCTATGCCTTTCATGGCTACGGTGCCTATATTTGTGGTGAAGAAACAGCGTTGCTTGAATCGCTCGAAGGCAAGAAAGGCCAGCCGCGCTTCAAGCCGCCATTTCCGGCCAGTTTTGGCCTTTACGGCAAGCCCACCACCATTAACAACACCGAAACCTTCGCGTCGGTACCCTGGATTATCCGTAATAGCGGCCAAGAGTACCTGGATATCGGTGTGCCCAATGCCGGCGGCACTAAAATCTTTTCGATTTCCGGTGACGTTCAACGGCCTGGTAACTACGAAGTGCCCCTGGGTACGCCATTTTCCACTTTGCTTGAATTGGCGGGCGGAATGCGTGAAGGACGTGTCTTGAAAGCTGTCATTCCTGGTGGCTCATCCGCGCCGGTTTTGCCGGCCGAGATCATGATGCAGACTAACCTTGATTACGACTCTATTGCGAAAGCAGGGTCCATGTTGGGGTCGGGCGCTGTCATTGTCATGGACGACACACGCTGCATGGTGAAAAGCCTTTTGCGTCTTTCGTATTTTTACTATCACGAAAGTTGTGGTCAATGTACGCCTTGTCGTGAAGGTACGGGTTGGCTGTGGCGCATGGTTCATCGTATTGAGAATGGTAAGGGTCGTCTTGAAGACCTGGACCTGCTCGATGAAATCGCTCAAAACATTATGGGTCGTACCATTTGTGCTTTGGGCGACGCTGCCGCGCTGCCAGTACGTAGTTTTGTTAAGCATTTCCGCGACGAGTTCGCACACCACATCGAGCATAAAAGCTGTGTGGTGCCCCAATATTTGTAGGCTCAGGACAAACTAATGGTTGAACTCACCATCGACGGCATCAAAATGGAAGCCCCAGAGGGCAGCATGGTCATCCAGGCTGCTCAAGACGTTGGGGTTTACGTGCCGCATTTTTGTTATCACAAGAAGCTAAGCATTGCTGCTAACTGCCGCATGTGCTTGGTAGACGTCGAAAAAGCACCCAAGCCATTACCAGCGTGCGCAACGCCGGTAACAAATGGCATGGTGGTGCGCACCCGCTCTGATAAAGCCATCGCCGCCCAGAAAAGCGTGATGGAGTTTCTGCTCATCAATCACCCCTTGACTGCCCGGTCTGTGACCAGGGTGGCGAATGTCAGTTGCAAGACCTGGCAGTAGGCTATGGCGCTTCCGAGTCGCGCTACAAAGAAGAAAAGCGTGTGGTGGTAGCCAAGAATATGGGTCCGTTGATCTCTACCGAGGCGATGCAGCGCTGTATTCACTGTACGCGTTGTGTGCGTGTTGGCGAAGAAATCGCAGGCATCCAGGAAGTCGGTATGCTTAATCGCGGCGAGCATGCCGAGATCACGACTTTCGTAGGGCGGGCTGTAGAGTCAGAGCTATCAGGCAACATGATCGATGTGTGTCCGGTAGGGGCGTTATTATCCAAGCCTTTTCACTTCAAGGCTCGCGCCTGGGAGCTCGCACGCCGTCGCACCGTTAGCCCGCACGATAGCGTGGGCGCCAACCTGGTGGCCCAGGCAAAAATGGATCGCGTCTTACGGGTAGTGCCCTTCGAGAACGATGAGGTTAACGAGTGCTGGATCAGCGACCGTGACCGTTTCTCTTACGAAGGTCTGTACACCGAAGACCGTTTGACTCACCCCATGATTCGCGAAAATGATGGTTCATGGCGCGAAGCTTCCTGGAGTGACGCCCTGCAGTTTGTCGTCCATGGCATTAATGCTGTGCGCGAGAAATTCGGTGCTGATCAAATCGGTGGAATAGGCAGCCATGTGGCAACCACCGAAGAACTCGCGTTGTTAGCTCGCCTTGTGCGCTCTCTGGGCTCAGAAAACGTTGACTTCCGCTTGCGTCAAAACGATGCACGTCTGGATCAGGCCATGGCCGGGATCCCGTGGCTGGGTATGCCACTTACCGACCTCAACAAGCTTGATCGTGTTTTGGTCGTCGGTTCTTTCTTGCGTAAAGACCACCCCTTGATAGCCCAGCGCTTGCGCCAGGCGGTCAAGCAAGGTGCCCAGGTCTCGTTTATCGATTCCGCTGCCGATGATCCGCTGTTTGATCACGTGGCTGGCCGTATTACGGTGGCTCCAAGTCAACTGGCAAATGCCATTGCTGAAGTTTCAGTTGCAGCAGCGCAGGCAGCTAATCAAGACAGCCCGGCTGCATTCAGTACAGTTGAAGTGTCTGAGCTGGCAAAAACGATTGCCACCAGCCTGGCATCTGGCGAACGAGTGGCTATTTTGCTTGGCAATATGGTGGTTTCCAGCGATCAGGCAAGTGTGATTGCAGCTAACGCTGCTGTCCTGGCTAAGGCCACCGGCGCTACCCTTGGCTTCCTGACGCCGGGCGGCAATACCGTTGGTGGTTATCTTGCTGGCGCGATTCCTGTTAAGGGTGCCCTGACGGCAGAGCAAATGCTCGCGCAATCATTGCGTGCCTATATTGTGGTCAATGCCGAACCCGGCATGGATAGCGATCACGGTGCGCGTGCTGTTGAAACACTTAAGGCCGCCACTTTTTCCGTAGCATTGACGCCTTACCGCAGTGCCGCAGAAGAGTGGGCGGATGTGATGCTGCCGATCGCTCCTTTTACAGAAACCTCGGGTACTTTTGTTAATGCCGAAGGACGTGTTCAAAGCTTCAAGGGTGCAGCCGCACCCTACGGAGACACCCGTCCGGCCTGGAAGGTATTGCGTGTTCTGGGCAACTTGTTCCAGCTTGAAGGCTTCGACGACGAGACCTCCGAGTCTGTTCGTGATCTGGTGATGTCTGCCGGCGTAGAGGCTCGTCTTAGTAATGTGATCAATGCTGCTCCTGCCCTGGTGGCGGCACCAGCGGGCATCGAGCGGGTGGCCGACGTGCCTATTTATCGTAGTGATGCTTTAGTCCGCCGTTCGGCTCCCTTGCAACAAACGCCAGCAAGCGATAAGCCGGCTGCGCGAATGAGCGTTCAAACGGCAGAGCAGTTGAATCTGGTAGATGGCGATGCCGTACGAGTTCGCTCGGCGCAAGGCGAAGCCGCCTTAGTAGTGCAACTCGACAGCACCGTAGCAAACGGATGTGTGCGCGTTGCAACGGCTTTTGCTGAAACTGCCGCATTGGGTAGCAGCTTCGGTCAACTGACAGTGGAGCGTGCATAAGATGGAATTGCTGTCTGCTATTCAAAGTTTTGGCGAGGGTCTGATCGGCCCGACCGCCTGGTATGTGGTTTGGACCTTAATCAAGATTGTCTGCATTGCGTTGCCCATCATCATTTGCGTTGCGTACTTAACGTACTGGGAACGCAAAATGATCGGTTTTATGCATGCGCGCAAGGGGCCTAACCGGGTAGGCTACCGTGGCTTTTTACAGCCATTCGCCGACGTTTTTAAATTGCTCACTAAAGAAGTCATCGTTCCTGCCAAGGCAAACAAGGTGCTTTTTGTATTGGCACCTGTAGTTACCTTGATGCCAGCACTGGCAGCATGGGCGGTGATACCTTTTGGTCCTGAAGTTGTGCTGGCCGATATCAACGCAGGCCTGCTCTACATATTGGCTATTACTTCACTGGGTGTGTATGGGGTGGTGGTGGCCGGTTGGGCATCCAACTCTAAATATGCATTGCTGGGTGGTTTGCGTGCGGCAGCTCAGGTGCTGTCATACGAACTGGCCATCGGTTTTGTACTCGTTACCGTATTGCTGGTGTCGGGGACCCTGAACCTGAGTGAAATCGTGCTTAGCCAGGATAAGGGCATGTTTGCTAATCGCGGCCTCAATTTCCTTTCATGGAACTGGTTGCCGCTATTGCCATTGTTTGTGGTCTATGTGATTTCTGCGGTGGCAGAGACCAACCGTCACCCCTTTGACGTAGTCGAGGGTGAATCGGAAATTGTGGCGGGCCCAATGGTCGAATACTCAGGGATGGGTTTTGCCCTGTTCTTCCTGGGCGAGTACGCCAACATGATTTTGCTGTCCGCCATTGCATCAATCATGTTCTTGGGCGGCTGGTTGCCAATCGTAGATTTCGCACCGTTTACCTGGGTCCCCGGCTGGTTATGGCTTGGGTTGAAGACCTTTGTAGTGGTTTCAATGTTTATATGGTTCCGTGCGACGTTCCCGCGCTTCCGTTACGACCAAATTATGCGTCTGGGCTGGAAAGTATTTATTCCGCTCACCGGTATCTGGTTGGTGGTGGTTGCGATTTGGATGCAGACGCCGTGGAACATCTGGCAATAAGGCACGGGGGCTAATTATGGAAGCTATCAAAGATTTTTTCGGCAGCTTAATGCTGACCGAGATGCTCAAAGGGATGCGCCTTACCGGAAAATACTTTTTCCGTCGCAAGATTACGCTACATTACCCTCAGGAAAAAACGCCGACTTCAGCTCGCTTTCGGGGCCTGCACGCTTTGCGTCGTTATCCTAACGGCGAAGAACGTTGTATTGCCTGTAAGTTATGTGAGGCTGTGTGTCCTGCGTTGGCCATTACTATCGAATCCGAGGAACGTGACGATGGCACACGCCGTACTACCCGTTACGACATCGATTTAGCCAAATGTATTTTTTGTGGTTTTTGTGAAGAAAGTTGCCCGGTTGATTCCATCGTTGAAACTCATATCCACGAGTATCACGGTGAAAAGCGCGGTGACCTTTACTACACCAAAGATATGCTGTTGGCGATCGGTGATCGTTTCGAGCCTGAAATCGCTAAGCGTCGTGCAGAAGACGCTCCTTATCGTTAAAGCCGGGGTCAGATCTTTATGATTTTTACTACTGTTCTGTTCTACGTCCTGGCGTTAATCCTCGTAGTAGCAGCTTTTCGTGTTGTTACTGCAAGCAGTCCGGTGACGGCTGTATTGCATTTGATCCTGGCATTCTTTACAGCAGCCATGATCTGGATGACGATGGGCGCCGAGTTCCTGTCTTTATTGCTAATCGTGGTGTATGTGGGCGCGGTCATGGTCATGTTCCTGTTCGTGATCATGCTGGTCGATACCCGTATGCCGTCGCTTACTGAAGGTCTTAAGGGATATTTGCCTCTGGGCCTGACTGTGGGTGGGGTCATGGTTCTTGAAATGGGATTTGTGCTGACCCGGGCCTGGGTTGATGCAGGACCCGCCGCGATCATGCCTGAAAACTACAATAACTCGCGGGTTATTGGCGAGCTCATGTACTCCGACTATGTTTTTGCAGTGCAGGTGGGCGGGGTTATTTTACTGGTGGGTATGGTTTCGGCTATCGCTCTTACCCTGCGCAAACGTGGCGATGCAAAACGCACGGTTTCTTCTGATCAGGTTAAGGTACGCGCCAAAGACCGCTTGCGCATGGTAAGCATGGTGTCGCAAACCGAAACTCCATCGACGACTAATCAGGTTGAGGGTAATGCTGGAGACAAACAATGATGACACTTAGCTTGGCTCATTATCTGGTGTTGGGTGCCATACTGTTCACCATCGGATTGTTTGGCTTCTTTCTGAACCGACGTAACCTGTTGATCTTGTTGATGTCAGTCGAGCTGATTCTGCTCTCTGCCAACATGAACTTTATCGCTTTTTCTACCTGGTTTGGCGATCCCGCCGGACAGATCTTCGTTTTCTTTGTGCTTACCGTAGCGGCTGCTGAAGCGGCTATTGGTCTTGCCATTCTGGTCTTGCTGTTCCGCAACCTGAATACGATTAACGTAGAAAAACTTGACCAGCTCAAGGGTTGATGGGATCGCACATACTATGAACTCACCAAGTCTATATTTAATAATCGCTCTGGCGCCACTGGTTGGTGCATTGCTGTCGGGCCTGTTTGGTACAGGGTTTCTGGGCCGTGTAATCGGTAAAACCGGTGCGCACCTAATTACCATCGCATGCGTGCTGATTGCCTTCCTCGGCTCGGTAACAGTGCTCTTGCAAGTGCTCGACGGTCATACCTTCGATGGCGCCGTCTATACCTGGATCACCATTGGCAGTGTCAGCTGGGATATCGGGTTTCTTATCGATCCGCTAACCGCCTTAATGATGGTAGTTGTCACATCGGTTTCCCTGATGGTGCATATTTACACCATTGGCTATATGGCTGACGATCCTGGCTACCAACGATTCTTCTCCTACATCTCACTCTTTACCTTCTCGATGCTGATGCTGGTCATGTCTAACAACATGCTGCAGCTGTTCTTCGGCTGGGAGGCTGTAGGTCTGGTTTCGTATCTGCTGATCGGTTTCTGGTTTGATCGTACGACGGCTACATTCGCCAGCATGAAGGCTTTCCTGGTCAACCGTGTCGGTGACTTCGGCTTTGTACTGGGGATCGGCCTGATCTATGCCTACACCGGCACCATGCACTATGGCGAAATCTTTGAACAGGTTTCACGCCTGGCTACCCTCAGTTTCCCTGGCACCGACTGGCAACTGCTGACAGTTGTGTCGATCGCGCTGTTTATCGGGGCCATGGGTAAGTCGGCACAGGTTCCTCTGCACTCATGGTTGCCAGATTCCATGGAAGGCCCCACACCTATTTCAGCGCTTATTCACGCTGCAACGATGGTGACGGCCGGTATTTTCATGGTGGCGCGTTTCTCGCCAATCTTTGAGCAGTCTCCTACTGCACTGTCGTTTATCATCGTAATTGGTGCCATTGGCGCGCTCTTCCTGGGTGCCCTGGGTATTATTCAAAATGATATCAAGCGCGTGATTGCTTACTCGACGTTGTCGCAACTGGGTTACATGACCGTCGCTTTAGGGGCTTCAGCCTACTCGGTGGCTATCTTCCACCTCATGACCCATGCTTTCTTTAAAGCCTTGCTGTTCCTCGGAGCAGGTTCGGTCATTATCGGTATGCATCACAATCAAGACATCCGCGCGATGGGTGGCTTGCGTAAATACATGCCCATAACCTGGATCACTTTCTTGCTGGGTACTGCGGCATTGGTAGGTACACCGTTTTTCTCGGGTTTCTACTCTAAAGAACACATTATCGAAGCAGCTGGCGCTGCCGCTGCCGCAGGTGTGTGGGGTGCAAGTTTCGCCTACTACGCGACACTAATCGGTGTGTTCGTTACTTCGCTGTATTCGTTCCGCCTGTACTTTTTGGTTTTCCACGGCAAAGAAAATTTCCGTGACCCGTCTCCCGAGGCGCTGGGCGATCATCACGCCCTGGAAGAAGATCCCAAAGAGTCTCCGTGGGTTGTTACCTTGCCTCTCGTTCTGTTGGCCATTCCTTCAGTTATTGCCGGTATATGGTTTATTGATCCATTGTTGTTCGGTGATTTCTTTAATGGTGTCATTACCGTCTCCGCAGAGCACCCCGCAATGGCCGAATTGGCCAGTCACTGGGAAGGCTGGGTCGCCTATGCCTTGCACGGTTTCGTCACTGTACCGTTCTGGTTGATGGTTGCCGGTTTCGTGGTGGCCTGGTACTTCTACCTGATTAATCCGGCATTGCCCGCTGCCATTAAGCGCAATACGGCCGGCATTAATAAAGTGTTAGAGAATAAGTACTACGTAGACTGGTTCAATGAGCAAGTGTTGGCACGTGGTGCGCGCTGCTTGGGCACTGGCCTCTGGAAAGGGGCTGATGCCGGCCTGATTGACGGCATTATCGTCAACGGCAGCGCCCGTGTAGTGGGCTGGATTGCTGCGGCTTCACGCCGTATTCAGTCAGGCTTCATTTATCACTACGCCTTCTCCATGATCATCGGCATTATGGCTCTCTTAACCTTTTTCGTGCTGACGGTTCAATAATGGCAAGCGATATGGCGTCTTCTACATTTCCTTGGTTATCGCTCGCAATCTTCGTGCCCATTTTGTCCGGACTTCTGGTCCTGGCATTGGGACGGGACGAGCGACCAGAGTTCACTCGTACTCTCGCCCTGGTCGGTGCGATTGCGGGTTTATTAGTTACGATTCCGCTGTACACAGGGTTTGATCCCTCTACGGCAAATATGCAGTTCCAGGAGCTGGCCCCCTGGATCGAAAGCTTTTCGGTCAATTACCACTTGGGTATTGACGGGATATCCTTATGGTTCGTGCTGCTGACCGCCTTCATCACCGTCATTGTGGTGATAGCTGGCTGGGAAGTCATTACCAGCCGGGTGGCCCAATACATGGGGGCTTTCCTGATTTTGTCAGGCCTGATGATTGGTGTGTTTGCAGCCCAGGACGGGATGCTTTTCTACATCTTCTTTGAAGCCACCCTGATTCCCATGTACATCATTATTGGTGTGTGGGGCGGGCCGCGACGGGTATATGCGTCAGTCAAGTTTTTTCTGTATACCTTGTTGGGTTCGCTGTTGACACTGATTGCCTTCATTTATTTATGGCATGCATCAGGGGGCAGCTTCGAGATTCAGAAATGGCACGATGTGCAGTTGGCATTCCAGCCGCAAATTCTGATTTTCCTCGCCCTGTTTATGGCTTTTGCGGTCAAAGTGCCCATGTGGCCGGTACATACATGGTTGCCTGATGCCCACGTTGAAGCGCCTACAGGCGGTTCGGTTGTGCTGGCAGCCATCATGCTGAAGCTTGGTGCGTACGGCTTTTTGCGTTTTTCGCTGCCCATCGTGCCCGACGCTTCACACAGCATGGCTGGCTTCATGATTGCGTTGTCGCTGATAGGTGTGATTTACATCGGTCTGGTTGCCATCGTGCAAAAAGACATGAAAAAGCTTGTCGCCTATTCCTCAGTGGCTCATATGGGCTTCGTGACTCTTGGCATGTTCGTCTTTAACCAGACGGGTCTAGAGGGCGCCATCATACAAATGATCTCGCACGGTTTTGTATCCGGCGCGATGTTCCTGTGTATTGGGGTCTTGTACGACCGTATGCACACTCGAGAAATTGCCGATTACGGCGGTGTGGTAAATGTAATGCCGCGCTTTGTCACTTTCCTGGTGCTGTTTTCAATGGCCAATTCCGGCTTGCCGGGTACCAGTGGGTTTGTGGGCGAGTTCACCGTCATTATGGGCGCTGTCGAGTACAACTTCTGGATCGGTCTGCTGACAGCCTCGGCATTGATCACTGGTGCAGCATATTCGCTATGGCTATTAAAGCGTGTGGCCTTCGGTCCTGTGACCAACGATAACGTACGTAACATGCAAGATATCAACGGACGCGAGTTCCTGGTCTTGGGTGTCATGGCGCTTGCCGTGTTGTTCATGGGTGTGTATCCCAAACCGTTTACGGAAGTTATGCACGTCTCGGTTGATGCACTGTTGCAGCACGTTGCTGTATCGAAACTGTAGACCTGGAACATTATGCAAAACTCATTTGATTTCGCTTTGGCATTGCCCGAGATTGTGCTTCTCATCTTGGCCTCGGGAGTGCTGTTGTTCGATGCGTTCAACAAAGAAGAAGCTCGTCAGAACACCTTCGTATTGGCGATTGGCAGTTTGGTTGTGGTCAGCATGGTCTCGTTGTGGCAGTGGAGTGCTGGCGTAACGGGTACGACCTTCAATGGTCTGTATGTTGTTGACTCCTTGTCTCACTTCCTGAAAATTGTTTCCTATGTCGCTGTAGCCGTTACCTTGATATATGGTCGTGCCTACGCTGAGAATCGCGGCATGATGCAAAATGGTGGCGAGCTTTATTCGCTGACCCTGCTGGCGCTGCTGGGCCAGATGCTGATGATTTCAGCGGGCAATATGTTGACCGTTTATCTGGGCGTTGAGCTCATGTCCTTCGCCTTGTATGCGCTTGTAGCCTTGCGTCGTGAACATCGACCTGCAATCGAGGCTGCCATGAAGTACTTTGTACTGGGCGCATTGGCTTCGGGCGTGTTGCTGTATGGCCTGTCCATGATTTACGGTGCTACCGGCCATCTCGACCTGCGTGAAATCGCTACCGTCGTTTCCGAGGGCAGGGCAGAGCGTCTGGCGCTTGTGTTTGGTGTGGTCTTTGTGGTTTCAGGTTTGGCCTTCAAGCTGACGGCAGCCCCATTTCATATGTGGACTCCGGACGTCTACGAAGGTGCACCCACAACCGTAACCTTGATCATCGCAGCCGCTCCGAAAATCGCTGCTTTTGCTATCACGTTGCGCTTGCTGGTTGAGGCGCTGCATGGCATCGCTATCGATTGGCAGTCCATGCTCATGATTATGGCGGTGGCCTCGCTGGTAATCGGGAACTTAACCGCGATTATGCAGACGAACTTCAAGCGCATGCTTGCGTTCTCTACCATTTCGCACATGGGTTTTGTGTTCCTGGGGCTCATGTCAGGTGTGAATGCAGATGGCGGCGTATCCAGTCTGGCTTATGGATCATCGCTGTTTTACGTCATTGTGTATGTGTTGACGACGCTTAGCACTTTTGGCTTGATCTTGCTGTTAAGCCGCCAGGGTTTCGAGTGTGAGAACATTAGTGACCTTAAAGGCTTAAATCGCCGTCATCCCTTGCTGGCGCTGGTCTTGTTGCTGTCGATGTTCTCGCTGGCCGGTATACCTCCTCTGGCGGGCTTCTACGCGAAGCTGAGTGTCTTGCAGGCCTTGGTCGGTGCTGGTCATGTCGTCGTTGCTGTGATTGCTGTAGTAATGTCGCTTATTGGCGCGTTCTACTACATTCGCGTGGTAAAGGTCGCCTATTTCGAAGAGCCGGATGCCGATCAGGAAATCCACCCATTAAATCTGGGTTGGGTTACCAGCGGCGTATTGTCCTTAAACGGTCTGTTGATCTTTGTCTTCGGTATATTGCCTAGCGGCTTGCTGGCGCTTTGTATTCGCGTAGTACAGGAATCTTTACGTTTCTAAGCGGTATTTTTCATGAATCAAAGTGTAGCAGTCTGGGTATTAATAGTTTTGTCGCTCATTACGGCCAACCTGGCTTTTGTTTCACAGCGGCCCTTACTGTTTTTACCCTGGCAGCAACAGGGCGAACCTTTGGGTTCGCCTCTGTTACGATTATTGCGCTCCTTATTATTTGCTGTCATTGTGGCGGGCATCGCTTATGTAGCGCATCGTTATATAGCACAGAGTTTTTTTAACTCCTCCGTGCCTTTGTTGTTGATGGTAGTGCTTGTGGTGGTGGTGTTTGCTATTTTGCTCTATATTCCTGGCTACCTTCTGCGCCAGCACCCTATACATAAAAGTGTATTTGACAGGCTTGTAGAGATGTTTGTCCTATTTTGCCTGATGGGCATTTTGGGCTTTGCTTTCGAAGCGAGTATTGGTAATCCGTTCCCGCAGCGTTGGGAGTTCTACGCCATCGCCTTGTGTCTGTATCTGGTTTTGGGTTACCCGGGCTTTGTGTTCCGGTATCTGATTAAACGGCGCCAAACCCGATCACCTAAAGCTGTTAAGGCATAGCGGCCAAGGGCCTGTGTGTAGCCTGCTGGTTTTGACGAATTTAAAAGCCCGGCTTAAACATCATTGAACCAACCCGTCCAACAAACGGAAGCCATTCAATAATGTTTAAGCCGGGCTTTTTGTTTCTGGCGATCTAGTGGGTTTTTAACATTGTAGCCAGTGCATACGTGTCAGCGCCTCCTGGCTGAGCACATAGGTTAACTCGTCAGCGGGAAGTTCCCTGTTTAACCCAGCCGCTTGCCCTGCCCAGAGGGGGTGAAATCGGGGCGGCCCTCTTGCTCGGCCTGCGCGCGCAACGGAGCGATAGCGTTAGAGGCATGGGGAAAAGCCGGAGCGGCGGCAGGCGTTGCGCCCAGTTCATTAATGGCCCGGTTCTCGATGCTGCGGGCGGGCCTGCCAGTGAAGACTGTAGTCAGTACAGTGGAATGATCCTCTGTCTGGCTCAGCGCCTGACGATGCAAATCTGAAATCAAAGACTCTGGACAAGCCAGATAGGCGCTTCCGATTTGTACCCCGGCCGCTCCCAATGCGAAGGCTGCAGCGATGCCCCGGCCATCGGCGATGCCTCCTGCAGCAACTACCGGGACGCGCACAGCATCGACTATTTGCGGAACAAGTGCCATTGTGCCGCATTGGGCATGGGGGTTTGTTTCGATAAACATGCCGCGGTGTCCGCCGGCTTCAGCCCCTTGGGCGATGATGATATCGCACCCTTCAGACTCCAGATGCAAGGCCTCCCGTGCGCTGGTAGCTGAAGACATGATTATGGCTCCTGTGCGTTTGATCCGTTCGATTAAAGAGGGTGAAGGAAGCCCAAAATGGAAGCTGAGAACCTCAGGCTTTAACTCTTCGATCAGGCTGCACAGCTCGTCATTGAAACTGGCTCGTCCCCGAGTGGGACTGATGGCATTGATATTCAGGCCTGCTTTTTCGTAATGTTCTGCAAGGCTTTGCAGCCAGATCTGCTGTCGCGATTCATCGATGGGATGTTCCTGATGACAGAAGAAGTTCAGGTTCAGGGGCTGTGTTGATGTTTCGCGAAAGGCTGAAACTTGTTCGCGGATCGTGGCAGGCTCTAAAAGAGCGCAGGGCAGGGATGCCAGGCCCCCGGCCTTGGAAACGCCCAGAGCAAGCTCCAGGCCGCCTGCACCAGCCATTGGAGCGAGTATCAAAGGTTTGTTAATGCCCAACATCTGCTGTAAGCGATAAGTAGGCCAGTGTTGAGTCATGTTTATATCCTTAGTGTCAAAGTGAGGGCGCTGGTTAAAGTGCATTCAATGGAAACTACGCTGTTTGGCTGTTAATCATAATATCGCCGAGAGCCTGGTAGATACAAGGCTGAAGGAGGAGGCTTGAGGTGCTTAAGCTTCGGGGATCATTATTTGGCTCGTTGCGCGCTACAATATTGAGTTGGTTTCCCCTTAGGGGTTCTTCTGCGATTCTCGCCTGTTGCCGGCTGCGAAGCGTGATAATTATTTTTCAACAACGAAATATGTCTCATTTAATACTTCAGTCGCCCACCTTGGATCAGGCGGTTATCGAAAAAATAGCAGCTATTGTCAGCGCGGACGGGGTTCAAGAGCTGGGTCCTACGGCGGTGCGTATCCTGGGGGCTGATAGTAACGAGAAGCCTCAGGTAGCCGTCGAATGTCAGCGCGCCCGTATGGACTTCGCTTTTTTGGAGCAAATCCAGCTGTTGCGCGAATGCAAGATCCTGGTCATGGATATGGATTCCACGTTGATCAATATCGAGTGTATAGACGAGATTGCAGCAGCAGTAGGCCGTAAAGAGCAGGTGTCGGCCATTACTGAAGCGGCGATGCGTGGTGAAATTGCAGACTTCACGGAAAGCCTGATTCGTCGTGTCAGACTGCTCGAAGGGGTTCCGGAGTCAGCCCTGATGTCGGTATATGAAAATCGCTTGCAGCTTAATGCCGGGGCAGAGAATCTGGTTGCAACAGCAAAAAAACATGGTGTGCATACGCTATTGGTGTCGGGCGGATTTACGTTTTTCACTGAAAAGCTAAAGACACGCCTGGAACTCAATGAGGCACATGCCAACACGCTTGAGGTCGTTGATGGAACGTTGACGGGCAGGGTGCTCGGAGACATTGTTGATGCTCAGGCCAAAGCCGGCTATGTCACGCAGCTGGCGACACGTTTGGGTGCTGCACCCGAGCAAATCATTGCCGTTGGTGACGGAGCCAACGATTTGAAAATGATGGAAAAGGCGAAGTTCTCGGTAGCTTACAGAGCCAAGCCCGTGGTGCAGGAGCAGGCAGCCTATGCGCTAAACCATGCTCCTTTAGATGCCATTCTTAACTGGTTTCGCCTAAGCCACTGATCAGGTGTTATCTAATCAGGACGTGAAATCAGGCTTAAAACCTCGAGCAAGCGCGAAACTCGTGCTTTAAGGTCACTTCCTTCTTTCATTTCGATACGCAGGCGGTCAGATCCGGCAAAACGGATGTACTTGTGCTTTTGCACAAGTTCAATCAAGGTGATTGGGTCAACATTCGGCTTGCTGGAAAACTGCAGATTGGCATATTCAGCGTTGGCATCCAGTTTAAGAACGCCAAGGGGCTCGGCAGCAATGCGTAGCCGATGCACTGCCATCAAGGTTTGAGCCGCTTCGGGCAGCGGACCGTAGCGGTCAATCAGTTCTTCTTGCAGTGTGCTCAGATCAACAGGATCTTTGGCGTGCGACAGTTTTTTGTAAAATCCTAAGCGTGCATGCACGTCGGCGCAGTAGTCAGAAGGCAAGAGCGCTGACGCACGTAAATTGACTTCACAGTTAAGCGCAAAGGGTGAATCAAGATCGGGCTCTTCGCCTGCTTTTAATGCGCGTACTGCCGCATTGAGCATGTCGGAATACATTGAGAATCCGATCTCCTGGATATTTCCGGACTGTGATTCGCCCAGCACTTCGCCTGCGCCCCGAATCTCCAGATCATTCATGGCAAGGAAAAATCCAGCTCCTAACTCTTCCATGGCCTGAATTGCCTCAAGCCGTTTCTTGGCATTGCTGGTGATCGCATCTTCGCCTGGGGTGAGCAGGTAGGCATAGGCCTGGTGATGCGATCGGCCTACGCGTCCGCGCAACTGATGCAGTTGCGCCAGGCCAAGGCGATCAGCGCGGTGGATGACGATGGTGTTGGCAGAAGGAACGTCAATGCCGGTTTCAATAATCGTGGTGCACAGCAATACGTTAAAACGTTTTTGGTAGAAGTTTTTCATGACGCTTTCGAGCTCGCGCTCGGGCATCTGGCCATGCGCCACACCGATACTAGCCTCAGGCACCAGTTCTTCGAGGCGAGCCCGTCGATTCTGGATGGTTTCGACTTCATTGTGCAAGAAGTAGACCTGACCGCCACGTTTGAGTTCGCGCAACAAGGCTTCGCGGATAGTGCTGCCGTCTTCCCGACGTACAAAGGTTTTAATGGCCAGACGCTTCTGAGGGGCAGTGGCAATTACCGAAAAGTCGCGTATGCCTTCGAGGGACATGCCCAGGGTACGGGGTATAGGGGTGGCGGTTAAGGTAAGAATGTCGACTTCAGATCTTAAGGCTTTCAGGCGCTCTTTCTGACGTACGCCAAAACGGTGTTCTTCATCAATGATTACCAGGCCCAGATCCTTGAACTTTACGCTTTCGGAGAGAATTTTATGCGTGCCAATGACGATATCAATCTGGCCTGCACCAAGGCCTTCAATGGCTTCTTTGCTTTCTTTGGCAGATCTGAATCGGGATAGCTCGGCGACGCGTACCGGCCAGTCGGCGAATCGGTCACTAAAGGTTTGTGCATGCTGCTCAGCCAATAAGGTAGTAGGACAGAGCAAAGCGACCTGCTTGCCATTGGCCACTGCTAAAAAAGCGGCACGCAAGGCAACCTCGGTCTTGCCAAAGCCAACATCGCCGCAGATCAAGCGATCCATAGGCTGGTTAGAACGCATATCATCCATGACGGCTTCAATGGCAGCGCCCTGATCGGGAGTGGCTTCAAAGCCAAAGCCTGCAGCAAAGTTTTCGTAATCGTTAAGCGGAATCTTATATTGATTGCCGGTGCGCAATGCACGTTTGGCATATAAGTCCAGCAGTTCGGCGGCAGTATCCCGGGCCTGTTTTGCGGCGCGCTTGCGGGCTTTATCCCATTGGCCTGACCCGAGCTGATGCAATGGAGCAGCATCAGCGTCAGAACCACTGTATCGGGCAATAACATGCAGTTGAGACACAGGCACATACAATGTGGCGCCTTTTGCATACTCAAGATGCAGAAGTTCAACCGGGCCCTCGCCCAAATCCATCTCGATAAGACCGCAATAACGTCCTATGCCATGCTGCGTGTGGACAACGGGGTCGCCTTCCCTGAGTTCGGAGAGGTCCCTGACCATCGCTTCAACGTCTGTGGTGGCCTCTTGTTTGCCACGTCTGCGCTGAGTGCGCGCCTGGGTGGGATACAGGTCGTTTTCAGTTAAGACACTGATGGCAGCATCGTGAAGGGCAAAGCCTTGGGATAACGGCGCAACCACCAGGGCAAAGGCTTCATCTGATGCCAGGAACGACTGTAGATCGTGGCTGCCACCAGACACCGAGATGCCGAACTCTTGCAGCATTTGTGCAAGGGTCTCGCGACGGCCGGCGGAGTCGGCACACAGTACGGTGCGACGGCTGGGGTCAGCGATTTCGCGTCTCAGGGCCGCGACGGGATCTTCGGCACGGCGCGATATGGCGACCTCAGGAAGAGGGATGAATTCGTCGTTATGCTCCCCAGAACTAAGGCTAAGCCGGGCAAAGTCTTTAATGTGACTGTGTAGTTCAGCTTCGCTTAAGAACAGGGCCTCTGGCGCCAGTACAGGCCGTTCTCTGTCGCTTTTCAAAAACTGGTAGCGGCCATAGGTCTCGGCGTGAAACTGCTGCACTACCGGTGCAATATCGCCTTCGCTGACGATAAGGGACTCTGCAGGCAGATAGTCAAACAAAGTGGCGGTTTCTTCAAAAAACAAGGGAAGGTAATACTCGACACCCGCAAAGGCAATGCCGTTACCAATATCTTTATAAGGCAATGCACGTGAGGGATCGCCTTCAAAAACTTCACGAAAGCGCGTTCTGAATAGAGTGCGAGCATTTTCGTCCATCGGGAACTCGCGGCCAGGCAGCAGCTCTACTGAGGGCACTGGATAGAGGCTGCGTTGAGTATCCACGTTAAATGCCCGGATAGATTCAATTTCGTCGTCGAATAAGTCGAGCCTGTAAGGCAGTACAGACCCCATCGGAAAAATATCGATTAGCCCCCGCGAATGCAGAATTCGCCGGGCGCAGTTACTTGCGTGACGTGACTGTAGTTGGCCAATATCATTTGCTCTCGTAGCTGCGCTTCGTTGAGCTTTTCACCCTGTTTAAACGAAAAGGTATAGGCCGCAAGGAACGAAGGTGGCGGGAGGCGATACAATGCTGTAGTTACCGGAACCGTCAACACATCTACCGAGGCATGGAGCAGTGCATTCATGGCCTGGAGGCGCGACGAGACCAGGTCTTCGTGTGGCGAAAATCCGTCGTAGGCCAGCGTTTCCCAGTCAGGAAACTGCCTTACCCTAAGCGTAGGTGCAAATAGCGGAATTTCGTCGGCAAGCCTTAAGGCGTCCAACGGATCGGCGCACATGATAACCAGAGGCTTTGCGCTTTTGGCAGCCAGGTCCGCAATTAGCCAGGCGTCTCCGGAGCCAGGGGGCAAGGCCTGGGTATAACGTTGCCCCGGCTTGAGCGCTTTTAGCACCTGGCCGGTACTGGAGAGTGAAAGCGGTGTTTGGGTTTCAGTATCCGTCAGGGTGGTCATATAAAGTTAAGGCTTATGAACAAAAAAATAATTGCAATTGTGCCGGCAGCCGGCGTTGGTGCCCGGGCCAGGCAAACTGCAGACACAGGCACTGCTGCGACAGTGCCCAAGCAGTATGAGTTGCTAGGAGGCTTGCCGATGTTGCGCCGAACCGTACAGACGCTGTTGGCTGACTCTCGTATCACACAGGTGAGGGTCATTGTAAGCAAGCACGATGCCTGGGTGGAACAAAGCCTTATGGGCCTTGAGCGTACCGTCTGGCGTGAACAGGGCGGTGCGACTCGTTCACATACTGTTTATAACGCACTGATCGACCTCGATGCCGGCCTTGATGACTGGGTGCTGGTACATGATGCCGCTCGCCCCGGTCTTCCGCCCGAAGCCCTGAAGCGCTTGATAGACACCTGTCTGGCTCAGGAGCATGGTGGGCTGCTGGCCCAGCCAGTCGCTGACACTATAAAGCGTGGAGATGCGAACGGCGCACTAAACATTGTGACGGAAACGGTTAACCGAGACAAACTGTGGCTAGCGCAAACACCGCAAATGTTTAAGGCGGGGCTATTGTTAAAAAGTCTGCAGCACGCCCACAAGCAACGTATTGATGTTACCGATGAGGCCTCTGCCGTCGAGCACAGTGGCTATCATCCTCTATTAATATTGGGGTCAAGCCGTAATTTTAAAGTGACTTGGCCGGAAGATTTCAAACTCATGGAAAAATGGTTGTGAATATGGGAATACGCGTTGGGCAGGGTTTTGATGTGCATGCATTGGTCGAAAATCGCGACTTGATAATAGGCGGTGTGCACATTCCTCATACACATGGGCTGCTGGGGCATTCGGACGCAGATGTGCTGCTGCATGCCACTACTGATGCTATCTTGGGTGCCGCAGGCTTGGGAGATATAGGCCGACACTTTCCGGATACCGACCCGCGCTATAAAGGCGCTGACAGCCGCGTACTGCTGCGCGATGCGATGGCTCTGGTTACTGCAGCTGGCTGGACAGTAGTGAATGTAGACGCTACCGTGCATGCGCAGTCACCTAAGATAGGACCCCATGCCGCCGCGATGGTGGCAAACATCGCCGCCGATCTAAATATCAGCGCTGAGAGCGTCAATATTAAAGCTAAAACCAACGAGGGTTTAGGTCACCTGGGACGTAAAGAAGGCATTGCTGCCAATGTGGTAGTGCTTCTGACGAGCCGACTATAAGCCATTGTCGTCCGTGTGGCACACGCTGGCCCGGGATTGCAGCCGTGCCGGTCGTGCAGTGCAGCTGTTAATTCAGGCCTTTACGTTCCGGATGCTGATAAGCCCGCATCCGAATTTTAGGGATGGTAATTCGGGCCAGCAGGCCTTGCGGCGGATGCGAAATTAAATCCAGGTTGCCGCCTACATGGCCCAGCAGGCGTTCTACGATTGCCAGCCCCAGTCCGGCACCGCTGACACCGGTACGTGCAGTCTCGCCTCGGGAAAATGGGCGCAGCAAGCGCTGAATTTCGTGCGGTTCTACGCCGACTCCCTGATCCTCTACGCTGATTTCAATGATGTTTCCGCTTTGGGTGGCCGAGAGATGTATATAGGCTTTATCATCATCAGGACTACGGCCATACCGACGCGCATTCTCGATCAGATTAATAACGATGCGTTTAAGGTCGTTCGCCTGGATACGAGCATACAGGTTTGGTTCGATGCTGGCAGTCAGCTGTCCGCCTAAGCTTTCGGTATGGGAGCGTTCACGATCAAATATTTCGTGCAAGACGTTGGAGACTTCAATGCCCTTTTCGGGGGCGATGCCAGCAGGACGCGCATATTCCATCAATTGACCGATGCTGTGGTCGATCTGGGCGAGATCCTCGTCGATGGCGTGCCGTGTTTCATCGCTTACCGAGCTGAGCTCGATTTCCAGCCTCATGCGAGCCAATGGGGTACGCAGGTCGTGAGAAATCCCCGCCAGCATAATCTCACGATCAGCCTCGGCCTGACGTATGTCGCGGGCCATCCGGTTGAAGGCAATATTAAGATCGCGAATTTCGTTAGGGCCACGTTCAGGCAAGGGCGAGGGAGTTTCCCTCGGGCAAGTTGACGGGCGACCTTGGCCAGGCGAGCCAGGGGATGATTGACGAAGCGCACGCTGACTGCGGCACCAATCAAGGCGAGCATCAGCGCTGTAGCGGCCCACCCGAACCACTCCGGACCTGCGGTGAGGCTTAGCTGCTCACGATCAAAGACAAGCCAGTATTGGTCTTCATTGATGTCAAAAGACACCCAGATGCCAGGCATTTGGTTCACCGACCACATGACCAGGGTTTGGCTGCCCAGGCCAGAGCGTATCTCTCGCGATACATGTATCCAATAATTGGTGCGCTGCAAGGGCTCAAGCACATCATCCTGTTCCCGCGGCTGAACGCGCAAACCTTCCTTGGTGGCAAGATCAAGCATCAGCGCAGGACGTACCTGAGTGGGTGCATAAATAAGCGCCGAACGGGTAATGCTGACAGCGGTCGTTACCCGTTGAGCCATTTGGCGCGCTCGAGGGCCTTCTTCCATGCTGAAGAAGACCTGAAGCCAGGCGCCAAGACTCACTAACATCAAGGCAGCGAGCAACAGAAAAGAACGACTAAATAAGCCCAGTCGGAATCTAGACGGTTTTTGGGGCCTGGCTGTGCCAGACCCCGTGCTTTGTGTGCCTAAGTTAGTGGCCATGTAGCGTAAATTTAATTACCGCCGTCTGGAACAAAAACGTAGCCTAAACCCCATACTGTCTGGATAAATACAGGTTTGGAAGGGTTGGGTTCTATCAGTTTACGCAGCCGGGAAATCTGTACGTCCAGACTTCTGTCGAAGGCTTCGTATTCACGGCCACGTGCAAGCTCCATCAGTTTGTCGCGAGACAAAGGAATCTTGGGGTGACGAGCAAACACCTTCAATACCGAGAACTCGCCTGTGGTGATCGGAACTACGTCGTCGCTTTTGGTTAAGGTACGGGTAGACAAGTTAAGAACATAAGGACCGAATTCGATAGATTCGTTCTCTTGGCTTGGCGCGCCAGGATGTTCTTCTGTACCACGGCGGCGTAAGATAGCATTGACACGCGCGAGAAGCTCACGTGGATTAAATGGCTTGATCAGGTAGTCATCCGCACCCATCTCTAGGCCGACAATTCTGTCGATCTCTTCGGCTTTGGCGGTAAGCATAATGATAGGAGTGTTATCGTGCCCACCACGCAGGCGTCGACAGATGGACAAGCCATCTTCACCGGGAAGCATCAGGTCAAGCACAAGCAAATCGAAGTGCTCGCGCTGCCAAAGCTTGGACATTTCTTTGCCATCTTCTGCAACAAAGACGTTGAAGCCCTGTTCAGAAAGGTAACGACGAAGTAGGTCGCGAAGACGAGGATCATCGTCGACGACAAGAATTTTACGGGAGAGGGGTTGATTCTGCGTATTCATGATGAAAATGTAACAGGCTCCGAGTCGCTCGTACAGGTCGGTAGAAAAATATTACACATGAAGCTTTTAGTACGAAAGTTTAAGAAAATAGCGCGTCGTTCATACATTTGAAGGTTCATCGAGTTCCTATTCTATAGATGTAACAGTGCTTGTAAAGCCTTTATTGACGTTGCTTTATACATCTTTGTTAAAAGCAGAGGCTAATTGCTACGAGTTTGATGGCATTTTATGGCTGTCCTCGCTGGATTTTTGAAGGTTCAACTACCTATGGCAAGCCGTGATCGGGTAGGCAGCAAATTATCATCAAAACGAGAAACCGCCACGGAACCGGCTCAGGCAGTAAAATGATTGGATGAATACGCATATATTGGTTTTAGAAACGTCCACACAGGTATGTGGCGTAGCGCTGTTAAGCGCATTGCCCGATGAGCCTTCCCGCTTGCTGATACGTGAGCACGAGGGGAGCGGCGAGCATGCAGAGCGCATTCTCCCCTTGGTGGAGTCCTTGCTCGCAGAAGCGAATGTTTCACGGGCTGATCTCAGTGCCATTGCCTTTGGACAAGGTCCCGGAGGTTTCACCGGCTTACGGGTGGCTTGCGGTGTGACTCAGGGGCTGGCATACGCCCTGAACCTGCCGGTAATCGCCGTTTCCTCGTTATTAGCGGTAGCCGCTACAGCACAAGCTGTAGCAGATCAAATCGAGGTAGTGGCGCTGGATGCAAGAATGGGTGAGGTATACGTGGCTGCGTATCGGCACCGTGTAGATAAAAACGCCTGGGAGACAGTGCGCGAACCCATGTTGCTTGATGCTGAGTTCCTGGCTTTGTGGATAGAGCAGCTTACAGCGCAACTTGAAGCACCGGTAACGGTACGGTTAAGCGGTGATGCGCTAACTGCTTTTCCAGGCTTGGCTGCTCCGTTGGCAGAGTTGCCGGGTCTTCAGTTGGGCGAAGCGGGTAAACCTACAGTAGAAGGTGTGGCTGCACTTGCGATGCTGGCGTTGCAGCAGGGCGAGACCATAGCGCCTGAACAGGCGATGCCCCTGTACGTACGCGACAAGGTAGCTTTTACTACCGCTGAGCGCCAACTAGGGCAGGGAGGAAACCCGTCGGCTCCGTGGCGACCCGCAGAGACAAACTTAAGCTGAAATCATGATGAATACGCTAAAAGATCAAATGGAAATTGTCATCCGTGACATGAAAGCGGCTGATATCGTGACGGTAGCTGCAATTGAAGCTAAGGTACAGCCCGAGCAGCCGTGGTCAGAAGCCAATTTTCGCGACAGCTATATGTCTTGCTATACCATGCTGGTGGCTGAAGTTAATCAGCAAATCGTCGGGTACGTGGTGGTATTGATTGCGCCTGATCTCGGCGAGCTATTGCTAATAGGGGTCGAGCCCGGCTATCAGTCTAAAGGGGTGGGGAAGGCGCTGCTTAACGCCATTGAACATGTTTTGCTGTCAAAGGGGCTGGATGCCCTTATGCTCGAAGTGCGAGACTCTAATCTGCAGGCACGACGTTTTTATGAGACTCAGGGTTTTATCTCGGTGGGCCTGAGGAAAAACTATTATCAATGTGGAGAAAGCCAGCGCGAAGACGCCTTGCTTCTCCAGAAAACACTTAGTCAAGGTGCGTTGTGATCGAATCAGGCTCTACTGAACTACAGTTATCGGCTATTCAGCGAGCCTGGTTGCAAGAACTGGGCCTCGACCGGGCCTATTTGTCGCGCATTACGCGTGAACTTGATTCTGCTGACCGCGCAACGCAACCTGCGAAGGACGACCGTGTAAGCCAGCCTGCAGCCACTGCTCCTGTTTCTTCGACCGGTGCAGCCAGCTCCACCACTGTGCCCTCTGGGGGACAGCCCCTACCGGCTGAGGAGTTGCCGCGGTCTTCTAAGCCAGCCTCCTTGCAAGAGGCCATTGATACCCTGCGCCGGGCCGCTAATATTCGGCCTCCCTCTTCGGTCACAATGGCTCAGGCTGTTAATCCTGACCCGGCGAGCCGGAGCGAGCGAGTGATTCCTGACGATCTGGAGGGGCTGCGGCAATCGGTGGATACCTGCGTTTCATGTGACTTGCATCAGTCCAGGTCCAGGACGGTTTTTGGCAGAGGGGCTCAGGCACCCGTGCAGTGGCTGGTTTTAGCCGATGCTCCCAGCGACGCTGATGACAAATCGGGCGTTGCCCTGGACGGTCACGCTGGCAAGCTGCTGTCGGAGATGCTAGACAGCATTGGTCTTGGGGGTGAAGAGCATAGTTATATCACGCAACTGGTGAAGTGCCGCCCGTTGAGCAGCCAAGGCCCTAATGCGGTCGAGATCGAAGCATGTAGTGCCTATATGTTGAAACAGATAGAGCTCTTGCAACCGCAGTACGTGTTGGCTCTTGGGCAGCTAGCGGCCAATCAACTGCTGGGCAGCAATGATGATATCGAGCAGCTACGTACTAAAGTGCATCATTGGCGGTCGCCTCAGGGCAGGGCCATACCGGTAGTCGTTACGTACCATCCAGCTTCGTTATTATTGCGGCCGCAACATAAGGCCAATGCCTGGCGTGACCTTGCTTTGGTCAAGGGCTTAAGCCAAAGTGCCTGAGCGGGATTAAGAGGGGCTCTGCCTGATGGCCCGGCCGTGCCCTTTTTGCCCGATCTGTTTTTCCAGTTCAGGGTGCTTACGAAGGTTATAGCGATTCCAGCGTATAAATACGATCATTAGCGACGCTACCAGCAAGCCGAAAATCACGATAATTACATTGATCGGCAAGTTCAGCCATAACATCAGGCTGTAGAGAGTGAGCATCAGCAGTATGTTCAGCTGTTCATTGAAGTTTTGTACAGCAATCGAATGACCAGCAGATAATAATACGTGGCCGCGATGTTGCAGCAGGGCATTCATAGGCACGACAAAGAACCCGGATAGCGCTCCAATCAACAGAAGCAGGCTATAGACAGCCCAAGGGGCCTCCACCAGGGGCATCAGCAAAACGGCCAAACCCATGACCACCCCAAAAGGCAGTACATAAAGTGCTTTTTTCAATGGGACCCGGCCCGCCAAAATAGCGCCAGCTACCGTCCCTATGGCGGCGATGCCCATGAGGATTGCTGCCTGGTCCAGCCTATAGCCCAGTTGTTGCTTACCCCATTCAATAACGATGAATTGCAGGGTAGCGCCTGCGCCCCAGAATAATGTGGTCACGGCCAGGGAGATTTGTCCCAGCTTATCGCGCCATAATATATGTACGAAAAAACTGAAATCGCGGATTAAGGCTAAAGGTTTTGTTTTTTGCTTAGGGTAGTGGACATTGGTGCTGGGTATTAATAGATTGCAAAGGGCAGCAACTATGTAGACTGCGCTGATCAGGAGTATTGCTACTTCGGCCCGGCTCTGGGCAACAGCGCCAATGACAGGGCTGGCCTGCAGCTGCGCATAAACCGAAGGGCTTACGAGGACGCCTCCTAACACTGTCCCGACGATAATAGAGAGTACTGTCAGGCCCTCGATCCAGCTGTTGCCTCTGACCAGGTCCTCAGGTGCCAGCATTTCGGTAACGATGCCGTACTTGGCCGGTGAATAGGCGGCCGCTCCTATACCAACCAGGGTATAGGAAACAAAAACCAACAAAAGCTGCTGGCTTTCGGTAGGGGCAATATACTGATGACCGAACATGATGGCACAGCCCATTAGCTTGATGGCGTTGGTGGCGAACATCACCTTGCCTTTGGGGTATGAGTCGGAAAAAGCACCTACAAAAGCTGCTAATACGACATAGGCCAAGGCAAACCACCATTTCATCATGGGGGCCATCCAGTCAGGGCCTTGCAAATCTGCGATTAGGGCAATGGCGGCGATCAATAACGCATTGTCAGCGACTGACGATAGCGCTTGCGCCGCCATGACTAGATAGAAGCCTTTTTTCAAAACGATTTCTCTACATCTGCCCTTAGCTGTAGGACACAGTAATAAGTGGGAGCTACGTTTTCAGCAAAAACGTTACTGAGTATAGCGCTGCTATGAGCACAAAGAAAAAATCATAACTCAGCTTCATTATTTTGATGTGCCTGATTCAGCTACTATATGAGGGTGCGGTATCATACAGGGCTAAAAATAGCTGGCTGCTGCCTGGTACTTTTGCTGCGTTTTTCATACGTGGCTTTTTTGCTAAATTATTCATTCTCCGCCACTCACGCTCGTGCGCTTAACACACATTAAACTCGCCGGATTCAAATCCTTTGTTGATGCCACCGTCATTCCTACACCGAGTCAGCTGGTAGGGGTGGTGGGTCCCAACGGTTGTGGCAAATCAAATATTATTGATGCCGTACGATGGGTGCTGGGTGAAAGCAGAGCGTCTGAGTTGCGTGGCGAGTCAATGCAAGACGTCATATTTAACGGCAGCGGTAACCGCAAGGCATCAGCTCGAGCCTCGGTAGAACTGGTATTTGATAATTCTGAGGGCCGTGCGTCGGGGCAGTGGGGTGCTTACACAGAGATATCTGTGGGTCGAGTACTGACTCGCGATGGAACGAGCAGCTACTTCATTAATAATCAGCAGGTGCGCCGCCGCGACATCAACGATATTTTTCTTGGTACCGGGCTGGGCGCCCGCGGCTATGCCATTATTGGCCAAGGCATGATCAACAGGCTCATTGAAGCCAAGCCTGAAGAACTGCGTGTTTATTTAGAAGAGGCTGCAGGTGTGTCGCGCTATAAAGAGCGCCGTCGGGAAACAGAAAACCGTCTGTCTGATACGCGTGAAAATCTCATACGTCTTGATGATATCTTGCGTGAGCTTGAAGCGCAGCTAGAGCGCCTGGAGCAACAGGCGGAAGTGGCTTTGCAGTATAAGTCGCTGCAGCAAGAGGGCGAGTTAAAGCAGCACTTGCTATGGCTGCTTCGCGAAAACAGTGCCCGGGACGATCAGCAAAGAAAATATCTGGCCATCGAGCAGGCCCAAACCCAGGTTGAGGCGGCCATAGGCGGCGTCCGTGGCCTTGAACTTAAAATTGAAAGTTTGCGCCAGGCTCACTTTGATGCTGGCGATGCGGTGCATGCGGCGCAGTCCACTCTCTTTGAGGCGGGTGCTAAAGCCAGCAGCCTTGAGGCCGAGATCAAGCATGTGATCGATGCCCGCTCACGAATGCAAAGCCGCCAGGAACAACTGGCTCAACAGCAAGGTGAATGGGCCGAGCAACAACAGCATTGTGCTGAAGAGCTCGACGAGTTGCAGCTTAAGCTTGAAGAGGCTGCGATTGCCATTGTTGAAGCCGAGGCTCGATCCGAACATATACAAGATAACTTGCCTGAACTGGAAGAGCAGGTAAGAAGCCTGGCATCCAGGCGCGACGAAATGCGCCAGCAAGTCGCGCGTCTCGAACAGGCTCTGGCACTGCGGGCACAGACGGGTGCTGATATTCAGCGACAAACGCAGCAGTTACTGCTGCGGCGTGAGCGTCTGGAAAATGAGCGTAGCCAGTTAGCCGCGCCTGATGCTCAGGATCTACAACATCTTGATGGCGAGCTTTTACAGTTAGAGCAGCAATTGGCGCAAGGACAGCAACAGTTGCATAAGCTTGAGTCTCAATTGCCCGAACACGAGCAGAGCCGCGCACAGGCCGCTCGTGAACTGCAGCAGCGGGCTGCAGTTCACACCAAGCTAGAGGCCAGGCTGGCAGCCCTGGAGCAATTGCAGGCTGATGTACAGCGTCACGATAAGCTTGAGCCATGGCTGGCTCAGTATGGCTTTGCAGACCTTCCCAGGCTTTGGCAACAGCTGGATATCATTGTGGGCTGGGAAACTGCAGTCGAGGCCGCGTTGCGAGAGCGTGTGGGGGCCATTTCCTTGTCCCAGCTATCGCAATTGATGCAGGCGATTAACGACCCTCCGCCTGCTCGCGTTTGTTTTGTCCAGTTGCCTGAGTTGGCCCGAGCACTCCCCCGCCTGAGAGCAGCCTGGTGCATAAGCTTAAGCTGGTCAATCCGGCATTGCAGCATTTGCTGACGAGCTGGTTAGCTGACACCTTGGTGAGCGACAGTCTTGAAACCGCACTGGCCCAGCGCGAGTCGCTCTTGCCAGGACAGCGTTTCATTACTCCGCAAGGGCATCTCATTGATGCATTGACGGTACAGTTCTACGCACCAGATCATGCACAAGCTGGTGTACTGGCGCGGCAACAAGAAATACAAAATGTTCAGAAAGAAATTAAAGCCAGTCAACTGGACGTAGAAGAGGGGCAGCAGCAGGCCGAACGTACTCACCAGCAATGGAGTCAGCTATCACAATCCTTGCCGCCGGCACGCCAGCGGGTAGCTGAGCTGACCGCAAGGCTGCATGCCGTACAGATGGAGCACGCCCGTCTGACCCAAGAGGCGCAGCAATCCAGCGAACGATCTCGCCGCATTGACTCGGAGTTAAGTGAGCTGGCAGCGAACCACGAAGAGCTTATCGCCCGCGAAGAAGAAAACTTGCATGATCAGGGCGAGCTGTCAGATCAGCTGCTTGAAGCCCAAGAGCTTTGGTCGCAAGCAGAACAGGCCGGCGAAGTATTAAATGCATCAGTGGCCGAAGCACGCCATCAGCTTCGGGACAGAGAGCGCATCGTTCAAGAGGCGCAGCACGCTGAACGCCTGCTCCAGGCGCGCAACGAAGAACTTTCCAGAACGCAGAGATTGGCACAAGAGCAGTTGTTACGGTCGCAGAACGAGTTGAGCAGTTTGCAGGGCGAGCTGACTGAAATGGATGCCTCGGCTGCGCAGGCAGGTTTACAGCAGGCATTGGAAGAGCGTGCCGAACGTGAAGAACTTCTGTCCCTGGCCCGTACGCGCCTGGATGCGGTCGCTGCAGATCTACGTAGTGCAGAAGCCGAAAGAACGCAAATAGAGCAGGGGGTCGAGCCTTTAAGGCAACAGGTCACCGAGCTTCAACTGCAAGAACAGGCAGCCAGGCTTGCTTTGGAGCAATACAGCCAGCTGCTGAATGAACGTAAAGTGGATAGGGCAGCCTTAACTCTAGCGTTGTCGGATAAGCCTGAGCAATGGCGGCGGCTGGGCTGGCTGCAATCAGAAGTACAGCGTATTTCACGCCAGGTCGAGGGTCTGGGCGCAGTAAACTTAGCTGCCCTGGAAGAACTTGCAACGGCGAATGAGCGCAAGAATTACTTAGATGGTCAACATGAAGACCTCAGCCTTGCAATCGACACCCTTGAAGATGCCATACGTAAAATAGACAAGGAAATACGCGAACTGCTGCTAGGAACTTTTAATGCCGTAAACACCCATTTTGGTGAATTGTTTCCTAAACTATTCGGAGGCGGCGAAGCGAAGCTCAGCCTGACCGGAGACGAAGTCCTGGATGCAGGAGTGTTGGTCATGGCGCAGCCTCCGGGCAAGCGTAACAGCACGATTCATTTGCTGTCGGGAGGTGAAAAGGCGCTCACGGCAACGGCTTTGGTCTTTGCTTTGTTTAAGCTTAATCCGGCTCCCTTTTGTTTGCTTGACGAGGTGGATGCGCCCCTGGATGATGCAAATACCGAGCGCTACGCTAAATTAGTCAGTAGCATGAGTGAGCAAACGCAGTTTTTATTTATTTCTCACAATAAAATAGCAATGCACATGGCAAAGCAGCTAGTGGGCGTTACGATGCAAGAGCAGGGGGTTTCGCGCATTGTTGCTGTAGATGTAGAGTCTGCAATGCAAATGGTCGAGGCCTAACGGTGCCGCAAACATGCTTTTATTTATACAGGTCGCACTATGAGTGATTTACAAATCGGATTGATTTCTTTAGGCGTAATTGTCATCGCGCTTGTGCTGCTGTTTAATTGGTGGCAAGACCGCAGGGTACGCCAACAGATGGCGGCGCAGTTTCCCGAAACTGACAATGATCCTCTCATGAGCCACGTAGCCAGCTCGACGGTTCGCAAGGAACCTACAGTACGTATTGCCGACTCCTTGAAAGATAGTGCTAATGACGCGCATGACGAGGTAGACGCCGCCTGCGAAGCCGTCATTGATATTGCCTTTGCCTCTCCGGTCTCAGGCCAGGATCTGGCTCAGATTTTGCACGATCACTTACGGGCAGACGCAAAGCCTTTACGCTTTTTGCTACCTCTGAGCACGGTACTCATCGCACCCAGCTGGCCTCAGGTGAAAGTTATAGCTCGATGCAGTTGGCGGTATTGCTCGCCAATCGTGCGGGGCCCTTAACGGCTATAGAATGGTCGCGGCTGTGGTCCGCCGCTCAAAGTGTAGCCCAGCATTTTGATGCCTCTGTCGAGGGGCCTGAGCAAGACGATGTCGTGCGCCGGGCCCACCAGCTCGACGCCTTATGTGCCGAGCTTGATGCGCAAGTTGGTCTTAGCGTGCGATTGGCAGGTCCCTTAAGCTTCCAGCAAGTGCTGAGCGTCATCCGTGAGGTTGGGTTTTTGGATTATGGCCGCCAGACGGCGTGGCTGGCCGATTCCGGAATTCCACGTTTCAGTGTGCTGTTTGACGGTTTGCTGGCCGACGAAGTCAAGTCAGCCAGCGTAGAGCGCATTGATCTGTTGCTCGATCTGCCCAATAGCCCGGCTGACGAACAGGCCTTCAGCCGTATGGCTTGTGTAGGACGAGACCTTGCGTTGCGACTGGGTGGGGAACTTCTTGATGATCAGGGACGGCCACTGCCCGAGCACAGTGATCAAGGTATAGACGAACAGCTTTTTGCTATGTATCAACAGCTAGAGCGTGCAGGATTCACCGCCGGTGAGTCCCGTACAGCAAGGGTATTTGCGTGACCAGATTACGTTTAGAAGATTTGAAGCAAGAAATCAGCAGCCATAATCATCGTTATTATGTTTTGGATGCCCCCATTATTGCTGATGCAGAATACGATGCCTTAATGCGTGAGCTACAAGAAATCGAAGCTCAGCATCCAGAATGGGTCAGCTCCGACTCACCCAGCCAGCGCGTAGGCGCGGCACCTATGGAGGGTTTTACAACAGTACAGCATGCAGTGCCTATGCTGTCTTTGGGTAATGCCTTTGACGAGGATGAGCTCGTCGCGTTTGACAAACGTGTGACGGATACCTTGCGGGCTGCTGGGCTGATCGGTCTGGCAGAGCAGGTCGAGTACAACGCTGAATACAAATTCGATGGCCTGGCAGTTAGCCTGCGATACGAAAACGGCATGCTTGTGCGCGCAGCGACGCGAGGCGACGGTTTGACCGGAGAAGACATCACTTCGAATATCCGTACGATTCCTTCTGTACCTTTACGGTTGATGGGCAAGCCCACAACCTGGCCCGCAGTTCTTGAAGTGCGCGGTGAGGTGCTGATGAATCATGCGGATTTTGAACAGCTGAACATTCAGCAGCAGCGCCGGCGCGAGAAGGTATTTGTTAATCCGCGCAACGCAGCGGCAGGAAGCCTAAGGCAGCTTGACCCTCGTATTACAGCTCAGCGCAGGCTGCGCTTCTATGCCTACGGCTGGGGTGAGGTCAGCGTGTCCGAACCGAGTCCACAGCAAGACCTGCTGGCACAGTTGAATCACGAGTTTCCCGAACCTTATGCAACCCAGGCTGAAATGCTGGCGTGGCTGCAGCGGTTGGGCTTTCCGGTCAGCCGTACCTACGCGGTGGTTAAAGGGGTAGAGGGCCTATTAAGTTATTACCGTCGCACCGAAGACGCTCGCCCTGACTTGCCCTTTGATATTGATGGTGTTGTATACAAGGTCAATTACCTCGATCAGCAGCGGGTTTTGGGGTTTGTCGCTCGTGCGCCGCGCTTTGCCGTGGCCCACAAATATCCTGCCCAAGAGGCAACTACCGAATTGCTGGGCATTGACGTGCAGGTAGGACGTACAGGTGCCATTACACCGGTAGCACGGCTAAAGCCTGTGTTTGTGGGTGGTGTGACAGTAACTAACGCCACCCTGCATAATGAAGACGAAATACGGCGC
Source organism: Paenalcaligenes niemegkensis (assembly GCF_022230885.1). Classification (GTDB taxonomy): domain Bacteria; phylum Pseudomonadota; class Gammaproteobacteria; order Burkholderiales; family Burkholderiaceae_B; genus Paenalcaligenes; species Paenalcaligenes niemegkensis. The sequence goes on along the minus strand of NZ_JAKGCT010000004.1, from coordinate 1,125,511 downwards.
AAAGACGTACGTATTGGCGACACTGTCATTATCCGTCGTGCTGGTGATGTAATTCCCGAAGTGGTAGGGCCCGTAATTGATCTACGTCCTGAGCACACTCAAGCCTTCATCATGCCCACTACCTGTCCGGTTTGTGATTCGGCGATTGAAAAGCCCCAGGATGAAGTCATTGCCAGATGCACCGGGGGACTGGTTTGCGCGGCGCAGCGCAAACAGAATTTGGCACATGCGGTTTCGCGTAAAGCGCTCGATATCGATGGTGTAGGCGAGAAACTGATTGAGCAACTGGTAGATACCGGCAGAGTCAAAACCCTGGCGGACCTTTACACCCTAAGCGTTGAAGAGCTGTTGTCCTTGCCTAGGATGGGACGTAAATCGGCCGAAAATGTGGTTAAAGCCGTTAATACGGCTCGACATCCGAGCCTGGCCCGTTTGCTCTATGCCTTGGGTATTCGTCACGTAGGCGAAGCGACGGCGCGCGACGTGGCCAAGCATTACGGTACGCTTGAAAATGTTATGGAAGCCGACGAGGAAGGTTTGCTTCAAGTCTCCGAGGTCGGTCCGGTAGTTGCGGCATCAATCGCCCACTTCTTTGCCGAACCGCATAATCGGGCAGCAATCGTCAAGCTGCTGCAGTCGGGGGTCACGATTGACGAAACGGTCGCTGCTACGGCTTCCAGCCAGGTGTTGGCCGGGCAAACTGTTGTGCTGACAGGAACACTGCCCACCTGGACGCGTGACGACGCTACGCGCCGCATTCTCGAGGCTGGCGGTAAAGTCAGTGGCTCGGTGTCGTCCAAAACGGCCTACGTGGTGGCTGGGGTCGAGGCAGGTACCAAGCTGCGCCGCGCACAAGAGTTAGGGGTCACGGTTCTGGATGAAGACGCTTTAAAGGCATTGCTGGGCCTGGACGACTAGGGCGGATAAAGTAATCCACAAAAAAGGCTGATTCTTATTTAAGAATCAGCCTTTTCTTTTTAGCAAGCGAAAAGCAGCGGTTTAGTTGGCTGCTTATCGTCTGTGCTATTTGATGTCAGCAGCCTTAAACAAGCTTTCCTGGTACTCGTTGAGTTTAGTCTGGCGCATCATGTCTTCAATTTGCGGCTTGACTTCGCTAAGCTCCGGAAATTGCAATGCACGGCTATCGTCTACTTGTATGATGTGCCAACCGAATTCCGACTCGACTGGGTTGGGACTAAGTTCGCCTTTTTTCAGAGCCTGTACTGCCTGGGAGAAAGAGGGTACGTAGTTGTCGCTACTTGCCCAGCCCAGATCACCACCGCGCTGGCCGCTCCCGGTATCAATAGAATGCTTTTTAGCGGCTTCATCGAAAGTAACTTTTTTGGCTTTAATGTCGGCGAGCAGTTTCTTGGCTTCTTGCTCGTCCTCAACCAATACGTGGCGTACTTTGTATTCTTGCTTGCCGGCTTCCTGTTTTTTAAGCGTTTCGTATTCGGCGGTTACGTCTGCATCGGAAACCGGATTCTTTTTCAGATAATCCGACATCAACGTACGCACCAGAATACCCTGGCGTGCGAGTTCTATTTCCTGCTTAACGTCAGCACGTTTTTCCAGCCCGGCTTTCTCGGCGGCTTGCACCACGACCTGACGGCCAATGAGTTCTTGTTTAACCTGTTCGCGTAGTTGCGGGCTGTCGTTAGCGCCTTGCTCTATTAATAAAGCGACGAACTCGTCCAATTGTTTTTCGGTAATTGCCTTACCGTTGACGGTTGCTATATTTTGAGCGTAAACCGGAACTGCCAAAGCGCAAGTTAAAGCAAGTGCAGCAAATCGTTTCATGAGTGTCCTTCGTTAAGCGTTAACGCTAGCCTGTATGGATAGCGCATGTATAGGGTGAGGCATAAGGTCGTGAACGCGATCATACACAAGTCTATGACGAGCGAGTGTAGAAAGTCCTTCAAATTGTTGCGAGCTGATAAGCAGCCGGAAGTGCGCAGCGCCCCTTTGGCGCCTGCATGACCCACATGCATATGGGATTCGTCGATGACCTCGATATGTGAGGGCGCGAGATCGGCTAAACGCGTTTTCAGCGTAGCAATACGTTCTAGATTAATGTCAGACATGGCAATGATTATATTTGATCGTCGTTAGCGGCACTGTGATCTTTTAGATAACGACCTAGCCACAACGACTGAATAATAACAAAAACAATTAATAAGCCCATCAGGCCAAATACTTTAAAGTTGACCCACTGGCTTTCGCTAAAGCGGCCGGAAAAGGCTACGTATAAATTCAGTGCTCCGGAGACGATAAAAAACAGTGCCCAACTGTAGTTCATTTTGTCCCATACTTTGCCTGGCAATACAATTTGCCCACCCATGATTTTTTGCATTAGGTTACGTTGCAGCAACCAGTGGCTGCCCAGCAAAATAGCAGCGAACACCCAATAAAGAACGGTAGGTTTCCATTTAATGAATGCGTCGTTTTGAAAAAACAAGGTGGCGCTACCAAAAACGCCAATAACAGCCAGGTTAATCCAGTGAGTGGTCTCTATAGGTTTGCGCCGGGCTTTCAACCATAGAATCTGGGATGCCGCCGCTGCCATTGTTACGCCTGTTGCCGTGTAAATGTCAAAGTTACGAAAAGCAATAAAAAATAAAATTAATGGAAATAAATCGAATAAAAGCTTTTTCATATTAGGCGTCAGGCGTAGCTTCGAAGGTTAAGGCTGCAGAGTTTATGCAATAACGTAGCCCTGTGGGCGGCGGGCCATCGGGAAAAACATGCCCCAGATGCGCATCGCAAACATTGCAGATGATTTCGGTGCGAGTCATGCCGTGTGAAGTGTCAGCTTCTTCACGAACGTTATCGGGATTCAGGGCAGCGAAATAGCTGGGCCAGCCACAGCCTGCGTCAAACTTGGTGTCTGATTCAAATAAGGGGTGCTGCAGCAGACGCAACGATAAATACCTGCGTCGTTGGTGTCCCAGAACTCTCCAGTGTAGGGGCGTTCTGTACCTTGTTCGCGGGTAACCTGAAAAGCATGAGGCGACAGAATGGCTCGCCACTCTTCTTTACTTTTATGAACTTTAGTCAAAATAATACCTATATATAGACGAGATCAAGGGACAAGCTCTACATGTTAAAGCTTTTAGTCTGTGTTTCGTAGTCCGGTAGCGCAAAAACAGGATGTTGCACAAGAGGCCGATTGCCACGCCGCGCCTTGGAGGCAACGTTTCAGGGACTTTGCTCCTATTGTAGAAGACCCTGTCAGGCAAGCTAGGTTCCCGTTGAGGCTAAATTAGCAAGGCAAGCGATATTTATAGGGACGTTAAAGGTAAACACTAATGTTGGTATTGTCATCAATTTGATACGTTTAAACTGTTTTTAGTTATAAAACTGTATAACAAATGAAATTGCGGCTAAAAGAACGCATAACTAATTGAATTATTGGAGACAACGATGCAGCTTGCCACGTCTGTACGTCGCACGGTTCTGGCCGGTGCTATAGCGCTTGCATTGCCAATGGCGGCAATGGCTCAGGTTAAGGTCGGAATTACCGTAGCGGCCACCGGTCCTGCGGCTTCCCTGGGAATCCCCGAGCGCAACACAGTCAGTTTACTGCCGACTGAAATTGCGGGGCAAAAAATACAGTACATCGTATTAGACGATGCGACAGACACGACAGTTGCAGTGCGCAATATGCGCAAAATGGTTTCTGAAGACAATGTGGATATTGTCATTGGCACTTCAGTGACACCCGGCTCCCTGGCACTGGTGGACGTAGCTGACGAGACCAAAACGCCCTTGATCAGCGTCGCTGCTAATGCGCGCATCGTCGAGCCGGTAGAAGGCGCACGTCAATGGGTTTTTAAAACACCCCAGAACGACCAGTTAATGGCGGGAGCCTTAGCTGACGCTATGGAAAAACAAGGCATTAAGACCCTGGGTTTTATTGGCTATAACGACGCTTATGGCGATGGCTGGCTAGACGTCATGACCAAAGCAGCTGAGGCCAAAGGCATTAAGGTCGTGGCGGTTGAGCGCTATAACCGTAACGACACCAGCGTCACCGGCCAGGCTCTGAAACTGCTTGGTGCCAAACCGGATGGGGTATTGATAGCCGGCTCGGGGACTCCAGTGGCTCTACCACAGCGAGAATTGAAAAGTCGGGGTTATAGCGGCATTTATTATCAAACGCATGGTGCAGCCAACAGCGACGTGTTGCGAGTTTGCGGAAAAGACTGCAACGACATGATCTTGCCTGCGGGGCCTTTGCTGGTGGCCGATCAGCTCCCCGACGATAACCCCCTCAAAGCGTCTGCCTTGGCCTATAAAAAGCTGTACGAAGATAAATATGGCGAAGGTTCGATCAACACCTTTGGGGGACATATGTGGGACGCTGGCCTGCTGGTTAGCGAGGCCATTCCGGTGGCACTTGAATCAGGGGCAACACCTGGCACACCCGAGTTTCGTAAGGCTTTGCGTGATGCCATCGAAAAAACCACCGATCTTTCGGCCTCGCAAGGGGTCTTCAACATGACGCCTACCGATCATTCGGGTCTTGATGAGCGCGCCCGTGTGATGGTTAAGGTGGTGGACGGCAAGTGGACCTATCAGCCTGATCTTTAATTAGTAGATGGTTAGCCAGCAATCTTGTCACCAAGGAGCCGCCTTTACGGCTCCTTGGTTCACTGTGTCAGATGCTTTGTGTTTGCACATCGATGTTTTATTCCGTTGATCATGGTGTTGCCTAAATGGATACCACTGTAGTTCTGATATTGTTGCAGGACGGTCTGTTGAATGGCGCCATCTATGCGTTGCTCGGCTTGGCCCTGGTATTGGTATTTGCCGTAACGCGCGTTATTTTTATACCGCAGGGCGAGTTTGTGACCTATGGGGCGTTGACCTTGGCTTTTGTCATCAATGGTCGCGAACCCGGGACTATTTTCTTGTTGATCATCGCCGGCCTCTTGGTTTTTATGCTTGAGCTGCTTAGCGCGATACGCCGTAAGTCCTTCGGCAGCTTATGGCTTACGGCTGTCTGGGCTCTGTTGCTGCCTTGGGCTTTGTACTGGTGCAGTCCCTACGTGATTGGCCCGGAAACGCCGCTCTGGCTAAGCGTTCTCTTCTCATTGGCGGTAGTGATTCCGCTGGGACCGATGTTGTATCGGCTGGTGTATCAGCGCGTGGCCGAGTCCAGTGTGCTGGTGTTGCTTATCACATCGGTAGCTGTGCATTTTGCGCTCACTGGTTTGGGACTGGTTTTCTTCGGTGCCGAGGGGTGGCGTACGCCGGCGTTTTTGGATGGACACGTTAGCATCGGTGAGATGGTGTGGTCGGCGCAGACATTATTTGTACTGGCTTCGTGTGCACTGCTGATTACTGCTTTATGGCTGTTTTTTGGCCGCACTTTATATGGTCGGGCGTTGCGGGCGACTGCGGTGAACCGGCGTGGCGCACGCCTGGTCGGGATCAGTACCGTGATGTCGGGAAAGCTTACCTTCACCCTTGCTGCAGGCATAGGAACCCTGTCCGGCATGTTAATCGCACCTGTCACCACCATTTATTATGACACCGGTTTTTTAATTGGCCTGAAAGGATTCGTGGCAGCGATTGTGGGCGGTTTGGTCAGCTACCCCATTACGGCGGCGGGCGCTATTTTCGTAGGTATTCTGGAGGCCTTCTCTTCGTTTTGGGCAAGCGCATATAAAGAAGTCATTGTTTTTACCTTGATTATTCCTGTGTTGCTCTGGCGCTCTTTGGGCGCTTCTGTTGTTGAAGATGAGGACTAAGCCGATGAATCGCCTGCTATTAGTCCTTGTGGTGGCGGTGCTGATCGTACTGCCGCAACTCGATGCCGTGCCTACCTTCTGGATTACCCAGCTTAACTATATAGGCATGAGTAGTCTGGTGGTGCTGGGTCTGTTGCTGCTGACCGGTATTGGCGGCCTGACGTCGTTCGGGCAGGCAGCGTTTGTTGGCATAGGAGCCTATACCACGGCCTATCTCAGTACCAGGCTAGGAATCTCGCCCTGGCTAACCTTGCTTGTAGCCATCGGACTGACGCTCGTGTTTTCCGCGTTGATAGGGGCCATTACGCTGCGACTTTCTGGGCATTATTTGCCCTTGGGAACGATAGCCTGGTCGCTGTCTTTGTATTATCTCTTCGGAAATCTGAGTTTTTTGGGCCAGCATGATGGTATTTCGGGAGTGCTGCCTTTAAATTTCTTTGGGATTTCATTAGGTAGCGGGCGCTATATTTATTATCTGATTTGGGCCATTTTGTTGCTGGCTTTATGGGCCACTCACAATTTGCTGCACTCTCGCCCGGGTAGAGCAATCCGCTCCTTGCGTAGCGGGGCTGGGATGGCTGAGTCCTTTGGCGTCAATATGGCTGTCTACAAGATAATTATCTTTGTGTATGCGGCAGTGCTCGCCTGCATTTCAGGCTGGCTCTACGCTCATTTGCAGCGTGCTGTCAGTCCAAGCCCCTTCGGGCTGAATTATGGTATTGAGTATCTATTTATGGCGGTGGTGGGTGGCGCGGGCAGTGTTTGGGGAGCCGTTATTGGTTCAACACTGATACTCGGCCTCAAAGACCAGCTACAGAACTGGCTGCCACGAGTGTTTGATACCAACACCAACGTAGAGCTGATCGTCTTTGGTCTCTTGATGATCTTTGTGCTGCAGTACACACGCGATGGAGTCTGGCCCATGGTGTCCGGTGTGTGGAATGGCCTGACGGGCGGACGGGGAGCCAGGAAGCAGACGCACCCTCCTTTGGCAGCCGCACAGCTAGAGCGGCGGGCACGTCCGGAAAGCAATACTCTGGTGCTGGATGTGAAGGATGCCCGTAAAGAATTCGGTGGGCTGGTGGCAGTCAATGACATCAGCTTTCAACTTAAGGCGGGTGAGATCATGGGCTTGATCGGGCCCAACGGCGCTGGAAAAAGCACAACCTTCAATTTGATTACGGGTGTATTGCCCGCCACCAGTGGCGAAGTCAGTTTTTTAGGCCATCGACTTGATGGTTTGCGGGCGCGTGAGATCGCAAAGCTAGGAGTAGGGCGAAGCTTTCAGCATGTGCAGTTGGTGCCTACGATGTCTGTGATAGAAAACGTGGCCCTGGGCGCCCACCTGCGGCGGAAAGTGGGGGTGTTTTCTGCGCTTCTTCATACTGACCGGCGCAGCGAAAGCGAGCTGTTGCACGAGGCAGCCCAGCAGTTGCAGCGAGTAGGCCTTGGTGACTATCTATACGAGGAAGCTGGCAATCTGGCTTTAGGGCAGCAGCGTTTGCTGGAGATCGCCAGGGCACTGGCCGCAGACCCTGTCTTACTCTTGCTTGATGAGCCTGCAGCAGGTTTGCGGTACAAAGAAAAACAAGACCTTGCACAAGTGCTGACCCAGCTTCGAAATGAAGGCATGAGCATTCTTTTGGTTGAGCACGATATGGATTTCGTTATGCGTTTGACCGACCATTTGGTCGTTATGGATTTTGGAACCAAGCTGGCTGAGGGAGACCCTAAAACTGTGCAGCAGAATCCGGCAGTGCTACAGGCGTATCTGGGTGGCATTGATGACGATTTCGATGGTGATGAGCTGGCTGGCGCTTCTGGTTCCGGCAGCGCAGCCGCAACACCGGCGATGGCGTCTCAGTCTATGCCAAAGGGGGTGTAATGAGCACAAGCAACGATATCGTACTCAGCGTGGAGCACCTGTCGACGCGATACGGAAAGGTAACTGCGGTTGCCGACGCCAGCATACGTGTTCAAAAAGGCAGCATTGTGACGGTTATTGGCGGGAATGGAGCAGGAAAGTCCACCTTGCTAAATTCAATCATGGGTTCATTGCCCCTGATAGGACGCAGCCAGGGCAAAATCTGCTATGAGGGTAAAGAGCTTTCTTCCTGGGAAGTCGAGCGCAGGGTCGCAGCCGGTATGTCACTGGTACCGGAGCGGCGTGAGCTTTTTTCCAGTATGACCGTAGAGGATAATCTGTTGCTCGGCGGTTTTAGACTGTATCGACAAGGGGTCTCAAACTGGCGAAGCACTATAGATGAAGTTTATGAACTGTTCCCCCGCCTGCAAGAAAGACGTCAGCAGTTGGCCGGCACCTTGTCAGGGGGCGAACGCCAGATGCTGGCGGTGGGGCGGGCACTGATGGCGCGCCCTACATTGTTGATGCTTGATGAGCCCAGCCTGGGGCTGGCTCCGCGTATTGTGCGTGAAATCTTTTAATTATTACGCGTTTGCGTTCAACGGGTGTTTCCATTTTGCTGGTTGAGCAAAATGCCAGGGCCGCCTTGCAGGTTGCGGATTACGGCTATGTCCTGGAAACCGGCGATATGGTGCTTGAAGGTGCCGCCAGCGAGTTAAGCGGCAACCCGCGGATCATCGAAAGCTATCTGGGTCTGGGCCGTGAGCAGGCGACTGCGGTGTAAAGGTGTGCAGCTCTCTTGAATCAGCAATTTACCGTCATTTGATTGTCATGCAATAAACCATTCTGAAAATAATACAGGCGATCAGCCATGTGCTGAATGTGGTCGCCCGTACTTTCTGCCATGATCAGGGTGTAGCCCCGATCTTTTAAGGTTTGGATCAGTTGCAGGGCATTTTTTTGAATAGTCGGGGCAACGCCAGCCAATAAATCATCAATCAATAATAGGTCGGCCCCCCGCGCAATGCCCGGGCAACGGACAGCATGTGCTGTTCTCCTGGTGGCAATCGTATGGCAGGAACATCTTTGTTCAGTTTCAGCATCGGCAGCAAGCTGTAGATTTCACCCAAAGGCAGTCCGCCCCCCATGCCCATGTTGGTTAAGGGAAGCAACAGATTTTCCTCGCAACTTAAGTTGCGGACCACACCGGTGGATTTGGAGCAATAGTTTATTCCCAGGTTGCCCATTGCCAGCACATCCAGATGTACCGACTCAATGTTGTGTACCCGAACCGAACCTTCACGTTTCGCACCAATGCCCATAAGCCCATGAAGGGCATTTCTACGGCTTTGGTAATCATCAGCAATGACGCACACCACTTCGCCACGGCAGGCGTGCAAGTTAATGCCTTGCAAAATATGATTTTGACCGCGCCATACGTGCAAGTTAATCACTTCCAGAGTGGTTTCACCCATGACCCACCTTTACTTGAATGACGAGGTAACAGTCCAGTTGTTCTTATGCTGTTGCGCTCGATGTTTGTAGGTGTGCAATGTAAAAATTATGGACACTTGCCACGCTTTAGACTATGCGGGTTTTACATAGTTTAGGCTTATCGTATTTACGTAGTGGCAGGCGTTTTATCTTTGAACTCGCATAAATCCGAAATGCCGCATTGCGGACACTTGGGTTTTCGTGCGACACAAATATAGCGTCCGTGCAAAATCAGCCAGTGATGAGCATCAAGCAGGAATTCTTTGGGGATCAGGCGTTCAAGGCGTCGCTCAACCTCAAGTACATTCTTGCCCTTGGCAATGCCTGTGCGGTTCGAGACACGAAAGATATGTGTATCGACGGCAATGGTGGGCTGGCCAAAGGCCGTATTCAGCACGACATTTGCCGTTTTTCTGCCGACGCCAGGAAGCTCTTCAAGGCTTTCTCTATCGCTAGGCACAATTCCGTGATGTTTTTTTAATAAAATTTCACAGCTTCGAATTACGTTTTTGGCCTTGGTTCGAAACAGGCCGATGGTTTTGATGCAGTCGCTAAGGCCTTCTTCGCCCAGTTCTAAAATTCCTTCCGGAGTACCATGAGTGGAAAAAAACGACGAGTTGCGATGTTGACCGAGACGTCCGTGGCCTGCGCCGACAAAATTACAGCAATAAGAAGCTGAAACGTACTGTCGTATTCAAGTTCGGTGGTGGGCTTCGGGTTGGCTGCCTGGAAGCGGCTAAAAATTTCAGTTCGGATGGTGGCGTTCATGACTGACTAGGTTGTGCGGTGATTGGCGCGTCGTTCGCGAGCACGTGCCAGTGCATCGGCAATGCTGGCTTTGCGGCGTTCAGGTTCATCTGCGGCAAGGGCGACCTCAGGCTTGTTGGCAAGTACGCGATTTGCGAGCAGATTGTCTTCGCCGTGTCTATTGGCCAGACGTTCCTGGCGGCGTTCAAAGTTTAAGCGGGCTTTTTCAGCCTGTGCGTCGGTCCAGGGATCGCTCTCGACCATGACGATGCAATCCACCGGACAGGGGGCAATGCATAAGTCACAGCCGCTACATTGATCGGCTATAACAGTGTGCATGAGTTTATTGGCGCCAACGATTGCGTCTACAGGGCAGGCTTGTATGCACAAGGTGCAGCCGATGCAGTGCGCCTCGTCAATGACTGCGACGGTCTGGGGCTTAAACTCACCGCAGTCTTTATTAAGCGCAATAGCGGCCTGTCCGGTTAGCTTAGCCAAAGCGGCAATGCCTTCAGGCCCTCCCGGCGGGCAGCGATTGATAAGCTCGCCCTGTTCGGCAATGGCCTGGGCATAAGGTTTACAGGCATCGTAGCCGCACCGCGTACACTGAGTCTGCGGGAGCAGCTGGTTAATGCGATCCGTTAAAGAGACAAGGCTCATAAATAAATAACACAGGGGCCTATTGGCCCCTGACGCTTAAGAGATTAAGGGTGAAACGATCTAGTCGTTGCTGAACTGATCGGCGTCAGCAATAAATGTTTTTATTTTAGGATAGATTTGATTTCTCCATCGGCGCCCAGAAAATATCCCATAGTGTCCACTGCCCAGCGCTGTGTAATGGGTTTTGCGTTCAGGATCCAGGCCGCTGCATAGTTTTTGTGCTGCGCGAGTCTGGCCTGCACCTGAGATATCGTCCAGTTCGCCCTCGATCGTGAACAGACTCATGTTTTGAATGCGCTGAGGGCGTACCACAATGCCGTCGATTTCCCATGTGCCTTTGGGCAGGCGATGTTCCTGGAAAATGATTTTAATGGTATCCAGGTAGAATTCGGCGGGCATGTCCATGACTGCATTGTACTCGTCATAGAAACGTCGGTGCGCCTCGGCGTCGCCATCGTCGCCCTGAACCAGATGCTGGTAAAAATCATAGTGTGAATGCATATGGCGGTTCGGGTTCATGGCGATGAACCCGGCGTGCTGTAAGAACCCAGGGTAAACGTTGCGACCTGCTCCCGCGTATCGGCTGGGAACGCGGTGTATCAGATTGTTTTTGAACCACGAGTAGGGCTTGGTCGTTGCTAACGAATTGACCTCGGTGGGGGATTCTCGTGGGTCAATGGGCCCGCCCATCATAATCATGCTTCGCGGAAGCGATGTCATATTTTTAGCTGCCATGACTGACAGGGCAGCCAGCACAGGAACGGTGGGCTGGCAAACCGACATGACATGGATGGCAGGGCCCAGCGTTTCAATGAAGTGCTCTATGTAGCGGACGTAGTCACTTAGGTGAAAGGGACCGTTTTCCAGAGCTACCATGCGTGCGTCTATCCAGTCGGTAACGTAGACATCGTGATCCATCAGCATGGTCCGCACGGTGTCACGCAGCAAGGTTGCGTGATGTCCGGACATAGGGGCAACAATCAATACCTTTGGAGCGCAGTCATCAACGCCCACACGTTCAAAGTGCACCAGATTACAGAACGGCATCGATATGACGGCTTGCTCTGCAACAGTTACCGTTTTGCCTGCCACCTGAACCGACGGTATATTCCATGCAGGCTTTTCGTAATCTTTACCGAGTCTATAAAGAAGCTCGTAACTGGCAGCCAGCTGTTTGGACAGCAAGGTATAGGACCACGGACTATAGGGGTGCGAAAACAGAGTTGAGCTTTGGTTAGATAGCGCCACAAAGGGAGCCAACATAGTGCGCTGAAATTCGTGCAGGTGATAGAGCATATTTAGTCTTTTACGCTGCTACATCGCAGCAGAAAATAAGCGGGTAAGTGGTTGAAGCTACAAACTATTGGAGTGTAGAGTAGTTCGCGCCAGCGTGCGCTTACTATTGTCTTTTCATTGCATTGCAGCAATAAGTAAGCATAAAAAAAGAGGCGTAGGGCCTCTTTTTTATTGGCGGAGAACGATGTTTGCGCATTAACGCTCAAGGTGTTGTAGTTTTCCTTCCACACCGTTCCAGTCGTCAGCATCGTCCAGTGGCTTTTTCGACCGGTTGATCATGCCAAACGCAGGGGTAAGCTCGGCGTTGAGTTCAATAAAGTGCATTTGATCCTGCGGTACATCTTCTTCGGCATAGATTGCGTTAGCAGGGCATTCAGGAATACAGACTGCACAGTCAATACACTCGTCGGGATCGATCACTAAAAAGTTGGGACCCTCACGGAAACAGTCTACCGGGCACACATCAACACAGTCAGTGAATTTGCATTTAATACAGTTTTCGGTCACGACGTGAGTCATTTTTCAGCTCCAGCTTAAAACAAAGCAATAGGGGCAAACCTTCGGTGCGGGCATCATTGCCCGTAGTGGGTTTAAAAGGTTGCCGTAATAATTAAGTAATTTTAACGAATATTCGGATAAAGGCCCGCATTATCCTGTTTTCCCGAGAGGGAAGCATTTTTTGATGATGTTTTGCGGACATAATGGAATACTCGCGGTACGGGTCTTTACAGGATAGTATATTGAAACCTATTGCTGCTTTTGTTCCGCCACACCTTGATCGCTATGCCCGTTTCAACTTCAGATGCTATTCCTGACGAATTACCTGCCCGCGTGGTCTTCAGTCCCCGTTGGCTTGAAAAGGTGTGTGCGGATCTGGATGAGGCCGGAACCCGGCTATTGCACACGGCGGCTGCAACCGTAGCTCTTCCTTTAAACGGGGTTTTAGCCAATACCGGAGAGGCCCTCGACTCTCATAGTGCTCACGTTGTCGAGATCTTGCAGAGCCTGGGATCAGATGCGGTAACTCGCGCAAGTGCGCTGCTGGCAGTCCTGCCTGAGCCGGAAGTAAAAAGCAGCGGCATCAAAGATAATGACATATTAAAAGAGTTTGGCCCTGAAGTTGCCAAACTGGTGCAGGGGACGCGTGCGCTATATAGGTTGGGCACCCTAACCGGCCAGTCCCATGACCAGGCTGCCCCCGGTAGCGACCAGAAAGAAATGAAGCGGCGCATGTTGCTTGCCATGGCGGTTGACCTTCGCATTGTGCTGTTGCGACTGGCGTCAAGGCTGCAATCCTTACGCTGGTATGCTGAAAGTAAAACCCCGTGTCCTCAGGCCTTTGCCAAAGAGACCATGGAGCTCTACACGCCTTTGGCCAATCGTCTGGGTATTTGGCAGGTAAAATGGGAAATGGAAGATTTGGCTTTCCGTTTTCTGCAGCCAGCCACCTATAAAGATATTGCCAAGCAACTGGAAGAAAAGCGTGTCGAGCGCGAAGCTTTTATTACCGCGGTCGTGAAGCAACTCACTGAATCGCTCGCAGAAGAGGGAATGCAGGCCGAGGTATATGGCAGGCCCAAGCACATCTACAGCATCTGGAACAAGATGCGCAATAAAGATTTAAACTTCAATCAGCTGTTTGATTTGCAGGCTTTGCGCATTATTGTTGATGACGAGCGTAGCTGCTATAGCGCTCTGGCGCTGGTTCATGCGCTCTGGACACCTGTCCCCGCTGAGTTCGATGACTATATCTCCAGGCCCAAACCTAATGGCTATCGTTCATTACATACCGTGGTTGCGGATGAGCAAGGGCGCAATATCGAGATTCAGATCCGTACTCATGAAATGCACGAGTTTGCCGAGTTCGGTATGGCCGCACATTGGCGCTACAAAGAGGCAGGCCGCGCTGGTGGAACTGTAGCTGCCACTGCCGATGAACAAAAAGTAGCGTGGATGCGCCAGCTTTTGGCATGGGACAAAAATACGCCGGCCGAGCCTGGTAGTACCGATGTCCAGGCTGCGCATGCTGATCCGGGGCAAGAGCAGGGCAGGACCAGCGGCGAACATATTTACGTCCTGACGCCACAAGCGCGTGTAATCGAGCTGCCCGTGGGCGCGACACCAGTCGACTTCGCTTATTACCTGCATACTGATCTTGGGCACCGCTGCCGTGGTGCCAAAGTCGATGGCCACATGGTGCCTTTGCTCACTAAGCTCAGTACGGGGCAAACGGTAGAGATCATTGCGGCCAAGTCGGGCGGTCCCTCGCGTGACTGGCTAAATACGCAGCTAGGGTTTCTCGCCAGCCCAAGATCACGCGCTAAAGTCAGGGCTTGGTTTAATGCGGTTGAACTGCAGCAACGCATTTCTCAGGGCCAGACCATGGTCGAGAAAGAGTTGCAGAGGCTCGGCAAGACCGCGACGAATCTGGAGCTTTTGGCGCAGCGCCTGGGTTTTGCCCGAGCCGACGACCTATACGTGGCGGTGGCTAAAGACGAATTTAGCCTGCGGCATATCGATCATTCTTTCAAGCAGGCGCCCGCCGGTACGACTGACCCGGAAACCAGGGTGTTTTCGAATGCCACCTCCAGCGTTACCCGCACTGGGAAAAGTGGGGTCCTGGTGGTGGGTGTTGATTCATTGTTAACGCAACTGGCACGCTGTTGTCGTCCGGCTCCTCCTGACCCCATAGTCGGCTTTGTGACACGGGGGCGGGGTGTTTCTATACACCGTAGCGATTGCCATTCTTACGCTGGCTTGATTTTAAGCCAGCCTGAGCGAGCCATTGACGTCGACTGGGGCGACACCGGCGACGCCCTGTATCCGGTCGATTTGCATATCAACGCCCAGGAACGACCCAGCCTGTTACGTGATATCTCTGAGGTGTTTGCCCGATTGCGCGTGAACGTGGTGGGCGTTAGTACGCAAAGTCGCCGTTCCTTAAGCCAGATGACGTTTACGATCGAGGTCACCAACGGCGAACAGATACAGCGTGCCCTTGCTGCATTGCAAGAGATCCCCGGGGTTGAGGCCTCTCGTCAATAGGGCCTCTTGAACTGGTAAAATACTTATTTATGTGGCGGTTCGATATTGAGCCGTAACGACTCGATTAAAAAGAGAGTAAAGCCTTGAAATCTTACACACTACCCGATTACGAAGGTCATTTCGGTCGATTTGGTGGTTCGTTTGTGGCCGAGACATTGGTCCATGCCCTAGACGAACTGCGCGAAGCCTACGAAAAATACAAGAATGACCCCGACTTTCAACAAGAATTCGCCTACGAGCTAAAGCATTTCGTGGGCCGACCATCACCTGTTTATCATGCGAAACGGTGGTCCGACGAGTTGGGTGGTGCGCAGATCTGGCTTAAGCGTGAAGACCTCAATCACACGGGCGCGCACAAGATTAATAACTGTATCGGACAGATACTCCTGGCCAAGCGCATGGGCAAACCTCGCATCATCGCTGAAACAGGGGCCGGTCAGCATGGGGTAGCCACCGCTACGGTTGCTGCTCGCTACGGTCTTGAGTGTGTGGTTTACATGGGCAGCGAAGACGTACGCCGACAGGCTTCCAATGTATATCGCATGAAGTTGCTGGGTGCCACGGTAGTGCCTGTAGAGTCGGGCTCGAAAACATTAAAAGACGCGCTTAACGAAGCCATGCGTGATTGGGTTACCAATGTAGAAAACACTTTTTACATTATTGGTACCGTCGCAGGGCCGCATCCTTATCCCATGATGGTTCGTGATTTCCAGTCTGTTATCGGAACCGAGTGCCTTGAGCAAATGCCTGAAGAAACCGGCCGTCAGCCCGATTTCGTGGTGGCATCAGTAGGTGGCGGCTCCAATGCCATGGGTATTTTCTACCCCTACATTAATCACGAGAATGTCGAGCTGATTGGAGTAGAGGCCGCCGGCAAAGGGCTGGACACAAAAAACATTCGGCTTCACTAACGGCGGGTTCTGTTGGTGTATTGCACGGAAACCGCACCTATGTACTGCAAGATGAAGCAGGTCAGGTGCAAAGTACGCACTCCGTGTCTGCAGGCCTGGACTATCCGGGTGTGGGACCAGAGCATGCATGGCTCAAGGATTGCGGGCGTGCCAAATATGCAGTGGTCTCCGACGACGAGGCTCTCAAGGCATTTCACGACTGCTGCCGTATCGAGGGCATTATGCCTGCGCTCGAATCTTCCCACGCCATCGCCCACGCTGTGCGGATGGCTCCCACGCTGTCCAGTGATCAAATTATTTTGGTTAATCTTTCGGGCCGCGGCGATAAAGATATGCACACGGTCGCTGAATACAGCGGCATCAGCTTGTAGTCGTTATGGAAATTACTATGTCACAACCTTCTAACGCGCGTTTGTCAGCAACCTTTGCGCAACTTAATGGTCGCACGGCCTTAATTCCATACATTGCTGCGGGTGATCCCTCCCTGACAATTACGCCTGCGTTAATGCACGCTCTGGTGGAAGCGGGATCGGATGTTATCGAGCTTGGCGTACCTTTCTCCGATCCGATGGCTGATGGTCCGGTTATTCAGCGCGCCGCCGAACGTGCTGTGAAGCGCGGGGTCAGCCTGAGCGTCGTCCTTGATATGGTACGCAAGTTTCGCGAAACCGACGACAAGACCCCTGTGGTGCTGATGGGTTACGCCAACCCGATTGAAGCCATGGGCCAGGAAGTCTTTGCTCGCGCAGCAGGCGAGGCGGGGGTAGATGGTGTATTAACTGTGGACTATCCCCCTGAAGAGTCTGTGGAATTCGCCAAGCTGCTCGCCGACGCCGGTATCGATCCTATTTTCCTGTTGGCTCCTACGTCCACCGAAGCGCGCATGAAGCTGATCGCCGAGGTGGCACGGGGCTATGTCTACTATGTGTCGCTCAAAGGGGTCACTGGATCTGGAACGCTGAATACCGACGAGGTGGCAAAGCAGCTTGAAATTATTCGCCGTTACGTTACGATTCCCGTCGGCGTGGGCTTTGGTATTCGTGATGCTGAAAGCGCCAGACGCCTTAGTGCATGCGCTGATGCCGTCGTTATCGGAAGTAAGCTTATCGAAACCATGGAGCAGGCCTATGCCGATGAAGGCACAGATCAGGCGGCCATAGCCGCTGCCTCAACGTGGTTACATGAAATACACCGTGCTTTAAACTAGCCTGTTCATTGCATTTCCGTATAGAATCATGCGCTTGTGCTTTGCATAGGCGCATATCATCAAAATTTACTGACAACGCATAGCTCGTTGCCTAATAACAGGATTGCACCATGAGCTGGATCCAGAAAATTCTACCTCCGATGATTAACCGCGGCCATGAAAGTAGCCGTCGAGTGCCGGAGGGTTTGTGGGTGAAGTGCCCGTCTTGTGAGTCAGTGTTATATAAAGAAGACTTGCAGGCTACTCTGAACGTTTGTCCCAAGTGCGCTCATCACATGCGTATCAACGCACGTGGTCGCATCGATGCATTGCTTGATGCCGAAGGTCGGGTCGAAATAGGCGCCAATACACGTCCTGTAGACCCGCTTAAGTTCAGGGATACCAAAAAGTATCCGGATCGTGTTGTCCAGGCAACCCGTACTACCGGTGAAAGCGAAGCCATGGTCGTAATGAGCGGTACTATATTGGCCGTTCCTGCCGTGGTCGCTGCTTTTGAGTTTGAGTTTATGGGCGGGTCCATGGGTTCGGTAGTGGGTGAGCGCTTTGTACGGGGTGTAAAAGCCGCTATCGAGTCTCGTTCTGCCTTCATTTGTGTAGCGGCCTCGGGTGGCGCACGTATGCAAGAAAGCTTGTTCTCGCTTATGCAGATGGCTAAAACCAATGCCATGCTTGCGCAGCTGTCTCAGGCGGGCCTGCCCTTTATCAGTGTGCTTACAGACCCTACGATGGGCGGCGTGTCAGCCAGTTTTGCATTCATGGGAGACGTAGTCATCGCTGAGCCTAACGCGCTTATTGGTTTCGCCGGTCCACGTGTTATTGAGCAGACCGTACGTGAAAAGTTGCCTGAAGGTTTTCAACGAGCCGAGTTTCTGCTTGAGAAAGGCGCGATTGACATGGTGCTCGATCGCCGCGAAATGCAGCTGGAGATCGCTCAACTTATTGCGCTGTTAACCCGTCAGCCTGCTGAGTCCGTTCATAAGCCTGTCTAACAGCGTGGCCGTCGTCCTTTAACGACATTGCCCATCATTACAGTTTCTGATCCACAACTGCAATGATGGGCATTTTTTTGGTCTTGCCCCGTTAAAACGCTAAAGATAGGGTATTAAAAAGGGCCTTGCTGGAGTTCACCAGCAAGGCCCTTTCTGTGCTTGGAGTTAAAGCTACTTGGTTTCGACTAGCTCAAGGGGCTCTGACTCGATCTGCACGGGTGCCTTGCGGGGACGCCCCAGTTTGACAGCAGGAGCTGCGTAGGCTTCTGTGACAGCCGTAGCAGAGGTTTCTACAAGCTCCAGGCCACGTTGCTGTAATACGGACTCAAGCTCTTCGGAAACAACGGCTACGGTCGTGGCAGAAGCTGTGGCTTCTTCCGGTACAACTGTTTCGTCTGAGGTTGCTACAGCTTCGGGCTGAGACTCTGCTGCGGCTTGTAGCGGCTGCTCGTCCACGTAGGCTTCTGGTTCAGCTTGCATGTGGCCTGGCTCTTCTGCTTGCTCTGGTATGGAGCTTTGAACATCAATAGAAGGGGCGGGCTCTGATACAACGCTTTCTGCGACAGAACCTGCTTCGGAAGCAGAGGCTTCAGTCTCGTGGCGAACTGCAGTATCGGCTTCCTGGGGCTGTTCGATAAGCTCCGGCTCGGGAGACTGTTCTGCAACCTGTACAGGAGCTTCGGAGACTGGCTGAGCCTCGGCTGGCGCCGGCGGCATATCTTCAGGAGCTTGTGCAAGCGTAGTGACAGAGGTGTTGTCGTTTTGCGTTTCGACCTGCACCAGGGCTTCAGCTTCTGCGGCCACCTTGACCCGAGTACGGGTTGGGCGCTGTGCCGGAGCTTTAGGCGCTTCGTAAGCTTGCACGTTGCGTTCAGCATCAGCCCGGGTCTCTACCATTTGAAGCGAGCTTTGGGCCAGCAGAGTATCAAGTGCTTCACTTGCTTCTGTCGCAGCAGGCTGCTGTGGCTTAGGGGCTTCTTCAGCAATTTCAGCAATGATTGGCAGGCTTGTCGTTGCCTGAGCAGGCTCGATAACCGACTCTGCTGCCGACACAGCAGGTGCTGCAGGGATTTCAGCCTGCCCGGTTGTAAGCTCAGAAGAGCTTGTTACCGGAGAGGATGGGGATTCAGCTGCTACAGCTTTTGTCGAGTCAGCTTGCTCTTGCTCAAAAGCACTGGCATCGAAACCCGGTGTTTCGTGAGCAATAAAAGCTCCGGCAGCGCTAACAGTGGCTTCTGCCTCTGGCTGTTCAGATTCTGCTTGTTCTGCCACTGCATTGGCTTCTTGCGGACGACGGCCACGACGGCTGCGACGACGGCGACGACGGCGTTCAGGATCGCCCTGACGCTGTTGCTCGTCAGTGTTTGGCTGGGTGTCGTCGTCTTGTGAACCGGTATCGACTGACGTGTCATCTTGCTCATTGCTGTACTCGGGAGCAACAATTGTAGCAGCGAGTGGTGCACTTGAGACGGCCGGTGCGGCGTCCAGATGCTGCTCGTTGTTTGCGGCATTTTCACTTGCGGAGCCATCACGGCGTCTTCCGCGTCCGCCGCGACGGCGACGGTTAGCTGATGCGCTAGTGCTGGCATCAGCGTTTTCGGTGCTGTCGGTGCGTGTCTGACGGTTCTCGGAGCTAGGCGTTTCGGTTGCCGCTTGTTGTGGGCGACGGCGATTACGGCCTGTAGGCGTGCTGCTTTGCTCTACAACTTTGGCTTCGGTAGCTGCTTCGTCGGCGACGGGGCGTTGGCCTCGTCGTTGACGCTGTCGTTGTGGACGTTCGCCTGAAGCAGTGCGTTCGGCATGCTGGCGTTGTCCACGACGTTGCTGGCCCTTGGCTGCTGGCGGTTTCTCTTGCTCAGGTTTTTTGTCTGCAGCAGGGCTGAACCACGCCATAATACGTTGCCACAAGCTTGGGCCTTCGGCTTTTTCGCCACGGCGGCAGAGGTAGGCGCAGGCTGTGAAGGTGTAATGCCTTTAACCAAAGCCTCGGGGCGTGGCTTGATTTCGTGCGTGCGATGAGGCGTGAGTGTTGCCGGAGCTTCAGTCTGCACCTGCTGGTAGCTGATTTTTAGCTCTTCAAGACGAGGATCGTCGTGACGCAGGCGCTCGATGACGTGATGCGGGGTTTCAAGATTTTTATTTGGTATCAGCGTTAAGTTGATATTCAGACGCGATTCGATTTTTGAGACGTCAGCGCGTTTCTCGTTTAGCAGATAGGTTGCGACGTCTACAGGCACCTGGGCATGCAGAGCGGCCGTACCTTCTTTCATGGCTTCTTCTTGAAGCAGGCGCAAGACGTGCAGTGCGCTGGATTCGGCATCGCGAATGACGCCCGTACCTGTGCAGCGAGGGCAAGTGATGTGCGAGCCTTCGTTTAGTGCAGGACGCAAGCGCTGGCGTGAGAGTTCCATTAAGCCGAAGCGTGAAATCTTGCCCATTTGTACACGAGCCCGATCCAGGTGCAGGGCATCACGTAAACGTTGCTCGACCGCACGCTGGTTCTTGCCTTCTTCCATGTCGATGAAGTCGATGACGATCAGGCCGCCCAAGTCGCGCAGACGCAGCTGGCGGGCAACTTCATCTGCGGCTTCCAGGTTGGTGCGCAAGGCAGTTTCTTCGATGTCAGCGCCCCGCGTGGAACGCGCAGAGTTGACGTCGATGGCAACCAGGGCTTCGGTGTGATCGATAACGACCGCACCACCTGAAGGCAGCTGCACAGTGCGTGAGTAAGCTGTTTCGATCTGGTTTTCTATCTGGAAACGGGAGAACAGGGGAATGTCATCCCGGTACATTTTGACGCGCTGTACATTATCAGGCATCACCACGCTCATAAAGGCGGTGGCCTGCTCGTAGATGTCATCGGTATCGATAAGGATTTCGCCGATTTCCTGCGAGAAGTAATCGCGAATGGCACGGATGACCAGGCTGGACTCTAGATATATAAGTATGGGCGCGCTGTTGTCTTTGGCCGCACCATCGATGGCGGTCCAAAGCTGCAGCAAGTAGTTTAGATCCCATTGCAGTTCTTCGACGCTGCGGCCTATACCTGCAGTGCGGGCAATGATGCTCATGCCCGAGGGAATATTCAGCTGGTCAATGGCTTCCCGGAGTTCCTGGCGGTCTTCACCTTCTACCCGACGGGAAACGCCGCCCCCGCGAGGGTTGTTTGGCATTAACACCAGGTATCGGCCAGCAAGCGAGATAAAAGAAGTCAGGGCGGCACCTTTGTTGCCACGCTCTTCTTTTTCAACTTGAATGATTAGCTCCTGGCCTTCGGTGAGGGCATCCTGAATGCGCGCAGAGCGCACATCAACGCCGTCTTTGAAGTAGGTGCGAGCGACTTCCTTGAAAGGCAGGAAGCCGTGGCGATCTTCGCCGTAGCTGACGAAACATGCCTCTAGGCCGGGTTCAATTCGGGTAATAACCCCTTTATATATGTTCCCTTTACGCTGTTCGCGTCCGGCAGTTTCGATGTCGAGGTCTATAAGCTTCTGACCGTCAACAATGGCAACGCGTAATTCTTCTTGATGCGTTGCATTGAACAACATTCTTTTCATGAGCGTGATTCTCCGTAGTCATGGCGCACCGATTATCGGAGCACGACCGCGGGTCACTTGGTGTGTAGCACTTTTCGCTGCAGAGGGAAGGCTGAGATGAATCAGGCCATGCCCACCGTGTAATGTCGTGGGGGCACAGTGCGCGGGTAAGCGCGCAGTTCAGTCAGCATGGAGGTCAGGATCACTATAGTGTTTGACGGTAAGTAAATTGCTGGGAACGGGACAGACTCGGGTTTTGCTCGCGTCTGGTGCTAAATTCTAAAGAGCGACGACTTTTTCGCAGGTGTTCAGTGCCGCACGCGGATGGCAAGCAAATGTGTGGACACGGGCATAACGCTACACGTGTTCAGGCAAACAGGCTCGCTCCGGCGACCAAATGACCACGAAAACTGGAACTCAGGTATTACAATGAGACCTTTCCTGCCTAACGGAGACGCACCCTTTGCATCTCTACGTTTGGCGGTGTCACAGTTTCCATAGGCTGAGGCGATTATATGCCTCTTTTGGACATGAGCAAACCATTAGATATTGATAACCAAGTTCCGCGTGTCCGTTTCGTCGAAATCGAGCCTGAGTTGGCAGGTCAGCGAGTCGATAATTATCTTATTCGTGAATGTAGAGGTGTGCCGAAAAGCCACATATATAAAGCCATACGTGGTGGCCAGGTACGCGTAAATAAAGGCAGGGTCTCAAGCGACTATCGTTTGCAAAGTGGAGACCTGCTGCGTATTCCTCCTATGCGTCTGGCGCAGCGTGACGAAACCCTGCCCGTTCCTCCGGCCGTCTTTCCTATCGTCTATGAAGATCAGTATTTGCTGGTCATCGACAAGCCGCAGGGTGTGGCAGTCCATGGCGGCAGCGGCGTGTCGTTTGGTGTTATCGAACAGTTGCGGGCGGCCAGGCCAGCCGAGCGGTTTTTAGAGCTGGCGCACCGGCTGGACAGGGACACTTCCGGCCTGCTGATTGTGGCGCGGCGGCGAAATGCGCTGGTGGAATTGCATGATATGTTCCGCGAGGGCCGTGTCGACAAGTTTTATCAGGCGCTGGTCGTGGGCGACTGGGTAAACGACCGCCAGCATATCCGTGACCCGTTGTTGCGGTGGATGACAGCCAGTGGAGAGCGCCGCGTCAAGGTGCACCCAGAAGGCAAAGCTTCGCATACCGTTATTAATTTGCTTGCCCGCTATGGCCGTTACAGCCTGCTTGAGGCTGATTTAAAAACAGGACGTACCCATCAAATTCGTGTGCACCTCGCCAATTTGGGCTTTTCCATTGTGGGAGATGACAAGTATGGTTCCGATCAAGTGCGTGAGCACTTTGTCCGCCTGGGTTTTAAACGGATGTTTTTACATTCAAGTCGTTTGCAAATGAATCATCCTATTACTGGCGAGCGCCTGGAGCTTTCCGCTCCCTTGCCAGCTGAATGCCAGGAAGTATTGCGTAGTCTGGAGAAAGCAGCATGAGTACAAAGCGTTATAACGCGGTGATTTTTGATTGGGACGGGACGGTGATGGATTCCACTCATTCCATAGCTACCGCTATTCGCCTGGCCAGTGGCGACCTGGGTCTCGAGGTGCCCAGTATGACGCTGGCCAGCTGGGTGATTGGACTGTCATTGGAAAGTGCGCTGTATCGCGCCGTCCCCGATCTGGGCGCCGAGCAGATGCCACTGTTCCTGGAGCGCTATCGCCACCATTTTTTGCAGCGGGATCCGCACATCAAGCTTTTTGACGGCATGCTGGATTTTATGAATGAACTTAAGGCGCGCAAAGTCGTCTTAACGGTAGCCACAGGTAAAAGTCGCGTGGGTCTGGACAGGGTGTTGCAAAATGTCAATTTAGGTACGTATTTTGCGGCCACCCGCTGTGCCGACGAGACTCAGGGCAAGCCCCATCCGCGGATGCTATACGAGTTAATTGAAGAGCTGTCGTTAACGCCTGCCAATGTCTTGATGGTGGGTGATACCACGCACGATATCGTCATGGCTACCAGCGCGGGACTTGATAGTCTTGCTGTTACCTATGGGGCGCACGACCCTAAAACCCTAAGCAGCGCCGAGCCTACCTACATGGTAGATAGCGTTGCTGCGATGCGAGAACTGATCTTGCAGCGTATATAACCCCAGAAAGGCAGATCTTATGTATTTGCTGAAATATAAAGCCAGCATACCCGATTCGGAAATCACTGATGAGCAGGTTTGGCGCTCTCGCAGGACATTGTTGGGCGGGCTGGGTGCAGGCGCTATCGCGCTGGCTGCCCCGTGGGCAAGCACTCGTGCAGCCCCTTCGCCTGAACAGCCTCTCAAACACATTAGCCCGGAGCAGTGGGGATCCTCCGAGACACGGACTAGTTTTTCCGACGTCAGCTCCTATAATAATTTTTACGAGTTCGGTACGGATAAAGCCGATCCCAAGCGCCACGCCTCCAAGATGCCTACACGCCCGTGGCAGCTTCAGATCGAGGGCGAAGTCTTGAAGCCTCGAAGCTTCGACCTGGATGATCTGCTAGCCCTGCAAAGTCTGGAAGAGCGCGTGTATCGTCTGCGCTGTGTAGAGGGGTGGTCTATGGTGATCCCATGGCTGGGATATTCGCTCAGCGCCTTGTTAAAGCAGGTTGAGCCCACCGCAAATGCGAAATATGTGTTGTTCGAAACGGCGGCAATGCCCAAGTACATGCCCGGTCTGCGTTCGCCGATTTTAAACTGGCCCTACACCGAAGCCTTGCGTATAGATGAAGCCATGCACCCGCTGGCCATGCTGGGCTTAGGTGTGTATGGGGCAGAGCTGCCTGCGCAAAACGGGGCTCCCGTTCGGCTGATTGTGCCGTGGAAATACGGCTTCAAGTCGGCAAAATCAATCGTGCGAATTCAGCTGGTCGAGAAAATGCCAGCCAGCAGTTGGATGCTGGTGGCTCCTCACGAGTATGGCTTTTATGCCAACGTCAATCCAGATGTGCCTCATCCGCGCTGGAGCCAGGCTACCGAGCGCCGCATCGGTGCAGGACTGTTTGCCCCGCGTATTGAAACCCAGCTCTTTAATGGCTATGGCACTGAGGTTGCTGCACTGTATAGTGGCATGGACCTGGCTCGTTTCTGCTAATGGCATTCATCTTCCGTTCAGTATCTGCCGATCGGTTCTTGTTGCTGGCGCGCATTGCGGTATTCAGCATTGGTTTTTTCCCGCTTTTGCGCTGGTTGATTCTTGGTTTTACTCAGGGCCTGAGCGCAAATCCTGCCGAGTTCCTGATCCGCTCTTCAGGCATTTGGGCCACGGTATTGCTTTGGTTGACCTTGGCCGTCAGCCCGGTGCGCCACATTGCGGCGGTTCCTTCAATAATACGGGTACGGCGTCCATTGGGATTGTTTGCGTTCTTTTACACGGTTTTGCATGTGCTCGGGTGGGCGCTCTGGGAGCGCGGGCTTTCCTTGAATGCCATGTTTTCCGATATTTTCGACCGACCCTTTATTGCCATCGGGGCAATTGCTACGGTCTTGATGCTCTTGCTGGCGTGTACATCTACCCACGCAGCCATGAGGCGCCTGGGCGCTAATTGGAAGCGGTTGCACCGCAGCGTCTATCTGATTGGTGTGTTATCGATTGCGCACTTCTATTTAGTGCGCAGTGGGAAAAATGACTTTAATGACGTCTATCTGTATGGCGCGGTATTGCTGATCTTGTTAGGTAGCCGCCTCTGGTACCGTCGACGCTAGCCGCCTTCCGTACTGCCCGCGGCCTTGTTGGAAATGGCTATCGCGCTGAAGTGCTTAAGGCCTTTAAGATTCCCACGGTTTGGGCATCAGGGTTGCCATCATAGAGGCCTGGTCGATAACGCATCTGAAAGGCAGCTATAACATTAATGGTTGCACGATCAAGCTCTCCGTTCAGGCTGACGTCGTAGCCGATTGATTTAAGTAGCTCCTGAATTTCATAGGTACCAGGCAATCCTTCGGTTTGATAGCGTTGCTGGTATTGGGCTGCCTGCGTTTCGTTATACCAGCGCCCCAGTCCTGCTTCGGCCAACTGCGCCCAGGGGAATAGCGGGCCCGGATCTATTTTCCGCTGAGGTGCAATATCGCTGTGGCCTACGATATTGCTAGGGGTGACTCGATGCCGGTTGACCAGATCTTGTATCAAAGCGATAGCCAGGTCGATTTGTGCCTTCTGATAGGGAGCCCAGGTACCATCGGCGCGCCGGCCCTCATTAACGATCTCAATACCCACGGAGCTGGTGTTGAGATCGCTATATTCACCCCAGCGGCCCACCCCCGCGTGCCAGGCACGTCTGTTTTCATCGACCAGTTTGTAGAGTTTGGGCGGAGAGTCATCACTAATGAGGTAGTGGCTGCTGACGTCGTGCTGGCTAAGCACTTTCAACGACGTTGGGGTATCGCCAGAGGTGTAGTGCAGGACGATATGGCGCACCCGGCTGTTTTGTCCCTGGGCCTGAATGCTGTCATCTACCTTTGTGTTGCCGATTCGCGGGGCAGAGCTGCAGCCAGACAGCACTGCCGCCACTAACATCACCAGGACGAAACTTGAGGTGGAAGGACGGCGGGCGGAGAAAGGTAGAAAGGGCATATAAATATCAGCCTGTGAAGAATGGTTACG
Source organism: Paenalcaligenes niemegkensis (assembly GCF_022230885.1). Classification (GTDB taxonomy): domain Bacteria; phylum Pseudomonadota; class Gammaproteobacteria; order Burkholderiales; family Burkholderiaceae_B; genus Paenalcaligenes; species Paenalcaligenes niemegkensis. Next base: position 1,099,378 of record NZ_JAKGCT010000004.1, on the reverse strand, counting down.
CTTGAAACAGAAAAATTGTGGGCTGCTTGCTGAGCTCGGGAGCAGGCTGCTTGATCCACTGGTCAACGCTTAGTGTACGCACCCATTGATCAGCCGTGGTTAGCGAGCGAGCAACGCACAGCTTTGTGTTCTTGTTCAGGTTTTGCAGCAAGGCGGCGAATATGGCGCTGTTACGATAGGGCGTTTCAATGAAGATCTGAGTTTGGCGCTGCTTTTTAGAGTGGGCCTCCCATTCCTTCAGGGTCTTGCTTCGTTCGGGGTCCTTGACGGGAGGGTATCCGTGAAACGCGAACTGTTGGCCATCAAGTCCACTTGCCATAAGGCTTAGCAAGATAGAAGACGGGCCTACGTGAGGCATTACCTGAATATTCAGTTCATGCGCTATAGCGACCACGGCGGCACCTGGATCGGCCACGGCAGGGCAGCCCGCTTCGGACACGAGGCCAATTTCGCCGCCGTCACGAATAGGCGATAACCACTCACGTATTTTCTGTGGGGCCGTACCTTGTTTGTCGAGTGTGTGAATGGTGATCTCTTGCAAGGGCTTGAGGGTGCCTGTTTGTTTGAGAAAAGCTCTGGCGGTCTTGGCGTTTTCTGCAATGTAGGTGTCAAGAGACTGAGCTTTGGCCTGAACACTGGCGGGAAGCCATAGGCCAAGATCGGCCTCGCCCAGGCTGACGGGAATGAGATGTAAATAAGCTGTGGTGGACACCAGAAATCCTTAGCGTTTAAGAGTTAAAGAGCGAGTGGCCCGGGGCCAAGCAGGGGTTTAGCCCAACTTTTCGTAGTAGCCGGCTTAGGGCAATAAGGGGCAGACCAATAATAGCGGTGGGATCGTCGGAGTGCATGGATTCCATCAGCGCGATTCCCAGGCTTTCGGCCTTGGCGCTGCCTGCCGTGTCAAAAGGTTTATCGTGCCGCAGATAGTAATGGATTTCGTCCAGGCTCAGCCTTTTGAAGGCGCAGGTGGTGGGCACGCTCTCGCACCACAGTCGGTCTTGCAGTGCCACGCATAGCGAGCTGTGAAACACTACCGTTTGACCACTGAGCTGCTGCAATTGCTCAACTGCTAAATCATAGCTTCCCGCTTTGCCTATAGCCAGCTTACCTAGCGCAGCGACCTGATCCGAGCCAATAACGATGGCATCCGGATGATGTTTGGCCACGGCCATGGCTTTTTCTTGTGACAGCCTGAGTGAAAGAGCTTCGGGTGTCTCGTCAAGCTGTGGTGTTTCGTCAACATTTGATGTGATAACCTCGAAGGGGAGGGCAAGCCGCTGTAACATGTCGCGGCGGTACGGCGAGCCGGATGCAAGAATAAGACGCATGGTTATGCTTAATCGGTTAAAAGTTTGACTGTATAACTGTCTGCGCTGTATTATCTAATGTTTTCCTCGTTATTGGAATGCCGGAGGTCGTTGTGGATACTACGCAATATCTTCTGGAAGCTGCTTCGTTTACACGTCTGGGCGATAGCAGGTCGGGTGTGGTTGATATTAGTGCTTTGGCGCGCGCCACTGAAGATCTGCCGGAACAGCAAGGGCAGAAGTTTAGTTGGTCCGTTCGGGGCGAGCTTGATTCGGCGGGGCGTCGTTTTATTCATCTGCACGTCACAGGGTTTATAATCCTCGAGTGCCAGCGATGTCTAACCCCTTTCGAGCAGCCGGTCGAGGTGCTGAACTCTTTCGAGATTGTAGACACCGAAGCTGAGCTAGAGCTTGATGAAGACGATTTCGAAGGTTCAGACCGTATACTGGCAACGCAGCGATTAAACTTACTCGAATTAATCGAAGACGAGGTAATCCTTAGTTTGCCGTATGTGGCGCGCCACGAAATTTGCCCTTCGTTGCCTGACGCTTTGTCTAGCAACGACGAGCCGAATTTTTTAGATGCCGAGAAACCGAATCCGTTTGCGATGTTAAGCAAGCTGAAGAAATTTTAGCTCATTTTTTAACTTATTTTTTAATTTGCGGGGCCAGTCGCTTTCTGGTTAGCCCTGTACACAGGAGTCATCATGGCTGTTCAGAAAACTAAAAAGAGCCCATCGCGTCGTGGCATGCGCCGTTCACACGATGCTCTTACCGGCCCATCAACAGCAATCGAAGCCACTACTGGCGAATTGCATCTGCGCCACCACATTAGCCCCAACGGCATCTACCGTGGTCGTAAAGTGCTGAAAACTAAAAACGACGATTAATTCGTTGTTTAGTGCTTCGCATTCACTACGTCTGCGTGCCTAATGACAATAAAATCAATACGTATCGCTATCGATTGCATGGGCGGGGATATCGGCTTGGCCGTTACTATTCCTGCCGCTATGCAGTTTGCACGAGAACACTCTGACACCTTGTGTCTGCTGGTGGGCGATACGGATGCAATAAAAAAACAGTTGGCCGACTGTGGAAACCGCTCAGACGACTGGTACGAAATACTTCACGCTTCCGAAGTTGTCACTATGGACGATTCGGTAGAAGTGGCGCTTCGTCGCAAAAAGAATTCGTCGATGCGAGTGGCTGCCCAAGCAGTAAAAGATGGTTTGGCCGATGCCTGTCTTTCGGCAGGAAATACCGGTGCCTGGATGGCCATCACACGGTATGTATTAAAAACGCTGGACGGCATTGATCGTCCGGCAATCGCCGCTTCTATTCCTAATCAAAAAGGCGGCGCCACCACGATGCTCGATCTCGGAGCCAACGTGGATTGCACGGCAGAGCACTTGCTGCAGTTTGCAATAATGGGGACTGCCCTTGCCAGCACCGTTGACCGGCGTGTGCGTCCTACTTTGGGTTTGCTTAATATTGGCGAAGAGGTCATTAAAGGCAACGAAGTTGTCAAGCGAGCTGCAGAGCTTCTGCGAAAAAGTGGCCTTAATTTCTACGGCAACGTTGAGGGTGATGATATCTGTAAAGGTACCGTCGATATTGTCGTGTGCGATGGGTTTGTTGGTAATGTAGTGCTGAAGTCTCTCGAAGGCTTGGCCAAGATGGTGGCCAGCATGCTCCGTGAAGAGTTCACCCGAAACACACTTAGCATGACTGCGGGCCTGGTTGCCAAACCCGTGCTCAATCGCTTAAGTCATCGCGTCGATAACCGGCGCTACAACGGTGCGGCGCTGTTGGGCTTACGTGGTATTGTCATAAAAAGTCATGGTTCTGCAGATGCATATGCTTATGGCAATGCCCTGCAGCGTGCCCGCTACGCTGTGAAGAACGGGCTGCTCGAAGGCATAACCGAAGCTATAGAGCGTTTGCGGCTCAGCTTTCCGGAAGCCGACGAAGCCCAATCTCTTCCTGCTCAGGGCGAACAATCAGAAACCGCGCAGTAATACGCGGCTGTCAGGAATCTATCTCTATGCCATATGCCAAAATAATTGGGTCCGGCGGTTATTTGCCACCGCGAGTGGTTTCTAACGATGATTTGGCGGTTGAGCTTGCCGAGCGCGGCATTGAAACCTCAGATCAGTGGATACGTGAGCGTACAGGGATACTGCAGCGTCATTTAGTTGAGCAAGGGGTCAAGACTAGCCATCTGGCGGTCAAGGCCTCACAAATCGCTCTTGATGATGCCGGCTTGGCTGCCTCGGATATCGACCTCATTATTCTTGCGACATCCACCCCCGATTTTATTTTTCCTAGCACTGCCTGTATTGTTCAGGCCGAACTTGGCGCTAAAAATGCAGCTGCCTTTGACGTGCAAGCCGTATGCAGCGGATTCGTATATGCGTTGACGACTGGCGAGACATTTATTAAAGCCGGGCGCGCTAAAAATGTACTGGTCATCGGTGCCGAGGTTTTTTCCGGTATTCTCGACTGGAACGATCGAAGCACTTGCGTGCTGTTTGGCGATGGCGCAGGTGCCGTCGTGCTCAGCGCCAGCGATGAGCCCGGTGTAGTAGGTGCTCAGCTTAACGCTGATGGCACGCAAATGAATATTTTAGCGGCGGCAGGTAATGTTTCTCATGGCGTTGTTGTTGGCGATCCGTTTTTGCGTATGGATGGCCAGGCCGTATTTAAGTTTGCGGTCAACTCGCTTGCGCAGTCAGCCCACGAGGTATGCGAACAGGCTGGTGTACAGCTGGCAGACATAGACTGGATGATTCCTCACCAAGCCAACCTGCGTATCATCAACTTCCTGGGGCGCAAGTTGGGCATTGATTCCAGTAAAGTTGTTGTTACGGTTGACCGGCATGCCAATACTTCAGCAGCCAGTGTGCCTTTGGCGCTTGACGTGGCCCGCAAGGACGGCCGTATCCAGCCTGGTCATCTGGCCTTGCTGCAGGGGGTTGGTGGCGGATTCACCTGGGGCTCTGTGCTGGTGCGCATGTAGTTGCTTCGCTTAATAGGGTTCTTGCGGTTGGAAGACACCATTTAAATCAGAGACGGGTAAAAATATGAAATTTGCTTTGGTATTTCCGGGCCAGGGTTCACAAGCTGTAGGTATGCTTGATGCGTGGCTCGACAATCCTGCCGTTCAATCTGTAATGGCCGAAGCAGATCAAGCTTTGGACTACAGCCTTTCAGCGCTAATAGCGCAAGGCCCGGCAGAAGATCTAAACCTCACTGTCCATACCCAGCCAGCAATGCTCAGTGCAGCAGTAGCGATGTATCAGGCGTGGAAGGCCCTTGATGGCCCTGTGCCTGCAGTGATGGCGGGTCATAGCTTGGGAGAATACTCTGCATTGACCGCCTCCGGAGCGCTTGCTTTGGCTGATGCAGTGCGTCTGGTGCGAATTCGCGCTAGTGCCATGCAAGAGGCTGTGCCGGTGGGCACGGGTACTATGGCAGCAATCCTGGGTCTGGATGATGATCAGGTGATTGCTGTCTGTGCAGAAGCAGCCCAGGGCGAGACTGTAGAAGCGGTCAACTTTAATGCGCCAGCCCAAGTGGTGATAGCCGGTCATGTGACGGCAGTAGAGCGTGCCTGTGAACTTGCTAAAGCGCAAGGGGCCCGCCGGGCAGTAGTGCTGCCTGTTTCGGCCCCTTTTCACTCAAGCTTGCTGAAGCCGGCCGCTCAGGTACTCGAAAGCGCCCTGAAAGAGGTATCCATGCAGGTCCCCGCAGTGCCTGTTATTAATAATGTTGATGTGCAGAGCCCTTCCGATATAGCTCAGATCCGTTCGGCGCTGGTGCGTCAGGCATGGCATCCGGTGCGATGGGTAGAAACAGTCCAGGCCATGAAAGCCATGGGCATCACACATATTGTAGAATGCGGTCCAGGCAAAGTATTGGCCGGTTTAATTAAACGTATTGATCGCGATATGGTGGTTTATTCGGTGAACGACCCAAGCTCACTAGAGCAAACGATCAGTGCGCTAAAAGGATAATCATGAGCTCATTGGTATTAGATTCAAAAGTCGCCCTGGTTACCGGGGCAACCCGCGGCTTGGGAAAAGCCATTGCCGAACAGTTACAGGCTCAGGGTGCGACAGTTATAGGCACAGCCACCTCTGAGGCAGGGGCAGCGTCGATTAATGACGCTCTGTCAGCTAATGGCGGCCGTGGCGTGGTTCTCGACGTAAATGATGCGGAAGCCTGCGACGCGCTGATCAGTCATATAGCCAAAGAGTCAGGCGGTCCGCATATTCTGGTTAACAATGCCGGTATTACGCGCGATAATCTCATGATGCGTTTAAAAGATGATGATTATGATGCGGTACTGGACACCAATTTAAAAGCCGTGTTCAGATTAAGCCGTGCGGTAATCCGTCCCATGATGAAAGCCCGTTGGGGCCGTATCATAAACATTACTTCGGTAGTGGGTTATAGCGGAAATCCTGGCCAGGCAAATTATGCCGCAGCCAAGGCAGGCGTAGCAGGTATGTCGCGCGCCTTGGCTCGCGAGCTGGGTAGCCGTAACATTACTGTTAATTGTGTGGCTCCGGGTTTTATCGATACCGATATGACGCGGGCTCTTACAGAAGAGCAATCTGCTGCTATTTTGAACCAAATTCCTTTAGGCCGTTTAGGTGCAGCGCGCGATATTGCGAACGCTGTGGCCTTTTTGGCAGGGCCCCAGGCCGACTATATTACAGGTACCACACTGCACGTAAATGGCGGAATGTACATGTAAAGAGCTTGGCACCTGCCAGATCTAAGGTAAAATCATTTGATTTGTAAGGGGCGTACCTTTTGGTGTTTAATAGCCACCGTGCCGTTAGCCTTATACTGGTACTGCCGTTTTTTATCATAGCCTATACCCATTTAATGTATCGTTTGGCTATAATTCGCGGGAATTAATCCCCAACTTGGAGAATCTGCATGGAAAGCATCGAACAGCGCGTCAAGAAGATCGTCGCTGAACAACTTGGCGTAAACGAAGCCGAGATCAAGAACGAATCTTCTTTTCTTGACGACCTCGGTGCCGACTCGCTCGACATGGTCGAGCTCGTGATGGCGCTCGAAGACGAATTCGAAACCGAAATCCCAGACGAAGAAGCTGAGAAAATCACGACGGTTCAGCAAGCTGTTGATTACATCAATTCAAACAGCAAGCAGTAATTTCAAATCAGGGTGCGGGCAGGTGGCATGCTTGCCCCCGCTAAGCGGTTTACGGCGAATATCCGCGATGTGGTTCTTACCCTTCAACAGGTTCGGAGCCTCATTGGTATTCTCTTCGAACCGCTTTTTTGTTTTTAGGAGTCATCCGTGAAGCGACGTGTCGTGATTACCGGGCTGGGTATAATTTCCCCAGTCGGCAACGATATTGCCAGTGCATGGGATAACATCGTTAATGGGCGTTCGGGTATCGGGCGCATTACGCGTTTCGATGCATCCGCTCTCAATGCCCAAATTGCGGGTGAAGTCAAAGATTTCGATATCACGCAATTGGTGTCAGCCAAGGAAGCCAAGCAAATGGATACCTTTATCCATTATGGTCTGGCGGCTGGAATCCAGGCGTGGAAAGACTCTGGCCTAGAGATTACTGAAGAAAACGCCGAGCGTATGGGCGTAATCGTTGGTTCAGGAATCGGTGGCTTACCCCGTATTGAAGATACACAAAAAGATTATCTCGAGCGTGGTGCGCGGCGTATTTCGCCCTTTTTCGTACCAGGCTCATTAATTAACCTGGTGTCTGGTCAGTTATCCATTGCATTGGGTTTAAAAGGCCCCAGCTATGCGGTGGTCTCGGCCTGCACTACAGGCCTGCATTCCATTGGTGATGCCGCTCGACTAATCGAGTATGGCGACGCCGACGTAATGGTTGCGGGTGGCGCCGAATCAACCGTTTCGCCTTTAGGTGTAGGTGGGTTTGCAGCAATGCGCGCCTTATCTACCCGTAACGATGACCCCACGGCGGCATCCCGTCCCTGGGACCGTGACCGTGATGGCTTTGTGCTGGGTGAAGGCGCAGGGGTTCTGGTGCTCGAAGAGTACGGACACGCTCGCCAGCGTGGCGCACGTATTTATGGCGAGTTTATCGGTTACGGCATGAGCTCCGATGCTCATCACATTACTACACCTGATAAAGACGGTCCTAAGCGTGGCATGGAAAATGCCTTGCGTAATGCCAAGGTTGATCTCAGCCTTGTTAATTATGTCAATGCGCACGGTACCTCTACACCGCTGGGTGATATCAACGAAACAGAAGCCATTAAGCTGGCCTTTGGTGACCATGCCAAAAACCTGGTGGTGAACTCCACCAAGTCAATGACTGGCCACTTGCTAGGGGCTGCGGGCGGTATCGAAGCCGTCTTTACGACCCTGGCTGTGCATCACCAAATATCGCCGCCGACCATAAACATTGTTAATCAGGATCCTGATTGTGATCTTGATTACTGTGCCAACGAAGCTCGCGATTTAAAAATTGATGTGGCACTTTCGAACTCCTTTGGTTTCGGTGGCACCAATGGGTCGATGGTGGTGAAACGTTACGCCGAGTAGTGGCGAAGTCGTTTCCGGCTCCATCTACAGCCCGTTCCATTACTACCCAAGAGCCTGCTTGGGTAGTGTGGTCGGGTTTTTTATTGCCTGCAGTTATTTGTATAGCCATCGGAATTGTTCTGTGGCGTCAGTCCCAGCCTGTCTGGGCGTATCCGTTATTGTTGCTTGTGCTGGCAGTAGGCTGTGTAAGGCAATATCAACGGATCAAATTCAGGTCAACGTTATTTCTGCAATTTACTGATAATCAATGGTATGTTGTGGATCATCTAGGCGAACTACACGAGGTTTATTTGTTGCATAATTGGCGAAGCCCATGGTGGTTAAGTTTAGAGTTCACAGATCAGATAAGGCCCGTAGCAACGCGCTATGCGCTTCCCTCCATAACAGGGGCGCGGTCGTTATTTGCATGGCAAAAACTCAACGTTACGCTATGGCGCCAGAAAATAACAATTAACCATTGGCGAGATATTAACCTCGCCCTGAGCCGTTACAATGCATACGCAGGTAGCCAGCAGACTAAGGAACCATCATGACTGAACGCGATGTCGATGCCGAGCTAGTCGCGCGTGTTCAACAGGGCGACAAACGGGCTTTTGATCTTCTGGTATTGAAGTACCAGCGGCGAATCATGCGATTGCTGTCACGTATGGTGCGCGATGCCGGCGAGGTCGAAGACGTAGCCCAGGAAACCTTTATAAAAGCCTATCGTGCTTTGCCTCAGTTTCGCGGCGACAGTGCGTTTTATACGTGGCTTTACCGTATTGCGATAAACACTGCGCGTAATTGGCAGGCGTCCAGTAATCGTCGCCCTTCATTAATAAATTCATATGAAAGTGAAGACGGTGAAACTTTTGATCCAATTGATAACCTAACAGACATCAGTACCCCTGAAGCTGAAATGATTAGCCGTCAGGTGGTCGAAACCGTGAATGCGGCGATAAACGAGCTTCCAGAAGAGTTACGCACCGCTATTGTGTTACGAGAAATCGAAGGCATGAGCTATGAAGACATTGCTGAAACAATGGGTTGCCCAATCGGAACTGTCCGTTCTCGAATATTTCGTGCCCGAGAGGCTATTGCAGCCGAGCTGCGTCCCGTTCGCGAATCTGGCGACACCGACCGCGGTTGGTAAGGAGTAATTCATGTCCAGCAGTAAAACAAGTATAAACTCCCATGACGATTTTAGTTCCTGGGAAGAGTCCGTTTCAGCATGGGTAGATGGCGATAGAAAAATTCGCCCGGACGAGCTAAATACACCGTACGGACGTCAGGTATGGGATACCTACCATCTGATTGGTGATGTGTTGCGTAGTGAAGAGCTCTCGATCACGCCTTCAGACAAGTTTTACGCTCGATTGTCCAAGGCCATTGATGATGAGCCTACCGTTCTGGCACCACGCTATTTGCCGCGTCAAAAGCCTGTACGGTGGGGAATGTCAGGCCTGGCAGTGGCTGCAGCGGTTGCCGCCGTGGCATGGGTGGCCTTGCCGTATTTTTCCTCCGGGTCCCAGTTACCTGCCAGCACGCCTGTGTTGGCAAGCGTAAGCGACGATGCGTGGCTGGATTACGTAGATGCACATCGCGACATGTCGGGGGTAGGGCCAGCGCGGCAGGTATCGTACGAGCTAGGGGTTGCTAATCAATGATAGTTGATGTCTGGCCACGAAAACGTAGCGTCGCTAGGGTGTCGCTGAAAATCATACCTTTGGGTTTGTTCGGCTTTTTTGCTTGTCTTGCCTTTGCCCATAGCGTAATTGCGTTGCCGCTTAGCCCCTCCCAGGCAGATGATCCTCTTCACTTTTTAGCAGAAATGCAGAGTTCTGCGCGAGAGCTTGATTACGCAGGCGTCATTACATACACCCAAGGCAGCGCTACCCAGTCTATGCGTCTAGTGCACATGATTGATGGCACCGGCGAACGTGAGCGCCTTGAGCTTCTTGACGGCAAGCCGCGAGAGTTCTTGCGTAATAACGAGCAGGTGCAGTGCCTGGTTCCCGAGCGCAAGGTGGTTATCCTGGAACGTAAGCGTTCCGACCGCTTCCCGGCTGTATTGCTAGGGCATCCCAAGCAGCTATTAGACTATTACTCAGTCAGCAAGCTGGACGATGTTAAGCGCGTGGCCGGGCGTGAATGCACTGTGTACGAGTTAAACCCTAAAGACGAGTTGCGCTACGGATACAGGCTATGTGCGGACACCGACAATGCCTTGCTGCTGCAGGCTCAAACCTTGAATGCTAACGGCGATGTTATCCAGCAGGTTTCATTTGTCAGTATTGCGTACGGTAGTCAAGTGAAGGCTGCAGACTTACAGTCCACCATCGATTTTTCAAACTGGCGTACCATCGAAGCCAACATGAACAAGGTAGATTTATCGGCCCAAGGCTGGCGCATTGAGTACCCGGCAGGTTTCGAGGTGATTTCTCAAGTAGCTCGCTCCATGGGTACTGGAAGAAAGGTTTCGCAACTTGTATTGTCTGACGGCCTGGCCGCAATTTCGGTATTTATTGAGCCAGTAGAAGATCAGGGCGCACGTCTTAAAGAAGATAAAGGGTCGCGTCGTGGCAGTATGAATTTATTTAGGACACGAATTGGTGATTACTGGCTGACCACCACCGGAGAAGTCCCGCTCAGCACCCTTACCGAACTTGGGCGCACGGCGGAGTTTGTGCCCTTGGCTAGAAAAAATTGACGCTCATTCTAAGGAGTTTAATGATGCAGATCATTTGTGCAGGCTATAAAAAATTGGCTGGATCCCTTGCGGTTGCAACCGCAGGCTTTGCTCTCGCTTGTGCGGCGCCGGCAGTGGTGGCACAAACAGCAGAGGTCACGGCTCCTGCACCTGCAGTGGTGTTGCCTGACTTTTCCAGCGTAGTTGAGAAAACCGAAAAAGCGGTGGTCAATATTCGTACTACCGAATCAGTGCCTGTGCGCCAGGCAATGGGTGGGCCAAATGGCGATCCCTACGAGTTGTTTCGCTGGTTTTTTGGGCCTGACTTCATGCCTCCAGGCGCCACGCCCCCACAGCGTAATCCGGCGGTGCCTGCGCCAGAACAAAAAGAACGTATCGTGCCGCGCGGTGTAGGTTCGGGTTTTATTATTTCAGCTGACGGCTATGTATTGACCAACAACCACGTTGTTGCTGATGCCAATGATATTTTTGTGACCCTGACCGATGGAAAAGAGTACAAGGCCAAGGTAATTGGTAGCGATGAGCGTACCGATGTAGCCCTTATCAAGATTGAAGGAAAGGATCTTTCTCCGTTGCAGATTGGCAGCCCGTCAGAACTCAAGAAAGGCCAGTGGGTATTGGCGATCGGTTCACCCTTTGGCCTGGACTCCACCGTTACGGTCGGTATTGTCAGTGCTATTAATCGGGATACCGGGGATTACCTGCCATTCATCCAGACTGACGTAGCTGTTAATCCCGGTAACTCCGGAGGCCCCTTAATCAATCTTAATGGCGAGGTTGTGGGCATGAACTCGCAAATTATTTCCCGTAGTGGTGGTTTTATGGGAATTTCTTTAGCAATTCCCATCGACGAGGTCATGAATGTTGTAGAACAACTCAAAGCACATGGTAAAGTAACGCGTGGTCGTATTGGGGTGCAAATTACTCAGGTTAGCGATGATGTTGCCAAGGCCTTGGGCTTAAGTGATAACAAAGGTGCTTTGGTCAGTAATGTCGAAGCGGAAGGCCCGGCAGCAAAATCAGGCATTCGTTCCGGTGACGTTATCTTAAGCTTCGGCGACAAGAAAATCGAACAAATGAGCGATTTGCCACGCATTGTCGGAGCCAGCCAGCCGGGCGATAAAGTCGCAGTCAGTATCTGGCGCAAAGGCAAGACAGTAACAGTGCAGACCATCGTAGACGAGATGCCGGGTGCTACCACCGCCTCAGCTGCTCCCAGCCCTCAGGAAGCAGCACCAGCCACCGATCGCATGGGTTTGCGCGTGGGCGTTGTATCTGATGCAGAACGGGCGGCTTTGGGTATTGAAGGCGGTGTCAGCGTAGTCGAGGCAACCGGCGTCGCTGCCGAGGCAGGGCTTGCACCAGACGACCTTATTGTTCGCGTAAATGATCAAGACATTACCAGTCCCGATCAATACAAAAAAGTAATTGATGCTTTGGATAAATCGAAGGCGGCAGCACTATTAGTGGTGCGTGGCGGCAACTCTCAGTGGGTTCTGGTCACACCTTCGAAATAAAGTCCCTTAATAAGGCTAAAATAGTAGCCATGCATACGGGGGCGCCCTGAGCGCCCCTTTTTTGTTGTCGTATAGTCAATATGCGACTGCGCGTTTATTCCTATTAACAGGTAGTTTTCTTTTTCTGGTCTATGGATCACATCCGCAACTTCTCAATTATTGCTCACATCGATCACGGTAAATCCACACTAGCCGATCGCTTAATTCATCGTTGTGGCGGGCTAGAGGATCGTGAAATGTCTACCCAGGTTCTGGATTCGATGGATATCGAACGAGAACGGGGAATTACGATTAAGGCACAAACTGCGTCTCTGCAATACAAGGCGAAAGACGGTAAAACCTATAATTTAAATCTGATTGACACACCCGGACACGTCGACTTCTCATACGAGGTTTCTCGTTCTTTGTCGGCCTGTGAGGGTGCGCTGCTGGTGGTCGATGCTTCACAAGGCGTTGAAGCTCAAACCGTAGCTACGTGCTATACCGCGATCGAGCAAAACCTGGAAGTCATTCCGGTACTCAATAAAATGGATTTGCCCTCGGCCGATCCAGAGGCTGCCCGCCAAGAGATTGAAGATGTCATTGGCATCGATGCCTCTGAAGCCATTCCGGCCAGCGCTAAAACCGGAATGGGTATAGACGAGATTCTTGAGTCCATCGTGCGAAATGTGCCAGCGCCCGTCGGCAATGTCGACGATCGTCTGCAGGCGCTGATTATCGACTCGTGGTTTGATAACTACGTAGGCGTCGTGATGCTGGTTCGTATTGTCAATGGCCAGCTCAGGCATAAAGACCGCGTTCAGCTGATGGCCAATGGTGCCACGCACCACTGTGATCAGATTGGTGTTTTCACTCCCAAGGCTACCCCTAAAGACATGCTGTCTGCAGGCGAGGTCGGCTTTATCGTCACCGGGATGAAAGAGCTTGAGCATGCCAAGGTAGGCGATACGGTTACGCATGCCGCCAAGCCCGCTGCTGAAGCCTTGCCAGGCTTTGTTGAGGTCAAGCCACAGGTTTTTGCCGGCTTGTATCCGGTAGAAAGCAGTGAGTACGATCAGCTGCGCGAGTCGTTGGAGAAGCTCAAGCTAAATGATGCCTCCCTGATGTTTGAGCCCGAAGTATCGCAGGCTTTAGGTTTCGGATTCCGTTGCGGGTTTCTTGGCTTGTTGCACATGGAAATTGTGCAAGAACGTCTTGAGCGCGAATTCGATATGGACATCATCACCACAGCTCCGTCGGTGGTGTATGAAGTGCAGCGCAATGATGGCGAAATTCTCATGATCGAAAGTCCGTCGCGTATGCCTGAAATCAGTCATATCGCAGAAATTCGCGAGCCTATCGTGGTGGTGACGTTGTTAATGCCACAAGACTACGTAGGTCCAGTCATGACCTTATGTAATGCCAAGCGCGGCGTACAAATGAACATGACGTATTTAGGCAGGCAAGTCAGCCTGGTTTACGAGATCCCCTTGGCTGAGATCGTGATGGATTTCTTTGACCGGCTTAAATCGGTCTCACGTGGCTATGCCTCAATGGACTACGAGTTCAAAGAATACCGGGCTGCCGAGGTAGTCAAGGTCGACATTGTTATTAATGGCGACCGTGTGGACGCGCTTTCCATGATCGTGCATCGCTTGAACGCACGTTATCGTGGTCGCGAAGTCGTCTCTAAAATGCGCAGTTTAATTCCTCGTCAAATGTTTGATATTGCGATTCAGGCAGCAATTGGCGCAGAAGTCATTGCACGTGAAAACGTTAAGGCTCTGCGCAAAAACGTTCTGGCCAAGTGTTATGGCGGCGATATCTCGCGCAAGAAGAAGCTTATCGAGAAACAAAAAGCAGGTAAGAAGCGCATGAAGCAGGTGGGTAACGTTGAAATCCCGCAAGAGGCGTTTCTGGCGATTTTGCAGGTCGAAGACAAATAATAACTACTGAGGTAAACAATGCGCTGGGACTTTGCCCTGATCTTATTTATTTTGCTGGTAATCACCGGCGCAATTTGGTTTTGGGATCGGTTTTCCCTGGCTCCGCGTCGTCGACAGCGTGCACGTGAAGCGATGGGAGCCATCCGGGATGAGGCTGGTGCTAACCCGCTCCAGACCGAGACCTTACGTAAAGAAGCCTACGCCAAAGCAGTACGTATGCCGTGGTGGGTCGAGTATGGCGTCAGCTTCTTTCCAGTGATTTTATTCGTTTTCGTATTGCGTTCGTTCATTTTCGAGCCTTTTCGTATACCTTCGGGATCAATGCTGCCTACTTTGCAGAACGGCGACTTTATCCTGGTAAACAAGTACGAATACGGCGTTCGCATACCGGTCATTAATAAAAAGATTATTAATGTTAATAATCCAGGTCGCGGTGACGTGCTGGTGTTCAGGTATCCGGTCGAGCCAGGCATTGATTACATTAAACGCGTGGTGGGCTTGCCCGGCGATAAAATTGATTATCGCAACAAAGCCCTGTATATCAATGGTACAGAAGTCAGTCAGGTTCGTAGTGGTGACTTTTTTGAGCCTGATCGTACCGTCTATACCGGCCGCTATCTAGAGCAGCTTGGTACGGTAGAACACAGTATTCTTCTCGACAAGCGCGGAATGCAAAATTACATGCCTATTGTGCGTTTTCCGTACAATGAGAACTGTGAATATACAGGCTCAGGGGTCAGCTGCACTGTTCCTGAAAACCATTATTTTGTAATGGGCGATAATCGGGATAACAGCCTGGACAGTCGGTATTGGGGTTTCGTTCCTGACGAAAATGTAGTCGGACGAGCGTTTTTAATTTGGATGAACTTTAGTGAACCCAGTCGTATAGGGCGGTTTCAATAATGTCGCGCTTGAAAAAACTCGAACAGGTAATCGGCTACCAGTTTCAGAATCCGGCATTGCTGGAGCAAGCTATTACCCATCGTAGCCACAGTTCTCAGCATAACGAACGTCTTGAGTTTTTAGGTGATTCAGTATTGAACTTCGTGGTGGCTTCGCTGCTGTACAAGCGTTTTGTCCGTGTGGACGAAGGCGATTTGTCGCGTCTCAGAGCCAACCTGGTAAAACAGGCTACGCTGGCCGATATCGCTCAACGCATGGCGTTGTCAGACTATCTGCGACTCGGCGAAGGTGAGCTTAAAAGTGGTGGCTTCAAGCGGCCATCTATTTTGGCAGATGCTTTAGAGGCCGTTTTTGGCGCGGTTTATCTGGATGGTGGTTTCGAGTCAGCTGAATCTGTGGTGGCGCGCCAGTTTGACCCTTTATTGGTTGATGTAGATCCCAAGACCTTGGGCAAAGATCCCAAAACGCTATTACAGGAAATGCTGCAGGGCCGGCGACTGGATTTACCTCTTTATATCGTTATTGCAACACATGGTGCTGCGCATAGTCAGGTCTTTGATGTCGAATGCCGTATCGAAAAACTCGATATCACTGTTCAGGCCAGCGGCAATGGCCGCCGGGCGGCCGAGCAGGCAGCAGCGCTGCAGGCTATCGAATTGCTAACTACCCAGTTTCCCGTGCGAGCGTCACGACAGTCCCGTCGTCAGCGGCAGCCGCAGCTCAGCTTACCCGTTGCAGTAAATCAGGAGAACAAATGAGCCAGGAAGAATTTCGTTGCGGTTTTGTGGCCGTGGTGGGACGCCCGAATGTGGGTAAGTCTACGCTGACCAATGCGCTGGTCGGCTCCAAAGTCTCCATCGTTTCACGTAAAGCCCAGACTACCCGCCACCGCATTCATAGTGTGTTGACACGTGACCATGAGCAGTTTGTCTTTGTTGACACACCCGGCTTCCAGACCCGTCATGGTGGTGCCATGAATCGCATGATGAATCGTGTGGTGACTCAGACGCTGGCCGATGTCGATGTGGTTGTACACGTTGTCGAGGCGGGAAAATGGACCGAAGGCGATGCGCAATTATTGCCGTTGCTTCCTAAAAAGGGCACTCTATTTTGGTTATCAACAAAATAGACCTTTTTAAAGATAAAAGTGATTTGCTTCCTTTTATTGCCAAGCTCAGTCAGGAATACGAATATGATTCTGTCATTCCCCTCAGTGCCGCCCGCGACATGCAACTTGACGTCTTGCTCGATGAGATCGCGAAGTGCCTGCCTGTGGGCGAAGCCATGTTCGAGGCCGACACATTAACTGACCGATCGATGCGCTTTATTGCCGCCGAGCTTATTCGTGAAAAGATCTTTCGTCTCGTTGGTGACGAACTGCCTTACAGCTGTACGGTCATGATCGAGGAATGGGAAGAAAACGAACAGGGCGCGCGTATCGCAGCATGTGTGCTGGTCGAACGAGACAGCCATCGTCCTATATTGCTAGGTGCCGGTGGAGAGCATATGAAGCGTATTGCCTCCGAAGCACGTCAAGATATCGAACGCATGCTTGAGAAGCAGATCTTCTTGGACGTCTACATTAAAGTTCGCAAAGGGTGGTCTGATCGCGACGCATCGCTGCGCGAGCTGGGGTATGAGTAGAAGGCGTCAACGAGTACACAACGAACGCGCTTATGTACTTCATTTCAGTCCCTGGCGCGAAACCTCGTTGGTGATTCAGGTCTTCAGTAAAGATTATGGTTGTCTCCCTTTGGTAGCCAAGGGGGCAAAAAGGCCTCACTCCGCACTAAAACCAGTACTGTCGGTCTTTCAGCCCCTGGCACTGGGCTGGACAGGGATGAATGAAGTCAAGACGCTCACTCAGGCAGAATGTGCTGGTATTCACCCGCTCGCAGGCCGAGCCATGATGTCAGGCTGGTACATGAACGAATTGCTGTTGCGCCTGTTGCCACGTGAAGACCCTCATCCTTTGCTTTTTGAGGCTTATGAGCTGACGCTTCAGCAATTGGTGGATGACCCTCGCAGCGCTCCGATGGCGTTAAGGCGCTTCGAATGGATATTGCTTCAGCAGATTGGTTACGGTCTGGATCACGAGACGCCTGACTTTAGCGACCCGGACCTAGAGCCTTATTTGCGCACCTTGCTCCGAGAGCGTCTTGATCACCATTTGGGACGGCCATTACGTACTCGTGATGTACTGATGGATTTACAGCAATTTTAATGGCACCGGTGTCTGCCTACTCTTCAAGCGGCAGTCGCGAAGCGCCTGGCTTGGTGCTGGTGCTGGATGCCTGTGTCCTGATTTCCAATGTACTGCGTCATCTTTGCCTGGGCCTGGCTCGTGAAGGTATATTCATGCCCGCCTGGAGTGCCATCATCGGAGATGAGTGGGCACGCAATGCGTCAAGGCTGTGGCAAGTTCCGGTCAGCGACTTGCACAAAGACTGGAGCGATTGGCAGCATGAGTTTCCGCTCGCCGATCAGGCTGATGTGCAGACGTATAAGGTGGGGCTTAAATACAGCGACCCTAAAGACTGGCACGTGATTGCCGCAGCCCGTGCTGCGCAAGTCGCGTTTCCTGGGTGCAATGTACATATATTGACTAAAAACGTTAAAGATTTTAATCGTTCCGAATTAAAACGGCTGGGGCTTTCTCTGTTACTGCTGGATGCGTTCCTGGATGGCATCTTAGCGGGCCGCGACGCTCCCGTCATGATGCGGCTGCTGGCAGATATGCCCGGGGCGCTGAAAGCCCCTGATAAGCCCCCGCTTACCGTCGAGGAGCTGCTCAAGCGTGAGCGCTTGTTCTGTTTGAACCGCAGCTATCAGCGTCGGCTTCTTTCTGAAGGTAAATAATGAGAAAAGGTATTGGCCTTTCGGTCGGTGCATCGGTATTGTTTGCAGTATTGTATTACTACGCAACTTTGCTTAAACCTCTGGAAGGCACAGAAATATTTGCGTGGCGGGTGGTTTTGGGCGTTCCTGCCCTGGCGCTGGTGATTACGCGGTTGAAGCGCTGGTCTGAGGTCCTGCTTGTACTTAAGCGTATGCTGCGCGACTTTCGTTATCTGTTATTGCAGCTGGCTTGCTCAGTGCTGTTTGGCGTGCAGTTGTGGTTATTCGTTTGGGCGCCTCTGCATCAAAAGGCTCTAGACGTTTCGATGGGCTATTTCTTGCTTCCGTTAATGATGGTTTTGGCTGGTCGGCTGATCTATAAAGAAAAGCTTAGCACCATGCAATGGATAGCTGTGACTTTCGCAAGTTTGGGGGTCTTGCACGAGCTACTTCAAAGCTATTCGTTTTCATGGGCAACGGCTTTGGTGGTGTTTGGCTATCCACCGTATTTTGTGCTGCGCCGTTTCCTTAACGTAGGCTCCCTGACATCACTGTTTTTTGATTTCGGATTTTTGCTTATACCTGCAGCGTATATCTTGCTGAGCCAGGAGGTTTCCTTTGTGCAGCAGTTCGGCGAAAACTGGAGCTTGTATTGGAAAGTGCTGCTGTTCGGAATCATTAGTTCGGCTGCATTATTGGGTTATTTGACAGCCAGCCGTTTATTGCCTTTGGGCTTGTTCGGTATACTGGGTTATGTAGAGCCTGTTCTTTTGTTCTGGGTTGCCTTCCTGCTGCTAGGTGAGCCGGTGCAGGCACACGACTGGTTTACCTATATTCCTATTTGGATAGCGGTGCTGCTGGTGGCCACTGAGGGCTTTATTGCATGGCGAAAAAGCGCTGCTAAAGGTAATAGATAAAAAAACGCTCCGGTCAGTAAAAAATTAACCGGGGCGTTTTTTCGGCTGAAAACGTGTTTAGTCGCTATTGCCGCCAAAAATGCCGAGCAACATCAATAAATTGCTGAAGATGTTGTAGACACTAAGGTAGACACCAAGAGTGGCTGTGATGTAGTTGGTTTCACCACCACGCATGATGCGTTGCAGGTCTACTAGCAAAAATGCCGAGAAAATCGCGATAGCAAGAACGGATACCGTCAGCATCAAGGCCGGCATCTGCAAAAAGATATTTGCGATGGCAGCCACAATGATGATGACTACGCCGGTGAGCAGAAATTTCTGCATACCGCTGAAGTCGCGCTTTGCGGTAGAGGCTACGGTAGCCATGGTTGCGAATACGGCCCCGGTGCCGCCAAAGGCTAGCATAATCAGTTGCGAACCGTTATTCATGCCCAGCACAAAGCCCAGCATGCGTGAAAGCATAACACCCATAAAGAAGGTGAAAGCCAGGAGCAGCGCTACGCCTAGTGAGCTGTTCTTGTTACGCTCGATTAAGAACATCAAGCCAAAAGCACCTACCAAAAATAGCATGATGCTCATGCCGGGGCTTGCGCCCATGGCTTGATTGATGCCTGTACGCAAACCGACCATGGCGCCCAGAACAGTGGGAATCATTGAAACGGCAAGCAGTAAGTAGGTATTGCGCAAAACTCGGTTTTGCGCAAGTTGAGATTGTTTGCCTATTGAGCCGGAATGCTCAGGCAGGCTTGAATGACGAAAGTCGCTCATGATGCATCCTTCAACGCAGATTAATAAGAGTAAGATTAACTGACAACAAGCTGAACAAGCAAATTGTTTTTAACTTGCCAACTGATGTGCGCGTACTTCATGACCGTTAGATTGATATTGTCGCCAGCGGTTCCGTGCTGCTTCACGATCGTCAGCGTCTTGTGAAACTATTTCGAGAATACGTTCAAAGCGATCGGCGTTCGGTGGATAGACAGATGACAAATTCAGTAGCCATGCGGGTTCTTTTCCCGCCAGGCTGAGCTTGGGATCGGGATCCCGCTGGCACAGCACTATAGGAGTACTTGAGGCCAGGCTATCGTCTGCCCGCACATGCGGGACGAACGCGGTCGGCTCGAAACCCCAAAGCAAATGATCAAAGCGCGATAACTGCCGGGCGTCATCTATATAAATAATAAGGCGACGCCCGCCTAAGTATTGCTTGCGTACCACATCACACGCAGTACGCAAGCGATCAGGCGCGCCAAATGCAAAGTCGACGCGTCCCATGCTTAATGACTTTGCTTGAGCAAGAACTCTACCAATAATGGAACAGGCCTTCCGGTTGCTCCTTTATCTTTGCCACTGCGCCATGCTGTACCTGCTATGTCGAGGTGAGCCCAGCGGTAAGCCGAGGTAAAGCGCTGTAAAAAGCAAGCCGCCGTAACGGCACCGGCAGCAGGACCACCGATATTGGCGATATCGGCAAAATTTGAGCGTAGCTGCTCTTGGTACTGGTCATCGAGCGGCATACGCCAAACGCCATCGCCACTGGAGCGAGCTGCTTGCAGCAAGTCTTCGGCCAAGGCATCGTCCGGGCTGAATAAGCCCGTATTAACGTGACCCAGCGCGACGACGCAAGCTCCGGTCAGGGTTGCCATATCGATGACGGCAGAGGGCTTGAAGCGCTCTGCGTAGGTTAGTGCATCGCACAGTACCAGACGGCCTTCGGCATCGGTGTTAAGAATCTCAATGGTTTTTCCAGCCATGCTTGTGACGACATCGCCTGGCTTGTTCGCCGATCCGCTGGGGAGGTTTTCGCAAGAGGCGACCAGGCCGATAACTTCTCGATCTAGTTCGAGTTCTGAAATGGCCAGCATGGTACCAAATACGCTGGCAGCGCCGCCCATGTCGTATTTCATTTCATCCATGTTGGCAGCGGGTTTTAGAGAAATACCACCGGCGTCGAAGGTAAGACCCTTGCCAACCAGAACGATAGGGCCGTCATTGTCGGACGATTTCTTAGCGGGCTTGTGTGTAAAGATAATGAAAACAGGTGGCTGCTCTGAACCTTTGGCTACCGAGAGGAAGGAACCCATTTTCAAGGCTTCCATTTGCTTGCGCTGTAATACTTCGACCTTCAGGCTCGGGTATTGTTTGGCCAGCTTCTTGGCCTCATCGGCCAAATAGGTAGGTGTACAAATGTTTGGCGGCAGGTCTGCCAGTAAACGGGTAAAATTGGAACCCTTTGCAATCGCTGCGCCTTCTTGCAAACCCTCTTTAGCTTCGCTGGACTGAGTGCGGGAAGTCCATATGGCGAATTTCTTAAGGGCAATAGGGTCGGCTTTTTTGCTTAGGGTAGCGTCAAATCTGTAGGTATTTGATATGACAGCCTGGGCTGCAGCCTTGCTGCGCTGGCGCAAGGTGGTGCCGCTGCAATCAATGCTGCCGAGTGCCGATACGGCTTCTTTAAGGTTTGCCTGAATGCAGTACTGAGCAAAGCAGTTTTCAGCGGTAGCATGAACACGGGCAGTGTATTTCTCTTGTTCGCCCAGCCCCACCAGCACAATGCGCTCGGCTTTGACGCCCGTTAAATTTCGTAATACCAGGTGCGAGCCGGCCTTGGCGTTAAACTCACTTTTTAAGGCAATACGAATAGCTCCGTCGCTGGCACGATCAATCATGTCGGCAGCGGGGGACAAGACGTTGTTACTAAATACCCCCACGGCCACAGCTGCAGTCTTAATTTGATGCAAAGAGGCCGAGGTTTGTGTGCTAAATTCCATACGATTTTCCTATTAATGCAGGCGATAACTCGTTAACTTGCCTATTATCTCATGTCTCTATTTAAACGTAGCGTTGTATCCGAAATTCTCAGTCATGCAGGGGTGGTTCTTTCCACTTTACTCATTGTATGGTTGAGTGTATTGCTGGTGCGCCTGGTGGGTGAAGCGGCCAATGGCAGTATTGGCGCGGACGTTGTTATGGGTATGGCATTGTTCTCAACAATTACCGCCTTACCGGTTATTCTATCCGTTTCTCTGTTTATTGCAGTATTAACTACCGTTACCCGTAGTTTTCGTGATTCCGAGATGGTGGTCTGGTTTGCCAGTGGCTTGTCTTTGCGCAGTTGGATTTCGCCAATTCTGCGCTGTGCCATTCCAGTGGCTATTATTATTGCGCTTTTGACCTTCTTTGCGTCGCCATGGGCGTATCGCCAGATATCCGAATATCGCCAACGATACGAATTGCGTTCCGACCTCAGTAAAGTAACAGCCGGACAATTTGTCGAGGTCGAGGAAGGAGCTCGTGTATTCTTTACCGAAGAACCTACAGAAGAGGGCGATGAGCTCGGCAATGTGGTCGCCCGGGTCATAGATCCCCAGTGGTTTAGCGTGATAACAGCCCAAAGTGCACATGTGGAAACCGAAGAGAATGGTGATCGTTTTCTGGTTCTTAGCGAAGGGCATCGTTACGACATGAAGCCACAAAGTCCCTTGTTCCGTATTACTGATTTCGAACGCTACGGTGTACGCCTTGAAAGCCGGGACGATCAGGGGTCTGCCGAACAAATACGGCTACAGGCCGAGCAGCAGATTAAGGCACGGCCTAGTCCCCAATTATTAAGTGATGGTACGGATCAGGCATTTGCGCAGTTGATGTGGCGCTCTGCTTTACCTGTTGCGGCACTGAATCTGGCGTTGCTGGCCATTCCCTTGGGGGCAGTGAATCCTCGTATCGGAAAATCCGGAAATATGCTGATGGCAGGGCTGCTCGCCCTGTTATATATGAACCTTATTAATTTGTCGCGCGGTTGGATTTCCAACGGAGATTTGCGTTTTTCAATTGGAATCTGGCTGGTACATGCGGCTTTTGCCGGTCTCATGTTTGGCATGTTATGGCATAAGATGCGTATCAAGGCGCCTCAACCGCTAAAACACTAGAAAGAATAACCCGGCCATGACTTGTCAGGGCCTGTGCTCAGATAGCATTTTGATGCGCACACCTATGGCTTAGCTTTGATCTTTCTATGTATATAGCCAAATAGAATATATAGCGCCTTTCTTATTCCATATAATCGGATTCTACAAGGGGCTATATATGAATCTTCAGCAATTCCGATTTGTGCGCGAGACTATTCGTCGCAACTATAATTTAACCGAAGCAGCTCGTTCACTTTTTACTTCGCAGCCGGGCGTTTCCAAAGCCATCATCGAGCTCGAGGACGAACTCGGTATCAAGATTTTTGAGCGTCACGGTAAACGCATTAAGGGTCTTACGCGTCCGGGGGTAGCGGTTGCCGAAGTCATTGATCGTATCATGCGCGAAGTCGATAACTTGAAACGGGTTAGCGATGATTTTGCCAAAAATGATGAAGGTTCATTGGTCATTGCGTGCACTCATGCACAGGCACGCTATTTATTACCCAAGGTAATCCCCGAGTTTCGTAAACGTTTTCCAAAAGTGCATATGTCGCTGGCTGAAGGTAATCCTCCACAGCTGGCACAGATGGTATTACATGAGCAGGCCGACGTAGCGATCGCCACCGAGACTTTGGCGCAGACCCCGGGTCTGGTTGCCTTGCCAGTCTATGAATGGCAACACACGATCGTGGTGCGTCCAGATCATCCTCTGGCCGAGCTGCAGACTCAGGCGGCCAAGAATATCAGCCTGGAGCAGCTGGCTGAATACTCTATCGTTACCTACGATCAGGCCTTTTCAGGCCGCAAGTCTATCGATGAAGCTTTTGAGGGAGCGGGGGTTACGCCAGATATCGTGCTTGAGGCTATCGATGCCGACGTGATAAAAACCTACGTCGATGTAGGTCTGGGCATTGGTATTATTGCTGGGGTAGCTTTTGATCCGCGTCGAGACAAAGGCCTGGTCGGTTTGTCCGCCGGACACCTGTTCGGAACCCATCAGACACGTGTGGCTATCAAGCAGGGTACTTTCCTGCGTGATTACGTCTATGTGTTGCTTGAAATGCTGGCTTCAGACTTAACCCGCGAAGTCGTGCAAGAGGCTCTGGATAGCGAGCCTGGTTAAGCTGGCTCGCTTTCTCCAGCATGGCAGTACCAGAGAGTGATAACCTCTCTTTAAGATGATGCCCAGCTGCGTTCAGGCTGGGCTTTATTTTTAGCAAAATATGCCGCGTAACGAGGTTGAATACAATCGTCATATATTTATACAAAGAAGTTGATTGACAACGCTAATGAGAATGATTATCGTTTAGTCTGATTTTCAATCATTGGAGGATATATGTCTAATCGGGTGAGCGCAATTATCGTAGGGGCAGACAGGTTGGGAAATATTCCAGCTGTGCTTGATCTGCATAATATTAAAGTGAAGCAGCACATTAGTGGACGAGACCCTTCACACCAGAAAAAATCATTGCAGCTTCCGTCTGGTACCGAGCTATTAATCTTGTTAACCGATTTTTTAGGGCATAACGTCATGAAGACCTTCAGGTCGGCAGCGCAGCGCTCTGGCGTCCGTGTACTGGCCTGCCGCAGGTCTGTCTGCAGCATTAAGCAGGCGCTGGCACAAGAAGGTTTCTGCGAGGTATGCCCCTACAGCAAGAAAGCTGAACCCGCGGCGGCGACGCTGCAGTAAACGGATTATCAGGATGGTAGACTGTCACAAAAAAACCCAGTGCTATCACACTGGGTTTTTGCTTGGCGGGGCGGTGAAATTAAGCTTTAGTTGGCCGTGGCCAAACGACGGGCCCCGTTGTAGCGATTTTTCCAGTAGGCAACGGTCATGTCTTCCACACGGACAACAGCTCCGGTACGAGGAGCGTGAACGAATTTGTTGTCCCCCAGGTAAATACCTACATGCGAGAAGCGGGCGCCTCGTGTATTAAAGAACACCAGATCACCTTCCTCAAGCTGCCCACGCTTTACCGATTCGCCTTCTTTAGCCATTTGCGCTGATTGACGAGGTAGCTTCAAACCTAAGGATTTTTCTGCAACGTAGCTGACCAGCCCGCTGCAATCAAAACCGGTGCTTGGGTTTTCACCACCAAAACGATATTTAACCCCTAAAAACGAGAGCGCTGTATTGGCAAAGATATTTGCAACACCTGAGTCCTGGGAGCCTGATTGGGCAGACCGGTTATTGCCATAGGAAATTCGGATATCGCTTTGGGAGCGATTTGCTAAATAGGCGCCAAGCGGATCAGACTGGGTACGATAGCTGTAATCGGTGTTGAGTTCGGAAAACAGGTCGTCAAGTGCCGCGTGGTCGGTGTTTGAGCCGGTGGAGGCACAACCCGTTAGCACCAAGGCAACGCATAATGGCCCCAGGCGAATTATGGTGGATGCAGACAATGTGGATTTCAAGCGATGGTAAAATCGATGGTGTGGTGGCATGGTGTTTTAAATTACTGTTATAGCCTGCTTGATGCAGCTGAAAGACGCCTATTGTTTTTTATAGGTAATTCAAAAAAATTAGCGATTTTTAGCTGAAATTACGAGTAGCGGGGCGTTACATCGTGCAAATTTAACAATATTCAGTGACCGAGTGTACCTAAGGAATCCTTTGCCGTAAACCTCAAACAGCCCATTAGTATGTAAATTATGCATATATTGTCGGCAGCCAGCTAAAGTTCGCCCGCCACCGCTGTTTCACCGTATTATTTATCGGCCTAAGAACACCTCACCGGCGGTACACATGCAGAAGCAACCAGTAAAAAATTCAACTTTTAGTGCCGCCCTCAGGGCTGACGTATCAAAGCGTGAGCTCTGGGCATGGGCGATGTATGATTTTGCAAATTCGGGCTACACCACAGTGGTTCTGACTACTGTTTTCAGTGCCTATTTTGTAGGGGTGGTGGCTGCAGGAAAGACCTGGGGCACACTGGCCCTGACCATGGCACTTTCCTTTTCCTATCTGCTGGTTATGCTCAGTATGCCGACGCTGGGAGCCAGAGCGGATACCCGTGCGAGAAAAAGACACCTATTATTTAGCAGTACCGTAGGTTGTGTAATAGCGACCATGCTCTTATCGCGTTCCGTTGGGGACGACATTGCGTGGGCGCTGAGTTTCATTGTGATTTCAAACTATTTTTACTGCGTAGGTGAATCTGTTATTGGCGCATTTCTACCTGAAATCGCTAAACCCGAGGCCTTGGGCCGAGTATCCGGATGGGGCTGGGGCTTTGGTTATTTTGGGGGAATGCTGACTCTTGGCATTGCGCTGTTTATTGTGACGCGCGGCGAGGCGCTTGGCCAGACGGCTGAGCAATATGTGCCACTGGTTATTTTATTGACGGCAATTGTGTTTGCTCTAGCAGCAGTACCCTCATTTTTATGGCTAAAAGAGCGCTCGCCGGCGAGCAACCTGCCGGTGGTCGGGGTGTTCAGGCGTTTAGGCCTGGCCTGGAAGGAAACCCGGGATCATTTTCCGGACTTAGGTAATCTGTTAATTTGCGGCGCTTTTTATCAGGCCGGTATTGCCGTCGTTATTACCTTGTCTTCCGTATATGCAACGCAGGCTATGGGTTTTACGATGAGCCAGACTATGTTGCTGGTATTTACCGTTAATATTGCGGCAGCCATAGGGGCGATGGTATTTGGGCATGTGCAAGACAGGCTGGGACACAAGCTGGCTTTAGGAATAACGCTTGTGGGATGGCTGCTGATGGTGGGGCTGGCTGCTTCGGCTACCAGTACAACGCAGTTCTGGGTTTCGGCTGCTGTTGCCGGTTTGTGTATAGGCAGCAGCCAAAGTGCAGGACGAGCCATGGTGGGCGCCTTTACCCCTGAGAAGCGTTTAGGTGAATTCTATGCATTATGGACATTCTCCATACAGCTGGCAGCGGTTGTAGGGCCACTTTGCTACGGTCTTGTGTCCTGGCTCACCGAGGGTAACCATCGTTTGGCTTTGGGCTTTACCAGTATTTTCTTTATTGCGGGTTTAGTCATGCTTTGGCGTATCGATTTTAATCGGGGCATGGCTCAGAAGCTTCGAGCAGCCTAGAGCTGTTTATTCCGCAGTGGCTCGTCATGGCTATGAGCCCTGACGAGTTCGGGCAAGGGTAAACTGCTGCACTGCATTAGTGTTCGATTTTATTTTTTATTCTCTAGTGACGGCTTGTGTCCGCATTTTTCTTCAGGAGCGATTTCTTGGTGTTCAATAATTCGGAGCACGGTGCCTTGACCCTGATGGGCACGACCATCCTGTTGTGGAGTTTCAGCTGGATCGTAATGAAAGCGATGGGGGATTATATCGGGCCTGTGGATCTGGTTGCTGCCCGCTATACCATCGCCTTTGTTTTCTTGTTTGCGATTCAGCTCTATAGGCGTGTTCCGTTTTTGCTTCCGCCGTTTTGGTTATGTGTAGGAATTGCAGCGTTTCAAGCGGTAGCCTTTCAGGTGTTGTCTCAGTTTGCCCTCATGCGGGGTGGGGCCGGTCATGTTGTGCTGCTGGCCTATACCATGCCCTTTTGGACGGTTCTTTTGCCTGGCTATTGTTGGGAACCAGACCCGGTTTTAGGCATTGCCTGGCATTGGGGCTTGGGCTGATGGGTTTAGTGCTGGTCTTGAGGCCTTGGGAAGGGCTGGGGGACATGGGTGCTTCGCTGCTTGCTTTACTGTCTGGCGCCAGTTGGGGCTTGGGTGCTGTATTGTCTAAAATCATGTTCGATCGCTATAAACCCAATATTCTGAATCTTACCGTTTGGCAATTGTTATTAGGCGCAGCCATCACGCTGCCCCTTGCGTATCTAATCCCTCAGCGCGAAATCGTATTCGGCGTGCCGTTATACGTGGGCTTGGCTTATATGGCGCTGTTGGCATCGGGCCTGGGCTGGCTGCTGTGGCTAAGCGTGATCCAGAGGGTGTCGACAACGGTAGCAGGCATGTCCAGCCTTGGGGTGCCCGTGCTGGCAATTATGCTTGCCTGGGCGATCCTCGGCGAGGAGCCAGGAGGATTCGATCTGGCGGGCGTCGGCTTAGTGGTAATGGGGTTGGTCGTGATTAACTGGCCGAGCAGAAAGCGTAGATAGCCAAAAAATGGCTATTGGCGAATTAGAAAAGGCCATGGTGCAGTCTGATGCCCCATGGCCTTTATTTACATGCCGCTGTAGACGGGGCCTTCGCCGCCTTGGGGAGGAACCCATACAATATTTTGCGCGGGGTCCTTGATGTCACAGGTTTTACAATGCACACAGTTTTGCGCATTGATCTGTAGTTGATCGGCACCGGAGGAGTCTTTTACAAATTCGTAAACGCCTGCGGGACAGTAACGTGCTTCAGGGCCGGCATATTTAGCCAGATTCAAGTTCACGGGGACAGTGGGGTCTTTAAGGGTCAGGTGTACTGGCTGATCTTCCTCGTGGTTGGTATTGGAAATGAAAACTGAGCTCAGCTTGTCAAAAGTGAGTTTCCCGTCGGGCTTTGGGTAATCGATACGGGCGCATTGGGCGGCGGGCTGCAGGCTGGCGTGGTCAGGCTTGTTGTTTTTCAGTGACCAAGGCATTTTCCCTCGCAATACCAGTTGCTCGATACCTGTCATTAGCGTGCCGACGGTACGACCTTTTTTGAACCATTGCTTAAAGTTGCGGGCCTGATTGAGCTCATCGTGTAACCATGACTGTTCAAACGCGGTAGTGTAGGCATGAAGCTCATCGTGTTCGCGATTGGCAGTCAAGGCGTCAGCAATCGCATCGGCAGCCATTGAACCGCTTTTAATGGCAGCATGGCTGCCTTTAATGCGGGCAGCGTTCAAAAAGCCCGCTTCACAGCCGAGCATGGCACCACCCGGAAAGACAAACTTGGGCAGCGAAAGCAGCCCGCCTGCGGTTAATGAACGAGCGCCATAGGCGATACGTTTGGCTCCCTCGAAGGTTGGGCTGATATGGGGGTGGGTTTTATACCGCTGAAACTCTTCAAACGGAGAAATCCACGGGTTTGCGTAATCCAGGCCAACCACCAGGCCTACAACCACGATGTTGTTATCTAAATGATAAAGAAAGGAGCCACCGTAGGTGTCTGAGTCGAGCGGCCATCCGGAGGTATGCAAAACCAGCCCGGGCTGTGAGCGAGAGGGATCAACTTCCCACATTTCTTTGATGCCGATTGCATAGCTTTGTGCATTCCGGCCGGCATCAAGCTTATGTTTCTGAATCAATTCACGGCCTAGATGCCCGCGCGACCCTTCGGCAAAGAGTGTGTATTTAGCCAGAAGCTCCATACCCGGCTGGTAGTGCGAAGTATGCGATCCGTCGCGTGCCACGCCCATGTCGCCGGTGACGACCCCGCGCACGGCGCCATCATCGGTATAGAGCAAGCTGGCGGCGGCGAAGCCGGGGAAAATGTCAACACCCAGGCTTTCTGCCTGTTCGCCAAGCCATTTGGTGACTTCACCCAGGCGTACGATGTAATTGCCATGATTTTTAAAACAGTCAGGCAGCATCCACAGCGGTGTGCTGCGCGAGCCTTTTTCACTGAGGAACAAGAGTTTGTCTTCGTTGACCTCTACGGTCAGGGGCGCCCCTTTTTCTTTCCAGTCGGGGATCAGCTCGGTCAACGCTTTAGGGTCCATCACGGCGCCTGACAAGACATGAGCGCCGATTTCCGCACCTTTTTCGAGCACACAGACGCTGATTTCCTGATTGCTCTGGCTGGCTCGTTGCTTGAGTCTGATGGCTGCAGCCAGACCTGCGGGGCCGCCGCCCACAACAACGACGTCGTATTCCATCGATTCGCGTTCAGACATGCGTGATGCTCTCCGTATAAGATATTTTTTATGAGGGTTCATCGCTAAGCGTAGATGAACCGAAGCATGGTAACTGTTAGTGTTTCACCTATTGTAGAACAGCATCAACCCGATAGAGAAACGTCCTTCCCTTCTAGTGGTCTACACTAAAGAAAAGGCCGCCATGGATGGCTATACTATCGAGTGACAATGCTACTCTCTATAAAGGCAATAGCTCATGAATCAATCAGATCAGATCAAGGCGATTCTTGGTGCTGAGTTTAGTTGTGAAGTGGATGTGCGCTGGGGCGATCTTGATGCGTTAAATCATGTTAATAACACGGTTTTCTTTCGCTATTTTGAAGAGGCCCGGGTGCAGCTTTTTGGTCAGATGGGGGTTATTATGCCAGCTGAACGAGGAGGGGTCCTGGTGCATGCATCGTGTGATTTCATGAGGCCCATCCTGTATCCGGCCACAGTGGTTGTGACACTGGTGCTAGAGCATATTGGCAAAACAAGTCTGGGGCTGGGCGTAAAGATTTCCACGCTAGCAGAGCCCGATGTGATATTTGCCAAGGGCAAAAATGTCATGGTTTCTACAGACCGTCAGGGGCAGCCTTTGCCGTGGACTGCACAGGATCTGCAGAATATCTCGCAATGCTTTAGTCTCGCCGCACAGTGATAATAGATGGGTGTTGCCAACCGAGACTGCATCATTGCAGAAACTGAACAATAAGTGCTAATAACTTTTAAGGAACCTGGCATGAACAAAGTGTATCTAAGCGCAGCCGAAGCCCTGGCGGGAGCCGTTGCAAAGGGGCAGACCATTGCAGTGGGTGGTTTTGGTTTAAGCGGCATTCCGGAGGCACTTATTGCCGCATTGCGCGACACGGGTGTTAACGGCCTGACTTGTATCAGTAACAATGCAGGGGTTGATGGTTTCGGACTCGGGCAGTTGCTTGAGACGCGACAAATAAAAAAAATGATCGCTTCATATGTAGGCGAGAACAAAGAGTTCGCGCGTCAATTCTTGGCAGACGAGCTCGAACTCGAATTCACGCCTCAGGGCACGCTGGCTGAAAAACTGCGTGCCGGGGGCGCTGGCATACCTGCCTTTTTCACAGCAACAGGGGTAGGTACCGTCGTTGCCGAGGGCAAAGAGGTCCGTGAAATCAATGGCAGGCAGTATGTGCTCGAGCACGCCTTGGTACCCGATGTTTCATTGGTGAAGGCGCAAGTTGCAGATCGAAGCGGTAATTTAATCTTCAGAAAAACGGCTCGTAATTTCAACCCTGATGTAGCTCGCGCCGGAAAACTTACCATCGTTGAGGTCGAGGAGGTTGTAGAGAACGGTGATCTCGATCCCGATCACATTCATTTGCCCGGTATTTTTGTACACCGTATTGTGGTGAACGCCAATCCCGAAAAACGTATAGAGCAGCGCACCGTACGTAGCGCAGCAGGAGGCTAATCATTATGGCTTGGACTAGAGATCAAATGGCAGCTCGTGCTGCGCGCGAGCTGGAAGACGGGTTTTATGTCAATCTGGGTATAGGCATGCCTACCTTAGTAGCTAACTATGTACCCGAAGGGGTAGAGGTCTGGCTGCAATCTGAAAATGGCTTGCTGGGTATAGGGCCGTTTCCTACAGAAGACGAGATAGATGCCGATCTCATTAACGCCGGCAAGCAAACCGTAACGACGCTTCCGGGTTCCTCCTTTTTTCTTCTTCAGACTCCTTTGGCATGATTCGAGGTGGAAAAATCAACCTGGCTATTTTAGGTGCCATGCAAGTTTCAGAGCAGGGCGATTTGGCTAACTGGATGATTCCAGGGAAAATGGTCAAAGGGATGGGGGGCGCAATGGACCTTGTCGCTGGCGTCGAGCGGGTGGTAGTGCTGATGGATCACGTGGCCAAACGTAAAGATGGTGGCGAAGACTTGAAGTTGCTGCCTGAATGCACCTTGCCCTTGACTGGAGTCGGTGTGGTGGATCTTATCATCACCGATCTTGGGGTCTTCGAAGTCAGTCAGGATGGACTGAAATTAATTGAGCTGGCCCCAGAGGTCAGCGTCGACGAAGTCGTGCAGAAGACAGCGGCGAAGCTAGACGTGTCCACCGTCGCTCAGGTTTGAACTGACGAGTAATTGCCAAGAGGGGGCGCATACCTCAGGGGTGCGCCCTTATGCTTGGGCCTTAAAATTTTGACTATCGCTACACCTTGTAAATGAAGCTAAAGACAAGCCAACGGCTAGACGCATTACGAAACACAATGAGCGAGGCACAGGTGGCTGCCATCTATATTCCCAGCTCTGATCCCCATCTTTCCGAGTATCTGCCTGAATATTGGCAAGGAAGGGCATGGCTAAGTGGTTTTCATGGTTCCGCGGGCAGTTTGCTGATCACTGACAGCTTTGCAGGTCTCTGGACCGATAGCCGATACTGGACGCAAGCCTATAGCGACCTGAAGGGTAGTGGCTTTGTGTTGATGAAAGCCGGCGCTCCCGAGATACCGGGCCCCATCGACTGGGTTCGTGAAAATCTTGCGCCAGGAAGTGTGATCAGCATGGATGGCCAGCTAATGTCTTTGGCCCAGCTCGATGCCTGGCACGACTTAAAGCAGCACGGCTGGGTTATTGACGACAGCATGGATTTATTGAATACGATCTGGCTTGATCGTCCTGCCTTACCCAACCAGCCCGTCTACGAGCATAAGGCTCCTTTTGCCCAGCGTAGCCGTCAAGAAAATATACGGCAGCTGCGCGATTCAATGCGATCACTGGGGGCTAATTGGCATCTGCTGTCTAGCCTCGATGATATTGCGTGGCTATTTAACCTGAGAGGCGCTGATGTCTCTTATAACCCGGTCTTTCTGGCGCACGCCTTGGTTTCCCTTGATGAAGTGCGTCTATACGTTAGCCTGGCGAAAATAGATCAGGCGCTAAGCGAGGCTCTGCGAGACGAAGGTATCCAGTTACGCAATTACACTGATCTCGCTGCCGACCTGCGGCAGTTAAATGCAGAACAGACATTGTTGGTCGACCCCCAGCGTGTCACTGCCGGTACCCTGGGCATGGCACCTCATGTAAAGACAATACGTGCTGCTAACCCAACCCAACTGGCCAAGGCATTAAAAACGGAAGGTGAAGTTAATCATATACGTGCCGCCATGCGAACGGACGGCGCTGCACTTTGTGAGTTCTTGGCCTGGTTCGATGCGCACGTTAATCAGCAAGCTATCACTGAACTGGATGTTGACCGACGGCTTATAGAAGCGCGGTCCAGAGGCGAAGGTTTTGTGTCGCCCAGCTTTGGTACGATTGCAGCCTTTGGTCCGAATGGAGCCATGCCGCACTATCAGGCCACAATCGAATCACATAGCCAAATTGAAGGCAATGGCCTGTTGCTCATTGATTCTGGTGGTCAGTATCTGGGCGGTACAACAGACATTACCCGGGTGATTCCAGTGGGCAGGGTCAGCGAACAAGAGAAACATGACTACACCCTGGTGCTCAAAGGCATGATCGCCTTGTCTTGCGCCCGCTTTCCCGAGGGTGTAACGGGACAGCAGCTTGATGTGCTGGCTCGTCAGCCGCTATGGGACGCCGGACTGGAATTTGGCCACGGAACGGGTCACGGAGTGGGATACTTTCTGAATGTGCATGAAGGGCCGCAATCTATCTCCTGGCGCGGGCGTGGCGGCCCTGGCGTCCCCATGCAGGTCGGTATGGTCACCTCTAACGAGCCTGGTCTGTATCGCGATGGCAAGTGGGGGATACGTATTGAGAATCTTATCGTTGTCGTGCCTGCAGAAGAAACCGAGTTCGGGCGCTTCCTGAAATTTGAGACCCTGACCTTGTGCCCGATTGATACGCGCTGCATCCTGAAAGAATTACTGACAGCCTCAGAGATAAACTGGCTTAATACTTATCACGATCAGGTGCGTGAATCGCTTGCGCCGCTTGTGCAAGGAGACACCTTACAGTGGCTCACACATAGAACTGCCCATATAGATTAAAATGATCCGTTCTGTGCAACTTGTGTTGTAAATCCGGTGCAGCATTTGCGCTCGTATGCATAAGATTGTCACTTGCCGTTATATAATCCCAATTTCCCGCTCCAGCCTGGCCTAATCGCTGGGCTTGTATCAAAATGACCACCAAATACGTATTTGTAACAGGAGGAGTTGTCTCCTCTCTGGGTAAAGGCATTGCTGCAGCCTCGCTGGCCGCGCTGCTCGAGTCCCGTGGATTGCGTGTCACCATGCTCAAGCTGGATCCGTATATCAACGTTGACCCCGGCACCATGAGTCCTTTCCAGCACGGCGAAGTGTTTGTTACCGAAGATGGCGCCGAGACAGACCTTGACCTAGGGCACTACGAGCGGTTTATCTCCACTCGCATGCGCAAGGTGAACAACTTCACCACGGGCCAAATCTACGAGTCGGTACTGCGCAAAGAGCGTCGTGGCGACTACCTGGGTAAAACCGTGCAGGTGATTCCCCATATTACCAACGAAATTCAAGACTTCATCATGCGGGGCGCCAAGGGTGCCTATAACGGTGAAGCTGATGTGGCTATTGTCGAGATCGGGGGGACTGTAGGTGATATTGAGTCCTTGCCGTTTCTGGAAGCCATACGGCAAATGAGCTTGCGTTTAGGGCGAAACAATACGGCACTGGTTCATCTTACGCTGGTGCCGTTTATTCAGTCGGCCGGTGAGCTGAAAACCAAGCCCACCCAGCACTCGGTACAGAAGCTTCGAGAAATTGGTTTGTATCCCGATGCGTTGCTTTGCCGTGCTGATCGCGAAGTGCCCGCCGACGAGCGCGCAAAAATCTCCTTGTTCTCGAATGTGCCGCTGGATGCCGTTATTTCTGTCTGGGATGCGACGTCAATTTATAAAATCCCCTCCATGCTGCACAAGCAGGGGCTGGATCAACTGGTGTGCGACGCCTTATCCATTTCGCCACCTCCGGCAGATCTGTCGATGTGGGATGACCTGGTTGACGCACTCGAGAATCCACAGCATGAAGTTACCATTGCTATGGTGGGCAAGTACGTAGAGCTGACAGAATCATATAAGTCGCTTAGTGAAGCGCTTATTCATGCGGGTATTCATACGCGTACAGCGGTGAAGATTCAATATATTGATTCTGAAGACATTGAGCATGATGGCACCGGCTGCCTTGAAGGCCTGGATGCGATTCTGGTTCCGGGCGGTTTTGGGAAACGGGGGACCGAAGGCAAAATCATGGCCATACGTTACGCTCGCGAAAACAAGATACCGTATTTGGGTATCTGTCTGGGCATGCAGCTTGCTGTAGTCGAATACGCCAGGAACGTCGCTGGTCTGGGCGGGGCTAACAGTACCGAGTTTGATCCTTCAGCGGCGCATCCAGTGGTGGCTTTGATCACTGAATGGCGCGATCGTGAAGGCCAGGTTGAGCTTCGCAGCGGTACCGACGATATCGGTGGAACCATGCGTAAAGGCGCTCAGCGTTGTCCGATCAAGCCTAATACTCGTGCAGCGACAATTTATGGCGAAGAAGTCAACGAGCGTCATCGTCATCGCTTCGAAGTGAACAATGCCTATGTTCCACGTCTGGAAGAGGCCGGCATGGTTATCAGTGCACGTACCCCTACTGAAAACCTGCCCGAAATCATGGAGCTTCCCGAGCACCCATGGTTTATGGGAGTACAGTTCCACCCCGAGTTCACGTCGACTCCGCGCGATGGGCATCCCTTGTTTATTGGTTACATCAAAGCCGCGTTAGCCCAACAAAAATAGAGTTAACGTTATTTTCTTCGACGGCGTCGAACTCAGGCCTTGATTGGGA
Source organism: Paenalcaligenes niemegkensis (assembly GCF_022230885.1). Taxonomy (GTDB): domain Bacteria; phylum Pseudomonadota; class Gammaproteobacteria; order Burkholderiales; family Burkholderiaceae_B; genus Paenalcaligenes; species Paenalcaligenes niemegkensis. The sequence continues at coordinate 1,064,187 of NZ_JAKGCT010000004.1, read as the reverse complement.
CTCTTACCATCAAGGCCTGAATTATAGTGAAGGTCTGCTAGCTATTGTTGGCAATACTTATCTTAAAAGGGAGCTCTCATGGAGTTATGCGGTTTTACAGTTGGCCTGGACCAACCTTTTTTCTTATTGCTGGCCCATGCGTGATTGAGTCTCGTCAGATGGCATTTGATACGGCGGGAGCGCTTAAAGAGATTACCGATCAGCTGGGCATCCCTTTTATATATAAAAGTTCATTCGACAAAGCCAATCGCAGTTCCGGAAGTTCCTTCCGCGGTCCCGGTATGCACGAGGGCCTGCAAATCCTGGCCGATGTACGTGCTGAATTTGGCGTTCCTGTATTGACCGATGTACACGATAAGGCTCAGGTTGATGATGTCGCAGCCATCGTCGATGTATTGCAGACACCGGCTTTCTTGTGTCGCCAGACTGATTTTATCCAGGCTTGTGCCGCCACCCTGAAGCCGGTAAACATTAAGAAAGGGCAGTTTCTGGCGCCTCATGACATGGTGCATGTGGTCGAAAAAGCCAGGGCGGCAGCCATAGATGCCGGGGGCGATGGTTCTACAATCATGGTCTGCGAACGGGGCGCTTCATTTGGTTACAATAATCTTGTCTCCGATATGCGCTCCCTGGTCATTATGCGCGAGACGCAATGCCCGGTCGTTTTTGATGCTACCCATTCCGTGCAGTTGCCGGGTGGCCAAGGAAGCAGTTCTGGCGGGCAAAGTGAGTTTGTGCCGGTGCTGGCACGTGCGGCCGTCGCAGTCGGCATTGCCGGCTTGTTCATGGAAACTCATCCCGATCCATCAAAAGCCATGTCCGATGGTCCGAATTCCGTGCCGTTAGCTCATATGCCGGCATTATTACGTTCCTTAAAAGAACTCGATGATGTGGTAAAAAACAATAACGTACTTAACTTAAGCTGGAAATAAAGGAGTGTCCATGGCGTCTTATTTAATTGCTAATGTTGTTGTTACGAATCCGGAACAATATAAGCTTTATCAACAGCTTTCTTCGCATGCAATGCAAACTCATGGTGTGCGAGTGCTTGCACGCGGCGGTGAAACACGGCCCCTCGAAGGCGATGCGCCTACGCGCACGGTCATCATGGAGTTCGACTCCCTTGATGCCGCTGAAGCTTTCCATGCTTCACCCGAATATGTAGCTGCCCGTCAGGCACGCGATGGCGCCGCCGATATGACCATGTACGTAGTGCAAGGGCTGTAAGAACAGCTTTCAGGGTTTGCCTGACTCATATCTGCCTGTTTTTAACATGTACTTTTGGTACTTTCACCGCATACTTTTAGCTGAAAGATGCTGTTTTAAGCCTAAAAAGAGTGAGTTTGGCGCTTGTCAGCGCCTTGAGCCTCCAGGCGCTACTGTTGTGGCTTGTGTTTAATTCAGCTTTTACACACAATGTTTGTTTAGCGATAAGCGCCGAGGTTACAATCCGAGCTTATCGTTGTAGCCGAAACAGGTGTTTGTCTACCTGTATTTCGGGTCGTTTTCCACTAGCCTAATCGCTATCTAGAAGCAGGACTGTCAAAATCATGAGTGCTATCGTAGACATTATCGGCCGTGAAATCTTAGATTCGCGCGGTAATCCAACTATTGAATGTGACGTTTTACTTGAATCAGGGGCCATGGGCCGTGCCTCTGTTCCTTCAGGTGCCTCGACAGGCGCACGCGAAGCACTAGAGCTACGTGATGGCGACCCTGGCCGATACCTGGGCAAGGGCGTACTGCGCGCGGTCGAGAATCTGAATACTGAAATATCTGAAGCGCTAATGGGCCTTGATGCTCAGGAGCAAGCCTTTGTTGACCATACTCTAATCGAGCTGGATGGTACCGAAGAAAAAAGCCGTTTAGGCGCTAATGCTATTCTTGCGGCCAGTATGGCGGTTGCCCGCGCGGCGGCTGATGATTCCGGCTTGTCGTTATACCGTTATTTTGGCGGTAGCGGCGCTATGCAAATGCCTGTCCCCATGATGAACGTCATCAACGGCGGTGCACATGCCAATAACACGCTCGATATCCAAGAGTTCATGATTCTTCCTATAGGCGCAACCAGCTTCCGTGAGTCCTTGCGCATGGGGGCTGAAATTTTCCACGCGCTCAAGAAGCTGATTGATAAACAAGGCATGTCGACAGCCGTGGGCGACGAAGGCGGCTTTGCGCCAAACGTGGCCGATCACGAGGCAGCCATTCAGCTGATTTTGCAAGCGATAGGCGAAGCGGGTTACGAGGCGGGTTCACAAGTGGCTTTAGGCCTCGATTGTGCGAGCTCGGAGTTCTTCCGTGACGGCAAATACCACCTCAGTGGTGAAGGCGTGTCTTTATCGGCCCAAGACTTCACGAACCTGCTTGAAAGCTGGTGTGACAAATACCCCATTATCTCTATCGAAGATGGTATGGCTGAGGATGATTGGGATGGCTGGAAAATTCTGACCAACCAACTGGGCAAAAAATCCAGTTGGTAGGTGACGACTTATTCGTCACCAACACCAAAATCCTTAAGCAAGGTATTGATGCCGGTGTAGCCAATTCGATTCTCATCAAGATCAACCAAATTGGTACGCTTACCGAAACCTTTGCTGCCATTGAGATGGCTAAGCGTTACGGTTATACCTCGGTGATTTCACATCGCTCTGGCGAAACTGAAGACTCCACCATAGCCGATATTGCGGTAGCAACGAATGCCATGCAAATCAAGACCGGGTCCCTGTCCCGCTCTGACCGGATGGCGAAGTACAATCAATTGTTACGTATCGAAGAAGAATTAGCCGAGGTAGCGTCCTACCCCGGCCGTGATGCGTTCTATAATCTGCGCTAAACATTAATCCATAGGCGGCATTATTGCCGCCTTATTAGCCAGACACATATGCGCCTGCTTTTATTGCTATTGATCGTTTTAAACCTCGTAACCCAATATGCATTGTGGTTTGGAAAAAGTGGTTGGGAACGTGTGCGTGAAACGCAGGCGCGACTCGATAGTCAGCAAGAAACCAACGAAGCCTTACAGGCTCGAAACAATGCGCTGCTTGCCGAAGTACAAGATTTAAAAAGCGGTACGCAGGCCATAGAAGAACGCGCGCGCTCAGAACTTGGCATGTTTCACGAAGATGAGATTTTTGTTCAAATACTTCCCGAAAATGCGACTTCAGAAATCAATACCCGCTAACAAGCGGGCATTGCAGTAATTTAGAGAGCGTAGGCATCAGACTTTCCTCACCCGGTCATTTAGCAGCTCGTCAGCGAATTCGTTCATAAGTACTGGGCATTGGCGGGGCATAGCGGGTGCTGGCGCGCTGTATGGCACTATGAGCGCTGATGGGCCATCGTACCGGATGGCTCTGGGCTCCTAGCGACAACTCAACCCGTAATGGTATCAACCCCTTGGCCAGTGCTTGCCGCCCGTAGCTGCTTGCGCTGTTAAGGCTTGAGGCGGCAGCGATAATGGCGCGCAGCGCAAGTAGGCGGGGTTCATACAGATATATGCCTTGCAGAGTGATTGTATTCGCCTCAAATATGGAAGGATGGGACTGAAAATCTGGTAGCGGCCCGGGCAGGGGTTCCCTGTTGTTTCTTAATAGCCCGATATGATGTTCATACTGGTAGTGATTATTGATTGTGGGAAAAGCCGTACCCGCTTCTTGTTTGGCCCTGTTGTCTGCGTGTCTTTTAAAACTTTCTTCATTGGGCGATAAAATAGTGATTTGCCAGGGGTGGAGTTGATATTTGGCTCGAAAGCGCTGATAGCTTTGTTGCTGTGCCTGAGCAGATGTTCCCCCGCTTGTGGCCCACCAGGGCAACATGGCTTCGTTAAAGCGATCTACCGCGATATCAGGCTCCAGGTGATGGATAGCAGCCGCCCGAGCGCTTTCTTGTAGTGCCTGTTGCATAAGCTGGCGCAAGGCATGGGCCCGCGCAATTTCATAAATGCTCAGTGCTAAGAGCAATAGCAAAATTGCAATAATAGTAAACTCGGTGCTGCTTGATCCCTGCTGCCTGCCGCTGTAATTCCTAGCCTGATGAATGGTCATTTTGTCCCTGTGTACACTCGAAAAAAATGGATGCCTGGGCATCCATTTTCCTATCTGCAAGCGAGAGACTCACGGGACAGTGTGAGATTCATCCGCTGTGTTTAGTACGAGCTGCTAATTAATGCACAGTGTTTCCACCGTCTTGCAGGCTGTCGGGGTTGTCAATAAATAAACCAGCGCAATCTACTGCATCAAACTCGTAAGGCTTTCCGCAAAAATTACATGAGATTTCGATAATGTCTCGCTCGGATAATATGCTTTCGATTTCATCTCGTCCCAGCATATTAAGCATTTTCGCCACCCGTTCACGCGAACAAGGGCAATGCCATTGCACGGGAGCACCGTCCAGAGCAATTAGGTCTTCTTCCCAGAACAGCCGATGAATAAGGGTGTCAGGGGATACAGCAAGCAGCTCTTCTGGCTGAATGGTAGCTGCCAGCTGTTTGGCACGCTGCCAGGTTTCTTCGGTGTCTACTTCAGGCTGGTCGCCACCGCTGCCTGGTAATTTTTGCAACAGCAGACCTACGGCCTTGTCGTTGCGAGCCTGCAGCCAGATTTTGGTATCAAGCTGCTCAGAGCTACGCATGTAATCTTCGAGCACATCGGCAACAGTGTCGCCTTCAAGAGGCACCACACCTTGGTAAGGCTGCATATCGGAGTTCGCGGAATCGGGATCCAGTACCACAATAAAACGCCCGTTACCATTGGCGTTAAGCAATTGCTGAAAACTGGCGTCAGCATCGATACTTTGATTTTCGCGCAAGGAAACCGTCGCGCGGATATTAAGTTCTGACGAGCACTCAACCACCAGCAAAGCAATAGGGCCATCACCTTGAATCTGCAAGACAAGGGAGCCTTCAAATTTGAGATTACCCGCCAGCAACACGGCGGCAGCTGTTAGTTCGCCCAAGAGATTTTGCACGTTTTCAGGGTATTGCTGATGAGACAAACCTGTACGCCAAGCATTTTCAAGCGACACAGTCTGAGCACGTGTGCTGCGGTCTGCGAACAGATATTTTTTTAAGTGGTCGGTCATTGGATGCGCCCTAAGCGTACGAAATAGATGTAAAGACAATAGCTATTACATGGGGGGTAACGCGTTGTTTTCAATAGCCCGAAATAAAGCTGTCACAAGAGTACCAAACGAGGGCTTTGCTTAAGTACCGCCTTTAGTAGCACGGGCTTGCAAGTCTACCAGCCTGGTACCCGCCAGACGATCGTGCATGAAGTACCCGTCTTTATCAAACCATGACCAGATAAAAATGCTGAACGGTGCGGCTACGATAAGTAAATCGGTGGAGGTATAGCCGCTGCGTCTTGATAAGTATTGCACGAATAGCGCGCTGGCCAAGGGGAGAGGCCACAACAGTAGATATCGCAGAAGCAACCTGAAGTAGTGAGGCTTGCTGCCGTCACGGTCTTCAATGCGCATATACCACGTCTTCATGGGTAAGGTCTGGCCGGAACGGCGCCAGCACAGCATGAAGTAAAGCCCAATAGCGAGGAAGAGGATGAATTGCCGAGCATGACGCATATATAAGGCGTGATAGCTTTTGGTGGCAATATCAAAAATAAGAGCTGTAGCTACCACCACGCCGAATAGCAGGACGCTTTCGTACATCATTGAGGCGAATAGGCGTCGACGGCTAGGCGCAGAAGGCAAAGGGGTAGAAGGTGTTGCGGAGGAGCACATCGTGATAGGCAGGAAAATATCAGTAAAGCCTTATTATCCCGCAAATTGGCAACTTAGGCGTGTCTACCTGCGTTGCCTTGCGATGCCCCTGAAACTTAGGCTGTCTGAAATAAACGGGCAAACAAATTCTTTACTGCCTGAACAGGACGAAAACGAAACTGTTCTTCGATAGCGCGTTGTAGCAAGCGACGCTCAAGATCGTCCGACAGGTAGGCTTGAGTATTAAGATTCCACATGAGTACACTCGGTAAAATTTAGGGTTAACCCCTATTCTAGGGTTAACCCTTTGTTTCATCAAGTTTAATCTGGCTGTTGTTGCTATTATGCGATTGCCTTAAGGCTTGCGATAGCTGGCTTGCACCATCTCGAAGTTGAACAGGCGACAGTCCAGGGCACCGTTAAAAAGTGGAGTTCGGCGCTTGGCCTTTAGTCGTAGGTAGCTTGGCAAGTCGAGATCGCTGGTGATGAGGTTGATATCCCAGCCGGTATAGTTCTGTTTTAAATGGGCAGACCATTCGCGCCAGAACTCGTCGTTGGTACCCTCAAGGCGTTCGCCATAGGGCGGGTTGGACACTATCCATCCGGTTTCGGCCACAGGCATGACATCCAGGGCATTTGCCACTTCAAAGCGAATGGTGTTTTCGGTGAGGTGTGAGCGATCCAGGTTTTCTTTGGCGGCTTGGATGGCTGCGGGATCGAGATCATAGCCGACCAGAGGCGCATCAAGTTGCGTGGCGATGCGGGTACGCGCTTCTGCCTTAATGTCTTTCCATAGGCGGTCGTCGTGATTTCGCAGCCGTTCAAACTGAAAGGGGCGCCAAATACCAGGGGCGCTCCCAGCGCAATCCAGGCGGCTTCAATAAGAATAGTGCCGCTGCCACAGAAGGGATCCATCAAGGCCTGACTAGGATCCCAGTCAGAAAGAGCCAGCATGCCTGCAGCCAGATTTTCGCGCAAAGGCGCTTCGCCTTTGCTATGACGCCAGCCACGTTTAAATAACGATTCACCACTGGTGTCTAAATATAAGGTGGCTGACTTTTCATCGAGAAATAGATGTACGCGGGCATCTGGTCTGACGGTGTCAATGCTGGGGCGCTCGCCCTCACGGTCACGCAGGCGATCGCAAATTCCATCTTTAGCGCGCAAATTGCAGAACTGGAGACTTTGCATCGGACTGCGTATCGCCGAGGTGTCAACCCTGAGTGTCTGCTCTGCACCAAACCAGCGCTCCCAAGGCGTGTTGTAAGCGAGCTCAAAGACGTCGTCTTCGGTTTGTATCGGAGCATAGGCAACCTCGACCAGAATTCGCGTAGCGATTCTGGAGTACAGATTGGCCTTTAAAATGCCAGCCCAGTCGGCCCTGAAATGGCAACCGCCCCGTCCGGCTTTAACGTGTTCATAGCCCAAGGCTTGCAGTTCGGTACTAAGCACTTCTTCCAGGCCCTGAGGACAAGGAGCAAAAACGCCGAAAACTTCATCCAGCCGATGGCTGCGTACAGGCTGCTTTTCCTGATATTGCCGTTCGGGATTATCGAAACGTGCGCCGCGTCGTTCGCGGTGGGCGGAGCTTTGTCGTGGCTTGTCGCCACGTTGGTGCGAAATTGGGGAAGGATGTTGTTGCCGGGCCTGAGTGCCAGCACGGCCGCGAGCGGAAGGCGCACCTGCGTTGCCGGAGCGCGGTTTGGAAGTGGAAGCAGCAGGGGTTTCGCTGCTTTCTGCTTCGGCAGAGGCTTGCAGGCGTTGCATATTCATTGCTGCCCTGGCTCGGGCACCGCTGCGCAGACGCGGTTCCGTGCTCTCTTTGGAACTAGGACGCTTATGGATGGTTAAGGTTTTGCGTTTATCTTGATCTGACATGAAGGAGTAACTAAAAAGGTTTTAAAACTACCAGAATCAAGACCAGTAATAGCAGCAAAACCGGTATTTCGTTGAACCAGCGGTAGTAAGTATGACTACGGGTATTTCTGTTGTTCTTGAATTGCTGAAGGATGCGGCCACACCACCAATGATAAAGGACAAGTGCTGCCACAAGTACCAGTTTTGCATGTATCCAGCCACGGCCCACGCCGACGCCATAATATAAAAACAGGGCAAGGCCGCTGACCAGACTGAGGATGGCCAGGGGAAACATGAAGCGGTAGAGGCGATGAGCCATTCCCTGCAAAACCATGGTGGTATCAGCGTTCTGAGACTGCGCCAGGTTGACGTAGATGCGAGGCAGATAAAACAGCCCCGCAAACCACGAAGTAACAAATAGAATATGGAAAGTTTTGGTCCAGAGCATGACTTAGCCGCGTACTTGTCCGTCGCCTGTAAGTACCCACTTCTGAGTGGTTAAACCTTCGAGTCCCACAGGCCCACGTGCGTGCAGGCGGTTGGTGGAAATGCCGATTTCCGCACCCAGCCCATACTCGAAACCATCAGCAAAGCAGGTAGGCAGGTTTAGGTATACTGAACTGGAGTCGACTTCACGCTGAAAACGTCTTGCTGCGCTTAGATCTTCAGTGACAATGGATTCGGTATGTTCAGAACTGTATTTGGCGATGTGATCAATGGCCTGGTCGATTGAATCAACGATACGGATCGCCAGTACTGGTGCAAGGAACTCAGTTTCCCAATCACTTTCAGTGGCAGGCGTAGCCTTGCTGATCAAGGCGCTGGTGCGTTCACAAGCCCGGAGTTCAACGCCTTTGTCGAGTAGAGCCTGAGCCAGGTCGGGGAGTACCGAGGGTGCAATGTCGCTGTGAACAAGCAAGGTTTCCATGGCACCGCAAATGCCATAACGATAGGTCTTGGCATTAATGGCAATTTTGTGTGCTTTTTCCACATCGGCCGCCGCGTCAATGTAGACATGGCAATTACCATCAAGGTGCTTGATTAAAGGGACCTTGGCTTCAGCGCTAAGGCGTTCGATAAGGCCTTTTCCACCCCGGGGCACAATAACATCCACGTACTGGGTCATGGTGATCAGATGGCCGACAGCGGCACGATCCGTGGTGCCGATGACCTGGACTGCATTAGCGGGCAGTCCGGCGGCTTCCAGCCCGGCACGAATGATTTTGCCCAAGGCAAGGTTTGAGTGCAGCGCCTCGCTTCCGCCCCGTAGCAAGGTTGCGTTGCCTGACTTGAGGCACAGTGCAGCGGCGTCGATAGTGACATTTGGACGTGATTCGTAGATGATGCCGATCACCCCCAGGGGTACACGCATTTGGGCAACCTGCATGCCGTTGGGACGCTGTGTGGTCGGACCCAGCGTGCCTACCGGATCTGGCATATCGGCAATTTGCCGTAAGCCGATGGCCATTAACTCTAAGGCCCGGTCGGAAAGGGTTAGACGGTCAAGCAGGGCGGTTTCAATGCCTCGTTCGCGTGCAGCAATTAGATCTTTGGCATTTGCCTCTTGTAGTTGTGATTTTTGCTCAACAAGAAGATCTGCCATGACATGCAGTGCGCGGGCTTTATCACGCCCCGAGGCGTTGCGCATAATACGGGCAGCCGCGCGGGCTTGCCTGCCTATCTGGACCATGTGATCGGCTAGGCTTAGGGGCTTTTCATCAGCGATAAGATTGGCTTCAGACATAATGAATTACAAAAATAAAGAGGGTGTACCCATACTATAAAGGGTATGGGCAGATCTTGTTAGGGGCGAGGGCGCCGTTGCCCCGCTAATGCTACACGAAGGGTGAGTCTGGCCGCTTCTTCCCAGGCGTCATCAAGCCTGCCCGCCGGATGTAAACCCTTGATGATACGGTCTACGTCGTGCGCATGCTGCAGGGCAGGCGGCCAGGCCCTTGCAGGGACACGCTGCAGCGTTTGGCGCAGCAACTGCTCACGATTTCCAAATACGCGATTGCGACGCAGTTCTGCACTAATGTCATGGCCGGCAGCCTGCGCTTGTGACAGCCGTGCCAGAAGGCGAATTTCATCGCCTACGGCCCAAAGCACCAGGGGCAAGGCTTCGCCTTCGCCTTCAAGGCCGCGCAATATAGTCAGGGCACGTTCGGCATTGCCACCAAGCATGGCGTCGCGTAAGTCAAAGATATTATAGCGAGCTACATTTAATACAGCCCGTTGTACCTCCTCCAGGCTAAGTTCGCCTTCAGGGTAGAGCAGACTTAGCTTGGCTATTTCCTGATGGGCGGCTAGCAAGTTGCCTTCGACTTTCTCACACAGCCATTCGAGCGTTTCACGGTCAGCGCGTTGCTGTTGCCTGGCCAGACGGACTTGAATCCAGTTGCCCAGCGCCCGTCGCTCGATGACGGGTACGTCGACCCATACGGCTGTGCGTTCAATGGCTTGTGCCCATTTACTGTTACGGGTGCTGCGGTCCAGCCGGGGCAGCTGAAAAATAAACAGTGAGTCCGGAGCTCCATTTGAAGTGAGCATCTCGGCAATGCGTAATAGGGCGTCACTGCCTGTCTTGCCAGGTTTTCCGGCGGGCAGCGATATTTCGATAGTGTGTTTATCACCAAACAAAGAGACGCTTTGGCTTGCAGCAAAGACGGGAGACCAGTCGGCTCGTCCATCAAACACAAAGCTGTTGCGCTCGACGTAGCCCTGTTTACGGGCAGCGCTACGGATGGCGTCTGTGCTTTCTGTTTGCAAAAGGACTTCATCGCCACAGACAACGTAGCACTGAGCCAGACCGGCCTTGCTATTATTCAATAGCTTTAGCAAGCCGTCGGCGTCTACAGTTTGTGGCATATCAATAGCTGCTGTTTGATCGAGGATTGATGATTTCGTTGGGTAGGGGCAGCGTTTCTGGTCGCTGCCCAAGCTCTTCGTAGTCGTCAATCACAGCGGTGGGAAGCTGAGAGGCGTTTCTGAAGTTTTCTTCTACATCAGGAGCGCTGAGCCTACGCACCAGGCGATCAATAAGTGACTGCTCCATCGCCAGGAACAAGGTGGCTATTTCGCCTTGCTTGGCCTGTACCGCGTTGGGGTCGTGAGGAACCTCCCTGACGGTCTGTAGCAGTGTAGGCGGCAAGATTACATGGCCCGCACTATCGAGTAGCTGGAAGCTCAAGGCTACGGTCAGCTCATACTCTTCTACGTGACCTTGTGGGTCGATAGAGAGTTCCCGGGTAAAGCGCTGATTGCTAAGCTGGATGAGATGAGCCTCTGCATCGGCGCTGTCCTCGACAAATTTCAGAGTTGGGGAGCTGGCAATGAGTACACGGCGTAACTGAGCCCCAAAAAGCGAGTTGTCAGAAATGTTGGTGTAGAGCGTATCGAAAGGCAAAGGCTCTGGCCCCTTGATGCGAAACCCGCAGGCGCTAAGCGAGAAGGTCAGGCACAGCACTGTCCCCATCCACAGCCAGCGTAACGGGGCAAACGAACGAAGCGATGAACGGGAAGAGTACATGGGGGAGTTATCCTACAACGTTAACTAAACGGCCGGGAACCACAATGATACGCTTAGCGTCGCGGCCTTCGAGAAACTTAAGAACGGCCTCGTGTGCGGCAGCCTGTTTTTCGATTTCAGCTTTTTCAGCATTATGGGCAACTTTAATTGTGCCACGAAGTTTACCGTTTACCTGCAAGGTAAGTTCGATTTCGTCTGCGATAAGTGCAGCCTCATCGACAAGCGGCCACGCTGTGTCGAGTAGATCTCCCTGCTGATCTGCGTAGCCCAAGTCACGCCAGAGCTGCCAGCATAGGTGCGGTACGACCGGGTAAAGTACACGAATTAAAATTGAAGTGGTTTCGGCCAGGGCCGCGTCATCGGCAGGCGTTTGCGCTAATTTCGCGCTTTCGAGCGTGTTCAGCATCTTCATGCAGCCTGAGACTACTGTATTGTACTGAATACGCTGGTAGTCGTAGTCGGCTTGCTTGAGTAAGCGGTGTATCTCTAGGCGCAACGCCTTTGCTTGGCTGCTAAGCTGTGCGCTGTCCAGCGATAGGGAAAGGCCATTGCGGATGCTCTGTTGATGCGAGCGGCTGAAGTTCCACAGCCGGCGCAAGAAGCGGTTAGCGCCATCAACCCCGGAGTCAGCCCACTCCAGCGTTTGCTCAGGAGGGCTGGCAAACATGACAAACAGGCGAGCGGTGTCGGCTCCCATGGTGTCAATCAGCGATTGCGGGTCGACCCCGTTGTTTTTTGACTTGGACATCGTTCCGATGCCCTCATAGTCAATGGCTGAACCATCAGACTTTAATTTGGCGCCAGTAATATTGCCCTTGGCGTCAACGACGTTCTCTACATCTTCAGGCCAGAAATACTCGACACCACCATTTGCTTTGCGGCGCGAGTAGATATGGTTCAACACCATTCCCTGACAGAGCAGACGGGTGAAGGGCTCGTCGAAGTTGAGCAAGCCCATGTCACGCATGACTTTGGTCCAGAATCGAGCATACAGCAAATGTAAAACCGCGTGCTCAATGCCACCAATGTACTGGTCCATTGGCATCCAGTAGTCGTTTCGAGCATCGACCATGGCGTCGTTATTGCCTGCTGAGGCATAGCGCATGAAATACCAGGACGAGTCTACGAAGGTATCCATGGTGTCGGTTTCGCGACGGGCGTCCTTGCCGCAAGACGGGCATTTGCAATGCAGGAACTCGTCGTCTTTGTTCAGCGGGTTACCGCTGCCGTCCGGGATTAGATGCTCTGGCAAAATAACCGGCAAGTCGGATTCTGGGACAGGCACAGGACCGCAATCATCGCAATGGATAATGGGTATAGGCGTACCCCAATAGCGTTGACGGGAAATACCCCAGTCGCGCAAGCGGTAGGTGGTCTGCTTTTCGCCCAAACCTTTGCTTTGCAGATCTTCAGCGACGGCATCTACTGTTTCTTCGACGCTTAAGCCGTTATATTTTCCAGAGTTGAGGGTGGTGCCGATTTGCTTGTCAGCATACCAGTCAGACCATTGAGTGCTGGAGTATTCACGGCCTTCAATCCCTACAACCTGCTTGATGGGAAGCTCGTATTTCAGGGCGAATTCGAAGTCTCGTTCGTCATGGGCAGGAACGCCCATGACCGCGCCATCGCCATAGCTCATTAATACATAATTACCGACCCACACCGGAATGGCTTCACCGGTAAGGGGATGGCTGACATGCAGGCCCGTAGGCATGCCTTCTTTTTCGCGATGGGCAAGATCGGCTTCAGATGTGCCGCCTAGCTTGCAGGCCTCAATAAAGGCTTGCAGATCGGGTTTGTCTTGTGCGGCGTGGGTAGCCAGCGGATGCTCGGGGGCCACGGCGCAAAAGGTAACCCCCATGATGGTGTCTGCGCGTGTCGTGAACACATACATGCGGCCATCTTGTATGAGCTTGCCCTGCGCGTTATGGATGTCGTGCGTAAATGCAAAGCGCACACCCTGGCTTTTGCCGATCCAGTTCTCCTGCATCAGGCGTACACGTTCTGGCCAGCCGGGCAGCTTATGCTTGACGTGATCCAGCAGTTCTTCGGCATAGTCTGTAATTCGCAGGTAGTATCCTGGAATTTCACGCTTCTCTACCACTGCCCCTGAACGCCAGCCCCGTCCGTCTATGACCTGTTCGTTAGCCAATACGGTTTGATCGACCGGGTCCCAGTTCACAACCTGGGTTTTGCGATAGGCCACACCCTTATCCAGCATCTTGAGGAACAGCCACTGGTTCCACTTGTAATACTCGGGATCGCATGCGCACATTTCGCGAGACCAGTCTACTGCCAGGCCCATAGCCTGCATTTGCTTTCGCATATAGGCAATGTTGTCGTATGTCCACTGCGCTGGCGGTACCTTGGATTTCATGGCTGCATTTTCAGCCGGCATGCCAAAGGCGTCCCATCCCATGGGCATCAGAACATTGTAGCCACGCATGCGAAGCTGACGCGCCATCATGTCATTGATGGTGTAGTTGCGTACATGTCCCATGTGCAGTTTTCCACTGGGATAAGGCAACATCGAGCAAGCGTAAAACTTGGGTTTAGGCGAGCCGTCGGCTTGCATGGCATCTTCACTGACGCGGTAAGCGTCGCGTTGTTGCCAGTTGCTTTGAGCATTGCGCTCGACTTCGGTGTGACTATAACGTTCCTGCATGAGATAAGTGACCAAAAAAAGTGAAGGCAAACCTGCACATTATATGCCGCAATAGCAGACCGTGAGTGCTCCCGATTGGCCTGGTATACGCGCGTAGTGCGGGTCGTACTGTTTTATGTGGCAAAAAAACCCTGCGTTAGAAGCAGGGCTTTTATGCCGTAGGCAGCTCGTTGGGTACGGGCAGATAAAGCACTGCTCCGAAAAACAGACTTACTTAAGTCGTGTTTCTTTGTACTCTACGTGTTTGCGAACGACGGGATCAAACTTTTTGATCACCATTTTTTCGGGCGTATTGCGCTTGTTTTTGGTCGTTGTGTAGAAATGACCTGTACCAGCGGAGGATTCGAGTTTGATTTTCTCGCGAATACCTTTAGCCATGAAGTGCTCCTTGTATTAGTAGAGTGCTGGACAAGCGCTTAAACGCGCTCACCACGTGCACGTAAGTCGGCCAATACGGAGTCAATACCGTTTTTGTCGATTAAGCGCAAAGCTTGTGTAGTCACACGCATGCGAATCCAGCGGTTTTCGCTTTCAACCCAGAATCGACGTGATTGCAGGTTCGGAAGAAAACGACGCTTGGTTTTATTGTTAGCGTGCGAAACGTTGTTGCCCACCATTGGGCCTTTTCCTGTAACTCGGCATACGCGTGCCATGGTCATACCCCTTGAGAGTCTAATTCGGCTACCGCACACAGCCAATCAACTACCTAATCAACTTTTAGACAGGTGGTTTAAGCTCGTAGTGTTTAAGCTCGTAGTATTGGTTTGTAATCACGGAAAATTGACCACAAACAAAGACTAAAGTTGTTCGTAAAGCAGACTATTCTAATACGAAAAAGCCGGCTGGATCAAGCTTTAGCACGATTTTGTTGAGCGATGCGGCCTGAAAGCCACGATAGACAGGCACAGCCCGCTAAAACAGCGGTTAGCGGCAGCGGTGTGGTCGAGTGCCAGGCACTGACCGCCAGGCCAGCAGCCGCACCGCACAGCATTTGTATGGTACCCATCAACGCCGAGGCGACTCCGAGGCGACGGCCTTGCTCGGCAAGAGCCAATGCGGCTGAGTTCGGGCCGATAAAGCCCTGGCAAGCCATGAAGCCCATCAGGCAAATCATTAAGGAGGCCAGCCCGAGCTGATGGCTTAAGGTTAGCGTGAGTGCGCTCAAGATAAACAGCAACTGTATATGCTGGGCCCATTTTAGCAGCGTGTCGGGGGAAAACCGGTTCAGTAGGCGGGCACTGACCTGGGCGGCGAGAATAAACGATCCGGCGTTCAAACCAAACAGCAGGCCAAAGTAAGACGGATCGACTTCATAAATGCTAATAAATACTCTGGCTGATCCGGAAATATAGGCAAACATGCCTCCAGAGCCAAATGCGGCCGCCAGGGAATAAAAAGAAAGCGTCGGTGGCGGCTTAGTTCGTAATAGTTTCTGGCGATAAGCGCGGGACGCAACGGAATCAGGTTATCGGGGTTGAGCGTCTCCTGCATCGAACGCCAGGTAGCCACAAATAATGCGATGCCGACTAAGCACATGAATACGAAGACGGAGTGCCAACTGCTGTAAATCAGAAGCTGTCCGCCCAGCAAAGGCGCCAGTATGGGCGTGACCCCCATGATAAGCATTAGCATCGAGAGCGCTTTGGCAGCGTCTCTGGTATCAAAGTTATCGCGAATAACGGCGCGTGGAATTACCATGCCAGCAGCTCCGCCAAAGGCTTGCAGCACTCTCCATAAGGTCAGGTGCTCAATTTCAGTGCTTAACGCGCAGCCGATCGAGGCAACGGTAAACAGGGCCACGCCAAAAAGAAGGGGTTTTTTCTGCCGTAGCGGTCGGCGACTGGCCCATAAATCAATTGTGCGCCAGCAAGCCCGAACAAATAACTGGCGAGTGTGCGTTCAATGCTGCCCATACTGGTGTCCAGACTGCTTGCCATGGAAGGAAAGGCAGGCAGGTACATGTCGATTGCAAGGGGTCCCAGTGCAGTCAGCAGCGCCATTAATATTAGCCAAGCGGGGAAGTTGGAGTTTAGGTGGCGTTGAGGGTTGTGTTGCATGTAGGCTTGAATTGGGAGGGCAGGGGCAAAACCCGGGTGGGAAGGGGAGGCGGTACAAAAGAAGTTTTAAATGATAAATTACCTTATACGCCGCTGATAATTTTAGCACGCGGGGCCTGTAGCTTCGAGGGCGCCATTCAGTGCAACAAGGCGGAACGCTTTTTTCAGTCATGCTCAGGGAGGCGAGAATTGAGTTCTATCACAGCAACGGTTGAGTCCAGGTTAAGCAATTTACCGGTCACGGTAAGAGTCACCTTACCTGATGGTCGTACTATAGGGCCCGAGGATGCCCGGTTGGCCGTTCGGATCAAAGATAGTGCGACCTTGGCTCATTTGGCGGCAGGTCAGGTTGGAAGCCTCGGAGAGGCCTATGTTGAAGGCACCTTCGACTTTGATGGTTCTGTACGTGATTTGATGAAAGTCGCTGCCGCTATATTGCCTGATTCTCCGATGAACCAAATGCGCGCAGGAGCCTTTACCAGCCTGATTTATAAGTTAAGGTCAATTTGGCGCCACTCTTTGGAGCGCGATGCGAAGCAGATCGAGTTCCACTATGATCTTTCGGATGATTTCTATGGGCTTTGGCTGGATCCCAGGCGAGTGTACTCCTGCGCTTATTACAGACATCCTGACAACAGCCTTGCGCAGGCTCAAGAGGCCAAGCTTGATCATATCTGCCGTAAATTACGGCTGCAGTCCGGAGAGCGTTTTCTGGATGTGGGTGCGGGCTGGGGCGGCTTGCTGTTATGGGCCGCTGAAAACTATGGCGTCGACGCTACCGGTATTACTCTGTCTAAAAACCAGCATGCTTATGTTAATCGGCTTATCGAGTCCAAGGGCCTGAGTGGCCGGGTACGAATGCAGCTACTGGACTATCGCAAGCTGGATCCAGAGCAGCCTTTTAACAAAATCGCCTCGGTCGGTATGTTCGAACACGTAGGCCGTGCGCATCTGACTGCCTACTTTACTACCTTGCGCAAGCTTTTAAGCCCGGGCGGTCTTGTGCTTAATCATGGCATTACGTCAGGGGGCGTGGATCATAGCCAGTTGGGTGCGGGCATGGGTGAGTTTATCGAAAAATATATATTCCCAGGCGGGGAGCTGACCCATATAAGTCATGTAGCCAGGCATTTGGCTGAGGGCGGTCTTGAAGACCTGGATACCGAAAACTTGCGGCCACATTATGCCCGAACCCTCTGGGCGTGGAGTGATGCGCTGGAAGCCAAGCTGGACGAGGCCAAGGCTACGCTGGCAGGCGAGCAGGGGCAGAAGTCGTTGCGAGCCTACAGGGTCTACCTGGCAGGTTGTGCGATGAGCTTTGAATACGGCTGGATTGCGCTGCATCAGGTATTGGCACAGCATAGTCCTGAGGGCCGTCAGGATGAGCTGGATAATCCCGCCGATATTGCTTACCCGTGGCGAAGGGACTATATGTATATGCCGCGTGAACAATAATTTTAAATCAAGCAGAAAATAACCGTATCTGGTTGTCATTTGCTTTCAAAGCGTAATGGGTCGCAGTTTGTTTTAGTGCCTAAGAACCACTAAACTGATTGCGACCATTTTTTATTTTTGTTCATAAGCAAACCACAAGGAGTTCAGCATGCCGACATTTAGGATGGCTGCGTTACATCATCGTTTGTTGGCTATGTTAATGAGTCGTGGCGCGGCTATTCGAATGGGCGTGGGCCTGACAGGAATACTGGCCATGTCTAATGTTGCTGCCGTCGAGCCTGCGGCCGTGGCCTGCGAAGTCGATCGGCCGGTGCGGTTGGTAGCCATGGATTGGGATAGCAACCGTGTATTGCTTGAGGTCGAGCGCTTTATTATTGAGCACGGTTATGGATGCCAGACTGAAACTCAGGCTGCCGATGTGCAAGAGGGTTTGCAGGCATTAATGCAGGGTGACATCGATATCAACACCGAAGTCTGGCTCAATAGCGTGACTCAGGACTGGCACGAGGCCGAGGACAATGGGCAGGTGAAGCGCCTTGGAGAGCTTTATCTGGGAGGGGATACGACATTTGTGCCTAGCGCCGTGATCAAGGCAACGGAACAGGATCAGGCGGAAAATGATGCGGCAGATTCTTGTTCAGCGGGGTCCGGCTGTAGCGAGGATCCGTTGGCCTATCCGGATCAATCTGTGTTTACAGGAATTAACAGCAAGTTCTCCGAGCAGGCACCCCAGTTGAGTGCGTTTCTCGCTAATATCCGAATCCAGCCTGAGCTGATGGATGAGACATTAGCGTATATGAACGCTCAAGAAGCGCCTCCTGAGGCCGTGGCGCAGTGGTTCTTGTCAGAGCACGAAGATGTCTGGACTCAGTGGCTGCCTATGCACGTGGCATTACGGGTGAAGGCAGCCTTGTAAGAATCAGGGGTTGCTCTGGTTCGGAGCAATCCGGATTAGCCTGAACATCTCGTGGCGGTCACCGCCACGACGTCCGGACCAAAGCTCAACGGCTTGATCAGGTAAGGGGGCAAGGCCCTCGTTAACTTGTTTTACGTTCAACTGTTGCAATATTAGTGAGCAGCGGTAATCGAAGATCAGATCGATGTTGTTGAATACGTAGAATGAGGCGCGCTGGCCAATTCCTACGCCCGATCCACGTACACACTCACGTGCCTGGCGGTGTTCGGCTAAGGCGTTCTGCAGCTCATTGGATACTCCACGGTAGCTGCGGGCGTAGTCGAGCGCAGGCAGCCAGAGCGTGACAAGCAATAACCAGGTAGTCAGCAATCCCCCGGCAGACAGAACGGTGCCGCGCCATAGGCCCGGTGGGTGGCGGCGTGTCCGCCATATCACCAGCAAGATCCAGCTTAAAGTGCCCAATGCAGCAATACTGAGTGCTGGGATGGATATAAAAACCTCGTAGCCTGAAGTTTGTCTTGCGATGCTGTGAGAGATCTTGGGAGGCCAGCCTGTCTGTTGCGCAATCCAACCCAGCCATACCGTTGCTGCGGTTAGCGAAAAGCACATGACGGCGAACCAGTCCAGCGTATTGATAACGCCGCGGCGCAAGGTGGGCAAGGCAAAAGCCGCCAGCACTGCAGAAGGTACAGCTAGCAATGCGAATTCAGGTTCGAATGGTGAAGGATGAAGGGCAAGCGAGAGTATGGCTGCAGCCAGCAATGCAGTAGGCACGAGCATGTGCGGGGAGCGTAACCATTGTCGCCAGTTCCAAAGAGCGATCAGTGCCAAAGGCCAGGTTGGCCACACGAACCAGAGTACGTCGCGCAGCGCCTTGGCCGTCGTAGCGATATTGGGCCAGGTATAAGAAGACAGATTCCATATTACCCACGTTTGAGTCCAAAACAGACTGAAGCGTTTTGCCGGTAGCCACCAAAATAAAAACACAGCTGCAGCGATAATGGCCGCCATGGCAAACCATTTTATTTCATCTCGATAATTACTTTTGGCTCCAAGCACGCCTAATGAACCCAATATTATGGGAAGAGCGCCGACCCAGCCGCGGGTTAGCAGAGCGCAGCCGATGGCCAGGCCAAGTATGACTGAGCTTGAGGCGGGTTTGGCTGGTAAGCGGGTCAGGGCATAGAAAGCCAGGGATTGAAAAGCGATAATCGCTGGTACTTCGGAGCTTTCGTGCATGCGCCAGATAATGCCAACTGTCGCGATAATGAACAGCAAGGCGGCGTCGGCCAGCATACGTCCGTAATCGGTAGCGGAAGGTTCGCCTCCGAAAGGCAGCGGCAGCGGTTGCGCCTCAGGCAGGCGGGCCAGCTTGAACGTACCGTACCAGATGCAATAGGTGAGCATGCCAAACCACATCAGGTTTGGCACACGGGAGGCCAGGATGGTGGCGTTGATATCTGAAGTAAATAGGGCGAATACCGGACTAAATAAGCTGATGCATAAGACCCCTATCCAGGTTACCAGCGGCCCATTCTCGGCATAGGCCAGACTGCCCACCTGAGGGAGAAGCAGGGCGATTCCTCCACTATTGTTTAGTGCGGTCAGCATGGTTGCCAGACCTACAACATCATCCGTTTTCCAGGGGTCTCTAAACAGCAAACCTGAAAATATGTAGATTAGTCCCACTACCAGCAGCAAGGTGCGCGGCAGTTTTGCGGCACCCGGGTGGGTTAATCGGGCAGGAGTCGAGGGGCTTGGGGAGATACGCACAAGTGACGCTACAGTAAAAGTAAAGATTAATGATTATAGCGGTAGGGGCTAAGGGAGTTGCGACAGGCGAAAAAAAGCAGCCGAAGCTGCTTTTTTAAGCTGCGTAAAGCTATCAGGAGCTTTTACGTGTACCAGCAGTACGCGCAAAACGGGCGCGGAATTTCTCGACACGGCCTGTTTCAACAATGCGTGTTTGTGCGCCAGTGTAAAATGGGTGTGACTCGGACGTTACGTCACACTTGAACAGAGGGTAGGTTTTACCGTCTTGTTCTATAGTATCGCGAGTATGGAGCGTCGAACGGGTAATGAAGGAATTACCTGTTTGTTGATCCAAGAACACCACTTCGCGGTACTCTGGGTGGATGCCTTCTTTCATGATGGTTTTCCTGTCGTTCATAGTAGGACCGCCAACAGATATAAAAGAAAACGATCTGCCACGTATCCAGTAAATCGAAAGATTCTAACATTGCCCTATTGTTTTTCAAAGCCATTAGAGCCCACGCTTAAGCAGACCTGGGTAACCAGCGTGGTTTTTGTTGTTTTAGCGAGAAAAATACACGCTGTGCCCATACGGCCAGACGCAAAGCTTAAGCGTGGCTATTAACATGCTACCTACCGCAGCACGCTGTGCGTGTATGTATAACAGTAGTATAGGCCAAGAATTTATATCTGTGAACGCTCAGCCAGTGATGTGGCATGATTTGCTGTGATGATAAGGTGATCGAGCAGACGAATGTCAACCAGCTGCAGCGCTTGTTTAAGGTGCCTTGTAAGGTGAAGGTCAGCCTGACTGGGCTCGCGTATGCCCGAAGGGTGATTATGCGCCAGAATGACTGCCGAGGCATGATGCACCAGAGCAGACTTAAGTAGTTCTCGTGGATAGATAGAAGCCTGGTTAATTGTTCCTTTGGCAATTTCCTCGCATTCAATCAGCCGTAACTGGTTATCAAGATATAAAGCAATGCAATGCTCAATTCTTAGATGGCCTAATCGTGAGATGCAGTAGTCTTTAACTTTTTTGGCTGATTCATGGTGGGGCCTTGCATGAGACTCTCTTTCAGTGCCCGTCGCGTAATTTCACTGATGGCTAATAACTCGCAGCTTTTGGCCTGACCAATTCCTTTGATACGCTGCAGATTGGACGCCTCTGCGGCGAGGAGTGCGCGGAAGCCCCCGAAGTGTTCTAAAAGGCGTTGCGCCAAACTGATTACATTGAGCTGGGCAGTGCCAGTGCGTAATACGATGGCTAATAGCTCTTCGTCTGGCAAATGTTCAGCGCCATATTTAAGCAAACGTTCTCTAGGCCGCAAATTATTTAGGGATTTACTGTTAGAAAGCATAAGAAGCACTAAAATGAAAGCGGTTTATCGATTACATAGGATGACAGACCTTGACCTCTCACTCAGATGCAAGCGCTTTACTTGTCCGTGAGGACTCCTACCTAACCTTGCACTATTGCATACAGATCATGTCCGGGCCTGCGGCGGGCACCATGTTTGCCAATACCTTTGACGGGCATCCCGCAACCCTGCAAATGGGGGCTGGACAATGGTCCAGTGGTTTAGAGGAGGTTTTGATTGGTCAACAGGAAGGTGCCACCATTCATGCTGATTTGCCGCCCGAAAAGGCATACGGAGATCGCAATCCAGCTCTATTACAATGGGTCAGCAAAGCCATGCTGGCTGAAAACGCCGCAAAAGACGACAGCTTCAGCCCCGGAGACATGGTCGAATTTAGCGCCCGAAACGGCTCGCGCTACTCCGGTGTCTTGAAGCAGCTGAACGATGAGGCTGCGCTTTTCGATTTTAATCACCCGCTGGCGGGTGCAGACATCCGTTTGGATGTGAAAATTTTGGGAATCTTATGACCACACATACTTCCTCTGAATCCGGTTTAGATGTCGTACTGGCTCAGCCTCGAGGGTTTTGTGCCGGCGTAGACCGTGCCATAGACATAGTAGAAAGGGCTCTGGAGCTGCACGGCAGACCAATTTATGTGCGCCACGAGATCGTGCATAACCGGTATGTTGTTGAAGATCTGCGAAACAAAGGAGCCATTTTTATTGCTCAACTGGAAGAGGCTCCAGAAGGAGCCATCGTCGTTTTCTCCGCTCATGGCGTGTCGCTACAGGTACGGGCAGAAGCAGAAGAGCGGGGATTGAAAATATTTGATGCTACCTGTCCTTTGGTGACGAAAGTACACGTAGAAGTGGCCCGTATGCGTAAGGCGGGCCGGGAAATTATTATGATCGGTCACAAGGGGCATCCCGAAGTCGAGGGTACCTTAGGGCAATCCGACGTCGGCATGTATCTGGTCGAGACGCCGGACGACGTGTATACCCTGCAAGTTAGTGATCCGGAAAATCTGGCTTTTGTTACGCAAACCACCTTGTCAGTTGATGATGCCGCACAGGTGGCTAATGCATTGCGGGAACGCTTTCCCAGTATCATTGAGCCTAAGAAAAGCGACATTTGCTATGCCACGCAAAACCGTCAGGATGCGGTAAAGGTAATGGCACCCCAGTGCGATGTCGTATTGGTGGTGGGAAGTACCAACAGTTCAAACTCGAATCGATTGCGCGAAGTGGCAGAACGTAAGGGGGCGGCGGCTTACTTGCTTGATGATCCTGCCATGATCCAACCAGAATGGCTGGCACCTGGCAATCGGATCGGTGTGACAGCAGGCGCGTCGGCTCCGGAGGAACTGGTTCTGCAAGTAATCAGCCGATTAAAAGAATTGGGCGCTATTTCGGTGCGTAAGCTCGAGGGTGTAGAAGAGAATGTCTCTTTCCCCTTGCCGCGTGAACTATCCAGAAAAATTGAAACAACCAGCTTGTAAGGTATTTGAATGAAGCTTTATAGCTACTTCCGAAGCTCCGCCGCTTATAGGGTACGTATTGCCCTGAATGCCAAGGGTATTGCCTACGAAACAGCCCCTGTTCATTTGCTGCGCCACGGCGGAGAGCAGTTGTCCGAGGCTTATAAAGCGATTAATCCTTCTGCCCTGGTGCCCAGCCTTGATGATAATGGCGTTATTGTGCGCCAGTCCCTGGCCATTATCGAATATCTTGATGAGGCTTATCCAGACAGTATCCCCTTATTGCCGACATCGCCACGGGCCCGGGCTGCGGTGCGCGCGATGGCAATGGATATTGCGTGTGATATACACCCCCTTAATAATTTGCGGGTTTTGCGTTATCTATCCCGTACCCTTTCAGTAGCCGAGGAAGGTCGTAACGACTGGTATAAGCATTGGATAGTAGAGGGGCTGCTAGCTCTGGAAGAGGTGGTCGCGCGACACAGCACAGCAGGACGTTTTTGCTACGAAGACGGTCTGAGCCTTGCCGATGTGTGTTTAATACCGCAGTTGGCAAATGCGCGCCGCTGTGATTGCGACCTGACACAGTTTCCCGCATTAATGGCTATTGAAGCGCACTGCCTCAGTCTTGCTGCGTTTCAGGAAGCAATGCCTGACAATCAGCCTGACGCCGAATAAGGTTATATCAGCATTCCATCTTTTATGGGCATAGGGTAGCAATCATGCGTATTGGGTTTTGCGGTTTGGGTTTAATGGGCTCACGAATGGCCCGTCGTTTAGTACTCGATGGTCATCCGGTTACTGTTTGGAACCGGAGTATTGAAAAAGGCGCAATCGTTGCAAAAAGAAGGTGCCAGCGTTGCACGTACCCCGGCTGAGCTTGCGTCAGAGTGCGAAATTGTGTTTTCGTGTGTCTATGATGCGGCAGCTGTACACGATCTGGTATTTGGTAACGAAGGTCTCAGCGACGGAAACGGCACGATGGCCCTTTTTGTGGATCATGCCTCAATTCCGCCAAAAATCACCCAAGAGTACGCCGCTCGCTTAAAGGCTAAAGCCAGAGCAGCCTGGGTAGACGCGCCTGTGTCCGGAGGCACGGGTGGAGCAGAGAGCGGAACGCTCGCAATTATGGCCGGGGGCGACGCTGCTGATATCGATCGTCTGCGTCCTTATTTGGCGTCTTATGCCCAGCGCGTCACGCACATGGGTGGCAACGGTGCGGGACAGACTACCAAGCTGTGCAATCAGGCGATAGTGGCCTCAACCATTGCTGTCATTGCCGAAGCTATGCGTCTGGCCAAAGATGAAGGCGTCGATGCGAGTTTACTTAACGAGGCTTTGGCTGGCGGGTGGGCCGACTCAGTTTTATTGCAGTTGTTTGTACCAAAAATGAGTAGTACCGATGTGCCGGTAAGCGCTACTGTAGCTACTATGCTCAAGGACCTCGACGCTGCGGCGCAACTGGCGCAATTTAATGCCACTGCCATGCCCGTCAGCCATACGGCTCAGCAACTTTATCGCCTGGCCAGCAAGCAAGGTTTAGCGCAGAGCGATGTTTCTCAAATTATTAAAGCACTGTCATAAAAATATACAACTTGTGCGCTCAGGATCTTTAACTCTAAGCATGATGTTTGTATCTTTAGTTATGATTATTCGCTTTTCTCTTTACTGCTGGCGGTCTGTGATCGTCGTTAAGGTTATTTATGAATAAAAAACTAGTTGCGCTGGGAACAGTGGTTGCCTTAGGTGTGGTCTATGTGGCGGCCACGGCTTACGTGGGCAGCAAAACCGAAGATGTAGTGCGGGCTCAGGTTGCAAGCGTTAACGAAAAGCTGCATGAGCAAATTCATACTGAAAGTTCGGGTGATTTTGCCAAATTGAATATTCTTGGCTTTGAGCGCGAGCTGTTTAAATCGGTAGCCATTTATCAGCTGGAAGCCAAGGTTGGCGCCGATGCGGTTGACTTTCAGTTTCAGGATACCTATTACCATGGCCCCTGGCCTGCGGCGGCCGTAGCATCAGGCAAGTTTGCTCCGGTGCTAAGTTATAGCCAGACCGAGCTTTTAAAGACAACTGACGCAGAGCCTTGGTTTAATGCAGCCAATGGTGAAAATCCTTTTGTTGCTGAGACGGTATATCACCTCAATGGCAGTATGGACTCCGACATGGCCTTTGCTCCTCTGGCCTTCAGCAACGACGAGCTTGTGGTCGAGGTCGCAAAAACCACGATGCAGTTCAAGGTAGGGAAAAACATTGCCAATAACTCCGGGCACGGCAGCTTGCCTTCGGTGGTTGTGAAGTCTGCCCAAGGTGAAGACTCCGTATTTTTTAATAATATTCGTTTTAAAGGCAATAGTGCTGAGGCCAATGGCGAAATTAAAAATCAATATGACGCTCAGGTCGACAGTATTGAAATTAACTCTGGCTTTGGCACAAACATAACAATAAATAATTTTAGTGTTGATGGCGAAGGCCGTCAGTATGGTGAACTGATTGATGCAGGCTTAACGTATCGACTGGCCGAGCTAAAACTAAACCAGCAGGCGATGGGTAGTTTCGAGCTGGGCACATACGCCAAGCATATTGATTACGCTGTGCTCAAAGAGATCGGTGCCCTTTCTGAGAAGGCAGAAGAAAATATTGATGTGCTTGAACCTCTGCTGCGCAAGTTGCTGGTGGCCAAGCCAGAGTTAAGTGTAAGTCCATTTATTTGGCGTAATAGTGGAGGGGAAACCCGGGTCGATTTCACGACGGTGTTAAAGACTACTCAAGAAAATGCACCCACAGAGGAAATGTTTGAAACGCTGAATTTATCGGCAAGCGTATCACGCGATATGGTGATGGCGATCATGGGTTCCGAAGCGGGTTTTATGTCAGCACTGGTGGAAACAATCTTCGATGAAAAAGTGAAACAGCTCAGCGAGCAGCAGTTAATTACCTACGCCAACAATACCGCAGAGTTTGATCTTAGCTATAACGGTGCTGATCGGAGTGTGGTGCTCAATGGCCGGGCCATGACACTTGATGAGTTCGCAGCCATTGCAGGTTCGCACATGGCCCCTTTGCTTAGCTTTTAAACGATTAATGGTTAGTGCTATACAGAGTTCGGATGCAGTTAATCCGAACTCTGTAAAAGATTGGCCTGACTGAGCAACTGGCAGGTTTCGTACAGCGGCAAGCCCATAACACCACTGTAGCTGCCCTCTAGGTTACGGACAAAGGCTCCGGCCCTGCCCTGAATGCCATACGCTCCTGCTTTTCCAAAGGGCTCGCCACTAGCGCAGTAGGCGGTAATTTCCTGATTGCTTAGTCGTTTAAAGCTGACCTTGCTCGTTGACAAAGCCTGATAATACCTGCCTTCGACGGCCAGGACTATGGCGGTATGTACGTGATGGGATTTGTCTGAAAGAGCGTGAAGCATTCTTGCGGCATCGGTCATATTTGCTGGCTTTCCCAAAATATCTCCATCAAGCTCCACCGTAGTGTCGGCACATAGAATGGCCTGTTCTGTTGGCGGGGCTCCGGGGCTTAAATGTGCGAGGGCCTGGGTGGCTTTGTTATAAGCGGTACGCCTGACGTAGGCAATAGCGGTCTCGTTGGGAAGTCTAGGCTCATCTGCTCCGGGTGGCGGGGGTACGAGTATCACCTGGTGGGGGATTCCGATCTGCTTAAGCAGTTCGTGTCGACGAGGACTGGCTGAAGCCAGCAGCAAAGGGGTGACGAGCATCGTTTTTATTTGACCTTTAAGATTTTCATTCCGTTTGTGCCGCCACTATCGCTATGAAAGTCGCCTTGGCTCAGAATGATCCAGTCGCCCCTTTTGACAATCGCCTGTTCTTTTAGCAGCGCAATGGCGGCATCACTGACGTCAGCGGGATCCAAGGTAGCGGCGTCGAAAGGCAAACTGTACACACCACGAAATAAGGCGGCACGGTTAAGCGTGTGCGGATGACGGGTGAAGCAAAAAATGGGTACACCAGAACGAATACGCGACATGATCAATGGCGTACGTCCACTTTCAGTCAGGCTAATAATCGCCTTGACACCGGGGAAGTGGTTGGCTGCGTACATCGCCGATAACGCAATCGTGTCATCACATCGTGAAAATCGCTCGCCCAGGCGGTGTCCGGACGTAATGGAAACCGGCTCTTGCTCGGCGCCCACGCAAATTCGGGCCATTGCAGCAACAGCCTCAACCGGAAATTTGCCAGCCGCGCTTTCGGCCGAGAGCATTACCGCATCGGTATGATCCAATACGGCATTGGCAACGTCTGATACCTCAGCCCGGGTTGGCATGGTGCTCGAAACCATGGACTCCATCATTTGCGTGGCGGTGATCACAAGCTTGTTGAGGGTACGGGCATGTTTGATGATGCGTTTCTGTATGCCAGCCAGCCGGGCATCCCCGATTTCAACACCCAGGTCGCCCCGCGCTACCATCACTCCATCGCTGGCCGAAATAATATTGTCTAAGGCCTGATCATCGGTTACGGCTTCTGCCCGCTCTATTTTGGCGATGACCCAGGCATTGCTGCCAGCTTGCTGTATAAGTTCACGAGCCTGCCCCATGTCGCTGCCATAGCGGGGGAATGATACGGCCACGTAATCTACCTTAAGTTCTGCGGCCAGTGTGATGTCTTCGCGATCCTTATCAGTCAGACTGGGTGCAGAGATACCGCCGCCGCGGCGATTGATACCTTTATGATCCGAAAGTTCTCCACCGGCAATTACCGTGGTATGGACCGAGTCGTCTTCTACCTTATCGACCTGCAAGATGATTTTTCCGTCATCAAGCAGCAGCTCGTCACCTGGAGCACAGTCATGAACCAGGGGCGGATAATCAATGCCGACGATATCTCGATTGCCTTTATCAGCAGGATGGTTATTAGACAGGACAAAGGCCTGCCCGGCTTCAAGTGTGACCTGCTTGTCTATAAAGCTCGAAATACGAATCTTTGGGCCTTGCAAGTCGCCCATCAGGGCCACATAGCGCTGATGTCGGGCGGCGATTTTCCGTACCAAGAAAGCCTTCTGACGATGATCCTCGGCAGAGCCGTGTGAAAAGTTCAGGCGCGCTACGTCCATACCCGCGAGAATAAGCTTTTCGATAATAGCTTCGGTATCAGAGGCAGGCCCTAGTGTGGCGACGATTTTTGTACGACGTTTAGACATGAGGGCTCCTGTCAGCTTCGATGGTAGGGGTGTCCGCTAAGCATAGACCATGCGCGGTAAAGCTGTTCTACCAGCACTACGCGAACCATGGGGTGGGGGAGAGTCAATGAGGAAATGCGAATTTGTTGCTGGCAGCGCTGTTTAAGAGCGGGATCTAGTCCATCTGGGCCACCAATGATAAGAGCAATGTCCAGCGACTGATCCCGCCATTGCTGCAACTGGTCGCGCAGAGCTACGGTGCTGAGATCTCGTCCGCGCTCGTCCAGGGCAATACGCCATACCTTTTCAGGTATGGCAGCATCAATCCGTTTTGCTTCCGCCAGCATCATTTGCTGTCGAGTCTTACCCGTAGTGCGTGCTTCGGGTTTGATTTCTTTTAGTTCTATGCTGAATTCTGCAGGCATGCGACGTACATAGTCGTCCCATGCCTGATTAACCCAATCGGGCATACGGTGACCGACCGCAACGACATAAATCTTCATAAACAACAAATAAATGTAGAGCGCGAGTTCTGGGCACTTAGTACAGGCGTGGAGAATTAGCCCCAGATGCTGCGACGGTGGCCGGGATTCTACTCGTCGTCGTGGTCGTGACTGAAAGCGTCACCCACGATGGGGAGGGTGGACTGGGGAAGCAGATCGACCTTTACGGGTCGGCCGCCCCAAAGCTCTTCCAGGTTGTAGTACTGACGAATTGAAGGCTGCATGCAGTGAATGACGATGTCACCCAGGTCAATAAGCACCCATTCGCCAGTGTCTTCACCTTCATGAGCCAATACGTGCACTTGGTTCTTTTTGGCGTCTTCGATAATGCTGTTGGCCAGTGCACGGGTCTGGCGGTTTGAGGTTCCACTGGCAATAACGACACGGTCAAAAAGACCGGTAAGGTGTGTGGTGTCAAAAACACGGATGTCTTGTGCCTTGACGTCTTCAAGAGCGTCAATCACAAGGCGTTGTAGAGATTCTATATTCATGTAGTCGTAGACCGTTTAGCGGAAAGTGTTGGGTTGGTAAAGTCGATGGTGTTGTATGTAGGTAGCGACTGAGGGGTCTAGCAAGCCTTCTGTACCAGCCCCTTGCGCAAGCCTACGGCGAATTTCGGTGGCTGACAAGTATATCGGGGGCAAGCTTAGGTAATGTAAGGACTTGTTTAGCTGTAGCAGCTGTTTATGCAAGGAATCGGGTGCAATGAGCTCGTTGCCAGGGCGCCGCCCGACAGCCAGCTCGACGCGCTGGACAATTTCTTGCCAATCTCGCCAGGAACACAGATTTTGCAGTTGATCGGCGCCTATTACCCAGTAGTATACGGGGCCTGGCGGAAGCTCGCGTAATGTATCTATGGTGTAGGTAGCACCGCCACGTTCAATTTCGCTCGTGTTAATGCTCAGTTTAGGGTAACCGGCACTAGCCAGCTTGAGCATGGCAAGGCGATGTTCTGCTGTTGCTGCCAAGGGGGCCCGCTGCCAGGGATTGGCTGCGGGCAACAGTTGCAGCTGATCCAGATGTAGCGACTCTACTGCATTTTGAGCCAGTTCTATATGAGCTAAATGTACTGGATCAAAGCTACCGCCCAATAAGCCTATGCGTTCTACAGCCATTCTCTGGGTTTTAAAAAGTCGGCCAGGCTTGCTTCATGACTATCGGGTTCGGGTTCCCATTGATAACGCCAGCGCACTATAGGCGGCATCGACAGTAAAATGGATTCGGTTCGCCCACCAGACTGCAATCCGAATAGCGTGCCCCGATCGAACACCAGGTTGAATTCCACATAACGTCCGCGCCTGTAGGCCTGAAAATCGCGTTCGCGGTCGCCATATTTTAAATGACGGCGCTGCTCGACAATAGGCATATAGGCTTTAGTGAAATGATCACCTACTGACCTTACCAGGGCGAAACTTTGTTCAAAGCCGGCGACGTTTAAGTCATCAAAGAAAATGCCGCCGATACCACGCGTTTCGTCACGATGTTTTAAGTAAAAATACTCATCACACCATTTTTTGTAAGTAGGGTATTTATCAGCGCCGAAAGGGGCAAGAGCGTCAGCGCATTTCTGATGGAAATGGGTGGCGTCTTCAAGGTAAGGGTAGTAAGGGGTGAGGTCGAGTCCTCCACCAAACCAGAATACAGCCTCTTCGTCTTCGTTGCGCGGATGGGCAACAAAGAGGCGAACATTCATGTGTGTGGTGGGAATATAGGGGTTGCGAGGGTGGATAACCAGCGATACCCCCATGGCCTCCCAGGGCGTCCCGCCAGTTCAGTACGTTGCACGCTGGCTGAAGGAGGAAGCGTTTTCCCTTTGACATGGCTAAACAGCACCGCTGCCCGCTCGAAAAGGTTTCCCTCTTCGAGATAGCGCGAGATGCCGCCACCGCCTTCAGCACGATCCCATTGGTCGGAGTCGAACTTTCGGCCATCGGCCAGTTCCAGGTGCCCTACAATGCGTTGCTGCAGGTCCAGAAAGTAATCACGTACATCAGATACTGAAATACTCATGCCTAAAAGTAACCCCTTAAATTACGAAGCGTCGGAGCCAGGAATGGCACGCCAGCCGATATCCGTACGAAATTGTTTACCTTCAAACTGAATTTGAGAAGCGGCAGCGTAGGCTTTATCTTGAGCGCGGCGTATCGATTCACCTAATGCGGTGACACATAAAACCCGACCGCCTGATGTTTGTAGCTGACCATCTTTAAGCGTGGTTCCCGCATGAAACACCATGCAGTTTTCAGAGTCGGCCGGCAACTGTTGAATGGCATCGCCGGATCGAGGGTTTTCGGGGTAGTTGGCAGCAGCCATGACAACGCCAAGAGCCGTACGGCGATCCCAGTCTATGTGTGCTTCGTTGAGTTTGCCTGCGATGGCAAGTTCAAACACTTCGGTGAGGTCATTTTTGATGCGCATCATAATTGGCTGCGCTTCTGGATCACCTAGGCGACAGTTGTACTCAAGCAGTTTAAGGCTGCGGGTATTATCGGGGCCGTCGCCAATCATCAGGCCGGCATATAAAAAGCCAGAGAAAGGGATACCTTCTTTTGCCATCCCCTGAGTCGTGGGAAGAATGACCTCGCGCATGATGCGATTGTGCAGGGTGGGGGAAACAATTGGAGCGGGGGAGTAGGCGCCCATTCCGCCTGTGTTGGGGCCCTCATCACCGTCTTTTAAGCGCTTGTGATCCTGGCTGGTAGCCAAAGGTAGCACATGCTGTCCGTCGCACATGACGATAAAGCTGGCTTCTTCGCCCGTGAGAAACTCTTCAATGACTACCCGGGCACCTGCTTCGCCAAAGCGGCCGTCGCCGAGCATGTCGTTAACGGCGTCAAGCGCTTCCTGTTCGTGCATGGCAACGATCACACCTTTGCCAGCCGCCAGCCCATCGGCCTTGATGACAATGGGTGCGCCTTGTTCGTGAATGTATTGCCTGGCGAGCTCGGGATCTGTAAAGGTAGCGTAATGGGCAGTAGGGATGTGGTTACGCACCATGAAAGCTTTTGCATAGTCTTTGGAGCTTTCGAGCTGTGCCGCGGCTTGCGTGGCACCGAAGATGCGTAATCCGGCAGCGCGGAAAGCGTCTACCACACCCGCCGCGAGTGGAGCTTCTGGGCCTACTACTGCAAAGGCAATCTTTTCTGAACGGGCAAAGTCCACAAGTGCATTCACGTCGGTGAGAGCAATATTTTTTAGACGTGGAGAGGTAGCGGTGCCCCCATTGCCAGGGGCGACAAATACGGTGTTAACCCGTTGCGATTGGGCAAGACGCCATGCGAGAGCATGTTCACGGCCGCCGCCGCCGATGACGAGTAGCTTCATAGTCAGTATGCGCAGGCCCGAA
This sequence comes from Paenalcaligenes niemegkensis, assembly GCF_022230885.1. Taxonomy (GTDB): domain Bacteria; phylum Pseudomonadota; class Gammaproteobacteria; order Burkholderiales; family Burkholderiaceae_B; genus Paenalcaligenes; species Paenalcaligenes niemegkensis. Next base: position 1,032,403 of record NZ_JAKGCT010000004.1, on the reverse strand, counting down.
GGTCTGCTGTGATCCATAGGTTAATTGTTATTCGGTTTCGTCCATGACGGCAGTGGTGAAAACCTCTTGTACGTCATCAAGGCTTTCAAGCGCGTCGAGCATTTTTTGCATGACAGCAGCATCATCGCCCTCGAGTTCAGTTTCGTTCAGGGCTTTCATGACTACACCATGAATTTCTGGAACCAGGGCTGCATCGTTAAAGGCCTGGTTAAGCTCAGCATAATGCGTAGGCAGGCAAACTACTTCAATAAGCCCTTCGGAATCAGTAATAATGTCGTCTGCTCCGGCTTCCAGCGCGACTTCCATGATTTTTTCTTCGGAGGATCCAGGCGCAAAAATAAATTGGCCACAGTGTTGGAACTGAAACACGACAGAGCCATCAATACCCAGGTTTCCACCGTTTTTGGAAAAGGCGTGGCGTACATCCGAAACGGTGCGCTGGCGGTTGTCGGTCATACAGTCTACGATCACAGCTGCACCGCCTACACCATAGCCTTCAAATCGGATCTCTTCAAAGTTTGCGCCATCGCTTTCCCCTGCGCCCCGTTGAATGGCTCGATTTACGTTATCTTTGGGCATGTTCGCCGCAGCCGCTTTTTCGCAAGCCAGACGTAATCGGGGATTAGCGTCAGGGTCAGGGCCTGCTTCGCGAGCAGCGACTGTGATTTCTCGGATGACTTTAGTCCAAAGCTTTCCGCGCTTGGCATCTTGGCGCCCTTTGCGGTGTTGGATGTTCGCCCATTTACTATGTCCGGCCATAAACAATTACCAATTAAAAGATGACGAGGTTTAGGTTTGACTGGTTATTTTAACCCGTGCGGAAAAATTAGCCTGAACTACACTTTGGCTCTACGGTTAAACACCTTATTATTAGCTATTTTATTACTTGGGACGGGGCTATGGCAGACGCAATAAAAATCGCTCGAGGACAACAGTCGGAAATTACATTGCTACCAGGCATGGCTAATCGGCATGGCTGTATTACAGGCGCCACCGGCACAGGTAAAACCGTTAGTTTACAACTATTGGCAGAATCCTTCTCTCGCCTTGGTGTCCCCGTATTTGTTGCGGACGTCAAGGGGGATCTCAGTGGCGTATCGCGAGCCGCCGAAAGCAGCCCGAAGTTAAGTGCGCGCCTGCAAGAGCTTAAGCTGCCGGAACCGATCTTTGCTGCAAATCCGGTCGTGTTTTGGGATGTGTTCGGCGAGCAGGGACACCCTGTAAGGGCCACTGTCTCGGATATGGGGCCGCTCTTGCTCTCGCGTATGCTGGAGCTGAACGCTACACAAGAGGGCGTACTCAATATTGTTTTTAAACTGGCTGATGACGAAGGCCAACTGATTCTCGACCTTAAAGATTTAAGAGCGATGCTTGAGCATGTAGCCCAGCGCGCGACCGAACTGCGATCACAGTACGGGAATGTATCAGTAGCTTCGGTGGGGGCAATTCAGCGATCTTTGCTACGGCTTGAGGCCGAAGGAGCTCAACTTTTTTGGTGAGCCTGCACTGGATATTGCCGACTGGATTCGCACCGACGCAACGGGCAAGGGGATCATTAATGTTTTGGTCGCTGATAAGCTTATTCAGTCGCCCCGGCTGTACGCGGTGTTTTTATTGTGGATGCTGGCTGAGCTTTATCAGCGTCTTCCAGAAGTCGGCGATCTGGATAAGCCAAAGTTTGTCTTTTTCTTTGATGAGGCGCATCTGCTGTTCAGCGATGCGCCCAAGGTTTTGGTCGAGAAGGTCGAGCAGGTTGTACGGCTGGTCCGTTCCAAAGGGGTGGGCATCTATTTCGTCACGCAGAATCCGCTCGATATACCCGAGACAATCCTGGGGCAGCTCGGACATCGAATTCAACATGCGTTGCGTGCTTATACGCCACGCGATCAAAAAGCGGTGAAAACAGCCGCCCAAACCATGAGGCCTAACCCACAGCTGGATGTTGAGGCTGCCATCAGCCATCTGGGCGTAGGCGAGGCGCTAGTCTCGATGCTCGATGCAAAAGGCATACCTGAGCTGACGCAGCAGGCCTGGATGTACGCGCCTGGCAGTCGCATAGGCCCCGCTACGGATGAGGAAAAGCGTCAAATACGTGCAGCCTCCAGTTTGGGCCTCAAATATGACGCCGAGATAGATCGCGAGTCAGCCTATGAAGTGCTGAGTCAACGTGCAAGTGAAACCGTGCAGCGGGAGTCCAGTTCAGCGCCCAGTGGCATTACTGCTCTTCTCAGTGATTTTTTACTGGGCTCTACGGGGCCCAGGGGTGGAAAAAAGATGGTTTGTTACAGTCAGTTCTCAAGTCCGAAGCCAGGCGCGGTACCACCAAGTTATTACGAGGTGTGTTGGGTTCGTTGTTAAAGAGTAAGCCTTAAGGAGGCCTAAATGCCTAAAGTTGTAGTGGCAGCGGGATCGCATCAAATCAATCAAAAATGGATCGACGCTTTCAGTAAGCTGAATCCGTCATGGGTACTGGTGTCGTGGGATGAGCAAAGTGCTGGGCAGCAGGCAGACTATGCTGTGGTTTGGCAGCCTTCTCTGGGCTTGTTTCAAAAAGAGAAAGCCTTGAAAGCGGTATTTAATCTGGGCGCAGGGGTAGATGCTTTAAAACTGTCTGATTTTCCCGAGCAACTTCCGATTTATCGCCTGGAAGATGCCGGCATGGGGTATCAGATGGCTGAGTACGCCATATACGGCGTGTTCCAGGCCACCCAGCGCTTTACTCCTTATGAGCGTAGCCGTGCTGAAAAAAATGGCAGAAAAGCGCTCCTGTTTATCGGGAGCAGTATCCGGTAGGGGTGCTGGGGCTGGGTGTAATTGGTCAGCATGTGGTGGACGCCTTGAAAGCGCTGGGCTATCCGGTATCTACCTGGACACGCACGCCCCGTAATATCGACGGCGTTACTGCCTTTAGCGGGGCCGAAAGTTTTGACGAGTTTTTAAGTCATACGCGTATTCTGATCAACGTGCTGCCTCTAACGGATCAGACCCAGGGGATTCTTAACGCGCGCACCTTCAGCAAGCTCTTGCCTGATGCTTATCTCATCAACATGGCGCGTGGCGGACACCTTATTGACGATGACTTAATCCAGGCCTTAGAGCAGAAAAAGCTTGTTGGAGCCTTGCTGGATGTTTTTACCGTCGAGCCGTTGCCGTCTGAGCATCCTTTTTGGCACCACGAAGCTATACAAATTACGCCGCATATTTCCGGAATGACGATTATTCCGGAAACTGTGCGGCAGCTTTCAGAGAAAATCAATGCACTGGAAAACGGTGAAGCAGTCAGCGGATTGGTCAGACGTGATTTAGGTTACTGATGGCGTAGAAGCCGAGGCGGGATCTGGCTCGGCTTTGCGCAATCCGGACCACACGATGGCGGCGATCATAATGCACCCTCCGATCAAGGCACGTACTGATGGATACTGTGCAAACAAGATCGCTGCAAAGGCGATGGCATAGACCGGTTCCAGGGCAATCACAATTCCAGCGCTGCGGGCATTGAGGGTGCTCAAGCTTGAGACCAGCAAGTAATGCGAAAGGGCAGTACAAAAAACGCCCAGCAAGGCGGTCCAGAACCAGTCGATAGCCCCCGGGTCGCCAATAACGCTGATCGCAAAGGGCCAGCACAACAGGGCAACGAAGCCGTTTTCCCAGCAGGCCACCTGCAACGCCGGAATATGGCCTGCAGCCCGGCGGTTAATAATCGTGAACAGGGCGAAGGTAAGTCCGGAGACCAGGGCCCAGGCAAGCCCCACCGTTGACTGATCTGCAAAGTCAAAGGAAGGGGTAACCAGCAGCAAGCCAAAACTTACCAGGGCTAGAATCAGCCACTCTGTACGGCTTACTTTTTCGCGCAGCACCAGCCATTCGCACAGGGTGATGAAGGCAGGAAAACTGGCAAAGCCCAGCGTCGCAATGGCAATGCCTCCTACCTTGACAGCAATAAAGAAAGTAGCCCAGTGTATGGCCAGCATGACTGCAGCAATCAGGAGCAGCTGCCAGTCGTTATGTCGCAGACCCTCATTGATACGCCTGCCCTGGGCGCGAATGATAATGAAGAGGATCAAAGTTGCAAAGGTGGCGCGTCCTGCCGTAATAAACATTGCACTGGATTGTATGAGTTCGCCGAAGATGCCGGTTAAACCAAAGAGTACTGCTGCGATATGAATATACAGAAGCGCGCGTTTATGAGTCATGTAAGGGCGAATAGTGAAGATTTTTGATTAGCGGCATACACTAATGTGGAATGCCTAACCATATCGGCCCAATCATAGATTAGCAAGGAGAGACTTATGCAGCAAAGCGTGAAGGCAATACGCATTGAGGAAAATGGCGGACCTGAGGTAATGCAGTGGTTATCCATTCCTCTGGAAGCCCCCAAGCCAAACGAGGTATGCGTACGGCATAAAGTAATAGGCTTAAACTTTATCGATATTTACTTTCGCGACGGTCTGTATCCCAGTCCGTTGCCTCACGGCCTGGGTTTTGAGGCATCAGGGGTTGTTGAAGCCGTAGGGGCTGACGTGCATCACGTTAAAGTCGGTGATCGCGTTGCCTATGGGCAAGGGCCTCTTGGTGCTTACTCCGAAGCTCGTAACATTCCAGGTGATCGTGTGGTGAAGCTGCCTGACGAAATCAGCTTTGAAGAGGCTGCGGTAATCATGCTGAAAGGCTTGACCGTGCAGTATTTATTTCGCCAGGTGCACGAGCTTAAAGCCGGTGAGACGATCTTGTTTCATGCCGCAGCCGGAGGTGTTGGCTCCATCGCATGTCAATGGGCCAAGGCCTTGGGCGTTAAGCTGATTGGCACAGTGTCCAGCCCAGAGAAGGCGGCTGCGGCCAAAGCAAATGGCGCCTGGGAAGTGATTAACTACAGCAATGAAAATGTAATCGATCGTGTGCGTGACCTTACTGATGGCCGGATGGTACCGGTAGTCTATGACGGCGTGGGCAAGGCGACATGGGAAACGTCCCTGAAATGTCTGCAGCCCAGGGGGCTGATGGTTAGCTTTGGCAATGCTTCGGGCGCCGTCACCGACGTGAACTTAGGTATATTGGCTCAGCATGGGTCGTTATATGTGACACGGCCTTCGCTTGCGGCCTTTGTACCTACGCTCGAAACGATGCAGGCAGCGGCTGAGGAGGTCTTCGAGCTGGTGAAGACAGGCAAGATAAAGGTAGAGATTGGGCAGCGCTATGCACTAAAAGACGCCGCGCGTGCGCACGAAGAACTGGCATCGCGTAAAACCGTAGGGGCTAGCGTTCTTACAGTCGATTAGTCGCTAAGCCACACAACCAAAAAACCGTCTTGCCTCGATACTCGGGAAAGACGGTTTTTTTATGGGGCAGTCAAAGCAATCAGTCAGGCTGTGCACCTGACGGCAGGCTTGATAGAAAAGACGTCAGACTCTAGGGCGCAGCCTGAGCATCAAGGTGATAGCGTTGCAGACGATCAACCTCGGTTCTGGATCCAAGAATCACGCCAATGCGTTGATGCAGATGTGAAGGCTGAACATCCAGAATACGGTTGGCGCCATCAGTTGAAGCACCTCCAGCCTGTTCAATAATGAAGCTCATTGGATTGGCTTCATACATCAGGCGCAACTTGCCTTCACGCACAGATTCACGCTGGTCGCGTGGGTACAAGAATACGCCTCCGCGCGTCAGTATGCGATGCACGTCGGCAACCATCGATGCAATCCATCGTGTGTTGTAGTTTTTGCCCAGGGGCCTTCGGCACCTGCCAGGCACTCTTCGATATAGCGCCTGACTGGCGGCTCCCAATGCCGCATATTTGACATGTTGATGGCGAACTCATTTGTATTCTCAGGGATGCGTATATCGTCATGAGTGAGCACCCAGGAGCCCATCTCGCGATCTAAGGTAAAGCCAACCACGCCTGTGCCCACGGTCAGTACCAGCATGGTCTGCGGTCCGTATATGGCATAGCCCGCCGCCACTTGTTTAATGCCGGCCTGTAAAAAGTCGCTTTCTTGAATTTCACGGCCCTGTGCGCCCTCTGGCACGTGCAGTACTGAAAATATGGTGCCTATGGATACATTGACGTCGATATTGGATGACCCATCAAGAGGATCAAATAACAGCAGGTTTTCACCCTTGGGAAAATGCGTAGGAATGCGATGCAGTGTCTCCATTTCTTCGGAGGCCATCGCAGCCAGATTGCCACCCCATTCGTTGGCTTCCAGAAGAATTTCGTTAGACATCACATCCAGCTTTTTCTGTACTTCGCCTTGCACATTTTCGGTAGCCAGGCTACCCAGCACACCGCCTAAGGCCCCTTTGCTGACGGCATGGCCAATAGCCTTGCATGCGCGGGCAACGGTTTCAATCAGTAAACGAACCTCGGCTGACACAGCGCCTTTCTGTCGCTGTTGCTCAACCAGGTAATGGGTTAGGTTCTTCTTCAATGTAGTGCTCCAGGGGAATCAAATAGTAAGTGCTTTATTCACAATTTCAGCGACATTGGCCGATTTTGCGTGTGCTTGTATATGGCAGAGGGCATCGTACAGCTGACTGCGATAGGGGACGTCGTACTGCGACCAGTTATCGAAGGCGCGAGCCAGCCGTGCTGCGATTTCAGGATTGATCTTATCGAGTGCCACCACTTGTTCCGCCCAGAACTCATAGCCATACACATTGTGCACGCCTATGCTGTTGTTATTGCAGAACTGAAAAATAAGTGCTCTGGTGCGGTTAGGGTTGCGTATCGTGAAAGCAGGATGCAGCATTAACGATCTTAGCGATTGTACCGTGGTGGTGGGGGCGCAGGCTTGCAGACTGAACCATTTGTCGACCACCAGGGGGTCGTGTTGCCATCGCTCGTAAAAGTGGGCGCAGGCCTCGCCACTCTGACTCTCGTCGTAATAATTCACAAGCGATTGCAATGCACTAAAGCGATCAGTCATGTTCTGTGCCTGGTGGTACTGCTGCATCGCCAGTTCGTAGGCGCCCGGAACATTTGCTGCTGTCAAATACTGCAGACAAAGGTTTTTCAAGGCGCGGCGGCCCGCAGAAAGGGCGTCAGGACTATAGGCTTCATTGGGGCGATTAAGCGAATGGTAAGTTTTCAGCCAGTGTTCAGCCAGTTCTTTGCCTAGATGTGCCTGAAGAGCCTGCCGTGCATTGGCCACGGCAATAGGCTGCATCGGGCGATGTAAGGTTTGTACCTCCCGAACCGAAGCCAGGCCCAGCACTCGCGATAAAAATGCTTCTGACAGAGTGTCATCACTGAGCAGGCGTCGATAGACCTGCTCTACGGCTTTGCGATTACTTGCGCATTTTTCGCTGCCGGGTTCTAGAGAAGCACTAAGAATTGCCTGTTTGCTTAGTGACTGCGCGGCTTCCCATCGACCAAAGGCATTGCTGTCGTGCTCGGCCAATAGCCGCAGCTCGTGAGTACTGCGTTCGATGAAAACGCTTACTGGGGCAGAAAAATCGCGTAACACTGAGAGCACGGGCGCATGCGCCACATCGTGAAAGACCCATGAGTTCTGCGGGCTATCAAGCTCAAGCAGGAATTCGTCTGCTGTCTTGCCCTCAAGGGTGGAGCTTAAGGCCTCGCCTTCAGGGCCGATCAGACCCACTTTGACAGGGATTAACAGTGGCTGCTTTGTAGAGCTATCTCGGAGGCGCTCTATGCCCACCGCATCATTCTGTTGACTGATGCGAACCGTATACGTTTTGGTCTCAGGGCTGTAGGCGGCGTCAATGTGGATCTGTGGGGTGCCGGCTTGCGAATACCAGCGCCTGAAAACCGACAGGTCTTTGCCTGGGTTGGCTGACTGGTAAACGCTGTCCATGGCGTCGACAAAATCGTCGCAGGTAACTGCCTGGCCATCGTGGCGACCGAAATATTCTCGGATGCCTTCCTGAAATAAGGCTTCGCCCAGCAAAGTGTGCTGCATTCGTATAACTTCAGCGCCTTTTTCGTAAATAGTGGCAGTGTAAAAATTGCTGATTTCTTCGTAGCTTTCAGGACGTATGGGATGGGCCATCGGGCCGGCGTCTTCCGGAAACTGTGCCAGCCTCAAGGTGCTGACATCATCAATACGCTTAACCGCTTTGGCGCTTTCTGCCTGGGCGCCTTCAAGCTGATCAGCGAGCATGTCTGCAGAGAACTCTTGCTCCCTGAACACGGTCAGACCTTCTTTCAAAGACAGTTGAAACCAGTCTCTGCATGTGACGCGATTCCCTGTCCAGTTATGAAAATACTCATGGCCAATAACCGCCTCGATGGCACGATAGCTAGCATCGGTAGTGGTCTGGGGATCGGCCAGCACGTAGGCGGCATTAAAAACGTTGAGGCCTTTGTTCTCCATTGCGCCCATATTGAAATCGTGCGCGGCGACGATCATGTAGCGGTCCAGGTCCAGCTCTAGTCCGAAACGATTTTCATCCCAGCGCAATGATCGTTCCAGGCTGTCCATCGCCCATTCTGTTTTATCGCCATCGCCTTTATCGCTGTAGACCTGCAGCAGCACACTCCGGCCCGATGCTGTCTGTACGGTGCGCTCCTGGCAATCAAAATCGCCTGCTACGACAGCGAATAAATAAGAAGGCTTCGGGAAGGGGTCTTCCCACACCGCTTCGTGCTTATTGCCATCCAGTTGTCTGGTACTTAGTAAATTTCCATTGGAAAGCAGGCTGGGGTAAGCGCTTTTGTCGGCTGTTAAGGTAACGTGGTAGCGAGCCATCACATCAGGGCGATCCGCGAACCACGTGATTCTTCTAAAGCCTTCCGGCTCACATTGTGTAAAGAGCTGTTCGCCGGAAACATAGAGCCCCATCAAGGTGGTGTTCTGATCCGGCGTGCAGGTATTGACGATTTCGATTTTGTTCTCGTGCTGATGCAGATACACGGTTAGCGATGTTGCATCGATTTTATACTCTGCCTCATCAAGGGCTTTTCCATTAATGCGCAGGCTTAAAAGCGTCAGACCCTCTCCGTCCAGCAATAGCGGCTGTGGATCAGCGTTCTTTGATATGGCAGTAAAGCAGGTTGTTACCGTAGTTATTGCAGGCGCCAGTTCAAAGTGAAGAGCAACGCGCTCAATCAAGTAGGGATAGGGCTGCCAGTTCTGGCGATAAATGGTGTGACCGACATCAGTACGCATAATGAGTAAATCGCTAAATGTATTTAAGATTAGTATTATTGTAGTGCGATAAGGGCTAAATGCCTTGCGTGGCCTCGAAGCAACTATTTTGAGAGTCGGCTACCCACACCCTGTTTGAGTTAAAGAGCCACGAGTATGATGGTTTTAACGGGACCGCTTTTAATTACAGGGCAAAGGAGCGCATATGTTGCCGTTTGCTAAACGTTCGTTTTTAAGTACAGCTTATTTTCTGGTCGCTTGCAGCTTGTTATTTTTGCTGTCGGGCTGCGCCTCGAGCTGGTCGGCAAAAGTCAGCAGCTATCAACGCTGGCCTGATAACGTTGTAGGTCAAACCTATCGCATCCATTCCGAGCCTGATCAGACAGGTAACCTGGAGTACGAAGCGCTAGCAGATACGGTACGTGCTGCCATAGGGCCTACCGGCCTGACTGAAGGGGACGCCAATGCCCGTTTTGTGGTTCACCTGAATTACGGTTCCGAACTGAAAGAAGATTGGGTTCAACGCTACGGTGATCCGTATTTTGACGGTATGGGCCCATTTGGCCCGGCATGGGGTGGATACTTCGGACATTTCGGAGGTTTTCGCGGCGGTATGATCTATAGCCCGCGAGTAGTGACAGTGCCCATACAATATCGGGAAAATCGTTTAACCGTAATTATCAACGATAGTGCTCAGAATAATGCAGAAGTGTATCGTTCTACCGCCAAGAGTATTAGTGACGGTGATAATTTACTTGATGTTATGAGTTATTTATCTCAGGCCGTTTTTGACCGCTTTCCAGGTAATAACGGTGAGGTACGTGAAGTACGCTTTACGCGTAATCGCTAATTAGCGATTACGCTACTGATAATTAATGGTTATGGGTAGTGATATTATTTTTCAATTAGAAATGAGTCGCGGCTATTGCCTTTTGCCTCTGCGTCGACAATCCAGCGAGGCGGACGGCCGCGGCCTGTCCAGGTGTCACCGGTTTCCGAATTTCGAAAGCGGGGAGGCAAGGCGGCTTTAGGCGAGCTTGTGGCTTTGGCTTCGTTATTAGAACGCTTGTTGTAGGCTTCGGAGAGCTCTTCGAGGCTAATGTCGTAGTCAAGCATGGAGCGAACAATAGAGCTGATAACCGGACGGCGTTGGCGCGTTTTTAGTGTGCGCATTTTACGCTGAAGCTTAAGAATTTCTTTTTCAATTTTTTGCTTTTCTGTTGTAAACGACTCTTGTGGCATTATTTATTCCTTTGTGAGTGTGCGGTTATTTATATTCACAGTATGTGGCTTTTTAAATCACCACCTTAAATTTATTTTAACTCGATTTTGTGGAACATGAAAATTTACTTTGTTTCCGTCGAGAACTAACTAATTAGGAAGAAATATCGTTGAGCGACCTGCGTAATAGAAACAGTGCATTCAAAATTGCGGCCCTGCAAATGGTGTCTTCTACTGACTTAAATGCCAACCTTCTACAAGCTGAAAAGCTAATACAAAGTGCGGTTCAGTCAGGTGCTAAGTTATTGGCGCTACCAGAGTATTTTTGTTTTATGGGAGCGCGAGATCGCGATAAGCTGGCGCACCTGGAAACAGATGGAGAAGGGCCGGTTCAACGTTTTTTGTTTGAGCAGGCGACGAAATACCAAATTTGGCTCATAGGAGGTACTTTGCCTCTTGAAAGTCCGGATTTAAACCGTATTTATAATAGCTCGCTGGTTTACGGCCCCGAGGGCCAGCGACTGGCGCGCTACGATAAAATTCATCTGTTTGGTTTTAAGAAAGGTGACGAGTCTTACGACGAATCAGTCACCATACGGCCTGGTGAAGCCGTCCCGCAGGTGTTTGATGCACCTTGTGGTCGCGTGGGTCTGGCGGTTTGCTATGATCTCCGTTTCCCGGAGCTGTTCAGGGCCATGGGCGAGATTAACCTGCTGATTATTCCTTCGGCCTTTACATACACTACAGGTCAGGCACACTGGGAAGTCTTGTTGCGCGCGCGCGCGATTGAGAACCAATGTTATGTGCTTGCACCGGCTCAAGGCGGGAAGCACGAAAGCGGTCGCCGAACCTGGGGGCATTCAATGCTGATTAGCCCATGGGGTGACATTATCGATAAAGTACCCGAAGGGCCAGGCTACGCTGCAGGCGAGCTCGATCTAAACACGATAAGCTCTGTGCGCCAGAGCCTACCCGCATTACGACATCGCACGATGTAGTCGCATTAAGGACATCTTACATATATGAATATCACAAACCCTGCTATTGAAGCCTTAGACACCGCGAAATCGCTTTTGCTTGACCCCTGGGGGTTGACCGAGACCGATCTCGATAAAGCGATGTCCGAAATCTTCGAGCATCAGGTTGACTATGCTGATCTGTATTTTCAATATACCCGTAGCGAAGGGTGGAGCTTAGAAGAAGGCATAGTAAAAGCGGGCAGCTTTTCTATTGAACAAGGTGTAGGGGTACGGGCGCTTAGCGGCGAGAAAACAGCTTTTGCCTATTCCGATGCACTCAGTCAAGAAGCGCTGCTCTCTTCGGCTCATGTGGTTCGCAGCATCGGCCGTCAGGGGGCTACCAAGCGGGTGCGCGTTAATAGTGCCCGCCCTGACATTCAGCCCAGGCATCAGCTTTATGAGCAAAATGATCCTTTAAACAGTCTGAGCGCAAGTGAGAAAGTAGAGTTGCTCGGACGGGTAGAGGCGCGTGCACGGGCAGCTGATTCTTCAGTCATTCAGGTAATGGCCGGCCTGGGAGCCGAGTATGACGTCATGATGGTGGTGGGCAGCGACGGACGCATGGTGGCTGACGTGCGTCCTCTGGTTCGTTTGTCCGTGTCTGTCATCGTTGAGCGCAATGGCCGTCGTGAAATGGGCAGTGCAGGCGGTGGGGGGCGATATGGTCTGGCTTATTTTAGCGATGAGATGATCAATGACTATGTCGAACGGGCGGTCAGCTCAGCACTTACGTCGCTCGAAGCCACTCCTGCGCCAGCGGGTGAGATGACCGTAGTCCTGGGTTCGGGCTGGCCGGGAATTTTGTTGCACGAGGCAGTGGGGCACGGCCTGGAAGCTGATTTCAATCACAAAGGTTCCAGCGTGTTTTCAGGCCGTATCGGAGAACGCGTCGCTGCACGCGGAGTGACAGTTATTGATGACGGAACCTTGGCCGATAGACGAGGCTCGCTGAACGTAGATGATGAAGGCAACCCTACTCAAAAGACAGTGCTTATCGAGGACGGTATTTTGAAAGGCTACTTGCAAGACAGTCGTAATGCGCGTTTCATGAATAGCAAGGTAACGGGGAATGGCAGACGTGAGTCCTATGCGCATGTGCCTATGCCACGTATGACCAATACTTATATGCTTGATGGCAAGCACGAGCATGAGGAGATTATTGCCTCAGTCAAAAATGGTATTTATGCTGCGAATTTTGCAGGTGGACAGGTTGATATTACCAGCGGCAAATTTGTGTTTTCTACTTCAGAAGCCTGGTTAATTGAAAATGGAAAACTGATACGGCCAGTAAAAGGGGCCACCCTGATTGGAAATGGTTTTGATGCCATGAATCGGGTCAGCATGATTGCCAATAATATGGAGCTGGATTCCGGGGTGGGCACTTGTGGTAAAGAGGGGCAGAGCGTACCTGTGGGGGTAGGCATGCCTACTATACGTATCGATGGTTTGACGGTGGGCGGTACAGCTTAAGATATACCGTATAACGAATTTTGGGCTCAAAAAGCCCATCGTTAGCTAAAGACTCCGATGGCGGGGCTCGTTTTCTGAAGATGGCTAAACCGGTGTAAATAAAGGGCATTTGTTAATGAATGCCCTTTTTTGTGTCTAATTATTGTTGTTGACAGAAATTATTAGACAGCATATGATTTCGGTACTAACTAATTATAGATTTGCTTTGGATGTATGTCTCCTAAATGAACATAGAACACGAATACGATTTGCGCATTCTGCGCGCTTTACGCAAAATTACTCGATCTATTGCGTTGCATTCTCGTCAATTGGCGGCTTGCAGTAATATCACGGCTCCGCAGCTTATCTGCTTGCGTACCGTTATCGAGAAAGGCCCTTTGACGGCCACAGCGATAAGCCGCGAAATGCATATCAGCCCCAGTACAGTGGTTGGTATTCTGGATCGTCTCGAAGACAAAGAACTTATTGTTCGTGAACGCGGACGCGAAGATCGTCGAATTGTGTTTATTACTGCTACGGCAGCGGGCGAGAAACTAGCCCTTGAGACCCCGTCACCCTTGCAAAAGCAACTCGCTGATGCGCTCAACAGCTTGCCTGAGCTAGAGCGGGCAACGATTACCTTATCGCTGGAGCGCATCGTTCGTTTAATTGATTCGGATTCTGAAATGGCTACTGAAACTTCGGATACCGTGTCGCCGATATTGGAGGTCCCGATCGGGAGTGTCCCTCCCGAATCTGGGTTGGTAGTGTGAAAAACCTCAAATGCAGAAAAACGCAATTTAAATCCAAAAAGCCTAATGGCGAGTCCGAACCCGAAGACCCGCTGGTGTTCCGTGCTCCCGTTCCTGACGACGGAGCACGCATACACCAGCTTATCTCAGAGTGCCCGCCACTCGACGTAAATTCTGTTTACGTTTATCTGCTTTTAGCCGAGCATTTCGCAAATACCTGCGTTGTGGTCGAGCATCAAAATCGCCTAGTTGGCTTTATATCCGCCTATATCCCCCCAGCCAAACCGATGTGCTATTTATCTGGCAAGTGGCCGTGCATGCCGATGCGCGGGGTCAGGGGTTGGGGCAGCGTATGCTGCAACATTTGCTGGCCCGCACGGGTCTGGAGCAGCTTCGGTATATAGAGACCACCGTGAGTCCTGATAATCAAGCATCACGCTCCATGTTTAGCAATATGGCTCAGCGTCTGAACACATCGCTTAACGAAAACGTACTTTTCGAAACGCATCACTTTGGTAAACATGCTCATGAAGAAGAGCCTCTGTTGCGAATTGGGCCTCTGCCTCATGGCTAGCTAGTCACCAAGTAAGCAGACCCTAAATTCAAGTAATGAGCGCTAACTTTCGGACCACTTCCGGTTCGCAGGGGAAGTCGTGCTCAAAAAAGGAGAGAAAAAATGACTGACTTAAAAATATTTGACAGGATGGAATCAGAAGTCCGTGGCTATATTCGGTCGTTCCCCGTTGTGTTTAAGAAAGCTAAAGGTTCCATACTTTTTGACGAACAAGGCAAAGAGTATGTGGACTTTTTCAGCGGGGCCGGCACATTAAATTACGGTCATAACAACCCATTTTTAAAAGAGAAAGTCATCGACTATTTAACGTCGGATGGCGTGGTGCATGGCCTGGATATGGCTACCACTGCGAAGAAGCGTTTTCTGGAATCCGTCGATGAGCGATTATTCAAACCCCGCAAATGGGAGTATGTATTGCAGTTTACGGGGCCGACTGGCACCAACGCTGTTGAGGCTGCACTTAAGCTTGCGCGCCAGGTAAAAGGCAGACAGAACATTGTGTCCTTTACCCATGGTTTTCACGGCGTAAGTTGCGGTGCGCTGGCTGCTACGGCCAACAGAAAGTTTCGGGACGCAGCCGGAGTGGGCTTATCTAATACGACATTCTTGCCCTACGACGGGTATATGGGACCTGATGTAAACACGCTCGCTTACTTTGAACGTATGCTGGAAGATCCAAGCAGTGGTCTGGATCATCCTGCCGCCGTTATTGTGGAAACCGTGCAAGGCGAGGGTGGTATCAATGTCGCAACCCGCGCATGGATGCAAGAGCTGCAGCGTTTGTGCCGCCGTCATGACATGCTGCTTATCGTTGATGACATCCAGGTGGGATGCGGGCGTACTGGCAGCTTCTTCAGTTTTGACGGTATGGACATACAGCCCGATATTATTACGCTGTCCAAATCCTTGTCCGGCTTTGGCCTGCCCATGTCATTAGTATTGATCAAGCCAGAACTGGATCAGTGGAAGCCCGGAGCACATAGCGGTACGTTCAGGGGTAATAACCTGGCTTTTGTCACTGCTACGCACGCCTTGGATGAATACTGGAGTGATGATGCCTTCAAAGAGCAGACTCAAGCGAAAGCTGCTGTCGTAGGCGACTGGCTGGAAAATATCGTTCAAAGTTACCCGGAGGCAGGCCTGAGTGCTCGAGGCCGCGGGCTGATTCAGGGGCTGGTTACACCCCCACGCTCTGGCTTGGCCTCAGCTATCAGTGCTCAGTGTTTCGAAAAAGGAGTAGTCATCGAAACCTCGGGTGCGCACGATGAGGTCTTGAAGCTATTGCCTGCTTTGACCATTAGCGAACAAGAGCTGCAGCAAGGGCTGGAAATCATAGAGCGTAGCGTGGGGCATGCATTCGCCCAGCAGAACAGTAAAAAAATCGTGAAAATCGCAGGAGCAGGAAAATGATCGTTAGAAATGTCAAAGACGTTATCGGAACCGCAGACGAGATTCTTACCGAGAACTGGGTTAGTCGCCGGGTATTGCTCAAAAAGGATGGAATGGGGTTTTCATTTCATGAAACCACCATTTTCCCCGGGACTGAAACCCACATACATTATCAAAACCATCTCGAAGCAGTGTGGTGCATTGAGGGCGATGGTGAAATTGAAACCATTGCCGATGGCAAAAAATATGACCTGCATGCGGGTGTGGTCTACGCACTCAATGAAAACGATGAACACTGGCTGCGGGGCGGAAAAGAACCCCTGCGTGTAATTTGTGTATTTAACCCCCATTGACCGGTAACGAAGTTCACAACGAGGAAGGGGTCTATCCATTAGTTATGGATGAAAGCACGGCAAATTAAAGGAGTCTAATCATGAACACCTCGATTGCAGACTTATACGTATCGAGAACCGAGAGAGGGTCAGCGATCATCGCACGACAGGAACCTACGGTGTATGAGGAAGGCACTTACGCGCAAGCGCTCACCGCAGATCAACTGAGTCGTTACGAGAACGATGGCTTCCTGGTAATAGAGGATCTGTTCAGCGAGAATGAGGTTAACGATTTGCTCGCCGAAATCGATAGGCTAGGTAAAGATGAAAGCCTGCGAGGTCGGGAGGAACTGATCACCGAGCCTAATAGCCAGGCCCTGCGCTCTATTTTTCTTGTGCATAAGCTTAGCGAAAAAATCAAGGAACTGGTGCGTGATCCAAGGGTGCTGGATGTAGCCAGGCAAATCCTTGGTTCTGAGGTTTATATACATCAGTCCCGGGTTAACTTAAAGCCTGGCTTAAATGGCAAAGAGTTCTACTGGCATTCTGATTTTGAAACCTGGCACGTAGAAGATGGAATGCCCACTATGAGGGCCCTGAGCTGCTCAGTCTTGTTGACTGACAATAATGCGTGCAACGGGCCTCTTATGCTGGTTCCTGGTTCGCACAAGCAGTTTATTGCATGCGAGGGGATTACCCCCGGAATAACCACGAGCGCTCTTTGAAAAAGCAAGAGGTGGGCGTGCCAGATCCTATCAGTCTTAAGTTGCTCGTGGACAACGGGGGCATCCACCCCGTCTGCGCCAAGGCTGGGTCTGTGGTCTTCTTCGATTGCAATACGATGCACGCCTCATCGGGTAACTTGTCACCTTGGCCCCGTGCTAACGTTTTTACCGTCTACAACAGTGTTGAGAACGTGCTACAGGAGCCTAAGTATGGTCTGGACCCCCGTCCCGAGCATATTGCTACCCGTAAAGGCGTCGAAGCCGTGGTGCCGGGTGACGCTGTTATATCGTGAAGCAAAGGCTGGGATGGTGGATACAGTTAAGCCGCCATCTGAAGCCCTGCCATTCAGACCCAAAGTGTGGTTGTAGTTTCTTCAGTTTCCAGTAACGGGTATTAGCTGCAAAAAGACCTCATCGATATCTAAAATCGATGAGGTCTTTTTATGTGAGCTGCCTGCGATTAAGTGACGGTGGCGCCATTGCTTTCATTGTTGATAAAGTTGCTGAGAAACTCTTTGGTGCGTTCTTCCTGAGGGTTTCCAAAAATCTGTTCCGGACTGCCGTCTTCTACAATCTTGCCCTTGTCAAAGAAACAGATGCGATCCGAGATTTCTTTGGCGAACTGCATCTCGTGAGTGACTAACAAAATCGTTAAGTCATGTTTTTCACTAAGGCGCTGAATTACGCTCAGCACCTCGCCCACCAGTTCAGGGTCGAGCGCCGAGGTGGGCTCATCAAACAATAAGATGTTAGGCCGCATTGCCAGAGCTCGGGCAATGGCGACCCGCTGTTGCTGGCCGCCTGAGAGCTGGCTTGGAAACTTATCGGCTTGGTCCGACAGTCCCACCAGCTCCAGGTATTCATCGGCTCGCTTGTTGGCTTTTTCCTTGCTTAAGCCCAAAACGTGAACAGGGGCCTCGGTGATATTGCGCTTCACCGTCATGTGCGGGAATAAATTGAACTGTTGAAACACCATGCCCATTTCCTTGCGCATATCTCGCAAGTGATTCTCACTGGCCTCAACAAGTTCGTCGTTTTTCAACTCGTGCCAAAGTGGCTTCCCTGCTACCCAGATGACTCCGTCCTGGATGTTTTCCAGGGTCATCAAGATACGTAAGACCGTGGACTTCCCGGAACCTGAGGGCCCGATGATGGTTACTTTCTCGCCTCGTTTAACTTGAAAGTCGAGAGCGTTTAGAACAGTGATGTCGCCAAATTTTTTGTGACGTTTTCAAAGCGAATAATCGCGTCGTCATCGTTTTGGTCGGTATTCATTGCAGTGGTATTCCTCGTTTGGGTAGCCGTTTATCTAAAGAGCGTACACCCCAGGATGCGACTAAGGTCATTATTAAATAGAGTGCGCCCACCATGGAGAGTGGCACCATATAGTTAAAAGTACGATCGCCGATGATCTTGGCGACATTTAATACTTCCAGCACTGATACGACCGATAGAATAGGTACATCTTTCATGATCGACACCAGGTAGTTACCCAGAGCAGGTACGATACGTGGGATCGCTTGTGGCAAGATGATGATGCTGAAGGTGCGCATAGGCGATAGATCCAGTGCGTGCGCTGCCTCGGTCTGACCACGCGTGATGGATTCAATGCCAGCCCGATAAACCTCAGAGGTATAGGCGCTGTATTGCACGCCTAGGGCGAGTGCCCCGGTTAAGAAAGCGGGCAGTACGAGGCCGTAGTCCGGAAGAACGTAATACAGGAAAAACAGCTGCACCAGCAGTGGCGTGTCGCGTATGAATTCGGTGAGAAATTTGGCTGGCCACGAAATGATTTTAAAGCGTACGCTTTTTAAGGCCGCTAAAATCAGCCCCAATACGGCGGCGACAACGAAACCTAGCAACGTGGCCTGTACGGTAACGATCAGGCCGCGTAGCAAGATGGGTAAAATCGATACGGCAAATGCCCAGTTGCTGCTAGTGTCCCATGCATATCCAAATAGCATAATTAGCTCCGTCCTGCGCGCCAACGCCCTGTGAATCGTTCAAGAATTTTCATAAAGGCCGTCAATACCAGCGCCATGCCGAAATACATGAAAAGCAGCAAGGTGTAGATGGTGGTGCTATCTTGCGTATAGTTTCGTATCTGTTCCGCCCTGAAGGCCAGGTCGCCTAAGCTGATCAGTGAAACCAGCGCAGTGTCCTTCAGGTTCTGCACAGCCAGGTTCCCGAAGCTTGGCATCATTTCGGGGATGGCTTGAGGAACAGAGATACGCCACATGGTTTGTTCAGGCGTGAAGTCCAGGGCTTTGGCGGCCTCGAGTTGTGAGTGGGGAACTGCCTGTATGGCTCCCCTGACAACTTCGGCGCCATAGGCTCCTATATTCAGGCTCAGTGCCAGAGTGCCCGCGACCACGGGTGGGAGACGCAGGTCAATGCCCAGGCTCTGTCCCAGTACCGGTAGAGCAAAAAATAGCCAGAAGAGTTGAACCAGAAGCGAGGTGCCCCGGAACACCTCGATAAAGGCGATTGATATAGATTTGATCAGCCAGTTGCGAGAGAGTTTGCCGACCCCGAATGCAAAAGCAAAAAGCGTGCCAAAAATGCTTGAGTAAAGGGTCAGCTTAATGGTGACCCAAGCCCCGCTTAAGAGCGGGCCACTGTAATTCATCCAGTCCATAACTGTGTCCGTCGTATCCCCGTCAGAGCCTCAGCGTATAAGACCAATTGGGGGAATTTCACCCCGCACGTAAAAATGGTGGCGGGGCGGGGATGTGCGGCAATGGCGTTAAATTAGCTTTCGCAAAGTTGACTGGTGCTGCGCTTGGTGGAGGCTTCAAGATCTGCGTCAGTAAAGCCGTAGCTCGACAGGATATCGCTCCACTCTTGAGTTTCCTTAAACTTTTTCAGCTCCTCATTAACCGCATCACGCAGGCTTTCTGAATTTTGAGCAAAGGCGAAACCTCCCCAGCTACGGACTGGCTCACCATCAATGATAGGATCGCTAAAGTTAGCGGCGACTTCGACTTTGTCGCTTTTGGAGGCGAGTTCGCTGGCAGTCAGGCTGGTAGCGGCGTATGCATCTGCACGGCCTGTGGCCACGGTAGAGATGGCGTCGGCATTACTTGAAATAGTTACCATGCGGCTTTCATCTACCCCCAGGGCCTGCATCATCTCAAGCTGATCGGCGCCCGCCATAATAGCGATCTTGTAATCGCTGTCACTAAAGTCTTCGAAAGCATGGATATCGTTAGGGTTGCCTTTGGCTACCATCAGGCCTTCGCCATAGGAGCTATTGGGTTCGGAGTAGAGTACCTGTTTACACCGTTCTGGAAGAATCGCCATTTCTGCTGCAACAATGTCAAAGCGATTGGCTTGCAAGCCGGGAATGAGTGAACCAAAATTTGTGGTTGACCATTCAATACGGTCAATACCCAGGTTTTTCATGATGGCTTTAGCTACATCCGGACCTGCTCCTTTGGCATCGCCATTCAGGTCCATATAGCCGTAAGGGATTTCATTAGCGACCGCAATGCGTACTGCGCCACGTTCCTGTACTTCTTCCAAAGTTGAAGCGTGAGCTGCTCCTGCGATCGTCAGCATGGTGGTAGCCGTGATGGCGGTCAGAGCTGAAGAGAGGGTTTTGAGACGCATATCTGTCCTTTTTTCAAATATTTGTAGCGAAAATCATTAGCGTACGAATGATTTGATTGACTGATGATACTACGCGATATTATTTTGAGACAAATCATATTGATTGAAGCTATTGGGCACGGTTATGCGATAGTAAAAACCTGAGGCAAAGAAAAGCCGGGCTGTAAGCGCCGTTTCACGTTAACAAAAGAGTAGGGCATCCTAATGTTTTTTATCTTGCGTCACCTTATTTACTGTGTTAGGATTAATTACTATGTATTCACAACAAGCTTATTTTTTCTTTTACTTTTTTGCTTTTCCTAAGCCGCTGGCGCAGGAAGGGATACATCGTACATACGCAAAATAGTAAACGAAATCCTCGAAAAAGCCGCCAGCAAAGCAGGGCGGCTTTTTTTGTGCCGCACACTTTCGCAACTGGCACAACCTACTGGAGTTTAATCGTGTCGCACAATACTGATGATCTGCGTATCAGGGAAATTAAAGAGCTGTGTCCACCGGCGCATGTTATGCGTGAATTCCCGTGTTCGACAGAGGTAGCAGCCACCGTGCATGAAACGCGCCGTGCTGTGCATAATGTTTTGCATGCCAAAGATGACCGTTTAGTGGTGGTTATCGGGCCTTGTTCTATTCATGATCCTGAGGCGGCTATTGAGTACGCGAGGCGTCTGGTTGCTGAGCGCGATCGTTTTAAAAACGATTTGGTCATCATCATGCGTGTTTATTTCGAGAAGCCACGTACTACAGTAGGTTGGAAAGGATTGATTAACGATCCCAAGCTAGATGGAAGTTTTAATATCAATCTTGGTTTGCGAACTGCCCGCGAACTGTTGCTTGAAGTTAACTCCCTGGGCATGCCGGCCGGTTGTGAATTCCTAGACATGATTACTCCGCAATACATTGCGGATCTGGTTTCCTGGGGTGCGATTGGTGCCCGCACCACAGAAAGCCAGGTTCATCGCGAATTAGCCTCAGGCCTGTCTTGCCCCGTCGGTTTTAAAAACGGAACCGGGGGAAGTACACGTATTGCAGTAGATGCCATTAAAGCGGCAGCCTCCTCCCATCATTTTCTATCGGTCACTAAGGCTGGCCATTCCGCCATTGTGTCTACTGCAGGTAATGCCGATTGCCACATTATTTTACGTGGCGGAAAAGCTCCTAATCACGATACCGAGAGCGTGGATAAAACGGGTAAGGAAATGGAATCCGCGGGGTTGCGGGCGCGAATCATGGTCGACGCCAGCCATGCAAACAGTAGTAAAGACTACCGTCGTCAGCCATTGGTGATTGATGAGGTTTGTGCGCAAATCGAGGCAGGTGACGAGCGTGTGTGTGGGGTTATGGTCGAGAGCCATTTAAACGAAGGCCGTCAGGATCTTGTCGAAGGCGAGCCCCTTAAGTACGGTCAAAGCATTACCGATGGCTGCATAGGGTGGGAAGCGTCTATAGCTGTGCTCGAGCGATTGGCTAAGGCAGCGCAAACCCGCCGTCAGCTGCTGAGTAATACCGCTGAGCTCGCAACAAGCGCAAATTAAGTTGTGGACCTCCCTGGCGATGCTAGTCAGCGAGGAGCTCAAGCGTTAAGATAAACAGCAGTGTTAAGCCATCACTTTAATCTGTGATGGCTTTTTGTTTTTTATTGTCCTGGTCTTGTGCGATTTAACGCGCTCTGCCAGTTCTTGTTTTTGTATTTATGGCCTATCTCTATGCCTGGTTCATCTGTAAATAAAGGACGTGTCATTATTGGCATGTCGGGTGGCGTTGACTCGTCTGTTAGTGCGTGGCTGCTCAAGCAGCAGGGCTATGAGGTGATTGGCGTATTTATGAAAAACTGGGAAGATGACGATGATAGCGAATACTGCTCATCACGCCAGGACTGGCTGGATGCTGCCAGTGTGGCAGACCTGATCGGGGTAGATATTGAAGCGGTCAACTTTGCCTCTGAATACAAAGATCGGGTATTTGCAGAGTTTTTACGCGAATATTCGGCGGGACGCACTCCTAATCCTGATGTGCTGTGCAATGCAGAGATTAAGTTCAAGGCGTTTCTAGATCATGCGATGACCTTGGGCGCCGATTATATTGCTACCGGGCACTATGCACGTGTGCGTTCAGTCGAGTCAGCTACCGACGGCACACGCTATCAATTGCTTAAAGGCTTGGATACCAGTAAAGATCAAAGCTATTTTCTGCATAGGCTTAATCAAAACCAACTGTCACGTACGCTTTTTCCATTGGGCGAATTGCCTAAAACCGAGGTTCGCCGTATAGCCGCAGAGTTGAAACTACCCAATGCGGCCAAAAAAGACTCCACCGGTATTTGCTTCATCGGGGAACGCCCCTTTAGAGAGTTTCTAAATCGTTACCTTCCTACAGAGCCTGGCCCGATCAAAACTCCGGAAGGGCAAGTTATCGGACAGCACGGAGGGCTGGCCTTTCATACCTATGGGCAGCGCAAGGGGTTGGGTATCGGTGGGGTTAAGGGCCAGCAGCGTCAGGACGGGACCGCGGATGCATGGTATGCGGCGCGTAAAGATCTTGCTACTAACACCCTGTATGTGGCACAAGGACACGATCACCCGTGGTTGCTTAACAAAAGCCTCAGAGCAGAAAATGTAAATTGGATTGATGGCGAGGCGCCCGCTTTAGGCCTCTATGCGGCTAAAAGCCGCTATAGGCAGCCCGATGCGGAGTGCCAGTTGCTTAACGTAACTGAGGAGGGGTTCGAGCTGCAGTTCAGCCAAGCGCAATGGGCGATGACTCCGGGGCAATCCGCCGTGCTGTATGACGGCGATGTCTGCCTGGGCGGAGGGATTATTTTATAAGCTAGGGTG
This sequence comes from Paenalcaligenes niemegkensis, assembly GCF_022230885.1. Lineage (GTDB taxonomy): Bacteria > Pseudomonadota > Gammaproteobacteria > Burkholderiales > Burkholderiaceae_B > Paenalcaligenes > Paenalcaligenes niemegkensis. The sequence continues at coordinate 1,009,389 of NZ_JAKGCT010000004.1, read as the reverse complement.
CAAGGGTGGTAGCAAATGAGGGTCTTCCTTGCAGCTTTTCGTCGAGACGTTGCAAATGCTCGTACTGGCTACGCCAGTTAATTTCCGGGAAACGAAGATCTAGATAACCAAGAGCGCACCCTACAGCGACATCGGCCAGGGTAAAGCTTATGCCCATACAGAAGGCCTGATCACCCAGGTTCTCGTTCATGTGTGCCAGAGAAGCGTGGATTTTTCCTTCCTGCCGTTTTATCCAGTTGTCGCTGCGCAATTCAGCAGGCCGGCGATGGGTTTCGATATGAATGGCAACCGCAGCATCAAGTATGCCGTCAGCGATGGCTTCCCAGCACTTGGTTGCAGCTCGTTCCCGGCCAGACTGAGGTAGCAGACGTCCTACAGGTGACAAGGTATCAAGATATTCGACGATAACGCGTGAGTCGAACAAGCTGCCGTAGTCGTCCATGATGAGACATGGAATTTTTCCCACAGGATTATGTTGCTGAATTTCGGAATCGTCGGCCCACACGTCTTCGAGTACGAGGTCGTAATCGAGCTTTTTTCGGCCATAACTACACGCACTTTGCGGACGTATGGGCTAGTGAGTGAACCTAAGAGTTTCATGGATACGTATTAGTAGTTGTAAGCAAAAAGTATAGCAGGAAGCCGACGGCTTACCCCTGAATCGGGCTGTTTAAGCATACAGTTAACGATTGATGATAAAGATTGTGGTTAATAAGCTGTTATTCATTACATCTTCTGCAAATAACTTGCCTGGATGGTAATGATTAGGTAGGGCGTCACTCCTGTTCCTCACTAACCGGACGTGCCATATACCAGGAGCGCTCCAGGAACAATTCATGCTCAAGACTATCTATGCTGCAATTAGATTCAATCCTTAGCTTTGGTACGGCATCCTCGCCGACATTGAAGTTATCTGCCTCTACTTCCGCGGCTGCGAAGTAGGCATTTAAATTAAGGTCGGCGACTCCGTGCTCCAGAACAAACTGCTCTATGATTTTTTTGCCTTCATCTGTTAGCGAATAAGTGTACATAAGCGGCTCCTGCAAGGGTAATGGTTAGAAAATTCTATCCTATGTATAGGACATGCCCGGCTTTAGGGTGACAGCAGTTGTATCAGAGACCATTCATAGCTTGCTCCTGTATGCCGCACTGGCAGTGCTAGAATGGAGCTTTGATTTCTTCTCTATCTTTCTCTCAGACAATGCAAATCGCAGAACAATTAACCGCGCTTAATGCGCTGTCCCCTCTTGACGGGCGTTATGCCAGCCGTTGCAACTCGTTGCGCGGCTTACTTTCCGAAGCCGCTTTTATGGCACACCGTGTCGAAGTCGAGGTAGCTTGGCTCGTTGGGCTGTCGAAGCTTGGGCTCGAAGAGCTGCCTCCTTTTAGTGGTGAAACTGAAGCCAGGCTGACGCAATTGGTAGCAAATTTCTCTGAGACTGATGCGCAACGTATCAAGGAAATCGAGAAAATCACTAACCATGATGTGAAGGCAGTTGAGTATTGGTTAAAAGAACAGGTCGCTGATGATTCAAACCTGCAGCAAGCAGCAGAGTTCATCCACTTTGCATGTACGTCTGAAGATATTAACAATACCTCGCATGCGCTGATGCTAACCAGAGCCCGTGAGCAAGTGGTGTTGCCGCAACTGAATGCGGTGCACGATGCGATTCGTGATTACGCCTCGCAGTATGCCGATCAGCCTTTGCTGTCTCGCACCCACGGTCAACCAGCCAGCCCTACGACCATGGGTAAGGAATTTGCGAACGTGGCTTATCGCCTGAAGCAGGCTATAGGAGCAATAGCTCAGGTTGAGCCTCTGGCCAAACTGAATGGTGCTACCGGAAACTATAACGCGCACCTGTCCGCCTATCCGGATGTGGATTGGCCTGAATTCAGCAGGAAAGTGCTGGCCGGACTTGGTCTGACACAAAACCCATTGACTATTCAAATTGAGCCTCACGACTGGATGGCTGCATTGTTTGACGCTATCGGACGAGCCAATACAATTCTTATCGATTTTAATCGCGATATCTGGGGCTACATCGCCTTGGGCTATTTCAAGCAGCGCCTTAAAGAAGGCGAAATCGGCTCGTCTACTATGCCGCACAAGGTGAATCCAATAGACTTTGAAAACTCGGAAGGTAACCTGGGTTTGGCCAATGCAGTACTACGCCACCTTTCAGAAAAGCTCCCTATCTCGCGTTGGCAGCGTGACCTTACCGATTCAACCGTGTTGCGTAACTTGGGAGTAGGCTTAGGGTATAGCATGGTGGCTTATGACTCTTGCTTGCGCGGACTCGTTAAGCTTGAGTTGAATGCCGCTGCCATCGACGCGGATATTGATGAATGCTGGGAAGTGCTGGCCGAGCCAGTGCAAACGGTGATGCGCCGTTATGGTTTGCCTAACCCTTATGAGCAACTAAAAGAACTCACCAGAGGCAAAGGCATTACTCAAGAGGCGCTGCGCACTTTTATTCAGGGGCTTGAACTGCCTGGAGACGCGAAGAGCTTCTTGCTTGAGCTCACGCCACGTACCTATACTGGTTTGGCGCAGCAGTTAGCGCGTAGTGTCTAGGTAGGTGGACTCAAGCATAAAGTGAAAAAGCTGCTTCAGTAATTGAAGCAGCTTTTTTTAAAGCAAAAAGTTAGTTTTAATGTTCGTAGATCAAATCTGGATGTGGCAATGGCTTATTGGTAACGGCCACAACCTTTATAAAGTCGATTATCGATGGTCAAAGCCACTTCGTGGTCAAAGGATTCTCCGCTCATGTTATCAAAGCAGGGCGTACGAACCATATCGATAGCAAAATCGGCTCCGTTGTAGGTTCCGCGATAATGCGTACCTGCATACGTGGTTTGTGGTGGGGGCAAGGTCATGTTGTATCGGGTTTGGCCGTAATCCAGGGTTACGTCGGCCTGATTATTCTGCAATGTAAAATTCCAGCCGGGCTCGTTTCCTGTGGCTCTGAATACACCTGACGCCGTACCCTGCGGAGCTGCTACCTGCACCATCTTTATCTGCCCCACATCAGCTACATCGCCTTGAGCATCTATAGGAATAAATGCGTCCGAGGTCCAGCGCATTGTGCCGGTTTCATCATGAATGACCGCTCGCAGACCATATCGCTGGTTCACCGGAAGCTGGGTTTTATCTACAGAAAAAGCAAATGGAATAGGAACTTGCTTGCCCTCCAGGCTCATGTCGTGATGCCAAACCTCTTTCGCGCTGGCGTCTGCCGGAGGCACTTCATAGACAGAAAAGCGGGCTATGGAGTTGGGGCTTAAGGCAATGCGTTGCAGATAAGTAAGTTCACCCTGAACGTTTAGGCCTTCCACTGCGGGTCCGGTTGGACGAGAGGGGCTGGTACAAGCGGCGAGGCTTAGGCAGACAGCACCGAGAGAAGCGATTGTGAGTGTTTTTTTCATTACTTTGTCGACTCCATTGCTATTGTGGGCGAGCCTGGAGCTAAACAGGGCAGCCCGTATTTGACTACTATGAAAGAGCTTTTTTCTGAGTCAGTTCAAGAACCCTGTGCCGCGGTTTTCAATCATCATAAGCAGTCCCTGGCCGGAGGCACAATTATAAGTGGCAAACAAATGTTAATTTTGCTTCAACTGTGCAAAAACCATACTGCTTAAGGCAGCCCGAGTGGGGATGGGGTATACAGCCTTGGGTGCACAACTTATCCCCAGACTTAGGCACATAAATTGTGGGCAACTTTAGGGCCATCGCTAGCGGATCTTCTTAACGAGATGTTGGCCGTCGTATTGGTATTCGTCTGTTTTCTCTGGGCTGTCAGGGTTTGGTGTTTGTAAAATCAGGGTTTTTCCACGTTTATCGACGCGGATATGGCTGGAGCAGGATCCAAATTGGGGTGAGATAACGTAGCTTTCGGATTTAAGCAGCAACCAGCGATAATGGGTAGGACAGGACTCTTCGCCCGTGTGAATAGAGACGAGAACAGCTTGCTTGCCTGGGGTAGAGAAGACATAGGATATATTTAAATAGCCTATTATCGGCGGCACGGTTTCTGCCTCATCAATTAACAGCCTGGACTCGTATAGATAATCGCTAGGGCTTATCTTTATTTCGCCAAAGGGTGTATTTAGTTGCAAGCGTGACGTGAGAGTCAGCCATTGAGATTGAGGGCTCGAGGGCGAGGCGAAACTGCTTGGTAATAGAAGGGACAAAAGTAGCGCGCAAATAATAATACGCATGTTTTAAACCGTTCAAGAGGTTGAGTCACGACGAGCCCATATTGCAAGCCATGGTAACAGTAGGTTTCTTCTTATTTTGTTTGCGTTAGTCTACACCAGAAAGAAGTTTTCCGCCTGTAGTCATTCAGCGGTATGCCCTATGAAATAAGACAATGAAGCCATGCTATAGCAATTGAAATACAGGGTCAGCATTGCTGCTTAGGCCTATACCGGCCTGCACGCTGTGACGCAGACTACTTGGCTGACGTTAATCAAACGGTCGGTTTTTGCGTAAAGGAAATGCTTACATGCCATCATGACTGATGGTATTCTCTAGTTTTGGTTTTTATCGATCTGTGGCAAAAGCGTGATCAGTCTCAGGCATCGATGTGTATTAACGGTTGATCGCCTTTTATCGAGTTCTCCACTTTGTTAAGCCATATTACCTCTAGCAAACTGCCTATGCCTTGGGCAGTCTTTGACTTACACGTTTTTGTTGATGACGTTTCTGCTAAAGAGCATCTTGTAATCGCGCTGGGTGACTTAAGTACGCCTGAACCTGTGCTAGCGCGGGTGCACTCTGAGTGCCTGACCGGGGACGCGTTATTTAGCCAGCGCTGCGACTGTGGTCCGCAACTGCGTAAGGCGCTTGAACTTATTGCTCACGAGGGACGAGGGGCAGTGCTGTATTTACGCCAGGAAGGAAGAGGCATTGGCCTGATCAACAAGATAAAGGCGTATCATTTACAAGATCAGGGAGCGGATACGGTCGAGGCTAACGAACAGCTAGGGTTTCCGGCAGATATGCGTCATTACGATATTTGCAAACCTATGCTTGACCATTTTGGGGTTTCGGCCTTGAGGTTAATGACCAATAATCCAAGAAAAGTACTCGCGCTTAGCAGCCTGGGTTTTGATGTTGCTGAACGTCTACCGCATCAAATTGAAGAGAACCCTTTTAATGCCAACTATTTGAATACTAAGGCCTTGAAACTGGGGCATATGCTGGGCGAAAACGACGAACCTTAAGGTAGGCCCAGGTAGTACTTGGAACGCCCGCTCGCGGCATCGTTGTCGGGCTTTATGGGGGTCGCAATAAGCGAGTTATAGTAAATAACAAAGGCGCTTATCTAGTAGAGAATACTTGATAAGCGCCTTGTCTATTTCGGCCCTACATCAGGGCATAGCCTTGGTCTGTCACGCGGTAGCGGGCTGGTCAAGTAGCTGCATGACTTGTGCTTTCGCAGATGCGACGGCTTCGGCGGCTGCCTCAGGGCCTTTGCCAATACCTTCGGCCCTGATGATGTCTATATCGTTAATGCCCACAAAGCCAAATATTACTTTTAAGTAGCTTTCCTGATGCTCTAAAGCCTGGCCTTGTTCAGAGCTAGAGTAGACCCCGCCCCTGGACGATACAACAATGACTTTTTTCCGCCAGCCAGGCCTTCAGGGCCATTGTCGGTGTAGCGGAAAGTGCGTCGGGGTTGCAATATGCGGTCAATCCACGCTTTAAGCTGGCTTGGAATAGTGAAGTTATAAAATGGCGCAGCCATGACTATTACATCGGCGGCCAGAAACTGTGTCACCAAACGCTCGGACACAGCATTTTCGGCTTCCATTGACAGGTTCGCGCTTTCGCCAAGGGCGGGATTGCGAATGCCCATAGCATCGGCTGAGAAATGATTTGGGGCGTCGACGGCCAAGTCCAGGTACTCAACCTCGGTCTCAGGGTGTTGAGCTACCCAGTTTTCCGTGATAAAGCTTGTTAGCGTACGCGAAATCGATTGTTCGCCGTTAATGCTTGAGTCTATTTGCAGTAATTTCATCTTCAGTTCCAACGAGTTAAATGTGATGTGTTTATTATCGGATGTATTGGGCTTCGGATATACGGCAAGACAAACAATTGATTATTGTTTCTTTAGCAACAATGATGGTCTCGCAGCAGATTGGACTTTAACCTTAAAGTTGTTATGATGTCGGCTGTCATTGGGGAGTAGCCGCTCTTCTTCTAGAGGCCTTCGTCAACATACTTGTGGTATCCCATACCGCATGGCGCTGGCAGCTTAATGCCTGGCAAGACCTTTGACCGTACAGCCTTCCCATATGGCCGGAGAGGTAGTGCGGTCAATCGTCTCTCATCCGGCCAGGGGTTCACATGCAAGCTTTATTTGTTTCTACCGGTATTGTTGCGCTCGCCGAAATTGGCGACAAAACACAACTACTGGCTTTTGTGCTGGCCGCCCGGTTTAAACGCCCAGTACCCATTATTATGGGGATCCTGGTGGCAACTTTACTTAACCACGGCGTGGCCGGAGCCTTAGGGGCATTACTACCTTCTGTTTTCAATCCACAAGTGCTCACCTGGATATTGGCAGTCTCATTCTTGTTGATGGCAGCATGGATGCTGATACCAGATAAACTGGATGATGACGGGCTGAAGCTGCAGCAGCATGGCATTTTTGTAACTACGTTACTGACCTTCTTTATTGCAGAAATGGGTGACAAAACCCAGATTGCTACCATTGCTCTTGCAGCTCAATACAATGCCTTTTGGTCAGTTGTCATAGGAACGACACTCGGAATGATGCTGGCGAATATTCCGGCCGTGCTAGTGGGTGGCCGTTTGGCGCATAAGCTTCCCGTACGCCTGGTGCATGGTATTGCGGCCTGTATCTTTGCCATACTTGGTCTGCTGGCGCTACTACGCGCCTTACATGGCACGGGACTCTTTTGAGCATTGTTTTTTCTCCTGATGAAAAGCACCATGCAGATCTAAAAGGCTGTTTTTTTAAGCTTTCAAAAAGCAGTCAATTGCGTCTAAAATCCAACGAAAAGTTCGTTATATACTGCTAACTTGCTTTTTTTCTAAAAGTACATATGTGTGCTTATGCATTTGTTGTATAGTGGTGGACTTTTCTCGTAAAGTCAGTTTTAACCTATTGGTTTTAACTGGCAACGGGCTTTTTCGGCCCTTTTGGAAGGGCCGAAATCCTTTAACAGGGAGCGATATTCCTATGCAAGGCCTGCATCTAACCGCAGATTTATATCAATGCTCTGGCGATCTTTCGATTTTTGTCAATGAAAGCGCATTGGCTGCCTTATGCCGTAAACAGACCGAATTATCAGGTCTCACCATCGTAGGTGAGAAATGGGTTACTTTCCCTGAATATCAAGGCGAACCTGGTGGAGTAACAGGAACCTTACTTCTGGCAGAGTCGCATCTGGCGATTCATACATGGCCCGAAACCGGTGGCGTTACCCTGGACGTCTATGTCTGCAATTTCAGTGGAAACAATTCATCCAAGGCTCAGCAGCTTATCGATGGTTTAGTCGATGCATTCCAACCAGCTCATGTACAGCGCAACAACTTGCTGCGCGGTGACAAAGAGGGTCCTGTCGGCAGCGGAGAACTGCTGCTGGAGAGCCTGAACGACCACGCTGTCTATGGCTTCAGGTTTAACAGACGCATCTTGTCGAGGCAGACCAAATATCAGCACCTGGAGTTACTGGAGTCGCCAGACCTGGGGCTGACCATGCGCCTGGACGGCTGTTTAATGACTGCCGAAAAAGAAGAGTTTTTCTATCATGAAGCGATCGTGCACCCGGCTGCCATAAGCCATCCAAATCCTCGCAACGCATTAATTATCGGCGGAGGAGATGGCGGCGCTCTTGAAGAGCTTCTTAAGCACAACACTATAGATCGGGTCACGTTGGTTGACCTGGATGCGGACGTTATTGACGTTTCTCGCGAGTATCTGCAAGCCATTAACCATGGCTCGCTTGATAATCCAAGAGTTTCGGTGCTGGTAGGAGACGGTGCAGAGTTTGTGCGTACGATCGAGGAAAAGTTTGATCTGGTGATTTTGGATCTCACTGATCCTGAAACCCCGGCAGGGCCTTTATATACCACGCAATTTTTCCATGAATGCAAAAGCGTGTTGGCCCCGGGCGGTGCGATGGTTTTGCACCTCGGAGCTCCTTTCCACGAGCCTGAACAAGTCCGCTCCATGACAGCTGCGCTGACCGGCGTCTTCGAACATGTAAGTGCCTATGGGTTACATATACCCCTTTATGGCTCGTACTGGGCGTTGGCGGTGGTATCTGATGTCATTCAACCGTCAGCCTTAGCAACAGAAGATGTGCAGCAGCGTTTAGCTGATCGACACATAGATAATTTGCAATACTATAACGATGAGGTCCATGGGGCACTATTTGCCTTGCCTAATTACTATCGAAAATTATTGCCTGAAGTTACCGAGTCGAGCAGGGTGGCTGAACTGGCCTAGTGGTCTTCAGCCGGTCTTACATAAAATATGCCGCTACATGGGCTTAAGCCATGTAGCGGCATATTTGTTTTGACTGCCGCTGGGGGCATCATAGTGCGAGAGCCCGAGTGACGCATTAAGCGTCTTACAGGGCATCGGAAACGCCGGATGGTTTCCTGGTGTCGGGGTTAGTGGGTTGCGCCGAGGCGGTTGGCCACGTGATGTATATCTTTTAAACGAAAACGGATGCGCAGACGCTGTGAGGTATCAGAGTCACCGACTGTGGCATCAGCTGTGTAGGTAGTGCAACCAAAGATAGGCGAACTGAAAATTATGGTGCCTGCAACTTTGGGGCCATGCAATGGTTGTAGATATACTGTGTCGCCAAGGCGAATGTTGGTTTCGTTTAGGCTCACGCTTTCTGGGCGAGCTACTAAGCTGTTTGGATAAAGTGTTTTCATGTGTACTCCCTATTGGGATTGTTCTTCTGGTTTTTCGGGTCTGTGCCCAAGCATATTCAGTGACGTTAACGTTCAAAACGTTAAGTCAGTATAGAGAACAATTATTTGTTTTTTATGACAGTGCAGCGTTGGTCGCTACTACGTATTGTTAATGTCCTGCAAGTTTGACGCGATCTAGTAATAGTTCTTAAAGTGCGTTCAAAAAGACATCGTGTTCAAGCCCAATCGCAAGAGCCGGCAGCAGATAAGCTGACCCGGTTTTGGGCTTGGTGTCCAGCAACATTAACTTTGAGTAGGGCCTAAAGAAGGCATTAGTCTAAGCTGAGACTAAGAGAGCCTTAGTTGATGCTTCTCTAAAGTTAAGCTTACTACATTACAGCTTTATTTTTAGAAAGTCAAGTAACTACCCCTCTTTATATATCATTCAAGCAATTATTACGCTTAGCATGAGAGGAGTTTATAGCCATGTCTTGGTGGGCCGTTATGTGTTTAAAGCTGAAATTGCTTTTAGATTCTGCTGTTTATTTGCTTCCGATAGCGAGTATGGCCATCCAGGCGATCACAATGGTACCAGTTGCTATCAGTAGGGCAGGTACGAAATCAACGACAGTATTGAAGATGTTCAACATGCTTGTCTCCTAAACAGCAATTTAAAATAAAAAATCGTCACTGCTGGTGTTGAAATTGTAATGGTCTGGTAAGTAGATAAAAAGGGCCTTATGGCGTAATAAACCATAGAAAATGCGTAAAATAGTTACGTTCTGTGAGGTTTTTGAGTGAACTGATGTCTTTTTAAAATAGTAAACGTGACTATTTAGCATGTTTAGCGTATATGCCGCTTAGAGCAGTAATGGGATTTCCGGTTGCTCATGTTGGCACACGCCCTTGGTGGCTTAAGTTGCTGTCGTGCGAACTAAGGTTGTGTGTCGTAACCGGGGTATAAAACTGACATTAGGCGTAGAATTACATTCTTGATTCAGCAGGCTAAGGCTGCAGCTAATGACAATTCATACGTGGCTCTCGTTTTTAATTGCTTCAATTTTAATTAGTCTCACGCCCGGAGCGGGAGCGGTTTCGTCTATGTCGTCCGGTCTGAGCTATGGTTTTAAGCGTGGAATCTGGAATGCCTTGGGCTTACAGTTAGCGTTGGCTGTACAGCTGATTGTGGTGGCAGCTGGGCTTGGGGCCTTGCTGGCGACTTCTGATCTTGCATTTACAGTCATCAAATGGTTTGGCGTGGCTTATCTGATTTATTTGGCATACAGGCAATGGACTGCGCCTATAAGCCCGGGCAGAGAGTGCTCGGACGAGGCAGGGAGCAGTCCGATGGTTTCAAGAAGTCATTTGTTTTGGCGTGGCTTCGTTATAAATGCGAGCAACCCCAAGGCCATTTTATTTATCTTGGCGGTGGTCCCCCAGTTTCTGAACATAGAAAACGCGCTGGGGATGCAGTACTTTGTGCTTGGCTTGACGATGGTTGTTGTTGACCTGCTTGTCATGGGGGCTACACGACCTTGGCAACCCGCCTACGACTGTTGTTCAGAGAGGCTATTTATTTAAAGCGCTTGAATAAGATTTTCGGCAGTATGTTTGGCCTTGCGGCGGCTCTGTTGGCGACTGTGCGACGAATATAGCTCCTTAGGAAGATTTTGCTGCGCCGAGATTTCAAGATAAACGGCCTTGCGCTCAATCGAGCGCAAGGCCGTTTATCTGTCCATAAGTCGCCGCAGGCAGACCAAGTTAAATGTTAGAGTCGCCAGTGGCAGCAGCGCTAAATAGCACATCGGTCGACGAGTTCAGCGCGGTCTCCGCTGAATCCTGCAGTACGCTGACGATGAAGCCTACGCCTACAACCTGTATGGCAATGTCGTTAGGAATATTAAATAAACTGCATGCCAGAGGAATCAGCAGAAGCGAGCCACCAGCCACGCCGGAGGCGCCACATGCGCAGATGGATGCGACAACGCTGAGTAAAATGGCTGTTCCAAGGCTTACCGGTATGCCCAGCGTATTCACTGCAGCCAGCGTTAAGACCGTGATGGTAATGGCAGCGCCTGCCATGTTTATAGTAGCCCCCAATGGGATGGAGACTGAATAGGTATCTTCGTTCAGTCCCAGTTTTTCCGCCAACGCCATGTTAACCGGGATATTCGCGGCTGAACTTCGTGTGAAAAAGCCGTAATGCCGCTTTCGCGCAAACACGTAAGCACCAATGGGTACGGGTTGCGTCTGATTTGACTAAAAACAATGATTGGATTGACGATAAACGCAATGAGCAGCATGCAGCCAATCAGCACCATCAGCAGATGGGCGTATTCGTTAAGGACGCTGAACCCTGTAGTGGCAATGGTAGAGGCCACAATGCCAAACACTCCTACAGGAGCAAAGCGGATAATTAGCTTTACCAGGTATGTAACTGCGTTTGAAATATCCTGTATCACCAGCTTGGTGCTTTCGCCAGCGTTTCTGAGGCCAATGCCCAATGTAACTGCCCACGCTAGTATCGCCATATAATTAGCGTTGAAAATCGCCTTGACTGGGTTGTCGACGATACTGAGCAGTAACCCCAGCAGCACTTCGTCTACCGAGCGTGGCGGGTTTAATACTCCCTCAGTTACCTGTAGCTGTATGGTGGACGGGAACAGAAAGCTGGCGATCACAGCGACCACAGCGGCACTGAATGTACCTGCTAAATACAAGATAAGGACCCTGCCCATCCGTGACTGTGCTCCCTGGCGATGGTTCGCAATTGCCGCCATTACTAAAAAGAGTACCAAAACAGGGGCGACTGATTTAAGCGCTGTAACGAAAAGCTCGCCGAGCAGAGCTGTGCGCTGTGCGGATTCTGACGAAATTGCGGCGAGCGCAATGCCTGCAATCAAGCCAATAATGATTTGTTTAACAATGCTGCCGTGCTTGATGAATTTGACAACTGGGTTGCTGCTGGCTAAAAGCGTAGCCATCGATTATCTCCAAAGAGGAACCTCAATATCTACGAGGGTTAAAAGATAAAATAAAAGGGCATCGAAAGGGATGCCCAGATGTGTTGTTTTATGAGCCAACCAAGAATAATACCACTATCAGCATTTCCTTAAATAGCTCTAATGCTTTATAATAAGTAAATAATGCTTGCATCGTAGTTATTTAGATGCTGTGTTTGCGTGGGGGCCGACTTGGCTTCGACGTGGGTCACAAAACAGAGCAGGGCATGTCGAGCACCAGTCAGCTCGTAAATCCACTGGAAAAAGTATAAACGCCAATGATGAGCGTTTCGCTCTAGCCGCTTAAACACGGCCGAGCCGCTGCACTAATTTGTCTTTGGGTTAGGCTGGGAAACCAGCAGCAGCGTCATTTACAAAGAATCGGGCCGGTCTGGGCCACTCAGACAGGCTCTAAAACTAAGTGGATCGCTGCGGAAAGGCCAGTCGGTAGGCATACTCCAAGGCTAAACTTTAAAATGCTCCGACTAAACATGTAGAACTGCCTGCGGAGGGCTTGCGGACGGGGGTTCAATTCCCCCGGCTCCACCAAGATTTCCTTAAAAGCCAACGACTTCACGGTCGTTGGCTTTTTCTTTTCAGGGCTTAGAAAGTTCCTGGATAGGCACCGCCATCGGCCAATATGTTCTGGCCAATTATATATCCCGCATGAACGCTGCACAGGAAGGCGCAAATACTGCCGAACTCTTCGGCATTTCCGAATCGTTTGGCGGGGATCAGCGCTTGTCGCGCAGCCGCGATCGTGTCAATTTCCTGTCCTGATTGCTTGGCCGCTGACGCTAGGCCGGACTGCAATCGGTCGGTAGCGTAAGCACCGGGTAAGAGATTGTTGATTGTCACGCCTTTTTCGGCGATGCCGCTGCGTGCCAGCCCCGCCACGAAACCTGTCAGTCCGCTACGAGCTCCGTTCGACAGGCCCAGCACATCAATGGGTGACTTTACTGCGCTCGAAGTAATGTTGATGATTCGACCGAAGCCACGTTCCGCCATGCCGTCGACGGTGGCTTTTATTAGCTCGATAGGCGTGAGCATATTAGCCTCCACGGCAGCCAGCCAGTGCTCACGCTCCCAATCGCGAAAATCCCCTAAAGGTGGGCCGCCAGCATTGGTGACTACAATGTCATAGTCGGCATGTACGGCGAATACGGCGTCACGGCCCTGGGGGTGGTAATGTCGGCGGCCACGGTCTTCACGAACCCGTCGCACCTTGAGCGAGCTTGCAGTAAGCGCTGTTCGGCGGAGGACAGGCTGTCTGGGCCCCGGGCTACGATGACGACGTTCACCCCCTCGCGTACCAGTGCGAGTGCGCAACCGTAGCCTAAGCCTTTGCTGGCTCCGCCCACCAAGGCTGTTTTACCTGCGATACCTAAATCCATCTTTAATCCTTTCGTTATAGCTTCATGTCGAACTTACCAGTCAGTGGCTGGAAGAGCGTAAGTGGTCGCGCTTGATCTGCACGAGTAGGAAGGCTTTTATTTTCAATATGTCCACATAGTGGTCTTGTGTTTTGTTATGTGGACAAATTATGGGGAGTCTAAAAAGTATAGAACATAGGGGTCTACCCGCATTCATCGTTGTTAAGCGGGAAGTTTCCATGGCTGCAGGCGGAAAGCCTGTTTAAGCTGAATATAAAAATCCCGGTCGCAAATCAGTAGCAACCGGGATTGTGTTTTTAGAGGGGGAATATTGGTGCTAGTCGTGTTCCGGACCACGCTTGCCAGCAATTAAGTTAATGGCATTTTGAAAGATATCTTCTAGTGTCGACTCAGCAGCCTCGGAAAATGTGTCTACGTATGTATCGACGTCTTCTTGGGGGTAGGTGGCGCTTAGGGCCTCAGTTCCTTTTAGGGAGTCGGCAACCAGGTCTTTAAAGCCTTGTAGAACGGACTCAAGGTACTCGACAGCCGAGTCATCATCTTCATGTGCTTTGGCCAGTATCAAAGCGATTACCATTTCGAAAGCCTGGGTAGTGCCGCCGATTTCGGCCTGGATGTGTTCTAAGTCTGTCATCGCTGATTCCAATAGGTAGCTGCGGTGTGAAAAAATACACGCCAGCTATTTGAGTAAGTTTTTATACGTGTGCGGTAGCCCACTTTTCGACAGCAGGATAAATTTCGCTAGCCGAGTTGACCACTGCGTCCGCTTCCCATGAGGCAATGGCAGGATCGAAGTCGCAGTAGCCGTAGGCAGCCACAATAGTAGACATGCCAGCAGCTTTACCGGCTTGTACATCCCTTTGATCATCACCGATGTAAATACATTGCCTGGCATCAACTTTTGCGCTGGCAGCCGCATGGAAAAGTGGAGCGGGATGGGGCTTGATATGGGGGTCGTGTCGCCGCCGACGAGTACAACGCAGTCTTGGCTTAAACCCAGATGCTCCATTAAAGGCCGGGTGAGATACTCTGTTTTGTTGGTGACGACCCCCAGGGCAGCCTGGCGTCGGAAAGAGCCGCCAGCATGGGCACTATACCTTCGAACAATAGGGTGAGCTGCGTCATGTTCTGCTCGTAATCAAGCAGGAATTTTCTTCTGTAATCTTCGTACTCAGCGTCGCTGGCCTCTATGTTGAGTGCAGCCTTCAGCAGCCCTCTGGCGCCATGTGAAGCATAAGGGCGTAGCGTTTTGTAGGGCAGGGGTTCCAGGCCGCGTTCAGCACGTAAGCGATTGGCTGCGGCAGCTAAATCGGGAGCCGAATCGGCTAATGTGCCGTCGAAATCAAACAGTACAAGTTTTTGCATTGCAGAATTAGCTATCTTTACGAGTAGCGAGCAGGTAGTTAACAGAGGTGTCTGACGACAATCGGTAATGCTGGGTAAGCGGATTGTATTCAAGCCCGCGCAAGTCTTGAGTATTCAGACTGGCATTGCGGGCAGAGCGAGATAGCTCGCTGGGCTTGATGAAGGATTCGTAATGATGGGTGCCCGTAGGTAGGAGCTTCAGCAGATATTCGGCACCCACTATCGCAAATAAAAAAGATTTTGGATTGCGATTCAAGGTAGAGAAAAATACCCACCCATTTGGTTTGACCAGTTTGGCGCAAGCGTGAATGATAGAAGCCGGATCGGGCACATGTTCAAGCATTTCCATACAAGTGACGACATCGTACTGACCGGGCTCTTCATCAGCCAGTGCTTCGGCGCTTAACATTTTATAACTGACTGGAACGCCGCTATCGAGACTATGCAGGCGAGCCACTTTGAGCGATTTTTCGGCCAGATCAATACCTGTGACGGAGGCGCCTTCTTTTGCCATGGCTTCAGCCAAAATGCCGCCTCCGCAGCCAACATCAACTATTTTTTTATCGGTCAATGCTCCGGCGTGTTCGATTATCCAGCCCAGGCGAAGGGGGTTAATCGCATGCAAGGGCTTGAATTCGCTAGTGGGATCCCACCAGCGCGAGGCTAGGGCGCTGAATTTTTCAATTTCGGCCGGATCAACGTTGACGCTATTCTTAGGCATAGGCGCTAAATACTACACAGAAATGAATAAAGGCTCCGACAAGCGGAGCCTTTATTGTATAGCCTTTCAGCTTAATACGTGATTGAACCCGTATTATTGCTTACGTGAGCCAACGATCTCGATCTCAACGCGACGGTTTTGTGCGCGACCTTCACGAGTCTGGTTGTCGGCCACTGGCTGCAGCTCACCTTTACCTTCGGTGTAGATGCGGTCAGCAGGTACGCCTTTGCTAACTAAGTACTCTTTAACAGAGTTAGCGCGACGCTCAGAAAGACCCTGGTTGTAGGCTTCAGCACCAACGGAGTCGGTGTGACCAGTAGCAATCAAAGTTTCCAGTTCTACTGTGTTAACTTGGTCTGCAATTTGGTCCAGAACTTGACGGCCTTCAGGCTTCAACGATGCTTTGTCGAAGTCAAAGAAAGTGTCTGCATTCAGAACGACTTTAGTTGTAGTTGGAGCAACGACTGGTGCTTCTGCTTGAGCAACGGGTACACCGTCACAACCGGCGATACCGGTAGCAGGAGTCCAGAAGTTATTGCGCCAGCACAGTTCGTTCGTGCCGTTTTTCCATACGTCGCCGAACGGATTTTGCCAGTTGTTTACTTCGCCAGTCTGAGCTGACACAGCACCAGTGGCTGTGACTGCCGCAAAGGCGAGTGCAAGTGCGATTTTGGAGGGTTTATTCATGTTTCTCCTCGTTGAGCTGATGCTGTTAATTGACCGCAGCGAACCCCCGCCGCTTATTTAACGGAACCAGTATAGCAAGACTATGAACACGTCATAGTATTGCGCTGGGTTTCATGCGTGTTAGCCCGAATCTTAAGACATTTATGATGGGTTCGTTAAGCGAGAATAAGAGTTAAGCGCCAGATACGTCGAATTAGGCCCGATACATGCCTTTATTGTTGGTTTTAGGCAACAAGTACGGCATGGTGGATAATAACTGCTCAGCGTATTCTTCTTTTTGGAGCATTTGCTGATTGTAGGGTCTCTCTATGGCTCTTTTCGAAGGTCAATCTCTTAGATCGGCACAGTAAGTGCTAGAATTTCTTATTCGCCCGAGAATGGCCCGCTTCTTGCTTAACTTATATCTATAAAGACATTTCATATGGATTCCTTTGCCAAGGAGACTCTTCCTATATCGCTGGAAGACGAAATGCGTCGCAGCTACCTCGACTACGCCATGAGCGTAATCGTAGGGCGCGCACTGCCAGACGTACGAGACGGCTTAAAGCCCGTACATAGGCGTGTGCTATTTGCCATGCACGAATTAAATAACGACTGGAACCGAGCTTATAAGAAGTCTGCGCGTATCGTCGGGGACGTCATCGGTAAGTATCACCCGCATGGCGACTCCGCGGTATATGACACGATTGTTCGCCTCGCCCAAGACTTCTCGATGCGCTATATGCTTGTCGATGGTCAGGGAAACTTCGGTTCAGTTGACGGTGATAGCGCTGCTGCCATGCGCTATACCGAGATCCGTTTAGCGAAGATTGCTCACGAGATTCTTGCCGACATCGATCAAGAGACCGTTGATTTTGTCCCTAACTACGACGGTAGCGAGCATGAGCCCGCGCTGCTTCCTTCCCGGTTACCTAACCTTCTGGTTAATGGCAGCTCCGGGATTGCGGTGGGTATGGCGACGAATATCGCTCCTCACAACCTCGCTGAAGTTGTCGCTGGCTGCCTCTACTGCCTTGAGCATCCTGATTGCTCAGTTGACGACCTGATCGAATATATCCCTGCCCCGGATTTCCCCACAGGGGGAATTATCTACGGGATGTCCGGGGTTCGAGAGGGCTATCGTACCGGCCGCGGCCGTGTCATTATGCGGGCCAAAGCCCACTTCGAAGACCTTGACCGTGGTGGCAGGCAGTCTATTGTCATTGACGCTTTGCCCTATCAGGTAAACAAGAAATCGCTTCAAGAGCGTATTGCCGACCTGGTCAATGAAAAGAAAATCGAGGGCATTTCCGATATCCGGGATGAGTCCGATAAAGACGGTATGCGCCTGGTCATCGAGCTTAAGCGCGGTGAAGTTCCAGAGGTTATTCTTAATAACCTGTACAAGAACACCCAGCTGCAGGAAACCTTCGGCATGAATATGGTGGCCCTGGTTGATGGCCAGCCAAGGCTGCTGAACCTCAAGCAGCTGGTCGAGTATTTCTTGCTGCATCGTCGTGAAGTGGTTACCCGTCGCACGGTGTTTCAGCTGCGCAAGGCACGGGAACGCGGACATGTGCTTGAAGGCTTGGCAGTTGCACTAGCAAATATCGACGACTTCATTGCCATTATTCGCGCCGCTCCGACGCCTCCCGTCGCTCGTCAGGCGCTGATGGACCGCAATTGGGATGCCTCACTCGTGCGCGACATGCTGTCGCGTGCCGATGACAGCGTCATTCCGGGTGGCCGGGTTGCGTACCGCCCTGATGGCCTTGCCGCAGCCTATGGCTTGCAGGCTGACGGACTGTATCGTTTGACCGAGATTCAGGCCCAGGAAATCCTGAATATGCGTTTGCAGCGCTTGACCGGCCTTGAGCAGGACAAGATTGTTGACGAGTACAAAGAGGTCATGGCCCGTATTGCCGATTTCCTCGACATCCTTGCCCGTCCTGAACGTGTAACCGCTATCATCAGCGAAGAGCTCGTGCAGGTCAGAGACGAGTTTTCCCGCAGCGATAAAGATGGGCGCCGTTCCGAGATCGAGCATAATGCTACCGAGCTTGATACTGAAGATCTCATCACCCCCATGGATATGGTGGTAACGCTTTCGCATGCGGGTTATGTGAAGAGTCAGCCTTTGTCCGAATACCGCGCGCAGAGGCGTGGCGGGCGTGGAAAGGTCGCTACGACCACTCGCGAAGACGACTGGGTAGATCAGCTGTTTATTGCCAATACCCATGATTTCCTTTTGTGCTTCTCAGATCATGGCCGAGTGTACTGGCTGAAGGTTTGGGAAGTGCCTCAAGGCTCGCGTAATTCGCGTGGACGTCCAATTGTGAATATGTTCCCTCTGCTGGAGGGCGAAAAAATCACCGTGGTTCTGGCAGTCAAAGAGTTTAGCGATGATCAGTACGTGTTCATGGCTACTTCCCGCGGTACCGTCAAGAAAACCCCGTTGTCTCACTTCTCGAATCCTCGAAAAGCGGGGATTATCGCAGTAGACCTCGATGAAGACGATTTCTTGATAGGGGCCCAGCTCACCGATGGCAAGCACGATGTAATGCTCTTCTCTGATGCCGGTAAGGCAGTGCGTTTTGACGAAGGCGACGTGCGCCCCATGGGCCGTACGGCTCGAGGTGTACGCGGTATGCGCCTTGATGATGGTCAAACCGTTATCTCTTTGCTCGTTGCCGAAGCCGAGGTCGAGGCCCTGGCTGGAACCGAAGGCGTGCTTGATGCGGCTGCTGATAGCACCGTTGACAATGTTGTCGATCTAGAGCTTGCCGATGTGGCTGATCAGGCTGCTATGCCGCAGGCCAGTCGCCTTTCTGTGCTGACTGCAACCGAAAATGGTTATGGGAAGCGCACCGCGATTGGTGAATACACTCGTCATGGTCGTGGTACTAAAGGCATGATTGCCATTCAGAGTTCGGCGCGTAACGGTAACCTGGTCGGTGCGGTGCTGGTGGATACTTCTGACGAGATCATGCTTATTACTAATGCAGGCGTATTGGTTCGCACCCGAGTGGAAGAGATCCGTGAAATGGGTCGGGCCACACAGGGCGTAACTCTGATTAACGTCGACGGCGAAAGCAAATTGTCCGGGGTTTATCGCGTGGTGGAGACCGACGTCGATGCCGATGACGACGACGCAGTGCTGGATGCTGACGAGCTGATCAACAACGACGCTCCGGGCGCTGGATCTGATCAGCCCGAAACCGATGCTGATGAAGCTGCTGATACTGATAATAACGAATAGGATTAGAAGAAATGCGTCCGTGGAATTTTTCTGCAGGCCCTTCTGTACTCCCTCTGGAAGTGCTGGAGCAGGCTGCTGCTGAGTTGCTGAGCTGGCATGATTGCGGCATGTCCGTAATGGAAATGAGCCATCGCGGTAAAGAGTTTATGCAAATTCGCGACGAGGCTGAGGCCGACTTGCGCGACTTGTTGCAAGTGCCTGCCGATTTCGAGGTGCTGTTCATGCAAGGAGGCGCACAAGCGCAAAATGCGATCGTGCCAATGAACTTGATGGGATTGAAACCCGGACGCAAAGCCGATTACGTAGTATCAGGTAGCTGGTCAGACAAATCTCAGAAAGAAGCTGGTCGATACGGAGCGGTCAACATCGCAGCCACCTCTGCGACCTCAACCCATATTGATGGGCATGAGCAATTGCCATATACCTGGTTTCCGGGAGTAGACGAATGGCATTTGCAGGCAGAGGCTTCATATATACATGTATGCAGTAACGAGACGATTAGCGGCGTGGAGTTCAACGACTGGTCTAATTTTAATGTGCCTCTTGTTGTGGACGCTTCGTCGAATATCTTGTCGCGTCCTACAGACTTTAGCAAAGTCGATATGATGTATGCGGGCGCACAAAAAATGCGGGCCCTGCAGGCCTTACTCTGGTCATTGTGCGTAAAGATCTGCTTGGATTCGCCGATAGCGACTGCCCGGGCGTCTTTAATTACGAGCAGGTGGCGGCTAATCAGTCGATGTTCAATACTCCTCCTACCTACGCTATTTATATTTCTGGCCTGGTCTATAAATGGCTGAAAGAAAAGGGTGGTGTGGCTGAAATCGAGAAGCGGAATATTGAAAAGGCTCAATTGCTTTACGGCTATCTGGATGAGTCAGACTTTTATGTAAATAAGGTCGAGCACCGGTCGCGGTCACGTATGAATGTGCCGTTCCAGCTAATTGACGCGTCACTTGAAGCAAGCTTTATTGAGCAGGCAGAAAAGGCGGGGCTGTTGCAGCTGAAGGGACATAAAAGTGTAGGCGGAATGCGGGCGTCTATCTATAACGCAATGCCGCTTGAAGGCGTGGTGGCTTTGGTTGATTTCTTAAAGGATTTTGAGCGTCGTCATGGCTGAAACATTGCAAGAACGTTTGGCACCGTGGCGGGCTGAAATCGATCTGATCGATGAGCAAATTCTCGCTTTACTTAATAAAAGGGCTCAGGCGGCACTAGAGATTGGCATTATCAAGCAAGATTACGATGCTGACGATGCCATCCTCAAGCCTGAGCGCGAAGCACTGATTGTGCGCCGATTGCAGTCTCTGAATCATGGTCCTTTTACACCTGCATCGGTTCAGGCCGTCTGGGGGCAGGTAATCTCCGCCTGCCGGGGCCTTGAAAGTGTGCCGCGGGTAGCATGCCTGGGGCCGCAAGGCTCATTTTCAGAGCAAGCGGCTTACGAGCACTTTGGTCACTTCATCAACAGTGTGCACTGTGAAAGCTTCGATGAGGTCTTCAGGGCTGTCGAGGCGGGGCAAGCTGACGTGGGTATTGTGCCGGTTGAAAACTCTACCGAAGGTGCAGTCAACCGAACGCTTGATCTGTTGCTGAACTCCCCACTTAAGGTGGTCGGCGAGCGCTCCCTGAATATTCATCATAATTTGCTGTCGAGCAGTGGAACCCTGGAGGGTGTGAAGCGTGTGTTGGCTCATCCGCAGGCACTTGCCCAGTGTCAGTCCTGGTTGATGCGCAATCATCCGGAACTGTCTCGTGAGCCAGCCGCCAGTAATTCTGAAGCAGCTCGTTTAGCGTCGTTAGATCCTTCTATTGCGGCTATCGCCAGTATTTCTGCGGCGACCGCGTGGTCTTTATCGGTGGTTCAAACAGGCATCCAAGATGATCCGCATAATCGCACGCGATTTTTAGCGATAGGGGCGATTGAAACGCTGCCTAGCGGACAAGACAAAACCAGCATCATTTTAGCGGTACCAAACCGTTCGGGTGCAGTCTACGAGATGTTGGCTCCGCTTGCCACGCATGGAGTCTCCATGACACGCCTCGAGTCCCGGCCCGCTCGTACAGGGCAGTGGGAATATTATTTTTATGTGGATTTATTAGGGCATCAGAATGAGCCAGCGTTAAAGCAGGCTCTGTCCGAGTTGAAGCAAGGCGTGGCGTTCTTCAAAATATTAGGGTCTTATCCGGCTCAATAGTAGATACCTATGTATGTGCCGGGCCTGCAGGGGCCGTGCTCATGGCAAGGCATCTGCTTTGCGGACAGGCGCTGCTGGTTTGACCGACAGTAACTACCCCGAATAATACGTGGATTTGTCATGCTTCAAAATGATGCTAAAAGAACAGCTAGCCAAGTGATTTCAACACTTGCCATCGTTGGACCAGGCTTAATTGGCGGCTCGGTTGCTGCCGCCTTGCGTCAGCGAGGTGCGGTAGGGCGTGTTCTGGGGGTAGGGCGTAATCCGGCCAGTTTGGATGTGGCCTTAGCAAAGGGGCTCATCGACGAGGTGGTAACGGCAGAGCAGGCAGCGCAACGCGCCGATGTCGTGCTTTTGGCAACACCTGTGGGCGCAACCCAGGCGGTATTGCAAAAAATGCTGCCCTTTTTACAGCCGCATACGATACTCACGGATGCAGGTAGCACCAAAGCCGACGTGGTTGAGGTGGCTCGCAAGGTGTTGGGTGCTGCGGTCAGCCGATTCATTCCTGGCCATCCTATTGCGGGGTCCGAGTCCACGGGGCCAGCGGCGGCTCATGCAGCGCTGTATGAAGGCCGCACCGTAGTGCTGACCCCGCTGGATGAAAATGAAAGCCTCGCCAAAGATGTTGTGGTAGAGATGTGGAAGGCCTGTGGCGCCAGAGTTCTCGTTATGACGCCAGAGGTACATGACACTGTGCTGGCTTCGGTCAGCCACGTGCCGCATTTTTTATCCTCTGTGTTTATGTGGCAAGTATCCACCGCTGTTGATTCCGATTTACGTCTGGCGGTAGCGGGCAGCGGTTTCAGAGACTTTACACGTATTGCGGCGGGTTCACCCGAAGTCTGGCGGGACATCTTTCTAAGTAATCGAGAGGCTGTGCTCCACGAGCTGCGTGAGGTTCGTGCGGCATTTGAACAGGCAGAGAGTGCATTGCAGCAGGCTGACGGACCTGCTCTTGAGAATTTTCTGGAGCGTGCTGCATTGGCGCGCCGTCTATGGGCAAGCAGGAGTGGTTTGGTATGACAACGGTTTCAAGTATTGAGTTATTGCCTGTGTGCCGCGCGAGAGGTCGTGTAGTGCTGCCAGGTTCTAAAAGTATTTCTAATCGAGCCTTGTTATTGGCGGCGCTCGCCCATGGCAAGACGACATTGACCGGTTTGCTCGAATCCGACGATACACGCGTTATGCTGGACGCCCTTGATAAAATGGGCGTAGGGGTTGAGCGTGTTGATGATTCGGTATGCATCGAAGGCGGTACACCTTTCAAGAATCGTAAGGCTGATCTTTTTTGGCGAATGCGGGCACCGCATTCCGATCCTTAACCGCGACGCTGGCCTTCATGGGTGGCGAGTTCATCCTGCGCGGCATACCGCGAATGCACGAGCGTCCCATCGGTGATCTGGTTGATGCTGTGCGTAGCGCAGGAGCTTCCGTTAGCTACCTGGGGGAGCAGGGCTATCCGCCTCTGGCCATTGCCGAACCCACGTTGCATTCGTGTTCGACGATTCGCGTCAAGGGTTCGGTGTCCAGCCAGTATTTAACGGCTTTGCTTATGGCCGCTCCGCTGTGGACTGCTGAGCACGGGGCCAGGCTCCGTATAGAAGTAGAGGGGATATTAATATCCCGGCCTTATATTGCCATTACGCTCGATATGATGCGTCATTTTGGCGTTAATGTAGAGAACCACGACTGGACGAGTTTTGAGATTCCCAGTCATGCGTCGTACGTATCCCCAGGTCAGTACCACGTAGAAGGCGATGCGTCCTCAGCATCCTACTTCTTGGCCTTGGGTGCTATAGGGGAAGGCCCGCTCACCATAGAAGGGGTAGGCTCAGCGTCAGTCCAGGGTGATGTGAAATTTGCGGAAGTGGTGCAGGCAATGGGTGCCACCGTAGAGTTCAGTCCATACAGTATGCTGGTTTCGGGCGTCAATGTGAGTAAAGGTGAAAGCTTAAAAGCTTTCGATCTGGACTTTAACTTGATTCCTGATGCTGCCATGACAGCGGCAGCCCTGGCGATGTTTGCCGACGGCCCATGCACCTTGCGCAATATAGCGTCGTGGCGCGTCAAGGAAACTGATCGAATTCATGCCATGCACACAGAGTTGGAGAAGCTCGGAGCACGTGTTGAGTCTGGCCCGGATTGGTTGCGTGTCTGGCCAATTGAAGACTCCGGCTGGCGAAAAGCCAGTATCGAGACTTATGACGACCACCGCATCGCCATGTGTTTTTCATTGGCGGCATTTGGTCCTCTGGCTGTTGAAATTCTTGACCCGGGCTGCGTCAGTAAAACGTTTCCCACATACTTCACCGTATTTAACGAATTGGTTCAATAATGACACAAGCTCCCTTTCATGTTCCCGTAATCACTATCGACGGACCTACGGCATCTGGCAAAGGAACTGTGGCCCAACGTGTGGCAGAGCACCTGGGCTGGCATGTCCTTGATAGTGGGGCCTTGTATCGCCTGACGGCTCTGGCATGCCTGAATATCCAGACAAGCCTGAATGATGAAGAGGCTGTGGCTTTGGTAGCGTCGCAACTTGATGTGAGCTTTAAGGCGGATAAAGTGTTCTTGTCACAGGCTGATGTCAGTCAGGATATTCGAGCCGAGCATGTAGGGAATACGGCTTCGAAAATTGCAGCCTATCCTCAGTTGCGCTTGGCGCTATTGCAGCGGCAGCGCGACTTTCAGGTCGAACCAGGTCTTGTCGCCGATGGCCGGGACATGGGAACGATCGTATTCCCAGACGCCAATTTAAAGATCTTTCTTGTTGCAGATGTGCAATCACGGGCGGAAAGACGTGCTAAGCAGTTGAAGGCAAAGGGGATTTCTGCTAATCTAACGAGTCTTTTAGAGGACATGCAAGCACGAGACCTTAGGGATAGTAGCCGGGCTAGTGCCCCTTTAGTTGCTGCTGATGATGCATATGTGATTGATTCTTCTAACTTAACTATAGAAGAGACTGTTGGCAAAGTGTTATTGCATTGGTCCGAAAAAATTAATTAACCATGGTTCTTATGACTTGGCAATGTTGTATTTATTGTTATGGCCAAGTTAATAAGGTTCTTCTCACTCCACCGGAATTTATTCTGGTGTGTTCAGTAGCCAGCAATGGCTGATGGATTTTATATTTAATGTCCTCCATCCCTACTACCGATATTCTAGGCGGCGAAAGCTTTGCCGATTTATTTGAAGAAAGCGTCAAGAATCAAGACTTGAAAGCCGGCGAAGTTATTTCTGCCGAAGTTCTGCGCATTGACCACAACTACGTGCTGGTTAACGCAGGTCTCAAGTCTGAGTCACTCATTCCGCTCGAAGAGTTCTTGAATGATCAAGGCGAACTCGAAGTAGAACCCGGTGATTTTGTCTCAGTCGCTATTGATTCTTTCGAAAACGGTTACGGTGACACTATCTTGTCTCGCGACCGTGCTAAACGTCTGTCGGCATGGCTGGCTCTTGAGCAAGCGCTCGAGTCAGGCGAGCTGGTTAACGGTACAGTCACGGGCAAGGTCAAAGGCGGCATGACTGTCATGACTAACGGTATCCGTGCATTCTTGCCGGGTTCCCTGGTCGACCTGCGTCCAGTTAAAGACACTACACCTTACGAAGGCAAAACCTTCGAATTCAAGGTTATCAAGCTCGACCGCAAGCGCAATAACGTTGTGTTGTCTCGTCGTGCTGTGCTCGAAGCGAGCATGGGCGAAGAGCGTCAGAAACTGCTCGAAACCCTGACTGAAGGTATCGTCATCAAAGGTATTGTTAAAAACATTACTGATTACGGTGCGTTTGTTGACCTGGGCGGTATCGACGGTCTGCTTCACATCACTGACATGGCCTGGCGTCGTGTGCGTCACCCTTCCGAAGTATTGCAGGTGGGTGAAGAGATCGAAGCTAAGGTTCTTAAGTTCGACCAAGAGCGCAGCCGCGTTTCCCTGGGTGTTAAGCAGCTGGGCGAAGATCCATGGATCGGTCTGTCACGTCGCTACCCACAAACAACTCGTTTGTTCGGTAAAGTAACAAACCTTACCGACTACGGTGCATTCGTTGAAGTTGAAGACGGTATCGAAGGTCTGGTACACGTTTCCGAAATGGATTGGACCAACAAAAACGTTGATCCACGCAAAGTTGTTACTTTGGGCGACGAAGTTGAAGTCATGGTTCTGGATATCGACGAAGATCGTCGTCGTATCTCGCTGGGCATGAAGCAATGCCGTGCCAATCCATGGGAAGAGTTCGCGATTAACTTCAAGCGTGGTGATAAAGTTCGCGGCGCCATCAAATCTATCACAGACTTCGGTGTATTCGTGGGTCTGGACGGTGGTATCGACGGTCTCGTGCACTTGTCCGATCTTTCCTGGACAGACACTGGCGAAGAAGCAGTACGTAACTTCAAGAAAGGCGACGAAGTTGACGCCGTAGTCTTGGGTATCGATACTGACAAAGAGCGTATCTCGTTGGGTATCAAGCAGCTTGAAGGCGATCCTTTCAACAACTTCGTAGCCACGCACGATAAAGGCGCAGTTGTTACAGGTACCGTTAAATCAGTTGAGGCCAAGGGTGCCGTAGTTACCTTGTCCGTTGATGTTGAAGGTTACCTGCGTGCCTCCGAAATCTCGGCAGGGCGTGTAGAAGATGCGACTACAGTGCTCAACGAAGGTGACGAGCTTGAAACAATGATTGTTAACGTTGATCGTAAGACACGTTCAATCCAGCTTTCAGTCAAAGCCCGTGATAACGCTGAAACAGCTACTTCGATCCAGCGTATTTCCGAAGCCAGTGCTTCGTCAGGCACAACTAACCTGGGTGCATTGCTGCGTGCTAAGCTAGATCAGCAGCAGCGTGACGACGGTTAATTAGCGTGACCAAGTCAGAGCTTATTGCGCTACTGGCCAGCCGCTATCCGCAGCTGGCCTTGCGCGACATGGATTTCGCAGTAAAAACTATGCTTGATGCCATGACCCAATCCCTTGCCAGTGGGCAGCGGATTGAAATTCGTGGCTTCGGTAGTTTTTCGTTGTCGACGCGTTCTCCACGCATTGGTCGTAATCCTCGTTCCGGCGAAAAAGTGCTGGTTCCTGCCAAGCAGGTGCCGCATTTTAAAGCCGGTAAAGAGTTACGCGAGCGTGTTGATGCAGCATATCTTGATGAACAAAAGACCGACAGTGTACCGTCGGGTGCCTAATGGCCGTAAACAAAAGCTTTTGTTTACACAGCTGTAAAGCAATGCAAAGCCTCAGTTAAGGCAAGCAAAGAAGTTGATAAACCCTGTTGTTTCAGACGGCAGGGTTTATTTTTTTGTGTGTCAGCGTTATGACGAATCCTCAAGTATTCTATGGGATTGCCTGCATAAAAAATCAGCTTTGTGGTTTACCGGCAGTTCATGATGAAAACGAGCTGCATAGGCACGAGAACTTTTCCATGTGGGCGTGAAAGTAGATTCAAATTACAATTGGACCATCCTCAAATCTGTTGGAGTTAAATATGCGCTATCTCGTATGGGTGCTGCGTTTACTGGTCTTTGTGCTGGTGCTTTTATTCGCACTGAAGAATACAGAGCCAGTCAATGTCAATTTTTTCGCTGACTATGGCGTCGCGAATGTTCCTTTAGTCGTAGTAATGTTAAGCGCACTAATACTGGGTTTGGTGTTTGGCCTGTTATTGATGGTGGGCGTACTAATGCGTAAACGTCGCGAAATAGCCAGGCTTCGACGTGATGTGGCACGGCTGGAAGAGTCCATACGCCACCCTCTATCGCACACAGATACAGTAGCGCCAGAAACTGTCGCCCCCTTGGCGCCCTTATAGGTTTTACGGAGTATGAAGCGTGGATTTTGAACCATGGTGGCTGATCGTCCTTCCAGTGTTGTTTGGTCTGGGGTGGTTAGCTGCTCGATTCGACTTTAAGCAGATTTTGTCCGAGTCACGCAATTTGCCTGACTCCTACTTTAAGGGGCTGAACTTTCTGCTTAATGAGCAGCCTGATCGCGCAATTGATGCTTTTGTAGAGGTTGCAAAGCTCGACTCCGAAACGACCGAACTGCATTTTGCCTTGGGCAGCTTGTTTCGGCGTCGCGGCGAAATTGAAAGGGCAATCAGGGTACATCAAAGCTTGTTAGCCAGGGCAGATCTACCAGCTCAAGATCGTGAAACGGCACAGCATGAGTTAGCGCAGGATTTTTTGAAGGCGGGTCTGCTAGACCGAGCCGAACAGGCTTTTGAGGCTGTTGTAGACACTCGCTTTGCTGTTGACGCAATGCGCTCATTGATACGTATCTACGAGTCTGAGCATGATTGGCCTCAAGCCATTGAGGCAGTGCGGCGCCTGCGTGCCTTTGTCGATGAGCCTGTGCCGCAACTGGTTCACTATCAGTGTGAGCAGGCACAAAGCGCGCTCGAGCAGCGTCAGCCAGATCTGCCTAAAGCAGAAGAGGCTCTGAAAGAAGCTGATCTTGCAGCAGAGGCATTGGGCGAAAAAACGGCAGTGCCGCATCCAGAGCAAGAATCGCCATTCTTAGGGCGAAACTGTCGCAGCTAAAAGGCGATTTCCCTGGGCAGCGAGACTTTTTGGCGTCCGTCATGCGCGTTGCTCCTGAATATACAGGGCTAATAGCTGCCGATCTTATGGCTTGCTACAGGCAACTGGACCAACCTGCACAGGGGCTGGGTCTTTTAAAAGCGCATTATGAAGCACTTCCTTCTATTGATATATTCAATGTGGTTTTTCGCGAATTACGGGAGCAGCAGGGGCATGTACGAGCGTGGGCTTTTGCTCGCACGGCGTTACGTATGCAGCCGCTGCTGCTGGGTCTGGACCGCATGCTCGAAGTGGAATTAACCTTTGCCGACAACTTGGCTGCAGCGCCCCTTACGGGTGCGCCTATCGAAGCCTTGCCGGCCTCTGCAGCTGCAGAGGTGGTGGCTGGTGCTGATCTGGGCTTGTTGCGCCGTCTGGTGCATAAGCATACGCAGCGGCTAGATCGTTACTCGTGCCATGTTTGTGGTTTTGAGGCCCAGCACTATTATTGGCAATGCCCGGGATGCAACTCATGGGAAACGTACGCTCCGAAGCGTCTGGAGGAAATGCAATGATTCCGTTTCCAGTTAAGGAGGCTAAGCAGGTAAAAGTGCTGGTCATTGGAGATGTCATGCTGGACCGTTACTGGTTCGGCGGCGTAGAACGTATTTCTCCCGAGGCACCGGTGCCTGTAGTGAAGGTAGCCAGACGTGAAGATCGCTTGGGTGGTGCAGCCAACGTAGCTCGCAATATCGTGGCTCTGGGAGCACAAGCCACGCTTTTGGGTATAGCAGGTCAAGATGATACGGCTATAGATGTCGAGCAGCTGACTCTCGAGGCCGGCATCCATGCCAGTATCGTGCGCGATCCCCATATGCCCACTACATTGAAGCTACGGGTCTTGGCGCGTCAACAGCAGCTGTTACGGGTTGATTTCGAAGAGCGTCCGGAACCCGGGACTTTAGAAATTATGCTCGAGCGTGCGCGACAGCTTATTCAGGGTCATGACTTAGTTGTTCTGTCCGACTATGCCAAAGGAACGCTTAATCATATCGAGCAGCTTATCGCTTTGGCAAACGAGTTCAACATTCCGGTAATGGTCGATCCCAAAGGGGACACTTATCATCGCTATCGGAATGCCACCATCATTACGCCCAACCGTATCGAGATGCAGCAAGCAGTTGGCCGCTGGGCCGATGAGGACGATTTAAAAGATCGTGCACAACGCTTACGAGCAGAATTGCAGCTTGAAGCCATTTTGATCACTCGCTCCGAGCAAGGTATGACCATCTTTACTGAAGGCGGGTCATACCATGCCGACGCACAGGCTCAGGAGGTCTTTGACGTTTCGGGGGCCGGGGATACGGTGCTGGCTACCCTGGCAGTAGGGCGGGCGGCAGGTCTGGATTGGGACGACGCGATGCAGTGGGCCAACATCGCGGGCGGTATTGTGGTTGGAAAGTTAGGTACATCGATTGTTACCGTAGGAGAACTCCTGTGATTATCGTTACGGGCGGGGCAGGATTTATAGGCAGTAATCTGGTGGCGGGCTTAAACCGTCGGGGCTACACAGATATTCTCGTGGTTGATGATCTTCTGGATGGCGACAAATTTGTGAATATGGTGGATCTGTCCATTGCTGATTACATGGATAAAGCCGATTTTCGTCGCCGTATTGCTCAAAATGAACTAAGCGGCATTGAAGCCATTTTTCATCAGGGCGCATGCTCCGATACTACAGAGCGTAATGGTCAGTTTGTGATGGACAACAACTATCGCGTTACGCTCGAACTGTTCGAGTATTGCCAAAGGCAAAAAGTACCATTTTTATATGCTTCTTCGGCGGCAGTATATGGTGCTGGTCCGCAGTACATCGAAGACCCCGCCTACGAGTCGCCCCTGAATGTCTATGGCTATTCAAAGCTGCTTTTTGACCAGGTGTTGCGTCGCCGCTTAAGCAGGCTGACGGCCCCGGTGGTGGGGTTACGGTATTTTAATGTTTATGGGCCACGAGAGCAGCACAAGGGCCGGATGGCTTCAGTCGCCTTGCACAACATGAAGCAATATCGGGCTGAAGGTTTTGTTCGATTGTTTGCTGGCTGGGAGGGTTATGACGACGGCGCTCAGCAGCGAGACTTCATCTATGTGGACGACGTGGTAAACGTGAACTTGCACTTTTTTGAGCATGCTGCGCAGTCTGGCGTGTATAACTGCGGTACGGGCCGTGCTCAGCCCTTTAATGACGTCGCCATGACGGTGGTCAACACGATGCGCAAGCATGAGGGGCTGGAAGCTCTTGCTTTAGAGCAGTTGGTGGCACAAGGCCTGATTCGATATATTGATTTTCCCAATGATCTGAAGGGGCGTTACCAAAGTCACACCCAGGCTGACCTTCAGCAATTAAGGTCAGCCGGTTATAAAAATGAGTTCAGCGATGTAGCTGAAGGTGTCAGTCAGTATGTGGAGATAGAGCTGGCTAAAATCCGCTAGGCGTGGCTTTACGCATAGACAACAAGGGCGCCATTGGGCGCCTTTGTTGCGGATAAAGCGAGATGATAAGGCTTTTCCATTTACAGGAGCCGGATTATGAACCCCTTTACCCACTCGGTATTGGCAAAGCCTTTGAGCGGTTGCGGCGCGGTGTGGTCAACCGCTGCATCACCATTGCTGTCATCATCACCGTTGCCGACCACTTCAGCGCCTGAAGCGCTGCGATATACGCCGTATCACACAGTCCCTCTTCGGATTTATCGCAACGATTTCAGGCAGTCACCTCACTTATTTAGGCAAGAGGCCAGAAGCCGTTCATTGTGGTTGAGGCTGGTAGTGGCCTTCTGCGGGTTAGCCGTAGCAGGGAGCGCGGGTGCAATAGAGTTAAACACGGCTGATGTTATCCAATTGCAGTCGCTCAAAGGAATTGGCCCCAAAACTGCGGCGTTGATCGTTGAGGAACGTGAGCGGGGAGGCCCTTTTGACGACGCACAAGACCTCGGTGAGCGAGTGAAGGGGCTGGGGCCCAAGAAGCTATCCGGCTTGCTTAGGGAAGGTTTGAAGGTCTCCGCTCCAGCCAAAGGCAAGGCTGCGCCCGTGGCGAATGCATCTGCTAAAAAGCCTGTGGTTTCTAAATCAAAGTAACTCAGAACGCCACGCCACATTCATATCCGCTGGACGAGGGCGTGGTGCCTGCGATGAAAGTCGGTGTAAAACCCTGGTTTTTGCAAGAAAATTGAGTTCAAAATAACTGAAAGTAATAGTAGAGTAGTATTTCTGGTTCCGTTATGCGTACACAGGTACTTGTGTGGCAAATAGCGGTGGCAACTCTATGGGCTCCAGTTTATTATTTTCGTTATGAATGCATATCCAACTATCGAAGACACTATTGGTTCGACTCCACTAGTGCGTTTGCAACGACTTTCTCCTGAACTTACCGAGCAGCGCGGTAATGTCATTCTGGCCAAACTCGAGGGGAACAATCCCGCGGGTTCGGTTAAAGACAGGGCAGCAAGCTCAATGATCAGGCACGCGGAAGAGCGCGGACTTATAAAACCTGGAGACACATTAATCGAGGCTACCAGCGGAAATACGGGCATTGCCCTTGCAATGATTGCCGCTGTTCGCGGCTACAAGATGACCTTAATCATGCCGGACAACCTTTCGGTTGAACGGCGTGCTTCCATGACGGCTTACGGGGCGACGCTTATTCTGACGCCGGCGTCTTCGGGAGGCATGGAGTACGCTCGTGACCTGGCACTGAAAATGCAGGCTGATGGCGAAGGTATTGTGTTGGATCAGTTCGCTAACGCTGATAACCCACAGGCGCATATACAGAGTACAGGCCCTGAAATCTGGACACAGACCTGCGGGCGTGTGACACATTTTATTAGCGCCATGGGCACTACCGGAACCATCATGGGGGTGGGTTCTTATCTGCGGCGTCAAAAGCCTGATGTGGTTATCGTGGGGGCGCAGCCTGCCGAAGGGGCGCAAATCCCGGGTATACGCAAGTGGCCTGAAGCTTATCAGCCTGCAATCTATCATCCTGCAGAGATCAATCAGTTCGAGCCGATTACTCAGCTCGAGGCAGAGAACGCAGCCCGGGACATGGCGGCAAAAGAAGGGATATTTGCCGGCATTTCATCGGGTGGGGCTCTGGTAGCCGCATTGCGAGTTGCTGCAACCGTAGAGAACGCCACAATCGTATTTATTGTGTGTGATCGCGGAGATCGTTATTTATCTACGGGTGTGTTTAATTAACCGTTCCTTGAGCTATTCGCTACCAGCCTGTCTTAAGACTGGTAGCGGGGCCTTGCGCTAGGGCGTGCTTTTTCCCATACGCTCACTTAGCTCAGCGGCAAGGTCTGCGACTGAAGCGGCATAAAAATAGCTGCGATTATATTGTGTGATGGCATAGAAGTTTTCGGTAGCGACCCGGTACTCCACTGTGCCTCTGGGCTCATCAACAAGATTAATTACCCCCAGGGGGCGTTTTTGCCACGGTTGTTTATCGGTGGTCCTGAGCCGTGCCCCCTCAGCGTGAAGATCGGCAAAACTTAACTTGGCTTCAAGGCCTCCGTCCACAAATTGCTCGGGCGCAGCAGGTAGCGTCGTATTGGCAAAGATGGGCAGTTCGGGTTGCCAGCCATGCATGATCAGGAAATTGGCCACTGAGGTCACAATGTCGGGCATGGAGTTATAAAGGTCGATTTTTTTGTCGTTATCACCATCGACAGCATAGCGCATCAGGCTGCCTGGCATGAACTGCGGCAGTCCCATGGCGCCGGCATACGAACCGTAAGCGGCGCGAGCATCAAGCTTGTTCTGATGGTGCAGGTCGATAAGATCTGCCAGTTGGTTTCTGAATAGCTCACCCCGCTCGGGCCGGCTGTTATCGGGGTATGAAAACCCGAGTGTGGCCAATGCATCCAGAACTTTGAAATCACCCGTCTGCCGGCCGTAGACTGTTTCTACGCCGATAATTGCTACGATTACTGAGGCTGGGACTCCGTATTGTTTCTCCGCCTGCTCAAGTGCCAGACGATGCTGTTTCCAGAACTCTATGCCAGAGCGTATGCGGATGGGGTCGACAAAGCGATTTTTGTAGGTCACCCAGCTGCGCTTGATCCTGCCTTTAGACGGAGCCATCAGACGAGCGGCAGTGGGGTTGTACTCGACCTTCAGAAGTAAGTCCTCAACAGTGGCAAGGGGTATGTTGCGTGTGTTTGCGACTTCATGTGCCCAATCCTGTAGCCAGGGGCTTAAATTGCCGTCGGCCGTATGGTAGGTAGTGCGCCCGGCGCGAGAGTCTCCGCCCGCAATGGCGAGGGCCTCGGTCAGGGCCGGAGTATCGTTTGCGTCTGAAGACTGTTCGGGACCTAAAGCGGGGGTGTTTGCGTCGCAGCGCATCCGGCTATAAAAAAAGATAAGAGCCCAGCTTGCAAAATGCGCGCAGGTTTGAACATAATTCATCCTTATGGAGACACTATTAATTACTCATCCGTCGTTCCATCTGCATGAAATGGGTTTTGGGCATCCTGAGTCGCCAGAGCGTCTTGATGCCATTCAGAACCAACTATCGGCAGATGGCTTGTTAGCGCACTTGCAAACCGAACAGGCGCGTCAGGCGCTAGATACTGATTTGCTGCGCGTGCATAGTGCGAAGCACCTGTCTTGCTTACGACAGAAAGCACCCGCCACTGGTTACAGCAGCATTGATGCAGACACCATTCTAAATGAACATACGCTGGAAGCTGCAAGCTTTGCAGCAGGCGCAGGCCTGGTGGGCGTTGACGCTTTAATGCAAGGACGAGCGCGTTCGGTTTTTTGCGCCGTCCGACCACCCGGGCATCACGCGAGTCAGCAGCGCGCAATGGGTTTCTGCTTCTTCAATAATATAGCGGTGGCGATGGCTTACGCTTTAGATGTCTACAAGCTCAAGCGCGTTGCCTTGGTCGATTTCGATGTGCATCATGGAAACGGCAGCGAAGACATTTTTGCGGGCGATGAACGGGTATTAATGTGCGGCTTCTATCAAGATCCATTTTTTCCGGGGGCGCTCATGAACCTCAGGCACAAAACATGGTAAATATACCTGTAGTCGCCCATAGCACTGCTGCACACGTTTTACAGCTTGTCGAACAGCATTGGCTTGGGCGTTTGCATGAGTTTGCCCCTGACATGCTGTTTTTTTCGGCAGGTTTTGATGCGCATTATAATGACGCAATGGGTCAGCTCGAGCTGGTGGAGTCCGACTTTGAATGGATCACCACACAGGTAATGCAAAGTTGCTTAAGTAGCACTCAGGGGCGTGTGCTTAGTATGCTTGAAGGCGGATATGACTGTCCGTCCCTGGGGCGAAGTGTGGTTGCCCATATTAAGGCCATGTCCATGAGCACTTAGTGTTTGTGCTGGTTTTTGGCAAAAGTGAAGTTAACCGGGCGCATTATGTTTACACTTAGCCTCTGATAAAAATTAAGCCGTTTTTTAAAGTGTTTTGGAGATAGCCGGATGAAAGTCTTGGTACCCGTCAAACGCGTTGTTGATTTCAACGTAAAAGTACGCGTTAAGTCTGATCAAAGTAATGTTGATATCGCAAACGTTAAAATGTCCATGAACCCATTTGACGAAATTGCGGTAGAAGAGGCAATACGCTTAAAAGAAAACAGTGTCGTCAGCGAAGTCATCGCGGTTTCTTGCGGTACTGCCTCGTGCCAGGAAACCCTGCGCACGGCAATGGCCATTGGCGCCGATCGTTCGGTTCTGGTGCAAACCGACGCCGAACTGCAGCCTTTGGCAGTGGCCAAGCTGCTGAAAGCCGTGGTTGATAAAGAACAGCCTCAACTGGTGATCCTGGGTAAGCAGGCTATTGACGACGATGCCAATCAGACGGGGCAAATGCTGGCTGCGCTGCTAGACTGGCCGCAAGCTACCTTCGCCAGCAAGGTCGAGGTTAATGGTGATCGTGTCGAGGTCACACGCGAAGTTGATGGCGGCCTTGAAACCATTTCACTTGCATTGCCCGCTGTGGTCACGACGGATCTGCGCTTGAACGAACCCCGCTATGTCACGCTGCCCAATATCATGCGTGCCAAGAAAAAGCCGCTCGAAGTCATTACGCCTGAAGAAGCCGGTGTAGACGTGACGCCTCGTCTTAAAACCTTGAAGGTCGAAGAGCCGCCCCAACGCTCAGCGGGCATTATTGTTCCTGATGTGGCAACACTGGTCGAAAAACTCAAAAACGAAGCAAAGGTGATCTAGGATGTCTATTTTAGTAATTGCTGAACACGATAATCAACTGCTTAATTCCGCCACCCTGAATACCGTCGCCGCGGCAACACAATTGGGTGATGACATCCATGTACTGGTGGCCGGGTCAGGGGCGCAGGCAGTGGCTCAGGCTGCTGGTGCTGTTGCAGGCGTCAGCAAGGTATTACATGCCGATGGCGAAAGTCTCGCTAATGGACTGGCGGAAAACATGTGTGCGCAAGTGCTGGGCATAGCGTCCAATTACAGCCATATTTTGTTTCCTGCAACGTCAGCAGGCAAGAACGTAGCGCCGCGAGTTGCTGCCAAGCTCGACGTGGCTCAAATCTCCGACATCATTGCTATCGTGTCTGCTGATACGTTCAAGCGCCCTATCTATGCGGGGAACGCCATTGCAACAGTCGAGTCGTCGGACGCTCAAAAAGTCATTACGGTACGCACTACCGCTTTTGACCCTCAGGCAGCAGAGGGCGGCAACGCAGCGGTAGAGTCCATTGCCGCGGTGGCCGATGCAGGCTCCTCACGTTTTGTAGGCCGCGAGGTAGCGCATAGCGACCGTCCTGAGCTAAGCGGAGCCGCTGTAGTGGTGACTGGCGGGCGTGGTTTGGGCAATGCAGAAAACTTTAAGTTGCTTGAACCCCTGGCTGATAAGCTGGGCGCCGCTTTAGGTGCATCGCGGGCTGCTGTGGATGCTGGCTACGCACCGAACGACTGGCAAGTAGGACAAACAGGAAAAATTGTGGCGCCTCAGTTGTACCTGGCTTTTGGAGTATCCGGAGCCATTCAGCATTTGGCAGGCATGAAAGACTCCAAAGTGATTGTGGCAATTAACAAAGACCCAGAGGCTCCCATATTTGGGGTTGCCGATTATGGCCTAGTGGCAGATCTGTTCGATGTATTACCCGAACTGACCAACGCTTTATAAGCCAAGAACCTGCGTCGCATCCAGCCACGCAGGTTTTTTAACTCTTGTGAGCAGATCGTTATTGCGCCAAAGCTGCTCTGTGAGGTTGTAGACATTCTTTTTTGCTTTTCTCGGAGGCTGTATGACTTATCGCGTCCCGCGTGAAGATATTGATTTCATCTTACGCAATTTAGCTGACTTGAATTCAGTACTGCAGTTGCCGGCCAATACCGAACTTTCGCAAGATCTGATTGATGCCGTGCTTGATGAGAACGCCCGGTTTGTACAAGAGGTTGTAGCGCCGCTCAATGGCAAAGCCGATGTACAGGGCGCGCATTGGAAAAATGGAGAGGTCGTCACGACCCACGGCTATAAAGAGGCCTTCTCGGCATTTGCCGAAGGGGGGTGGCAGGGCCTGCTGCACGAGCCGGAGCATGGTGGCCAGGGCTTGCCTAAAGTGCTGGGTGCGGTAGTCAGCGAAAACATCAATGCTGCGAGCCTGGCGTTTTCCTTGTGTCCATTACTAACCGATGGCGTAATCGAGGCTTTAGCCACCGTGGGTTCATCCGAGCAACAGAAAAAATATATTCCTCGACTGATAGAAGGGCGCTGGACAGGAACGATGAATCTCACCGAACCCCAGGCCGGATCTGATCTGGCTTTGGTAAGTGCTCGTGCTACACCTCAGGACGATGGCAGTTACCGAATTAAAGGCCAGAAAATATTCATCACCTTTGGCGAACACGATCTGGCCGAAAACATCATTCATTTGGTGCTGGCGCGCACCCCTGACGCTCCCAAGGGGGTAAAAGGTATTTCGCTGTTTTTAGTGCCCAAGTATTTAGCGGATGACGACGGGACGATAGGCAAGCGCAACGATGTGTGGTGCGCCTCTATCGAGCACAAGCTGGGCATACATGGAAGCCCCACAGCTGTCTTGCTTTATGGGGCT
The DNA here is from genome assembly GCF_022230885.1 of Paenalcaligenes niemegkensis. Classification (GTDB taxonomy): domain Bacteria; phylum Pseudomonadota; class Gammaproteobacteria; order Burkholderiales; family Burkholderiaceae_B; genus Paenalcaligenes; species Paenalcaligenes niemegkensis. Next base: position 972,243 of record NZ_JAKGCT010000004.1, on the reverse strand, counting down.
GGAAAAGGCGAGGTGGGCGAAGGTGCAGTTGCCTACCTGGTGGGCGAAGAGAATCTTGGCTTGCAGTATATGTTTATCATGATGAATGCTGCGCGCTATGCAGTCGGTATTCAAGGTATTGCGGTGGCTGAACGTGCGTTTCAGCTTGCGAACCACTATGCCCATGATCGATTGCAAGGCCAGGATATCGAAGGTTCTGATGGGCCCGTTGCCATTGCCAGGCATCCCGATGTGGATCGAATGCTGCAAACCATGAAAGGTCTTACCGAAGGGTCACGAGCTGTGGCTTATTGGGCAGCAGTAGCCAACGACATGTCCCGTGGGCATCCTGAGGTCGAGCTGCGTACACAGGCCAAGGCACTTTACGAGTTTCTGGTCCCCGTAGTTAAGGCCTTTTCCACTGAAATGTCTATTGAAGTTACCTCATTAGGTATACAGGTACATGGCGGAATGGGCTACATTGAAGAAACTGGTGCGGCTCAACATTATCGCGACGCTCGTATCCTGACTATTTATGAAGGTACTACCGCGATTCAGGCCAATGACTTTGTCGGCAGGAAGGTATTGCGTGATGGCGGGAAAGTAGCCTACAGCCTTGCCCAAAGCATGCGCGACACTCTTGCTGAACTCAGAAAGCAAGCAGCGGGCGGCTCAGAAGATGCAGCCGGCCTTAAGTTGATCGCAATGCGTCTGGAAGACGCAATCCAGGCCTATGAGCGGGGTATTGCATTTACTCTGACCCATGCAAAACAGCAGCTGCGGGCAATTTTTTATGGCAGTGCTCCTCTGCTGATGCTGACCGGTACGGTACTGGCAGGATGGCAGTTAGCACGAGCAGCATTGGTGTGTACCGGGCCAGATAGTGGGCAATCAGCGCGCTTTGAGAAGCAAAAAGTAGCGACTGCGGTGTTTTATGCAGCGGGAGTACTTCCTCGTGCTGCAGCTTATGCAGATACGATTGAATCTGGCATCAGCCTGGAGCATTATGCTGCACAGCTCCACGTGCAATAAGTAAATAACGACAAGCTATTTGCGTTGGCATCTTCATGCTGGGAGAATATTTACATATTGTTCGGCGTATGGCATGGGTCATACGTTGAACCCCATTAAGGCTAATCATCGTACGGAGCAATCATGGCAACATTACGTTTAGGCGATATCGCCCCCGATTTTGAACAAGAATCTTCAAAGGGAAAAATCAAATTCCACGAATTCCTGGGTGATAGCTGGGGTGTGCTGTTTTCGCATCCTGCCGATTTCACACCGGTATGTACAACTGAACTTGGCTACACCGCAAAGCTGAGCGACGAATTTGCCAGACGTGGCGTCAAAGTTATTGCGGTTTCTGTTGATGATAACGAGTCACATCAGAAATGGATCGAAGACATTAACGATACCCAGGGCACTGCTGTCGACTTTCCAATATTGGCGGATAAAGATCGTAAGGTTGCTGACCTCTACGATATGATTCACCCGAATGCCAGTACAACGGTAACGGTGAGATCTGTTTTTATTATCGATCCGGCCAAAAAAATACGCTTGATTATTACCTATCCCGCCAGCACAGGCCGTAACTTTAACGAGATCCTGCGGGTTATCGATTCCTTGCAGCTGACTGACAGCCACAGTGTGGCAACACCAGTCAACTGGGAAGATGGTCAAGACGTTATTATTGTGCCTTCGCTGACCGACCCTGAGGTTTTAAAGCAGAAGTTTCCTAAAGGCTATACCGAGATACGCTCTTACCTGAGAATTACGCCGCAACCCAATAAATAAGTTGCTCCGGAGTACAAAAAAGCCCCTGAAATCAGTAGATATCAGGGGCTTTTTTGTGGTTTTAATCTGACCTCACTGACACGCATTCTTGTGTAAAAAGCTGTTTTCTTATACAGTGCTGTATAAATAAACAGCATTGGAGAAAGCCATGTCCTTCACTACCTACCGCGAGCAGCAACGTTCACATGTTTCGACGCATTGTCGTTCCGATGCCTTGCTGGCGATGCAGGCAAGCGGAAAAAAACAAACATCAAAAAAGTCGATCCACGCCGTCCAACCGCGAAAAGTTATTGGACATCGTGGTGGTCGTGGTATGGGGGCTTCAATACCAACTGTTATGTGGTTGGGCGCGTTGGGGGGCTTATAAGTCGGTGTTAGGGTACCAAGCCCGTCCATGCTTCAGTATGAAAACGTTCCTTCACTAAGGCATGGGCTTTCTCAAGCGTTTCATCGCCTATTGCTGCTGGCGTTAGCATTGTCAGCTGGGCGAATTCGCTAACCAGTGCATTGATGATATGGTCGCGGCTTAAGCCCGTTTGGCTGCGTAATGGGTCCACTCGTTTTTTCGCGCTGCTTGTTCCTTTGTCTGACAGCTTTTCTTTACTGATACGCAACACCTCCAGCATTTTGTCAGCGTCCATGTCGTAAGCCAGCATGGTGTGATGTAAAACGGCCTTGCCGCGTCTGGCCTGAGCAGCGCCACCAATTTTTCCAGCTTGGCTGCTAATGTCATTTAAGGGCTGGTACCAGGCGTTAATTCCCAGTTTTATCAGTGAGGTTACCACCCAGCTGTCTAGCAGCTTGTACGACTCCTGAAAGCTCATGCCTCTGATTAGCGACAGTGGTGCTGAAATCGAGTAGGTAATGCCGTTACCAGGCTCCAGGAACATCGCTCCGCCGCCACTGATTCGACGCACAACCTGAATGCCATGTGTTGCGGCCCCTATGGGGTCGACTTCGTTTTTTAAAGATTGGAAACGTCCAATGATAACTGCCGATTTCGACCACTCCCACATGCGCAGAGTAGGTGGCCGTATGCCAGCACTGACCTCATCAGTAATGACCTGGTCCAGAGCCATATGCAGGGCAGGGTCTTGGGGGGACTCATGTATGTATTGCCAGTTGTAGTCGTGCCATTGGGTACGCGTCATGCCAATGCTCTCCGTATTACCACGGCAATAGCCTGGGCGTCGAAGCCAAACAGCTCAGCGTCTGCTGGTAAGGCTGCCTGAACCTCAGCGGCAATGGTTTGCTCGCTGCTTTCTGTTGATAATCCGGTTAATGCCTGATTAATAAGATCAATGGTTTGAGGCGGCTCTAAAAGAAGTCGCCGCTCAGCTGTACATCGTCAAGGGTGTGATTGACAATATTGAAGTCTATAACCACTAGTTTCCCACCAGGAACTTTATACTCGCCGTGCATGTTTGCCTTCCTTTTTGTGATCATCGGAGAACGAGTCGATTCTGTATGCCGATAAAACCGTGCAGGCCTGCTGTGTAAATCGACTGTAAATGCCAAATACGGAATTAAGTGTGAAAAAGTTTGGAATGCGTCTTTTTAGCTGCGTTTTTATGGTTTATTGCTGCGATACAGCCAGACTTAGTGTTAGAATGCTTGGTTCATCCTCTGATGGGTAAATACGAACTTTTGCGCTACTGGTATTTTTAGGCCTCAGGCCTTTATCGGTAGCGTCAGGAAGCCAGTGTAGGCATTTGGCCATTTTTAATAAATACCCAGTCAAGATGCTTTGGAGCCAGTTGTGAATTTAATAGATATTTTAGAGCAGGAAGAAATCCAGCGTCTAACTAACGGTCAGCCTCATCCAGACTTCGGTCCAGGTGATACTGTCGTGGTTAATGTAAACGTTGTTGAAGGTGCACGTAAGCGTGTTCAGGCATACGAAGGCGTTGTAATTGGCCGTCGTAACCGTGGTTTGAACTCGTCGTTCATCGTTCGCAAAATTTCTTCAGGCGAAGCAGTTGAGCGTACTTTCCAACTGTATTCTCCCCAGATTGCCACGATTGAAGTAAAACGCCGTGGTGCAGTTCGTCGTGCCAAACTTTACTACTTGCGTGAGCGTTCGGGTAAATCTGCACGTATTAAAGAAAAGTTGGTGCGTAAAAACGTAGCTAAATAATCTTTTAGTAAAATACGTAGTAGTATTAAAGGCACTCTATCAGAGTGCCTTTTTATTTAGTTCACTACTATGTCGTCGCCAATTTTGCCTGCGTCAAAGCGTCAGATCGCATCACAGGGCTTTAATCCCGAAAGTCAGCCTGTCATGGCCCTGGAGTCATTGCCTGCGCTTGAGCATTACGCAATCCAAACTGATTTTATTCGCCAGGCATTCAGTGCCCTCATTGACTGGCAAGTTGAACCTGTTTTTGAGAGCTCCTTTGTGCATAGCTTCGAGCAGTCGCCACAATCAGTGCCCTCGGCTGTATTCATGGGCTTATTGCAGCGCAGTTCAGGGCTTTCAATGCTTTTTACCAAACGGGCACAACATCTTGTTGATCATGCCGGGCAAGTGAGCTTTCCCGGAGGGCGCATCGACGCTGCAGACGCCAACCCTACTGATGCCGCCGTGCGAGAGACCTACGAAGAGGTAGGTATTGCCGCCCAATATATAGAACCTTTGGGGCAGCAACCCATTTTTCTAAGTTCCACCTTATTCGCTATGTGCCCAATTGTGGGGCTGATTCATGAGGGCTACGAAATTCACCCATCGCCCGACGAGGTTGAAGCGGTGTTCGAGGTGCCCCTGACCGTGTTGATGAATCCCCGAAACTTCCACCTGCATAAAGTTTCTTTAGCCGGCGGAAACAGCCGACTATATTTCTCAGTACGCTGGCAAGACCATTTTATCTGGGGAGCAACCGCTGTTATCGTACGAAACTTATACCGGTATTTGGCGGCTGCTCAACAACAGATCTGTACCAAGTAAAGGGTAACGTCCCTGTAACCTTAATCTAGTAACGGCTTTTAGATTCAAACTCGGACAGCAGGCGCTGATACAGGGCGTAGCGTTCCGGATGGATGCTGCCATCCTGCAGGGCAGCCACGACGCCGCAGCCCGGTTCGTGGCGGTGGCTGCAGTTGTAGAAACGGCAGTGCTCAATGGGCTCTTGGAACTCGGGAAAACCATGAACAATGTCGGGTGGCGTCAGATGAGACAGGCCAAAGGCCTGGAAACCCGGGGAATCGATCAGTCGGCCGGTAGAATTGGGGACATGGTACAGACGAGTGCTTGTGGTGGTATGACGGCCTGCGCCCAGGGCTTGCGAGTGTGCTTGTGTATGAGCATTGGCGTCGGGTACCAAGGCATTTAATAAGGTCGATTTTCCCATGGCACTTTGGCCCAGCAGCAATGTGATTTTGTTGTCGAGGTAGGGCAGTAGCTGATCGGTGGCAGCGCTTTTATCCAGTGCACTAAGTTCAATGATTTCCACGCCTAATTTGGCAAGGGTTGAAAGCCGTTCCCGAGCCAGGACTACGCTGGGTAGATCAGCTTTATTCAGAATAATCACCGGCGCAATATTAGCTGTCCAGGCGGCGACAAGGGCTCGTCCGGTAAGATCTTCAGAAAAAGGCGGCTCTGCAGCGACCACAATCATCAACTGATCGATATTGGCTGCGAACTGCTTGGTACGCATTTCGTCAGAGCGGTAAAGCAGGTTGCGCCGTTCGTGAACCCGTTCGATCGCACCCTGGTCAATTCCTTGCATACTAATGTCAACTAAATCGCCTACGCAAATACCGCTGCGTTTGCCACGCGTATAGCATTTGATGACTTCATCTTTGTGTAACTCGACGAAGTAATGACGTCCGTGGGCCGCGACTACGGTCCCTTGCTGTAGCGAGTTAGGCTTCATGTGATTTTAAATGGTGTAAGCGTTCAAGGGCTGGGGGATGGCTATCATAGAAGGCAGAATGCAAAGGGTCGGGTGTAAGGGTAGCGGCATTATCGTTATAAAGCTTAAGCAAGGCACTGCGTAGGGCCTGAGGAGGGCATTGTTCGGCAGCGTAGGAGTCGGCTTCAAACTCATCGCGGCGAGAGAACCAGCTGGTAAGCGGCTTTAACCAGAACGTAAACACAGGTATACACAGAAAAAACAGGACCAGTGTCAAACCGTCGTTTGGCCGTCCTAATTGAGGCAGGACACCTAAATCAGTATAAAACCACGTCTTGGTGGTTAACCAGGCAAGTAGCAGGAAAAAACCAGGGCAACGGCAAAGCTCAGAATCATGCGCTTAAGAATATGCCTATGTTTAAAGTGGCCTAGCTCGTGGGCCAGGACGGCTTCAATTTCGTCGTCATTCAGGCGACTCAGCAAAGTATCAAAGAAGACGATGCGTTTATTACGCCCCAAGCCCGTGAAATAGGCGTTACCGTGAGCGGAGCGCTTTGAACCGTCCATCACAAACAGCCCCTTCAGTTCAAAGCCGCACCGTTTGGCCAGCTCATGGATACGAGTCTGAAGGCTTGGGCGGTCTAAAGGAGTGAATTTGTTAAATAAGGGGGCGACCAAGCTTGGATAGGCCCATAAAACCACAAGATTAAAGCCTACCCAGAATAACCAGGCCAGTAACGGCCACAGTGCAGGGGCAGCGCTCATCAAGCTTAATATCGTGGCAATGAAGATGGCGCCTACGATACCGGCAACCAGGGTGCTCACCACGGTGTCTCGGATGAACAATGCAGGAGTCATACGATTAAAGCCAAATTTCGCTTCCAATTTGAAACGGCGCCAGGCACTAAAGGGCAAACTGAGCGCACCAGAAATAGCAAACACACTAAGTACCAAGGCAAGTTGGCGTAGAATCTCGTGGTCGATGCGTCGCGCAAAAAATAGATCCAGCGCCTGAAGGCCGCCTAACAGGGTTAGGCTAATAAGTACTACGCTGTCAAAAATGCGCTCGAAGCTCGACAGCTGGACTCTGGCAACAGTGTAGTCTGCTGCGCGCTGATGGCTGCTCAGCCCGATGCGCTCGGCGAATTCCAGCGGTACTGCGTCACGATGCTTCAACACATGCCGTACTTGGCGTTTAGCCAGCCAGAAACGGATACAAAGATCGGAAAGCAGAAAAATCAGGAAAATAAGAGTGAACATGTAGGCGTTTAGCTTATGCGAAAGTGGGTTGATTTCAACAAAGGATTATAAATGGCAGTAAATACTCAGCAGCGTTTAGTTTGGCTCGATATGGAGATGACCGGTTTAGACCCGGAAAAAGAGCGGATTATCGAAGTGGCAGTCATCGTTACTGAAGCCGATTTAAGTTTCGTTGCGGAAGGTCCGGTAATCGTGGTCCATCAAAGTGATGCCTTATTAGATGCGATGGATAATTGGAACAAAGGAACTCATAGTCGCAGCGGCTTGATTGAAAAAGTTAAAGCTTCAACGATTACTGAGTCGCAAGCTGAAGACCAGCTTCTGGCATTCCTGAAATTGCATGTCCCCGCAGGGAAATCGCCTTTATGTGGAAATACGGTAGGGCAGGATCGTCGCTTCATGGTTAAGTATATGCCGCGGCTGGAAGAATTCTTCCATTATCGTAATCTTGATGTCAGTACGCTCAAGGAAATGGCGTCACGCTGGAAGCCGGAAGTGGTAACGAGTTTTGTTAAGCAGAGCAAACACGAGGCCCTGGCTGATATTTATGAGTCTATCGAAGAGCTTAAACACTACCGAGAGCACTTTATAAAGCTATAACAGTCATTGCCGGTTCAGGGTTAGTGATTTCCCTAACTCTGTCTCTTCTGTCTCACCCGCTAATATGATACTGTTTATTGATAGTCATCAATATTATTGTATTAGATTGATCGGGGCTAGAGTGTTAGAGGTTTTCCCTTTTTCAGGGACAGGAGATCATCATGTATGCACAACTTGTGGAAACCGGCGTCAGCCGCGTCAAGCATGCAGCAGAGTTGTCTGCGCTAGAGCGCGATTTTCAGCAGCGTATCGATCAGGGCGTGCGTATTGAAGCTAAAGACTGGATGCCGCACGCCTATCGCAAGACTTTAATACGGCAAATATCTCAACATGCGCATTCAGAAATCGTGGGAATGCTTCCAGAAGGCAACTGGATAACCCGGGCTCCAAGCTTAAAACGTAAAGCTATCTTGCTGGCTAAAGTACAGGATGAGGCCGGGCATGGATTGTATTTGTATAGTGCGGCCGAAACGCTAGGGGTTTCGCGCGACGAGGTCGTGGCAGATTTACACTCAGGAAAAGCCAAGTATTCCAGCATCTTTAATTACCCTACCTTAAGTTGGGCAGACATAGGTATGGTCGGGTGGCTGGTTGATGGTTCGGCTATTATCAACCAAATTCCTTTATGTCGTTGTTCTTACGGCCCCTATGCGCGAGCCATGGTTCGTGTCTGCAAAGAAGAGTCTTTTCATCAGCGCCAGGGCTACGACTTGCTGATCCAGATGTGCCTTCACGGTACGCCCGAGCAAAAGCAAATGTGTCAGGACGCGCTGAACCGCTGGTGGTGGCCGGCACTCATGATGTTCGGTCCTCCCGACGCAGATTCGACCAATAGTGAGCAGTCGATGAAATGGCGTATCAAACTTTTTTCCAATGATGAGCTTCGCCAGAAAATGGTGGATCAAACTGTGCCTCAGGCGGAGTTTTTGGGCTTAAGCATTCCAGATCCAGACTTGCGCTGGAACGAGGAGCGGGGCCAGTATGACTTTGGAAATATTGACTGGGATGAATTTTGGGCGGTCATCAACGGCAATGGCCCTTGTAACGAGGAACGCTTGGCGACACGAGTCGCAGCGCACGAGAATGGGGCCTGGTTTCGTGATGCTCTCACGGCGTACTCTGAGAGACAGGCTGCCCGCTCTGTCACAAAAAGCGCCTAGAGCGGGCGATGAAAAAAATGCTTTGAAAGGAGATCAGGGATGAGTCAGAAAGAATGGCCGTTATGGGAAGTGTTTATTCGCAGTCAGCATGGCCTCGCGCACAAGCACGTGGGCAGCTTGCATGCGCCCGATCCGGAAATGGCAATGAATAACGCACGAGACGTATATACGCGGCGCAACGAAGGGGTGAGCATTTGGGTCGTAAAGGCTAACGATATTATTGCCAGCAGCCCGGATGATAAAGGCCCTTTATTCGAGCCCGCCAATAATAAGGTGTACCGCCATCCTACTTTTTTCCCCATGCCAGATGAAATCAAGATGTGAGCCCGTATATGGTAGCGCTATTTAATTATTGTCTGAGGCTAGGGGACACGACACATATTTTGTCCCACAGGCTGGCGGAATGGACTGGCCATGGTCCTGCATTAGAAGAAGAGCTGGCGACGGCCAACACCGCCCTGGATTTGCTGGGGCAGGCAAGAATGTGGTTAAGCCTGGCTGCCGAACTTGAGGCAGCAGAGCGTGACGAGGATGAGCTCGCTTACCTGCGTGACAGCCATGAATATAGAAACTACTTATTGGTAGAGCGTGCCAATGGGCATTATGGTGATACGTTGCTGCGCCAATATTTTTTCGATGTATGGCACTACCATCTGTTGCAGAAGCTGGGTGAGTCAGCTCATGCCGAAGTGAAAGCCATTGCGCAGAAGTCCATTAAAGAAGTTGCCTATCATGTTCGCCGCTCAACCGATCTCGTGGTGCGCTTGGGTGATGGCACTGAAGAGAGCCATGAAAGAATGCAGGCCTGTGTCAAGGCGAACTGGCGTTACCTGGGCGAATTGTTCGTCGACGATGAAATAACCCGGACACTGGCGGCTGACGCGGTTATTCCTTTACATGCTTCGTTATGGACTGACTGCTATGACCATATCCAGGCAACCTTCCAGACAGCCACTCTTGAACTTCCGGAAGAGAGCGACGCCTTTCACCTGGCCTATCGCGGTGGCCCTCAGGGCAGACACACCGAGCTGCTGGGCTATCTTTTGGCCGAGATGCAATATCTGCAACGTAGTTACCCCGGAGCAAAATGGTAATGACCTCTTTACCCTTCCTTTCTGAAGCTGAGCTCCTGGAACTCCTGGAGCAGGTGCCTGATCCAGAGATCCCGGTGGTTTCGGTTGTCGACCTGGGCATAGTCCGGGCGATTTGCTGGGAGGAAGGTGTTTGTGTAGTTAGCATTACACCCACTTATTCCGGCTGTCCCGCCATGTATGAAATAGAACGTGATATCAAGCTGGCTCTGCAAAAAGCGGGTCTTGAGCGCGTCCGTGTTGAAACGGTGCTGTCGCCTGCCTGGACTACAGACTGGATGAGTGAAAAAGCGCGAAAGGCTCTGGGAGAGTATGGCATCGCACCTCCTCAACATCAGGCGGTTGATATTTCTGCTCTTTTACATCGTCATGATGAGCCTGCCGTACCATGCCCCCAGTGTGGCTCGTCTCTTACCCGCATGATCAGCTATTTTGGCTCTACGCCTTGCAAGGCTTTGTATAGTTGCAGTCAGTGCAGCGAACCCTTTGATTATTTCAAGGCTCATTGATATGAGTGATTTCCACTCTTTAACTGTCGCCTCTATTGAGCGCACCACACGTGATGCGGTTATTGTGGCGTTTACGGTTCCGCCCGCGCTCAAGGCTTCCTATCAATTCAGGCCCGGACAGTACTTAACGCTGCGTACACAGATAAACGGGGAATCCTTGCGCCGTTCTTATTCGATTTGTGTGGCGCCACATGACCCCTTGTTGCGTGTGGCAGTAAAGCGGTTGAACGACGGCGTATTCTCCTCATGGGCCAATGAACATCTGAAAGTAGGCGACACCATTGAAGTGATGCCTCCTGATGGCAACTTCACGACAGAGTTCAAGCCGGGGAACCAGCGACATTACGCTGCCTTTGCGGTTGGGAGCGGAATCACGCCTATTTTGTCATTGATTAAAAGCGCCTTGGACATTGAAGCCCAAAGCTCTTTTACACTCTTTTTGGAAACCGTGCCTCCAGCGCCATCATGCTGCGGGAAGAGATCGAAGATTTAAAAAATCGGTACATGAATCGTCTTTCCGTGGTGTATGTGATGAGTCGAGAACTGCAGGAAATTGAGCTGTTTAACGGCAGGCTTGACGGTGACAAGGTTGATCAGCTGCTACGTCTCTGGATGCCTGTTTCGCGTATAGACTTTGCCTTTGTATGTGGTCCTCACGATATGACAGAAGAGGTAGTCAAGACGCTGGGCAAGCATGGCTTATCGAAGGAGCAGATCAAGTTTGAGCTGTTTGGCGCTCCTAAAGGGCCGCGATCATTAACTACCGGCCACGAGGTGCGTCAGGCTGCAGGTCAGCAGCGCTGTCAGTTAACCATCATTCAGGATGGCCGCACCCGCCAGCTCAGCATCGAGAAAAACAAGTTAAGTTTGCTGGAAGCAGCGATTGGACAAGGAATTGAGCTGCCCTATTCGTGTAAGGGAGGGGTCTGCTCCACCTGCAGATGTAAAGTGACCCAGGGCGAGGTAGATATGGATGCCAACTTTGCTCTTGAAGATTATGAGGTCAACATGGGCTTTATTTTAAGTTGTCAGAGCTTTCCGGTCAGCGATGCTGTCACGATTGACTTCGACCAGGAAACCTGACGCCAGATGCTATATAAATTCATGTAGAGCAAAAATGAACAATTTAAAGACGAGTGCCCTGAGCGGCCATGGTTCTTAACGAGGAGTGATTCTGATGGCGACGGATTTTTTCAATGCAAACGAAGCGATATTAACGCAAGCATTAAGCGCGATTGCCGAGCGCGGGTTCTGGACTCCGCATCCGGAGATGCCCAGTCCCCGAGTTTATGGTGAGCAAGCGGCAGAGCAAGGCGTGGCAAGTTTTCAGTCCTATCAGTCCAGTGATTTTCCCCTTAGCCTTGATGGTGCACAGTCGAAGGTGGGGGAGGAAGTCTCGCCATTTGGTCTGAAACTGAAGATCCGTTATCCATCAGTGCCTGCAGCGGCGCTGGTTGAGCAGTCCGGCTTTGCGCTCGAAAGCTGGCGCGAGGCGGGTCCCAAGGCCTGGGTGGGTGTTTGCCTGGAAATTATCAAGCGTTTGAATCAGCGTAGCTTTGATGTGGCCAATGCGGTACAGCACACCAGCGGCCAGGCATTTATGATGGCTTTTCAGGCAGGGGGGCCACATGCACAAGACCGCGGGCTCGAGGCTGTTGCCTATGCGTGGCAAGAAATGTCGCGTGTTCCAGGCCTGACAGAATGGGTGAAGCCTCAGGGCAAGCATGATCCTGTTTCCATGCGGAAAAAATTTACGATAGTGCCTCGCGGGGTAGCGTTGGTGGTGGGGTGTTCCACCTTCCCGACCTGGAATAGCTACCCGGGCCTGTTTGCTTCGCTGGCTACAGGGAACACAGTTATCGTCAAACCGCATCCGGCTGCCATATTGCCGCTGGCCATTACCGTGAAAATAGCCCGCGAAGTGTTGGCAGAGGCCGGGTTTAATCCGAACGTTGTGTTATTGGCTGCGCACGATGCTGATGACGATACAGCGCAAACATTGGCGCTTAATCCCGAGGTCAAAATCATCGACTATACGGGCAGCTCCGAAAATGGTAATTGGCTTGAAGCGAATGCAAGGCAGGCACAGGTCTATACCGAGAAAGCGGGCGTAAATCAAGTCATTATCGATTCGGTCGAGGATATAGGGCTGGTTGCTCGCAATTTGGCGTTTTCCTTTGCGCTGTATTCGGGCCAGATGTGTACCGCACCCCAAAATATTTATATCCCTAAAGACGGAATTTCCACTGCGGAAGGCCCTCTGAGCTTTGATGAGGTCGCGCAGGCATTGGCGGATGCCGTCCAAAAGTTAATCAGCAATCACGAGCGCGCTGTCGAAATTACCGGAGCTATTCAAAATGTGGCTACCGAAGCCCGTATCGATGAAGCCAAGGCCTTAGGGTTAAAGGTTTGGGCAGATAGTGAGAGTCTGATGCATCCCCAGTTTGAGCATGCTCGTATACGTTCGCCGTTGCTGCTTGAGGCCACTGCCGATAATCCGGCAATTATGCGCGAGTGGTTTGGGCCGATTTTCTTTCTGGTGAAGACAGACTCTACCCAGCAAAGTATTGCCTTGGCAGGGAAAACTGTTAAAGAGCAGGGCGCTTTAACACTCTCGGCCTATACCACCAATGATGACATTGCAAAGCAGGTGCAGCGGATGGCCGAACGCGCTGGCGTGTCACTGTCTTTGAATTTGACGGGAGCCGTGTTTATCAATCAGACTGCGGCGTTCAGTGATTATCATGGTACTGGGGCGAATCCGGCAGCAAATGCCGCCTTGTCTGATGCAGCCTATGTTGCTAACCGCTTTCGCGTAGTGCAGACGCGTTGGCACGTATAACGGGCGGGGAAGTCATGAAAGCACCAAGTATTATATTAGAGCTCACTGCCGACGTTGCACGTATCACGTTAAACCGTCCAGATAAGCTCAATAGCTTTACGGCACAAATGCACCTTGAACTTAAGCAGGCTCTGGATAGCATTGAAGCACAAGGCGTGCGTGTATTGCTTATACAGGGGGCCGGCCGTGGGTTTTGTGCTGGTCAGGATCTCTCTGAGCGGCAAATGCGTTCGGGGGCCGAGCCCATTGACTTAGGCGCAACTATTGAAGCGTATTATGCGCCGTTGGTTCGTCGCTTACGAGCTATGCCATGGCCGGTCATTATGGGTGTCAATGGCGTGGCGGCCGGGGCAGGGGCTAACCTGGCGCTGGCTGGCGACCTTGTAATTGCTGCTGAATCAGCCAGCTTTATCCAGCCCTTTTGCCGTCTGGGGCTATTGCCCGATACGGGTGGAACCTACTTTTTGCCACGACTGGTCGGGCCGGCCAGGGCTATGGGTCTGGCGCTGCTGGGGGATAAGCTCAGTGCATCTCAAGCGGCCCAGTGGGGCCTGATTTGGGAATGCGTCGCCGATGCGGAGTTTCATGACCGGCTTGACGCACTGATGCAGCACTTTGCACAAGCGCCTACGAAGGGAATGGCCGCTGCCAAGCAGGCATTGCAGCAAAGCTGGCACCACATCCTGGATCAACAGCTGGATCTTGAGCGGGACGTCATGCGCGATCTGGGCGCGACTGAGGACTACGCTGAAGGGGTCAATGCGTTTCTTGCTAAACGCTCTCCTGTTTTTAAAGGCAGATAATGAGTCATCCCATTGAATTGGATAAGGCAAAATTGCCGGACGATCCCCATGAGCTAGCTCAGCTTGTGGCTGCACAAATGTATGCCAAAGATTCGGCTTCTCAGGGGTGGGCGCCAAGCTTCTGTCTTGCGGACCTGGTTCTGCGCGGATGGTCATGACCGTTCGCGATTTTATGCTGAACGGTCATCGAAGCTGTCACGGGGGCTATATTTTTACCCTTGCCGACAGCACTTTTGCTTTCGCCTGTAACTCACGCAACGCTCCCACGGTGGCATCTGGGTGCACCATTGACTTTCTGGCGCCCGCCTTCGAAGGGGATGTGCTTAATGCCAATGCACGCGAAGTTTCGCTGTCGGGACGTACAGGCGTCTATGACGTAGAAGTTACGAATCAAAGTGGTCAGTGCGTCGCCATTTTCAGAGGTAGATCGTATCGGTTGCGTGGACAGGTTATTGAAACGCTAGCAGGTACAAACACAATTTCTTAGTATTAGACCCTGCAAGGCCCGGTGGAAGGAGACAGTTTCACCATGCGAACAGTGGGGCAGGAGCAAAGCCAATGTCAGTACTCAAGAAAAAGCTCGGTCGGGATGCGATTGAGCACAGTAGTGTAGATGAGTTACGTCAGCTTCAGCTAGAGCGTTTACGGTGGAGCCTGAATCACGCCTACCGCAATGTGGCTCATTATAAAAAAGCATTTGATATGGCGGGGGTGCATCCCGATGAGCTGAATAGTCTCAGCGATCTTGCACGCTTTCCTTTTACGACCAAACAAGACTTGCGGGACAACTATCCCTTTGGAATGCTTGCGGTGCCACGTGAACAGGTGTCGCGTATACATGCGTCAAGCGGTACCACGGGAAAACCCACGGTCGTGGCCTACACTGCGCATGATATTTCGGTTTGGGCCGATTTAATGGCCCGCTCTATGTGGGCTGGTGGTGCCCGACCGGGCGATATCGCGCACATAGCGTATGGGTATGGCTTGTTTACCGGGGGCCTGGGTGCGCATTACGGGGCTGAGCGGCTGGGATGTACGGTGGTGCCAATGTCTGGTGGCCAAACCGAAAAGCAAGTTCAATTAATTCAGGATTTTCGTCCTGATGTGATCATGGTTACCCCTTCCTACTTCTGCAACCTTCTTGATGAGATGGATAGAGTAGGAATCAATCCTCATGACAGTTCACTGCGTATCGGTATTTTTGGAGCAGAGCCATGGACAGATCGAATGCGCAGCGAAATCGAAACCAGAGCGCACATCAATGCCGTGGATATTTATGGTTTATCAGAGCTCATGGGGCCGGGAGTGGCTATGGAATGCGTAGAGTCCAAAGATGGCCCTGTGGTATGGGAGGACCATTTCTTCCCGGAGATCATTGACCCTGTCACTGGCGATCCGGTCTCCGACGGCGAGCCGGGAGAACTTGTATTTACCTCACTTAGCAAAGAAGCTATGCCGATCATTCGCTACCGTACCCGTGATCTTACGAAGCTGCTAGCGCCAACCTCGCGCAGTATGCGTCGTATAGGCAAAATCACCGGTCGTAGCGACGATATGCTGATTATCCGTGGAGTAAATCTCTTTCCTACCCAGGTAGAGGAGCAAGTCCTGCAGATTCCGCAACTTGCTTCACATTACCAGTTGGTAGTGTCGCGTCAGGGCAACATGGACACGCTGCAGGTTCTCGCCGAGCTGCGTCCTGAGTTTGATCTGTTTAGTGATACCGAACGTCAGGCTGTCATTCAGCAGCTGGGTCATGCGATTAAAGTACATATTGGTGTCACCGCCACCATTGATTTGCGCCGTTCGGGTGAGATTGAGCGTACCTTAACAGGTAAAGCGCGCCGCGTGGTCGACCTGCGTCGTCGTTAAGGTGGTGATCCTCGCGGTATGATGGCTGATGTAGAAGTGCACTGTTTTTTGTATAGGGCTAATTTTGTCATTATCTCCATTGCCGTCAGCCGTTGCAGGTATTGGTACCGACATCACGTATGTATCGCGCGTCGCTGCTGTATTCGAACGTCATCCAGAGCGGTTCGTAAAACGTATCTTGGGTGAGCAGGAGCAACAGGTATTCAAAGGTCGCTACGAGCGCGATTCCCGGCGGGGTATGAGGTACCTCGCGACCCGTTTTGCTGCTAAAGAAGCTTTTTCCAAAGCCATTGGCCTGGGTATGCACATGCCGATGGCGTGGTCGCGCATGCAGGTTCTGAACGCAGCAAGCGGCAAACCGCAGGTTGTACTTGCCGAGCCGCTAAAAGGCTGGTTCGAGCAGCGCTTTGGGGCGGCTCATGTGAGCCTGACCGACGAGTCTGATACCGTAATGGCCTTTGTGATTGTAGAATCACCGCTTATTTCAACTTTCCTGTCGAGTTCTGATGACAACGATGCAAAACAATAGTGCCACGGCGCAGATGCCGGGTCCCGTCATGGTAGATGTGCAGGGCACCCAGCTTAGTTCCGCCGAGCGCACCAGGCTGCAACACCCCTTGGTGGGGGGCGTTATTTTATTTGCGCGAAATTTTGAATCGCGGCAGCAACTGACACAGCTTTGTGCCGATATTCATACTGTGCGTAACGAACCCTTGCTGATCGCCGTGGATCATGAGGGGGTAGGGTACAACGTTTCAGAACAGATGGTTTTACGGCATTGCCCTCAATGCGCAAGCTGGGTGTGCTGTGGGAGCGCGACGCTATTAAAGCAGGCAGTGTGGCTGCAGATACCGGCTATGTCCTGGCTGCCGAACTTCGTGCCTGCGGAATAGACCTCAGTTTTACGCCCGTACTGGATCTGGATTGGGGTGTCAGTGAGGTCATTGGTGACAGGGCATTCCATCGAAATCCCAAAGCGGTGGCCACATTGGCAGCCGGCCTGATTCGCGGGCTGCAAAAAGCAGGTATGGCCAGTTGCGGAAAGCATTTTCCTGGCCACGGGGCAGTCGAGGCCGATTCACACCATGAGATTCCTGTTGATAACCGTAGCCTGCAAGAAATACTTGACGCCGATGCGGCGCCGTATGGTTGGCTGGGCTCACTGACCCTGAATAGCGTGATGCCGGCACACGTGATCTATCCTCAGGTGGATGACAAGCCAGCGGGTTTTTCAGAGTACTGGATACAGCGTGTCCTGCGCCGCGCATTGGCCTACGACGGGGTTATCTTCTCGGACGATCTCACAATGGAAGGCGCCACGGTGGCGGGCGATATTCTGGCCCGCGCCGAGGCGGCCCTGACAGCGGGCTGCGACATGGTGCTGGTGTGTAATCGTCCAGATCTGGCTGATGATTTACTGTTGCGGCTGCAGTTCACACTAAGTGATGAATCAGTGCAGCGCATCCGTGGCCTTATGCCTTCTGACCCTGCGTTAAGCTGGGACGACCTACAAGCAGACGAGCATTACCAATATGCCCGAGACCTTCAATCTCAAATCCTTTCTAGCTGACCTTCCAAATCTTCCAGGGGTCTACCGGCATCTGGATGCTCAGGAAGAGGTTTTGTATGTGGGCAAGGCGCGCGACCTGAAAAAGCGCGTCAGTTCGTATTTTCAAAAAAATCTGAGCAGTCCGCGCATTGCCCATATGGTGGCCCGTGTTGCGCGCATTGAAGTAACGGTTACCCCTAGCGAAGCCGAAGCGCTACTGCTGGAAAACAACCTGATCAAGCGTTTACGTCCGCGTTACAACATTTTGTTTCGTGATGACAAGTCATATCCATATTTACGTATCAGTCCGCACGTTGTGCCCCGCATTGCCTATTATCGGGGCAGTACGGGAGCGGGTGGCCAGTTTTTGGACCTTATCCAAATGCGTGGGCGGTACGGGAAACCATACAGATTTTGCAGCGGGTGTTTAAATTACGCACCTGCGAAGATAGTGTGTTTGCCTATCGCTCTCGTCCCTGTTTGCTGCACCAGATCGAACGCTGTTCGGCTCCATGTGTTGAACTTATCTCACAAGAGGCCTATCAGGCCGATGTAACGCGGGCGGTGAGGTTTCTGGATGGGCATGCCAGCGATGTGCTGGACGAAATAGAAGGGCGCATGCTTGAGGCATCCAAAGCCTTGGATTTCGAACAGGCCGCCTTGCTTCGTGATCAGATGAAAGCCTTGTCCACTGTGCTGCAGCAACAGACAATGGAGCATACGGGCACTGACGATCTTGATATCATCACCGTCGTGGCGGCGGCGGGGAAAACCTGTGTCAACCTGGCGATGGTCAGAGGGGGTCGACACTTGGGAGACCGGCCTTTTTTCCGACGCAGGCCCAAGGGGATGTGGAAGAAGAGATCTTGGCGGCGTTTTTAAGCCAGCACTATATAGAGCGCCCCTTGCCCCCCTTCTGGTCTGCTCACACCGACTTAACGATGACAGCGTGCTCGAGATGCTCAAAGCACAAACCGGGGTAGACGCGCGGATAATCTTGCGTCCGCAAGGGGTACGCAAAGCATGGCTGGAGCAGGCGACCAAAAATGCCGAGCTGGCGCTTGCGCGCTTGTTGAGCGAATCCGTCACTCGCGCGGCACGAACGCTAGATCTTGCGCAGTTGCTCGAGCTGGATACCGACGAAAATGCTATTGATGCACTCACCATCGAGTGTTTTGACATTAGCCATACCGCGGGGGAGGCGACTCAAGCCTCATGTGTGGTGTATAGGCATCACGAGATGCAGACCGCTCTTTATCGCCGCTATAACATTGCTGGTATCACTCCTGGTGACGATTATGCCGCCATGAAACAGGTGTTGAATCGTCGTTTTTCTCGCGTTGCAGAAGGGCTTTCAAAGCTGCCGGACGTCGTTTTAATTGATGGTGGAAAGGGACAGATATCCACGGCAAAACAAGTGTTTAGCGAATTGGGACTGGACACACGCGTGCTCATAGGTGTGGCCAAAGGTGATGCGCGTAAAGTGGGGCTGGAAACTTTGATTTTTGCGGACGATCGGCCTAGCATGAGCTTAGGGGTAGAGTCGCCCGCGCTCATGTTAATTGCGGAAGTACGTGACGAAGCGCATCGCTTTGCCATCACCGGTATGCGAGCACGTCGCGCAAAGTCCCGGAATGTGTCACGATTAGAGGACATAGAAGGGGTTGGCGCAAAACGTCGCCAGCGCCTTCTGGCTCGTTTTGGTGGCTTTTCCGGTGTGGTCGATGCGAGTATCGATGACCTGCGTTCGGTAGAAGGCATTTCCGCTGCGCTTGCTGAGCGCATCTATTATGCTTTACGTTAAGTATAGGATTTCCAACTTAGTATCTAATTATGCCCTTTAACCTTCCTATTGCGCTTACCTGGTTGCGGATCATCATGATCCCTCTTGTTCTGGGGCTCTTTTACTTGCCTGAGAGCTGGATGAGCGTGCCTACGCGCGACGCAGTCGCCTGTTTTGCTTTCATAGCGGCTGCGCTGACTGACTGGTTTGACGGATGGCTGGCACGGCGCTGGAAGCAAACCTCTGCTTTCGGGGCTTTTCTGGATCCTGTTGCCGATAAGCTAATGGTGTCTGCCGCTCTTTTGGTGCTGGTTGACATAGGACGAGTGGATACCTTCATTGCTTTCATCATAATTGGCAGGGAAATTACGATTTCGGCACTGCGCGAATGGATGGCCCAGATTGGTGCCAGCGCAAGCGTAGCGGTAAGCTGGCTGGGCAAGTTTAAAACGGCTGCACAGATGATTGCTATCCCTTGCCTTCTATATTGGGAAAGCTATAGAGGCATACCCGTTGGTTTGCTGGGCAAGGGCCTGATTATTGTGGCTGCTATATTAACGGTGTGGTCAATGTGTTATTACCTGCAACGGGCATGGCCAGAAATACGACGAAAGAGCTGAGATGACGACTGTAACCCTTGATTCGAATTACGATACTGCTGAAATAAAAAAGCGTGATTGGCGAATTATTGCCTTGATAGGCGTGGCGCACTCATGCTCACACTTCTTCCAGTTGGTTATTCCTACCTTGTACGTGTTCTTAGCGCACGAGTTTGGGTATGACTTCGTACGTTTGGGCGGCCTGGCCACGGCTTTTTTTGTTGTGTCGGGCATAGGGCAAGCCAGCTCTGGTTTTATCGTCGACCGTATTGGCCCCACCCCAGTACTACACTTTGGCCTATCTTGCTTTGTCGCCTCTGGCATTTTGATCGGCTTAGCTGATGGTTATACTATGCTGCTGCTGGCAGCGGTTATAGGTGGTGCTGGAAACTCGGTCTTCCATCCTGTTGATTACTCAATCATCAACCATCGTATTAGCCCCTTGCGGCTGGGGCACGCCTTTAGCATACACGGACTGACGGGTAATCTAGGGTGGGCTCTAACCCCACTGTTCATCACCGGTATAGGCTTGGCCACCTCATGGCGCGTAGCGGCGTTCTCTGCGGCAGCTCTGGTAGCGGTGGTGCTGCTTCTGACTATTCTGGGGCGCAACTTGCTGTCCGGTAGCCAGGAACAGGCCGATGCTCAAGGCCCCGAGGCTGAAGAATCTTCTGCTGGCGATCTGTCTTCGCAGTCAATTGCACAAACTCTGCTTACGCTGGGCCGGCAGCCTGCCCTATGGGGGGCATTTCTTTTCTTTGCCTCCAGTTCGGTAGCCTTGTCTTCCGTACAAAACTACACTATTCCGATGCTCGGTGACGTCTATGGCATCAGCCGGGTGCTGGCAGGCTCGGCTCTGTCCGGGTATATGGTGACGGCTGCTTTGGGGATGTTAGCTGGTGGTTTTCTGGTGGGCGCCACCGCCAAAACAGAGCGCATAGTGTTCGTGGCCCTTGTTAGCGCAGGGCTGATGTTGGTGTTGCTGGCCTCGGGTGTATTGCCACCTCCGCTTGCGATGGTGATCGTTGGCCTGGCCGGTTTCTGTTCAGGGGTAGCCGCGCCTTCTCGTGACATGCTTATCCGTCGGGTTACACCAAAAGGGGCCACAGGTACGGTTTATGGCCTGGTATATTCAGGGATGGATGTAGGCGCATCGTTGGCACCGCTGGTATTCGGGATTATGCTCGATGCTGGTTATACACGTGGTCCCTGGGTAGGGGCCGCTGTGGCATTTTGCCTGTCGGCGACTTTAGCCGTGTGGGTGGCGTCGCAAGCTACCCGCACAGCTCAGGCAAAGTAGCTATTTTTTATTGGCGTGGTGTTCTCAATGAAGGAACCGTTATCTTATGGCTGCTGCGCCACGGATTAATATCCAGCCCCCTCTGCGGGTATAGCGGGCATGCACAAGCAGTGATTCAGGGGCACAGCGCTCCATGATGTCGCTATATATACGTTCTACGCAATGCTCATGAAACTCAGTGTGCAGCCTGAACGAAACTATGTACTTAAGCAGGCTTTCAGGCGCTATTTTTTTACCGGTGTAGGTAATTTGTACGGTGCCCCAGTCAGGTTGCCCGGTTTGTGGGCAGTTCGATTTCAGAAGATGAGAAACCAGCGTTTCATAAACTGTATCTGCGCTTTCTATGCACCGTAATACAGCAGGTTGTGGGGTGTAATGATCAATTTCCACATCCAGGTCATCGATGTTTTCGCCTTCTATTTGACCCATCATAGGGCCGTCGTATGGGCTTAAGCCGTAAAAGCGAAGCTCCACCGGGGCTTGGGCAGCCGCACTCAGATCAGCCTCCATCAGAAGACGTACTTCTTTTTCACTTTCAAAGCGTACTTCGTTAAACGAATTAAGGTAGAGCTTTAGCGACTTGGATTCGATGAGCATCGGGCTGTTCCAGGGAATCGCTATCTCACCAATCACGGTAACAGGCTTGCCCTTGGAGTTTAGCCAGGAAACCTCATAAGCCGTCCAGACATCTTGACCGAACCACATTTCCGGTACAGTCAATACACTACGGTTTGGAGCACGATCAATAGGAAACAATAATGAAGGATCGTAGGCAGTCGGGTATTGAACTTGGTGGCCAAGTGGCGAGTGTTCTAGGTTTTGATTCGTCATGGCAATGGGCTCATGGTAAGAGTTGAGTTGCAGAATAAGCGTTATTGTCTCACATAGTGAAATGCAGCGGCCACTATGTAAAAAGTTTGTGCTGCAGTGCCACAATTAATTTTTCATAAACAAGAATTTCGTTTCACATCCTAAAACAATATGTGTAACTAGCTGATTTATAGGTGAAAAATAAATAGTCTTATATAAGATATAAGTGTGTTTTTCAGACGCAGTTTACGTAGACTAATACTCATGAATCAAGACTTACTTTTACCCTATGGAGCTAATCATGAGCAGTCGCGAAACTGAAATCCGCAATTTACAAAAACGCTGGGCAGAAGATACCCGCTGGCAAGGAATTAAGCGTAGCTATAGCGCCGAAGAGGTAATCAGGCTACGTGGTTCTTTGGTTGAGGAACACACCCTCGCTCGACGCGGAGCAGAGAAGTTGTGGGAGCTTATCAACGATGAGCCTTTTGTGGGTGCCCTGGGTGCCTTGTCTGGTAATCAGGCGATGCAGCAGGTCAAGGCGGGGCTGAAAGCTATTTACCTTTCAGGATGGCAAGTGGCGGGCGATGCCAACGCCGCTGGTGAAATGTATCCGGATCAGTCCCTGTATCCTATCAATTCGGTTCCCCAGGTTGTACGGCGAATTAATAACGCCCTGGTTCGCTGTGATCAAATCCAATGGTCGGAAGGACTGGACCCTCAAGATGCTGGCTATGTAGATTATTTTGCCCCTATTGTTGCAGACGCCGAGGCTGGTTTTGGTGGAGTGCTCAATGCTTTTGAACTGATGAAGTCCATGATTGTCGCTGGCGCGGCGGGGGTACACTTTGAAGACCAGCTTGCGTCGGTAAAGAAGTGTGGTCACCTGGGCGGAAAAGTGCTGGTACCGACGCGAGAAGCCATCGCTAAGCTGAGTGCCGCCCGCCTGGCTGCTGACGTCCTGGATGTGCCCACTGTCCTCTTGGCTCGTACGGATGCCGACGCGGCAGACCTTATTACGAGTGATGTCGACGAAAACGATCGCGAATTTATTACTGGCGAGCGTACTGTAGAGGGTTTCTACCGCACACGTGCTGGTATAGATCAGGCTATATCTCGTGGCTTGGCCTATGCGCCGTATGCGGATTTGATCTGGTGCGAAACGTCTACTCCTGACCTGGCCTATGCAAGAAAGTTCGCCGAGGCTATTCATCGCCAGTTTCCGGGGAAGCTGCTTTCCTATAACTGCTCACCTTCGTTTAACTGGAAAAAGAACCTCGATGATCAGACCATCGCTACTTTCCAGCGAGAGCTAGGTGCCATGGGGTATAAGTTCCAGTTTATTACTTTGGCTGGTTTCCATGCATTGAATTACGGTATGTTCGACCTGGCTCACGGGTATGCCCGTAACAATATGAGTGCTTTTGTTGAGTTACAGGAAAAGGAATTTGCTGCCGCCGAAAAAGGCTTCACAGCGGTGCGTCATCAACGGGAAGTCGGTACAGGCTATTTTGATGCTGTAACCCAGGCCATCGAGAGCGGACAGTCGTCAACAACGGCGCTGGCAGGCTCGACTGAAGCTGAACAGTTCACGAGTGCAGTCGTTTAGCTGTTCAACCACAGGGTGTAATAGATCAGGCCGTCGCTTATTGCTGTGTTTCTTTCTCTGCTGCGTGCAATGGGGTAGAGCAAAAGCACAACACTTAAGCGACGGCTTCTGCTTTTTCAAACGGAGTATTGATTTAGATCAAGTCGGCATAGGATCCCGTGGCTTATAGTTTTCCCCTATGCGCGCGTATTCAATTTTTTCAATTCCTTCCGACCTTCCAGAAGCACACCGCCAGCAGCGTAAACACATGCTGGCTCGACTTGGGCTGGCGTGGCTTGCCATGATGCAGGTCATGATGTTTGCCTTTCCCGGTTACTTGAGATCCGAGTCCATGGCGCCTGAAAATCTGGTCATGCTCGATAAGGCGATCTACCTGATGAACTGGGCCGGGCTGGTTTTGACTGTGCCAGTTATGATTTATTGCGCTTATCCCATTTGGCGGGGCGCAGCCCAGAGCCTGGGCAAAGGCAAAGTCGGTATGGACATACCTGTTGCGCTGGGTATGGTCGTTGCCTTTGTGCCCAGTGTGATCACCACCTTCAGCGGCCACGGAGACGTCTATTTCGACTCCGTCACCATGTTCGTGGCATTTCTGTTGACAGCGCGCTATTTCGAACTCTGTGCCCGTCAATCAATTCACCGCGGTAAATCTTACGAGCTCATTGAAGACTTCCGTGTTTCTGTTTCCAATAAAGCCAATACTCTTGCATTCTGGTTTGTACTCATCCAGGTGCTGCTTGCATTGGTTTTGGGTGCTGTGTGGTTCTATTATCAGCCCGGGCACGCTATAGCAGTAATGGTTGCCCTTTTTGTCATGAGCTGTCCTTGCGCAATGTCAATGTCCGTACCGACGGCTGTTGCCGCGGCTCATGCCGGTCTCAGTGCTAATCCCACCAGTAGTACTCATGAAATCCTGCAGCTCACTCAGCTGACTGGAAAAATCTCCAGACAAAATCTTTACGGTTCTATTGCCTGGCACCTGTTGATGACTCCCTTGGCCGCTGTTGGTCTGGTGTCCCCATGGGTTGCTGCTGTCTCCATGCTGCTGTCGTCGTTAGTGGTGGCACTTAATTCCTGGCGTATTTACCGTCAGCGGATTGGCGGTGCTGCGCTGATTGCCGCCGGAGCTGCGGTTTAAAACACATCATGCTTGAGTCACTTTTCATCTTATTACCAATTTCTCTGGTTTTTGTATTCCTGATGGGAGTGGCTTTCTGGTGGGCGATTTTTGCCGGGCAATTTGACAATTCTAAATCTGCTGGTGAGTCCATTTTGCTCGATGATGACGACACTCGCAGCAGTTCAGAAGAAGTTAATAAACACTAATAAAAACGTTCGTTCAAGTATTCATTCCATTGCACTTGCCACTGGAGGTCTTTAGCAACGGTTTTGTTTAGGGTAGTCGCGTCTTGATTCAGATCAAGGTGAAAAGTTCAGGCATGGACGATCATGCTTGCTGTAGAAGCTTGGTATTAACGTTAGTTATAGGGGAAGCAAATGGGCACTTCCGATGCAGTCGGAAAACAGGCCGAAGTCTTCAACTACGGAGTCATCAGGCAGTTTTCTGTCATGACAGTAGTCTGGGGAGTGGTTGGCATGGGGGTCGGTGTTCTGATCGCCTTGCAATTGATATGGCCGGGACTTAATTTTGAAACAGCGTGGTTTAGTTATGGCCGGCTACGGCCTTTGCATACTAACCTTGTGATTTTTGCTTTTGGCGGTAACGCGTTATTTGCAACGTCTTACTATGTAGTGCAGCGTACCTGTCAAGTGCGGTTGTATGGCGATAAACTGGCAGCCTTTACCTTTTGGGGATGGCAGTTAACCATGCTGGGGGCGCTTATTACCTTGCCGCTAGGCTATACCAGCAGCAAAGAATACGCCGAACTCGAATGGCCGCTCGATATTCTGATTGCCCTGATATGGGTGACGTATGCAGTCGTGTTCTTTGGCACAATCTTAAAGCGTCGTGTGCGGCACATTTATGTGGCTAACTGGTTTTACGGCTCCTTCATCCTTACCATTGCCGTTCTGCATATCTTCAACAATCTCGAGGTGCCTGCCGGAGCATGGAAGTCGTACTCGCTTTACGCGGGTGTGCAAGATGCAATGGTTCAGTGGTGGTATGGCCATAATGCTGTTGGCTTCTTCCTAACCACGTCCTTTCTGGGCATGATGTATTACTTCGTGCCTAAACAGGCCAACCGTCCTGTTTATTCCTATCGTCTGTCCATTGTGCACTTCTGGGCACTGGCCTTCACATACATGTGGGCGGGTCCCCATCATCTGCTGTACACCTCATTGCCCGACTGGACCCAGTCCCTGGGCATGGCGTTTTCGCTTATTCTGCTGGCTCCTTCCTGGGGTGGCATGATCAACGGCATCATGACCTTGTCAGGCGCTTGGCACAAATTACGTACCGATCCTATCCTGAAATTCCTGGTGACCTCCCTTTCGTTCTATGGTATGTCCACCTTCGAGGGTTCGATGATGGCTATTCGCAGCGTGAATGCCTTGTCGCACTACACAGACTGGACCATCGGTCACGTGCACTCCGGAGCCTTGGGCTGGGTAGCCATGGTTACCTTTGGTTCGCTCTACTACATGATTCCTCGTCTGTACGGGCAGGTCCAAATGGCACGGCCAAAACTGGTTGAAGTGCACTTCTGGCTTGCAACATTAGGGGTAGTACTTTATATCGCAGCCATGTGGATTGCCGGCGTAATGCAAGGGCTGATGTGGCGTGCGACTTCGCCAGACGGAATGCTTAGCTACAGCTTCGTTGAAGGCGTCAAGGCAACCTATCCGTTTTATGCCATACGTGCGCTGGGCGGCTTAATGTTCCTCTCTGGTGTGATCCTGATGAGCTGGAATACTTTCCTGACGGCGTGGGGTAAACCTCGCGTGAATCCGGTTGTTCCTTTAACTAATCCTGACGCAATTGATCCAGCTAACGTTGGCCCGGCCGTCGTTACAGAGTAAGGGGCTAATTATGTCGAATCAAAAAAAGGGTTTCACACACGCAACGATCGAGCGCAACATAGGCTTGCTCATCGTGCTCAGTATCCTCGTGATCTCGGTAGCTGGCCTGGTGCAGATTGTTCCACTGTTCTTCCAGCACTCAACCACTGAGGCAACCGAGGGCGTTACTCCTTACGAGGCACTTAACCTGGTGGGGCGCGATATCTACATTCGCGAAGGCTGTGTAGGCTGCCACTCCCAGCAGGTCCGCATGCTGCAGTCCGAAGTGCAGCGCTATGGCCCTTACTCGCTGGCAGGCGAGGGGGTTTACGACCATCCCTTCCTGTGGGGGTCCAAGCGTACCGGTCCTGATCTGGCTCGCGTAGGTGGGATATACACCGATAACTGGCATCGCATTCACTTGCGTAATCCTCGCGACACTGAACCATCTTCCAACATGCCAGCTTACCCATGGCTGCAGCATGCGTCGGTCGAGAATGTAAATGTCCAGCGTCGCATGAACGCCTTGCGCTCCATCGGTGTGCCTTACACCGACGAGCAGATCGAGGCAGCACCAGAGCAGTTGGTTGGCAAGACTGAAGAAGACGCTTTAATTGCCTACTTGCAAGGTCTGGGTATTCAAGGTCGGTCAGCAGCAGAGCAAGCCGTCGCTGAGGGGAGACACTAAATGGCCTACCTCAATGCGCTTGTCACCTTATTAGGAATGCTGACCTTCATCGGTATTGCAGTCTGGGCGTGGTCTAAGGGCCGCACAGAGGCAAATCGCGATGCATCGCTTCTTCCTTTTGCCTTGCCTGACGAGGGCGAGATCAAGGCGGAAAATAAATCGGGGGGCTCAAATGAGTGATTTTTTTAATGGCGGCTGGAGCGTCTATATCTCTCTTGTTGCCATCCTTGGGGTTGTGTTTTGTTTGTGGCTGCTCTGGACTCAGCGCTCATGGCTGTCTCCCAATAAAGCCGACGAAGAGTCCGCCCATGTCTGGGACGGGAACATTACCGAGCTGAATACGACGGTCCCTCGCTGGTGGACCATCATGTACATTGCTTTGTGTGCTTTCGCAGTGGGTTATCTGATTTTGTACCCCGGGCTGGGAAGTTATAAAGGCGTATTTGGTTTTACTGCAGCCAAGCAGGTTCAAGAGCAGCAGCAGCAGATCAATGAGCGTCTGGCCCCGATCTACGATCGTTTCCGAGAGATGCCCATTGAAGACATTGCGGCTGACGACGAAGCCAGCAGCATTGGTCAGCGATTGTTTCTGAACAATTGCGCTCAATGCCATGGTTCAGATGCCCAGGGCAGCCCAAGCTTTCCCAATCTAACCGATACATCGTGGCTATGGGGCGGAGAGCCGGAGCAGATTCTGCACACTATCACTGAGGGTCGTCGTGGCATTATGCCGCCGCACAGCGCGATGATGTCGCCCGCTGACGCCTCAGACATTGCGCAATACGTCCGCTCACTAAATAACCTGGCCCACGATCCTCTTCGTATATCGGCAGGCAAGCGCGGTTATGACAATGCCTGTGTTGCTTGTCATGGCGTTGATGCCAAAGGTAATCAACTGCTGGGGGCTCCTGACCTGACCGACGGCCATTGGCTCTACGGCAGCTCTGTCGCCGTCATCGTAGAGGGAATTATGAACGGGCGTGATAACGCCATGCCTGCCCAGAAGAATCGCTTAACCGAAGAGCAAATTCGTTTGTTGGCAGCTTGGGTCTGGGGTTTGAGTAATAACTCTTACGATTAGTACGCAGTTTAATTATCAATATTCACGAGGTTCAACATGAGCAGCGACGCTCCTGACAAGCAAAACGATAGTCGCGATACCGAGCAGGTGCCCGAGTGGCGCCCGCCGGTAGCCCCTAAAGCCGCAAAAGGGGCTTCGCCTCATGTTGAACGGGCGATTTCTGAAGTGCGCAGTAAAATTTACCCCCGTGCGGTTACGGGGGTATTCGCCAGATGGCGAATAATCATGGTGTATTTCACGCAGATCATTTTTTACGGTCTGCCATGGTTGCAATGGAACGACAGGCAAGCCGTGCTCTTCGATTTGGGTGCTCGCAAGTTTTATCTGTTCGGAATGGTGATGTGGCCGCAAGATATTATCTATCTTACGGTACTGCTCATACTGTCAGCTTTTTCCCTGTTCTTATTCACGGCACTCGCGGGGCGGCTTTTTTGTGGTTATGCCTGTCCGCAAACGGTGTATACCCAAATTTTCATGTGGGTAGAACATAAGATCGAAGGCGACCGGCTGGCTCGCATCCGCCTTGATGAAGCTCCCTGGAGCCTGAAGAAACTCCGACTTAAAGTGACGAAGCATACTTTATGGGTACTCATCGCTTTTTGGACCGGTTTTAGCTTTATTGGTTACTTTGCGCCTATCCGCGACCTTGGCGTGGCGCTAATGACGCTGTCGCTGGGGCCGTGGCAATGGTTCTGGCTGCTGTTCTATTCTTTTGCTACCTGGGGAAATGCAGGGTTTTTACGCGAAGCGGTCTGTAAATACATGTGTCCGTACGCGCGCTTTCAAAGCGTCATGGTTGACGACGATACTTTCGTCGTCAGTTACGATCACATACGGGGTGAGCCGCGAGGCGGTCGCTCCAGGCGCATCGACCACAAAGAAGCGGGTATGGGTGACTGTGTCAATTGCAGCCTGTGCGTGCAGGTGTGTCCTACCGGAATTGATATTCGTGACGGGCTGCAATATATGTGCATTGGCTGCGGGGCCTGTGTCGATGTCTGTGACCAGGTCATGGATAAAATGGATTACGACAAGGGGCTCATCCGCTACACTTCGGGCCGTGCCATTACCGAACGCCTGACACAGTCAGAGGTGCGCAAGCAAGTTTTCAGACCTCGAGTCCTGGTCTACGTTGCCATTCTTGCTGTCATCACAGGTGTATTCCTGTTTTCGCTGGCGACTCGTCACACCCTCAGAATGGATGTTATTCGTGACCGCGGGGTACTCGGCAGAGAAATTCCCGGCGGTTATATCGAAAACGTGTTTCGCCTGCAGTTAATGAATACCTCTGAGCAGCCCATCCAGGTTGATCTCTCAGTAGAGGGCATTTCTGACATCACCATAAGTACTACCGGCCAGCGGGATAGTCGTGTGTCGGTGCCCGCCGCTTCGAACGAGCTGATTCCGGTGCATGTACAGGTTCCTGTCGATTCAGGTTTGGCAGAAGGCATGCACGATATCAACATTACCGCGACCACAGTGCCTGGGACGGACGAGATTAATTCCGAGTCCGTTACCGAGAGCTCACGATTCTATATACCTCGTTAGCCTTATAGCCTATACAGTACAAACACCAAAGGAAAAATATGCCAGTAGCCGTTAAAAACGAACTAGACGACAGACCTTGGTACAGGGAACCCTGGCCGTGGATACTGATGGCAGGGCCGGCAATTGTTATTGTGGCATGCATCATTACTATTTCACTGGCCCTTAAGGATTATGGCGCTCAGCCTATCAATGACGGGGGCGTCAAGCGTGGC
The DNA here is from genome assembly GCF_022230885.1 of Paenalcaligenes niemegkensis. Lineage (GTDB taxonomy): Bacteria > Pseudomonadota > Gammaproteobacteria > Burkholderiales > Burkholderiaceae_B > Paenalcaligenes > Paenalcaligenes niemegkensis. The sequence continues at coordinate 942,339 of NZ_JAKGCT010000004.1, read as the reverse complement.
CTGGTTGTGTCGAAGCAGGAGTCCGAAGAAAAAGCTGTGACGTCATCCGACGCGCAGCCGTGATTGTTTTAAGTATGTAGGCTGTACTCATGCTTAAGACTTCAGCTAAGGAGATTTTCATGAGCAGGCGAGTCTGGATGTGGATACTTTGGCCTTCATTCTTGATGGCGGGGGTGACAAGTGGTGTCATCTTCGCCCTTGTCGACCCCATGGATATTGTGGTCTACGGCATACAGCCTACAAGCCGGCAATTAATTTATGCGCTGGGATTTTTCTTTTTCTGGTTTATGCTGGCATTGTCCAGCGGCTTAAGTTACTGGATCGCACCCAAAGCCATAGAAACCGATGAGTTTGGCGAACCCGTTTAGTCTGTTGCCCGTATTGAACAGATGTAATCGCGGGTAGGGCATAGCACACACCTGAGTGGAAGCCAGGGCAGAACCGTGAAAGACTGGCTCTTATCTTTAAAAGCTGGTGGCGGGCTAAGCGCAGTCGGTGCCAGCTAGTGTTTTTAACGCGTTGATGTCCAGTAACAGCACATTGCGCTGCTGAATGCGCAATAGTCCCTCGCGAGCAAATCTGGAAAAAAGTCTGCTGACAGTCTCGAGTGTCAAACCGAGAAAATTACCAATTTCTTCGCGACTCATACGCAATACGAACTCATGCTGCGAGTAGCCTAAAACGCCCAGGCGCTGCGAAAGATTAAGTAAAAAAGCCGCAAGCCGCTGTTCAGAACGCAGCGAGCCAAGATTCATAATCAGTGTGTGAGAGCGATTGATCTCTTTGCTCATCAGACGACGCAATTGCTGTTGCAATACGGGTAGATGGGCCGAAATACTATCTAAGTCGTCCAGGCGCATTACACAGACTTCACTATTTTCAAGCGCTATGGCGTGGGATACATGTCTATTGTTAAGCAGCCCATCCATGCCGATGATCTCGCCTGGCAATAAGAATCCGGTAATTTGCAAGTGCCCGGATGCATCTTCCAGCTGTGTCTTGACGCAACCCGAACGCAAAGCATAAACCGCTTCTACTTTGTCTTCGTGATGAAATAGGGGGCTCCTTTAACGAAACGGATGCGTTCTTTAACAAGTTCATCAAGTTTGACGAGATCTTCGCTGGGCATACCCAAGGGTAGACAGATTTCGTTTAACAAGCACGTTGAACATCGTATGGAGTCTTCGGTAATAGTGATACGTTTTTGCATGGAGAACTGGTTCCCAACATAGTAAATTTAATCTGTTTTGAGGCAGATCAAATCTAATTGTAGCGATAGATTAAGGAAAACCCCTAAATTCACGGACTAATTCACATTTTAGCTGACTTAACAGTGAATTTTCAGGAACATAGTCTTAAATGCCCGACGCAAAAAAATGTGTTGCAGTGTGGCGTCTTGAAACTTATAGCTACAAAAAAAGCGGAGCAGGTCTTTAAGCCGTTGTTCTTGTTACTTTTAATGGCCTCTTCTTGCACCTGCGGGCCTGGTGCTAAATAGATAAGCTCCATAGCAGCTGCCTGATATGTTCCTGCCAGCGTTCTCTCATGTAGAGGGGGCGGCCATAGAGTTTATATGCTCTATGTGGGCGCTTGAAATTTAACGGTTTGGCTTCATCTAATAGGTATTCATTATTATCATAGGTGCGGTCTTTAGCAGTTTTTTCGCTTACGCCTCCGTGCCTTTACTGAGTAGATAAGAGCATTATGCGAATAGACAAATTAACAACCAAGTTTCAGCAGGCATTGGCCGATGCACAAAGTCTTGCTCTGCAGAATAACCATCCCTACCTTGAACCTGTGCACGTGCTGGCGGCTTTGCTGGCGGATGCCGACTCGGGGTGGGCAGCCTGCTCGCCCGCGCAGGGGTGGCTGTACCCAAGTTGCAGGCCGACATAAAAACCGCTATTGCCGGGCTTCCACAAGTTCAGGGCAGCGAAAGCAATTTTCAAATTAGTCGCGAACTGCAAACGGCACTGGCGCAAAGCGAAAAAGAGGCGACCTCACGCGGCGACACCTATATTGCGAGTGAACTCTTTTTGCTGGTGTTGAGCCGCGACAAAGGCCAGGCTGGCCGCTTGCTGCGCGAAGCCGGTTTACAAGAATCTTCTCTGGCAGCGGCTGTTGACGCCGTACGCGGTGGCGCTTCTATTAACGACCCCGAAGGTGATGCCAACCGTGAAGCCTTATCCAAGTACACCACGGACCTCACCGAGCGCGCTCGTTTGGCCAAGCTGGATCCGGTGATCGGACGTGACGATGAGATACGCCGCACCATACAGATATTGCAGCGGCGTACCAAAAACAATCCGGTGCTGATTGGCGAGCCCGGCGTGGGCAAGACGGCTATTGTCGAGGGCCTGGCACAACGAATTATCAACAACGAAGTGCCCGAAAACCTGAAAGGCAAACGGGTACTGGTGCTGGATCTGGCCGCCTTGCTGGCAGGTGCCAAATACAGAGGCGAGTTTGAAGAGCGTTTGAAGGCTGTGCTTAAAGAACTCTCTCAAGATGCCGGTCGCACTATTTTATTCATTGATGAAATCCATACTGTAGTAGGGGCAGGCAAAGCAGAGGGGGCCATGGACGCCGGCAATATGCTTAAGCCAGCTCTGGCTCGGGGTGAGCTGCATTGCATAGGTGCAACTACGCTTGACGAGTACCGTCAGTATATTGAAAAAGATGCAGCTCTTGAGCGTCGTTTTCAGAAAGTGCAGGTCAATGAGCCTGATGTAGAGTCCACCATTGCTATTTTGCGCGGCTTGCAGGAACGCTACGAGCTGCATCATGGCGTGGCCATTACTGATCCCGCTATTGTGGCTGCAGCCGAGCTTTCCCATCGCTATATTACGGATCGCTTTCTGCCGGATAAGGCCATCGATCTGATTGACGAGGCAGCCGCTCGCATACGCATGGAAATCGACTCCAAGCCAGAAGTTATGGACAAGCTTGATCGTCGCATGATTCAGTTGAAAATCGAGCGTGAAGCGGTACGTAAGGAAAGTGATGAAGCATCACAGCGCCGTTTGCAGGTCATTGAAGATGAGCTTCTGCGGCTTGAGCGCGAATATAACGATTACGAAGAGATTTGGAAGGCAGAGAAAGCAGCGGTACAGGGCACACAGTCGATCAAGGAAGAAATTGATCAATTGCGAGCTGATATGGCAGAGCTTCAGCGCAAAGGACAGTTTGATAAGCTGGCCGAGCTGCAGTATGGGCGCCTTCCTGAGCTGGAAGGGCGTTTGAAAACGGCGGAAGAGGCTAAAGACAGCGCAGATGGCGTCAAGCCTAAACTGCTGCGGACCCAGGTGGGGGCAGAGGAAATCGCCGAAGTGGTTTCCAGAGCTACGGGTATTCCAGTCTCACGAATGATGCAGGGCGAGCGCGAGAAGCTCCTGAAGATGGAAAGTCACCTGGCTCAGCGAGTGGTGGGGCAAAGCGAAGCAGTTACGTTGGTAGCTGATGCGATACGCCGTTCACGCGCCGGTCTGTCGGATCCGTCCAGGCCTTATGGTTCTTTCTTGTTTTTAGGTCCTACCGGTGTAGGCAAGACCGAGCTTACTAAAGCGCTGGCCGGATTCTTGTTCGATTCCGAAGATCACTTGATTCGCATCGATATGTCAGAGTTTATGGAGAAGCATTCGGTGGCGAGGTTAATTGGTGCGCCTCCGGGCTACGTGGGTTACGAGCAGGGGGCTACCTGACGGAAGCCGTGCGGCGCAAACCGTATAGCGTGATTCTGCTTGATGAGGTCGAGAAGGCTCACCCCGACGTGTTTAACGTCTTGCTGCAGGTGCTTGATGATGGACGTTTGACGGACGGCCAGGGCAGAACGGTTGATTTCCGAAATACCGTCATTATCATGACGTCTAACCTGGGATCACATCATATCCAGGAGATGAGCGGCGAGCCTTACGAAGCGATCAAGCAGGTGGTGTGGGAAGAAGTGAAGATGGCGTTTCGTCCTGAGTTTTTAAACCGTATCGACGAGGTCGTGGTGTTTCATGCACTCGGGGCCGAGCAGATCCAGGCAATCGCCAAAATCCAACTGCAGCGATTGGCAGAACGCTTGCGCGATCGTGACATGTACCTCGAGGTATCGGATGAAGCGGTGGCCGAACTTGCTGCTGTAGGTTTCGATCCGTTGTTTGGGGCGCGTCCACTGAAACGTGCCATACAGCAAAATATTGAAAATCCGGTAGCTAAACTCATACTGGAAGGTAAATTTGGCGAAAACGATACGGTTCCGGTCGATTGGCAGAACGGCCACTTTGTCTTTGGAGGTGTGCCGCCAGTAGTCCATTAAGCCAATCAGCTTATTTCTGGTTATATAGTGGAGTGTAAAGAGACTTCACGAGAGACGTAGACCAGAAGCCTTAGTTCAAAGGGCCGGATTCTGTATTGCACAGGATCCAGCCCTTTTGTTTTTAGTTTGATGCCTGGCCTAAGGAAAGACGGTAACGGACAGACCGCCTTTTAAGACTGCTTGCTAACGGTTTCTTTCTGCAGAAATTCGTGTTTGGCATCCCAGGAATAAAACTTGACACCGATTTCGATGCGGTCTCGGCCTTTGGCGCGGCGCCATCGGTTGGTATCGCGGAGCGAATAGACGCAGCCACAGTATTCCTGCATATAAAACTCTTCGTCTTTGCTGATTTCAAGCATGCGCTGCGAACCACCGCCTTTACGCCAGTTGTAGGTCCAGTAGTGCAGGTCCGCGTATCGAGCGGCGGCGCGGTCGCCACAGCCGTTAATTTGATCCATGTCTTTCCAGCGGGATATGCCCAGAGAACTGGTAATCGTGTCGAAACCATGTTCGTGAGCATAAAGTGCGGTGCGCTCGAATCGCATGTCAAAGCATTCGGTACAGCGAATTCCTCGTTCCGGCTCATTCTCCATGCCTTTGACGCGATCAAACCAATTGTCGACGTCGTAGTCCGCGTCGATAAACTCGATGCCATGCTTTTCAGCGTAGCGGATATTCTCTTGTTTACGGATTTCGTATTCGCGTACAGGATGAATGTTGGGATTATAGAAATAAATAGCGTAATCGATGCCCGAGGCCGTCATGGCCTCCATCACCTCGCCCGAACAGGGGGCACAGCAAGAGTGCATCAAGACTTTTTCCGGTTTTCAGGCAGCGTCAGCAGGGCACGTTCGCTTTGCTTGGTAGTAGACATAAATAAAATCCTATACTTTCGTCGTACCGCGAGCTAGTTGGGCAGTACGATGGCATGGTGATTCAGCCTGGGGGCTGGCGTTAAGGACGGGGCCTGTTAAGTGCCCACACGTCGGGAGCAAGCTGGTTTTTGACTGGATACGCCATTTTACCCCTCAATGACGGCTTCCCAAAGCTGTCGTACAGCTTTGCGTTCGCCGGTGTGCTGCTCGGGGGGACACGAGCCCATATCTGAGCCTGTAGTCGCAGGCTGTGCTGCTTTCTACGATAGTGTCTATAGGCGGCAATGACCTGGGCGCTCAAGGCCGTATCGATTAGTCCCGCCTCGGCAGCCAGTCCGAGCAAAGCGATGTTTCCCAGGTTGTTAAGTAATACCGGATACTCATGAGCGTGAGCAAGCACTAGGAACTGGGTGATGAACTCAATGTCTACCATGCCGCCGCGATCATGCTTGAGGTCAAAAAGTTCGCTGTGGTTGGGGTGGCCGGCACTGATGCGGTCGCGCATACGCTGAATGTCCAGACGCAGCTGGGTTGTATCCCTGGGAAGCAGGAGTATATGACGGCGCAGTTCTTCGAAGCGGCCTCCGATCGTGACGTCGCCGGCAACGAAGCGGGCACGGGTAATGGCCTGATGCTCCCAGCTCCAGGCACTGCGGCTTTGGTATTGCTCAAAGCCATCAATACTGACGGCTATCAGTCCGGCATCGCCGTCTGGCCGTAGTCGCATGTCGACTTCATATAGCCTCCCCGAAGAGGTAAGGGTGGACAACCACGAAATCATGCGTCGGCCCAGGCGTACGTACTGTTCTACCGCATCCTGATCCGGATCGTCATAAAGAAACACCAGATCCAGATCCGAAGCGTAGCCCAACTCTTTGCCGCCTAGCTTTCCGTATGCAACCACGGCGAACCTGGGGGCTGAAGAGTATTCACCTTACGGTTTCTGGGTTGTGCCAATGGCCAGGTGCGCTTGATGGTTTCATCCAGCATCAGGTCGGCTAATGCAGAAAGAAAATCGGCGAGCTTCTCAACGCTGAGCAGCCCGGATAAGTCTTGTGCTACCAGCTGGAAGGTGACCTGATGTTGCAGGTTACGCATCAAATTCATTTGCTGCTCGATATCAGGCTGCCCATCTGCCAGCAAGCAGGCATCCAGTTCAAGTTGCAACTGGGCTTTAAGTGCCTCGAGATCAGGGTCCTCCATTAGCGATTGCCATTCAATCAGGCTGTCGAGCACCAAAGGATATTGCGCCAGATACTGGGCAGCCCAGGGGCTGGCCGCTACGATATTAGTCAGACGGCTCAGGGTTTCGGGATACTCGGCCAATAAAGCCACATATGCACTGCGTTGAGAGATACTTTCGACTACATTCAGCAGACGCTGCAGTGTCTCTTCGGGCGCCTCACACCTGAAAGCTTCCCTCGCAAGCAAGGGAAGCAGGCGCTCGAGTCGTTCGCGACTCTGGCGGGGAAGACGTCGCAATCGGTGGCTATTCAAGATCAGCTCAAACTGGGCATCGGCATATTGCTGAAATTCAGCCTCTTGTGTTGGTATAAGCTGTGCGCCTTGAGAGCTACTTTTTAGCTGTTCGGAAACAACCTCCTCACCCAGACCGGCAATACGGAAAGCATTTTTGAAGCTTTCGCTAACGAAGAGCCTATGCTGTTGCAGTTCAGTCTCGAAGTCAGCAGACTTCATTCCCATAGCCTGTGCCAGGGAATCACGAAGGCCTTGGCTGGCGGGAAGCAAATGCGTTTGTGCATCTTCTCTGTATTGCAGCATGTGTTCCGTGCGGCGTAAGAAGCGGTAGGCTGCCTTTAACTTGTTTGCCACTGCTTGGTCGAGAACACCCGCGCGTGTCTGGGCGTCTATAGCCATCAGCAGGTTGTTTTGCTGCAGTGAGGGTTGGCGGCCTCCTCGTATGAGCTGGTTGAGCTGTACTACAAACTCAATCTCCCGGATACCGCCGTCACCTAACTTGATGTTGAGCTTGGCGTCGGTAGCATTGCGGGCAAGTGCCTTTTGTTGCCAATCCTGGCGGATCCGTTCACGTAAGTCGCGTAGAGAAGCCAGTGCGTCAAAGTCGAAGTATTTGCGGTACACAAAAGGAGAGCGTAAGTGTTCGAAGGCCTGACATAAGATTTTAGGCTTGCTGTCCTTAAAGTATGCCAGAGGGAGGGGCCGAGCTTTTAACCAGGCATAGCGCTCCCACTCCCGCCCTTGTGAAACCAGATAGTTTTCTACTGCTGACAGACTCCAGGCCAGGGGGCCGGCGTCCCCATCAGGGCGTAAGCGCAGATCGCACCTGAAGACCTGACCGTGTTCGTTTACATCCGAGATAATCGCACTGATCTGGCGTACGAGCCGACTATAGAATTCGTGATAGCTGATTTTGCGGGGGCCGCTGGTTTCACCTTCCTGACTATATAAGGCAATAAGATCTATATCAGAGGAGACGTTGAGTTCATGGCCGCCCCATTTGCCCATGGCCAGTATCAGCAGCTCTAAAGGTCTGGATGTTTCAAAGTCAATGGGTATGCCATGCCTTTCTACCAAATAGGCCATTCCAGCGTTATAGGCGTCGCCTACCGCAATGTCAGCCAGATAGCTCATGGCGGCAACAACCTCGTTGAGGGAAGCGGACTCATTGATATCCCTGACCATCAAGGTGTAGAAGACCCTGGCTCGCAAGACACGCAAGTTTTCTTTGCTCGTGGCAATGCTGCTGTCGGGGCGCAGCGCTTTTAAGCCAGCAAGCCACGTAGCTATGAGTTCGGGAGTGACCGGACGTCGGACATGTTCCTCGAGCTCAGTGGCGAAATCAGGTGATGCCAGCAGCTTACGGCGCAGGGCGCCAGACCAACTTAAGGCAGACTTCAATATAATGGCTTTACTCATCTGCTAATTCTAATAGAAATAATAGGCATTAATGATCTTGAACGTTGGGTTGTAGAGCATGCGTGCTTTTGATTCTGGCTCAAGGAATTAATCCTTTTTAAGGTTCCAATGCCAAGATTGCTCCGGTTTTTGCTCTATACGCTGCTTGGTCTGTATATCTGCGTAGTGCTGGGCGTGTCGGCGCTGCGGTTCTGGGTACTCCCTCGATTAACGATTGGCGAGAACCCCTGCAACAAAAAATGTCGTCGGCCCTGGGGAGTCAGCTTAGCTTTGAACGTATTGAGGCAAGCTGGCGTGGTTTGCATCCCAGTATTGAGTTTAGCGGAGTTGAGTTGCGACCGGAGGAAATGCCTGACGCTTCTTTGCATATTCCCCTGCTCCGCCTTAAGTTGAGCTGGTCCTCGCTGACGGCGAGAACATTTCACTTCAAACATATTGAAATCGAAGGGCTCAGCCTGCCGGTACGCCGCGATGAGCAGGCACGCCTGCATCTTGGTGAGATTGAGCTGAGTCCTGCAGCGGCTTTTGCTGATAATCAACCGGTATTGAATGAGTCGGAATTTGTTCACTGGCTAGTGCAGCAACCGAAGGTGAGCATTCGGGATGCCACCCTTATTTGGGAAGATCAGTTACGTGCCAAGAAGCCTGTCGCTCTGGACAAGATCCAGCTCAGCCTGACTTCGACTCCCCGACGCTATCACGTCGAGTTGCATAGTCAGGACGACCGCGCTGAACAGGCCGGCCTGTTGCTGATTGCTGACTTTGAGCGGTCCGTATCAAGTCCTTTGAACCTGGATCAGGCCCAAGGTAGGGTATATGTGCGTGCCGCGGGTAATGGTACCGCTTTATGGAACTCGTGGCTTCCTGTGCCCGATGACTGGTCCTTTTATCTGGAGCAGGCGGCGCTTTGGCTAGATATCGAACAAGGACGTATTGAGGCTCTGCGTTTTGATACCCTGGCTACTGATGTAGCGTTGTCAGCGGGTGAACAGGTCATAACTGCCCGGCGTCTTGATGCATCAATACAGGGGCCATGGTCAAGCATTGATCACTGGGTGCGTGGTGAAGACCTGGCGGATACCGAATTAAGTCTTGATGCCTACGTGGAAGGGCTACGTCTTGGCGCTGAACCGATTTGGCAGCACGGGCTTGAGGTGGCCCGAGCCGCCCTCAGTGCAAGTTGGGCGGGCGGTGTTTTGCAACTGAGCAAAGCGGCGATAGAGACTGCAGACTTTTCGCTGACGACGCGAGGCACCTGGACCGAAAGTGCTGATTCGGATTTGGGCGAACTGAGCCTGCATGGCGAGCTAAACGCGTTGCACTTAGCCCATCTTTATCGTTATTTTCCTGTACTTATTGATGAGGACGTCACCGACTGGCTGGAGCATAGTCTTGTAAAAGGACAACTGGAGCAGGGGGCTTTTGTTTTGTCGGGAGACCTCAGTGCTTTCCCCTTTAACGCTGAACCTGAAAAGGGCTATTTTTACGTAGGCGGAAATATACGCAACGCCTCTGTTGACTACCTGCCTGCAGAGGCTGGAGAGGTCTCCTGGCCCCCGGTAAGCGGTGCCAATGGTTATTTGTACCTGGAGCGGGCCGGTTTGTATGCCGATTTTGATCAGGGGCAGATAGAGATTGATCCGGCTCGCCCGGTGCAGGCCAGCCGAATCAAGGTGTCGATTCCAGATATGGAATCTGAGGCGACTCTTGTGATTCAGGCGCAAACCGCGGCCTTAGCGTCTGATTATCTTGCTCTTATGACGCGTTCACCGCTGGGAGGCCTTTTAAATCACAGTTTAGACGAGGCAAAGGCACAAGGGCGTTGGCAAGTACCGTTACAGCTAACAGTTCCTTTGCATAATCCCAACGCTATCAGCCTTCAGGGTCATATCGCGATGAGCGAGTCGACGTTGCAGCTTTTTCCTGATTTTCCCTTAATCACGAAGTTAAGTGGTCAGCTTGAATTTGACGAGACGGGTGTGGGCAGCGACGACTTAAAGGGGGAGTGGTTAGGGCAAGCCATTACGTTGCGTGACAAGTTGGCGATAGGGGAAAAAGGCTTGAGTATAGAAGGTACCCTGGATGTTGCGCAGTTGAAGTCCTATGTGCAACAGGAGCTCCTGGAGCGCTTTTCCGGGACCGCAGCCTTCCTGGTGAATATGCGCATTGCTGACGAAGGGCAGTTACTGATTGATAGCTTCTCAACGCTTGAAGGCTTAGCGCTTAGCTTACCCGAACCCTTTATTAAAACAGCGGCCCAACAGTGGCCTTTAAAACTGGCATGGATGCCTGCGGCTAACGGAAATGATTATCGGCTGATGATGAAGCTGGGGGAAACACTGCAGGCCGAATTTATACAGGACAGGGCTTCTGCAGCCAGTGGGTTCCATACCGGAGCCATTACGACCAAAGACGAGTTGCGTTTGCCAGAGGAGGGCTTGCGGGTTGATCTGCGCTATCCCAGGCTGGACCTTGATGATTGGTATGCCTTGATCAGTTCGCTTCGCTCGCGTCAAGATCGTGATCAAGGCTCAGGTTGGCCCTCACTGACTAGCTTACGCCTGCAGAGCGAACAGTCGTTGATGTTGGGCTTGCCTTTCAGCCAATTGACAGTGACTGCGCAAAGGCCTGCCTATAAGCGCTGGCGCGTGGATCTTAGCTCGACCGAAGTCGCAGGCAGTATCCAGTGGGCCGTGGATGCAAACGGCGACATCGACGGCTTGCTGGATGCCCACTTACAGCGGCTGGTCTTGTGGGAGCCAGCGCTGGAATCTGAAATCAAAAAGCACGAGCCTGCAGAGGATGCGGAGGATTTATTCGATGGTGACTTACAACTTCCCGAACTGGCAATTCGGATTGATCACTTGCGTGTAGCGGGATTGAGTCTGGGGAGTTCAACGCTATCGGTGATAGCGTTGCGCATCAAGACAGCTGGGTGCTTAATACCTTGCATCTGGATGCTCCGGGCATTCGCCTGGAAGGACGCGGAACATGGCGTTTAACTGGCCCAGACAGAGGCCTGGGGGTAGACGTCAATATCAGCGTGAATGATTTGGGAGAATATCTACGCTTTGCCGGTAAGCCTGAACTGATGCATTCGGGTAATGGTGATATTACGGCGAAATTGAATTGGCGCCGTCTGCCCTGGAGTATAGACGTGGCGAACCTGGAAGGCGAGATACAGGTCGACTTAAGCAGGGGACGCTTTAATTCCATAAATTCGCGCTCAGCACGATTGCTGGAATTGCTATCACTGCAGTCATTGGGACGCATGGCGAGTCTGGATCTTAATCTCGGTGCTTTAACCCGTGATGGTTTTCCGTATGATCAGTTGTTGGGTACGCTAACACTGCATGATGCCAGACTGTCTACTTATGATTACCGAGTGATCGGCCCGGTAGGCGCTATTGTCATAGAAGGTGATGTAGGGCTAAAGGCTGAAAACGTCAATCTTGATGCGGTTGTCGTGCCCAGGCTGGATGTCAGCGGTGCGGCTATTGCAGCGGGAATTGCTGTGAACCCTTTGCTGGGAGCAGGGGCTTTCCTGGCACAGTGGATTATGCAGTCGCCAATGTCTAAAGCAATGACTGTTCGATACTCGGTAAATGGACAGTGGGACAATTTGAACATTAGCGAAAGCAGTGAGCCCATCAAGACTCAAGAGCAACCGCCAGCCATTGAACCATAGAAAAAGGGGGCGTAACGCCCCCTTTACACATAGGAAATTAGGCTATCAATAAACGCCTTGTTGAAGCATCGCATCGGCCACCTTCACAAAACCGGCAATATTAGCACCGTCTACATAGTTGATAAAACCGTCTGACTCACCGAAGAGCACGCAGTCGTTATGAATACAGCGCATGATGTCATGGAGTTTGGTGTCTACCTGTTCGCGAGTCCAGTGCAAACGTTGCGCATTTTGACTCATTTCCAGGCCTGAGACGGCGACACCACCGGCATTGCTGGCCTTGCCGGGTGCGTACAGAATTTTCGCTTGAAGAAAGTGCTCGACCGCCTCCAGAGAGCAAGGCATATTGGCACCTTCGGCCACACACTTGACACCGTTGCCGAGCAATACCTTCGCATCGTCAGCATCAAGCTCATTCTGCGTTGCGCAAGGCAGGGCAATGTCGACAGCCACATCCCACGGGCGCTTTCCCGCGATGTAATCGATCTGGATCGCGCGGGCATAGTCTTCGACACGGCCTTGCTCATTATTTTTGATTCGCATGAGCAGCTGCAATTTCTCGTGGCTGAAGCCAGCAGGGTCGAAGGCATAGCCGTGTGAGTCTGATATGGTCACGACCTTGGCGCCCATATGCAGGCATTTTTCGATGGCATATTGAGCGACATTGCCCGAGCCTGAAACGGCAACACTTAGGCCGTCCATCGACTGATGGCGACGTTTGAGCATTTCTTCCACGAAATAAACGAGACCATAGCCGGTGGCTTCAGGTCGAATCAGGCTGCCACCGAACGAGGCACCTTTACCAGTAAATACGCCAGCGCTTGAGTTAGACAGCTTTTTCATCATGCCGGTCATGAAGCCGATTTCGCGTCCACCTACGCCTATGTCTCCGGCCGGGACGTCGGTGTCCGGGCCCAGATGACGATACAGTTCAATGGTCAAGGCCTGGCAAAAGCGCATAATTTCGTTGTTAGAACGATTTTTGGGATCGAAGTCGGAACCGCCCTTGGCGCCCCCATAGGCAGCGTAGTCAGCGCGTTTTTGAAGGTTTGCTCAAACGCCAAAAACTTCAGGATGGAAAGATTAACAGAAGGGTGAAACCGCATGCCGCCTTTGTAGGGACCAATTGCACTGCAGTGCTGCACTCTGAAGGCGCGGTTGGTTTCTACGTCGCCTTGATCGTTGATCCATGACACGCGAAATTGGATAGCGCGTTCAGGCTCTACAAGCCGATCAAGCAAGCCGTATTCGGCATAACGTGGATTCTTTTCTATAAAGGGCCACAAACTTCCCATGACCTCGGCTACTGCCTGCATGAATTCAGGCTGGTGAGGATCACGGGCACGGACAGAATCTAGGAACTGTTCTAGGTTCGAGTATTTCATGTGTAGAGGCTCTGTCGTAACACTGAGGAGTTAGATCAAAAAAACCATACGCTCAGCAAGGTTAAAAAAGAAAAGGCTGAGGAAAAGCCGTCATTGAGTAACGGCAACGCGTTTAAAGCAGACGCGAGACAACTGAAAGATTGCCTTGCCTCCTAGACTAAGCTTAGCAATCTGTATAGAAGAAACCACTACGGTAAATGCCCATACCGGAATCGATGAAGCTACGTTTAGCCGGCCTAGCCTAGCGCCAAAAAATAAGCCTCGATATATCGAGGCTTATTTATATTAAAACTTATTTTTTCATCATATCGAAAAATTCTGCATTTGTTTTGGTTGCACGAATTTTATCGAGGATAAATTCCATGGATTCGATCTCGTCCATATCGTGTATGAACTTGCGCAATACCCATACTTTTTGCAGCAGATCGGGTTTGATCAGAAGTTCTTCGCGACGGGTACCGGACTTGTTGAGATTAATGGCAGGATACACACGTTTTTCTGCGAGGCGCCGTTCCAGGTGGATTTCAGAGTTACCCGTGCCTTTGAACTCTTCATAGATGACTTCGTCCATGCGGCTTCCCGTTTCAATCAGCGCTGTTCCGATAATGGTAAGCGAGCCACCTTCTTCAAGGTTACGGGCGGCGCCAAAGAAACGTTTTGGACGCTGTAGCGCATTTGCATCAACTCCCCCGTTAATACTTTGCCGGAAGAGGGGACTACCGTGTTGTAAGCACGTGCCAGCCGGGTAATGGAGTCGAGCAGGATTACGACGTCTTTCTTTAGTTCGACCAGGCGCTTGGCTTTTTCGATCACCATTTCGGCAACCTGAACGTGACGCGTGGCGGGTTCGTCGAAGGTCGAGGCAACGACTTCACCGCGAACGGTACGCTGCATTTCGGTAACTTCTTCGGGGCGCTCGTCGACCAGCAGCACGATCATGGTGGCTTCGGGGTAGTTGGTGGTGATGGCATGAGCAATATGCTGCATCATCACGGTTTTACCCGATTTGGGGCTGGCAACGATCAGGCCGCGCTGCCCTTTGCCAATGGGAGAGAATATATCCAGGATCCGGCCCGTGATGTTCTCTTCGCTTTTGATATCGCGCTCGAGGGTCATGGGCTGATTCGGATGCAAGGGCGTGAGGTTTTCAAACATAATGCGGTGTTTGATGGCCTCGGGCTGCATGCCGTTAACCTTGTCGACTTTTACGAGCGCAAAGTAACGCTCACCGTCTTTAGGGGTACGTACCTCGCCTTCGATAGAATCGCCAGTGTGCAAATTGAAACGCCTGATTTGCGAGGGCGAAATGTAGATATCGTCGGTGCTTGCCAAATATGAGGTTTCGGGAGACCGCAAAAAGCCGAAACCGTCAGGCAAAACTTCGAGCACGCCGTCGCCGAAAATCTGTTCGCCTTTTTTGGCGTGTTTTTTCATGATGGCGAACATGAGTTCTTGCTTGCGAAGGCGGCTCGCGTTGTCGATTTCCAGGCTGGCAGCCATTTCTAGCAACTGCGAAACGTGCAGAGCTTTTAAGTCATTGAGGTGCATGAGAGGAAAAGAAGGGTTTCAGCCAACGGCGGCGAGCCCAGAAGAGGCCCGCGCGAAATTGTTTGTAAGTTTATAGGGATTCGTCGAGAAAGGCGTTAAGTTGCGACCGGTTCAAGGCACCCACTTTCGTTTGGGATACTTCACCATTTTTGAACAGCATCAGGGTGGGAATACCGCGCACACCAAATTTAGCTGCTGTTTCCGGATTTTCATCGACATTAACTTTAGCAATGATAACACGGCCTTTAAATGTTTCAGCAGCTTCATCAAGTAATGGTGCAATCGCTTTACAAGGACCGCACCATGCAGCCCAGTAATCAACCAGTACCGGTAAGCTGGCTTTTAGAACGTCGCCATCAAAGGAGGCGTCGGATACGTGTTTAATAGAATCGCTCATGGGGGATAAGGGATATAAAATTAAGTAGGAGAATCTTATAGAACATGCTTACATTGAGTTCAATGTATTCTATGTTGGGTCTGGGGCGGCAGTGTGTTGTTTTTTGGCGCCACCTGTACCCGTAGAATTATATTCATTGTAGTGGCAGTTGCCTTTCTGCGCGAGTCGTGGTTTGGGTATCTGACTACAATTCGTAAAATACTTGTTTTAACCTGCATTTAGCTAGAGATCACTTTGGCCATTCCTAACTACGACGAAAGCTCCATCCGGGTACTCAAGGGTCTAGAGCCGGTGCGTCAGCGCCCGGGCATGTACACCCGCACCGATCATCCACTTCATATACTTCAAGAGGTCATCGACAACGCTGCCGACGAGGCCTTGGCAGGTCACGCTAACCTACTGAAAGTTTGTCTCCACACCGATGGCAGTATCTCAGTCGAAGATAATGGCCGCGGTATTCCTGTCGGCGAACATCCAGAAGAAAAATCACCCGTGGTCGAGCTTGTGTTCACGCGTTTGCACGCGGGCGGTAAGTTCGACAAAAAAGATGGCGGAGCCTATGCCTTTTCGGGCGGCTTGCATGGCGTTGGTGTGTCGGTTACCAACGCTCTGTCCACGCGGCTCGAAGTCGAAGTCAAGCGTGATGCGGCGACGCACCTGATTGTGTTTTCAGGGGGCGACGTCATTACTCCTTTGCACGAAGTGTCAAAGGTGGGCAGACGCAACACCGGGACTCGGGTTCGCGTATGGCCCGATGCCACGTATTTTGACTCGCCAGCCATTCCCATGGGTGAACTCATTCACGTCTTGCGTAGCAAGGCGGTGTTGCTCAGCGGTGTCACGGTTCAACTGACTAACGAGAAAACCGGTGACAGCCGCGAATGGTGCTATCAGAACGGCTTGCGTGGTTACCTCGAAGAAACACTTGAGCAGCCTGATTACATTGTTCCGTTATTCGAAGGTCAGCAGTATGCCCCCGCCGATGATGATGACTATTCCGAAGGCGAGGGGGCTCATTGGGTAGTCGCCTGGACTGCTGATGGTGCGGTGGTACGTGAGTCTTACGTGAATTTGATTTCAACCTCGGCTGGTGGAACCCACGAAGCCGGATTGCGAGATGGGCTGTTTAACGCTGTCAAAAGCTTTGCGGAATTGCACAGCCTCATACCCAAGGGCGTTCGCTTATTGCCTGAAGATGTATTTGCACGAGCTAGCTTCGTATTGTCTGCGAAGATTCTTGATCCTCAATTTCAGGGTCAAATTAAAGAGCGCCTTAATAGTCGTGATGCCGTACGCATGATCAGTGCTTTTGTAAGGAATGCACTCGAGCTGACGCTTCACGCTAATGTTGACACGGCAAAGAAACTGGCTGATTACGCGATTAAGCATGCGCAGGCACGGGCGCGCTCGGCTCAGCGCGTCGAGAAGCGTAAGAGCTCAGGCGTGGCTGTATTACCAGGTAAGCTTACTGATTGCGAGTCTCAGGATGTCACGCGCACTGAACTATTCCTGGTTGAGGGAGACTCGGCTGGAGGGTCTGCCAAAATGGGGCGTGACAAATCCTACCAGGCCATTTTACCGCTACGGGGTAAAGTGCTGAACTCGTGGGAAGTGCATAAAGACCGGCTATTTGCCAATCAGGAAATTCACGACGTGTCAGTGGCGATTGGCGTTGACCCTCACGGACCAGGCGATACAGTTGACCTTTCTGGGCTGCGTTATGGCCGCATTTGTATTTTGTCGGATGCCGACGTAGATGGCTCTCATATACAGGTGTTATTGCTGACCTTGTTTTTTAAGCACTTCCCCAGGCTGATCGAAGAAGGCAATATTTTTGTAGCACGCCCGCCCTTATTCAGGCTGGATGTCCCGGCAGTGGGCAAGCGTGCCGCCCGTAAAATTTATTGCCTGGATCTGGCCGAGCTTGAGGGAGCACAAGACAAGCTGCGTTCAGAAGGCATTAAAGAGTCCCAGTGGTCTGTTAGCCGCTTTAAGGGCTTGGGCGAGATGAGCGCCGAACAGCTTTGGGATACGACGATGAACCCTGATACACGCCGCCTGTTGCCTGTACGTTACGGAGATCTTGGCTTGAAAGGTACTGAAACCATCTTCGACATGCTGATGGGACGGGGCGAAGCGGCACAACGCCGTACATGGCTTGAGGAAAAAGGCAATTTAGCCGACATTGACGTCTAACGGCCGCGGCCACATTAACGATAAAGATTACGCATTATGGATACCGTACAAAACGGCCTGTTTGCACAAGACGAGAGCGATGAAGGCTTGAGCTTGGGCTTATATGCCGAACAAGCTTATTTGGATTACGCAGTATCAGTGGTTCGGGGACGCGCTCTGCCCGATGTCTCCGATGGACAGAAGCCGGTGCAGCGACGCATTCTCTATGCCATGCAGGCAATGGGTTTAGCGGCAGGAGCGAGGCCGGTAAAGTCTGCCCGGGTCGTGGGGGACGTGCTGGGTAAGTATCATCCGCATGGTGATCAGGCCGCTTATGATGCCATGGTGCGCATGGCCCAGGATTTCAGCCTGCGTTACCCCTTGGTCGATGGCCAGGGTAACTTTGGGTCACGTGATGGGGATAATGCAGCGGCGATGCGCTATACGGAAGCACGCCTGACACCATTCGCCAAATTGCTGCTTGATGAATTAAATGAAGGAACGGTCGATTTTTCGGCGAACTACGACGGCTCCCAGCAAGAGCCCGTATTGTTGCCCGCCCGTCTTCCAGTAGTGCTGTTAAACGGGGCGTCGGGTATCGCCGTAGGGATGGCTACTGAGATCCCGCCGCACAACCTCACGGAAGTCGCCCACGCTTGCGTAACGCTGCTTAAAGATCCGGCCATTACTGATAGCGAGCTCTTCGACATTGTTCCCGGACCGGATTTCCCGGGGGCGGACAAATTATTTCCAGCCGTGAAGAACTGGCTCAAATCTACAGCACGGGACGTGGCAGCATCAAGGTTCGTGCACGCTGGGTTTTTGAGGAAATGGCCAGAGGCCAGTGGCAACTTGTCGTCAACGAGTTGCCGCCGGGCACGTCGACACAAAAGATACTTGAAGAAATCGAAGAGAAAACGAACCCCCGCGTACGTACAGGACGCAAGGCTCTGACCCCGGAGCAGCAGCAAACCCGTGCCTTGTTGCTGGGCTTGCTGGATGCCGTGCGTGACGAGTCGGGGAAAGATGCTCCCATCCGGCTGGTGTTCGAGCCTAAAAGCAGCCGCATTGACCGTCAGGATTTCGTCAATACGCTACTCGCTCACACGGGCATGGAAGGGAACAGCACGCTTAATCTGGTAAGCATCGGTATTGATGGTAGGCCGGGGCAGCGTACCCTTCGGGAAATGCTCAATGAGTGGTTGCAGTTTCGCAGTCATACATTGCGCCGACGCACCCAATTCAGATTAGATAAAGCTTCAGACCGCATTCACATCCTTGAGGGAAGAATGGTGGTTTACCTCGACGTAGATGAGGTCATCCAGACGATCCGCGAAGCAGATGAACCGCGTATTGCCCTGATGGAACGCTTCAGTCTTTCAGAGCGCCAGGCTGAAGATATACTCGAAATGCGTTTGCGTCAGCTCGCTCGTCTGGAAGGCTTTAAAATCGAGCAAGAACTCAGCAAGCAGAGGGCCGAGCAAGCAAAGCTACAGCAGCTGCTTGATAGTAAAGCAGCTTTCAAACGCATGATGATCAAAGAAATCGAAGCTGATGCCAAGACTTATGGCGACGAACGCAGAACCGTTATTGAAGAGGCTGAGCGAGCCGTTCTGGAAGTAAAAGTGCTCGACGAGCCAGTAACCATCATCGTCTCGAACAAAGGCTGGCTGCGCCGCCGTCAGGGGCATGGTCTTGATCTTGAAAGCCTGACCTTCAAGACGGGCGACGGCTTTCAGGCGGCCATTGAATGCCGCAGCACAGAGGATGTCGTGGCTCTAGGCTCCGATGGCCGCGCCTACACAGTGGCCGCCGCGAGCATTCCCTCGGGAAGAGGTGACGGGCAGCCCATCACGGCCATGGCGGATATCAATCCTGCCGCGCCGTTTCGGCATATAGTGGCTGGGTCCGCTAAGCAGCGTTACTTGCTGGGTGTAGACAGTGGTTACGGCTTCATAAGCACGCTAGGAGATATGTCTACGCGTCAACGGGCCGGCAAACAGTTCGTGACGGTGCCTGATGGCGATCGGCTATTACAGCCACTGGCTTTGAAAGAGACGGACACGGCGATTGCGCTCTTAAGTAAAAATGGGCGTTTCATGGTGGTGGACATTCCCGAACTGCGGCAGATGGCAGCAGGTGGCCGGGGCACGATCTTGATGGGCCTGGATCCCGATGATCGCCTTTCTCAATGGGCGGCTATCGGACCAAATGGTATGCAGGTCACTGGGGTTTATCGACGACGGGAAACGACTGAGGTGCTGGGCTTGGCTGAACTCGAGGTTTACCGGGCCAAGCGCGCTCGTAAAGGAAAGACGCTAAATACCCGAGTTATGCATCCTGTAATAGAGCGGGTAGAGTAGCGCTGGGTTTGAACTGATTTTTTTGGTATGGCTGCAGGAGCCTGCCACAACGATTTAATAAGAAGATATTTGCTATGAGTTTTAAGGTTACGGTGCAGCCATCGGGCTTGGAGTTTTCGGTACAAGCGGGGCAAACACTTTTGGACGCTGCCCTGGATGCTAAAATTGTGCTTCCCTATAGTTGTCGGGCAGGCGCGTGCTCTACCTGTAAAGCTAAAGTGATTGAGGGCGATTTCGAAGCCGGAGAGGCTCCAGGGCATATTTTGGATGCTGAGGAACTGGCTGAAGGCTATACGCTGCTTTGCCAGGTCTTTCCTGCTTCAGATATGATTGTAGAGTCGCACCAGGCTCAGGTGGCCAGCGACATTCAGGTTCGGAAACTGCCATCCAGAGTCATTGGTCTGGAGAAGTTAAACGACGATGTGATGGTGGTTAAACTGCAGTTGCCGGCATCCAGCCCTTTGTACTACTACGCGGGTCAGTATCTTGAGTTCATTATGCGTGACGGGCGTCGACGCAGCTATTCAATGGCGACACCCCCAAATGAGCAAAATATTGCTGAGCTGCATATTCGTCATTTGCCTGGTGGTGCTTTTACTGATCATGTCTTTGGTGTGGGAAGCACGCAAATGAAAGAACGTGAGATCTTGCGCGTTGAAGCCCCCTCGGGTCTTTCTTTCTGCGCGAAGATAGCGCTAAGCCTATCGTGATGCTGGCCAGCGGAACGGGTTTTGCTCCCATTAAAGCCATTGTCGAGCATATGCAAAATAAGGGCATAAAGCGTGAGGTGGTTCTGTATTGGGGTGGACGCAGACCCAAAGATTTATACATGCACGAATTAGCTCAGCAGTGGGCCCAAAGCATCCCTGGCTTTAGCTATGTACCGGTAATTTCTGAAGCTACTGCTGATGACAACTGGTTGGGACGTACTGGCTTTGTGCACCATGCTGTCATGCAAGACTTGCCCGATCTTTCTGCCTATGATGTTTATGCATGTGGTGCGCCAGCCATGGTCGAGAGCGCCCGCAAAGATTTTGTCCACGGGTGCCAGCTTGCTGATGAGGCTTACTATGCTGATGCTTTTACTTCCGAAGCCGATCTTGCCTAGAAGCAGAGCGGCCGGGGCAAACGGCTTCAGGCGTGTCCGCCTTGCATTACACGTAGGAATATAAATATGAAAATTGCGGTATTGGGCAGTGGGATTATCGGGGTATCGACGGCGTGGTGGTTGCAGCAAGACGGCCACGAGGTGGTCGTCATTGATCGCCAGCCAGGGCCTGCCCAAGAAACAACGCGCGCGAGCGGCGGACAGGTCTCAGTTTCGTACGCTGAACCCTGGGCGTCTCCGCAAGCTCCCTGGAGACTGGCACGCTGGCTAGTGAAAGATAATGCACCGCTATGGTTCAGGCCCTCGCTAGACCCAAAGCAATGGGCATGGGGGGTACGCTTTCTAACTGAATGCCTGCCTTCCCGTTTCGAACCGAATGTACGGGCGCTGGTGCGGCTGGCTGAATTCAGCCGCTCGACGCTGCAGCATATGCGCGCTGATTTGAACATCGATTATCATTGCGTAGAGCAAGGTATCCTGAACTTTTACCGAGACGCTCGCGGGATGGACGAAGCTCAGGAAATGGCAGATGCAATGCGCGACCTGGGTGTTGAGCGGCGAATTTTGAATGCAGATGAAGTCGTTGCACTTGAACCGTCCCTGGCTACGGTACGAGAAAAAATTGCCGGGGGCGATTACAACGCTGACGATGAATCCGGCGATGCCTATGCCTTTACTTGTGCGCTGGCTGAACGAGCCCGGATGGCAGGTGCTGTTTTTAGATTTTCAACTCAAGTTACCCGCCTACGCGCTGAGGGTGGTGAAATAAAGTTAGTCCAGCTAATTGATACCGACGGCAGTTACAGTGAATTGGCTGTAGATGCGGTAGTGGTTGCCATGGGGGCATACTCGTCGCAGCTGGTCACGCCGCTGGGCATTCCCTGCCATGTGTATCCTGCCAAGGGTTATTCAGCGACTTTTGAGATTACCGACAGCGACAAGGCGCCCCAGGTCAGCTTAAGTGATTCGGCTAACAAAACAGTCTATTCGCGTTTCGGAAACGCCTTGAGGGTAGCGGGCACTGCTGAATTAAGTGGTTTTTCAAGGGCGTTAAACACTAAACGTTGCAATTCAATAGTAAAGCAAACGCAAGAGTTGTTCCCAAGTGGGCTCGATTTTGATAATGTTCAGTTTTGGTCTGGCTTGCGACCTGCAACGCCATCAAATATTCCCCTCATCGGCCAAACCAAAGTTCGTAATCTGTATTTGAATACAGGTCATGGAACCTTGGGATGGACTCTTGGGGTCGGCTCTGGACGGGCTTTGGCTGATATCATTGCCGGGCGCCAACCCGAGGCAGAGTTTCCTTTTTGCGCTGAATCGTTCATGAATAAATCTCGCTATTTATCTGCTCCCCGTGCATTAAGCTTTTACCTTGGTGCCGCTTTTTTATTGAGCGCTAGTTCGGCAGCATGGGCAGCTACCGACGTACAAGTGTGGCACTCGCTTCCTGATTACAATAAAAAAGTTTTCGAGAAGCTGGTCTCTGACTACAACCGGAGTCAAAAAGAAGTTACGGTCAAGCTTCGGGCCTTTGGTGACGAGGCACAGCTTGATCAAGCTCTAACAGCCGCCCAGGCTAAAGATCGTCCTAATTTATTCCAGCTGGGCGAGACCTCTGGCCTTGATGATGTAGCGCAGCGGTCATACGTGCTACCGCTCTACACCTTGACCGCAAAGTCACCCATCAAGACGGGTACCTGGTTTTTACCAGCGGCCAACAACTTCATGCATGATGCCAAGGGGCGCATGCTTGCCTTGCCTTTAATGGCTGAAATCCCCGTGATGTTTTATAACCTTGATGCCTTTAAGAAGGCAGGCATTGTTCCTACAGAGCCCTCTCGCGCCTGGCACGATCTGCAGGCACAGCTGGTTACCTTGGCTAACAACGGATCGCGGCGCTGCCCTTTAACCTCAGATCAGCCGGTGTCTATTAATCTCGAGAATCTGGCTGCTGTAAATAAGCAGTTTTACGCAGGTAGCTCGAAGGCTAAAGCTGGTTTCGATTTCGACGCCTTGTATATCCGGCACCTCTCGACCATGATCAGCTGGGTACGCAGCGAGATCATGGTTGGTCCCGAGTTCGGTCCGCAGTCGGTAACGCGCTTTGCGGCGGGGGAGTGTGCAGTTCTGTTATCCAACTCAGGCAATATTGGCCAGTTAAGCAACGATTCCAAGGTTAATTACTCGCTGGCCGGACTGCCTTACTATCCGGAAGTGGCTGCGCAGCCTGGCAGTCCTTTTGTAAGCGGCTCCGGGCTTTGGGCTACCAAGGGCCATAGTGCTGAACAGGATAAGGCCACCACCCAGTTTATGGCCTGGTTAGCGTCGGCTCCTGCGTCCGCGTCCTGGTATCAGTCCACCGGTTATTTGCCTTTAACCAAGGAAGCTTTTGAGGTCACCGACGCAAAGTACTATAAAGACCTTGGAAACTGGCGCGACCTGGTGGCAATTTATGAGAAAAACCCCGAGAACACGACCAAGGGGTTCAAGGTCCATAATTATCATCAAATCCGGGCCATGTTCAATCAAACGCTGCAGAACGCCCTTGAGGGTAAGCAGCCTGCGGTGACTGCGCTTCGCCTGGCTGCCAGTGAGGCAAATAAGCTGGCAAATACCAAGTAGCGCGACAACTAGCTCCATGCGTACATCCCAGTCTGGCGCCCGTCGCCAGACTGACAGAACATAGCATTCAATGTAATTCATTGAGTGCTATTTTTTTTGGGGCAAAGTATGTGGGTTCGCTGGGGGTACTGGGCGCATGCGCTGCATTAAGCGCATGTGCTGCGCCAAACAACACATCATGGTGGGACGATCTGGGTAGTGTGGCATCCAGTCATGCGTCAAATCGTTTCAATTTTGATTGGCATCTGGTCGGGGATCAGTACATTGCTCCTCTGCACATTTTTAGCTCCGAGAAACAAGTGTGGTTGCAATACGCTGCAGCTCAGGTACCGCCCGTCATAACTGAGCTGGCTTTAAATAATCGCTCACCTTTCAGTCCACGGCAGCATGGCGGTTATTGGGTGATCGATACCGATGCCAAAGCCTTACAGTTTCAAAGTGGTGAGTATCAGGCGTGGGCATATCTGGAAGACGCCAGGCATCTAGCGGAGTCGCAGATCCGCTCGGCGGCAACGCAAAAAGAGGAGGCCCTATCCTTAGCGAAGGTGTCAGTACTGCCCGTTACCATACCGGTGCTCAACGACCATAGCCCTATCGTCGCTCCAACTGAAAGCTCAGCGCTGCCTCTGATTTCCCAGGTTTCTACTTCGCACGCCCCTGCAGAGACTCACATCGAACCTAACGCTGCACGGCCTGACAAGAATATTCCTGAAGCGGTCATTGCTGAAACCTACTACCAGGCCAGCCCTGACGATCAAAATTTACGCCGTGTCTTGCATCGATGGGCCAACGAGAACAACTGGACCTTCGACACCGAGCACTGGGCGGTTGACGTAGATCTTCCCATTACTGCCAGCTTTAGTATCAGCAGCAGTTTTACTGAGGCTGTACAAGCCTTGGTAGCCAGTACTCAATTGGGTTCGCACCCTCTTAAACCGTGTTTCTATTCAAATCAGGTTTTACGTATTATTCGCATAGCCCAGTCCTGCGCTCCTGCCTCTTTTCCAGCAGAGGGAGACGCCTGATGAAACGTGTTTATATCTGCATCACAGGTGCTTTATTAAGTTCATGCGGCGTGCATGAGCGATTAAAAGATCTGGATCAGCAGGCAGGACATGCGGCCACGCACATCAGCACTCAACAGCATCGCTTCTATGAGCATATAGATGAACGACATCGTAAAAGCACTCCTTTTGTTGAGCAGCCGTGGATAGTAGGGCGAGCACAGCCTTTAGCTCGAGATGTCACCTTGCCATTGCCACTTCGCCAAGATATCAATACCACGCTGGTCTTTGGCAATGAACGGCTACGTCTTAGCGAGGTGGCTGAGAGAATCACCCTGGCTACCCAAATTCCTGTACGCATACAGCCCGAGGCTTTACTTCCGGTCACGCATTTTTTGAAAGACAGCACCCGGCATGCGTCGGGCGTATCTTTTCCTCCTGAAGACGTAATGAAAATTCAGCTTAACGGGGTTGCCGAGCCTTTAGCCTCCATACTGGATCGGGTGTGCGCCCAGTTCGATATCTATTGGCGACAACACAACACGGGTATTGAGTTCTACAAGGTGGATTCCCGAGTGTTCGAGTTAAAAGGTCTGTCGTTACGGGCAAGCTCTTATGCGGCGCTCGGGTCTGGCGGCTCGGCAGGGCAAGGCGACGACGGTTTTAACAGTCAGTCCGGAATCCATTTGCAAAGTGACGAACACGAGCTAATGGAGGTCGTGCGCGCGCGTGTTGAGTCCTTGCTGTCAGGGGGCGGCAGGGTTAGCGCATTATCCGGGGCCAGCCCCACCTTGCTGGTGGTCGATACGCCCCAGACCCTTGAGCGGGTCGGGCGTTATTTACAGAGAGAAAACCGTAATTTAAGCCGTCGTGTTCGACTGTTGTTTGAGGAGCTCACGGTAGAGCTTCGGGACGACTCCGAGGCTGCAGTTAATTGGGATGTACTCTTCAATGCCTCTCGATTTTCGGCCTCGATAGCCTCTCCTGCAACTGGACTAAGCAATGCCTTCTCTTCCGGTCTGAGCCTGGCTCAAGGCTCCTTTCAAAACAGTGAGGCCGTAGTAGCTGCGATCAGTACGCTAGGGACAGTTGTGCGTCGAAATACCGTACCGGTGCTTACCCTCAACCATCGGCCCGTTACTCATGCATTGCGTACTACCTTTACCTATATAGATCGCATTGAAAGTACGCCTACGGTTAGCTATACGGGTAATACAGTGCATTCCACCGCGGTTAGCCAACGGGAACAAACGGTGGGATCCCTGCTTACCCTGATCCCTGAAGCTCTGGATGATGGTCAGATCATGCTTTCGGTCGCCTATGACAACACGACCGCCCAGCCGCTGAGCACGATTGAGGTTGGTCGAGGAGATCAGGCACTGAAAGTGCAGCAATTAACCGTCGAAGGGGCGGGCATGGTGCAGCAAGTCGTTCTGGATGCAGGCAGGCCTTTGCTTATTTCCGGCTTTGACCGTTCTGAGCAGAGCGGTGGAGAGCGACGCTTAAATCCTGGCGCTCCCCTGATAACCGGAGGGGCCAGCACACATGCTTCCAGGCATTTACGCACCATTATTCTGCTGACAGCGCAAGTAGAAGAGGGGGCGAGTAATGGGGCGCCAGCCTAACTCTCATATTCAGCCAGACTGTGTTTTGTACGGTGGCTTGCATTGGCAGGTCGTGGTGGGAAGTGGCGGCTTAAAACGCCTCATGGCTCAGGCTCGTTTGCAAGGACGCACGCACAGCGTTATAAGCGGAGCCTCATTTAGAAGTTTTGGTGCGATAACCCAGACGAATATTGAAAAGCGGGGGTTGCTCACTCATCACAGTGCAGCAGCCTGTTTTGCGCGGTTGAGCGCACGCGGCTCTCATGCGGTAGTGGTCAATCTGGGGGCCGCCCGCTTTCTGCTGCTGGCGGTGAGCGATGGGGCTGTATTGGTTAAGGGCGATCAATATTTCAGTGATTCTGAAACGGCCCAAGCGGCTCTGCAAGAGCTAAGTGAAAGCAGTCCGAACCTCAGTGCAAGATACATCGAAGATGGCGAGGAGTTTTGCGTTCGCTTCAGGCACATCGTTCACTGGAGACCCAGCTTCAACCTATAGGCAGGCGCCGGAGATGGCGTTATGTAGCGATGCTTAGTGTTCTTCTGGTGACGTTGTCAGTCTGGATGCTAAGCCTTGGCGTGCCCAAGGGCGTTTCCGCCATAGATGCTGGCCAAGTGATGCCGCTTCCTGAGGTTGCCGGCAGTTCTTATGCCTTGGAGGCTGTATTGGCTGAATGGTATGGCCTTTCACTTCAGGTCGACCAATGGCAATTGTCATCCGTAAATTGTGAGTTGAGACACTCGAGGTTATGGACGTGTGCGCTGCAAATGCTTCGTCCGGGGAAGCCGCTAAAAGGCGATGTGCCAGGAATCAAGGGATGGGAGCTTATTTCTCAAAGCGAGACCGAACTCAACTATCGGCGCACCGTGGCTTACTCAGAAGCCGGTCGTCAATCGCAAGCTCAGCCCAATCACGAAGCTGTGACGCTGCAATCACTGTGGCGTAATTATGCCCATGCCTTTAGCCGCTTCCATTCGTTACCGCCTTCCCCGGCTTTCGCCCCCGGGCCAGATACAAACCAGGAAGCTCCAATATGGCTACCCGGATCACAGGTGTTCATTGAGGGGCCCTTGCGTGCACTGGTCCTGGCTCGCGATGCTATTGGTGGCCTTAAGAATCTACAGCTTGAGCTCAGGGTGTCTGCCGAACCCGCTATGCCAAGTCCAAAAAGCCAGTTGATGTTCAGTTTAAGTGGGGTGCAGTTATGAGACGGTTTCACCTTAAGAGAAACAGTGCTGTTGGTTTCTTGTGTTTGGCGTTGCTGCTGATCCAGAAGGACGGGGCTGCTGACAGTATTGACTTTGAGTTGCAAGCCATGCAAGTGCGTGAGCTGTTGGCCTTAGAGCAGCGGCAATTGCGTGAACAGCTTGGCTACTCCGGTGAACCACATTTCCAAAGCACTTCCTTGCCGCCCGCCCCCAGTGAGAATCTACCCAGGCTGTCAGCCATTTATGGCGTCGGTAAACGCTTGCTTGCAGAGTTTTATCTAGACGGAAAAACCTATCTCTATCTACACGATCATGACTTTCCTATCGGATATAAGGCTGGCGCCGACGTATATCGATTAATCGCCCTCTCAGAGCAGTGTGTCACTCTTGGGCGGGAACAGTACGAGTTCACGCAATGCCTGCACGCTGCGCTCAATTAAAGGAATCCTTAAATGCTTAGCCGTCTTATGGTTCGTCGTCGACTATCCGAGCCTGAACTGTCGTTAGCCTTATTGTCTGATGATAGCGAGGCCATTGTTATTGATACACAGGCCGCCTTGCATAGCTTAAGTGCTCGTATCGAGCGGGGCCTTGGTTACGAGCTGGGGGTGCAGGAGATGCACAGCACCCTTTTTCCGGTCATGTTTGAAGACCAAAGTGCTGCAATCCTATGCACCGCCGACTATGCAGATAGCGCTTATGCAACAGAGCTTATACGGCTCATGGCCTCAAGTTATCGCCTGGCATCACCTGCCCGCTATGTATTGAATCTTGCCCAGCTCTTATCGGTGGTCAGATTGTTTCAGCCCTCCAGGCAGGGGGCAGACCTCATTGGCCTAAATCTGCACGAGGAAACAGCCTGGGATCAGGGCGAGTTGTTTATTGCTTTCCTGGCCTTGGTGGAGTGGGGTGTTAAGCAAAAAGCCAGTGATTTGCACATCAATGTGCTGTCCGGACAGACCTGCTCCGAAATCCGCTACACCATTGACGGTCGCTATATCTGCCCGGCCCATTTCCAAGGTATGAGCACTTCTATGGTAATGGCAATGCTTTCTGCCGCCTGGATGAATATAGAAGGAGGAAATGGCGCCGTATTTGATCCGCATGAAGAACAGCAAGGCAGCCTGCAATGCAGTATTCAAGGCATGAAGGTTGTGCTGCGCTGGGCCTCGTTGGCGGCCGAGGCAGGCCCCAGTGTTTGCTTACGCTTGCTGGTAGATGACGCGACCGCTCAGTTGCCTTGCATCTCGTCTTTAGGTTATAGCGCGGCCCAACAGCTGGAGATTGAGCAGGCCATGTTAGCGGACGGTGGAGCAGTGCTGTTTTCCGGTGTGGTCGGGTCAGGGAAGTCGACTTCCCTGGCTGCCTTGGTGGCCGCTCTTCCTCCTTGGCGCAAAGTAATAACAGTTGAAGATCCAGTCGAACAGCGTATCCCCAATGCTGTGCAGAATTCATTGTCGCGGAATTTGGCGGTAGACAGTCACAACGGCTTTGCCTCCAAGCTTCGGGCCTTGAAGCGTTCTGCCATGACCGACGTGCTTCTGGGTGAAATCCGGGATCACGAAACCGGTCGTGCATTTAGCGATTTAGCCTCAGCTGGAGTGCGTGTTTACTCTACGGTTCATGCAGGTTCCGCGGCTCTTATTCCCCAGCGGCTGGCTTCTGACTTTATCGGGGTATCACCGCAGCTGATGGCTGCTCCCGGAATTCTCCGTCTGCTGATCCATCAGATGCTGGTATCTACTTTATGCAAGGAATGTGCCCTGCCTTTGGCCAGGCTTAAAAGCTATCCTTCGTGGTTACCGGCCCGGGTCGCTCATAGTCCGGATTTACAGCAATGGCTATGCAATTTCGAAAGAGCGGGTGGTTCAATCAAAGATAATTTTGTCCGTAATACAGCGGGTTGTCCGCAATGTCGGCGCGAGAGTGTGCCAGACCTTAACGGCTATGCAGGCCGTACCGTTGTTGCGGAAGTCCTGGACCCAAATCAGAACAGAACTTGGCTAGAGCAAATCGGCAGACTACCCAGTGTGGCAACTTCTGTTCTTTCAGTAAAAGAAAGCGCTTATCAACTGCAGTACGGATCGGGCAGTCTCGTTGAGGTGGGCCTGCAAAAATGCAATACCGGGTTATTAGATGCATTCGACCTGGAGCAGCGCATTGGTGGCTGGGGGCAGCATGCTTAAGGGGGTCAAGGTCTGGCTGAGTCACTATAGCGGAGATCGCTATCAGCAACAGGACCGCTGGAGACAGAGCCCTGGCACCGACAGGCAACGGTTTGCTGCATTTCAAGTGGAGTATTTTTCTTACTTGCACCACATGTTGTCAGAACTGAAGGGTAGTCGTACGCTGCGAGACGTTTTTTTATAGACGCCGAACGTTATGGGGGAAACCATTGGCGCGGGCGTCTTGCACAGCGCTGGCTGCTGCGTTACGAGCACTCTGGTGGTGATCTTCATGCTACGTGGTTCGACTGTTGCGATATCGAAACCCTGTCGTTACTCAGGACAGCCCAGGCTCACGGTGAGCGGGCACTGATTATTGCCTTTAAGCAAGTTGCCGAAGTGCTTCGCACCAAACGCCAAATTCGCCGCGCTTTTTTGCAAATGGTAGGGCCGGGAGCATTCGCAGCCCTGATCCTGATGGGTATGCTGGCTGTAGTACCTCTATATACCGTACCTCAATTGTTTTCAGCATTTGGCGATCTGCCAGATATCTATCTGGGGCCATATAGCCTCGCCTTAAGGCGATTCTCCGAGCATCTGCTTAGTTACGGCGTTGCCATCATCGGGTCTTTTCTCTTCTTGATCGTTCTTATGCGTTTGAGCTTACCGAGGCTGATAGGGAAAATAAGAAATCGCCTGGAAGCCGTCCAGCCCTGGAGCAGCTACCGTCTTTATCATGGATTCCGGGTTTTTATACTGCTCAGTCTTTTGTTACGTGTGCACCCAGCGTCACAGCGTCTGAGTGTCTGTCTGGATTCTATAGAAACCGATAACAATGCCTGGCTGTTTTGGCGACTGAGTATCACCCGTCAGCGCCTACGCGATGGCTCATCATCCTATGCGGCTTTCGATCAAAACTTTCTACGCACCAAAGACGCCTGGTATTTCAGCGACATCGCCTCGGCACAGGGGCTGGAAGAGGGTTTTGCTGCCACAGCGAGCCACCTGCACGAGCAACTGCTGGCGATCTTTAACCGATATAGCCAGATCCTGAAATGGGGCTTGCTTATTGGCAGCGTCGGGGCGCTTGTTTCCTTAGGGCTTTGGCATTTCGTAGCCATCAATGAATTACGCACTGGCTTGCTCTTGTTCCATTCAAGTTAAGGTTTTTCTAAGTTTTTTATGATTACAGGAGAATGTATGTTTACGCACGAATCAAAATCAGTATCGAACCATTTCGGGGGATGCTCCGTAGCAGCCAGATCCGCAAATACAGCAGCGCAGGCAGTTGCACTTCAGCGTCAAGGTGGTTTTTCCTTAGTCGAAGTATCACTAGTGACAGCCATTGTTTTATTGCTAGCGGTCATCGCCGTTCCGGCGATCAATAATTATGTGATTGAGAACCGGGTGCCTAAAGTGGCGGAGGAGTTGGCGCGCTTTATGTTGAATAATGAAATCTCTGCACCGACTTCGGTCTCGAACCCCTATAACGGTATTAATCTCAACACGCTTGCTCACTACGTATCCGAAAGTGGAGTTCTGGATATTCGTGGCCAAGGGGGGCAACCCGAATTTTGCACGGTTTGGGAAGGGACGGCCAAGTGCTATTAGAATCCGCTGAACAGGGAGAGCGTTACAAATTGGTGCTCGATAAGGTGAACCATGCAGCATGTCCGGGAATCGCCTCCGTTTTGCAGCGAATCAGCCATCATATTGAAATTGTGGGAGACAGCGGTGCAGCAACTGTTGTTAAAGGCAACGGCATTGACTATAACGCCGTGGTGGCGCGTGCCGCCTGCTCTCGTGGCGATGTTAATTCTTTTAGCTTTGTAGCAGGTTAGAGAACGTGCGCAGACTTATCGCTACGCTGGGATCAGGCCTTGGGGCCGAGACTCTATCTGATTCGGGCTCCACGCATTCGAAAGTGCCTCATGCCGCACCTAAGGTCGCGCAGCAAGGGGCCTTATTAATAGAGTTAGCCCTTGTGCTGAGTGTCATTCTGTTAATGGCTGTGCTTGCCGTCTCGTCATTTAACCATCGGAATGCCGAATTACGCATGCAAAGCCTGGCATTATGGATGGGCTCTGTGCATCACGCCTTGCAGCGCTACATTAACGATCACGGGATCGAGCTTGCCGAAGCGGGCTATCTGATTCTCGGCGTAAACAACCCTCGTGAGCCCACCGTAGCCGAACTAAAGTCAACCGGATACCTGGCGGCAGATTTCCCTCTGGGAACAGCGCAGAAATACAGTGTGAAAACAAGCGTGTTTTCAGAGCCGGGCTGCAGTCAGCCTCCTTGCGGGATCTATGGCTTGATCTGGGCACCAGGAGTGGCGAAGAGCAATCACGATCTGGCCTATTGGCGTGTAAGTACCGCAGCCAAGGGCGCAATTATCACCCTGGAGCGTCCGGGCTATATAAGTGCAGCAACTTCTGAGCTGAACAATCCTCCACATCCGGACGTGGCTTTCATACCGGGAGGCAGTGTGGCTCTGGTAGTCACACCCGATACACTCGGCCTGGCTTACTTAAGGGTCGGTGACGAGCGCAATCCGGATTTTAAGAATAATGTGCATTTAGGAGGCGAGCTAAGGGTCAGGGGTATGGCTTATCTGCACAGCGGACTGCACATCGCTGCTGTGAATGTTGCACAAAGTTCGTGTGCAGCGCCAGGTTTGGTGAGTAAAAATAGCGAATCAAACGGACTGCTGATTTGTAGTGGACGGCACGAGTGGCAAGGCTTGGACTCCTTGGCCGGGGGCACTTTTACTATCTCCGGCAAGGGGCAGTGCGCCCATCCGGTATTGGGCAGTACAGTGCACCCTCTAACTAAAGCCTGCACTTGTCCTACCGGTTACCAAAACGTATTGATTTCTATCAGCGGTAATCACGCAGATGATATGTACAGCACATTCGCCTGTAGCCCATCAAATTATTAATGGACTACAGGCTTCGTGAAATTAATCTGCCGTACCGCTCCAGGCTTCAATAAGCTCACGTTCTTCTTCAGTCATTTGGGTGATGTTACCCAAGGGCATATAGTGATTTTGCACAACTTTTTTGACTTCTGCTGCGTGAAGCAAGGTCTGGTCCTCGCTGTCGAGCAGCATGCCAACGGGAGCTGTGGTGAAACCGTAGCCCTCGGGACTGACTGCGTGGCACTGGATGCACCGGGCGTCCATGATGCCCTGAACCTGTTGTAGCGTGACTGCCGCCTCGGCTGATACATCGCTACCGGCTGTTTTCTGTGCGGGGGCGGCCAGCCAGCCTATTACCAAAATGAGCAGGACGCCTGCCACCGGATAACCCAGCTTGTTCTGACCGGTATGCAGCAGAACGAAGTACTGACGAATCAGTGCGCCGGCAAAGATGAAGAGCGTCATAATAATCCAGGCGTACGGACTATTATAGGTAAATGAATAGTGATTGCTCAGCATCAGCAGTACGACAGGTAAGGTGAAATACGTGTTGTGCACTGAGCGCTGCGTACCACGTTTGCCATCAAGAGGGTTTGGCGTACGCCCAGCCTTCAGATCGGCAACCATGCGCCGCTGTCCGGGAATAATCCAGAAGAAGACATTCGCGGACATGCTAGTGGCCATTACGGCGCCCGTAATCAAAAATGCTGCGCGGCCAGAGAAAATATGCACGCTTAAGTAGGCAACCAGAACCATCATGATGGCTACAGCAACACTTAAGATGCCATCGCGGTCCATGTTGGGACTGATGCGCTTACAGAGCTCGTTGTAAACGACCCAGCCTGCAATCAGGAACAGAATGGCAGCGATATTCGCCTCGGTTCCGCTCATGCTCGCCGCCCACTCCCATGGGCTATTGGGATTGGCCAGGTAGAAGGTCGGCTTGGTCATATACAACAAGGCAAACAGCGCAAAGCCTGATAGCCAGGTGGTGTACGATTTCCAGAATGACCAATGCAGATCGTCGGGTAGCTCTGCAGGGTTGGTCAGGTACTTTTGATTATGATAGAAACCGCCGCCGTGAACCGCCCACATTTCGCCGAATACACCGCGTTTTTTGCTTTCTTCGCTGGTCGGTGCACGCAGACTGCGATCAAGCATGACGAAATAGACGGATTCACCGATCCAGGCAATGGCTGCTATGACATGCAGCCAGCGCAGCAGCAAGTTGGCAAATTCCAATAAATACGCTTCCATGATTATCCTTGTGTTCTGATATCAGTTCTTGTTTTAGCTTCTGTAGGCAGAGGCATATTGGAATTAGCTGCCGCGGTAAGTGGACCATGACCATGGTGTAACCACTAACGGTACATGATAGTTGCCACCATCTTCGGAAATTCCGAAGTGGATGGATACCTGGTCAACGAAGCGCGGGGAGGGCAGATCAAGCCCTTTTTCGGCGAAATAATCGCCTGCATGAAAGACCAGCTCATATGAGCCTTTAACGACATCGCTACCTTGTAAAAGAGGTTCATCACAACGGCCATCGCTATTGGTTTGGGCATTTTTAACGAGAGTGCGTGTGCCATCTTTTAGCGAGTAAAGTTCAATTTTTACGCCTTGTGCAGGACGACCGTGTGTCGTGTCAAGAACGTGGGTAGAGAGTTTTCCCATGTGTGTCTCCGGTTTTTGGTTTCCGTGAATACAAGAAAATTCCAGCGAGCCCAGTTTTGGGAACCGGCCGTGGGGCTAGCGGTGCAAGGATCAGTGCGCTGGGATTAGCCCCAAAAATTATTGTCAACAATTTGTGTTGACGATTTTGTTCGGATATCGAATAATTGTCAAGGTTTATGACGAGGATATTTCATGCTCCAGATTGGTCGGTATGGCAGCAGCCATTTAGATACTGATGCGCCATCAGCATCTTCGTTACTTGAGGGCGCTAAGCCAGACTCTGACATAGGGCGCGTATACAGCGAGATTTTTGACGCTGTTATGGACCGTCGCCTGTTACCCGGAGCCAAGCTTACTGAAACTACCTTGTGTGACATTTTTTCGTGTTCCCGAACGGTAGTCCGAGGTGCCTTGGCAGCTTTGGCGCATGACAAAATCGTCAGTATCGAAGCCAATCGCGGTGCCTTTGTCTGGAAGCCCGAAGCCAAGG
Organism: Paenalcaligenes niemegkensis; assembly: GCF_022230885.1. GTDB lineage: Bacteria > Pseudomonadota > Gammaproteobacteria > Burkholderiales > Burkholderiaceae_B > Paenalcaligenes > Paenalcaligenes niemegkensis. Next base: position 907,911 of record NZ_JAKGCT010000004.1, on the reverse strand, counting down.
AGACCATGGATATCTTTGAGCTTCGTCGCGATGTTGAATGCTTGATTATAGAAAAACTGCTTAAACTGCCTGATTTAAACGAAAAGCTGCAAACACTCTATGCCATGGTAGCCCGAGAGCGTGATGCGTTCGAGAGCGGAAAACGTATAAGCTGGATTCGTTTATCGAATGCTTTTCACGTGGAAATGGCAAGACTGTTAGACAATCAGGTGCTTACTGAGCTGATGCACATGCTTTGTGCACGGACATCGCTCATTATTGCCTACCATGACACACCCGGAGAACGAGCCTGTTCGTTCTTCGAGCATGAAGATATATTAAATTTGCTTAGCAACTATGACCGTGACGGGGCGTTGCGGGCAATGCAACATCATCTGGAAGCTTGTGAGCATCGAATGAGTGATGTAGACGAGGTTCAGCCGGACCCGTGGCAGGCTTTTAGCGTTCAGCGTACTTAGGAGATCTTATGTCCGACACCTCGCATTACCCGCGCGACCTTGTGGGTTATGGCCGCACTGTTCCCCATGCTAACTGGCCAGATAAAGCACGTATTGCAGTTCAGTTTGTGCTGAACTATGAAGAAGGTGGTGAAAACTGTGTGTTGCACGGCGATCCGGCGTCCGAGCAGTTTTTATCTGAAATAGTCGGCGCTGCGGCCTACCCGGATCGTCACAAATCAATGGAGTCCATATACGAATATGGTTCCCGCGCTGGCGTATGGCGTATTTTACGTGAGTTCGAACGCCGTAATTTACCACTCACGGTGTTTGGCGTGGGCATGGCTCTTGAGCGCCATCCCGAAGTGGCCCAGGCCTTTGTGGAGTTGGGCCACGAGATTGCCTGTCATGGCTACCGCTGGATTCATTATCAGGACAAGCCAGAGAGTCTGGAGCTTGAGCACATGGCGCGTTGTGTCGAGATCATCAAGAGCCTGACCGGACATCATCCTGAAGGATGGTATACCGGGCGGGACAGTCCCAATACGCGGCGTTTAGTCGCTGAGAATGGAAACTTCTTGTATGATTCCGATAACTACGGCGATGATTTACCGTTCTGGGACGAGGTCAGGGTTAGCGACGGCTCAATAAAGCCACAGCTGATAGTCCCTTATACCCTTGACACCAACGATATGCGTTTTGCTACGCCCCAGGGCTTTAACACCGGTGATCATTTCTTTCACTTTCTTAAAGATGCCTTCGATGTGCTGTATGAAGAGGGCGAAGAATTCCCGAAAATGTTGTCAGTGGGTCTGCACTGCCGTCTGATCGGACGTCCTTCACGCTTTAAGGGTTTGCAGAAATTCCTTGATTACGTTCAAAGCCACGAACGTGTCTGGGTAGCGCGTCGGGTTGATATTGCCAGACACTGGGCTGAGCATCACCCCTATCAGGCGAAGAAGTAGCTACAGTACTGAAGCGAAAATAGGCCTTTGGTGTTTGCCAAAGGCTTTTTTGTTTTTTAGATGTCGTAATCGCACATCGGGCGAGCCTACTGTTAGGCGTAGAGCTTATCTATCACTATAATGAGTGGTTAACTATTTTTATCTCGCTGCTTTCAATGAAGACATCCGAAATACGTCAGAAGTTTCTTTCTTTCTTTGAGTCCCGTGCTCATCAGATTGTACCTTCGTCCTCGCTGGTGCCGGGCAACGATCCAACTTTGCTGTTCACCAACGCCGGGATGGTGCAGTTCAAAGATGTCTTCACCGGCAAAGAAACACGCTCTTATAACAGGGCAGTGTCTTCGCAGCGCTGTGTACGCGCAGGCGGCAAGCACAATGACCTCGAAAACGTAGGCTATACCGCTCGCCACCACACCTTTTTCGAAATGCTGGGCAACTTCAGCTTCGGAGACTACTTCAAGCGCGACGCCATCCAGTTTTCATGGGAACTGCTCACCAGGGTCTACGGCTTGCCGGCTGAAAAGCTTTGGGTAACGGTCTACCAGGAAGATGACGAGGCTTTTGACATCTGGAATAATGAAATTGGCGTACCTGCCGAGCGCATCGTTCGCATTGGCGATAATCACGGTGCGCGTTATGCCTCGGATAATTTCTGGCAGATGGCAGATACCGGGCCCTGTGGTCCGTGTTCGGAAATCTTCTACGATCATGGCCCAGAGGTCTGGGGAGGGCCCCCGGGGTCGCCTGACGAAGACGGTGACCGCTATATCGAGATCTGGAACCTGGTCTTCATGCAGTTTGATCGCGCCGCTGACGGCACCATGAATCCTTTGCCGCGTCCGTGTGTAGACACCGGAATGGGCCTTGAGCGCATAGCCGCTGTACTGCAGCACGTGCATTCCAATTACGAAATTGACCTTTTTCAGGCGCTGATTGCAGGTGCGGCCCGAGAAACCGCCTGTACTGATCTCAGCAACAATTCATTAAAAGTTATAGCGGATCACATACGGGCCTGTAGTTTCCTTATCGTGGATGGGGTCATTCCAGGAAACGAAGGGCGTGGCTATGTGTTGCGCCGGATTATTCGCCGTGCCTTGCGCCATGGCCATAAGCTGGGTCAGACGCGCCCGTTTTTCTATAGGCTGACTGCTGATTTGGTGGCGCAAATGGGTGAAGCCTATCCCGAGCTTGCTACCCAACAGAGCCGCATCGAGCAGGTGCTAAAGCAGGAAGAAGAACGTTTTATCGAAACCCTCGAGCATGGCATCAAAATATTGGACAGTGCATTGTCAGCACTGTCCGAGGGCCAGGTGCTTGATGGCCAGACCTTGTTCACCTTGTACGACACCTACGGTTTTCCCGTCGATTTAACCGCTGACATTTGCCGCGAACGTGAGGTCGAAGTTGATCTGGAGGGCTTTGAGGTCGCAATGCAACGACAGCGTGAACAGGCTCGCGCTGCCGGTAAATTTAAAGCAACTGCCGATCTCGTTTACGAGGGCGTGCAAACACGCTTTGAAGGTTACGAAAAACTAGATATCGATGCGTCAGTAGTGGCGCTGTACGTAGACGGCCTCTCGGTGCCATCAATTCAGGCAGGACAGGAAGCGACTGTGGTGCTGGACGTCACTCCTTTTTATGCAGAGTCAGGTGGTCAGGTCGGAGACTCAGGGGTATTGCGCAGCGATGCGGCATTATTCACTGTCAATGACACCCAGAAAATTCAGGCGCAGGTTTTTGGCCATCAAGGTGAGCTCACGACCGGCACCCTGTCTGTGGGCGATACTGTTGCTGCCCAGGTCAATACCCGCCTGCGTCAGGACACCATACGCAACCACTCCGCTACGCACCTCATGCACAAGGCGTTAAGGCAGGTACTCGGTGAGCATGTTCAGCAACGGGGGTCGCTGGTCGACGCACAGAAAACCCGTTTTGATTTCGCTCACGATAGTGCGTTGACAAGCGAGCAAGTTGCTGAGGTTGAGCGTATAGTTAATAGCGAAGTGCTGGCTAACGAGCCGGTTGCTGCTCAGCTTATGTCATACGATGAAGCTGTAGAAGGCGGCGCTGTCGCCTTGTTTGGTGAAAAATATGGCGATCAGGTCCGTGTGCTTGATATCGGATTCTCTCGCGAGCTTTGCGGTGGGACTCATGTTTCCCGCACTGGCGATATCGGTTTGTTCAAGATTATCTCAGAAGGTGGTGTTGCAGCAGGAGTACGGCGGGTTGAGGCCATTACTGGCAATAATGCCGTGAACTGGGCTCTCAGCACCAATGCCATGCTGGTTAACGTTGCATCGGCATTAAAAACTCAGCCTGATGCTGTAGTGTCACGCGTTACTCAATTACAGACCCAGTTGCGCGAACTCGAGCGCGAGCGCGACCAGCTAAAAGATAAGCTGGCGAGTTCAGCCGGGCTTGATCTTGCTGCCAAGGCGATAACCCTGGCAGGCGGGGTGCAACTGCTGGTTGCCGATTTGCCCGGTGTTGAGGCGCGTTCCTTGCGTACAATGGTCGATCAGCTTAAAGACAAGTTGCAAACAGCTATTGTTTTACTCAGTACCAGTGCCGATGATAAAATCAGCCTTGTGGGTGGCGTAAGCAAGTCCTTGACTACGCAGCTGAAAGCTGGCGATCTGGTAGCTCATGTAGCCACTCAGGTGGGTGGCAAGGGTGGGGGGCGTCCAGATATGGCAATGGGTGGGGGTTCCGATCTATCAGCCCTGCAGCCAGCGCTGGCGTCGGTTCAAAAGTGGGTCGAGCAGCGTTTGGCGAACTGATTACATTATGGTTAATTCTACAATTCCAGAATTTCAGCTTGAGGTTGACGCCTCAGGCCTGAAGTGCCCACTTCCAATTTTACGTGCAAAAAAAGCACTTTCTCAAATTGAAAGTGGGCAAGTTTTAAAGGTGGTGACTACCGATACGCATGCAATTACTGATTTTCAGGCTTTTGCACGTCAAACCGGGAACACCTTGATTAAGCAAGAGGAAAGCAACGGCGTTACTGTGCATTTTTTACAAAGACGCTAAGCAGCTCATTTTTGCCTATGTTGTTTTTATTCGTGTTTATCACCTCTTGGCGGTAGTTAAATTACCGTTTCCATAAAGATGGTGGTAGAATCTTTCGTTTTACACATTTACCTAACAAAAAGGGATTATCAATGGTGGTAATTCGCCTGGCCCGTGGTGGCTCGAAGAAGCGTCCGTTTTACACTGTAGTAGCCGCCAACCGTACCGATCGTCGTGATGGTCGTTTTATTGAGCGTCTGGGCTTCTACAACCCCGTAGGTGGTGAGAACCAGGAAAACCTGCGTTTACAGCTAGACCGTATTGAATACTGGACAGGAAACGGGGCACAAATGTCGCCGGCCGTTAGCCGTTTGGTTAAAGAGTACGCCAAAGTCGTTAATACGGCTGCTTAATTATTAAAACCCGTAGCGCTTGCCACATCATTTTGTCAAATAACTAATGTCCGCTGTTCCAAACGATCTTGTTGAACTTGGACGTATAGTCTCCGCTTATGGTGTGCGTGGTTGGGTTAAAGTCCAGCCACACGCGGCTGGTGGCGATACGCTACGTGCAGTTAAGCAATGGTGGTTAAAAGCGCCCGAACCTAATTCTAAAAAGGTGGGCGTTTTTTCGTCTGCAGTGCCTTTTGCCGTTGACGAGTCCCGTTTGCACAGTGGTACGGTAGTGGCATTGTTTGATGGTTTCAATGATCGTGATCAGGCAGAGCGCCTCAAGGCACACACCGTGTGGGTGTCTAGGGCCAGCTTTCCTGCTACCGATACTGAAGAGTATTATTGGGTCGATCTTATAGGCTGCATGCTGTATGGCGAGCTTAACGATCAGCCTGCCTTATTGGGCCGCGTAGCAGGCGTGCTTGATAATGGTGCACACGCTGTGCTTGATGTCGAGTGCGGAACGCTCACTCCCGAAGGCGATTTTAAAGTTGCTTTGACCGCACAGGGAAAGGGTATCAGAGTTATGGTGCCATTTGTCGAGGCGCATGTGCATACGGTGGATATTAAACGCCAACGTCTAGAAAGTAACTGGCCAGTCGATTTTTAAATCGTTATCCTTTTTGCTTGCGTGCGTTATCACGTCCGTATGCTAATTAAGGATTTTTGGCGTTAACTCGTCAGAGGGCCGTGCATAATGCGTTTCGATGTCATTACTTTATTTCCAGATATGTTCTCTTTGCTCGCCGAGCAAGGGGTAACTGGCCGCGCCCATCTGAAAGAGCTATGGGCCCTGCGCACGTGGAATCCACGTGATTACACCAGTGACGTGCATCGTACGGTAGACGACCGTCCTTACGGCGGGGGCCTGGCATGGTCATGCTGGCTGCTCCGCTTGATGCCGCGCTTGATGAGGCGATTCTGACTAGAAGGCAGCAAGGTTATGCCGAGCCGCCCGAAGTTATATTGCTCAGCCCTGTGGGTGAAGTCTTTAATCAAGATTACGCCCAGGCGTTGTCTGAAAGCGAAGGCGCTATCTTTGTGTGCGGTCGCTATGAGGGTATTGACCAGCGATTTATTGATGCCCGTATAACTAAAGAGGTCTCCTTGGGGGACTTCGTTTTGTCGGGAGGGGAAATTGCTGCATCGGCGATTATCGATAGTGCTGTGCGTTTACTGCCCGGCGTCCTGAACGGGGCGCTGTCCGCGGCCCAGGATTCTTTTCACGAATCCATTGATGGCTTGCTGGATAGCCCGCATTACACTCGTCCTGAGTCTTATCATGATGTGACGGTGCCCGAGGTTCTGCTTTCCGGCAATCACAAGCACATTGAGCTATGGAGGCGCCAGCAGTCATTGCGTCTGACGGCGCAGCGCAGGCCCGATCTGCTACAGAAGGCACGAGGCTTGGGCTTGCTAAGCGTTGCTGACGAGGTCTTTTTGAAGCAGCTGTAAATCTGGACTGTGATCACAAAAGTAGACCTGTCTAAATTGCTGCGTTGCGGCTAATCCTGGTTTAGATGCTGAGCTGTATTCAGCCATGGAAAAACCCCAAGAAGTTGGATAGCTTTCCAGCCTTTTGGGGTTTTTTTATTGCGAACTGCTTGCTTTCCTCGAAAGCGTTAGAGGCTTAGGTGCTTAGACGCTCAAGCTGTGCTTGCACCTTGCTTAAGGTTTCACCGAACTGGGTCAAGCGCAGGCGTTCTTGCTCAACGACAGCGGCTGGCGCGCGTTCAACAAAGCTCGCGTTGGCCAGTTTGGCTTCGGCTTTAGCCATTTCACCACGCAGCCTTTCTATCTCTTTGCTTAAGCGGGCTGTTTCGGCCTCTACGTCGATTTCCACGTGCAACATTAATTGAGTGGTGCCTACAACCTGTACAGGTGCGCCCAGATCAGGCAGTCTTTCGTGAACCTCGACGCTGTCGAGCTTGGCCAGCGCCCGCAGGTAGGGACTGTTGCGAGTCAAGGTGCTTTCATCGCCCTGAGCCAGAAGGGGGACGCGTTCGGCAGGCGATAAATTCATTTCACCGCGTAGTGCACGTATAGCATCCACCTGTGCTTTCAGCTCTGTTATAGCTGCTTCTGCGGCCCCATCAATTTTCGAACTATTGGCAATGGGATAGGGCTGCAAGCTAATGCTGGTCTCTTCATCGGGACGGCGTTTACCAGCATCAACAGCGACTTTTTGCCATAGCTCTTCAGTGATGAAGGGGATGATCGGATGCGCAAGACGCAATACGGCTTCGAGTACGTTGATTAATGTACGTCGGGTGCCAAGTTGCTGTGCAGGGCTTCCTTGCTGAATTTGTACCTTAGCAAGCTCAAGGTACCAATCGCAATACTCATCCCATACGTAGTGATAGATCGCGTTGGCGATGTTGTCAAAGCGATATTCATTGAAGCCACGTTCTACATTGCTCTCAAGTCGCTGCAACTGGCTGATGATCCAGCGATCGGCGACGGATAGCTCGCTTTCGCCCTGCTGTTGATCGAGAGCATGCCCTTCGGTGTTCATCAGTACGAACCGCGTCGCATTCCAGAGCTTATTGCAGAAATTGCGATAACCTTCGCAGCGTTTCAGGTCGAAGTTGATGTTGCGGCCCAGTGTAGCGTAGGCTGCCATGGTGAACCGCAGGGCGTCGGTGCCGTAAGCGGGGAAACCGTCAGGATAGTCCTTGCGTGTGCGCTTCTCGATGCTTTTGGCTTGACGAGGGTTCATCAGGCCAGTCGTGCGTTTGCGAATGAGCGTCTCGATATCGACGCCGTCGATCAAATCAACAGGATCGATGGTGTTGCCACGCGATTTGCTCATTTTTTTGCCTTCCATGTCGCACACCAGGCCGTGTACGTAAACAGTATGGAAGGGGACTTTGCCTGTCATGTGCATAGACATCATGACCATTCTGGCAACCCAGAAGAAAATGATGTCAAAACCGGTGACCAGCACGCTTGATGGCAGGTATTTATCGAGATCGGCAGAGGGCGCAGGCCAGCCCAGGTCGGTAAAAGGCACCAGGGCCGATGAGAACCAGGTATCGAGCACATCTTCGTCTCGACGCAAATTTCCAGTGATGCCTGCAGCCGCTGCCTTTTCTTTGGCTTCGCTCTCGTTGCGTGCAACGATAATCTGGCCGTCGTCGCTGTACCAGGCGGGGATCTGATGTCCCCACCAGAGCTGGCGCGAAATGCACCAGTCTTGAATGTTGTTAAGCCATTGGTTGTAGGTGTTGGTCCAGTTTTCAGGGTAAAACTGAATACGTCCGTCGGCGACGACTTCTAATGCCACTTCAGTAATGCTTTTTCCGGGGTGCAAGCTGTCGGCAGGGGCGGGTTCGCTCATGGCGACAAACCACTGGTCGGTAAGCATGGGCTCAATGACAGTGTCAGTGCGGTCGCCACGAGGTACCATGAGTTTGTGCGGTTTGACCTGCTGGAGCAGGCCCATTGAGTCCAGGTCGTATACGATCTGCTCGCGGGCAGCAAAGCGATCCAGGCCGCGATAGGCTTCCGGCGCGTTATCGGAAATCTTGGCGTCCAGAGTTAAAATATTGATCAGCTCAAGATTGTGGCGCTGTCCTACCGCATAGTCATTGAAGTCATGCGCAGGGGTAACTTTTACGACACCGGTGCCAAAATCTTTTTCTACGTAGTCGTCAGCAATAATGGGTATTTCCCTGCCTACCAGCGGCAGAGTGACGGTTTTCCCGATAAGATGGGCGTAGCGCTCGTCGTCGGGGTGAATCATGACTGCTACGTCGCCCAGCATGGTTTCAGGGCGGGTAGTGGCAACGACCAGATGGCTTAAGCCTTCTACTGGCTGAGTCAGCGGGTAGCGGATCTCCCACATGTGGCCGTCTTCTTCTTCGCTGACCACCTCAAGATCGGAGACTGCAGTGCCCAGTACCGGATCCCAGTTAACCAGGCGTTTTCCGCGATAGATCAGGCCTTGTTCGTATAAGCGGACAAAGACTTCGGCAACCCCTGTTGAGAGATTGCTGTCCATGGTGAAGTATTCGCGTTCCCAGTCGCAGGAGGACCCGAGGCGACGAAATTGCTCGGTAATGGCACTACCGGATTTTTCTTTCCATTCCCAGACTTTCTCTACAAATTTTTCGCGACCCAGGTCATGACGTGAAACGTTTTGAGCATCCAGTTGCCGTTCAACCACAATTTGCGTTGCAATGCCAGCGTGGTCGGTGCCCGGAATGAATGCTGTATCGTCTCCTCGCATGCGGTGATAGCGAGTGAGACCGTCCATGACAGTTTGATTAAAAGCATGGCCCATGTGCAGGGAGCCGGTTACATTCGGAGGCGGAAACTGAATCACAAAAGGCTGGCTTTGATGCTCTGGGGCGGGTTCTACGTGCTGGCCACTATTAAAAAAGCCGCTACGCTCCCAGTGCGCATACCATCGAGCTTCGATCTCGCTGGGCTCGAAACTTTTTGCGAGTTGGTCTGGACTAAGGTTAGGAGATGTTTTCGTCATTGTGTTGCGAATAATAGCAGCACAGCTTTTCACGCCAGAGGGCGCTTATGTGTGCCGAAAAATAAGGTACAAAAGTGATCATTTTATGATGCTGCGGTACTTCGTGGGCGTGGTAAAATGTCCGGTTGTCGTAAAAGCATTAAAAGTGTTTGTTTTTATTGGTAAAAACAAACACTTATATTTAGTCGGTCGTTTTTCCACTCCGGATCAACGACTATACACTTAGTTTATTCTGGAATTTTACATGGCTATTGAACGCACACTGTCTATTATCAAGCCCGACGCTGTAGCAAAAAATGCAATTGGTCAAATTGTTGCCCGTTTTGAGCAAGCAGGTCTTAAGATTGCCGCTGCTCGCATGGTACATTTGTCACGTGCTGAAGCTGAGGGCTTCTACGCCGTGCACAAAGAGCGTCCTTTCTTCAACGACCTCGTCGAGTTCATGATTTCCGGTCCTGTATTCGTACAAGTGCTGGAAGGCGAAAACGCCATTCTTACAAACCGCGACCTCATGGGTGCTACCAACCCTAAAGAAGCGGCTGCAGGCACAATTCGTGCCGACTTCGCAGAAAGCATTGATGCCAACGCTGTTCACGGTTCTGATGCCGCTGAAACTGCTGCCGCTGAAATTGCCTACTTCTTCCCAGCTAGCCAGGTTTATAGCCGCTAATTGCTGAAAACGCGCTAGTTTTCCGCGCCTTTATTGTTTGTCTTATGTCTGATACTACTATCTCTCCTGTTAATTTGTTGGGTTATGCACCTGACCAGCTGGCCGAACTCGTCGCCCAGTGGGGTGGCAAGCCGTTTCGTGCCCGGCAGCTACAGCGTTGGATGCACCAGCGGGGGTGGATGATTTTGAGCAGATGACAGACTTGGCGCGGGACTTCCGCCGGCAGTTGTCAGAGCACTGCTCCATTCACACCTCCGAGGTCGTGCTTGAGCAGCGCTCTGCCGATGGCACCCGTAAATGGCTATTCGATGTGGGCAAGAACAATTCGGTCGAAACGGTGTTTATTCCCGAAGACGATCGCGGCACGCTATGTATTTCCAGCCAGGCGGGCTGTACCGTGGCGTGTCCTTTTTGCTCCACGGGATACCAGGGTTTTAACCGAAACCTTAGTGCCGCCGAAATTATCGGCCAGCTATGGCACGCCCGCCGCGCGCTCATGAGCGACCCTGCAAGTTCACGTATTGATGGCGAAGCCTCAAGTGGCAAGGCTCAGCCACATCGGGTGGTCAGCAATGTGGTCATGATGGGAATGGGCGAGCCCCTTCTTAATTACGATCAGTTGCTTATTGCCTTGCGCTTAATGCTCGACGACAACGCTTACGGGCTTTCGCGTCGCAGGGTAACCGTTTCTACTTCCGGAGTGGTCCCCATGATGGACAGGCTGGCGCAAGATTGCCCTGTTGCGCTGGCGGTCTCTTTGCATGCGCCTAATGACGAGCTACGAGACAAGCTTGTGCCACTGAACCGCAAGCATCCTTTGCGCGAGCTTCTTGATGCCTGCAATCGATACCTTGAGCATGCACCGCGTGACTTCATCACTTTCGAGTACATTATGCTCGATGGTATTAATGATAGCGACCTGCACGCCAGGCAACTGCTTGATATCGCAGCTCAGGTCAAGTGCAAGTTCAACCTGATCCCCTTTAATCCTTTTCCGCAGTCCGGGTTAAAGCGCTCTTCCAATCAGCGCATCCGCGATTTTTCGCAGCGTCTCATTGAAGGGGGCGTCATCACTACTGTCCGTAAAACCCGTGGTGACGACATCGATGCAGCTTGTGGCCAGCTGGCGGGCGATATCCGTGACCGTACCCGCATCGAACAGCGCTTGCCCGAACGTGGCACTATTATTCTCAAGCAGGAAGCCTAATGAGCCAGACTCCTATTGTTGATGTCGAGTCTCCTCCAACGTCAGCTTTTAGCAATGTGGGTGGTTTTATACGCCAATTACGTGAGTCGCGCGGCTTGTCTATCTCTGACGTGTCTGCGCGCCTGAAATATTCGGCTGCACAAATTAATGCACTTGAAGCCGACGATTTTTCTCGCCTGCCACAGGGCGCCGCATTACGGGGCATGGCACGTAACTATGCGCGATTGCTGGATGCCGACGAAAGCGCCGTGCTTTCCATGCTTGACCAGCAGGCGGGCACTGCACCGATGCCCGCTGTGGCTCGTAGCGCAGATGGTTCATGGGTTAGCGCCGACATGCCTCTGTATGCAGAACCTAAGCAGCGTCCATGGGGATGGATACTAATCATTGCTGTATTGCTGCTGGTCGTGGTGTTTTATGCACTCGACCGGGGCTGGATTCCCGATTCCTGGTTATTATTTGATTGGCTTAAAGACCTTAAACAATGACGCAATCCATCACACCTTTCGCTAATGACGCGCCTTTGCGTGTGGGGGCGAGCACTCCACGTCGAACCCGTCCGGTTACGGTGGCATGGGGCGACCATAAGGTATTGATAGGCGGAGACGCTCCGGTCGTCGTGCAGTCCATGACTAACACCGACACAACGCAAGCCATTGCCACGGCCATACAGGTCAAAGAGCTGGCTTTGGCGGGTTCCGAGCTCGTGCGTATCACGGTCAATACCCCTGAGGCGGCTAAAGAGGTACCGGCTATACGAGAGCAGCTTGATCGCATGGGTATCAATGTGCCGCTGGTCGGCGACTTCCATTACAACGGTCATAAGCTGCTTAGCGACTACCCTGATTGTGCCCAGGCATTGTCCAAGTACCGTATTAATCCGGGTAATATGGGCGGCGGCAAGCGCCGGGATGATAACTTCGCGCGCATGATTGAAGTCGCATGCCGTTATGAAAAGCCCGTCAGAATTGGCGTTAACTGGGGAAGTCTTGATCACGAGCTGATGGCCAGAATGATGGACGACAACAGCAAGCAGCCCAAGCCCTGGGATGCTCAGGCTGTAATGCGTGATGCCCTGGTTATCTCCGCTATTAGCAATGCGCAGCGTGCTGAAGAACTGGGCCTCTCACCCAATAGCATTATCCTGTCCTGCAAAGTCAGTCATGTGCAAGATCTCATCACCGTGTATCAGGACTTGTCTGCACGTTGTGACTATCCCTTGCATCTTGGGCTGACCGAAGCCGGCATGGGCAGCAAAGGCATTGTGGCGTCAACCGCGGCACTCTCGGTATTGTTGCAGCAAGGCATAGGCGATACGATACGCATCTCGCTTACGCCCGAACCCGGTGGTGATCGCACGCGTGAAGTCATCGTGGCCCAGGAAATTCTGCAGACCATGGGGCTGCGCGCATTTACGCCGATGGTGGTGGCCTGTCCTGGTTGTGGGCGCACAAGTAGTACGGTCTTTCAAGAGCTCGCGGACGATATTCAAAACTACTTGCGCGAGCAGATGCCTGTCTGGAAAAACCATTATCCTGGTGTTGAAAGCATGAATGTTGCCGTAATGGGCTGCGTGGTTAACGGGCCAGGCGAAAGCCGTCATGCCGACATAGGCATCAGCCTGCCAGGTACAGGCGAAGTGCCTTCTGCACCGGTTTATGTTGACGGCGAGCGGGTAGTTACATTAAAAGGCGATACTATCGCTAAAGAATTTCAAGACATCGTGCTTAACTACGTCGAACGTAGATACGGCAATCAGCAGGCGTAATCCTTGCATTACGTATTAAAAATACATAAAGAAGAGTTATGACGCAGTCGTTTCAAAAGCTTCGCGCCCTGACGGGCATGAAAGACATACTTCCAGACTCCAGTAGTCAATGGGAGCAGTTGGAAGAAACCGTACGCCAATGGCTGGCCAGTTATGGGTATCGCAATATGCGTACTCCGGTGCTCGAGCACACACAGCTTTTCGCACGTGGTATTGGTGAGGTTACTGATATCGTCGAAAAAGAGATGTACTCGTTTACTGATTCGCTAAACGGTGACAAGCTCACCATGAGGCCAGAGTTTACCGCCGGCATGGTGCGGGCTGCGATCGAGCACAACTTACTTTATGACCGTCCTCATCGGGTGTATGCAATGGGGCCTGTATTCCGGCACGAACGCCCCCAGCGCGGCCGTTATCGACAATTTCACCAGATTGACGTTGAAGCGTTGGGTTTGCCAGGTCCTGACGTAGACGCCGAACTCATAGTTATGTTGGGCCGGCTCTGGAAAATCCTTGGGCTAAATGACATACGTCTTGAAATCAACTCACTGGGCCAGGCAGAGGAACGTGCTGCCCACCGTGAGGCGCTGGTGACGTACCTTGAACAGCACAAGCATGTACTCGACGAGGAAGGCCAGCGCCGCATGTATTCCAACCCCTTGCGTGTACTGGATACAAAAAACCCTGCCATGCAGGACATGGCAAACAATGCGCCTAAGCTCTTCGAGTTTTTAGGCGAAGAATCGTTGGCTCATTATCGTGGCGTCTGCGACCGCCTTGACGACGCAGGTATTGCCTACACATTAAATACCCGTCTGGTGCGTGGGCTTGATTACTACAATCTGACGGTATTCGAGTGGGTAACAGACAGGCTCGGAGCCCAGGGTACCGTCTGCGGTGGCGGCCGCTACGACGGGCTCATCGAACTGCTGGGCGGTAAGTCTGCACCTGCTGTGGGATTCGCCATTGGCGTTGAGCGCCTCCTCGATCTGTGTTCGCAGCAGGATCAGGCCCAGAGTCTTCCTGAATGCCAGATTTACATGATTCATCAGGGCGATGCAGCGCAGCGTCAAGCCTCATTACTAGCCGAGCAGCTACGGGATCACGGTTTGCGTGTGCTCGTGCATGCGGGCTCTGCGGGCTTTAAATCGCAATTCAAGCGGGCCGATAATAGTGGGGCGGCCGCAGCGGTGATTCTTGGCGAGAACGAATTAAGCGCAAAGACTGCCAGTGTTAAATGGCTGCGTGCTGCCGATTTACCGGCAGAGCAGCAACAGCAAAGCATTGCATTTGATCAACTGGCTACAGAACTGAAAGCAAGGATTTAAAGCATGGCCTATGATTTAGAAGAGCAGGAAAAGATTGACGCCATACGCGACTGGTGGGGGCGTTATGGCACTCTATGTGTGATTCTCGCTTTTGTCGTGGTGGCTGGCGTTCTGGGCTGGCGTGGTTGGCAGTGGTATCAAAACCATCAGAACACGCAGGCAATGGGCTATTTTGAGGCTCTGGAAGGCGCCAGCCGCCAAGACTCACCTGAGGCCTACGCGCGCATCAAAGCGGCTAGCGAGACTTTACGAGCTGATTTCCCGCAATCCGGCTATACCAGTCGTGGTGTGTTGATCGCGGCATGGGCCCTCCAGGAGCGTGGCGAAACTGAAGAAGCCAGAGAGCAGCTCGAGTGGATAATCAGCAGTGGCGATGATCAAGCCTTGATACCGCTGGCACGACTGCGTTTGGCGGGGGTGTTGCTTGAACTTGGCGATCACGACCAGGCTCTTGCGCAGCTAAGCGACGCACCAGCTTCATTTGCGGGCTTATATGCCGACCGTCGCGGTGATGTCTATGCCGCTCAGGGTAAAAAAGCTGAAGCGCAGGCAGAATGGGAAAAGGCCCTTGAGGCGCTGAGCGGTGAAGCCGTTTCGCAAATCATTCAGCTTAAACTTGATGCAACCGGAGAACGCTAAGGATGGCAACGTACACACTAAAAGGCACGCTGAAGCTAGCCGCCATCGCCTTAAGTTTATCGTCATTGGCTGCTTGCTCAATGTTCTCGAGTAAAGATCCCCGCTACGAACCTGCACCGCTGGAAAAATACGAAGCCGGTGTCAGCGCAGCCGTGCGCTGGTCCGTTTCGCTAAGCGGGGGGCCGGCTACGGTTTTGCACCTCATGTGGCCAATAGCTCGGTTTACGCGGCATCGCAAGGCGGTCAGGTCGTCAAGGTTGACCTTGCCAGTGGCCGCACCCTGTGGTCCGTGAATGCAGCTAAGCGGCTCTCGGCTGGCGTGGGGGCCGATGGCACCACAGTGGCGGTCGCCGCGGCGGATGGCACGGTGATCGCGCTAAATGACCAGGGAGTCGAGATGTGGACTGCCAAGGCAGCCAGTGAAATCACCGTGCCTCCTGTAGTCGGAAGCGGAGTGGTGGTGGTGCGCAGCAGCGATTACCGCATTCAGGCTTTTGACGCTCGCAATGGTAATTTGCTCTGGAGCCTGCAGCGTCCAGGCCCTGCCTTGGCGTTAAAAACCAATATTCAAATGGAAATGGTCGATGGGCTGCTGATCGCAGGCATGCCAAATGGTCGGGTGATGGCAATTGATGCGCGCAGTGGGGCGGTTCAGTGGGAGGGGACCGTTGCTGTATCTAAAGGTGCTACCGACCTTGAGCGCATCATTGACGTGGTGGGGGCTCCGCAAATGCAGGGGCCGCTATTATGTGGCGCAGCTTATCAGGGCCGTATCGTATGTTTTGATGTCTCTCAGGGCGGTGTGCCTGTGTGGGACCACGAGTTTTCCAACAGTGTCGGTCCTGCCTCTGACGCACAGTTCCTATACGCCTCTGACGGTAGGGACATAATGCATGCCTTCAGCCTGCGTGATGGTACTCCCGTCTGGACGCAGGAAGGCCTGAGAAACCGTAAACTTTCTGCACCTGCTGTAGTGCCCCAAGCTGTAGCTGTGGGCGATTACGAAGGTTTTGTGCATTTACTATCTCGCTCTGATGGGCGGCTCTTGGGCCGCGTCAGTGTAGGCGGTGGTGCAATAACTTCCCCTCTGGTGGGAACTGACCGTGGTGTGCTGGTTCAGGCACGCAACGGCAATTTGGTATTGGTTGGCGTCAATTGAATCGCATAGCTTTCAAACCTGTTATTACCCTGGTAGGCCGGGCCAACGTTGGCAAGTCCACGTTGTTTAATCGCTTGACCCGGTCCCGTCAGGCCCTCGTGGCCGACTTTCCTGGCCTGACACGTGATCGCCATTATGGTGAGGGTCGCATGGGCTCCCGTCCTTATCTTATTGTAGATACAGGAGGCTTCGAGCCTGTAGCCAAAGAAGGCATGCTTCGGGAAATGGCCCGACAAACCCATCAGGCCATAGCCGAGTCCGATGTGGTCATTTTTCTAGTTGATGCCCGCGAAGGCCTCAACCGCCTGGATTACGATATTGCGCAATTGCTCCGTCGTTCCGGTCAATCTGTAGTGCTGGCCGTAAATAAAGCGGAAGGAATGCGCTATGGCGCCGCAGCAGTCGATTTCCACGAGCTGGGCTTAGGCCAGCCCCATTTGATATCAGCTTCTCATGGCGATGGGGTGGGTGAGCTCATCGAGGAAGCGCTAGAACGCGTGCCCGCACCGGCTGGCGAGGCAGATGACGAAGAAGAGCCTGACTTTGATCCTGATGCCGATGAAAGCAGCGATCCCAAGCACCGTATCAAACTCGCTATCGTGGGTCGTCCGAATGTGGGTAAGTCTACATTTATTAATACCTTGCTTGGTGAAGAGCGTGTTATTGCTTTCGATCAGCCAGGCACTACGCGTGATGCCATTGAGATTGAGTTCGAGCGTGAGGGGATCCCTTACACCCTGATCGATACCGCGGGCTTAAGGCGTCGTGGCAAAGTCTTTGAAACAATCGAAAAGTTTTCGGTAATCAAGACATTGCAAGCCATAGAGGCGTGTAATGTCGTGCTGCTGATGCTGGACGCACAAACTGAAATTTCTGATCAGGACGCCAGTATTGCAGGCTTTGTTCTTGAAACAGGCCGGGCATTGGTGGTGGCAATCAACAAATGGGATAACCTCGACAGTTATAAGCGAGAATGGGTGCAGCGCGAGTTTGATCGCAAGCTGCGATTCTTGAATTTTGCCAAGGTCCACACTACGTCTGCGCTGAAAGGTCAGGGTATTAATCCTGTCATGAAGTCGGTGCGCAGTGCCCATGCGGCGGCTTTCCGTCGCCTCTCCACGCCCAGGCTGACACGCGTGCTGCATGATGCCGTCGAGCAGCAGCAGCCGCCGCGCAAGGGTATCTTCAGGCCTAAACTGCGTTATGCGCATCAGGGCGGACAAAACCCGCCACTGGTCATTGTGCACGGAAATGCTCTTGAAGCTATTTCTGATTCATATCGCCGGTACCTCGAAGGGCGTATTCGCGAGGCCTTCGACCTCGAGGGCACGCCATTGCGTATCGAGATGAAATCCTCTCGCAACCCTTACCTCGTGGAGAAAAAGTGAGTCGTTTCCTAAGTGATCACCTGAGTTCACTGCAGCCCTATGTGCCTGGCGAACAGCTTAAAATGGAAAATCTGCTTAAGCTCAACACCAACGAGCATGCTTATGGTCCTTCGCCCAAAGCGATCGAGGCCATACAGGCGGCAGCCAATAACGATTTGCGTTTGTATCCCGATTACGACGGCCATGATTTGCGTGAAGCTATTGCACAGCTGCATGGCTTAAGCCTGGATAACGTCTTTATCGGTAATGGTTCAGACGAAGTGCTTGCTCATATTTTTAGCGCTTTGTTTTTGCGAGGGGATTAAAGCTGCTTGTGCCTGATGTCAGCTATAGTTTCTACACAACCTATTGCCGTTATTACCAAGTGCCATTCGAGGTAATGCCTCTTGCTGAAGACTTCAGCATTAATGTTAGCGACTATCTGCAGCCACGAGAGCAGGCGCCGGTAGGTATTTTGCTTGCTAATCCCAATGCGCCTACAAGTTTATTGCTGGGTCTGAGCGAGATTCAGAAAATTGCGTCGGCAAACCCTGAGTCGGTGGTCGTAATTGACGAAGCCTACATTGATTTTGGAGGCCAGTCCGCCATTTCGCTGGTTAATCAGTACGACAACATAGTGGTCGTACAGACCTTGTCAAAGTCGTATGCTTTGGCCGGCTTGCGTGTAGGCTTTGCTGTTGCCAGCCCGGAGATCATCGCCGGCCTGGTCAGGGTTAAAGATAGCTTTAACTCATATCCGCTTGATGCACTGGCTTTGGCAGGGGCGGCCGCGGCGATTAAAGATCAGGACTATTTCCAGCAGGCATGCCAGAACGTGATCAGTTCGCGTGATGAGTTAAGCAAAAAACTAAGTACAATTGGTTTTAAGGTTTTGCCGTCCAGCACTAACTTTGTTTTTGTGACGCACCCTGAGCATGATGCAGCACAATTACAGCAGGCATTACGCGATAACGGTATTTTGGTGAGGCACTTTTCTCAAAGCCGCATACAGAATTATTTACGCATTACTGTGGGAACTCCCGACCAATGCGACCGTCTATTTACTACGCTAGCGACTATAATTCATAAAAAGCAGTTGAATAAGTAAAAGCAATACAGCGTACGTGATCAACATGGGTGCGGTTTGCGGGAAAACCCTGTAAAGTGTACACCTACGACAGATTAATCTGAAATAACAACATAATTGGAGCCTAGCCAATGAGCAACAAAGGGCAAGTATTACAAGACCCATTTTTAAACGCCCTGCGCAAGGAACATATCCCTGTTTCTATTTATCTGGTAAATGGAATCAAACTACAGGGACAAATCGAATCTTTCGACCAATATGTAGTATTGCTGCGTAATACCGTTACACAAATGGTATATAAACACGCGATATCTACAGTTGTACCTGCGCGTCCGGTCTCTCTAAAATCGGATGAAGACGCTGAATAAGCGTCAGTCGTACTCTCAAGCACCCGCTGACCTTAATCACAGGTCAGCGGGTATTTATTTTGAGGTCCAGCCATGAAAGCACTGATTATTAGTGTGGACATGGGTGAACTCGATTACCAGGCACACGCAGAAGAATTCGTCATGCTTGCAGAAGGGGCCGGAGCGGTCGTCGCCGATATTGTGGTGGTGAAGCGCAGTCGTCCTGATGCAGCCTATTTCATCGGTGTGGGCAAGTTGCAAGAAGCTTTGCTGCTGGCCGAAGAGCATGATGTCGATGTGGTTCTTTGTGATCAGCCCCTTAGTCCGGCACAGCAACGCAACCTAGAGCGTCGATTTAATCTTCGCGTGGTTGATCGGGTAGCGTTAATTCTCGATATTTTTGCATTGCGTGCACAAAGCCATGAAGGTAAATTGCAGGTAGAGCTAGCTCAGCTGCAACATTTGTCCACGCGATTAACGCGCATGTGGACTCACCTGGACAGGCAGGGTGGTATCGGTATGCGAGGGCCGGGTGAATCTCAACTCGAGCTTGATCGTCGCATGATCGGCGATAAGGTTCGCAAACTTCGTGAGCGTCTTCAAAAAGCGCAGCGTCAGCGCAGTACTCAGCGTCGATCACGAATGCGCAGCGACACCTTGACGGTCTCGCTGGTGGGATACACTAATGCAGGTAAATCGACTTTATTCAATGCCTTAACACGTGCTGATGCCTATGCAGCAGATCAGCTGTTCGCCACTCTTGACACCACCACGCGTCGCGTGTGGATTGAAGGTGCCGGTCAAGTTGTAGTGTCAGACACGGTAGGGTTTATTCGTGATCTTCCTCCTACCCTCGTTGCGGCTTTTCGAGCCACTCTCGAAGAAACCATTCATGCCGGCTTATTGCTGCACGTGGTTGACGCGGCTAGTCCGCAGCGCGATGAGCAGGTTCACGAAGTCCATAAGGTATTGGAAGATATTGGTGCGGATCATATCCCTCGTGTATTGGTTTATAACAAAATAGATCAAGCCGGGTTCGAACCTAGAATCGAGCGCGACGAGCATGGTAAGATTGCGCGAGTCTTTGTAAGCGCTTTAAAGCGGATCGGATTGGATGATTTACGTGAAGTTATCGTCGAGTCAGGTCAAATTCCGGAAAATAATGCGTTCAATGTCAAGAATTTATAATCTGAATGACCCCGGTTGGGGGCGAAATGGCGATAAAAGTGGTGATCAGCCCCCTCGTCGACCCGAATCCAAACCTGATGGCCCACCAGACCTCGACGAGGTCTGGCGCGATTTCAATAAGCGCCTGGGTTCTATGTTTGGACGCAAGCCAGGTCGTGGAAACCCGCCACCCGGTGGCGGTGGTTCAGGCCCAACGATGCCGCGTCTACCCAAAGGGTCTCCAAAGATCGTATTGGGTGGTGCTATAGCAGTAGTGGGCTTATGGCTGGCCAGCGGTTTTGTTATTGTCGAAGAGGGGCAGGTTGCTGTAGTAACCCGCTTTGGCCAATATACTAAAACCCTGGCTCCTGGTTTGCAATGGCGCCTGCCCGCACCTATTGAAGCGCATGAAGCGGTCAATATCGCCCAGTTGCGTACTTTCGAAATCGGCTATCGCGGTTCATCCCGTAACAAGGTGCTGCCCGAGTCGCTGATGCTGACTGCCGATGAAAGTATTGTCGATGTGCAGTTTGTGGTGCAGTATCGCCTGCAGCCCACCGGTGCACCCGACTACATCTTTAATACCAATCAGCCCGATGAGGCAGTGCGTCAGGCAGCAGAGACCGCAATGCGTGAAATCGTAGGCCGTAAGCCTATGGATTTCGTGTTGTATTCGGGACGTACTGAAGTCGCCCAGGAAGTGCACCGCCTTGCGCAGAGCATTCTTGAGCGTTATCGAACCGGTATTGAGATCAGCACGGTGGCAATCCAGAACGTTCAGCCCCCAGAGCAAGTGCAAGATGCGTTTGATGATGCCGTCAAGGCAGGGCAGGATCGCGAGCGTCAAGTTAACGAAGGTAATGCATACGCCAATAAGGTGCTACCTGAAGCTCAGGGTCAGATCGCCCGTATGCTTGAAGAGGCAGAGGGTTTCCGCGCTACTGTCGTGGGTGATGCCCGAGGTGACACCGCGCGCTTTACCAGTGTTGAAAACGAATACATCAAAGCGCCTGGCGTAATGCGTGATCGTCTGTATCTGTCTACCATGCAAGAGATTCTCGAAAGCAGCAGCAAGGTCATGGTCGATGTACCTACTGGCAACAATATGCTGTATTTGCCATTAGATAAAATCGCCAGTCAGGTGGCTCGTCAGCCGCAACAGCCGAGTTCTGGAAACAGCAGTAATTCTGTCAGCTCTGCTGCAGGCGCCGGGGCAGCCGCCGCGACCACATCGTCGAGCAACAATGGCTCTACACCGTCTGTTCCGTCTTCGCTTGGCAATAGTTTAGCGAACCCTTACTCACCTTACGCACGCTAGGAGGTCATGATGCAACGTCTGTTCCCTGCTCTGATCGCCCTGGCTATCGCCTTGGCGGTGTTATCGTCCTCTATCTTTGTCGTACGTGAACGTGATCTTGCGTTGGTGTTCGCTCTGGGTGAGGTTAAAGAATCCATAAGCAAGCCGGGTTTGTACTTCAAGCTTCCGCCTCCGTTTCAAAACGTGGTCTTTTTAGACAAGCGTCTACAAACGATTGAAAGCAAAGACCCCGAACGTATTCAAACGGCCGAGAAGAAAAACTTACTCATCGACTCCTACGTCAAGTGGCGCATTGCCGATCCACGCCTGTTCTACGTTACCTTCGGGGCAACTGATCGTGGTGCTGTCGAGCGTCTGCAAGCGCAAATTCGCGACGCACTCAATGCGTCAGTTAACGTTCGCACCGTCAAAGAGGTCGTGTCTGACCAGCGTGATGCCATCATGCGCGAGATCCTCACTGCGGTAGAGGCTCGGGCAAGGCCCTTGGGTGTAGAGGTCATTGATGTACGCTTGCGTCGTCTTGATTTCGCTCCTGAAATTTCCGAGTCGGTTTACCGCCGTATGGAAGCCGAGCGTAAACAAGAGGCCAACCGCTTGCGCGCAACCGGTGCGGCTGAAAGTGAGCGTATTCGCGCTGCAGCTGATCGTGAACGTCAAGAGCTATTAGCTGATGCCTACGCCAAAGCACAGGCCATTCGTGGTGAAGGCGAGGGTGAGGCAGCAGGTATCTATGCTTCAGCTTATGGCAATAATCCTGAGTTCTATCGTTTCTATCGCAGCCTGGAAGCCTATCGTGGTTCGTTTAGCTCACCAGACGACACCTTGGTGATCAGTCCTGATTCCGAGTTTTTCCGTTTCTGGTCACAAACCGACGAATCCGAGACTAACCGTTAAACGACACTGAGTTGGCATGGCTTGCCAACTTGGGCCGCGATTCGTTTATACTAACGTGTAAGTTAATTACACCATATCGCAAGCGACTTGGCAGGCTTACGCCCCAAGTCGCTTTTTGTTTGTCCGCTGCATCGACAACGCAGCACGAGGCTGATACATGTCTAATTGGTTGTTGCCCGAAAGTCTTGCTGATATTTTGCCTACCGAGGCAAGACGCATCGAAGAGTTGCGTCGCTATTTGCTCGACCTCTATCGTACCTATGGCTTTGAGCTGGTCGCTCCTCCTTTGGTCGAGTACCTGGAGTCGCTTCAGGCGGTCTCAGGTACAAAGCTGAATCTGCGCACGAACAAGTTGGTAGACCAACTGTCGGGGCGCACCATGGGTGTGCGTGCCGATATTACGCCTCAGGCTGCACGTATTGATGCACATTTGCTCAATCGCGAAGGCGTAACTCGTTTATGCTATTGCGGCACAGTCCTTCATGCGCGTCCGGCTGGTTTGCTGTCCGACCGCGAGCTGTTGCAGATTGGTGCCGAAATCTTTGGTTATGCAGGTGTTGAGGCCGATATCGAGATTATTCAGCTGGCTCTGGCTAGCGTCGCACGGGCTGGCGTACAGCAGGCCCGTCTTGACCTGAATCTTCCCGCTATAGGCCACGCGCTTATTAACCATGACAGTGCGCTAGTGCCTTTTGCATCCGAGATTTTCGACTTGCTGAGTGCCAAAGATGCTCCGGGTATTCACGAATTAAAAAGTCTGGCGCCTGGCTGCCGTGCAGACAGTATTCAGTATTTGCTGACGCTCACCAACTTATATGGCAACGGTAGTGAAACCATTGCCATAGCGCGCGAACGCCTGCCTGGGCTGCCTGAAATCACCAGTGCGCTGGATGGCCTTGAAAGCCTGATCGCCGCCTTGTCCGCAGAGAATCTCACTATTGATCTCGCCGATATGGGCGGTAGCTATGGCTATCACTCAGGCGTGGTCTTCTCGGTGTACGCTCCGGGCTGGCATGATGCCTTGGTTAGGGGCGGTCGCTACGATGGCGTGGGCGCCATGTATGGTCGTTCACGGCCAGCAACCGGCTTTAGTTTAGATTTACGCAAATTATCCGGTGGGCTGCCACCCGCCGAAGCTGCCCGTGCTATACGGGCGCCGTGGGGCAAAGATGCCTCGCTCATCGCCATGCTCGAACAATTACGGGAAGCAGGCGAAATTGTGATTCAAATGCTGCCTGATCAGCCGCACGCACTCGATGAGTTTATTATCGATCGAGAACTCGTGCTGCACGATGGCTTGTGGCAGGTGAGGGCGATTTCTGCGTAGTTTTCTGCGCGACTTCGTATAATTATTGATTATTCATCAGGCTGTTATGGCCTGGTCAGACTTTTTAAGTACGCAACATGAGCAAAAACATTGTGGTGATCGGCACCCAGTGGGGTGACGAAGGGAAGGGTAAGATTGTTGATTGGCTAGCTGAATCAGCACAAGGCGTAGTGCGCTTTCAGGGCGGACATAACGCGGGTCATACTCTTTGGATTAACGGACAAAAGACGGTATTGCGGTTAATACCTTCAGGCATTATGCATGCACATGTCACTTGTTACATTGGTAACGGTGTGGTGTTGTCGCCTGAAGCGCTATTATCAGAAATTGCTGAACTCGAAGCTGCCGGCGTAGATGTGCGTGGCCGTTTGCAAATTTCTCATGCGTGCCCCTTGATTTTGCCTTATCACATTGCTGTTGACCAAGCGCGAGAAAAGCGCAAGGGTGAAGGCAAAATCGGTACTACCGGCCGTGGTATAGGCCCGGCATACGAAGACAAGGTTGCCCGTCGCGCCTTGCGTGTGCAAGATCTTTACGATCCCGAGATATTTGAAGAAAAACTCGGCGAGGCCCTCGACTACCATAATTTCGTGCTGACTAACTATCTGGGTGCAGAAGCTATTTCTGCGGCGCAGGTACTCGAACAGGCTTATGCCTATGCCGAGCAGTTAAAGCCCATGGTTGCCGATGTATCCAGCAATTTGTATGCGGCGAAAAAAGCCGGTCATAAGCTATTGTTCGAAGGTGCGCAGGGTGCGCTGCTTGACATCGACCACGGTACCTACCCTTATGTGACCAGCAGTAATTGCCTGGCAGGTGCGGCTTCTGCTGGCGCCGGCGTAGGCCCTCAGCAGCTAAGCTATGTGCTCGGTATTGCCAAGTGCTACACCACACGCGTGGGCGCAGGGCCTTTTCCTACCGAGCTACTCGACGATACCGGTGCGCGTCTGGCAACCGTAGGCAAAGAGTTCGGCTCGGTTACAGGACGCGCACGCCGTTGTGGCTGGTTTGACGGAGCCGCCATGAAACGTTCAGCCATGATCAACGGCATTACCGGCTTGTGTATTACCAAGCTGGATGTGCTCGACGGGGTAGAGCAGCTCAAGATCGGTGTGGGCTATCGCTACAAAGGTGAGTTTCTTGACGTGTTGCCTTATGGCGCGCACGCTGTAGCAGAGGCCGAACCCGTACTCGAAGAAATGCCAGGCTGGACAGAGTCCACCGTGGGCGTCACCGAATACGACAAACTGCCTATTAACGCTCGCCGCTACCTCGAGCGCATTGCTGAAATTTGTGAAATTCCAATCGATATGGTGTCTACCGGACCAGATCGTAACGAAACTATCGTACTTCGCGATTCATTTACAAAATAAGCGGACAGCGCTAAAAACGGCTTCATTGTAAAATGAGGCAGGTTTTTTGCCGAACAAGCGACTCTTAGTAGTCGCTTGTTTTATTTCATGGCGCAGGTCTGGAAATGAAGAGCAGAGTCTCGACTTCACGCAGCCTTTTTTATGAGCGCCTATCGTGCTTTACGGGTAGTGACGAAAGAGTCTGTATTTAGTAAGTTGTTGTATTACAGGGTGCAGGACTTTCGTCTAATGTCGTAAAGGTATATGATTACGCACCTTTAGCTATTCAGTCAGGAACTGTTATGAGTCTGCCACCAAGTACCGATAGCGACCTTTGGGTCAGCTGGGAAGATTATCATCGCCTTGTCGAGCGTATGGCGTTGCAAATTCACGAGTCGGGTTGGAAATTCGACAAGATTGTTTGTTTGGCCCGAGGTGGCATGCGTGTAGGCGATGTGCTGTCCCGTATTTACGATGTACCATTAGGTATTTTGGCGACCAGTAGCTATCGTGAAGCAGCCGGCACAGAGCAGGGCAGCCTGGATATTGCACAGTTTATTACGATTACCCGGGGCACACTGGACGGAAACGTTTTGCTGGTTGACGATATGGTCGATACAGGCATGACATTCATGCGGGTACGTGACCACTTACGACAGCAGTTTCCAGCCATCACTGAATTGCGCACTGCTGTATTGTGGTGGAAAGAACGCTCAGAAGTAGAGCCTGATTATTACGTGGATTATTTGCCCACGAATCCCTGGATTCATCAGCCTTTCGAAGATTACGACAGTATTCGCCCTCACCAGCTTGGGTCCTGGATTCGCAAAGGCACCAGCCCTGCGCATTCCTGATGATATCGTAAGGGCGCGGTTCAGCGCCTTTGCTCAGCCGATCAGGAGAACGGGCTTTGATCCGTTGTTTATAGGTGTCGTTACCTGAGCTTGAGGTCCGAATATTTGTTAGGTTTTCGTGTTTTATGTTAACCTTACGGGCTAACCTATTTATTTTGCCGGTTTTTGCAAATGCGGCTGGATATCAAGGTTTTAGACATACAGCATAATTTTCAAGTGCAGGCTTAAGCACAGGTCCGGGTTTCTATGCCTGAAATTGCTTGTGGAAAATAGTTGCGTGCAATCACAATGTAGTACGTTCGCAATATATGCAATGTTTAAACCATTTTTAGCCGCTTTTTGATTTTGCAAAAAGCACTTTTATTACTTATTTATTTACAAGGCTTTACGACTACATGCCTATTGTTCGCCTAAAAGAGAACGAGCCTTTCGAGGTTGCGATGCGCCGCTTCAAGCGCACTATCGAGAAAACTGGTTTGCTGACCGAACTGCGTTCACGCGAGTTCTACGAAAAGCCAACTGCCGAGCGCAAACGTAAACATGCTGCCGCAGTTAAGCGTCACTACAAACGTATTCGTAGTCAGCAGTTGCCTCCGCGCTTGTATTGATACCTGAGTCCTTCATTCAGGAGTTGCTCGTACGCGTCGACATCTCTGATGTCGTAGGACGCTACGTGCAGTTGCGAAAGGGTGGGGCCAATTTGCTTGGTCTTTGCCCCTTTCACAACGAAAAATCCCCATCGTTTACAGTTAGTCCCACCAAACAGTTTTATCACTGTTTTGGTTGTGGTGCACATGGCAGTGCGGTGAGTTTCTTGATGCAGCACACAGGGGCCACATTTCCTGAAGCTGTACGCTCCTTGGCCAGCGAAGTCGGCTTAACCGTACCTGAGGCGCCACGAAGCCCGCATCAGCGGGCGGCAGATCAGCGTCGCAAAGCAGAAGTATCACAGCACCAGCAAATACTTGATGCAGCACAAGCCCATTATTTACGCGAACTAAAGCGTAGTGATGATGCAAAAAATTACCTCAAGCAACGCGGCTTAACGGGTCAGATTGCTAAACAGTTCGGATTGGGCTGGAGTGGAACCGAAAGGAGAGGCTTAAGCAGCGTCTATCCGAATTACGAGGATCCTCTGCTGGTTGAGTCAGGTCTGGTCATTGAGTCTGACGATGCTCGACGTTACGATCGCTTCCGTCGGCGGATCATGTTTCCCATTCGTAATACGCGCGGGCATGTGATCGGTTTTGGCGGGCGCCTTATCGAGAAAGGCGAGCCCAAATACCTTAATTCACCGGAAACACCACTGTTCTCCAAAGGCCATGAGCTTTATGGCTTATGGGAAGGCAGGCAGGGGATCCGTCACGAAGGCTTTGTCGTGGTGGTTGAGGGCTATATGGATGTGGTGGCCCTTGCTCAAAGTGGATTGCAAAATGCAGTCGCTACGCTGGGTACAGCGACAACCGAATTTCATATAAAAAAACTGGTACGGGCCAGCGATCGTATTGTGTTTAGCTTCGATGGCGATCGGGCGGGCAGACAGGCGGCGTGGCGGGCACTGGGAACTTGTTTGCCTTTAGTGCGTGATGATGTCGCCATGCGATTTTTATTTCTGCCTGAAGGTCATGATCCGGATTCCTATGTTCGTGAGTTCGGCGCAGACGCTTTTCGTGAAGCGGCGGGCCAGGCCAGTGCCTTGTCGACCTTTATGCTCGATGAGTTAGCAACTCGGCACCGCATGGATGAAGCCGAAGGCCGTGCTGCTTGCGTTCATGAAGCCTTGCCCTTGTTAAAAACACTGGCTGACACGACTTTGGCTCTTCAGATTCAGCATGAGTTTGCAAAGCTCGTGCAACTGACTCCAGACGAGTTGCAGCAACGGCTAGACGGCTTGACTTCGCCACGTACGTTTACCGAGCAAGCTCCGTCGAACGAAGCGCCACCCCGTTCTTTTGATGATATTCCGCCCGATTTCTCAATGGGTTACGATCCTGCAGAGACTTATTTTGATGGACCTCCGAGCGATTATGGGGCGGCCTCCTCAGAGCCTTCCGCCGAACCATGGACTAAAAAGAAACGGGGCAAATATAAGAAGCGCGGGGAGTTTGAGCAAGGTCCGGGTTTAGGGCGACAGAAGCGAAGCGTGACACCGATTGCCAAGCGGTTATTGCGGCTTTTAGCTGCTTATCCGCATTTAGTTGACGGTTTAGCTGATCAACAGCTTGAAATAATCGTACAAAGCCCTAATCTAATATTAGTACAAGAGTTAATCGCGTTAATTAACGTTAGTGAGGCCAGGCACTCCGGCGCATTGTTAGAAGCTGCCGACCCTGAAAACGAGGTAGGTGCCCTATTGATATCACTGACGACTGAAATACTTGATGATGAAGAGCTACCTGATCCGCAGGCTGAATGGAATGACGCATTACGGCATATCGAACTTGAACTTATCAAGTCGGAGCAATCAGAGTTAATAGCCGCCGGGCTGCCCGATGAGGCCTCCCGACGACGATATCAAGAACTAACGCGACGTATGGCCCTGCTTAATGCTGCGCCGCTGACTCAACTGAAGTAAAATATAAGGTTTACGTAATAAACGAAGTTATTATCGCTGCCACCGCTGTAAATCACGGTGTCGAGCAAAGAGTTAGTTCTTTTTTAAGCATCATCTGGTGCCGAGCATGACATAGATTACATCTGCCCTTGAGCGCAATCGCTAGGGAATCTACTTACCTGAATCTGTGCTGTCACACCAATGATATTTAGTTAATAGTAGTAGTTATTACGCAATTACGTTTTGTCCTGCATCACACAACATTTAGGTGCATTATGTGTGTTTTGCGTCTATGGAATCCACTATGACACAAACGACTGGTAAAAAATCTGCGACGACAGCGCCCGCGACTCCGTCTGCTATGGCTGCGGCCACAGGCTCCGACAGCACTGCGGTGAACGTCGAGGAAACGGTCCAGGGCGCGGCGGCTAAGAAGGCCGTCAAAAAAGCGGCAAAGAAAGCCGCACCTGCCAAAACAGCCGCTGCAAAAAGGCGGCTCCGGCCAAGAAGGCGGCTGCAAAAAAGCAGTAGCTAAAAAGGCAGCTGCCAAGAAAACAGCCACTAAGGTCGCTGCTAAAGTGGCAACTGGTGGCCGTCGCGGCCGTCCGGCAAAAAATACCAATTTTGATGACGACGACGACAATCTGCATGACAGCGACGAGGTTATTCCAGATCTCAAGCCTGTTGCCAAGAAAGGCGCCAAACGGGGTCGTGCCGAGCGCGATGTGTTTGGCGGTCGCGGCCAGTTGACTCCAGAAGAGCAAGAGGCCCGCCGCAATCGCTTGAAAGCCCTTATCAAACTGGGCAAAGAGCGTGGTTACTTAACCTATGGTGAAATTAACGATCATCTGCCTGATGATCTAGTCGACGCTGAAGCCATTGAAGGTATTATTGGCACATTTAGCGACATGGGCATCTCGGTCTACGATCAGGCTCCTGACGCTGATACTCTGCTCATGAGCGATAACGTTCCTGCTGCTTCCAGCGATGACGACGTCGAAGATGAAGCCGAGGCAGCACTCACCACCGTAGATTCCGACTTTGGCCGCACCACTGATCCTGTGCGCATGTATATGCGTGAAATGGGCTCTGTCGAGCTGCTTACGCGCGAAGGTGAAATTGAAATCGCCAAGCGTATTGAAGACGGCTTGAAGCATATGGTGATGGCGATCGCAGCGTGTCCGACCACCGTCAACGAAGTGCTGGCCTACGTGAATGAAGTACGCGAAGGCACCATGGAAATCGACGATGTTGTCGATGGCCTGATCGATGACGAAGGTGAAGAATACGCGGGCTCAGGTGTTACTCGCGACGAAGACGACGAAGGGCCGGCAGGCGGCATGAGCAGCAAGCAGATCGAACATTTGCGCACCAAGTCACTCAAGAAATTCGAGATCATCGGACAGTGGTTCGAGAAAATGCGTAGTTCCTTCGAAAGCGAAGGCTACAAAAGCCCTGGCTACATCGAAGCGAAAGAGTCCATTCTTGAGGAATTCATGGGTGTGCGCTTTACCGCTAAAATGGTAGAGAAGCTGGCTGACACTATGCGTGCAACGGTAGCTGAGGTTCGTGCACACGAGCGTGAAATTCTGCAAATTTGCGTTAACCGTGCAGACATGCCCCGTTCGCATTTTATCAAGAGCTTTCCAGGCAACGAAACCAACCTTGACTGGATTGTTAACGAAGTATCGTCGAACCCACGTTATGCCGTAACGCTTGAGCGATATGTACCGGCTGTTCAGGAAATCCAGCAAAAGCTGCTCGATTTACAAGCCAGAGTGGTATTGCCGCTTAAAGACCTCAAAGAGGTTAACAAGCGCATGCTTACCGGTGAAGCCAAGGCACGCAAGGCCAAGCGTGACATGACCGAAGCTAACTTGCGTCTGGTTATTTCTATTGCCAAGAAGTACACGAACCGGGGTCTGCAATTCCTGGATCTGATCCAGGAGGGTAACATTGGCCTCATGAAGGCGGTAGACAAGTTCGAATACCGTCGTGGCTATAAATTTTCAACCTATGCTACCTGGTGGATTCGTCAGGCGATTACGCGTTCGATTGCCGATCAGGCACGTACGATTCGTATTCCTGTTCACATGATCGAAACGATCAACAAAATGAACCGGATCAATCGTCAGATCTTGCAAGAGACAGGGGTTGAGCCTGATCCGGCCACCTTGGCACAAAAGATGGATTTACCCGAAGATCGTGTACGGAAAATTCTGAAAATTGCCAAAGAGCCTATCTCGATGGAAACGCCTATTGGTGACGACGATGATTCGCACCTGGGTGATTTTATTGAAGATAACAATACGGTGTCTCCATCTGATTCGGCATTACATGGTTCGATGCGTGATGTGGTCAAAGATGTGCTCGACTCCTTGACGCCACGTGAAGCGAAAGTTTTGCGCATGCGTTTCGGTATAGAAATGAGCACTGACCAGACCCTGGAAGAAGTCGGTAAGCAATTCGATGTAACGCGTGAGCGCATCCGTCAAATTGAGGCCAAGGCGCTGCGTAAACTGCGTCATCCTAGCCGCGCCGACAAGCTGAAGTCTTTTCTTGAAGGCCAGTAATAGTCTGTTCACGGGGCCATTTAGTGGCTCCATGGTATAGCCTATGTTTTGCACTTAAGATTAAAGCGCAGTAAAAAAGCCCAACGACAATTTGTCGTTGGGCTTTTTCTTTGCCTTATTGTTCTTTGCCTTATTGTTCTTTGCCTTATTGTATTGTAAGGACGATGTCTGACTCTGGGGCCTTGCGGGTGTCGTCACGATCGTGCAGGCAGACACCGGCACCATAGGTGGCCTGTATGCTTCGATCATCGCCTAGCAGGGCAAAGGCAAAGAGCAATTCTTCCAGGCTGTTGGCGCTTGCTGTACGTCGGGCCAGCAAAGGGGTAGCGTTCGGATCGAGCACGATAAAGTCAGCTTCGGTGCCCGCCGCGAGGCTCCCGATTGTGCCTTCCAGATCAAGCGCCTTGGCAGCACCTGCGGTGCTTAGGTAAAACATGTTCTTGGCGTCTAGATGATAGGCATTCAGGCGCCCAATCTTATGGGCTTCATCCATGGTGCGCAGCATCGAGAATGATGAACCGCCCCCAACGTCGGTAGCTACCGTATATAGCATCTGGCTTTCATCGGCGGCAGCAAAGTCGAACAGGCCGCTGCCCAGGAACAGATTAGAGGTAGGGCAGTGTGCGGCTACCGATTGCGTATCACGCATGCGGCCCCGGTCCGTTTCATCTAGCCAGATGCAATGGCCATACATCGAGCGTGGTCGCAATAAGCCGTATTGATCGTAAATATCCAGGTAGCTGCGGTAACCGGGGAACAGTTCGCTTACCCATTTCAGTTCAGCTTTGCTCTCGGCCACATGAGTTTGTAAATACACCTCGGGGTAAGCCTTGGCCAGTTCGCCACAGGCACCGAGCTGCTCGGGTGTGGAGGTGGGGGCAAACCGGGGAGTCAGGGCGTAGAGTTGTCTGCCCTTACCGTGCCATTGTTGCAATAGCTCTTCGCTGTCTTTAGCGCCATCTATGGCTGTGTCTTTGAGAAAGTCGGGGCAGTTACGATCCATCATTACCTTGCCGGCGATCATGCGTAAATTGCGTTTACTGCTTTCGGTGAAGAAAGCATTGACCGAGTTTTTGTGTGAGGTGCAGTAAACCATGGCACTGGTCGTACCGTTGCTGAGCAGCTCATCAATAAAAAACTCGCTGACTTCTGCGGCATGTTCAGGATCACTGAACTTTCCTTCGGTAGGAAAGGTATAGGTGTTTAGCCATGGCAGCAAATCTGGAGCGGGTGAAGCAATGATATCGCTTTGCGGATAGTGTATATGCGTGTCAATAAAGCCCGGCATAATGAGCTTGCCTCGCCAGTCATGAACCACGGTTTCGCTGCTTAGCGAAGAAACCAGGCTGCGATAGTCGCCGGAAGCGACGATTTTTCCGTCGGCGACAATCAATAAACCGTCAGCATGATAGATGACGTTCGGGTCTTCTTCCGCAGACAATGCAGTCGATGGACGGCCAGTAAAATAAAGAAGGCCTGCTCGATACGCAACGTGGGGTGCATCCTGCTTTAGGGACGAAGCAATAGTCATAGATAACGTCTCGTTAGATATTCTTGGTGATGTGTAATTCGTTCAGGCGCAAGAGTTCGGCTGTGATGGACACTGCAATGGCGGCCGGGTCTTTACTGTTGATACCATCAATACCGATCGGGCAAACCAGTGAGTTGATGACTTCCTCGCTGATGCCGCGCTGGCGGAAGCGACGCTCGAACTGATTTCGTTTGGTTTTTGACCCGATAAGGCCGGCATAGCAAAAGTCGTTGCGCTGCAAAATCAGCTGGCACAGGCGCTGGTCCAAATCGTGGCGGTGAGTCATAACAACGTAGTAGCTATTAGCCGGAGCCTGGTCAACAGCCTCCTCGGGGGTGTCTGTCATATCGACCTGGACATTGCTTGGGATGAATTCCGGAAACTCGGATTCGCGCTCATCGACCCACGTTACTGTACATTGCAGGCTGCCTAAAAAGTGGATCAGAGCCTTGCCCACATGGCCTGCGCCAAAAAGTACCACGTGCATAGAGGGCGGGGCCAATTCGTCGACGAACCACCGAGTTTCCTCTGAAGGCTGGTCGAAGGTAATTTCTGTAGAGGGCCGATCGAGTTCAAGCAAGCTGACCGCAGTGTTTTCGACCTGCCCGAAGCCTACGCGGCGTTGTGCTGTTTTACCCTGGCTAAGAATACTGGCGAGTTCTTCCAGCCATGGAAGATCGGTGGTGCCCAGTAATTCGAAGACCAGAGTGACCGCACCACCGCAAC
Organism: Paenalcaligenes niemegkensis; assembly: GCF_022230885.1. Taxonomy (GTDB): domain Bacteria; phylum Pseudomonadota; class Gammaproteobacteria; order Burkholderiales; family Burkholderiaceae_B; genus Paenalcaligenes; species Paenalcaligenes niemegkensis. Next base: position 874,691 of record NZ_JAKGCT010000004.1, on the reverse strand, counting down.
ATTGGCCCAGGCTTGGACCTAGCGGGTAGTGTTCGACTTGGCGTACCGATTTTCCAAAACCGTGATTGGCAATCAGTTCGCGGGCGAGGGCGGCTGCCTTCCATTCCAGATGTCCGCCGCCAATGGTCTGCCATTGGCGGGTCTGGCTAACCAGCATGCGCGTGCCGGCATTGCGGGGTGTTGAGCCCCTGGACTGGGCTACCGTCACCAGCACGATTGCCTCACCGGCGTCCAGACGCTGACGGGCTTGACGAATGAGTTCCGGCATTAGGCTAGGCTCGACTCACGAGTTTGGTTGAGGGTCTCCACTGCTTTAAGAATTGCTTCAGAGGTGGCTGGCGCATTGAGCTGTGGCTGCGCTTCATAATTTGAGACACTTGAGACCGCGTCACGAATTGCATTGAACACACTGAAGGGCAGCAGCAGAGGGGCTCTCCTACGGCTTTGGAGCGGTGTACCGATGCTTCAGCATCCTGGTTGTTAAACAGACGGATATTGAAGTGGTCGGGGCAATCGCTAATAGCCGGAATTTTGTAGGTTGACGGCGCATGAGTCATCAAGCGGCCTTTGGCGTTCCACCACAACTCTTCAGTGGTCAGCCAGCCCATACCTTGAATAAAGGCACCTTCGACCTGACCAATATCGATGGCCGGGTTCAGTGAACGCCCCACATCGTGCAGCGCATCGACGGCGAGCAGTTTCCATTCGCCGCTGAGGGTGTCGATAATGACTTCAGACACAGCGGCGCCGTATGAGAAGTAATAAAATGGATGGCCTGTCATGGTGGTGGGATTCCAGTGCAGGCCTGGCGTGGCGTAAAAACCATCAGACCATAGCTGGATACGTGCTTGATACGCCATTTCCACCAGTTCAGCGAAGCTGACAGTCTGGCCTGCCACGCTGACCATTCCGTTGGCAAAGCTGACCTCTGCGGCATCTGCATTGTGCATCTGGGCCATCAGCCCGGATAAGCGTTCGCGCAGCTGCGATGCCGCATTTTGGGCGGCCATTCCGTTGAGATCGGTGCCTGTAGATGCTGCGGTAGCAGACGTGTTTGCCACCTTGGTAGTATCGGTAGCGGTAGAGCGTACGTGATGCAGATCCACGCCCAGTTCATGCGCCACGACTTGCGCCACTTTGGTGTTCAGGCCCTGGCCCATCTCGGTACCACCGTGGTTAAGCAGAACCGAGCCGTCACGGTAAATGTGCACGAGCGCACCCGCTTGGTTAAAAGCCGGGACGTTAAAGGAAATTCCGAATTTAACGGGGGTGAGGGCAATCCCTTTCTTAAGAATGGGGCTGCTCGCATTGAACTCGCGGATGGCATCACGACGTGCCTGGTAGCCTGAATTGATGCTCAGTTCGCTGACCAGTTCGGTGATGACGTTATCGCTAATAACCTGTTGGTAAGGGGTAACGTTACGTTCGGTCTTTCCGTAGAAGTTGCGCTGACGAATAAGGAGTGGATCGAGCTTAAGATGGCGGCCTATATCATCCAGGATGACTTCCATCATTAGTGCGCCTTGTGGGCCACCAAAGCCCCTGAAAGCGGTGTTCGATTGCGTGTTGGTACGTCCGCAAAGAGCGCGAATGTCGACGTGCTCAAGGTAGTAGGCATTGTCAAAGTGACACACCGCTCGCGTTGCTACGGGTCCTGACAGGTCGGCAGAGTATCCGGAATTGAGGGTCATGTCGAGCTTGGCGCCCAATATGCGGCCTTCGTCGTCAAAGCCGATTTCCCATTCGTAGTAAAAGCCGTGGCGCTTGCCAGTAATGGTGAAGTCGTCTTCGCGGTCAAGGCGAAGCTTGACTGGTCGACTGAGCTTTGTTGCGGCAATGGTAGAAAGGCAGGCGTATAAGGCTGACTGCGACTCTTTACCACCAAAGCCGCCACCCATCCGCCGGCAGCTTACTTCGACGCGGTGCGACGGCCAGTTCATGGCACGTGCGACTAAAGTCTGCATCTCGCTCGGGTGTTGTGTTGAGCACCACACTTGTATGGATTCATCGTCGTTTGGAATCGCGTACGAGATTTGGCCTTCAAGGTAAAACTGCTCCTGTCCGCCGCACTCGAAAGTACCTCGCAGGCTATGGGGAGCTGAAGCTATCTGCTCGTCGGGCTGGCCGCGCTTGAGCCCCATTGGGGGCAACACGCTTTGACCTGCTTTCTTGGCCTCCTGTGCCGTCAGGATGGCAGGCAGTTCTTCGTACTCGACGGTGCCAGCGCGCACGGCTCGACGGGCGGCATCATGTGACGTAGCGACGACGGCAAATACCGGCTGGCCCACATAATAGACAAAGTCGTCCGCGAGGATAGGGTCGTCTTCAATGATGGGACCACAGTTGTTGTTACCGGGAATGTCGGCAACCGTTAAAATGTCGACCACACCCGGCATGGCGCGCACCGCATCTAGATCCAGGCTGAGAATTTTTCCGTGCGCCACGCTTGATAGGCCCAGAGCCATATGCAGCGTGCCGTGCCGCTCGGGAATATCGTCAGTGTAAATGGCTTTACCCGTCAGATGCCGTTCAGCAGATTCGTGAAAGTATGAGACCCCTACACGTTCGCTTTGGGCGGGAGTAGGTTCTAGATTAAGAAAGGTATCGGCAAGTTTATTCATTTGGCGACTCCGTGGTGCAGTTGGCGAGACGCTTCGAACACATTGAGCTGTCCGGCACTTAAGGGTTGCTCGGTATTGGTTTCCAGATAGAAACGTTTCAGCAAGTTGGCTGCTGAGCGCGACCGGTATTCAGAACTGGCCCGCATATCGCTAAGGGGCTGGAAGTCGTCGCCCAAGGCGTGCATGGCCAGCTCAATATTTTCAAGCGACCATGTCTTGCCCAGCAGGCAGGCCTCGGCTTGCCTGGCACGCGCCGGAGTCGCCGCCATACCGCCGTAGGCAATGCGAACGTGTTCGGCCACATTATTTTTCAGCACCACCGAGAAGGCGGCGCACACTGCGGAAATGTCCTGATCGTGGCGCTTTGAGAGTTTGTAAGTGCGGAACGTCAGTTCAGGCTGGTTTAATGGCACGCGAATGCCTTGAACGAACTCACCTTCGCTGAGAGCGGTCTTTTGGTAGGCCAGGTAGTAGTCTTCCAGGGGCATTTCGCGTATTTCATCGCCTCTGCGCAGTACGATTTTCGTGCCCATCACAATGAGTACCGGCATGGAGTCGCCGATAGGCGAACCGTTGGCGATGTTGCCGCCCAGCGTACCCGAGTTACGTATGGGATAGGAGGCAAAACGCTGATGCAGTTCGTGCAGTTCCGGATAATGCTCGATCAGGGCCTCGTAGGCAGGGTTTAGCAGCGCTCCGGCGCCGATGTAAAGATGGCCGTCGTCTTTGTGAATTTCTTTGAGTTCGGCTACCTGACCCACATAAATGAGATGGGGTAGTTCGCGGAATTGTCGTGTCACCCACAGTCCGATGTCGGTAGAGCCGGCCAACAGGCGAGCCTGGGGATAATCAAGGCGCAATTGGGCGAGTTCGGCCAGGGTGCGTGGCGCGTCAAAACGCTGCTTGTCATGCTGATAGCTGAATGTGTCAGGACGCTGCAGGCTTTGAAGGGTGGTGTGTAACGCTGCTTTGCTGAACTGAACCTTGGGCAGTTCGAACATGCGTACACAGGCATCAATAATAGGTCTATAGCCCGTACAACGGCATAGGTTGCCCGACAGGGTTTCGTTGATTTGCTCTCGCGTCGGCGGGGTGTCGGCATCGCTGTGCTGTAGATACAGTCCCCACATAGACATCAGAAATCCTGGCGTGCAGAAACCACATTGTGAGCCGTGGCAGTCGAGCATTGCCTGTTGCACAGGGTGCAGACGCTGCTGCTCCAGTTGTAGGTCTTCGACGCTATAGATGGCTTTCCCATCCACCGAAGGTAGTAGTTGTATGCATGAGTTGATGGCACGCATTTCGATTTCATTATCGGCGTTTAGTTCAGCCACCATCACCGTACAGGCTCCGCAATCGCCCTCTGCACAGCCTTCTTTAGTGCCTGTAGAATGCAGGTCTTCCCGCATGTGCTGTAATAAGGTACGCGTTGTGGGTGCATGGCTAACCTCATGCACTTCACCGCGGTAATAAAAGCGAATCGCTTGTGTCTCCATAACTCAGCCCGAATGTAGGTTAATAGTTTGATTGTTACCAGAATAACAGCGCTATCACAGAAAGGTATTCTCCTGTGGTGATGATCACTATCATCTTAACTTCATGAGGGAATTTCATAGCTGGACCCCGAGGGAAAGCCCTTACATAATGGCGCTATGCAAAGAACACGTGAACCCCTAGATACCTATTTATTACGAGTGCTTCATGCCTTGCTCACCGAGCAGAGCGTATCTCGTACCGCCTTGCTGATGGGTCAATCCCAGCCCGCCATCAGCAATGCTCTCCGCCGTTTACGGGAAATTACGGGCGACCAGATATTGCTGCGTGGCAAGTCTGGAATGGTGCCTACCGCGCGAGGGGAAGAACTGCTTACTTATGCGAACGAGGCCTTGGCGGCTATCGATCGTATTGCAAACCCGCCTATTGAGTTCAACCCTGCCACCTCAGAGCGCGAGTTTCATATTGCGGCTCCGGATTACCTGGATGCGGTGTTCTTACCGAATATTGCTGAGCGCCTGCGTCGTGAAGCCCCAAATACGCGATTAATTATCCATCCTATAAGTAATGACTTGAATTATGCAGCCTTGCTTGAAGAGGGCACCTTGGACGTGGTCATCGCTAACTGGCTTGAACCGCCTCAGCAATTGCATATGTCGCGGCTGTTCGATGACGAAGTAGTCTGTATGCTGGGTTCGCATCATCCCCTGGCCGAGCGCGGGATCAGTTTGAAGCATTTTCTCGAGTTGCCCCACCTGGCTCCCACGCCTTATATAGCACAGCGTAAAAATTTTATTGATGGCTGTCTGGCTGAGCAGGGGTTACGCCGTAAAGTACAGATGGCGGTACCTTATTTTGGTTTGGTGCCTTATGTGCTGATGCGTACCGATATGGTTTTTACGACCGGCCGTCAATTCGCTCAGCACTATGCCAATTATTTGCCCATTACCGTCTTGCCGTCGCCTTTTGAGTTTCCTCCGATGCGCTTTTATCAGCTGTGGCACCGCCGTTCGCATAAGGCTTTGGATGTCATTTGGCTGCGTCGCCGCATTGCCGAGGTTGCTAATGCGTTGCTGAAGCGTACTGCGCCTGAGGAAGAGGAATCCAGCACTGACTAAGTATAAATCCTAGGTAGTATGGCAAGCTGTTGAATGTCGGGTAAATGACTGGTTTTTAATTTTTTTAATTCAAGTAAATAGCAGATAAAACAATAGGTTGGCACTATTCAGTTAAAAGAGTAGTGCCTTTTTTGTATCCGGCACATCACACACATTTGATAACGCTCATCATGAAGTGATCCAGGTCAATCCAGTCTCCATTTTTACAATGAAGCAGCACTAATTATTCATAACACGAAATAGGCGTTTCGAATCCTGGTAAAAATGGCACTCCGTTATTTAGGCCGTCTTGCACAGCGCTTAGGTTGACGAAACGCATCCACGGAGACAGCAAAATGACCCAAGCCCATGTGAAGGCATCCCCCTCTTTGGCCGAGCCGCGTTCGAACAGCTCATGGATGCAGAATTATTTTAAGCTACAGGAAAACGGCAGCTCAGTGCGCCAAGAGGTAATAGGGGGCGTCACTACCTTTTTAGCGATGGTGTATTCGGTTTTCGTTGTGCCGAATATGCTGGGCCAGGCTGGTTTTGATACCGGTACGGTATTTTTAGCGGTCTGTTTCACCAGCGCCATTGGCTCGCTGATTATGGGCTTCTGGGCCAAGTTGCCCATTGCGGTCGGCTGTGCCATCTCGCTTACGGCTTTTACCGCTTTTGATCTGGTGCTGGGCAAAGGGTTGAGCACTGGTGTAGCCCTGGGTGCCATCTTCTTGATGGGGGTGATCTTTACCCTGATCTCAGCCACTGGTGTACGTCGCTGGATTTTACGCAATTTGCCTGCGGGGGTGGCTCAGGGTACGGGTATAGGCATTGGGCTGTTCTTGTTCTTAATTGCGGTGAACAGCATTGGCCTGGTGATCAAGAATCCGGCTCCTGGCTTACCGGTGACGTTGGGCGACATCACAGCATTGCCGTCTTTGCTAAGCTTGCTTGGACTGGCGGTTATTTTTGGACTTGAACGTCGCGGAGTGCCTGGTGGTATTCTGCTGGTCATCGTAGCGTTGTCGGTGTTTGGCGTAATCTTCGATCCGCAAGTGCAATATGGCGGTGTGATGGCCATGCCGTCCCTGGCAAAGATTACCGGGGGCGTACATCATATAGACATCATGGGTGCACTGAATTTATTGGTGCTTCCCAGTGTTCTGGCGCTGGTAATGACCGCCGTATTTGACGCGACTGGCACCATACGTGCCGTTGCTGCGCAAGCAAAACAGCTGGACTCCGAAGGCCAGATTATCAACGGCGATCGCGCCTTGACCACCGACTCGGCCATGTCCATAGTCGCCTCAGGACTAGGAGGTTCACCTGCTGCGGCCTATATAGAGTCGGCAGCAGGCGTGGCAGCGGGAGCGCGAACCGGGTTGTCGACTGTGGTAGTCGGATCGCTCTTTTTAGTGATGGTGTTTTTATCACCGCTGGCAGCCTTGGTACCCAGCTATGCTACAGCTCCTGCCTTGATGTATGTGGGCCTGCTTATGCTCAGCAATGTGACGCAGCTAGATCTTAACGACAAAGTTGATGCCTTGTCGGGCATGGTGTGTGCCGTGTTTATCGTGCTGACTTGCAACATTGTCACCGGCATTATGATCGGCTTTTGCACATTGGTGATCGGTCGGGTGGTGGCAGGCGAAAGCCGGAAACTGAATTTTGGTACGGTCGCCATTGCTCTGTCTTTGGCAGTGTTCTATATAGGCGGTTGGGCTATTTAGCTGGTGGTGTTTAACGGTACACTGGGCTCATCTGTTGGTTTTACTGATCAAGCTAAGGCAGGGCGAATCGATGAGCTTATTTTTAGATCTTAATTGCGATCTGGGCGAAAGTTACGGGGCCTGGACTATGGGCAATGATGAGGCTGTATTGCCCCTGATAACCTCGGCAAATATTGCTTGTGGCTACCACGCTGGCGATCCGGGCGTCATGCGCCGTACTGTGGCGTCGGCTATTCGTCATGGTGTGGCGCTGGGAGCGCATCCGTCGTTGCCCGACCTGATGGGCTTTGGTCGACGTGAAATGGCCTTAACTGCCGAGCAGGTCTATGACATCGTAGTCGTGCAAGTCGGAGCGCTACAGGCGGTGGCAGCGTCGCAGGGGGCCAGGATTCATCATGTCAAGGCGCACGGTGCACTTTATCATATGGCATCACACGAATCACAGTATGCCCAAGCGGTAGCCCAGGCTGTGCACGATATCGATTCAAGTCTGATTTTATATGCACTTGCTGGAAGCCAGCAGCTTAAGGCTGGCCGTAATATGGGCCTGCGGGTGGCTGAAGAAGTGTTTGCTGATCGCAGTTATCAACGAGACGGCACGCTTACCCCGCGCAATCAGCCCGGCGCCTTGATCGTAGATATCGAGGCAGCTATTGCACAAGTGCTGCGCATGGTAACTGAGTCTACCGTCAACACGCTTCACGGCGATCAAATACCTATACATGCCGACACCTTGTGCATTCACGGAGACAACCCGAATGCACCCGCCTTTGCTGCCGCAATTCGTGACGCCCTTGAGAAAAAAGGCGTCACGTTACGGGCATTTCTGTAGTCGGTTAATCTTTGTGTTCGGGCAGGTGGTCATGTGAGGTTGCGGCAAAGTCCTCGAGTTCCTTTGCGGTCATAGACTCATACATGTCCTTGGCAGCACCCTGCAGTTCGCCTACTTTGATTTCTTTACGTTTGGCTGCGAGCGCCATTCCAGCTGCTTTTTGCTGGGCTTTAGATTCGGCAGGCATAGTGTGACTCCTGTGAATGATGAAGAATCTCTAGCTTGGCATAAGGCGCTGCCTACATTGCGTATCAATGCGTGTATAAGGGTAGCCTGTCACCGCTCTCTAGCTATGCCGCTTCTGCTGCCAGTGCCCAAAGTGGTGCAGCAGCATTCCAAGTAATAGCCCCCAGAACGCACTGCCGATATTAAAGAGTGCCAGCCCGGAGGCTGTACACAAAAAGGTAATCAGGGCGGCCTCGCGTCCGGCGGATTCATCAAGGGCAGTATGCAGGGAAGTAGCAATTGTGCCTAACAAGGCAATGCCCGCAATGCTGGCAACCAGTTCTACAGGAAAGGCGCTAAACAAGCCCACGACGGTGGCCCCAAAAAAGCCCGTCAGCAAATAAAAAATACCTGCCCATACGCCTGCTTTAAAGCGCTGTGCCGGATCTGGGTCTGCATCGGGTGTCATGCAAAGAGCGGCTGTTATGGCAGCCAGATTAAAGGAGAATCCCCCAAAGGAGCTAAGATGACGCCTAAAACGCCGGTACCTGCGATCAGGGGATTGGCCGGAGTTTGATAGCCATTAGCCCGTAAAACGGCCAGACCCGGGATGTTTTGCGAGGTCATAGTGACCATGAACAGGGGAATGCCTACCCCTAGCAGTGCCTCCAGCTTGAATTCGGGAGACATGAAGACAGGAACGGCAGGTGTCCAGTTAAGCAATTCGAGGTGCAGTTGATTGCTGAAAAACGCATAACTGATACCCACAGCAAGCGCCAATAATACGGCGTAGCGGGGCATAAGCAGGCGGCTGAGCAGAAAAGCTGCCAGCATACTCAGGCTCATGGCCCACTGGCTCTGCATCGAGCTAAAAAGACCCAGGCCAAAATGCAACAAAACGCCTGCCAGCATAGCTGAAGCAATATGCCGGGGCACGACTTGCATAATCTTCTGAAACCAGCCTGTAATGCCAGTCAGGGCAATGAGTGCTGAGCTAAAAACAAAGATGCCTATAGCTTGTTCCATACTTAAGCCTTGCAAGCTGGTCGCCAACAAGGCGGCGCCGGGCGTTGACCACGCGGTCAAGATCGGTGCGCGGAAAATAAGTGACGGTATGATACAGCTCAAGCCCATCCCTATACCTAGCGCCCACATCCACGAGTTTAGCTGTTCAGGTGTGGCGCCGGCGGCATGGGCTGCTTGAAAAATGATGGCCACCGAACTGCTATAGCCCACCAGCACGGCAATGAATCCGGAGCTGAGATGGGAAAGCTGAAACCATGAGGCTGTGGGCGGCGCAGCAGGAGACGGGGAGGGCGAAGGGTGAGTCATGTATAGAAGGCGCGTTAAATAATAGAGTTATATTCAGCTTGTCATGGGCACGAGTAACCGTCTGATCGCTACGATAGCCCATAATGGACTAGTCAGGCGGGAAGCGCCGTAACGGGTCAAGCAGGGCGCGTAAATCGTTATGATCCAGCTCGTACATCAGGGCAAGCAGGGTACCTATCTCACCTTTAGGAAACCCATTGCGGGCAAACCAGGCCAGGTAATGGCCGGGAAGATCGGCAATCAGTCGATCCTCGTATTTGCCAAAAGGCATCTTTAACTCTACGAGACGTTCCAGGTCAGAGGCTTTCATGAGTGATAAATCAGTAAAAGAGGGGGTAATGGTAAATGCCTGATACAAAATAAAAAGAGGGGCCAGGTGCCAGGACCGATGCCCGGGACGGCGCTAGGCGCACAGCTAATGATACTTTGTCTTTAGTGAAGCGGGGGTGTAAGGGTGGCAGCTAGACACAGGAACTCACACAATGAAACTTGAAGGCCGCGGCGCTTCCCCGCATGATGAAGCTATCACCGATCACGATTAGGAGAGTTAGCTTATGAATTCATCTGTCAAAGCGTTTTTAGCCACAGCCGTTATTTCTTTAGGCTTAAGCGCCCCTATCGCAATGGCTCAGACAGCCCCGGCAGCCCCGGCTCCTGCGCCACAAGCGATCCAGCCTGATTCAGCGCAACTGAATAATTACGCTAAAGCCGCTAAACGCGTCTCTACCGTCGTTGCCGAATACCAGCCTAAGCTTGAAGGAGCTCAGGATGACGCCACGCGTCAGCAGATACTCACCGAAGCTGATTCGAAAATGGTCAGCGAAGTTGAAAGTTCGGGCATGAGCGTGCAAGAGTATAACGGCATCAGTGTGGCCGTTCAGCAAGATCCTCAGTTGCGCAAACAAGTCGAGGATATGGTCGGATCGATGTAGAAGTTTTTTCTGCAGTCTGGCCTAAGGCAATTGGCTTGGTCTGGATTACTGCTTATTTTCATGATGCCTCCTTCCCTGGAAGCGCCATTTCTAACCCGCTACTGCGTAGCGGGTTTTTTTGTGCCTTGAATATAGCTATGCATTTGTGCTCGCATGTTCTGTCATTTAACTTTCATATGCGCTTCATGCCGATGTAATCCCTTCTTTCTACACTCTTGACTGTTCGAATGAATATTAAGAGTGAATGAAATGAACTTATCCGCTCGACAAGGCGGGATTGTCTCGTTGTTGAATGTCAACGGCATGGTGTCGGTCGATAGCCTGGCACTCCATTTCGGCGTGACTCCCCAAACCATACGCCGTGACCTGAATTTTTTGTACGAAGCGAACCTGCTGAAGCGGCGTCACGGCGGGGCCGAGCCTGTTATTCGCCATTTAAATGAACCTTTCCATGCGCGGCGAATTTCTCACTTGCATGCGAAGGCGCAAATTGGTGCAGCGGTTGCCAGCTTGATACCGTCAGGATCCAGCCTGCTGATTGGCTTTGGGACTACACCAGAGCAAGTGGCTTTGGCGCTGGCCGATCACACTGATTTAACAGTCGTCACCAATAATTTGTGTGCTGCATTGGCGCTGACTCAAAATGTCAGTAACAAGGTCGTGTTACCAGGCGGACAGCTGCGTCAGCCTAACCCTGAAATACTGGGGCCTGAAGCAGAGCAGCTCTTCTCTGATTTCAAGGCGGACTTTGGTATCTCGGGTGAGGGTGGCTTTGACACTGATGGTGCTTTGCTTGATTTCGACATGGATGAGGCAAACTGCCATCGTGCCCTGCGTAGCAATTGCAGGCAACGTATTCTGGTGCTTGATCACTCCAAGTTTGGCCGCCTGGCGCCTGTACGTAGCGGCTCTCTCGCTGATGTTGATATTCTCGTCAGCGAAAAAGTATTGCCAGCAGCGTACCAAGCCGTTATTCCGGACCGTATACAGATAGTGATTGCTTCCGAGGCTGCTACGTCATGACTTCAGTGGCAATCGAACTTCGTGACCTGCGTAAATCGTGGGGCGACCAGCAAGTAATCAAGGACATTAGCTTAAGCATTCAAAAGGGCCGGTTTACTGCTCTGCTGGGTCCTTCCGGCTGTGGGAAATCCACATTGTTGCGCATGATCGCCGGCTTGGAGCGTCCCGATTCCGGACAGGTCTTCATCAATGGCCAGGATGTCAGCAGCGCCGAGCCAGCCAAGCGGCAGCTGTCGATGGTGTTTCAATCCTATGCCTTATTCCCTCATCTGTCGGTACGCGACAATATTCTTTTCGGTCTTCAGGTCCGTCGCCGACCGAAGGCTGAGCAAAAGAGCAAGCTCGCCGAAGCGCTGCGGCTGACCAACCTGGAGACACTGGCCGACCGTAAGCCAGGGCAGCTATCCGGAGGCCAGCGACAGCGAGTCGCCTTGGCCCGCAGCATCGTCTCGGGCCATGACATCTGCCTGATGGACGAGCCGCTTTCCAACCTTGATGCCAAGCTGCGCCATTCGGTACGGCATGAAATCAGAGATCTGCAGCAGCGCCTGGGTTTAACCGTTGTCTATGTGACGCATGATCAAACCGAAGCCATGGGCATGGCCGATCACGTGGTGTTGCTGCGTGAAGGTACGGTAGCGCAACAGGGTACGGCCCAAGATCTTTATGAGCAGCCCAGTTGTATATTCAGCGCCGAATTCATTGGCAGTCCTCCCATGATGCTTATCCATAGTGACGTGGTGCCAAAGGCGTTATGGCTGGATCGGACAGCTTTTGACCAGCCGCACACAGTTAGCATCGGTATCCGCCCTGAAAACCTGCGTCTGCAAGGCGACTCCGGAAACGCCGTATCGGTAGTCGTTGAGCACCAAGAGTTCCAGGGCGCTGAATCCTATGTTTATGTGCGACTGCGCAACCAGCAAAAACTGATTGTCCGTACGGTAGCCGCACACAACTTCATCGCCGGGCAGCGCTACGGATTAACGTGGGCACCTGAGCATGCCTACAACTTTGATCTACGTACTGGCGCGCGTCTTCGCGAACCCACCTATCCGGTGGATGCCATTGCTTCACTTCACGAATCACTCACGATTTAAAAGGCATTTTTCCATGTTTAAGAAACTTCTGTTGGCCACGTCATTAGGCCTGGCTTTTAGTGCTGGCACCTATGCAAATACTGAATTAACCATGTATTACCCGATTGCGGTGGGTGGGCCATTGACGGAGGTGGTTGACGGCTATATCAGCGAATTTGAATCTGAGCATCCGGACATCAAGGTGAAAGCAGTGTATTCCGGCAACTACGACGAAACACGAGTGCGCGCCCTGTCAGCCCTGCGGGCGGGCGAATCTGTGCAGCTGTCAGTGCTGGGTGCGCTGGATACGCACGATCTGGTTGAGCAGGGCCTGGTTGAGTCGTTTAGCGATCTGGCCATTTCGGATGAAAATCGTCAGTGGCTTGAAGGTTTCTATCCCGCGTTAATGGCAAACGGGACGCTTGAGGGAAAGGTCTGGGGGATTCCATTTCAGCGCTCTACCATCGTCATGTTTTACAACAAAGAGCTATTCAAGGCAGCCGGCCTGAATCCAGAGCAGGCACCTAAAACATGGGATGAGATGGTAGAGACGGCCCAAAAGCTGACTACAGATAATCAGCATGGCCTGATGATCCCATCCACCGGATATCCCTACTGGATGTTTCAGGCTCTGGCTTTGCAAAATGGTCAGCAACTGATGAACCCAGAAGGCACCGAAGCCTACCTGAATACACCCGCTGCAGTAGAGGCCCTGACCTTCTTTCGCGACCTGGCTGAGAAGCACAAGGTCAGTCCTAAAGGCACCATCGAATGGGGCACACTGCGCCAGGCTTTCGTGCAAGGACAGACTGCCATGATGTGGCACACCACGGGTAACCTCAGTGCCGTTAAGGAAGAAGCTAAATTCGACTTTGGCGTCGCCATGCTGCCTGCAAACACAACCCCGGCCTCTCCAACGGGGGCGGAAACTTCTATCTCTTTAAAGGCGCCAGCGACGAGCAAAAGCAAGCCGCCGTGAGCTTTGTGAAATGGATGACAGCACCTGAGCGCGCCGCGGACTGGTCCAAAGCCACCGGCTATGTGGGAACCAGCCCCGCTGCTTATGAAACCGAGACACTGGTTTCTTATGCTAAAGAGTTCCCGCAGGCTCTGGTTGCACGTGATCAATTAGCCGTGGCTTCGCCTGAGTTCGCTACCTACGAGACAGCACGCGTACGTGAGCTGGTCTCCAACGCTGTGCAGTCTGTGCTGACTGATGCCGCTACGCCACAAAAAGCGCTGGACGATGCCCAGCAGGCTGCTGAGCGTTTGCTGCGTCCTTTTAAGTAACCGGAACACTCCATGCTTCTAGCTCGCCGTATGTTCAACCGTGACTCTGCACATGCCTACTTGCTGCTGACGCCCTTATTTGTCTTGCTCAGTTTGTTTGCGTTTATTCCCACGGTGCAAACGGTGTGGTCGAGCTTGTTCAGTAAAGGCACCGTCAGACGTCCATCGCAATTTGTGGGACTGGATAACTACAGTGCGGTGATGGCCGATCCCACTTTTTGGCTGATTCTCAAAAATAATTTGTGGTATGCGGTGATCACCATTCCGGCTTCCATACTGCTGGCCTTGCTCATGGCCCTGTGGGCAAACCAGGCGATGAGCATGAGGGCGTGGGTGCGCTGTGCTTACTTCACGCCTACCATGCTGCCCATGATTGCAGCGGCTAATTTATGGCTGTTTTTTTATACGCCTGAACTGGGCCTGCTGGATCAGATATTCGGCCTGTTCGGGGCAGCATCAACGAACTGGCTGGGTCAGCCGCAAACGGCTTTAGCTGCGGTCGTTGTGGTGACCATCTGGAAAGAAGCCGGCTTTTTTATGATTTTCTACCTTGCTGCGCTGCAGACGGTGTCACCCGAACTACGTGATGCGGCGAGACTGGAAGGCGCTAGTCGCTGGCAATACGGCAAACGCGTGCTGTTGCCCTTATTGGCGCCTACCACGCTGTTTATTCTGATCAACGCCCTGATCAACTCGGTAAAGCTGATTGATCATCTTTTTATTCTTACCAAGGGCGGCCCGAATAACTCTTCAAAATTGCTGCTGTACTGGATTTGGGAAAATGCTTTCGCCTATATGGATACACCCAGTGCGGCCGTTCTGACAGTGATGTTGTTATTCGCTCTTGGCGCCGTTGCGGTATTTAAGTTTAGCTACGCTGAAAAGCGGGTGCATTACCAATAAGTTTTAATTATGCGTTTTTTATTTGCTCGTGCCGGATCAATTTCCCGCAGGCCAGCTCCGTTAAACCTTGATGTATTAGGCGCCTACTTGTTGGCATTGCTTTGGGTGGCTCCTCTGTTATATGCAGCCTGGACAGCTTTTCGTGAGCCAGCTGCTGTTTTTAATCTCGACCTGAGCAGTGGCTGGACGCTCAACAATCTTGCCCAGGCATGGGGCGGGGCGCCGTGGCTTATCTACATACGAAACACGATGTTTTTAGTGGGAAGTATTCTCATTGGACAGTTTGTACTTTGTACCTTGGCGGCCTACGCTTTTGCGCGTTTCAGTTTCAGGGGCAAGGGGCTGCTGTTTTCCCTCGTGTTGCTGCAATTGTTTATTTTGCCCGAAGTGCTGATTGTCGAGAACTACTCGATGGTGTCACGTTTGGGATGGAGCGATTCGGTCTGGGGCATGGGGGTGCCTTATATGGCAAGTGCCTTTGGCGTATTTTTATTGCGACAAGCTTTTAAACAGGTGCCTACCGAGCTTGAGGATGCGGCACGCATTGAAGGCTGTGGACGGCTGGCGGTGCTGTGGCGCGTGTATGTCCCTTTGGCCAAACCCGTGTACTTGGCTTATGCCTTGGTTTCGGTTTCGACTCACTGGAACAATTTTTTATGGCCGCTGGTGATCAGCAGTTCAGTCAGCACCCGACCTTTGACAGTCGGACTCTCGTTGTTTGGCGCACCGGAAAGTGGGGTCAGTATTTCCCTGATCAGTGCGGCTACTTTGCTGACCATGCTGCCTTTGTTACTGGGCTTCTTGCTGTTTCAGCGTCAGTTTATGCAAGCCTTTTTGCGCTCTGGCTTACGTTAGCCAGCAGTTGTTGTCATGAGCCTGCAATATGCCTTGCTCATGCTTAGTGATGTAGGGCAATAGCGCCAAAGCTATTGCATGTTTTTTCTTTAGCCAAAGGTATACCGTGACTAAATTCGATCTGGATGATGTTTCAGCCAACCCATCAACGGCCATCAGATTTAACGAGGTCGTCGACCACGTCAGCTCCAGACGCCGTTTTTTGAAAACAGGCGCAGGCGTTGGTGCATTAGGATTCTTAGGACTGGGTGCAACTAAAGCCTTTGCTGCTCCAGACGAGCCGTCGAGAGTCGCAAAGCAAATCAGTCTCGCCTTTGAAGCCGTGGCCCCCAATACCGAAGACGCCATTACGCTTCCTTCGGGTTACAGGTCTCAGGTTATTAACCGCTGGGGCGATCCTTTATTCAGTTACTCGCCTGCTTTTAAGGGTGATGCCACCGATGGTGGTGAGGCCCAGGCCATGCAAGTGGGATACAACCACGACGGCATGCACTTTTTCCCCATTGATGGGGTTAAGGGCAAGGCGGGCAGCAGCACTGAAGGCTTAATGGTAACTAATCACGAGTACATCACACCGCATTACTTTTTTCCTAAAGATGTGGTGCCGGGTCAAAGCAACTGGAATGAAGACTGGGTAAGAAAATCCCAGCATGCACAAGGTGCTTCTGTGGTACACATGCGTCTGAATGCTCAAAAACAGTGGGAGCCGGTTCTGGATTCGCTGTTTAATCGTAGCATCAACGCCAACACACCTATGGCTGTAGTCGGGCCGGCGGCAGGACATGCCTTGATGCGAACCAAAGCGGATCTTAGCGGGAAACTCGTACTCGGCACCTTTGGTAACTGTGGAAACGGATATACCCTCTGGAATACCTACCTTAGCTGTGAAGAGAATTTCACTGACTATTTTGGTGTCGGTGAAGCAGATCCCGCAAAGGCCGAATTTATAGACGAAGATCATCAAGCCCATCAGCAGCGCTACAAAGGCAGCAGTAAGGCAGCCGACGATAGTTATCGCTGGGACACTCACGATACGCGCTTTGACTGGACGCAAGAGCCCAACGAGGCGAATCGTTTTGGCTGGATTATCGAAATCGATCCTTTCGACCCTCACTCTGCACCTAAAAAACTCACCGCCCTGGGACGCTTCAAGCACGAAAATGCCGCCATGACCCTGGCCGACGACAATCGTGTCGTGGTCTATATGGGGGATGACCAGCGCAGCGAATACATTTATAAGTTTGTTTCAAAGCGCCAGTTCAATGTCGATACCCCCGCCGAGAACCGCTTGTTGCTAGACGAAGGAACACTCTATGTAGCGCAATTCAGCTCGCAGGCCAGTGCCGAAGATGCCGATGGGGTGGGAAAATGGATTCCACTTGTCCTCGATACGCCCACCGTCGAGGGTAAAAAGCTGGGTGATTTGTTCGAGAGTATGGGTGAGCTGCTTATTAAGACACGCCAGGCGGCTGATGCCGTTGGCGCTACGCCCATGGACAGGCCTGAATGGGTCGCTGTCCACCCTGTGACTCGGGAAGCGTACGTTACGCTGACCAATAACAGCGATCGGGGGAGAGACAAAGAGCGCTGGCCAGGCGGCCTGACACATCCGGGTGTCGATGGGGCGAACCCCCGAGTGGAGAATCATTATGGTCAAATCGTGCGTTGGCGCGAGGCCAAGGGAGACCCTGCCGCCTTGACCTTTGACTGGGATATCTTCGTGTTGGCAGGTAACCCGAATCTGTACAATGACAGCGATCCTCGTCGTGGTTCCGATAATATCAACAAAGGGAACACCTTTAATAGCCCTGATGGTCTGGCTTTTGATGCTGCGGGGCGTCTATGGATACAGACCGACGGCAATTACTCGAACAGTGGGGTCTACGAAGGGCAGGGCAATAACTCCATGCTGATCGCTGATCCCGTTAGCAAAGAAATACGCCGTTTTCTGGTAGGACCCAAGGGCTGTGAGGTTACAGGCATCACCTGGACGCCTGATCAGCGCTATGCTTTTATTAATATCCAGCATCCGGGTGAAGGTCCTGACATTGCCAATTCCCAGTCGGATCCAACCGCGGTATCAACGTGGCCCGATGGTAAAGAGGCAACCCGTCCACGGCCTGCAACGGTCGTAATCTGGCGTGAAGACGGTGGGGTGGTCGGTACCTGAGTACATAGGGCCTTTTGTCCAGTGCTAACGGATGTTCTCCCTTAGGCTGCAATAACGGCAGGGGTGAGCTTTTCGTAATGAAAGCTGGCCGGAGTGAGTGTGTGTTTGCGTGCCTTCGCTCCAGACGAGGAATTCGCAGGCTCAGCGCAATGACCGTTTTACTCGGGCATAGGCTACTTCATGCTTTTCAGCTCATAGCTGTCTATATGGCAGACAGGATTTTTCAGGGTGGTAAATGTGGTTGTTAAAGCGTTTTTATTGTTTTTGCTTACGGCTATCGCAGAAATCGTAGGTTGTTACTTGCCGTACCTGTGGTTAAAAGAAGGAAAGTCAGCCTGGCTATTGCTTCCGACGGTGATTTCGCTTGCCGCCTTCGTCTGGCTACTAACCTTGCATCCAACGGCTTCGGGCCGGGTGTACGCCGCTTATGGTGGCGTCTATGTCATCACGGCGTTATTTTGGCTGCGCTGGATTGATGGCGCCCGCCTAAGTCAGTGGGATTGGCTGGGGGGCGCGCTGACACTAAGCGGCATGGCTGTCATCGTTGTGGGGTCGATGAGCAAGGCGGGGTAGCGTCCTCAGTCGTCCAGAGCGCTTCTCGCCGCTTCACGATAGGTGTGCTCTAAGCCATCGTGTTGATGAACCTGATCTAGCCATGTCAAGCCTACCTGGCTGATCTGCCTGGCCTGCGAGTCGTCCAGTGCTGCGTCTATTTTAAACAAGGCAAAATCGGTGATGGCCTCGGTATCAGCTAATGCGCGCTGCAGTCGCTCGCGGTCGTTGTGCATATCGCCGATACTAATGATGTAGGCATCTAAAATATTGAATAACGTTCTGGAAAACATAGTCGCCTCCAATTCGATTCATTACCCATACAACAGTCAGTTCAGGCTAAATCAGCTTAGTGGTTCCGTCAATAAAAAGCCGCCACGTCTTTATCGCGTGGCGGCCTTAATTTACGCTGCTTCGATCATATCAAAAGCTATACTTTGCCCTAGCGTTTATCTTGATTCTGAGGTTTGTTGGCGGTTTTGCTAGGGTCGTTTTTGTGCTCTTCTTTTTTATGATCATCGGGTTTGTTCGTTCCGACACCACCCGTTTTTTTCTGATCCTGATTTTGTTGGTTCATTTGTATTCTCCAGAAGAAAATAATGACAACAGCATGTGTGCTCAGCCTAGCAATTTTTGAGCACAGTTTTATTCTAGAAGCTAATAAGGTGTTTTAGTGGCTTTCATTGTAAAAAATATGTAATTTCAACTACATATGAACAATAGTGTCTGGTTTTTCAAGCGGTAAGCCATACTTGCTTACCTGCTTTTATGGAGTGTGTTGCCATTGCTGTTCAATTAAGGCGAAACATGTGCAGACAGCCACATTCATTGCCAAATATTGCATTGTTAAAGATAGTTACCCAGCTGGAAACACTCCATCTACGTAAAACCATTGTCCCTGTTCCCGTAAAAACCGACTGTGCTCGTGTAGCCGTGTGGCCCGCCCATGCAAGCGGTGGCGCGCAATAAACTCGACTTCTGCCCGGGTATCAGAATTGACCGTATGGGCACGCAGCTCTAAGCCAAGCCATTTGATGCCGTCGGGGTTGGGCTCTATTTTTTCCGGTCGGGTGCTCGGATGCCACGTCGCTAGCAAATAAGAGGCATTATCAAGTACAAAGGCGCTGTATCGTGAACGCATGAGCGTTGCTGCATCGGGCGCCTGCAAGTGTTTGGTGCCCTGATGCCATTGCCCGCAACAACGAAGATAAGGCAGGGGTAAGCCACAAGGGCAATGTCGAGTAGCTAATGAGCAGGGCAATACAGTCATGGTGAAAGTGCTTTGAGCGACAAGAAAATAAAAATGCCGGTTTTTGGGCAAGGAATAGGCGGATGAGCGGCTAAAGTGTGACAAAAGCCACAATTTAATAACTATTTTATAGGTTTATGCGCCTTGGTTTGCAACACGGATTGAGGCCGCTGTGGTCAAATAACCCGGCTTCCTCGTTATATTCTAACTGGGGTTCTTTGGCAGACGAACTTATCAAGGGTTGCTGCTAGTGTTGCAGCACTTACATTTGTAAACCTCAGAACGGTTTTGTAGCTGGCATCCTGAGAAATACTGTCTATTGTAGAAGCTGTAGGATTTTCTCATGCATCGACGGATGATGGGTTTTTTAATGCAGCGACAACCATGAATAAAATTAATTATGTTCTTAGTCTTTCCCGACCCACAAGCCATTGCTAATCATTTAAGCGCTTTGTTCATTGCGAAAATTCAAGCCAAACCGAATTCCGTGTTTGGTTTGGCGACGGGTAGCACCATGGAGCCTATCTACGCGCGCTTCGCTCAGCAGGCCAGAGAGCAAAGCCTGGATTTATCACAAGTCACTACCTTCAACCTGGACGAATACGTCGGCTTGGCGGCTGACCATCCTCAAAGCTACAACTACTATATGCACCAGCATTTGTTTGATCTGGTCGGCTTTGACGAGCAGCGGCTTTTTCTGCCCGATGGGAAATGTGCAGATATACAGGAACAGTGTGAACGTTATTCTCAACATATCAGACTGGCCGGCGGACTGGATATACAGCTGCTTGGTGTAGGATCAAACGGTCACATAGGTTTTAATGAGCCGAATACGTCATTTGACAGTCGTACTCATGTTGTTGGCTTGTCTGAGCGTACGCGCATTGATAATGGCCGTTTCTTCGAGAACAAGGACGAAGTGCCCACTCAGGCCATCACTATGGGTATTCTCGATATCATGGAGGCCAAAGAAGTTATTTTGGTGGCAACTGGCGAGCATAAGGCCCAGGTGATGGCTGATTACTGGTATAGCCCTGTGTCAGAAAGCATGCCTGCTTCGATTTTGAAGCAGCATCCCAGGCCTCTGATTATTGTTGATGAAGCCGCCGCCTCGCTCTTGCCCGCGCAAGCCTGTCAGCCTGCCATGGCTACGGCGTGTTGAGCAAGGTCGTGAGCGCAGTATTTCTGGAAAGTTTGGCTCTTATTTGTTTTTGTCTGTATTAAACGACTGCGTAACAAACAGAGGGCAGCCTACTGCCCCCAAGCCTGTTAGGCTTATGCGCTCACTATTTTCTGAATGGATAGATAGCGCATAATGAAAGCTCAGAGCGATAAAGGTGGTTCTCAAATCACGTTTTCATGGATGTTGTTCGTAGGTTTGATGCTGGTCGCTGCAAATTTAAGGGCGCCTTTCACAGGTGTAGCGCCTGTGCAGGACTTAATTCAGCTTAGCTATAATTTATCCGCCGCTTCGGTGGGCTTGTTGACGACCTTGCCCCTCATGGCTTTTGCGGTTGTTTCACCTTTTGCGGCAACAATTTCCCGACGCTTTGGCGTCGAGCGTACTTTGGTAGGCGCGATCACATTCGTGATAGCGGGAATTTTACTGCGCTCGCTGGCTCCGCTCTGGGGCTTGTATACGGGAACTGTTTGCATAGGCATTGGCATTGCTATTGGCAATGTGCTGTTGCCCAGCTTAATCAAGCGTGATTTTCCCGGCCGTGTCCCTACCGTTACCGGCATGAGTACGGTAACCATGGGACTGGTGGCGGCCCTTGTGTCAGTCAGCATCGTGCCGATGGCCAGTGCTATCGGGTGGCGAGCGGCTTTGAGTGCAAACCTGGTCTTTGCTGTGCTTCCCCTGCTCGTTTGGATGGCTCGTTTACGCACGCTCAAGCCTGTTCCTGCCGAGTTAAGAAAAACACCCGTAAGTACCGGAGTGTGGCGATCCCCCTGGCGTGGCAAATCACCGTGTTCATGGGGTCGAACTCGCTGCTGTATTATGTGCTGATCAGCTGGCTGCCATCTATTCTTACCTCAAGTGGCTATTCAGCGGCAGAGGCGGGGTCGCTGCACGGAATGATGCAATTGGCAACAGCGCTGCCAGGACTGTTTTTGGGGCCCATTATTAGTCGTTTGAAAGATCAGCGCCTTATTGCCGTGGGTACGACGGCGTTAATGACTATCGCTATTTTGGGCCTGATGTGGTCACCCCAGTTCGCTATTGTTTGGGTGTTTATGTTTGGTTTGGGCTCATGCAGCGTCATAATCTTGTCTTTTGTATTTATGAGCCTGCGTGCAAATAACAGTCACCAGACAGCAGCACTGTCGGGAATGGCCCAATCAGTGGGCTATTTACTGGCAGCTACAGGCCCTTCGCTAGCGGGGCTGGTCCACCAGCAGCTGCACAGCTGGACGATGCCACTCAGTGCCGGCGTAGTCCTCACCCTTGTCATGATGATTGTAGGTGCTAAAGCAGGCCGTGCAGGTTCGATGGTGACGTGAAAATAACGAATAAATATCTCGTGCCACATCACTGATCAACGATCAGCGATGTGGCGGTCCTTGCTGAAACAGCTTTCAGATCAGCGGTTCGCGTTGTCCAGGAATCGGCTCTCCTGGCTCATCAATAGGTTCAGGACCATTAGGGTCACGGTCCGGATTGTCTGGGTCTTCTATGGGGGCAGGCCCCGGGACGGGCGGTTCGCGATGGGTTGGATCCCCATCTGGATGCACCGGTGGCGGTACGGGAGACTGTTCAGGTGACAGCGGGTGAGTGGGATTGTCTTGAGTCATGGCGTATCTCCACATGGTCGTAAATTGCAGATGCTGCTGCAACAGACAGGTCTGGTTCAGTTAGACCTAAAGTTAAGAATAACTGGCTCTATACAAATCAAGGTGTTACGAGTGTAATAAAGGGTTTGGGGCACGCATGGCCACATGCCGTTTACGCTTTCAGGCATCAACGAAAACAATGGTAGCCTGCATCAGGGCAATCAGTTTTTTACTATTTTCAGTCACTGCATAGACTTCACCGTGGCAGACGCTTAGAAGCTTGCCGGTGCTTTTGACTGTACCCACCGCTAAAAAATGTTCACCTATGGCGGGGCGCATGAAATTAACCTTGAACTCGGCGGTAACCACATCGAATCCGGGCGGTGCCTTGCTTAGGGCAGCGTAGCCGCAGGCGCTGTCAACAATACTGGTAATTGCGCCAGCATGCATATAGCCATGCTGCTGTGACAAGGAATCAGAGAAATTCAGTAGTATCTGTACCTCGCCGTCAGTCACGGAGATCAGTTCTGCTCCAAGGGTGGACATTAATCGCTGAGAATCAAAACTCGCACGAATGCGTTGCTGAGGTTCATTCATAGTTGGATATCCGCCTTGATAAGGGGTATGCTGACTGATGGCTTCACGAAAGTAGTTTGCTCTAGTGCGACGCCATTCGGAGAATAGTATGACCAAGAAAAGCAAGCCTGCCAAGAAGAAACCGGCAGCCTCTACGCCTCCTACCGGGGTAAGCTGGCCTGCGCCGCAAAAAGGCTTTTCAGCCCGCGAACGTTTTGTAGACCGCAAGACTATAGGGCGTGGCTCTGCACGTGGTCGTTAAGTCCTGAGTCGTTCTGAAAAACGCCATCCAAAGAGCCTGGATGGTTTTTTTACTCCGAAACTCTGGTTTTGCCGAACGAAGCCCATTCCTTCATGGCTCGTTTGCTGTTACTGTTTACTTTTCTGGCGAACTTTGGGAGTACCCATGTCTAAAACCTTAAAGCTTCGATACGTGCTGGCCTCCGTCGTGGTGACAAGTATCTTTTCTTTGCCGGTACATGCGCAATACTCAGGTCCTTCAGCTATTGGCGGATCAAGCGTTGCGGCTATTCTTGAAAATCCCGTTGACGACCAGGATGTACGGCTGGAGGGAAATCTTTTACGGCGCACCGGGCACGATAAATATGTTTTTTCTGACGGTACGGGTGAAATAATTGCTGAGATCAAAGATAAGCATTTTGCTGGTCAGAAAGTCGACGAAAAAATGAAGGTGGAGCTGATCGGAGAAGTTGATACCAGCCGTATACATCCGCCTGAAATCGAAGTCGAATCTCTGCGAGTTATCAAGTAATTAAAAACTGGCGAAATAGCGGGAGTCACACGTGTGCTCAAGGGCAATCATGCCCGAAAGGCGGGAATACGTGTGTAGCTATTGCAAGCACTTCAATCGATGGGTATGTCGGGTAAAATAACTCTGTTTTAACTACTTGGCATTTATCATGCGTCTAATAATTGCGTTATTGCTTCCCTGGCTCACATTTTTTACGATTGGGCGACCTTTTGCCGGTATCTTCTGCCTGATATTGCAGATCACCTTAATCGGATGGATACCTGCAGCTATCTGGGCAGTGTACGCGCTAAGTCAATACAAAACAGACCAAAAGATCGCGAGGGCATTGGGGCAGCGCGGTTGAGAATATTGTTTTCCCCGTTTCCCCTTGCCTGAGTTGCATCAATTGGAAACAGGGCTTGCCTTATAAAGTGTGGCCACCCATAGTGGTTTAGGGATGATTTCCCTCTTTTACTTAGGAATTATATTGAAAACAGAAATTGGTATCGTGAAATGGTTTAACAATGACAAAGGGTTTGGCTTCATCATGCCTGAATCCGGCGGCAAAGACCTATTTGCACACTACAGCGACATCCAGGGCGACGGCCATAAATCTCTTGAAGAGAACCAGCGTGTCTCGTTCGTCGCAGGTCAAGGTCAAAAAGGCCCACAAGCCACAATGATCCAAGTTATTTGATGGCGCTACACTTGGCTTGGTAGCCAGGTGAACAGAACAATCAAGCAAAAAGCCGAACCCTCTTAACATTGGGTTCGGCTTTTTGTTTAATGGCCTGGCATGTCTATAAAGAACAGAGCTGCAGTAGCGAGCGTGCTTACAGCCCCAGATGCATACGTTGAATATCAGGATTTTTTCTGAATTCTTGCGTGCTGTCGTCAAAGATAATTTTTCGGTCAGACAAAATGATGACACGAGTAGCAACGGCTAAGGCCAGGGCGATGTTTTGTTCGGCGAGTAGTACGGTGTAGCCCTGATTGCGCAGTTTCAGCAGTTCGGGCTGCAGCATGTCTCGTATGGCCATGGGGGCAAGACCCTCACTCGGTTCATCAAGCACAATCAGGCTTGCCTGTGTCAGGAGGGCGCGTGCTAGCGCCAGCATCTGACGTTCACCGCCACTCAGGTTGGCGCATAAGGTATTACGCCTTTCGTACAGACGGGGAAATTGCTGATAGATAGTTTCCATAGTGCAAGGATGCGAACTAGCGACGCGCGCTGTCAGTGTCGCGAGCCTCAGGCTTTCACGCACCCGTAATTCGGGGAATCCATCTCGCCCCTGCGGTACCAGCGCTACCCCCATGCGGGCGATTCTATAGGTTGGCAGCCTGGCAATAGGATGACCGTTAAGCAGCACCTGACCAGTGCAGGGCGGTCCGATATTGAAAATACTGTGTAGCAGAGTGGTCTTTCCTGCGCCATTACGTCCGAGTATTGCAACGCTTTCGCCTTCAGTAATAGCAAAGCTGATCCCCGAGATAACGTCGGCGCCACCATAGCCATTACCCAGGCCGTTGATGTCCAGGACAGGTGTCATTCAGCTCCTCCTAGATAGGCTGTCTGCGCCCCTTCGTGGCGGCGTATTGCTTCCGGAGTGTCGACGGCAGTGAGCCTGCCCAGATTCAGCACCGCAATCCGGTCGCAATGCTCAAACACCAGATCAAGGTCATGAGACACCAGTACCACCGTGCTTTGGTGATGAAGGCCCGCCAGCAGGGCCATGGCGTCGGCAGCCTCTTGCTTGGACAAGCCCGCAGTGGGTTCGTCCAGCAACAGCATCTGGGGGTGCTGCGCTACGCTGATCAGCAAGTCTAGCAATCGCTGTTCTCCGTAGGAAAGTGTGCCTGCGACCACATCGTTACGCCCACCGAACAGGCTGCTAGCGACAATATCGTCAGCCTGCTCGAGGCTGTCACGCAGAGGGCCAGGGCGGCCGAGCCACGTGTAAGCTTTTGAGGTGCATGCTCGCAGGGCCAGGGCCAGATTGTGCTGTATCGTGTGCTGAGGAAATATCTGGCTGGACTGGAAACTTCGCATCAAACCCAGTCGCGCACGCTGCGCTGGGTCCAGGCGGGTGATGTCCTGATTCTTGAACAGTACCTTACCCGCATAAGGCTTGCTGAAACCGCTCGCAATATTCAGCAAACTGGTTTTGCCGGCACCGTTGGGGCCTATGAGTCCAAGGGTTTCACCAGCGTGCACGGATAGTGTCAATTGATCGAGCACATGGAGTTTCCCAAAGCGTTGGGAAATCTCATGTAGTTGCAGCAATGTGGTGCTCATGAGCGCCTCCGTTGACGCAGACCTTGGGTAACGCCATTGGGCATGAACAATACCGTGACCACAAAGAGCAATCCGATCAATAGTTGCCATCTATCTGTGTACGAGCTGACATAGGTTTGAATCAGAAGATAGATCGCCGCTCCGGCAAAGGCGCCGTGCAAGGTTTTGATTCCTCCGATGACGCCCATGATCAGCAGCGATGCAGAGAAGCTCCAATGGACGACCTCGGGACTGAGGTAAAGGTTGATGAAGGGATATAGGGCCCCGGCTCCGCCGGCAATCAGCCCTGAGGCCACAAAAGCTTTGATGCGGATACGGTGCGCGCTGTAGCCAAGCGCTTGCATACGCAGGGGCTGGTCGCGCAGGCCCTGCAATGCAATGCCCGCAGGCTGGTACAGGAAGCGGCGCAGCAAAAGAAAGCCTGTCGAGGCCCACACTGCTGCCAAAGTATAGAGCCAGACAGGCTCTGTCCACCATGCCCGGCCTGAAGAGGCGGTGAAGCCGCGTAAGCCGTCGGCGCCTCCGGTAACTTCACGCCAATGAAAGACGACTTCCCAGAGCAGTTGTCCGGCGATCAATGTAACGACCAGAAAAAACAGCCCGTTTGAGCGCAGACTGACAAGAGCAACGAGCAAGGCGAGCAAGCCGCCTGTAGCAATGCCCACTGCCAGCGTGGCGGGCAGGTTTACGCCGGTGTGCTGAGACACTAAAGCGGCAGCGTAGGCTGCACCGCCAAACAGTGCGCCGTGGCATAGTGATACCAGGCCTCCCTGGCCTGTGACGAGGTTCAGGCTCATGACTGCGGTACCAATGAGCAGAATTTCGGTGGCCAGACGCAGCAGGTAAGGATCAGCAAGTCCGCCAAAGGCGAGGAGAGCGACAGCGGTCAGGAAGAGCGCCAGCTTCTGGGAGACTGAAGGTGTAGGGTTCATGCGAAGCGCGTCCTTGCCTGCAATAAGCCATTAGGCCGTACGACGAGAATCAGCAGCATGACACCTAAAGTGACCGCACTGGAAAATGAGGGAAACCACACTCTGGAGAAGGTTTCGACAAAGCCCAGGATAAGGGCGCTGAGCACCACACTTTTTACACTGCCAAGGCCGCCGATGACGACCACCAGCAGCGCAAGCAGCAAGACGTTTTCGTCCAGCCCCGGGTGCACAGATAACACTCCGGCGCCCAAGGCTCCCCCAATCCGCTAAGACCTGCTGCAACCACCATGCCGATAGTAAAGATACGTCTGGCGTTCAGGCCTAATGACTCTGCGATGGCGCGATCGCTGACGCAGGCGCGCAGGGCCGCACCCCATGGTGTGTAGTCGAGCAGTGCCCACAGGATCAGCGCGATGACGACGCCTGCCGCAATAATAAAAAGCCGGTATACAGGGAAAGGCAGACCGGCAATCCAGACGCCACCGCGCAATATCTCGGGAAGATTGGGGCTTAAAGTATCGGCACTGAACCCCCAGCGCATTAGGTCGGCAAAAATAATGGCGATGCCGTAGGTAAGCAGCACTTGCATTAAGTGCGTGCGCCCATAAAACTGTCCAAAAGGGAAACGGTCAAGCAGCAGCCCGACTGCGCCGGTAAGAATGAAGGCGGCGGGAAAGGCCAACCACCATGGAGCGCCGGAGGCAAGCCATTGGGTGGCGATGTAGCCGCCGAGCAGGAAAAATGAGCCGTGAGCCAGATTGATGAAATTCATCAGGCTCAGGACCAGAGTAAGGCCAAGACCGGTAAGCAGGAGCAATACCGAAAACGACAACGCATTCAGCGCTTGCAGCAAATAGTAAGACATGGGTTAGGCTTGCGCTTTGGGGCCGGGATCCTGAATGTGCTCGTATGTGTGAATGACGGTATTGAACGGCTTGCCCTCGGCATCTTGGCGAACTTCGTTGACATAAATATCAAGAATAGCCTGATTGTTGCGCGGATCAAAGTGCATGGGGCCAAAGGCGGTGTTGACACGATTGCCCAATAAGTAGTCTTTGAAGGCATCCTTGTTGCTGACGTCGCCCTCTACTGCATCAACACCTGCCTTGATGACCTGGCCAGTGGCGTAGCCTGCTGTGCTGGCCTCACCAGGAAGACGGCCACGTGAAGCCTGGTAAGCGCGAACAAAATCAGCGGCAGCCGGCGCGCCGGGCGACTGATGGAAAGTGCTGATGCCTCCCAGACTGGCATCACCGGTAGCTGGAATGACATCTTCCTGGTCAAAGAGAGCCCCAGGCCCTACGACCGGAACTCTGCCGTGCATCTTGTAGTCTTTCATCTGCTGAAGAAAACGGACGGCATCTGCCCCGGCAAGAAAGCTGTAGATGAAGCGTGGCTGTGCAGCTGCCATATTCATGATGATGGGTGCAAAATCGCTTGTACCCAGGGGCGTCCAGATCGATTGACCTAAACTGCCGCCTTGCTCTTCAAAGGTATGCTTAAAATCTTCAATATATTCGCGGCCGGCAGCATAGTCGGACGCTAATGTGAGCCCCCGAAGTGTCAATATTTTCGTAGGTCCACAATGCACCGGTATGGCCCAGCATCCAACTGGTCTTGGTGGGTCTGAAAATATACGGGCTGGCGGCATCACGTGCTAAATCGTTGGCCGCGGCATTGGAGATAAACGTGAGCAGTTGGGCGTCGGCGACCACATCACGTATGGCCAACGCAATGTTGGCGCTGATGACTCCGCACAAGACATCGATACGATCCCTGGAAATCAGTTTATGTACTTTACGCAGGGCTTCGTCGGGTTTGCCATGATCGTCCTCGATCAGAAGTTCAACCTTTCGGCCACCCATTTCATAATTGTTTTGCTCAAGAAACAGCTGTAGACCCGCGCGCATGCTTTCGCCCAGCGACGTGAATGGACCTGACAGGGACGTAAGCAAGGCGATCTTCAGCGGACGGCCATTTGCCAGAACAAGCGGCGCATTCATGACAAGCGGTAAGGCCGCTGTGGCGGCCAGCAGACGTCGGCGTGAAGCAAAAAATGAAGTGGTCATAAAGAGGCAGGAAGTTAGTGGGTTTTTTATCTGCTCATGCGAATAAAAATCGTTCTCATTGTAAGTAATTTATTCATGAATGCCAACAGGTCATGAATGCCAACAGGCATCAAGCATTGTTAGCTTCGCGATTTCCTAGAAGGATTTACGTGAGGCTAAAAGAATTCACCGCATCATGCCTGTCCTAGGGAAGCTCCTAGGTGGAATGCTTTTTGCAAGTTACTGTAGTATAGAGACACAAATAGCATCGAGTGAAGGGGGTTCTCGTGATAATGATTGAAGGGTGGTTCATTGCATCCTGCATTCTCATTGCCTTTGGCTGCATCGTGATAGTTGCGCTATTAATGACAGCCAGGCATTAATCTCTTTAGAGGCCTTGAACGCTTACACTGTCAGGGCATGACGACAGCTTAAGCAAAGCTTTAGGTGTCTCAATACGGATCCCGGACGTGAATGAACTAACCAAAGCACATCGTATCGCTGATCTTGAAGATCTTGAAGCCATTTATGGCTCGCCTTCAACAGCTTCCATCAAAAAAGAGGTGAGCTATATTCATCCTCATTATCAAAAAATGGTCGAAGCTGCTTCTTTTGTGGTGCTTGCTACGTCGGGACCGCAAGGCCTTGATGCTTCACCTAGAGGAGATCCTGCCGGTTTTGTACATGTGCATGACGAGAAGACGTTGCTGCTTCCTGATCGGCGAGGAAACAACAGAATA
Organism: Paenalcaligenes niemegkensis; assembly: GCF_022230885.1. GTDB lineage: Bacteria > Pseudomonadota > Gammaproteobacteria > Burkholderiales > Burkholderiaceae_B > Paenalcaligenes > Paenalcaligenes niemegkensis. The sequence goes on along the minus strand of NZ_JAKGCT010000004.1, from coordinate 845,252 downwards.
GACAGCTTGCGAAATATTCTTCATGATCCGCGGGTAGCTCTGTTCTTCTTGATCCCGGGAGTGGGGGAAACATTAAGAATAAATGGCAGGGCCACAATTACCACTGACCCACTCTTGCTGGAGCAATTCTCCATAGCTGGCAAACTTCCTTTGTCAGTGCTTGTCGTTAGTGTGGAAAATGTATTTTTTCAGTGCTCGAGAGCGGTTGTGAGGGCAGGGTTATGGGATTCAGAACTTCATATAAAACGTTCTTCACTGCCAAGCACTGGAACCATCCTTCAAACTTTAAGCCAAGCAGGAATTGATGGTTCGAAATACGACTCTGAATTGCCAGAGCGTCTGAAAAAGACCCTCTATTAATACGCTGGTATCCCCTTCAATGAAGGGCACGGGAAGAGATGGTTTTTTCGGCGTTCCGGCAATTGTATTAAGTGGAAACAGAGGTTGTGCAATGCCTCTTGGCAGCCCATAGTGGCTGTAGGGATAATTTTCCCTTTTTACTTAGTTAGGACTTATATTGAAAACAGAAATTGGTATTGTGAAATGGTTTAACGACGACAAAGGATTCGGCTTTATTACGCCTGAATCCGGTGGCAAAGACCTTTTCGCACACTACAGCGAGATCCAGGGCGACGGTCATAAATCTCTTCAAGAGAATCAGCGCGTCTCGTTCGTAGCAGGTGAAGGACAGAAAGGCCCACAAGCCTCAATGATCCAAGTCATCTGATGGCTCAATGCTTGGCTGAATAGCCAAGCTAAGAGAATAATCAAGTAAGAAAAGCCGGACCCTTTGAGACATTGGGTTCGGTTTTTTTTCGGCTGTCGGGTTCCCCAGTCTTGTTTGGCATGGCCGTTTTTGCTGACGGATGCCAATGATAGGTTGATTGATGTAGAGGTGCTGGTTTGTCTGTTTTCCTTTCGGTTGCAGTCAACAGAGTGATGGGATGTTATTAGTCTCCTTCAAGGCAACTCAATGCAGAATTTCTCTTGAAAGTCTTTTTGCTCGTCTTTGTCCTCGTAGCCTCGAGGGTTCGCTACGATACGGCATCGGTATGCTTCGCCGTTAACAGAACCGGTTGCGATAAAATCGTTTCTGCAATGCAAATGTCCGTGCATCCATAGCTGTGTGAATGGCAGGAATTCTTCCATGGAGTTGCAAAAACCGGCGGTTCCGGGTGTAAGACCATAGCGCGGATCAGCACTTTCCAGGGTAGGTGCGAAATGGGTGACGGTAACCGTGGTGCCTTCAAACGGAGTCAATAGCGCATCATATAGCCACGACTGACATTCTTTGGCCAGCTCCCGTATTTGCTCAGCAAGCAAGGGCTTTCCATTTCGCGCTGTTGTGTTCTTGCGCAGGTAAAAGTCAGCGGCTCTATAGGCTTTCTCCAGTTCGCGCATCTGCTCTGTCATGCCTCCCTTTAAGAGGGCCAGAGCCTCAAAGTCACTCCAGAGAGTGGTCCCTATGAAGCGCACCGAACCGATGGTGATTATTTCTCTGTCCAGCCACTCAATGCCGAGTTGATCGCATAGCTTTCGCAGCCTTACATACGTGGCGTCATAATCCAGCCAATCAAACTCATGGTTGCCGGGGATATATAAAACCCGCGGCCATTTTGCATTGGTGAGCAGCGGTGAAAAGCGACTCAATCCGAAGTCGGCACCCTCTAGCGCGGAGTGAGGGGAATGCGAGCCGATGTCGCCTGCCAATACCAGCACGTCAACATCGGGTGCAGCTTGAGGCACATAGCCGGGATCGACTTCCAGGTGAAGGTCAGAAAGCAGCTGAATTCGCATAGCGGATATAGTGCCATATTCGAGGGGCTTTAGCTCATCAACGTTGTCTATTGGTCACGAGCGGAATAGTGAACAGTACCAGCGTGGCTCCAAGGCCTATCGTTGAGGATAGCCACAATGCTTTTATACCGAACATATCAAGGCAGATTCCGAACAGCCACGGAGCCAGGGCCTGGGCGATGCGCGCGGGAATCATCAGGACTCCTTGGCGGTGCCCATAGCCAGCGGGTCCGAACACCACCAGGGGAGTGTCCCTTTGGCAATGGTCAGAATACCATTTCCAGCGCCGTGCAGAATCCCGAATGCGGCGGCGGCAGGCGCGCCTATGATGCCAAACACCAATGCGCCGATCGGATGAAGCGAAGCAGCGATACGCGCTGACAGAAGGGGATGGACTTTGCGCAGCAATCCAAATTCCAGCAGCCGGGCGGCTACTTGGGCTGGGCCGAGAAGGGCGCCGACCATCACGGCAGTAGTTAGTGACGTACCCCCGCCTGAAGTAGCCTTGGAAGATGAGTGGCCATAGCAGTGCTGGTAAACCAGGTGGCAGCAAATACGAAAGCCAGTGCAAAGGATGCCCAACGGCGGGTGGTGATGTCAGCGGGGAGAGGGCTGTCCGTCTCTTTGTTTGACGCCACCGTTGTGACTTCGTCGGTATAAGCCGCCGATTGCCTGGGAAGGCTTAAGTTCAGGGCGAGACCAAGGGTTAAATGAAGGACTGCCCAGCTAAAGCAGGCTCCGCGCCAGCCTATATGTGCTTCCAGAAAAGTGGACAGTGGCCAGCCCACCGTACTGGCGAATCCTGCAATCAATGTAATGCCGGTGATGGCACTGCGGGAGCGGTCTCCGTAAAGAACAACCAAAGCTGAAAAGGCTGCTTCATACAGGCCGCTGCCCATCCCGATGCCGATGATCAACCAGGCCAGGAATAGCTCAGTGGGACTGCGAGCAAAGCCCAGGGCGCCGAGCCCCACGGCAAAGATGATACTGGTCCAAACCAGCACCTGTCTCCCTCCCAAGCGATCGATGAGGCGGCCTGCCGGAGGCCCGACCAAGGCAGAGACTATCAGTGCCGCGCTAAAAGCTGCAAAAACGGTAGGAGTAGAAATGCCCAGGTCGCGTGCCATAGAGGTCGCCAGCATGGCAGGGAGGTAATAAGATGATGCCCAAGCCAGTGTTTGAGCCACCCCTAATCTAACGACAATCCCCACCTTCGGTTCGATGCTCATTTTTTCTCACGAAGCTTGACGGTTACTTAAGGGCGCGACCACAGGCATTCGAATGTGTTACACCTGAGTAGCTCAGGGAGTGGCGAGTGGCTACCTATTTTGCTCACTATAATCTTTTTTTAACAGTACGTTTTTAAGGCTCATTACCCTACATGTCCTTGCATATCGAAACTCCGCTGATCGAGTCTGACACCTTGAGCGAAGCGGCTGGCCGCCACATCTGGCTTAAACTCGACGCGCTGCAACCTTCAGGCTCGTTCAAAATACGGGGCATCGGGGCCGCTTGCGAGACTTACGTACAAAATGGCAAGCGGCGCTTTATCTCCTCTTCTGGCGGTAATGCCGGGATCGCCGTGGCCTTTGCGGGTCGCCGCCTTTCCATTCCCGTCGTGGTGGTGGTGCCGGAAACCACCACTGAACGTGCCCGCTCACTGATCCGTCAGCAAGGTGCTGAGCTGATCGTGCATGGCGCTGCTTGGCATGAAGCCAATACGCTGGCGCAGTCCATGCTAGGTGAGGCCGATGCTTTTCTGCATCCCTTCGATGATCCGCTGCTTTGGCAAGGTCATGCAACATTGATCGATGAGGTGGCAGCATCGGGTATCAAGCCTGACGCAGTGGTGCTTTCGGTGGGCGGGGAGGCCTGTTCTGTGGTGTGGTTGAAGGCTTGCGGCGCAACGGTTGGCACGGCATCCCTGTTATCACGGCGGAAACGGCCGGCGCTGACGCACTGGCACGCTCCATTGCAGCAGGTGAACGCATTGCGCTGGATGCCATTACCAGCATCGCCACGTCGTTGGGCGCACAGCAAGTCTGCGAGCAGGCATTCGACTTGGCGCGGCAGCATGTTGTGTACCCGGAGGTAGTTAGCGACCAGGCAGCGGTGCAGGCATGCGAACGCTTTCTAGATGATCACCGAATACTGGTAGAGCCTGCTTGTGGCGCCAGTCTTGCCCTGGCCTATGCGCAGGTTAGCGCGCTGCAGGGTTTTGATAACGTAATGGTGATTGTCTGCGGCGGCGTCACCGCCAGCGTTGATCTGCTACGTCAATGGCAAGCAGCATTGCAGTAGGCCCAAGTTCTGGTCAGCTGCGAGCAGAACAAGCGGCGACAGAACAGACTCCTCGCTTGATACGGCTATAAAAACAGCTCCAGAGCTCGGTGTGCTGCATTTACTAAGAACTGGCTGCGTTTTTCCCTCTCGCACGGCGCGTTCCAGGTCTTCATCTGTCAGTGTGCGGGTATCGGGGTCGGCCGTGTCACTCTGGCCAGGACTGAAATGTAGCTTTTCCATATAAGGCGTGGGCTTTTTGCGCCTGTAGTCGGCAAATTCCTTGGAGTAGTAGGCACGGGCTTCCTCTACCGATTTGGCATTGGTGACAATGTCGTGCATCAGATTCAATGCCAGGAAATTAGCTTGCTCATCGTGGCAGCGGGCCGACACTTCACCGGCTGTGCGCTCGACGATCACGCTGCCGTCGAACTGCGCCAAGGCCGTGAATTTATCAGCGGGGACACGGTAGTCGATGACCGACTCTACAGAGTCGAAGTGAGGGGCTGGAAAATTGTGTGAATAAAAGGCTTTAGAGGCGATAATACGCTTCCAGGGGCCTGGCTTTAGCCATGTCAATTGAGTAGCGGTGGACTCGTCCGGCTCTCCGTATTGATCGATAACAAGTTGTGCAGCCTCACGCGCTTCTTCGGGCCACCCTTCCGTCAGTGGGGATTGTTGAGTTGTCGCCATGCGTTTCTCCTTGCTTGGATAGGTATTTGGCCCGTTCAAGTCGGGCGGCTCGTTAAGGATGAGCAAATACCATGCCTGACCATCTCAATTCGGGGGAAATAGCTAGAGTTTCAGGGTGTCGAAAGAGAAGCGATAAGTCATTAATACCTGTATTGTAGCGATGACGTTTTCAGTGCCTTTCATATCTGGCCAGCGGCAATTAAATTCCTTATGACCGCGTTTAGGGAAGCCTCGGAGTGACTAAAAACCTTAGGCTTCGAGAGTGGATCCAGCGTAAGCTGCCACTGGTTTATACGTGTATAAAACTCTATAAAAAGAGCAGCGTCATTCTCGGCGTAACCCCTGATCTTAAGCGTCTGCTTAACATCCTGGACAGGGTTTCCGTAAAACACATTCGACTTTCTGAACATGCGTTCGGCGTCGATGGTGCCGATTTTTTGATCTTTGCTTAGCGATTCTTTATACAGTGTCTTGGCCAGTAGATGAATCTCGGGAATAAGTAGCGCCATAAGCAGCGGCTGATTCCAATAGCTACGTATGTCCTCAATGCTTAATCCGTCTGCTAGTCTGGATTTCAGAAACTTAGCGTCAGCGCTTAGCTCATCACCATAGTTTGTGCGGCAGACCTCATCGCCATAGCGTACTTCGACTATGGCCCTGGTTTGAAAAAACAAATCCGTAATGTGTTTTTCCCGGGTACGCCTGCCGAGCGCATCTTCAGCGGGTGATAGCGTGTAAAGAAGTGCTCGCGCTTGTTCCAGACACTGGACTTCTTTTGAACTAAGGCTAGCTAGCGCAGATTTGCGCACATTCATCGCTTCCTGGCGCATGGCCTTATCGATTTTTTCGGCATTTTCCGTAGCCAGGTTTTTTCTTTTTGTTCTTGGCTCATTTTTTTTAACGAGGGCCGCACGGCTTTTTTCTTTGAAAAAATGAGGTAAGCAGCAATGACGCTCACTACAGTTAAAATAATGATGATTTCCATATTTATCCAGGTGATATAGATGTTGCCAGGCTTGTTATTGCTTGATCTTCAGAGACATCAGCGCGTCGAGCTCTGCCTTTTTCTCGCTACCGACTAATGGGCCCTGATAGCGGGTAGACACCTCGTGGCGTACCCATGGGCCCCCGCGTGGCGAGCTAAGCCAGTTAAAAGATCCCATGAGCAGGTAGCAGTCGTCCACGAAGATCTCTTTGGCATGCAGGTTATGCAGTGCATGAACATGGGCACCAGCCTGTTTCAGCTGTTTAACAAGCTGTTCAGACTGGCTCTGCGCCAGTGCCTGACGTTGTTCGGTTTTTTCATTAAGGGCTTTGTCGTAAAAAATCGTACAACGCACATTTCGTTTGGACGCTGCTTCCAGCAAATTAAGGATGCCGTCTTGTTCCAGCGCGTTGTGGGTAATCCAGGGGGAGACAATAATGATATCTTCCTGCGCATCGCCTAGGGCCTTTTTTAGAGCTTGGCGGTGGCCTTCGAGCGTACGAATCACAGTGTAGTCTCCGGCCTTGCTTTGAAACTCTTGTCGTGCTGACCAGCTCGGATCAATAATGATCTCATTGCCTTGGTTCGAAAACAAATGCTTCGCCAGCACGCCACTGGGTTTGCTGGTTCGCTCATCCAGAATCTGTGTATCACCGAACACCAAGAAACTGTCTTTGGCGCGGGACACCGCCACATTGAGCATATTGGGGCTCTGATCAAAGAAATAGTTCCGACCGTCACGTAAGGTGTAGACGGTGCTAAAGAGCACTATATCGCGCTCCGCCCCTTGCAGGGCGTGGACAGTCCCGATGGTGATTTTTTCTGGTAAGTTCAGAGCGCGAAAGGCTGCTCTTACTTCACTCATTTGCGCCTTGAAGGGTGTCACCACAGCAAGAATCTCTTCTATCGGCTTACCGTAAAAACATTTAAGGCGCGCGAGGTTCTCTGCCACCCAGACGGCAATCACTTTCGCTTCTTCTGGATTGGACCGGCTTGATCCGTTAGTCTGGCTTGCACCCTGCACATAGGCCCAGCCCATTGCCGGCAAACCCAATTCTTTGCGGTTAACGGAGCTTTCCGCGCGTTGAGGGCTTAGCATGCCTTGATAGCAGAGATCATTGCAGTATTCGATAATCGGCTCAACGCAGCGACGATGCTCGAATAGATACATCCCTGCAGGCAGCCCCTGATCTAATGAAAACGCCGTTGCCTCTTGAGCCATGCGCATCAGGCTGCCGTTGCTTGATGCGGCACCCCTTTCCTTAAATGCTTCAAAGGCAGAGGCATCGGGCTCAGGTCCGCCAATAAACCGTACCCAGTTGGACTTATCAACAAGATCCGGTACCGACCAAACCGGTTCAATCTGCAGGGTATCGCCGACAATCAACGCCTTTTTGGCCAGTGCGAAGCTGCCTGCTGCGATTTCAGGTGAGATCTGTCCTGCTTCATCGACGATCAGGAGATCAATTTCGTTAAAAAATGAGGACTCGATCCAGTTACCTTCCTTATCCTTGCCTTGTATATATTTGAAGCTTTGGGGAAGGCTGTGAAAGGTACTGACCAGGCATGGCGTTAACATCGCCTTAAGTCTTAGGCGTGTGAGCACTCCCTGGCCGCTTCGTTCCCAGGGGCCTGATTTGCCACTCCAAAATGTTTCTTTCATCTCCTGGATCCAGCGGCCCTCAAAGATATGCACGGCTAACCAAAATGCATAAGCGCGCAAGCTCACATCCAGGCGCTCATCAATCTGTCTGATTGATAAGGGGGTGGCGTCTTTACAGTAGAGTCTGGTCTCATTGACCCAGCGCTGATACGTGGCTACTTTTTGTCGGCCTTCCTGATACCGCGCAGTTACCCCCGCCAATACGTGTTCTATTTGTGCACTTAGCGTGCTCCACTCAGCCTGGTCAACCTGAAGTGTGGCTTGGTGACGTGAGAGGAAGTGATGCAGCTGTGCCTGGCGCTTTCGCTTAAAAGGGCCAAAGGAGGCTAACAGGGTCTGCACCCATCCTTCATCTGCGATAACTCCCATCCATTCATGAAGCATTTGCTCCAGGCTGTGGCGCTCGCTTTTTAATTGCTGCTCTTGAGCAAGCAACTCGTCCATCCCCTCTATACTGTCCAGGCACTTGGGGTCGATATTGATCAGCTCAGTAGCGAGTTGCTGCACGAGGTTGAGCTGATCCGCCGTGAGCTGCAGTTCCTTCTTCAGGTGTTCTATTGTTGACTGCAGCGTAGCGCCTTTGCCCAGACCGTTTAGCGCACGTTGAGCTGACTGCACATAATGGCGCTCTGTGTCGGCAGCACCGGGGCCGTGCAAGATGCTGTCGAACTTATCTGGCGTAAGATACGGCGTGTTCGCGGCTTTGGATTTTGACGCCATATACAAACCAAAGCCCAGACCTTCGCCTGCGCGAGGCAGCCATCGAGTCATAAACCCTTCTTGGGCGAGTAGATCCTCGCTAGTCGGGGTCTCAGCTTCGGCACTAAAACTTTCTATAATGTTCGTGACAGCCTGATTATTGGCTGAAGCACCCACGATCAGCGGCGCAGGCAGATCCAACAAGGCAGCACGTGTAAAAAGGCTTGCCACCACGCTTTGCAGTAATGTGGTTTTACCAGTGCCGGGAGGGCCGTTCAAGGCGAGTATTTCACCATCTTGCAAGTTAAGCGCTGCACCAAGCGTATCGCGCTGAGCGGAGGCAAGAGAGAACTCAGCCTTCATTTGTCCAGTTCGCAATGAGATCGTTGCCAGCTGTGATGGAGGCAAGGCGTGTCGGGCTTTACAAGCCCCAACGAGCATATCGAATAATGGCGTCTTTTTTGCTTTGTCCAGGCGTTCCAGCCGATCATAGGCTCGTACGACGGTATCAATCATTCCACTGAGCTTTAGCTGCAGTGAAATATAGATATTGTCGACTGACTCATACCCTTCAGCCAGAGGTCGGCTACCAAACATGGCCGATTGCATCGAACCGATCCTGTCGATAAATTTCGACCATGCCGGAGCCTCTTCAAACTGCGACTCATTTTTAGCCAGATACCCGTCAAACTCATTCACGAGAGCTAAGCTCAGATTCTCAGACGGCCCAAGTAGTTCGCGCGGCACCATTGGATGAGTGGACGATGGAATGATTTGTCCATCGGGTGTGAGCATCGCTGTTGTTACGATCGCGCAGATTTCATTCGGATAGTTGCTGCTCGTCAGAAACCCTCTGTCTTTGCTTTTAACGTACGTTGCACACTGTATAACGACGCTTATTGCGTCGTTTTCACTCTCTATTAAACCTTTTTGCTTAGCCTGGTGGCGCAATCTGTCGCACTTAAGCTTTGCTTCGTCAGGGATGTATCCATTTTTAATACCATCCAGCGATACCGCAATTGAATCCTTAATTGGCTGACTTTGATAGGTTTGGCCGTCAAGGCAAGAGACGCGGTAATAAGAGGCAAAACGGCGACAGGAAAGGGATGTGGAGAGTTGAGGCATGCTTGCTAAATCTTTAACAACGGTAAGCGGCAACATGGGCGTTTCTGAGCAAAACTGAGCTATCCCGAGAGCTTGCCAATGAATCAAGCTAACGATACTAACACCATCGAAGTCTGACGAGCAGCCAGGGGCAGCCCAAGACAAGAGGAAGTCGGTTTGATGATCAGTTACGTGCCGATCGGCTTTAGAGTCACTGGGTGTGCTTACGCTGCGGCAGCCACTGTGCTAGCCCAACAAATCTTTATCTCTCAACCCGAATTTCAAAATAAGCCTCTGACTCGCCAAGCTCTCTGAAGCCATCTTGTTGTGCCTTGGTAGCTGCGGCGATCCAGCGTTTAGCCAGCGTGATTTCTTCCGGAGAGAGCTCGGACTCTGCTGTTTCTTCTGCATTCTGCCAGGCCATGTACGAGGCCACAACTTCGTCTGGCTCGCCTAAGGAGCGCTGCAATGTTCGTTGAAAACGATACTCAGCGTCTTTTTTGGCACGTTCGGAGATATCGGAAGGGGCGTCTTGAAGGGTGATTGTGTATGACATGATGATCTCTTAAAGATAACTGTGTTTACGTACAGTGTATTTTTACCATGAAATAGATACAGAAAAGGCCATACAGAGGTGGGACAGCAACTTTAATTTATATCGAGTCTGACTGCTTAACAGCCATCCATTCAGCGCGAAGCTCATCTGGCACTGGATATTATCTGCACCGTTGTGTATTTAACAATGTTTATAACTAGCCAGTCCTATCAAAAATATGTAATAATCATCGTCTTTGATTGCTTGGTTCTTTGAGGCTTATCTGTTTTACAGTTAGAGGCTAACAAGTGGCGTGCAATGAATGTGGGAAGCCATTTCTACTTTCACGGCACTGCCAAAGCAATAAAAAGGGCCTATAGCTCAGTTGGTTAGAGCAGCGGACTCATAATCCGTTGGTCGCAGGTTCAAGTCCTGCTGGGCCCACCAACGAATTTAAGGCTTTCGAGAAATCGAAGGCCTTTTTTCTTTGCCGGTTTCTACCCATTTATTAGACCAGGGCTAGTCTTAGGGCCTGGACCTTATGGCCAAGGCTGTATAAGTTGTCTGCCGAAGGCAGACAGCGCGTCGAGCCCTTGTATGTCGTCTTTTTGCAAACTCACTAGCTGCATTGGCAGGGTACCCAACCGCTGCTGGATTTCTGCTAGTTGACGCTGTTGCCGCTCGTGTCGTGCGGCCCAGAACGGACTCTCTGTATCATTGGGCAGGATACGATTGATAATAGCTCCGGCCACTGGGACCTTGCTTTCCCGTAAAGAATGGATAGCCCGTTCGGTTTCAAGCATGGGCAGACGCTCTGGGGTCAGGACAAATAAAAGGCAGTACGCTCGCTATCGGATAGCAATCGTCGGGTGCGATGAAACAGGCGCTGCCGTTGTAGCAGTGTTTCGGCGAGCGCCTTGCCTTTGGTGTCCAGTTCTTCAAGGGGGTTCTCTTTGGGATCAGAAATAGGATTATCGATGCTTCGCCCGGGAGTCAGGTGAGATAGCACTGAACCTAGATGTTGTGAGCGTTTGTTGTGCCGTAGTAAACCTTCAGTCCATGCGGCCATCACTTCGGGCAAACTCAGCAAACGCAAAGTATGGCCGGTAGGTGCAGTGTCCAGAATAAGTAAATCGTAGTCGGTCTGGCTTTCTTCCATAAGTCGCGACAGGCGCTCTAGAAGGGCGGCTTCTTGTGCGCCGGGCGATTGGCGTGACAAACCCAGATGGCGTTGAAGCTCGTTAATCTGGTCCGGGCCGGCATAGCGGCGCATTTGCGCGAGAACGCGATCCAGATAGGCGTCTACCTCAGTGTCGGGATCCATTTCCAAGGCAGTTAGCCCGGCTGCCAGCACGGTAGGTTTCGATCCGATCGTGCGGCCAAAAGCGTCGCTCAGGCTATGAGCTGGATCGGTGGAAGCCAGTAGGACGTTGCGGCCCCGTTCGGCGGCATGTACTGCTAGGGCAGCAGAAACTGTCGTTTTCCCGACCCCACCCTTGCCACCAACCAGAAGTAGCCGCCGGTGTTGAATCAGCGCAGAAATATTCAAGGGCATCAGCAGCACCGAAAGTGATCCAGGGGGATCGCTCCATACCCATGCGTGTATGCCAGTCGTGGAAACGTTCCAGCAGCAGTGGTTGCAGCTCGAGGGTATACCAAGAGGCAGGATTAGGCACACCCATCATTTCGGAAAACACCAAGAGCATGAAAAGATCATCTTCCTCGCGTTTCGCTCTGGCAATGGCGGAACGAAAGGGGGCGTTGTAATACGTCACCCCCACTTCGTTGGCTTTTTGGCACCAGTGCCTTAGACGGATAAAGGAGCCTTTCATCGCTTAGCCTGTCATGGCCATTTTGCGTTTTTCGCTGCGCAGGGCTGATACGCATTCCAGCGTGACCAGAATAGCGGCGATCAGAACGATAATATCAAGTATTAACAGAAACCAGTTCTGATCCTTATAGAAAGTCTGCAGTTGCAGTAGCAGGGCAGCCAGGGTCATGGTCAGTATAAATACCAGTGGAATGGTGATATAGATGGTCGGTGTTTTGCGGCGCACCAGCATGACGGAGATGACCAGAAGCGTCAGGCCGGCGAGCAACTGGTTGGTTGTACCAAACAGAGGCCAAATAAGAAGGCCGCCCGAACCGCTTGCTCCACCGGCACCAAATGCCAGAATCAGGCAGGTAATCACGGCAAGCGCAGTGGCAGGGAAAGGTTTGCCCATCCATTTTATACTGTAGATCTCTCCCCATTCCTGGAAGATATAGCGTTGCAGACGCAAGCCAGTGTCCATGGTGGTACCTGCAAACAACGCGGCCATAACCGTCAGCATGGTGGCAGAAACGTCGGGGCTAATGCCGGTACCTGCATGTAGTATGGTGGCACCACCTTCTACGAAGGCCTTGATACCGCCTTCACCGAAAGCATGATAAACCGACTTCCATTCATCAAATGTCGCAAAACCTGCCGAGGCTGCGATAATGGCAGCCAGAGCCAGTCCGCCCTCGCCGACAGCACCGAAGTAGCCTACAAAACGGGCATCGCTTTCTTTATTAAGTTGTTTGGATGTGGTTCCTGAAGCGACCAGGCCGTGAAAGCCTGAGATAGCCCCGCAAGCAATAGTTACGAACAGCAGCGGGATCAATGACGGGGTACCGGCAGGCACATCAGAGTTGATCATTGGCGCAACAACAGTCGGGTTCGACAGGAGCACGGCCACATATACCAGTATCAGACCCACGAACAATTGAAGGCCATTGATGTAGTCGCGTGGCTGCAGCAGCATCCAGACCGGTAGTAAGGATGCGATAGCCGCGTAGGCAAATAACAGGAGTATCCAAGAGGCGTTGGCAGATAAGCCCATCACGTTCTCTGGAAGAGTAACAGGCACGCTGGGTCCAATGTAGATGAGGGCGTACAGCACGATAACCCCAACCAGGGACACCAGGGCAAGATTCCATTTAAAACGGTAAATCGCCTGGCCAATGATGAAAGCAACAACGATGGCGCCCCACACGGGCACAACCGACCCAGGGTTATTAATCAGAAGCTGAGCAATAACCACCCCAAATACAGCATTGACCATTAGCAGCACAAGAAAGATCACGATCATGAAAAGCGCGCGGGCGCGTTTCCCGACCACATCCCCGGTTAACGCACCAACTGACTTGGCCTTATTACGTACACTGGCCCAAACGGCGCCCATATCATGAACACCGGCAAAGAATATCGTGCCAAAAGTAACCCACAGAAAGGCGGGAAGCCACCCCCAAATAACGGCAATAGCTGGCCCGACGATGGGAGCCGCCCCGGCCACCGAGGTAAAGTGATGCCCCCACAGAATAAACTTATTGGTTGGGACAAAATCCACGCCGTCCTCAAACTCATGGGCAGGCGTCTGGAAGTTATCATCCAGCTGGAATATCTTTTGCGCTATAAAACGAGAATACAGGAAGTAGCCTCCGGCCATTCCCCCAAACCTAAGACCAGCAATACGATGGCGCTCACGAGTTTCTCCTCTGGGGGCTAGTCTGAGGTAACAGACTAAAACCTGGTTTTTATTATGCAATGTAAATTGCATTAATAGCCCAAAACCGGAAGGCACAGGAATAGGGGTAATCCATAGTTTGAGCATACCGCCGTAATGCGATTTCAGTCGGCCAGGCCGGTTAGCTCAAGCAACGGTATAGCTGGTTTTAGACTGCAACTTATTTTCTTGGTTTTTCTGTCGGCTCTGCAGGAGCTTTCTTAGGCGCCTTTTTTTAGGGCGAGAACGCGGATCTCCCGCCAAAATGCTGAATTTCATTTCACCGATATGAATTTCAGATGAAAGAAAGGGCACAGAAGAAGCGTTAACGTAACTGTCGGAGCGTATAAGAAATTGTTGAGTGGATTGCGGGTAGCCGGCTATTGTCGATGGACTGATCATAGTGAACTCCAAAAGGGGTTGATGTGTTGTCCGGTGTTGAGCCTATATATCGCAGACTCCACTATACGCGCCAATGGCCGTTTAGCTCACCAGACGTTCCTAAGGGTTTACGTGACCCACAAAATCACAGAAAAACAACTCATTGCCCTTAGCGTCAGTACCCCCTGCCACCACCTTCACCTTTGCCTGAGCCTTCATATTCAGCCTTAGCCTTAGTCTCCTTGTCCTTGCCCGTACGAGCGCATCGGAGAGCGCCGCGAACGGCGAGTAAAGCAGGAAAGAAGTGAGCGCTGTTCGAAGCGCGCAGCGCAAGTTCGCGAACGCCTGCTTTACTTGCCGTTCACGGGAAGTGCGCAGCACCGCTCAACGCTAAGCGAGGGCGGGCAAGGATAAGGAGACGACATCGTTGAGACGCAGCGACGAACCGCAAACTCAGCACCGCTCAATGCTAAGCGAGGGCGGGCAAGGATAAGGAGACCGCATCTTTGAGACACTGCGACGAAAGCAAAGACTCCGCCCCCTGGAATGCAAACCTGCGGTGCTATTATCAGCTTAGACACTCAAGGCCTAAAATGATCATGACGGCACGCTACTCACCAAAACGAGGCAACAATGAAACTTCTGCGATTTACTCCCCTGCTAGTAACAGGTGCTTTTTTGCTAAGCCTATCCTTGGGCACACACGCCGCTGACCTGCCCACTCAGGCCGGTGTGGATCTCAATAAGTACGCAGGCGAATGGCATGAAGTTGCACGCTTGCCACTCAAGTACGAAGACGAATGCACAGCCGACGTGCGTGCCACCTACGTCCTTAATGAAGATGGCAGCCTAAAGGTCCTTAACCAATGCCAAATTGCAGACGGCTCGATCAATTCAGCTGAAGGGGAAGGCCGCTTGGCCGCAGTCGGAGAAGGGAGTGATCCTTCAAAGCTCGAAGTGCGTTTTGCGCCAGGCTGGCTATCCTGGTTACCTATGGTATGGGGTGATTACTGGATCCTGAAAGTTGAGGGCGATTACGAATACTCATTAGTAGGCTCACCGGACCTTGAATACCTATGGCTGCTCTCAAGAACCACAAGTCCGGATGAAGCCGTGGTGAATGATTTGCTCAACTACGCCCAGGAACTTGGCTTTAGCCTGGAAGAAATTATTCGTACGCCCATGTAATAGAGCAATACTTAGTAATGCGCTTGGCTTAGCAAAAGGTTTGCCCGCTTTTAGATAGCGGGCTTTTTCTACTTGTCACCCTGAAAATCCATGATTAAATTTTTACCCATTGCCTTGTTGGTGGTCTCTAATGTGTTCATGACCTTCGCTTGGTACGGACACCTTAAGTTTCCGCATAGCCCCTTGGTGAAGGTGGTGCTGATCAGCTGGGCCATTGCTCTTTTCGAGTACTGCCTTGCTGTGCCTGCGAATCGGATCGGACATGGTGTTTATAGCGCAGCCGAGCTAAAAACCATGCAAGAGATCATCACCTTAGTGGTGTTTGCGCTGTTTTCCGTACTGTATTTAAAAGAAAGCTTCAGCATCAACCATGTTGTGGGCTTCGGCCTGATCATTGCAGGCGCTTTTTTTATATTCAAAGGCCCGCTTTAGCATGGAGGAGCGCCGCTTCGTTTGGCGAGCAAGAACAGGCCTTGGTGAAGGGGCCTGGAACAGACACGGCTGATAAACAGCCTGGTATAGGCAAAAATAAATATGTAACGTTTGGCTGTTAGGATTAAATGCCAATAAGTATCCAAAGAACCTCGTTTTCCCACTTTATGCGACCTACGGCATTTTTATTTGTACTTATCCCCAAAGTTATGCACAGAAAATGGGGATAACTTTGTCCTTGACTTTTAGTCCATGATTACAAAGCGAAGGGGCTAAGGATCAGAAGAGTAAAAGCAATGCTTTTATTTGTTTTTAAAATTTGATTCCATAAATATATAAGTAAAAACAACTACTTATAATATATATTTGATGCTTAGCATTAGCTGCTGAGTGATTTCTTTCAGTATTCTGTCAAAAATCAGGTAACCAAGACTTGACTTTTAAGATTCATAAACAAAGGATCGGCCTGGGATGTGGAGCTTCAGAACCTGAAGATATCCACCGAAAGCGCAAAATAAATGTCAAGGGTAAAAAATCAGCTTTTAGTCGAGCATCATTAAAAAAAACGCCTCGTAGTTTGTTACACAACGAGGCTGTTCATCTTTAAATGGCCTGTTGCCTTAAGGTGTCAGGCTCTGCGGCCTCGAGTGATGGCCGCGACCGTCGGACACTGCGGAATTGTCACCTGCGGAAGTTGAGATCAGACGTGCGGCAATGTGGTAACACTCGTCAATATGTTTATTACCGACTCGCTTCAGCACAACATAACTAATGGTTGATGCCACGACAGCGCCGATCACGGGTACATACTTGGTGGCGTACTTTCCGGCGAGACGTTTGGCGCCTAGCGACTTCAACAGTGATATCACCCGGCTGGGAGTGATGACTTTACCCAGTAAGCCAACGCTAAAGCTAGCGCCTCCGACGACGATCAGTTTTTGCAGTTCGGGAGAAAGTTTTTCTACTTGCTCAGCGCTTAGCCCAAATTTTTCATTAATTCTTGGAAGTATCTGCAGCAAAATGGCTACGTCAGTACTGAGATCAACACCAGGGATAGGAACGACGGCCGCCGCCGCCGACAGCAAAGCGCGTCGGCTCACCAGTTTTCTGCACGATTCGCGAACCTCGTCCAGTTCGGCCATAGTAATAGGTCTCATTGAACTCTTTCCTTGAGAATAGAGAGAAGACAGCAACTAAGGTAGAAATCAGCCTTTTAATTCACGAGCTCGCACCATGCGTGCGCGAATATGATCGTAACCCAGATTATAAAAGAAAGCGTAGGGCATAAAAAACAGCACCAGCCCGATATCAAGAACCAGAGCATGCCACAAAGTGGTATCTACCCACCACGCTACAAGCGGAACAACGATTAGAATCAGACCTATTTCGAATGCGCAGGTGTGAAGTATTCTCATCCAGAAACCACGCCTAAAACCATAGCGTAATTGCAGACGATCAAACAGCCAGTTAAAGAGCATATTCCAAAGCATGGCAATTGCCGAGATGACGGCCGAAAGGGCAGCCATCGAGACAGCTGACTTGCCGGTGATCCACATGGCAAGCGGAGTGGCAAACAGAATACCTAGACCTTCAAATAGCAAGGCATGGAAAATACGTTCTTTTAAACTACGCTGATATTGAAGTAGTTCACCCGCTGACACGCGATCAGCAACGGTATCTACATGAGTAAGAGATTTCACGACAAAGAGGGAAATTGCGCCACGGAAAGGAGCCCGGCTGTGTGGCAAGTTGGTCGGAATAGGGCGAAGCCGCCAAGGCCCGACACCAAAAAACGCATGGGAGAAATGCTTAGGCTCTGCAGTGATTGTAGCGTTATTTTTGTACGGGAAGATAATCGCGGTTCCAAGCTGGTCAAAAACCACACAGCCTAAGCCAAAGTGACGCATGCGGCGCTCTTGGGAGGTTTAAGCGCGGGTTGTCCCCATGCTTGTGCACATAATCTGCGTATAACTTTGTGAAATGACCGTTTTTGCTCATCTGCTAGCCGATGGGTAAAATGTGACCATCTCGCTAAGAGCTAATGTTAACAAGGGTCTTGATAGGTTGTTGTGGGGTTGCTAACAAGCTTTTGCACATTTACTGTGCGTAAGTCTGCGATGAGCATAAAACACTCTGGGAGCCGGTCTCGACCTAACACGCAGAAGGCGAATAAAGTAAAAACACGTGGTTGAAAGTGTCGAAATCGTATCCGCGGCTTAGAAATCTCCACTGCAAACGCCGGTTTAGCCCTTTATTGCTGCTATGAGCGAAAGCTATCCACCCCTCTGGAGCGCCAGGCTGAATGCGGCTTCCGGTGATTTATTACAAAGCTATCCCCATCGTTGTGCACATTATTTGGGGATAAATAGCGGGTATGCAGGTATTTCAGACGATGGATGAAAATCACTCAAGGTCCGTTAAGCCACACAACATGCGGCTCAGCAGACCTTGTTATGAACTTACCAACATGGTTTTGCACAATTTATGTGGGTAAGTGGCAAAACTGGCCTGAAGCCGCTCTGAAGAGATTGTTCAACGCTGCTTGGTGTCTAGATCCTCATCTTCTCCCGGATTATCTGAAACGCGTTCTGGATCGTATCGATCATCTAAAAAGCGCAGGGTGTCAGGTGGCATCTCATCGAGATTTTTAGTCGTGCTCGAGGTTATTTCGTCCAAACTGCTATCGTCCATATCGTTGATGGCCTCTCCTTGATCTAGCTCTGGTGTGTCGATACCCAGTCCGGCATCTTCGGCGGAGACCACATTGGCGGGGCTGAGCTCTTCTGCTGTGTTATCGGGGGTATCGGTGTCCACATCAACACGATTCCCCGTTTGCGAACGGTCGCTGCTGGTTAAGCGTTCGGCCGAAGGCAGGTCGCTAGGGCTGTCAGATGAGTCAGAGGGTCCCATGCCGGTGTCGTCTGTGTCTTCAGGCCAGGGCTTGTCATCGTCGTATTTGTTGTTCATGGGCATAACTCCTGCAAACATAGTTTGTCTATGTTCATAATCTCTCAGTTGTGATTGCTATGAGAGCTTATTTTGTGTGCCTTTGTGTCAGAAAGAACCTGTACATCAATGTATTAGCGATCAGAGAGTCTGCTTTCAGCGCTGATCAGGAGAGTGGGGAAAGATAAAAAAACCAGCCCTGAGGCTGGTTAAAGGAGGAGACTACTACAGAAATCAGGAATATTGATACATTTCAGGTAGACATAAAAAATGTTTTTTTATCTTCATGTTTTAATAAAAAACTAGTTTTTTATGACTTAATCGGTACGAAAAAAAACGCAGCAAATAATAGAATAACCAGTTATAAAAAATACTATTAAAAATTTATATAATTAAGCTATATTTAACGTTTCTATAAAAAATTTAAAAACCTCGTTGTTGTGGTTTCTGCAAAAACGGATAAGTTTTTATTCTGTTATCACACCTTACACTGAAAGATGTCAATTTATTAATGCTTTATACAACTATAAAATAATTTTAAGAAATAAGTGTCAAACGACATAAAAAATAACAATTAAAAACAGAATGTCGGTCAGCGTACATCATTTCCTGCTGTAAGCCCCCTGTTAAACCGTCTTGCTCGTGAACACATAGCGCTTGATAAGGATGCAGGCAAGTAATCCGCTGACTACGATAACGATACCGGCTGATGGCCAGCCAAAGCTGTCCACGCTTGAACCCACAAGTGCAGGGCCCATTACCTGGCCCAGGTTGCTGCCCTGCATGGTCAAACCGATGGTGACAGGGACCGCTGCCACACTTGGGGCTATGCGTGGTACGGCCGAAACGATGGTTGCGGGAACCAGTCCGCCTACGCCTGAAAATACCAGACACAGAAGTAAGCTCGCCAGTGGCGCAGGATTGGCGAAAAACAGGCTGGCCCCACAAAACATCATGATGATACAAGCCGTTGATAACAAGGTGCCGCGCGACACACCTCGTGAGACTAACTGACCTGCGCCCAGATTGCCGATTACGTTAGCCAGCGTTGCAATAGCAGTAAAGGAGCCAGCCTCTCTTACGCTAAGTCCCATTTGCTCGACCAGCAGCAAGGGTAAAAAGCTAAATAGTGCGAAGTACATAACAGCATAAAAAGCGAAAATGCTGGCAAAGGCAGGCGCTATCTTCGCGGCTAAGAGTTGTTTGAGCTGCAGTCCGATTTCTTTGAATTGAAGAATGGTACGGTCAGAGGGCGGTGCAGAGCTTAGCCATAAGACGAGTCCTAATGCAACTAACGGAAGTGAAGCGCACACCCACCATAAAAGCTTCCAGTCGCTGAACCAGCCACCAATCAACATGGACGTCGCCATGCCCAGTGGCATAAAGCAGCTCCACATCGACATAGCGGTGTCCTTATGGCGGGCTGCAGTGGCGTTATCGACCAGAGCTGGACACGAGATAGTGACCATAATAAAACCCAGGCCCTCGACAGCTCGCCAGCTGAGCAGCCAACGCAGGCTCTCCCCCCATGTGGATGCTACTGACGCTACGGCTAAAAGACAGAGGCCCAAAATTACTGCCCGGCGCTGACCATAACGCATGACCAGCGTGCCTAATGGTATGCCGCCCACCATACCCAGGACGGAGAATAGCGCCGTTAACCAGCCTATATGCCTAAAACTGAAACCTAGCTGATGCTGTAAAAGCGGAGCGCCGATGGCGACTTTGCCCATTTGCATAGCAGCGACAATGCCACAGAAAATAAGCACCACAACTGAAACCCAACGAGTTTTATTTTGCATGAAAGCCGGAGCTCGATAAAGAATAAATTAATGGAGATCCCACTCTAGCCCTAACTCAAGTAAAAAGGGGAAGCGAATAGCAGGAATAACCGTCAGTTATTTTGCGCTGACTAATAAAGACATGTGAAAAATCGGGCATTAACATTTGTTGACCCCTGACCACGTGGTGATCTTTTACACTCAAGTCGGATCTCAACCATTGATGACCTTAACTTATAACAATGACAAAGCAACCGGCGCGGTATTTTCGCGTTACTTTTTTGGCAGTCTGGGGCTGGTTTTGGCAGTGGCATTGTCGGGCTGCAGTTCGTTTCTAGCCGAAGGAACCAGCGCAGGGGCTGGGATTGCAGGGGTGACCATCGCGGACCGGATGACGGATAATGCGGCGGTGGCGACGGGGATAGGTCTGGGCGTGCAAGCCGTTGCCAACGCCGGCTTACAGTATGCACAGCGTAAGACGCGGGGTGAGGAGCATGACGCCATTGTGCGGGCAGCAGCCTCATTAAACGAAGGCGAAGTGGGCGAATGGGCCGTTATACATCCGCTCCCTCTGGAGCCTGACTCGCAGGGCAAGGTGACCGTCAGCCGGCTGATCGGAGGCGTCGGCCTGGCCTGCAAAGAGATTGTGTTTTCCCATGCTCCCATGTCCGCCGTCAATCCCCTTCTGGACAGCGAGTTCTTCGTCGCCATTATCTGTAAGAACCCCGACGGGTGGCATTGGGCGACGGCTGAGCCTGCTACGGCCCGATGGGGGCCTTGCAGTGAGCATACGCTATCTGTTTGTCTTATCCGCATTGGGGGTGGCGATAGGCCTCAGTGGCTGTGGCTATTCCTCTATAGGCAGTTCAGCCGGTGCGGTTGCAGGCGTTGGTTCGGGGGCATTCACAGCGAATCCGGCTATTGGCTATGCGGTAGGAATAGGCACTCAGGCTGCGGTAGACGCGAGCATTAAATATGTGTTGCGAGAATGGAAGAATGATCAGCAGAATCTGATGGCCAATAAAATTGGCGGAGCGCAAATCGGAGAGGTCATTGCATGGGAGATAAAGAAGTCTATCCCTGTGGGTAATGAGCGAGGCACTATGCAAGTGGTACGTGATATTGCTAATCCATTGGCAGCTTGCCGTGAAGTGCTTTTCACCGTGGAAATAAAAGAAAGTAGCCCGGCGTACCTAACGAACATTTGCCAGCAGTATGGTGGGCACTGGCGCTGGGCCACTTCAGAGCCAGCGGTGACGAGGTGGGGCGGCTTGCAATAATCTTGGCCTCGTCATTCTTCGCTAAAAACCGTATTGTTAAGACTTCCTTAAACGGGTAAAACAAGGTCTTGGACCTTTGGATATGTACAACTGGTGTGCTTACTTAAACGTTAAGGATGAAACATGGCTAAAAAGATTCTGATGATTTGTGGCGACTATTGTGAAGATTACGAAACAATGGTGCCATTTCAAACCTTGCTGGCGGTAGGGCATCACGTTGATGCGGTGTGTCCCGACAAGAAAAAGGGCGACACGATCGCAACGGCCATCCATGATTTTGAAGGGGAACAAACCTATTCTGAAAAACGCGGGCATAATTTTGCATTGAATGCCACGTTCGATGACATTCGGGCTGAAGACTACGATGCCTTGGTAATTCCCGGTGGCCGTGGCCCTGAGTATCTGAGGCTGAACTCCAAGGTGCTTGAGATGGTACGTCACTTTTTTGATGCAGATAAGCCCGTCGCAGCCGTGTGCCATGGTGCGCAGCTGCTTGCCGCAGCCAACGTGCTGGAAGGGCGGACTTGCTCGGCCTATCCGGCCTGCCAGCCTGATGTGGAGCTGGCAGGCGGCACCTTTGCCGATATTGCCGTGACCGAAGCGCATACTGACGGTAATTTGGTGACCGCACCTGCATGGCCTGCGCATCCAGCATGGATGACACAGTTTCTGGCCGTGCTAGGTACTAAAATTACCCTTTAATGTGTACTTGCCCTGGCGTTTTTAACTGCTCTCGCCAAGGCAGGGAAAACACCCCAAAGCCTTTATTGAGTTTCGGCTTTTGGGGTGTTGCTCAGGTTTTCTTATCAAGATGTTTTAATACTGCCACTTTTTAAACGCCCAGCGCATGAGGCTATCCAGGGCGAAGCCCAGCATGCCAATAATAAGAATGACAGCCATAAGTTCTGAATAAGCCATACGGTCTCGTGTGTCGAGTACAAAATAGCCCAGGCCTGCATCCACGCCCAACATTTCACTGGGTACCAACACGATCCATACAATACCAATAGCCAAGCGTGTTCCAGTTAGCACGTGGCTAAAAATGCCTGGTGCAACAATGTGCGTCAAGGTTTCGAAACGCGTGGCTGACAGACTTAATCCCAAGGCTAACCACTTCGTGTTTAACGCCTGAACACCGGCGGCAGTATTGATAATGATTGGCCAGACGGCTGCAAAGCTAAGCAGGAAGTAGATGGGCGCGTCGCCGATGCCGAAAGCCATGACGGCAATGGGCATCCACGACAAGGGTGAAACCATTCTTAAAAACTGAAAAGCGGGGCTAAGCAGGGCACTTATGCTCGTAGAAAAGCCGACGAGCAAGCCTGTGGGAATACCGAGAAGCAGTGCTATTGCCAAGCCTATAGCCACGCGTTTCAGGCTAAGTAGTATATGAAGCCAGATATCACCGTCGCCCAATAGCCTGAATGTTGTCGTCACTGCCTGTTCGGGTGCGAACTGTTTGGCCAGCGTACCGCCGAACCAGTATATGCCCAGCCACCATATTGCGAGCAGCAACAGCAGCCCCAGTACACCTAATACAGTGGGGTGCGAGCTCAGGCTTCGAGTGAGGAAGAGTGAAGGCCTTTCAGGTGAAAATGCCGTCTGCTTTTGCACGCACTGTTTGCTCATATGCTGAGGGTCTCCTCGCGTGTATAGCGATTGGGCAGGCCGAATTTTTCTAAACCGCCTGCTTTTTCTATGGCGCGTTTTACAAAGCGGTCGTCGACCAGGTCAGAGGCAACAACAGATGGGTCCAGAGACTCTAAAAATCCGCTATCGGCCTCGATCAGCGTTTTCTTCAGCATGGAGACCAGTTCCTGAGTGTAGCTAGGAAATGGATAGGGCTGAAAATCGATACGCTTTTCAGCCCATGAAGGATTTTGAATGGCTCCAGTCTGTATGTAGTGTTCGCGATCAGTGGCGTTGGGAACCAGCACCTTGCTGAGGTTTTCGATACTGTGCGGCGTATAGCGGTTTGGACCATCTTTAGACAATAGTCTTGCCGTTTCCTGGCGATTTTCGCGCATCCATAGCTGGGCTTTCACGATGCCATCCACAACGCCTTGCGACCACTCAGGGCGGTTGTTCAGGTCATGTTCGTGCATGAATACGACGCAGCAGGCGTGATCTCGCCATACATCTCCCGTGAATCTCAGGATTTTTCCTGCTCCGCTGCTTTCCCCCAGCGCATTAAAAGGCTCGGCCACTGTGTAGCCTGCGATACGGTTGCTGATCAAGGCAGGAGGCATATCGGCAGGAGCCATTACTACTAAATTGACCTCGTTCGTGGCGGTTTTGCCGCGCTTTCGACTTACCGGCGTAAGACCGTTGCTGCGCAGCAAGTGCTGCAACACCACATTGTGTATGGAATACCAAAAAGGAATGGCGACTGTCGTGCCACCTAAATCGCTGACCTTATTGATGGCGGGGCTAACGGTCAGCCCTGAGCCGCTCATGTGATTCCACGCCACCACCTTTGCAGGCACTTTACTGCCATAACGTCCCCAAATGGTCATGGGAGTGAGCAAATGGACCAGGTTTACCTGGCCCGAGATAAAAGCCTCAATAAGCTGCGCCCAGCTTCGCACCAGTACGGGTTTTTCTACGACAATGCCAGCCTCTTCAAAGTAACCATTCTGATGAGCAATCAGCAGGGCCGACGCATCGGTAATAGGCAAATAGCCGATCCGTAGCGGGGCGTTTGGCTCGGCATGGGCGCGGCGGCTTAGCGCCGACAGCAAAGGCAAGGCCCCTGCCGCCGTAAAAAGAGCGGCGAGTTTCATTAACTCGCGTCGGCTGATACTGGTCGATGTGTTCATGGTGTGTTTACGCAAAGAGGGGGTTGGTGGCAGGGGCGGAGTGCTGTTCAAGTTGCTGAAGCACCTCACGTTTAAGAGCGAAGACTTCTGGATGTGCTAAGTCACGAGGCTGCTCCCGAGAGAGTTCCCACTCTTGAACGATGTTGGCCGGTGCCCCTGCAATCAGTGCGATACGGTCGGCCAGCACCAAGGCTTCGTCTATATCGTGGGTAATCAGAACGATCGTGCATGAAAAATCCTGCTTCACGCGCAATAGCAGGTTTTGCATTTCACGACGTGTCACGGCATCGAGTGCTCCAAAAGGCTCGTCCATCAATAGCACTTCTGGCTGCCGTGCCAGGCAACGGGCTAATGCAACACGCTGCGCCATGCCACCCGACAGCTCATTGGGGCGAAGGGCAGCATGCTGCGCTAAGCCCACTTCCCGCATGGCTCGCTGTACTCGCTCTTGTCGTGCATCTGCGCTTAATATGGGCTGGTGCTTAAAATTAAGGCCGAAACCCACATTGGCCTCCACGCTTAACCACGGTAACAAGGCAGGGTCCTGAAAGGCCATCGCCAGGCGATGATGAACGGCCTGCAAGCGAGCGCCCTGGAAGCGAATCAGACCTTGGGTTGGAACGGCCAGCCCCGCCAGACAGCGTAAAAGCGTGGACTTTCCTACCCCGCTGGGGCCTAGCAGCACCACTGTCTCGCCCTGATAAACAGAGAGGGTCAAATTGCTCAGTATATGGCGCGGGTTGAAGTTTAAGCCTACGTCTCGTGCTTCGAGCAGTGGAGCCGTTGCAATGTCAGGGCAGGGTATTGTCACGATGCTAACCTTGTAATGCACTTTTAAGCTGTACCACGGTGGGCGAAACCAAGGGCACAAACATGGCCTCACGATGACGTCTCAGCGTGTGTTCACGCCCACCAGCCAAGTAGCAAACGCCGCCTTCGCTCGCGCTCTCCAGGGCAACTGCTTGAGCCGCCAGATCAGCCAGGGCAATGCGCACTTCAAAAAGTTTGCGTGGATTGATTCTATATAACCCCGAATCCACACCCTTCAGCAGCGTTAAACGTAGCTGCTCAAGTTCATTGAGAATACTTGTAGCTGCTTCAGTCAATATGCGCACTTTCCTAGTGTGTTCCAGAACTTGCTTCACACATTTGCGAACCAGTCCGATGGTAAGAGCGCATTGCAAACCTAAGAACTCAGGGCGAATCTGATTGATGTAGAGAGCGGCATTGTCATGCAGTACCCGATTAGCGGAAAGCTGTAGCTGATTAAAGCTCAAGGCTGCTGTGTTACTGGCCTGCAAGCCAATGAGCGGCAGGTCGTTACTGCGTTCTTGCCCGCTGTCATCATGATGAATGGCCACGATAGCAGGGCTGGCATTGGGTGTGGAGACAGCCACTGCTACAACGTAGTTGTCAGGGCGCAGATTCGTGACCCACGGCAGGCGTCCTGACAGGCTCCACGAGCCGTCCGTTTGTTCAGTAGCACTAACCTGCAGCCCCTCTATGCCGCCGAGAAACTTGATCGCATTTGACAAGCCTGTGGCCCCGGCTATTTTTCCATCTAGCAAGTCTGGCAAATAGCAGCTTCGTAACTCAGCATTTTCGGTTTGCAACAGGTACTCGATGAAACTGCGCTGCCCCCAAAGAACGAAAGCAGCGGTTAATGACAGTTCGGCCACATCGCTGACGGCGTCAAGGGCGTCGGCAAATGAACTGCCTGGCCTGCCCCCTAACTGCTGCGGTACACCCAGGCCAAACAGCGAGGATGCAGCGAGCTTGGGCAGCAGCTCTGAGGCGAGTTCAGTACCAGTGTCCAGAGCCAGGGCGTGTTCATTCAGCCAGAGACGAAGCTCATGGCTAAGTAGCGCTGGCGGCGGAGCAACGGGAGCGAATGCTGCTGCGGCGTTTATTGAGCTTCCCATGCGAACTCCTGAAGTTGTTCATTAAGCGGGGTATGGGCCAGATTGTTCGCAAAATTGCAGATAGTAGCCAGGCCGACTCCAACAATAACTTCCAGGGCTTGCTGTTGGGTAAAACCGGCCTCAAAGAAGGCATTAAGTTCGCCATCATCCAGTTTTGCGTGTTTATTGATTACGGTTTGGGTGAACACAGCAATCGCCTGCAATCGATCATCGGCAATATCGGGTATGCCTTTACTGCGCAAAGCTGCAATGATTGCAGGATCAAGTTTGGCTTTCTTGGTAGCAATGGCCGTATGGCCCGCTACGCAAAATGTGCAGCCATTATTGGTGCCAGCCACAAGCTGTACAACTTCCCGTTCAGCGAGGCTCAGGCTGGCGGTGGCATTTAACGCAGATAAGTCTTGATAGGCCTGCAGTGCAACCGGGGCATTCGCTAAAATACCTAGCAGATTAGGCAAGAAGCCACTGCCCCGGACCGCTGTGTTTAAGCGCTCTTGAACAGACTCGGGAGCAGAGTCAACGGTGTGTAGAGTAAGACGTGTCATGAGAGGCTGCCTATAAGAAAAAATATACTTAAATTGTGCTTTCTCACCGTGTTCGCGACAATGCTCATTAGTCGCTCATTCCATACTGTTAATATCAACTTTCTGAAATTTGCTTATTCAATAACCGTCTATAGTGTTGCTTTTATCCATGCGAAACGCAGAGAACTTCCTACTGTCCGGCCTTGAAGTGAAAGCCAGTATTTTTCACTTTGGTCAGTATTGCGACCGGTGGGAGGCCAGCCTTAGCCTGCATTCACGAGCCGGATTCCATCTGGTACTGCATGGTCCGTGCTGGGTGCATTTTCCAGAGCTGCCGTCCATTTGCCTGCAGCCAGGCGAGGCGGTTTTTTCTTGCGTGATGTGGCGCATGTGCTTTCGCCCAGCGCCGATAAACCTGATTTTTCTCATCCCTTAAACCATCAGTTGATGCAGCCCCTGTCTGAAGATGCCACCAGTTCTACCGGGCTGTTATGTGGGTTTTTATCGTTTCAGCCAGGATTAACGGATCTGTTACTTGCTGCGCTACCTGATACCTTGCTGTTGGCGGGGCCAGATCTTTTGGCCTCTGAGACGCGTACTGTTTTCGATTTGATTATGAGCGAGATGAGGGCTGAGCAAGAGGTGAACCCGCTTGTTATTGAGCGTCTGGTTGAGTTGCTGCTGTTTTACACTTTGCGTTATTACGCTGAGCATGGTCATGCCAACTACGCCTTGCCTTACGGGGTGCTTGAGCTGGCTAAAGATAATGCCTATGGCCCTCTGCTCTCGGCGATTGTGAGAGAGCCCGCACTGGCGTGGAGCGTGGATGACATGGCCGATTTTCTGCATACCTCCAGAGCCAGCTTTCATCGCCGATTCACCTTGCTATCAGGTCTTGCCCCAGCCCAATTGCTGCTTAATATACGTGTGCAGCTGTCGAAGGCACTGCTGACAGAAGGTCTTAGTGTTGAACAAGTCGCTGAGCGTATGGGTTATGCGTCCGCGCCCACCTTCAGTAACGCCTTCAAGCGAGTGATGGGGCTGACCCCTTCGGTCTGGCGTGACGGGAAATAGGTATTCGGCAGCAACCTGGTATTTGTTTAGGGCTTACTTAGCGCTTCGCGCTGCAGTAATTCGCGCTTGCGGTCCACGCCCCAGCGATACCCCGAAAGATTGCCATCACGACGCACGACGCGATGGCAGGGAATAGCGACAGCAAGACGGTTGGCTGCGCAGGCACTGGCCACAGCGCGCACGGCCGTGGGGGAGCCCAGCTTTTCGGCCAGTTGGCTATAGCTGATTGTGGTGCCTGGCGGAATCTCGCGCAAGGCTTGCCAGACCCGCTCCTGAAATGCAGTGCCTTGGACATCCAGGGAAGGTTCAATCCCAGGGCCGGCATTTCAATAAAGCCCACGACCTGCGCCACAAGCTGCTCAAAGTCGCTATCAGCGCCAATAAAATGCGCCTTGGGAAATTGATCTTGCAGCGCCTGTGTGAGCATATCGGGATCATCACCCATAAAAATGGCGCAGATACCGCGTTCGCTTTGTGCCACCAGAATGGCGCCTAATGAACATTGTCCTACGGCAAAATGAATCCGGGAGTTTTGGCCTCCGCTACGGTAATCTTTTGGGCGCATCCCCAGCCTTGCCTCGGCTGTTTCGTAAAAGCGGCTGGAGGAACTGAACCCCGCTTCGTAGATGGCATCGGTGATCGTATCAGCAGCATTTAACTTCTGGCGTAATTTAGATGCACGCCAGGCACTGGCATAGACCTTGGGGGTCAGGCCCGTTTCGGCTTTGAAAACCCGATGAAAGTGAAAAGGGCTCATGCCAGCCTGAGCCGCCAGCTCGTCCAGGCTTGGAGGCATTTCAGCGCTTTCGATTAAACGGCACGCCTGCTCCACCAAGGCCGCGATGCGGCGCTGATGAGCCGTAGTGACATCCGGACTTTTCGTATTCGAGTCAAAATTAGCAGATGAGTTCATGGCATTTCTACTCAGTTGAATGATGGCTTAAGCATAGATTCAAAGGAAACCATAAGAAATCCGTTTCTTGCGCTTGGACTCCATAAATTCCTTTGCAGAAGCGTTGGCAGCCCCCTGAGCGAACTCATGCAGTACCGTTTATGCTGCAAGGCTAGTGAGCTACACTGATTATCTGGGTTGCGACAACGAAGCCATCCAATAACTGCTCCTTCATCACGGATTAAACTTTTATGCCTTCAGCCATTGTTCTGCATCAGCCTGGCCCTCCGGAAAATCTCAAATTCGAGTCTGTCACGGTTCAAGAGCCGGGTCCAGCCGAAATTCGGCTCAGACATACTGCGGTTGGTGTCAATTTTCACGATACCTACGTTCGCTCCGGTCTGTATCAGACACTTGCGCTGCCGGGAATACCTGGAATAGAAGGCGTAGGCGTCGTTACCGAACTCGGAAGCGAGGTGCGCGATTTGAAGGTGGGCGATCGTGTGGCTTATATCCATTTGGGCTACGGCGCCTATTCCGACGAACGTATCCTGCCTGCTAAAGCGGCTGTTCCCTTACCCCTGACCTTGGTGACCACATGGTGGCTGCCATTTTGCTCAAAGGGCTTACAGCACAGGTTCTGGTGAACGAGATCTACTCCGTCAAACCCGGCGACCGGGTGCTTGTGCACGCTGCTGCCGGAGGCGTGGGGTCATTGCTCAGTCAGTGGGCCAGTCATTTGGGCGCACACGTTATTGGCACTGTGGGGTCAGAAGCTAAAGTAGAAGAGGCACAGCGTTCAGGATGCCGTCACGTAATCCAGTATAGAGACGAAGACTTTGTTGCGCGAGTGGAAGAGATTACCGGCGGTGCGGGTGTGCAGGTGGTTTATGACGCGGTTGGCAAGGACACCTTCTCAGGGTCGCTGGCGAGTCTGGCACCCTGCGGGCATTTGGCCAATTACGGACAAGCCTCGGGCCCGGTGCCGCCGTTTGAAGTCTCTATGCTGTTTCCCAAATCAAACTCGCTGTCGCGGCCTAACGTGTTCCAGCACCTGCAAACCCCCGAAAAGCTGCGTAATGCCGCAGCCACGTTATTCAAAGCGCTCAATGATGATGTTTTACGCCCCGGACATATTGCTACCTTTGCGCTTGCTGAAGCAGCGCAAGCGCATCGGGAAATAGAGTCCAGATCAAGAAAGGGGGCGGTGATACTGAGTATCTAAGCAAGGGTAGATATTTTCTGAACCTGAAAGGCGCCTGCACGGCGCCTTTTTTTATATCAGATTATTACCTGTTACTACGGCGCGGTAGGCGCACGCCCAGGAAACGCTGACGGCCGTTGGGGAAAGGCTGATTTTCCGAATTGGTTACCCATGCGGTTAGAAGTAGCGGCCTGATTGAATAGTCCCAGCCGATTAGGGGCTTGACGGGCGATTTCCTCAGAGGCCAGCGCGGGGTTTCCGGGGACGGGCTGCTGTTTATCGGGCGCCATTTGCTGGCTTAGGCAGTCGTAAGACAGTGCACGATAGCCACCGACTTCCACATCGACACAAGCGCCGGGAGCGGCAGGGTGCAGCGAAGGGGCTTTGGCATCGGCAGCCAGCACGGAATTCGGTAGTGAAAAAGCCGCGAGCATTGCAATCACTATTGACGTACGCATGTCGCCTCCTGATTTCTTAAGTTCCAGCCAGTATAGGTGAGCGGCCCCCACTTTATTGTGACATGTCTATGACGCAGCCCACTCTTGGCCTTTGAGCCTGGCAGTGGGTTGTCATCGTGAGGTCATAAGCCATGACTACGATCCTAAGACAGCGAAGCCGTTTTGAAGAATCAACATGAAACTTTTATGACAATGCGTCGTTTTGTGCTCGTGGTTCAGTCTTAAGTGTATTAAGACGGAACTCAGGTACCTTTATTTTCGGTCTTGAACAGGAAACAAGCCGCGCATCGGAGGTTACATAAAGTTTCATTAAGATTACTTATGAAGTTTTTATGACATTCGGCAGTCTTTGGTTCGTCCATCCGTCTTACTAAGAGAAGGTCAGTATAGGCAAGGTGCCCTTGTTTCGCTTGGCGATGCATCCGGTATGCCGCGCTGTTATGTCGTAGCCGTCTGTTCATCCTGGACTTTTCGGTAAAACAGGTGGTTTTTTTAGTATTCCTATTGCGGACAGAGTCCATACACATGTTTGACGTAGACAAAAAAAGCAAAGTAGTAACGACTTGCGCAGCGCGTATCTCCGTGTTGTCCGTAGCAGGCGCCATGGCGTTGTGGGCTGGCACTGTGTCCGCACAAGAGGCCGAGCCTGCTGCAGACAGCCCAGCAACAGAGCAGGGCACAGGCGTCAATATCAATGAATACATTGTGCGCGGCAATACAGTGCTTCAGGCACGCGACATCGAGAAAGCGGTTTATCCCTATTTGGGGCCGCAGCGCACCCTTACCGACATTGAAGCCGCGCGCGACGCTTTGCAGGCGGTTTATCACGAGCGTGGCTACCAGTCTGTTTTCGTCGATTTGCCCGAGCAGCAGGTTGCCGGCGGCATCGTCTTTCTTCAGGTCTCCGAAACCAAGATCGGTCGTGTGCGGGTGGTAGGCGCCAAGCATTATTCACCCCTGGCTATCCGTTCCGATGTCACCGCCCTGACTGAAGGCACAGTGCCCGACTTCAATCAGGCGCAGGTAGAACTTAGCGAACTGAATCGCGGGGCCAGCCGGCAGGTCATACCTCTGGTAAAAGAGGGAGCGCTGCCCGGCACCATGGACGTAGATCTCAGGGTAGAAGATACCACCCCCTGGCATGCCAGCATCGGGCTTAACAATGACTACAGCGCAGATACAACCAAACTGCGCTCTATGGCGACCATTGGCCACGATAACCTGTGGCAGCGCGGTGATGCGTTTTCGCTGACATTTTTTACCGCCCCTGAAGAGCCCGATAATGCCAAGGTCTGGTCCGGATCTTATACACGGCGCCTTTCCGACCGCTGGAACCTGCAGTTTTCGGGTTTCCACTCTGACAGTAACGTGGCCACCATCGGAGGCACCAATGTCCTGGGTAAAGGTTACTCGTTCGGCATGTCGGCGATCTACTCAATGAAACCATCCGGTAACTGGTACAACTCACTTTCCCTGGGCCTCGATTACAAAAAGTTCGACGAATCCCTGGTGTTTGGCGCAGATACCGACGACGTTCCTCTCAAGTATGTGCCACTTACCGTGTCCTATAGCGGCTATCGCTTCACCGAAGCGGCGCAAAGCAGCTTTGGCTTAAGTGTCGTGGCAGCCAGCGACTCCTTCTTCGGCCTGAACAGCAGCGCTGAAGAGTTCGATTACAAACGTTACCGCGCCAATCCAAGTTTTGCCCTGCTCAAGGGCGATGGCAGCCACACCCACAGCCTTTTTGGCGACTGGCAATTAGCATTGCGCGGCTCATTCCAGCTTGCTTCTGGCCCGCTCGTCTCCAACGAGCAGTTCGCCGCAGGGGGCGCAACCAGCATTCGCGGCTATCTTGCCGCCGAACGCACTGGTGACCACGGTGCCCTGGCCTCGCTGGAATGGCGCACACCGTCCGTGGCGCGCTGGCTTGGTCCGCACGTGAACGAATGGCGTTTCTACACCTTTGCTGAATATGCCCACTTGCGTTTGCAGGATCCTCTGCCCGAACAGCAGTCACGTTTTAACCTGGGCAGTGTTGGTTTTGGTACCCGCCTGCAAGTGCTCGACTGGCTTAGCGCCAGTGTTGACTGGGGTTACCCGCTTAAAGACGGGGCCAATACCACCAAACACGATCCGCGCGTGAATTTCAACGTCCGCGCCAGTTTCTAACTTTTTATCCATCTTCTGGAAAGACCTCGGAGTATTTCGACCATGCAACGCTTTTTGATATTAATGCTTGCCGTACTGGCGGGCTTGCTGCCAGCGGCGGCACACGCCTGGTGGCAGCCCGACTGGAATTATCGCAAACAGATCTCTATCGACACCACGACCGAAGGTGCTGCCATTGCCGAGAATATCGGGCGTACACCCATGCTGGTGCGCTTGCATACGGGTAATTTCGCATTCGATGGCGTGAACGAAAACGGTTCTGACATCCGCTTTGTTACTGGCGACGACACAACGGTGCTTAATCACCAGATCGAATCCTTTGATCCCTTGATGGGTATGGCGCTGATCTGGGTAGATGTGACTGATATCGCGGCTGACCAGCGTCAGGATATCTGGATGTATTACGGTAACGAGGCTGCACCTGCCACAGGCAACGGTCAGCTAACCTTCGATCCCAACTACATCCTGACCTACCACTTCGATGGTGCTGCAGGTGCGCCACCGCGTGATACCACAGCCTACAGCAATCATGCACAAACTCCGGTAACGGGTTCCGTTGATGGCGTTATTGGCCGTGCCGCGCAGTTCACCGGTGAAGCGCCATTGATGCTGCCAGCCAGCCCCTCGCTGGCCTTGCCCGCAGCAAGTGCCTTTACATTCAGTGCCTGGGTTCGTGCCGATCAGCCTGCAGGCGAACAGCTCATCTATGCGCGTCGTGACGCGGGCAACTCCCTGCTTATCGGTCTCGACCAAAGCGTTCCGTTTGTCGAAGTCAACGGCGAACGCAGCCAGCCCGGACAGCCTGTTTCACCTGCTACCTGGCAGCACTTGGCCCTTAGCTCCGACGGCACACAAACCATTCTGTATGTAAATGGACGTGCCGCGGCAACATTGGCGGTCAGCTTGCCTCCTCTAAGTACAGTAACGGCCATTGGTGGCGATGTGCCTGGCTTTATTCCAGCAGCAGCGACGGCCGGAGCAGACTCAGCGCTTGCTTCTGATGAAGCCACACCAGCTACTGAAGAACAACTTATTGCGCTTGACACGGCAGCAGTTCCCGCAGCATCCACCTTTACACCATTCACCGGTGCAATCGACGAACTGCGTATCTCTAAAGTTGCGCGTCCGGCTGCCTTGATTTTGGCTGACGCCACAGCGCAAGGTTCTGAATCACGCCTGGTTGTTTATGGCGTCGACGAGAAACAGTCGGGCTTTGGTTTTGGTGGCCTCGGATTTCTGATCAATGCGATCCCCCTCGACGCCTGGATCATTCTCGCCATATTGGCAGCCATGATGGTCCAGTCCTGGGTCATCATGTACACCAAAAACCGTAACGTGGCACGTGTCAGCGCGGCAAACGGACAGTTTCGCGAGGCTTTCTCCAAAGTCGGACAACACCTGGAAGCCTTGGCTGATGACAGCAACCTGCAAACCCGTCTGGCTGACTCTGCTCTGTGGCGCCTGTATCAGGTGGCCATTAACGAGATTCGCATACGTCGTAGCCAAGGGGTTGACGTAGATTCAATCTCTGGCGCCACCATCGAATCCATCCGCGCCTCAATGGACGCCGTACGTACCAAAGAAAATCAGAAACTTGGCGCCAAACTGGGCATCTTGTCCAACGCCATTGCGGGGGCCCTACATTGGTCTGCTGGGTACGGTGCTTGGGATTATGGTCGTGTTCCTGGGCACAGCCATGGCGGGTGATGTCAACATCAACGCCATTGCTCCCGGTATGGCAGCAGCCCTGATGGCAACGGCAGCTGGTTTGTTCGTAGCGATTCCGGCCCTGTTTGGATACAACCGCCTGGTAACGCGCAACAAAGAAGTCAGTGCCGACATGCGAATGTTTGTTGACGAGTTTGTAACCCGTCTGGCCGAGGCCCATGGACAAAACCATGGCACGGAAGGCGATCACAGTAATAGCGCTGCACGTCCGGGTAGACCATTGACCAAGAAGGCGTTATCGGTTTCCGCCGACAGCAGCCTGGCTACGGTTACCCCGGCCGGCAACGCATAGGAGACAACAATGGCTTCAGCATCCTCAATGGACGATGACGACGACGCACCGGTCGACGGCATCAATATTACGCCGCTCGTCGATGTACTGATGGTGGTACTGGTCATGTTCATACTGACCGCTACCGCTCAGGTATCAGGCATACAGGTGAACCTGCCCAAGGCCAGCTCCACCGTATCCCTGACGCAACCCAAGACCAAGGCAATTTCGATCAATGATGTAGGACAGATCTTTCTGGATGCCTATCCGGTAACCCTGCCCGAACTCGAAGATCGCTTGCGCACCGAGAAGGCGCTTAGCCCCGACTTTCCTGTGATCGTGCGTGGCGACGCCACTGTGCAATATCAGAAGGTCGTAGAAGTGCTGGATCTGATGCGCCGACTCGAGCTATCTCAGGTTGGCCTGGTCACTGGCAAGCCGAATTAATCTCATGACGTTAAAGAGACCCCATGTCGTCTAACACTCCACAACCACCAGAGGCCGATAAAGGGCCGCGCACTGAGCATGGCCAGACCGAGCAGCCTGCCGGCCAGACGCAAAATGTCTGGTTGGCGGATCCCAAAACCCGTAAAAAACCTACGCTGACGCAATCGTTCAAATGGATTGTCGGTCTGGTGATTGTGGCCGTGCTGGGCTGGTTCGTTTACCAGTGGGCCAACGATATGGCTGGTGTCAAGCGCGAGGCGCCCAAGCTAACTACTATCATCCCGCTGCCGCCTCCGCCACCTCCGCCGCCCGAGCCTGAAAAAGAGCCCGAGCCCGAAGAGCCGAAGGAAGAGGAAGTGGTTGAGCCCGAGCCTGAGCCCGAACCTACGCCAATCGACGAGCCACAACCTGAGGACGAGGCACCGCCTTCGCCTTCCGACGATCTGGCCGATCCGATGCAAATCGATGGCGAAGCACAGGCCGGATCCGACGCTTTCAATATTGGTGCAGGCTCAGGTGGGGGCATGTCCGGTGGTGGCGGAGGCCGGGCAGGCAACGCGACCTACAGCCAGTATCTGGCTTATATGTTCCAGCGAATTTTGCGTGATGACGACCGTACCCGCAATCTGGTGTTCCGCCTGAATGCTGAAGTATGGCTCACCGATGCCGGAAAAATAACGCAGGTCAAGCTCACCAAGTCCAGTGGCGATCAGGAAATCGACGAATTGGTCATCGCAGCGGTACGGGCGGTAGGTCAGCTTGACGAACGTCCTCCTGCGTCGCTGACGATGCCCGTCCGAGTGGCCTTTCAAGGCCGCCGCCCTAATTAACCGTAGACAGATTCCCGACATCTTTTGCTAGCAGGAGCAGTTTCATTCATGAATTACCAATCTACATTGACGTTCCGTCCCAGCCGGCTCACCGTCGCTCTGGCGCTGGCGGCGGCGTTAACGGCCATACCGGTCGCTGCGCAGACAACGGCGCCTACGGATAATGCCACTATCAATCTGATACGCCTGCTGGTTGAGCAGGGCGTACTCAAGCAAGATCAGGCTGATGCGCTGGTCAACCAGGCGGCTGCCGAAGCTGCGCAGGTCAAGACTGCTGGCGGCGCGGCACTGGCCGAGCCGGGCGATGTGCGTGTGCCGTACATTCCCGAAACCGTACGTGACCAGATCCGCGATGAAGTCCGCGCCGACGTCATGGCCCAGGCCAAGGCCAAGGCCGAGAACTGGGCTCAGCCTAACACCTTTCCCGACTGGGTATCACGTATAACAGTGGAAGGCGATGTGCGGGTTCGCGGCGAGTCGCGTGGGTTTAGCGATAGTAATGCTGATGTCATCACTGATTTCGCTAGATTGAACGAGGACGGACCATGGAATGCGGCGCAATACGGTGACCGTGCTCCTGTGCTAAATACAAAGCGCGACCGCCGCAACCTGGCACGGGTACGTGCGCGTCTGGGTATCAAAGCTCAGATGTCCGACCAGTGGATGGCGGGTATACGTCTGGCTACGGGTAGTGATAACAGCCCGGTATCTACTACCCAAACATTGGGCGGTGGCATGGAGAAAAAAGATATCTGGCTAGATCAAGCCTATCTTAATTTTCGTCCTACTGACTGGGTGGGCATAACTGCAGGTCGCTTCGGCAACCCCTTCGAGTCTACCGACATGCTGTACTCGAATGATCTGAATTTCGATGGTATTGCAGCCGTTTTTAACAAGCCCCTGTCTGGTAAGCCGGTCACTGTATTCGGTACCTTGGGTGGCTTTGCGCTTGAGTACGCTAATAATCCATGGGGATCCGACACTTATTCCGAAGGTGGCAGCGAGAATAAATGGCTATTGGGCGGTCAGGTAGGCGCCGAGTGGAAACTTGATACCCAAAACACCTTGCGGGGTTCGCTGGCCTATTACCATTTCGATAACATCACAGGACAGCGTTCCAGCGCATGTGATTACGATACGTATTTCTACACAAATGAAGGTTGTGATACCGACTGGTCACGTCCGGCGTTTATGCAAAAAGGTAATACAGTGTTTGCCTTGCGCAACCTTCAGCCTGACTTAATCGATCCCAACTCTCTCAATACCTTTGCGCCTCAGTATGTTGGCTTGGCATCCAAGTTCAACTTGCTTGATATGAACATGCGCTGGGATACGCGTGTCATGAACGGTATGGGTCTACGTCTTAGTGGTAACTATGTTCGCAACCTGGCTTACGACAAAGACGAAATGATCAGGCGTGCAGGTGGCTTGACCAATATCTGGAACACACGGGAAGGCACTGGATACAACGATCCTATCCAAAGCGGTGGTAATGCCTACATGGTTCACGCGGCACTGGGCAACGGTTTCGACCTTAGCAACAAAGGCGATTGGCAGGTCTTCGCAGGCTACAAGTACATACAGCCTGATGCCATGCCCGATGCCTACAACGATTCCACTTTCCACTTGGGCGGCACGAATGCCCGGGGTTACTACCTGGGCGGTAGTTACGCTTTCGAGAAGAATGTGTATGGTGCCTTGCGCTGGAGCAGTTCCAAAGAGATCTATGGTCCACCGTTGTCTATCGACATTGTGCAGCTTGAGGTCAATGCACGCTTCTAGGCATCAGTATGAATGTGAAGTGTATCTGTAAAGGGTAGCAGACAGGCCGGGTTGCAGGCGTTATGCGCTTTGATCCGGCCTTGTCAGGTCAGTCAGGAAAACGTCTCGATAGTATGAAGGTTTTATGACATCGGGCACTACTGGCTCGTCATATACGTCTATAGGATAATAGACAGCGGCGGGCCGTTGTCATTGTTTATCCGAACAAAGGAAGCAATACCGTGGTCACCAGCAATATAGTCAAAGCCAAATCGACCTTTATTCTTCGCTATACCGCGCGCCGCTTCGCGCGCTGGGTCAATCCACAACAAACAAAATTATTTTCTCTTGTTAGGCTGAGTGCAATGGGTGTCACGTTTGCGCTGGCCGCGCCAGGCCTGGCACAGGCACAAAACCAAAGCATGGAAGAGCGCCTGCGCACTCAATTGCGCAGCACCACGCAGCAGCTACAGTCGTTGCAAAGCCAGCAGGCACAGGTTAATGCCGCCAAAGTGGCTGCCGAGGCACAGCGCGATGCCGCCCAGCACGAAATCGAGCGACTGCGGGCGCAGCTGGGCGAAGTAAAGGGTCAGGCTACAAAACTGGCCGAGCAGCAAAGCGCGATAGAGCAGGGCGCCCGTGCCCAGGTTGCTGCCAGTGCAGCCCAGCGCGATCAGTTCAAAGATGCCTATAACGAGCTGCTGACTATGGCTCGGGCTGCTGAAGCCGAACGTACCACCCTCACGGCATCTCTTGGGCAGCGTGATGCCGAACTGTCCATGTGTACGGCCAAAAACCAAGAGCTGTACCAGGCTGGCAAAGAAATCCTGGCGGCTTATGAAAGCTTCAGTACAGGCGACATGCTGAAAATTCGTCAGCCTTTTGCGGGCGGTGCTCGCGTCAAGTTCGAAGAACAGGCGCAAGTATATGGCGACAACCTTTATAGCGGTCAATTTGATCCGCGACAGGTCGAGTCCGCACCCGCGCCAGCCACAGCATCACCGGAAGCTGATTCCTAGGCGGCACCAAGGCGCAGACGCCGCTCATTTACATGCGGCAGGTTTTCTTGCCCTCGTACCCGAATGACCTTATTTCTCTATAAATCCAGGAAACCATCATGGCCACCATCGATAAAACAGAATTAGTCCAGTCCATTAGCGCCGAGCTTCTTACCGAGCTTCTGCAAGCAGCGGGGTACCGCGTCACCTCTTCTGAGCAAAACGGCCAGACTCAATTATTAAGCGCCACCCAAGGCATCGGTTTTGCACTGCGTTTTGGCAATCCTTCCGCCGAGGCCGGCCAGTATCTGGATTACACCCTAAGCTGCGCATTGCGTGTACAAGGCGAACTGCCTGACGACCTCATTTCACAATGGAACATCACCAAACGCTTTGCCCGCCTGGCACGCCAGGGCGATTTCCTGGTTCTTGAAATGGACGTCATCGTGGCCGGCGGCGTAACCGACGCCTATCTGCGTTCAACCACCGAGCTTTGGGATCATTTGTTGCAACAGTTCTTGCTGTTCTTGCGCACTTTTGCCGCTCAACCCACGGCAGCTGACGCTGCTGTCGCAACAGACGAGCAAGACGACGGCAATGCACCCGACAATGATCAAAAAGCAGATCAAGACGACTCTGCAGCGCAGGCTGCGTAAAGGCGAGTAAAAGCTATGAAGTTAAGTCGAATTCACTTAGCGGTTGTAATCGGCGCGGGCGTAATCGCCGGTGCCGGCTGGTTAATTGGCTCTTCATCCGAAAGCGGTACGTCGGCACTGTCCAGTGCCCAGGCTGCCATCAACCAGTCCTCGGCCAACCCCATTGCAAATGCTGCCGCTACAGGAAGCATGTCGTCGTCACCCGCAGTCGCCCGGCTGGGTTCCGTTGCAGTGACGCAGACCGACATGGAAGCTCTGTTGCGCAGTTTGCCCGAGACCACGCGCCAGCAGCTTGAACATAACCGTCCGGCGCTGGATCAGTGGCTTCGGGCCCGCCTGGCCGAAGAGGCCCTGCTGGCTCAAGCCCAAGCGCAGGGCTGGAAAGAGCGTCCCGAGGTCAAGAACCTGACTGCCGCCGCCGAGAAACAGGTCGTGTTGCAAACCTACCTCGAATCAGTCAGCCAGGTGCCCGCCGATTACCCCTCAGCCGATGATCTGGCCGCTGCTTACGATGCCAACAAAGCGCAATTTACCTCACCAGCGCAGTATCGTGTCAGCCAGCTTTTCCTGGCGGCACCCTACTACGATGCCGATGCCGTCAGCAAGACACGCGCCGAGGCCATGGAGCTGGCCAAAAAAGCCAGCGCCAAAGATGCCGACTTCGCTGAGCTAGCCAAAGCACACTCTCAAGATGAAGCCACTGCGGCTCGTGGTGGTGATAGCGGCTGGACGCCATTGGCCCAACTGGTACCTGAACTACGTTCATCAGTAGCGTTGCTGAAAAAAGACGGGGTCTCCGAGCCCGTTCAGTCGCAGGCTGGTTTTCATATATTGAAACTGGTTGACTACCGTCCTGCAGTCACTCCTGAGCTTGCCCAGGTCGAAGATCAGTTGCGTGAAGCCTTGCGCCGCCAGCATAAAGGTACAGTAGCCAAAGCGTATCTTGAAGGTCTGGTAGATGCAGGAACACTTAGCATTGACGGTGCAACCTTGAATGCCGCGTTCGATGCCGTGCGTTAAGGCTACGGTG
Source organism: Paenalcaligenes niemegkensis (assembly GCF_022230885.1). Taxonomy (GTDB): domain Bacteria; phylum Pseudomonadota; class Gammaproteobacteria; order Burkholderiales; family Burkholderiaceae_B; genus Paenalcaligenes; species Paenalcaligenes niemegkensis. Next base: position 805,178 of record NZ_JAKGCT010000004.1, on the reverse strand, counting down.
CAGGGGCGCATGGCAAGCTCAAGGTGACAATACCTTGGACCTTTCGTGTCTCCCGGCTTTATCCCTACTGAAAAAGCTACTGTTTTTCTTGGCGGTGGCTGGGCCTTGTTCGGCCCTGCCCATGGCAGGATCAGCGCAGGGCGACAAGTCAAATTATCACGCCAAGTCCTCAACTCTTGACGCCCATGCTACAGGGGTATTCCTGAACGGGCAGGGCGATGTAATGACCGTACACCATGCTATACAACACTGCGGTGCCGTGTATGTGGTCAAGGACAACAAAGTCGTGGCGGGCACTGTTCACGCGGTCAGTCCGGAACATGATCTGGCGGTATTACGTACGCCGCTAAAGCCCTACCTGAATGCAGTCTTTGTTATCGACACCGAGGTGCCTGGCAAAAGCCAGGCGGTATTTGCCGAGGGCTATAACGTGGTGCAGCGTATGCCCAATCGGGCCAGCATTGTTTTTAACGCCATGTCCGATCCCGACAACAACGAACTTTCGCTGCTCTCTCCCGTTCAGCCTGGCTCCAGTGGTACCCCGGTGCTTAGCGAGGGCCTCGTCCTGGGCATGGTGGTCGAACGCGTAGCTCCCGGTTTCAGGTCCTCGGGTACGACTACGCTTAGCCAGGTTGGCAGGAGTGTAGACATAAAAGGCCAAAGCCGTGTAAAGGCAGTTTCAACCGAGCGTATCAAGAAGTTTTTACTCGATAACGACATTGTTTTCTCGGAAAGCAACGCGCCCCAACTAGGTAGGCTGCAGGCTCAGGCGTCGCGGGCTGCCACACTCACCGTGGGTATCATCTGCGGATGATTGCTGGCTGGCATTGCGCGCCTGATATACCGGATTTCTCTAGTCCACGTTTTTTACCGTTTTTAAGGACCATCGTCTTATGGCTACACCGAAGAAAGCTGGACTCACAACCAGCAATACTACGATTAAAATCTCGACTTCTCAACCTAAGTCGTGGATGTATCGAGTCCGCAATGCAGTGGCTGGTCTATTGGGTTTAGGCTTGATTACGGCGACATTGCCGACAGCGGGGCAGGCGTCTGTGCCGCAGCACTGGATCGCCTACGCGCAACTGGCAAGCGGGCAGCTTCAAGGGTGGCTGGGTGACGGCAGCAACGAGTCAGCGCAGCGCTTGCAAGAGTGGGGGCAAAAGCACTTAAGTACTTCAGCTGCCAGCGCCGTCGAAAACGCCGTGATCGTACGGTTGTGGGTAGCGCCTAGCGGCAAGGTAGAGCGTGCCGAATTCTCATCCTTGGGCGATGCCCAGGCCGATGCCGATCTGCGCCATGTGCTAACTGAACAGGCCATTTCTGAACCACCACCCAACGATATGGCTCTGCCTATGACCTTAGGTCTGACCATCGCCTTGCCTGAGCCGAGCGCCGAGCAAGCCGCGGATCCAGTTCCACAATAAACCCAAGCCCTTCGCGGTACTGGTCATGGACCAGTTACAGTCTCAAAAGGCAGCTAAAGACGAACGGCGAAAGCTGTTATCCAAAACCGAAGTCATTCGATGGCTGCTCATCACCCTGCCCGCGTTAGAGGCTGAGTTTATGCAAGCCATGAACACGATAAAACAGGAGTTTACGCTGAGTTATGTCCCTACCTTTGAGCGCGAGGCTCGCAGAGAAGGCAAACAGGAAGAACGCTAGGAAGGTTGCTAAGAGGGCAAGCTAGAAGGCGAAACCGGCTTGTTTCAGCGACAGTTAATCCGCAAATTTGGCCCCTTATCCCAAGACCTCCAGCAACGTATTCGATCAGGCACACCTGAACAACTGGAAACCTGGACGTTGAATATCCTGGAGGCCAAGACCCTGGAGCACGTCTTTAAGCACTAAGGGTAATGGCGCTCGCCGCCGAGGGGATGGCGTCTCTTGGACACAGCACCACCCCGCCATCACAAAAAAACCTTAATTCAACAATAAATAAAACTGCCTATTCTTCCGGCTAAAACTCAACAGCAACTGCTGCCCGAGCTGAGCGTTTTTCAACAAGGTCCGTACATCGCCTACCCGACTAACTGGCGCATGATTAATGCTTAGCAGCACGTCCCCCTGGCGCAGACGTGCGGCAGCAGCGCTGCGTTCCGGGTACAGGCTCGTTATCGTCACACCGCTTTGGCTGGTATCGCCGGGATCACTTAAACCAATGCCATTAAGGCGTTTGTCCAGTTCACCTGCATGCAGTCGCTGACGCTCTGCTGCAGTTACCTCCAACGAAAGTGTATGCTGCTTTCCGTCGCGCTGAACGGCAAGTGTCGCTGTCGATCCTAAAGGGAGCAGCCCCTCAAGATTGCGCAACTCGTTGGCTGTGCGCACCGCTTTACCATTTAACGCCAACACAATATCGCCAGTCTGCACCCCAGCCTTTTGTGCAGGCGACTGTGGCTGCACCCCGGTGACCGCAATTCGGCTACTACCATTAGGCAAGTTCATGGACCGGGCTTGCCTGGCACTGAGGTCGAAAGTATCAAGCCCCAGATTACCGCGGCGTACCTTGCCGTGCTCAAGCAGATCCTGCATGACAGAGGCAGCCACATCAGAAGGAACCGCAAAACCGATGCCTACATTGCCCCCTGACGGTGTGTAGATCATGGTGTTGATGCCCACCAGTTCGCCACGTAAATCGACCAGCGCACCGCCTGAGCTGCCAGGATTGATTGAGGCGTCGGTTTGTATAAAACTTTGATAGCCGCTTTTCTGCAGGCCGGAGCGGTCTATGGCTGACACAATGCCGGAGGTGGCGGCCTGGCCCAGACCAAAGGGATTGCCCACGGCCACCACATAATCGCCCACCCGCAATTCTGATGAATCGGCCAGCGGCAGGGCTTGCAGCCCGGAGGCATTCACGCGCAGCAAAGCCAGATCGGTGGCAGGGTCGCTGCCGATCACGCTGGCATTAAGGTCGCGGCCATCTTGCAGGGTAACGGTAATGCTTTGGCCATTGCGTATCACATGGTGGTTGGTGAGCACGTAACCGTTGGCCGCATCGACAATCACGCCCGAACCCAAGCTGCGGGCGGCCCGTTCGGGCGGAGCGAAAGGCCCGCCGGGTGACGGAAAGCCCCCGTGAGGCCGAGCAATAGGCTGTTCGCTGGAAATGTTTACGACGGCAGGGGTGACCTTTTCGAGCATCGGAGCCAGCGATGGCTGGGGCGACTGAGCGCCTTGCGGCCATTGGCCTGCAGAAGCGGAAGGAGCCATAAGAAACGGCGAAATACTCAGGGCCGCGAACAGGGCGGTAACAAGAAATCGGCGGCAACGATTTCTAGCAGATCTGAAATTGGGCATTGAGATAGTGATGTTGCAGTGCAGGCGGGGCGGGCGATGTAAGAAAGGAGTCCGCGCCATGTCTGTTCTGCAGTGAATCCTGGTGAAACTCTAATAGGAACACAGGAATATGAATATTGCATGAAAGAGCGCGAGAGAAGTCTGGGCCAGCTATTAGCGGGATCGTTTCAGAGGGTAGTTGTAAAGATCTGGACGATGGTGCTCAAGGGGGCTCTGTACGTGTGCTGTTGTCATCAGGCGGCAGCGAATGGGCCGCGGTTCCAAGATCACGCTGGTTTATGCACCGCCGCGCCGTGTCTACGATGCCTTCGGCAATGTTTTGATCACGCCGGATGTGCCTGCCATCGGCGCAGGGACTGTAATCACTAACTTAGCGGCCGAGCAGGCCTGTGGCCGGAGATGTCCCGGCCACAGGCCTTTTAGCTTTGGTTTTTCACTGCCTAATTTCTTGGGAGCAGTTCAAACTTATGCTGCTTTTTTCAGCGATTTTTTCAAAGCTTTGATTTTAGTCTCGTGCTTTTCAACTTTGTTTTGACGAGCTTTGATTTCTTGTTTAACGGATTTATTGGTTTTTTTGGACATATTGTGTTCCTCGGTTTTGTTTGGCTCATTCAGTGGATTTATTTTTTTAATAAACCCACGAATAAACTGCCTGATTTCACGAGCGGCTGTGGTATCCAGCTCTTCACATAACTGCAAAAACTGCTCGCGTTCTGGGGTGCTGATACGGATCAGCAACTGACTATCTTTTTTATTGAGCTTCACCTTAGTGGGTTTATCGGACATCTGAAATACTCACAAAGTGAAAATATCAATTAAATAATATATATGCATTGTATATACGGTTTTCATTTAAAGCAAGCGCTCTTGTACTGATCGTTATGGAATAAGGCTTGTGCTAAGCCTTCAATCAAGTATATCTGCGAAATAGCATAATGAGCGAAAACCGGTTCAATGCGCCATTGCTATTAGCCTTGTTGGGCGCTGTCTTGTCTGCGCAGATTGACGATTTGGCGCAGATGCTTCGAGAGGGTGTTGGGCGAGTCTGACGTCCCAGACTATGTAGCTTCACACCTGGGTCGCATTGGCTAATTATTAAACACTCTACCTCCTTGTGTTGTCTGTTGCGGTTCTACGGAGAGTATGACTTGTAATAAAAACGACTTATGCACAGAAAATGTGGATAACTGAACCCTAACAAGGAAATGCTACGCTTTGGCCCTTTCACGGCATCCTTGCCATCGGGTTGAAACAGACTTATGCGAGCATTACGGATTCAGAATTGGAGAACATCACATGACAAATGACTCGAAAGAGCGCTATGGCAGTATTTCCCGAATCTTTCATTGGGGCATGGCCTTTCTGATCGGGTAGCAATTGCTGAAGTTTTTTGACCGCATCGAAGATGGCGAACATTGGGTTGGGCAGACCCTGGTTCCCTGGCATATCTCTATAGGCTCGCTATTGCTGTTGCTGGTTGTGCTTAGAATTATCTGGGCAGCAAAGCAAAAAGACACTCGTCCGGTGCAAGATCCGGCCACTGCCACACTGGTCAAGATCGGGCATTTTCTACTCTACGCCGGCATGGCGCTGATGCCTATTACGGGTGTCTGTACCATGATCGGTAACGGCTACGGCTGGGCTCCCTTTGGCATTCAGCTTGTAGCCAAAAGCGAAAAAATTTCCTGGATGGCCAGCTTGGGCGGCCTGTATTCACCTATCGCGTGGATACTGCTTGTCATGATTGTTGGCCATATTGGTATTGCACTTTTCCATCATTTTGTTAAAAAAGATGGTGTGCTAAGCCGCATGGCCTAGCAAGCAGCGGGGCCAATACCTATCGGCTCAAGAAACCCGACTTTCTGCAAGCAGAAGTTGGCTCGCGAAAAGTCGGGTTTTTTATAAATTTTAAAAAACTGGCACGTGCCTTAAAGCAACACGTTTGTGCTTAATTTCTAGTTCTAATGTAGTAATTAGCCTTCGTTTACGGCTCGATAACGATACCCTGTCATGTAATTGACACAGTGAATTTGTATGATGCTGGCTTACCTTGGTCGTCGCTGCGATCGATTACTATTTGGGCCTGCCGCGCATGAATTCAATTTCTTACTGGTTTGCCTCTTTTTGTTTTTTGCCCGCGTGCCAGCGGTTGCCGTGTTGATTCTCGCGCTTGGCGCTGCTATGGGAAGCCTCACGGCCACAGTGCAGGCTCAGGAAGTCGTGCCGCATTCTGCGGCAGGTGCGCAGTCTGAGCCTGCTGCTGGCACCCACGAATTCAGCATCCCGCCATTGCCCCTGAACGAGGCGTTGACGCATTACACCGAAGCCACCGGCTATTCGGTGTTCTACGAAACCAGTGTAGTTGCTGGCAAAAAAGCGTCCGCTGTTCAAGGGCATCACAGCGCTGAGGCAGCGCTCAGGCAATTGCTAAGCGGTTCCAATCTGACAGCACGCTTTGTCAATCAGCGCTCCATTATGTTGACAACGCGCCAGCAACCCGCGCCGCAGCCCGGTCAAAGCTCAGCTCCATCCATGGCTCAACGACGTTACGACGGCAAGCTACAGCAACAGGTCACGCAGGCGCTTTGCGCCAACCCGGCCATTGGGGCAGGGCAGTATCGCATTGCCTTGCGCTTTGCCATAAGTGGTAATCAGCGCATTCATCAGCTTCGCGTGCGTGTTGCCGAACAGCCTGATATCGAGCCTGCAGTACGGGGCGCGCTGGCCGATTTGCCCGTGGCGGCGCCGCCACCCGATTTCTCGCAGCCAGTGGTCATGATCGTCTCTCCCGAAGCGGCCCGCCGCTACGGAGCCTGTCCACCATGAGCGTATCGGGGCTGGGGAAACTGCGGGCATTGCTCACTGACCGTTATGACGTGCTTAAGTCACAAGTCGCCAAGCGTCTGGGTTCTTCGTCCGACATGGCCGGCGATGCCTTGCACGACGCCTACGTGCGTCTGGCCGTGCGTGATGACTTCGATAAGGTACAGTACCCGCAGACTTATCTGGTGAATGCCGCCGTCAATGGGGCCATTGACCAGATCCGCCGCGATGTACGGCTGGTCAGCGAAAGTGAAATCGATGGCCTGTTCGAGCTGCCTTACGAAGGTCCCGGGCCGGAGCGCACCGTCGACGGAAATGCCCGTCTTGAGCTGATGGTCAAAGTGCTCGAAAGCCTGCCACCGCGCCGCTGCGCTTTATTGGTTGAATACCGTGTCCATGGCACCGGCACCACTGAGCTCGCCAGGCGCTGGGGCATTTCCAAGGTCATGGTACGGCGCGAGATTCAGGCAGCACATAAAAGCTGCCTTGAAGCCATGAGTAAGCTCGAACAGAACAATAAATAACAGAAAACATGACCTCTTATTGCCTTGTAACGGTTCTTTTTTTGGCGGCTCAAACGTCTATAGTTAAAGCACTACAGCTACGGACGGCCCAAACGAGCTTATGAACTCACCGCAATCTTTTCCTGATACTGCAGACTCCCTGCCCGAGACTGACGCTATCGTCGTGGGTGAACAGGCTCGTGCCTGGGCGATCAAGCTTAAAACCGGCCAGCCCACGACCGACGATGTGGCAGCGTTTAAACAGTGGCGCGCGCAAAGTTCTCTACATACTCAGGTCTGGGCTCAGACCAGCCAAGACTGGAACACGCTGGGCGCTGCGGCACAGACACTGCAAAAGCGCCATCCGCAGCTAACTGCTCAACCTATGCGCCAACTCAACAGGCGGCGGTTTTTTCTGGGTGCCACAGCCTCAGCCTTTGGTGCGCTGGCGGTGGTGGGAATCGTTCATCCGCCGCTGGGGCTTTGGCCTTCGTGGACCGAGTTCGGGGCCGACTATCGCACCGCCACCGGCGAGCAGCGAAATATTCAGGTGGCCAACCGGATACAGGTCTCGCTGAACACGCAGACCAGCATCACCGTGCAGCATACTGACGGCACGCCGCGTATTGCACTGATCTCCGGCGAGGCCGAAGTGTCCACGCAGCACGCTCCCTGTGAAGTGCTGGCCGAGGATGCCCGTATTGTGATGACCCACGGCGCGGTTGACGTGCGCCGTCTGGCAACAGGACAGGTAAGACTGCGCTGCACCGAAGGTTCAGCTCAATTACATCATTCATCGGGCACGGTAACGGTCCTTGCCCGGCAGCAGCTCCTTTATGACCGTGGAAAAGTCGGACAACTGGCGCAAACCAGCGCTGAAGATGCCGATTGGCGCCAGGGCGTGGTGGTCTTTGATAACTTGCGCTTGGTCGATGCCATTGCAGAAATTAATCGCTATCGCTCTGGTCGTGTGGTGCTGCTGAATAACGCTCTGGCGAATCGCCGATTCAGTGCCAACTTCAAGATCGATGCCCTGAACGATGCCATCGAATTGCTCCAGGTCGTGCACAACGTCGATGTACGTCGGGTAGGGGAATTCGTATTTCTAAGCTAATGCAATGCACCGTTTAAAAGCTGAGTCTTCTTTTTCTGAAACCCAGCGAGAGCAAGGCGCCGCAACGAAATAACTCGTGCAGCGCTTTTTTTACTCTCATTGTCATAAAAACTTAATGTGTTTTTTGGTTTCCCGATTCGCCCGTCAAACGCCTAGTAGGTAGCGAGTGTTGCCCGGCATCAGGGCTAATGCTTTTCGTTCTACTGCCTTAGTCCAGGATTCGATTGACCATGTCTACCTCTGTTGCCTCTTCGCCATCCATCTCCACGCTACGTCAACCTCGTCAGCGCTTGCCACGGCTGACGCCGCTCGCCTCGGCCATCGCTGTGCTCGCCATGGCAGGCAGCCTTGCCGCTTCAGACGCCAACGCGCAGGCCCGGCCTTTTAGCGGTAGCTGGATGAATGTCAAAGGGGCGGCCTCAGGCCAGCACGGAGCAAATCGTCTGCCTCATGGGATGAAGCCCGGGGGCAGCGCGGCGGCGCGTCAGCAACAGCATGCGCGCGAGAAACTAAACAGATCGGTGGAAAACCTGGGTGGTGCAGCGGCAGCGATTGCCGCGCAGCAGGCAGCTCAGGCAGCGGCACGCGGGGCAGCGCAAAGAGCGCCATCGGTGCCCGACGGCCTGGGTAAAGGCGGTCTGGACGTGGCCACGGGCGAGTTGGCCGGATGGACGGGCGCCGAGGGCCCTAAGCATACCCAGGCGAATGGCAAGCACAACGTCGCCATCAAGCAAACCGACAGCAAGGCTGTGTTGAATTGGGAAAGCTTCAACGTCGGGCGCAACACCACGGTCGAGTTCCAGCAGAAACCCACCGATGCGGTGCTGAACCGCGTGGTTGGCGCGGGTATCGCGCCCAGCCAGATTCAAGGGGCGATCAAGGCCGATGGCACGGTGATGATCGCCAATCAAAACGGCGTGGTGTTTAGCGGTTCCAGCCAGGTCAACGTGCGCAACCTGGTGGTGGCGGCCACAGATATCAGCAAGGAGCGTTTCGATAGCGGGCTGTACGGCAACCTGTCGGGCGCGCAAGGCAAGATCGAAGTGCAGCGCGGTGCGCAAATCAACACCGCCAAACCCGCCAGCAACACGGGCGGTGGCTACGTGTTGCTGGCGGGTAAAGACGTTTCCAACGCCGGCACGATTACTACGCCAAACGGCCAGACGATGCTGGCGGCGGGTGACAGTTTCGTCATTAAGAAGGGACTGGGTACAGACAATACTTCTAATCCTCCCTCCACCACACGCGGCAACGAAGTTGAGGTGACAGGCAGCGGCACAGTCGCCAACACTGGCTTGATCACTGCCGCCACGGGCGACATCACGCTGACCGGCAACAACATAGAACAAGCCGGCGTGCTGCTGACCAGCACCTCTGTACAAAACCGTGGCACGGTCCACTTGGCCGCCACCGGCGCAGACGCGAATGTGACGCTGGCCGAAGGCGCCACTACTGCCATCTTGCTCGATGAAAGCGCCACGGCGCTGGACAATCAGCGCGACGGGATGCTGGCCCCGGCTGTAGACGCTCTGCCGGATCAGAATATCGTACCCGCTGACCCATACCGCCGCGACCTGCCCCTGGTGGAAATCACCAGCAACGGCACGGTGGACTTCCAGAACGGTTCCATCACCCTGGCCACAGGCGGCCAAGTTGCGGTGAACGCCGCCGATCGCACCCTGGTGCGCGACGGCGCCATCATTGACGTATCCGGCGCCATCGGTGTCAACGTCGCGATGGAATCGAACACCATCAAGATCAACGTGCAGGGTAACGAGCTGCGTGATGCATCGGTCAACCGAGACAGCAACCCCGAGGGCAACAACAGCCATCTAAGCAGCAGCGATGTTTGGGTAGACGTGCGCGAACTGGTGCTGGTACCGGCTGGCGCCGGCGGCTATGACTCGGATCGCTGGTACACCGCCGGCGGCCTGCTGGAGGTGGGCGGCTACCTGGGCACGAACGCGCACAGTGCGGGCGAATGGATGGCCCAAGGCGGCATCGTGAGCTTCACCGGCAGCGATGTCGTGACGCAAGCCGGGTCGCAGATCAACCTGTCGGGCGGCACGCTGGATGTGCAAGACGGGTATATCCGCCAAAGCTGGCTGCGCGGGGCCGATGGGCGTTTGTACGAAGTCTCGCGCGCGCCGGGCGATTTGATGTACACCGGCCTGTACAACGGCTTCGAATCCACCAGCGAACGCTGGGGGAATACGCGCACCTTTTACAACCCACTGATTGCCCCGCGCCAGCGTTTTGAGGGCGGCTACACCGTCGGGCGCGATGCGGGGCGATTAATCATCGGCACACGCAACGCGGTGCTTGAAGGCGATATCGTGGGCGATACCTATCAGGGTGACCGTCAGAACAAAGCGGCACAAGCGGGGCTGGATGGCTACTACCAGTCGCAGAACGCCGTGGCTCGCGGCGCACAGTTGATTGTCGGCACCTACACCCCTGGTACGTGAAAGATAGCGGCACCTTGCAATACCGACTGACGGCCACTGGAAATGGAATTCAGGACATCATCTTTGGCAACGCGGCTGAGCAAATTGCAGCAGGCCTGGAGCTGGACACGGCACTGCCCGGAGACCGGGATGGCACGCTCTACCTGAACACCGATCAGCTCAACGGCTTTAGCTTGGGTAGTGTCAAGGTGGCCGCCGCCAATAGCATCACCGTGGAAAACGACCTGTCTGTCGGCCATGCCGGTGAGATCACCCTGTATGGCCCGCAGGTTAACGTCAATGCCGATCTGACAGCCCACAGCGGCAGTATCCACCTGGGTAACGTGCTGAATCAGATCGGCACCGTGAATACCAATATCCAGGATGTAGTGCTTAATGCACCGGCCGGAACGACTGCTGGTGTCACCGTAGCCGAAGGCGTCACCCTGAATACCAGCGGCGTGTGGAGCAACCTGTTGCTGGACCCAACGGACACCGGCGCCTTGCCGTATCAGAACGGCGGCAATATCTCGATCCGCAGCAGCGGTGATATCACCCTGAGCGAGGGCAGTCTGCTCGATGTATCTTCCGGTGCAGCGTTGCTGGCCGATGGCAGTCAGCAGGGCGGGCGTGGCGGCGATGTCACCCTGGCGGCGAGTCGGGGCAGCGTCGGCGGTTCGCTGATCATGGATGGTGAGATTCACGGCTACGGTGTCAATGGTGGCGGTAACCTGCAGATTGAAACCGGCTCAATGGTCGTCATTAGTGAGCCGCCACTCTTGGAGCATGCGGGCTTTTTGGAAGCGGGTCAGGCTGCGCCGATCAATTTGAGGCTTGATGAGCCTTATGCGGTGGCCGGGGGCGAGACGTTGTTGCTGGATACAGATTTCAGCCAGGTCATCGCCGGACAGATACTGCCATCGGAGATAAACTTCGAGGATACCGGCCAGACGGTAAATATTGTGCTCGGCCCCGGCGGCTGGGATTTGACCGGCACTGATATGGATGTGCATATCAACGGTAGCAATACCGCCTCCAACCGTTACCGGGGGCACACAGGTACCCGAACGGTGGTGCCGGAGGGGGCTGTTATTACTCGTATCCGTGGCGGCACCCTGCCAGAGGGTTATGTGATACCGGGTTCCCTGGGCAGTCTGCCAACGCCGACCTATACCGTGTCGGCGGGCCAGCCCGCACCGATGGATACGCAGTTGCCTGCCGGAACAGTGCTGGGCCAGCGGGTCGCCGTACAATCATTTTTGACACTGGCCGCGGCTTATTTCAATAAAGGCTTTGGATATTATGAGGTTGTTGGTCAGCAAGGCGTAATCGTGGCCGAGGGGGCCGAGGTCAATGTCAGCATGCCGGTGTTGCGTCTGAGCGAGCAGGCGCGCGGTCTGGCCACCGGCGGCCCTGCAGCGCTTGCCTTGGAACAATGGGTTCCGCCTCTGTATCAGCACGCTCCGATCAAGCGTCAGTTGACTCAGCGCGCCGGCGCCAGCCTGGCGCTGCAGGCCGGCACCAGCTTGTCCACCGCCGACGATATGGCCAGTGTGGTGGCGCAAGTGGGGCGGGGCGCAGTTATCAATGTTGACCCCGGCCAGTCCATCGAACTACGCAGCATCGGCCAGTTGACGGTGGACGGCACGCTCAATGCCTGGGGCGGTCAGATCAACTTGGGTAGCGTGGCCGTATCGTCCACGGTCAGTGAGGCGGTGGAAGGCGCTGGCCATGACCATTCCATCTGGCTTGGCGAGAACGCCGTATTGGGTGTCGCGGCGCGCGCCGTCGTCGGGCGGGATGCCCAAGGCCGGCGTTATGGTCAGGTGACCAATGGCGGCAGTATCGTGATCGGTGGCGAGTTCGATCATGCCACCAGCGAGGCCAGCGCCTCCCCGCTTTTGTGGTGGTGCGCGACGGCGCGCTGCTCGATGCCTCGGGCGCCAGCGCCGAGCTGGATATACCCGGCCAAGGTGCCACCACGGTGGCCAGCCATGGCGGCAGCATTTCCCTGGCCTCCAGCAATGGCCTGTATCTGGACGGCACCCTGCGGGCTCATGCTGGTGGGACGAACGCCGCCGGCGGCAGCCTGACCGTGGCGCTGGATACGCCTTTCTACCGCAGCACCAGCGCGGGCGAGCAGGTTCGGCAGGTACGCGAGTTGGTCTTGAGCCAGCACCAGGCCGACGCCGGGCAGGCCGACCAGTTGGCCTATGGTCACGCCCATATGGGCGTGGATCAGATCGAGGCCGGTGGCTTCGATAATCTGACCCTGGCCAGCGATGGCTTGCTCAGCTTTGACGGTGACGTTTCCCTGTCCCTGGGCCAGTCGCTGAGTCTGTATGGCCGCGTACTTGGCCTGACCGACACGGCTTCGGACTCCAGCCAGGTGCGGCTGGCCGCGTCCTATGTGCGCCTGGCCGGCTATGGCGGCCTGACCGGCCGCGATAACTATATTCACCCCACGGTACAGGGCGGCTCGACGGCGGGTATTTCCAGCCAACCGCTGGCCGGCAACCTGCAACTGAATGCCAGCCAGTTGCTGGAGCTGCGCGATATCCTTAGTGTCGGGGTGCATGGCGGCACCGGTGCTGCCGAGGGCTTGCTTGCATCGGTGGACCGTCGCGGATTCGATCAGGTCGAGCTGGCCAGTGACGGCGATATGCGCTTTCTTGCCGCGACGCAAGCCGATGGCTCTCAGCTCTATGTGCCTGGTGACCTGACCCTGGCGGCTGCGCAGGTTTACCCCGGCACCGCTGCGGTTGCTACGGTACATGCTGGCTGGCAGGGTACGAATGCGGCCTACGATCCGGAGCGCCGCCTGATTATTGCCCGCACCACCGACAGCGCACCGGCCCTGCCTTATTCGGTGTTTGGCAGCCTGACTCTGGGTGCCGCCAACATTGACCAGGGCGGTATTCTGCGTGCCCCGCTGGGTGCACTCAACCTCGGGTATTCATGGACCAACCAGCAGACCCAGACCGTCAATCTGCTGCCCGGCAGCATCACCTCGGTCAGCGCCGGCGGCTTGCTGATGCCCTATGGTGGAACTGTTGATGACCAGACCTGGCAATTTGACGGGGAAGATATCACCCTGTATGCGGCAGGCGGTACTCAGGGTGACAACGTGAACGCCGCACGCCAGCTCAAGGTGGGTATGACCCTGCTTGGCGAGTCGGTGGATATCCAGCAGGGCGCGATGGTCGACCTTTCCGGCGGTGGTGAGCTGCTTGGCGCGGCCTTTGTCTCGGGCCGGGGCGGCTCCACCGATGCGCGCTTTAGTCCGCTGGTGCAGAATGGCGCAGATGGCTTTACTTTACCCGGCCTGGCGAGCAACCCGGTGTATGCCATTGTGCCCGGCGTACAGTCGCTGGCGGCGCCGGCGGGTGGCGAGGCGGGGGCATCCGATCCCTTGCTCGGCCAGCAGGTCACCATTGGCAGCGGTGTGCCCGGCCTGCCGGCAAGTACCTATACCCTGATGCCCTCGACCTATGCGTTGTTACCCGACGCCTATCGGGTCGAGGTCAATGGCCTGGCCGGGCAGGGCGCGGTAACCCCGGCCCAGGCCATGCGTAATGGTTCCTGGTCGGTCTCCGGTGTGCTGTCCATTGCCGGCACTGGCATCCGTGACAGCCTGGCCAGCCAGCTGATTCTGACCCCCGCCGATGTGCTGCGCAGCTACTCGCAATATAACGAGATGAGCTATGCCGACTTTGTGCATGCCGATGCGGCGCGCCGGGGCATTCCGCGGGGCATGTTGGAGGCGGATGCCAAGACGCTGGAACTGTCGTTGCGGCGGAACGCCGAGGGGGCAAGTTTCAACTTCGATGGAACCGTGTTGGGTGAGGCTGCCGAAGGTGGCTTTGGCAGCACCCTGTCCGTCGTTGTGCCCAATAACAATGGAATCGAGTTGCTGGCTGATGATGGCCAGGCAGCTGAGGGCTATATATCTCTCTATGCCTCGGACCTGAGCGCCATGGAGGTCAATCGCCTGGTGATTGGTGGCCGACCGGTGGTGCTTTATGGCCAGGGGGCAACTATGTTGACTTCGGCACTGCCATCAACTCTCCGGCTACTGCCATTGTCTTGCGCTCGGGGCGGAGCTGACTGCTCCCGAAGTCATGTTGGTCAGCCAGCAAAGCCACGCCAACCCCAGCGCTATCGAGATCGAGCAGGGCGCCTCCATCAGCACCCTGGGTCAGGGCGCTGCGGCCTACGACTCGGACGACGGCTTTATCTACCAGGCCGGTAACAAGAGCGTACTGGCGGTCTCCAACGGCTGGATGCAGTGGCTGGCGCCGGAGGCGGGAAACCTTACTGGCCCCGGCTCCATTCTGGTCGGCACCTGCACGGTAGGCGGCTGCGAAGGTGAAACCCAACTGTATTCCGAAGGCAGCATTGCCTTTGCCACCGACAATACCTTCGAGCTGGACGACGCCGTGCGCTACGGCACCCGTCACCTGACCCTGGCAGTGGGTGGCTTCAATATCGGTAGCGCCGAGGCGCTGGCTGCAGCCAGCGCCCGTGGCGCACTGATGTCGGGCCTGGCTCTCAACCAGGATATCCTGCAGCGCCTACTGCAGGGCGATACCAGCACCGGTGCCCCGGCGCTGCAGACCCTGGAGCTGGTCGCTGGCGACTCGATGAACTTCTTCGAGTCGGTCACCCTCTCCACCCTGGATGAGCAGGGCGAATCACTGCTGGACAATCTGCTGCTGACCACCCCGGCCATCTACGGCTACGGTGATGCCAATGATGTGGCGCTGATCCAGACCAGTAACCTTATCTGGAACGGTTCCGCCGAGCGCCCCGGTGCGGTGGCCTCTGAGGGTGCCGGCACTGGCAGCGGCAGCCTGACCATCGAGGCCGAGCGTATCGAGTTCGGCTATGGCGCCTTTACCCAACCCAGCGGCGTGGATGACCTGGGCCGGCTGGCGCTGGGCTTTGCCAATGTCAACCTCAGTGCCAGCGAGCGCATCACCGCCAATAACCAGGGCAGCCTGGCGGTGTACCAGAGCCAGGGCGCGTATGTGCCGGGCGAGGGTGTGAGCTACAGCGGCGGCAACCTGAATATCCTTACCCCGTTGCTGACCGGTGCCGCCGGCTCGGTCAACCATATTACCGCTGGTGGTGCCGTGACTGTATCGGCTCCGGTGGACAGCACTGCTGCGGTAGTCGATAGCGAGGCGCTGGGTGCGGAGCTGGCTATTACCGGCCAGCGCCTGCTGCTGGACGCCGCCGTGGTACTGCCCAGCGGCAAGCTGGTGTTGACCGCCGAGGATGACCTGACCCTGGCCGATGGTGCGCAGATTGATATGGCCGGGCGCAGCATTGAATTTATGGACGACGAGGACGCTACCCAGTACAGCTGGGGTAGTGATGTGACCCTGCACAGCCATAGCGGCGATATTCGCCAGGCGGCCGGCTCCCGCATCGATCTCTCTGCCGAGTACAACCAGGCTGGGCGGCTGACCGCCATTGCCCTGGCTGACGGCGCGGGTGTGGTTGATTTGCAGGGGCAGATTCTGGGTAGTGCCAGCGGCTACTACGAGGCCGGCGGTACCTGGGTGCCCTATGCGGCGGGCGGGGTGGATATCCGCGCCCAGCGCCTGGGCAACAACGGCATCTTGAGCGAGCAGTTTGCCGCACTCAACCAGCGCCTGAATGATGGCGAGGTGCTGGGCATGCGCCACTTCCAGCTCAAGCAGGGTGACCTGCGCATTGGTGACGAGCTGCGCGCCAGTGATGTGAGTGTGTCCGTTGACGGTGGGCAATTGACCGTGGCCGGCACCATCGATGCCAGCGGTGAGCGGGTCGGCAGTATTCGCCTGGCGGGCAAGCAAGGTTTGACCCTGACCGGCCACGCGGTGCTGGATGCCCACGGTCAGATACTGCGGCTGGACAGCTACGGCAAGATCATCGACTCACCCAACCGTGCGGTAGTCGAGCTGAGTTCCGGCGATGGCCGCCTGACCTTGGCTGACGGCGCCCGTATCGACCTGCGCCACGGCACCGATGATGCCCGCGTACAGGCAGACCCAAGCCTGCATGACGGTCGAGACCGGGGCACTGTGGAGCTGAACGCGCCGCGCCTGGGCGGCGCCACCGCCGGGGATATCGATATCGATGCCAGCGGCAGCCTGGATATTCGTGGCGCCCGCTCCATTGCGCTGAATGCCGTGCAGCGCTATGACGATGCGGCCTACGGCAGCGATGAGGCCGCCAGTGGCCGGCCCTACCAGATCATCGACCAGGCTTATCTGGACGCCAAGCATGCTGATAGCACGGCCTTTATCGATGCTGCGCTGGGCAATGACCAACTGCTGAGCAACAAGCTGGGCGGGCTGAACAACGCCACCTACGCCGACGCCTTACGCCTGCGCCCCGGTGTGGAGATCGTCAGTGCCACGCCCGACGGCGATATGATCGTCAGCGGCGACCTGGACCTGTCCGGCCACCGCTATGCCAGCCTCAATCCGCATACCCAGCAGACCAGCGTGTATGGCTCGGGCGAGGTGGGCAGCCTGGTGCTGCGCGCCGGTGGCGACCTGGATATCTACGGCAGTATCAACGATGGCTTCGCGCCGCCGCCGGAGACCCCGGACGACAATGGCTGGGTGCTGACCCCAGGTTATATCGCCTATGGCGGTGATGTGGTGGTACCCGGCCCCGGCGTGACCCTGGCCGCTGGCACCGAGTTCGCCGCCGGCAAGACCCTGAACTACGACCTGCCGATTGGTGCTACCCAGTTTGCCGCCGGCACTGAGCTGCCGGTGGATGCAGTGCTGGATGCAGCGCTGACCCTGCCGGCTGATACCGTGCTGCATGCGCCGATCTTTGATGCGGCCGGCGAGCTGCTGTATGCCGCCGGTACTATTCTGGACAGCGCCATTACCCTACCGGCCAATACCCGGCTGGGCGCTGGTACCCTGCTGACCGGCAATACCCGCCTGCAGGCCATGCTCTGGCCCAAAGGGGCAGCACTACCGAGCACCTTGATTCTGGCCAGCGATCTGGCCATCCCACTGGGCGGACTGATCCCCTCGGAAACCCTAGTCAGGCTGCCGGATGATGCCATCTCCGTGCCGCTGCGCCCGGCCACTGGCGACCGCCAGGGCACTAACTGGGCGGTGGCGGCCATGCTGCCGGAAGGGTCGCAGTCCTGGTCCATGCGGATTGTGGCAGGGGCGGATACGGAGGCGGCGGATACCCGTTCAGTTAAAGCTGAGCCTTTGGCTGGCTCGCTGATCTTGGCGGATACGCATTACACATATTTCAGGGAAACCGGCGGTGGTGGCGTCTGGTATTGGGCAACAGGCAACTGGTATATGCCTGCTGGTACGCCGGTTGAAGACTGGGCATTGGACCCCGGCTATAACATCTGCGAGCAGGAGCCAGGCCAATGTGTGTAAGTGTCCTGGTTGTGGGCGGAGGGCAACTGGTATATGCCCCCCAACACGCCAGTAGATGATTGGGCTTTGGACCCCGGCTATAACATCTGTGAGCAGGAGCCAGGCCAGTGTATCAATATTGGTGGCAGTGGAGAATTGATAGGTCTCCACCCGGCAACTCAATCTTTCAGTGTGTTGCGCACCGGTAGCGGTGATCTGGACTTGATATCCAGCGGGGATATCAGCATGCAATCCCTGTATGGAGCCTATACGGCGGGTATGTCCACCGCTTCGCAGGCAGGTAGCCAGACCGGTGGTTTCAATCAGCCCCGGGCCAGGGCGAGTGACGGCTCTTACCTGGGAACCAGTGGCGGCAGCGAAGACGATATCAATGCCGGCTACGAGGCGCTGGTCGATGGTGGGGCAAACAGCACCTATGCCGCCTGGTACCCGGATGGTGGTGGTAACCTGCTGCTGCGTACCGGTGGTGATCTGACCGGCGATATATTGGCCGACCACCGCTTGTCGGGCGCGGACCGACACCTGCGGGGCCAATCGACCAGTGCCAACCTGGGTAACTGGCTATGGCGCCAGGGTACCGGCGACACTGGCGGCGTAGAGCCTATTTCTACCAGTTGGTGGATCAACTTTGGTAGCTATATTCCGGGCGGCGATAAAGTCAATGCATCCCGCTCGATAAATGGTGTGCAGTCTGTGCCCGAGCTGGTCGGTTTTACCGGGTTTGGTACATTGGGCGGCGGTAACCTGAGTGTAGAGGTGGCCGGGGATGCCGGCTTGCTGGCCAAGCGCGGTGGGGCTACCGCCCTCAATCCCAACGCAGCACCGCGTAGCCAGGGGCTGGTGCTGGCGGTGGGAAGCACGGGTCGAGTCACTGCCGAGGGTGAACTATTGCTGACCGGCGGTGGGGATATGGACGTGCGTATAGGCGGTGACCTTAACCCCGGTCTGGCGGCCCGTGCGGATATTTTCAATCTGGACCTGAACGGTGTGCTGGCAAACCTGCGCGGCGACCTGCAGATGCAGACCGGCAATCTCGGCGGGATTGCCCTGGCCTATGGCAGCATAGGTGTTTACAACGATGCGAAGGAAACCCGCGCCTACGACCCGTTCAGCGCTACCCTGGGCACTGCCGGCGGCGGCCCGGTCTTGATGCTGGGGGATGCGGTGGCCAATCTGAGCGCCCGTGGCGATCTGGTCATCTCCGGTACGGGTGACCCTGGGCGCGTTGCTATCCCGGCCAGCCCGGCGTTCAGCCTGTCCGGTGGCAATGGCACACCATACACCGCTGGTTCGGGAGGTTATAGCTGGTTCTCGCTGTGGACCGACAATACCGCCATCAGCCTGCTGTCCGCTGGCGGCAACCTGACCCCGAGCACCCAGCTCGGGGATATCGGCAGCACATCTGGACGATTACCCAACCCCGAGCATAACTATTCCACTACCGATGGGCGTTTTGTCTATCCCTCCCAGCTCAGTGCTGTTGCAGCCAATGGCAGTGTGTATATGGGCACCTCTGCGCTGTTCGGCGATGGGACGTATAACGATGCCTATTCGCTGATGCTGGCACCGTCGGCCAACGGCAGCCTGCAGATACTGGCGGGTGATTCCATCTATGCCGGCGGTTACTCGGTGAATCAATCCGGGGCCAGCCTGGGGGCTATCGCGCCCCCTTCAATCCGGGTTTTGCCGGGATGAATGCCAATGGGCAGATTATTGTCAGTAATTACCATGCTGAGGGCCTGCGTCCTACCTTTACCATGTTCCCGCTGTTTGCCTTTGGCCTCAATACTACTGCGGGTGCCGAGTGGGGCAGCGCTGAACCGGCGCGCTTCTATGCTGGTCAGGATATTGTCGGCCTGCGCACCGGGGAGATTCTGCAGTTTACCGGCGGCAGCCGGATCGGTCAGACCTGGTACGAGTCGGCGGGGCCGGTATGGATGATGGCCGGGCGCGATATCGTCAATTCCGGTACCGCGCTGGGGCAACCGATTTCTATACAGTCGGTAATCGGTACTGGCAACAGCACCGGCAACCTCCTCGTCCACAACGATCCGAACGATGTGTCCATCGTCTCCGCCGGCCGCGACATCCTCTACAGCAGCTTCAATGTCGCCGGCCCCGGCACCCTGGAGATCACCGCCGGGCGCAATATCCTGATGGAGGACCGCGCCTCGGTCACTAGCCTGGGGCCGGTGGTGCCGGGCGATTTGCGTCCGGGTGCCTCCATCGTGATGCAGGCCGGTCTGGGTGCGCAGGGGGCCAACTATGCGAACTACGCTGGCTTCATCGCGCAGTATCTGAACCCGGCCAATCTGGCTGACTCTGACCTGCCGCTGGCCGATCAGGAGGATAAGGTCGTCAAGACCTACGAGGCCGAGCTGATCGAGTGGCTGGCCGAGCGTTACGGCTTCGAGGTCGGCAGCGAGGAGACGGCAACTGCTGAAGCGTTGGATTATTTTGCGGCGCTAGGGATTGAGCAGCAACGCATCTTCGCCCGTCAGGTGTATTTCGCCGAACTGCGCGCAGGCGGCCGCGAATACAACGATGCCGACGGTCCGCGCTTTGGCAGCTATCTGCGCGGGCGCAACGCCATTGCCGCCTTGTTCCCCGAACACGATGCGGCGGGCGAAGCCATCGTCTATCAGGGCGATCTGCTGATGTACGGCGGTTCGGGTGTGCACACCAATCTGGGCGGCGACATTCAGATGCTCACGCCGGGCGGGCAGCAGGTCTTCGGGGTGGAGGGCGAAGCGCCGCCATCTACCGCCGGGCTCATTACTCGCGGTACTGGCAATATCCAGATGTATTCCCTGCGCAGCATCCTGCTGGGCCAGAGCCGCATCATGACTGCAGCAGGCGGTGACATCGTGGGCTGGTCGGCCGAGGGTGACATCAACGCGGGTCGGGGTTCGAAGACCACGCTGGTCTACGCACCGCCGCGCCGTGTCTACGATGCCTTCGGGAATGTCTCGATCACACCGGATGTGCCCACCACCGGGGCGGGGATCGCCACGCTGAACGAGGGCGACATGGACTTGATCGCGCCGCTGGGCACCATCGATGCGGGCGAGGCCGGTATCCGGGTGGCGGGTAACGTGAATATCGCCGCGCTGCATGTGGTCAATGCCGACAACATCCAGGTGCAGGGTGAGTCGTCCGGCATTCCGGTCATGGCAGCGGTGAACGTCGGTGCGCTGACCTCGGCCAGCGCGGCGGCATCGTCTGCGGCCACGGCGGCTGCGGATACCGTGTCGCGTGCTCGTAGCGACGCCCGTCAGAATCAACCGTCGATCTTTAGCGTGCAGATTCTGGGTTTCGGGAACGAAAGTGCGAGTAGTGGTTCGGCTACCCCCGGATCCATGGGGGCCAGCTCGGCAGCCACGGCTCAAGAGGTCAGCTATAGACCCAACCACATGGTGCAAATTGTGGGTCGAGGAGATCTGTCGGAAAATCAGATGTCAGCCTTAACGGCAGACGAGCAGAAGCATCTGGGGCTGTAAAAGGGGCAGAGCGTCGTTTAAATAGACGACGCCCGTTGTTGTGCTGCATGTTTTTGTTTTCATGTCATCTACTCCTGCTTTAGGGGATGACACCACGACTTCCGCCAACGGAAGCCGTGATTTTCCCATCCATCTGGACAAGTTTGCCAAATTGGCAGGCCAGCCGGCCTGTCTTAGATTATCTGCTTAGCAACCCTTAACGCGCAGGCAGACATGCATTCACCCGACATACTTTCTCAGCCAAACCCAGCCACCAAAACACAAGCGACTGCCCCAAAGGCCCCTAGTCTCTCACTCTACAACGACCTGGTCTTTAAAACCCTCTTCAGCCGGTATCCCCAACTGCTGGCCGACCTCATCAACTCCATACGCCATCACGCCGCCCCGGTTACGGTCGAGCGCATCCTCAATCCCACCATCCTGCCGCAAGACCTGGCGAGCAAAGAAATCGTGCTCGACATCCTCGTGCAAGATGCTGATGGCCAACGCTTTGGCGTAGAAATGCAACTCAGGCGCCTGCGCCACTGGGTGCAGCGCAACGTCTACGGCATCGCCCGCAGCCTGGCCGAGCAATTGGTCGTCGGCCAAGACTACCGCCACTTACAACCCTCCATCGGCATCAGTCTGCTCGCCCACAACCTGTTCACCGACTACCCGGACAAAGCTGACTGGCACTTCACGCTGCGGGATACGCATGCACCGACGGTACAGTTGGGCGAAGCACTACAAATGCATATAATAGAGCTACCCAAGGCCGAAAAACTAAGCACGCTCCCCGCACCGCTTCTGGCCTGGATCACCTGCCTATTGCACAATCTGGACGAGGCTGCCATGAACGAAATCACACACCCGCCCGTACGCGAAGCGCTATCGCACCTGGAAACCATGTACTCCGACGAAGAACTACGCCTGGCCGCCGAGCGCCGCGAACTGGCACTGATCGACGCTGAAGACGCACTTGATCAGGCAAGGTATGAAGGTGAACAAAAAGGTGAAAAAAAGGCCACCGCAAGGGCAAGTTAGAAGGCAAACAAGAATACGGAACCGGGTTACTGCAGCGCTTGCTAACCCATCAATTTGGCCCCTTATCCCAAGACCTCCAGCAACGAATTCAATCGGGCACACCTGAACAATTGGAAACCTGGTCGTTGAATATTCTGGATGCCAAGACCCTGGACGACGTCTTTAGGCACTAAGGGTAATGGCACTCGCCGCCAACAGTTCTTAAAACGCACACAGACCAGCAACGGCCAATGTTCGCCTTCCTCAGTGCAGCCATCTCCTCGGCCTTTGCCGGGCAAGCGCCTCGGGGAGCGCCGCTCAACGCCAAACGAGCGCGGCAAAGGCCGAGGAAATGGCGTCTTTCGCCCACAGCACCACAACAGTGGCGTATTAAGAACCCCCAACGCAACGCCATTTGAAACCCCTCGTTTCGGGCACGTTAATTGCTTGACGAATTACTCAACAATAACGGACCGAGGAGCCCCCATGGATGCACTACCGTTGACGTTCTCCGTAAACGGCCAGCCACGCATGCTCTCGGTGGATGCCAGCGCAACACTGCTCGACGTGTTGCGTGAGCAACTGAGGCTATCAGGTACCAAGAAAGGCTGTGATCACGGCCAATGCGGTGCCTGTACCGTGCTGCTGGACGGACGTCGCATCAATGCATGCCTCACGCTTGCTGTCATGCACCAAAACAGCTCTGTAACGACAATAGAAGGCCTGGCTGACGGGGACGTCTTGCACGATTTACAGAAAGCCTTTATCGAACACGACGCTTTTCAATGCGGTTACTGTACACCCGGGCAAATCTGTTCTGCCGTCGGTCTCCTCAATGAAGGCCATGCAAATGTGAAGCGAATGCGTGAAGTCGGCTCTGACGAGGCACTACGCGAAGAGATCCGTGAGTTTATGAGTGGAAACCTATGCCGTTGCGGGGCTTACACCAACATCGTCGACGCTATCGTACAAGTGTTGCAGGATCGGGAGCGTTCATGAATCCATTCTCATACACGCGAGCCACGGACGTTGCGCATGCGACGAGTGAAGGCGCGGCGACGGATGTGAAATTCATCGCTGGCGGCACGAACCTGCTGGATCTCATGAAAGAGAATGTCGAGCGGCCCCGGCGATTGATCGATATCAACGGCCTGGCTCTGGATCGCATCGAAGAGACGGCTGAGGGCGGTCTCCGTATAGGGGCTCTGGTGCGCAATGCCGACCTGGCAGCAGACCCGCGAGTTCAGGAGCGCTATCCGCTTTTGTCCAGCGCACTGCTGGCTGGAGCCAGTCCGCAGCTTCGCAATATGGCAACAACGGGTGGCAACCTGATGCAGCGCACACGCTGCTATTATTTCTACGATGTGGCGACGCCTTGCAACAAGCGGCGACCCGGCTCAGGCTGCAGCGCGATCGGGGGTGTTACACGTATCCACGCCATATTGGGTGCCAGCGACCAGTGCATTGCTACCCACCCCTCGGACATGTGCGTTGCCATGGCGGCGCTCGACGCCAGAGTTAACGTGGTTGGTCCGAATGGTCCGCATAGCATAGCGTTTGACAATTTTCACCGGCTGCCCGGCCAGACACCGCATCTTGACAATAGCTTGATGCCTGGTGAATTGATCACTAGTGTCGAGCTTCCTCAGCAGGGCTTCAGTCAGCACTACAGTTATCTTAAAATTCGCGATCGGCTGGCTTACGCCTTTGCTTTGGTTTCCGTGGCAGCGGCGTTGCGAATTGAAAGCGGTCGCATCACGGCTGCCCGCGTTGCATTGGGCGGGGTGGCCCACAAGCCGTGGCGCATGCTCGATGCCGAGCAGACACTGACGGACGCACCGGCAAATGCGACGACCTTCACCGAATTTGCCTATAGGTTGCTGGTTGAGGCAAAAGGCCAGGGGGACAATAACTTCAAGATAGCCCTGGCGCAACGAGCCATCGTGCGCGCGCTTACACAAGCTGCTGACGGCACCCCTCAATCCCAAACCGACAAGCGAATTGTCTAAGGAGACGGGTATGACGGCACAACCCGATATCGGCACCGCAGAGAATCGCGTCGACGGCACAATGAAGGTCACCGGCCAGGCTATTTATGCGGCTGAATACCATGTACGGGACCTGCTGTATGGCGTTGTCGTAAGCGCCGGGATCACTCGCGGGCAACTCACTTCCATCGATACATCTGAAGCAAGGCAGGTTGACGGCGTGGTTGAAGTTCTGACTCACGAAAACCGTCCTCATGTACCTTGGTACGTCACAGATGAGGATGACTCTGACGCTTCCTCAAAGCAGCCATTCCGCCCTTTAGGCAATAGGAACATAATGTTCGCCGGGCAACCCATTGCCCTGGTGGTGGGCATAAGTTTTGAGGCGGCACGCCAGGCAGCCATGCTGGTTAGGGCTAGCTACCAGGAGGCAAGCCACAATACCTGTCTTGAGACAGCGTTGCCACTGCGTTTAACGCCCGAGGAAAAGAAAAAAGGCAATATCATCAAAGGCGATGTCGCGGCAGCCTGCGCAACGGCCACGGCGAGGGTCAACCAGCGTTATTCTCTGGCGATGGAACATCACCAGCCCATGGAAATGCACGCGACGACCGTCGAGTGGCACGGGGACGGTACCGTCACCCTTTATGACAAAAACCAGGGTTCGCAACATGCGCAGGAGCAACTGACGCAGGCATTCGGCTATACCGCAGAAACACTCAAGGTCATCAACCCTTTCGTGGGCGGGGCCTTTGGTTCCGGTCTGGGGGCAGCTTATCAGGCGTATCTGGCTATGCTTGCAGCCATCATGCTTCAGCGTTCCGTACGCGTCATGCTGACGCGTCAGCAAATGTTTAGCCATGTACATCGTCCTGCCTGCATTGAAGACGTGTCTTTGGCGTGCGATACGGCGTCGAAACTGACCGCCATTGCCTTGCAGGCCACTACCAGCACGTCGCAGTCTGAAAACTACACTGAAAACATCGTCGGGTGGGGGCCCACCACTTATCCTTGCGATAACATCCGGCTGGACTACGCCGTAGCCGCCATCGACACGCCCACGCCTGGGAATATGCGAGCGCCGGGTGCAGCCACCGGCATGACTCTCTTTGAAAGTGCCATGGATGAATTAGCCTATGCGAACAAGATTGATCCGCTGGCACTTCGTTTAGTCAATTACTCGGATACTCACGGACTCACTGCCTTGCCCTACACCAGCAAAGCCTTGAAAGAGGCTTATCGAGAAGGTGCGGCCCGCTTCGGCTGGAGCAACCGCAGTCCGGAGCCACGCTCGATGCGAGAAGGCAAGGAGCTGCTAGGTTGGGGAATGGCCACGGGCATCTGGGAAGCGCTGGTATTCAAGGCCAGCGCTCGCGCAACCCTAGATAAACAGGGCGTCTTGACCATCGCCTCAGCTGCATCGGACATAGGAACTGGCACCTACACCATCATGGCTCAGATCGCTGCCGGCGTGCTGGGCTTAACGCTGGATCGGGTGAATGTGTCTCTCGGCGATTCCAGTTTGCCTCAGGCAGGAGTCGCTGGTGGGTCAAGCATGGCAACCTCGGTGGGAGCAGCCGTCAGACGGGCCTGCGGCAAGCTGGCTCAAGAGCTTTTCGAGACGGTCTCACAATCGAAAGACAATCCGCTGGGCACTCTTCGATTCGAAGACGTAGAGTTTTGCGAGGGCAACATAAGACTTCGCACGGACCCGTCTCGTTTCATCAGCTACCAAGACATCGTGGCGCGTTCAGACGCTTGCTCACTGCATGGCGAGGGATCGGTAGATCCTGCTACAGATAGCACTAGCGCCAAGGCTAAAAACACACATTCGGCGCTATTCGCCGAAGTCAGGGTAGACGAAGAGTTGGGAGTGGTACGTGTTACCCGTCTAACGCTGGCCGTTGCAGCGGGCCGTATCATCAACCCCAAAACCGCCCGCAGCCAGATACTGGGCGGCGCTGTCATGGGCATTGGCATGGCGCTACATGAAGAAAGTATGTTCGACCATCGGCTGGGCCGCATCATGAACCACAACTTTGCCGAATACCACATACCATGCCACGCTGACGTCTACGACATCGATGTGCTGTTCGTGCAGGAACCGGACAGCGAAATGAGTCCGCTCGGTGCAAAAGGCGTAGGTGAAATCGGCAGTGTGGGCACGGCCGCCGCCATCGCAAACGCCGTCTATCACGCAACAGGAAAACGCATTCGCGACCTGCCCATTACCCTGGACAAGCTTTTGTAGGTCTAAAGAAAACCTTAAGTCTGTTGAGGATCTGCCAGTTGCCCCAGCAGTAAAAACTCCATCAGCGCCTTTTGCACATGCATGCGGTTTTCGGCTTCGTCCCAAACCACGCTTTGTGGGCCGTCGATTACGTCGCCGCTGACTTCTTCTCCGCGATGGGCAGGCAGACAATGCATGAAGAGGGCGTCCGGGTTGGCCTCGGCCATCATCTCGGCATCCACACACCAATCAGCGAATGCCTCGCGCCGTTCTTCGTTTTCGTCTTCAAAGCCCATGCTGGTCCAGACATCGGTAGTAACCAAATCAGCGCCCTTGCAGGCCAGCATGGGATCGGAAAACTCTTGAAAAACAGAGCTGTCAGGCTCGCCGGTGATCTCAGGCTCAAGCGTGTAGCCCTGGGGTGCGGAGACGTGCAACTTGAAGCCCAGCAACTCGGCTGCCTGCAGCCAGGTATAAGCCATGTTGTTGCCATCACCTACCCAGGCTACGGTTTTTCCTTCGATGCTGCCGCGGTGTTCGATGTAGGTGAAGATATCGGCAAGAATCTGACAGGGATGGTATTCGTTGGTCAGGCCGTTGATGACGGGAACCCGAGAGTGTGAAGCAAAGCGTTCGATACGCGTTTGCTCAAAGGTGCGAATCATGACCAGGTCGACCATACGAGACACGACACGAGCGGTATCTTCGATGGGCTCGGAACGCCCCAGCTGCGAATCGGTGGCTGTCAGGTTGATGACTGAACCACCCAGCTGGTACATGCCTGCCTCAAACGAGACACGGGTACGTGTACTGGCTTTTTCGAACACCATGGCTAGGGTACGGTCATGCAAGGTGTGATGAGGCTTGTATCGCTTGAAATTTTCTTTTATCAAACGAGCTCTGGCAAAGACGTAGTTGATCTCATCCTTGCTTAAATCACGAAACTGCAAAAAATGCCGCAATGGGCCTGGTTGGACCGTGGCGTTCATACAAAACCCTAGACAAAAGAAATCATATTACCCTGTAGTGCCTTATTGAGCAAAATTTGCCTGCTGTTTTAGCCGGAAGACAGGGTTTGATAGCGGTACTTAAAGGGTGTGGGGCCCAGAGCAATGGGCTACAATGCGCAGCAGGGGAATTTTGGCGCCCTTTGGGGTGTCGCTCGTCCTTGGATTCGTATGACAGAACTACTACAGTTAGTAATACATGGCCTTACCACTGAAGGCCATCGCTTTAGGCCCAGTGACTGGGCTGAACGTTTGGCTGGGGTCATGTCCCAGTTTCGGCCGGCAGGATCTATAGGTGGTCATCTTACCTATTCGCCCTATGTGGTGCCGCGCCTTATTGATGGTGTACGCTGCGTAGTGGTTGATGCGCGGCTTCGCGAACTTGAGCCTTTGGCCTGGAAGTTTGTGGTGGGTTTTGCGCAAGACAATCATCTGCAAACCTCAGGCCTTGATATTGAGGCCATGAAAGCTAAATAAAACGGCAACATTCCTTTGATACTCTGTTTAATTACAGAGAAATCACGTCAAAGGAAAACGCACGCTATTGGCTGCAATTATCATCTTGAGAAGAGGGCATTCACAGTAAACTGAAAACAGCTTATTGACGCTGGGCTCACTTCAGGCATCGTAACAACAGTACATAAAGCAATCCGTCTACGCAAAAAAGGGTGCTAAATGCACCCTTTTCAGTGTTGCCAATTAAACCTAGCCGGCTATTTAGGCAGCCATTGCCTTGATGGCAGTAGCCAGGCGGCTTTTATGACGAGCGGCCTTGTTCTTGTGAATAATGTTTTTATCAGCGACGCGGTCGATAATGCTTGAAGTCTTGCTGAACACTTCGTTAGCGGCTGCTTGGTCGCCAGCGTCGATAGCTTCGCGAACGCGTTTGATAGAAGTACGCAGCATAGAACGAATGCTGGCGTTGTGTTTATTGCGTGCTACTGCTTGACGAGCACGCTTACGAGCTTGTGCGGTATTAGCCATAATAGGTAAAATAGTCAGTAAGGGTTAATTGGCAAAGACAGCTATTCTAAGGGATTAACCCGGTCTTGTAAAGTGTCTAAGCCTAAAGCCACAAATGAATAGTGGTACGAAATAAGCAAATGCGCAAGCAATCAGCATTGCGCCTAAATATAAAAGACGAATAGCAGGGTGTTCGCCCAGGGCAATCCAGTCAATGTAGTGCTGGCTGGCCCACAGGCACAGGCCAAGTAAAAGCAGGGCAGGCAGCAGTTTTGCGGCAAAGGCAGGCCAGCCGGGGCGTGGTGCGTAGATGCCACGTTTATGCAGCAGGTACAGCAAGGCGCAGGCATTAAAGGTAGCCCCGATGCCAATGGAAAGTGCCAGGCCTGCATGAGCAAACAGGGGGACAAATAACAGATTCAGAATCTGCGTTAGCACTAAAACCACAATTGCAATGCGCACCGGCGTTTTAATATCTTGTCTGGCGTAGAAAGCCGGGGCGAGTATCTTTATGGCGAGTAACCCCAGTAGACCGACCGAATAAGCGCCTACTGCCAGCCGCGTTTGCTCCACATCGGCAGCGGCAAAAGCACCATAGTGAAACAGGCTCGCAACCAGGGCGTCTGAAACCAGGGCAAGTGCCATGGCGCAGGGCACGCCGAGCAAAATAACGGTGCGTAAGCCCCAATCCAAAAGCTGTGCATATTCACCACGTTCGCCGGATGCATAGGCTGCTGACAGTTTAGGCAGCAACACGGTGCCTAGCGCTACACCCAACAGCGCAGTGGGAAACTCCATGAGCCGATCAGCAAACGATAACCACGTAACACTGCCTGCCTGCAGCCAGGTGGCTATATTGGTGTTGATCAGGAGCGAAATCTGCGCCACTGAGACGCCCAGTATGGCGGGCAACATTTGGCGCATGATGCGTTTGACGGTTGGGTCTCCCCATGCCTGGCCAACTGAAAGGCTGTAGCGCGGCAATAGTTCGAGTGAGGCCAGGGCTTTCCACTGCACCGTCAATTGCAAGATGCCCCCAACCATGACGCCGATGGCCAGGGCATAGATGGGCGTATCAAGATAGGAGGCGAGAAATAGGCTGGCCCCTATCATGCTTAAGTTCAGCAGTATGGGCGTAAAGGCCGGTACGGCGAAACGGCTCCAGGTATTGAGAACCCCTGAGGCAAAGGCCACCAGGGACATACACACGATGTAGGGGAACATCACACGTGTCATCCATACCGCAGCCTCGAATTCGGACTGACGTTCGGCCGCCCGCATGCCGCTGGCCATGGCGCTGACCACCCAGGGGTAGTCAGCATGCCCAGGGCCGTAACTACCATTAGGGCAACGGTGAGCAGCAGTGCCACACGATCGAGCAGGGTGCGCACGTGTTCGTGGTCGCCTTCCCGTCGCGCCTGCCCCAGTATAGGA
Source organism: Paenalcaligenes niemegkensis (assembly GCF_022230885.1). GTDB lineage: Bacteria > Pseudomonadota > Gammaproteobacteria > Burkholderiales > Burkholderiaceae_B > Paenalcaligenes > Paenalcaligenes niemegkensis. The sequence continues at coordinate 775,452 of NZ_JAKGCT010000004.1, read as the reverse complement.
ACGAAGGCCTGGGAAAAAGCACCCTCGGCGAACAGGCGGCGAAGCAGGTTGGGTATGCGAAAAGCCACCCAAAAAGCATCCGTCAGTGGTCCGGCACCAAAAGCGCGCGCGATTAAAATATCACGCGTCAGGCCGGTAATCCGTGACAGAAGGGTAAAGCTGCTAACAGTAGCGGCGGATTTGAGCAGACTCATATCAGCGTGGCGGCATCCGTATGGCACCATCCAGACGGATGGTTTCGCCATTGATCATTTCATTGTCGATGATGCTGAGCACCAGCTTGGCATAGTCATCAGGCCGCCCTAGTCGTGAAGGAAAAGGAATGCTGGCAGCTAATGAGTCTTGCACTTCCTGGGGAAAGCTAAACATCATCGGGGTGCCAAATATTCCGGGGGCAATCGTAACGCAGCGTATACCAAGGCCGGCCAGGTCGCGTGCCATAGGCAGGGTCATGCTCACAATGCCACCTTTTGAGGCGGCGTAGGCGGTTTGGCCGATTTGTCCGTCATAGGCGGCCACAGAGGCCGTATTAATCAGTACCCCGCGCTCCAGGCTTTCCAGTGCTTCATTTTTCGACATGGCGAAGGCGGCCAGCCGGTTCATGTTGAAGGTGCCAATCAGATTGACGGTGATCGCTTTGCTGAACAAGTCCAGATCGTGAGCGGCTTCTCTGCCGATGGTTCTTGCTGCCGGAGCAATGCCGGCGCAATTAATGAGGCCATAGAAGGAGCCGATCTGTGTGGCTGTGTCGATGACGCGTTGTGCATCTGTGATATTGCTGACGTCACAGCGCACATAATGCTGTTTGAGTTCGGCTGCGAGACTTTCTCCGGCTTCGTCCTGAAGGTCAGCAATGACAACGCGTGCACCCAGTTCGCTGAGTTTTCTTGCTGTGCCCGCTCCCAGCCCGGAAGCGCCGCCTGTAACGACAAAAGTATGATCTTTAACCTGCATAACTAGCCCCTTACAAAAAAATCCGGCCACAACGAGCCGGATTAATAACGTATCTATAACGAGAAAAGCTTAGGAAGCAAGCGCTTCAAGAATACGTTGCCTGATCTCGTCTACCGAACCCACGCCCGAGATTTTACGGTATTGAGGAGCCTGAGGCTCGCCCGTTTTTGCCCAGCTTGAATAGTATTCAACCAGTGGACGGGTTTGGTTTTCGTAGACGGTCAGGCGATGGCGGACTGTTTCTTCGCTGTCGTCATCACGCTGAACCAGCGGCTCGCCAGTTACGTCGTCGATGTCAGCCACTTTGGGTGGATTGAAGCGGGTATGGTAGGAGCGGCCGCTGGCAGGGTGTACTCGCCGGCCGCTAATGCGTTCGATGATATCTGCGCTGGGCACATCGATTTCTACGACGAAGTCCAGTTTGACATTCGCTGTCTTCAAGGCATCTGCCTGCGGAATCGTACGAGGGAAGCCGTCAAACAGGTAACCGTTTTCACAATCGTCCTGTTGCAGGCGGTCGCGTACCAGTCCGATGATAATGTCATCTGATACCAGACCGCCCGCATCCATGACAGCTTTGGCCTCTAGGCCCAAAGGTGTCTGGGCTTTTACGGCGGCACGCAGCATGTCACCGGTAGAGATCTGGGGGATCGAGAATTCTTCGGTAATAAATGTGGCCTGGGTGCCTTTTCCGGCTCCGGGTGGACCGAGCAGAATCAGTCGCATAAGTTCCTCCTAAATATAATGATTCCAACGTTATACGATCATGCTGCTTTGCAGCAATGAAGGGCGTAGTTTCCACTCGGAAGCTGCGCACAAAATTTTGGTTATAACCGATTTACAAAGATCTCGCGCACGCGGGCGAGATCTTCAAGTGTGTCCACGCCTGGGGCGGGAGGGTTGGGCGACACCGAAACAGCAATGGTAAAGCCATTTTCGAGTGCCCGTAACTGCTCTAGCGATTCCACACTCTCCAGTATGCCGCGTTCGAGCGTCGGAAAGCGGTGCAGAAAATTAACGCGGTAGGCGTATAGGCCTATATGTTGCAGTGCGGGAAGCTTGTGGGCTAAGCGCTGTTTTCCGTCAGCCAGAGCATCTCGTGCCCAGGGAATGGGGGCGCGAGAAAAATACAAAGCGTATTGTGAACGGTTTAGTACCACTTTGACAATGTTTGGATTAAATAAAGTTTCAGCATCATGGATGGGAACAGCCATGGTCGCAATGGAAGCTTCAGATGATTGCCGCAGGCTGAGTGCAACCTGATTGATGAGTTCTGGCTCGATAAGCGGTTCGTCGCCCTGTACATTGACCACGATCTCATCAGGAGCGAGGCCGAGGGTGGCGACGACTTCAGCCAGGCGGTCGGTCCCGGTAGGGTGATCGGGGCTGGTCAGCACAGCTTCGAAGCCTTCGGCTTTGACAGCCTCCATGATTTCGGGGCTATCGGTGGCCACAATGATCCGGTTGGCCTGTGAGTAGCTGGCTTGCTGGGCTGTGCGAACCACCATGGGCTTGCCGCCAAGGTCAATCAGGGCCTTGTTGGGCAGGCGTGTCGAAGCCAGCCGGGCAGGGACAATCGCGATGAAACTCATGCAGGTGTAGCGGGATTTTCTAGGCTTCTTGCTTCGCTGCTTAGCATGACAGGGATGCCATCACGAATTGGAAAAGCAAGTTGATCGGCCTTACAGATCAACTCAAGATTGTCGCGATCGTGCACGAGTTTGCTTTTGCAAAGGGGGCAGACCAAGATTTCAATCAGGCGGGGTTCCATGTAGGGCTCCGGTTTGGGTGAAACAAAAAGACGTAGCAGTGTAACGTTGCAAGGCAGTTAGATTATGTGCCTTACAGTACTTGCTGTCGAAGCTTTAGGGTTTGGCTAGTAGCTGAAGCAGCGGATCGGCCCAGTTTTGCTTAGAGAACTGGGTTTCTACTTCAACTACCCATAAACGACTGTCGTTGAATTTTTTGCATTTTACGGCATCTTTAGCCGTAATAAGTATGAAATTGGCGGCAATACCCGAAAATGGGTTTGAACTATAGTCGTAGTGGTCTGGGAGCGGGTGCGTAGCAGCCAGCTTGAAACCTGCTGACTCCAGCATGATGAAAAATCGTGTGGGCTGTCCAATGGCAGCACAGGCGACGGTAGGGCCTTCACTGAATACCGCTTGCGCCTCGGCCAGAGTTAAGCGTTTTCCACTCCCAAGGTGAAGAAATGAGGTGGGCCACAAACGCATTTTTAGCGGACTGGTCTCATCCGGAGCCTGGGCATTTGGCCTGAACGGCATGTCCGCCGATACCTGAGTAATGACCAGACTTGCCTTTTGCAGTCTGGAGGCGGGCTCTCGCAAAGGGCCGGCGGGAAGCAGCCGCCCATTGCCGATACCACGCTGGTCTTGAACGATGATTTCAACCTTGCGTCCCAGAGCCAGATGTTGCAGGCCGTCGTCTGAGATCACGACATCAACGTCGGGGAAGTCGCGGTTCAGGGCTTTCAGGGCCAAGGCGCGTTTGGGATGTACTGCTATCGGCACCTGCTTCTGCTGATGTATCAGCGCAGGTTCGTCACCGAATTCAGCAGCGTTGACCGTTTCTTTGGCGGTACGTGGCTGTGGGCCTGGCGCAGCGCCATAGCCACGGCTGATCACTCCGGGTGTGAAGCCTGCTGTCCGCAGCACGTCGATCAGCGCCATCACTAGCGGTGTTTTCCCGGCGCCGCCGACAATCAGGTTTCCTACCACAATGACGGGCGTATGGCTGTAATAAGCCAGCCCGGGCTGCTTCTCAAAGCGCTGGCGTTTGCGACGTGTGTAGGCACACACAATTAACGAAAATGGAAGCAGCAAGGTGCTTAGCACGCCTTTGTCTTGCCAGAGTTTGTGTATGCGCTGCGTCAGGGCAGTATTGACGTTCATGGTGTGCTTTGTGTTGCAAAACTAAGTTTAGTCAAATTGCTGTGATGAGCGGCCTCGAGTGCGCGTATGACGCTGGCATGCGGAGTAGCCACATCGGCATAGATAATTAGGGGCTCACCAGGCTGCAGGGCAGAAAAGGCCTCTTGCAGATCTGAAGTATCTACGCCCGTAATCAGCTGGCCGTTGAGAGCATACTGCCCGTCCTGGCTGATGGCGAGCAGGTTGGCCTCGTAAGGCGAGCTGCTAACGGTACTGGCCGGCAGATTGACCGCGATGTCATCCACTTTGCTGAACGTAGTGGTGGCTGTCAGAAAAATAAGCACCACCAGCAGCACGTCAATTAATGGAATCACATTAATGTCGATCATGCTTGCCCGGGACGAGAACTGTGGCCTGAAATTCATCGTGGCATTGTGTCCAGGAAACGGTTTAATCTAGAAGCCTCAAGTTCAAGCCGGTGCAAAATATACTCAGCCTTGGAGCTAAAGTATCGATGGGCAATCAAGGCGACAATAGCGATAAGAATACCGAAGCCCGTATTGTAGAGGGCGATAGAAATACCCCGTGCCAGCTGAGACGGGTCGCTGCCTTGTGGCTGATAAGCGCCAAACAGCTCAATCATGCCGACGACGGTTCCAAACAGTCCTAATAACGGGGCGATGACGGCTACTGTTGCCAGAGCGGGTAGATAACGATGCAATGTAAAACCCACTTCGCGGCCACTTTGTTCGGCTGCCTGACGACGGGGGCTTCGGGTAAGTGGCGTAATTCGATAAGGACGCTGGCTACGCGACCAAAGCCCGGCTGAGCACCCAGCTCGCGCAGTCGATGGGCAGAAACCTGGGGAAGTGAAGCCTGTTCGAAGGCATCACTAATGCTTTGCGGATCAATATAGCGAGAGTCACGCAAATTTAGCAGGCGCTCTATGATCAAGGCCAGACCAATCACGGAGGTGGCTAATAATAGCCAGATAGGCCAGCCGGCGGCATGTAGTAGGGCGAGCACAGGAATCCTTGGAAATCGGCGTTATAGTTTAAACGCTAAGGGGTGGAAATGGATGTTGACCGTAAAAGCTGCCAAAACACCTACTATAATCGTCGGCCCGTAATATGGCGACTAGCTTAATTCCTTACTGGCTATGGCTTTAGTGATTCTATCCACAGATTCTGTGGATAATGGTGTGCATAAGCTTGGGTGAACGCACGCTTGGCAAGGCCTGGAGCTTGAGTGGACAATAAAGGCTCATTATTTTTATTTTTAAAAAAGTGTTTATTATCAGTAGGTTGGGTGGGTATTTTAATGTTTTTATCAACAGTAATACGTAATCTGCCTGAAACAATGGTTTTTTGCAGGGCAGCAGTGAGTTGTGGACAGATTCCACCGAAGTCAAGCGCTTTTCAGTTTTTTCACAGGTATTAGCATGATCCCAGAGCCAGTAATGAGTGTAGGTCAGTTAAATCGGCAGGTGAGTCAGTTGCTCGAAGAGAGTTTCACTAAAGTGTGGGTAAAAGGCGAGGTCTCCAACTTTACCCAGGCAGCCTCGGGACATTGGTATTTTACGATCAAAGACGAACGTGCTGCTGTGCGCGCAGTGATGTTCAGGGGCGCGCCTCCATGGTGGGTTTTACCCCTAAAGCAGGAGAGCAGGTCGAATTGCGTGCCAATGTCACGCTTTACGAAGCTCGAGGCGATTATCAATTGCAAGTCGACGCCATGCGCAAGGCGGGGCTAGGTGATTTGCACGAAGCTTTTTTACGCTTGAAAATCAAGCTGGAAGCCGAAGGTTTTTTGACGCCGCACGCAAACTTCCTATTCCGGCAATGCCTAAAGCCGTCGGAGTGGTGACCTCACTGTCAGCTGCCGCCCTGCGAGACGTGCTGACTGCCATGCGGCGCCGCATGCCGCATGTGGCCGTGATCGTTTACCCCGCTCCTGTGCAGGGCGCCACTGCTGCGGCTCAGCTCTGTGAGGCATTAGGCATGGCGATTGCCAGAAATGAAGTTGATACCCTGTTGCTGGTGCGGGGCGGAGGAAGCCTGGAAGACCTTTGGAGTTTTAATGATGAGTCATTGGCCCGGTTAGTCGTGGCTTCGCCTATTCCCATCATTAGCGGGGTGGGCCACGAGACTGATTTCACCATTGCTGACTTTGTGGCTGATCTGCGAGCCCCTACACCTACAGCCGCTGCCGAGTTGTCAGGCAACAGTCGCAGCCAGTGTCTGCATCAATTGCAAAGTCTCGTTCGCGCCCTGGGCCAACGTCAAACGCGCACCCTTGAGCGGGCTTCATTGCGCTTGGACCGGGCTCTGGCAGGCTTGACTTCGCCAGAGCAACGCATGGCCCATCAGCGCGAGCAACTGATGGGCCAGGCACGTAATCTCGAGAGTATCGTGCGTCGCTCGCTGGAGCAAAAGCGCTTTCGCTTCCAGTCACTGGAGCAGCGGTTAAGCAGGCTACTGCCAAGTGTAGTCTCGCGGCGCGAGCATCTTCAGCGCCAGGTGCAGGCCCTATCGTCAGGGGCGGAACGAAAGCTTCGTCAGCAGCAGCAGGAGCTCGCCCGTATTGAACAGACCCTCCAGGCTCTAAGCCCAATGCGTATTCTGGATCGCGGCTATGCTATTGTTCGGGACGAGGCGGGGCAAATTGTCAAAAATGCGTTAGACTTAAATGTTAGCGACCAGATAGCTGTTGAGCTTGGTCGCGGCAGTCTGCTTGCGGAAATCAAGCAAAAGCACGCCCTGCTTTAACCAGACCGATGCTATGTTGGCCTCGGCAACAAGATTACCTTAAAGGAATTGAACATGGCTTTTACTCTTCCTGCTCTTCCCTATGAACTAACGGCACTCGAGCCACATATCTCTAAAGAGACGCTCGAATACCACTACGGCAAACACCACCAGACATACGTCACAAACCTTAATAACTTGGTAGCCGGAACCGAGTTTGAAGGGGCTTCACTTGAAGAAGTGGTGAAAAAATCATCGGGCGGCGTATTTAATAACGCAGCTCAGGTATGGAACCACACTTTCTACTGGAATAGCCTGTCTCCCAATGGTGGCGGCGAGCCTACAGGCGCATTGGCTGAAGCCATCAACGCCAAGTGGGGCAGCTTTGAGGCCTTCAAAGATGCTTTTACCAAGTCGGCTACCGGCAACTTTGGTTCAGGCTGGACATGGCTGGTTAAAAAGTCTGACGGCAGTGTAGATATCGTTAACACCAGCAATGCAGCAACACCCCTGACTACCGACGACGTCTCGCTACTGACCTGTGATGTGTGGGAACACGCTTATTACATCGATTACCGTAATGCGCGTCCCAAATATCTTGAGAATTTCTGGGCACTGGCTAACTGGGATTTTGCGGCAAGCAACTTTGCCTGATTGTAAATAACGCCTTTAGTCAGGCTATCCGGGATCGGTTGGCCCGGATCAAACCCCGCAACGCCTTGTTGGTCTTGCGGGGTTTTACGCTGTGAACCTCAGGGTCCGGCAGGATTTTGCAGTGGTGGTGAAGGCAGTTGCTCAATGACTGCGCCGGGCGCAATGTTATGATACAGGAACCATTTCTCGTTCATTTCCAGGGCGTAGCGTACAGGAAGCTCAGGGCAGTGCGCTTCTAGGCTTTCAGGCTGCATCTCGCTAATGTTTATAATAACGCCCTGTTCATCGATGAACGCGATGCTTAACGGGATGAGCGTATTCTTCATCCAGAAGCAGGGCCTGGATACTGTCTCGAAACTAAAAAGCATGCCCTCGTCAGCAGCTAAATATTTACGGTGCATTAATCCGGTGGCGCGCTCTTCGGGGGTGCTGGCAAGCTCGACTTTAATGGTTTTGTTATCGATGCTGATCTCTGTAGTCTCAAGCTTGACTAGGCTGGCAGAACTGCTTTGGCCGTGTACCGGTTTCAGAGGCATGGCAAATACGAACAATGACGCTAAAATAAAAACAGGGCGAATTCGCCCTGATTGAAAGTGATACATGTTTAATATAAAGCTATTGTGGTTCTTGTTTTGAAAAGGGTTAACCGGCCGTAATGTTAAGCGCTTGCTGACCTTTAGGGCCTTGGGCGATTTCGAAAAGAACTTTCTGACCTTCTTTCAGGGTTTTAAAACCGTTCATTTGAATGGACGAAAAGTGAGCGAAGAGATCCTCGCCACCGTTATCGGGCGTGATAAAGCCAAAACCTTTAGCGTCATTGAACCATTTAACGGTACCTGATAGCTTTTGGCTGTCCTCTGTGGCGTTAGTGGTGGTGGCGGTGTTTAAATCAGACATTCGAACTGCCTCTCAACGATAATAAGTTACGTAATTGCTGGAAGCTATCAACTTCCATAAATTCAAATTAAGAGAGTCCTTAATTGGATTAATTTGATAATGATGAAATTTACATAAACCATCAACTATGGATATTACCTAGTTCTTTATGGCTATTCAGTTGGCAAATCAAAAAGACACGGTCGTAGAGCGTGAGACTACTCGATTGGCTCCACCGCCGATGTATCAAGTTGTATTGCTTAACGACGATTACACTCCCATGGAATTCGTCGTCGCAGTGCTGCAACGTGTGTTTAATAAAACCGAACTTGAGGCTGAGCGTATTATGCTTAAGGTACATCACGAGGGCAGGGGGATCTGTGGAATTTTCCCCAGAGACATTGCTGCAACTCGCGTTGAGATCGTGCGTCAACTGGCGGTAGCACGCGAGCACCCACTCCAATGTATTATGGAACCAGCACCCGAATCGTAGGTTTTGCTCATGTTGTTTATGTTTGGTTGTTACTTTCACCCTAATTAGTCATAGAATAGGACTACCTAGTGGTATTAATTCTCGCCGTGTAGGAGGAAGCGTGATCTCCGAAGAACTTGAAGTCAGTCTGCACATGGCCTTCGTCGAAGCCCGTGCTGCGCGCCATGAATTTATCACGGTTGAGCACCTGTTGTTGTCGTTGCTGGAAAATGTAGCGGCCATCGAAGTGCTCCGTGCATGCGCTGCCGATACCGACGCCTTACGAAAAAACCTTCGCAAGTTTATTAGCGAAAATACCCCCGTTTTTCCGGGTGAAGGCGAGGTAGATACTCAGCCGACGCTTGGTTTTCAGCGCGTTATTCAGCGCGCCATCATGCATGTCTCGTCGAGCAATAGCTCTAAGACAGAAGTTACCGGTGCCAATGTGCTGGTAGCCATGTATGGCGAAAAAGATTCCCACGCTGTGTATTACTTGCAGCAACAGGGTATTAGCCGTCTTGATGTGGTTAATTACTTATCGCACGGAATCTCTAAAAACGAGGCGGCTCCTCCGCCTCCGGCTGCGCAGGCATCATCGCGTAGCAACCCTACTTCCGATACCACGCCCAGTCGTGCTTCCGATCAGCAGAAATCACCGCTGGATCTCTACACGACTAATCTTAACGACGAGGCTGGACGTGGCCGTATCGACCCCCTGATCGGCCGCGAAAAAGAAGTCGAGCGGGTAATCCAGATTCTTTGTCGCCGCCGCAAAAACAATCCTTTGCTGGTGGGTGAAGCTGGCGTCGGTAAAACGGCGATTGCCGAAGGCCTGGCTTTGCGCATCACCTCCGGAGACGTGCCCGATATATTGTCCAATGCCTCTGTTTACTCCCTTGACATGGGGGCGCTTCTGGCCGGGACCAAGTATCGCGGCGATTTTGAGCAACGTCTGAAAGCGGTGCTTAAAGATCTGAACGATGACGAAAATGCGATTTTATTTATTGATGAGATCCATACACTCATCGGTGCGGGCTCTGCTTCTGGCGGTACTCTGGATGCGTCCAATTTACTGAAACCAGCCCTGTCTTCCGGTCAGCTCAAGTGCATGGGCGCCACCACCTATAACGAGTACCGCGGCATTTTTGAAAAAGATCATGCATTATCTCGTCGTTTTCAGAAAGTCGATGTTGTAGAACCATCGGTTGCCGAGACCGTGCTGATCCTGCGTGGCTTAAAAGGCCATTTCGAGGCTCATCATGGCGTACGCTATACGTCGTCCGCGATCACGGCTGCGGCGGAACTTGCTGCGCGTCATATCAACGACAGGTTCCTTCCCGATAAAGCCATTGATGTCATTGATGAAGCGGGGGCAGCGCAGCGTCTATTGCCTCGTTCACGTCAGAAAAAGACCATTGGCAAACAGGATATCCAGGCAACCATTGCGCAAATTGCGCGTATTCCACCGCAAAATGTATCGTCTGACGATCGCAACAAGCTTGCCACGCTACAGCGTGACCTAAGCACCGTGGTGTTCGGCCAGGACGAGGCGATCGAGGCGCTTGCCGCCGCGATTAAAATGTCGCGCTCCGGCCTTGGCCGTCCCGACAAGCCTATAGGCTCGTTCCTGTTTTCCGGGCCAACAGGCGTGGGCAAGACCGAGGTCGCGCGTCAGCTTGCTTTTGTGCTGGGCATCGAACTGCTGCGCTTTGATATGTCCGAGTACATGGAGCGCCATACCGTGTCACGGCTGATCGGGGCCCCACCGGGTTACGTAGGCTTTGATCAGGGGGCTATTGACCGAGGCCGTCACCAAGCAGCCGCATTGCGTGTTGTTGCTCGACGAGATCGAGAAGGCGCATCCTGACGTCTACAACATCTTGCTGCAGGTTATGGATCACGGCACACTCACTGACAACAATGGCCGCAAAGCCGACTTCCGCAACGTGATCCTGGTGATGACCACCAACGCCGGGGCAGAGGCACTAAGCCGTAATGCAATCGGCTTCGTAAATCCCAAGGCGGCTGGTGATGAAATGGCCGACCTGAAACGCATGTTCAGCCCCGAGTTCCGAAATCGGCTTGACGCTATTATTGGCTTTAAGCCGCTGTCACGCGAAGTGATTTTGCTCGTGGTCGACAAGTTTCTGCTGCAGCTTGAGCATCAGCTGAATGAACGTCGGGTTGAAATCACGTTTACTGATTCATTGCGTGAGCATTTGGCTAAGCATGGTTTCGATCCCACTATGGGCGCTCGGCCTATGCACAGGCTTATACAGGATACCATTCGTCGTGCCCTGGCCGATGAGCTGCTGTTCGGGCGTCTTAGCAATGGTGGGCAGGTCGAAGTCGATGTTGATGACTCAGACAAGGTGATATTAATCTTTGCTAACGGGGGTGATGATGATTCCACTAACAATACGGGGCATCCTTCGCCATCGCATCCAGAAGCCGAGCTAGTCGGTTAAGTTATGGGCGAGCCGCCGTTATTTGCTTGTCCGCATTGCGATGCCTTACACACACAGGTATCAGTGCGGGCAGACGAGTCGGCGGAGTGCGGTCAGTGCGCCTATGTATTAAACAGGGGCTCCAAACTCAAGGTCAACGACTGGTTGGCCCTGGTGTTTGGGGCCCTTGTTTTGTTTGTAATCGCCAATGTGGCTCCGCTGGTGTCACTGACTTTACAAGGTAGAAGCCTTAGTCCGAACCTGCCGTCCGCATTGGTGCTGACGTGGCAGCAGGGGCATTACTCTCTGTCCATCATGTCGGGCTTGATGGGACTGTGGTTTCCGTTGTTATTGTTGCTGTTCAGGCTATGGGCACTCTGGCTGATTAAGATACGCCGTTCGGTGCTGGATTTTGCGCTAGGTATGCGCATCATGGGGCTGCTTGAACATTGGTCGATGGTTCCCGTGGTCTTTTTGGGCGTATTGGTGGCCATGGTCAAGTTTGCGGGCATCGCAAACATGGAGTTCGAGTTTGGAATCTGGGCGTACGCTGCCTTAATGCTTGTGTATACGGGCACGTCCAAGCTTGATTCTCGACGTTTATGGGAGATGGCTGCAGAAGCCGGTATCGTCATCGCTCAGGCTAAGGCCGTCGACCCTGAGGCCTATGTGGCATGTACAGCTTGTGGCCTGGTACAAAGTCCGGTCTCGGCCGGCGAGGCGTGTCAGCGGTGTGCCAGTCGCTTAAGCAAACGCAAGATAAATATGCGCTCCAGAACTCTGGCGCTTCTGGCTGCAGCAATGGTCTTGTACATACCTGCCAATGTGTTGCCTATCATGCAGCTGCGCAGCCCCTTGGGGCTTCGGACCATACGATTCTGGGCGGGGTAATTCAGCTTTGGCAAAGCGGCTCTCCTGATTTGGGCCTGATCGTGTTTACCGCCAGCGTGGTCGTACCTATCACCAAATTTGTTGCTCTACTGATTTTATTGTTCAATTCGGGGTGGCAGGGACGTGTGGTACAGCGGCAACGTACCCGCCTGTACGAGCTTATTGAATTTATCGGCCAGTGGTCCATGCTTGATGTCTTCGTGGTGGTGCTGATGGGGGCAATGGCTAATTTTCCGGGTATTTCCCAAGTTCTTGCCGGCCCCGCTGCCTTAAGCTTCGGACTTGTCGTGGTGCTCACGATGCTGGCAACCTTAAGTTTTGATCCCAGGGTGGGGTGGGACGCTCGCACGGCAAGTCCTCAGTCTCCATCCTTTGGTACTCAGTCTTTTAAACGTTTAGGTAAACAATGAGCGAAGAAGAAAACGACGCAGGGTCTGAAAACGGTGCTGTGCCCGCATCGGTACGCCCGGTTCGAGAGCCCACTCGCGTTACGCGAAAATCGCGCTTTTCATGGATTTGGCTGGTACCCATTATTGCCCTGATAGCAGGGGCCTCATTACTGCTTAAAGACTGGTTCTACACCGGACCTACAGTTACTGTCAGCTTTGCTTCGGCAGAAGGGCTGGAAGTAGGACAAACCAAGCTTCGTTATCGCGACGTCGTTATTGGCGATGTCACACGAATTTCCGTAGCCCCTGATCGCAAGCATGTGCAGGTGCACATACAGTTGCAGAAAGCCGGCTCCGAATATATTACTCAGGAAGACTCAAAGTTCTGGGTGGTAAGGCCGCGCTTGGGCATTAGTGGTGTCTCAGGCTTAGGTACTTTGCTTTCCGGGGCTTATATCAGCGTCGATGCCCCGACGGAAGTTGACGATGTGGCGTCCGCCGTCACCGACTTCGAGGGTCTGGAGCAGCCTCCCGAGATCAATAGCGCACGGCCTGGCACGCGCTTCACACTCACGGCGCCGGACCTGGGCTCGCTCGAAATCGGCTCGCCTGTTTACTTTCAGCGTATTCAGGTGGGACAGGTCATCGGCTATGGCCTGGATGAAAAAGGCGACGGGGTGCGGGTACAGGTGTTCGTTGATGCCCCCAACGATCGCTTTGTCAGTCCTGGATCGCGCTTCTGGAATGTCAGCGGTGTGAATATGTCCCTCGATGCGACTGGTTTTAGTGTGCAGACGGCGTCCATTGTTTCTGCTCTGGCGGGCGGCGTAGCCTTTAGCCGGGGCGCTGATCTCGATGCCGAGCCGGCCATTGCAAACGCCGAGTTCGAACTGTTCCCGACGCAGGGGCAGGCGCTGGCGGAGCCCGATGGCGACCCCTTTGAACTTGAATTCCATCTGTATCAAAGCGTACGTGGACTACGAGTAGGTGCCCCTGTCGATTTCCAAGGCCTGGAGCTGGGTAATGTCACGTCTATTAATCTCAATATTGACCAGAATAGCGAACGCTTCTACACCATTGTGCGAGCGACTATTTATCCTCTGCGTTTGGGTGCGGTTTACGACTACGTCAAAGAGCGCTCCGAGTCTGATGTAGAGCCCACCAATGTGTTTCTTGAGAGCATGGTTAATCACGGTTTGCGCGCGCAGATGCGGGCCGGCAATATGCTGACTGGTCAACAATACATTGCCCTGGATTTCTTCCCGGATGCGAAGAAAGCAGACTTTGATCCGATGCGTACGCCGGTGCAGCTGCCAGTGGTGCGTGGTGACTTTGATCGTCTGCAGCAGCAATTCACCAATATCGTTAACAAGCTCGAGACCATGCCACTTAAGGAAACTGCTGAGTCCTTGAACGAAGGGTTGGCCAGTCTCGCGCAACTGATTCAACAGTTGCAGAAAACGGTGGTGCCAGGTGTAGGTAGTGCGCTTGAGTCGGCAGAAGGGGCCTTGCAGCGCATCGAGGACTTGCTCTCCGATGGCTCGCCCATGTCCAATAACCTGGAGCAGACTCTTGGTGAAATGAACCGCGCCTTAAGATCTCTGAATGATTTGACATCAGAGCTGCAAAGCCAGCCTTCGTCCTTGTTGCGTGGTCGAGCTGCTGATAAATTACCGGAGTCCCGTCGATGAGAATGGCTTATGGGGTTTTAACGATCCTTCTTCTGAGCGCATGTGCTACTGCGCCACCCACACGTCACTTTAGCTTGCAGCCTGACCAGGCTTTGACTACTGTCGATGCAGCCGTCCCGGCAAAAGCCATACTTTTGCAAAAGGTTATGGTGCCGACGCAGCTAGATAAGCGCCAGATGGTGCTGACGCAGGTGGCTGATCAGGAAGTTCAGGTGCTTAACGACTATCAGTGGGCGTCGCCACTGGCTGATGAGATTCATCAGGCCCTCACTGCCGGATTGACACAGCGGCTTGGGGTGCCGAGCGCTGAGCTAAGCCGTCCGGAAGATCGGGTCGAGCACTGGCGCATCGATGTTGAAGTGCAGCGCTTTGATTCGGTGTTCGATCAATATGTACGCCAGGATCTTTCCTGGCGCATCAGTCCTGTAAACTTTGATGGCAAAGCGCAGCTTTGCCGGATCAGTCTGCGAACCGAGGCAGGGACGGGTGTCGAGGGGCTGGCGCTTGCCCACCAGCGCCTCCAGAGTGAATTTATCGACGTGATGATTCAACAAATGAACGGTGCGGCCTCGATTAAGCCTGCTGACGAAATTGATGCATTTTCGTGTGTTATCTAGTTCGGACCACATAGGTTAACCCGCTTTTCTTTTCGGGTTAACCTGAATGTCGCTTAGGGTTTTACTTGGCTAGACTACGGAGTCATACACATACGATTCAGCAGTCAATTAGTCTGGAGACTCCACCCGATGGCAACCACGACCCTAGGCATCAAAGTTGATGACACCATTCGAGACCGGTTGCGCGAGGCTGCTCAGCAGCTAGGCTGCACGCCTCATTGGCTTCATAAGCAAGCGGTGCTGTCTTATATCTCGGCCATTGAACAGGGTGTGGTTCCGGCTGATATTTCGCACCTGAGCGAAGACAGTAATTCCTCCGATGATTCTCCAGGGTTGATTGAAAGCAATGCGCCTTTCTATGCCTTCGCCCAAGACGTACAACCGCAGTCAGTAGTGCGTGCAGCAATTACTTCTGCGTACCGTCGCCCTGAAACCGAGTGTCTGCCGCTACTCATAAATCAGGCAAAAAGCGAAGAACCCCGTAAAGTACAGAAGCTGGCTGCCCGACTAGTGGAAGCGCTTCGAGGCAAGCGCAAGGCCGGTGGCGTCGAAGCGCTGGTTCAGGAGTTTTCACTTTCCAGCCAGGAGGGCGTCGCCTTGATGTGTCTGGCCGAAGCGCTGCTGCGCATACCCGACCGCGCGACCCGTGATGCCTTGATCCGCGACAAGATCAGTCATGGAGACTGGCGATCCCATTCGGGTGAGTCCTCGTCCATTTTCGTGAATGCCGCTACCTGGGGGCTGATGATCACTGGCAAGCTCGTCAGCGTTAACAGCGAAAAAACCTTGTCTTCAGCGTTGACACGCCTGATCGCCAAAGGGGCGAGCCTTTGATACGGCAGGGGGTCAATACCGCAATGCGCATGATGGGCGAGCAATTTGTCAGTGGCCAGACGATCTCGGCCGCCCTGGCCAGCAGCCGTAAGTATGAAGAGCGCGGATTCAGCTATTCCTACGATATGCTGGGTGAGGCTGCCACGACAGCTGAAGACGCCCATACCTATTTTAAAGCCTATGAGCAGGCGATACATGCCATAGGGAAATGGTCTCAGGGGCGTGGAATCTATGAGGGCCCCGGAATCTCCATCAAGCTGTCCGCTTTGCATGCAAGGTACTCTCGAACGCAGCGCGAACGTGTCATGACTGAACTGTACCCACGTCTATTATCCTTGACGGTACTTGCCAGGCAGTACGATATCGGGATCAACATCGATGCCGAGGAAGCCGATCGCCTGGAGCTCTCTCTGGATCTGCTTGAAAAACTTTGTTTTGAGGTCGAGCTTGAAGGGTGGAATGGTATCGGCTTTGTGGTCCAGGCTTATCAGAAGCGTGCGCCTTTTGTGCTTGATTACGTAATTGACCTGGCTCGGCGGAGCCGCCATCGCCTGATGCTTAGACTGGTTAAAGGCGCTTACTGGGATACTGAGATCAAACGCAGCCAGGAAGACGGCTTGGAAGGTTACCCGGTCTATACACGTAAGGTCTACACCGACGTCTCGTATCTGGCTTGTGCACGTAAGTTGCTTGGTGCCCCCGAGGCCGTGTTTCCACAGTTTGCCACCCACAATGCACACACGCTCTCCGCGATTTATTACATGGCGGGCCAAAACTATTACCCGGGCCAGTACGAGTTTCAGTGTCTGCATGGCATGGGCGAAAATCTCTACGATGAGGTGGTTGGTTCAGCCAGTGCGATGAAACTAAATCGCCCATGCCGTATTTATGCACCCGTGGGGTCACATGATACGCTGCTTGCCTATTTGGTACGTCGCCTGCTTGAGAATGGGGCTAATACGTCGTTTGTCAATCAGGTCAGCGATGAGGCAATCCCTATCGAGCGCCTGATTGCAGATCCTGTAGAGCAGGCTTTAGCAATTCGTCCTGTAGGCAAACCTCACGAAAAAATCCCGCTTCCTGCTGATTTGTATCGCGAGCAGGGGCGGATCAACTCGTCAGGAGTCGATTTAAGCAATGAACATCGTTTAAGTTCCTTGTCAGCCGCCCTGTTGCACAGCGTAGACCAGCCCTGGCACGCACGCGCTATCGTGGGCGATGGCCTTGAGTCCAACGCTTCCGCTGATATGGCTGCCGGGCAAAGCTATCCCGTACGTAACCCGGCTAATCGATATGATGTGGTGGGACAGGTACAGTGGAGCACTAACGAACAAATTGAGCAGGCTTTGACTACGGCACAACGCGCTGCACCCATTTGGCAATCCACGCCGGTTTCGGAGCGCGCACAAGCCTTAAGACGCGCGGCGCAGCTAATCGAAGATTCGACGCAGCCTGTACTTGGAGTGCTCATCCGGGAAGCAGGAAAAGGTTTCGAGAGCGCGGTGAATGAGGTGCGTGAAGCCATTGATTTTTTACGTTATTACGCGAACCAGGCGGAACAGCAGTTTTCCAACGACACCCATCGTGCCCTTGGCCCGGTGCTGTGCATTAGTCCATGGAATTTCCCGCTCGCTATCTTTCTCGGGCAAATCTCAGCGGCTCTGGCTGCGGGTAACGTGGTTATAGCCAAGCCGGCCGAGCAGACCAATCTGATCGCCTATTGGGCCGTACAGCGCCTGCATGAAGCCGGTGTTGCGCCCGGTGCTGTGCAATTGCTGCCTGGTGATGGTGACACCGTGGGAAGCACCCTGGTTGCAGATACTCGTATCAAGGGCGTGATGTTTACTGGTTCCACAGAGGTGGCCAGAGCGATTGCGCGTACTCTTGGTACGCGCCTGGATGTGCATGGGCGGCCCATTCCGCTTATTGCTGAGACAGGGGGCTTGAACGCCATGGTCGTTGATTCCTCAGCGCTTGCCGAGCAGGTGGTGGGGGATGTCCTGAGTTCTGCCTTTGACTCGGCTGGGCAGCGCTGCTCTGCCTTGCGATTGCTGTGTATACAGAGTGATTGTGCCGACCGTGTGTTTCAGATGCTTAAAGGGGCGATGAACGAGTTGCGTGTCGGAAACCCGGACACTCTCGCGTGCGATGTGGGTCCGGTCATTGATGTAGAGGCTCAGACGCAAATAGAAAGCTATATTCAAGAAATGAAGTCAGCAGGGCATCGGGTGCATCGCATTGAGACCGACCCCGTGTGCCGTCAGGGTACTTTTATCGCTCCTGCCCTGATTGAACTTGATAGGGCCGATCAGTTGAAGCGCGAGGTGTTTGGCCCTGTACTTCATATTTTGCGCTATCAGCGGGAAGAGCTGGATGCATTGATAGATACGATTAACGAGCGTGGCTATGGCCTGACCTTTGGCGTACATACCCGGCTGGATGAAACGGTCAAACGCGTGACGGAACGTATTAAAGCGGGCAATATTTATGTTAATCGCAATATTGTCGGGGCCGTGGTGGGAGTTCAGCCTTTCGGAGGAGAGGGGCTTTCAGGCACGGGGCCTAAAGCGGGCGGGCCCCTGTATATGTACAGATTGCTGTCTCAGTCGCCTTCCATCGAGAACTTTAGTTTTTCGGTAATGAGAAATGCCGGTGGCAGTGTTGTTTTACCGGGACCCACAGGGGAAATCAACAGTTATCGTTTGCTGGCCAAAGGTACTGTGCTGTGCGTGGCGTCGACCGAACGTGGTTTACGGTGCCAGTTTGACGCATGTGAAAGCACGGGTAATCACATGCTTGTGCTAGAGAATCCATTTAGCAAAGCATGGGTTGCGGGCTTGAGTGCTAAGCAGCGCTCGCTTGTGAGCCTGATCACGGAGCTTGAGCAATCTGATGCGCAGGCGGTGCTGTTTGAAGGTGATCCGGATGAACTTCAGGCTCTGCAAGTACGTCTGCTGGAGCGGGAGGGGGCTTTGCTGAACATTCAGGGCTTAGGCGTCGAAGAAATCAAAGGGGGTAGCAGCTATCGCACTGAACGGCTGTTAAAAGAAGTATCCACTAGCGTGAACACGACGGCTGCGGGTGGTAATGCCAGCTTAATGATGGTGGGGTAATGGGTGCCATGGTTCCTTGTTCAGGGGCAGGCATTCAGTAGCAAAAGACGCGGCTTGGGGCGCTTGCAGACTAAGCCGGATAAAACCAATCAGGAGATAAATCATGAAAACAGCAACAATCTTTAGCCGTGTGGCAGTATGTGCCGCGCTGATCTCTGCGTTCGGAGCGGTGCATGCTGCCGACGAAGAGGTAGTACGTTTTGGCTTTGCGGCGCCCTTGACCGGACCACAGTCGCATTATGGCGAAGACATGCGCAATGGGCTGACGTTGGCCCTTGAAGAAGCGAATGCCGAAGGCATTGAGCTAGATGGCAAGAAAGCCAGGTTTGAGCTTTTGTCCCGGGATGACCAGGCCGACCCGCGTACCGCTGTGCAAGTGGCGCAGCAAATCGTGGATGAAAATGTAAATGGGGTGCTGGGTCACTTTAACTCCGGCACCACCATTCCGGCTTCTCGTGTCTATCATGATGCCGGGCTGCCCCAGATCGCCATGGCGACTTCCCCTGAGTACACTGCGCAAGGCTATGAAACGGCCTTTCGCATGATGACCAGTGATACTCAGCAAGGCGCGGCTGTGGGCGAGTTCATTGTGAACGATCTCGGCGCCAAGAATATCGCTCTGATCGATGACCGTACAGCGTATGGCCAAGGTCTAAGTGACCAGGTTGCCAAGGCGGTGGAGCGTTCAGGCGGTAAAGTTGTGCTGCGTGAATACACCACCGACAAAGCCAATGACTTCACTTCTATCTTGACTAACATCAAGGGCCGTAATGTCGACGCGGTGTTCTTTGGCGGACTCGATGCGCAATCCGGTCCTATGCGTCGTCAAATGGTGACGCTGGGCATTGAAGCTCCCCTGGTGTCGGGTGAAATGACACGTAGCGACACCTTCCTGAGACTGGCCGGCGCAGCAGCCGATAATACCTATGCATCATTGGCAGGCGTTCCCCTGTCATCAATGGCAGCGGGTGAAAAGTTCGCCAGTGACTATCAGTCACGTTTTAATGTCAGTCCGGGCGTGTATGCACCCTACGCTTACGATGGCGCCTGGAACATGATTGCGGCCATGAAAGAAGCGGGCTCAGCTCAACCCGATAAATATCTGGAAAAACTGGCCTCCTTAAAACGCGCCGGTGCAACCAGTGAAAATATTGCCTACGATGAAAATGGCGACCTCAGCGAAATTTCGGTCACCATTTACGAGGTTAAAGACGGCAAGTGGGAAATGGTTAAAACCATGGTTAGCCAGAATCAGTAATGGGGCTTTGTGCTCTGGCTTGAAGTAGAGCCGGGGCACAATTAATCATTTGTCTGAGAGGGCGGGCGGGGCTCGTCACTCATTTGTTAAGGTCCCGCTCATGGATATCTTTATACAGCAAGTCATTAACGGACTAACCGTAGGTAGCGTGTATGCTCTCGTGGCATTGGGCTACACCATGGTTTATGGGATTATCGGCCTCATCAACTTTGCCCACGGGGACGTGGTGATGGTGGGCGCCATGATTGCGACATCCCTGGTGCTGGCGCTTGTGGGCAGCGATATGGCCAGCGTTTCTGCCTGGCTGGCGGTAGGCTTGGCGCTGGTGGTGGCGATACCGTCATGCATGGCCATCGGATGGACCGCCGAGCGCTTTGCTTACCGTCCGCTGCGTCGGGCGCCTCGTCTGGCTGCCCTGATTACTGCCATTGGTGTGTCGTTTATAGTGCAGAATCTGGCCATGATGTTCTGGGGGCGTAGCTACCTTAACTTTCCGCACATTATCGAGCCACTGGTTTTTCATATAGGCGGGGCTCGTATCAGCCTGCTGCAAGTGCTGATTATCTTTGGTGCAACCCTTATCATGGGGGCGCTGTTACTGGTGGTGCACAAAACCCGGCTTGGTACGGCAATGCGGGCAACGGCACAGAACCGTGAGGTTGCCGGCCTGATGGGCGTAAATATCAATACCGTGATTTCCGCTGCCTTTCTGATTGGTTCAGCGCTGGCGGCAGTGGCGGGTGTGATGATTACCACCTACTACGGCGTAGCGCAGTACACCATGGGCTTCATGCTCGGGCTTAAAGCCTTTACTGCTGCAGTATTAGGCGGTATTGGGAATATGGCCGGTGCCATGCTCGGAGGGCTGTTGCTGGGACTGATTGAAGCGCTAGGGGCTGGGTACATCGGCGATCTGACCAATGGCGTTTTCGGTAGTAATTACCAAGACGTGTTTAGCTTTATTGTGTTGATTTTAGTGCTTATATTCCGGCCATCAGGCTTGCTGGGCGAGCGCATGGGAGATCGGGCATGATGGCAATCACTCAACAGTCCAGCCGTACGCCGGCGAGAGTATGGATAGGCACTTTTTTGATAGGCGCTGTGTTGCTGGCCTTGCCCTTTGTATTGGGCATGGTCGGGCAGGGCTGGATACGTATCCTGAACTTTGCCTTGCTTTACGTGATGCTGGCACTTGGGCTTAATATTGTCGTGGGCTTCGCAGGGCTGCTCGATTTGGGCTATATCGCCTTTTATGCCGTTGGAGCCTACGTATGGGCCATGCTGGCGTCGCCGCATTTTGGCTTGCATCTGCCTTTTTGGGCGGTACTGCCTGCCGCCATAGGCCTGGCAGCGCTGTTTGGCATATTGCTGGGAATTCCGGTATTACGATTGCGCGGTGATTACCTGGCCATTGTCACCTTGGGCTTCGGGGAAATCATTCGGATTTTCATGAATAACCTGGATGCGCCGGTCAATATCACCAATGGCCCTCAGGGTATTAACCGGATTGATACCTTCAAAATAGGCGAATTCGCCTTTGGCCGGGCAGAGACGCTGTTCGGTTTGCGAATCACCGGTCCTGAAAAATATTATTTTCTGCTCATTGCGCTGACCTTGCTGATTGTCTTTATCAGTATACGTCTGCAAAACTCACGCATTGGTCGAGCCTGGGAGGCTGTGCGAGAAGATGAGATTGCGGCTAAAGCCATGGGCATCAATACGCGAAACATGAAGCTCCTGGCCTTTGCCATGGGGGCAACTTTTGGAGGGGTGGCGGGGTCACTATTTGCCTCGATGCAAGGCTTTGTCAGCCCCGAGAGTTTCAGCCTGACTGAATCTATCTCTGTGTTGTGCATGGTGGTCTTGGGGGGAATGGGGCATATCCCCGGCGTTATTGTAGGCGCCATATTGCTGTCGATATTCCCTGAGTTTCTGCGCGCCGTGGTGGTTCCCTTCCAGCAGTCGGTATTTGGCGAAGTCCTCGTTGATCCTGACGCAATACGCATGCTGCTATTTGGCTTTGCCTTGGTGTTGGTGATGATTTACAGGCCTGAGGGCCTATGGCCATCTGCTACACGAAAACGCGAATTACGGGCCAAAAAAGGAGCGGCATGATGAGTCCTATTTCTTCAGCAGGTATTGAGGCTCAAGCACTCTTGGTTGCCAAAGGGTTGAACAAGCGTTTTGGTGGGCTGCACGCTCTTAAGGACGTCAGCTTCACCATTCGCAGGGGTGATGTGTTTGGTTTGATTGGCCCAAATGGTGCGGGCAAAACGACGCTGTTCAATGTGATGACGTCACTGTATGTTCCAAACAGCGGTAGTTGTACCTTCCAGGGGCGCGAGCTGGTGGGTTTGCAGCCGCACGAGATTGCACGGTGCGGCCTGGCACGTACTTTCCAGAATATCCGCCTGTTCGGCAGCCTAACGGCTATTGAAAATGTCATGATCGGGCAGCATATTCGCACAAAAACAGGGCTGGTAGGCGCTGTGCTTCGGCACCAGCGCTGCAAAGACGAAGAGCATAGGGTCGAGCAGCGCGCCTATGAGCTTCTTGACTACGTGGGCATTGAGCATCGTGCCAACGAGGTGGCGAGTTCGCTGTCTTATGGTGATCAGCGACGTCTGGAAATCGCCCGGGCGCTGGCAACAGAGCCTGCGCTATTGGCATTGGATGAGCCTGCTGCAGGAATGAACCCCGCCGAAACCGTAGTGTTAAAAGAGCTTATTTTAAAAATCCGGGCGGATGGCATTACCGTACTATTGATCGAGCACGATATGAAGTTGGTTATGGGCCTTTGTGATTACGTACTGGTACTGGAGTACGGTCAGGTACTGGCGGAGGGAAAGCCGCGCGATATACAGAGCAATCCCAAAGTCATTGAGGCTTACCTGGGCAAAGGCGCAGCAGAAGAGCAACTACCTCCCGAGGCCACCTATGTCTGAAGCCACTAAATTACTGGATATCCGTCAGCTTGATGTGGCCTATGGAGGCATCAAGGCGGTGCGGCAGCTTGATTTGCATGTTAATCAGGGCGAGCTTGTGGCCCTGATAGGCGCTAACGGCGCGGGCAAAAGCACCACGCTTAAGGCAATTTGCGGGCTGGTTCCTGTGGCCTCAGGGCAGATCAACTACGACGAGAAAAGTATAGTGGGCGTGCCGTCGTATACTTTGGTGCGGCAAGGCTTGGTGATGGTGCCCGAAGGACGCGGTATTTTTCCTCAGCTCACTATTGAAGAAAATCTTGAAATGGGAGCCTATTCCCGTAATGATCACACTGCTATAAAGGCTGAAACAGCATACGTCTATGACATGTTTCCCCGGCTTGCCGAACGACGCAGACAAACAGCAGGTACCCTTTCAGGAGGGGAGCAGCAAATGCTGGCAATGGGCAGGGCCATGTTGTCCAAGCCCAAACTGCTGTTGCTGGACGAGCCTACAATGGGCTTGGCTCCCATCATGATCGACCGAATCTTCGAGGTGGTAGAAAGCATTGCGAAGCAAGGCGTCACCATTCTCTTGATCGAACAGAATGCAAAGCTGGCCCTTGAGCTTAGCGAACGCGCTTACGTCATGGAATCAGGTGAGTTATTGCTAAAAGGCAATTCCAGGGAATTGCTGCATGACCCTAAGGTCAGAGCGGCTTATCTGGGGGAATAGAAGTGAAAAAGGGGCATTATGCCCCTTTCGTTTTTTGCCTTCAGCCGGCCTATTCTTGCCATCTGAAGAATAGAGGCTATCGCTGGCTTTAGTGCTACTGCTTGCCAGTGCTTCCAAAGCCGCCTGCACCGCGTTCGCTTTGCTCGAAATCGTCGACGACTTCAAAGGCAACTTGCAGCACGGGTACGATGACCATTTGCGCGATGCGCTCCAGGGGCTCAATCACGAATGGGCTTGAGCCGCGATTCCACATCGAGACCATCAGAGGACCTTGATAGTCCGAATCAATAAGGCCTACCAGGTTACCCAGCACCACGCCGTGCTTATGGCCCAGACCGGAGCGAGGCAATATCATGGCAGCGTAACTGCTATCACGTAAATGCATGGCCAGGCCCGTTGGGACCAGTGTGGTCTCCCCGGGGGCCAGGCTAATAGCCGAATCTATGCAGGCGCGCAGGTCTAGGCCCGCTGATCCGGGTGTGGCGTAGGCAGGCAAGTCGGCGCGAATGCGCTCATCAAGTATTTTTAGTTCTACAGTTTGCATATAAGAGTAAGGATTAAAGCTGTTGCGCGATGTGCTGGATCAAGTCGCGTGCTGCTTGGAGTTTGCTTTTTGCTGGCCAGGTGTCGTGGCCAGCATCGTTAAACAACACCAATTCGGTATCGTCGGCATTCATGGCCCGTTGTGCCAGGTTGCCCACGAGTAGCGGTACGCCCTTACGCAGGCGCTTTTGCTCGGCATGGGTGTTGAGCTTTTCAGTTTCTGCGGCGAAGCCCACACAATAGGGTGGCTGGGGTAGCGCAGCGACGTCAGCCAGAATATCCGGGTTAGGGGAAAACTCAAGTGCAGGGGCCTGATGCTGTGCATTTTTCTTTAGTTTTTGCTTGCTGGCATTGCTGACGTACCAGTCTGCTACCGCGGCGACAGCAATGAATACATCCGCTTGCCTGGCCGTAGCCATGACCGCTTTATGCATCTGTGCGGCACTTTCAACCGATATGCGGGAAACGCCATAGGGGCTTTCTAATGCAACCGGGCCTGATACGAGTTCAACGGTTGCGCCGGCCTCTTTGGCGGCTTGGGCGATGGCATAGCCCATTTTTCCTGATGATCGGTTGGTGATGACGCGTACCGGGTCAATAGCCTCGCTTGTTGGCCCCGCTGTGATCAGGACCCGCTTGCCCGCAAGAGATTTCGGCTGAAAAAAGCAATCAGCTCGCTGAGCAGTTGCTGGGGCTCGAGCATGCGGCCATCGCCGGTCTCACCACAGGCCTGATCACCGCTGTCGGGTCCAAGTACGATTACACCGTCTTGCCTTAAGCGCTCGACATTGCGCTGGGTAGCTGGATGGGCCCACATTTCCCTATTCATGGCCGGGGCAATAAGCAAAGGGCAGTGACCTTTGGCCACGCAAAGCGTGCTGAGCAGATCATCGGCAAAACCGTGAGCCAGCTTGGCGATGAAATCGGTGCTGGCGGGCGCAATCAAGATGGCATCAGCATTACGGCTGAGCTGTATATGGGCCATGTTATCGCTTGGCCGCGCATCCCAAAGGTTTGTAAAAACCGGGCGCCCTGAAAGCGCCTGCATGGTGACAGGGGTAATGAACTGCTCGGCAGCTGAGGTCATGACGACGTCGACAGTGGCGCCGTGATCTTTGGCGCGACGCAGCAGCTCGGCCACCTTGTAGCAGGCAATGCCCCCGGTCAGGCCAAACACTAAACGTTTATTAGCAAGGTCAAGCATAGGCGATAGGTTGACACACTCAGTCCGCAGCGTGTTCTTTATTTCGTTGGCGTCGTAGACGCAAAAACTCGTCTGTGATGAGCAGGATAGCCCCGCAGGTAATGGCAACATCAGCGATGTTAAAGGCGGGGAAATACCAGTCTTTCCAGTAGAACAGCAAAAAGTCGACGACATGCCCGTGCAGCAGGCGATCAATTACATTGCCGACTGCGCCGCCCAGAATTAGGGTGAGCGCCGCGCAAAACAGCCGTTGCTCGGGGTGCCGTCGCAGCCAATATACGATGAATACTGTAGCTACCGTGGCAATGGTCACGAAGAACCATTTCTGCCAGCCTGCGCCGCCTGCTAAAAAGCTGAAGGCGGCGCCTGGGTTATACAACAGTGTGAAGTCGAAGAAGGGCAGCACATTCCATCGTTCGGTATACATCAACTGGGTGTTGAAATAGTGTTTACTCTGCTGGTCGAGCACCACAATGATGACCGCCAGCAGCAGCCACAGCCAGAATCCACGACGCGTGCGCGAGGAGAGTTCTGGCGCGGTTTCCGATAAAGGCTTATGCATAAGATCTGCTTTCGCCTGCACCCACCAGATTTTCCACGCACCTGCCACACACGCCGGGATGTTCGGCGTGAGCACCTACGTCTTCGCGGTGATGCCAGCAGCGCTCACATTTCTCTTCCGTGGTGGCTTTTACCTCTACGCGCAAGTCGCCGCGATGCAGGGTGGCGCGCGACACAATCATGACAAAACGCAGGTCGTCGTCGAGGCTGGAGAGCAGATCGTAGTCGTCGCCATCGGCGTAGATATCGATTTCAGCGGCCAGGGAAGAACCAACTTGCCCGGTACTGCGCACGTCTTCAATACGACGCATGACTTCGGCACGAATGGCACGCAGGCGTGTCCACTTTGCATCTAAGGTGGTTTCATCTTCGACCACTGGCAACGGGTGGAACAGTTCTGTGAAAATAGTTTCAGCAGAGTTCGAGCTGCCTTGCAGGTCTTTCCATGCTTCTTCAGCCGTGAAAGACAAAATGGGGGCCATCAGCTTCAGCAGAGCATGAGTAATGTGATGCAGCGCTGTCTGAGCCGAACGACGGGCGTGGCTATCAGGCGCAGCGGTGTACAAGCGGTCTTTTAGTACATCTAGATAAAATGCCCCCAGGTCTTCGGAGCAGAAAATTTGCAGACGCGAAACAATAGGGTGAAACTCGTAAGTATCGTAGCTGGCCAGCACTTCTTTTTGCATGGCTGATGCCATGGCCAGTGCGTAACGATCGATTTCAAGCAGATCGTCTACGGCTATGCCATGTGTAGCCATATCGAAGTCAGCCAGGTTGCCCAGCAAGAACTTCAAGGTGTTGCGAATACGGCGGTAGCCTTCGACAACCCGCTTCAGAATTTCGTCGGAAATCGAAAGTTCGCCTGAGTAATCTGTAGACGCGGTCCATAGACGCAGGATTTCAGCTCCCATGGTGTCGGCAATTTTTTGTGGCCCTATGACATTACCTACAGATTTACTCATCTTCCTGCCTTTGCCATCCACGACGAAACCGTGGGTCAGCAGAGCCTTGTATGGCGCGCGGCCATACATCATGCAGCCGGTCAGTAACGAGGAATGAAACCATCCACGGTGCTGATCTGAACCTTCCAGATAGAGGTCAGCTGGCCAGGCAAGCTGGTCGGAATGCGAGCCTTTGATCTGGGGGTCGTGATCACCGCCGAGTACGGTAGCATGCGTGGAGCCCGAGTCGAACCATACGTCAAGCGTGTCGCGGTTTTTCTCGTAAAGCGAAGCCTCGTCGCCCAGGAACTGGTCGATATCCAGACGCTGCCAGGCTTCAATGCCCTGAACCTCGATGAGGTCGGCGATGTCTTCCATGAATTCAGCGGTGCGGGGATGGAGCTCGCCTGTTTCCTTGTGTACAAAGAAAGCCATCGGCACGCCCCATTGCCGTTGTCGGGACAGCGTCCAGTCGGGCCGGTTGGCAATCATGGAGTGCAGGCGTGCCCGGCCCCATGCCGGGTAGAAGTCGGTGGCTTCCACAGCGTTAAGCGCCATCTCGCGCAGGCTGGTTCCGGAGCTGTTTTCACGGTCCATGCCCGCAAACCATTGACTGGTCGCACGGAAAATAACTGGCGTCTTGTGGCGCCAGCAATGCATGTAGCTATGTTTGTACTGGTCAACCTGAACCAGTGTGCCGGCCTCTTGAAGAGCGTCCACAATAAGCGGATTGGCTTTCCAGATCATCTGGCCGCCAAACAAGGGCAAGCTATCGGCAAACACACCATTGGCCATCACTGGCTTAAGTATGTCGTCGTCGGCCAGCCCATGCTGCTTACAGATAATAAAGTCATCAACGCCATAAGCGGGTGCCGAATGAACCACTCCGGTACCCGAGTCGAGAGTGACGTACTCGGCGGCATACACAGGCGACAGGCGCTGATAGCCCGCATCGGCACCATGCAAGGGGTGTTTAAAGCTGATGCCCTCGAGCGCTGAGCCTTTGGTCGTGGCAATAACCTTGCCACCGGCGCCCCATGTTTCAAGGCAGCTTTCTGCCAAATCGGCCGCAACCAGGATGAGCTTTCCGGTGGCACGCGCCTGATCGAGCTCGACCAGTGCATAATCGACTTCGGGGTGCACATTCAGGGCCTGGTTGGAAGGAATCGTCCAGGGTGTGGTGGTCCAGATGACCAGCGCACCGTCAGCGACAGAATCCACGCCAAAAGCTGCTGCCAGTTCCGTTTGTTGAGCAAAAGGAAAGGTGACATAAATAGAGGGGTCGGTACGGTCGGCGTATTCAACTTCGGCTTCGGCTAGGGCAGAGCCACAGTCAAAACACCAGTTAACTGGTTTTAAGCCCTTGAAAACAAACCCTTTTTGCATAATACGGGACAGCACGCGCAATTCGTCGGCTTCGTTGCTGTAGTTCATCGTCAGGTAGGGGTTATCCCATTCGGCCAAAACGCCCAGGCGTTTGAAGTCGGCGCGCTGACGGTCTATTTGCTCCAGGGCATAGGCCCGAGCTTTGGATTGCACCTCAGCTACGGGCAGGTTTTTTCCGTATTTCTTTTCTATCTGAATTTCGATGGGCATGCCATGGCAATCCCAGCCAGGCACGTATTGTGCATCGAAGCCCGCCATATTGCGGCTTTTTACAATAATGTCTTTGAGAATCTTATTGACTGCATGGCCAATATGGATATCGCCATTTGCATACGGAGGGCCGTCGTGCAAGATAAACTTGGGACGCCCTTTGCTTGCGCTACGTATCGCTTTATAGATCTCGGTGCTTTCCCATGCGCTAATCCAGCCTGGCTCACGCTTCGCGAGGTCTCCGCGCATTGGAAAAGGGGTGTTAGGCAGGTTAAGGGTGTTTTTATAGTCCATGGGCGGCGAAATACTCACGAGCGCAGCGCACATCGTTATCGATGGCGGCAATCATTGTTTGGAGGTCAGGGAATTTTTCTTCCTCTCGGACAAAGTCCAAGAGTTCAATCTTTACAAGTTTACCGTAAGCGTCAACTTTGCTGTCTAGTAAATGGACTTCGAGCAGCAAGGTGCCTGATTCGGTAACGGTAGGGCGTACACCCAGGCTGGCTATGCCCTGTAAAACACCAGGGCCCAGGCCATAAGCGCGAACCACATAAACACCAGACTTAGCGGCGAAAAGAGGGGGTACAGGCAGGTTCAAGGTGGGATACCCAAGGGTGCGCCCGAGTTTTTTCCCATGAACGACGTGACCACTAAGCTGATAGGGTCTGCCCAATAGCTCAGCGCTGCGCGTCATATTGCCCACCGCCAGGGCGGTACGCAGTTCACTGCTCGAGATACGTCGGCCTTGTTCATCAGCAATATCAGCAACTGTTTCAACCGTGAAACCATATCTTTCGCCCGCATTACGCAGCGATTCTATATTGCCGCTGCGCTGATGCCCGAAACGGAAATCTTCACCTACCAGCAGCCATTTAGTGTTCAGGCCCTTGACCAACAGTTGTTGTATAAAGTGCTCGGCCTCCATATCAGCGAATTCCTGATTGAATTTTGCCAGTACAATCTGCGCCATTCCGTGGTCAGCCAACAACGTTAATTTGTCCCGAAGGGTGCTGATCTGCGTGGGAATCAGCTCAGGCCGATTTCCTCTTTGGGCAAAATAGACCCTGGGATGTGGCGTAAAGGTAACGACAGAGGGCGACAGGTTTAGTTGAATGGCCTCACGCCTGACGCGTTCGAGAATGGTCTGGTGGCCCAAATGGACGCCATCGAAATTGCCGATTGTTACGGCGCTGGGTTGCGCCGAATTGTATCGTGGCAACGTACGGTAGATAGATAAGACAGATTTCACGGGCTAGAGTTTACAATTTTGCCTAGAATTATTCTCAAGGAAAGGCTTTGACGGACACCGCAGAGCGCTGCCGCCTCGTTATTTTAATCTCAGGTCGCGGCTCAAATATGCAAGCGATCGTCGATACGGTACGCGAAAATAAGTTAAATGCACAAATTTGTGCAGTAATATCCAACAAAAAAGACGCTGCTGGCTTAGAATGGGCGCAACAGCGTGGAATCAAAACGCATGTAGTAGAACATAAGCACTATCCTGACCGCGAGGCATTTGATAATGATCTTGCCAGGGTTATTGATGCTTACCAGCCTGATTATGTGTTGCTCGCCGGTTTTATGCGCATCCTTACTGCAGGCTTTGTCGAACGCTATGCACGACGATTAATTAATATCCACCCTTCATTGCTTCCTTTGTTTCCTGGGCTTAATACACATCAGCTGGCTATAGATTCAGGTATGCAGTGGCATGGATGCACCGTTCACTTTGTCACATCTGTACTAGACAGCGGGCCTATTCTTGCTCAGGGCGTAGTGCCTATATTGGCGGGCGATACCGCCCAGGCGTTAAGTGAACGTCTGCTAGATAAAGAGCACCAGGTTTTTTCGCAGGTGGTTCGCTGGTTAGCCGAAGATCGCATTTCTCTGGATGACAGCAATGTTGTTCGCGTGCGCGATATCGCCTCCCGGGCATTTGTGTAAAGCGTCTGCTATTTAAATTTTTTAGTGAGTTTTTGTATGTCTCAAAGCCGCGCTCCGAAAATATCGGACCGTCGTCGCACTTCTGCCGCCGGACGCAGTCCGCGCAGCCAAGAACGTGGTGCTGTACCCACACATGACACAGCCATTGCCTATAAAGGCGCTCCGATGGCGGCTTCCGCACGTCGAGTCGAACAAGTCAGTCAGGCGTTGGGTGAGATTCTTCAGTGGAAACAGCCGGCTGATGCCACCTTGTCCCAATGGATGCGCGCACGGAAAAGCATGGGTGGCCGTGACAGAAGCGAAGTAACTGACGCTGTTTTTGATGTCTTGCGTCACTTGCGGCTCTATCGTCATTACGCCGAGAGCGGGCAAGGTAGCGCAAGCCGCCGTCTGGCTATTCTTGGTCTATCGACCGTGCTGTCTCCTGACTTTCTGCAAAGTGCCCTTGATGAGCAAGAGCAGCGCTGGCTGGCCCATACCAAAAACATTCCGCTGGAACCGCTTTCGGAAGCCGTGCGCTACAGTCTGCCGGATTGGCTTGAGGCTGAGTTTACCCAGCTGGAATCGCCCTGGACCTTGGCAGAAGCCTTGAATCAGAACGCTACGCTGGATCTGCGCGCCAATCCTTACAAGATCGATCGCGATGAGCTTATAGAAAAGCTTAAAGCCGGGCCTGCCAGACGGTTTAAACCCGTCGCTACGCCTTATTCGCCCTGGGGTATCAGAGTCGAATCGCGACCTTATGTGGCAAAGTGGCCCGAGTTTGAGAAAGGCGAGCTGGAAGTCCAGGACGAAGGTAGTCAGTTGCTGGCTGCATTGATGGCTCCCAAGCGTGGCGAGATGATCATCGACTTTTGTGCGGGGGCGGGTGGCAAGACCTTGTTGTTAGGGGCCATGATGCGCTCTACGGGGCGCCTTTATGCCTTTGATGTCTCTGCTGCGCGTCTGGCACGTGCCAAACCACGTTTTGCCCGTAGTGGTCTGTCGAATATTGTGCCTGTAGTGGTGGATGAGTCCAGCGATCAGCGGATTAAGCGCTTGCAGGGAAAGGCGCATCGAGTATTAGTCGACGCGCCTTGCAGTGGATTGGGAACTTTACGCCGTAATCCCGATCTTAAGTGGAGACAGCATCCTGATGCCCTGCAACAATACATCGAGCTGCAGCAACGCATTTTGCAGCGTGCATCTCGTTGTGTGGCACCAGGAGGCCGGCTCGTGTATGCCACGTGCAGTGTTTTGCCTAAAGAAAATGAAGATCAAGTTCAGCAGTTCCTAACGGCAAACCCTGATTTTGAACTGCTGCCTGTTAACGAAATTTTGGCGGCTCGCGTTCCAACGCTTAGCATGACAGGACCTTATCTTAAGTTACGTCCTGATATGCACGGCACCGACGGTTTTTTTGCGGCAGTAATGCAAAAAAAGTCGCTTAGTTCTTGATTTTTATCAACTTCAAAATGAAATATAGCTGTCTTATATAGTCTAAGTACGCTAAACTTTTTGTTGTTTTTAATCTCATGGATCACTTGTAAAAAGGTCTATGCAAACATTTCTGAATTTTCTCGCTGGTGGGCTTCTACAACTTGAGTGGTGGAAAGTTGTACTGATAACCCTTGTGTTAACCCATATCACCATTGTGTCGGTTACGGTGTTTTTGCACCGCAGCCAGGCGCATCGCGGGCTTGATCTACATCCCGCTGTGATGCACTTCTTCCGTTTCTGGCTCTGGCTGACCACAGGTATGGTCACCAAAGAGTGGGTGGCGATTCACCGTAAGCATCATGCCCGCTGCGAGCGCGAAGGTGATCCTCATTCGCCCGTCGTGTTTGGTCTGGGTATGGTTTTCTTTCGTGGTGCAGAACTGTACCGCCTCGAAGCCACTAACGAAGAAACCCTGAAGCGCTTTGGTCACGGCACGCCAGACGACTGGATGGAGCGTAATGTTTATACGCGCCGCAGCTTGCTTGGCATTCTTATTATGCTAGCCATTAACGTCAGTTTGTTTGGCTTGGCCGGTTTGGCAGTGTGGGCGGTACAAATGGGCTGGATTCCATTCTGGGCGGCCGGGGTCGTCAATGGGCTGGGCCATGCCATAGGCTATCGCAATTTTGCCAGCCCTGATACCAGCACTAACGTCTTTCCTCTGGGCATTATTATTGGTGGCGAAGAGCTACACAATAACCATCATGCATACGGAACCTCTGCAAAATTCTCCAGTAAGTGGTACGAGTTCGATCTGGGCTGGTGCTACATCAGCGTACTGAGATTCTTCGGTTTGGCCCACGTCAAAAAAGTGGCTCCCAAATTGCGCCTTGAGCCAGAGAGCAAGACATTGGGTCTGGACACAATCAGTCTGGAAACACTGCAAGGCGTAATTACCCATCGCTACGAGATTCTGGCGCGTTACGCCGATGTCATTCGCAATGCGGCGCTCGAAGAGCTGTCTCGCTTGAAGCCGGCCCACAACGAAGCTGATCCTAACTGCAAGTGGTCTTTGCTAAAACGATGCGGCGACTGGATTGGCCGTGGTGACGAAGTCCTTGAGCCTCAACAGAGGGCTGAACTCGAAACCGTCTTGCAAGAAGACACGCCGCTATCTACTGTTGTACGTATGCAGCACGAACTGGCCCGCATCTGGGAGAGCTCAAGTTCATCCAGTGAGCAGTTACTTGCTGATTTGCAGGCCTGGTGTCAGCGTGCTCAGCAAAGCGGTATTGAAGGTCTCGAACAGTTTGCGCTACGATTGCGCCGCTATGCTGCATGATTGACGGTTTAAATCAGCAGCAAGAACAAGCAGTAACGCAAGCCCCCGGCCACACTCTAGTGCTGGCTGGGGCAGGTAGCGGGAAAACCCGGGTACTTACCACCAGAATGGCTTGGTTGATGCAACAGCAGCAACTAAGCCCTTTTGCGTTATTAGCCGTTACTTTTACCAATAAAGCCGCCCGTGAGATGCTGACACGGCTGCAGTCTTTATTGCCTATCAATACGCGGGGCATGTGGGTAGGCACCTTTCATGGCCTGTGCAATCGTTTGCTGCGTACCCATTTTCGCGATGCGGGTCTGGTACAGAGCTTTCAGATCCTTGACAGCTCCGATCAGCTGGCAGCGATTCGGCGTCTTATAAAGGGTGCCGGAATCGATGACGAGAAGTTTCCTCCCCGTGACGTGCAGCGCTTTATTAATGGCAGCAAAGAAGAAGGCCTGCGTCCTGATGCGGTCGAGGCTTACGATCCCCATCGCCGTCGCCTGGCTGAGATCTATCAGCTGTACCAGGATCAATGTGAACGCGAGGGCGTGGTCGATTTCGCCGAGCTGTTGTTACGCGCTTACGAGCTATTGCAGCGTAACGCTCCCATACGCGAGCACTACCAGCGCCGTTTCCAGCATATCCTGGTCGATGAATTCCAAGATACAAACCGTTTGCAGTATTTGTGGTTAAAGCTGCTGGCTGGCGGCGGCGCGGCAGTATTCGCTGTAGGCGATGATGATCAGTCAATTTATGCTTTTCGCGGTGCTGATGTGGGTAATATGGCCGATTTCGAGCGTCAATATGCCCGTGGAAATGTTATTAAGCTGGAACAGAACTATCGCTCTTGCGGACACATTCTTGACGCGGCCAACGCCTTGATTTCGCAAAACAGCAGCCGACTTGGGAAAAATCTTTGGACAGACGCAGGTAAAGGCGAGCTGATCCGCATTTCCGAACAGCCCTCAGATGCTCTTGAGGCGCAGTGGGTTGTTGACGAGGTACGAGCCCTGATCAGCGAGGGTAAGTCTAATAACGAGATTGCTATTCTATACCGCAGCAATGCGCAGTCCCGTGTGCTCGAACACCATTTGTTCAGCTCAGGCATTTCCTACAAAGTGTATGGCGGTCAGCGCTTCTTCGAACGCCAGGAAATCAAGCATGTACTGGCGTATTTACGTTTAGTCGATAATCCCAATGACGACACCTCTTGGTTGCGCGTCGTGAACTTCCCTACGCGAGGTATAGGCGCTCGCTCGCTCGAGGTGCTGGGCGACCACGCTCGTGAGCACGGTATCAGCCTCTATCGGGCAGTGCCCTACATGACTGGGCGGGCTGGGACTAATCTGGGTGGCTTTGTCGCCATGACCCAGGCTCTGGCTAGCGAAGCACAGGTGCTTACGCTTCCCGAACTGATTCAGCAGGTTGTTCATGATAGTGGGCTATTGGCGCATTACCAGGCTGATCGCGAAGGCGCCGAGCGTTTGGAAAACTTGCAGGAGCTGGTGAACGCGGCAGCGGTGTTTGTCAATGAAGAAAACTTTTCTGATTTGCCTGCTGGTCGAATCCCTGACGCAGTACCGGGTAGTCAGGGTACCGAAGGTTTGGCGCCTGGTGTGGCCGAGCTGGCTCCAATGTCGCCATTAGGCGCCTTTTTAAGCCACGCTTCGCTTGAGGCTGGCGACAACCAGGCACAGGCAGGTCAGGATGCTGTTCAGCTAATGACCATCCATGCTGCTAAAGGTCTTGAGTTCGATGCCGTATTTATTACCGGTCTTGAAGAAGGGCTGTTTCCGCACGATAACAGCCTGAATGATCCGGGTGGTATCGAAGAAGAGCGTCGCCTTATGTATGTGGCCATAACCCGTGGCCGCGAACGTTTGTATATTACGCTGGCGCAAAGCCGTATGCTGCACGGACAGACACGCTATGCGATGCGCTCGCGGTTTCTCGACGAGCTTCCCGAAGAAAATGTCAAATGGCTGACCGCGCGTGCCGTGCCAACGCGCGGGGGCAACGAAGGGCAATGGGGCGGGGCATTCAGGCGCGGCATGTCATGGAACGCACCAGCAGGAAATACATTGGTGCCTAACACCTCAAAAGTCATGTCCAGTGGTGTGATTGTGGGCGAGAATCATTTTCGGATAGGACAAGGTGTACGCCATGCCAAATTTGGCGAGGGAACCATCCTCACCTTAAGTGGAAGCGGCAACGAAGCTCAGGCACAGATTCAGTTTCGCGAGGTGGGTACCAAGACTCTGGCTTTAGGGATAGCCAAGCTGGATGTCGTAGTGGGCTGAAGCCAGGCTGGACTCAAGTGTCATCGCTATATAAAGGCCGGCTGTTTCTTAATGAATTTTGCTATTTTTTGATGGCTCATTAAGAAACAGCCGGCTTTTTTAGGTTAACTGCTCAATTTCTTCCTGTATCTCAAGCCAGTCGTTTTCAAGTTCCGCGTGCTTTTTCGTCAGCTCGCCGTGTTCGGCCAGCAATGTTGGGCGGGTGTCCTTGTAGCTATCCGTATAGAAGTCAGGATCGGCGATTAGCGTAGCTAGCTCTGCAATTCTAAGCGCTGCCTTTTCCATACTGTTTTCTATGGATTTCAGTTTTTTCTCAAGCGGCCGCTTCACTCCCGCCAGACGTTGACGTGTTTCGGCCTCAATACGGCGCTGGGCGCGTCTGTCAGGCTCGGAGGCGGCGCCTGGCTGTGCGCTGCTGCTGGCTTGCCTGTTTGAACTGCGCTCGGCGCTGCTGCGCTGCTGCAGCCAGTCTCTGTAGTCTTCAAGGTCTCCATCGAACTCTTGAACAGCACCGTCAGCAACAATCCAGAAGTCGTCGACCGTGCTGCGCAGCAACTGACGATCGTGGGACACAATCAGCACGCTGCCCTCGTACTCTGCCAAGGCATTTGACAGTGCCTCTCGCGTATCGACATCCAGGTGGTTAGTGGGTTCGTCCAGCAGCAATAAATTCGGCTTGCGCCATACAATCAGAGCCAGGGCCAGGCGTGCCTTTTCCCCACCCGAAAACCCCGCAGTGGTGCTAGAGGCCATATCACCACTAAATGCAAAGCTGCCCAGGTAATTGCGTAGTTCCTGCTCACGAACATCCGGTGCGATTCTTGCCAGGTGCTGAATGGGGGAAGCGTCGGGATCGATCATGTCGAGCTGATGCTGAGCAAAATAGCCCACCTCAAGCCGGGGAGATTTTTGCAGCTTGCCTTGTAACGGTTTTAGCTCGCCTGCCAGGGTTTTGATCAGCGTTGATTTACCCGCCCCATTAACGCCAAGTACACCGATGCGGGCGCCGCCGCGCACGTCCAGCTTGATGTTTTGCAGAATAACGCGTGGCGTGTCGCCCGGATAGCCCAGCGCCGCCTGATCTAGTGTAATCAGAGGGTCTGGCATCGAGGTCGGAGTGGGTAGCCGGATGTCCAGCGACGAGTCTGCCCGCAACGGTGCCAGTTCCTGCATTCTGGCTAAGGCTTTGACCCGGCTCTGGGCTTGTTTGGCTTTGGTTGCCTTGGCTTTGAATCGGTCGATAAAGCCCTGCAGGCGGGCGGCTTCCCGGCTTTGACGCTCATGCGCCAGCTGGGTTTGACGCAGACGTTCGGCTCGCTGCGTCAAAAAGTCGTTATAGCCACCGCGATAGCGTTCGAGTTTCTGCTGATCAAAATGAAGAATGCTTTTCGCAACGGCATCTAAAAACTCGGTGTCATGAGATATAACAATGACAGTGCCTGGATACGAGACTAGCCACCGTTCAAGCCAGAGCATGGCGTCCAGGTCCAGATGGTTGGTGGGCTCGTCCAGAAGGAGCAGGTCTGAAGGCGCCATCAGCGCCCGTGCGAGAGCCAGGCGCATTTGCCAGCCGCCGGAGAACTCTCCTACGGGCAGCATCCATTGTTCGGGCTTAAAGCCTAGGCCCGCCAAGAGCTGTTCAGCACGCGACGCTGCGGTCCAGGCATCGGCTTCGATGAGTGCGTTCTCAAGTTCGGCAATGCGGTGCCCGTCGCTGTCCGGGCAGCTTTCACGTTGGCGCTGGATTTCACGCAGCTGGCGGTCACCGTCAATGACGAACTCCCGCGCAGCACGTTCACGGTCGACAATCTCTTGTTCTACGCTGGCTACGCGCCAGCTGTCAGGCATGCTAAGCGTACCCGCATCGGCTTCCATCTCGTGCTTCAGCAACGCGAAGAGCGTCGATTTTCCTGCCCCGTTCTTGCCAACGATACCGACGCGGTCACCCGGATTAATCGTGAAGTCGGTGGTATCGAGTAATAATTTGACGCCTCGGCGTAGCGATAAGCCGGTTGCTCTAATCACGACTGAGTTGCTCCCGCGTTAGCAGCAAAATTTGATCTTCGGCATTTTCGGTACTTAGCCAGACGGGATCAAGATCGGGAAAGGCTTCAATAAAATGGTGGTATTCGTTGCCGATCTCAAGAATGAGTATGCCATCCGGAGCCAGAAAGTCCGGAGCGCCTTCTATAATGCGCCGCACCAGATCCATGCCGTCATCACCACCTGCCAGTGCCAGGCGGGGCTCATGCCCATATTCGCTGGGCAAAGACTGCATTGACTCTTCATTTACGTAGGGCGGATTGCTGATAATGACACGGTACTGCGTGTCGGGCAGTGCGCTGTACAGGTCGCTTTCGATGGCCGTGACCCGGTCTGTGAGCTTGTATTCATCAATATTCTCTTGGGCCAGGCTAAGGGCGTCTTTGGACAGATCTACCGCATCAACCAGCGAGTTCTCGAACGCCAGTGCACTGAGTATAGCCAGGCAGCCCGTGCCGGTGCAGAGATCCAGCACGCTATCGATCATTTCCGGATCATCTATCCAGGGGGCAAGCTGTTTCACCAGAAGCTCTGCAATAGGAGAGCGCGGCACGATACAACGCTTGTCGACTTTAAAGCGGAACCCCTGCAGCCATGCCTCCCCTGTAATGTAGGCGGCCGGGACACGTTCTGTGCATCGACGTGCTATCAGCTGAACAAAGGCTTCACGTTCGGCGCGGGTGGTTTTTGCCTCTAGAAACGGTTCCAGCGTGTCTAAAGGCAGACGTAAAGAATGTAGCAGTAAATAAACCGCCTCATCCCACGCATTGTCACTGCCATGGCCAAAATTTAATTCGTGAGCCGTAAACTGGCTAAGCGTCCAGCGCAGCAAATCGCGCAAAGTGTGTAATTCATCAACCGCAGAATTGCATTCCTGTTGAAATGACGTTGAGGGCACGAGGGATATCCTAGGTATTGGTCGGTGCGAGAGAATGGGCAAAAAGGTTTACGGCGTAACCGAGCTTTATTGCCTAGTATTTGGGCTATTGTAAGCGGGCAAACGCGGACTGTGTAGAGGCGACGCATATTTATGCGGACATATGGATTTTCAGTTAGCGGCTGATACGTAGCTCGAACGAGATATCATCTTCGCCAGGCATGGCGGCATATGGCCTGACTGAGCTCATTGCTGGGGGAATAAACCGGAATTTAGCAAGAATACGCTTTAAGGTTGGGGTTAAGATGTTTGCCTATTGCAAACGCTTGTGGAGGCTAAAGTGAGATTTTTCGATTTTAGTTCGTGGCAGGGAGTGTTAACGACGCTCGTCGGCCTTGCGGTATTCACCTTGATGGGCGTGGGCATTCGTGTGCTTATCATGCAAACCATCCAACAGCGCCGCGAGCGCATGAATCGGCAAATCAATGAGCGTCTGAAAACCTTGATCTCAGCCTATCGCGCTTTGGGTGGTTCGTTTACAGGGCAGCTTACGGTTGACCCTACCCATCTCCGGGATCTGCGTAACACAGCGCAAGAAGACGGCGACGAGGCGGTATTGCCTGAAAACCAGACTTCTGATCGGTCACGCCGGATTCGTGATGCAGTAGAGGCCGCCTTATCTGATATTATTCTGCTCGGCACGGTAGAACATGTCCGTCTTGCCGGCCAAGCAGCAAGCGATATGGCTGCAGGCCGACCCATTGAAACCGCAGCATTGGTGGTTTCGCTTCGCAACTTTATTCGCACCGCTCTTGACCTCGGGCCCATTCCTGACGATATCAGTATCCCTTTCCAGGGGCCTACCCGCGGCCAGGGTAGCGCTGGCCGAGGCAGGGGCGAAGCGGCGAACGCCAGAGGTGCGGGCCGTGCAGGTGGTGGGGGCGCAGGAGGCGGTGGCGGTGGCGGGGCAGGTATGGGGATTGGCCTTGGAGTCGGTCGTAGCGACAGCGATCACCCCGGCTAGTGCCGTTAAACTAACAAGGATATTACAGCGATAGAAAGTATCGAGAGAGTCCACACTAAATTGAGTGCTAAACAAATTCAGGTTACGTTCTCCGGACTTAACAAAGAGTCCAGGCGGCTTATATTGCGTCTTGCTGCTGAACCCAGGAAGCTGCTGTCCGGATCTCGTCGCGCTCGAGCTTTATAAATAGAGGTTATGCCCGGGCCTTTAACTTTACTTAAGGGTCAGGGCGGCAAGATAGCTAATTGAAATGTCAGCCAAGGTGTTTTTGCTTGGGGGCATAAGGTTCGTAAAAGTTGATGTTAGGCTATCAAAGTTCATTCAGAAAACAGAAAAGCCGTTGATTTTAAAGGATTTTGATCCAGTAAAATCAACGGCTTTTAATCTGTGGTGCGAACGGAGAGACTCGAACTCTCACACCTCTCGGCGCCAGAACCTAAATCTGGTGCGTCTACCAATTCCGCCACGTTCGCGTATCTAGCAAAGAAAAGAATTATAGGGGAAAAAACCGGTTTTGCAAAGCCTTTTCTTTCAATGAGCTTGACGTGAGCTGGCAGGAAATGACTTTCACTACTGTTGTTTTACGAAATAGTCAGCTTAATCAGTACACTTAGCCTCATTGGTGCCCACCACGCCTTTTTTAATCAAATCGTTGATTTGTTCATCGCTGAGGCCTGCATCGCGTAAAAGCTGGCGGCTGTGCTGCCCAAGTGATGGAGCCTTGCTATGGATTCCGCCTGGAGTCGCACTGAGCTTCGGAACGATGCCTGGAACCTTAATGGGGCTGCCGTCCGGCAGGGTATCGTTGATGATCATCTCGCGGGCCTGATAGTGTGGGTCGGCAACAATATCTGCAATATCGTAGACACGGCCGGCAGGTACGCGGGCTTGGTGCAAAGCCTCCAGAACATCGTCCAGCGTGTTTTTGCCAGCCCATTCGGCAATGACCGAATCAATATAATCGGCGGCTTTGGCCCGGCCATCATTTTGGGCGTAATCGGATACCTCTGCCACATCGGGCCGGCCTATAGCATTCATCAGGCGCCTGAATATAGCGTCGCCATTGCCGGCAATCAGGGCGTACTTTCCGTCAGCACAACGATAGGCATTGCTGGGAGTAATGCCCGGCAGGCGGCTGCCGGCTGGTTCACGAACAGCGCCGAATACCGAGTACTCCGGTAATAAGCTTTCCATCATGTTAAAGACAGATTCGTAAAGGGCAGCATCAATCACCTGGCCCAGTCCGCCATTGACATCGCGGTGGCGCAAGGCAATTAAAATGCCAATGACTCCGTGCAAGGCGGTAAGCGAGTCACCAATGGAGATGCCGACCCGCACAGGAGGGCGGCCCGCTTCGCCGCTTAAATGACGCAGGCCGCCCATGGCTTCACCAACTACCCCGAATCCGGGGCGATCTTTATAAGGCCCGGTTTGACCATAGCCTGAAACTCTCAGCATGATCAGTTTGGGATTGATGGATTGCAGCTCCTCCCATCCCAGGCCCCAGCTTTCCAGGGTGCCTGGCCTGAAATTTTCAATAAGCACATCGCATTCTGTTATCAACCTTTTGATCACATCCTGGGCTGCAGGGTCGCGCAAATCAAGAGCAAGTGATTTCTTGTTGCGTGACTGGA
This sequence comes from Paenalcaligenes niemegkensis, assembly GCF_022230885.1. Classification (GTDB taxonomy): domain Bacteria; phylum Pseudomonadota; class Gammaproteobacteria; order Burkholderiales; family Burkholderiaceae_B; genus Paenalcaligenes; species Paenalcaligenes niemegkensis. Next base: position 734,545 of record NZ_JAKGCT010000004.1, on the reverse strand, counting down.
TTTCCCACCACAGCGAGTTCTCGTTGTGCAGCATGCGCCATTTGCGCAAGGGGTCGCCGGTAACCGGGCTTTCGACTTTGATGACTTCTGCACCAAACTCGCCCAGAATCTTCGCCGCAAAAGGGCCGGCTATCAGTTGGCCCAGTTCTAATATGCGTATTCCCTCTAGGGCATTTACAGTGGGGGCTACAGGTTTCATAGTGCGTCTCTGCATCGAAATTAAAGGGATGATTTATGGGTTTAAACCCGAAAAAAACGGATATTACTAGGATTGAGGAGGTCTAATGCGTACAATCGCCAGCCTTGGCCCAAAAAATAGGTAGACACAATGGGCCAGCTTGCTATTGAATATAGGGTTATCCGGTTATTGTTGCCAGTTTTCGGTAAAATAACTGATTATTTTGTTCACTTACTAATTTTAATAGGTCTCTAATGCAGCCCGATGTTGAAATTTTGTCCGGTTTGGAGCGCCGAATCGATTTGGTCGTTTCGGTGGCCGACGTCGAAAAAGAAGTCCAGACACAACTAAAACGTGTGGCGCGCACAGCAAAGATTCAGGGCTTTCGTCCTGGTAAGGCTCCGCTTGCCATGATTGAGCGCAGCCACGGCCCAGGCATCCGTTACGATGCTATCAATAGCGAACTCGGCAAGGCGCTGGATACAGCCATTCAAGCTACTGGCTTGCGTGTTGCCGGTGCCCCGAATGTTGAAGGCAAGGAAGGCGAAGCGGCTGAAGGCACGATGGCGTTTACGGCCACTTTCGAGGTCTATCCTGAAATCCAGCTTCCTGACCTGAGTACCTTGGAAATTACTCGTAGCGCTTGCAGCGTCGGCGACGAAGAAGTCCAAAGTACGGTAGATATCCTGCGTAAGCAGCGTGCCAACTACGAAGCTCGCGAAGACCGTGCAGCCTCGGAAGGCGATCGCGTAACGCTCGATTTCAAAGGCACAATCGACGACGTTGCTTTCGACGGTGGTTCTGCAGAAGGCTTCTCGTTCGTGCTGGGCGAAGGCCGTATGTTGCCAGAGTTTGAGGTAGCAGTGACAGGCATGAAAGCTGGCGAAGAAAAACCTTCCCGCTCGAGTTCCCTGCTGATTACGGTGGTGCAGAAGTTGCTGGTAAAACAGCACAATTTGCCATTACTGTTACCGAGGTTGCCGAGGCGGTATTGCCAGAGGTCAACGACGATTTCGCAAAAGCGCTGGGTCAGCAAGAAGGTGATGTTGAGTCGCTGCTGGCTGATATTCGTTCGAACATTGATCGCGAAGTTAAGGCCCGTGTTTTGGCACGCACTAAAGCCAGCGTCATGGATGCCTTGTTGGCTTCCAGCGAGTTCGATATCCCCAAGGCACTTGTAGACACTGAAATTCAAAGCCGCATTGCTTCGGCCCGTGAAGAACTCAAGTCACGCGGATTGCCTGACGCCGAGAATATGCCGATTCCTGAAGACGCATTTACCGAAGAGTCTGAGCGTCGGGTGCGTCTGGGTCTGCTACTATCAGAGTTGGTTAAGTCTGCCGAGTTGCAGGCCAAGCCCGAGCAAGTTCGCGCTCGTATCGAAGAATTCGCTCAAAATTACGAACAGCCCGCTCAAGTCGTGACTTATTATCTCTCCGACCGTCAACGTCGTGGCGAGATTGAAGCTATTGTTCTCGAGGACAACGTCGTTGAACACGTATTGTCCCAAGCTAAGGTTACAGACGAAGAGGTGGCGTTCGACCAAATTATGGGAACAAACTAATGTCGTCTCATTTTGTCGACTTCTATGCTTCCATGCATGGGGGCCATTCAGTCACACCTAGCAGCCTTGGGTACATTCCCATGGTTGTTGAGCAGTCTGGCCGCGGCGAGCGGTCCTACGACATCTATTCACGGCTGTTGCGTGAACGACTCATTTTTCTGGTTGGGCCGGTAAACGACCACTCAGCAAACTTGATTGTGGCGCAACTGCTGTTTCTAGAGTCGGAGAACCCCGACAAAGACCTTTCGCTCTACATCAACTCGCCTGGCGGGTCAGTGTACGCAGGCATGGCAATCTACGACACCATGCAATTTGTCAAGCCACAGGTCTCTACCTTGTGTACCGGAATGGCAGCGAGCATGGGCGCCTTTTTATTGGCGGCCGGCGAGAAAGGCAAGCGTTATGCTTTGCCCAACTCACGCATCATGATTCACCAGCCTTCGGGTGGAACGCAAGGTCAAGCGTCTGATATACAAATTCAGGCTCAAGAGATTCTTAGCTTGCGTGAGCGTCTTAACGAAATCTTAGCGCGCAATACTGGTCAAACCGTAGAACAGATCGCTCTCGATACCGAACGCGATCGATTTCTTGCCGCCGATCAGGCGGTAGCTTATGGTTTAATCGATAAAGTATTTACGCACCGTTCAGACGACGAGTAAATAGATAGTGCCGGGCCCTTTACCGGGCCTGGTGATATCCTGTCGTCTCAGCCTTTAAGCGTTCACTCGCTTGTTCACCGAATTTCTAATAGATCAATATGTCCGATAAAAACTCGGCCGACGATAAAGTCCTGCATTGTTCATTTTGTAACAAAAGTCAGCACGAAGTTGGCAAACTGATCGCTGGCCCAGGGTCGGTGTTCATATGTGATGAGTGCATTGGCCTGTGCAACGACATCATTCACGAAGAATCACAAGAAAACGCGAAGGAAGCGGTCAAGACCGAGCTTCCCAAGCCTAAGGAAATCAAAGAGTTCCTTGATCAGTATGTGATCGGCCAACACGCGCCCAAGCGAAACCTGGCAGTCGCTGTCTATAACCATTACAAACGTATTCGGTATAGCGATGTCACTGCTGATGGTGTCGAGCTGTCTAAAAGTAATATCTTGTTGATAGGCCCGACTGGCTCAGGCAAAACCTTATTGGCACAGACCTTGGCTCGCATGCTGAATGTGCCTTTTGTCATGGCCGACGCAACAACCCTGACTGAGGCCGGCTACGTCGGTGAAGACGTCGAAAATATCGTTCAGAAGCTGCTTCAGGCCTGCGATTACGACGTGGAAAAGGCTCAAAAGGCCATTATTTATATCGACGAAATTGATAAGATTTCTCGCAAGTCTGATAATCCTTCTATTACGCGCGACGTGTCCGGTGAAGGTGTGCAGCAAGCGCTGCTGAAGCTGATCGAAGGCACAGTAGCCTCGGTGCCGCCACAGGGCGGGCGCAAGCACCCTAACCAGGATTTCGTTCAGGTAGACACTACCAACATTCTGTTTATTGTAGGTGGTGCATTCGATGGTCTCGAAAAAGTTATTCGCGATCGCACCGAAAAATCGGGTATAGGCTTCTCGGCTTCGGTCAAGGCCAGTTCCGAACGAGGTGTCGGCGAGCTGTTTGCTGAAGTCGAGCCCGAAGATTTGATCAAGTTCGGTTTGATTCCCGAACTCGTAGGTCGTTTGCCGGTGGTCGCTACGCTGGAAGAGCTGCACGAAGATTCACTGGTGCAAATCCTGACTCAGCCGCGCAACGCGCTGATCAAGCAGTTTCAGCAGCTGTTTGCCATGGAAGACGTAGAGCTTGAGGTTCAGGACGAGGCCTTGCACGCTGTGGCTCAGGCTGCTATCAAGCGCCGTACCGGCGCCCGTGGCTTGCGGTCCATTGTCGAGCAGGCGCTGCTGGACACCATGTACGAACTGCCATCGCAAGCTGACATAGCCAAGGTAGTATTAACCGCCGATGCGATTACAGGGGTGGATAAACCCCAGCTTGTGCATAAGAGCGAAACTGAGCAAGATGACTCTGAGAAGAAAGCGAGTCCATCTAATCTTAAAAATGCAGCCGCTTAGTTAAAAAACCGTTCTTTTCCGCACTGAGTCCTTAATCCCTTGTTACGTGGCCCTTGAAATATAAAAGATCGCCACAATCTGTAGGATTGAAGGTCACCGAAGGGGCAGCCTGGTGCTGCCCCTTTAGGTGCTAGGCTTAATTAAAGGAAATTACTATGTCTGCGAGCCAGATTCTATCGACGGAACCCATGGACCTGCCGCTACTGCCGTTGCGCGATGTGGTGGTGTTTCCGCACATGGTGATTCCGCTGTTTGTGGGGCGTCCACGTTCTATTAAAGCGCTAGAGCTTGCCATGGACAATGGCAACGGGATTATGCTGGTTGCCCAAAAGACGGCCAGCAAAGACGAACCCACGCCCGATGATATGTACGAGATCGGTTGCGCTGCAACGATTCTTCAAATGCTCAAGCTACCTGATGGTACGGTCAAGGTATTGGTTGAAGGTGTACAGCGGGCGCGCATTACATCCGTTACCGATGTCGAAACCCACTTCATGGCAACGGCGGTGTCTGCAGAAGACGATGACGCCAGTGACGCTGAGCACGAAGCCTTGCGACGTGCTGTGCTTGCTCAATTCGAGCAATACGTTAAATTGAATAAAAAAATACCCCAGGAGATCCTTACCTCATTGGCCGGTATAGATGAACCAGGCCGCCTTGCCGATACGGTGGCGGCCCATCTCTCGCTGAAACTTGAGCAAAAGCAGACTATGCTTGAGTCCAGCGATGTAGGGCAGCGGCTCGAGACCTTGTTGTCTCAGCTTGAGTCCGAGATTGATATTTTGCAGGTCGAAAAACGCATTCGCGGCCGCGTGAAAAAGCAGATGGAGAAAAGTCAGCGCGACTACTATCTGAACGAGCAGGTCAAAGCCATTCAGAAAGAGTTGGGCGAGGGCGAAGAAGGCGCTGACGTCGAAGAGCTTGAAAAACGCATCGAAGAGGCCAAGTTGCCTAAAGATGCGCAAAAGAAAGCTGATTCCGAGCTGAAAAAACTCAAAATGATGTCGCCCATGTCTGCTGAAGCAACGGTGGTGCGCAACTATATTGACACCTTGATCGGCATGCCATGGCGCAAGAAAAGCCGCGTCAATAATTCGCTTGGCAATGCGCAGACCGTGCTCGACTCCGACCATTTTGGTCTTGAGAAAGTAAAAGATCGCATTGTCGAATATCTTGCTGTTCAGCAACGGGTAACCAAGCTGAAATCACCTATTTTGTGCCTGGTAGGGCCTCCAGGCGTGGGTAAAACGTCGCTGGGGCAGTCCATCGCTCGTGCCACCAACCGTAAATATGTGCGGATGGCTCTGGGTGGTGTTCGTGACGAAGCCGAAATTCGTGGTCATCGCCGAACCTATATTGGTTCCATGCCAGGCAAGGTGCTTCAGAACATGTCCAAAGTGGGCGTGCGCAATCCGTTGTTCCTGCTCGATGAGATCGACAAGATGGGTGCCGACTTCCGTGGCGATCCATCTTCGGCGCTGCTTGAGGTGCTTGATCCGGAACAAAACCACACGTTCCAGGATCACTATCTCGAAGTTGATTTTGACTTGTCCGACGTTATGTTCGTGGCAACGAGCAATACCTTGAACATCCCGCCGGCACTGCTGGACCGCATGGAAGTCATACGTCTGTCGGGTTACACCGAAGACGAGAAGGTGCGTATAGCCTTTGATCACTTGATACCCAAGCTGATCAAGAACAATGGTGTACGTGATGGTGAGCTTGAAATTCACGAAGATGCGATTCGCGATATTGTGCGCTATTACACACGCGAGTCAGGGGTGCGTTCTCTAGAACGAGAAATCGGAAAAATTTGCCGCAAGGTTGTACGCAAATTTTTAGAGCTCAACCCGAATCCTCGTGCTAAAGGCGCTAAAGCAGCTATTGAGCCCGTTGTGGTCGATGCGGAAAACCTGTCCGAGTTTTTGGGTATACGGCGCTTTACCTACGGTATGGCCGAGAAAGAAAACAAGGTGGGGCAAGTAACTGGGCTGGCATGGACGGAAGTTGGCGGCGACCTGCTCACTATTGAAGTGGCTGATATGCCGGGCAAAGGCAACACTCAACGCACCGGCTCTATTGGCGACGTCATGAAAGAGTCCGTTGAAGCTGCGCGTACAGTGGTTCGTTCTCGTGCTCAGCAATGGGGTATTGCAAATACTGCATTCGAGAAACGCGATATCCACGTGCACTTCCCTGATGGTGCCACACCTAAGGATGGTCCGTCTGCGGGTATTGCCATTACAACCGCGATTGTCTCGTCGTTGACGGGTATTCCGATTCGTGCTGACGTTGCCATGACAGGTGAAATTACCTTGCGTGGTGAGGTTCTGGAAATCGGGGGCCTCAAAGAGAAGCTTTTGGCAGCTTTGCGTGGTGGCATCAAGACTGTGATGATTCCAGAGCAAAACGTGAAAGATCTGGTGGAAATTCCAGATAACGTCAAGAATCATCTTGAGATCATCCCGGTACGCTGGATTGATCGTGTGCTTGAGGTTGCCCTGCAGGAAATGCCTACGCCGTTAAGCGACGAAGAGGTCGCTCGTTTGGCCGCCGAGGCCCTGGCAACGGCTAAGCCCGTTGACAACAGCTCCGGTGGGGTCATGAAGCACTAAACGCCGTTACGCCATCAAAAAGCCTCGGTTCGATGTTGAACCGGGGCTTTTTGACATTTGTTCTAACTTATATTGGAGACAGAGGGGCAGCCGTTGCCGCGTTAGTGCAGTGGGGCTGTACGAATCAGGCCCACGGCTATGCCTTCCAGCGAAAAGTCGTCACCTGGCCGGATGGTAATGGGCTGGAATTCAGGGTTCTCGGGTAACAGGGTGACGAGCTTGCCGTTAATTTGCAAACGTTTAACCGTAACGTCGTCGCCGATGCGAGCGACTACGACCTGACCGTTGCGGGCATCAGCAGTTTTCTTGACAGCCAGAAGGTCACCCTCGAGTATGCCTATGTCGCGCATGCTTAAACCCCGTACCCTTAGCAGGTAGTCAGGGGTTTGACTGAAGAGGCTGGACTCAACGCCAATTTCACGTTCGATGTGTTCGGCGGCCAGGATGGGGCTTCCTGCAGCTACATGACCAATAATGGGAAGTTGCAAGGCCTGCAGTAATGGTGCGATCAGACTGTCTGTAGCGGGGCTGTCATCGTCGACCAGGCGTATTCCGCGTGATGCTCCCGCTGTAAGCTCTATAGCCCCTTTACGAGCCAGGGCCTTAAGGTGGTCTTCAGCCGCATTCGCAGACTTGAAGCCCAAAGCCTTGGCGATTTCTGCGCGAGTAGGCGGAAAGCCGGTGCGTTGGATTTCGCTACGGATAATGTCCAGCACTTGCTGTTGCCTAAGAGTGAGTTTCACGGCCATGATGTTACGCTGTTTATTTATACAGCTCCGATTTTGCGCTATAACGCAGTAAAGATCAAGCTTTTGGAGCCTTTGGCCAGAATTCAGATGAAAAAAAGCCCGCATTCAAATGCGGGCGGGGTCTGGATAGGCTTAACGCCCTTTACAGCACAGCAGCTATGGCCTTGACGACGGTATCAATATTACGGCTATTTAAGGCTGCCACGCAGATGCGGCCAGTGTTTACGGCGTAAATGCCATGCTCGTTACGCAAGCGGTCTACCTGATCCGAAGTGAGGCCGGAGTATGAAAACATACCGCGTTGCTCAAGCACAAAGTCAAAGTTTTGCGTTACGCCGTGCTCTTTAAGCTTTGCTACGAGCTGAATGCGCATATCCCGCACGCGGCTACGCATTTCGGCAAGCTCGTCGCTCCAGATCTGAAAAAGTTCGGAATCGTTCAGTACAGCGGCCACTACCTTTCCGCCGTGGGTGGGAGGGTTCGAGTAGTTAGTGCGTATCACCCGCTTCACTTGGCTCAGCACGCGGGTGGCTTCCGTCGAGTCGCGGGTGACGAGTGTCAGCGCGCCAACGCGTTCGCCGTATAACGAAAACGATTTGGAGAAAGATGAGCTGATGAAGACGCTGATGTCGCGACTGACCAGCATGCGTACCACAGAAGCGTCGGCATCCAGGCTGGTGCCGAAACCCTGGTAAGCAATGTCCAGAAAAGGAACGAGATTACGTTCTTGCAAAACGTCCGCAATTTGCAGCCATTGTTCAGCGCTGGGATCCACGCCGGTGGGGTTGTGACAGCAGGCGTGCAGCACGACAATCGTCTGGGCGGGCAGGGCACGTAGTGAAGCAAGCATGCCGTCAAAGTTCAGACTGTGTGTAGCCGGATCGTAGTAAGCGTAGCTGTCGACCGCAAAACCTGCGCGCTCGAAAAGAGCGCGATGATTTTCCCAGCTGGGATCGCTGATCACAACTTTAGAGTCGGGCAACAGTTGCTTCAGAAAGTCTGCGCCAATCTTCAGGGCGCCCGTACCGCCTAAGGCTTGCACTGTGACCGCCCGGCCCTCGGCGATAACGGGAGAGTCGGCCCCCAATAACAAACGCTGCGCACCTTTGTTATAGTTATCTATTCCCTCTATAGGAAGGTAGGCTCTGGCAGAGGGTGTGGCAGCTAGCTTGTCTTCAGCCTGATGTACGGCCTTTAGCAAGGGCAGCCGGCCATCGTCGTCATAATAAACGCCCACCCCCAGGTTCACTTTAGTCGGTCGACTGTCTGCGTTGTACTGTTCGTTCAAACCCAAAATCGGGTCACGAGGAGCCTGCTCTACAGAGACGAAAAGTGAAGTCATTTTGAAGTGTTGTAGCGTTAAAGTAATTGATTACAGAAATACAAAATAATAATGTGATAATAAGAGCTTCCACCTAGGCGTGTCCAGTATGCAAGAATTTAAACCCAGCTTTATCGAGTATCCGAATAGTCCGTTTTCGCTCTATCAACCGTATCCTCCAGCTGGTGATCAACCCACTGCGATTAATGATTTGATCGAGGGGCTTAATGACGGGTTGATGTTTCAGACCTTGTTGGGAGTGACGGGGTCTGGCAAGACCTATACGATGGCAAACGTGATCGCCCGTACCGGGCGTCCGGCGATCGTGCTGGCCCCGAATAAAACGCTGGCAGCGCAACTGTATGCTGAAATGCGCGAGTTTTTTCCACGTAATGCTGTCGAATATTTCGTTTCTTATTACGATTATTATCAGCCTGAGGCTTATGTGCCTTCACGTGATTTGTTCATTGAAAAAGACTCTTCCATCAATGAACACATCGAGCAGATGCGTCTGTCCGCCACCAAAAGTTTACTTGAACGCCGCGACACGATTATTGTGGGCTCGGTTTCCTGCATTTACGGTATTGGGAATCCGGGCGATTATCATGCCATGGTCCTTACTTTGCGCGTCGGCGACACCATTGCACGGCAAGAGCTCCTGGCGCGTCTGGTGGCAATGCAATACGAGCGCAATGATATGGACTTTTCCAGGGGTACATTCCGTGCGCGTGGCGAAATAATAGACATCTTCCCGGCTGAAAGTGCCGAGCTTGCTTTGCGCGTTACGATGTTTGATGACGAGGTTGAGTCCCTCGCCATGTTTGATCCGCTTACCGGCAAGATGCAGCAGGAATTGCGTCGCTATACCGTTTTTCCAGGATCTCACTTCGTCACACCGCGCGACACAGTATTGCGCGCCGTTGAGACCATCAAGGCCGAATTGCGAGAACGCCTGGCTCACCTGACCAGCACGGGCCAGCTGGTTGAGGCTCAACGGCTGGAGCAGCGAACCCGTTTCGATCTCGAGATGATGAACGAGCTGGGGTTTTGCAAAGGCATCGAGAATTACTCCCGCCACCTTTCTGGCGCTGCCCCAGGTGATCCACCCCCACCTTGATCGATTATCTGCCTAAAGATTCATTGATGTTTATTGACGAAAGTCATGTGACTATCGGCCAGCTAAGCGGTATGTACAGAGGCGACCGTTCCCGCAAGGAAACACTGGTGCAGTTTGGCTTCAGGCTCCCCTCAGCCCTTGATAACCGTCCGTTGAAATTAGACGAGTTCGAATTGCGCATGCCGCAAACAGTATTTGTTTCAGCAACGCCGTCCAATTACGAGCAAGAGCATGCCGATGCGGTGATAGAGCAGGTGGTACGGCCGACGGGGCTGGTTGATCCTGAAGTCGAGATACGGCCCGCTACAACCCAGGTAGATGATCTACTGGGCGAGATCAAAGTCAGGGTAGCGGTAAACGAGCGCGTGCTGGTCACGACGCTGACCAAACGCATGTCAGAGGACCTTACCGACTATCTGGCCGAGCATGGCGTACGCGTACGTTATTTGCATTCAGATATCGATACGGTAGAGCGGGTTGAGATTATACGTGATCTACGCCTTGGCGCCTTTGATGTGCTGGTGGGTATTAACCTGCTGCGCGAAGGGCTGGATATCCCCGAGGTGTCGCTGGTTGCTATTTTAGACGCCGATAAAGAGGGTTTTTACGCTCTGAGCGCAGCCTGATCCAGACCATAGGCCGTTCGGCCCGTAATCTGAATGGACATGCCATTTTGTATGCTGACCGAATTACCGATTCGATGCGGCGAGCCATGGACGAGACGGCCCGACGCCGGGAAAAGCAGTTGGCCTTTAATGTCGAGCATGGTATTACCGCGCGAGGCGTGATCAAGGCCGTGCGCGATCTGATCGATGGTGTAACGTCCGCGGCAGCGAAACGAGTCGAGGCAGAGCTTGAGTTTCCGACCGAATTGCTGGGCGATGCCAAGAAGCTGGCACGTGAGATCAAGCGCCTGGAAAAGCAGATGATGGATCATGCTAAAAACCTGGAATTTGAAGAGGCGGCTCAAACTCGTGATCAGCTTCGCCAGTTAAAAGAACAAGCCTTGCTCAGTTAATGCGTTTGTTTATTGTGTTGTGAAAAAAGCACAATAGCCTTAGCTTTTTGTATTGTTACATAATTTTGTAACTATGGTCGTAGCGGTAAAATAATGAGCCGAGTCCAGGCATTACAGCCAGGTATGGGCTACGCGGGTTTTCGTCCGGAAGCGGGGGCGGCGGCGGGTATACTGGTTAATACCTATCTTTCATGCCATCGCTACGCTCGAGCCCAATTAATTCTTTCATTGTTTTACCCACGAAAATTGTATTTTTCGCAAGAAATACAGGCTAGGAAACCCTGGTGGGCTGGTGTGTTACAGGTTGCTTTGGACGGGGTTTTCCCGCACACTTCGGCCTATTATGAGTAAGATACTTTTCGTTTGTACGGGAAATATCTGCCGCTCTTCGAGCGCAGAGGCGGTGTTACGTCGCCTAATCAAAGAGGCCCGTTTGTCCGGACGAATTGTGGTTGATTCGGCCGCCACAACTGATGCCTATATAGGACGTCCCCCTGATCACCGGGCTCTTAATGCCGCCACCAAGCGCGGCTATGACCTCTCCAATTGTGTAGCTCGTCAGGTACTGGCCGAAGATTTCCTGGAGTTTGACCTGATTCTCTGCATGGATTGGGAGAATATGTTATGGCTGCAGCAACGCTGTCCGCCCCTGTACCATCACAAGCTCATGCTATTGATGCGATTTGCCACTGATCACGTAGAGGCCTGCGTGCCGAACCCCCAAGAGGGCGGACCAGAGGCATTCAACAAGGTGCTGGTTTTGCTAGAGGATGCCTGCAAGGGTGTTCTGGAGATTGCAAAGCGCCGCCTTTCCCAGCATGAGGCTGCGTAATATCTCTTTTTAATTGTGGTTAGAACCCCGATTTTTGCGAAAATTAATTGAGATATCCTTAAGAAGCCAATGGGTATTTGTTATACTGGACTAAATTAGTCGGATATACGTATTGGTGAACATTTACGTAGCATCCACCTTGTAGTATCAGGTAAGGAGTCCCAGTATGCGATTAACGACCAAGGGCCGTTTCGCGGTCACAGCCATGATCGATTTGGCCCTGCGGCAGCAAAGTGGTCCGGTAACCTTAGCGAAGATCAGTCAACGTCAAAGCATTTCACTCTCCTATCTAGAGCAGCTCTTTGGCAAACTGCGCCGTCACGAACTTGTAGAAAGTACCCGAGGTCCTGGCGGTGGGTATTCGCTTGCCCGTCTGGCGCGCCACATTACCGTGGCAGATATTATCTTTGCAGTGGATGAGCCCATGGACGCTACCAATTGCGGTGGCCGGGGTGATTGCAAGGTAGATGCTGACGGCAGACGTGGCCAATGCATGACGCACGAGCTTTGGGCGACATTAAGTCGTAAGATGGTAGATTATCTGGATTCGGTATCGCTTCAAGATTTAGTGGATCAGCAACGAATGCGCCAGCTAGAGGAAGCCGCTCAGAAGGCGAATAAAACCGTCAGGCTTCATTCGGAAAAAAACAGCGATACCGCCACAACGATTTAACTATTGGTGGGTTTTATTGTGTCAGCGTACCCAATTTATTTAGATTACTCAGCGACGACTCCTGTTGACCCGCGTGTGCTTGACGACATGCTGATTTGGTTGCAGGGCTCGTTTGGAAATCCGGCATCCAGTAGCCACCGCTATGGGTGGGATGCAGAAGAAGCCGTCGAGAAGGCGCGTGCGCAGGTGGCTGCTGCTATTGGCGCCCAGCCGCGTGATGTGATCTGGACATCGGGGGCAACCGAGTCCAACAACCTGGCAATCAAGGGGGTTGCGCAGGCGAATGCACTCAAGGGCAAGCATATTATCACCTTGCAGACCGAACATAAGGCAGTGCTGGATACGTGCAAGGCGCTTGAGTTCCAGGGTTTTGAAATCAGCTATTTACCGGTGCAGGCTGATGGTCTGGTCGACTTGAAGCTGCTTGAAACCACCTTGCGGCCGGACACGATTTTGGTGTCGGTCATGCTAGTGAACAATGAGATCGGGGTTGTGCAGGACATTCCCGCTATCTCGGCACTGTGCCGCGAAAATGCCACGTACCTTCATGTGGATGCGGCCCAGGCGATTGGCAAGATTCCCGTTAATGTTGATGCGCTCGGGGCTGATTTGCTGTCCATGTCGGCCCACAAGGCCTATGGGCCTAAAGGCATCGGAGCCTTATACGCGAGACGCAAGCCACGAGTACGCCTTGAGGCCCAAATCCATGGCGGAGGGCATGAGCGTGGTCTGCGATCGGGTACCTTGCCCACGCATCAGATTGTAGGGATGGGTAAAGCGTTTGAGCTGGCTACGCAAGAGCTCGATACCGAACGTAAACGAATTTCCGGTTTGCAGGCACGTTTGATAACAGCGCTAAATCAGCTGCCCGGTATTCATTTCAACGGCTCCATCGAGCATCGCGTGCCTCACAATTTAAATATTAGCGTTGATGGGGTCGAGGGCGAGGCACTGATCATGGATTTATCCGAGTTGGCCTTATCCAGTGGTTCTGCCTGCACCTCTGCCAGTCTGGAGCCTTCTTATGTATTGAAGGCCCTGGGCCGTACTGACCAGCAGGCCTATAGTTCATTACGTATTTCCCTGGGCAGGGACACGACGGATATCGATATCGATACCGCTATCAGTGCGATTCAGCAAAGTGTGCGGCGACTGCGCGAGCTGTCACCCTTGTGGGATGCCGCCGGGAATTCAGTGCAATCGTTCCAGACCACCAGCGTCGCTCAGGAATCCTAATGCGATACAACGCGAAAGTAGAGACTTATTTTAAGTATCCGACTCATGCAGGCCTGCTTGATGTCTCATCGGATACTGTGCGCTCAGCCTCGGTAGGTGGTGTAGAGCAGGGCGCTGCCTTGCTTCTGCAAGTTGAACTCGATGGTGAGCAACGTATAGAAAAAGCCCGTTTTAAAGCTTATGGATGCGGGGCGACAATTGCCGCTGCCGAATACGTAAGTGTGTGGGCAGAAGGTAAATACCTGCATCAGCTTTCCGAACTTAGCAGTAATGAGGTTGCCCAAGCCCTGGAGCTACCTGCTGTTAAAGTACACAGTTCGATGCTGGCCGTGCAGGCCTTGCGTGCACTTGCCTGAGCGCGAGTCGTAGCGTCCGCGTTGGTGGGTGTCAGGGCACTGCAAATTCGTTAATATAAGCGTATCAGGCTTATGCTTTAATTTGATTTAGAGGTAATTATGGCTATTTCGTTAACCCAGCAAGCGGCACAGCACATCAGCCGCCATCTATCCAAGCGCGGTTCAGGCCTTGGCTTGCGCTTAGGTGTACGTTTAACCGGATGCTCCGGCATGGCCTACAAGTGGGATTACGTTGACCAGGCAGACGCCAACGATAAGGTGTTTGTCGAACATGGGGTCACATTATTTGTGGATCCCAAGGCAATGCCATTTATTGACGGCACCCAAATCGATTATGCACGCGAGGGCCTCAATGAAGGTTTTAAGTTCCGCAATCCCAACGAGGCTGCGGCCTGCGGCTGCGGCGAATCCTTTACGGTCTAGTTAACACATGGCTCTGCGTTTTGGTTTGGCAGCTAACCAGTTGCATCACGGCTCTCCGGATGCGGCCTTGTTTCAGTGGCTACGCCGTTCGGCCACTGGCATACGGCAGCTGGGCGTAGAGCTATATACGGTTGGGCGCACCTGTAACGCCATCGAAGGCTCGGGCTTGCTCGAGGGCTACGATGGGCTTATACGCTATCCTTATGGCCGTGAGGGTGGGCTCATGAAGATCGTTGCGCGTGTAACTGATTATCCCGACGGAACGCCTCCTTTCGACGGGGCGATTTATTTCATCGATCCGGTCGATCCGTCTTCTATCTTTCCTGAAGCACTGGCGTTGAAGCGGCAATGTATCACCCACGGACGTCCCTTTATTTCTACGCTGATGGGTGCAGTAGAGTGGATTGAAATCGAACGTCTCATCAGCGGTTTTAGTCCTGACCCTCAGGTCCACGCCGTGTTTGATTTCCCTCAGCAGTGCCTGGCTCTGGTTGCACACGATGCGCTCAAAGAGCAAATGGTGGCATTTGCAGACAAGCATTTCGATTTACTATCAGGCTTCGAGTCCAGGGTGGGCACAGGTACCACGGGCAGCCGGTTAAATGAGTTAGCCTGGTCCAGGGGCTGGCCTGCGGATCGCATGTGGGTCAAGCCGTATCTAAGCGGACCTTTGGGCGGTGACGCCCAGATCGCCGAGCTGATTCTTGAGCAGCGCTGCCAGAGGGTCATTTTCTTTGAAGATCCGCACGTTGCGCGGCAGCATGAAGCCGATATTCAATTGCTCGAGCGTGCCGTTCGGGTTGTCACAGATAAAGCCACCTGCATTACTTCCCCGGCAGTGGCTGATCGTTGGGCTAACGCCTTGACAGCCATACCGCAACAAGCCTTTCTGCTCTAAGGCTGCGTCGTTTTAAATTGATCAGTTAGCGATCCGGATCTCCACGCAGCGATATCGACATTCGCCAGTTTGTAGGCCTATGACAAAAAAACGAGCGACTTTTTCGTCGCTCGTTTTTATTGGGTCTGCCTGTGCTGTGCGGCTTAGTCGGCGCGACGCAGGTGAGGAAACAAAATTACGTCCCTGATACTTGGGCTGTCAGTGATCAGCATGATCAATCGGTCAATACCAATTCCGCAGCCGCCCGTCGGGGGCATTCCGTATTCGAGCGCTCGTATGTAATCGGCGTCGTAATACATAGCTTCTTCATCGCCGGCATCCTTGGCTTCAACCTGAGCGTGAAAACGTGCGGCTTGGTCTTCCGGGTCGTTTAGCTCAGAGAAGCCATTGGCAATTTCGCGGCCCGTTATGAAGAGCTCGAAGCGTTCGGTTAGCTCGGCATTGGTATCAGAGGCACGCGCCAGTGGCGAGACTTCAATAGGGTAGTCGATGATATAGGTTGGATTCCAGAGTTTGGACTCGGCCGTCTCTTCGAATAGGGCCAGCTGCAGGGCGCCCAGGCCGGCTCCGGCGAGAGGGGGCTGTCTACATCTACCTTTAGCTTTATAAGCTCGCTACGAATGAATGTGGCGTCATTCAGCTGGGTTTCGTTGTAATGTGGTGCGTGTTTCAGAATGGCCTGGGTAATGGTGAGCCTGTCAAAGGGCTTGGCGAGGTCGAGAGTTTGCCCCTGGTATTCGATGACAGCCGTACCACGAGCCGCAATAGCGGCGTGGCGTATCACTTTTTCGGTGAAATCCATTAGCCAGTTGTGATCAGTGTAAGCGGCGTAGAACTCCATCATCGTGAACTCGGGATTGTGCCTTGGGCTTACCCCTTCGTTGCGGAAATTCCGGTTGATCTCAAACACACGTTCGAAGCCACCCACTATTAGCCTTTTCAGGTAAAGCTCGGGTGCAACGCGCAAGTACATCTCCATGTCTAGCGCATTGTGGTGCGTGGTAAAGGGCTTAGCCGATGCACCGCCCGGGATAGGGTGAAGCATGGGTGTTTCGACTTCCAGGAAGTTCTCGTCGATCATGAATTGACGGATACTGCTGATGGCTTTGCTGCGTGCCAGGAAGGTAGTGCGCGTTTCATCATTCATGATGAGATCAACATAGCGCTGGCGATAACGAATTTCCTGATCAGCGAGGCCGTGAAATTTGTCAGGCAAGGGACGCAACGACTTTGCCAGCAGACGGACACTTGTTGCGTGCACTGAAAGCTCACCTTTGTTCGTTTTAAATACGGTGCCTTCTACAGCGAGAATATCGCCTATATCCCAGGTCTTGAAGTCATTGTAGATACCTTCACCCAACGCATTCTTATCCAGGTAGATTTGGATGCGGCCGCTGCCATCTTGCAGCGTGGCAAAGCTGGCTTTCCCCATAACGCGTTTCAGCATCATCCGGCCAGCCACACTGGCGGGATGGGCCGCCTCGGCTAACGTTGCTTTATCAAACTCGTCGAATTTTACTTGTAAGTCGTTGGCATGGTCGTCAGGGCGGAAGTCGTTAGGGTAGGCATTGGCTACTTCACGCATTTTGTCGAGTTTGCTCCGACGCTCGGCAATAAGTCGGTTTTCGTCGGCGACTGGCGCTTGGGTACTTTGAGTCATGGTAGTGTAAATCTATGAATGGTGACGTATGTCGTCTATAACCTGGTTGCCGAACTGGGGGCTTTCAAGGTAGTGAATAATGTTGGCAGCAGTAGCTTCGGCGGACATCAACTGCTGACTTTGATGCAAATCGATAAAGCGCGAGAGACCCGGGAAGTCGTCTCGGCTTTGTCCGCGGATGTGTGCCTGCATTTCGGTGTCAATAACCCCTGGCGCCAGCGAGGCGCACCGTACATCGTGCCCTTCGGAGGCTAGCGTCCGGGTGTAATGGTCCAAGGCGGCTTTGCTGGCACAATACACCGTCCAGCCAGAAACAGGGCTGCGGCCTGCTCCGGATGAAATATTCAAGACTCGCTTATCGGCTTGAATCTGAGCAATGTGCTGTAAGAATGTGGCGGTCAGGCTAATGACCGAAACAACATTCAGCTGCAAGGCCTGAGCAATCGCTTTGCTATCGTTCAGATTTGAGCATAGGGCGACCGGGTCGACTGTGCCTGCATTGTTGATGAGGCGATATGCAGAGGCATTGGCAGGCAAGATGGCCAGCAGATGCTCTTGGGCAGCAGCCGTGCCCTCGGGGCTAGAGAGGTCAGCCGAAATGGCATGATAAGAGGCTCCTGCACGAGAAGCCTCTTCAGCTAGCTGTGCGTTCTCCGATCGGGAGATCGTGATCAACAGCGTATCAGCTGACAGCGACTGCTTTGCTAAAGAAGCTCCCAGGCCCCTTGAGGCACCCGTAATGACAATGACACGCTGTTTTTTAATCATGTTAAATACCTTGCTTCAAGCTGGCCTGAATAAAAGGATCTAGATCGCCGTCCAGAACACGCTGTGTGTTCGAGATTTCCAGGTTAGTGCGTAAATCTTTAATGCGGCTTTGATCAAGTACATAGGAACGAATCTGGTGTCCCCAGCCTACATCGCTTTTGGCGTCTTCCAGTTTTTGCTGATCAGCCATTCGTTCACGCATTTCTTTTTCGTAAAGCCTGGATTTAAGCATCTGCATGGCTTCTGCACGGTTACGATGCTGCGAGCGATCGTTCTGACACTGCACCACAATGCCTGATGGCATGTGGGTAAGACGTACTGCGGAATCAGTCTTGTTAACGTGCTGACCACCGGCCCCGCTTGCACGGTAGGTGTCTACACGCAAATCGGCAGGGTTGATTTCGACTTCGAAAGAATCATCGATTTCGGGGTAGACAAACACGCTTGTGAATGACGTGTGGCGTCCATTGTTGGAATCAAAAGGGCTTTTTCGAACCAGGCGGTGTACGCCGGTTTCTGTGCGTAATAGGCCGTAGGCGTATTCGCCTTCGAATTTAATAGACGCTGATTTAATGCCCGCGACCTCGCCATCCGATTGCTCAAGGATTTCAATTTTGAAGCCTTTGTGCTCTGCATAACGTACATATTGACGCATGAGCATTGATGCCCAGTCTTGAGCTTCCGTGCCACCAGCGCCAGACTGAATATCCATAAAGCAATTCAGTGGGTCGGCAGGATTGGAGAACATGCGTCTGAACTCTAGCTCTTCAATGCGGGATCCGATGCGCTCGGCATCGGCCTCGACCGCTGTGAGAAGTTCTTCTTCGTCTTCTAGCGAGGCGAGTTCGAAGAGTTCACGCAAGTCTTTCAGGGCCACTCGAATTTCGTCGAGTTCGGTAACAATGGCGTCCAGGCTTTTCTTTTCACGCCCGAGCTCCTGGGCGCGTTCGGGGTCGCTCCAGACTTCCGGGCTTTCGAGTTCTGCATTGACGATGATTAAGCGATGGGCTTTTTCGTCGTAGTCAAAGATACCTCCGTAGCTCAACCTCTCGTTCAGCATAGTCGTCCAAATGAGAGTCGATCAAGTTTTGGCGTTCCGATTCCATATTTATGCTTTTCCGTGGTTTTAAGATTCTAGGCACAGCCATTGGCTGTTAAACCATTGATTTTAACCTGTTCGCGGCGATAGGGGCACGGCAAAGTTTTAGAAGGCTGGAATCGGCATCTTAGGAGTGGTAAAGCAGCAAGGTTTCTTCTATGAGAGTGATGAGCATGGCCTAGGCGGCATGCAGCGAAGTTGCCAGTGCTAGCGGACTAAGCGACTTGTGTACAGCAACTGTTTGAGTGCCGTCTGTATCGCTGCCATCGGTATTAAGCGTAAATAAATGTACGATCTGGGCCAGACCTTCAACATGGCTAAGCTGTTGTTTAGTGCTGAGGGTGGCAGCGTCCACGAGTTCGAGATTTTGCTGGCTGAGAAGTTCGAGTTCTTGCATGGCAGTACGCAGCATTTCGGCATCTACACCTTGATCGCTGGTGGCCTGACTAATGTCATTCATGAGGATCCGCACCGATTGTACGGAACGATGGATTTCGGTCATAAGGGCTTCGGTTTGCTTGGCTGCGTCCATGCCTTGCGCAATACGCTGATCTGAACGGGAAATCAGTTTTTCAATATCGCTTGATGCCTGAGAGGAGCGCAGGGCCAGTTGGCGAACTTCGGTAGCCACCACAGCGAAGCCCCTGCCATGATTACCCGCTTGTGCGGCCTCAACGGCGGCATTCAGGGCCAGTATGTTGGTTTGGAAGGCGATGTTGCGAATCAGCTCGGTGATCGAACCCATTTGCTTTGAGCCTTGGTGTATTTCCTGCATGGTGCCGAGCATTTGCTGCATGGCCACTTCGCCTTCCTGAGCGTGGAGTTCGGACTGGCGGGTGAGTTCGTGTGCGTCAGTGGCATAGCTGGAGTTGGCATTGATGGCTTCGCTTAGCTTCGTAATACGGTCGGTGGCGTGTACCAGCTGGCTGGACTGGTCTTGTATATGGCTAGCCAGGCTTTGGTTGGTTTGCGTGTGCAGGGTTGAGGCGTCATGAATCTGGTGGGCGCGATCCTGAACATTGCTGATAGTGTGATTCAGGCCTTCGCCGATGCCGTTCAGGGCGACCAGCAAGGCGCCGATTTCATCGCCACGGTCATGCTGTATGCGCGCATCAAGCTGACCAGACGCCAGCTGTTTTGCAAGCTGCACGCCTTGGTTAAGAGGGGCCTTGATTGAACGATATAAAGCAATGAGCCCGACAGCGCTAACAACCATCAGTGAGGCCAATGCCAGCAGTGCCAGAAGGTAAGCTCGCGTGCTGGCAGCGCGTGCGTCGTTAACCTGTTGGCTGAGGCGATTGCTTTGGAGCACGTCAAACTGCTGGATGGTTGACGCAATTTCTGTGGAGCGTTCCGCGTACTGCTGGCTGAAAACCAGCACCTGGGCCATCAGCCTATTCGGCAGGGCCACACGGATACCGCCTTGGCCGTCGTCAAATTGACCGCTTGCTGTGCTGATTGCTTCGAGTTGGGTGTCGCTCAAGGCGATAGCCTGAGCATAGGCGTTGGAAAGCAATTCGTGTTCATCTGAGGTGAAGCCGCCACTCTCGAAACGTTTGAGCAGGCTGGGGGATTGATCATTGCCACGTAACTGCTCAAGCAGGCTGAGATAGTCAGCTTCGAATTCAGGCTGTTCGCTGGACACAAAGGCCATGACATTGCGTGACATGCTGTCGACTATCTTGCTGAAATCGTTGGCGAGCTGCGTGGCACGGTAGCGGGCCTGCTCGCTTTGCTGCAAATGATCGATGGTAGTGGTCAGATGGCGTAATGCGCCAAAAATAAGCAGGGAGAAAAGCGCCAATAATATGAAGTAGCCAATAAACCCGCTTTTTAAGGTAAGGTGCTGTTTCATGTGCTGCCTGCTGCCAGTTATATTAATACGCGTTACGTCAACGCGAAACAGCACAATTGTGGCAGCGAAATATGACAGTCTTATGTAACAAAAAGCCCTTCTTTAAAGAAGGGCTTTTGCAAACACTCTAGCGTGAAGCCATGAAACTTAGTATTGTTTTTTAACGACGACGCGAGTGCTGAGGAGCATGGGCAGGCTGATTATTGCGTTTGGGCAAATGCCTGAATGTGATACGGCCTTTAGTCAGGTCGTAGGGTGACATTTCTAAAGTAACTTTATCACCAGCTAAAATTCGAATGTGGTGCTTGCGCATTTTGCCACCTGTGTACGCAATAACCGGATGCCCATTATCGAGGGTAACGCGGAAGCGAGAATCAGGCAGCACTTCAGTAACTGAACCTTGCATTTCAAGCAGCTCTTCTTTAGCCATATATTTAGAATCCTTATAACAACCTATAGGGGCGACGAGCTGTCGAGTATACGATGCGTCGCGTTGTATGCGGTATGGGGCGGGGGTTAGCCTAGCGCCAATAGAACATAAGTCAGTAAGTGAACCAACAGGAACACAGGCTTTAATTGACGTATGTGATAAAAATTTAGGTAGCAATAGCGCTGTTAACCGCTGTCAGCATAACGTAGCGCCAAACCAGGTGGGTCGTTGAAAGCGGGTGGTAATAGCGGCTGTTAACATTTCGATTTTTACTAATTATGCCCATAGCGCAACCTAAAATTATAATAAGAAATTATAGTTATGTCAATGGTTTGCGCTGTTTGCGAGGCTGTAGAGGACATGGCTGAGTTTAACTGCACAAATTTTGGACAGACGTACACGATTCGTCTTTAGGCGGGGCTTTCTATATAATTTTTAGCTTTCAACTAAAGCTAAAGGAATGTGCTCTTGCTTCGGGCAAGTAAGCAATTCGCAATGAGCAGCCACAAACTTACGCCGTCTACCGTCGCTCTTTTAGTTCTGCCTACTCTACTGTGGGCTGGCAATGCGGTGGTCGGGCGTATGATCCACGCTCAGATTCCGCCTATTACATTAAACTTTCTGCGCTGGACTATTGCGTTTTGTGTGCTGCTGGTCTTTGGCGCTTCGGTATTACGCCCCTCCAGCCAGATGTGGAAAAACTGGAAGCGATATGCGTGGATGGGACTATTAGGCATTGGTTTTTATAATGCCTTTCAATATATGGCTTTGCAAAGCTCGTCGCCTATTAATGTGACTTTAGTTGGAGCGAGCATGCCCATCTGGACTTTGCTCATCGGCAGAACGTTTTTTGGTTCGGTAATGAGCCGCTGGCAGCTTTTGGGTGGGTTGATATCGCTGATGGGTGTGCTGGTGATCCTGCTAAGGGGCGATATTTCGCAAATCGGGCACTTACGCTTTGTGGCGGGCGATATTTATATGATTATCGCCACCATTTCGTGGGCTTTTTATGGCTGGTTGCTAACCTCTCAAAAGGACAGTGACGATGTCAGGCATACATGGGCAACGATGCTGTTGGCCCAAGTTGCTTTTGGAGTTGTTTGGTCCGGTGTATTTGCGGCCGGCGAGTGGGTCCTGACTGATTGGGAAATTCAGTGGAGCCTTGGTCTGGTGGCAGCCATCTTGTATGTTTCTATTGGGCCGGCCATTATTGCATTCTGCTGTTGGGGCGCTGGAGTAAAGCGGGTGGGGCCCGCTACAGCTGGTTTTTTCGCTAATTTGATTCCATTGTTTGCAGCGATTCTGTCCGTGGTATTTTTGGGCGAACTACCCCGTGGCTATCATGCGGTGGCCTTTATGCTGATTGTGGGTGGCATTGTGCTGTCAGCGCGCGTGCGATGACCAGTTCTATTCGTACAACGCAAGGGCTCTGGCTGATAAACCGGATGTTTCCACCTGCATTCAAGACAGTTTGCCTAGCAATGGCGAGGCCAAGGCCCGAACCATTACTGTGCTGGCGGCCTTTTCGAAAGCGCGTGAACATTTCCTCTTGCTGACATAGCGGTACACCGGGCCCTTCATCCGCAATATCCAACGTCCAGCCCTCATGAGGTGACTGCGTCAGGCTCACACGAATGGTTCCTGTCCCGTGCATGAGGGCGTTATCAAGGACATTCCGGATGGCATCCATCAATAGGCTGGGTTCGCCCTGTACTTCCACTGCATCTTCGATATTGACCTGTATATCCCGGCCTTGTGCTTCGATCATGGGTATTGTCAGTGCAACGGCTTCACGCGTGATACGCGAAAGCGCCGTCACGCTATTCGATTGCTGTAGTTTTGCGAAAGGCTGCTCTTGCTGGGCCAGGGCCAGCAATTGATTTACCAGACGACGGATCTGTTGCATGCTGTGTTCAATAGCGGGCCAATCGGTAACGTTATCTCCGCGGCTTTTTTGTAGACGCAGGTCGAGCACGGTCAGCGGCGTACGCAATTCATGGGCAGCGTCGGCGACAATGCGCTTTTCTGTCTCAAAGGCATCCGCCAAGCGGTCAAGGCCAAGATTGGCAGCGCGGGCAAGGGGCAGTATTTCGCGAGGCAGACCATCGAGCGGAATGCGCAGATCTGGCTGGCCCGGACCGATTTCGGTGCTGACTTTGGCGGCTTGTTTAATCGGTTGCAGTGTCCAGTTGAGTAGCCACCGAATAAGATAGGCAGCCAGCAGGCACATGGGCAGAAAAATCATCAATCCGCGCAGCAGGCGGGCCTGAAGCAAGGAGCCGATGATACTGCGCTCCATCTCATCTTTTTTGCCACCATCAGCACCGACCCGTCCGCCAGCCTGACTGGAACATTGACGACCAGCCCGCTGCGCAGGGGAAGCCGGAACAGCCTGCCTGCATCGTTAATCGTGTCGTGACGCAACTTTCTGGGTTGTTTCAGATTACTGGAATGCCACAAGGGGATGCCATCTGCCGTGTAAAGCGTATACGAAAGCTCACCCCCGGCGTAGTGAGTTGGCAACTGATCCATGTCGCTTTGAGCCGTGAGGCCAGCTGCAATTTCTTGGGCCTGGATAAACATGACGCTGCGGCGTAGTTCGTCCCGGGTATCGTAGAGATACACGGCCAGGCTGCCAAAGCCCAGTATGAAGACAGCCGTGAGCGCGATGAGTATACGTCGTTCCAGGCTATGCATCAGAACGGTTCGGAACGATGCGGTATCCTACGCCGCGAACGGTATCGATGCCGATATCGGCACCCGCTGCAGCCAGTTTTCGGCGCAGGCGTGATACCAGCGCTTCGATGGCGTTGAGTGTTACGGACTCCGTATAAGAATACAGTCTCTCTTCAAGAAGGTCTTTGATGACGATGCGTGGGGCGACACGCAGCATTTCTTCCAGAAGCATGGATTCGCGCCGGCTCAGGTGCAGCACTTGGCCAGCTACAACGGTGTGACGAGACGCTGGCTCAAACTTAAGATTGCCGTGATGGAGTTGGTGAAACACGTTTCCCGAACGTCGCAGTACCGCACGTAATCGGGCTTCCAGCTCGGACATGTCGAAGGGTTTGAGCATGTAGTCATCAGCACCGGCATTCAGGCAGGCAATCCTGCTTTGCAGGGCATCACGAGCGCTTAGAATAACGCAGGGTGTGGGCCCATGGGGAGTTTGGGCACGAGCCTGTAATACATCTTCGCCGTCCATGTCCGGCAACCCAAGATCAAGAATCATTGCATCATAACGCGTGCTCTGAAGCGCCTGGATTCCCTCTATCCCATTTTTCGCAGTATCTACAGCAAAGCCCCGGCGTTTAAAGTATTCGGCCAGCAGTTCTTGCAGGGAGAGGACGTCTTCCACGACGAGGATTTTCATAAGCTATGTTTGTCAGACTGTGGTCAGGTGTGACAGATATTATAAGAAGTAAGAATCTAATTGATAACTATTCTTATTCGAATAAGTTGATTATAGGGGAAGAAATGATTTCGAAGGACCGAAGCAGCGCTCATCTGAATTTAACCCGTCTGGTGCTGGCCTTAATCACGTTGACGGGGCCGTTAACACTGGTGGCACAGGCGGTTGATAGCACTGCTGGCGTGACAACGTTAGGCTCAGTTACGGTGACCGCCTCGGGTTTTGAGCAGGAGATGCGCGATGCGCCCGCCAGCATTACCGTGATTTCTCGCGAGGAGCTCGAAAGCAGGCAGTTCCGTTCCCTGGCAGACGCGGTGCGTCATGTGGAAGGCGTGAGCATTATAGGGGGCGATAAAGGCAATATCTCGATTCGGGGAATGGAATCGAGCCATGTGCTGATTCTTGTCGATGGACGGCGCCAAAACACCGGTCAGGTTTCGCTTAAGGGAGGTACAGCGGAAGCGCTGAGCATGAACTGGATACCTCCTGTCGAGGCGATAGAGCGTATTGAAGTTGTGCGTGGACCGATGTCGACCTTATATGGCTCAGAAGCAATGGGCGGTGTCATTAACGTAGTGACGCGTAAAGTTGCGCACGCATGGATGGGGGCTGTGTCTGCCGATTACACCTATCAGGAGTCTTCCGACGCAGGAAACATGACACAGGGCGATGTTTATCTGTCGGGGCCGCTAGTTCAGGACCTGCTGGGCATACAAGTATGGGGCTTCGATAAGCGTCGACAAGAGGACGATTTACTAGATGGCTTTGCCAAATCCAGGCGTCAAGGCGGAAATGCGCGCTTCTGGCTGACACCTTCGGCCAGCCATGAATTCATGTTTGAGGCAGGGCGCAGCAAGCAGCACTTCTGGAATACGGCGGGAAGAACTTTGGGGGTAAGCAGCACGAACAACGAGAATGAATATATACGCGATAACTATGCTGTTGCGCATACGGGGAAATGGGGTCGAGCAACCACCGAGCTGAGTTTCAATCACGAGCGCGCCGTACGTGAGGGCCCCACTCAAAATGCCAAGCCTGATGTGCGTAATTCCGTCGTGGAAGGAAAGGTAACGCTGCCATTTAAAAATCACATGGTTCTGGCAGGTTTGCAGTGGCGCAGGGACGAATTAAAAACAGATGGCTATTATGCCAGCCCACAGGGCTTGGGCGTCGATACGTCGGTCACCGAAACCTCCTTCTTTGTCGAAGATGAATGGAGCCTCACCGATGATTTCAGCCTGACTGGCGGACTGCGCCTGGACGACAATGAGTTCTTCGGCAAGCACTGGACCCCGCGTTTATATGGTGTCTGGCATACCAGCGACAATTGGACTGTGAAAGGCGGTGTAGCGAAAGGGTTTCAGTCACCAACGATT
The DNA here is from genome assembly GCF_022230885.1 of Paenalcaligenes niemegkensis. Taxonomy (GTDB): domain Bacteria; phylum Pseudomonadota; class Gammaproteobacteria; order Burkholderiales; family Burkholderiaceae_B; genus Paenalcaligenes; species Paenalcaligenes niemegkensis. The sequence continues at coordinate 708,900 of NZ_JAKGCT010000004.1, read as the reverse complement.
ACGCAAATCAATCCGGATATCGGGCTGCCTCAGCGTGGGGGAGCCTACACATGGGGCAATCCGGACCTGGAGCCTGAAAAAAGCGTGAACAGCGAGGTGGGGGTTTATTATGATGCTGGCGGTGCTTTCTCGGGTAGCCTGACGCTCTTTCACACCGACTTTGATAATAAGATTGCCAATACGGGTTCGCGTCAGTTGTATTATCCCGATGGGACACCGGTGCCACCGGATCCGTTTACCGGCAATATGTACAGTACGTATTTCAACATTACCAAGGCCACCGTGCGGGGCTTGGAACTGGGCGCCGGCTATAGGCTGAATGAGCAGTTCAAACTCAGGGGTAACTACACTTACACCGACTCAAAGGTAAAAAGTGCTAATGCCACAATATTGGGTTTTGGCTATCCCCAAGCGGATGGCCAGCCACTGGTTGCTACGCCCAGTCATATGGGTAGTCTGACGCTGGACTGGCAGCCGAATGCAGCGGTTGCGGTGTTTAGCACCCTCAGCTATCGTGGCCGCGAAACACAAATTGCCTGGGGACAGGGTGGTGCCGTCAATGAGAGCGTTGGCTCTGTCACGACGGTTGATCTTGGTGCTAACTGGCGTGTCAATAAGGCACTGACGCTAAGCGCAGTGGCGTATAACATCACCGACAAGGTGCGTGAGCGTGATTCTGGGTCGGCGTATTCTTACGCTGAGGATGGACGCCGTTATTGGGCCAAACTGTCTTATCAGTTCTAATGAGGCAGTGCGCAGCAGCGTTGGCGTTTGTCTGCGTCGGGTTTGGCTAGATTGCCAAACTCATTGCTATTAAAAAGGGGGCGCAAGATATGCGCCCCCTTGGCTTGCTGACTTATTTGTCTTTGAAACGCTGGTATATGGTGGCTATAATCGGTCCGCTGATGTTGTGCCAGACGCTGAAGATAGCGCTAGGCACGGCTGCGAGCGGGCTGAAATGTGCTGTGGCCAATGCAACCCCCAGGCCAGAGTTCTGCATGCCTACTTCAATAGACATGGTTTTTCGTTGTGCAAGGTTTAAACCGCAAGCCTTGGCTACCAGGTAACCTAATAAAAGGCCCAGGCCATTATGCAGAACGACCACCATGAAAATCTGTAAGCCTGTTGTCGCAATGCGTTCCTGGTTAAGCGCGACCACAGCGGCAACGATGGCAACAATGGCCACGACGGAAACCAGAGGCAGAACCTGGACCCCGGCTTTAACACGTTCGCCCAATACCATTTGCACTATCATTCCCAACAAGATCGGCAGGATTACAACCTGTACAATTGACCAGAACATAGCCGAAGCGCTGACTTCAATCCATTGGCTGGCGAGAAGGTAGATAAGGGCTGGTGTAACGATAGGAGCAAGCAAGGTCGTGACAGACGTGATGGCTACTGAGAGCGCAATGTCGCCGCGGGCCAGGTAAGTCATTACGTTGGAGGCCGTTCCACCAGGGCAGCAGCCCACTAAAATGACACCGACAGCAACCTCGGGCGGAAGATTCAGCATGGTGGCCAGCAACCACGCCAGAGCGGGCATAATAATAAATTGACCCAATACCCCAATCAGCACATTGACCGGGCGCTTGAATACCTCTGCGAAATCACTTTTCGAAATTGTCAGGCCCATTCCAAACATAATCAGGCCGAGTAAAGGCACGATATAGGCACCTAACCACGTGTACTGGTCGGGCATGTAAAAGGCGAGTATGGCAAACAGTAAAACCCAAATGGCAAAGGTATTGCCAACGAAGCGACTTAGCCTAGCTAAAGCCTGCATGATAAATCATCCTTTGTTAAGCGCTGATAAACATCTAGAGAACTCGTTGTCTCGGTATGTTCAGCAAAAATAATTATCTTCACAGAAGGCGGCTGGCCAGAGCAGGGATGGGTGCAATAGCGCCTGTTTTCTTGCGGGATTATGCAGGAAAAAGAAGCGCCTACGGGATAAGTAGGCGCCTTTCTTGAAGCTTTGATACGAATTGTACATTGCCAATAGGGCGAAAAGTTAAGCTTTGACTAGCTTAGGCTAAGAGCGTATTCAATGATGAGCTGAACGCTGACCCTGCCATTCCAGTGGTTTTGATCCAAACGATAGGAAATGTCTGCCTGATCGCCCAACAGCTGATTATGGTTAAACCAAATTGCGTCAATAATGCTTCCGTTACGCTCAAGACGCAGCTTCAGGTGCTTGTCTTTTAACAGCCGTTGCTGCTGAATGTTAAACGTGTCCCTGAATAAGGGGGCAGGAAAGCCTGCGCCCCATACCTGCGTCTCCAACAAGGCCGCCGTGCTTACGTCAAGGTATTGGACCTCAAGGCTGCCATCTGTCTGGATCACCGGTTCGAAGCTGTCCCTGCCGCTAAGTGTGCGCACAGCCTCATCAAACAGCTCGACAAAACGCTCGTAGTTATGTTCGGCGATGCTTAAGCCAGCAGCCATTGCGTGGCCACCGAATTGGTTGATCAGTTGTGGATCACGCTTTGATACCAGATCGAGCGCGTCGCGCAGGTGTACATCAGGAACAGACCTGCCTGATCCTTTCAGACTGCCGTCGTCGCTGCGGGCAAAAGCGAGCGTGGGACGCCAGTATTTTTCTTTAAGTCTGGAAGCCACCAGCCCCACCACTCCCTGATGCCAGTCAGGGTGGTAAACACATAGGCTGGCCTGCTTGGTAGCGCCGTTAGCTGTTGCTGTTTCTACGGCACGCATGGCTTCGTCGCGCATGGTTTGCTCTATCGCTCGCCTATCGTGATTCATGGCCTCAAGCTCTTGTGCCAGCCGCCGGGCTTCATGTGGGTCGTCGGTCGTAAGGCACCGTATGCCAAGGCTCATGTCGGCCAGGCGGCCTGCTGCATTAATGCGTGGCCCAAGAGCAAAGCCCAGGTCAAATGTACTGGCATTGGCAGGGTTTCGGCTGGCGACTTCAAAAAGAGCGGCAATGCCGGCCTGCATATGGCCGTTTCGCATTTGTTTCAGACCCTGACTCACCAAGAGGCGATTATTGCTATCTAGCTTAACCACGTCGGCAACTGTTCCGAGGGCCACGAGATCTGACAACAGGTTTAGGCGGGGTTGATCTTCGATATCGAAGGCGCCGCGTTCGCGTAGTTCGGCTCGCAGGGCCAGCATAAGATAAAAAATCACGCCCACCCCCGCCAGGTTTTTTGACAGGAATCCGCAGTTCGGATGATTAGGATTAACAATTGCGGCAGCTTTGGGAAGCTCATCGCCAGGCAAGTGGTGGTCGGTGATGACCACGTCTATGCCGACCGAGGTAGCGGCTTCAACGCCTTCGACGCTGGCAATGCCGTTGTCGACGGTGATCAGGATATCGGGTTTACCGTTGGGGTGTTGCAAGGCCAGGCTGACGATGGCAGGAGATAAGCCGTAACCTGTCTCGAAACGGTTAGGCACCAGGAAGTCTACATCTGCGCCCATCTCGGTTAGCGCCCGAAGGGCAACTGCGCAAGCGGTGGCGCCGTCGCAGTCATAATCGGCAATAATCAGCAGACGCTTTTGTTCTTCAATGGCTTCCGCCAGGAAGGTAGCCGCTTGCTGTGTTTGGCTGAGGGTGTTTGGGTTAAGCATATCCGCCCAGCGCGAGGCGAGTTCATTGCTGTTCTCTACGCCACGTGCAGCCATGAGTCTGGCCAGCAGTGGATGGGTGCCTGCATCAATAAGTTGTTGCGTGGCGCCGGGGTTAGTGCTGCGATTGACGACTACAGGGGTGACCACATTTTTCTCCAGTTATTCTTGGGGCTTCCAAAGAGACGCTGCCGCAGGGTGGGGCGCGAAGCGTTGCACTGCATATAGCGCTCAACACCACATAGCACGAGCTCAGGCGCGGGATTGTGCGCATTGGGAGCAAATACGTTTCGTTCAAGGTTGGCCAGTTCTTCTAGCCATTGTCCCCAGTCTTGCTGTTGCGCCGAGTTCTCAAGATCTGTATACAGCTGATAGCGAGGCTTGCTGTCCAGATTGTCAAACTGACCTCGGGAGGCCCCGCCCATCAGCCACAAACTATTGATAGCCGGCTTCCCGGCTTGCTCGCGTACCGTGTTGACAGGGTGGTCAAACCAAAGCATCTGAAACTCGTTGACAAGGCGGCGCCAGGGCCGTGTGTGAATGTCTTGTTCCCACCAGTCATTCACCATGCCTTGGCTCACCAGCCTGGTACTTGCTGTGTCGGCATTAAAATCTTCAGGAACGCTTAATCGCCAGCGAGTGGCAGAGTCGAAACCAGCATTGAAGCCGGTGCCGGCGAACCACTGAAGGCTGCTTTCCAGTAGCTCAGTGCTTTCGCTTATGCTGATATCGAGCAAGTCGCCCGAAATCAATGCCGCGCCATCTCTGGATGGGGCAATATGCACCAGCTCGGCCAGCCAGACTCTTTCGTTATCTTCTGTTGCTTCTGCTTTTTGGTTTTTTACTAACAAAGGGCCAAGACCTGCGCTAAGATGCTGGGCGGGTTGCATGACAAATCCAGCTTGTTTCAGCTGCCAGACCTCAAGGGCGGTACACCGCGTCTCGGTGGGAATGGTCTGCTGTAGCTGACAGTCACTGTGCTGCAGCCAGCGCACAAGTGTGGGGGCTTTTTGCTCAAGGTGGCTAAGTAGCTCACGAGCTTGATGAGGATCAGGGAGTGCGCCTGAGAGTACTATCTGCATAGAGGTTCTTGGTGTTTATAACTTGCGGTGACAACGTATATGTCTTTTGAGTTTTGGATAGGTGCACGATACGCAGGCTTGGCGCGAGTCAAACGCCGGGCAGGCGGACGCGCGGATGGTTTTGTATCTTTTATTGCCGCCAGTTCAATGGCAGGTATTGCCTTGGGCGTAGCAGCGCTTATTGTAGTGCTTTCTGTCATGAATGGTTTTCAAAGCCAGGTTCGTGACCGAATGCTGTCGGTATTACCCCATATCGAACTTTATTTTCCAGGTGTGGACCATTCTAAGGTTATTGAGTCTTGGCAGGACATCGCTGCTGCTGCGCAGGAAAATCCAAATGTAGTCGGTGCTGCGCCTTTTGTGGCTGCCCAAGGGATGATCGTTCGTAACAATGTGCTGAATGGTGCTCAGATCCGTGGAGTAGACCCTGAAACGGAACCCAACGTATCCGAGCTTGCAGATCAAATGCTGGTGGGCGAGCTCAGCAGCCTTAAAGCTGGTGAATTCGGTATTGTGTTAGGGCGCCAGTTGTCCGAAGCTCTCGGTGTAAGAGCAGGTGATACGGTTATGGTGATGGCGCCGCAGGGCTCCATTTCACCGGCGGGTTTTTCGCCCCGGATGCGGCAGTTCACGGTAGTAGGCCTGTTTTCATCTGGGCATTACGAATATGACGCTTCGCTTGCTTTTATTAATGTCGATGATGCTTCCAGGGTGTTTCGCGACAGCGGAACCAGCGGTGTACGCCTGCGAATTTCCGATATGCATAAAGCGCCTCAGGTGGCTTTTCAGCTGGCTAATGAGCTCCCGGCCGGCGTGCGTGCAAGCGACTGGACCCAAAATAACCGTACCTGGTTTGCAGCGGTGCAAACCGAAAAGCGGATGATGTTTTTGATTCTTACCCTGATTGTCGCCGTGGCAGCGTTTAACCTGTTGTCTTCTTTGGTGATGGCAGTGAAAGATAAGCGCAGTGACATCGCTATCTTGCGTACGCTGGGGGCAACACCCAGCGAAATTGCCAGGATATTTTTAGTGCAAGGTTCATTGATCGGCGTGGTGGGAACCTTTTTAGGGGTGTTCTTTGGTACCGTGGTAGCTTATAACGTTGACGTTATTGTTCCATTTATCGAAAACCTGGTAGGCCAAAAGTTTTTGCCTGAGCAAATTTACTTTATCAGTGAAATGCCATCCAGCCCGCACCTGAGCGACATCAGCATCATCGCGGTCACTTCCCTGGTCTTATCGTTGTTGGCTACCTTGTATCCAAGCTGGCGCGCGTCCAACCTACAACCCGCACAGGTGCTACGCCATGATTAATCAGAACTCAGCGACCGCGCCAGATCAGGCGTTGTCAGGCTCCGCATCAATGCCGGTAATCGAGGCTAAAAACGTCTCCAGAACCTACACCGAGGCGGGGCAAGAAGTACGGATCCTGAAAGATGCTTCGTTAAGTGTCACGAATGGCGAAATGGTTGCGATTATCGGCGCTTCAGGTTCAGGTAAAAGCACCTTGCTGCATCTGCTGGGGCTACTTGATCACCCCAGTGCGGGCAGTATCTATGTTCATGGTAATCTGGCCGACGGTCTAAACGAAAAGCAGCGTAGCCGTTTGCGTAATAAAGAACTGGGTTTTGTGTATCAGTTTCATCATCTGCTGGCTGAGTTCAGTGCCCTCGACAATGTCGCCATGCCGTTAATTGTGCGGCGGGAAGGGCGTGATGTGGCACGCAAGCAGGCCGAAGTGCTTTTAGAACAGGTGGGCCTGGCCCATCGTATTCATCATTATCCAGGACAACTGTCAGGCGGCGAACGCCAACGGGTGGCGTTGGCACGTGCGCTGGTGAACAGCCCGGCGTGTGTGCTGGCCGATGAGCCTACCGGAAATCTTGACCGCCACACCGCTGACGATATGTTCGAGTTGTTAAGGCGGGTTAATCGCGAGCTGGGAACGGCCTTTATTATCGTTACTCATGATCAGTCCCTGGCAGCGTTGGCTCACCGCCAGTTGGTGATGACGGACGGCACCCTCGAACAGACACATTTATCGCCTGTTTGATATTTACCTGAAGTACGCGACAGTGGTAGTCTAGATATCATGTTTATCGACAGCCATTGCCACCTCGATGCCAGCGAATTTGACGCTGATCGCGACGCCACTGTTAACCGGGCGTTGCGCTCAGGTGTGCAGCTCATCATTGTCCCCGGCGTGGCAACGTCCAACTTCAAGACCGTTGCTGACCTGGCATCACGGCACCCGGCTGTTTATTATGCCCTGGGTATCCATCCGATTTTTATACCGGATGCTGCTGATGCTGATTTGGAGACCTTGGAGATTGCCATCAACAAGGCCATGGATGACCCTAAATTTATTGGCATTGGCGAAATAGGACTGGATTTTTTCTACCTGAGCTGTGCAGCGATGAAATTCGCGAGAAGCAGATCCATTTTTATTCCGAACAACTGCGTCTCGCCGTTCAATTTGATTTGCCCGTGATCTTGCATGTACGGCGCTCAGTAGACCTTATCAGCAAATACCTCAGACGGCATCCACAGTTAAGAGGCATTGCCCATGCCTTTAATGGCAGCCAGCAGCAGGCTGAGATTTTGATCGAAATGGGCTTTAAGTTAGGTTTCGGCGGGGCCATGACTTTTAGCCGAGCCAAGCAGATTCGCCGTCTTGCTGCCGGGCTGCCGTTAGAAAGCATTGTGCTGGAAACTGATGCGCCGGATATCCCACCTGCCTGGCTGGGGCAAGGCACTACATCTCTCGAAACACCACGAAACGAGCCTGCAGAGCTGTCGGGAATTGCACAATGTCTGGCTGAGCTACGGGGCGAAACCCTTCAGCAGATTGCGACCCAAACCTCAGCTAATGTACGCCATACATTTAAGAGACTTCCCCAGTTTACATTTTCTGACTAGGTAGATTTGCGTGGGCAAAGATGCTCACACAGACAGCCTTTAGCACCGCTTTTCTGATTACTCTGGCTAACGTTACAGAGTCAGTTAAGGAAAGGGCGTGCGGCTTGCAGGTATACCGTTCTCGGGAAGGTGGGCTGCGGCAAATTATGTTGCGGCTACCTTGTGGGTGCAGCAGTTAGCGTTACTCCCTTCACTTTTGAGCCTGACACTGCTTGTCGTAGTGTGGGCTTTAGGCATCGCATCGCTTCTTTGGCGTAAAGATGTGGCGCTGCGAGAACGGCTGCTGCGCATTCTGATCCCGGGCTTCTGCGGCGCACTGGGTTTTAGTGTGGCAACATGCGCTGCTCAACAGCGCCTGTCAGATCGACTGCCACGGGCTGACGAGAACCGTGTCTCCAAAGTCGTGTTTCAGGTGGCAGAGCTTCCTCGGCTACGTCCGGACAGTCGTCAATTCGTCGCCAGGGTGCTCCGCAGCCATCCCGCGGGTGTTCCACAGCGCATTGTGGTCGGCTGGGCTGCTCCAGACTGGGCTGGTCCTTATGCCGAGCGAAAAAGCCATGATTTCCCCGACCTCTATCCAGGGCAAATCTGGCAGGCAAATGTTATTGTGAAAACCCCTCATGCCGCGCTTAATCCAAACGGATTCGATTACGAATCACATCTGTTTGCACAGGGCATACGTGCAGTGGCCAGTGTTCGGGGCAGCCCGCGATTATTAGAGGTACAGCCGTTGGCTGAACGCTCGCTCTCGCTGATGGCCGAGAGCCTGCGGCATGGTATTAGGGAGAAAATGCTGCCGTTTCTCGACGGCATGCGCTACGGGGGCGTCATTACAGCGCTAAGTATCGGTGACCAGGCCAGTATCAGCGCTGAAGACTGGGCTATTTTCAATCGCTCTGGTTTGACTCACCTGGTCTCTATCAGCGGAGCACACGTCACCCTTATCGCTTCACTGGTTGCGGCATTGGCAGCCTGGGCCTGGAGGCGATGTCAAATAAAAAACAAATCTGGCGGAATTGGTTCCAGCGCAGAACGTGGCGGCGTACATCGCCGTTGGCGTAGCCGGTCTGTACTGTGTGGTGGCCGGGTGGGGGGTGCCAGCGCAGCGCACATTCTTAATGTTGGCGATTATCGTATTTTCGTATCTGTGGCGTTTGCCGCTTAACGGATCTCAAGTGCTGGCCATTGCGGCGGTTGCCGTTCTGGTCCTTGATCCCTGGGCGATTATCAGCAGCGGATTCTGGCTTTCTTTTGGGGCCGTGGCGGTGTTGTTTGCCTGCAGTAATTGGCAAGGGAATAAACATTCATCTTATGGTGGGATAGTTGTCTACGCAGAAAACATAAAAACCGCCTCAATGTGGCAATTATTGATTACCGCCGCGCTGTTTCCGCCGCTTGCCATGCTATTTAACGAAATCTCGCTGATTTCCCCCTGTCTAATGCCTACGCCATTCCGCTGATCAGCTTGCTGGTTACACCGTTGTCTCTGCTGTTCGCGGCAACCAGCACGCTCAGCGTACTGGATCCCTTTTCTGCAGTAGTTGCCTGGGTGTGTCATTCCCTGATCACCTTAATGATGGTGCCTACGGTTTGGCTGTGCGAATTGCCTGCGGCCAGCATTCCTGTTGCGCAAGCCCCTGTGTGGTCCTATGTGCTGGCATTGTTGGCCATCGCCATCGCCATGACACCAAGAGCCATCACCACCAGGAATTATTTATGGCTGTTAGTGCTACCTTGTCTGCTCTGGGGGCGCGAACGGATGGCTCCCGGCGATTGGCGGTTAACCGCCCTGGATGTAGGCCAAGGAAGTGCAATCATTGTACAGACCACAAACAGCTCGCTGCTTTTTGACACGGGTGTCAGGCGGGCGCGAGATTCCGATATGGGTGCTCAGGTGATAGTGCCTTTTTTGCGGTCGATTGGGCTGAGTGCTCTTGATGTACTGGTGGTCTCTCATGCCGATCTTGATCATGTGGGCGGCACGGCAAGCGTACTTCAGCAGTATCCGGTACAGCAAAGCTACAGCAGCTTTGACCTGCAGCGGCATATGGGTCGGGAAGCGCGTTTGCTTGATATGGCCGGCAATTCCATTCCGCTGCCGCTTGCCATGGCTGCGTGTACCAGGGGAACGAAATGGGAGGTGGATGGTGTCCGCTTCGAGTTTATCTGGCCGGTTCAGACGTCGTCCTCAGTCAGCAGTACAGCCGACCGGAATGCCAACAGTTGCGTTCTGTCCATCCGTGGCCCCTGGCATTCTGCATTGTTAACGGGAGATGTAGGCCATTGGCAGGAGCTGACTTTTGTCGAGAGCGGCCTGGAGAGCCACGATGTTGTGGTGGTGGGGCACCATGGATCTAATACGTCCTCTGGTCAGGCCTTCGTGAATCAGGTGGAGGCGCAAGTTGCGATAGCTCAAGCAGGCTGGTGGAGCCGCTTTGGTCATCCGCATAGTGAGGTGGAGCAGCGCTGGTTAAGGTCAGGCTCGGCTTTTTTCGCAGTGACCTGGACGGGGCCGTGTCGGTGCTGTCTTCTTCCAGGCAGCTGGGCATAGAACGGGAGCGACTGGACTCAAGACGTTATTGGCATAACCACAATGCCTATTATAGGAAAGAGCCTGACTGACACGCGCGCCCGTTTATTTGTGAATAGCTAACGTGGCTCCGGGAATAATGCTTCGGTAGAAACACGTGTTGCATAATTTCCAGCGATGAGTAAACATGGAATTAACGCTCACGAGGCAGCAGTGCAGAAAGCTTAAGCCGTTGAAAAATCCACAAGATATTTCAAATCTAAAAGAGACAAGCTATGCCATTAACGTTGCATGTTCCAGAACCACCAGCACGCCCAGGTCAGCCCTCTGACTTTTCATATTTGCGCTTGCAGCCAGCAGGGCAGGCGCTAAAGCCCCCCATTGACGCCAACCCACAAGATCTCCGTGACTTTGCCTACGGCCTGATTCGTGTGCTTGATGACAACGGTGAGGCTAAAGGCGAGTGGGGGGCTGACATGACTCTCGCGCAAAAGCACCGGGCATTGCATCTTATGATGCTGACGCGAGCTTTTGATACGCGTATGTTTCATGCCCAGCGACAAAAGAAAATTTCATTTTATATTCAGGCCACCGGCGAAGAGGCCATTGCAACCTGCCAGGCGCTGGCCTTAAACGACGACGATATGTGCTTTCCTTCATATCGTCAGCACAGTGTGCTGCTGGCGCGCGATGTACCGCTGCTCGACTTGATGTGTCAGCTTTACTCCAATGCCTGCGACCCCCTGAAGGGCCGGCAACTGCCGGCCCTGTATTCGCGAAACGATAAAGGCTATTACTCGCTGTCCGGCAATCTTGCTACGCGTTTTTTGATCGGGGTGGGCTGGGCCATGGCCTCGGCCATCAAGGGCGATACACGCATCGCGTCCAGCTGGATAGGTGACGGGGCTACAGCCGAGGGCGACTTTCAAACAGCGCTAACCTTTGCGCATGTCTATAAAGCCCCGGTTCTCTTGAATGTGGTCAATAACCAGTGGGCCATTTCCACCTTTCAGACTATTGCCGGCGGAGAAAACACCACCTTTGCCGCACGCGGTATGGGTACCGGCATTGCGTCGCTGCGAGTCGACGGTAATGATGCCCTGGCTTGTTACGCTGTTTCAAAATGGGCGGCCGACCGCGCCCGGACGAATCAAGGTCCTACCCTGATCGAATGGGTTACCTACCGGGCAGGGCCGCACTCCAGTTCCGATGACCCGAGCAAATATCGGCCTGATAACGAATGGCAATCCTTTCCGCTGGGTGACCCTATTGTTCGTTTAAAGAACCATCTGATTACGCTTGGAGAATGGTCTGAAGAGCAGCACGATGAAGCCCAGAAAAAACTAATGGAGCAGGTGATTACAGCGCAAAAGACGGCTGAACAAGCCGGTGGTTCCAGCGTGAATGCTGCGGCTCATAGTCACAGCATATTTGAGGATGTCTATGCCGTAATGCCTCAGCATCTGCAGCGCCAACGTCAACAGTTCGAGGAGGGGCTATGACCTTAGCATCAGACACACCCCACAGCCTTGCTTCCATGACCATGGTCCAGGCTATTCGTTCTGCGCTTGATGTGATGCTGGAACGCGATCCGAATGTGGTGCTTTACGGTCAGGATGTAGGCTATTTTGGTGGTGTGTTTCGCTGCACCGACGGCTTGCAGAAAAAGTACGGCAAGCAGCGCGTGTTCGACGCTCCCATTTCTGAAAGTGGCATTGTGGGTACAGCAATTGGCATGGGTGCCTATGGCCTGCGGCCCGTTATCGAAATTCAGTTTGCCGATTATTTCTACCCTGCAATGGACCAGATTGTTTCCGAACTGTCCAGATTACGCTATCGCTCAGCGGGTGACTTCACAGCGCCTGTGACGATACGCATGCCGGCTGGAGGCGGCATTTATGGTGGCCAGACTCATAGTCAAAGCCCTGAAGCCATCTTTGTACATGTGGCAGGCTTGCGTACGGTGATGCCTTCTAATCCGTATGACGCAAAGGGCCTGCTGATCGCTTCTATCGAGTCTGATGATCCGGTTATTTTTATAGAGCCCAAACGTCTTTATAACGGGCCATTTGACGGTTATCACGATAGGCCCATACAGTCGTGGCGAGATCACGAGGACGCCCATGTCCCTGAAGGCTATTTTAATTTAGAACTGGACCAGGCGGCGATAGCCAAAGCCGGAAATGACCTGACGGTATTGGCTTATGGAACCATGGTTCACGTTGCAAAGGCGGCCGCCGAGTTATCCGGAGTCGATGCGGAAGTCATCGATTTGCGTAGTTTGTGGCCGGTTGACCTCGATACCATTACCGATTCTGTGAAAAAAACAGGGCGTTGCGTTGTCGTGCACGAGGCCACCCGCACCGGGGGCTATGGCGCCGAGTTAACTGCACTTGTGCAAGAGCATTGCTTTTATTCCCTGGAGGCTCCCATTCTTCGTGTTACGGGTTGGGATACCCCGTACCCTCACGCTCAGGAGTGGGATTACTTCCCGGTGCCCGCGCGTGTGGCTGCCGCATATAAAACCGTTATGGAGGGCCTCTAATGTCTGTTCACGTCATTAAAATTCCGGATGTAGGTGAAGGCATCGCCGAAGTTGAACTGGTCGAGTGGCTCGTTAAGGTGGGGGATTTCGTACATGAGGACCAGAACGTGGCCAGCGTTATGACAGACAAAGTTTCGGTCGATATCAGTTCTCCGGTGGCAGGCACAGTAGAGCGTATCGGAGGCAACGCCGGGGATATCCTGTTGGTTGGAGCCGACCTGATCAGCATACAGGTAGACGGTCCTGATACGCCGGAGGATACAGGCTTCGGCTCCGTTACCAACGAATCGCCCGCAAAGCTCTTTGCAGAAGTTTCTCAACCAGAGGTAGACAGCTTAGGCGTCGAGGCCTTGGCCGTAGGCGGCGTTCAGAGCGAAGCAGAAACTGAAGAGGAAAGCACCTTAAAAACCCTGATATTTCAGCAGTGCAGACAGAGGCGCAGACTGACAAAAGCGTGCACCATGAGTTGCTAAAGGGCGTATTAGCTTCGCCAGCCGTGCGTAAACGGATTGCCGACTTAGGATATAAGCTATCGGATATCGCCCATGCTTTAGGCATAGAGCGCGTAGCACATGGCGACCTAGACCGGTACCTGCTGGAGCAGCAGCAAGGTAGCGCCTATGATCCCAAAGCATCGGCAAGGCCCGGCGATACAAAAAACGGAAGCAATGAAACCGGGCAAAAAGCAGAAGCGGGTATTCCTCTACGTGGACTGCGCCGCCAGATTGCCCAGAAAATGCAGCGGTCGGCGCACGAAATACCACATGTAAGCTATGTTGAATCCCTGGACGTTACCGATCTTGAGGCGCTACGGACCCAGCTCAACCAGAAGTGGGCCAAAAAACGCGGGCATTTAACCCTGCTGCCATTTCTGGTCAGGGCGATTAGTCTGGCGATAAAAGAGCACCCTCGTCTTAACGCTACTTTTGACTCTTCTACTCAGCTTTTAACAGAGTGCTCCGACGTCAATATGGGGATTGCCACCCAAACCAATGAGGGCCTGATGGTACCGGTGCTGCATCAGGCTCAATGTTTAAGTGCTTGGGAAATCGCCGCCGCGATACGGACGCTTTCCGAGTCTGCTAAAGAAGGCAGCCTGAGCCGTGAGCGAGCTACAGGTTCGACGATTACCTTAAGCAGCTTGGGTAGTTTGGGCGGGATTGCCTCAACGCCTATTATTAATCATCCCGAGGTGGCGGTGATTGGCGTGAATAAAATAGTGGAGCAGCCGGTCGTCAGAGAGGGACAGGTCGTCATTCGCAAGATGATGAACCTGTCGTCTTCATTCGATCATCGTATTATCGACGGCTACGATGCTGCCGCATTCATACAGTCGGTGCGGCGCCTTATTGAAACTCCGGCATTGATGTTCATCAATTAGTACGGGGCTGCAGCAGACCACTTGTCCGGGACACGTTCAGCCCTTGTGTCCCGGCTTTCCTTTGTGCCTCTGCGCTGTTGGCTGCGTTACAATGCTTGATTAGCCATATCACGGATTGGATTTCGTTCTATGACATTGTCCGGCATTACTTCGCCAGCCCCTCGTCTGGATTATGTTATGTGTGCCAGCAGCAGCGGGACACACAGAATGGCTTATTGGGAATGGGGCGATCCAGAGAATCCCAAAGTGCTGTTATGCGTACATGGGTTAACCAGAAACGGGCGTGATTTCGATCCGGTGGCCCGAGCTCTTGCCGCGGAGTACCGGGTGGTTTGTCCAGATGTTGTGGGGCGCGGTCGTTCTGACTGGCTGCTCGATCCTACCAATTACGTCATCCCTCAGTATGCCGCTGATATGCTGATGCTCATTGCCAGATTACGTCCCGCACGCCTTGACTGGCTTGGCACATCCATGGGGGGCTTATAGGCCTGGCGCTGTCCGGATCATTGTCCATGTCTGCAAGTTTGAGACCCCCCACTTGAATGGTCTTGAGCCCGGGCTGGGCATACCTCTGGGTAAAATGGTACTGAATGATATTGGCCCGGCCATCAGCACAGAGGGTTTAACCCGTATCGGCGCTTATGTGGCCTTGCCGCTTAGTTTCGAGCGCTTTACTGATGCCGAAAACCATGTGCGCCAAACCTGCGCTGATTTCGGTCCCCAGAGCGATTCCGACTGGCAAGAACTGACACACAATGTATTTGTTTGCGATACGCAAGGGCGCTGGGTAAAGCATTACGATATTGGTATTGCAGTGCCGTTTAAAGAGCAGTCTTTTGCTGCCATGGAGGCTGCCGAAGCGTTGTTATGGCAGGCCTATCAATCCCTGACTGAACCCGTATTAATCATACGTGGCAAGCACTCCGATTTGTTGACCGCACAAACCGCCGACGATATGTTGCAGGCTAATCCCAGAGCCAGGCTTTATGAGGTGGCCGGTGTGGGGCACGCTCCCAGCCTGCGCAGCGAGGAGCAAATACAAGTATTGCGTGAATTTCTATTCGAATCCAAAGAGGCTATATGAGTATCTCTGATCTGGGTATTGATCTGCACAGCCATTCTACGATGTCCGATGGCATCTTGACGCCCAAAGCGCTTGCACAGCGTGCAGCGGCCAATGGGGCGAAAATGTGGGCGCTGACGGATCACGATGAACTGGGAGGGCTACACGAAGCCGGAGCTGAGGCTCGACGTCTTGGCATGCATTTTATTCCGGGCGTCGAGATTTCGGTAACCTGGTGCGGACGTACCGTACATATTGTGGGCCTGAATATCGATCCCGAATCGCTCGAACTGTCTGATGCGCTTGCTTATATCCGCTCCGGACGCGTTGAGAGGGCAAGGAAAATAGGCGAGAGGCTTGCTGAGCTGGGCGTGTCGGGGGCCTATGACGGAGCGCTGGCTTTTGCTACCAATCCTCAGTTAGTAAGCCGCACCCATTTTGCTCGATTTTTGATTGAAAGCGGGCACTGTGGCACCATGAGTGAGGTGTTCAAACGTTATCTGGGCGATCACAAGGCAGCCTATGTGCCGATGCAGTGGGCAAGCCTGGCTGATGCCCTAAGCTGGATTCATCAGGCCCAAGGCACGGCGGTAATCGCGCATCCGGGGCGCTACGAGTTCTCGCCCTTGCAGTTTGACGCGTTGTTTGACGAATTCAAGCGATTGGGCGGTGAAGCTATCGAGGTCGTGACAGGTAGCCACACTACTGATGATTATCGTACCTATGCCCAGGTGGCAAGGCGTTTTGACTTTGCCGTGTCGTGTGGATCTGATTTCCATGGGCCCGGAGAAGGGCGACTGGATGTCGGCGTCGTGCCACCTACGCCCAAAGACTTACGTCCGGTGTGGGCTGATTGGCTATAGGCCGAGCGCCACCCAGGAGGATATATGAACAAAGCTTTTGTAAAAGAAACCGACGACGATCTGGATGATGATCTGGTCGCTCCTGCCGTTAACATCCCAGCAGGCACTAAAAACTACATCACTGTGCAGGGTTATCGGGCATTGCGTAAAGAGTTCAAGCAGCTCATGAACGTAGAGCGCCCGGAAATCGTACAGGTGGTGTCGTGGGCAGCCTCTAACGGAGACAGATCCGAAAATGGCGATTACATCTACGGTAAAAAACGTCTTCGCGAAATTGACAGGCGTATTCGTTTTCTGACCAAACGGATGCAGATTGCCGAGGTCGTAGACCCGGCATTGCAACCTAACCGTGATCAGGTGTTTTTTGGTGCAACAGTCACCTATTCAAACGCGCAGGGTGATGAGACTACGGTCACCATTGTAGGCATCGATGAAGCCGAACCCCTTAACGGAAAGATCAGCTGGATTTCGCCCGTGGCTCGTGCATTAACTAAAGCCCGTGAAGGCGATAGCGTGGTGTTGCGTACGCCAGGAGGCATTGAAGAACTCGATGTCCTCGAGGTTTCCTATCCTGACGAGCCGGCTGAACCCGATGATGAATTAGATCATTAAGCGACAAATATCCTTTCTGCGGGATTCTTCCCGCTGTTGCGGTTAAAATAACGCGCATTTCTTATACTCCTTTTGCATTGCCCACAACGTGAACTCCATCTTGCACTTCTCCGGCTCTTCATTTTTATCTTCTTTCAGACGCGAACGGCTTCTGCAGCGGTTTAACGAGTTGAATCTTCCTGTGGCCAATGTGCAAGGATTTTACGAATATTATGTATGGACTTCAGAGTCGGGCCTGGATGCCGGTAATACGGAAAAGCTGCACGCATTGCTTGATGACGGGCGCCCTCGCCTTGATAGTGTCCAGGTCGCGAACAACGAATTAAGCTTAGGTGTTGTGCCGCGTATTGGTACCGTTTCGCCATGGGCCAGTAAAGCAACCGATATCGCAAAAAATTGCGGCATTGAAGGCATCCGCCGTATCGAGCGCGGGGTGCGCTACATCATCACGCCGCAGCGCGGGCTACTGGGTAGTAAAGCACTTGATGAAGAGCAATTGCGTCTTATCGCCAACGAGCTGCACGACCGCATGACCGAAACCGTGGTCGATGTTAATTTCAACGGTGGCGAGCTATTCCAGGAGCTCAGCGGCAAGCCCATGCGCTTTGTCGATATTCTGGGCAGGGGGCAAGTGGCGCTGGAAGAGGCCAATCAAAGCATGGGCCTGGCGCTGTCCGAAGACGAAATTGAGTACCTGCTCGAGGCCTTCAATCAGTTGGACCGCAATCCCAACGACGTAGAGTTAATGATGTTTGCGCAGGCGAACAGCGAGCATTGCAGACACAAGATATTCAACGCGCAATGGGTCATTGATGGCCAGGCTCAGAACAAAACCTTGTTTGGCATGATTCGCGAGACGCACGCAGCCCAGCCAGAAAAACCGTAGTCGCCTATTCCGATAACGCAGCCATTATGGAAGGCGGGCCCGCCCAGATATTTTATGCCTCGCTTCCCGACTCCGAAGGCAAGGGCGCGTACGGACGTTTCGACACTACCTTGCACACCTTGATGAAGGTGGAGACCCATAATCACCCCACGGCCATTGCGCCTTTCCCAGGTGCGGCAACGGGTTCCGGGGGTGAGATCCGTGACGAGGGCGCGACAGGCCGCGGTTCTCGCCCCAAGGCCGGGTTAACAGGTTATACCGTTTCCAACTTGCGGTTTCCTGATGCGATTGAGCCCTGGGAGTCTGACTCGCATGGCTCTTGCAGCCGAATTGCTTCCGCGCTGGACATCATGATTAATGGTCCTATTGGGGGCGCTGCCTTTAACAATGAATTCGGCCGTCCTAACTTGCTGGGTTATTTCCGCACCTTCGAGCAGACCGCAGGTGCTACCCGCTGGGGCTACCACAAGCCCATTATGATCGCGGGGGACTGGGCTCCATTGATGGACGCCTTACCCATAAAGATCCATTGCCAGTGGGTGCATTGTTAGTGCAGATTGGCGGGCCAGGTATGCGTATCGGCATGGGCGGCGGCGCGGCATCCAGCATGAGCTCGGGGGTGAACCTGGCTCAGCTTGATTTCGACTCGGTGCAGCGTGGTAATCCTGAAATGCAGCGCCGGGCACAAGAGGTTATTGACCGCTGCTGGCAGCAGGGCGATAACAACCCCATTATTGCAATCCATGATGTGGGTGCAGGCGGCCTGTCGAACGCATTCCCCGAGCTCGTTAATGATGCGGGCCGTGGTGCCATTTTTGAATTAAGTCATGTGCCCCTTGAAGAGTCTGGGCTGTCACCTGCAGAGATCTGGAGCAACGAATCCCAGGAGCGCTATGTGTTGGCCATCGCTCCTGACAATCTGGAACGTTTCAAACAAATTGCTGAACGTGAACGCTGCCTGTGGGCTGTCGTGGGTGTGGCCACTGAAGAGCGTCAGCTACGAGTGACGATGGGCGAGGGGCTGCCTGGTATTGATGAGACCCAGCCTCGGCAGGGTGAGCGTCCGGTTGATGTACCCATGGATGTGATTCTTGGAAAGGCACCGCGTATGGTGCGCGATGTGGCCCGCCAAGAGGGCGTATCCGAGCCACTTGACTTAACTGTAGTCCCGCTTGCCGAGGCAGTGTCCCGGGTGCTGCGCCACCCTACAGTGGCCAGTAAAAACTTTTTAATTACCATTGGCGACCGAAGTGTGGGCGGACTGTGCAGCCGCGATCAAATGGTAGGTCCCTGGCAAATCCCCGTAGCCGATTGTGCTGTTACGCTGGCCGACTACGAAGGTGTGCGTGGTGAAGCCATGGCTATGGGCGAACGCAGCCCTATCGCCATGCTGAATGCTCCCGCTTCAGGCCGTATGGCGGTCGCCGAATCACTGACGAATCTGGTGGCTGCCGATGTTGCCTCCATGAAAGATATCAAACTGTCGGCCAACTGGATGGCGGCCTGCGGTGTTCCGGGCCAGGATGCAGCGTTATTTGATACGGTTACTGCCGTTAGCCAGTGGTGCCAAGAGCTGGGTCTGTCGATTCCGGTAGGCAAAGACTCCTTGTCGATGCGTACCGCGTGGGAAGAGGACGGCGTCGAACGTGATGTGGTGGCACCGGTCTCCTTGGTGGTGACCGCCTTTGCTCAAGTAGGCGACGTACGTAAAACACTTACGCCTCAGCTACGCACTGATGTGGGCGATACCTGCCTTATTCTGATCGATCTGGGCCTGGGCCAACAGCGCATGGGCGCGTCGGTGCTGGCGCATACCTTTAATCAAGTAGGCGAACAGGCTCCGGACATCGACAACGCTGCACTGCTG
This sequence comes from Paenalcaligenes niemegkensis, assembly GCF_022230885.1. GTDB lineage: Bacteria > Pseudomonadota > Gammaproteobacteria > Burkholderiales > Burkholderiaceae_B > Paenalcaligenes > Paenalcaligenes niemegkensis. The sequence continues at coordinate 689,558 of NZ_JAKGCT010000004.1, read as the reverse complement.
CTGGCGTTTTTCCACGAAGTGCGAGCCCTCTGCAACGAGGGGCTGGTACATGCCTATCACGACCGCTCTGATGGTGGCCTGCTGGCGACCATAGCCGAGATGTCGTTTGCTGCTAAGGTTGGTGTTTCGATAAATATTGATATGCTCACCATTGACCCGCACTCGGCCGACTGGGGTGATTTCAAAATCAGGCCAGAGCAGGTGGCAGTGCAGCGTGATGAGCTGACAATCAAGGCCCTCTTCAATGAAGAAGCCGGTGCTGTTATTCAAGTCAGTCAGGCACAGCGAGACATCGTATTACAGCGTCTGCGTGCCGTGGGCTTATCCGCCTATTCGCACGTAATTGGTGCTCCCAACAGCAGCGATCAGATCGAAATCTATCGCGATGGCAGCAGTATTTTCCAGGCTTCCCGTATTGAGCTTGCCAGGCAATGGAGCGAGGTCAGCCGCCGCGTGATGGCGATGCGCGATAACCCTGAAAGTGCTAAAGCCGAATTCGCCCTGTGGGATGATGCCGCTGATCCGGGTATTACGGTCAGCGCAGACCTTAACCCACAAGAAAATATCGCTGCCCCCTTTATCGCTGCAGGTGCCCGCCCTCGTATTGCTGTCATGCGCGAGCAAGGATGTAACAGTCAGGTCGAGATGGCATGGGCATTTGATACGGCCGGTTTCGAGGTGGTCGACCTGCACATGACCGACCTGTTGTCAGGACGTAGCAGGTTGGATGACTTCCAGGGGTGGTGGCAGCGGGTGGTTTTAGCTACGGTGATGTGTTGGGCGCTGGCGAGGGCTGGGCCAAAACCATTCGTTTCAATTCGTTATTGAGTGATCAGTTTGCGGCGTTTTTTGATCGCCAAAATACCTTTGCGCTGGGCGTTTGCAATGGTTGCCAAATGATGGCGGCGTTGGCTCCGATGATTCCCGGTGCAGAAAACTGGCCACGGTTCACGCGAAACCAATCTGAAAAATACGAAGCCCGACTGATTACGGTGAAAATCGCCAATTCACCCTCCATCTTCTTTAATGGTTTAGAAGGGGCGCGGCTGCCTATCGTTGCAGCGCATGGCGAAGGCTATGCAAACTTCGAACAGCAGGGTGATCAGTCAGCCATACTTAGCGTCGCGAATTACATAGACAATCGGGGTCAAGTCACCGAGCAATATCCCTTTAATCCGAATGGCAGCCCACAAGGCCTGGCGGGTGCAACCACTGCCGATGGCCGCTTTACCATATTAATGCCTCACCCCGAGCGTGTTACCCGTAATGTAATGCTTTCGTGGGCGCCTGATAGCTGGGGGCCAGCGGATACAGGTGGTGCTGAGACAACAAACGGCGGCTTCACACCCTGGATGCGCTTATTTCAAAATGCACGGGTCTGGATTGGTTGATTGCTTAAGCGTATAATCTGGCTTTGGACGGAGTAAATTTTCATGCGTCTCATCAAAAAAGCGCTTACCTTCGACGACGTGTTGTTGGTACCTGCTTATTCAGAAGTCTTACCACGCGACACCTCATTGGTATCGCAGTTCACACGCGATATCTCGCTGAATATTCCGCTGGTGTCCGCTGCTATGGATACCGTGACCGAAGCGCGCCTGGCTATTGCCATGGCGCAAGAGGGCGGAATAGGCATCATTCATAAAAACCTCACCGCTGACGAACAGGCACGCGAAGTTGCGCGGGTCAAGCGGCACGAGTTCGGTATTGTTATCGATCCCATCACCGTAACGCCCAGCATGACAGTTCGCGATGCCATCAAACTGCAAAAGCAGCATGGTTTTTCGGGCTTGCCAGTGGTGCAGGGTGATCAGCTGGTCGGTATTGTCACTAACCGCGATTTACGCTTTGAAGACCGTCTCGATCTCGCCATCAGCGAAGTCATGACCCCCAAAGAGCGTCTTGTCACAATGAATGAAGGTGCTACGCTCGATAAAGCACAGGCCTTGATGCATAAGCACCGACTCGAGCGTGTACTCATCGTTAACGACGCCTTTCAGCTGCGCGGTCTGGCCACCGTCAAAGACATCGTTAAAAACACCGAGCATCCCTTTGCCTCCAAAGATTCCCATGGGCAGCTGCGGGTCGGGGCAGCAGTAGGGGTAGGTGCTGACACCGATGAACGCGTTGAAAAACTGGCACGTGCCGGGGTTGATGCCATTGTGGTGGATACGGCTCACGGTCACACCAAAGGTGTTATTGATCGCGTACGCTGGGTCAAGAAAAATTATCCGCATATTCAGGTCATCGGCGGTAACATTGCCACAGCGGCGGCGGCGCTGGCGCTGGTCGAGGCCGGGGCAGATTGCGTCAAAGTCGGTATTGGCCCTGGTTCAATCTGCACTACGCGCATTATTGCGGGTGTGGGTGTTCCCCAGATATCAGCGATTGCTGACGTTGCCAAAGCGCTGGCCGGTACGGGCGTCCCCCTCATTGCCGACGGTGGCATCCGATTCTCTGGTGATGTTGCCAAAGCATTGGCCGCAGGTGCATCGATTTGCATGATGGGTGGAATGTTTGCCGGTACCGAAGAGGCGCCAGGCGAAGTCGTGCTGTTTCAGGGCCGTTCCTACAAGTCTTACCGCGGCATGGGCAGCTTAGGCGCGATGGTCGACGGTTCGGCTGATCGTTATTTCCAGGACGCCTCCAATAACGCAGACAAGCTTGTGCCTGAGGGTATCGAGGGCCGTGTGCCTTATAAAGGTAGTGTGATTGGTATTATTCAACAGCTAACGGGTGGCATACGCGCAGCTATGGGTTACTGCGGCTGTGCCTCAGTTAAAGAGCTGCACGAAAAATCCGAGTTCGTGGAAATCACGGCGGCCGGTGTGCGCGAATCCCATGTACATGATGTACAAATCACCAAAGAGGCACCGAACTATCGTGCCGACTAAGGCGCCAGGCCGATAGGCGTTTGGCGTCTGGTAAATCGGCCACGTTGTAGAAGCAACGTGGCCGATTTGTTTCTTATTTGCAGTACCTATCTATTTAACACACTCTACTCATGCATCAGCGCATACTTATTCTTGATTACGGCTCACAAGTTACCCAGCTCATCGCCCGACGGGTTCGAGAGGCAGGGGCTTACTGCGAAATCCACCCAGGCGATGTTGGTGACGATTTCATCAATGCGCAAGAAGGCTTGCAGGGTATTATTCTGTCGGGCAGCCATGCGTCAGCCTACGCCGACGATGCCTTAAAGGTTCCGGCAGCCGTGTTCACTCGCGGTGTGCCGGTGCTGGGTATCTGTTATGGAATGCAAGCCATGGCCCTCCAACTGGGCGGAGAGCTTGAAGGTTCCGAGCAGCGCGAGTTCGGTTATGCAGAAGTGCGTGCACATGGCCACACTGCGTTGCTTAACGATATTCAAGACTTTGTAACGCCCGAAGGCCACGGCATGCTCAAGGTCTGGATGAGCCACGGCGATAAAGTCACGGCCTTGCCCCCGGGCTTTAAACTGATGGCCTCTACCGCTTCATGTGCTATTGCCGGCATGGCCGACGAGGCACGCCGATTCTACGGTGTACAGTTCCATCCCGAAGTTACCCATACTGTTCAAGGTCCGGCCATTATCAGCCGCTTTGTACAGACAATTTGTGGTTGCACCGGCGACTGGAACATGCCAGATTACGTAGATGAGGCGATACGCAATATTCGCGAGCAAGTGGGCGATGACGAGGTCGTTCTGGGCTTGTCAGGCGGGGTTGACTCATCCGTGGCGGCGGCATTAATCCATCGCGCCATTGGCGACCAGCTAACCTGCGTATTTGTAGATCACGGTTTGTTGCGGCTGGATGAAGGCAAGCAGGTCATGGCGACCTTTGCCGATAACTTCGGCATGAAAGTGATCCATGTCGATGCCTCGGCCCGGTTCTTGTCTGAACTGGCCGGCGTCACCGACCCCGAAGCTAAACGTAAGATTATTGGTAAAGAGTTCGTTCATATCTTCCAGGACGAAGCCTCCAAGCTGAAAAACGCGCGCTGGCTGGCACAAGGCACGATTTATCCCGACGTCATTGAATCCGCTGCGGCCAAGTCTGGCAAGGCAACCGGAATCAAGTCACACCATAACGTGGGTGGTTTACCCGAAACGCTGAATCTACGTTTGCTTGAGCCTTTACGCGAACTCTTCAAAGACGAAGTTCGCAAGTTGGGTGTAGAGCTCGGCTTGCCTCCAGGCATGGTGTACAGACACCCATTTCCTGGACCAGGGTTAGGTGTGCGCATTTTGGGCGAAGTTAAAAAAGAGTACGCCGATCTGCTGCGCAGAGCTGACGCTATTTTTATCGAAGAGCTGAACAACACCGTTGATCCGGCGACCGGCAAAAGCTGGTACGAACTGACCTCGCAAGCCTTCACCGTCTTCTTGCCAGTCAAAAGCGTGGGTGTTATGGGTGACAGCCGCACCTACGAATACGTGGTCGCGCTTCGTGCGGTCGAGACCTCTGATTTCATGACTGCAGATTGGGCCGAACTACCCTATGCGCTGCTCAAGCGTGTCTCGGGACGGATCATCAACGAAGTGCGTGGCATTAACCGCGTTACTTATGATGTGTCGAGCAAGCCGCCGGCGACGATTGAGTGGGAGTGATCCTGCGTCTGGCACGGCCAGGCAGCTGATGGCATAAAAAGCTGCTAAGCCCGCGTAATTGCGGGCTTTTTTGTCATTTCATCTGGCATGGTCTGGCAACTGAAGGAAGCGCCAAGCACCGTTTTAGCATGGCATTAAAGCTGGTACTATCGACTGACGATGCCATGATTGAGGCCGATACCATGCAGCTCTTTTTTGTTTTCTCATGGTATTGAGTTTTACTAATCTATTGTTTTATATAGAAAAAACACCATAAATTTGACGTTTTTTCAGCATGGTATCGAAAACGAAGAGGGACAAGGTACATGCTGACCGATACCAAGCTGCGCAATCTCAAGCCCAGGGACAAGCTCTACAAGGTGAATGACCGGGATGGCCTGTATGTTGCCGTCACGCCTGCTGGTGCTGTTTCGTTCCGCTACAACTACTCGCTCAATGGGCGGCAGGAAACCATCACCTTTGGTCGTTACGGCGTCGGGGGCATCACCCTGGCAGAAGCCCGAGAGCAGTTAGGTGACGCCAAGAAGATGGTCGCGGCGGGCAAGTCTCCGGCCAAGGAGAAGGCCCGAGACAAGGCGCGGGTCAAGGATGCAGAGACGTTCGGTGCCTGGGCGGAAAAGTGGCTGCGCGGCTACCAGATGGCCGACTCCACCCGCGACATGCGCCGTTCGGTCTATGAGCGCGAGCTGAAGCCGAAATTCAGCAATCAGAAGCTGGTGGAGATTACCCATGAGGACTTGCGGGCGCTGACCGATACCATCGTTGACCGGGGCGCACCGGCCACCGCCGTTCATGTGCGGGAAATCGTATTAAACGTGTATCGCTGGGCAATCGAACGCGGCCAGAAGGTTGAGAATCCGGCAACCTTGGTGCGTGCAGCATCCATCGCCCGGTTCGAGCCGCGTGACCGTGCGTTGACGCCAGAAGAAATCGGGCTGATGTATCGGTACATGGAGCGGGTGGGAACAAGTCCGACAAATCGTGCGGCGGCCAAGCTGTTGCTACTGACGATGGTACGCAAAAGCGAGCTGACCAATGCGACCTGGAGCGAAATCAATTTCAGTGAAGCGCTTTGGACTATTCCGAAGGAAAGGATGAAGCGGCGCAATCCGCACCTGGTGTTCTTGTCTCAGCAGGCGTTGGATATTTTCATTGCCCTGAAAACCTTTGCCGGTGGTTCCGACTTCGTTTTGCCATCCCGGTACGACTCGGATACGCCGATGAGTGCTGCCACACTCAACCAGGTGTTGACCCTGACTTACAAAGCGGCACAGAAAGACGGACAGTCGCTGGCCAAGTTCGGGCCGCATGATTTACGGCGTACGGCCAGCACGCTGTTGCATGAGGCCGGCTACAACACTGACTGGATCGAGAAGTGCCTGGCGCATGAACAGAAGGGCGTGAGGGCCGTGTACAACAAGGCAGAGTATCGCGAGCAGCGGACAGAGATGTTGCAAGATTGGGCGAATATGATTGATGAGTGGACTTTGGGAGGCAGTAAGGGTTGATGTTTTTGCTATCTTTGATAGCATTGAAGTTGATGCCGTGAATTTATAAATAAGGCCGCCATTGGCATCGGGCAGGTCAATTACCGACTAGCTGCTTCGCGCAGCTACTCGATGAATAGCAACTATTCATTTGAGAGGTATTGACCCATGCAAAATATCAAGACCCTCATCAACAGGAAGAAGCTCCTGGAGATGATCCCGCTTTCGACACGAACAATTTATAACCTGGAACAGCGAGGGGATTTTCCACGCCGTATCGCGTTAACCAGTAGAAATGTCGCCTGGGATTTGTCAGAGGTCGAAGATTGGATTGAGGCACGTAAATCATCGGGTGATCAAGCTGCGCGACCTGGCCCTATAGAGGGCTAGTTATATGGCTCTTGATCTTATGGCGGCTTTCACGGAATTGCCGCCACCCATTGATTATGTTTTGCCTAATATGGTTGCAGGCACTGTTGGTGCTCTTGTATCGCCTGGTGGGGCTGGTAAATCCATGTTGGCCCTTCAATTGGCGGCACAGATTGCAGGCGGGCCTGATTTACTTGAAATAGGCGAGTTTCCCACCGGGCAAGTGGTCTATCTGCCTGCTGAAGATCCACCGTCCGCTATTCACCATCGTCTGCACGCCCTTGGGGCACACCTCAGCGCCGCAGAACGGCAAGCCGTGGCTGATGGCTTGCTCATTGAACCCTTGATCGGTAAATGCCCCAACATCACGGCTGCTAGCTGGTTCGATGCTCTCAATCGAGCCGCTGAAGGTCGTCGCTTGATGATCTTGGACACTTTGCGGCGCTTCCACATTGAGGAGGAGAACGCTAGCGGGCCGATGGCGCAGGTTGTTGGGTACATGGAGGCCATAGCCGCTGATACAGGCTGCTCCATTATGTTTCTGCATCACGCGAGTAAAAGCGCAGCCATGATGGGGTCGGGCGATCAACAGCAGGCCAGTCGTGGATCGTCCGTACTGGTTGATAACATCCGTTGGCAATCGTACTTATCCGGCATGACGCAAGGCGAAGCCGAGATACTGGGGGTCGATGATTGTCAGCGTGGGTATTTTGTCCGCTTTGGCGTCAGCAAGGCCAACTATGGCGCACCTTTTCAAGAACTCTGGTTTAGACGGCACGACGGTGGCGTGTTGAAGCCTGCTGTACTGGAGCGGCAGTGCAGGGTGAAAAGGAGACAGCGTGAAGAAGCCTAAGCATGACCTGACCCACGTCCGACATGATCCCGCGCACTGTTTGGCACCTGGCCTGTTCCGCAGCCTCAAGCGTGGCGATCGCAAACGCTGCAAGCTGGACGTGACCTACACCTTTGGCGAGGACGAATCCATGCGTTTCGTCGGATTCGAACCTCTCGGCGCCGATGATATGCGTCTTTTGCAAGGCATCGTGGCCCTTGGCGGCCCGAACGGCATCTTGCTAACTCCGGAACCGACCAGTGAGACGGGGCGACAGCTACGGCTATTCCTTGAACCCCGTTTCGAAGCCATTGAGCAAGACGGCTTGGTGGTTCGTGAGAGTCTGACCAAACTGCTCTCAGAAACGGGCATGACGGATAGCGGCGACAATATCAAGGCGCTCAAAGCCAGTCTGCTACGCATGTCGAACGTCACCATCCTTGTGACGAAGGGACGGCGGCAAGCCGCGTTCCACCTGATGAGTCATGCTTTTGACGAGACGGACGGCAGGCTATGGGTTGCCCTGAATCCGCGCATTGCTGAAGCGATCCTGGGGCATCGTCCATATGCCCGTATCGACATGGCGGAAGTGCGGGTGCTACAGACTGATCCAGCGCGGCTGATGCATCAACGGCTATGTGGCTGGATCGACCCCGGCAAATCCGGGCGCGTGGAACTGGACACGCTTTGCGGCTATGTCTGGCCAGACGAAGCCAATGCCGAAGCTATGAAAAAACGCCGTCAGACTGCCCGGAAGGCACTGGCCGAACTTGCCGCCGTGGGTTGGATAGTGAACGAATACGCCAAGGGAAAATGGGAAATCAAGAGGCCTGGCCCCACGGTAACTGCACCCGTTTACCGTCGTAACGTTCCCTTGTTGCCGTCGTAACGCTCCCCTTCTGCCGTCGTAACGTTCCCCGTCCCAATCTGGAAAACCCAGACGGGGAGCTGCTTTGCGGGCAGTTTGAGAAATCCATCCAAGATTATCTAAAGATAATCCATCATGCGCGGTGCAGCTCGCGCCTTGAGGGCGCGTTCTGACCTTGCCAATAAAGCCCTGACGGGCTTTCTCAATCGGCCATAGGCCGATGGTTTAACGCCAAGAAGAGAGGATGGCTTTAGTGGCCGCTGAGATGCTTTGTGAGAGGGGAAAGCAATCCGGGGTCTTGTGCTCCTGTGCTGAAGCAGAACCTGCGTCTAACGGCGCTGGAGGGCCTCTGTGTGCGCTTGTAGGTTATCTGTACTGAAACCTTGGCTCAAAAATTGAAATGGCTAAGCAGTGCCCATTCGTTCGGTAAGAATAATAAGAAGATTATTATTCTTATTATTACCAAGCAGGAATGAGCCATGCGTGCTGGACGCGCATAACCAGTAACCTGCGTGAAGGTGTCAACATCCGGAAAGGTTGCCCCCAAGTATCAATACGTCGCCTTAGTGGTATTACCGGAGGGGAGGCAAATTTCTTGTGTTCATTGACACTTGAGGGGCGGGTTATGCCCTTCTTTCTTGGCGTCCAACTCGCCCCATCGGGGCGAGTGGTTTGTGTCGATTGCTGGTGTTTTAGGTTCCGATTTAAAGCCGATTGAACAGCGATTTTGAAGCAACTATGTCGATTGCATGCCGATTTGGTGACGATTACGGTTATGTTGCCAAGAATCGGTGTTTGTTTGACGATAAAACGCTTTACGTTCGATCTGCGCTAGATTTTCAATAGTGGGTGAAATGCGGGCAGGATGGGTGAAGTTAGCTAACCGGCAAGCCGGTTATCTATCTTCACTGTCCCTTATTCGCGCCGGGGGCGCTCAACGGGAATCCTGCCCTGCGGGGCTGATCGGCTGCCGCCGGTTGCAAGATGAGGGTTATAGGACTTGTTATTTTTGCTATCTTTGATAGCATTGTTTCCAGGTACACCAAAGGGCATTGATATGGCAAATGTGCTTATCAGAAATTTGCCCGCCGAGGTGCACCGTGCGTTGAAAGTTCGAGCAGCGCTCAACGATAGGAGCACCGACGCGGAGATACGCGAAATACTAACGGCAGCAGTACAGCCGCTAGGGCTGGGAGAGATCGGCCGGGAAGTTGGCTTGTCCGACAGCGATAAAAAAACAAAGTAGTTTACGTTTTGTAAGTCCGGGCCTCAGCGCCAAGGGCGATACCGATCAGCTAGTGGCGTAGCTCTTCGATGAAACGTTGCCGAGAACAAGCACAAGCTTGGTCAAGGCAATGCCTTCTTTTCATCGACGGAGTACGACCATGAAGTCCAAAATTTTAGCGGCTAAAAAAACCGCTCTAGCCGTTGCGCTCGCAACCGGCATCACCACTATCACCTCCACCCCTGTTCAGGCCGGTATCCCCGTCATCGACGGCGGCAACCTGACCCAGAACATCATGACTGCCATCGAGTCTGTAGCGCAGACGCTCAAGCAGATCGAGCAATACCAGACCCAGTTGCAGCAGTACGAAAACCAGCTACAGAACACGATGGCCCCGGCTGCGTATATCTGGGATCAGGCGCAGACCACGATCAACCGGCTGATTGCCGCGCAAAACACGCTGGCCTATTACGAGAACCAGCTAGGCAGCCTGGATCGTTACCTAGCCAAGTTCCAGGACGTGGCCTATTACCGCAGCTCACCATGCTTCAACGGCAGCGGCGGCTGCACGGATGCGGAGCGGGCCGCAATGGCTGAAAACCGCCGCCTGGCGTCCGAGTCGCAAAAGAGGGCCAACGATGCGTTGTTCCAGACCGTGGCCGACCAGCAAAAGGCTTTGAAGGATGACGCCCGTACTCTGGAGCGGCTGCAAGGCGCAGCCCAGGGAGCACAAGGTCAGCTACAGGCCATCGGTTACGCCAACCAGCTCGCCAGCCAGCAGGCCAACCAGCTCTTGCAGATTCGCACCATGTTGACCGCCCAACACAACGCAGAGGCAGCCCGGATTGCGGCAGAACTCGATGCCGAGGCACGAGGTGATGCCAGGGCCGAGCAAATGCGTACCTGGACGTTTCGCCCGAGTCCGGCAGACAACTACTAGGGAGATGGTGCGATGAAAAAAATCTTATTTACTGCGGCTGTTGCGGTGCTGTTGTTGGCTGGATGTGAACAGGAAAGGATGCCCGAACCAAACGCGGCGACGTGCGCCCCTGATGCGTTCCAGGCAGCACTGAATGAAATGCGCAGCGAAGCGAACCGAGCGGCTTTTACCGAGGAATGCAGAGCGTTCCAGAAGGCCAAGCAGATGCGCCAGTGGGAGTTCAAGCCCAGCCCTAAAGACAATTATTGAGGTGGCCGACATGGTTAAGAAAATTGTTTTTGGTGGCCTGATGGTGGCCGTTACTGCGGTGTTAGCTGAACCGGCGATGGCGCAGGAACTTAGCAGTAGCGGTGTCATGAATGACGTCCTGGAGCGTTTTCACACTACGGCATCAACCTGGGGGCCTGCCATTGAAGCTGCCGCATCCCGGTTGTTCTGGGCGCTGGTTGTGATTTCGATGGTCTGGACATTTGGCCAGATGGCCATGCGCAAGGCTGACATTGGCGAGTTTTTCGCGGAGTTCGTCCGCTTCACGATCTTCACCGGCTTTTTCTGGTGGCTGCTGGTGAATGCTACTACCGGCATGAATATCGCTGGAACGATGGTTGAGTCCTTGCAAATGCTGGGAGCGCAGGCAGGAGGTTTATCTGATAGCAAGCTGGGGCCATCAAGCATCCTCGACTTGGGGTTTGAGCTGTATCACAAAACAGTACAGGCCACGTCGGAGCTGGGGTGGCGACAGTTCGCAACGGCCTTGGTCATGGAGTTGTTGGCCATTGCTGTGTTGATCGTCATGGCATTGATAGCGATTAACCTACTGCTGGTCATGGCATCGGCTTGGATTCTGATGTATGCCGGCATCTTCTTCCTCGGCTTTGGTGGATCGCGTTGGACTTCCGACATGGCCATCAACTACTACAAGACCGTGCTGGGCGTGGCCGCGCAGCTCATGGCTATGGTGCTGCTGGTCGCAATTGGCAAGCAGTTCATCAATCACTATTACGCGCAGATCAGCGAGGGTGTGACCTCTCAAGAGCTGGCCGTTATGTTGGTGATTGCTTTGATATTGCTGTTCCTGGTCAACAAGGTTCCTTCGATGATTTCCGGCATTGTGACGGGCGCGAGCTTGGGCGCTATCGGTGGAGCTGGGAGCTTCGGTGCAGGTGCAGCTATGAGGGCTGCAATGACAGCGGCAAGCATGGCTACTGGCGGCGCGGCAATGGCTGGTAAAGCAATGATGGGCGCTGCTACCGGGGCTGCGGGCGGTGCATCCGCCATCCAGGCAGCATTCCAGAAAGCATCAGCAAGTATGGGTGCTGGCGGGGATATGCCCAGCATGGGGTCAGTTGTGAGCAGTGGCGGAAACGGTGGTGGTGAAGCGGGTACTGCTGGCAGTAGCCCATTCGCCCAAGCGACTGGCTTTGGTGACAGCGGCAGTAGCTCAAGCGGTGGCGGCTTTGCCAAGGCCGCGAAGCTGGCCACAGGCACGGCCTCCGAGTTAGCCAAGGGTGTCGGCTCTCAAATGAAGCAGGGATTCCAGGAGCGAGTGAGCGAAACCACAGGCGGAAAACTGGCTGCTTCGATACGCGAAAGCATGGAGCCGAAAGAAGCAAGCCAATCTGGCCAGTTCGAGGGCAATAGCTTGGGTGGCGATTCTGGCCCAGATAGTAACGAAGTCAGGAGTTAGCACGATGACGACATCAACATACATGGCCGCATTGGCGGCCCTGGATGAAACGCCAAGGGAAGAAGTCAGCAAGGTATTTGTTTCGCCGCTGGGTGATCAATCGACCGAGGTCGATGCAGAGGCAGAAACAGCCGCTTTTGTATCACGGCCAGACCCTATGAGAGAGAGCGAAACTAAGCCGATAAGTATTGAGGTTAATCGCGGCAGGAATGAGCGGTCAGCATTCGCGGAGGCGGCGGGGCTGTACCTGTAGGCGCACCGGGCTGGCCACAACCAGCCCGGCACTTTCAATCAACACCTACTGGAGAGGTGAATCATGACAACAAAACATATTATCGAACCAGGGCAAGCAGTGCATCAAGCAGCGGCTATTCTTTCTTCTTTGGAGTACATAAACCAAGCGGAAGCGCGGAGTCTTGGGCCATTGGCGGAAGCCGTCGCTAATGCTTTTATGGTGGTGTACTACCAGGCCGAAACGGGCCGGGCGACCAGGGCAGATTTTCAGGAGGCTATAAAAGCCCTGCGTCAAGCATGTGGCTAATAATGTTTTGAGTAGATGCGCAAATGTAGAAAGGCGGCCACTGGCCGCCTTTCTACTTCTCATCATTGGGCCATTCTCGGCCTACTGGTGGAGCATCGACCCATTCCCGCTCCTCGGGTGGTAGCGGGTAAGCCCCGGAGGCTTCCGCGCCGGCCAGCAACTCGGCCATCGTGTAGCGCACCGGGCCAACCGTGACGGTACGGCTATCTGCAATCGCCTCCTCGGTTTTTTCTTGTTCACGGTTGTACCTCTCTTGTAGGCGATGGTGGCTACTCTAAACCTTGAATTCACATTCTCGCACATGGTATCGGTGTTCGGAAAACGGTGGTTTTTCTAACACTATAAAAATATTTCCCATGCACTGCCGATGAGAATATCAAACTGTTAATATACTCGTAAACTTATCATCGTCCGGAAACTGTTAATGAATCAACGGATCGGTTATGCCAGAGTTTCGAAGGATGACCAGAACCTGGATTTGCAGCGCGACGCACTGCAGTTGTCTGGGGTTCAGGCGATCTACGAAGAGATGGCGGGCGGCAAAACCGCTGGTCGGCTGGAGCTGAGCCATTGTTTGAAGGCGTTGCGTGCCGGTGACACCTTGGTGGTGTGGCGACTGGATAGACTTGGGCGCAGCTTGCCTGAGCTGGTGCGTATCGTTGCAGAGTTGGAGGACAAAGGCATCGGCTTCGAGAGTATCACCGAGAAGATCGAGACAGCGAGTGCTGCCGGCAAGCAGGTGTTACATGTTTTCGCCTCGCTGGCAGAGTTCGAACGCAATCTGATTCGGGAGCGAACGCAGGCGGGCCTGACTGCAGCCCGTGCGCGGGGGAGAGCAGGAGGCCGAAAGCCAAAGCTGGATACGAGACAAATCAAGGAGATCAAGCGACTCATGGCTGACCCGAGTATTCCGGTCACCAAGATTGCAGAGCGCTACAAGGTTTCCCGGACAACCCTTTACAAAGTGGCGCCTCGCGGCGCGGTTGAGGGTGGGTAGCACATTTACATGATGTACCTTGGACATGGTCAGGAAGTGTTAGGAGAAGAAAGTATGACGAAGCTGCACTCAGAAGAGCTACCCGAGCCATTTTTCATCACTGAAGGTGGCCCATCAGCCGATCTGCCTATACATCCACATCGAACCAAAAGCCTACCGCAAATTCTGGCGGGGCTCACCGATGGCGAGTTGGCGAGATGGCCTGAAGCTCTGACAGACGCTGAGCGAGAGCGGAGGTATAGGGCCATAGGCTGAGCGTCAGGAAGGAAAGCACCGGCTGAATTGGTTGGTAAGCAGGCACGACCAAGTTAAACGATGCCAGTTTGAGAGTCGTATGGCGTTGCCCGGTGCTTTCGGGTGGAAAGGGTAGTAATTCGATCAACTTAATTGACAACAAAAATGGAATAAGCTCTGACGATGCTCGACCAAATGTTCACTGCGGAAAACTTCCGTCGTATCTACGATGCTGAGAATCGGAAAGGTGCCGACCTGGCGACCCGATATTTTCCCACGCTTGAGCCGTTCACGCTCAGCATACGCAATAAGGTGCAGGAGATTCGTGATCTACGGAAAAGCGAAAGTACATTTAAAGCAAGTGACTTCGAGGCACGGTTACTTACGTTAAAAGCTGAACTAACGGCTTTGAAGGTAGTTAAATCATCGGCCGTCGATGCCTTGATGGATGAGATCAGTCATAAGGTACTTAAACCGAGTTTCAAAATAGATCTTTCCCAAAAGATGGGGCCGAAGGGAAAGGCTGTTTTTTGCATTGACGAAGAGCCAGAAACTTTTTTGCCATTAAGCAGATCCAGCGTAACATTCATCGCATTTATGGCGTCAAACAAGCGAGCCGTCACGACCTTGTATGTCAGCTTCGCGATATGCTCGGCAGTAAATTTCCTTTTGAACTGGTTCGCACGGATATTTCTTCATTTTATGAGAGTATCGATCGTAAGCGTTTGCTAGAGAAATTGGAGCGCGACCAGCTACTGAGCTCAGCGTCAAAAAAATACATCAAACAGGTGTTGGACTCATATGGCTTAATTTCCGGAACATCTACTGGCGTTCCCCGAGGTGTAGGTATTAGCGCGTACCTGGCCGAACTGTATCTTAGACCGGTGGATAAGACTATCCGGGCTATTCCTGGCTTGGTGCTGTATTGTCGGTTTGTCGATGACATAGTGGCTGTGTTTGCACGCCCGCCTGCTGGAAAAAGCCTCGGCTCGTTCAAGCAGTTGATCAACGAAACACTCAGTGATAACGGACTGGCGCTCAATGAGGAGAAAACCTCTGAATTCAATCTGGCTGATACTAACTCGAAGAAGTTCGAGTATCTGGGGTATCGCTTTCATCTCAAGCAGGGGCTGTTTGAGATCAGCCCGAGCGCGGCAAAAGTGATGAAGTATCGGTCGAGGATGAATGCTGCGTTTGCGGACTATTGGCGTGAGAAGCCTGTCAATTCAAAGAAAGCATTTAGAAAGCTGGTTGGGCGTATTAAATTTCTGACAGGCAACACACGCCTTTCTAACAGCAAATCACGTGCTGCCACCGGAATATACTTTAACAATCCGCTTGTCACCGATTTGTCGAGCTTTAAATTACTCGATGGACAGCTCAAGAGGCGTATAGGTGAGCTAGGGCGAAGTAGTCTTCAAAAGAAGATAAGGAAACTTAAGTTCACGACAGGCTTTGAGCAGCGGCGGTACCATAATTTCAGTACGCGCGAGTTGCAGATGATCGTGGGGGCCTGGAAGCATGACTAAGCGACGTGTTTCACTCACTCACCGGAAGCAAAGGTCTGTACTCACCGACATGCTGCCGTTTGAAGTGCCTCCGACATTCTCCAATCGAGGCTATTACCGCTTCTTGGTTAATAACAGCGTTGAGATCGAGAGTGGCCAATTGCGCTGGGTTTGTGAAACGGATGCGCTCGACGAGATAATGTTGTTGCTGTTCGGGATCAAGCTCAAACCCAATGCCGGAATCGCAATAACTATGGTGAACGAGTGGGGTAAGAAGAAAACCCGCCGCAGCGTACCCGTTAATACATGCCAGATGGCAACGATCCCTTTTAATTTTCGTGTCGCCCATAATCTTGATGGAAGAACGCTTAGTGTTGTTCATCCACGTAATCAGGTTGCTGTTGCAAGTTTTTACTCAACGCACAGTGCCTTGATTATATATCACACATCTGTTAGTGAGTTCTCGATTCGTCATCCTGTGTCGGTGTCGCGCTATGCTTATTTCAAAGACAAGCTTCATGAAGAGCGTTTAGATACAGTCTCAGGCATCGAGGAAAGTGACCGAGAGTACGAGCAGCTGGGGTCTTATTTCGTGTATCGTAAATACCGGAATATTCACCGCTTCTTTGAATCGCATCAATACCATAGCAGTGAGAAAAAGTATGATGCAATGGTTCAGATTGATGTGAGTAAGTGCTTTGACAGCATTTATACTCACTCACTGCCTTGGGCTGTATTGGGAAAGGATCAGACGAAATTTAGTCTGGATGCGTCGAAGAGAACTTTTGGAGGGCGTTTCGATGCCCTTATGCAAGATCTTAATCATAAAGAGACCAACGGTATAGTTATTGGTCCGGAGTTTTCCCGAGTCTTTGCTGAGATTATTTTGCAGGCAGTTGATGTGGAGCTTGTCAGGAAGTTGTTCGAAGGAGCAAACCTGACTCATAAGGTTGACTATGAAATTTTCCGCTACGTGGATGATTTCTTTGTTTTTTATAATGAGGAATCTACCCAGCTCAAGATTTTCGAGACGCTTCAGCAAGTGCTTAAGTCTAAAAAGCTTGCCATCAACACGGCAAAAATAAAGCATTATCAAAAACCAATTATCACAGAGATTACGGTTGCTAAAGAGAGGGTTTCGATTCTGCTGAATGACGAGATCGATCCACGGTGTGAGGAGGAGCCTCTTGTCGATCCTTCCAGCCATCCAAAAAAATCTGGCTTGCTCTGTAAATGCGAACCGTCTGATTGTCCGGTATAAGGCTGCTCTCAAAGAGGCAGGCGTCACTTATGGCGATCTTCTAAACTACACTTTCGCCATAACTGAGAGTAAAATTGAGAAGCTCTCCAAGGCGTATGTGGAGAGTGATAAGTCAGGTCGTGATCGTAAGCGCTTTTCCAGTGCCTTGCTGGCAATTATGGAGTTCGTGTTTTTTGTCTATTCTGCAAGCCCGAGGGTCAATCACACGATCCGCCTCTGTCGGATGATCACAGCTTCCGTAACCTTTTTGCAGGCGCAAAGCTTTCCATACGAGCAAAAGCACTTGCTGTTTAAGTACGTCCACGACAACGTGTTGCAGCAGCTAGAAAAAATACGATGAGCGTCCATCGTGAGATTGAAAGCCTATATCTACTTATTTCCTTGTCGCAGATAGGTCGGGAGTATTGGTTGCCGGTTTCTGTACTTCTCCGGCATTTTCTAATCGAAGAGGAAGAAGGTACAGAAAACTATGTTCGTCCGTCGGGCTTTATGAATCATTTTTCGATAACAGTTCTGTTGTCCTATATCAAAGATAAGGTTCGCTATGAAAAGTTGAAGGCTTTCGTAGAGGCTCACGTTATCGCGAAACTTGAATATATGAAGGCCTACTGCCCGGATGATTCAGAAACACTGATTTTGCTGCTTGATCTGATTGTCTGTCCTCATATTAGTGCCGCCACTAAAGACACCATCGGACAGATTTTTGGCTTAGATGCAGTAAAGCTCAAGTTGGTTCAATCATCCAACGATCAGTGGTTTACCGCTTGGGGTAATAAATTCGATCTCGGAAAGGAACTGGAGGCGAAGCGTAGTCGTGAAGTATACTAGCCTCGGCGCTCCGCTTTACCCTTAATGGCTGTTGGCAGCCCACACACAAGCGCCAACTCTTCCCCTATATCAATTGGGGGAGGGTATGAGACGGCAGGAGCGGGCCGTCTCTCCTCTGCATTCTTGGCTACGTCGGCACTTTCGTTGGCATTGCAGCATCAAGGCAGGCTGGGCGCAAGCTGATGTACATGTGGTTTATCCTTGGTCGTTAGGTTTTCTGCTAACCCATGAGGCTGACTGAGCGTTTTCTGGGTGTGGTATTTTTCATGGTACTGCTGCGCAGATGGATTTTAAATGTCTGTTTTTAAATGGGTTTTTATTTCCATTGATGATCGAGTGGGAGTGATTCGGGGTGGGTTTTTAACGTCTCACGAAGTCCCAAAAAGCAAATTAAGCCCTTGATATGCAAGGGCTTTTTTGTGTCTTGGCGCCCCATGTCATTTCACCCCATCCCACCACTTTTGACGGTTGATTTTGCTGGACGACGGCTTAAGCTTCATTTACCGTTTTGCTATGCAGACGGTACTTGAATCCAGGAGGTGGGAATGGCTCTGACTGACACAAAGCTCAAAATGCTCAAGCCGGACGATAAGCCCTATAAGGTGCCTGATCGGGACGGCATGTATGTCGTTGTCTCGGTCAAGGGAACGATTAGCTTTCGCTACGACTACCGGGTGTCCGATCGGCGCCGGGCAGCAGCCAATATCTATTGCCCGGGCGCTACGAAACTGACAAACCGATGAGTAACGTTACGCTCAATCGCGTCATCACGGCCATGGTGGCAAAAGCAGAGCAAGATGGCTTTGAGTTGCCGCATTTTTGTGTTCATTACCTGCGTCGTACGGGCTCAACTCTCCTGCAAGAGGCTGTCTTTAACCCAGACTGGATCGAGACGTGCCTGGCACATGAGCAGAAGGGCGTGCGTGCGATCTACAACAAGGCTGAGTACGCAGAGCAACGCCGAGAAATGTTGCAGTGTTGGGCGGATATGGTTGATGATTGGATCGAAGGAGCCAAGATGACGGCCAACGGACAGTTTCGTGCGGATCTGATATTTCCAGATTCAACGGCACATCCATTGATTTCCCAAAATACTGATTATAGTGAGCTGGCTGCGCGTGTCTCGGTGCGAAAAAAGGCAGTGAGTCAGGAATTTGAACCACACCACCGTGGGGTGGGGACGTCCTTCGTTGCGCATGCCGGCACACTTGACCGACTGCCGCGCGCGACGGGTTAATTTGCGGGACCTCCTACTTTGCGGATGCGGGCAGAGATGTTTTGGGCAACGCGGAATGCACGCTCTCTACGGAATGTATGCGCAGCCATCTTCGAATTGCTTGACTCCTAGATAATAGATAATAGATTATCTAGGAGTCATCCCGTTAGGAGCCTGCATGTTGCAACCCACTCTCAACCTCGACGGCGCCGGCCTTTCTGCCGAAGCGCTCATCGAAATCGCACGAAACCGAGCCCACGTGGAGTTGTGTCCCTCGTCACGGGATTTGCTGTGCGCGACGCGAGCTTACATTGAGAAGCAATGGCTTAACGACACAGCCCCGCTAATGTATGCATTTAATACGGGCGTCGGAAGTCTCAAGAACCGTCGGATCGGAAGCGACGATATATCATCGTTCCAGCGGAACCTCATCCGTTCACACTCCGCGAGTACAGGAGAGCGAATGCCGTCGGAGGTCGTGCGCGCAATGATGGCGATCAGAGCGAACGCTTTTGCGAGCAATCATTCAGGCGTTCGGGTCGAAATCGTGGACCGGCTTCTGGCGATGTTGAATCATGATATCGTGCCCGTAATTGCATCAAAGGGCAGCGTAGGAGCAAGCGGCGACCTGGCTCCGTTAGCCATAATGAGCGCAGCGCTCATGGGCCTGGCTGAGAGTGAAGTCGAGTTTCAAGGAGAGATTGTCGCGGCCTCGGCAGCATTCGAGCAGGTTGGATTGCCAGCAACGATGGACGTTCACGCCAAAGACGCGACGGCGCTTATTAATGGCGCAACCGCTTCCTTGGCCTATGCCGTCTTGGCAGCATACGATGCCCGAACGCTTTTGGCTGATGCAACTATTTCGCTAAGTATGTCCCTTGAGGCATTGCGAGGCGAGTTGTCCTGCTTCGAGGATCGCGCAATGTTAGCGCGGCCGCACGTTGGCCAGCGACGAGTCGCGGCCGCGATCCGTGGGATTCTCTTAGGTACAGAACGTTGCACTGAAGCAGCCCGGCGAACTTCCTTGGAAGGGGCCGGCGGCCAAGCCGAGTCAACCAATGAGCCTCGCATTCAAGATGCCTACTCGTTGCGCTGTGCGCCCCAGGTGTACGGGCCCGTGCTAGATGCGCTGGACTACATCGATAGTATCCTCCTAACGGAAATGAATAGCGCGACGGACAATCCGTTGATCTTTCTCGATGAACACGGAGAATATGATGTTGTTTCAGGCGGGCATTTCCACGGACAGTATGTAGCGCAAGCAATGGACTTGCTTGCGCTCGTAGTGACCGACTTGGGGGCGATCTGCGATAGACGTACAGCGCGTCTAATCGATCCGGCCTGCAGCTTCGGTCTGCCGACGAACTTGATTGCAGAACGGGCAGGAATTAATACGGGCTTCTCGGTGGTGCAAAGTATGGGAACTGGTCTTGTTCTCGAGAATGTCGCGTTGTGCAGTCCTGCTAGCACCATCAGTTTGCCCGCAAAGGGTAATACGGAAGACCACGTTAGCAATTCGTGCTTCGCTGCTCGGCGCTCGAGAACGATCGTTCAAAATACACAGGCCATCGTCGCGGCTGAGATGCTGGTGGCAGCTCAAGCCCTCGACCTGTCAATCCCCTATCTTCAAGGATATCCGCTAGGACGCGGGACAACAGCGGCCTTGTCCACAATACGCGAGAAAATCCCGGCTACCCTGGGTGACGACAGATGGGTTCATGACGATATCGAAGCTGTGCGGGCGATGGTAGTGGAAGGCTCTTTTCGACGCGCGGTTGAAGCGGTTTGCGGACCCATCTTTGCGAGCCCGGAAGTGCGTCTTTAATTTCATCAGCGAGCAATTAGATGCATGAAACAACAAATATGACTTTGCAGGAACGAATTGCGCGGATTTTGGCTGATCGTATTGTTAAAGCCTGGAGAGTCGTTGCGTCAGGACGCAATCGCGGTCGAGTTCGATACAAGCCATGTCCCTGTGCGCGAGGCATTTCGCTATCTCGAATCCAGGGGCCTAGTGGTTAGCGTCCCTCGTAAAGGCGTGAAAATTGCAGGTTTGGATGAACCATCCATCCTTGAAATCACGCGGATGCTCGCTGCCTTGGAAATGCTCGCAATGCGAGAAGCGATGGGGCACATCTGTGATAGCGATATGTACCTTGAATGCCTTGCTGTGCTCGAGACGTCCGCGTTCACTTACTTCTTTCGTAATAGTCATTTATATATGTCATGGGTATCCAGCGGTAGCCGTCCCCATCGACTTGCACATGTCCCACACCGGGAAATGAGACGTGGTCTCCAGCTATCCAATAGCCTTCCTTCACGGCGTTTGCGAGCACCTTTTTGCGGGTAGCCGCAGCGGCTTTAGGGTCCACGTCGAAGACGATCGTGATATCCGGCCGAGGAAGTTGTACTTCCGCGACATGAAGCAGATCTCCCCAGAACACGAGCTTCTCTCCTTGGCTCTCGAGTGAGTACAGCGTATGGCCTGGGGTATGACCGGCTGCTGGGATTGATCGAATTTCCGGGAAAAGCAAGGTTTCCCCGCTGAATGGTTTCACTTTCCCTGCGTCCACGTAGGGCTGGACTTTGGCTGATGCTTCATCAAAATACTTCTTCATCGACTCAGGCGCTTGCTTACGACGGTTCGGATTCAACCAGTAATCGATTTCCTTTTGCTCTACGTGCAAGGTGGCGTTGGGGAAAACCATGCGGTGGCCATCCATCAGGCCTCCGGTGTGGTCTGTGTGAATGTGGGTGATCAAGATGTCGGTGATTTGCTCCGGCTTGTCGCCCGCGCCCTTTAGACTTGCGCCCAATTTGTTCAGGGTAGGACCGTAGAGTTCGCCCGTACCGGCGTCCACCATAATCAGGCGGTCACCGGCTTTGATTAGAAAAGCATTGATAGACGCCTCGACATCCGTGCCTTGGTATGTATGCGCAAGGCGCGACGCCACCTCGCCCGTCCGAACATTCGTAAGCAGCTTGTCCGCAGGGATTGGTAGCGTGCCATCCGATAAGGCGATGACCTCGATCTTGCCTATCTTGAAATGGTGGTAGCCGGCCTGGAATTGACTGATCATGGATGGAGGGCTTTCCCCGCCGCGGCCACAGTGGGGCTGATGGCGGGGGAGAACGCTGCAGCAATGACCAAGGATATGGAAAGAAACGATCGATGCATGTGGGTTTCCCTTTTAAGTAGAGGCTGTGCGATATAGTGCTGGATGCAGTAAATCAAAGTTTAAAGAGGGTATCCAGATGGCCGTTAATTGTTAGTTTCGATGGGAGGTATCGGAATGTTCGATATGAAAAAATCAGAGCTGCACCTGCTGATCTCGTTGGACACCTTGCTGGACGAATTGAATGTGACGCATGCGGCGCAGCGCCTGCACATCGGTCAGTCGACTTTGTCGGGCCACCTGTCTCGTCTGCGCGAGCTGTTCCAGGACCCGCTACTCGTTCCTTCGGAAACGGGCCGCGGCATGGTGCCGACCGAAAGGGCGCTTGCGTTGCGTCCGGCTCTGGCGGATGCGCTGGTCAGGCTGCGCGATGCTGTGGCGCAATCCCCGAATTTGATCCTCGAACCTCGGCAAGAACATTCGTCGTCGCAACAAATGACAGCGTGTTCACGATCTTGGCACTGGATGTCATGGCGAAGGTGATGAGTTACGCCAACCACAAATTGCGGATGGCCGTCGTGCCTGCGGACGACGCCGGTCTGGTTGAGCGCATGGCGCGCCGTGAGGTCGACTTGTTTCTAGGAGATATAGACAAGGTACCCGATGCCCTTAAGGCACGTTTTCTTCTCAGTGACGATTTCGTGCTGGCTCAGCGGTGTGGCCACCCTCGAGGTACCGGGACACCCGGTCTGGAGGAGTATTGCGACCTGCGCCATGTCGTGGTTTCATCCCGGGCAGGCTTCTCTACTCCCGTGGACACGGTTTTGGCAGAACTGGGCGTCGAGAGAAACGTAGTCGCTACCGTGCCCAGCTATAACCAAGTGGCACTTGTTCTGTCGCAGACTGATGGTGTGGCCAGCCTTCCGCGAAAATTGCTTGAGCGCTATGCGGCATTTGTGGATTTGATTCCTCTTCCATTTCGCATCCCGCCTTTTCGCCTGGCGATGGCATGGCATCCACGTGCTCAAAGCGATCCCGCCGGCATATGGATCAGAGATCGCTTTCTGGAGATCGGCGAGCATGGTAAAGAAAATAGTTCGGCCTTGGAGTCGCTTCAGAATCACGGCGTTGTAAGCCGTTGAGATACGGCGATATCACCATGGGGCGTCTTTAGCAGGAGTTCGCAGGGTGAAAAGATGTAATCGGTCCAGCTATCCTCGAAAATATCAATGAGATCCTCAAGCGTCGGATTATCAAGCTTTTCGTGGCCGTAACTAGGACTGAGGAGCTGTTGCATGGGTATCGGGGGCAGGTCTTCTTGGAAAGCTTGCGATACGGCTTCGATGATCTCCGCCCATACCCCGGTCTCACTGAGCACTGGCATTTGCTTGACCAGTGCGTTGCTGAGTTCACCCTTGTTTTGCTCAATGGATCGAATGACACGGTCTGCCTGCTGGTCAGGCATTTCGACCACGTCTTTGAGCGCCTGGCGAGCGCGCCCGTGATTGCGCAGACAGCGCGACTGCTCGCGCATCTGTTCAATCAAAGTGCGTTTGACGATGTTGGACAGGTAGACGACATGTGGACCTAAATCAAGATAGCGCCACACGGGACGGATCTGCTCATTTCCGTGGAATTCGAAGTTAGAAACGACGCCATCCGGATAGGTGGTGTGCCTTGACGCGAATGTTATATGTTCACGCGCCGCTTGCATCAGGGGTCTGGACACCTCATCCAGCACGCGATCGTAATTTCGGCGCTCTCCGGAATCGTCGGTGATGGCCGCTGATACGGGAAGAATCACCGGCTCCGGTACCGTGCCATCGCGCCGCAATGTAATGCACAATATCCTGATAGCGCACTGTTTCGCCTACAAAAACGGGCGACTGGCGCAAGCCGAAATGAGTGAGTGTCGTGCGCCTGCCCAGTATCTCGCTTTGTAGTCGAGCAAGCGCAGTGTCGCTAAAGGGATTGTCTCCGTGGCCCGTTCTTCGGGCCATGACCTCGGCGAACCGTTCGATACGGCTGGCGCGGTCTGCTTCACCCTCGATGGCAAAACTGGCCTTGCTTTCACGCAGTGTCATCCAGATGGCGGCGCTTTGCAGCAGATCTTCGCCGAATTCATCCGTCAGGTGCTGAAAAGAGTTGCGGTACGTCCAGGGCCATGGCCTGGAGCGTTGCATCCGTTTTGACGATAGTCGGGCAAAAGTATCTGGTACCCGGTAAGTTGTCATTGATGCGCCAGCGTGGCACTTTTACGATGCGATCGGCCGAAGCCGCTACGAGTTTGCTGCTATCGATGGCATCGGCATAATTGCCGCCAAGGCGTGCAGGTACCTGTAAGGTGTCTTCGCTTAACCTCTCATACAGAAAGGCAGCCTGGCGGGCATACTACCCGGTCGGTTCGGCATCGATCCAGGCCTGAACAAAGGCGGGGCCGGTCTTGGCGAACAGGCGCGACAGGAACTCCAAGTGCGGCACCTCGTGGCGCAGGTGGAATTGAAGGTACGCCGCGGGCTTGAGCGAGGGACGCATGGCCGCCTGATAGGTTTCCAATCTGTCGCCGTCTCTGATTTGGGTGGCCCGTCGCCCACCGATCTGGCTGTGTACGGGCATGCGCCCGATTGGAAATAGCTCATACGCCTGGGCTAGCCACGCTGCGCCAATAGGATCGTTGGGAAGGTCAGTCATAGGTCGTTCCGGGTACTGTTGCCGCAAGACGCGTAAAAATGATGAATTTGCACCGAAAAGATGACGAATTCAATTATGCTTGCATAAAATGAATTATGAAACTGATTTGTTGCGTAAATTCGATTTTTGTAAGCAGAAGGGTGGGCTGGGGTGTGATAGGGCTGGGGCGCATAACGGATTACGCATGACAAAAAACGATCATGAAACTGCTGTATTGCATAAAACTGATTTTTCACAGAGCGTCTGGGCGAACTGGTCGAGTGCATCTGCAAGAGTAGTGTATGTACAGATACAGCACTTCGCCTTGATACAAAGTATGTTCTGACTTCGGCGTTCTCTTTGTTTGAATGCGCAGCGTCGAGGGTATCTGATAGAGAAGATGGTTGAACAATATATTCGTGAAGAACTACTGAATTTGAACATGAGGGCTACTGTTCCTCGTGTGGCAATCTTGGAAGTCTTCCATGAAGAGCAGCGTCGAAGAGCTGAGGAGGCAAACGCCGCCGGCGAAAGGACGCAGGTAGTACATTTTAGTACCGACGAAATGTTTAAATTGCTCATCGAACGCAAGGTGGACGTAGGACTCGCCACAGTTTACCGAGTGATGCCGTAGTTTGAGACTAGGTTCACAGGTTGCGCTGCGAATTTCTCGCATGAACCGAAGGAGGTCCAGCGAAAATGCGTAGATTGATCTTCATCAGCTTCTTGCTGCTGGGTATAGGCGCTGGGTTACTCACCTCGCTCAATGATGACTGGGGGCTGTGGGCCGTTATGATGTGCGCGGGCGCACTTTTTGGTGCGGCAATCGGCGGGGCGCTTGCGAGTATTGGGAGACGGCACAAACCGCCACGGATATCAATGGGCGAGCGCTACCAAATTCCGGGAATGGGGACTTCAGGAGCCGATATTGCTGCGAACTATTGGCGTGATCGGGGTAATCCTCCGCTCACAAGGTCGTGCGACGGCGAACCCGCTAAACAGAAGGTTACTCCTCGGGAAGAGCACTGAGGCTTTTCGATTCTGATGCTGGGTCGATTGAGACACTGTACGTAAGTTTTCATCCGAGGATTATCGCGGGAGGTTGACTCAAGTGCTTTAACTCAGACTTGACCTGACCTACTCTGTCCTATTTGTCAGGCAGAGAACGACCGAGGCTGTGTGAAAACACATTTTGAGTTGCCCAGCCCGACGATTGGAGTAGGATTGGGTCATAATATTCCCGCAATCCAGTTTATATATTGTCGTAGGCCAGGCTGATGCTTCTGACGGCTAATATGAGCGGCGCATAACGCTCTAAAAAAGGCGAATAAGGGGCCTCATGCCCCCACCAGTCGTATCGCCTTGATAGTCTCGGCAACCCCAAGAATATTTACTACCCGTCGCAGGTTGTAGGCCAGCACATGTAGGCTCATTTCTGTACCCACATGGGGGAGCGACTTCATTAGAAAGTGCGTTGACCCCATCCAGAATTTTAGCGTTCCGAAGACATGCTCCACGGTACAGCGCCGCTCTTTCATCTTGCCTGGCGTGCTATCCAAGCGACGTTGCATGGCATCCAAAACGTCTTCATGTTCCCAGCGCCTGACTCGACGTTCCTTACCGGTGGTGCATTGCATTTTCTGGGGGCAGGTTTTGCAGGCTGATGTCCAGTAAACATCGATTTTCATGCCTTCTTCGCGTGTTGAGTGCCGATAAGTGAGTCGTTGCCCAGCCGGACATTGGTATTCATTGTCTTGGGCAAGGTAGATGAAATCCAGTTTACTGTATCGCCCCTCAGCTTTGCTGTTGGACGTCATGGGTTTGGGAACATACGTCTCAATACCCGCCTGCTCGCAAGCCAGTATTTCTGGGCCTTTGAAGTATCCACGATCTGCAACTACCCCCAAGGTATTTTCCTGCATCGCCTCTTGTGCTTTAAACGCAATATTCGAGAGCTGTGTTCGGTCATGGCCGACATTGGTGACCTCATGCGCAGCAATTAGATGATGTTTGGTATCGACCGCTGCTTGCACGTTATAGCCGACCATGCCAGTACCCCTGCCGCTGGTCGCCATTGATCGCGCGTCGGGGTCGGTCAGGGATAATTGTTTATCTGGTTGCTGGTTCAAGCGTTCTTCAATCATCCGTAATTGCTGCATCTGTTGCCTAAGCTTGGTTAGTTTCTCTTGCAGCCGTTGCGTAGTAGCCTCGACCTCAATTGGCTGAGTTCGGTCAGCCGTTTCCAACGCACCCAGATAGCGTTCGATGCTCTCATCGATTTGTTTTATTCGGTGATCGAGTTTGTGGGGGTGAAGTTTTTATCCCGGTTATTAACGGCCTTGAATTTACTACCGTCAATGGCAACGATGGCTTGTGAGAACAGTTTGAGTTGGCGGCACATCACAATAAATTGTCGACACGCATTCCGAATGCCAACACCGTTATCACGACGAAAATCGGCAATGGTCTTAAAGTCAGGAGCCAGCCGCCCAATGAGCCACATCAGTTCAATATTACGCTGTGCTTCCCGCTCCAGACGTCGACTGGATTGGACGCGATTAAGGTAGCCATAAAGATAGAGCTTCAGAAGAACGGACGGGTGATATGAAGGGCGCCCGGTCAATGCGGGTTGCATACCCTTGAAGCCGAGCGCATGCAAATCCAGTTCGTCGACAAAGACCTCAATGACGCGAACCGGGTTGTCCTCGGTGACATAATCATCAAGGCATTCAGGGAGCAAGGCGATCTGACTTCGCTCCTCGCCTTCGATAAATCGCTTCATCGGCCACCTCGCTTAAACGGGATGGCTTATTTTAATTGGGATCAGGCGACCAGTGAAGCGTTTTCACACAGCCTCGACCCATTGCGGACATTTAAAGCCCCAATAGACAGAAAATTCAAATATCTGAAATAGGCGCTGTTCCAGCCGCTGGCAAGGTTACGCCGCTCAGCAGCCCCGCCATCCAGTCAACGAAGGCGCGCACGGAAGGAGAAAGATGGCGGTTTCGGGGGTACAACACAGATAGGGGAACTTCAGGCCCACGTTGCTCCGGGAGCACCCTGATAAGGCTCCCATCCTGAAGGTACGGCGTAGCGAGGAAATTCGCAATGCGAATAAGTCCAAGCCCCTCCAGTGCGCAGCTAATATAGGCATCAGTGTCGTTGACGGCAAGTCTGCCGCGTAGGCTGATCGTCTGTTCCCCTTCAGCCGCACTGAAACGCCAGTCCATCGCGCGTCCGGTACGACCGGAATGAAACTCCACGACCTGATGGTTCGCGAGGTCGTCCAAAGAAAGCGGAGCACCGTGATGTTTCAGGTAGGTGGGCGAGGCGCAGGTGATCCATTCGAAGCTTCCAATGCTCCTGGCCACGAGCAACGCCGATGACTGTGGCGTGCCTGAGCGCACCACGCAGTCGAGGCCCTCCTGAATAAGGTCCACCGGACGGTCGCCGAGGGTAAGAACGATCTCGAGGTCTGGGTAACGGTCAAGAAAGCCGTTGATTGCAGGTAGCACCACAGCCCGAGCAAACGACGATGTCATGTCAACGCGAAGCCGACCGCGTGGTTGAATCGCGGTGTTGGACAATGCCGCCTCAACGCTTTCAATTTCCAGAAGCACCTGCTGACAGTGCTCATAATAGAAGCTGCCATTTGATGTCAGGCGCAAGCTTCGTGTCGTACGCTGCAATAGACTCACTCCGAGTGCACGTTCCAGATCCTGAACGGATCTGCTCACGGTTGAGCGCGGGATCGAAAGGGTTCTTGCTGCGCCGGCAAAACTGCCAGCTTCAACTACACGTGAAAAAATCTGCATTGAGCGAATTCTGTCCATACCATGTCCTTGTGAAGCTGAAATGATGACGATTATCCCATTTTTTGCAATTCTAAGAGCATGACGCGGGGGCTTATGTGTTTTGTTTGTGCTTCTTATACTTCACTCCACATTCAACTCTCTGGACAGAAACATCATGACTGACGACCTCGACTATATTGAACTCGATAACATGCTCGTCCTCGGCGCCGGCGAACTTGGCATGGCCGTTCTACGACAGCTCATGCTACGCCGAAAAGATACAACTAACTCTTTAACGGTATTGGTGTCGCCGAGTTCGCTCGCCACGCCCAGCCCAGAACAGGCGCAGAACTACCATGATCTGCGCACTGCGCATGTCGACCTTCTGCCATTCGATCTTGCTGCGTGCTCCGACGACGACTTGGTTGCGCTTATGAGTCGATTTCACACTGTGATCAATTGCACAGGATTCGTGGCGGGTCCAGGAACGCAAATCAGACTGACCAATGCAGCGTTGCGCGCCGGCGTTGCAAGGTATTTTCCCTGGCAGTTCGGGGTGGATTACGATATTGTCGGCAAAGGCAGCGGCCAGCCTGTCTTCGACGAGCAGTATGAGGTAAGGGGCTTGCTGCGGGCGCAGACGCGGACCGAGTGGGTGATTGTATCGACAGGGATGTTTACGAGTTTCCTGTTCCAGCCCGCTTTCGGACTGATCGATGTAGACGAGGGGTCGTGCGAGGACTGGGAAGCTGGGATACAAAGGTGACGGTTACCACGCCCGAAGACATCGGCCGATTAACGATTGAAATTCTGCTTGAGCGGCCCAGGATCGCGAACGAGGTCGTATATGTTGCGAGCGACACGCTGTCCTATCGCGAGCTCGGCGATCTGGTCGATAAGGTCATGGGACGTCGCTTCCGAAGGGAATTGCTGACTATCGACATGTTGGTCGCTGAACTTGCACGGCATCCGGAAAACGGTATGGCGCGCTACCGGCTTGGATTCGCACGCGGTGACGGTATGTGGTGGGATAAAGCGGGCACCTATAACGCAGTACGTCGTATCCCAACGACCGATACGAAGGCATGGCTGCAGCAGAACCAGCAGCGTTAAGCGCAAATGGTGCGAAGTGCTTGACTGACAATCTATACTTGGCAAGCTCACTCTATCAGTTGTTTGACGACCGTCCGCTTTGGCCGGACAGCGAGCATTTTTGCTGTTGCACTGTCCGGTCGTAAGTAAATATTACACCTCTGTCTGCTCTGCCATTTCCAGCGCGTCATCGACTTCGATACCAAGGTATCGCACCGTGCTTTCGAGCTTGGTGTGACCGAGAAGCAATCATTTAAGAGGCAAAGTAGATGTTCACGTTAGAGCTTGCACAAATTACCTTTAAAGATGGCGATATTGTCGGTAATTTAGAAAAAGTTGTGCAGATCATTCGTAAAGCAAAATCATCAAGTGATATTCTGATTTTTCCGGAAACTTGTTTTAGCGGTTTTCCGACACATGAGAATGTCGAAAATTATGCGCAGTCATTACAAGGCGAAATTGTTAAAACTTTAGAAAAGGAGGCTAAAGAGAAAGGTATAGCCGTGCTTGCTGGAATTTGTGAAGAGGAAGGTGGTAAGTACTACAATAGTTCAATTTTTATTGATCCTGAAAAAGGACGTATTGCTACTTATCGCAAGACTCATATGTGGTTAACAGATCGAGGACTATTTACACCTGGAGATCGCTTTATCAGTTTTGAATGGCGTGGGGTTCGCATTGGCTTATTGATCTGCTTTGATATTGAATTCCCTGAATCGGGTAGAGCAAACGCCGAGTTAAATGTTGATCTACTTTTAGTAGTGAACGGCAACATGGATCCTTATAGCGAAACCCATCGAACGGCAATTAAAGCTCGCGCGCAGGAAAATCAGTTTTATGCTGCTTTTGTCAATCGAGTAGGAGAGGATGATTTTGCTCATCAGTTTGCTGGCGGAAGCTGTGTTGTTAATCCTTTTGGCGAAACATTGTGTGAAGCGGGAAGAGAGGAGATGATTTTGCAAATTAAAATTGATCCGCTAAAGCGCCGAGAATATCAAAAACAATATCATTATTTAAATGAAAGAGCGTTCCAATATAACCATGAAATAATTTATGAAGATGGGATTTCTATTTTGAAAATTATAAGATGATAATTTAGTCCTTCATATCAACGTTCATTTCAATTACGATAATCCAGAGTTTTTTGCCAGTTAGGTCTCATTCTAGGTGCCATTCTAAAGTGATGCTTGAACATTACGGTATGCCCAAAGGAAGCGACATGAAGCAGAAGGCCACGGCCGTGCCGATGGTGGCGCGGATGTATCTGCGCGTCAGCACCGACGCGCAGGACTTGGAACGCCAGGCAGGAGTCATCACGGCCGCACCGCAATGCGACGGTGCTATCTATAGGCAATGAACGTTCGGCAAATTGCGGCACGATATGCCGCGCCTGTCGGTTGATCTCGTTCAGTTACATCTACTCAACCAATAATAGCCATTAGCTGATGCCTTGCGAAAAAGAGGGAGAGGTGCTGCGGGCTAACTCTACAAAGGCCTGCACATAGTCAATAGTGATATCTGTTTCGCGTGCGCCCAGAAAAATCTGCTTGGCAATGCCTTTGGGGCCCAGGCGTACCGGTGCCACGTCCAGTTTCTCTGCGTACTCTTCAACTAGCCAGCGCGGCAAGGCTGCTACCCCCGGCCACTGGCCACCATTTGCATC
Organism: Paenalcaligenes niemegkensis; assembly: GCF_022230885.1. GTDB lineage: Bacteria > Pseudomonadota > Gammaproteobacteria > Burkholderiales > Burkholderiaceae_B > Paenalcaligenes > Paenalcaligenes niemegkensis. The sequence continues at coordinate 658,639 of NZ_JAKGCT010000004.1, read as the reverse complement.
ATGATGTCCGTGGTTTCAATGCTTTTGTGGCGTCTGGGCGTGATGCCTGCTGGCTGTAGAAACTGGTTGTAGATATCCAGGCGTTCCACGTCTACCGGATAGGAAATCAGTATCTCCTTGGTGAGGTGATGCGGTTTGGCATAGGCAAGGTTTGCGAGTGCATGGCCTTTGGCGACCACCAGTACCTGTTCATAGTCGAACACAGGCTCGAATGTCAGGCCTGGTTTGAATAGTGGATCGGGTGTGACGAGCAAATCAATCTCATAACCAAAAATTGCGCCGATGCCGCCGAACTGGAACTTCTGCTTCACATCCACATCCACATCTGGCCAGGTGCTCAGATAAGGTGAGACGATCTTCAGTAGCCATTGATAGCAGGGGTGGCACTCCATGCCAATGCGCAGGGAGCCTCGCTCACCCTGGGCGAACTGGAGCAACCGTTCTTCGGCCAGATCCAGCTGCGGCAGCACGCGATTGGCCACGGCCAGCAGATATTGCCCTGCCTGAGTAAGCTGCAGGTTGCGGCCTTCGCGTCGCCAGATTTCGGTACCCAGCTGCTGTTCTAGTTTCTTCATGCTGTGACTCAGTGCAGATTGAGTCACATGCAGCATGCCCGCTGCTGCGGTCAAGGATCCTTGCTTTTCGACCTGCTGCACAACGGCCAGATGGATGCGTTCTAACATTATGTATGAGAAATATTCATGGATGTGTGAAATAAATCCATTTTACTTCATAGATTGCTTTTCCTACAATGTAATTTATTCCTTCTTCATTTGCCGTTCCAAAGCGAGGACTGCTGCAGCAATGCCAGTCTTGGCCTTACAGCAAATGATGAATACAACTACTACTTAAATGAGCTTAATTTACTCAATTAGTGGCTCAGCTGAAAAATAAATTCAGCGTTTATTTCGGAAATCAGGACGCCAGATCACAATGAATAAAGAGTTTGCATTTAGTATCAAGAGCGTTTTTTTCGATGAAAACTATCGTCCTTCTGACAATACGCGCATTACCACCAATTTTGCTAATTTGGCTAGAGGAGAGAGTCGTCAAGAGAATTTGCGCAATACCTTAAAGATGATTGACAATCGTTTCAATGCTTTGGCACATTGGGATAATCCCAAGGGAAATCGTTACTCTGTCGAACTTGAAATTATTTCCGTTGATATGGATCTTGAAGGAAATGGGCATGCCTTTCCATCTATTGAAATACTGAAAACGAATATTATTGATCACAAAACTAACGAACGTATTGAAGGGATTGTAGGGAATAATTTTTCTTCTTATATTCGGGACTATGACTTTAGCGTATTATTGTTGGATCATAATAAGGATCAATCTCAATTTAGTATTCCTGATGGTTTTGGCGAGCTGCATGGAAAACTATTCAAGAGTTTTGTAAATTCAACTGTTTACAAGGAATTCTTTAAAAAACTGCCGGTTATATGTTTAAGTGTTTCGGATAGCAAGACCTATCATCGTACTGAAAATCAGCATCCAATATTAGGCCATGAATATCAGCCAAATGAATCATCGTTAACTGAGCAATATTTCAAAAAAATGGGGTTGAATGTTCGTTATTTTATGCCACCAAATAGCGTTGCGCCGCTGGCTTTTTTCTTCCTCGGTGATTTGCTTAATGATTACAGCAATCTTGAGCTTATAAGCACCATCAGCACGATGGAAACTTTTCAAAAAATTTATCGTCCTGAAATTTATAATTCTAATGCTGCAGCCGGAAAAATCTATAAGCCAAATCTGAAGAACCTGGATCATTCGTTAACTCAAATTGTTTATGATCGAGAAGAGCGTGGCGAGTTAGCGATTAAGCAGGGAGATTTGCTGAGGAGCACTTCATCAAACCATACAAAACTATTCTTGAGCAATGGGCTGCTAATTACGCACTTTGATTAACCAAAAAAACAAGATCATCTATTATGAAAAAATTATTACCTACTTCGACTGCTGGCAGCTTACCTAAACCTTCTTGGCTTGCAGAACCTGAGACTCTTTGGTCACCCTGGAGGTTAGAAGACGAGGAATTGGTTGAAGGCAAAAAAGATGCCTTATGTTTGTCATTGCAAGAGCAATTAAAAGCAGGTATTGATATTATTAGTGATGGCGAGCAAACTCGACAGCACTTTGTCACCACGTTTATTGAACACCTTAGCGGCGTCGATTTTGAGAAACGCGAGACCGTTAGAATTCGTGATCGCTATGATGCGAGTGTACCGACGGTCGTTGGCGCTGTTGCTCGTCAAAAGCCCGTTTTTGTTGAAGATGCCAAGTTTTTACGGCAGCAAACCACGCAACCCATAAAATGGGCTCTGCCAGGTCCTATGACCATGATCGATACGCTTTATGATAATCATTATAAAAGCCGTGAAAAACTAGCTTGGGAATTCGCCAAAATCCTCAATCAAGAAGCTAGGGAGTTAGAGGCTGCTGGCGTTGATATTATCCAGTTTGACGAGCCCGCATTTAATGTTTTCTTTGATGACGTGAATGATTGGGGAATTGCCACCTTAGAAAGGGCAATTGAAGGGCTTAAGTGTGAAACTGCTGTACACATTTGTTATGGCTACGGTATCAAAGCCAATACAGATTGGAAAAAGACGCTGGGGTCAGAGTGGCTTCAATACGAAAAATCGTTTCCAAAGCTGCAAAAATCCAATATCGATATCATTTCACTGGAATGTCAAAATTCTCATGTTCCAATGGATTTAATTGAACTCATTCGAGGTAAAAAAGTAATGGTAGGGGCCATTGATGTGGCAACCAATGCCATTGAAACACCTGAGGAAGTTGCCAATACCTTGCGAAAAGCGCTTCAGTTTGTAGATGCCGACAAACTTTATCCTTCTACCAACTGTGGTATGGCACCCTTAGCCCGTCAAGTAGCAAGAGGCAAATTAAACGCCTTAAGTGCAGGCGCTGAAATCGTCCGAAGAGAGCTCTAAGCTGGCACCCGTAACCTCAGTCTCGGGCTGAATGCAAATGCTGCCCCTGAAGAAAAAGTAGGCCGTGACTCTTTCTGGAGTCTCGGCCTTTTGATTGCATATTGTTATCGAGGCTTATTTCTTCGTGCGCTGCAGCATCCTTTGACGCATTGCTCAAGCAGTAGCCTTCACCGCATTTACGTTGACGTAGTCTAGTACCCCGCGTACAGCAGCTACCAGATCACGTATTTCCTGATCGGTGGAAATAAAAGGAGGGCTGATCTGCAGGGCATTACCACGCAGCGGACGTGTGATGAAGCCTTGTTCGATGACTTGGTCGGAGACGGCTTCGGCGCTGATTTCGCTAGAGAGTTCAATAGCGCCCAGGAAGCCGCCGACGCGCGTGCTGGTCACGAGTTCATGCGATTCGATTGCCTTTAACTCGTTAGCAAGTACCTGCTCAAGTGCCGCTGAGCGGGCGACGAGGCCTTCATGCTCCAGAATTTCGAGATTCTTCAGTGCGAGTGCGGCGGTGACGGGGTGACCCGAATAGGTGGTGCCGTGACGATAGATTGGCGAGTCAGCACCGCGCTCAAAAAAGGGCTGCCACATCCGAGGCGCGACGAGAATGCCGCCCAGCGCTGCGTACCCCGAGGTCACCCCTTTTGCAAAGACGATCATATCTGGCTGAAGCCGGTAGCGAGTCGAGGCGAACATTTCGCCGGTGCGGCCAAAACCGGTGATGACCTCATCGGCGATGAAAAGGATATCGTTCTCGCGGCAGAGGCGTTGAATCTCGTCGAAGTAACCTTCTTGCGGCGGGTGTACGCCGCCGGTGCCCATGACAGGTTCAGCAAGGTAGGCTGCGATATTCTCAGCTCCGATGCCTTTGATTGCTGCGGCGAAGGCGCCCGCGTCGTGTTTACCAACGCGCGCAGTGCCATCAACGAGTGAGTCGGTTCCATAGCCCTCGCGGTTGAAGTCCAGGCCTGCGACGCTGGTACCGTAAGCATGGAGCCCATGGTACGAATGCTCCCGGCTAATGATCACTTTTTTGTCTGTGCGGCCCACAAGGTTCCAGTAGCGGCGTGCAAGCTTCAGGGCAGCGTCGATGGCGTCAGACCCACCGCTGTTCAGAATCACTTTGGCGTTGGCGATAGGCGATAGGCTGACGAGCCTCTCTGAGAGTTCAATGGCCCTGTCGTTCGTATAGCGTCCAAAGACATGATAGACCTCGAGCTTTTTCATCTGCTCATAGGCGACCTGTGCCATCTCTTCTCGTCCATGCCCGATGTTGGCATACCAAAGCGATGCGGTTCCGTCGAATAGCCTGGCACCGGTATCGGTGGTGAGATAGGCTCCCTTAGCGGATATCACATTGATCTGTCTGCCGATCACTGAGGGCATGTGCGCTTGCGCGCTCCATAATGCCGGAGTAGTCATATTGAGTAGCTCCCAAGGTTAGACTATGAGTTTTGGATGATTGTCATACAACTTGCTCATATTGGCCATTGTAGTGCTGTCATCAAATTTGTCCAGCTCAATGATGCCGTCTTATTCTGTTGCCTCATCTACACCACTTTTTATTTTCAATAACAGCGGCTTAGCTATCGCCAGAGAGGGCCAGACTGATCGCCCGGCCCAGGCTTTCTGTGCTTCCCTGGCCCCCTATATCGGGGGTGACCACGTCCTGCTTAGCGTCGGCTAATGTGGCCTCGAAAGCGGCTACGATAGCGTCGGCGGCTTCGCGATGACCTAAATGGTCGAGCATCATAGCGCCTGACCAGATTTGTCCGATAGGGTTGGCGATTCCGCGTCCGGCAATATCCGGAGCGCTGCCGTGTACCGGCTCGAACAGGCTGGGAAAAGAGCCTTCGGGATTGATGTTGGCCGAGGGAGCGACGCCGATGGTGCCGGTGCAGGCGGGGCCGAGATCCGATAGTATGTCGCCAAACAGGTTGCTGGCGACCACCACGTCGAACCAGTCGGGATGCAAGACGAAGTTGGCGGTGAGGATATCAATGTGGAACTGGTCGGCGGCGACATCGGGATAATCTTTCGCCATCGCAGCAACGCGTTCGTCCCACCAGGGCATGGTGATGGCAATGCCGTTGGACTTGGTGGCCGAGGTGAGCTTCTTTCTGGGCCGGCTCTGGGCCAGATCAAAGGCGAACTTCAGCACCCGGTCAGTGCCGTGGCGTGTCATTATCGTTTCCTGGATCACCAGTTCGCGCTCGGTGCCTTCGAACATCTTGCCACCGACGCTGGAGTATTCTCCCTCGGTGTTCTCGCGCACCACGTAGAAGTCGATATCGCCGGGCTTGCGGCCAGCCAGTGGGCTATCGATACCGTGAAGTAGCCGGCAGGGACGCAGGTTGACGTACTGGTCGAAACGTCGCCGAAACTGCAGCAGTGATCCCCACAGCGAAATATGATCAGGTACGGTCTCTGGCCAGCCCACGGCACCATAGAAGATAGCGTCGAAGCCTTTAAGGGTCTCGAACCAGTCGTTGGGCAGCATCTGGCCATGTTCGGCATAGTAATCGCAGCTGGCGAAGTCAAAATAATCGAGTTCCAGATCGATATTAAAGCGCCGGGCGGCAGCCTCAAGCACGCGCACGCCCTCGGGCATAACCTCTTTACCGATGCCGTCGCCAGGAATCACTGCAATGCGATGAGCCATGTTCTCTCTCCTTTATTGGTAGAATCCGCTTAAGTCTAGCATCTGACATGGCTGCGATAACAAGGCTAAGATGCGGTCTATTGCTGAATTAATATGAAGGCGGCGTGTCTTCATTAATCCGATAAACAGTAGGGGTAAAAGGATGGGAATGACTCAGCAGAATGCAGGACGCGTTGCGCTGGTAACCGGGGCAACTTCGGGTATTGGAATCGAAATCGCAAGGCGCTTGATTCAGGATGGCCTGCGAGTTGTGGTTAGCGGACGCTCAGAAGAGCGTGGGCGTCGAGTCTCCGATGAACTCGGTGAACGTGCCCGATTCGTCCGTGCCGACTTAAGTGACTCCGGTTCGGCGGCCGCGCTCGTCAAGGCAACGCTTGCTGAGTGTGGGCGTATCGATGTACTGGTCAACAATGCTGCGATTGATCATACAAATAATCTGCTCGATGTAAGCGAGGAAGAAATTCGCACCACCTTCGAGACCAATACCTTCGCTCCCATGAATCTTCTGATTGCCGCTGCACGGGTCATGAAAGAGCAGGGCGATGGTGGTTCTATCATCAATATCACTTCGCGGCTCGCCAGCATTGGTGTTCCCACAATGGGTGTCTACAGTGCGAGCAAGGGAGCAATGCTTGCCTTTACCAAAGCGGCTGCCATCGACTTGGCTGCGGAAAACATTCGGGTCAATGCGGTCGCTCCTGGCATGACCCGTACGCCGCTTTATCAGCAATGGCTGGATAGCCAGCCGGACCCAGAGGGTGAAGCAGAACGTGTGGCGGCAGCGATCCCCCTGGGCCGAATTGCAGAGTCAAATGATATTGCCTCAGTCGTAAGCTTTCTGGCTTCGCCCGAGAATGCCTACCTGACCGGCATATCCATTCCCGTCGATGGCGGATATCTTGCGAAATGAGGATTCATGAGTACACATAAGCTTCGAACGGTTTCAGTGGTGGAAGCCATTGCCGGGCAAATCAGCGAAGAGATTTTTAGTGGGATGTTCCGTCCTGGTGACGTGCTCATCGAGTCGCAGCTCGCGGAACGCTTTGACGTGCCGCGTCAGACCATCCGATCAGCGATTGTGGTGCTCATACATGACGGAATTCTGCGCCGCGAACCCAACAAAAGTGTCTATATTCCACAGTTTTCAGAAAGCGATATTCGTGACCTGTTTGCCGTTCGCCGGCTGATTGAACTCGAAACGGCTCGCATTCTTACCACCAGCGGAGTGGTGCCCAAAGAGGCCGAAAATGCTGTTCGAGTCATGGAAGTGCTGTGCGATGAAGACAATTGGGGGGATATCCTGAAATTCGATTTCAAGTTCCATCAAGCGCTTATTGCCGCGACTGGAAGCACGCGACTGCAAAAATTCTACCGCAGTATTTCTGCGGAAAAACGGCTGGCGCTGACGTACTACCGTTCTGATCAAGCCTCGCCCCGGGAGATTGCCCGCGAGCACCGAGAGCTTATGGATGCCATCCGGGCAGGAGATCCCCAATTGGCAGTCGATGCATTCCGCATCCATATCGATGAGTCGGAGATCTTCATCACTCAGGCCATACAGGCGCAACGCGAGTGCCTGAGCTGACACGGCCAAGAATTATTTACCCAGCCAATTTGGCAAGAACAGCGAAATTTGCGGCACATAGGCGACGAGGAACAAAAACGCGATAAGTACGATCACGAACGGAAGCGCCGCAATACTCACCCTTTCGATTGAAAGGCCACTGATCGCACTGGCTACATTGAGGTTATCGCCCACTGGCGGGGTGGCGAACCCGATCATCGATGCCACAATCATGACAACGCCGAAATGCACCGGGTCCATGCCCATGTTGGTCACTACCGGCACCAGGATTGGCGCCAGCAGGATAATGCCCGCAATTGTTTCCATGAACATGCCAATAAACAGTAGCAGGATCAAAATTACTGCGAGAATTACCCAGAAAGGCACAGGCAAGCCATTGAGGAAATTGGCGATGAGGGTAGGAATACGCTCGAGCGTCAGAATTCTGGCATAGGTAGACGCCGTCGCGATAATGATCAGGATCATGCCTGAAATCAGGAAGGTGGACTTCAGCATCACCGGAATCAGACTGATCTTGGTCTCACTATATACCATGGCGAGTATCAAGCTGTAGGCCACGGCAACGCCCGATGCCTCGGTGGGCGTAAAGATACCACCGTAAATACCACCGAGCACCACAACCGGCATAAGCAGCGTCCACTTGGCACGCCACAACGCGTTGCCGCGTTCCCTCCAGCTGCTCTTGGGGACATCGGCGCCATAGCCGTTCTTCTTGCAGATATGGCGGCTCACAAGGTAGAGAAGAAGCACAATGACGAAGCCCGGGACAAAGCCCGCGAGGAAGAGATTGCCAATCGAGGTGTTTGTTGTAATCCCATAGATGATGAGCGGTATGCTTGGCGGGATCACAATGCCGACACCGCCTGCCGTTGCCAGAACGCCGGCACTGAAGCCACGCCCGTAACCTTCCCGAATCATGGCTGGAATCATGATGCCCCCAATCGCGGCCACGGTGGCGGGGCCCGAGCCGCTGAGCATAGCGAAAACTGCCGTCCCCATCAGCGCTACAGCCGAAAGACCGCCAGTGATGTGGCCCACGAACGCTCTTGCCGCGTCAATGAGTCGTCTTGATAGGCCGCCATACTCCATGATGACACCGGAGAGCACGAAGAGCGGGACTGCCAGCAGCGAGTAGGAATCCACGGCGCCGAACATGGTTTGTGTCAGATAACTGACTGGAACCACGCCGGTAATAAGAATAGAAAATACTGACGAGATGCCGAGTGCGAACGCGACCGGCATGCCAAGAAGAAGCAGGATCACAAAGCTTATAAAGAGAGTGCTAATGCCCATGAATTAGTCCACTTCAGGCTGTGATGGAGGGATGGGAGCAAAGGGATTTTTGACGATATCAATAATTGCTACAGTCGTGTGCTGAAGCACACGGAAAGACATCAGCAGAAGCCCGAGGGGCAGGCCCAGGTAAACGAGATACATGGGGATCTGGGAGCCCGGGGCAAGCTGGCCCGTACCAAACTGGCGGGTCACCATCTGAATGGACAGCTTAAGCATAAAGATGAGAAACGCGAGCCAGAGTAGAAAAACGAAAAGGCGAATGATGCGCTGGGCGAATGGGACTTTCTTACCTATCAGGTCAACGATCACGTTGAACTTGACATGCCGTTGGTACTTCACCGCATAGCTTCCACTAAGATAGACGAACCAGACCAAAGCGTAGCGGGCAATTTCCTCAGACCAGGCCGGCGGGCTGTTGAATACGTAACGCATGATCACTTGAAAAATGACCAGTGAGGTGAATACCGTCAACGCTACCGTAGCCAGGTAGGTTTCAACGTGCTCATCGAAATGCGCATAGATGCCTTTGAGCATGAGCGAAGTCTCCCGGGTCTGGGGAAAATGGAGTGTCCCTGCCTAAAGAGGTCTTTACTTTACACAGGGACGTACTTGGCAGCGACTACTGGATGACTTCGAGGAACGTCGTGTTACCTGCCGCCTCAAGGATAGCTTTGAGCTTCTCGGTATCGACTTTAGAGGCGTTCTGCTGATAGAAGGGAATGGCAGATTCGATCCACTGTCGACGCTCTTCATCGCTCAGGTCGGTTACCGTACCGCCAGCGGCCTCAATCTTGGCACGAATCTCGTCGCTAATATTTGTTTTGAGGGAGCGGATCTTTGCAATGGCTTCCTTTGCGGCGTCTCGGATAATCTGCTGATCCTCGGCTGAACGGCTCTCAAAGAAGGTTTTGCTGATCAGTATGACCTCGGGATCGTAGATGTGTCGGGTCTCGGTAAGGTAGTGGGCAGGCTCGGTAAACCGTGCCGAGAAGAGCAGTTCGTACGGGTTCTCGACGCCATCAACCACACCCTGCTGAAGCGATGTGAAGACTTCGGGGAAAGGCATAGGAGTCGGAGCTGCGCCAATACTCTTCCAGTAGGCCAAGTGCATCGGCACCTGCATGGTGCGTAGCTTTACACCCTGCATATCAGCAGGCGTTTTGACGGTTTCATCCACCATCGCAAGGTTGCGAAAACCATTCTCGCCCCAGCCAAGCGCGATCAGGCCGCTTTTTTCCAGACCCGCGAGCAACTCGTCTCCTAGTTCACTATCGAGCACCTTATAGGCGGTCTCGGCGTCTTCGAAGATGAAAGGGAAATCAAAGACCTGAAGCGATTTGTCGAAGTTGGCAAGAACACCGACCGAAGGAGCAGTCATCTCTATGTCGCCGAACTGGGTGGCTTCGATCATCTCTCGCTCGCCGCCAAGCTGGCTATCCGGGTAAATCTGGACAGTGATGCGCCCATCAGAACGTTCTGCTACGAGATCAGCGAACAATTCGTAACCTTGGTTCTGAGTATCACCGGCGGAGATGACGTTTCCAAATTTGATGGTATAGCTATCGCTTGCCGCGACAGCCTTACTACTCTCACCACCAGACCAAGCGAAAAGGCCGAGTGCAGCAAAGGCACTGGCAATGATAAGACTCATTCTGCGAATCATTATAAAACCCCTTTATTAGTCATTAATGCTGGAGTAATTCATTGATGGATTCTGCGTGTTGGGAGTGGATGTCGCCAAGCTTGAGTACAACACTGTCGTACAATACCACAATTTTATTTTGGGTGGCCGGATGGGAGAAAAGATTATGAGGGTTATTTTGCTCTTTCCTTGGGTGAGCACGAGCGTAGAACAATGCTCTCAACGGGCGTCGCTGACCTTAAGACGCTTTCGCTTTCTTCTTATGTATTAGACCGTGCTTGCATGGTGAGTTTTTGTTCGCTCAGCACTGATCTTTTCTCTCTTTAAATGTGCTTTATGCATAGAGTGGAGCGCGTCTATGCGCTCTCATTGCAAGGTTTTGATAATTTTGTAACTTTTAGATTTGTTTTCAATTTAAGCAAAAATTATCGTTGTATATAAAAGAGGGGGCATTAGGAATCAATCAAAATAATGCCCGACTCTATATTATTCAATTCGGAGAGTACGGTGAGCGAAGAGTACAAGACGATATGCAACGAAAAGATAGAAGCACTCAAAGCCGTAGCAGTGACGATAAAAGTAGGCCTCTTAAGCAAAGGAGCCCCAAGTTGTAGCTCCTTTGATGCCGTTGTTACTACGGTTGGCAAAGCGTTGCCTATCGACTGGCAGGACTATGTCAATGCATGACGGAAAACTGATTGTTGTTGTTAGCAAAGTGCCCGAGCGAATCTCGAAATTCACATCAAATCTGCGGTCATTCACATCCAATTTTTTGTTCTTTTCTGATGTTTCGTCGTTTTTAGCAAGGCGATCACAGAGCGATCTTCTGTTGATTGTCATTGATGATGTCGATGATGATTTGGATATTGACGAGACTCTTAATGTGCTGAGGAAAGTGGACGAGTATAGAGCAGCAATTATTTTTGTTATTGTTTCAGAGGACGGGCATGATAGCGGAATCACAGCGCTGAAAGCAGGTAGCAATGACTATCTGGCGTTTCCTCTTGTTGATAGAGAGTTGGCCGCCCGGGTTCGGATCCATTTGAACTCGTATACCCGGACGAATGAAAATTTTCTTCCGGGGTGCAGTCTTAACGACATCTATCCCTTGGAGGACAGGGTCATTATTAAGAGCGCTGTTTGGTACATTAATCACCATATATCGTCGGTCACTAATGTTAGTGCGTTATCGCTTCATGTTGGCAGTAGTGAAAAAGATATAAATAGAGCGTTTCGCACCCACCTTGGGCAGACGGCGTCTGCCTATATGAGAGCATTCCGAATAACTAAAGCAAAAGACTTGCTGGTGAAGACGCGATTTCCCATTATTCAGATTGCGCAGGAAGTTGGCTATTCCAGCTCTGCCAATTTTTCCACAGCCTTTAAAAATATCGTTGGCATGAGTCCTACGCAATACAGAGTCGAAAACGTATAGGCCTAATCCCGCCATCTGAGGGTCAGCCACTGCTTGACTGTAAAGTCTTGTTAACTTTGTAGCATTTAGATTTGATTTAATTTTATTCAAAGTTTTACACCTGTTTAAGAATAGAGACAATTTGCGCTTCAGCCAGAATACCTCCGAACCAGCTTTAACCCATATTCGGAGAGCATGATGAATAAAGCCTACAAGAGCATATATAACGAAAGAACAGGAACGTTTGTTGTCGTAGCGGAGAATGTAAAAGCCCGAGGTAAGCGGTCTTCAGGCAGTGTGGCGGGAAGTGCGGCTGCAGTGCTTGCAGTAAGCGCGGTGTTTATGGGGAGCGCCTTGGCGGCGGTCGAGATTGACGAAGTCAACAATACGATTCAGTTTTCGGGGACCGCTGGCACCCTCAGTAATGTGGGAAGCATTACGGGATTATCAAGTCTGACTGTAGGCGGATCACTACACGCCGATCAGATTACTGTTGGATCTAATGCAACTCTCGATACGAGTAGCACTCAGGTCGTAAGAGGCCAGCAGTTACATGCAACCAATGAAAACGTGATTGCAGCAAATACAGCAATCGGCAACCTGGGTACGAGTTTAGGAGCTTTGACAGGACGTGTGACCGCTAATGAAACTCGGCTCGGGGTTCACGAGGGCAGGATTGGGAATGCCCAAACCGACATTGATGGGATCAATGACCGTCTGACGGCGCTGGGTGTGGCTGAAGATGATGGAGGGGCGCAAGGTATCAAGTACTTCCGTGTCAACTCTGAAGCTGTTGATGCAGAGGCTACAGGTGATGACTCGGTCGCTATCGGCCCTGATGCGAAGGCAGAGGGTGATAGCAGCTTCGCCGCCGGGGATGGCGCGACGGTTACGGAAACAGGTGAGGGCGCGATCGCGATCGGTCAGGATGCCACGGCAGGCGGTGAACTGACTGGTGGCGAGGCTGCAGTTGCCATTGGCCGTAAGAGCGAAGCGACCGCCGACAGTGCGGTGGCATTGGGCGATGGCGCCAGTGCGTCCGGCATTAATGCTACCGCCCTGGGCGCCGGGGCAGTAGCTGGCGGTGCCGGCGGAATTGCCCTGGGGCAGGGTGCAGTTGCAGCGGCCGAAAACAATATTTCGATCGGTACTGCTGCTGGTCAGAATACGGGTCAGATCCTGCCGGGCGACCAATTACACAATATTGCTATCGGCAACCAGGCAGGTCAGAACGTGGCGGGCCAGTTCAATGTGGCAATGGGTGATCGTGCTGGCAATGGCGTTGAGGGTGACCATAATATTACGCTGGGGCATAGTGCGGGCGGAAGCCAGAAAGGCGAGGGGAACGTTAGTATTGGCCGGAATGCAAAAAACAGTGATGATAGCAACGCCAGTGTTAACCAGGCTGTCAGCATTGGCGTAGGATCTCACACGACAGGTAGCAGGGGTATCTCGATTGGGCACAACTCTTCCGCCGGGAGGGAAGGCGTAGCTCTGGGAAGCGGAGCGAGTACGAGGGGAACAGGCATCGCCATAGGTCATGGTGCAACAGCAGGAAACAGCGGTTATATTGCTTTAGGCTCGGGTTCGCTCGCGGCTCAGAGTGACATCATGGATGCAACTGATCCGAGTAAGTTTACTGAGGCCTACCTAACCAACTCCATCAAAGTTGATGGAGTTGTTTCTGTAGGTAATCGCTCAACGAATCAGGTGCGACGCATTACTAACGTAGCAGATGGTGCACATGATAACGATGCTGTAAATGTGAAGCAGTTAATTAAAGCAGTGAACGGTATTGATCTGTCTGACCCTAATTTTTCCAACGGTATTATCCAGGGGCTGCAGAAAGATATTAATGAAAATATGATGCATTATGTCAGCATAAATGATAGTGGTGACAAGAAAGACAACTGGGGCAACGATGGTGCGCTTGGAGTCGATTCGATTGCTATAGGACCCGAAGCAAAGACCGGAGCCGGAGCGGTTAATTCTAGTGCCATCGGATACAAAACCACCGCGAGCGGCAGCTCAGCTGTGGTACTGGGTCATAACATTACCGGAGAGGGTGCTAACTCAACGACGATTGGGAACTCGGAATCAAAAGCGTACGGGGAAAGCGGCATAGCCATTGGCACGCATGTTGAGAGCCGTGATGAGAATTCCATCGTCATCGGCCGGGATTCCTATACGAACCGGCAGGCCAACGGCCCTGCTGTCGACAATTCGATTGTGATCGGTACCTCGTCCTCCTCGACGGCAGTTGAGGGCATTGTTATCGGTAAGGGTTCGGTGGTCAATGCGCCTAGGGGTATCGCTCAAGGCAGCTCGGCAGTGGCGATAGCAAGTGATGCTATGGCATTTGGAACCAATGCCAGCGCCAGCGGTACTCGCGCGCAAGCCAGCGGTAAGGGTGCCAGCGCTAGCGGCATCGATGCCATTGCCAGTGGAACAGGCGCGCTAGGCTATGCCAAGGACGGCATAGCCATAGGTAGCGGGGCGGAGTCGGGTTTCGACGATCCGTCAAACCTGGACCCGCGCCGTAATATGGGTGGAATTGCCGTTGGCGCCAGCGCGCTGGCGGATAATTACCATACACTTGCGCTGGGTGTGGGAGCCCGCGCAACAGACGAATCTGCCACTGCCATGGGCGACGATGCTGAGGCCTCCGCAGAAGATGCTCTGGCTGTTGGTTCTGGCGCAAAAGCCATTGCGCAGAATGCGTCGGCTTTCGGCCAAGGTGCGAATGCCTTGAGTGTGAACTCATTGGCGGTAGGTAGTGGTGCTACGGCTTTCGGGCTGAATGCCTCTGCATTCGGCCAAGGTGCCCAAGCCGCAGGCGCGGGCGCGCTCGCGGTCGGATCCGGTGCCGAAGCCTCCGCACGGAGCGCCGCAGCCTTCGGCCAAGGCGCGAAAGCCGAACACCCTGACTCGGTTGCGCTGGGCGCAGGTTCGTTAACTGCGGAAGTGGTTCGCACGCCAAGGGCTCAGATTGATGGCAAGGTCTACAACTATGCGGGTGCTACTAACGGCGTGACATCCGCTGTCAGTGTGGGCAAGGAGGGCGCGGAGCGCACGGTCACTAACGTGGCCGCCGGCCGCGTCAGCGCCACCAGCACCGACGCCATCAACGGCAGCCAGTTGTATGGCACTAACGCGGCGGTGGAAGCGCTTGCCGACGATCTGGATACCGCGGGGCAGAGTGTCGCCAATGCGCTGGGCGGCACATCGTCTTACGATTCGGGAACGCACACTGTGACTGCGGGCTTGACGGTACAGGACAACAACTACACCAATGTACAGGATGCACTGACCTACGTAGGGCAGGGCTGGAACGTCAGTGCCGACGGTGACGTCGCTAGCAATGTAGCTCCTGGCGGCTCCGTCGACTTTGGCAACAACGATGGCAACATCAAGATAGCCCGCAGTAACAATGGCCTGACGTTCGACTTGGCCGACGACATCGAAATCGATAACAGCATCACCGTTGGCGATACGATTATCAATGATGACCGCGTTACGACCACGAACCTGACTGTGGAAGGAATCACGACCTTGGGTGATAATTTCACCGTCAACGAGCTTGGTGTTCATTATGAGGGCCCGATCACTGACGGCGATCACATCACGAACAAGACGTACGTAGATGGAGCGGTGGGCGATCTTGCAGACACTCCGCTGACATTTGCAGGCGACAGCGGTACGAACGTTGATCGCAAACTGGGCGAAACAGTGAAGCTCGTGGGTGGCGCGACTGACGAGACTACGTTGACCGAGGGCAATATAGGTGTTGTCGCTGATGGCACCGATACGCTTGAGATCAAGCTGAATAAGGATATAGACCTTGGCGTTGACGGCAGCGTTGCCATCGGTAATACACAGATGAACAATGCTGGTCTTACCGTGGATGACAGCGACGATAACGTAACTACGATTACAGCCGCAGGCACCACGGTGACCGACGGCGCTGGCAGCGTAACCACAGTGGAAGCCGGTGTGGTGAAAGTGATCGGGGGTGGGGCCGACGGCACGACAATCGTGATTGACGGCAATGCCGGCACCATCGGTGGGCTGAAAAACCAAACCATCGACTATCCTGAGTTTGCTGATGGTTCGGGCCGTGCAGCCACAGAGGAACAGCTCGGTAAAGTCAGTGATGTGGTCAATAAGGGCTGGAACATTAGCGCTAATGAAGGGACACCCGCCAACGTCGCCCCAGGCAACTTGGTAGATTTCAGCAGCACTGATGAAAACGTCTCTCTTGCTCTTAGGCCCATCACCATGGGTGAGGATGACGAAGGCAATCCGATCGTTATCGGCCAGGAAGTCGATGTTAATTTAGCATCAACTTTAGAATTAGGCGGCGATGAGGCCAACCCCGGCGTCATTATCGGTGATGAGGGCGCTATAGACAAAGACGGTAACCTCATTGCAGGTATTACTGTTCCTGGTGGTACTAATGGCGATCAAAATATCGTCATCGGTGGGGGTGATATTACACTTAATGGTCTTCAGGATGCCAGCGGCGCGCCCGTCGGGCCTATCAAGGTCGGTGAAACGCTTATGGCCGGGATGAACTTTTCTGGTAATAACTTCAGTGATACTGACGGTGGCACCATAATTAACAAGCGTTTCGGTGAGACTTTGGAAATTCTGGGTGTGGATTGGATCGAAACAGAGGTTCGCGATGGCAAGATGTACATTAGTCTGGCTGACAACTTCCCTGTGGTTCCTAAGCCTGGAGATGGCGAGCCGGGTTCAGGCGGCGGTACAGGCCCGGTCTCTCCAGGTGATGGTGTCGGTAACATTATCGCGGGTGGTGATTTGATCGGCGGTGACAATATCAATATCAGGCCCGGCGAGGATGACAATTCCTTGATTATCGAAACCAATCCGGATGTTAATCACGACAGCGTAACGGTGGGCGATGTTGTGATCAATGATGACGGTATTAATGCCGGTGGTAAACAGATCACGAATGTCGCGGCGGGTACCGAACGTAATCATGCTACGAATCTTGGTCAACTTGAAGATGGGTTGAATGAGCTCGACGACACGCTGACACAGAAAGGTTTGAATTTTGCTGACAGTGCTGGCAACGTTGCTCATCGTGATCTAGGTGAAACCTTGCATATTGTTGGAGCAAATGAAAACATTACGACCAGCGTGAAGCAAGGCAGTATCCTGGAAATTTCCTTGAGCAACGATCTTCAGGTTGATAGCGTAACGATCAACAACGGCGGTCCGATCATCAATGAGAATGGCATTGATATGTCGGATAAGCGCATCACCAATGTGGCGGACGGTGTTGCGCCAGGCGACGCAGTAAACGTTGGTCAACTGGACCGTGCCACTGATAATTTGCAAGGCCAAGTCAACAACCTGCGTCATGATCTGCGTCGCCAGGATAAAAAACTCAGTGGAGGTGTCGCAGCGGCGATGGCTACCGCAGCGTTGCCGCAGGCCTATCTGCCTGGCAAGACCATGATGAGTTTGGCGGGAGGTACCTGGAATAGCGAATCAGGAATGGCGATGGGCTTTTCCGGTATTACGGATAACGGTCATTGGGTCTACAAACTATCAGGTAACGCAACCTCGCGTGGCGACTATGGTGGTGCCGTAGGTATCGGTTATCAGTGGTAGTGATTTAGATCACGAGTACATCAGCTATTTCAGCCGATGTACTCCGTTTATCCTCGAAGGAATTTTTATCATGAATAAAAAATTAGTTGGCACCATCATTGCACTAAGTCTGGCGTTGGCGGGTTGCGGCACCTTAAGTCAGGTCGATCGGGATGGACAGACGGACAAACCGGTCTTTCCTGAAGTCGACGATGTTAATTTCAATACGGGTTCCTACCCCAATATTGATAATCTGCGTCAAGTACGCGAAGGGGCGACACGGGATCAGCTCTACGACCTGCTGGGTCGCCCGCATTTTGCCGAGGGTTTCAAGGTTCGTGAATGGGACTATCTGTTTCATTTCAATACGGCCGAAGGACTGAGAACGTGTCAGTTCAAGGTTCTGTTTGATAAAGACAAGATCGCCCGCAGTTTTCACTGGGCGCCCGAGGCATGCGCAGCTATCTTGGGTGACGAGCCAGTCAAGCCGGCCGTTACACCTTTCTCGCTCTCCGGTGATGTGGGCTTTGCCTTTGGCAGTGCTGCATTGACAGCAGCCGGTCTGAACGAGGTGAGCAATATAGCCAGCCAGCTGAAGCAGCTTGAACAGATACAGCACATTAGAGTGGCGGGCCATACCGACCGGATTGGTAATGTGACGTCGAATCAGCAATTGTCCCAGCAGCGTGCTGAGTCGGTGCGGCGCGCATTAGCAGCAGAGGGTATCCCTGTCGCTACGATTCAGGCACAGGGTTTCGGCATGGAACGGCCAGTTGTGCAGTGCGAACAGCAAAATCGTAATGAACTCATAGCGTGTCTTGCGCCTAATCGGCGTGTGGATATTGAAGTCCAGGCTCTGCGCTAGATTTATTTTTGAAACAATCCGGCCGTCAGGGATACCTTGACGGCCTTTTCTTCAGAGAAAAAATGAAAGTTCTGCTTAAAATCTCTGCTGCTGCATTATTAGCTGCCGGCTTGGCCGGATGCCAGCACACTGCACCGAGCCGCTCCCCGGAGCCTGTTGATCCTCCACCCCCAGTGCTCGGAAGCCAAAGTGCACCGACAACGAACGCGGCGGCTGCCGGAGCCACGGCACAACAGCAAAGTGCCCCCGTCATTACCCTGCATCTGGCTCAGGAAAATGCTGAAGACTCGCTGATAGCAATTGATGTGGGCGGTGCCTCTCTTTATGCGCTTCCGCAGCCCGTATTGATTCAAACGGATATGGGGCGTGTATCACCGGTGACAGCACCGGATCAGCGCACCTTTATCATGCTGGAAATGAACGAGCAGGGTATTCCTAAATTGCACAGCATTACAGAGCAGGCACAAGGACACTATCTGTTATTAAGCGTGCAGGGGCAACTGGTCAGTGTGGCCCAGATAGGTGAAACCATTCGCGATGGACGCCTGTTGGTTAGCACGCAGAATCAGCAGCATACTCAGGCAATTATCAATATGATGAAAGGTAGCAATTGAGTTGCCAACTGTATAGGCTCGCTTGCAGCGCTTAAGTAAGTATTAAATAAGTATTAAAAAGGCGGAGAACCTGTATCTAACTGGTTCTCCGCTTTTCTATCTGTGGATTTTGGCTTTGCCAAGGCGCCCTGGCCGCTGTTGTCCAAAGTAGTAAAAAGAGCTTTATTACCTAGTTATAGGGACAAACCCCGCTAATAAATATGTGAAAAACGATGCAAAATGACTTTGGTAATGTTTAAATCGAATAATCAACACAGATGTCACCCGGATGCAAGCTAATGTATCCGTCGCTGGTTTTCAATAGAAATTTCAAAGGCCTATCTCATTCGAAAAATACGATATGAGCAGCATCGTGGCCGAGCACATCAGACAAAATATCAGCGCTCCACTTTAGGGTACGTAGCATCTTGCTGCTAATAGAGCCTCTTTTGATTGCATTGTTAAAGACTAAAAGTTCATTGATTACAGAGTGGGCAGTTAATAGCTGATCCTGAAAGGCGAAGCGTGAATTACGCAAGCCTACCTATTTTCCGGTGCAAGTGGAAACTGCACTGCGACACGCTTAATGCTTGAGTTTGATCTACCAATCGTTAACTTGAGGAGAAGCAGAATGAGAAACAACAGCAAGCGGAATTCCGTCTTGAAGGTCACTGCATTAACAGCGGCTTTGCTGGGTGCTTACGGAGCTGTGTCAAGCAGCGTCTATGCGGAGCCTCTATTGGCCGAGGGCGAAAGTATTACAGTGGCTGATCAGGCTTATAGTGATGCAACGGCCAGCGCTGGCGGTAGTATTAACGGTACTAATCTTGAGATTGTCGGCGCTCGAAGCACAGGAACAGTCCGAGCAGAATCCGGCGGTAGTATCGTGCTGACCGGAGGGGCCATAACAAGCGACAGTACAGATATTACTGGTGCCGCCTCTGCCGTTCGTGCCGATGGGCACACATCGGCCATAGAACTAAATAACCTCGATGTCACCCAGATTGGCGTGCATAGCCATGCTAGTCCAAGGGCAGGAGTAGAAACCCGGAATGGGGGCACGGTGATGATCAATGGGGGTACTATCCGTTCCACAAATGATGCGCTCCTGGCTACCGGCGACGGAGATCTTACAGGTGGAGGGTCTATCACCGCCCGCAATGTAAATATCGAGGTTAGCGGTAATAATGCTGAGGGCATTCATGTCTACGGCTATAACGGCAGCACCGCAGAGGGCGTAAGACACACAGGGGAAGTGCCAGAGAACCAGACCGTGATCAATCTCATAGACAGTTCATTGACCACCACTGGCGATGACATCTGGAGCGTCTACGCCAACTTTTCCGAAGCGGTCGTTAACGTCATCGACAGCGATGTTACGACCAGTGGAGTCCGGTCGCAGGCTGTGACAGCGGGGAAGTTCGGGCAAGTCAATGTGACCGATAGTACTGTGAAATCTACGGCTACCAATACCTTTACGGCGCAGACTTATGAGTGGGATGCCGTGGTTAACCTGCAGGGGACCCGCATTGAAAGCCTTGAATCCACGTCCAATGCCGGCGGGCTGCTGGCCGCAGGTACGGACTCCATCATTAACGCGACAGACAGTCATGTTTTTGTGCAAGGTACAGGTGGCAAGGGCGCTTCAGTAATTGATGGCAATAGTATTAATCTGACGGGTGGTTCTGTGGCAGTGGAAACAGCCCCGGCGAACGCAGGCGGGTCGGCGGTGGCCCAGGGGCTGGTTGCGGATGGAGCAGGTTCGGTTATTTCTGCCGATAATGCAGATATCAGCATCAAGGGCTCATCGACTGGCGCCGGCGGGCTGTCGAGTGCGGTGGTGGCGAGAAACAATGGCCGCGTGGAGCTTAACGGAGGAACAGTAGCGGCAACGGGTGAGCAATTCGAGCGCGGAATACTGGTGGGCACTGGCGGAACCGTAGCAGCTACCGGCGTCGCTATTTCCACCCTTGGAGACAACTCTCATGCTGTTCACGCTCACCATACTAATGGCGACACTCCTGAAGTAACACTGAGCGATACTTCCATTACCACGAGTGGCAAAGAGTCTTACGGAATCTATTCACAAAATGGCGGTATTGTCGAAGGTGAAAATGTTAGTGTCAATACGAGCAACGAAGCAGGCTTTGGGATTTTTGGCTATAACCAGGGCAATGTGAGCCTGAGCGGCGGAGCCATCAATACCAGCGGGGATGTATTTACCAACGCAGGTGGAGAGGAAATAGGGGCCTTTGGCGTGCTGGCTAAGCGGGATAGCCATATAAGCCTGAATGGTACCAGCATCTCCACGACTGGGCGCCTCGCCGAAGGCTTGCGGGTAGAGCAGGAAGGCACCACCCCTTCATCCAGTATCGCTGCCGCTGACGTAAGCATCACCACGCAGGGGTCACAAGCCCACGCTATTGGAGTCTATGGCGGAAACGGTACGGTTAACATGACCGGAGGATCCATCACTACCACAGGAGACAATGCTGCAGGCGCCTATATTCAGGACAGCGGTACGGTTAGCTTAACCGGCGTTGATCTTAATGCTAGCGGCGCAGCGCTACGATCGGAAATCACGCAGGCAGGCCAAACGCAATACTTCACCTTGGGCGCAGATACCGTGGCCAGCAGTGCTAAAGACATTTTGCTTGAGATCCAGCGTCATGCCGATGACGGCGCAGATGGCGTGGTCAACCTCACCTTAGGTGCTGGCTCCTTCGCTGTGGGCAATGTCCTGAATGAGGATCATAATAGCAATCTGACTTCGTCCGAGCACACTCATATTAATCTTGAGGAGGGGGCACGCTGGTTCGGCACGATGATAGACAGCGATGCTATCGTTGTTGAAGAGGGCGAGACGCCTGTCTTTGAGGATGACGAGACGGTTGATGGCAGTCTGGTCGGCACGCAGAATTCCCATTTACGTTTTCAGGGCGCTGCAAACATCCAGGGCGATGCCTCTACTGGCGTAAATTCTTCGATGACTTTCCTGGGGCCCACCAACATTAGTGGCAACGTTGCAGGCCAGCAGGGCTCATCTCTGAGCTTTCAGGGGACCAGCACTCGGATTGGCGGCTCTCTGCTGACTGCGGGCACGCGTACGCATGCCGGCTCTGGCAGCTTTAACGTAGGCGGCGATGTGGTGGGTATTGCCGGTAGTCAATTCGTTTTCAACGGTCCTACTACCATAGCAGGTGATTTGGAACTGCAGCAGGGTTCCGGAATTCAGGGCGGTACCCGTGACAATCCGGTCATGGTGGGCGGCAATGCGGTTGTTAATGACTCAATGCTGGGTGGCAACATGAATATTGCTGGCCGGCTTAGCGGCGAGAATGCGCTGCTCAGTCCCGGAAACTCCGTGGGTACGGTAACTGCAGGCTCAATAGGCGAGCTAAGCGGTCAGTATGTTGCCGAGGTGAACGGGGCAGGCCAGTCTGACCTGGTCGTAATCAAGACCGGTGATGTGGATCTGTCTGGAGTGGCACTTCAAGTGGCGCAAGAGAACAGTAATGGGGGCTACTTGCTCGACCATGCCTATACCATCGTACAGGCTGAGGAAGGCAATATTGTTGCGGAGTTTGCCTCTGAATCGTTGGATGGCTATAGTTTCGCCAACGTAAGAGTCAAGCTTGACCCAGTCGCGTACGGCCAAAAGGATGTCAAGGTAAGCCTGTCTGCAGATATGGATCAAATCGACAGGGGCAATTGGAGCTCCAACCAAACAGCCACCTATGAGGGTCTCATGTCGGCCGGGAGCGGCAATGCCCTGGCTTTTGCCGTGCTGGCCTCACCTGACATGGAGGATGCGCTGAATCAGCTTTCTGGTGAGTCACACGCCAGTACGCAGGCAGCCTTGCTGAATTCAGGGGATCTGCTGGTTCGCACACTTTCGGCACGCATGCGCGGAAATCAGGGCGCTGGCTTGGTTGCAGGGGCTCCGACAGCCCAGGCGTCGGGGGCTGCTCCTGCTGGCGCCATGCCTACCTCAGCGGCCCATCCCTTCTGGGCACAGGTGGTGGGTAACTGGAGCACCCTTGATGCAGACGGGGGGCGGCTGAAGCTAAAACCACCATGGGTGGCTTGTTTGTCGGTGGCGACACCGAGGTTGGCAACGGTTGGCGAGTCGGTGGGGCTCTGGGCTATACCGAAGGAAAAATCAAGGTCGATGATCGTTCCTCCAAATCCGATGTTGACAGCTATTCGGTGGCACTTTACGGTGGAAACGAGTGGCAGCAAGGCAGAGGCACAGTCAACTTCCTGGCTGGCGTCGGCTACACGCGTCACGATATCGATACGCGTCGCAATGTGAACGTGGGCGGTAGTCAGACGCTCAAGGCCGACTACCACGCCAATAGCATGCAGTTGTTTACCGAGTTGGGCTACGCCGTTCCGGCTGGGGTCAACAGCACAGTTGAGCCGTATCTAGGACTGGCCTGGATCAATCAGCGAGCCAAGGGCTTTGAAGAGTCTGGCGGTTCAGCGGCGCTTTCAGGGCGTAGCTCAAGCGATGACATCACGACTTTTACACTGGGTCTACGCGGAAAAACAGCCGTGGAACTGGGCGGTGATAAGCAAGCGGCCCTCTATGGTGGCCTGGGGTGGCGTCACGCGGCTGGTGATGTTGATACAAGCCGCTCCCTGGCTTTTATCGAAGGCAATGGCGCTGCATTTCAAGTGGCCGGAGCACCCATCGCAAAGAATGCCGCTGTGCTTGATCTGGGAGCTGAGATGTCTGTTGGACGAAATACGGCTCTGGGCCTGAGCTACGGTGGTCAATTCGGAAATGGGAATACCGATCACAACGGTAATCTGTATCTAAAAGTGCGTTTCTAGACGTTTCACTGGCACTTCGGAGATGCGCCAATTTTTGTTTGCTGCATATATAAAACAAGGGCCGGCTTAGCGTCGGCCCTTGTTGTCAGCTTCCGGTCCACAACTTGAACTGCAAGGGCAGAACAGGGGCTGGCATACAATGAAAACTCGTTGGCAGAGCCTACCAGGTGGTTGTGTAGGCGCCCGAGAACGTCTCTTCAACGAATGTCTTCACTTCATCGGAGCGGTAGGCTTTAACGAACTCAGCGATACGGGGATCGTCTTTGTTGTCTTGGCGGGCGGCAATAACGACGACGGCAAAATCAGCCTTATCGCTTTCCAGAGCCAGTGAGTCAGCTTTAGGCGACAGGCCTGCCTGCACCGCGTAAGCCGAGTTAACGGCTGCCGCATCTACATCTGCCAGTGAGTGTGGCAGTTGAGCTGCTTCAATTTCGGTGAATTTAAACTTCTTGGGGTTTTCGACGATATCGAAGGGGAGGCCGTGACGGTGACACCGTCTTTTAGCTTGATCAGGCCGGCATCCTGTAACACCAGCAAGGCGCGCGCACCGTTGGTAGGATCATTAGGGATGGCAATACGCCCGCCTTCAGGGATCTCGTCTATAGAACTGTGTTTTTTGGAGTAAATACCCATGAGCTGAACCACGGCATCACCAACGGGGGCCAGTTTGTAGCCACGGGTGCTGTTCTGCGACTCGAGAAATGGAAGGTGCTGGTAGATATTAAGATCAATGTCGCCTGCATCAAGGGCAGCATTAGGCTGGATGAAGTCGTTGAATTCGATCAATCTAAGGTCAAGTCCCTGTTTTTCGGCAACTTGTTTAACAACCTCGCCAATTTGTGCATGCGGGCCTGCCGTTACGCCTACACGTAACGTTGTATCTTGGGCAGCTGCAGGGCTGGAACACATAACAGACATAAGCGCTACGGCGGCTAAAGACTGTAATGCTTGGCGGAAAGGCTGAAGGCTTGATTGAAGCATGAAGTTCTCTTTAAAGGTGGGATGCGTCTTTGCCAGACTACAGCGGCGCACCCCTGTAAAACAGTAGCTTAGGATTTTACCTATATTAATCCAGGTTTTTATGTGTTGAATCATAATAGCCATAGATCTAAAAGAAATAAGGGTATGGGTTAATATTAGAATAAGGTGGCGCACCGTATGCGCCACACTTTCCTCACGAACCGTCTTATTACCTTATGTCTCACCATCCCGAGCTGCATCGCTATACTCCTGATCTCCTGGCCGAGAACTATGCCGCCATCGATCCTGATCTTCCCTCACTGCTAGAGTTGCTGTTTGCGCGCAGTGCCAGTGAAGACTGGCATAAGGCAGGTACGTTCAAACATCACCTGATGGGCGTCTATCGTAGCTTGTCGCTTTGGGATCAGCCTCGTGAAGTCCGCTTGCTGGGTTTGTTTCATAGCGTGTATGGCAACGAGTACGTGAATCTCAATTTATTTGACCGCGAACGCGAACGTGAGACCTTAAGCGCCGTTCTGGGCGAAGAGGCCGAGTCATGGGTTAGTCTTTTTGTGCGATACCACGTACCCGTTTCGTACAGGCTATTCTGGAAGGCGAGGGCTTGGGCCCCCAGGGGATTGTGCTGACTGATGCCAAGGGCCAGACATTTAACTTAACGCCCCGGCAGGTTGCTGCTTTTATTGTTGTAACCGTAGCCGATGTGGGCGAGCAATGGCACAGCTGGCAAGATGAGATTTTTGCCGATTATCCTTACCAGGAACGCCGTTCGCTGACGTCGCACTGGGCCGCCTCTTTATGGCCCGGCCCCTTGAAGCCGCCAGCAAATATTCTGGGGATGTTGTCCAGATTGCTGAACGCATTGCATGCCTTGCCTGCCGATACCGGCATACCAATACCTCCTGCGTTTGATAGTGCTAAAGGTGTGATTGCGCCGAGAAACGAAGCCGCTGCTGCTGGGCTGTACTGGCAAGTCATTACGCGTATGCATCCCCTGACCGAAGATCAGACCGCTGTTCACCTGCTCGAATCCGTCATCGACCATAATCCCTGGGTCGGAGAACCCCGTTTGCTGTTGGCTCAGCTGGCATTAACCCGCGGAGATTTTGCGACTGCAGAAACACAGGCTCTGGCCGGTTTGCAGGCTTTGCAATCCTGGGGCACGGCATGGGATAAGCGCATTGCATGGGAGGGCTGGATAGCCTGGGCGCGTATTTTGCTGCAAAGTGCCCGTAAGCGCACGTGGCCCGATAGCATTGGCGGTTTGAATAGCCTGGGCTTGGTGGAATAGCCGCTCATTTTCTCGATCACAACGATTGCGTTCGGGCGTGGTGACCTGCTGCCTGGCTTTGGTAATAAAGCCAGGCCGCTGCATTTCTAAATATCAGGCGTCTGCCGTAACAGGCAATGCAGTGCGAATCGTGTAGGCAATGGTTTGGGCTGTGGCGGCAGATAATGTCCAGCCCAGGTGTCCGTGCCCGGTATTGTAGAAAATACCTTCGCGTTTTCCAGCCTGCACTCGTGGCATCATGTCGGGCATCATCGGGCGTAATCCGGCCCAGGGCACAACATTGTCGGTCGCTGCCTGATTGAAGTTCCTTCGTGTCCATTCGGTCAGCGGAGCGATGCGATCAGCACGAATATTTTTATTCTCGCCGTTGTATTCTGCGGTTCCTGCCACACGCAGGCGAGTGGCACCCAGGCGGCTGGTGACGATCTTCGCTTCTTCATCCAGCAGACTGACCCAAGGGGCTGCATTCTGACTGATTTCGTCATTCAGATTGACGGTAATGGAATAGCCTTTTACCGGGTAGATGTTAATGTGGTCGCCAACCATGGCAGCCAGTTTACGGCTTCCCACCCCGGCGCAGATTACAATAGCATCCACATCAAGCTGTTCGGCCGAGTTGGGTGAGCTATCCAGTTTCGACCGATAACGGATCTGGTGCCCACGTGGCAGGGGAGTGATGGACTCGACTTCCACATCCATGGTGAACTTGACGCCCAGACGCTTGCAGGCATCAGCCAGGCCTCGTGTGAATTTATGAATGTCGCCTGATGCATCAGAGGGAGTAAAGAAACCTCCGTAAAACTGACCGACCAAGGTGGGTTCAATTTGCCTGATTTCTTCAGGCGTAACGGTTCTGCGCTCGAGGCCACCTTTGGCCAGCAGTTCACTGACTTTTACGCCGGATTCGAAGCCGGCTTTGCTTTGGTAGACATGCAGAATGCCGCGCTTTTCCAGATCAAAGTCGATGTTTTCATCTTCAGCCCATTGAAACAGATGTTCGCGGGCGGCTATAGCGAGCTTGGTGGTCTCAATCGTGTTGTGTTCGTAGTTGCGGATATTGCGCAGAAATTCGCCCATCCATGTGTACTTATGCCAGCTGGGGCTGGGATTCACCAATAGAGGGGCGTCTTTTTTGAACATCCACTTGATGCCTTTCATGACGGTGGATGTATTGTTCCAAACTTCGGCGTTGCAAGCAGAAAGCTGACCGCCATTGGCAAAAGAGGTATCCATGGCAGGATAGCGTTGTCTGTCGAGAAGGGTGACAGTGAAGCCTTGCTTAACTAAGGCATAGGCGGTAGTTACGCCCGTGATGCCGGCACCGATAACAGCGATAGAAGTCATGGTTATTCCAGATAGATGGGCAGGATGTTGGATAACACCTGCACCCCATCTGTCCGATTACCTGAGAGCTTGATCCACATTAACGGCTAAGAAATGTGGTCACCTTCGGTGGGCAATTTAATACCTCTCTCCAGAGTGTCTTGTTATTAAGATCCTTTTGCCTGAGAGTTTCCGGGGTGGTTGCTCCGTCGGCGCCCCGCCTTGAGCGGAGTCTCTTTCTTAATAGCAATAGCGACGCGCTAATCCTATAGCGTTTGCCGCTCGCGTGCAAGTAGTGCTTACCCCGTATCGGGTAAATTTGAAGAGCAAAATCGCTAGTGTATTGAATGAGGACTTGGTATTATTGGCTGTATATATATCCAGTATTGAATGGTGTGATTGTACTCAACGAACTTTACTATCTTGAAAACTTTAAGCTGGTCCTGGAAAGTGTACGCGAGCGTAATTCTCAAGCGTTAAATAACAGCGATAAACAGTTTATCCGCTTGTTTTTCGCGGCGCCGCAAGCAGCCCAGGCCCTGCTGGTGCGTCTTATCATGCGTAAAGGCGAGCTGTTTTCGTACGCTAAATTATCCTATGCCGAAATTCCGGACTTTTCTGCTGCGCTTGAATTCTTGGCCGACCTTGGATGGGTACGCCTCAAGACGCAATTAAGGCTTGACGAGGCATTTGCGCTGTTCACGCTGGCCGAGCTTAAACTGCTCTTGCCCCAATGGCCTAAGGCCAGTTCTGAAATAAAAGAGCAATGGCTATCACGCATACTGGCTTCTGAGCCTGATTTGCTCGTGCAGGTGCAAAAAGTGGTTGAGCTGCGTGTCAGCGACCATTCGCAGCGATTCAGATTATTGTTTTTCGGTAATTTGAAGCAAAACTGGTCAGAGTTCGTGACCGAGCAACTGGGTCTCTATAAATACGAGGCTGTCGATCTCAATGCCGAGGCGGCTCTCTTCGGATCGCCTGCCGAGCTAGACAGTTACATGGCGCTTGAAAGCCTATATAGCGATATAGAACAAACCTTGTTAGCGTACGATGCCGTAGACTTAAAGCTTGCGCTTGTACAGCTCGGGCAGTTTCAGGCTATTGCCATGTACGACAGCCCCTGGTTGAGCAGGCGTCGAGATAAGCTTCTGTTCAGGCTAGGACGCACAGCCGAACGCAGGCAACAGTTCAGTTTGGCAGAACAACTTTATGGTCGTTGCAACTGGGAAGAAAGCCGTCAGCGACTGGTGCGGGTATACGAATTGCAAGGCAAGACCACGCAAGCCGTCGAACTTGCAGCCACAGCACTGGCAGAGCCTCAAAATGAAGCCGAGAGGCAGCAAGTTCTGCGCATGTGGCCCCGACTGTATAAGCGGTTTATGCAGCAACGGTCTACGGTTAGTACCGATGCGGTAAATACCCCGCAATTTCATCAGGTTAATGGTCTTCTGCAGTCGTCCCGATTCAGTACAAAAAACATTCATGCGCTTTCTTTAGTATTGCCTGTAGCAGTTCCTGCCAGGGTCGAACATCGAAGCGCCAAGAGCCTTTCTGGGTATGCAGAGCAGTGCTTTTTCGTAGAAAACTGCCTGATCAACGGCTTATTTGGTTTACTGTTTTGGGATGTATTGTTTGCCCCAGTTCCGGGTGCTTTTTTTCATCCCTTTCAGACTCGTCCTGCCGATTTGTATGAGACCGACTTTCAGAAACGTCGCGCCCATTTGTTTGAACAGCGGTTTAGAAGCTTAGAAACCAGCGAGTATCAGCAAATTATTCG
This sequence comes from Paenalcaligenes niemegkensis, assembly GCF_022230885.1. Classification (GTDB taxonomy): domain Bacteria; phylum Pseudomonadota; class Gammaproteobacteria; order Burkholderiales; family Burkholderiaceae_B; genus Paenalcaligenes; species Paenalcaligenes niemegkensis. The sequence goes on along the minus strand of NZ_JAKGCT010000004.1, from coordinate 629,795 downwards.
CAAGAATTATGTGCGTAAGCAAGGGATACAATCGTCTTTTGTGCATTGGGGAGTGCTCTCCGATGGCTTGATCAGTCACGCCCTGAGATGCATTTCGGCTAGTGAACTGCGTTTGTACTTCACGCGCCTGCTAGCGACTCCTAAAAACAATGGGAATGGCATGCCCGACTTAATTATTTTTGATCTGTTAAGTAACCGTTATCGGTGGGTTGAGATCAAAGCCCCAGGCGACAAATTACAAGACAACCAAGTAAGGTGGTTCGAGTTTTTTGCCACGCACAATATTGAAGCTGCAGTCTGCTACGTGCAATGGGCCGATCATGAGGGTTAGTGTACGTACGCTGTGCGACTTTGTGGCGCGCTCAGGTGATCTTGATCTGCGATTTACGCCCGTGCCTAGTGCAAGTCAAGGCATAGAAGGCCATCAATTGGTGGCGGCTACGCGTCCATCCCATTATCTGATCGAAGAAAGCCTAAATATCAGCTACCAGGGGCTTGAGGTAGCGGGGCGTGTGGATGCCTACGATCCGCGCCAGCACTGCGTAGAAGAAATCAAAACCTTCAGGGGCAGGGTACAGCAGATCAAGGAAAATCAGCGAGCACTGCACCTGGCGCAGTTAAAAGTATATGCCTACATGCTTTGTGTACGCGATGGCCTCTCTGAAATTGAGGCCTGCCTGATCTATTTCAACGTAGACACAAAAAAGAGCATCCCCAGCGGCAAAGGTATAGGCTTTGCGATCTTCAGCTTCACTTCGAGCAGCTGTGTTCTACCTACCTAAGCTGGGCGCAGCAAGAGCAAGCTCATCAGCGTGGACGCTCCGAAAAGTTGAAGCAATTAGCTTTTCCTTTCACCGAGTTTAGATACGGGCAACGCGAGCTCGCCATTGCCGTTTACCGCAACACCAAAGGCGGAGCCCAGCAGCTGCTTGAGGCTCCTACCGGCATGGGCAAAACCTTGGGGGTTCTGTTTCCGGCGCTGAAAGCGATTTCTTCCGAACAAAAGATTTTTTTCCTGACCGCCAAGAACTCGGGCAAGCGCCTGGCAACTGAAGCTTTGTTGCGTATGGATGATGATGATCGTAAGGCAACCGGTTGTCGCACTCTTGAGCTCGCCTCTAAGCAGCAGCTGTGCAAGTACCCCGATAAGGCCTGTCACGGAGACGACTGCCCCTTGGCCAAGGGTTTTTACGATCGCCTTGCTGATGCCAGGCGCAGTGCTCTGGAAGCAGGCGTCATTGACGAATTTGCGCTGGTTAAAACAGCCGCTGAGCACGATATTTGTCCGTATTACTTATCACTGGCACTGATTCGCTGGTCAGATGTCGTCGTTGCTGATTACAACCATTATTTTGATTTTACGGCAGTGCTGCATGCTTACACCCAGGCAGAGAGCTGGTCACCGGTGGTGGTGGTTGATGAGGGCCATAATCTGGTTGATCGAGCTCGTTCCATGTATAGCGCCAGTTTGTCCACTATACAGCTCTTGGGGGCTCGTAAAGCCGCCCCTAAAAAGCTTAAATCTGTTTTTAGCGGTCTGATCCGGGCGCTGACCGACCAATACGATGAGCTTGCGTCAGGTACTACGGTAATTGACAGCATTGATGCTGATGTCGGTCATGCCTTAAATGACGTTTGTATCAAGGTCGGAGCCTTTGTCGCCGATGAAGCCCTCCCACAAGACAGTGTGTTGCTGCGCTGCTACTTCGATATTTTGTATTTTCAGCGGCTGTACGAGCTGTTCGGTATGCACAGCATGGCTGATGTCCAGCGCGCTTCAAACGATACGATTACTTTGACGATACGAAATGTGGTTCCAGCCCCTTTTCTCGAAGAGCGCCTGAATGACGCTCACAGCGTGACGATTTTTTCCGCCACCTTAAGACCGGCAGAATTCTATAAAGACTTGCTTGGGCTCAATGAAAAGAGCAGCGTCTATGGTGCTCTGTCGCCGTTTAAAAGCGAGCAATTGACCGTCCGCATTGCGACAGATGTATCGACACGCTATCAGGATCGTAAGGGCAGCATCGCTCCCATCTGTGAGCAGGTCATCAGAACACATGCCGAGCATCCAGGTAATTATTTATTTTTTCTCAGCAGTTTTGAGTATGTAGAGCAGGTACGCAGCTACTTTATGCGAGAGCACCCGCAGCTAACTATCTGGACCCAAACGCCGGGCATGAGCCACATCGACCGTAATGCCTTCTTGAGAAATTTTCATGCCAGCAATACCGGCATTGGGCTTGCCGTACTGGGGGGCGTGTTTTCTGAAGGGGTGGACTTGCCGGGCGATCGCCTGATAGGCGCTTTTATCGCCACCCTGGGGCTTCCGCAGATCAATCCGATCAACGAAGCCTACAAAGAACGAGTCAGCCAGATATTCGGCCCCGCGCTTGCCTATGACTACACCTACTTATATCCAGGCATACGAAAAGTTGTTCAGGCCGCCGGACGAGTCATACGTACCGAAAATGACAAGGGTACTTTGTACTTACTTGATAACCGCTACGCTGAAAGCCGGCTCAGGGGCCTGCTGCCCAGCTGGTGGGAACCCAAGACCGTCCGGTTGCGGTAGAGGTCAGGGTTCCGTGTTTTGCTAGGCAGCATAAGCCCATAGCACTTTGGGCGGTAACTGCACAAAGTAAGTGCCAGGAGACAGGCGTTCTTTCCCGTAGGCTCGCAGCACGCTGTCGGTGTTGGGAAGCTTAAAGATATATTCCCACTTGTCTCCTAGATACATGCTGGTGGTTAAGGGAAGGGATAAGGCTCCCTCAGTGACATGGCTGCTTACTTGAGTCTGTTCCACCCGGCAGATGGCAGAAACCTCGTCGCCCACTTGCAGCGAATCGCTGGTGCTACCCCATAGCTCTCCGTATGCTGTCGTGATACAAACATCGCCGTCTTTACGAACACTTACCGTTCCGGAAATTCTGTTATTACTACCCATGAACTCGGCAGCATAGAGGCTTTCAGGAGCGCTATACATGTGCTCTGGTGTACCTTGCTGTTCGATTCTGCCTTGATTGAGCAGCAAGATCCGATCCGATATGGCCATGGCCTCGTCTTGGTCGTGTGTTACCAGAAGCGCTGATAAGTTCAGGTTAACAATGAGCTCTCGCAAAAACGCTCGCGCCTCTTCCCGGAGCTTGGCGTCCAGGTTTGACAGGGGTTCGTCCAAAAGCAAAACTGGGGGGTTATAGACAATAGCTCGTGCGATGGCGACCCGCTGCTGCTGCCCGCCCGATAGCTGGTTGGGATAACGGCTCTCCAAACCCGCCAAACCCAGGTGGGTCAAGGTTTCGCTAACCTGGCTTTTCGCCTGTTGCTCCGGCGTTCTCCTCAGTTTCAACGGATAGATGACGTTTTCTGCCACGGTTTTATGGGGCCATAGCGCATAGGACTGGAAAACCAGCCCCAGGTTTCGCTGCTCTGCAGGAACCTCCAGCTTTTGCGCTCCATCGAACACCAATTGACTTGAAATTTGAATTCGCCCGCTAAGGGGCTGTTCGAGCCCCGCTACGGCACGAAGTAGAGTGGTTTTCCCGCTGCCGGATGCGCCTAGCAAGGAAACCACTTCACCTTTGGCAATGGTCATGGAAACCCCGTCGAGCACGAGGTTTTTATCGTATGCCAATTTAATATTTTCGACGGTGAGTTCGCTCATCGCAATTTCACTCCAAATCGTAGTGCAACGCCCAGACCGATGACGACTAACACTAAGTTGATAAAGGACAGCGCAGCAACAATATCAATAGCGCCGGTAGCCCAAAGGGACACTAGCATTGATCCTATCGTTTCGGTGCCCGGGGAGAGCAGGTAAACCCCGGTTGAGTATTCGCGCTCGAAAATCAGGAACATCAGTAACCATGAACCGATAAGCCCGTATTTGGCCAACGGCACGGTAATGTGGCGAGTGACTTGTGAGGGTTTGGCTCCCGCACTGCGGGCCGCCTCTTCGAGTTCAGGCCCTACCTGCAGCAAGGTAGATGAAATCAATCGCAAGCCGTAGGCCATCCATACTACGGTATAGGCCAGCCATACGCTGAAGATAGTGCTTCGTAATGCGCGCAGTTGCGGCACAAGGTTAAGGCTGAGCCATTCTGCAAACGGTAGTCCGCTCAACCAGCCTTTAGTCAGAGAATTATCCAGCCACATGGGAACGAACAAGAACACCCACAAGAAAGCGAGGCCAGCAAGCAGGCCGGGCACGGCTCGCGGAACCAACACGCTATAGTCCATAAAGCGGGTGATAGCATCGGGCTTTCGATGCATCGCCAAGCCAATAAAGGTATAGAACACGACCGCTAAAGCGCCTCCGAACACTCCAATGGCCACGGAGTTTACGATAGCTCGTATTAGCGGTGGCTGAGAAAACACCTGGCGAAAGGCATCCATGGATAGCACGTCGAATAATGACACGCCATAGCCCCAATTCGATACAAACGCGCGTAGGGCGATCCCAGTGATTGGCAAGACAATGGTAAGGGCAAGCCATAGAGCGACAATTCCGCCCGCTACCCACCTCCATTTTCCTAGAGGGAGCAAGCGCGCTTGGGTCGCTTTTCCTTTTACTGTAATGAACCGGCTCGCGTTCTGCATTAAACGGCGTTGCAGAGCAACCAAAGGTATGGTGATAGCAATCAGAACGACAGCGACTGCCGCCATCAAGTGATAAGACGGGACCCCTAGTTTATTAGTTAATTTATAAAGGTAGGTAGCTAAAACCAAGTTGCCTTCCGGGTCGCCCAGCACGAGCACCAGCCCAAATACCTCCAGGCCGAGAAAAAACAGCAAGACGGTGGCGTAGAGAATGGCGGGCCGTACCATTGGTAAGCTTACTGATCGCATGACTTCCAGGGGGAGGCTCCCGCAGTGCGGGCGGCCTCTTCTACATCTGAACCCATGCTGCGCAGCGCGGCTGAAATATACAGATAAGCATGGGGTACATGAGTCAGTCCGGCGATGACCACAATACTGCTGAAGGCGTAAATATTCCATGGCGCCGCCCCGACCAGAGCTTCAGCCCATACGGTGAAAAATCCCACTGGGCCAGCCGCTACTATATAGCCAAAGCCCAATACCATTGGTGAAACAAAGATAGGCACCAAGATTAGCGGTTCAATCCACCGGCGGCCGGGCAGGTCGGTACGCACCATTAGAAAGGCCAGGATTCCACCTAAAGGAATAGCGATAGCTGCAAGGCCGAAGGCCATAATAAAGCCACTACGGAGGGCTTTATAAAAATCAGGATCATCAAAAATGAAACGAAAAGCATCCAGGCTCGCACTTTTTTCGGGCATGAAAAAAGGGGCAGAAAGAAAGCTCTGAACAATAATGAAACTAAGAGGAACGTAAATGGCGAGCGCGGTAATTAACACTACCACCGCACGCGGCAATGATTGCCAGTGAGTTCTTAACGCGGTCATGGGATCATCCTCGATGCAGGCCCCAAACGCCTGGGGCGCCTGGAGCACAGCTTAATGAGATGGCTTATTTGTTGGCTGCAGTGCGCCACTCTTTAATGAAGTCGAGGCGTTCCTTCTGCTTTAGAAACGTCAGTAGACTTTCATCGACCGGGATCGGTTTCAAGGTGTCGCCCAATTTTTTGGTTAAGCCATCAACGTCGTTATCACCTTCGACGTCGTCTCGTATAGAGGCAAGGTCCGATTGGTTCGCCAATACGTCCTGCCCCGCTTTGGACAACAGGAAGTCAAGGAAAACCTTGGCAGCATTCGGGTGCTTTGCGGTCTCGCTGATGAAAGCGATGCGAGACAATATCAATGTGTAATCGTCAGGATAAATAACGCCAATGACCTCGTCCGTGCGAGCGCGTGTCTCGGCGTAACCTCCCAGGATGTTATAGCCAATCAGGTTCTCGCCTGACGATACGCGCTCCATCATAGTGCCGGTCGACGACTGCAGCACGAGGTTGGCTGAACCGACTCCTTTAATGAAGTCTAGATAGTTTTCGTTCTGGATGCTGTCCTGTGCCGCCAGCATATAGCCCACCGCAGATTTCTCAATGTCGTAGGTAGTGACTTTGTTGCGAAATCTATCATTGTCTCCAGAGACTAAAGCAGCGAGATCCGAATGGTTCTTTGGTTTTTCGTCGTCGCTGATCAAGCGCTTGTTGTAGATCATGACGGTCGGTTCAAAAGTAGTGCCGTAAGCTTTATGTTCCCATATAGACCAGTCGGGAAGGGATGTTGCCTCGGGAGACTCATAAGTGGCAGCGTATGTGGTTGCCAGCTGCATGGCTGAGTCCATCGATGAGCTCCAGACGATGTCACCGCTGTTGGCTCCAGACGCTTGCTCTCCTATGTATCGGTTATAAAGTTCCGTGCTATTCATATCAAAGTATTCCACTTTGATATTGGGATACTTTTGCTTAAAGGCTTTCAGAACCGGATCGGCGGCTTTGGTGTCGGTGGTAGAGTAAATCATCACCATCCCTTCTTTGTTGGCCTGTTCGACTACGCTGTCGTATTCAGCAGGATAGTCGGCGCTAAAGGCCATGCCGCTGTAGGCGCTCGCGGCTAAAATTAGCGCTGGAATTTGGTAACGCTTTTTCATGTGTGTCTCCTCAGGGTGTTATTCAGTGCGCCTATGTCGCCTGGCGCTTCGTCTACCCATTGTGTAGACTTTCCCTGTCATCGACCTGTCAGCGGAGCAGGAGTGTCGGTGATGAGACGTTCCCAGTTTTGAATGAACCTCTGTTTTCGAGCAGGATCCAAGGCCACCAGCAACGCGGGACTCAACTCAAGACTTTGGATGGTGCCTGCCTTGGCGAGCTTGGGCGCTAAGCCAGTAGGGGTAACACCTTCAGGCTGAATGATAGAACCCAGATAAGCAGTTTCCGCTACGATTTTCTGCCCGTTATCAGAGAGCAAATAGTCGATAAAAAGTTTTGCCAGGTCGGGTCTGGGACTGCTGTTGCGTATTAAGGCTGTACGGGAAAACACCAGTACGTAATCGTTGGGAATCACGATTTCAATAGGAGCCCCTCTTTTTGCCATGCGTAGGCGTAGGACCCTAACAAGTTATAACCTACACTCAATTTGCCAGAGACCAGATCCTCGAGGATCTCGCCGGTTGTGTCGTAAAGGCGTACGCCAGCCCTACCCAGGGCGTTAGTCATGCCCCAGAAGTCGTAGGAACTCCGTTCATCGTGAACTGCCAATAAGTAACCCAGTCCGCTACGTCGTATGTCGTAAGTTCCGATACGATCGAACCAGCCATCCCGCTGTTTCTCCAGTTCGTTCAACAGGCCTGCGCGAGTCGGCGCCCGATGCGCAGGTAACAGCGCTTTTGAGTACACCAGCACGATAGGCTCAAGCGTGAAACCAAAAACCTCGTTGCGCCACTTGGCCCACTCCGGGATCTTTGCTGCATGGACCGAACGATGGGCTTGGGCGTAGCCATCATTCGCCAGTTTCAACTGCAAATCTACGGCCGAGCTGATAAGTACGTCTACATGTTCTAATTGCCCAGAGACTGTCTGTACATAGAGGTCTTGAGTATCAATGTCTTCATAATGGACGTTTACGTCGGGGTGCTTTTCCTGGAAGCCTGCCACCAGGCTTCCCACGACTTGATGATCGGTGGGCCCGGCGATATTTAACATCGGGTTAACGGATGAAGGGATAGGGGCGGGGTAAAAATAGGGCGTGTTGGCGAAAACGCGCGTGGGCAGAACAGAAGCTACTACCAGTGTGGCCGCCAGCACAGTAAGCAATACTGACGAGGCGGAGCGGAAGCTAGAATTGGAGGCCTTTATGGGGAGCTCGATGCGGACGGTTAATCCAGGTCCATAGCGCTGGCGTAGTTGCAGGCTTCCCCGTGGGCTTTCGCCACGTTTTGGGCAATGGCTAGGCCCAGACCCGATCCCAGGGTTTTACCCGCGGTACTTCCTCGTACGAATCTCTCCATTACCGACTCGGCTTCGGAAGCGCTTAGCCCTGGCCCTCGATCAGAGACGTCGAATACCAGCTTTTTCTCCAAACTAAGATACGTCCTGATTTCGACATCCGAGTCAGGCGCGTAAAGCAGGGCATTCTCAAGTAAGTTGCGCAGCATTTCACGTAGAGCAATTGGATCGCCCGCAAGCTCTGCCTGCTGTGCCGGTGGAGTGAGGTTAACGCTAATTCGCGAGCGTTCTTCCGGGCTTAACCGGGATACAGAGTCTTTGATGAGCGTTTGTGGAGCAAGCGAGCTAAAGACAGTCGTGTTGCGGCGGTGCGTAATGGTGGCATCCATAAGCATCTGATTAATCAGCTTGCTTGTCTGCGCGCAATTGCGATGTATAGCTTCCAGTAACTCATGTTGGCGTTTTTTATCAGTTTCAAGCAGCGCAAGCTCGCTTTGCAGACGCAGACTCGACATTGGTGTACGTATTTGATGCGCGGCATCGGCGACGAGTGTCTGCATGGTCTGCATAGCGTTCCCTAAGCGAAGCATAAAAGCGTTCAAGGTCTGAACTAATCCGCTGATCTCGCTAGGAACGGGGCGGGTAATGGGATTGAGATTAGTAGGTGAGCGTGTTTGTAATTCACTCTTCAAGGTGCGCAGTGGCGAGAAAGCAATACGTATTCCCAGCGCCAGAATCACAATTGCCAAGGCAATCAGAACACCCATCGGAAGCAGGCTCTGGGTGAAAAGCTCCTTGGCAAGTGTTTCTCGGGTATTGCGGGTTTCGGCCACTCGAATCGTTAGCCATTGAGGCTCTCCTTGAGAGCTACCGCTGCTGAATCGCCCAATACTGGATATGCGCAGATGAAGATTTTTATAGTGAATATTTTGATAAGCAGGCTGCTCACTGTTAGCTAGGGGAAGATCGGCGTCTAAGTCAGGGTACCCGGCAATGAGCTGTTCAGCCGATCGTACGACATAAAAAACCTTTTCATTTTTAGGCAGCATGGCCATGGCAGAGTAGGGCAACTCTACGAGTAAGGCGCCATCCTCGTTGCGGATGGCATTGGCAACTGTCAGGGCTGAGGCTGTCAACAGTCTGTCGAATGCCCGGTCTGAGGCGCGCTGAGCGTATTGGTAAGAAATCACCCCCATTGCCAGTACGGCTACGCTGAGTATCAGTAAGCCCACAATAACGATGCGTCGTTGTATAGAAAAGCCGTTGCTCATGAGGTGGAGCCGGCGAACAGTGCGCGGTAGCCTGTGCCCCGCACTGTTTCGATTTCAATGGAGGCGCCATTCAGCTTACGGCGTATGCGGGATATATGCAGCTCTATCGCGTTAGGCGTGGCGGATTCGTCAAAATTGAACAGTTGAACCATCAATCTTTCCTTAGAAACCACCTGATTCAAGCGAGCCAACAGTATTTCAATCAAACAAAATTCGCGGGGGCCAAAATCGATGGTGTGTTGATCGATGGTGATTCGCCTGCCCGCCACGTCCATACTCAAATTACCGATTTGTACGACGCTTGTGATTTGGCCTGTAGGCCGACGCATCAGCGCTCTTAATCTGGCTTCAAGCTCACGCAGATCAAAAGGTTTAACGAGATAGTCGTCTGCTCCGAGATCAAGCATGCTTACACGATCTTCGATTTCTGCGCGTGCGGTCATGACGAGCACAGGAACATGGTTGTCGTTATTACGTAATTTGGCAATGATTGCAAATCCATCGCGATCCGGAAGCATAATATCGAGCAGTATTGCGTCCCAGTCGTCTGACATTGCATATCGTATGGCTTCGGTGCCGTTGGTAACCCATTCGGTGCTGTGGCCAGTTTGCCGTAAACGGCTATGGATTGCCGACCCAAGCTCCAGGTTATCTTCGACGATTAAAATCCGCACAGTTGCTCCGTAGTTAGAATGCTGGCGTACGCGATATGTGTCGCTGCCAACGCTTCATCATTCTAGGTCTATCGGGCAGCCAAGTTGGAGGAGGGATTACCCGAGCAATAAAAGGCGCCTCAACTGCCTTGCCCTTATGAGTTGAGCATTTCAGTTGAGGCGCTTTGCAGGCGTATCGAGTGGTGAGTGTCGGGTAAAGCTAAGTGCTTATTCTCGCAGCTTATGGCGCCGGGTTCTGGTACTGACGATGAATCGTATTGATTTCATCGATAATGTCATTCGACAGCGTGATGTTCACACTCTCAATGTTTTCCCTCAGCTGCTTCAGGTTCGTTGCCCCAATAATATTACTGGTTACGAAAGGCTGCTGATTAATGAAGGCAAGTGCCATGGTTGCCGGCGGAATGCTGTGCTTGCGGGCCAGTGCTACGTAGCCCTCGGTTGCGGCTTCACACAGCAGGCTGTTGTAGCGGGTAAAGCGCTCGTAGACGGTCAAGCGAGCACCATCAGGACGAGCACCGTTCAGGTACTTTCCTGAAAGCATTCCCATTGCCAGCGGCGAATACGCAAGCAAGCCTACCCTTTCACGATGGCTGAACTCAGACAAGCCATGCTCAAAGGTACGGTTAAGCAGGTTGTAGGGGTTTTGAATAGTGACCACGCGTGGCAGATTGTGCATTTCCGCGAACTTGATGAACTGGCTCACGCCCCAAGGGGTCTCGTTTGACAGACCAATGTAGCGAACCTTGCCTTCCTGGACAAAATCATTCAGGGCCTCGAGGGTCTCGTGTATAGAGACGGACTCTTCATCTTCTACCCATGGGTAGGCCAGCTCACCAAACATATTGGTGCTCCGGTCAGGCCAATGGAGCTGGTAGAGGTCTACGTAATCAGTGTTAAGCCGGGTCAGGCTTTGCTCCAGTGCCTCACGCAAATTGGCTTTATCCAGTTTGGCTTTTCCTGGACGTATGTGCCCGGGGCGGCCAGGGGTTCGCGTTGGCCCAACCGCTTTAGTAGCCAAAAAGATCTCATGGCGTCTGTTTGACAGGCTAAGCCATGATCCTATATAACTTTCGGTAAGCCCGGCGGTGTCAGCTTTTGGGGGCACCGGATACATTTCGGCCGTGTCTACAAGGTTGACCCCTTTGGACAAGGCGTAGTCAATTTGTTCATGAGCCTCGGTTTCAGTGTTCTGTTCGCCCCACGTCATGGTGCCTAAGCCCACCACGCTCAGCTCGATTTCCGTGTTGCCCAGTTTGCGGTATTTCAATGTGTCAGCTCCGAGTGACGGGTTAGCATCTTTGCAAGGCCCTTGTAGGACCTCTAATACGGGCACAGTGTAAACGCAGAATCATCAGGCGGCTAGGTCGCGTCCTGATAAATCGTCTAAAAGGGAAAGACCGATGGCTGTGCGCAGACGCTGGCAATCCGGGTTCGGCTCGCCTCTTTCATTGTAGGGTTCATAGTCACGGCATACAGAAGGGCGAAGTTCGTAAATACCACAGCGAACGTTGCTCAGGCCAAGGTCGCCCTTTAGTCCAATACAGCGGCCGCCGCCGTCTTCTGTGCCTTTCATCGCGGCGCGCAAGGGACCGACTTGTGTAACCAGCGATACGGGTACCCAGCCGCCGGTTTCGCCTTCAAGCTCCCCACTGTAAAAAGAAACACGGAAATGACTGCAGCAGGCCCCGCATCCGTGGCAGGGGTTGAAGGGCTGCGGGCGCGAATTTGATAATTTTCTGAACCGTGGGCTGGGCAGGCTCGTGATGGTGTCGGGGTCTAGCGTTATAGCAGAGCTCATGGGCTCAACTCCATCAAGGGATAGTAAAAGTCGAAGAACGCTAACACCGTGATATGCCGCTAATTTTAATGGTTTTTATGCAGGCTTGAAAACTGATATTTACTATGGGTTAGTGTGGCGCAACGGCTGTTTGTACGTGGAAAAACAGTGTGGTGCTTGCGTATTTAATGTTCGTCGTAGTCTTGCTGTCTTCATGTCTTAAGTGCGGGCATATTGCCTTAACGCCCATTCTGATATACGCTAAAAAATGGGTGTCGGGTCAGCATAGGGCTGATCTAGGACAGATAAACGCGTTGGTCGGGCCGCCACGCATTACGTTAATTGCGTCCTATGACCCCAAAAAACCACGCCGGTTTACCGGCCGCGCAGCTATGGATGCGCACATTTCTTGGCGCGACTCAGCGCATCTTACAGATTGAAGCCGTTAGCGGTGCTGTCCTTATTGCAGCCGCAATGCTTGCGCTTATGCTCGCTAACTCGCCCGCTGCGGCCAGCTATCATGGCCTCTGGTCCAGCCACCTCAGCCTTGGTCTAGGCGGTTACTCAGTATCTCAACCCTTGCATTTCTGGGTCAACGACGCCCTGATGACGGTGTTTTTCCTGGTAGTGGGGATGGAGATTCGTAGTGAAATTCATAACGGAGCCTTGTCTACCCTGAGAACTGCCGCCTTACCCCTGGCCGCCGCACTTGGTGGCGTACTTGTACCTGCGTTTGTATACCTGAGCTTGAACACCTCAGGTGAAATCAGTAACGGGTGGGCTGTACCCACAGCCACTGACATCGCATTTGCCGTCGGCGTGCTGGCCTTATTGGGACGATCTATTCCATCAAATGTACGCATCTTGCTATTGGCTGTAGCCATCATTGATGACATTGTGGCGGTACTGATTATTGCATTCTTCTACTCGGGCGGTCTGGATGTGTCCGGCTTGCCTTGGGTAGCTGGAGGCATTGTGCTCGTGCTGACTATGCAGAAACTGGGCCTAGGTGCGGCTTATCTCTATGTATTGCCTGGTGCCATGCTGTGGTTCGGTTTATTGAAAATCGGCGCGCATCCCACCTTGGCCGGCGTTATTCTGGGATTGATGACGCCGGTTATGGCCAAGCCGCTGTTTGCATCCGCCAGCACGGTTTTAAAACAAGAATCGACTTTCTTGGCAGCCAACACAAGCGGCGTCACCGTGGCTGAACAGCAGATTGCTTTCAGCTTGAACAAAATGCGAGAGGTACAGCGCGAAATATTGCCTCCCGTGTCCCGCGTACAAATGTCCCTGCACCCCTGGGTTGCCTTCGTGGTCATGCCCATCTTTGCACTTGCCAACGCAGGCGTAACCGTGGGCGGAGTTGACCTCTCTGCCGTCGGCGCCCAATCCGTTATGCTTGGCGTTATTGTGGCTCTGGTTATTGGCAAGCCGCTGGGTATTTTCTTGCTTTGCCAAGTGGCTGTGCGCAGCGGGTTATGTCAGCTACCACCGGGCGTGACATGGGGCGGGGTGCTGCTGGTGGGTCTCTTTGCGGGAATCGGCTTTACGATGTCCATCTTTATAGGCACGCTGGCCTTTACTGACGAAAATTTGTTAAATGCTGCAAAGCTGGGTGTGTTGATCGCGTCACTGACGGCGGCACTGGTTGGCTTAGGCTGGGGTTTCTCGCTGCGTAAGCGATTGAAGAAGCAAAGAGAATGTAGCAACAACGTGCAATAGGGTGCTGTTGGCGTGTTGAGGCTGATAAGGTTAAAAGCCCCGGTGTGTTATACGGCTTGACACAAGTCATAGAACCGGGCTATTATCTTTTTCTTCGCAGATACAGAAGCAGGCGAAATATAGGCGGTTAGCTCAGTTGGTTAGAGCGCTACGTTGACATCGTAGAGGTCGCTGGTTCGAATCCAGTACCGCCTACCAAGATACCCACAGGGTACCTCTCCCTGCCACAGAAAGCCGCGCCCAGTAAGGGCTTGCGGCTTTTTTGTTGCTCGGACTTGCACAGGGCAAATCACGATAATGGGGGCAGGGGTGGGTAGCGGGGCTTTTTTGCATTTTCAGCGTTGCTAACTTCGGTCTTTGATTCGTTGGCGGTTCAGGCTCAGCGCTTCCTCCGTTGGGTTCCAGTCACTCCAGTAGCTATCGGGAATGGCTGGCCAGTCTTCTCGGCGCATACCCGAAAAGGCCGGCTTATAGCCGCGTCGCTTCATTTCTTCAATTAATTCAGCATGCCTCTGAGCAAGATAGCCAAGGCGGGTATAGAAGAAAAGCAGATGTCCTTTTCCGAGGGTATAGCAATCAGGCTGGGAGAGGGTGCCACGCGCAGCTGCTTTTTCGGCAAGGGCGAATACTCGCGGCAGCTCACGATACTCGGCAATGAGGTGAGGGCCGCTTAGCTCTTCAACAGGAACACAGTTAATTCGGGTCATGGCGTCAGTTTATTTCAGAACTGCGTTTGTATCGTATGGGCACCGCCGCTTGTTGCGGGTGTGTTGTTTTTGACTGGCTGGGCCGCGCCGCAGTCGTGAATGCATTTATTTCTGAGCGGCATGGCATTTGCATCGTCACCTGAAGAATCTACCCAAAGTCTGCTATAAGAGAAGGCTAAAGTAACTTTGTAGGTGTATGAAAGATGTCCATTCGAATGTTGAACCGATGTGGCTTATCGCTGCTTTTTATCGCACTTATTTCTGGGTGCTCTTCGAGCGGAGGTTCGGAGCGTAGTGTCAAGTGCAAGATAAGCCCTAGCAGCTGCATACATAAGGGCTCCTATGAGCCTGATGAGGAAGAGTTTGCTGAGAAGGAAGCAAAAGACCTGAACCGGGCTGCATCAAGAAAAGTGCGCCGCTCTAGCTGGTGATGGCGATCTGATTTTGCATTTAAACGTATAGCGCTTGTCACCATGCTACCTCGCTCCACACCCTTGACGGAATGGGCCGCGCTTTACACGAAGCGCGTCGACCAAGATTATGGTTGGCCGGGTCGTACGGCGCTTCGGTCTGAAGTCGAGCGGAATGTGGCTTGGTCCATCGCCGCAACGCCTGAGTAACGGCAATCACGCTGCGTTTCTCACCGCCAGACTGGCTGGTTAGGGGCATTAACGAACTAACTGACCATATATCATCAGTGGCGATAATAGAGTTGCACGACGAGGCACGCACTCCTTTTGTGAGCCAACTAGGCTGGTGCCCCGCTGTAGACGACCGCAGTTTGGTAAATGCAGATAAGCTATTCGTCAAGCACGGCTATGCTTCGTCGGAGCTCACAATGGAGTATCTGAAGCAGTGGAACCCGGATCGCGTTCTGGTCTGCGGTCTTCAAACTGAGACCTGTGTACTTGCAGCGGGCTTCGCCCTATTCGATGCAGGACTGCACCCTACGCTGGTTACTGATTTGACCGTCGGTTCGTCGCTCGACAGGTCGGGCCAGCTTGGGATTAAGCTGTGGAAACATCACCCGGACCGCGGCCCCGGGCTCTTCAGTCGGCACGATAATTGCTAGACATAGTTGGCTCATTGGAGCCAATTATTAGGAGTAAATCATGAGAAAGTTACTTGCAGTTGCGTTATGTTCATTCCCGTTGGTGGTGACAACAACGGTATACGCCCAAGGCGCAACCGAGAACCCCAGTGGAACGAGCAAGACCGGCACTTCTAACACTGACACTCGCGGTGCCAGCAGTAGTGGCGATACATCTCATACCCCTAGCAACAGCGGGTCTTCATCAGGAGGAGCGTCTACGCAATCTGGACCCAAACCTGGCGGCGACAGCCCCCACAGTACATCTGGAAGGGACAGTACATCTGGAAGGGACAGTACCAGTAGCGACACCTCGGGCACGAATAATAGAGGAAGTTCGAACGACAACAATACCGATCAACCTAAGACCGGCACTTCACATGGCAGCGGCGATTCCAGCTGGAACGGGGCAGCCACTGGAGCTAGAACTGGGCCGTCCGATGCCATCTCTTCTCCGCCCAGGACACCAGAAACAGCAAACCCGCAGCCTGCAGAAAAAACTGACAGCAAGAACCATCCGACTAAATAAGCAGATGCTGTAGTATTGCCATCGACCGAGGACAATATCACGCCATTTTACCGGTTTGGATTAGAGTGCTCGCGCTTAGTCTCAAGAGGAAGGGGTCGGAGAACTTAGAGAAAGGCGAGTAATAAGCGTGGAGCCTTAAACTCGCCTTTGTCCTGACAGATGTTTTTTATGATGCTGTAACATTCAAAAGCGGCGGTCGTTAGCTGGTTGCTGTTTTTTTCGGAAGAGAGTGCTTTTTATTTTGAAGGCATGGTTTTTACTTGGGAAGAGTCATATATAGCCCCTAAGTAATCCTCTGCATTACCAGGCCATAGCTTGAAGCCCAGACAGGACTCCCATTTATCAAACTGCTGTAACCAACATGTTCTGCATACAGAACATTGATACAGGGATTGGAGTCCTCGTTTGCCGTCTGGCTCATCTTGGAAAAGAATCCGTAAGTGCATATGAGCCACCGAGCTTGCCTTTGACGGTCCTAAGGCGCGGCACATAGAACACATGACAGCTGAATCTAGCGTACCCATTGGACTGCTCCCCTTTGGTTAACGTATCTAAATTATGCAACCTAAATACATACTGACAGAACCGAGAAGAAGCCGCAACATGCAGATACTCCCTTTTATATTTTGAGCACCAGGACTTAACTTTCGAGGCGTTTGTGTGACCGCAGTCGGCTATTCTTGCAATCTAGGGGCGGACGCTGCGCCAGTATATTGAACAGCTGCCCGGTGTTGGATCCGGCTCGGCAGCTAATTCCCTTAGTCGTTTCACTTCACGAAGAAGGGTCAGCACGTCTTGATTGCGCATGTTTCCTTCATGGGTGGTTTTAAGGTCTCGATATTGCAACATGATTATATTAAGTAGACGCAAAAAACGCCCGCTCTATGGCGGGCTTGCTCGACTCACAAAGTATTAGCGTTTAAGACTATTACTTTTACCGACTACGCCTTAAAACGGAGATCAAAACCATCCCGTGGTGCGTAAGGCCTGCCATAGCGCCAGCAGACCAAGTATGGCGAAAATACAGGCAGCAATAGAGTGAACTAAGCGTACCGGGAGCTTGTTCGCCAAACGGCCACCGACCAATACCGCTGGAACGTTCGCGAGCATCATCCCCAGGGTGGTCCCAATAACCACCGACCAAAACGCATCATATTGCGCTGCTAGGGCAATGGTGGCGATCTGGGTTTTGTCTCCCATTTCCGCAATGAAAAAGGCTATCAGCGTCGTGACAAATACACCGTACCGTGGCAGCTCCAGTCCCTCTTCGTCCAGCTTGTCTGGGATCATCATCCATCCGGCCATCAGCAGAAATGAAACTGCCAATATCCAGGTGAGCACTTGTGGGTTGAAAACAGAAGGAAGTAACGAACCAAGTGCGCCAGCCAAACCGTGATTGAGCAGAGTTGCTACCAAGATGCCCATGATAATGGGGAGTGGACGTTTAAATCGAGCGGCCAGCACAAAAGCCAGTAGTTGTGTTTTGTCGCCAATTTCGGCGAGCGCAACAATACCAGTAGAAACAAATAAAGCTTGCATGTGAACCCCTGGCCGGATGAGAGACGATTGACCGCACTACCTCTCCGGCCATATGGGAAGGCTGTACGGTCAAAGGTCTTGCCAGGCATTAAGCTGCCAGCGCCATGCGGTATGGGATACCACAAGTATGTTGACGAAGGCCTCTAGAAGAAGAGCGGCTACTCCCCAATGACAGCCGACATGGTACCAACTTAAAAATTAAAGTCCAATCTGCGGAGGCTTAGGCGGCTTTCTATAGATTTTCACGAGTTAGTTATCAATAACCGCCAGACGCGAATCGCCTGAATCCATTGGCAGTCGTACTTGCGCACGCAGCCCCAGCGTGCTGGCGTACAGTTCGCCCGAGAGCGCATCCAAAGGCCGAGGTGCTTGCCCTTTAGCCAGGGTTTCAAATTGTCGGTAGACAGAGTGGGTGTCAGACAGGCTTTCGATACCGTCGGCCACCGCGTATTGGTTGCCGCTAATGGCAGCGTCATGGAGCCGCATGGGCGTAGGTTGTGGACCAGGGCCTGGGTTAAGCGCTGGATTTGGCTCCGGCTCGGGGACAGGGCTTGGTTCCGGTGTCGGTTCAGCGTCGAGGGGTGTCTGGCGCTCCAGAGTGAGCGTTACCTCGGTATCGGTATAGAAATTGGGTTACAGTAATGGGTGCTATTGACTCAGCAAATTTACGAAAATTGATGACTAAAACCTTTGGGGACATAATTGGGGGCACGAATTAGGCTTAGAGAAAGCGGAATGCTTGGAAAACAAGGGTTTAGAGCGGCACCCTCGTTTCAGTACCGCCTACCAAGACGCTTCCCAGCAGCAAGCCGTATTGTCCAGAAAGCCGCACCCACAAGGGGCTTGCGGCTTTTTTGTTGTTCGGGCATTGACGCAGGCGAGACTTCGGAATTATGAACTTAACGATATTTTTGGCATTAAATGCAGGTAGTAGTCCCAGCCCTGCAGCGGTCGCTTTGGCATTGTTTTTCAGTAAATACGTACCTTATTGCCTAATGGCGTATTGTGCTGTTGCCTTCTTGTTCGGAGGCAAGGAGCTTCGTTTCACGCTGCTTATCACCTTGGTCGCGGCGTCAGTCGCTGCGGCCGTTAGTTGGCTCATTGGGCACTATGCCTATGTGCCTCGGCCTTTTGTCGAGGCGGTTGGCCACGCGCTGCTGACCCACAAAGACAATGCATCTTTTCCAAGCAATCATACGATGTTTATGGTGATTTTCGCCACCACGTTTTTGATGGACAAACAAAGAAAAATCGGCTTGCTCTTCAGCATCCTGGCGCTGTGCATAGGCTGGTCAAGAGTGTTTCTTGGTCTTCACTATCCAGCGGATATTGTGGGCGCAGTCGTCATAGGCATGATCGTTTCTCTGCTTGTATGGATGCTTTTGCGCCCTCGAACTCCTCATTCAGCACGGTAATTGCTAGATCCAGTTGGCTCATTGAAGCCTATTATCAGGAGTAAATCATGAGGAAGTTACTTGCAGTTGCGTTGTGCTCCTGCCCGCTAGCATTAGGGGTGTCTCTGGAGCGAAGCGCAACTATTGTAAGAGTATCAAGGCAAGACGAGGCTTTACGGAGGCCTATATCAGCAGCGACTTGAGAGCTATATAAAACCGCTGGGCTAGATTTTCTTTATATGCGATTATTGGTGAGGCGTAGCTTTTTCATCGCCCTGTATGCTCGCTGATATTCTCGAGCTCCTCAATAGACATGGTAATTGTTAGACATGGTTGGCTCATCAGAGCCAAATACCAGGAGAAAATCATGAGAAAGTTACTTGCGATTGCGCTATGTTCCTTACCGCTAGTGCTGACAACCACGGTGTACGCCCAAGGCTCTAATGCCAGCCCCCGAGGAGCAAGCTCGGGCGACGCCAAGGGGCCCGGCGCCTCCGACGCTAATATCGGCGGGGCCAGCGCCGCCGAGGTAAAGAATAGCAGGAGTGGTGGCACACCGAAGACGAATAGCGGCGGTTCGAAGGACAATAAAACCGACGAGCATAAAGAGGGCGCCGCACACGGCAGCGGCGCTCCCGGAGCGGCCAAGAACGTCAACGCTACTGGGGCATCAAGTTCGGACACTCCACTACCCAAAACATCAGAAACAGTACAACCAAAGAGCAGAAAAAACTGATGAGGAGAATCCCCGTCTAGACGGGCCTTGGCGGGGTAGGGGTTTTCTCTATGGAAGAGGTATCAGGGCACGCCTAGAATCGGACGATGCGCCGTGGTGGCGCCGGAGGCAGTATGAAAATAGTGAAGATCGGCAAACCCAATGAAGCAGAAGCAGGGGCCATTCGTGCAAAACTGCCGGGGACTCCGGAAATTCAAGTTGATGAGCGAGGCAAGCTTGCCATTCAGGTTACCGCCTGGGTACCCGATAGCGACGGCAACTCCCAACAGCATCAAGTAGTGCTGACGGATGGCGATATAGAGAGGCTACTTTCCTGCCTTTCGAATCCACGTGATTCAGAGTCGACAGAGGTTGTCGGCAAGTTTATGCAACAGAATCTAAGAAGCATTCTTCGGCTGAGTGCGCTTGGAGCAGGCACGACGCTAATCGATTAGTGAACCGCCTGTGCCGGCTTGGCTGGGCTCTCTCGGAGTCTCACCCAAGCCAGTGTCAACCGACACATCAAAGTAACTTCAGGGCATGTTACTACGCTGATCACGATTGATCGTTAGGAGACTCCTTACTCTTCTTCAGCTTCATCGGGGTGTCGTCCTTAGGCTTGAACGCAGTGGAAGGGGCGCTTTGCGGGATTGGGCTGCCATCAAATCGCGTCGCTTTCTGTCCCTTAGCCTCTTCCCGCTCGCGGGCGTCTTTCGGTTTTTTAGTTGGCGGCTCCAGATCCAGCTCTTCGCGAGGATCTGGTCTGGACTGCGTCCGTCGATCGTCCTTATTGCCTGCATGTTGGTCAGTGCGGTTTGTCCCGCTCTTGGGTTTTGACATAATGCTCTCCTTGCTTGAAAGTTAACACCAGCAAGTAATGTTCCCGGATGGACGAAGAGGCGCCGTCCAACAGCATAAAGGGTCGGAGACGACTAACAACCAGAAAGCTATGAGCAGGCACGCCACTTGCTCGAAGTGGGAAGAGCAAGTCTTAGGTGGAGGCGAATATGCGCAGACTGGGAGCTATCTTGATAATGTTGGGCACGAACATTGCAGTAGGCTCATTGGTGGCGGCCTTCTGGATGGCGTCTCTTGAATGTGCGATGGACGAGGCTGATGATACATGCAAAGAGGGGGCGGTAGTGCAGTTCATCAATCTGATGACCTCTGTTGACGGCCTTATCTATTGGGGTGTGGTTGTTGTGGGAGGCTTGGTGTTTTGGTGGGGCCAACGGATGCGGGGCAAAGCCAGCTGAGGGGCAGACTGGCCCGGCTTAGAAACCGCTGCTTAGTTACTGGGCATATAACCAGCTAAAATAGGGTGGACAAAAAAGTCGCCTATAATGAGTAGCCGTACCGGTCAGCAATTGACATCGGTTAGCCGTATCCCAGTTTGAGTAGAATGTCGATAAAGAAAAAAACAGCGCCCCGCAAAAGAAGCACAGCCAGAAAAACGACTCGTACGAGCACCGCCACCGGTAGCGTTAAACGCTTTCTGAGCACAGTCAGCGCCTCTGCAGTTATTGTATTTGGTATTGCCAGTTATTTGCTGAACCCGCAATTGCGTGACGGGGTCGATCTGGGGACGATCATTGCGCAATTGGACTGGCCTCTATTGCAGCAAGAGCAGCACGCAGCACCTGCGGCGGTCGCAACGAACGGCCATATACAGACTGTTTTTTCCCAGTGTCCGCAGTTTTTCCCAGCGAATAAGCCACCGATAGTTCCTGCAGGCAGAGCGTTGCGAGAGTTATGTTTCAGCTCCTTTGCGATTCTTCACAGTGGAAATACGAAAACGCCGGTCTTTGTTGCACAGCGCTTAAACAGGCAGATGATTGCCAGCAGCAAAGGAGTGACGAGAACGGATAAGTTTTACGCCGAGGCTCGCTTACCACAGGCAGATCGTGCGCAGCTGAACGACTATCGCGGCTCAGGCTACTCGCGAGGGCATATGGCTCCAGCGGGCGACATGCACAGCGCTGACGCCATGGCGCAGAGTTTTTCGCTGGCGAATATGGTGCCGCAGAATCAGAGGCATAACGCAGGAGCCTGGAGCAAAATTGAGAGCGACACACGCAAATACGCAGAGCGGGCAACGGGAGATGTTTATATCTTTACAGGCCCTTTCTATAACAGCACGCCGGACACAATAGGTGAAGGGCGAGTGGCTATTCCCAGTCATCTGTATAAAGTCGTGTATGACGCCAGCACGGGACGATCATGGGTGCATTGGCACATACATAGCCCAGACACAAAGGCCGGCGCGCCGATCAGCTATGAAGAATTTGTTAGACGTACGGGACTGCATTTGTTGCCGTTAAGCAGTACTTCCCGTCTCTAGCGGCAGCCACCTCGTCAGCTTAGCGGCTTAGTTATAAAATCTCCCCATAGTCCGCATATCGCGGGCTACAAAACACGGAGATATCCATGACTGATGATCAAGCCGCCTCCGTTATTCAAGCTAGGTGTCTGTGTGGTTCAGTATTTTAAAAGTGGTGAGCTTTATGCTGTGCCGGTGGGGCTGTTTGAACAGGGTGCTAAGTGGTCGTTCGAGCTGCAGGTTTTTGTGGATGAAAAGCCAGGAAACTACCAGTTCGCCAATGCCACTCATGAGATGACCGGAGCAGACGTATTCGATGCGTGGTCGTCGAAGTAGTGTTCAGGATTCATCCACTTGTTGATGGCAATGGGAGAACGGCACGTCTGTTGTTGAATTTTGAGCTGATGCGTAGCGGATATCCGATTGCCGTTATTAAGCAGCAAGATCGCCCGGAGCATTATGCGGCGCTGGATAAGTCACAGGTACAGAACAATTACACACCGGAGCCTATCGCTCCGGCTTTTTTCGTGGGTGGTTCCGTTCAATCAGGAATGTCCGGCTCTACCAGCCTTGCTAGCTGTAGCAGCGATTCTTGCCAGCCCAAATAGCACATTTCTTCAGGAATGGCTTCAGGCAGCCCCTCTTGCAGGATGCTGAGTTCGACTCCGCAAGAGACTTCGCGCAATGAAACAGTGGTATACATTTCGCCCGGTAGGTTCGGATCGTCAAAACGGTCTGAGTAGCGGAGGCTCTTGTTTGGTATCAGCTCAAGGTATTCTCCGCCGAATGAGTGCTTGGTGCCAGTGCTGAAGTTGCGGAAGGACATTTTGTACGAACCGCCTACGTGGGCATCTTGTTGGTGGATCTGGCAAGTAAAGCCGTATGGCGAGATCCACTTGGCCATTGCATCGGGCTCAAGAAAAGCACGATAGACGCGCTCTGGAGTAGAGCGTAAAACGCGATGAAGCTTAACGGTTCCGGTAGTCATGATGTGTCTGCCTTTACAGTAGAGAAGTTGGACATTCTTCTACGACCCGCAGCAGTCCTGCTAAAGCGGATGCAGCACGACAAAAGCTGCTGCGCGATCAGATAGCGTGACCTGGGGCCTCGCCCCAATCATGATTTTTACCATTTAATTTAAGCTTGGACTACCTGCGTTTCATCCTGACTCTCCGTGGTACAGCGTGTATATTTACAGGACGACCACTGTGATGAGGTTGAGACTTTTTTCTCGAGAATGACTGTTGTGTAGTGCGTCTTCGTGCGAGTATCAGTATTTAATGAGTGACTTCGACATTAACCTCCAAGGGTGAAGCCATGCGTTTTTCATTAGCTATTGCCGCTGCTGGTCTTCTTTTCAATACATTCGTTTCATCACTACATGCCGAACCGTCTCCTGTCGAGCAGGCGGTGGATGCGGTAATTGATAAAGCAATTGCCGATCAACGTATTGTCGGTACGGTCGTGCTGGTGGCAGACAAGGGGCAGATTGTCTATCGCAGGGCTGCAGGCTATGCAGACCGGGAGAAGGGCCTGCCTATGCAAGAGGATTCTGTTTTTCGCCTGGCCTCCATGACCAAGCCGCTGGTTTCGGCGGCGGCGCTACGGTTGGTTGAGCAAGGAGTGCTTGATCTGCAGGTCCCGGTGACTCGCTGGCTTCCTGATTTCAGCCCTCGTCTTCCAGATGGCAGAGCGCCGGTCATCACGATACATCAGCTGCTTACGCATACCTCCGGCTTGAGTTATGGTTTTCTGGAGACTGAAGACGGACCATATCATCAAGCGGGGGTTTCGGACGGCATGGATTTAGGGCCAGACCTTGAGGAAAATCTGCAGCGTATAGCCAGCGTACCCTTAATTTTTTCACCCGGCACAGACTGGCGCTACTCGGTGTCACTGGATGTGTTGGGAGGAGTGCTTAGCGCCGCTGCTGGTCAAAGTCTTCCCGATGTGCTGCGTCAACAAGTGACCGGTCCGCTGAAAATGGACGACACACATTTTGTTGCTCCTGAGCCAGAACGCCTGGTCACACAGTATCAGGACGGCAGGCCGCAGCCTGTCAAGATGGCGCAGGAAGCCATCATTCCATTTGGTTTTAGTGCTATCCGAATGGCACCAGCCAGAGCACTGGACAAGACTGCCTTTCCTTCAGGCGGTGCGGGAATGGTAGGTACTGCGCACGACTTTATGCGTTTTCTGCTTAGTCTCCGGGAAAACAGTCACTCGATTCTTAAGTCGCAGACCAAAGGGATGATGATGAAGGATCAGACTGGCCCGCAGGTACAGCGGCAGAATCCCGGCTGGGGCTTTGGTTACGGATGGGCGGTACTTGATGAGCCCGGGCAGGCTTATACACCCCAAGGGCAGGGAACCATCCAGTGGGGCGGCGTCTACGGGCACAGCTGGTTCTTCGATCCGGCTAATGATCTGGCCGTGGTAGCCTTAACTAACACGGCCTTTGAAGGCATGTCAGGAGCCTTCCCGGGCGACTTGCGTGATGCTCTGTATGAGGAACTCAAGTAAGCCTCAGGTGGTTGTCAGGTATCTGCTATAACAATGCAGTGAAGTCTTTTTGTAGGAATAGCTAAATGTCCGCTCAATTGGTCGGCCGGCTCAGTGTGGCACTGTTTCTCGTTGCGGTTGTCTCCGGGTGCTCTGGGCCTGGGGGCTCGAGTCGTAGTCTCGAGTGCAGGTGGGATCCGGATAGCTGCATGCATGAGGGCTCGTATGAGCCAGGAGAGGAAGAGTATGCTGAAAAAGAGGCGAAAGACCTGAATCGAGAGCCCGCACGAAAATTGCGCCGTAAATCTGGCTGGTGGTGATTCCTTCGTCAGGCAAGGCTTCTTTTCCAGCCTTCAGTGCAAGCACTGATCCCAGTCAGGTATTGGCTGACGCATGCATAGCTCATTGGAAAGACTCGCAATCGCTAAGCTGTGGCTAGTTCGTGCGTCAGGTTGGGGTGTTTAGCAAGCAGACGCAGTAAGCATATTACCCCCCGGGGGCCTGGAATCGCCCCTGTTCCCAGTCGCGCAAGGTGGCAACAGGCGTGGAAATTCGTTCGGCAAAGGCTGCCTGAGTTAGACCGGATTTCTGTCGCGCTTGCCGAACAAGGAGTTGCTCGGGAGTGGTCATACGGCCAACGCCTGCTTTTGCTTCGCTAAGGGCTTGACGCAGACCTGGAAGGACTTCGCCAGCATCGTCCTCGATGGCTCCAGCGTACCTTACGAGCTCCTTCTGCACCTGGAATGACTTCTCCGGACAGTGGGCGGCAATCCAGGTGATAAAATCGAGTCTTTCATCATCTAGTCAGATCTTACTGGCTTGCTTCTGGAATACAGCGGTTTCGATTACTGTCCGCATAAGCTGGATTGTACGGGAAACCCGTATTTTGCAATGATCGTAAATATAATGAGTGCATTGCCTTCATGATCGGCGGGTCCTTGCAATTTTGTTCGTTTTCTTAACGATTTCTATGTAATCTTAGAAGCGATATCGCAATTTGGATCACCTCGGTGAGACTTGATTGCCCACCGCAGCAGGGGAGGTCTATGTATATTGGTCGGAAGTAGGGTATGGAGCTCACTAGTCCAGCGCCCGCAAGAAAGCGAAAACATGGCGCAATTATGGATATTTGTAAGCAAACTGCAGGGGGCGAGGCTTAATGTTTCTGTTGGTTTCAGAACGCCTTCTTTGCGTTTGCACGAGGCGATGCCAGCGGATACACTCCCTTCAACCAAACCAAATCAGCCGGTTCCCGGTAATTGGAACCTGTGATTTAAAGGAATTGATTATGAAGCTCACGACCCGAATTGCACACTTTGCCATTGCAGGCGCCATGGCCTTGGGGCTGGCCTCGAATGTGATGGCTGCGGACAAGAAAACGACCAACACCATACTTGGCGCCGGGCTGGGTGCTGCCGCGGGCGCGGTGTTCTCTGAGGGCGATCCGATGTTGACATTGGGCGGTGCCGCGGCAGGCGGGGTGCTGGGCCACGTGCTAACTGAAGACCGCAAGTACAAAGATAATCGTGGCTGGCGTGGAAGTGATCGAAAATACCGTCGTGGCAACGATAACTATCGCCATGTAAGCCATAAGCATAAATATAAACATAATAAGAAGCGCCATCATCGCCGCTAAGAACTAGCAAGCTTGCGACGCCAGGTGGTGTTTCAGAGTCTTAGGGCTGCTCTGCTTCCGCAGTAATAATTGCAGCTGATAGATCATCCGTATGAACCATCAATTCACGCACCTGGCGGAGCACGGCGTATTGGTTCAGCACGGTCCGCCAACGGGCAGATTCCAGCAGCTGATACCAGACAGTCTCAAGGCTATGAGCATCCACCTCTTGTTGTTCTATTAACTTTGCTGCGAACTGCAGACTGGCCTGCGCCGACAATAGCTGCATTCTACTGGCAGCATTCAGCAGACGCGGGCTAGCGTCCGCAGGCGCATTAGAGCAATAGAGCACCATGTTGTGCAGATCAGGCTCATCGATAGACAGAGGCCGCAGCGCTGCCCCGTCCAATAGGACGGTTCCTTCCCTTGCCTCAAAAGGGTAGATGGTATCTTCGTCAGCTTGAGAGAGCAGGTCTAATCCGCGCAGCAGTCGAGGCAGGTCAGTGGTTGCAGCATCGACAGAGGCCTTGGCTTCCACCAGCATGCAAATCTTCCAGACTGGCGTGTTATCAATCGCCTTTGTTTGCTGAAGCAGAACCACGTCCCATTCACTTTTGGCGCGCTCAGGGCTGCCGGGGATGGAAGCCGGTACGTGCATTGAGCTTACGGCACGGTATCTGGTGTTAGGTTTTTGCGTCCGATTGAGCCGCTGAGCCAGTGCAGTAATCGTTTCCGCAGCCAAGGCTTCGACGGCAGCGCCACGCTGTTGTGAAAGCGAACCTTGCTTGATGGCCGCAGCGCTACCTGAGCGCGGCCCCTGCTGATTCCCGAGCGAAAGATACTGTTGCACAAGATTATCGTTGGCCAGGGTTTCAAGACGCTGCAGTCGCGTCAAGGCGGAGTCTTGCCGTATCCGGATCAAAGCCTCTTTGAAAGAGCATTCATTTGCGTTTTCTGCTGCGTCCAGAAGTTGCTGTGTGCTGGCAGAAAGCTTTGGCCAGTCTGCTGAGAGTGCGGCCGCTTGCAATCGGCTCAAGGCGTCGCGTTGCTGACCAGCCGGGATTCGTTGCAATTTGGCAGGGTGGGCAATTGCATTCACAGAAGTGAGTATCTGGCGGCGATCTTGTCCGGCTTGCGCTGCCAGCGATGCGTATTCGCGTACCTGTGCTGCACGGTATCGCAGCACCATGGTCTGGAAGGTTGGGTCTCCGTTCTGAGTGTCTGTTGCCTCCCGAATCATGCGCGCCAGGGCCTCGATAAAAGTGCGCTTTAGGGTATCGTCCGGGCTAGCGCCAAGAGACAGGGCACGGCGGGCCTGCTCTATCGTAATGGCAAGTATGGAGGCAGCACTGAGTTTCTGCGATTTCAGAGAGGGAGCGCTTAATGCTGGCAATCGATAACGGCGAGCGACGAGGCGTAGTGTCTGCTCAAGCAAAGGCTTAGCTCCTAAAGATGGCCTCGAGGAAAATTAATACCTGTAGCATAATTATGCTAGGCATGGGGAATAAACACGCATGTCTATGGGCTCACTACGGTCTTTCATTGCAAAATGGAATGTTGCATCGTTGTCACACGGTGGCCATACATGCTAAGGTCTGGCCCCTTGCTTGAACGGCACGAGGTGGCCCGTGAATATGAAGCCAGAACCCTTGATAGACCCTCTGTGCACTTGGCCATACACTATTAATAACGGCATCAGTCCGATGCAGAAACCTTCAGATTTACCTTTGCCTCCTGAACCCGATCCCTGCGACTGCTATTTCTTGGCCTGGTGGACCTTACGCATCGTCGAGCATTCGTCAGTGTCCGAGGCTCCGCAAGCGTGGCTATTAATGCAGCTTTCTATTACGACCCAAGAAAATATCAATCCCTTTTGACCCTGTAATAAGCGTATCTGGTACTTTTATAGCTAAGGCTGTTCCGCATTGTTTCTGAATTAGCATGACGGAGGTGGTATGAGACTACTGACTGCAATTTCGTTTCTTATATTCATGGCGGGATGTATGGGAGTAACGGGCGGCAGCCTGGGCAGCCGATTTGACGAGGCAATGCCTACCCCAGTTAGCCCAACCCATGCCGGGCTCTGGACAGCGGTAGAGGCTTCAGATGTGACTACCTTGCGCATAGACGAAGACGGGCGAGGCGTAGCGTGTTCTTCCCGAGATGGGAAGGATTTGCTCAGCAATCTGAAGGTGTCTGATGACACACTTTATTTTCAGGATGGGCTCAGCATGGCGTTGAACTACGGTGAAGGCTATATCGATGGGCTGGCGATAGATGCGGAGTCCCAAAACGTCCGATTCGTCCGTGATGACGGCCTGCAAAGCGCTTCGCCATACTGCCGAAATAAATTGCAGCAGCCGTATTTATAGTGCTGTTTCCTAAAGGTTCCTGGTTTCACTTGGGGGTGTCTGCTGTGGCCCACCGCTTCACGCTAAACTTCGTCCAAACTTCTCTATTTACCCTCAACTTAGGTCGTGTTGTCTAGTCATGTCTACTCTCTTGTTGCATCCCCAGCCTTTAACATCCGAGTCTTTTGCTCCTTACGGTACGGTGTTGGGAACTCCCTATACCGATGAGATTGCTGGTTTTAGTAACCCCGCCAGTGATTTCTGGCATCAACATTATTTTCAGGCCGGCCATGGCGGTGTGCCCGAAATTCTTTGGGTGAATTACAGAAATGCAGAATTGCTGATTACCGAGCTTGAAGTGCATTGGGAGACTCAGCAAGCCATTGTGCCGTTAGGGGAGCGTGGAATCATTCACGTGGTCGCCTTGTCGCATGAGGGAACACATGAACCCGATCCGCAAAGCATGCGCGCATTTTTTGTGCTGCCTGGACAGGGGATAAGCATGAACGCTGGCTGCTGGCACACGACACGTATTCTTCGCCTCGAGTCTACCTGCCTGATGCTGACGCGAGGATCAACTACCGTCGAATTGGCTGCTCATCTTCGTGAAGGACCTCAGGCTTGTGAAACAAGCTTTGCGGCAATAGATGCCCGTATTGTGGTTGACTCAGTGGCTTGATAAGCGCTCAGTAATGCTTGCTTAAGGTTATGAAAAATCAGGGTATCCCAAGGATTGCCCCGTCTCTTGGTCTTCACTAGAATGTGTAGACCGATCGGTCGATTTAGGTTGGCAAAAAAACCAGGAGGCGACATGAAGAAAAGTGCAAGTGAAGAACAAATTAGCTTGAACGGTGACGTTTTTAGCGTTGCACCAGAAGTGTCCAGGCCGCTGAGCCGTCGTGCTTTTTTAGTGAAAGGGGAGCCGTAGCGACGGCGGTGGCGGGCATAGGAGCCTCTGCAAAGGCTTTGACGGCTCAAGCTTCTGAAGCGGCTCAGCTTGAGCCGCTTACTATTCCCGAGTGGACGAAGTCGTGGGGCGCTCCTACGGCCAGTCCTTACGGTAAGCCGTCAGAGTTTGAAACGCTGGCGATACGCAATATGTACCCCGGACTAACCGAACCCATGTCTGCGTACAGTACAACCCCTCTGCAGGAGCTTGATGGTGCAATCACTCCTAATGGTCTTTTTTACGAGCGTCATCATGCCGGGGTGCCTGCCATCGACCCTGAACAACACAAGCTGGTGATTCATGGGCTGGTAGATCGTCCCTTAATGTTCAGCATGGATGAGCTGCGTCAATTCCCTTCGGTTTCGCCTATTTTCTTTATCGAGTGTTCGGGAAACCCGTCGTTTTTACCACCTTATGGGAAAACCGCAGCCGAGGTTTCCGGGCTGGTGAGCTGTGCCCAATGGACCGGAGTATGGCTGAAAACCATTTTGGAACATGCAGGAGTCCAGCCGTCGGCCACGTGGATTATTGCTGAGGGTGCAGATGGTGCCGCAATGACGCGCAGCATCCCGATGGAAAAATGCCTGGATGATGTGCTGGTCGCCTACAGCCAGAACGGTGAGCGTTTGCGGCCTGAGCAGGGCTATCCGGTGCGGCTTGTGATTCCGGGCTATGAAGGCAATATGAGTATCAAATGGCTACGGCGATTGCACGTGACTGCGCAGCCTGGCCATACCCGGGAAGAGACGGCAAAGTACACCGATCTGATGGCCGACGGCCGTTCCCGTGAGTTTTCATTTGTCATGGAGTGCAAGTCAATTGTCACTTATCCATCTGGCACGCATAAGCTCAGCCGTAAAGGCACACATGAAATGCGTGGAATTGCCTGGAGCGGCAATGGAAAGATCACCCATGTGGATGTTTCCATCGATGGTGGAAATACCTGGCATGAGGCCGTGCTTCAGGAACCTGTCATGTCTAAGGCGCTGACGGCGTTCCGGGCGCCATTTGAATGGGATGGTGAAGAGCTGATCATCATGAGCCGGGCCGTGGACGAGACAGGGTATGTGCAGCCAACCCTGGAGCAGATGGTCGCCGCCCGGGGGAAAAATTCCTTCTATCACAATAATTCCATTCAGCCTTGGAAGGTATCTGCAAATGGGGAGGTCACAAATGGACGCGCGTAAAACAGCAGCTTTGTCATTCTGTTTGGCTTTGGCTTTTTCTGGTGCCCATGCACAGAAGGTGGGCGAGCTTGGCACGCCAATAACTCACGAACAGTTTGCCTTATGGGATATTAATGTGTTGCCCGACGGTACCGGCTTACCGGAGGGCGAGGGAACCGTTACCCTAGGTGAGGCCCTTTATCAGGCCCAGTGCCTGGCGTGCCATGGTGCCAAGCTTGAAGGCGGCATAGGCACCGCTTTGGTCGGGGGCGAGGGCTCACTCGCGACAGAAAAGCCGCTTAAGACGATCGGTAGCTATTGGCCTTATGCCACCACGCTGTACGATTATGTACGACGGACCATGCCTTTTCAGACTCCGCAGTCTCTAACGGATGATGAGGTGTACAGCGTTGTCGCCTACCTTCTTCATGAAAACGACATTGTGCCTGCTGATATCATTTTAAATGCGGAGTCGCTGGCGAAAATCGAAATGCCTAACCGCAACAATTTCTACGTTGATGATCGTCCCGACACAGCCAATGAACGCTGCATGACCGACTGTCTGGATAAATAATAGCGAAGCCGCTGTAAAACATGTATTTACCTTTCTGAAACCTGTCCGGCCCCAGTTACTGTAAGCTGAATAACTGCATTTTCTATGAGGAGCCTGCGTGAACTATAAGGGGAAATAGTTCACGGAGTCTGCACTCCATCACTTACAGGGGCATTGGATGTCTGCACTGACGAGCATATGGCAAACGGTGATAAGCGAGTTCTCAGACATTGCGGACCTCAGGGAGGCTACGCTCATTGTTCTTCGCTTGGGGTTGGCAGGTGTTTTGGGTGCCGCGATCGGTTATGAACGCGAGCGGCGCGGGAAAGATGCTGGACTTCGCACCCATATGCTGGTGGCTTTGGGCGCAGCCATATTTGTGCTGGTCCCGGTCACCAGCGGCATGGACACAGCCGATGTCAGCCGGGTCATGCAAGGGATTATCTCCGGGGTCGGTTTCCTGGGTGCGGGTGCCATTTTAAAACAGGAAAAAGGGCAGCACATTAAGGGGCTGACCACGGCTGCAAGTATCTGGGTTGCCGCCGCAGTGGGTATTTCTGCAGGTTACGGCCGAGAAGCTACAGCGGTGGCAAGCACACTTGTCGCCTTATTTGTGCTCTCGGTCATCGGACGGCTGGAAAAAGAGTAGCGACCTGAGGGAAGCGGTCTGCTCTCTGTTTTTCCTAACGATTTAATATGAAAGTCTTTATTACTGCGTCAGTTCGAAAAGGCCAGCTCAAGGCAGTCGCTAACAGTGGTAATGATCCGCATGTTCATCTGATCGGGTATCTTATCCGTCAAGCCATTGGCGGGAATCAGATGCTTTTGCTGTTAAGACCAAAATATGCCGCCAGCAGGTTTGGGTTTACAGCTTGTCATACCCGGGCTGATGCTAATGGTCTATAACAAGATAAATCCAAAACAAATGAGTGGGAGATGTTTATGAAAGGTGCCGTGCTTGTTCTAGCTGCTTTAGTGTTGACAGGATGTCAGTCTATGCAAAAGGAAACCCCTGTCCAGCCTACGGAGCCGCCGACTAGCGGGTATGTCTGCAATGCTGATGAAATGCAGCACCTGGTGGGCTTTGCCGAGGATGATGTTGTTCTTGAAAGCTTGCCCGGACCTGTCCGGGTGCTACGGCCGAACTCGGTTGCCACGATGGATATGAGACCAGACAGAATCAATCTGCACACGGATGATGATGGCGTCATTATCCGAGTTACATGCGGCTAATCATGCTTTATTGATTTCTCGAAACAGACATTTGCTTCCCGTCAGCTATTAGCTAAGAAAGGGCCTGAAGGCCCTTTCTTAGCTTTTCCTTTATGTTGAAATAAACGCAGACAGGGTTTGCATCATTTCAACGTATTCTCATTGACTCTCTGTTTTAAGTGCAAACATAAATGTTCCTTTCGTTACAGGGAGCCCTCGGGGTCGTTTCATTTCATAGCTAGAATAGCTGGTAGGAACCACAGCCTTGTACGTTTGGATGATCTGGGCCTATAAGGCATGGCCTAATTCATGTTTAAAGGAAATCCTATGCGCTCTATTCTTTTATGGTTCTTGGGTATACCGATTCCCATCATCATTCTGCTTGCGTTGTTCTGGCATTAATTATTCTACGAAGTGCTCAGTGATACTAATCATTAAAAAGGACTCGTCATGCAACGAACTCAACCTGCTTCAGCGTATCCCGACAGAGTGAACCCGGTAGGGGAGTCGGCTCAGTCTGCAGTTTCCTGGGGAGCTGTTATCGCCGGTGCCGTTATTGGTGCTGCAATGTCTGCAATGCTTATGATAGGGGAAGCGGCCTTGGGTTTATGGCCGCCTCGCCCTGGAACAATGAGGGCGCCTCAGGGACGACATTGGCGGTCAGTACCATCGTCTGGATGTTTGTCACGCATATCATCGCTTATGGCATCGCGGGCTATGTCACTGGAAGGTTAAGGACCAAGTGGACAAACGTCCATAATGACGAAATTTATTTTCGTGATACGGCGCATGGTTTTCTTGTTTGGGCGCTAAGCGTCGTGGTCGGCTTGATCATACTTAGCTCTACTGCTGCGTCAATCGTCTCCGGTGGGGCCAAGGCCGGGGCCACCATGGCCGGGGCGGGTGCGGGAGCGGTAACGGCAATTGCCGGTCAGGCAGCCGACAGCGAATCCGGCGGCATCTCTCTGGATTACTTCACCGACTCGCTGCTACGCCCGAACGATCCTGCCTTAGCGAACAGAGGGGGCGACAGCCGGGAGGAAGTTGCACGAATTTTGACACGCAGTGTTGTTGATGGAGAAATGTCCGAGCAGGACCAGTCCTATTTGGTGAGCGTGGTAGCAAATCAGGCCGGACTTAGCGAGGAAGAAGCCAGGGAACGTCTAACCCAGGTAAGTGAACAGGCCAAGCAGGCTGCCGCCGATGCAGAGCAGAAAGCCCGTGAAATCGCAGATGCAGCCCGTAAGGCCGCTGCGACTTTCGCACTATGGGCTTTTGCATCCTTGCTCTTGGGGGCATTTGTAGCGAGTTTCTCGGCAACCATTGGTGGCCGGGCTCGAGACCGCTAATCACTTAGTGCCGTCAGTGCAGGCATGATAGTGCAAGGGCTGTTCCTCCAGGGGAGCAGCCCTTTTTGTTAACTAGTCAGCGTTGATGGAAGTAGTGTGGAATACGCTCCAGGGCGTAGCGGGCACTGGCTTCACGAATTTCATTGCGATCCCCAAAAAACTGTTTGGTTTCACTGAAAATCCGAACGTCGCTGGTTTGGCCTCTGAATGCCCAGGCAAAGCACTGGGTGCCGGCGGGAATAACGTCATCAGTATCGTCTGCAACCCCCGTGTTTGAAATGGCCAGCGTCGCAGGGCTGTGAGCTAGCGCGCCCATTGCCATTTCACAGGCTACTTTTTCACTGCTAAGGTTATAGTTGTCAAGGGTTTCCTGCCTGACCTCCAGGCAACGTTTTTTTGCCTCGGGCGAGTAGGTTACAAAGGCGCAGTCCAGTAACTGCCCGGCCCCTTCTATGTCGGCGATGGTGGCAGCGATTAACCCCGCCGTACACGATTCAGCCGTCACCAAAGTCAGTGATTCGCGTTGCATGAACTTTACGACTTCCCCTATGGTTTTCATGTGATTGCCCCTTTGTTGTCAGGAATATTGATTTTAATGCAATGCTGGTTGCGGGCAGTGATTCGCTTTTAAACCACACTTGCTGCTGTGACCGGATACTTTCGCGATGCCAGGGGGCCTAAACCTTGATAAAGCGTGCGTACTGTGGGCTGGGGTGTTAAACTAGCCCTATTAATCCATGTTTTAATCAGCTTTCAGGATCAACGTGATGACCACTACGCGAACCACCCGCAGGCATCAGTAGCCCGTCGCCGCATTGTGTTCGCATGCTGATTAAAGCAGACCAAATACCGAAACGCGGCTTTATTGCCGCGTTTTTTATTTTCAGGAAGTCTTATGGTTCACATCACCTTGCCTGACGGCTCGCAGCGCGAGTTCGACGGCCCAGTCTCTGTCAATGATGTCGCACATTCTATCGGCACAGGCTTAGGGCGTGCTGCAATAGCAGGACGGGTGAGCTTTGATGGTACTGACTCCCAATTGGTGGACACCAGTTACGTCATCGAGAAAGATGCAAAACTGGCCATTGTCACAGCCAAGGATGCCGATGGTCTCGACGTTATTCGACACTCCACGGCACACTTATTGGCCTATGCAGTCAAAGAGCTATTTCCCGATGCGCAGGTAACCATTGGCCCGGTAATTGATAACGGCTTTTACTACGACTTTTCGTATAAGCGTGCTTTCACGCCAGAAGACCTGGTCGCCATTGAAAAGAAAATGACCGAACTGGCGCGTAAAGATGAAGTCGTTACCCGCGAAGAATGGAAACGCGACGATGCTGTTGACTTTTTCCGCAGTATTGGCGAAGAGTACAAGGCAGAAATCATTGCCTCTATCCCCGCTGATCAAACCATCAGTTTGTATCGCGAAGGCAACTTTATCGATCTGTGTCGCGGCCCCCACGTTCCTTCTACCGGTAAGCTGCGTGTTTTCAAGCTGATGAAAGTAGCCGGCGCCTATTGGCGTGGCGACAGCAAAAACGAAATGCTGCAGCGTATTTATGGTACAGCCTGGGCAAGCAAAGACGAGCAGGCCGCTTATCTGCATATGCTCGAAGAAGCCGAAAAGCGCGATCACCGCCGTCTAGGGCGCGAACTGGATCTATTCCATTTCCAGGACGAGGCGCCAGGCCTGATCTTTTGGCATCCCAAGGGCTGGGCTGTCTGGCAGCAGGTCGAGCAGTACATGCGTAAGGTTTACCAGGAAAGTGGTTACCAGGAAGTTAAGGCACCGCAGATTCTTGATTTGTCTCTCTGGAAAAAAACAGGCCATTGGGATAACTACGCCGAAAATATGTTTACGACCGAGTCCGAGAGCCGGCTGTATGGTTTGAAGCCGATGAACTGTCCTGGTCATGTACAGATTTTTAATTCCGGTTTGCACTCGTACCGCGAGCTTCCTATCCGTTACGGCGAGTTCGGCCAATGTCATCGCAACGAACCTTCGGGCTCCTTGCATGGTGTTATGCGCGTACGGGGCTTTACCCAAGACGACGGACACATCTTCTGTACCGAAGACCAGTTGCAGGAAGAGTGCGCTAATTTCACTGCTACATTACAAAAAGTGTATGCTGACTTTGGCTTTACCGAAATTCTTTATAAAGTGGCTACCCGTCCCGAAAAACGTATTGGTTCCGACGAAGTGTGGGACAAGGCCGAAGCGGCATTAATGCAAAGCTTGGGCCATACCAATTGTGAATTCGAGGTTTCCGAGGGCGAAGGTGCCTTTTACGGCCCCAAAATTGAATACACCCTTAAAGATGCTATTGGCCGTCACTGGCAATGTGGCACGATCCAGGTTGATTTCTCGATGCCCGAGCGGTTGGGGGCCGAATACGTTGATGCGCAAGATCAGCGCCGCACCCCGGTTATGCTGCATCGGGCTATTTTAGGATCATTCGAGCGCTTTATTGGTATGCTTATTGAAAACCACGCAGGTGCCCTGCCTGCATGGTTAGCGCCGCATCAAGCTGTGGTGTGCTGTATTGCAGAGTCATCCGCCGAATATGCGCGAGAAGTGGCCCGTAATCTCACTGCCCAGGGTATGCGTGTTAATGCCGATTTGCGTGGTGAAAAAATCACTCGTAAAATTCGGGAACACAGCATGCAAAAAGTCCCCTATATTCTAGTAGTGGGCGACAAAGAAGCGGCAGCAGGTTCAGTAGCAGTTCGGGGTCGCGGCGGCCTCGATCTCGGCGTTATGTCAGTTACTGATTTTGCTGATCGTTTGAAGCTCGAAGTTGAAACTCGCCAGTAGTGGTTCAGATGCTGCCGAGTTCGCTATTTAATTTTAATTTTTTGGAGTCTTAGATATCGCAACCGAAAAAAACATCGCATCAACGGAGAAATCCGTGTCCCTGAGGTGCGACTCATTGGTATTGAGGGTGAACAACTGGGTATAGCAAAGGTGGCGGATGCTCTCGCCTTGGCTGAAGAAAACGAAGTTGACTTGGTCGAGATTGCACCGCAAGCTGCGCCACCTGTTTGTCGTTTAATGGATTACGGTAAGTTCCGTTATCAAGAACAGAAGCGTCAACAAGAAGCCCGGGCCAAACAAAAGGTCATCCATCTAAAAGAAGTCAAATTTCGTCCTGGTACGGATGAAGGCGACTATAACGTTAAGTTGCGTAATGTACGCCGCTTTATTGAAGATGGTGACAAGGTTAAAGTATCACTGCGTTTTCGCGGTCGTGAAATGGCTCACCAAGAATTGGGAATGCGCGTTCTTGAGCGAGTACGCGACGACGTTGAAGAACTGTGTCAGGTCGAATCCATGCCCAGACTTGAAGGCCGCCAAATGATTATGGTGCTGGCACCTAAAAAGAAAGCCGTTTAGTTAACCCGGCGCACTTGCTGCGTTCCGGTTTTGGCTATCCCCTGTGGGCGCGGCTTTGGCCGTGGCTATTTTCCCTTCATGATGCTGGCCGTCATGAAGGGTTTTGTTTAGAGTAGAGCATGCACGTCTTATTCATAATTGATCCATTGCCGAGTCTGTCGGCCTATAAAGATACATCCGTTGCGATGATGCGTGCATTGATTGCACGTGGGCACACCATCAGTGTGTCATTGCAGTCAGATCTCTACATTGAAGGCGGACGTGTACGCACAATGGCTCAAAGTATAGGCATTGCCGATGACGCCGACTTGCATGGGGCCGACTGGTGGTCAGTCCTGCAGCCTCAGGTCGAGCTTGAGCTAAATGCCTTCAGCGCCGTCATTATGCGCAAAGACCCGCCTTTTGATATGGAATATTCGTATTCCACCCATTTGCTGGGGTTTGCCCAGGCCCAGGGTGCGAAGGTATTTAATACGGGAGCAAGCATCCGTAATCATCCAGAGAAACTGGCCATTACCGAGTTTCCGCAGTTCACCCCCCACACTGGTCACCAGCAGCATGCAGCGCTTGCGCGCCTTTCATACGCAATACAAAGATGTCATTGTTAAGCCGCTTGACGGAATGGGTGGTTCCGGTATTTTTCGTTTGCAGCCCCACGAACCTAACCTGGGAGCCATCCTGGAGACGCTCACCGAGCAGGGACGTCAGACCATTATGGCGCAGCGCTACATTCCCGAAATTGCCAACGGCGACAAACGTATTATTCTTATCAACGGAAAGGCAGTGCCTTTTTGCCTGGCTCGCATCCCGCTGGCGGGTGAAACCCGTGGCAATCTCGCGGCGGGTGGCCGTGGCGTGGCGCAGCCATTAAGCGAGCGGGACAAGGAAATCGCTCAAACTTTAGGGCCTGTGCTGGCCAGGCGCGGCCTGCTGCTGGTCGGCCTGGATGTGATTGGTGACTATGTCACCGAAATCAACGTTACCAGCCCCACATGCTTTGTTGAAATCACTGAACAAACCGGATTTGACGTGGGTGCAGAGTTCGCTCAGGCTCTAGAGCATGCCGTCGAGCACTGAGTTTCCCCGAATTGTGCTAGTCATGCACGCACCTTTGGGAAGTGCATTGGCGGCTTGTGTCAGGCATGTATACGGCGACACCAGTCAGCTCGAGGTTATCGACGTCGGGCCTGCGGACATTTCGGAAATCCATGTGCAGCGTGTCTACGAGCTGATTTGCGCTGATGCTCAAAGCACATTGCTGCTTTGCGACCTAATGGGGGCGACACCTTTTAATATCGCTCATGCTGCAATGCAAAGGGCGCGTTCGGACGGCGCCAAGGTTAACTTGATTTCAGGTGCCAATCTGGGCATGGTGCTGAAGGCCGTCGCCGACAGACATACCGACCCACGCGATTTTGTCGAAGCGGTGCGCGACGGGGCGTTGCGTGGGATTGTTATTATCGAAGAGCACCACTAAGGTACTTTTCACTAAACAGACGTACTGGTCTATGCCATCTATCGATATAATTATCAGTAATAAATTGGGCTTGCACGCGCGCGCGGCGGCTAAACTTACGCAGCTTGCATCTCAATACAAAAGCGAGATCTTTATCGCTCGACAGCAGCAGCGGGTAAATGCCAAAAGTATTATGGGTGTCATGATGCTCGCCGCTGGCCTGGGGGTAACTGTCACCCTCGATGCCGAGGGCGACGATGCCGAGCAGGCCTTGGAAGCCATAAAAATATTATTTGACGATAAGTTTGGCGAAAACGAATAAAACACAAATGTAGAGTGGCAGGAGACAGCAGCATGATGGCAAAGCAAGCAAAAGCGGCCATGGCTACAGCTATGTTCAGTGGCCAAGGGCAGGGGTGGTTAAGGGCTATGCCATTGGACGTGCCGCGATCATGGGCGCCGCTACCCTTGAGGTGCCGCATTACCGTATTGCCAGAACGGCAGTGCAGGCCGAGTGTGAGCGCCTTTGCAGTGCGATGGATAGGGCCAGAAATGAGGTTAGTAGCCTGGCCGCGAATCTTCCTGCTGATGCGCCCAAAGAAATGGCTGGCTTGCTGGGCGTGCATGCCTTGCTGCTCGATGATCCAATGCTGCGCTCGCAAACCGAGGCACTGATTCACGAACGTCTGTATAACGCCGAATGGGCGTTGACGACCCAGGGCCAAAGCCTGCTCGAGCAGTTTTCTGTTATGCCGGACGAGTATCTGCGTGAGCGTGGTTCCGATATTCGTCAGGTTATTGAGCGCGTGCTGGGTCTGCTTTCGGGTAATCAGCAGCCGACTTTGCAATCGGATTGGAACGGCGATGAGCAGGCTGAAGCCTTGATCGTGGTTGCGCGCGACATAGCGCCCGCCGATATGTTGGGTCTGCGCGGAGCTAAGTTTGCTGCCTTTCTCACTGATCTGGGCGGGCCCACGTCGCATACGGCAATCGTGGCACGCAGCTTGAATGTGCCGGCAGTGGTTGGCCTGGGCGGCTTCAGGGCGCTCGTTCGCGATGGTGATCTGCTGATTGTCGATGGCTTTACGGGTGCGGTAATGGTCAACCCTCCCGAGACAGTGCTCAAGGAGTATCAGGACAAGCAGCGCGAATTTCTTGATGCCCGGGCGAAGCTTGATTTTCTGAGAAATTCTGAAGCGATAACTCTGGACGGGATTCGGGTTCATCTTGAGGCCAATATCGAGCTGCCGGAAGAGGCGGAGGATGCTTACGCTGCGGGCGCCGACGGAATAGGTTTATTTCGTAGCGAGTTTTTGTTCATGGGCAGGCAAACCCTGCCCACCGAAGACGAGCAGTTCCATGCCTACCGTTCAGTGCTGGAGACCATGAAAGGCAAGCCGGTAACGATACGCACCCTGGATATTGGTGGTGATAAGGTTCTGGATGGCGAGCAGACCGTGGCCACCAACCCTGCCTTGGGCTTACGGGCTGTACGTTATTGCCTGGCTCACCCGGAGCTGTTTCAGACGCAGTTGCGCGCTTTGCTGAGAGCATCGATGTTCGGCTCCCTGCGTATACTTGTACCGATGATTTCAAGCATGGCCGAGGTTATTGCAGTACGTAAGGCCTTGCTTCAGGCTCAGTCAGACTTAAGCGCAATAGGCATACCGTATCGTACGGATATTCAATTGGGAGCGATGGTTGAAGTGCCCGCTACGGCTATTGCCATCGAGCCTTTTGCTGCCAACCTCGATTTTCTATCGATTGGTACCAACGATTTGATCCAGTATGTGATGGCGGTCGATCGGGGGGATTCTGAAGTGGCCGATTTATACGATCCACTGCATCCTGCTGTCTTGCGTTTGATAGCGCACACCATTAATGCGGGCGAACGCTTTAATATTCCGGTTTCTGTTTGTGGCGAAATGGGGGTGACTCAAACCTGACTCGGCTGTTATTGGGTTTGGGGCTAACCCATTTCTCCATGCATCCCGCACAGATTTTGGATGTCAAACGTGAGATCGTTCTGGCGCATTCAAATGCATTGCGAACTCAAGTGGCTTCGGCGCTCAATCGCGCTGAACGTCTGGATCTCTCGTTTCTGGCCTGAGGCTTTAGGGCTGCGACCGTTGTTTTCTAGGCAGAACGGTCTAAGCTATAGTGGTAATAAGGCGCGTATCCCTCACTTAAGGTGCATAGTTGTTGCTAAATGTATCCTTTAGATTTCTTAACCTTGTTACGCTAGTGCTTGAAAATTAAGGCTTTAGCGGTGAATTTGGTCCGGGAAATGATTAATTTTGAAATTAGGATTTACACTGACTCTGGTTTTTCACGGTGGCTCATGGCTAGAATAGTATTCATGAACTTGTAACAATCAAGTGCTTTATGTCAGGCCCGTATGTCGCATCGGGTTTTGGCACAAGATTTAACGCGACCTAGGACCAAGTAAGGATAGCTATGAAAAAGACTCGTTCACATCTTGCCGTGATTGCCGCAGTGGCATCATTAAGCTTTTTGGCAGCTTGCTCGGAAGGTGAGGATAACGCAGCTGTCAACAACAACGCTGTTGAAACGCCTGCCCCTGTTGTCGAAACTCAGCCTGCGTCCCCGGTTGCTACCGAGCCTACAACCTCTGAAAAACTTGAAGCCGATGCCGAAAAAGCTAACGCCGAAGTTCAAGAGAAGGCCGACGAGCTAAAAGAATCAGCGGATCGCGCTGCTGATGCGACTGAAGCTAAAGCAGAAGAACTTAAAGATGATGCTGGCGACAAGGGCGATGATCTTAAAACTAAAGCAGATCGTGCGGCTGATACTGTCGGTGAGAAAGCCACAGAGCTTAAAGATGCCGCCGGCCGTACTGCCAGCGATATCGGTGACGCCATCAAAGATGGCGCATCTAAAGCAGATGATGCTATTCAAGATAAAGTGGGCAACGGCGTACAGCCTCAGGCCCCTGCACAGCCCTCAGAAGAAGCTAAGCCTTAAGTAGCTAAGACTGAGTTTATAAAATGGCTGCCTCGTGCAGCCATTTTTTCTATACACTTAGTTATATTGTTATTGAAATTCCGAGGCACTTATGAACCCACGCACTGATTGGTTTAACGAACTGCAGAAAAATATTTCTGAACTGATTGCTAAAAGCCCTGCGGCTGATATTGAAAAGAATGTTCGCGCATTGATGTCTCAAACTTTCACACGTATGGATTTGCTCACGCGCGAAGAGTTCGAAAATCAAAGCGCGCTGCTTGAGCGGGCCTTGGTGCGCATCACGACGCTAGAGTCCCGGGTGCAGGCGCTGGAAGCGAAACTCAATGCTAAAGCGTCAGCAGGCCAGCCTGATAGCGATTCAAGCCCCAGCTAATCAAACGTGCAGTTCCAGACTTGAAGGCCAGTGTATTTGCGCTGGCTTTCGTTGCTTAAGTAATCGGTAATAGCCACGCTGGAGCAAAAGCTCTCATTCTTCGTCCGTAAGTCTGCTTTGCCCGCATACTGCTTCTTCTACGAGCAGGGGTTCAGCAATGTCATTGGCCATTATTAATAGTTGTGCCTTATCGGGTATGGCGCCACATGCTATTCGTGTCGAAGTTCACGTGGGCGTTGGCTTGCCGGCTTTTACAGTAGTGGGGCTTCCTGATACGGGTGTACGTGAAAGCCGCGAGAGGGTCCGTTCTGCCATTTTAAGTAGCGGGTTCGAATTCCCTTCATCTCGAATCACGGTAAATCTGGCGCCGGCCGATTTACCCAAGGACGCCGCCCATTTCGATTTGCCGATTGCCTTGGGTGTTCTGCTGGCTTCTGGGCAAATGGCGGTGGATGAAAAAAATGTTAAACGTGCTTTACCACCAGCCCTTGAAGCGTATGTCTTTGCCGGAGAGCTTTCCCTGACGGGTGCTGTGGTCGACCTTCCTTCGCCATTGGCCCTGGCGCTCGGCGTCAAGGCGTTAGGGGCCAATACCTTGTTTATGCCTTCCTGCGTTGCCAAGAAAGCGGCTCTGGTAGAGGGCTTATCCGTATATGGGGTTAGTTCACTTAGCGAACTGGTTCAAACCCTTTGCTGTCCGGCGCTTCCCGAACCAGCAGGCGCTGCGCTGCTTTCAGCAACCATGCCGGAGGCAGGGCTGTGCTGGTCAGAGGTCAAGGGGCAGCTACGCGCCAAGCACGCCCTTGAGGTCGCTGTAATGGGCGGACATAATGTATTGCTGGTAGGCAGCCCCGGTGTAGGTAAAAGCATGCTTGCCCAACGTTTTTCTTCGTTGATGCCACCGCTTAGCGCCCAGCAGTTTCTTGAGGTGGCGGCTCTATCCACGGTGGCGGGTGAGACCGAGCGGCTTTCATGGCAACCGCCACTTCGATCCCCGCATCATTCTTGCACTGTTGCGGCGCTGGTGGGCGGCGGCTTGCGGCCCAAGCCAGGCGAGATCAGCCTGGCTCATCATGGAGTATTGTTTCTTGATGAAATTGCTGAGTTCAGTCGGAGTACGCTTGAGGCATTGCGCGAGCCGCTGGAATCTGGCGAGGTGCGTATAGCGAGGGCGGGCCGCAGCGTGACGTTTCCGGCCCGCTTTCAGTTAGTGGCGGCCATGAATCCCTGTCCTTGCGGGTGGCACGGCCATAAGACTCAGCTATGCCGTTGTACGACTGAACGCATAGAGCGTTATACGGCAAAGTTGTCAGGACCTTTTCTTGATAGGCTAGATATACGTTTGACCTTGGCTAGCGACGGAAGCTCGATGTTCGATGACGCTAGGGGCGAGACATCCGTGGCGGTACAAGAGCGCGTGATCCAGGCTCAGGCCATACAGCTGCAGCGGCAGGCTTGCCTGAATGCCCACTTAGGAGTCGCACAATTAAAGCGCTACGCCGAGATGCAGGGTGCGGCTTCAGAGCTTTTGCAGGCAAGCGCACGCAAGTGGAGCTGGTCAAATCGCACTGTTCATCGGTTATGGCGTGTGGCCCGCACCATTGCTGATGCAGGGGGCAGCAGCAAGCTTCACGCTGAGCATGTGGCTCAGGCTATACAGTACCGGGGTTAATCCGTATATTTCGGTGGCAATTATTAGACAACAGCAGCTGAATTCGATATACTGGTCTGCTTTTCATGGCTTATATTGTGTTTGTTCCTGTAAGGGAGCATCTGGCACGTGCAGTACAAACTACATGCAATACATTGCAGCAGCTTTTTTAGTGCGTGTTTGGCACGGTATTGGTTTATGTAATTAAGGAAATCAACAACAAGTGTCTTGCCGGTTATCAAGTGTATGTCAGTGTTCTTGGCTACCACCGTCAGTCACAACTTTATAGAGTGTCATCATGCCTAAGATGAAAACCAAAAAAAGTGCTTCCAAGCGCTTTAAGGTTCGCGGTAGTGGCTCCATCAAAAGGGGTCAGGCGTTCAAGCGTCATATACTTACTAAAAAAACCACTAAAAACAAGCGTCAACTGCGTGGAACAGTTGAAGTTCACAAAGCCGATGTGGCTTCTGTGAAAGCTATGATGCCTTTTGCCTGATAACGGAGATCTACTATGTCACGCGTAAAACGTGGGGTTAATGCCCGCGCTCGTCATAAAAAGTCTTAGCTGAAGCTAAAGGCTTTCGCGGCCGTCGCAGTACGGTCTATCGTGTAGCTAAGCAAGCAGTGATGAAGGCCGGTCAGTATGCATACCGTGACCGCCGTAATCGCAAACGTGTATTCCGCGCACTGTGGATCACACGTATCAACGCCGCTTGCCGCGAACTCGATCTTACATACAGCCAGTTTATCGCTGGTATGAACAAAGCTAATATCGAACTCGACCGTAAAGTATTGGCCGATATGGCAGTAAATGATAAAGCCGGTTTTGCAGCAGTCGTAGCACAAGCTAAAACTGCCTTAGCTGCTTAATCAGTTTTATTCGATTCTGTATGATTACAAACGGGGCTCCGCATGGGCTCCGTTTGTTTTTGGGACAAGCAAAACCATGACCTTATCGGTAGACGATTTAATTTCTCGTGCCCAGGCGCAATTCAACGATGCCAAAGATGCTGCCTCATTAGAAAACGCGAAAGCTCGTTTTTAGGTAAGCAAGGCGAAATTACCGCGTTGTTAAAAGGGCTGGCTCAGCTTGCTCCAGAACAGAAAAAAGCCGAGGGCGCTCGCATAAACCAGTTAAAGCGCCAGATAGAAGAAATGCTCAACGAGCGTCGGGCTGAAATGGCCGAAACTGAGTTGCAGCAGCGGCTGGCCTCTGAAAGTATTGACGTCACGCTTCCGGGGCGTGGTCACGGGGTAGGGGGCATACACCCCGTTATCCAGACATGGCAACGCGTTGAAGCGATATTCCGCTCTATTGGTTTTGATGTGGCCGATGGCCCCGAAATCGAAAACGACTGGACCAATTTCACGGCGCTTAACAACCCCGAGAATCACCCGGCCCGGTCCATGCAAGATACTTTTTACGTCGACATGAATGACGAA
Source organism: Paenalcaligenes niemegkensis (assembly GCF_022230885.1). Taxonomy (GTDB): domain Bacteria; phylum Pseudomonadota; class Gammaproteobacteria; order Burkholderiales; family Burkholderiaceae_B; genus Paenalcaligenes; species Paenalcaligenes niemegkensis. Next base: position 585,179 of record NZ_JAKGCT010000004.1, on the reverse strand, counting down.
AAAGGCTTGCCTTTGCTGTTGCGCACCCATACCAGCCCCATGCAGGTACGCTATGCGCGCATGCACAAGCCTCCCATCAAGGTGATCGCTCCCGGACGTACCTACCGCGTTGATAGCGACGCCACGCATTCACCCATGTTCCATCAGGTCGAGGGCTTGTGGATTGCAGAAGATATCTCCTTTGCTGACTTAAAAGGCGTATATACCGATTTTCTGCGGGCCTTTTTTGAAACCGACGACCTGGTAGTGCGATTCAGACCGTCGTTTTTTCCATTTACCGAGCCGTCTGCAGAAATCGATATGATGTTCAGTTCGGGACCAAATCAGGGGCGCTGGCTGGAAATCTCCGGTTCGGGGCAGGTGCATCCGGACGTGGTGCGTAATTTCGGCCTGGATCCTGAGCAGTATGTGGGCTTCGCCTTTGGCTCCGGGCTAGAACGGCTCACCATGCTGCGTTATGGTGTCAATGATCTGCGGCAATTCTTCGAGGGCGATTTGCGCTTTTTGCGTCAGTTTGCCCGTTAATCTTCGCTACGATGGTCAGGGTCTTGTACGACACCGCTGGTACGTGCAGGATTACAGCACTTAATAAAATTCTACGCTTTCATCATGCTACTTTCTGAATCTTGGCTACGCTCCTTTGTTGACGCATCACTCGATGCCGACACGCTTTCGCATCGTTTGACGATGGCAGGTCTGGAGGTCGAAGATGTATGCACCGCCGCCCCCGCTTTTACTCAGGTGGTGGTGGGTCACATAGTTGATGTCAGTCCTCATCCGGACGCCGATCGTTTGCGTGTATGCAAAGTCGATGATGGCTCGGGTGAGCTGCTGCAAATTGTTTGTGGCGCACCCAATGCAGCCGTCGGGCTAAAGGTACCTGTCGCGCAAGTCGGCGCCGAGCTGCCCGGTGGGCTTGCAATTGGTCCGGTTAAAATGCGCGGCGTTGCCTCTGCGGGCATGCTGTGCTCAGCCAAAGAGCTGGGCTTGTCAGACGAAAATGCAGGCTTGCTTGAACTCGCACCTGATAGCGAGCCTGGCGCAGATATACGCACATTGTTAGATCTAGATGATGTGGTGTTTGAGCTCAAAATGACACCCAATCGCGCCGACTGCCTATCGGTGCTGGGCGTCGCGCGCGAGGTCTCTGCTCTGACCGGCGCGCCTTTGCAGCAGCCTGACTTTAGTCCGGTTCCGGTCAGTATTGATGACACGCTTAAGGTAAAGGTAGAGGCTCCTGATTTATGTGGTCGCTTTGTCGGGCGTGTCATCCGTGGTGTCAATGCACGGGCGGCGACTCCTGAGTGGATGAAAAGAAGACTAGAGCGCTCGGGGCAGCGGTCGTTGTCGGCACTGGTTGATATTTCGAATTACGTGATGCTCGAGCTGGGACGCCCCTCTCATATTTTCGACCTTGATAAGGTTACTGGCGAACTTGAGATTCGCTGGGGCCGTGATGGTGAAGAGCTTGAGCTGTTAAGCGGAAAAGTAGTCAAGGTAGATGCCAGTGTGGGTGTCATTGCCTCGGCGGGCAAGGCTGAAAGCCTTGCCGGTATAATGGGTGGCGAAGATACGGCGGTCACACTGGAAACCAGCAATATTTATCTTGAGTCGGCCTTCTGGTGGCCAGAGGCCATCATGGGCCGCGCCCGTCACTATAAATTCAACTCGGATGCCAGCCATCGCTACGAGCGAGGTGTAGACTTTGAGCACATAGTCGAGCATGTCGAGCGCATTTCAGCCCTCATTCTGGAGATCTGCGGTGGAGACGCCGGCCCCGTAGACGATCAGAAAATCAAGGTTCCTGCGCGTGAGCCGGTAAAAATGCGCCTGGCAAGATGCCATCGTATTTTAGGGGTCGGGGTATCAGCTGATGAGGTTACGCAGATTTTCGAGCGTTTAGGCTTCAGTTTCGAATATAGCGACGGGGTGTTTACGGTTGTTCCGCCCAGCTTCCGTTTTGATATTCGCATTGAAGAAGACCTCATTGAAGAAGTGGCAAGGATTTACGGTTTTGAGCGTATACCTGATGTACCGCCTCGGGCCCGGGCCTCAATGCGCATTGAGGCTGAAAGCCTGCGCGGCCCTCACGCCTTGCGCGCAGCGGTAGCCGCCCTTGATTACCAAGAGGTGATTAATTTTAGTTTCGTGGAAGAGCGCTGGGAGCATGATTACCACGGTAATGCCGACCCCATCCGTCTGCTTAATCCCATTGCCAGTCAGTTGTCCGTCATGCGTTCATCATTGATTGGTGGTTTGCTGGCCAACATCGAACATAATGCCAAGCATCGGCAGTCGCGAGTGCGGGTCTTCGAACTCGGACGGGTATTCAAACGCGACACAAGCGTTCCTGACGCCGATCTAAGCGTTGCCGGAGTGGCACAGCCCACGTTCCTGTCGGGCGCAGCATGGGGGCCCGCAAATCCGGAGCAATGGGGAGTGCCCAATCGCGCCGTCGATTTTTTTGACGTGAAGCGCGACGTTGAAACCCTGTTTGGTGTCCAGGCTCAGGCATTGCGTTTCGTGGCGGTGGAGCATCCTGCCTTGCATCCGGGCCGTAGCGCCAGAATTGAGATTCAAGGTTCCGTAGCGGGCTATATAGGCGAAGTGCATCCCAAATGGCTGCAAGACTTTGATCTGCACGGCGCCCCGGTGGTGTTTGAGCTCAATACCCAGTTTCTGTCGCACGTTGGCCTTCCCGAAGTATTGCCTCAATCCAGGCAGCCTATTGTGCAGCGTGACCTTGCTTTCTGGGTCGATTCCTCAACGAATTATCAGCAGTTAGTAGATACCTTGAACAGCACCGTGCGTAACCATGAAAATCTTGGTATTGTTAAAGAAATTCGTTTGTTCGACATTTGGCGCGAACATCCTGATGCAAAAGAACAAAGCATGGCATTGCGATTCTGGTTGCAAGATCCAAAGGCGACGCTAGACGAAGCCACTGTAGAAAAAAGTATGCAGCAGCTGTTGCAAGCGCTTGTCGACGCCCATAACGTGCGTCAACGCGCATAAGGAGTTTTCATGAATCCAAGTCGTACGCTTACCAAAGCAGATCTTACTGAAATGCTGTTTGATCATGTAGGGTTGAATAAGCGCGAAGCAAAAGATATCGTCGACACATTTTTTGCTGAAATTCGTAACACCCTCGAAGAGGGTTCTGAGGTTAAGCTATCAGGGTTTGGTAATTTCCAGGTTCGCGATAAGCCCCCTCGTCCAGGGCGCAACCCGAAAACAGGTGAGGTCATTCCTATCTCGGCACGCCGTGTTGTTACTTTTCATGCTAGTCAAAAATTAAAAGCTGCCGTTGAGAACACTGAAATTGTGCCTGAAACGAAGCCCTGACTTTGATTTAGTATTACCCTAGGTTCGAACACTTTATCTATCCATCATGACGAATACAGAAAAAGCGGTTACGTTGCCTCCCATTCCTGCAAAGCGTTATTTCACTATTGGTGAGGTTAGCGAGCTATGTTGTGTTAAACCACATGTGCTGCGCTATTGGGAGCAAGAATTTACGCAGCTTAAGCCCGTAAAGCGTCGTGGCAATCGGCGCTATTACCAGCACCACGAGGTATTGCTGATTCGTCGCATACGCAATTTGCTGTATGACGAAGGCTTCACAATTAGTGGTGCCCGTAATCGCCTGGGTGACGGGGTGGATGTACCCTTTGATGCTGAAGCCGCTGTGCGTCTATCGGGTAACGAGCTGCAAAGTTTACGCTCTGACCTTGAAGGCATTCAGGCTGCGCTGACTCAGGTTCTGCAAGAAACCGAAGTACGAACCTAAGCGTCTACTTACATGTTCCATGAGGTCCGGCTGATGCCGGACTTTTTACCGCCGGGCCACCCCAAGATGAAAAACGCCACTTGAGGGCAGCAAGCCGAAGGCGTGGTGTGGAGGCTTCATTTTATGACCTTAGTTTGCATTCGAGAACAAGCGTTCCATGCGTTGGTGCAGCCTTGCCCTGTACGCAAGTCTGAGCTTGTGCGACAACTGCACCATCGTCGCCATCCCTATGTTGAGGTCAAGACCTGCTACCCGGACTCAGCGGCTGTTCCCGGGCGACCGGACTTGCCACTTATCGTTCCGCCGCAGCAAGTGAAGCACCGTGGGCTGGGTACAGTAGAGGGGAGGGCAGCGTTAATTCATGCGCTGGCGCATATTGAGTTTAATGCAGTCAACTTGGCTCTGGACATCATGTGGCGTTTTCCGAACATGCCCAGTGTTTTTTATGGTGGATGGTTAAGCGTTGCCTACGAGGAAGTCGTGCACTTCAACTTGCTGGCGGATCATTTACAGGTGTTGGGGTTCAGCTATGGCAGTTTCGCAGCTCATGATGGGTTGTGGGACATGGCAGAGCGTACTAAAGACGATGTCATGGCGCGTCTGGCACTGGTACCGCGCACCCTTGAGGCCAGGGGGCTGGATGCATGCCCTATCGTCAGGGCTAAACTGGCCAATGCGGGTGATCATGCCGCTGCAGCCATACTGGACATCATCTTGCGAGATGAGGTGGGCCATGTGGCGTTAGGAAACTACTGGTATCGGTGGCTGTGCCGCCAGCAGCATTTAGACCCTGTGGCGATTTATCCGGAAATGGCGTTGCAGTATCGTGCACCGCGCCTGCGCGGGCCGTTCAACAAGCCAGCTCGATTACGAGCTGGCTTTATGCCCGAAGAGCTTGTGTGGTTAGAAGAGCAAGCCTAAAGCAACGGCTAGCTTAAGGGCTACGCCGCAGGGTGAAGAGCATTGCGCAACGGGCTGTGGTGCCTCTGGCGGACCTGCTTTCAGGATGTTTCAGTAACTGCCGGTTGCACCGGCACCGGGGCATCGCCAAAGCGAACCAGGCGTCCTATGAATAGCACAGGCCCGCTCGGCATCTCTGAGACGGCGCCCCCTTTGCTTTCAAGGGTGATCTCAAAAATCTGACCGGTTTCAAGCTCTCCAATTAAAGGGGCCGGGATAGCAACGGGGCGATTGGGATCAATTAATCCCAGTGAGCGAGGCGTAGCAGAGGCCGCTGTTTGCGTCCAGAGTTGCACGCTTTGGGTCTCCAGCACTTCCGTTTCCACTTGGGGGCTCAGTAGCACGTTGCCCTCCGGGTCTACCGTGAGGACCCATCCAGGGGTTGACGACTGACCAGGTGCCTGAAGGACCGCCGCTTGGGTGGGGGCCATCTCAATGACATTAATGGGTGGTTCAGCAGGCGTCAAAGCTATTTTTGCGCCTAAGCCTAGAGCAGTGACAGCGAAAATAAAAGCGACGCTACGCCACAAGGCAGGCCCAGCTTTCTGCCGCTTGCCTGGTTCGTCGTTTGAGTCAGGCTCAATTGGAGTTCGTCGGACTGGCGGAGTCGGAGGCGGACTCTGCGGTTTAGCGGGTGGTGTGGCAATTGGCTCAACGATGATGTCGCTGGGCGGTGGGGTCTCGTCGGGATCTGTACTTGTGGCGTTGCCGTTGCCGTGCAAAGAGGGCTCTGTTTTAGTGCTGGAGCTTTGGGCAACAGGCACCTTTTTGGAAAAAGGCGGGCTAAACCTGCGCCGAAGGCCATGGCTATCGAGGAGGGGCTTTTTCTGGAGTCTCGCTTGACAGATCGACGGCTTCCTCGGTTGATTGTGTCGAGGCCAAAAGCTCTGCCGAGGGAGATGGCGTTACTGAGGGTTCCTTGTGAGCAGCCTCTATGCGGTCAGGAATCGAGAGGCTTGATGCAGAATCCGCACGCAGCAATTGAGGAATGAAGGTGGTGTTGTTGGGCGGTTCCAGCTGTTCTTTTTAAGGTAATCCGCTGAGCGCTGCAGTGTTGACGGGGAGCTTTCCGTGGTTTCGTGTCCGAGCGCTGTCTGTATGCGCCATAGCAGTTGGTCAGACGGCCTGACAGGGTGCAGGCCATCGCAGAAAGCCAGCAGCTCGTATTCCCACGCCAGAGCGTCTTGGGCCGCCTGGTCATCATGTTGCAGCAAGCTTTGAATTTGCTGGTGCTCAGCAGAGGGTAAAAGGCCGAGGGTGTACTCGGCAATAAGCAATTGCTGCTCGCTTAAGCTGCGGCCGCGCAAGGTGCTGATTGAGTCGCGCAGTTGCCCTACTGCGGCGCGCAGACGGGAGCGGGCCTGATTGGCCGGCAAAGATAGCCGCTGCCCGATATCGTGGTACCCGCTGCCTTGCAGGTAGGCTATGAGCAGTATTTGACGGGAGACAGAGTCGAGACGAATGACGCTGCGCAGGAATGCTGTAGCCCCCGAGTTGGGCGATGGCAGCGAGGGCGCGTGCCGGGTATTGCCGCCAGAGCCTCGCTGGCGCAAACGTGCCTGCGCCCTATAGCGGAAAATGCTGTAGATCCAGGCACGGCCATCGCCAAGCGACGCATCAAAGCCCAGAGAGTTTTTCCAGCTTAAAATGAAGGTTTCGCGTACCAGCTCTTCGGCTTCACTTGGGCTTTCCAGCAACGATAGCCCGTAGGCGAGCATCTGTGAGGCTTCATGTTCATAAATACGTTTAAGTGCTGCGTTTTTGCCCTGCGCGCACTGATGTAGTGCGGTATTGAAGTCGAAGCGAGTGGATGCCATGAGCCCTGCGTCCAGATTAAATAAAGTCAAAGGTCTCTATTGTAGAGGCTACGCTTACAATGTTGTAGTAACAGAGTGCAGCCTATCGCGCTTTAGCGAAATTGGCCTTAAAAAAGAGAAATATGAATTCAGGAAAAGAGGCGAGTGCGCCCAAAAGCAATGATGCGTTGAAGGCAATACGCTCTGTTCTTCCGTATATCTGGCAGTACAAATGGCGTGTGGCTGTTGCCATGGCGTGCCTGATTGGCGCCAAGCTGGCCAGTGTGGTGATGCCTTTATATCTGAAAGACATTGTTGACGGACTAAGTCTGCCCGGGACTGCACTGGTGCTCCCTGTGGCTGCCCTGATCGGCTATGGCTTTTCGCGGCTGTTATCAAGTGTGCTGGGTGAGCTTCGAGATGCTTTTTTTGCACCGGTAACGCAAGGTTCGATACGACGTATTTCAACTCAGGTGTTTCAGCATTTGTTTGCCCTATCCTTGCGTTTTCACATGAATCGCCAGACGGGTGGCTTAAGCCGTGACATTGAGCGCGGAACCAAAGGTGTTAGCTTTCTTCTGAATTTCACCTTATTCAATATTTTTCCTACGCTATTGGAAATTGTCATGGTGGCAGCCGTGCTGCTGTGGCGCTTTGAAATTCAGTTTGCCCTGGTAACGCTGGCTTCCATCATTACGTATATTGTGTTCACTTTGGTTGTGACTGAAAGACGTATGCGCTTCAGGCGCGAGATGAACGAGCTTGATAGCTGGGCCAATACGCGTGCGGTAGATGCCTTGCTTAACTATGAAACGGTTAAGTATTTTGGCTGTGAAGATTATGAGCATCGTCGCTATGACGAAAATCTGGCACAGTGGGTTCATGCGGCCATACGTAATCAGGTGTCGCTAAACCTCTTGAATATGGGGCAAGCCGTCATTATCACGGCTGGCGTCACGGCACTGCTCTGGATGTCGGCCACAGGCGTAGTGAATGAAGAGCTGAGCGTTGGGGACGTGGTGCTGGTGTCTGCCTATCTGACCCAGTTGTATGCACCTTTGAATTTCCTGGGCTTTGTGTACCGGGAAATTCGGCACGCCCTGACGGATATGGAGCGCATGTTCAGGCTGCTTGAGCAAGGGCAGGAAGTCGCCGACTTGCCTACTGCTACCGAATTACACAGTCCTTCTGCAAGTGTGCAATTCAAAGACGTGAGCTTTGCCTATGATGAGCGCCGGCAGGTGATACGTAATTTGAACTTTGAAATTCCCGCAGGCAAGACGCTCGCGGTAGTGGGGGCTTCAGGGGCGGGTAAATCAACCCTGGCAAGACTGCTGTTCAGGTTCTATGACGTGAGTCACGGACAGGTATGTGTCAATAATGTTGATGTGCGCCATTTTACCCAGGCCAGTCTTCGTCAGCACATCGGCATCGTGCCTCAGGATACCGTGCTGTTTAACGACACGATCTACCACAATATCGCCTACGGCAAGCCTGACGCTACGCGCGACGAAGTGTTAAGCGCTGCGCGAGCTGCCCGTATTCACCTTTTTGTCGAGCAATTGCCCGATGGTTATGACACCAGGGTAGGGGAGCGCGGCTTGAAGCTCTCTGGCGGTGAGAAGCAGCGGGTGGCCATTGCCCGCACCTTATTGAAGAATCCGCCAATCCTGATTCTCGATGAAGCAACCAGTGCCCTGGATACCCATACCGAGCGTGCCATTCAGGATCAGCTAAAAGTGATCGCCAAAGACCGGACCACTCTGATTATTGCCCATCGCCTCTCGACGGTCATTGATGCAGACGAAATTGTGGTGATGGACCGGGGTGAAATCATTGAGCGTGGAAATCACCGCTCGTTGCTGTTGAAGCAAGGTAAATACGCTGCAATGTGGGCTCTGCAGCAACAAAGCTGAAGGCAGTGTTTGACGCATATAGTACCAAAGCGGTACTATATGGGTATTGCGACTTAAAAGAGATTGTTAAATGCTGCGGATCAGCAAGATTATCGATTACGGCACCCTAGTGCTGACGCACATGGGGGTCGACCCCGAGCGCGTATACAGCGCGTCTGAATTGGCGACGACGCTGGGTTTAGGGCAGCCCACGGTAAGCAAAGTGCTGAAGCTTTTGAGCCAGGACAACCTTGTAACCAGTACGAGGGGTGCGCGGGGCGGCTATGCTCTGGCCCGGCCTGCTGATCAAATAAGCGTAGCGCAAATAATAGATGCTTTAGACGATCAACCTTTTGGGCTTACGGAATGTGTTGCCACCCCAGGGGCCTGCTCGGTCGAGCCCGACTGCCATATACGCAGTAACTGGCAGCGAATAAACGACATTGTACGGCGAACTCTCGAAGATGTCAGTGTCGCCGACATGATCCGTCCATCGCAGACAGAATTCCCGCTAACACGCAAGCCTTCTACCCTAGATAAATCCCAAGTTACGGCACACATTTCCAAAGTGGAGCTTTCCTAAATGAGTACTGTCAACGAACACCTAGATACGTTCCTCGATCGCGAGTACGAAGCAGGTTTTGTTACCGATATTGAATCGTTCACGATTCCCAAGGGCTTAAGCGAGGATACCATTCGCTTGATTTCTGCCAAAAAGAAAGAACCCGAGTTCATGCTCGAGTGGCGTCTGGCCGCATACCGTCATTGGTTAACCATGACCTCCCCTGAATGGTCGGTCGTTAATTACCCGGCTATCGATTTTCAGGACATCAGCTATTTTTCGGCGCCCAAAAACAAGGCTGACGGTCCCAAAAGCCTGGACGAAGTCGATCCTGAGCTATTGCGCACCTACGAAAAGCTGGGCGTTCCCTTGCACGAACGAGCCCGATTGGCAGGGGTTGCTGTCGATGCTGTGTTTGACTCGGTTTCTGTGGCCACTACCTTTCGTAAGCAGCTTGAAGAGGTTGGTGTTATTTTCTGTTCCTTCTCCGAGGCTGTGCACGAGTACCCGGATCTTATCCGCCAGTACCTCGGTACCGTAGTGCCTCCCGGCGATAACTTTTACGCGGCTTTGAACTCGGCTGTGTTTTCCGACGGTTCTTTCGTATATATCCCCAAGGGCGTTAAATGCCCTATGGAACTGTCCACGTATTTCCGTATTAACTCACCCGATACCGGGCAGTTCGAACGCACGCTGATCATTGCTGAAGAAGGTGCTTCAGTCAGCTACCTCGAAGGCTGTACCGCGCCCATGCGAGATGAAAACCAGTTGCATGCGGCGGTGGTCGAACTGGTAGCGTTAGACGATGCGAAAATTAAATACTCAACCGTTCAAAACTGGTATCCCGGTGACAAAGACGGTGTAGGTGGTATTTATAACTTCGTGACCAAGCGTGGTGAGTGTCGTGGCAAACGTTCGCACATCTCCTGGACACAGGTCGAAACTGGGTCAGCCATTACCTGGAAATACCCCAGCGTGGTCTTGCGCGGTGATGACTCTGTGGGCGAGTTTTACTCGGTGGCCTTGAGTAATCATCGCCAGCAGGCCGATACGGGCAGCAAAATGATTCATATGGGTAAAAACACCCGCAGTACGATCATTTCCAAGGGGATTTCAGCCGGTGAGGGCATGAACACTTACCGTGGTCTGGTGCGTATCACCCCTAAAGCTGAAAATGCACGTAACTTCACGCAGTGTGATTCCCTGCTCATTGGTAAACGGTGCGCAGCGCACACGTTTCCAACGATGGAAGTACAAAACCCCACCGCAAACGTAGAACACGAGGCTACTGCCTCACGTATTGGTGAAGACCAGTTGTTCTATGCCATGCAGCGCGGCCTAACAGCCGAAGATGCGGTGTCAATGATCGTTAACGGTTTCTGTAAAGACGTTATTAAAGAGTTGCCCATGGAATTTGCAGTCGAGGCTCAAAACCTGCTCGGCGTAAGTTTGGAAGGCAGTGTAGGTTAAGGAGATCTCTACCATGTTGAATATTAAAGATTTACACGCCTCTATCGAAGGCAAACAGATTTTGCGCGGCTTGAATTTGCAAGTCAACGCTGGTGAAGTACATGCCATCATGGGCCCGAATGGCTCGGGTAAAAGTACGCTATCCCAGGTGCTTGCCGGACGCGAAAGCTACCAGATAGACAGCGGTTCGGTTAGCTATAACGGCCACGATCTGCTTGATATGGCCGTCGAAGAGCGTGCCCGTGAAGGCCTGTTTATGGCTTTTCAATATCCTATTGAAATCCCGGGCGTATCAAATGCCTACTTCTTGCGTGCTTCGTTAAACGCTATTCGTCGCCAGCGCGGCGAGTCCGAGCTTGATGCAATCGATTTTCTGAAACTGGTCAAGGCAGAGATGAAAACCGTGGGCATGCGCGAAGAGTTTCTCTACCGCTCTGTCAACGAAGGTTTTTCTGGCGGCGAGAAAAAGCGCAATGAAGTGCTGCAAATGAGTTTGCTTGAACCCAAGCTGGCCATTCTGGACGAAACCGACTCGGGGCTTGATATTGACGCATTGCGCGTAGTGGCCGATGGGGTAAACCGTTTGCGTTCACCTGATCACGCGCTGGTCGTCATCACTCACTACCAGCGTTTGCTTGACTACATCGTGCCTGATTTTGTGCACGTGCTGTCAAACGGTCAGATTATTCGTTCAGGCGACGCCAGTCTTGCGCTTGAGCTGGAAGAACGAGGATACGGTTGGGTCAAAGAGCTGGCGGCCGAAGCTGCCACCAAAGGAGCCGCCGTATGACTACGCTTCCCACATGGATTTCTGAATTCGCAGCTCAGGCTCCGAAGCAGTCCAGTGCCGAGGCGTCGTGGTTAAAAACACGCCGGCAGCTGGCGCTGGAGCGTTTCGCAACTGAAGGGTGGCCCACTAACAAGCTGGAGGCCTGGCACCATACGTCTCTGGCGGCAATGGAGCAGCAATCGTATCGCTACGTGGCCCCGGTAGAAGTTGCAGAGCAAGTCAAAGCAGTGCGTAACAACGAAGCGGGCCATTGGCTGGTTTTTGTTAATGGCGTATTCGATGCAGGCAGCTCCGATATTGGCGAGCTGCCCAAAGGTGTTCAGCTGGGCTCACTGGCCGAACGTTTGAATAGCGATGCTGATTCGGTTCAGGCGCTGTTTGGTGAAGCCCAGGACGGAGCCAGTCCGGCAGCACTGAATCTAGCCTTGGCGACAGATGGTGCGGTGGTGCAGGTGGCCTCCGGGCACACGCTTGAGCTCCCGGTACACCTGGTATTCATCAGCACTGAAGCTGAAGGCGCCAGTTTTCCGCGTAACCTGATCGCTCTTGAGGCAGGTGCATCGGCAACTGTGGTCGAACACTACCTGAGCCACGGTGATGTGCCCACGCTGACGAATGCAGTGACGCGAGCCAACGTGGCGCAAGATGCCAAGCTGGTGCATTTGAAGCTGCAGCAAGAGAACGCGCTGTCAACGCACATCGCAGACATCACGGTAGAGCAGCAGAAGGCGTCTAATTTCGAGTCGCATTCAATGTCTTTTGGCGCCAAGCTTGCGCGCAACAACATCAACACCATTTTCCATGGTGAGCGTTGCGAGACCTTGTTCAACGGCTTGTACTATGTCAACGGACGCCGCCATGTCGATCACAACACGGTGATCAATCATGCGTCGCCAAACTGCGTTAGTCACGAGTACTACCGTGGTATTTTGTCAGACATGGCCCGAGGTGTATTCAGTGGCCGCATCAAGGTTGGCAAGGGCGCCGATGGCACAGATGCGGTTCAGCGTTCTGATAGCCTGCTGTTATCCAAGCTGGCCCGATCCGATGCTCGTCCTGAGCTTGAAATCTACGCTGATGACGTTAAGTGTGCTCACGGTGCCACCGTGGGCCAGCTAGACGAAGAAAGTCTGTTTTACCTGCGTACGCGTGGCCTGAACGAAGCTGATGCCCGCGATATACTTATTTACGCCTTTGCCGCTGCAACGCTTGAGCGCATTGAGTCAGAAGTATTGCGCGCACGTGCCACTGCGGGTATTTCGGCATTGCTGCCGGGCGGTCTGGCACTTGGAGAGCAGGCATGACACTTGAAACGCCGATCGTAGCGCCTGCAATGCAATTAGATCGGCGCGCCGATTTTCCTATACTTCAGCAGCAGGTGCGAGGTCAGCGGCTGGTGTATCTGGATAATGGCGCGACCACACAGAAGCCGGGTGTGGTCATTGAGGCTGAACGCGATTTTTACGAGAAGTCCAACGCCAATATCCATCGGGGCGTGCATTGGCTTTCTCAGCACTCTACCGATTTGTACGATAACAGCCGGGAAATCGCGCAGGCCTTCTTGCATGCAGAGCGGGTTGAAGAAATCGTGTTCACGAGCGGCACCACCGAGGGGATTAACCTCGTCGCAGCCACTTGGGGGCGCAAGCATATACAGGCCGGGGATGAGATCATCCTTACAATGCTGGAGCATCATTCGAACATCGTCCCCTGGCAATTGCTGGCGGAAGAAAAGGGCGCTGTTATCAAAGTAGTGCCTATACTCGAAAATGGTGAACTCGACATAGAAGCCTATCGCGGCCTTTTAAGCGATAGAACTAAGTTTGTCGGTCTGGTGCATGTGTCCAATGCCCTGGGCACGATTAATCCGGTTAAAGAAATGACGGCGATGGCCCACGAGGTCGGTGCAGTTGTACTGATCGACGGTGCTCAGGCTGTGGCGCACAAAGTTGTAGACGTCAAAGACCTGGATTGCGATTTTTATGTCTTTTCCGGACATAAGATCTTCGGTCCTACCGGTACGGGTGTGTTGTACGGCAAGTACAAGCTGCTTGACGCGATGCCTCCCTGGAAAGGCGGTGGTGATATGATTCACACCGTCAGTTTTTCCGGTAGCACCTACGCTCCTGTGCCACAGCGTTTCGAGGCGGGTACACCGAATATTGCGGGTGTAATCGTTTTGGCGCGCGCCCTGCAGTATGTTCAGGAAGTGGGGCTGGAGGCGATCGCTGCTCATGAAAACGCACTGCTCGAGTACGCGACAGCACTGTTGGCTGAAATGCCGGGCATCAGTATTGTGGGTACCGCCGAACACAAAGCGGGCGTATTGTCATTCCTCGTCAAGGATATTCATCCGCACGATCTGGGTACGATTCTTGATATGGACGGCGTAGCCATTCGGGCAGGTCATCATTGCGCCATGCCGTTAATGACACATTTAGGGATTCCAGGCACGGCACGAGCGTCGTTTGCGTTATATAACTCATTTGAGGATGTTGACGCCCTGGCCTCCAGTTTGAAAAAAGCACAAAAGCTATTTGGAGTTTGATGATGAGCGACCCCTTTAACGGTCTGCGAGAGCTCTACCAGGAAGTTATTTTCGATCATAATCGAAATCCGCGTAATTTCAGGGCCCTGGACGAAGCCACCCACTCGGCTGACGGGCACAACCCGCTATGCGGTGACCAGCTTACTGTATATGCACGTCTGAATGACGGCGGGGTCGTCGAAGATCTCAGTTTTATTGGTCATGGCTGTGCAATCTCTAAAGCGTCTGCTTCCCTGATGACCGAAATCTGCAAGGGCAAGAGCAAAGACGAAGTCGAGCTTCTTTTTAATGATGTGCACGCGATGCTGACCGATAAGCACCCGGATCGTGATCTGGGCAAGCTCGAGGTGCTTTCGGGGGTAAGAGAATTCCCGGCGCGCGTAAAATGTGCATCACTGGCTTGGCACACATTGCACAATGCAATCAACCAAGCTCAAGAAGTGGCTAAAACCGAATAGAGGCATTAAAGTGAGTTATCACGATCGTGAAGATGTGGTCGTCAGTCGAGACTGTCCAGCTGTGACAATCCCTTACGGATCACCCGTAACCATTGAAGCCGGTTGCATGGCAACTATCACCCAGCGGCTGGGCGGCAGTTTTACTGTGTTGGTCGAAGGTAATCTTTATCGCATCGAAGGCACTGATGCAGATGCCTTGGGCCAGGAAGCAGCCGAGGAAGAAATATTTGTACCCGAGTTGCCGCTCAGTGAGAAAACCATAGAAGAGGCTGCCTGGACGGTTCTGGCTGACGTCTTCGACCCTGAGATACCGGTTGATATTGTTAATCTGGGGCTGGTTTATAAATGTGCCGTGTCCCAAAAAGACAAGGAAAGCTATCATATCCGCATGGACATGACGCTGACGGCGCCCGGCTGCGGTATGGGCACGATGATTGCCGACGAAGCCAGACTGAAGCTACTTTCTATTCAGGGAGTCGATGAGGTCGAGGTAGATCTGGTCTGGGATCCACCCTGGAGCCGTGAAATGATGAGCGAGTCGGCACGTCTGCAATTAGGCATGCTCTAATACCAGGCAGACTGACCGCGAAAAAGCAGCGATGTTAACCAGCCCTAAACTGAGCAGTTAACAGTTCGAGCTTGCAGGCCTGAGTGCGGTGCAATACCGGACTCAGGCCTTTTGTTTTAATCATCTTCCTGGCCCGGATCCATGCCTAGCTGGGCCCCACGCGATAAGGCCGCAAATACTGCCTCGTTTCGATTGTGCACATCAAGACGCTGGTAAAGGGTTTCGGTATGAGCTTTGGCTGTTGCCGCTGATATTTTTAATTCTTTACCAATAGCCTTCAAGGGCAGGCCTCGTGCCAAAAGAACCAGGACTTCATACTGCCGTGGAGTCAGGCCCAGCATTAAGGCTTCGTTTTGAGGCTCCTCTTTGGCTAATCGATGGGTCAGTGTTGTCGCGACGCGAGCAACACTAGCTGCCGATCGGCCGGGGACACTATCGAAGACGCCATAGCTGCGTTGTGGTTGGGACAGCGTAGGCGAACGTAAAGGAAAACAGCTGCCACCTGCAAGCACGAGTCTAAATGAGGCTTGCAGAATATCCAGGGAAGCGTCCTTACTGAGATGCCCGACTACATTGCCCGGTAACGACGTAGAGCCCAGGTTCATAGGAGGGTGATCGGACAGCAGCAATATCGCGGCTGGGGCGTAGCGGGCTATTGCTGCTTCAACGACTGCGGAAGCTTCTGGCGAGTCGGGTACGGCGAGCAATAATAGATCGCATTGTTGCAATTGAGCTTCGGTACCCCGAAAATCACTGTAATCCGAACTGCGTAATCGTATACCCGGGCCGATTTCGGCAAGGACTTGTAGCAATCCTAGACGTAACAAAGGATGGGGTTCAACGACAAGAATGGTCGTCATAGAGTTTCCTGTCTAACGTTCTGTTTTACCCTTGGTTTAATTATGTTACTAGTTAGGGCAACTAAAGGTGTAGAGCATTTCTTTGCCTTCGGTATTTTCAAAAACCAACTGAATGTTGCAAGATGCATCATCAGTTGAATGTATAGTCATTTCTGTAATGGCCCGCGGCTCGTTAGCGTGCAGCTGTATATCGCCACCTTGTCTAATCGTGGAAGTTCCTGCTGCTGACGATTGTGTCGTGGTCAATTCATATCGCAACTTTGTGTTGGTAGGACTTTGAACATAAGGGATGACAATACCGGGCTTTAGAGTGCCTGCAGCGGCCAGCCACACCTGCAAATCTACGTCTGTATTCATTGTTATCCGGCTCCATTTGGCAGAAGGGAGGGGAATTTCCCCTCTTTTGTCAACGGCGATTGAATTACGTTAGTGAGTAATTCATGAGATTTAGCTTAGTGCTGAGTGACTGAGGCCACGTTGCGCACGCCACTTTGCATGACTTGTGCTGATTGGCCATTGTTTCGCTGTACAACAGTAGCGACGTTTTTATTGCCGTATTGGGTCACGCTTGCTTGCTGATTGTTACCCAATTGGTTGATAGAAGCATAGTGGTTTTTGCCAGCTTGCAAAATGGTGGCGTCCAGGTTTTTACCTTTTTGGGTTGTGTGGCCACGTTGCTCATTACCATATTGCGTGATGTCTGCATTCACGTTTGAGCCTTCTTGCGTGGCGGTGGCTTTATTGTTCCAGTTATGTTGCTTGATAGCCGCTACCAGCAAGTCAGAGCCACCACGTTTGCCGCTGCTACCGGTTTGCTCGATAGTGGCGTCATTGGAGGAGCCGAACTGCTCGATTTGTGCGTTGGAGTTTGCGGTGTTGTCCTGAGTGATGACCGAGGTTTGTCGGTAACCGGCCACTTGAATGGATGCGGTGGTGTTTGACACATTGTTTTGAGCAATGCTGGCGTCAGCGTGTGAAGAGCCTCCAAACAGGGCAATATTCGCTTTCGAATTGTTAGCGCGATTTTGCTCGACTACCGATTCATTTTTCCAGCCGCCATCGGTGATGCTGGCGACAGCGTTTTTGGAATTGCTTTGCTCGATAGTCGCATCAGATTTGCCACTGTCACCCCATTGCTGAATGGTTGCCTGTGAGTTCTGATTCTTGCTTTGGGTGATGACAGACTGATTATTATTGCCGTAGTCATGAAGCACGGCTGTGGTGTTCGAGTTGCCTGACTGACGGGCAAAGGCATCGCCAGAACGTCCGTGCTGCTGTATTTCGACCGATCCTCCGCGGTTGTTGAGTTGCTCTGAAACGGCTTCGTTATTGGCGTTGCTGGCATTGATTGAGCTTTGGGTTCCCGAGGAGTTCCGGCTCTGGTAAATATAGCCGTCGTTGTGTTTACCGCTCTGGATGATTTCGGCAGAGGCGTTACCATTGTAATATTGGCCCACCATGGCTTTATTGAAAGAGCCCGACTGATCCACTGTCGCTGTATCTGCCGAAGCAATGGCAGGAACAGCAGCAAATGCGACCGATAAGGCGGCGGTAACGAAAGATAGCTTAAGTTTCATGATTCAGTTCCTAGTACAAAGAAGAGACCATTGTTAAATGTTGCCCGATGGTCTCCAGCGTCGGGCAATTCGTAGGCGTTACTGCACGACAGCTGAGGTTGTTGCGCTGTCGCTGACAAACCCGGCTTCTGCAAACAATGCATTTTGTGTGGCGGCGTAGCTTTCATAGCTCATCAGGTTGCGGGCCAGGTTTCTATAGCGTTCCAGCACGGGATTATTAAGATCTGCCGCATTCTGTAGCTGCCAGTTGCCGTCTTCCAGCCCCTGCACAATAAGGTGAACGAGGGCCGATTCAATGGCCTCCTTCACACTGATCTGTGCCGGTTCGTTGCTGGTGACACCCGCCTCAATTTCCAGCAAGTCTTTGAAATTCACGAATTTGTAGACGCTGGGGTGCACCTCGTATGAATAAATGGTCTTGGTGGTGGATACACTTTGCAGAATATGACCGGTACGTATATCAATACTGCGCAGATTGACCGTCACCTGATCCATCCGATATTGCGACGAGGCACCAATGCCCAGATAACGGGCAGCGGCACCCCTGTACGTACGTTGCTTTCGTAGGAGATAATGCCGCCATCCATCATGATTTCAGCGGGTACCAGCGCAGGTATTTCAATGCTGGAAGTCTGATTGTCGCTAGAGCCGTCCAGCGCCCTGACGATGCGTCGTTCGGTTAACAGCTCTTGCAGGCTTTCACGTTCTACAGGGGTATACCATCGCGAATCCTTCAGAGCCTTGACCAGCATAGAAGTGGCCCCCTGCGTGACAGAGGTGGAGAATGAACTCTCCGGGTAGGGCTTGTATTGGCCGGTCTGATCCCTGAATCCGTATACCGCCACCGCCAGCCGGGCTTTAGGCAAAGGCAGTTGCATCAAGTCCTGGGTGGAAGGCGTCGCCGGCGTCAGCACGGCCGCAGCATTCACATTGGCAGGAGGGTGAGGGATCTGGGCGCAGGCAGTCAATCCCAGCATCATGGCGATGGAAATCAGCGATTTCACAGGGCGAACACGACCGCTGCTGGCTGCTGTGCTTGCAGGTGCTTGATTGAGGATCATGGCTGGTTAACTCTAAAAGTAGTTGTTGCACCGGTGACCTTGTCGCGTGTGGTGATGGATAGCATTCCGCCCCCAGATCCAGGACATCCACGACAAAGTTTCCGGTTTCAAACGAGCCGGGCACAAACCGGCCATTGGCATCAATGAATTGAGAGCTTGCTGCTGATGCCAGTCGGCTAAGCACGGCCCGCTCCAGCTGGTCATTAAAATCCTCGAAGGGGAGCGTTCCTGATAGCCGAAACGGTCATCCAGATCGGGATCTTTGTGTTTGTTCGTCAACTGCGCTGAATTCAATAACCAGTTTCCATTGAGTGGATCGCCACCAAAGGAGGGGTTAACGGGGGTGTAGACGAGTGGACTTGCCATGGCGGTGGCCGAGGCTAATGCCAGGCTCAGCGTAAGTGCGGTGACGGCGCATCGGGTGGTCTGAACGTTCAAGTTATTCTCCTTGCTGGCTTAGAATTCTTCGGGGGCTAAATCGGGGTTATGGGTAAGTAATCGCTCTTGCTCACTGTCCATAAGATTTTCAAACACTAAGTTGACGGCGTATTCACTGATTGGCCGGGTTTGCGAGCGGGCCGGCGGCAAGAAGGTGTGAAACATTTCCTGTCGGCGGTACTCCACCCAGATCTCGCTTCCCCACCGGGCAGAGGGGCGTTCATAAATAGCAATGGTGTAATGGGTATCCAGGCCCTTTGCCCGCCATGAAGTGGCAAAAAGCGGTAGAAGTCATTTCCCTGAACAGTGACAGTCCTGTTGATGACAATGCCGGCCAAGGGATCAGTGAACAATTGCTTTTGCTGCGTTTCAATAACCGCCCGAGTGCCTTCTATCTGGTTTTGGAGACTGGGCTGGTCTTTCACTTCGCTTTGAGGCTGCGTGGCTCCTGGTAACGCATACAAGGCGGCGATCAGGCAAACATAACGTGTACGATTCCTCAAATAACGCATTGCATGCTCCGGTCATCGGCCTTGATTAAGTCGTTTGCGTCGTCGGGGTGGGTCAGACATTCACCTATGGATACAAACGTTGACATAACGAATCTTAGGAGTCGCAGGGAGTAAACATATGGGCTTGCTGGCCTAGGCCTTTCCGGCGCGAAGGCCTAGGCTGTTTAACCGGCCCGAAAGAGGGTGCTAAAGGGGCTCTGCAGAATGCTGGCGAGGCCTTGTCGGACGCATAAGAGACGAAAAAACCACCCGGAGCATTCAGGATGGTTCTGCAATGAAACTGGATTGAGCTTAGCTTGCTGTTTCTACACGGGTGATTTGGCCGGTGGCATTATGATGAATCACGCTATAGCGGTTTTGACGTAGTTCATTCTGCCGGAGAGGATCAATGCCGTAGAGAGACACGCATGGGTGTGGACTGGGAAGCGAAGGTCGGTAGGCTGATTTTTGAGGGCTGCTAAAAAGTTTGCCGAAGCGGCGATGACTTTGAGCCCAGAGTGCGAGCAGTCCGGTATTGATAGCGGCGACCATTGCGTAAGCACTCAGTGTGCTGAGAGCAGGCAAGACGGGATTAATATTTAAGAAGGAAGTGGTGGGTGAGTCAATAAGCAGCGAGACGATTCCGTTGGTGATCAGCCAGGCAAAGGCTATCCAGCCCAAGCTCGTCAGTACGAGATCGATAGAATGAAAGACAGGGTGCCTGCGCGTTCTGATGATCATGATTTTTCCTCTATGCCACGGTCAGGAGAAACCCAACGTGCTCGGCCGCGGCTCCTGAGCATCGCGATGGGAAAGCTTCGTAAGCAGGTCAGGCAGTTAATTAGCCAAAACACAAACGGATACCAGATGATCCAGTAGAGTGCGCGGCTTATCGACGGTTCATAGCGTCTGTCAATGAGCAGACTGGTTAAAAATTGAAATAGGCAAACGCAGCCCAGAAGCAGGCCGGTGAACGCTGGAGGCAATGATGCCGTCGTCTCGGAAAAACTCAGGCGCGAACTAGATTCCAGCAGCCAGAACAGGCTGGTGATGGCCAGTGAAAAACTCCATAGTACCGACAGGTAATAATCAGTCAATAAGCCCCATAGCTTATGATGTTTAAGGGCTCCTACCTTTGGCAGGTACTTAAGAAAAGTTTCGGCTCCGCCTTGAGCCCAGCGTTGGCGCTGTTTCCACAGGCCATTAAGCGTTTCAGGCATTAACACCCAGCAAAGCGCTCGTGGCTCATAAAAGATATTCCAGCCACGTAACTGAAGTTTCCAGGTGATATCGATGTCTTCGGTGGCCATGTTCAGGCTCCAGTAGCCGCATTCTTCCAAGGCTTCACGTCGAAAAGCACAAATAACACCTGATACGGTAAAAAGACGTCCAAATACGCGTTGTGTCCGTTTAATCAGCCCGATAATGGATGAGAACTCGCCTACCTGAATTCGGCCAATTAGCGTAGAACGCGTGCGAATACGTGGATTACCGGTAATCGCACCCACTTGAGGATGGTGAATCATCGGCGCTACAAGGTAGTTCACCGCATCCGGATCCAACAGGGCATCTCCGTCTATGCACACTAGATAAGGACTTCGGGCGGCCATGGCGCCCATGGTCAGGGCCATGGCCTTGCCCTGATTGGCAGCAAGATGAACAATGCGCAAACGCGGGTCGGCCTGGCTTAGATCGTCGAGAATAAGACGGGTCAGGTCGCTGGAGCCGTCGTTGATGGCAATAACTTCGATGTTGCTGTGTATCTGTCCCAGCGCCGCTGCAATCGTCTCAGTACAGTGTGCAGCTTCGTTATAGCAGGGGATCAGAATGCTCACCAGGGGATTGCCCGGCAGAGCCGGAGGCTTAGCCGGACGCCAGCTCCATTGACGCTCCCACTGAAACCAGAAGTACAAGCCGCCGCTTATCCAGATGCAACCCATGAACAAGGGATAGAAGAAGATAAAGAGCATCAATACAAACTGATGCCCGCTGGTATACAAGTAAAGGGGCAGCGCGATGACGCTGATTAAGGCGAGAAGGCCAACGATGCGCTCAGTCATTTTTTGAAAGGAAACCATTCGTTAGAGATTGCAGGGCGAATTTGCTCTAAATTCGGTTTGTCTTGCAAGAAGTCGTCGGGGTAGTAGCCGAAGTGCCTTGCCCCAGCCCGTTGTAAGACTTGTATCCAATGAACGATCTGTTTAGCGTCGATGTGGTTGTCCGGGGAGTCCAGACTCCAGTCA
Organism: Paenalcaligenes niemegkensis; assembly: GCF_022230885.1. Lineage (GTDB taxonomy): Bacteria > Pseudomonadota > Gammaproteobacteria > Burkholderiales > Burkholderiaceae_B > Paenalcaligenes > Paenalcaligenes niemegkensis. The sequence goes on along the minus strand of NZ_JAKGCT010000004.1, from coordinate 563,672 downwards.
CGTGATTGCAGCTCGAACAGGGTTTTCTTCAAACCGTCGGGGCGCTTGGCCACCTCGGCGACAATGTCCCGTATCCACTGATCTTCATCCCTGGCTGAAACGCCTTCCATCCTTGGCATGACCATCGGAACTGCGTAGTCGTAAATTGCCAGAAAGTCGTCAAGGTTTTGCGCGAACCAGGCTTCACTTTCCGGGTTCGTAATAAGAGGGGCGAACATATTGCGTGCAGTGTGGATCTGGGGGCCGGCGATGCCCTTAACGACATCCGCCAGTTCAAGCGTGAAGTCATTGAGAACTTTGCTTTTGTAGCGCGTCCATTCTTCCTGAGCGGCTTTGTCATCATGAAGGCTCTGTACATCGGTCTTAAGCCCCAGCGCCTCATATTGACGTATGGCATCGGGGCTGAAATCCTCGAAGTCCGAGAGCAGGGCGTCGTCATGAAAAATCAAGCCGCCAAACAGGGTGTAGCTGGCCAGATCAGCATAGATCTCTTTGATGCGCTCGCGGCCTTGCTGATCAAAGGGCGAGATACGAACGTACTGGCTCTCACTTAGTGCGATCTGGCCGCTGAGCGGATCCATCGCTTTGACACGTGCGATATTGGCATCCAGATCAAATCCCAATACCGGCATCCATGCATAAACCCGCACACCTGCCCGACTGCTTAACTGCCATGCCGCACGATTGAATAAATCGGCACGCATGGGAAGTACCCGGTTAGGGAAATACAGCGATTTAACCAAACCGTCACCGGCCGGGTCCGCAAAAGCTTGTAGGGCGACCGTATTGACCTTCAAGTCCGCAATACGCTGAACCAGGCGGTTCAGGTTGAGCTCGGTCTGCACCGGGTCAGGATCGTACACATAGTCGAGGTCGACGTGGACCAGATGCCGGCTTTGCGTAGACTCCATCGATATCAGGTAGCTGGCGAACTCGTCGGTAGAGGGATCCATATCAATGAGCAGCCGTGGCGTATTGAGTAAGGTGTCGGTGGTGGCAACACCATCTTCAAGAGTCATGGCTATTTGATAGCCTGCCTTTTCTATTTCCTTTAAGGTCAGGCCATTGGCACGGCCGTATGGCCATACCCAGACCCGTGGTGACTTGCCTGTAACCTGGGTGATTTTTTGAGTGATTTTTTCACATCGTCAGCCACTCTCGCCGTGAAGGATTCCTGACTTTCGTACTGTTTTGTTTTGGGGTCGTAGCGCCTTGAGGCAGCCGCAGGCTGGACATTTCCCTGGGGGTTGGCCGGTAGGCCATAGTGCAGGTTATAGGTATGGGCGCCGATCTCCACCAGACCGGACGCAGCCATTTCCTCAATTTGATCCCAGTGAAGAAAGCGTTCACGAGCGACCGGCTCGCCGCCAAAGTCTACGGTGCCGCCATCAGGAGCATCAACCCAGGTGCCGACCGGGGCCAATATGGCAGGCCACTGATAAGCCATCAGCAAGGGGTAGACGCGGTCGTAAAAACTGGAGTAGCCGTCGTCAAAGGTTAATACCACGGCGCGATCCGGCAATGGAGGTCCACCCGCTCTGGCCTCCAGGATCTGGTCTACCGATACAGGCGTATAGCCAGATGTTTTGAGCCAGCTGAATTGCTGTTGCAGGTGTGCCGTACTGACGCTTAGGTACTTTTGGCTCGGATCGCTGTCTTCTACGTCGTGCCAAGCCAGAACCAGAAACGAGTTCTGTACCCAAGGGCGCTGGTTTGCATGCCGTTCCCGGTTTTCGGGGGCAACAAAAGGCTCGGCGTAATGTGAGCAGGCTAGCATTAGCAACACGAAAGAGGTCACTAGCAGCTTAAAGAAAGAGTGCAAGAACGTGAACATTAAAACCGCCAATTAAGTTCGAGGAATAGGTTCAGGTTGTTTTCTTTTTTGCCGTCATAAGGGCGGCGAGTGGCCTCTACGCCCAGACCTGCACTGAGACGGTCAGAGAAAGAGATGTCATTTCTATACCGTGCTGAAATAACGAGATCAGAGCCGTAGCTTTTTTGATAATAGGTACCTGCACCGACTTCCAGACGATGAGACCAGCGTTGGTCATAGCGTTGGTACAAGAGTTGTTCGACCCCGACCTTGGGCAGCAGTAAATAGTCACGCTTGGGATTGAAGTAAGCGGTGCGGTCCTGGGTGCTTGTATTGCCCAGACTATTACTGGAGAACGAAGCTTCGAGCATGCCGTCTATCAGAACGTGATCCCTGGTCATCAGGCGGGTTTGCCCGCCCAGCACCACTTCTCGCCGGTTATTCCCGTCGCTGAAGCGGGAGGGAGAGAAAGTGACCCTCCATTGATTCTGATTGGTGGATTGCCACTGCAGATAGAGGTCAGCGCGTTTGCCATGCACGCCGGTATTAAGTCCTCGAAGCGGGGTAAGCAGGCTGTGAGTGGCTAGTTGTACGCCCGTCAGCCAATGGTCTCCGATATTGTGCTCCCACCAGAAACGAGTGCCTATCTTGTCTTTGCCCCGATAATGCTGGTTATTCACTTCAACTTCAGCGAGGTTATCGCGACTTTGCCATTGCACCCCGGCCAGCACAGTGTTCACGTTGATGCTTTGCTCATCAAACTTGCCGCTATTCAGTTGGTAGCCAACAAATGGCCGCCACGAATCGGCGATGGGCGGAGAATACAGCTTGGTGTTGATCCAGGTTCCATGGTCACCACCCACTGTGCTCGTAGGGCCAAAGCCACGGCCGCCACTGACCTGAAGCTCTCTGAGTTGGTAAGTTTCCCAACGCCTGTTCAACTGCTGCACGGAGATATCTTCAGGGTGTTCCTGATTCAGGTAGGTAACGAGGCTGCGGGCCTGTCGCCACTCGCTCAGATCCAGCGCCGTGTGGCCTTGGGTAAGCAGCAGCGACTTCTCTAAAGGCTCTGTGGTCTCGATTATCTTTAACTGTCCTTCCGCCTCACGGCTTAGTCCTTGTGCTCGCAGCGCATCGGCGTAATTCACGCGCAAGGTAGAGTTGGCAGGCGCCTGGTCCAGCATTTCTTTAAGCTGCAGGCTGGCCAGTTCGGCGTTGCCGCTGTAGAGATTACGCAAGGCAATCGCCACCTGGGTATCCGTAAAGCGCATATTAGGCTGGGCATCGACTTTACCCTTGATATGCAGCCATGTGGGCGTCTCGCTACTGGCCTCCGCCAGCACCTGATCGGCTTTCTTGTACTGGTCGCTTTCCTGATAGATATAGTTTTGGTTAAGCTGACGTAGCCACTTGGCTTCGGGCGTCAATCTGGCCGCAGCAGTGCTGCTTTCATACAGTTGCGCTGCACGTTCGGGCTTACGTTCGCTTAAATACGAGGACGCTACTATATCCAGCACATAATCCGGAGCGGTTGCTCCCTCGGCGATCAGCGTTTCATAGCCGGACACCACCTGCCTGGATTCACCCGCGGCGTGCAAGGCGAGCAAGCGGTCGAAGGCGAGCCGATGCCGGGCCGGACGGTCTGCTGATAGCTGTGAACTCCACTTGGAGTCAAGCTGCTCATACTCACGCAGCGCTTCCAATGCGGCCAGATGGCGCTCAGTGTCATTTCGTGCCCTAAAGACCGACTGCCGGGTCAGTTCAGCAGTAGCATCGATCTCCAGGCCCAGCTGCTCTTCTGTTGACAAATGCACCCCATGCCGCTGAACATAGTCCAGCGTGAGACGAGGAGAGCCACTACGGTGCAGGATTTCCGCATAGTTTATTTTCCATGCGGGTTCAGAAGGTTCCAATTGCACTGCCCGGCTGGCTGCCTTCAGTGCATCGTGAGGCAAATTAGTCCGCATAAAAAGGTGACTTAGCTGCACATATTCGTTTGCCGTGGTGGCCGCGCCCATGGCTCGATTACGGGTCCTTCTTAACGCGTCCATCTGGTTCATCTGCGTCAGGGCCAGCAATTCAATTACTAACCACTCCGTCGAAGGTTCTTGGGCAGGCTGTTTCTTGGTGGCGAGTACCAATGCCTTTGGGGCCTGCTGATTTGCCAGGTAGGCGTTTGCTGCGGCCAGCCTGACGTACAAGGGGTCATTTTCCAGCGCAGTCAGCGTGCGATTTTCGTATGATTGAATGGCTTTCTGGTATTGGCCTGCCCACTGTTGCACGACAATAAGGTCACGATGAACCTGATCGTTGCGAGGGTCTCGCACGGCTTCACCTTTTAAATATGACAGCGCTTGTTCATAGCGGCCTTGACGTGCGTTTTCAATAGCTTGCTGATACAGGAAGGTACGTTCGGCGGGCAGAGCCTGAGCCCATGCGCCAGCCTGAATCGTAACCAGTGCCATACCTGCTGCCCTCAGGCTTACGCGGGAGCGAAACGTCATGATCGTCCCTCTTTAAAGGGAACATGTTGTTTGGCTATGGTGAACTGCATTATGGTCGACTCCTTGCAAGCATGATGACTACCTTGATGGGGCTTAGGGAAAGGTTTGTCATGGTCTGGACACCGGCTGTCACGATGAATGCTTGAATCCTAGGCTTAGCTTGTCGACAGCGAGATGGGCCGCAAGGCCTAGGCTGTAATAGCGAAATGGCCTAGGCCTGGTGGGATAGGTTTATTGAAGTGCGCAGGCCTAACAAAGTTGACACGAAGCAAAACATAGTGGTATAGTTTTGTTCTTTCGGGGCGTAGCGCAGCCTGGTAGCGCACTTGCATGGGGTGCAAGGGGTCGAAGGTTCAAATCCTTCCGTTCCGACCAGAATTTAGTATGCAAATTAAGGACTTACAGTGTTAATCGCTGTGAGTCCTTTTTGTTGTGCGTGACTTTTGCGTGACAAGTCATGCGGACTTTCTTTTTAGAATGGTTAACGTCGGCGTTTGCGAACCAAAGAGAGACACTCTATTTGCATACTCAATAAGCTTGCCTAGCTCTGCGGCGAAGTAATGTGAGCTTACGTTGCCGTTTGTGTGCCCTAGCAATGCTTTACGGTCCTCTTGCTGTACGTCCGTTGCGCCCCGTACGGTATTGGCGATTCATGGTGTTCTGTATATCAACCCTCTAGGCACGACACTCCATGCTGTCGGGGAACAGCACTCATGTGAGGGAGAGGAGTGTCGTGGCTAGAGGGCCCAGGCAGGGCCAGGTGTGTAGCTACTGCAGTGCCGATATAACGGCTAAAGCATGAATTAATTTAGGTAGGGCTTACTGGGAAAGGGCGGTCTGGGCTAATTCGATCATCGCTCGCTCCGGCCGGTCATCGTGTCAACGATGTTTATAGGAGCGTCGAACTCAGTGATGGCCTGTAGCGCCTCTCGCAAGGCTTGGTATTTGTCAGTGATTGTTGTCTTCCTTGCTACTGCGGTGTTGATTAATGAGGTGGCGCACCCAGCAGGGTTCCTTTCACGCTTTTTGACGTTGCTAGGCATGGTTCTGGTTACATCTTCCAGCGACTGGTGACATACCAGCCCATCTGGCGTCATCCATTTGTGACTAATCAGGCCGTTGCTACAATGCCTAAACCAAGCAAAGGAGTAACTATGCATAGAATAGGAATTGTCGCGGCTGTCGCGCTAATGGGGGTGTGCGGCATCAGTCTCGGATAAGAGTGTTGGCATGCCGAATCCCGCTTCCGCTTACTGTATTGAGCTTGGCGGGACGGTCACTATTGTGGACCAGCCAGAAGGACAAGTCGGCTTTTGTAAGCTGGCCGACGGGACCCAGATTGAGGAATGGGAGCTTTATAGGCGGGATCACCCGCCGGGGTAGCGGCGGCTGTGGCATCCAGTGCGAAAATGCCGCCCTTGTGAACGTGACATATTCATTGGGTAAGCTGTCCAATATCCAAAAAGCTAAGGGACAACGGCGCCTCTTTCGGAGCGGTCGCTATCGGCCACCATCGTTTGCTGTTATGGTTATTTGTCATGCTCACGTTCATGGAGAAAACATGCCTATACATGTAAAAGCACGACACTTATTAGCCTCGGCGGTGGTGACAGGGATCTTTGCCATGCCCGCTTATGCGCAATACTCGGGGCCCTCAGAAATCGGCCAAACCACTGTTGCTGAAATTCTCCAAAATCCAGTGGACGATCAAGATGTGCAGATTCAAGGGCACATACTCCGGCAAACCGCACGCAAGAAATACATTTTCTCTGACGATACCGGAGAAATTGTCGCGAAAATAAAAGAGAGACACTTTGCTGGTCAGCCAGTGGATGAGAAGACGAAGGTTGAGATCATCGGTGAGGTGGATACAAGCCGTAAACACCCGCCTAAGATAAAAGTCGACTCTGTCAGGATGCTTGAGTAGGGCAGGCAGTGGCGGGCGGGGAGAGTTAAGTGGCAATGATGTGGGCGACCATGCCTGAAGATTTGCGCTTTAGTTGTGTGAATGAATGCGTGGACTGTATCCGAGGGAATGGAAAGGTGATTTTCCAGACGATGAGGCGATTGAGGCAAACCGCGATAATTACAGCAAGCCAAATTAGGTCTATAGCATTTGAAACGAACCCGCCCAAGAGATTGAGCGGGTTTTTTGGGTTTTTACTCCCATGCACGCGCTAAGCGTCCTTGCCAAGGAGGGACTGCAAACGTTTTTGATTCGGGTGCTCTTTTATGTCTATGCGTATAGCATCTACTAAAACAACGAATATTTTTTCGGAATCCATCCCGTGCTGATCGGCAATGTCGCCGATTCTCTCTGCACGCAGGTGGTAGTGTGTAGAGTCAAGGCCTTCGACTCCGTTCAGTTGGTCGAGTATTTGTAAGGCAAATGCGTAATCTTCTTCCATCGGACATCCATCAGTAAGGTGCGGTAAAACCCGACAACATACCACGACGCTAACTTTGCAGCACTAGGTGCTTAAGCAGTCCTCTCACTGGATGGGGGGAATAGAGCATGTTGGAAAGCGATTTAGTCTAGTCTCATTGCCAGAGCGTCTAGACTGAATCATACTAAAACCCATAGGCGGCCAGGTTGTCAGCCGGTTTTATGAGCCTCGCAATGTGCGGCGCTTTTTTGCATTTAAACGCATGGTGACTACGAGCAGCCTGGAGCGGTACTGCCACTAGGCACGCTTGCGCCAAGCCTCTGCTGATTAGCTTCAGCCCAGGGGGAGGTTGCGCTGTATGAAAAACGAGGGTCGTGCCTAGAAGGCCGAAGAGTGTTTTTTTGTAACTGTTCTGGTAAAGTGCGGCCTTAGCCCACATACTTCTTTCGGGGTAATTTTTCCCTTATATCTAGGATCTACATTGAAAACAGAAATTGGCATCGTGAAATGGTTTAACAACGAAAAAGGATTCGGCTTTATCGCGCCTGAGTCCGGCGGCAAAGACCTTTTCGCACATCACAGCGACATCCAGGCTGAGGGTTATAAAAGCCTCGAAGAAAACCAGCGCGTGTCGTATGTGGCAACAGAAGGGCAGAAAGGCCCACAAGCAACCATGATTCAAGCGATTTAATCTCTCCGCTTACCGAAATTGGTAAGCACACAGAGCGATTGGATAACTGGCCGGGCCCCTTAAGTATTGGGTCCGGCCTTTTTTGTTCTGGAAGGGCATACCTTAAGCTATTACAGTATTGGTGGTACAGCACAAGGATCACTGCCTACGAGATTGTAGGCAGTAGTGCGTGAGCCAGAAAGAATCGCATCATTTCAGCGCTGGCATCTGGCCCCTTAGCGTCCGCGTACGAAGCACTTTCGTCTCCACTCGCCCAGGCATGCCCGTTCCGAGTGAAAAGTCTACTGCATCCTGTGTACAGTCATGCAGCATTATTATCAGAGTTAGCGGTGTACTGCCGTATCCCTTCGACACTCATAGTGTGTCTGAGTCCTAAGGTAGCAAGCGTCGTGACGGGGCGCCAATAGGAAAGCTTTGCTAGCCCTAGCTATTCGGTGACCGGTGAGTCGACTGAGCAGTTCCCAATAGTCGTGAATTTTCAATTAGGACATATCAGGGTATTAGCGTATATTGCTTATATAGTGAATTATTAGGAACAACTGAATTTCAGTTGTTTTGCTTACATTTGCAGATGGTAAAAACCGTCGACGATTAATAAAAAATTAAACTCCATTAATTATCAACGAATTGAAATATCAGTAAAAAATAAATACAAAAATAAACCTAACTGAGAATAAAAAATCTAAATGTTGTTTTTAGATTGAGAGTAACTTCTAATCATTTAAAAAACGATTCTGGTTGCCTGATTTACAATAGATAAGTTGTGAATTTCAGCAACATCATGTTCAGTACAAATATAAGGAGTTTTCATGTCATTAGGGTTAATATTGTTGATCCTGCTGGTTCTGATATTGGCGGGCGCTATGCCTAGGTGGTCTTATAGCCGCTCATGGGGCTACGGTCCTAGTGGAGGGATCGGGCTACTTGTGATCGTGCTAATAGTATTGTTGCTAATGGGGAAAATATAGAATAATTAGCAAAATCGCGTTCTTTGATTTTTTATCGAACGCGATGAAAATTCCTGGAGATAATTTTCATTGGTATTTTGTTTTTTTCTGTCGAGCTGTTTCTATAAACTACCATCACTTAATTTACATGATTATTCTAGATGTGAGGCTAAGAAGCCCCTTAAATATATTAGATTGTACTAACGTAGTAAAACAGCCCCTAAATAAATAAGAAAGTCGGTTGTCTAATCTGCATTTTATAGTTACTTGATTTCTATTTTAATAGTTGTGTACAACACGTCAGTATGTCGGTCAATTAGAGACACCCGTTAAAAATTGATACTCAAGGATAAGGTCCACTTGGCTATACATGTTGGTTTTCTATGCCTGTGTCAAAACTGGTACATCGAGTCAATGGAGAGTGTTCATGAGTGCGATGTCGTCTGAAGTGCCCCCGGCATTAATCGGGGAAAACCATCTTCTGGCTTCGCTACCTAGTGTCGATAGGGAACGGCTTGGCGGCCAGCTAGAGAAAGTTCACCTGCCGTTGGGCTTTGTGCTGTACGAATCGGGCGCTGAAATGCAGTACGTCTACTTTCCCACGACCGCTATAGTGTCATTGTCATATGTCATGGAAAACGGAGCGACGGCTGAAATAGCGGTGGTGGGCAACGATGGCGTGGTTGGCGTGTCTCTCTTCATGGGAGGGGGCACGACACCCAGTCGGGCGGTAGTGCAAAGTGAAGGCTATGCGTTTCGACTGTACAGCAGATCGCTTAAAGAAGAGTTTGAACGCGCTGGACCAACGCAAAGCTTATTGCTACGTTACACGCAAGCATTGCTTACGCAAATGGCACAAACGTCAGCGTGTAGCCGACACCATCTTCTGGACCAACAACTCTGCAGGTGGTTATTGCTGAGCCTGGACAGGCTGTACACCAACGAACTTAATACCACCCAGGAGCTTATTGCCAGTATGCTGGGAGTCAGGCGCGAAGGAGTCAACGAAGCTGCAGGGAGTCTGCAACGAGCCGGTCTCATAAGTTATCGCCGGGGCCACATTACTATGCTTGATCGTGCAGGTCTGGAAAAGCGCACATGTGAATGCTACGCTGTGGTCAAAAAGGAATATGATCGATTGTTGCCGGAAATTTCATTCCGGCAACAATAAAGCAGACTTGGCAAAAATGGCAAGCACGAAACTAGATATTAGCTTCAGACAGGTCTGCTGTACGGTACCGTACCGTAGTAATCATGTATGCTTTTTTCCCACCCGCTGTCAGCCATATCAGGCCACTGATCCTTTTCAAAGCCGGGAGCGTTTTTCAGGCTTTCTTTATTAGCATCAAGAACAAAGCGCTTTTCGGCAGTGTCCAGAGTCAAGGCATCCCATGGTACGGCGAAAAGCTTTGTGCCCATGCCTAAAAAGCCACCAAACTCTAATACAGCGTAGCTTACATGGCCATGGCGCATGTCGAGCATGATCTCTTTGATGTCGCCAAGATCCTCCGCCTGTTTGTTGTATACCTTATTGCCAATCAATGTTTCAGCACCCATGAGGTAAGGGCCGGGGCCATAATCATTATTGACGCTGGAGGGACTGCTGTTGGCTGATTTGTAGATGCCTAAAGTATCGCGATTTTCGTAATTGATAGTATATCTCCAAGAACTGGCGGTCATGTTGCTGAAACGTACCGCAGAGGGGGCTGCTAAGCCCTACACCTCTACGATATCCCTGTCCAGGTTCATTGTCTGTGCGGTAGCGAACATAGGCCACCTCAGGACCTTCAGTCGACACTAAGTCGCTGACTGACGGGGCAACGACGCGCTCACGTTAAATGACGTGGGTCAGCAAGGATAGGCACGGCACTTGCTACAGGTCTGGAAGTGGATCTTAAGTGGAGGCGATTATGCTGGCGTTAGGCCCTATCTTTATTATTGTAGGCGTGATCATCGCGGTGGCCTCTCCACTAGCTGCCTTCTGGTGGGCCCATATCGAGTGCGCCCTGGAAGAGGCAGGGGGGACTGCAGAGACGGAACCATGGCGCTGTTTATTGATGTGATGAGCTCTGCTAACGGCCTCATTGTCTGGGGAGGGGTTATTGTGGGACTGCTGGTGCTTTGGTGGGGAAAAAGTATGCGGGACAGATCCAGCTAACGGGCGTTATACCTGATTGATGCAACAAAGCCCCAATGAAGGGGCTGTAGTATGTTGCACCGTTTATTATTGGTCGTTGCGAGACTCTTTGGACTTGCCTTGTGTCCCCGACATGACATCCTCAGCCTGGAAAGGAGAGGATGGCGACCCTTCAGGGTTCGGTCCACCATCAGCTTGTGTGGCTTTCGGGCGCATTGCCTCTTGGCGGGAGCGGCCATCCTTCGGCTCTTTAGAGGGCGTCTCTAATTCGAGGTCCTCATGAGGATCCAGTCCTCGCTGCGTCTTTGGATCTCTGTGTTTGCGCAATTGCTGGTCGGCATGTCTTGTGTCTGTCTTGGGCTTTGTCATAGCGATCTCCATGTTGGGGACCTGATACCAGCAAGTCATGTTCCTGGACGGCCCAAGCGGGTTCCTCTTTAGTAGGGCAGGCCTGGAAATCTTCGTTTTAGGTTCCGAACGAGGTTCCGGCGTAGTTCTGCTAGCTGCCGGCCTTTAGCCTGGCTGCGGTCCTGTTGGGTATGCTTAGGTTCAAGTAATGGGGATACATGCAGGGGGCTTGTGCCGCCCTGGTTTAATTTTTGGTAAATCATTTTTGATCTCCAACGCATCGTCAATATTGATCGTTGAGAGCTACTGGGAGCGGGTACTGCCAAATACGTAGCGTAGAAACAATTGGACGCGTAGTAAAAGTTTATAGGCGAGCAGGGCGCTGGCCTTTCTTATGATTGTTGTGTGAAAGTGGTCCCACCCTATTGATATGAATCTTGTTAAGGGTGAATCCCACAATAAACATTGTAACAGCTTCAGGGTTGCAGAGTCAAGGCAACTACGATGCGAGATCCCCTTCTTCGCAAGAAAGGTAATAATCCATATCTTTAACTCGATTTTTGTCAAATCGGCAAGACAGCTCTCCATCACCATTGAATAGGCGCTGCCTCCCTCGACGGTAGAGGCGCGTAGGGCGCATGCTGAGTCACGGAATCGTAAATAAAAACTCGCCTGGTTAGTGTGGTTTACCGCGGAATGCGCCGTCTACGTAAGTGGACCGCCTGTTAGCGCTTATTTTCTGCAAAGAATAAGCGGGTCATCTCAGTGAAGGGGGCCAGTACAGGGTTGCTGTTATCGTTTCGGTGGGCTAGGAAAATTTCCGCTTGTTCTGCAATACCGTCAAGTGGAAGAAAAATCACGTTCGACATCTGTAGTACCTGGGCAGAAGCCGGTACTATGGCGCATCCGAGTCCTGCGTTGACCAGACCAATGATTGAGTGAGTTTGCCCCAACTGGTGCAGGTATTTCGGACGTACGCCTTGATTGGCAAACACGCCGGCAATGCGATCATGGAAGTAACGTCCTTCGTTGTAGGCATACATGAGAAAGGGCTGACGATCGAAGTCCGTCGGTCTGAGGCTTTGGTGCTTAGCCAGAGGGTGCGTATATGGCACGGCAGCGACGAAAGGTTCGCGGCTGATAAGGATATAATCGATCTGTGGGCTGGGTAGCGCCTGACGAATGAAACCGATGTCGATCAGTTCGGTCTCCAGCGCATGCACCTGGGCGCCGGAGACTTGTTCGCGCAGTACCAGCTCTACATCGGGCAGGTGTTGGGCGGCATGGGACAGCAGCCGCGGAATCATGCTGTAGGCTCCTACAGCAGTAAAGCCTAGGCTAAGCCGGCCAGCTTCGCCGTGGGCGATACGCCTGGCTGAGTCTCCGGCCTGCTCGGCGATCTGCAGGATGTGGCGGGCGTCTTTGAGGAGAGCTTGTCCTGCAGGAGTCAGCCGAGCCTGGCGGTTATTACGCTCAAGCAGCAAAACCCCGAGGCTATGTTCCAGCAGCTGCAACTGACGGCTTAAAGGCGGTTGCGTCATGTGCAGTCGAATGGCAGCACGGCCAAAGTGCAGCTCTTCAGCGATGGCCACAAAACAGCGTAGCTGATGTAATTCCATGATTCAATTCCTGCATTATTCGATTCATCTTCTATATTAGACTGGTATTGATCGTGGCGCTAGAATCGCTTTGTACTTTCTGTTTTGAATGTGAGCGATATGAATAATAACGTCATTGATGTGCTGCTGACCCAAGCTGTACCAGCGCCCATCGACCAGGCGCTTGAGTGCAATTATCAAGTGCATCGTCTATATCAGAGTCCAGAGCCCGAGCGTCTGTTGGAGGAGGTGGGGGCACGAATTCGCGGGGTAGTGACGGGTGGTGCGAAGGGGCTGTCGAATGCCCTTATGGATCGTCTGCCCGCTCTGGAGATCATTGCTATTAGTGGCATTGGCACCGACGCGGTAGACCTGTATCATGCAGCGCAACGCAAGGTGCATGTCACCACGACCCCCGGGGTTTTAACCGATGATGTGGCCGACATGGCTTTGGGCCTGATCATCAGCACCCTGCGTCGGCTGGGCGAGGGAGAGCGCCTGGTCCGTGATGGCCTTTGGGGGCGTCGCGACTTGCCGTTGGCGCGCAAGGTCAGCGGAATCGATCTGGGTATCGTCGGTCTGGGGCGCGTTGGACAGGCCATCGCTCGCCGAGCCGTAGCCTTCGATATGCGTGTGGCCTACACCGATCGAGGCGAAAAGCCGGAGTGCGGCTATCGTTTTGTTGCAGACTTGGAAGTGCTGGCAGCCGAGGTGGATGTTCTTGTACTCGCGGCCTCGGCCGATGGTGCCAAGGCGATTATCACCCGTGAAGTGCTGGATGCGCTGGGGCCGAATGGCTATCTGGTGAACGTTGCGCGCGGCAAGCTGGTTGATGAAGCTGAGCTGGTGCTCGCTCTGCGGGAGGAGCGCATTGCGGGTGCCGGTCTTGATGTGTTTGTGGATGAGCCCAGCGTTCCAGTGGCACTGTTTGAGCTGCCTCAGGTCACTCTGCAGCCGCATCGTGCCAGCGCTACGCTGCAAACCCGTCTGGAAATGGGTCAAATGGTCCTGCAGAATCTTGAAGCCTGTTTTCGCGGCCAACTGCCGCCGCATCGCGTGTTAGGTTAATTGAACATGCGTCATCGGCTTTTCTACTTACAAAAATAATCGCTTCCATGAGAAGCAAGAGGTCCCCATGAACGTCAAATCTATTAGCACAGCGCCTGCGCTGGGCGTTGCCGTCGGTCGCCATCGTTTCGTCATTCTTGCACTGATCTTTGTTGTCACGGTGATCAATTATGCCGACCGTGCGACGCTTTCTATCGTTGGTACCGAAGTCATCAAAGATCTTGGTCTGGATCCGGTGATGTTGGGTATGGTGTTTTCTGCCTTTGCCTGGGCCTATGCCTTAGGGCAGGTGCCTGGAGGGTGGCTGCTTGATCGCTACGGTGCGCGCAGGGTGTATGGCACCAGTTTGATCCTTTGGTCCTTGTTCACTCTGCTACAAGGTACTGTAGGCTGGATGGGGCTGGCCGGGGCGTCGGCTGCGGCGGCGCTGTTTTCGATGCGTTTCATGCTGGGTCTGGTCGAGTCGCCAGCCTTTCCGGCGAACTCGCGGATCGTCAGCTGCTGGTTTCCCACCCATGAGCGGGGTACTGCCTCAGCACTGTTCAACTCGGCACAGTATATGGCAGTGGTGGTGTTTGCCCCGCTCATGGCGTGGATGGCCCACACCATAAGTTGGCAGTCGGTATTCATCTGGATGGGTGTGCTTGGGCTATTGCTGAGTGTGGTTTGGTTCCGTGTTTACCACGAACCGCATAGTGCGCCTGGATTGTCACGCAGCGAACTGGATTACATGCGCGAAGGAGGGGCGCTGGTTGATCTGGAGAAAAAGGAAAAGGGAGAGAAACGCAAGCCCACCCGGGCCGAGGTGCTGCAATTGTTTAATAACCGCAATTTGTGGGCAATCTACCTGGGCCAATACTGCATTACTGCATTGACCTACTTTTTCATTACCTGGTTCCCGATCTACCTGATCAAGGGGCGCGGCATGACTATTATGGAAGCTGGCTGGGTGGCCGCACTGCCGGCAATCTGCGGTTTTAGTGGCGGCATACTTGGGGGCTTCATCTCAGATCTGCTGATCAGGCGTGGGGCCCATCCCTCAATCGCACGCAAAACCCCTTACGTGCTGGGTATGCTGCTGTCCACTACGCTGGTGCTGGCCAACTTTGCCGACAGCAATGCAGTGGTAATTATGCTGATGGCTTTAGCATTCTTTGGCAAGGGGCTGGCGGCGGTGGGCTGGGCGGTATTATCTGACGTAGCTCCTAAAAAAATGATTGGCCTTTGTGGCGGAGTGTTCAACGGCATTGGTAATATCGCCGGTATTGTTACGCCGCTGGTGATTGGTTATGTTTTGGCTGTTACCGATTCGTTTGATCTGGCGCTCTGGTTTGTCGCGGCCCATGGAGTGCTTGGTGTTCTTTGCTATCTCCTGTTGGCGCGGCGCTTCGAGCGGATTGGCTCATAAAAGCCCTCGTCCGCTAATTTAAACTCGCCTTTATGGTGCTACCGTACTCTTTTGCCGCTGCTGAACTTTAGAGCATTTAGTTTTCGGGCCTGATTCCAGCCCTTGGGGAAGTTTGGGTTTTTTCTGCAGGCAATGTTTTTTTGGCGGGCGAGCTATTTATCGTTTGGAAGTAATCGTCTGCGCTGCCTGGCCAGAGCTTGAAACCTTGGCAGCATTGCCATTTATCAAATTGATGCAACCAGCTTGTTTGGCATACAGAACACTGGTATAGCGATTGAAACCCCAGCTTACCGTCTGGATCGTCTTTGGCGAGAATACGCAAATGAATATGCCTAACAGTATTTGTTTTTGAAGGCTCTATGGCGCGGCACATCAAACACATGACAGCTGAATCTAGCGTACCCATTGGACTACTCTCCTTTGGTTAATGTATCTAAATTATGCGATCTAAATACATATTGACAGAATTAAGGCGAAGCCGCAATGAGCCAAATAGGTGCGTTCTGTTTTCTTGCATCCGTTTTTAATGCAACTGGCGATCCAAGTCCGCCGGCTGGGCTAGCCGTGAGCGCAGATCATCAGGAAAGCCTTAGCTTCGAAGGAGTGGGGAGTGGCGACGAAGAATATGCGGTACTGCATCGAATGGTGACCTCTGAGCACACCTGCCCATGGGGACTCAAGTCGCTCGACCGGTTGAAGCGCTCGCCTGTGTCCTGATGATGGCAGGGGCACTGATTTCGGGAGTCTACTCGTGCTTCATCTCTGTCTATGAGGACAAAGCACGCTGCTTGTAAGGGGTTGTGCTTAGTTGCTTGCGGCTTCGAGTTTGCTCATCCACGCCTCGGGTATGTCGACGCTCACCGCAGTCAGTAGCTCATCAAGCTGTTCGATACTGGTTGCGCTGACGATGGGCGGCAGCTTGTCGTCCGTTTCCCCTTCGCGTGCGAGCTTAGCGTTGAGCGGTGCTACGCACTTCCCTTGATCCAGACAGAAAGCAGGCGTTCGCGAACTTGCGCTGCGCGCTTCGAACAGCGCTCACTTTTTTCCTGCTTTCTGCCTGGATCGCGGCGCTCCACGAATGCGCTCGCACGCGAAGGGGAAACGGACTTAGGGGATGTAATTCGCTTTACATCCTTGGCCTCTTGCTCGTTTGCTCTTTGGCTGTCAAAGCATTGGGGCGCGAGAGCTAGGCCCGAGAGCAGGGTGGGGCGCATGTTACTCAATTAGCTGTCATTAATTATGTGGCTAAAGCTCACTGCCTAAGCTCACTGCCTATTTAGATGCTTCGCTGATTGACCCGCTTGGATAGTGCCTCGCCGCTTTCTCGGCGTTCGCTGTACCGGTCCACGAGATAGTCAGCACAATCACGCGTGAGCAGGGTGAACTTGAGCAGCTCCTCCATCACATCAACCACGCGCTCATAATACGAAGAGGGCTTCATACGGCCAGCTTCATCAAACTCCAAATAGGCCTTAGCCACGGACGATTGGTTCGGAATGGTGATCATACGCATCCATCGACCCAGCACACGCATTTGATTCAGGGCATTAAAGGACTGCGAGCCTCCAGAGACTTGCATTATGGCAAGAGTCTTGCCTTGTGTTGGCCGAACGGCACCCACAGACAAGGGAATCCAGTCAATCTGCGCTTTCAGAATGCTGGCCATCGCACCGTGGCGCTCAGGGGAAGTCCATACCATGCCTTCTGCCCACTGAGCCAACTCACGCAACTCGTTAACTTTGGGATGATCGTCGGGGGCGCTATCAGGTAGTGGCAAATCGTGTGGATCGAAGACTCTTGCCTCTGCGCCCATCTTTTGGAGTAGCCGTGCCGCCTCTGCGGTCAGGAGACGGCTGTAGGAGCGCTCTCGGACAGACCCATAAAGAAGCAAGATGCGAGGAGCATGTAATGCGCGCTCCGTAGGCAGCAATCCGCTCAGGTTTGGGCTTTCAAATGCCTGTTCGTCAAGGTTGGGCAAATCAGTGTTTAGCAATTTGGTGTCCTTTGGTATCAATCGTGATGTTATTCATAGCTCTTGACTCCTATGCAAGAAAATCAGGGCGCCACGCTCAGCCGTAAGACGAGCGCTGCGAGTGTGATGAGCAGCACGGGCATAGTCAGCACTGTACCCACTCTGAAGTAGTAGCCCCAGCCAATCGTCGTACCTTTTTTGGCCAGGACGTGCAGCCAAAGCAGGGTGGCAAGACTGCCTATAGGTGTGATCTTAGGCCCCAAATCGCTACCGATCACATTCGCGTAAATCATGGCTTCCTTGACAGCACCGCTAGCATTGGATGCGTCTATCGACAACGCGCCTATCAGCACAGTGGGCATGTTGTTCATTATGGAAGACAGCAGTGCAGAAAGAAGGCCCGTACCCATTGCTGCACCCCAGATGCCTCCTTCTGCAAATCGGTTCAGTAGCGAAGCGAGGTGGTCAGTCAGGCCTGCATTGCGCAGACCGTAAACCACCAGATACATGCCCAAAGAGAACACCACGATCTGCCACGGCGCACCATGCAAAACCCTCTTGGTGCTGATGGCAGAGCTACGTGCAGCAACAGCCAGCAGTATTCCGGCACCTGCAGCTGCTACAGTGCTCACGGGAACACCTAATGGTTCCAGCGCGAAAAAACCAAGCAGAAGCAAGACCAACACCACCCAACCTGCGCGGAAGGTAGCCGAGTCCTTGATTGCAGCCGAGGGCTGTTTGAGCTTTTCAAGGTCGTAAGTGGCCGGAATATCGTGCCTAAAGAACAGTATCAATACGCAGAGACTGACCAGAACCGATGCGATATTGACCGGTACCATCACTGATGCATAGTCGTTGAAACTTATGTTGAAAAAGTCTGCCGAAACGATGTTCACCAGATTTGACACGACAAAAGGCAAGCTCGCGGTATCCGCGATGAAACCTGCGGCCATGACAAATGCCAGTGTTGCAGCGGGAGAAAAGCCCAGGGCGACCAGCATGGCCATCACGATGGGAGTCAGTATCAGTGCTGCACCATCGTTGGCAAACAGTGCAGAGACGGCAGCACCAAGCAGAACGATGAACGCAAACAGCTTGAGCCCACTGCCCGCACCCCACCGGGCAAAATGCAACGCAGTCCATTCAAAGAACCCGGCTTCATCCAGCAAAAGGCTAATGATGATGACTGCCACAAAGGTTGCAGTGGCATTCCAGACTATATGCCAGACCACTGGAATATCAGACAAATGCACGACCCCCAGCGCCAATGCGAGTGCGGCACCAATGGAAGCGCTCCACCCAATGCCAAGGTCTCGCGGTTGCGAGATGACCAGGATCAGCGTGAAAATAAAAATCAGGATAGCTGTCAACATAAGGAAGCGATTCCAGCAACGGCCACTATCAGCATTGGTACGTTGTCACCGCTTCAGAAGTGCAGGCTGTACCTTGGCAGCAGTTTTCGGTGAGGTAGGCCAGCAGCTCATTCATTACGGGAAACGCGGCGCGATACAACACATTGCGTCCTTGCCGCTCGTGACTTACCAACTCAGCATGGAAGAGTTCCTTAAGATGAAATGACAGTGCATTGGGAGCGATGCTCAGTTGCTCGGCCAATGCACTTGGTGTCAAGCCCTCAGGCCCAGCAACCACCAATGCACGAAATACGCGCAAACGGGCGTCATGAGCGAGGGCGGAGAGCGAGCGGACAACGTTGCTTTCTTTCATAAGGCAATAATACATCACTTGTTGAATTGTTGAAATAATTTCAAAATGCAAATTATTGGACCAGAGCGGTAATAGCATGGTGCTAACGGCCCCTTTTGTAAATTAACACAATAGCGACAGCGAGTAGGCTCAGGTGTTGCGCTTTCATTTCGCGCTCGGCTGCTTTAACATGGGCTTCATTAGAGTGAACCGCTTTACCGTGCTATATGCAGGCTCCGGAAAATTGATATTGCTTGCCAGCATAGTTAGTTTCTGCCTGAATCGCGGCGCTCCCCGAGTGCGCCCGCACGCGAAGGGGGAAACGGACTTAGGGTGCGCGAAGTCATGGATGAGCAAACAAAAAAGTCGGATGATACCAGTAATCGACTTGACGAAATATTCAAGAGGGTAGCTTGAAGCTCTTTCCTTGAGTTTAGTGCTTATGGGGTAGTCTAGGATTTGGGGAGAAACCTTTGATAACTCAGAGGTATAGAGCAGGTCAGGGGCGGCTGGATAAAATCAGGAATGGTTTTTAATCATTGCACTATCTGTGCAATCCCAGTTTGGCTCCACCGAATATTGACTTTCTGACTGGGAATGAGAGCCGATGACTGCTTCTGGCCGAGGCTGTTTGAAAACCCTTCTTTGGTAGTCAGATCCCAATTAAAATAAGCCAACCCGTTTAAGCGAGGTGGCCGATGAAACGACTTATCGAAGGCGAGGACCCTTATAAACATTTTTCTTAAGTCTTTATTTGTCAACGACAGCGAGTAATGCTTTTGGGTTTGTATTGGCAATCGCGAGTAGGGTGCGGGCTGCACCGCTTGGCTGTTTCGGTAATGACAATGAAGCCTTACGGTACTCTTTTCAAGGGTATGCTGATCGGAGCAGTATCGTCTGCATTTTTAATTACTATATATGTTTATAAGGCTCATTTACGCTTCAGACCTTAGGCTCCCAAAGTAAAGAATATTTGGTTGATATCCTTAACCTTTAGGCCGCTGGGATTAGGCAGTGGTGCGTAGTCGATCATAAAGTTGATGTCATCACCTTACAAGATGGTTTATTGCATATCCCGCAAGACTATCGCAGTGCTCCCAGATGCGCTCGCACGGAGTAGGGCAAGGAGCCTCCCTAATCAGCCAGCAAGGCTTCTAGGCTATCAGCACTTAAAATGTGTTCGGTTCAGATATCCAATTGCTCGGCGTTGGCTACATCGAGTTTGGCGTATGCCCAGTCTGGAATGGCACCAAATTTCAAGTGCATTTGCTTTAGCAACACCTGACGTTCGTCTTTAAGTACTTTACGAGCCTCGCCAATGGCGATTCCACTATCTTCGAACCCTTGCAACCATTGTTCCAAATTCTGTGCCAGCATGGTGTTTATCTCTTCCAAATCATGCGGTTCAGGAATAGCATCATTACGAATACGGGCGCGCAGCAGGCGGCAGGCTTAGGGAATGAGCTGCTCGGTGCGCAGGTGTTCGAAAAGGTCGAAGAACGATGCATCCGTTGCCTGGTAAGCGGTGAAGCTAGGTCAGCACTCTCGCCAGCGTGGTTTTGCCTACGCCAGGCTCGCCGGCTATGATCAGTGCTCCGCGCCGCTCAAGAATCTGTTCTGCCTAGCCGATGCTTTCATTGTGCACGAATCGTGGGATGAGCTGTTTGATCACGTCCAATTCAGCTTCGGCCCGGTTGTAGATCCCACTGTGTACGATGCGTTCGAGCGTATGCGTGTCGGTCAACCATAGCTTGAAATGTTGTCGCAAGATTTGGGGGCCTCGCCAGCAGATTATTAAAATCCTCCTGCCCTAGTACATCTTCACGCGTGAGCGGGGCATTGGGCACTGCTGCTATGAGTTTGTCCTTGAGCATCGGCCTCATTGCCGATGAGGTCGGCAAAATATAGCGCTCAGGTTTGAGTTTGGCCACTTTTGCATTTTCTGCCTTGACCGCATTCAGTAGCGCAGAGAGGGCTTACAGCGTAGTGTTTGACCTGCACTACGGTCGTTCGCCCGCCTCGAGCAAACCGAAAATCAATACCACCATCCTTGCCGAGTCCAAAGCTTTCGAGACAAAACTGTAATTCAATTTGCAATAGATCACGGACTAAATTTTCAAAATCGAGAGGCGATAGTTGTCTGAAATCATGCATAGCAGGGTAAAGCCGTCCTCTAAATCGGGCAGTCTCGCGCGGCGGTTTCAGAGTATCCAGAGTACCGGGTTAAGTGGTGCAAGTGTTAGCCTGCTTTAAGGTAAGACTTGGCATTACCGGATCGGACTCATAATCGCGAAGCGCAATAGAAATAAATAATGTGATGAAAATACTTTGATGACATCTTATGGTCGATTGTAATCAAAGTCAGATGGCCGAACTCGACCTGAAGCGGCCATATAGAGCTTTTGCTAATAATTAAAGTTGTTACACAATGCCGTGCTAATGGGCTATTTCCCTCTCCTTTAGGACCGCGTTCCTAGTAGCTCATGATTTCAATGAGAGCTTTTTCGCTTCATATAAAACGCCCATAGGCTACCTAGCCAAACGGTATCAGCGTACAGATCATACGGGTCCAAGGTCAAAACTCTTTGCAGGCACAATTTGCGCACCTGACTGGTCTATTAGACAAGTAAAATGGTGCCGATCAGTTGGCTGTACCTGCCGGGAATAGAAGCGAAAAAGCTCGTTTGGTAGAGCCATACTTAGGTCAAAGGTGATCGACTGTATTCGATGGCGCGTGGCGAGCAGCTCCAGCCGATTGCTCAATTCTGACGACTCGCGCGCCTTGTTCAAGTCCTGGGGTTTAGTGTCAAAATACTTGATCAGCACTTTTTCTAAAATCAGACCTTCATCTTCAACCGTGACCTCATCCGTCATCGCGTTGGCGACGACAAAGTTGAACATGGCCCTGGGATTCACACCGACGGAAAGGACCTTGAAAAGATTGTAGAAGATAAAGTAGTCATAATCCTCATCACCCCGAGAGGTCCAGTGCAACATGTCACCGAACCCTCGATGATCCCTATTAAGTGGCCGTTCGGCGGGATTCTTGGTGTAGCCAACGTATTGAACTTCCGAATTAACTCCAGTCTCAATTCCGCAAAAACTCAGGAAGTCGTAGATCGACATGGTGGTCTTGTCACCTGCCTCGTTGTAGATCGTTATGTACCGATCCGTGATCTCTATCTCGGGATGAATCATTTTCCCGGTTTTTTGGTCGCGAAGCTCAACAGTACATTTCCTCTGAGTACGCTGACGGCCAATCTCGATATGGAAAATAAGTTTTTTATTCAGATAGCCATACCGTGGCTTCTTCCGTATGTTGAATCGCACTTTGACGCGGGACACTAGATAATAAACGAAGTGCTTGTCGAGGCTATTTCTCACGCCTTTCCTCAGCTCTTTAAGATACTGTCGCGTCATACCCGCTACATCGAATCCCTCAACTGGATCAATAATCGCGTCAAACCATGTGTAGGTACAGCTCAGCAGTTCTACATACCAGTCTTTCTTTGACTCGGCATAAGCTGGAGTAGTATTAATGAAATTAAAAAAACCGCGCGACAATTGATATTTCCTTGTTGATGAAGTGAGGGTCTAAATTTCGCCTTTTTAGAAAGTCTGCCTCTGACCGAAAGCAGAAGTTGCGTAAGTATCCGCCAGCAACAGCGAGCAAAGCTTTTAGGTTTGTCTTAGCAATCTCGAGTAAGCCCCGTTTCCCTGCATACCTCGATCACTGGCGATAAAGCGACCCGCACCTGCCCCGCTTTCATCTGCTGCACAGCTTCAAGCAACTCAGCAGCAAGATCTCGATCCGTCTCCAAAGCGGCAAGTTCTTTGTCTGTAAGGGGCTTATTTTTCGAGGACATGACGAGCTTCCTTTACTTTGACGGTATTCCAGATAGATAAAGAGACATCTACTTTATGGTCTGAGATGAGGTAGGTCAATGCCTACCACCCACTAACCATCAACCCCTGCCGCTTCAACAACCCAAGCAACTTTCCTACAATTTTATCCGCAGTCGCATCCAAATTTCGTTGCCCCTTCAACGATTTCCCATCCGTGTTAGGCACAATCCCACGATTAAGCGCATCATGCAGCAGTGTAGCGAGTTCTTTACGGCTGCTATTACCGTCTATATGCCTTAATACGAATGCCTCGGCTTCTTTTAACTGGATATTGGCGCTGTCGTGCCATAAATTAAATAAACCAATACCAAAGTTGGGGTCTTGGCGTTGTTGGTAAAGGTGTGACACGCCAGGTAGCAGTGTGGCTTGATTTTGCTGAGTGTTGTCTTGCTGATCGTAGGGGCAGGCTTCAAGGCTGTAGCGCAACATGTTTAAGCGAAATAGCGTTTGTAGGGCGCTTAGTAAGACTGCACGTGCTGCAGTCTCATCTTCAGCATCAGGCAGGCTAGGACGCACATGCTCAAGCAGAGTGTCAAAACTTAGGCTGGCAGGCCATGCTTGGCTTAAGGCACGTAGCATGCTAATAACCGTTTTATCGCTGCTGTGTAGTGGACGGTTTTTATGGTTGCGGAAGGACAACCTGCCTTTAGGCGCGTTTTCTTCGGCTTCGACTTCAGTAAAGTGCCCGGCCCAGCGCAAATCAGCCAGGCGATCCAGGTCGGGGCTGATTAAAACGTGTTCGGCGCGATCGCTATGAATAACCACGCTTTTACGAAAGTTACGGCCTACCGCAAAATCCAAGTACTGCTGGCGCATTTCGCGGGGCTGTCCCAAGGCAATTAAGCTATGGTTTAGCTGCACATTTTGCCCATAGGTGGCGGATAGCTCCACATGAGGCTCACTATCGCCCACATGCGTTAAACCATACTGGGCCGACATACTGACGAACTCCAGCAGGTAGCAGGGGTTGTTAAAAATCTCGAGGTATTCGTGGGCTCTTAAGTGGCCACGAAATTGTTGCTTTAAGGTGCTACGTTGAGTGTTTAAGCTTATGGATTTGGCTCAGGTAGGTGAACTTTCTTTTCTGCTCTCTCTTTAAGATCAAGTAGAAAGGTTTCGCGGGCAACTTTTCCGACGTAACGAGTAAGCGCGTAGTTTGCGCCACCACCAATGATAACTCCTACACCGAACGGGATAGCTTTAAGAGTAGCTTTCTTAGTAAATTCAATTCCAATTCTCTTAAATAGCTCTTTAATTGTGGTTAGGGTAGCGCCCGTAAGGTATTTGTTAATCATTCTCACGCCAGCTTTGGTCGCTAATTTTGTTGCTCCTGCAGAACCCATTTGCTCTAGCGAACCGTATAAAGCGATGATGTACGACATATGTTTTGCATCTTCATTAGATAGCCCATCGTTTATTGCAATGGCTAAACACATCGTCATATCCACTTGTAGCTTCATGCAGATAGACACGTCAACAGCGCCACCGCCGATCATTCCTACAGCGGTACCAATGCCAGGTACGGCGCCGGGTATTGCTGTTGTTGCGCCGCTGGTGGCTGCTAATTTGGAATAGCGCTGTATGATTTTATCAGCAACAAGTTTTTGTATTGCTTCGTCAGTAATAGATGGCGATGATTTGCGTGCTTGAGCTTTGTATTGATCAACAACGACGCGAGCATCTTCAGGAGCGATGGCAATGGCCTCAACCATTTTCATTAATGAGGAACTGTTTTCTGTTTTATCTGTCATTGTCTGAGCCATGATTAAGGTTAAGTCACGTGGTTTCATCGGATTGATTAAAGAGTAGGCCTCATAAAGAGGCCTATTCTTAGAGCAGAGCTACTTGCTTATTAACGCAACAGCGACAATACAGTTTGTGGTACTTGGTTAGCCTGAGCCAATACCGATGTACCAGCCTGCTGAAGAATCTGCGCACGTGTCATGTTGGACACTTCAACAGCATAGTCAGCATCTTCGATGCGTGAACGAGCTGAAGACAGGTTTGTCACGGTGTTGTTCAGGTTAGCGATGGTGGATTCGAAACGGTTTTGAATTGCACCTAAGTCTGAACGTAGTGAGTCGACTTGTTGAAGAGCAGCATCAATAGCATCTAAAGGTGAAGCCTGAACACTATCTATCGTGGCAGGGTCAACAACTTCAGCTCCGACGGTAAAAGTGACTTCTCCATTGACAGCCGTATCACCACCTTCTGCAGCATAATATGTAGTTTCACCCGCGTTGTTTGAACTACGGATGTAATGTGCTCCGTCCAATTCAATAAGAGCGTTTGTATCACCGCTCGCGCCGGCAAAGTCAATTTTTACTTTTGCTGAACCTGCCTCTGTAGTCACATCTACTGGAGTGGCTAATGTATAGGTGCCTGGGGTTACTGTGTTGGTACCACCACCAGCCGGTGTGCCTGTAGCTGCAGCTGCAGTCCAAGTTACTTCACCCCCAGTACCTTCTGTTGCTGTGGCTGCGTAGTAATCGCTACCATCGAAAATGAAATAAGCATCAGCAGTATCTTGAACTAAAGAGCCACCAGCAACAGGATCGCCATTACTATCGTTCAGAACAAAGGATGTTGCCGTCGTTTGTGTAGTAGTGCCCCCTGCCACCTCAATTGAATCACCTTGATTGATGGTTTTGGCCATGCTGTTTACATTAAGGGTCTCCAATCCAAGCGACCCTTTATCGATTTGCTGCAGATTAACCGAAATTGTTTCGGAATCATTTGCACCCACCTGAATGCTCAAGGACTGGTTTGATGCCAGTACCTTCACACCGTTAAATTGAGTTTGTGTGGATACGCGATCAATCTCGCCCATACGCTGATCGATCTCAGCTTGGATGGAGTCCAAGTCTGTTTTCGAGTTCGAACCGTTAGCCGCCTGAACTGTCAACTCACGAACACGCTGCAAGTTGTTGTTGATCTCGTTCAACGCACCTTCAGTGGTTTGGGCGACGGAGATACCATCGTTAGCGTTACGACCGGCTTGCGTTAAACCTTTAATGTTTGCAGTAAAGCGGTTGGCAATGGCCTGACCAGCAGCGTCGTCTTTAGCGCTGTTGATGCGCATGCCGGAAGATAGACGCTCAATGGCGCTACCTAAAGCGGATTGGGATTTAGCTAGATTATTCTGAGATGTCAGAGCTAATACGTTAGTGTTAATGACAGACATGGATGACTCCAATTGATAATGAATTTGGCGAAGTAGGCTTCTACCCGTGGTGCCAGGAAGAATTACACTTGTGACCACAGGTCCGCGTGAGGCTTAACCTATAGGCCAAACCGTTTCTTCCCTGTTCACAAGGTCATTAACGGTGGGGGTCTAAAAAACTTTAGGGGAGAGAGTTGAATTTTGTTGGTGGGGGGCTGGTCGTGACCAGCGGTACAAAGGGATTAGTGATGCTGTTGCTCTGGATAGTAGTCGGCGACCGTCCGGTGCACGCCAGTGCTCAGACTTTTTACCGCCTGTGAGTACGCTTGCGGTTTTAAGCTGCAAGCCTAATGCTTCGATTAAGTCACGATAGAACGCTAAAGTTTCGCGTGCTTGCATGACCTTATACCGTTAACTGAACACCAGTTACTGATAAAAAATCAACGATAGCTGACACTGTATGTCTAATTCGGTATGCGGCAAATAATGTCAGCGATTCCAAAGTAAACTTTTCAATAATGCAGTGGTTTTTGCCGATTCACTATACACACCCGTGCCATAATCAAAACATCTGGCATGTAAAACTGGAGAAAGTATGTCTGATTCCGATAACGTTAAAAGCGCAATAGATGCTGTGACCGGTTTAGTGAAAGAAGTCCCTGTCTATCAAGATTTACTACAGCCTTCCATTCGAGAAATCGGAAAAGGACTACATACCTTAACGAAGGCGGTAAGCATTGCTTTATCTCCTGTTAGCATTTTGGTTTGGGGTTATGAAGAAATCAGCAATTTCGTCACTACTAAAGTTGCTGAAAAGCTGAAACACACACCAATTGAAAATATAATACCGCCTAGACCAAATATTGGTGGACCGGCATTAGAAGCTCTTCGATATATAGGCCATGAAGTTGTGTTGACTGACCTTTATGCAAACTTGCTGGCAACCGCTATGGATAAGACTACGGCACGAAATTCGCATCCATCATTCGTTGAGCTGATTCGCCAGATGACGGCAGATGAAGCGAAAATCATGAAATTGTTTCTGAATCGAAATGCATATCCAGTTGTTTCAGTCCGTGCGGAAATTAAAGGGAGTAGCGTTGGATATGACCACACCATCCTAATTAATGACCTTGGTGATGATGCTAATTGCGAACTACCCGATATGAGTCCTTATTATCTAGATAATCTGCGACGCCTAGGACTTCTAGATATTCTTGCTGTATATGGCCTGCACGACGAGATTGAATACAGTAAGCTTGAAGAGAGTGAGGAAACAAAAAAAACAATCTCTGACATGTCACTAAATACAGAGTTTGAACCGAGAATTATTCGAGGTGGAGTCAAGATATCTCCTTTGGGAAGCTTGTTTTTGGAGGCGTGTGTCAAGCTGAAAGTTTAATTAAATTAAAGACCTAAGAGCGATGCTGATTCTGGCCAGCATTTACGCACGGATGTTCGAAAATGAAGACGGTACTCACAATCTGATTTGGGCACGAGCTTGCGGTAATTAACTACGTAATTCCCGCGCTCGGCTTGCTAGGCGTATTATCTCTCGACTCAACCCAAGCAATGATGTACAAATAATGAGGCATAGGCTTCGCGTTTGAAATGTCAGCTTCGGCCATCAACGGATATGCGAGGAACACAAGAATTGAACAGAGCCGTGAAGTGGCATCGGCTTGAATGAATTGTTAGGCACTTAGACATGTTGTCTATAGATCTGTGCTTTTCCTTCCACGGTATCGGTGAATGGCATCAGATAAGTGTTGGAAAATTCAGTACGTGATAGCAGGTCCTCAAGAACTTTTACTCTATTGTTGTTTGAGGAATACATACCCAACTCCGCAGGAGTGCAGACGTAGGGCGCAATTGAGGCGGGATACGGATATGTCACGGACAGTTGTGCCATCTGAGCGGGTGCGCACTTTATTAGAGAATTTCCGGTAACCATGCTAGTAGTCTGGACAGGATCTAGACAGTAGATAATCATTGACACTGGATGCATGGTATGCCGTGTGGAGTTCGGATCCCGGTAGGCTCCATACCCTCCGGGATCGTAACCTGCATGTAAAGAACCATTAATTTCGTCAATGGCGACTGAGTCGCGGGCTAGATCGTTTGCATCGACCTTGTCAGCAGCAAGACGTGCTGCGGTACTCTTGCCATACCCCAAAATCACACACGCTTTACCGTTGATTCGGAAAAGGTCGGCATAGTAGATCCGGTCAAGCCGAGGGCTCTTAATAAAGGTCAGCATAGATTCTCCTGGGTAATTAACGGTGGCACGCGAAGCTGGTACGGCTTAAATTACTTGTTAGGCTATATGTCGTTATTGATTATTTTCCCTCAATCTCCATCTGCTTTGTGACAACCTTGGTATTGTTTTCATACCAAGTAGCGTTCATCTTGGTTTGATTGTCATTCCAGTTTCTTTGTACTTCCGATGTCTGCGAAAAATATGCAATGTCAAATTTTGTTTTCTGTTCGATGAGTGCTATGTATGCCTTCACAAGTTCAGTATTGTCTGGAAGCTCTTGCATTCTCTGCTCAAGAAAGTGTTTGCACTGATAAAAAGCATTGTCGTTCATAGAAGTTGTTCCTGTTGTGTTTTTTACGTAACGATAAATAGATTACTCATTTCGTTCTTGATGAAATTTTCCAAACCAACTGAGTCTTGTATTTCTCATTAATTAACACCTTATTTTGTGCATTTAGATAAGCTTAGAAATCACCAAAACAGTTAAGTGTTCACTTCTAACTGATTTTTATCTTTTAATGTATTTATTTTAAAAACTACAGCAGTGTTAACTACTGTGCTTCGCACTTAAAAAATATTAGACCTCAGTTCTATTCATTGGAATAAATTGTTTACGGCAGGACTTAAAGAAACTTAAGGCCTGAGCTTGAGGGGATGGAAGATGAGGACTACAGTAATCATATTTGAAGGATTCAATCTACGTTGAAAGGTTGATATGTACATCAATTTTTTTAAAACCGAATCATTTTTATATACACCTACATATACACATCCATCTAACTCGACATTGCCCCCACGATCCATTTTAATTAACTACAGAACTTTACTGCTCCCGTTCCACCACACTTAACATGGCACTGCGTCTTTTCGACATCGGTCCAAAAATTTCTTTGTGATCTGTTCCATGCTTTCAGCCGCCGTAAATGCATCCCAAATGTCTGCCCAATTTTGCATAAAGATTCGACGAGAGCTGATATATCTGGTGTGGTCATAGGGCGCGCGTGAGGAGTCGCTTTTTTTGATGTGTGCTAACTGCAGATCCACGCAATTTTCGGGATAACTCAGCAAACTCAGGACCGTTGTAGCCGTGGACCGAAAGCCATGTGTGGAAAATGGCCCTTTGTACCCCAACGCTTCGATAGCATGGTTCAGGGTGGTTGATCCCATGGGTAAATCAGGGTAACGGAGGGTTATGACGCACCGGTGGGCGCTTAACCAAACCCTTCTGCATAGAGGCAGGATCAACATCGCAAAGCCCTTGCTGTGCGTCATAATTAAACGTCTGACTAATCCATTGTCGAACCGTCATGACAATGGAGGCTCCAAGCTCGGCGATGTTAGTAATCAACACATGTAAATTGCTCACTTTAATCGTCGAAATGGGCAGTTTTCCAATAGCGGGAAAAACATCTCCCTCCATATAAGACACGACTTGAGCATTGTAGGATTGGCTCTAGGTTTTATTGGAAGCCATCCATTCCACTGCATCAGAGCATCATGTTGCCTTCGATGTTTCATATTCAGAACGGCTGATCAGGACTTGCCCACGGCTCGTTCAAATCAAACACCACTTTGTCACCGATATCGACGCTTAGCGCTTAATCTACTGTCAGGTTTTTTGCCGTGATCTTGAGTGAGGTGTTAGGGGAGGGCAGGCGAACAGGCGTTACACACGAGTGCCCGTGTGTAACGCCTAATTGATCAGTGCTCAGAAAAATAGTTGGGTACAGCATATGGGGCTTGTCTCATTCTGACTTGTTTTGAAATATTTAGTTGGATGCGTTAAAGTTGGGGTTTAGGCTTCTGCTTACGGGGCGGATGATCGCACCGGCCATCCTTCGGTAGCGTGCACTCTACGTTTTCACCAGATTCAGCGAATAGGGAGGTCAATGAAATTGACGATGCCAAAATCACATGCAAGCACGCCTTGGCTGATGAAGCACTCGGCGCTGTCCTATGCCAACCAATGGTTCATGACAGACCGCAAATTCATGAAAGAGCTGAGAAAAAACGGCTCCCAGGAAATTGACGCCCGCGTTCTGGGAACTCTCGCGGCAAAATACATGGTAGCCCGTGGGTTCAAGACTGAAAGGGGCGATCCGCTCTCGAGCAGCCAACGATGGGGAACGGCGGCAGTGCACTTAACGGCCGCCGTTCAAAGCCCAGAGCAAGCCGAAGTCAAGGTAGATACTCTCGCAATTGAACTGGGCAAGATCGCGCCAGTAAAGAGAGTTCCTAGTAAGCTGCTTTCGGCAGCCACGAAATTCTTATGGTTTGCTGGCGAGCACGACGTGCGAATACTGGACAAGCGAGCAGTTGATGCACTCGGCCGTTTCAGGGGCGCTCGAGGTACATTGGGTGCCAACTACAAGCAGTATGCGACAGTCTGGAAAGAGCAGTTTGATGCCCACGAGAAAGTTCTGGAAGAAGCGCTTTTCGACCTGCCACGCCAGCTCGTGTGGACGTGCATCCCGTCCGACGTGCATGCCGAGGCAAAGGCGGTTTTCAAAGAGCTTTGGTTCGCTGATCGCATTTTCGACAAATACCTCTGGACACTCGGAGTCGGCGTGGATGGCGGGGCTACGTCGTTTGTCTAGGTTGACGCGCAACTACTGGACGTGTACGCGCCCTGAGGGGCAGCTCTTCGGTGCTCATTCGTGCATAGCAGATTCCCACTTTGGGTCGATAGCAGGTATACACAACAAGCTAAAGGCTGATCAGTCAGACTAATCACCTCTGCCAGATAAGACAAAAGCCACCTCTCTAGGCCTAATCTTATTTGCTCTAACTTATTAACAAACTGCTGGCGGTTTATGGCTTATCTTATCCGCTATATATCACTCAGAAGAGGTACTTGGTGTCTGAAGATAATAAACTATTAATGAGATCACTAGAGTAGGTCGTCGACATAGACCCACCAGCCATCATTGCATCAGTTGCAGCAGACCGTCGCAATCGACCGGGTGCCTCTAAAAGCAACTAGCAGAATCTGCTTTCGCGCGCGCTCGCTGGAAAGCTACAACAACAGGGGTAGCCGCTGGGTTACCAGCGAATCCATGGCTTGCGGTGCCAGCAGCCACCTTCGATGTGGCCACTACGCTAAAAGTTGAAGTTCTCGCAACTGTACGAGTCTGTTATTTTCGATGAGAGTTTTTTTGATGATGAAAATGCTGCATGGGAATTATTAATTCCAATTTTTGGGATAAATGTAGGCAGCCATTTTTTTACACAGGCTGGCATACGAGGCGGCATGGGGGCAACAAGAGTTACCATCAAGAAGTACCTGACTAAAGAAACGCTCAAACATTTTCAAAGGCTCATGCTCAAGTACTTCGGCATAAAAGTTACCAAAAAGGGGTGATAACAAAAACCCTGCCGATTGTTGGTGGCTTGATTGGTGGAACATGGAATTATTTTGAAGTTGGTGCTGTAAAAAAGCGAACCATCAATTACTTTACAGATAAGAAAATATAATTTCTTTTTCCAAACTGATCAGCCAGACTAGCGGCAACCAAGCTCTCACACCTAAGCCCTCTCAACGAGGGGTTTTTTGCGTCTGTAGCCTTTGCTCCTTAGGCCGTTTTTTTATGGGCTGCTCTATTTCTAGGTAGACCTTATAATGTCTACAATCGGCCAGAAGCAGACGCTCACTCGACGGCGTCCTGCAAGGATACTCGAGTGGGCCTTGTTCCCTTTCCCCACGCTGTATAGACTGTAAGAATGATGTTTATGTCCACACTCTTCCCGCTAATCTGAACGGCCTGAATCGTTCCAGCGCGTATACGCCAATCAAAACAAATTGGCTCTGCTGACGCAGTGACCGATCGGAGAATGTGTAATGCCTAAAACCGATCAAACCAGCCTGACGTCCTGCCAGGTCCAGAGCTTCATTGACGACGGTTTCGTCAGAATCGAAAATGCCTTCAGCACCGACCTTGCAAGACAATGCAGGGATGCGCTATGGATAGAGATGGGTCTGTCACCAGACGAACCCCAAAACTGGACTCAACCAGTTCTCCGAATGGGGTGGAAGTGCTCAACGCCCTTCATTGGCGCTGCCAACACGCCACAGCTGCACCAAGCCTACGATCAGCTCGCCGGGAAGAGTCGCTGGCTTGCACCCAAAGGCCTAGGAACCTTTCCGATCCGCTTTCCCTCATCTGAGTCCGCTGGCGACGATGGTTGGCATGTGGACATGAGTTTTGGCGAGGCTAGCCCGGATTTCATGGAATGGCGTGCCAATGTGAAAAGCAAAGGACGCGCATTGCTGATGCTCTTTCTGTTATCGGATGTTGGACCCGATGATGCGCCCACAAAGATTCGGAAAGGCTCGCATGCCTTCATTGCGCGGGAGTTACTGCCCTATGGCGATGCGGGTGCAACGCTTAGGCAGCTCTCTGCCAATGGTTACGCTTCTACACAAGGTTGCGAGATCGAACTAGCCACGGGCGCGGCGGGCACCGTCTATCTCTGCCACCCGTTTCTTGTTCATGCCGCGCAACCTCATCGAGGGGAACGACCACGCTTCATGGCACAACCACCGTTGCTGCCACGAGGCGAATTCGAACCGGCGTTGTCGCCATCACCGACGCAACTCGCCATCCGCCAGGCTTGTGAGCTAGGGTTCTAGATTGGACAGCACCTGCGTGCCGCTTGGCAGGCCCTACGCCAACGATGGCCAAATCCGCAATGGCTCGGGGTAAAACATTTGGGACAAACGTCATTCGACATTCGGCCAAAAGCAGGAGTATGCTTGTGGTTCACTTATCATTCTTACTTCATCGCCGTGAATCAAGTTTCTATCCGACCAATGACCATTGCCGACTATCACAGTGTCATCGCAATGATGAAAAAACTGATGGGGTTACTTTTCGCGATGCGGATTCACTGGAGGCTACTCAACGCTACTTATTGCGCAATCCTGGCTTGAGCTTCGTTGCTATCGAACGCGACACTATTGTTGGATGTATCATGTCAGGCCATGATGGTCGTCGCGGCTACCTGCAGCACCTTGTGGTCTTGCCTACACACCGTAAACGTGGCATTGCCTCCCGCTTAGTCGAGAATTGCTTGGCTGGGCTCGAACGACTCGGCATTCAAAAGAGTCATATCGACGTTCTCCAAGAAAACCACTCTGCCCACCGCTATTGGGAAGGTAGGGGATGGAAGTTGAGAACGGACATTCGTCGATATTCTTTCCTGCGCTCGGGCAGCGTCAACGCCTAGGGACAGCTAGCAGCCATATACTGACGGCTGCTTTGAAACAAAGGCTGTATGAAAAGAGAAGTTGTCGATGACTGTTTCGACCGAGATCAGTGGTAGTCGGATTTCCATTGATGCCTGACAGCCGAAATGGTTACGAAGTTATCAGGCTCTATTTCAAACAGCACAACATAACCTGTTGAGCTAAACGGAATAATAAGTTCCCTTAAGTACGGGTTGCCTGGCGTTGCTTTACGACAGCTATATGGAAATTGTCCCAGCAATTCGAGAGAACGAGTGGTGCCGTTCAGAGCCTGTTCCGCAATGCGAGTAGTGTGTGGATCTTGCTCCAGCAGATAATCATAAAGTCGAAGCAGGTCAGACTGCGCCTCTTCTGTGAAGGGGACAGAATAGCTCACTGTAGGCCGCGCTTCACCAGGGCCTTTTACAAGTTTGAATGTAGTTGATCCACTACCGCTTCGGACTGCACATAGCACCCTGTTTTATACGCGCTTTCATGGTCCCGCAGGTTCTGCTCGCTATGAGCATCACTATCTTCGGTTCAACGGCCTTTTTTACCTCCATTACCTACATCGCTCCAATGACGATGGAGGAAGCAGGGTTCTCTGACGCGGGTATTGCAGGGCTTATAATTCTCTTCGGCCTTGGACTTCACATTTACAACTTCACCACGATCTTCCCCACCTTAGCCAACACCGCTTTGCGCGCGTTGCTGTTTATCCCGTCATTCGTGTAATACGCGGCCACCAATATGGGTTGTCGTCCTGGTGGTGTGATAAGAGCAATATCGTTATTGGTATTGTTCGCGGCACCGGTTTTGTCGCCGATGAGCCAGTCCGATGACAACCCCGCTTTTAAAGTCTGAGAGCCCGTCTGGTTCATTGCGAACCAGTTGATAAGCCGTGTTCTAGATTCTTCGGAGAGTGTTTTGCCGAGCATGATCTTTTGCATATTTTCCAGCATTGACTGAGGGGTGGTCGTATCTTCGTCACCCTGTTGACTACCATCGAGCGGCTCAATATGATCCAGTCGTGTTTTAGTATCGCCCAGACTTCGGGCGTACGCGGTAACGGCAGCTGGCCCACCGAGTGTTTCCAACAACAGGTTGGCGGCGGTATTGTCGCTCATGATCATCGTCGCTTCGCAGAGCTCCTGAATACTCATGCCGGGTGATCCAACATTCAGCCCAGTGACCGGCGCCCAAGCAAGGATCAACGATCTATCGAAGGTGATTCGTCGGTCGAGCTGCTCCTCGTTGTTATCCACACGCTTCAAAACTGCGGCCGTCAATAGCAACTTGAAGGTGCTGCAAATTAAGAATCGTTCGTTGCCGCGGTATGCAGAACGCATCCCCGTCGCTGTATCAAGAGTAGCTACGCCCAGTCTTCCACCGTGCCTGTGTTCGAGTGCGGCTATCAGGGCGACCGTGTCTCCTGTTGTCTGCGCAAAGGACGATCCTGGGCGGGCCAAAAGAGCTCCAGTACTGTACAACAAGGTTTTCAACAAATATCGGCGGTTCATTTGGGCTCCATAGCAAATCGCTTGGGGAAATTATCTGCGTCGCTTATGCATGATAAGCCCTGTGAGGACTGTCCGCTACGGGTCGGCTGCAGCCACTACGCGTCATTACCGAATCTTATTTTCAACGGGCAGTTGAGAAACACTAATAGCGCGGTATGCCATTTAAGCTTCCACTTACCCGCCTGTGCAGGTTTCCTAATTAAGGGATTAAGCGCTGTGACTTTGCGGCACCAGCGATTGAAACCCGAAATCCACGTCGAGTGAGGTTTTCGAACGCTTTCGTCAGATTGACCCTGCTGAAAAATGGTAAGTTCTGCTTGAGCGTAGCACTGTCCTCTCCCAAGATCAGAAAAACAATCTCGTAGTCTGCGCTCCTGATAGTGTTTAAAGGTACGAGATCATGTGCGGCCGGATTAACTCTACGCAGCACAGTTCGTGCCTTCTTGCGGAACTCTTTATCGCCTAGCATGATTTCCGCAGCCACACCTCCCTGGGCAAAGAGATGGCTAAGTCCAGCCGATCCACCCTTGCGATGCTTTACGTGCACCAACTGCTTAGCAGGGGTCAGTAGGTCGCAGAGTTCTATGGGTGATGTGGTACGGTTGGTTTTGACAAGCTGCTTGTCAAGCAGGAAATACCCATGCGCCGATCTCCGGCAGTGTAACCATGATTCCAGGATCGCGCGCGGAGATGGCTTGAACCAACCGCATATTCAGCGCATCAATCGAGACATCGTCCTTGACCTTGCGAACATTATCGACCCATGAGAAAGACGCCTTGTAGTCTTCATTGGCATAGTAACCTTTGACGCGACGGCACAACATGGGAAAATCTTCGGCTTCCATTTCGACGCTAAAGGAGAACGCAGCATCTCCACCTGCAATCTGCATGAGATTAACTTCCCTCTTGGGAACACCAGTCACGGCGCGAAGGATATCCCGAAGGATGTCGATTCCAAATACGCTTACCTCCGAATCGCGAGCCGCCTGAGATTTTTTCTGAACAGGTTGGTCTTCAAGAGTATGTAAGTCAACGCTTCGTAATGATTTTTCGTCGAGTGTGTTGAGCGCTGTTCGAAGACCAAAGTCCTGTACGAACAGCGACTGCTCAAGCAAATAACGATCGTAACCAAAGGTAAAAGCAAAAATGTCGCCATCTACTCGAAGCAACAGTGCTGCAGAACTCGATCGATTGGCCAGATTCGGTACTACGAGACCCGCAACCTCGTCGAGCACAGGGCCCCAGCGAGGTCTTTTTTCGGTGCTTTGCTTTACGTAAAGACCCCCTCTCATTGAAGTTGGTGGCTGCTGTTTGATACGTATCATTTCTTTTGTTTCAATATGTTAAGTGAAAAACATCCAAATATCACGTTTCAAAGTTTTAAACCGGAAGTTATTGGGACAGCAGTGGTCGGTTCTTGCTTTTGGATCAAAACTAAATTGTTCAAATGTCAACGCTAGCTGTCATCGGAACTCCGTGTATCTGGCCAGTTGGTCACTGTCATTTTGAAGAGAGGGTCAGGGCTGACTCAGCGTGATCACGCCGATTGCAGGTGCAATTCGATACAGGCTGGACGATTAATCAGCTCGCGGCACTATTCGAGTGGAATTTGTATCGCAAGCGCTGCACACCCACGACAAAGACCAATCTTCTCATCTGAGATTCTGCAGGCATGATGCATCTCTCACAGTCAACGATCGGTGACGGGTGATAATTTGTTGCTTCATAATGAAAGACTGGTTTCGCTTAAAACTGCCAATAAGAAATCACAGATGAGTTTCCGCTTTGGGTCGTCTGCTTACCGAGTGTTTTTCCCTCCAAATTATCAATCTAGTTATATTGCCCTTCAAAACCAGATATCTGTCTACTTTCAACACAAAAACTTTAGCTTTACAGCTACAGAATCACAGGAGTTTTTATAAAAGTAGGGATTTGGCTATGTTTGATTAAGGTTA
Source organism: Paenalcaligenes niemegkensis (assembly GCF_022230885.1). GTDB lineage: Bacteria > Pseudomonadota > Gammaproteobacteria > Burkholderiales > Burkholderiaceae_B > Paenalcaligenes > Paenalcaligenes niemegkensis. The sequence continues at coordinate 527,067 of NZ_JAKGCT010000004.1, read as the reverse complement.
TCTGTATTGCCTGCAGAGATGGATGGCATGCCTCCCTTGGGTATAAGTAGTTTGCAAGACGCTAAAGTTTTTTAAAACGTTACCGTTACCTAAGGAAGATTAAGTCACCCTTAACCTTTGTTCTGGCTTATGCAAACTATTTACACCAATCTGTCATCCGTGAAGGCGTTACAGAACCTTCAGCGTAATAATTCAGCATTGACCGTTGCCAGTGAACGCTTGGCGTCCGGCATGCGTGTTAATGGTGCTAAAGACGATGCTGCCGGGTTATCTATTGGAAATCGCCTGACTAGCCAAATCACGGGGCAGGCGATGGCGCGGCGCAATAGTAATGATGGCGTCTCGCTGACCGCCACTGCAGAAAGTGCCCTGGCCGGTATGTATTAGACAGGCTGCAGCGTGTTCGCCAACTAACGGTGCAAGGTGTGTCGGGTGGGCTTAATCAAATCGACCGTGACACGATTCAGGCCGAGATCAATTTGAATTTAAAGGAAATTGATCGTATTGTGCAGCAGGCTGAATTCAACGGGGTTCGTTTGCTGGATGGTACGGGTGGCATGGTTAACTTGCAGGTTGGTGCTTACGACAATCAGGTGCTGGGCGTTGATTTAAACCCTCCTGGTTTTGATGTGGAAAGCTCTATCCCTCGCAGGGTTGATGGATTGAATTATTGTATTATGTAACAATCTAAGTTTAATTGAAGATTAAAATAATATTCTAGAAATTTATATTAGAATTGTTTTATAAATTTCATAGTATTTAGATTTAATTACTCGTCAATTTATATGTATATTCTTGGTTTGATAGCTACGGTTAACAGACTTGAGTCTTACCTGAGGTCTAAAGTGTTGATCTGCGGAGCTTAAATTCATGAATGATTCCGTCAGGAGTCTCCATCGTGGAGGCAGGTCACTTCCGCGTGTTTGTGCGTGTAAAACTACCGTAGATTTGGCTGTAATTTAATATTATTGTTTCGAACAAGAGTCAGTCCTTATAAGCTGTGCTTTGGCGCAGGTAGAGGCAGCTAAATACGAAGTAGGTCTAAAAATTTAATAGGAAGAACTAACTATTGAGCGATGTCCTATGGTTCATCTAGCCACGCATAAGCGAAGCAGCGGCTGCCTCTTCCGCCCCGTAAACCGCTCCATCCAACAATCGTTCGTATAAATCCATGGCTCGACTTCGGAGTGAATCTGTCGACCTTTGGAGCGAAATGGCAATAGCCACGAAGCTCTCGCCGTGTGGTATCCCAAGGGATGATTCACCCTTTGCGAACATAAGATCTGCACAGCGCTCCGTCAATTCGAGGACTAGCTCTTCAAAACCTGGGTAGAGAAGCAAGGCCTGCAAGATATGTGTGAAATTTCGGCCAAAGCAAGCGCTCAGCACTGCGGGATTGCCAGCAATAGCGCCGAACATTTCTTTGGTAAGGGAATCTCCTATCGGTGCCTCTTGGTATGGCACGATACAAGCAATGGCCGAGGCATCGTGTCCACTAGCCTGTTGTACAAAACGCATTAATATACGATGCGCAGCGTGCCGCAACGTGGGAGCGTCTTCGCGCCAGGCCGTAGACGCGGTGAACAAGATGCCCAAACGTTCCGGGCTGGCTGAGCCAGCTAGAACTTGTTCTAGCTGTAAGGCTGCCGCTTTGTTCTCGGGGTTAAGGAGAACCGTTGCCATCAGCAATTCTCCAGCAGCCTGCCGGCTCTCTGACTTGTCACTGGCTAACCACCAATCCCGTATCGCTTTCATCATCTCATCAGCGACGAGCTCGCGGTTGCTCCATAGGAAGTCCCCGATGTATTCGTTCGAGAACGCATCCGGGAACCTTTCCCAGACCGTTTGTAAAAGTCGCGTCGTGCGCGGGCGGTTCGCCCAGTACAACGGTTGGCCGCGAAACATCAGCAACGCGGTCCAAATCGCAGGGTCTTCAGCTCGATCCACATGCCGTTCTAAGGCGGACAGCCAACCATCCCAATCCGGTTCTTTGCGACTTAACAGTCCTGCCGCCATCGCTGAAAGCAACGAGAAGTTGTCCTGCGGAAGCACACGCATGCCTCCCGGATTTTGGCCAAATACAATCGCCTTGGTCTGAGTGCTGCGTGCGCTGCTTGCTTTGCGATTGTGCTTCTCCAAACTAATTCTCTGCGCAATTTGTGTCTCAATGCATTTTGAGTCGTTAACGATCCAAGTCTCCAGTAAAGCGAGGTCTTCGTCGATTAAGCCTGCACCGCGTTTTGCCAGATGCTGCAGAGCCCAAGCCGTGTCTCTTCTCCATATTTTGCTAGCAAATCCTTCGCGATGCCATTTCCATATGAGTGCACGTATGTGCTGTGTATTCACACTAGGATTATCGGCAAGAGCACGCAGTAACTCGCCTGCTGCGTTCTCATGTCGATTGGGCTGAAAGTGATGCTCCGCGATGCACAGAGCACGCTCAGGGTGAATTTTGGCGAATGCCGCAAACGCACGAGCTAACTCCACGATGCCGCCGTCGAGATGCAATCGACGGCTCCTCGGTCGGCGATCGGTAGTGTCAGCAACTTCATCAATCAATTTGAATATGTCCTTGTCAGAAGCACGGGTCATCTGTTGCACGGACATCGGTGATCCGACAAAGGACGCCATCATCTTGCCTCGGTCTCGTCTCAGAATCGGCTGCTTAGATAGCCACTCCTGGACTTGTCGGTATCGGCGTGGTTCCAAAACTCCGGTAGGCAGCAATGCCAACAGTGAAAGCCGCCGCTCCTGTGCCCAAAGTCGGTACTGGAGTCGCATCGGTGCATCAGTCTCTCCCAGAGCCTCAACCATGTATGGCTCCCATGATTCGATACTCAACCGTAGACGTTCTAATTGCTTCGCGTCAACCTGCGGAACGATAGCTCTTAGAAGCGTCTCTGTGGACCACCCTGTAACCAGCTGACTCACACCGTGAGCGTCCTGAACAAAAGCCATACCGAGTTGTAGTCGACGCGGATCCGCCAATAAGTATTCAACACCTTCGTTTGCCAGCGCTGTATTTCCAGCCGCAAAACCTTCAGCAATCAAGGCCTGAACCTCGTCGACCTCGGTATCCAAGAACGGGGAGATTAGAGATAGGAAATGGCGTGGATGCTCTTTGGCGCAGGCGAGAACAACAGACCTGGCGACTTCAAAGATGCCATCCTCAGACACCGCGTAATCCCATGATGAGGGCAGGCTTGTTGAGCATGGATAGGCATTCCGATGGCCTTGTGATTCATCCTTTTTCTGACCAGCCACGCGCACGAACCATGGGAGGAGAGTGCTGGCGAAAGTTTTTGATGAACGCTCTATGAGCTTATCTAAACCGTAGAGTTGCAGTTGATCGTTATCATTGATATCTAACCCTTCAAGATAGATTTTTAGCAGATCGGCAGCATGATTGTCACTTAATGCTTGTGCATATTTAACGATCGCGTAATCACCGCTCTTCTGCCGTGAAAAGATGAGTTGGAGGCGTTCGACAGATGCTGGAGACCATTGACTTGAATTGGAAAACACATAAAACACATCAAGATCACGGTCAGGGGAATCCCAAATCGCTGAGATTGATTTGACTACGAAGTCAGCATCGAATGGAGCTTCCGTAATTAACATCTGAATCGCACTCCATCGCAGATCCGGGTTACCCATGATGACAGTCGTTAACGGGCGTAGATACTCACGCCAGTCTACCCAATGAGCCGTAGCTCTAGTGAGGGCTCGTCGTGCCAATGGCGCATCGCTATGCACTAGCTGTTGTAGCCAAGTTCTCTCACGCTCGGAGGGTTGCCGCTGTCCGGCGACCATATCTACGACGAGGTGGCGAAGGTGTCGCCGCGTTCTGGCGTCTCCCAGCAAGGCATCGATCGCTGAAGTATAGGCAGGTAGATCGAAGGTACGGAGGCGCTGCAATGCACGCAACACGGTAGCCCGTGCGAAGAGGCCGCCTTGCCTTTGCCAGGCATAGTTAGCAAGCGATTGGCCGCTAGTGAAATTCTTGACTTGGAAGTCATCCAACCAAGCTTGATGACTGAAGCCCACCAAGCCATTCTGCCTCACGGCAATTCCGGACGCCACTGCAACTTGGACAGCCTGGGGATCCTGAGTTTCATAGGTATCGACTGGCCGCCACAGCGATTCGGTCTGGGTCATGTCAACGGCCAACGTTTCTAGAAACGTAAGCACTGTCTGGCGCATCGCGGAGTCACCGAGGTTGGCGGATATTAACCAGGTATTCAAAAGCTGTGAGGCCACCAACTCGGAGCCAGGAACACCACATCGGAGAATATCAACGAAGATACGCAGTGCAAAAGGCCGTCTCAGCGTCTCGCTTAATGTTGCAGGAATTTCCTTCTGCGGGATGTGCAGACGGTGAAGCAGTGCTTGGACTTGTTCGTGACTCGGTAATGCGAGCTGGATGGTCTCAGCGTAAAGCGACTGAAAACGGGCGTCATAGTCCGCTTCGAAGGGTCTCGAAGAGACGAGAATATGCACGGGTGGCTCAGTCTGTTTCTTATCTTGAAAATGATGGGCGATCTGTAGCATTAGCCGCATCCGTTCCGATGATCGATCCATGACCTCACTGACAGCGTCCAACTGGTCGATTAGCACGACAACTGGAGCGGTCCGCGCCAAGGCCTCAATCTCGCTGAGCAGATGTCCGTGAAGTCCCAGTGCTGCTGACACATCGTCTAGTGTTTTCACATGCGTGGGAAGGAGATCTGCCTTGATGGCGAAAACGACCATTCCTTGTTTCTGGAGGCGTGAAGTTAGCTCGGCGAACAATGCAGACTTTCCCGAGCCAGACTCGCCGATGACCAGCGTGCAGGCATAAGGATGTTCGCGAATACGTTGCTGAAGTACTTCAAGCTCGGGTCGATCGATGCGCTCGCCGCCAATTGTTTGAGTCCAAGATTTGAGCGCTTCGGAAGCTACCTTTGCATCGGCTCGGGCAACGTCGATATCAACCGTATTGAACACGGAGGTTGGAGCTAATTGCTTTTCGATGCGAAGAACCGTGGATCGGATTTCTTCAAGAGCTTGATCGCGAATCGGCTCCCGCCAATGCTTAGATGCGTAGAGGGCTGGACGCAGGCGAGTCAGAAACAGAGAAAAGGCAATCTCCAAGGCGGGGCGCTGCGTACGGAACAACTGCGATAAGGTTTTCTCTAGTGAGCGTCCTCGCAGAAAAGGCTCTACGAATCGCTCGATGTAACCTTGAACGATTTCCCCATCGGGCTTATCAGTAGTCGGATCACGAAGAAATTGCAAAACCGCCGGCGCGACGACGTGATGGATGAACGTCTCCGAGCGAAAGTCTTCCGCTAAGACAGGTACGGCAGCTACAGCATTCTCCATAGCATCTTCGATGATTGCAATCAGCTCTACCTTTGCCCCAGTTTCGCACCATTGGCTCCTGAAAGCATCCGCTGCCACGTTGCCCATCCGGCCCACTGCCCAGCCGATGGCTCCCTCGATAACTACTGACAATATTGGCAAATTGTCTCCGTACTGTTGATCATGTATTTCGCTCAGTCTCGGGAAGTCTTCAAGATTGACGCACGCAGTCGAACTTCTCCAATAGTTGCTCCTGGCCGGCATCAGGCATCAGCCTGTTTACTGTAACAAAATAAAATGTTCTGAACTAGCTACTTAATCGTGCACTTAGCCAGGGCTACTAAGGCCGCTACTTTAATTGCTCTATCGTTAACTTTCAAAAGAGCTTGAGTTTTGTGCTCCTCGCACGTGTATGAATGAACCATGGCACGAGATACTTCTCGCGCTTCATATTCCGTTGTCAGGCTACAAACTATGCCGCTGACAATATGTAGTCAGTTTCATTGCTTCTGTGTGTACAGAACTGTCCTGAACCATCAGACGCAGATACCGATAAATTGAGTCAGTTTGAGTTCAAATAATTGAAGCGGGTAGGGCGGCCAACCAGGATGCTTCTGTCATAGATACACTCAGGTTTAGCGGTCTTTTACTGCTATTGTAGATACCCTGATTGTTACTGCTATGTGCGAATCTATACCGATGACTGATCAGTAAATCCAAATTTTTATTAGTCCTGATAAAAAATCAACTATCGAGGAATACTCGATAGTTCACCAAGAGGGTAAACGGCATGTTCGTGATCGATCAAGCATTACAATTTAGATGTCTTTGTTTCGGTTGGCGATCGTGTCAGATTGCAGCAGGCTAAAAAATTGGCGTGTTTTTCTTGTTGAGTGGACGTCAATGACGTATATTAAAATAATGAAAGTAAAGCCCATCACCGTCGTTGAGCTTTCCGTATTTCTCAATTTAGCGAAAGCAATCTGGACAGACGAAGAACGGGCAGAGTTGATTGATTATGTGGCGCGTAACCCCGAAGGCGGAGATGTCATACCCGGAACGGGTGGCGTTCGAAAATTGCGATGGAGTAGATCCGGTATCGGCAAGCGTGGTGGCGCACGTGTGATTTACTTCTACTACCATACGGACGCCCCGATTTATATGTTGCTGACCTATGCTATGGCCACGAGCACTGACTTGACGCCGGGTCAGAAGCAACAGGTGACAAAACTGACCCTACTGCTGAAAGAGCGGCATAGTGGGAAAGGAGATTGAAATGGGAACGACTTTTGGCGACGATTTGATTGAGAGTTTGAATCAAGCGGTAGCTCACACGAATGGACAATCAAAAGCGGCGCGGGTGCATGTGGTAGAGGTACCCGATGTACGTAGCCTGCGCAAACGGCTCAAGATGTCGCAGCAAGCTTTTTCTTCAGCCTACCGTATTCCTCTGGCAACGCTCAAGGGCTGGGAACAAGGGCGGCGTCAACCTGACGCAACCGCAGCGGCGTATTTGAGCGTCATCGAAAAATTGTCAGCAGAGACGCGGGCCGCACTTGAAAGCTAAGTTGACGCCGAAACAGTAGAAATGGAGTGAATTATGGAAATCTATTCAATCCGTACCGAAGCAGACTATAAAAAGGCGCTCAAAGTGGTTTCTCGCCTAATGGAGTCCGATCCTGATATTGGCACTCCTGAAGGCGACCACCTGGATGTGCTTACAACACTAATACAAGTCTATGAGGCCAAGGCTTTTCCTATTGATCTGCCTTATCCCCATTGAAGTTGGGTGGCCAGCCAGATTTGATCAACACGGATCACGTAAACAGTTCCCGTGTCCGCTGCGCCAGGGCGTTGTGCTCGCTGACTGGCCAGCGTACCTTCATGCTCAGCACCTGATTCGCCAACTCAAGCTCAATCGTTGAGCCAGTCCCGTCTCGTTCAGGCGTTGGCGCGACTGGTGTCGGTGCCTCGGCTTTGCAATCGTCGGTCACTTGCAGGGGCTTGAGGGCAAACCAGTTCGCCGGTGCCATGTCAAGGGTTTGACGCGCCGGAACCTTACGTAAATTCTCACCATAAGCAGGAACGAAGCATCAGAACGAACGAAAGAAAGCGCCTCAAGGGCGCTTTTTTTGCCGTTTGAGAGAGGGCTGCTGCTTTTAAGCGTGGGAAACGGATTGCGGTTGCAGCTTGATGCCTAACGCGTGCATTACTTTTAGGATAGTCCCGAAGCTTGGGTTACCTTCACCGGACAGCGCTTTATAAAGGCTTTCTCTGCCCAGGCCGGTGTCCTTGGCGAGTTGTGTCATGCCTTTAGCGCGGGCAACATCACCTAACGCAGCAGCGATGAATGCCGCGTCATCGCCAGCTTCGTCCATGCAGGCCTGTAGATACAGAACTACATCCTCTTCAGTCTTGAGGTGTTCGGCTGCATCCCATTTACGTAGTTTGATTTTTTCCATGACGGTCTCTCTTACAGTTTCCGCGCTATTTCAAGCGCGGTTTTGATGTCTTTCTTTTGGGTGGATTTATCGCCGCCATTCATAAACAACGCAGCCCTCACGAGCATAGTAAACGCGATAACCTAGAGGATGCGGTTAAGTACCCTTGGCAATTTCCTGAGAGAGGGGCATTTCCGGAAGAGATGCATTTACGTGACATGCCTGCAAGCAAGTGAAACCGGACAGCTTGCCATTCTATTGGTACCGATCTTAATTATTTATTCCTTTGGTTTTAGCGATTTAACTAATCCTTGAATTTCGTCAGTAATACTTATTAATTCTTTTAATAATTGAGGGTTAATATCCATATGCCCCTCGTACTCGGCAAGGTTACGTGCATTATGGCACTTATCCAAAATACGCCATTTGGCCTTATCTAATCCCAACGTATGCTGTAAACACTGAAATACCAAATAGCGACTATCTGAGCGATAACCATGCCAACGTAGCGCAGCTAAAGAAAAGCTATAGGCAGCACCGTAGGCCAACATAAATCGGCTATCCTCACTTAATCCTGAAATCGCTACATCTTTTAATTTATTATCACCGGCTCGCAGCATGCCTGCAAACTCGTTAGCATTAAAAGGTTTGCTTTTAATTGATTAATTTTGACTAAATTTTCTAATGCATCCATAGAGTTTCCTTCAGATCTTAATCCCGCAACAAGTCTAACCTTTCTTGTTCCATCACCTTAGTCAAAAAGCTTTGCCCTTGCTCAAAGCGTTCGGCGAACTCCTGAGGTGTATAAATCGTTGGATTAACGGTGCGCTGTAAGGCTTGCTCAGCACTTTCGAGCAAACTCATGACTTCGCTATAGCTGATGTCATCGCCCACCAACATCAAATCCACATCGCTGCCTGCGTGCGCCTCCCCCTTGGCGATTGAACCATAGACAAAAGCTTGTTTTAACTGTGGGAAAAGCGGTGCTAACGTTGTTTTTAACACCTCGGCCACACCAAAGGTTTTTCTAACCAGAGAGACTAGCTCTGCTGAAATCGGTGAAGCCGGATTCACTTGGTAATGGGTTTGATTACCTTGCTTATGCATTACGAGTAAACCTGCATCTGTTAGCTTGCTGACTTCACGGCTAATCGCGCCTCTTCCCATGTTAGCTAAGCGTACCAGTTCATTCAAATAGAAACTTTTATCCGGCTGACCAAACAGCACAGCCAGCACTTTCTGCTGTGTTTTGGTAAAAAGAGCATCACCGACACTTGTCTTTGCCATACCTACACCAAATAAGACTCAATTTGGGTATCATAAGACCCAAATTGGGTCTTGTCGAGTGTTCCTCGCAGGTGCGGGGATGAGTCACGCACGAGACACTTCTTGCGCTTCATCTCCAACTGTTGGCGTTGCTCGCTTCGGAACCTTGTAAGGTGCGAAGGCCTTGTGCAAGCATGACGCCCAGACCCTATGCTCTATTAATTATGCCCACTGAGGTAGAAGACGCAGCGATCAACGCTGGTATTGCTGCAGACCCAGATACTGATGAGTTAAGCCTAGCCGAGTTCAAACAATTGAAGTGGGTAGGGCGGCCAGCCAGGATGCTTCTGTCATAGATGCACTCAGGCTAAGCGGTCTTTTGTTGCTATTGTAGATACGTTGAATGTTACTGCTATGTGCGAATCTATACCGATGACTGATCAGCAAATCCAAATTTTTATTAGTTCTGATGTAAACCCAATCGCTACAAACGATTTGTCAGAGCACTGAAATGAACGCAAACGATTTCACTATCACCGAAGGCGGTGATACGGCACTAGAAAGATTTTTTTAACAATCAAATTTACTACGCCATTGGCGTATCATATCAATGATGGTATTTATTGAAACCCCTACATTCACTAAACAAATAACCACGTTGTTAGCAGATGATGAGTATCGTTCATTGCTAAATGAACTTGTAGAAAACTCAAGTAAGGGTCCGATTATTTCTGGGGGTGGAGGAATCAGGAAGTTGAGTTTTGCTCGGTCAGGGACAGAAAAAAGCGGGGGAGTTCGAGTGATTTATTACTGGGTTGCCGCAGATCACCAAATTTACATGCTGGTTGCTTATCCTAAATCTAAAAAAGATACGCTGACTAAAGTGGAACTTGCTGTATTACACGATCTGGTTAAGGAATTATAGCCATGGATAAAAATCTATTTGTTGAACTGAAACAAAGCTTGATAGAGGCTAAGGCCATTCGCCACGGAAAATTGCAACCGTCACGCCAGTTTGAGGTTGAATCAATTGACGTCAAAGCTGTTCGTGAGCGCACTAAATTGTCACAAGAAGAGTTTGCGACCGCTATTCATGTGAGTGTACGAACGTTGCAAAATTGGGAACAACATCGTCGTACGCCTACAGGCCCGGCAGCCGCACTGTTGAAAATCGTGAATACTGCGCCCGAAGTGGCAATCAAAGCCTTGCATGCGCCATTCGATACAATATAAATAAGTGCGAACGCAACCGTTCCCGACGATTTGATTGAGAGTTTGAATCAAGCGGTAGCTCACGCGAAGGGGCAATCAAAAGCAGCGCGGGTGCATGTGGTAGAGGTACCTGACGTGCCTAGCCTGCGCAAACGGCTCAAGATGCCGCAGCAAGCTTTTTCTTCATCCTACCGTATTCCGCTGGCAACGCTCAAGGGCTGGGAACAAGGGCGGCGTCAACCTGACGCAACCGCAGCGGCGTATTTGAGCGTCATCGAAAAATTGTCAGCAGAGACGCGGGCTGCGCTTGAAAGCTAAATTGACGTCGAAACAGTAGAAATGGAGTGAATCATGGAAATTCATCCAATCCGTACCGAAGCAGACTATAAAAAGGCGCTTAAAGTGGTTTCTCGCTTAATGGAGTCCGATCCTGATATCGGTACTCCTGAGGGAGACTACTTGGATGTGCTTACAACGCTAATACAAGTCTATGAAGCCAAGGCTTTTCCTATTGACCTGCCTGACCCCATTGAAGCCATTAAGTTTTGAATGGAGCAAGCTGGGCTTACTGCTAAAGATTTAGAGCCAATGATTGGCCGTCGCAATCGCGTATACGAAATCTTGAATCGTAAGTGATCTCTTGCGCTGCCGATGATTTGGAAGCTGCATACAGAACTTGGAATAGCTGCTGAAAACCTGATTCAACCGCCTGCTGAGTTTATCCACGTTTAAAGTAGTCGGTTCCAGGCAAACACAGTCACCTTGGCCTTCGAGTTATATCGGAAAAACAATTAAAACTGGATCTGTATCTTGGTGCGTCGTCAATGGTGATAGACGGCATCAAGTGTTTTGCCCACGCTCATTCAAATCTAACGCCACTTTGTCACTGACATAAACGCCCAGCGTTTGGCGTATAGCTTCAACGAGATCAATAACTTATTAAGGCAAGCACCGATGCCTAATGAACTGCCAAGCTTTTATTGTGGTTCTTGAGTTGAGTGTTAGGGGAGGGGAGCTACTCACCCACCGACAATCTCCCGCCAATTACATCGTCTCAGACAAAACCTATCCAGCGGCCGGCTATGAGGACAGAAAGCCAAAGTATGGCGGATGTGATGGCCAAGGTTCGAACTCGCACAGATGGCTGGCCGCTGCGCAGGGCTGCATCAAAGTGCTCGCCGCGATGCTGAAGTGCGATGTTGCAGATTGCCAGTACAAGCAGTGTGGCCTTGAAGAGGAAAGCTGGATTCTCTGCGTACTCCACCGGCTTCACTGAGAATAACCAAAGCCCTGTCGTTACCGCGAGTGCGGTGCCCGTCGCCGCTGCGCGTACAAGAAAGGGGCCAAGGGTAGGCAGATCCCGCCTGCGCGTTGAACGTAAAAGAAGCAAATCGAGCGGTAGGATCGCGCCAAGAAGTAGCCCAATACCAAGGATGTGGGCTGCATTGACAACGAGATAGGCGACCCAGTATTCCTGCAGGAAGGCGGCACCGGGCCAGCCGGAAATTGCTTGCAAAAAACCTGTCATCGCCGTGTCGTCATTGCTTGATGCGTTCTGGATACATGTCGTACTGTTTGCCGCCGACCGTAATGCGCACGGCTTTTATATGCGCCTTGTTCGGCTTTCGCTTGATACCGACATAATCATGCTCCTTGAAGTGAGTAAAAAACTGAGAGTCCAACGCATTGACCCAGCTCCCGTTTTTAACGGTACAAGAACCGCCAGTGCCGACGGCCCCCAAAGCGAAGTGTAATAGCCTTTTCCAAACGTTAGCTTTGGGCCGTAACCTGCCTGAGTAATTAGCCACTCTCCAGATTATCAACTAGTTATGATGCTGTTCAAGATCACAATAGTTGCTATACATGCCACCTCATAGCTAAAAACCTGACGCTTGGTGTTGCTAGCTATTTCTTTTGACCTCTAGCACGTACTTCCCGAGGTGGATGATCTTCTGCCTCACTCACCTCAAACCTCAGCTCAGACTATAAAGTAGGTATCCCTACGCTAATAAAAAATATATCACAACCTCGGCTGTGACAGAGTGAGAGAGCCTGAGCTGATTCTCCATTTGGATCGTGAGCGTCCAGTCCTGCGCTTGCCGTTGAAATTAACGTCGCTGGGTATCTCAAGCTGCTAGTTTGGGACCAGTTGTTCGGTTCGCTCAAACGCGCCGGCGAACAGCAATGAAGTGACCCTAATAGTTTATGTAACTACACTAATTCTATGGAAATCACATTTGATCCGGTTAAAGACAAAGCCAACCAAAGCAAACATGGTGTTACGCAGCGAAATAGCCACATGCACATTATTAGCCTACGCAAGGCAAGCAGACGTGAGGTACAGAGCTATGTCGAACAAACCTAAACTAATTATTCTCACTGGGGCAGAAGATGCGGCAATCAGCGCTGGCATTGCCGCATTAACGTCGTAAAGCGAGCCGATTGGGCAAATGTAGCGGTGTGGTGCAGCTGATTTGATGGATGTCTATCCCATGAAAATTGGGTATAGCCAGGTCAGTCAGGCTAATTAATAAAGGGCACCTTTCGTTTTATCGCGAAGGTGTATAATAATTTATACATCCAAATGCTATGGAAAAAGACATTCGATGGTCAGGCTCGTCTTACGAAGACCTTCTGGCATTTCCTGAGAACCCTCGTAGGCAAGCAGGCTTTCAACTCGGAAAGGTCCAGGCCGGACTTGATCCGGACGACTGGAAACCATTTGATGATGTGGGAAAAGGCGTACGGGAAATTCGACTTCGCGACCGTAGTGGTGTTTATCGGGTTATGTATGTTGCTAAGTTTGATGAAGCCATCTATGTGTTGCACTGTTTTCAGAAGAAAACCCAAACGACAAGTAAGCAGGACAAAGAAATTATGAAGACGCGTTATGCCGCCATCGTGAATACCAGGAGCATGAAATGAGCATTGACACTGAAATTCGCCACACAACAAAGGCAGGAAGCAATATATTTCTCGAACTGGGTTTTCCGGCTGACGAGGCAAAACGGCTACAAGCCGAATCCGAGCAACAAATAAATGACACACAGTTGCTCAAAGAGCAATTGATGGCTGAGCTGGCTTCGTGGATAAAAGAGAGTCACCTGAAGCAGGTCGAGGCAGCCGAGATTCTGATGGTGTCGCGCCCCCGAGTTTCAGACGTTGTGAATAAAAAAACGAGCAAGTTCACGATTGATGCCCTGGTAGGCATGCTAAGCCGCATTGGTAAGCCTGTGACGCTTTCGGTGGGCTAATTATTTATTGTCTGAAAGGGAGGCTTGGATGGTTGCTGTTGTGCCAGAAAATTATCCTGTCGCAGCAAATTTTTCGTCAGCCTACCGTATTCCTCTGGCAACGCTCAAGGGCTGGGAACAAGGGCGGCGTCAACCTGACGCAACCGCAGCGGCGTATTTGAGCGTTATCGAAAAATTGTCAGCAGAGACGCGGGCTGCACTTGAAAGCTAAGTTGACGCCGAAACAGTAATATGGCGGTTTCTTGTGGGCGTTCAGTCGCGTGAGGGTAGCTGCTTTAAGCGTGAGCAGCTTCTTTGATGGCGCCAGCAACCCATTGGTTCAGGCTTTCTCCGCTGGCTGCTGCTGCGGTGGCGGCGGCCTCGTGAACCTCGGGGGCGATTCGTAGCACGAACTTTCCTGAAAAGCTCTTGCGAGGATCAATCCCGCGTCTGGCGCATTCATCCATAAAGAGGTTAAGCGAAAGCTCACCCTCGCGATGCAGCCCAGCAACATCATCAGCGTAGAAGTCTGCGCCGCCATTAAGCCCGACAAATTCACCCCGAAACATTTCAATATCGGGGTCAAAGGTAATAACAGCCTGCTGATTGCCTATTTTCATAACGTTCTTCATGGTTTTACTCCGTTTTCTTCAAGCCACCTTCGAATAGAGGCTACTGCACCCTTGTCTATGTCTGACGAGGGGTGAGGGCGGTGCATCACCTTCACTTGCCCAAAGAGGAATATGGCAACGCGGGAGCCTTCTCGCTCGGTGATTTCAGCACCAAGCTCGACAAAGAGCGCTGCTGCGTCACTCCACTTAACCCCGGCTGGGGCCAGCCTGGAAAAGATTAGCTCTAGCGTTCTTCGGTGTTTGGCTTTCATGCGATAAATGATACTGCAATGTAGTATCAATCGCAGGATGTTTTGATTAGTCTTTGCCCTGCACTGCGGGGCTTTGTTGTGGGCTGAGCAAGCGGTAGCTCACGCGAAGGGCAATCAAAAGCAGCGCAGGATCATCTTCTTCTAGTGCCGCAGATAAATACTCAGCGAATCTTTCTTCGCTGTCGATATAGTTAGACAAAGGCTATATCCGATAGTAGAGTTTGCTGACAAGTATCAATTGATCTATAATATACACATCAATTGATACCTGTGGAGAACGCCATGCTCGCTTTACGACCTGAAGACATTGGCGCAGTCATGAGCCTTGCGCCCAATCCCACAACCTTCGCTGAATTAGATAGGCTAATTTCAAAAGGCGTGCCCAAAAAAGCGTTGCGCGCTATTGCGGTACGGGTGTCTCTACATGGCGAGCAGGTTAATTCTATTCTGTACAAAGTTGTGCCGGAAGGCACCTTTAAACGGCGCAGAGTCTACCTCAGCGCGGAAGAGTCCGAACGTACCGAGCGTTTGGCGCGCGTCTATGCGACGGCTATGCATGTGCTTGAATCCGAAGAGGATGCTCGTGCTTTTTTACATGCTAAGCACCCCATGCTCGAGGGAAAATCCCCCTTAGAGGTAGCCTTCAGTGAAATTGGCGCACAGCGGGTAGAAAGGCTGCTCTGGTCGATTTTTTACGGTCTGCCCGCTTAACGGGTGGCATTGCGTGCGCTTATACCGAATCGCCAGCAGCAGGCATTCTATCTGGGATGGTACGGGGGCGGCGCTTATGGGTGGGCGCTGGAACTCTGCCGGAAAACCTATTATCTACGCCGCCTTGTCATACGCCGGTGCCATGCTGGAAGTGCTGGTCCATACAAATATTGCTAGGATACCGCCATCCCATCGATGTGTGATCGCGGATGTCCCGGAGGACGTGGCCTATACACGCTACTCGCCTGACGATCTGCCGGTGGGGTGGGACCTAGCCGAGAGCAGCGTTGCCCAGCAGATCGGCGATAACTGGATTCAGCAGAAGCAGACGGCCTTGTTACTCGTGCCTTCAGTCGTGGCCCGCATGGAATTCAACGTACTGATTAATCCTGCCCATCAAGATGCCTCACGAATTAAGGTTTCCGAACCCATGGTAGTGCAGTGGGATGAGAGGTTGTTTCGTTAAATGAGGTCTCGCTGACAGTCACTGCAGAAAGCGCTCTAACAGGGAGTGGCCCAACCAGGCCTGCGGTTGGTATTTACCGGCTCCAGCAGAGACAAGATGGCCACTCCCTGATTCATGGCGTTTCGTGCGGCATTGGGTCGCGTTGGGGGCGTTTGCACCGGAGCCTAAGCACGGCCAGCTCCATGCGGTTAGCCACTTATTACTGTTTCGGACGTCGCACGGCGCGGACCTTGCCGCTTGCGCCGCCACCGCAGTAAAAGATGCCGGCGCCGTCGAAGACATACCCCTTACGATGCCTTGATGCCCAAATATTGTTTTTGCAAGTCCAAACTTTGGCGCAAAGTGTTGGCATCGGTTTCCAGAGCAATTTGCCCGTTTTCCATGATGAGCACGCGCTCAGCAACTTGAATCCCAGCCTGCCAGTTCTGCTCGATTAAAAAAACCTGAATGCCATGAGCAGGAAGGTCGCATAGCACCGAGATAAGATCCTGAACTATTTTTGGAGCAAGCCCCTCCGAGGGTTCATCAAGTATTAGTAATTTTGGGTTAGTCATCAGGGCACGGCCGATCGCCAGCATTTGCTGTTCACCCCTGATAATTGGTTTCCGTAGTTATGACGACGTTGCGCCAGTCGTGGAAATGTGGCGTAGATGCGATCGGTGGTCCAGAGGTCCGATGCCTTCCCCTTAAATAGCTGGAGGTGCTCGTGAACCGTTAATGAGGGAAAGACTCGACGCCCTTGTGGCACGAGGGCGAGTCCGCTTTGGGCAATTTCGTGAACCTTTTTATGAGTTAGTGCTATGCCATTTAAGGAAAAAGCCCCCTTTTGAGCAGGCAGCAATCCAAGCAGGGCAGCACACAGCGTCGACTTACCGGCTCCGTTTCTTCCTAACATCACCACAGGTTCAGGGCCTATCTGCAAATTGATGCCGTGTATTACTTGCAAGGCACCTCGATTTACAGATAAACCATCTATTTTTAAAAGATTAGATGTTTGTACCAAGATAAATTTCCCTGACAAGTGGATTGTTCTCAATGTTTTCGGGAGTGCCCGAGGCTACAACCCGGCCATCACACATCACCGTAATGCGGTCGGATAGCCCCAGCGCGATATCCATATCGTGCTCAACAAATAGCAGCGTGACCTCAGGGGGAGATTGCGCAAATGATGCAGTAGCGCCGTTCTTCCTTCTGGAGACATCCCTGCAGCGGGTTCATCTAACAGTAATAGAGCTGGTTGACTGATCATCGCCATGGCAATTTCAAGTTCGCGCTGCTTTCCATACGATAGTGAACCTGCTATATCGTTAAGATGCTTGTCTAAGCCGAACTGCTGAAGAGTCGCTAAGGTGCGTTGACTTACTTGCGGGTAATGTTTCCACGAACGTAAGGAGAAACGGGGGCCGTGTTGTCCCATCGAGGCGACTTGTACGTTGTTCAATACGCTTCGATCGGCAAAAAGCAGAGATGTCTGAAAAGTGCGGCCTATGCCTAGTCTGGCTCGTTGATGCATACGAAGGTGGGTAATGTCCTGCTGGGCATAAGTGATGTGCCCGGCGCTGACGGGGACCGAACCAGAAATCGCATTGAACAAGGTGGATTTTCCCGCCCCGTTAGTCCCCAGCAAAGCGTGGCGCTCTCCAGGGTAAATTTCCAGTGATACCGTATCGACAGCCCTCAGGCTGCCGTACGACACACTGACTTTCTCTACCGATAAGATCGCCGCGGTGCTTGTATGTGATGTCATGGCTGGCAGACTGGGTTATTACGGGTTGGCGCACCCAGTGCTAAAAACGCTTCGCGTTCCATACCCAGGGTCTGGTTTACATTCTCAACCGTCTTGACTAGTTTGTTCTGCAGCTGGCCATCGTCATCGATGACAACTTCAGTGACGTAGTTAGTGGCAATCGCTTGTCGATTCTCATCCAGTGTGACGACGCCTGTTGGTGAGTTCAGCTGTAGAGAGGCCAGAGTTTGCTGAAGGGCTTGCTGATCGTCATCAAGCTTCCCTTCTACAGTATCTAAAGCTTGGAGTACCGCCATGGTGTTCAGGTAGTAGCCGTGAGCAAAGGATGATGGCATGTTAAAAGCATCTGGAAATGTGGTTTTGTATTGTTCGACAAAGGTTTGCCATTCTTCCGATGGATTGGTATCAGCGGTTGGCCCTGCAGCAATCATGCCGACTATGTTTTTGCTAAACGCCCCCTTGGTACTTAATACGTTCTGGTCGATCGTAACGGTGCCTCCGATCATGGCTGCTTCGCCGCCCGTTTGATAATACTGTGTCAGGAAATTGACCGCATCGGCTCCGCCCAGTAGTACGTAAATAGCATCAACGTCAGAGGGCAGTCGTGCAATAACTGAGCTGTAATCTTTGGTTCCGATTGGAACCCAGCTCTTTGTACGACTTCTCCACCTCGGGAACAGAACTCCGACTGAAAGCCCATGACCTGTGCGTAAGGGAAGGAATAGTCCTCGGAAACTACAGCTACTTTTTTATAGCCTTTTTCATCATAGGCATATGACCCGAGTCCTGCTTGCCACTGGGTGCCATCCATCGTGAAGCGGAAGAAGTTCGGTGCCGGATCACGTAGTGTGGTATCGGATGCCGCGGAGGTGCCATTTACAAACGTAGTGCCGGGGACGGTACGGGCATATTCTTTAACGGCCAGCCCTTCACTGCCTGAAAGCGGTCCTACAACTATATCTACCTTATCCAGCTCGACCAGTTTACGGGTTTTGGCTACAGCTACATCGGGCTTGGCGTTACTGGACTCTTTGACGAGCTCGATCTCCCGCCCGGCGACTTTTCCTCCGTGTACCTTTAAGGCAAGTTCAGCGCCTCGCATCGCGTCTTGGCCCGGCTGCGCAAAGGGGCCTTCTAAGGTAGCCAAAACACCTATTCGGATGGGGCCATTACTGGCGTAAGAGGCAGATGCCCCAAGTAAGGTACCTAAGGCAATAGCGGCACTGTGAAGAATAAATTTATTTTTATACATGAATGTCTCCGTTGTAATTAAGTTGTTTTCAAGCGGTTTACCACTTTTTCATACACACCCAACAAACCTCGGGGAGCGTAAATGACTGCCAAGACGAAAGAGATGCCAATGACCAGATTGAATCGTTCTCGCCCAATGAGACCTGTGGCGAAGTTTTCAAGCAGAACAAAAAACAAGGCCCCGATAAAAGCACCTGCGGGGTGCCATACACCGCCAAGTACCGCGACAATCAGTAAGTTAACGGCTGCCATGACATCGGTTGATCCAGGCGATACTTGTCCGGTGTGCCAGGCGTTCAGGATGCCTCCCGTCGCAGCAATCCAGCCGGCTATAGAGAACGCGATCAGACGAATGGTCGTAGTGTTAAAGCCAAGTGCGGCCATACGCAGAGGAGCATTCCTGAATCCATGAAGCACTGAGCCCAGAACTGAACGTTCAACGGCCCGGCACAGGAGCAAAAGCACGAGGCTGCTCAGCAGGCACAGAAAATAAAAGAGTTCCCGCTGCCTAAAGTCCCACGTTCCGAGAGAGGGTGCTCTTAAGCCATTAACACCATCAAAGCCGTTAAATACCGTGATGTTTTGGGATACGAAATAAAACAAGCACATGGACGTAGCCAGCGTGATCATCAGGAGATAGATTCCACTACTGCGTAGCGAGATCAGACCGACAATAAAGCCACCAAGCGTCCCGACACCTAAGGCTAAGATAATGGCGATGAGGGGGTGTAATTCGATACCAATATAAGAGCTGTTGGCAGACAATAGCCCCACGGTATAAGCGGCGGATGTAGCGACTGCCGCTTGAGCAAGCGAAACTAGTCCTGTAGTGATGAACAGGAAGTTCAGGCTAAGGGCCATAAGTCCAAGAATGAGCGCCCGCGTTGCCACCGAGGACAACCAGAAGGTATTAGCCCATAGAGGTAAGGTGATCAAGATCAAGCCGAATGCGGCCAGAGCCGTTTTTTTAGTCAGACTCATATTTTTCTGCCAAATATACCTTGTGGGCGCAATGCTAAAACAATGACCATGATCATGAAGGTAGACAACATGGCATAGTTAGGAAAGAAAGCCATGCCGAATTGCTCAGCAAAACCAATGAGTAATGCGCCAAGCGCCGCGCCAGCCAGGCTGCCCATTCCTCCTACAATCACCACAACGAGCGATGACAATAGGTAGCGCATGTCCTCTCCGGGTGCAACAGACAAGGCACTGCCGCCTACCACTCCAGCGAGGCCAGCCAGGACAGCTCCCAGTATGAATACCCGACTCATGATTTTGGGGACGTTGACACCAACCGTGCCTAATATGTCGCGATCATCCACGCCCGCTCTGATCAGGCTCCCTAATCGGGTGTGCAAAATTAAAAACCACAAGGCGACTCCCACTACAATCGCTGTCGCCATCACGAATAGACGGATAGTGGGGTAGGCGCCGATAATCATCATCGGGGTACTGCCATAGATGATCTCGGGTGGCGTGAACTGCAACGTGGCGCCTCCATAGCGTGCAAGTAGTAAGTCACTAAGGATCACGGCAAAGCCTATGCTGACTAGAGCTTGTCTAAGCTCATCGTCTTTCACTGGCTGCAATAAAAAACGGTGTAGAAAAACACCAATCAGACCGCTGGCGATCATTGCTCCAATCAGGCCCAAAACCCATGATCCAGTGCTAGAGGCAACGTCGTAACCCACATACCCTCCGACCAGAAACAGAGCTCCGTGTGCCATATTGACCAATCGAAGCAGACCAAAAATTAACGAAAAACCAGAGGCCACCAAGAAATACAAGCTGGCCACGGTCAGTGCGTTCAGGGTGATGAGTAGATAGAGTTTCATATGAGCTTTTTATAAAAAACACCGTCTTTCATTACCGCCAGTATTTTTTCTTTATCTTGCAGCACCGCGATGTCTTCCAAAGGGTTGCCGTCAATCAATAGCAGATCAGCCAGATAGTTTTCTTTAATCTGTCCTAGTTCGTTGCCCATACGCATGATCTTGCCGCCTTCCCGGGTTGCGGAAAGCAGGACATCCATAGGCGTGATGCCAATCATTTCAGTGAAATACTGCAAATCTTTGGCGTTGGTTCCGTGGGGAATCCATGAGAATCCATAGTCGCCACCCGGCAAGATTGGAATGCCGCGCTTATTCATCGCCTTTAAAGTCTCGACCGCATGTTCCAGCTCGTCGATATAGCCCATCTCTTCGGCCACCTCGGGAGTGATGCCCCATTCGCTGGCGTGGTATGCGGTATTAATCAGCCAGGCCAGCCCTGGGGCAAAAAAGTAGTCTCCTTTATGTTTTTCCAGCATGTCCAGGGCTTCTTCGTCCGCGTAGCTGGCGTGGTAGATAATATGGATGCCGTGCCGCAAGCACTGTTTAATGGACTCGGCCGAGCGGGCATGGGCTGCCAAACGCTTATCGAAACGTTTAACTTCCTGCACCGCTACGGAAATCTCCTCGTCGGAAAACGGTGTCAGCTTTGCGCTAATGCCTGCAATGTATTCGCCTGACAGGTTCAGCTTGATGGTGTCTACGCCATACTTGATAAACTGACGCACACTTCTGCGCATTTCTTCGGGGCCGGAAATAATGTCGCAAAAGCTGAGTTCGGGGTAGGGCATATGAGGCGGGATCGTGTCGCCCAGACCGCCTTGCACCGTAATTTCCTGCGATGCAGCCGAATAGCGTGGGCCCGGGTAAGCACCGCTTTCAATCGCATTGCGTACCACTACGTCCAGTCGCGGTTTCGCTGCAGCCGCACCCATACACGAGGTCCAGCCCATTTCCAGGTATTTTTTTGCCACTTGCATACACCATAGTGCGTGTTCTTCTGGAGGCATCATGGCAATGGCATTGAGCGAGGGCTGGTCATTCCAGGAAAAATGCGTATGTGCTTCGGTCATCCCCGGCATCATAAACTTACCGGCGGCATCGATCACTGTTACATCGCCGTTCTCGCGCTTTACTTGGTCAGACAACGGCGTAACGGACGCGATACGGTTCCCTCTAATCAGCACCTCTCCCAGGTAGGGAGCGGTTCCGGTCGCATCAAAAATTGTGGCGTTAGCGAATAATAAGTCGGGCATTGTTTTGTCTCCAGGCTTCGAATTGTTATGCCGCTTTGGTTATGAAGCAGAAAGGCCGTTAAGGAATTCACTCAGCAATTGCCGACATGGTTCAACCTGTTCGAACGTAGTCCAGTGTCCGCATTCCGCTAAGGTATGTATGGCGGGAGTCTTTGCAAATTGCTGAGCCAAGGCGTGCATTGATTGCGGCGAAGCCACCTTGTCGTCTTTACCCGTAATCAGCAAAGCAGGGCAACTGATCTGTGCCGCATCTGCGGCAATCGCCTCGGCTAAAGCAAAGCAGGTATTACCGTAGCCTTTAGGTTCCTGACGCATCAGGCATTCGCGTACCAAGGCAATAACGGCAGGCTGACTTAACTTGGTTGCTTCGGCGGTTGCACCCGCCACCACTTGCTCTGCAATTTCGGCCATACCAGCAACGCCTTCGCTGATCGCTTTTTCGCCTCGGGCACGTACACCAGGGCGGCCAGCATCGGGAGGCGATGCCATCGGGCCAAATAACGACAGCGACTTAACCCGGTCAGGGTGCTTTACAGCCAAATGCTGGCAAACAATTGTGCCCAGCGAATGCCCCAGGAAATGAGCCTGCTGGACGTCTTCAGCATCCAGCACTTGAATGATGCTTTGTACGAAACGATTAATGCTCAGGGCTTCACCATCAAAGACTGAACGACCGCTTCCCGGTAAATCAGGGCGAATTACCTGATAGTCTTGAAGTACAGGCATAAGCGGTGACCATGTATTGCTGGTGCCCCCTAAACCGTGAATGGCAACAATGACGTCGCCATCACCGTCCATTTCATAAACAAGGTTGTGTATGTTTTTCGTTGTCATGTTTTGCCCTTAGCTAAACTGGTTTTCTATATGGCCCAAGCCCTCTATCTCAACGCGTACCACATCCCCGGATTGCAGGTAGCGTGGTGGCTGCATTCCCATGCCTACGCCCGCAGGTGTACCCGTGGCAATAATGTCGCCCGGAAATAGGCGTATACCGCGTGAACACGTTTCAATTAGCTCGGGAATATCAAAAATCAAATTTCGCGTGTTGTTGTCTTGGCGTAGTTCGCCATTTACCCAGCATTGCACCTGGGCCTGCTCACCATCAAAGGCATCGGCCGTAATAATCCAAGGCCCCATTGGGCAGAACGTATCAAACGACTTACCCAAGTGCCATTGCTTATGGCGCATCTGCACATCTCTGGCTGTCACATCGTTCACCACCGTGTAGCCGTAGATGTGTTCAAGCGCGTTTTCACGGCTAATATTGACGCCGCCCTTGCCAATGACGATGGCTAGCTCCGCTTCGTAATCGATGGAATCAGAAACAGAGGCAGGTGGAATATGTACATTATCGAAGGGACCAATCACACATTCCGGCACCTTGGAAAATACAATCGGCCATTGTTTCTCTTCGGCTTTGCTATCCTTAAAAACAGAGTTCGCCAGTTCTGCAGCATGCTCATGATAGTTACGGCCCACACAAAAAATATTGCGCCTTGGATGAGGTATGGGGGCGAGTAGCTGAACCTCATTCAGCCTATGCTTAACATTGGACAAAGGGGGCAAGGTAGCCTGTTCGCTATATTGCTGCACCAATGGCAATGCGCCGAGGTCCACATCTTTATCAGACAATTGAAAGGCTTGCAGGGTTTGGGAGTCATCCGATACTTGCCCTACATATTGTTTGCCATTTGCACGATAAGTTGCTATTTTCACTTTGATGAGTTTTCCTGAAAACATTAAAAATTAGAACGTAATTAAATTCTAGGAAATCATCAGCAGGGACGTCTTATCAGTTCATCCGCAAGCTTATCGTTTTGTCTTGTCAGGGGGTCGGTACATACCCTTAGGATGTATTATTAATAGGTAAATACTGAATTTTTTGTTATAAAAAATGAAGTTGCATAGCTGTTAGACTCCTCCCACGCATCATAAAAAATAGATGATTAAAATCATGAAAGATACTTATGCGCTATGTCAGGGGAAGTTCGGCCGCGCGGTGTTGTTGAAACTGCGGGCGAGCTTGGTCTCTCACTCCCACGCCAGTGGTCAAATTGCCTTTTGGTTAGGAGGTTCGCCAACGAAGGCACGTATTGGCGATAAAAGTTACGAATATAAAACGGACGTTGCGCTGGGCATAAATCCTTTCGAATCGCACGACGCAACCATCTGCGACCCTAATGATCCGGCTTTGTTTTTAACCTTCGAATTTAAGCAGAGCTGGATTGAGGAACAACGCATTATTTCAGGAAAAGGGCTTTATTTTCTGAAACCTACCGTACCTATTGATGATGAGCTCTATAGCGCCTGCCACACCCTGCTTAACATCATGTTGAACCCGTTCCACAGCAATTATCAAAACATCGAGCCTGTGATTCTGGACATACTCATCAGGGCTACACAGGCGTCCGGAAATAATATTGCGGACTTGAGTACGGGATTGATAAGAACGCCAGACTACCGGGTTAAACGAGCCATTATGGCGTTAAGATCGAACACCTCACGAAAAATGTCGGTTGATCAGCTGGCAGACCACGTAGGCTTATCGCGTTCGCAGTTGCATGTGCTGTTTCGTAAAGACTTGAACTCTACGCCTTCCGTGGTGGCCAATCTGATGGTCGTAGAGGAAGCTATGCGTCGCATGCTGAATCATCAAGAGTCGCTAATCGATATTGCGCTAGATCTGGGCTTTTCGTCTCAAGGAAATTTTTCACGCTTCTTTAAGGAGCATATGGGGGTCTCACCGTCTGTTTATCGTTCAGCAGCGCGCAGCATATCCACGGTGGATTTTTTATCGGATTAGGCTTGATTAACAATAACGGCCGAAACCAGTCACGCAATCGGCCTCCCTCGCTTACCCTTAGCACCTTGCTCCTGTGGAAATGAAAAATACAGAGGCCTTGGCCGACACTTAAAAAAGCATCACTCCGTTTTGAATTCCCGTCGCAGCCAGTCATCGAGCAACGTCTTTTCGTAGCGTAGCGGGTCATCGTGGTACCCGTGTGCGCGCATCAGAAAGGCGGAGTCGCGTAACTTGGCATTGCCGTCTTTGAAGGTCTGGCCTTGGTTATTGCTCAATTGGTAGTTTAGATCAATGCGCGGCGGATAGATGTCGCGCACGATACGTACATCGTAGAGTCCGGCGCGACGCCAAGGCTCATACTCCCCGGCAAGCTTGATGTCGGTGAGCTGGACAAGCAAGTGCGTCTTCGGTGGCAGGTACTGAGGAGCCTGCTGTTCAAGGTGTTTGCGTAAGCTCTCCATCCATGCCTTGCTATCGCTGTCGCGTTGCAGGCGGTGACTGCGCATTTCGGCAAACTCGGAAGCGTTGATGAACTCGACTGAGATAGTTGCATCAGCCGCGCTTTCTACAGACGTGCGCTGGGCTGAAGGGGAGGGTCCTGCACAAGCGGCCAGCAGAGCGGTCACCAGAAATAGCGAAGCGAATGCGCTACGAGACAAACAAGTCGTCATGGGCATCTCCGGTAAAAGTGGCGCTAATAAGTGGCATGGCTTTTATCTCATTGTAGCGCCCGACATAGTTGCCGCGGCGTTTTCTCTTAGGCAGCACCGCTTTGTCGGACATTGTCGATCAGCTCCCTCCCGTTAAAGGGCGCCAGCCAATGAATTATGATTGTTTTGTGACTTTGTGTTGTTTTGGGCCAGCTACTTCGTCTATAACTTATAAACGCGTGACGTTTCCATGGGAAACGCCGCGGGCTCTATATATAAGCGCAAGCCAATTAAAATCTATAAGCGTAAGCTAATTAAAATCGCAAAATCGAGGTTCTGTCTATGCTCAGGCTATCAGTTTGCCCATGTCGAGATAGCCACTACCGGCGACTTCAGCGCAAGTGGTGGTTGCGGCTGCTCTTCCCAGGGCGAAAGCTTTTTCTATGCATGCGCTGTAATTCGCAAATGCTGTTGTCGACAAAAGCCGCATTAAAGCGAAACTTATAACTGAACTTCTTCGCTATAGGGTGTAAAGCGTCCCGTGAGCGGATCACGAATAAACAAAACCCCTGTAGCAACGCCAAAGTAAGCGCCGTGCAATGTCAGGTTGCCGCTTTCTATGGCTTCAGCCACCGCCGGGAAGGTAGGCAGGTTTTCAAGGCTATAGCCCACAACAGCCATTTCAAGCCGTCGTATCCATTCGGGATGGTCCGCACAGGGCGGTCCAATGCGTTCTGCTACGGGTGCGATCTGCGACATCCACTTGCCAATAAAGTCGCGTTTGGACAAAGGCGCAGCCTTGTTGGCAAAAGCGGAAATGCCACCACAGCTTGCATGCCCGAGCACGACTATATGTTTGACCTTTAAGGCGTTAACGGCAAACTCAATGGCTGCGCTCGTGCCGTGGAACGAGGTTTCGGTATCAGGTTCGCAGGGGGGCACAAGGTTGGCAATATTGCGAATAACAAAAATTTCGCCGGGCCCGGCATTAAAAATAGTTTCTGGCGCAACTCGGGAGTCACCACAACCGATGACCATGATCTCTGGGTGCTGACCGGATTTTGCAAGCTCTTCGTAGCGTTGGCGTTCGCGAGGAAGACAGCCGTTTAAGAACGATTGATAGCCAGAAGTTAGCCGAGTTGGAAACACTTTTAATCCCTTTTGTTGTTTGAGGCTTAGGGATTTTACGCCTACTTCGGTGTTGAGCATATAGCTAAAGCTTACGTGAAATGAATTAAGTGCTTGAAACCATCGCTTGCCAACGCTCTAACCAGACGGTCGAATGGTAAAATCAAGTTTCACTAAAAAATGTTTGCTCTCCAGGAATGACCATGATGATCAGTACAAGAAATCAGTTTCAAGGCAAGGTAAAAGCTATTCATGGCGGAGCCGTCAATGATGAAATCGTGGTTGGCGTGGCTTCAGGCCGGGAGATTGTTGCCATTATTACCGAAAGCAGTACTAAGAACCTGGCACTGACCGAGGGTTCAGATGTGGTGGTTTTGGTCAAGGCATCATCCATCATTTTAGCTACCGATATTCAGGGGCTGGTGTTTTCTGCCAGAAACCAGATATCAGGTGTTGTTGCCGTCGTAACCCAGGGGGCTGTTAACTCTGAAGTTGTGATTGATGCCGGGAATGACCTGCAGATTAGCGCCATTATTACGAATGTGAGCTTTGATAATCTTGGGCTTAAAGTAGGCGCAGCCGTGACGGCTATTTTTAAAGCTTCCAGCGTTATTATCGCGGCTAAAGCCTGATCTCATGCATTACTAATGCAGGGCGTGACGCCATGCAGCCCTTGTCATAACCCTTTCATCGATCGATAGCGGCGTCGGCCATATCCGGCGGCCTCGTCGCCATGCGATTGCTGTAAACTCTTAAGCTCGCTCGCGCTGTGGCGCTGATGCTCAGATTTCTCAGTTCGCTTATTTTCATCAATAAGCGAAACTTTCTTATTTTTTATATTGTGGTGCTATGTCCTTTACGAAAATGTTTATTGGTGATGTTGTGCGCCTGAAAAGTGGTGGTCCGCAAATGACGGTCACCCAGCTTGGTCTTACCCATGGCCGGGTCGAGTGCTCATGGTTCGTGAACGATGTGGAAATTCGTTCGGCATTTATTCACTCAGATGCCATTGTTCGCGTTGATGAGTCGCTTAACGCCGCTTCTCATCCTTAACGAAAAGATCAACGCAACGTAACCCACAGGAGCGGATGTGCTGCATTGGCTTCAATCCCCCTATAACCGAATGAAAGGCTTGGCAACGGCGTTGTTGTTTGCCGCTGCCTCCTTGTTTTTCTTTTCTAAGTATGTGGGCGATGGCACGGGTGCATGGGGCTATCTGACGGCGTTTGCTGAAGCTGCGATGGTGGGGGCCGTGGCCGACTGGTTCGCGGTAACAGCGCTCTTTCGGCATCCCTTGGGCTTGCCCATTCCACATACAGCGATTATTCCCCGCAAGAAAGCGCAGCTAGGCAAAAACCTGGCAAATTTTATTTGCGAGCATTTTTTATCTACGCCACAGCTCATGCAGAAGCTGCGTGACTACGACGTGGCCAGGCGCTTCGCTAATTGGCTTTCCCGTCCCGCCAATGCGGTCTTGGTGGGGGATTATGTGGGTTTGGCTGCGCTGCACAGTGTTTCGGCATTACGCGATAAGCGGGCAGAGCAGTTTATACAGGCCACTGCCATTGATAACTTAAAACGTATTGATCTCAGTGCACTGGCAGGAGGCATGCTCGACGGTTTAACGGCAGATAAGCGCCATCAGGAGTTGCTGAATCACGTTCTTAAATGGCTGAATCATCTGCTGCAGAATGACTCAGTGCAACGTCGCGTTGCATTGGCCATATCCAGCGAATTGAATTCGTCCTTGCATTTGAAGTCGTTAAGCCGGCTGGCCGGAGGCTGGTCTACCGATAAATTGGTCAGTGCCTTTTCTAAAGAGCTTGATGCCATAGCGAATGATCCGAATCACGAGCTGCGTCGCAACTTCGACGGATATTTACGTCTGCTGATACGTAAACTTAAAAAGGATCCGCGTTTTCATGAGCAGGCAGGTCAGCTGCAAGACGAGATTATTCATCATCCGGTGCTTGTGGCATATTTAAGCAGCCTGTGGAGCGACCTTATAGATTGGCTGCAGGCTGATCTGGCTCTACCCAACTCGGAAATTCGTGGTCGTATCAGTGCAGGCACCACTGCTTTTGCTAATCATTTATCTACTGACCCGGCGATGCAAGCGGTGCTTAATGAGAAGATTGATGAGTTTGCCCCGGCACTGATTGAAAAATACCGTGCACAAATTGCCAGCTATATCGAAGCCCGCGTGGTGGCGTGGAACGAGCAAGAGCTGGTAAGCCAGCTAGAGAAATCCATAGGTAAAGACTTGCAGTTCATACGCATTAACGGCACCTTAGTGGGCGGGGCGGTAGGTTTGATTATTCATGCAGTGGGGCGGTTTATTGGCTAGGCTTATAGCGTAGCTTGTACAGCAAGCTTCACATGCGGGTCTAAGGTATCTTGGCGCAGCAGCCATGCCTTGTAGTCGGCTGGCAAGTCGGCGATGGGCATCCCGCGATGTTTGCCAAATGGCATGGTGGCAGGTATACGGGCTTGTTCAGAATGAAGCCATAGCTCTTCCCAGGTGTTGACGGGCGTGCCTATGGCCTGCACCAGGGTACGCAATAAATCCAGGCAGTTTTGTACGTCTGCCAGAGCAGAGTGTGCCTGCTTCAGTCGCGCCCGGGCTCCGGCGCGGTCTATGTGATAAATGAGTGCAGACTGACTGTGACTGTCTAGTTTGGGAAAGTAGCGCCTGCTTAAAGCCAGGGTGCATATGCGCTTGACGTTAGGCGAGCCCGCCACCTGCCAGTCATAATCAATGTTGTGCCCAATGATGTATTGCGTGTCGGCCGGAAGGGCGAAGTCGGTGTGTGGACGGCAGCCCTGCAACTCTTCGTCATATATGTGGTGAGTGGCTAGTGCGCCCAGGCTGATTTTCTCGCTGGGACAATAACGTTCTTCGAACTGCTCTAGAACCTGCAGCGAGGAAGGTGAGTCGAGCCGCAACCACGCTGCCTCTATCACTTGAGCGTTTCGGGTGCCAGTAGTTTCGGTATCAAATAAAAGCGCGGTCATTGGGAAAACTATGTAAACAAGAAGGTGAATGTGTAACAGCCCGAGAAATTCCTGGCTCGGGACGTCATTATTGTCGTCGGACAGATGCGACGGGTAGCAGGCTATCTTACTAAGTTATACGTTGCCTGGCGAGGTGGCAGCGATCACAAACTATTACGAGTGGCTACGCCCCTACACCAATAGCCTCCTCATTACTTCTAGTATGAAGCTACTTTTAAACCGTCAGGAGAAAGCATATGAAATACGCCACCTTAAAGACTATATCCGCAAGCTTGGCATTAGGCGCCGCTAGTCTTGCTTTTGTGGGACAGGCCAATGCTGCGGACGAAACGCTTCCTGTTGCGACATCTGTGAGCCAGATTCTGGAAGACACTAAAGATGACCAGCCTGTAACGCTAAAAGGTTCATTGACGAAGCTTGAGGCCGACGAGAAGTATTCTTTCTCTGATGGTACTGGTGAAATACAGGTGGATATCGACGAGAATGTTTTCCCTGCCTCTACACTGGCTCCGAATGCCCAGGTCGAAATTACGGGTGAGGTAGATAAAGGCATTATCGGTAAAACCGAAATAGATGTTAAATCGGTAAATGTTTTAAGCCAATAACGAGCCCTCCCAGGTACGCAACATAAAGCCCCGGTTCAGTTCATTCTGAGCCGGGGCTTTATTCATGCCTTTGAAGGGGGGCTATTAGATTAAACGCGCGGGCGTTCCTGCTCCCGCTCAAAGAATCGACCTTTGGCAATAGCTTCAATAAAGGGTTTGTGATCGTCGGAGCCTTCTTTAACGCTCAGCACGCCGTTACTGTTGATTTCGCTATCAGGAATCCCAGCCAGGCCGAGAAGCTTTGTGCTGGCTCCGCAGGCATAGATGGGCTTGCAGTGACGATAGGCGTCGCGTATATGCTCTAAGGCCAAGCCTTCTTGTGCCAGCAGATTTAAGCCGTCGACCAAGGCTACCGCATCAAACAACACCGATGGTGAGTTTTCAAACGAGGCATCGCTGATGATGATTGGCCCGTTGGCACTTTCGAATTCGCCCAGGTAGGGACCAATCAGTCTTACCACCAGCCCCTGGTCCATCAGGGTATTGGCGAGTGTTTTGACCTGGGCGCCGTCTACGCCTTTAGTGACCAATATGGCGACCTTGCGGGTTTTAAGTTTTTCATCGCCGGGACGTGCTGTCATCGAAAGGGGCGGCGATTCAGTCAGCTCAGGCTTGAAC
This sequence comes from Paenalcaligenes niemegkensis, assembly GCF_022230885.1. Lineage (GTDB taxonomy): Bacteria > Pseudomonadota > Gammaproteobacteria > Burkholderiales > Burkholderiaceae_B > Paenalcaligenes > Paenalcaligenes niemegkensis. Next base: position 496,607 of record NZ_JAKGCT010000004.1, on the reverse strand, counting down.
TTCTGCTCGGTGGCTTTAACCATGGGGGTAGGCAAGGGGCTGACGCCCAAGCGGCCCGCAACATTTTCAGCAAGTTCGGTGTCGACATTCATGAGCATTGAGATCATCCGCTCGCGAATGGCGGGAACGGTTACTTTGCTCAGTTCAAATCGGAATGCGGCCGCGATGTGAGCTTGTTCGGCAGGAGTCTGGCTATGATAAAACAGCGCTGGCTGATTGTAATGCTCGGCGAATTTCTCTGGTTTTACCCGTGTTTCGTTCGCATTTACGGGTTCCGGGAAGGCAACGTAGCCCGAACTTCCGGCCTGAAAAGGACAGCCCCCACCCAGAGAGTTAGGTTCGTAAGCGGCTCGGCCCTGATGAATTGCCTGCCGGTGCATACCATCACGCTGATTATTGCGTATCGGCGTGATCGGCGCGTTGATAGGCAGTTCATGAAAGTTCGGTCCGCCCAGTCTGGATAACTGGGTGTCTGCGTATGAGTGGATGCGGCCAGCGAGTAAAGGATCATTGGTGAAGTCGATACCTGGCACTACATTGGCCGTACAGAAAGCCACTTGCTCGGTCTCGGCGAAAAAATTATCCGGATTCCGGTTGAGGGTCATTTTGCCGATGGGGGTCAATGGAACAAGCTCTTCAGGGATTATCTTGGTCGAGTCCAGTATGTCAAAGCTGAAACTTTCGGCCTGTTCTTCATCAAAAATCTGTACGCAAAGCTCCCATTCCGGGTAGTGACCGCTTTCGATCGCTTCCCATAAGTCGCGGCGGTGGAAATCGGGGTCAGCCCCTGAGGTTTTCACGGCCTCATCCCAGACCTGGGCGTGGGTGCCGTAGCTGGGGTTCCAATGGAATTTGACGAAGCTGGACTTGCCTTGCTGATTAATAAACCGAAAGGTATGAACACCGAAGCCTTGCATCATACGCAAGCTGCGCGGCAGGGCGCGGTCAGACATAAGCCAAAACACGGTGTGCAAAGACTCCGGCATCAACGACACGAAATCCCAGAAGGTGTCATGGGCAGACGCAGCCTGAGGCATGCCATGATTGGGCTCAGGCTTTACCGCATGAACGAGGTCAGGAAATTTCATTGCGTCCTGAATGAAGAAGACCGGCATGTTGTTGCCGACCAGGTCCCAATTGCCTTGATCTGTATAGAATTTAACGGCAAAGCCGCGTACATCTCTGGGGGTATCTTTAGAGCCACGTTCGCCTGCAACGGTAGAAAAACGCACAAAAACCGGTGTTTGCTTTCCTTTCTTCAAAAATGGCGCCGCAATCGTGATGTCGCTGAAGTCGCCATAAGACTGAAAGACTCCATGTGCACCCGAACCGCGTGCATGGACTACACGCTCCGGAATACGCTCGTGATCGAAGTGGGTGATTTTTTCGCGAAGTATAAAGTCTTTTAGTAGTGCGGGGCCCCTGGCTCCTGCTTTCAGTGAGTTTTGGTTATCGCTGATGACTACACCCTGATTCGTTGTCATCTCACCTGTGTTGGCACTTGCTTGCTGGTAGGGCGACAAACTGCTCTGAGGGTTAAGGTCCTGACGTTGTGCGCTGTATTTTTCTGAGGTGTTCTTATCGCTTAGCGTGCTGCCCGCCGCATGGTCGCCGACGGTAGCCGATTGTCCCTTTGCGGCAATACTGCCTTCATCCGAGTCGGCATATTCGCTGGATTTGGCTTGGTTATAAGGGAATTTTGCCGCTACGTCCTGGGTTTGAGTCGCCTTGATGACGTTATCTGCTTTTTTATCCGTTCCCAGAGTGCTGGGAGGACCACTATCTGTCGTACCCGCGCCGGTTTTCGCGGAATAGTGGGATGGGTTCCCGTTTTTTGCTTTTTCAGACTGATTAGACATCCCTAAAACTCCTTCAAAACATCGTGAATGGCGAGGTTGAAGCAATTCGCAATACTGCAAGGGGAGCGAATGAATAAAGAGTTAGTGTAGGATCTAAACCAGAGCTGTCACGTAAGTGACCGTAATCAATTGAAACGCGGGTAACAGTCTGATTTTACGCTTAAGTTTTGCGTCGCCGAGCCGCCCGGGGCGGCTCTATATCGACCTGGTCATCGCTAAAAAGTACCCGATTGCCCACCTGGAAAATACTGCGCTTCACCAATTGCTCGGTAATGATGCCCTGATGATAATCTGTGGGTCGGGAGGCCAGCGTCACGATTCGAACCGGGATCCAGCGCTCGGTGCTGTGCGCGACCAGCCTGACGGTCTGGCCTACTTTTAGCTTGATGGCACCCGGCATGCGGTGAGTGTCCCGATGCCCGACCGTTATTCTGAACTCACTTGGGCGATGGCTTATATAGGCATAGCGCAGCGCCTGATCCAGCTCATGCAGCTTGTGTAGCCACAGTGTCAGTTCATCAGACGCAGGCTGATTGAGCACCGGAGATTGCTTATCGATCAATTGTGCTGCGCATTCTGATTCAAGCGACTCAGGTAGTTGTACCAGCTTGGCGATAAGGGTAAATTGCTCAGGGGTCATAGCGGTTTATGGGAGGCCTACCCGACCTGGAAGGAGACTTCAGGGTAGCGTACATTGCTGCGCTTACGGCGGGCAAGCGTGTAGACCAGGGTAAGAGGCCCTAGACGTCCGACAAACATCAGTACCGTCAACATGGCTTGGCTGGGCAGGGAGAGGTGGGCGGTTATGCCATGACTCATCCCGGTGGTGCTAACCGCCGACATGACTTCGAACAGAACGCTCCTAAACGGAAGCTCATCAAAGATAGTAATAAATAACACGCCCAATACGAACCAGACGGTAGTAATGAATACCAGGGCAAGAGACTTTTGGACAATAACCGGGGCAATGCTGCGCCCCATCAGCACGACTTCTTCGCGCTGGCGTATGTATGACGTTACTGCCGCTACCAGTACGATGAGGGTCCCCACTTTGATGCCACTGGCAGTGCTTAACGAGCCGCCGCCAATAAACATATACACCATCATCAGCATGGTTGAGCTATCGCGCATATCAGCCACATTCATGGTAGCAAAGCCTGCTGTACGTGTGGCAATTGCTTGCAGCCAGGCAGCCGTAGCCTGATGCAGGGTATCCAGGCCGCCCAAGGTCAGGATGTTGTTGGCTTCAAAAGCCCAAATCGCCAGAAAGCCCACAATATTCAGAATCGCTGTGGCTATTAAAATCAGCTTGCTGTAGATTTGCAGCTTTCGCCACCCCCGAACTCGCGCTACATCCATAATGACGGGGAAGCCCAGCCCTCCGAAGATGATCATCAGCGAGAGCATGACTATACTGAAGCCATCGGGTACCATGCCGGCCAGGCTTTGGTCGTAGAGCGACATACCCGAGTTGTTGAAGGCCATGCTCACATGGAAGTAGGCCTGATAGAAGGCATCGCTCCAGGCGGTGTCCCGTGCCCACCAAAAACCCAGTATGGTGATGGCGCTTAGCTGTATCAGCGCTGCTATTTTGATGACCGATAGTGCTGTGCTGCGGATTTTTCCGACATTGGTCTGGTTAAAGGCTTCCAGGGCCAGAGCCTGCTGGCTGAGGCTTATGCGCTTGCCCATGCTGATGGCGGCGAGCAGGGCGAAGGTGACGAATCCCAGTCCTCCGATTTGAACCATGATGGTTAATAGGACCTGTCCAAACACAGTGAAGGTAGTGGCAGGTTCTACTACCGTCAGCCCGCTGACGGTAACCGCGGAGGTCGCCATAAAGAAAGCGTCGAACCAGCTGATAGGCACGCGGGTCGAGATGGGTAATCTGAGCAATAGGGAGCCCAGGAGGATCAACACTAGAAAGCCTATCGCAAGCACAGCCGGAGGGCCAGCATTAAGGGTCCGGCGCCGATGCAGACCTAGATTCAATCGCGCAGGGGTTCGAAAAAAGCTCATCTAGATTAATTTGGGTGCGATAGTGCGGAGCGCCTGCAGCGGACCAAATAATATGACTATGTCTTTGGGCTGTAATGCGAAATTGTCTTCGGGGTGCACGAAGCTTTGGGTTCTGCGTTTAATGAGCAGAACTTTTACAGCGCCGTTTTTGCTGTGCACGACTTCACCAATGGTGGCGTCTTCGAGCCGGTCGCTCGCGGTGATTTCAACGACGAAGTCGCCGTTACCCAAGGAAATATAGTCGTTGACCATGGGGTAGCTGAGCATTTGCGAGACGCGTATGCCCATTTCTTCTTCTGGATGGATAATGCGCTGTACGCCCAGCTTGCTAAGAATAAGATGCTGCGCGTGTGAAATGGCTTTCACCCAGATGCTCGTTATACCCAGCGATTTTAAATGTACTACACACACCAGACTGGCCTGTATGTCGTCGCCGATCGCCACGAGTACATTATCGTAATTATCAAGGCCGAGCTCTTCAAGAGCTGCTTTTTCAGTCACGTCGGCGATGACAGCACGTGAAATTTCATCAGCATAGCGATTGATCACCTTGGAATCGTTATCGACGCCCAGTACAGAGTGACCCATTTTCGTGAGCTCAATAGAGGCTGCAGAGCCAAATCGTCCCAATCCTATAACCGCGAACTGTGCCATTTTTTTATTCCGGGTGATATAAATAACTTATCATTGAGATGTAAAGCGAATGGTAGTCTACTGCAAATTCTGGTAAAAACCCTTATTCGGGTAATTGCCGAGTTGCAGGAATCGGGTGCATATCCCGATAACCTCCCTACAGGACGGTATGGCAGTATGGTTAATTTGTTTGACCCACTCAGGGTGGGTGATATTACAGTAACGAATCGCATTGTGATGGCGCCAATGACACGTACCCGTGCCACTCAGGGGCGCGTACCCAGCGACTTGATGCGCAACTATTATTGCCAGCGAGCCTCTGCAGGACTAATAATAGCTGAGGCAACATCCATTTCACCACAGGGCGTTGGTTATACGCACACTCCTGGCATCTGGAGCTCCGCACAGACGGAAGGCTGGAAAAACATAACCCAGGCGGTACACAGTAAAAATGGCAAGATATTCCTGCAGTTGTGGCATGTGGGTCGAGTGTCCGATCCCGAGTTGCTAAATGGACAAATGCCCGTTGCTCCCAGCGCCATCGCCTGTGAAGGGCAAGTCAGTTTACTGCGCCCTGTCCGCGACTATGTAGTGCCGCGGGCCTTAAGCTGCGAAGGCATTGCTGATATTGTCAAAGATTTTCGGGATGCCGCACAAAATGCGATAGCGGCAGGTTTTGACGGCATTGAGATCCATGCTGCAAATGGCTACCTGATCGATCAGTTTCTGAACGACAGCAGCAACCAGCGTCAAGATTCCTATGGTGGAAGCATCAGCAATCGCACACGGCTGTTGTTAGAGGTGGTCGATACCTGTGCCTCGGTTTGGGGTTATGGGCGCATAGGCGTGCATCTGTCTCCGCGAGGCCAGGCACATTCGATGTTTGATTCGGCGCCAGCCAGCTTGTTCACGCATATTGCCGGCGAACTCGATCGCCGTCAGGTTGCCTTTATATTGTGCCGGGAAGCCGGGGCTACCCAAGACATCACCAAAGTGATACGCCAGGCCTATAGCGGTGTGCTGATTGTCAATGAAAACTACGAGCGCGCCTCGGCCGAGAAGACCCTGGCTTCCGGAGAGGCCGATGCGGTGGCCTTTGGCCGTTCTTATATCTCAAATCCTGATTTGGTGGAACGATTCAAAGAACAGGCCGAGCTTGCAAGCCCCGATAGCGCCACTTTTTATACAGATGGGCCTCGGGGCTACACTGACTATCCTACACATGCCAGCCTGGTTTCTTAAGGGCAGAGCAGTGTGTCCTACACCCTGGAGCCCTCGCCACGACGGCGTACGACCTTGAAGCTTGCCGTGGCAGTTGCTACCAGGCGTTTCTTGGGGTCATGTGCCTGGGCCATGCAATGGGCGATGTCGTCAACAATGCTCAGGCAGCGTGCGGTCAATGTAATGTCACCGCGCGCAGGGCTGAGAAATTGCGAACTCATTTCGATGGTCGCCATGCCCGAGTCAGGTATCTTGACTCGGGCCGCAGCGCCTAGTGTGTAGTCGAGCGCACTCATGAGCGCTCCCCCATGTACATCGCCCCGACTATTTATATTGGCGTCTGACCAGAGCAATAAGGTGGTCGCTCCGGTTTCGTCAGCCTGAATCGACTGTAAGCCAATAGTATTCATAAACGGGATATGCAATCCAAAATGATCACCGCGTAACGGCAGGGTGACTGTGGCTGCATCGCTGGAAAAACAGGACTCGCTCATTACTTGGATGAGAGCTTCTCTTTAACGGTTTTGGATATCTCGGCCATGTCTGCACGACCGGCCAGATTTTGGCGCACGCTGGCCATTACCTGACCCATGATGGCGGGGCCGGTTATGCCTTTTTCGATGGCCTGGGAGATAGCAGCCTCGATGGCGGCGTGTACCGCTTGCTCACTGGCCTGCTCGGGAAGGTAGTGTTGCAGTACATCAATCTCGTTTTGTTCTTGTGCAGCGCTTTCTGTACGTCCCGCCTTTTCGAAAGCTGTGATAGATTCACGGCGCTGTTTAACCTGTTTTTCGATGATTGCTAAAATTTCAGCATCGTCCAGTTCGCGTTGCACTTCAATTTCACGTGTCTTGATAGCGGCCTGAAGCAGACGCAAGGTGTTCAAACGCACACTTTCCCGGGCGCGCATGGCAGATTTTACATCGTCGACAAGAGTGGCTTTTAAGGTTTGGCTCATGATTGATCCGTTTTGGACTGTGAAAACTCTATTTTATGCCACACATGGCGTCTGGTGATGTTAGCGGCGGAGTGCCGTTTCAAAAAGACGTGACCGTAGTGCTAATAGGCTCCGGAAGGGGCCTCCCATCGGATATCCAGTGCCGTAGGGTTTTCGCTGATCGTGACGTCGTGTGACTGGGTTTTGCCCAGGTAAGTGCTGTGTACGCTGTAGTTGCCGACAGGAAGCTGAATGAAGCAATAGGGACCATCGCTGGTGATGTTGAGCAAGGTCTGATCGTTGTCGTCTCGGATGACGACCTGAACGTCTGATACAAAAGCCGCATGTCCGCCGTCGCTTGCCACTGAGAAGTTGAGGCTGAGCGGGTAATTTGCGCGCACCCGTCTGAATGCGGCGACTTCGTCGCTGCCTATACCGCCGGTAACAACCACCATAGAGCCGTGATACTGAGGAGGCGGCATTGCCGTAGTGGTGTCGGCCAGCGCAGGCAGGCTGGCGCCAAGGCAAAGTAGAAGCAGGGATCGTGAAATAACAGGGCGCAGAAGTGAAGTTTTTGTCATGGCAGTCAGCCGTACCTTAAAGCATTGCCAATTGATGGCTGTTCTCAACCAGGCTGCGCAGCCGTACAGCATCTCCAATACGTGAGTATCGTCCTTGTGCATTTAACAACACAATGGCGACATCACGACCATCGATTTTCGTCAGCATCACCAGGCATTCGCCCGCTTCATTGATGAAGCCAGTCTTGGAAATCTGTATATTCCACTTATCGTTTTGAACCAGCCTGTTGGTGTTGTTGAACACGAGCTGACGGCCTTTACGCGGCTGCACCGAGTATTGTTCGCTGGTGGTGTAGCGATGAATTAATGGCTGGGCCGCAGTCGCCTGCAGCAATTTAACCAGATCTTTAGGACTGGACACATTTTCGCTTGATAACCCGGTGGGTTCTACAAAATGTGTTTGTCGCATGCCTAAAGCCCGTGCCTTGTCATTCATTGCACGAATAAAAGTTGCCTGGCCACCGGGGTAATGACGGCCCAGTGCGCTAGCTGCACGGTTCTCTGACGACATAAGAGCCAGATGAAGCATGTCAGCGCGTGAGAGCCTGGAGCCAACGCTCAGGCGCGAACTGGAGTTTTTGAGCCTGTCTATGTCAGCGCTGCTGACTTCCAGGACCTCGTCCATATCTTGACCAGCCTCGGCGACGACCAGGGCAGTCATCAGTTTGGTAATTGACGCAATTGGACGCACCTCTGTGCTGTTCTTTTCATACAATACCGTTGCGCTTTCAAGATCTTGTACATAAGCGATCTCTGAGCGCAGCGAGGCACGTAGTTCAGTCGTTTTGAAAGCAGGGCTATGGTCGCGGCTTGGCAGGCTTACCGGATGCAGGTTTTTTTGAAATACAATATGCGGGCTACGATAAACGGTGCGGCTAAGCGCTTCGACAGCGGCACTTTCGGCCAGGCTGGAAGGCACTATCAGCAGCGATGCGCTGATCACTGTTAACAGGCGAGTTATCGGGCGGCGCGATTGACGCAGAATGGCGATAGTATGTTTTTTATACGTTTCATGGCCGACTTATAAGTGTGTTCTTGGTGCCATGAATATTATCAGAAATTCGCAGTTAAATTAGGAAGTTACAACGAATACTTGAAAATAAGTTTAAGTTTGCCCATGGTTGTTTCATAGTGTGGAAATGACTGTTTTTACACACAGTGCTGTGACTAGGGGTTAGCCCTGGTTCGGCACCCTTTCTATTTTAAACCGGCCTGATAGGGTAATGCCGTGTCTATTTTTTTAGGTGTATTTTCGATGCGATTCAGCCTTAGACTTATTAGCCTAGCCATCGCTTGTAGCACGACGCTATTTTGGGCCTGCGGGGCGGCCATGGCTTCAGAATCATGGGTGAAATCTCAGGCCAGTCCAGGCATTACGCGGTTGAATGATGCTGTCAGTTATAAGATTGAGCCACCCAATGAGTGGGTTAGCAATACGAATCCAATTAAACGGGTTGATGCGCATCTGCAATACCAAAGCGACGCAACAGTAATTAGTCAGTTGTGTCTGGCCAATAGCTACCGCTGTGTGACCTTGAGCGGCAGCAGCTTTACTACCGATGTATTTAACGGTGAGCCTGGCAATTCAGAGTTTTTGCTGGTCCATACAGTGACGCGATGGAACGGATCCCTGCCCACGCTGTTTATTAAAAGCTCGATATCGGTCTGGTCGGGTCATTGAAACGAAAAAAGACGTAGGGCTGTAAAGCCCTACGTCTAAAAAGGTGGTGTACTAAAATTCGCTTTTGCGCCCTTAAGCAACCACCTTGCCACAACGGTTAAGACTGCGCTGCTGTCGAATTGTGATCAATACTGCGAATCTTAGAACTTAAGCTGCTTAAGTCGTAATTCGAACCACCAGAATAAAAACGATGCAGTAAAAAGGTCACAACAACTGGAACCACTGCAGCGAGTACAAACGATTCAAGTAAAAAATCCAGCGCGGCGTTGGGAGCAGGAAATAAATACAGGCCTGCTACCAGCCCGCTAACGGTACTAATTGTAGCAGTGGAACCGCTAAGCCGTGGGCTGAACAGGCCGTAGAATACCGGAAAAGCTGCTGCGGCGCACAAAAGGTCGGCTAATAGAAACAGATATAGCACGCTGTAGCCTTGAGATGAGGCCACCAGCACTGGGATTGCCAGAAGTAGCACTAGCCACTTTGATAACTTTTTAAGCGTTTTGCGTTCAGTCAATGGACGTAATCGATGGACATCAATCGCGATAATGCTTGAGACCGCACTGATCGCGGTGTCTGCGCTGCTCATTACCAGGGCGAGACCCAGCGGGATGAGAGCCACAGCAAACCAGCCTGGAACGGCCGGCATGATGACGCTAAACAGCGCAACTGAACTGTCTCCTTCCGGCGTGAAGGCGACGAATGCCAGTCCGAACAAGCCCATTACAAAGATAAAGGGGGCTACCAGTAACCCCCAAGCAGAAAGCCCCGACGCATGGAGGGGATGTCTTTGGCTGAATAGACACGCTGCCAGTTGCCTTGATGAAAGAGTCCAGTCAATAAAATAGCGACAAAAAACGTCAATCCGGCCTTGATTCCAATCGGGTCGCTTAAATTTAACAACTGAGGGGCACTCAGTTCCAGAGCGTTGACTGCCGGCCTCAGCCCTCCAATGGCTTGCCACCCGAAAGCAACCAGCACAACAAGAAGAGGCACGATCACAAGCATTTGTACCTTGTCAGTGAAGATGCTTGCCTTCAGGCCGCCATATGAGGTGTAGATAAGAGTGGCGCCCAGAACGATCAGCGACGTTACCCATAGCGGAATCGGTGCAATCAGGGTGACCAGCTTGGCGATAGCGGTGATCTCGGCAGTCAGTGCGATGAACATGTAGAACATCATGATGACTAAGGTGAGTGCATACATCGGTTTGCCGTAGCGTGTAAGTACGAACTCAGTCAGCGTGTGTCCCTCGGGGATGAGGGTGCGCATGCGTTGACCGAGGGGAATCATGGCAATTCGAGGTGACATCGAACCCACCGCATAACCAATGACTGCGGCGAGGCCTCCCCAGGTTGCTGCCTGTGCTGGAGAAAACAATATCCAGGCCCCCAGGGATGAGGCCAGGAGTGTCAGTACGGTGGCTGTGGAACTTTGGCTATTACGGGCAATAATGAAGTCCTCGAGACTGTCATTCGACCGTCTCGAGTACATGACACCGGCTGCGGCAAAGATGGCGGCAAAGGCGATCAGCCAGGCTAGGGTGGTTGTGCTGCTTAACAAGAGGCTCTCCCTGAAACGGTAATCCAGTAAGTGGAAAGACCGAGCAGGCAGGCGAATGCGGAGGACGTGGCTAGATGGATCTTCCTTCCCTTCGCCGGCATTACCCGGATCAGGTTCTAAGGGTTACGGCATAAATACCGAATCTCAGCCTAGTAACAAAGGCTCCCCCAGGAACAAGGGCTAGATTAGGACAGTGTGAGGGCTAAGTCAAACGCATGGACCCGATTTAGTTTGTACCGCCGCTTTATGCTACTCTTGGCTTTCGACACGGGGTGTCCCGCAAAGTGGGACTGAGACTACACCCGTACTACCTGAACCAGATCATACTGGCGTAGGGATGTCTGGCTGTCTAACATGGTTAGCGCGGCATTGCCCCTACGCTCTAACACTGAGGCAATGTGCATGGCAGCGTCATCTATTTTTCCCTTGAATCAACAATTGGTCCTGGTCACCGGAGGTTCCCGCGGGCTCGGTGCCGAACTGGTGAGCGCTTTTCTGGCCCAGGGCGCAAAGGTTGTGATTAATTATTTTAATAACGCCGAAGCGGCCATTAAACTGGCTCAAAAGCACGGGGATCGGGCTATTGCCATCCGGGCCGATGTCAGCGATCCGGCACAAGTGGGCGCCCTGGTTGAACAGGCTGCACGCCACTTTGGCCAGCCTGTCAGCACAGTCGTCAATAACGCTTTGCCAGCCTTTTCCTTTAACGGTGATGAGCGACCTCATGCTGATACGGTTACCTGGGGCAATCTGCAGCAGCAGTTGCATGGCATTCTGGGCGGGGCGCTTCATACGACTCAGGCCTGCTTGCCAGGGATGGAAACCATTGGCTTTGGCCGTATTATCAATATAGGGACCAATCTTTTTCAAAACCCGGTGGTGCCTTATCACGATTACACGGCAGCTAAAGCTGCACTGCTTTCGCTGACACGCACGCTGTCCAATGATCTTGGGCCAAAGGGGATTACCGTCAACATGATCTCAGGCGGGCTGCTGCGTACCACAGATGCCTCGTCGGCCACGCCGGAGGCAGTTTTCGACCTGATTGCCGCGAGTACGCCATTGCGCCGTGTGACTACGCCAGCTGAATTTGCTGATACGGCGCTGTTTTTTGCAAGCCCCTGGGCACGCTCTGTTACCGGGCAGAATCTCGTGGTAGATGGTGGATTGGTGAAGAACTAATGAAGCAGATGCATATAAACCTGTTTATCTATGGCTGCGGTCATCATCGTGCTGCCTGGCGTCACCCTGATTCTCAGGTCGAACGCCTCGGCGACATTCGCTACTTTCAAGATCTTGCCAGACTGGCCGAGCGCGGAAAGCTAGATGCCGTGTTTTTCGCGGACGGGCAGTCAGCAGATACTGTGTCGGATGGGCCTCGCTGGTTTCTGGAGCCATTGACGATGCTGTCGGCAATGGCGGTAGCGACCGAAAAGATAGGCTTGATCAGCACGGTCTCAAGCACCTTCTATACCCCCTTTCATGCTGCACGAATGCTGGCTTCGCTTGATCATATTTCGGAAGGGCGCATGGGCTGGAATGTGGTGACTTCCATGTTTGATGCTGAAGCCCGCAATCATGGTTATGAAAGCATGCCGGATCATCAGTGGCGCTACGGACGAGCCGGGGAGTTTATTGAGGTGGTCAAGCGCCTGTGGGATTCCTGGCAGGATGACGCCCTGAAGATAGACCGCGAAGGCGATTATGCCGATGTGACGAAGGTGCTTCCCCTTCACCATCAGGGGGAGCATTTTCTGGTGGATGGTCCGCTGACGGTACCTCGTTCGCCTCAAGGCCATCCCGTGCTATTTCAGGCTGGGGCGTCAGAGCAGGGCCGCCAGCTTGCCTCGGCTGTGTCCGAGGCGATCTATGCGGTGGCCTACGACCTGCCCGCAGCGCAGTCTTATTATCGCGATATAAAGCGGCGTGTACGCGAGGCGAATCGGCACGTTGAGGTTCCCATCATGCCTGGTCTGGTGACCTATGTGGGGTCTACACACCAAGAGGCCCTTGCCAAGCAAAAGGAACTCGATGAGCTTTTGCCGGCAGAAACCTCATTACGCCAGTTAGGCCAGTTTATTGCTCAGGATTGCATGGACTGGGACCTGGACGCGCCTGTGCCGGCTTTGCCGCCCCTGGACGAGTTTACCGGGCCTAAAGGGCGCTATGGCACGATTTTACGAATAATCCAAACCGAGAATCCCACTGTACGTCAGTTGTTGGGCCGGTTGGCAGCAGGGGGCGGGCACTGCACCATGGTGGGTACGCCTGAAGCGATTGCCGACCAAATGGAATTCTGGTTTAGAAATGAAGGTGCAGATGGTTTTAACCTGATGCCCCCGCTTTGCCCGGCAGTATTGAAGACTTTGTAGAGCAGGTGATACCCCTGCTTCAAAAGCGAGGGCTGTTCAGAAAGGAATACGCCGGGAATACACTACGCGATCACTTGGGCCTGACTCGCCCCCTTAGTTCAAACCCAAAATAGCGTTAGCAATACTAAAGTAAATGATCACGCCCGAAGCGTCGCAGATGGACGTGATCAACGGCGCGCTGGCTGAGGCAGGATCCAGCTTTAAGCGGGTAAATACAAAGGGAAGGGACATGCCGATAAGGCTTCCCACCATGACGATAAGCACCATGGTGAGCGCTAGTATCAGCGCTATTTCAGGCCCGCCTCTCCATAAGCCAATCATCGACACCGCTGCTGCCATGGTCAGGCCGAGCAAGAGTGCCACTGAGGACTCTTTCAGTATTAACTGAAACCAGTCTTTCAATTTGACTTCGCCTGTGGCCAAGGCACGAACCATTAAGGTGGAGCTTTGCGACCCTGCATTACCGCCGCTATCAATAAGCAAAGGCAAGAAGAAAACCAGGGCAACTGCGCCTTGAATTAACTCTTCGAAGTGGGCAATACCGGCGCCCGAGAACAGGTTTCCAAAGACCAGAACTACAAGCCAGCCCACACGTGATCGGTAAAGCAAGCTGATGCTGGCGTCTTTCAGGGACTCCGCAAGATTTCCCACTGCCCCGAACCGGCGCTGGTCGTCGGCGCTTTCTGCATCGTCAACGTCACGCGCATCATCATGGGTGACGATTCCCACCATCTCTCCATTGCTATCGATAATGGGCAACGCCAGCAAGTCGTAATGAGAGATACGGGTAGCCGCCTCGATTTGAGGGGCGGAGGCCTGGGCATGGATCACCTCGGTCACCATCAAGTCGGCGATCAGGGCGTTCGGCAGCGCTACGAGCAGTTGCCGTAATGAGATCGTGCCGATAAGGTGCCGATTGTCGTCCAGTACATAACATTGATAGATTGTTTCCGCATCCGGCGCAACCAGGCGTACGTGTTCTAATGCCTCCGCTGCCATCATGTTGGCGTTGAGGGTTACGTAGGCTGATGTCATGACAGCCCCTACACTCCCTTCAGGAAAACTTGCTAGCTTACGGATGTCTTCACGTTCTGCATGGGCGATTCCAGGCAAGATAAGTGCGCGAGCGTCCTCGGGAAGCCGGTTATAAAGATCCGCGCGTCTGTCGTGATCCATATGGGTCAGAAGCAGGCTGATCTCTTCGCGGCTCATGCGCTGCGACATCATGACCTGCAGCGGCACTTTAAGGTAGGCAAATATATGGGGCAGGCGTGCAATGGGACACAGCCGGAACAAGCCCAGGCTCATATCTGCATCAAACTGGTTCAGCAGTGCAGCAATATCCTGACTAGGCAGGGTCTCAAGTAATGCGGAGGCCTTGCTCCAGCTGCGATCGGCAACGAGCTGCCGAAGCAGAACCAGGTTTTCATCAAGATTCATATCAGCTCCTAACGTTCAGATTAAGGGGGCTGATTTCAATAATAGAAGGGCGTGCACGGCTAGTGCGCACCTGACGAGGACATGATACCGATGCCTAAAGCGTCCGGAGAGGCCTTGGGCTAAGCGACTTACAGGCAGAAAAAGCAGATTGATGTGTGCAGAGTTGCACAAAGAACCGCATACAAGAATAGAACGCGGCCGAATGTTGCGACAGCGTCCTAAATAATACTTGTCAGCCTAAGCCGCTTAGTAATACCTGGATCAGGGTCCACGAACATTCTCCTGTTGTTGAAATCGGAGAGAACTATAACACAGCTATTATGGCAGGACGAGTCCAGAGCCATTAACACCCATTAAAGGGTGTTGCCCATGGGGGCTAATGACTTTTTTGTTGCAGAGCTTGCACTCACTGCTAAAGTGCAACAAGCCTAGCAGCTACATAACGAAGGAAGGGGCACGTTGTCACGCGAGGCTACGAGTTCGGACAATGCTAAATCACAGACAGTAGCACAAAGCTTTTGCCAACCTTCTTTTCTTATAAAAATAAAATAAATCTATCATAACGATAGGTTTGTTTTTAGTTTATTTAAATAATTATATTTTCTTGCTCGCCTTTTTCCCATTTAATAATGTTATTAAATGTGATTTTGGCTCTTCTTATCATGGCTTCGTCTGTTGCAAATCCAATATGGGGAACAAGAACAGTATTTGGAGCATCTAAAATAGGGCAGTCTGCGGGAATTGGCGGTTCTATATCTACTCTATCTAAACCGGCACCAGCGATTGTCCCATTATGCAGTGCTTCTGCCAATGCATTGTTATCAACAATGGGTCCTACAGCTGTATTGATTAAAAATGAGCTGGTTTTCATTAATGCTAGCTTGTTTTTATCAATTAAGCCTTTGGTCTCATCTGTTAGTGGCATATGAATTGTAATAATATCACTAGCCTCTAAGACTTCATCTAATGATTTATATTCCACACCTTTATTTATCAGTTCTGGGTTTTCACTTCGGTTATAAGCAATGACGTGACAGCCAAAAGCTAAACCTAATTCAGCTACGGCGCCACCAATATCTCCAGTACCTAAGACTCCCAATGTTTTACCTTTTAAATCAGTCTGCCTGTAGCCCTGCTTTGTACCTCCTTCTCTGACGATTTTCTCTAAAGGTACAACACTACGCAACAGTGCAATGATTAATCCAAAAGTAAGCTCGGCGACAGAATTAGTGCTGTAACCGGCAGCATTTGAGACCTTGATTCCTTTTTCTTTACACTTATCTAGATCAATATGATCATAGCCAGTAAAGGCTACTGAAATATATTTCAATTTTTCCGCAACATCGATTACTTCAGAACTCAACGGAATATTAGCAAGCACTAAAATTTCTGCATCTTTTATTCTTGATTTAAGGGTCTCATTATCTGTTTTTCCATCGCCATAGAAAACTAGCTCATGACCATTATCTATTAAAGGCTTTGATATTGTATTGAACTCTTTATCATTAATTCCTAAGGGTTCTAATATTACAATTTTCATTTTTTCCTCTATGTTTATGATTATATGTACTGGTCTAATGGAGTTGAGTACTTTAATTAAAAATAATAACTGTCAAAAATTAGCGTGCCAAGCTTAATACTAACAAGAAGTAGTGAACTTGCTGTTAGCGCAGGATTGTACACTATGACTGAAGTTGATAAATCTTTGAAAATCTTGTACTTATTGGGTTTATAGGGCTTGATGATATCAGTAACATCACTCAATATTCTGTGGCGGCCAGGCCTAGACCGCAGGCTAATAGAGTGCGTCCAGAGAGTTTGACTAAGACGCTCGGGATCAATACCCGTTCAGGTGGCTTTCGTTCGTTGTTTAGGAAGGGTTAGTATCAGGGACTTGATTTCACGTACGTAATAGCGTACTGTTTAGATGCATTTGGAGAACTGCCATGACTACAACCATAACTGCAACTGAAGCGCGGGCAAACCTGTACCGCCTCATTGACCAAACCGCCGAGTCTCATCAGCCGATTCGAATAGCTGGCAAACGTACAAGCGCCGTGCTGATCTCGGAAACCGATTGGGATGCCATCCAGGAGACGCTGTATCTGACCTCTGTGCCTGGTATGCGTGAATCCATTAAAGAGGGAATGGCAGAGCCCCTGGAAAAGAGTGCTAAGGAACTGGACTGGTGACTTGGCAAATCGTGTTTGCAAAAGCAGCGCTCAAGGATGCGAAAAAGGTTGCTGCGGCTGGTTTCAAGCCCAAAGTGCAAACGCTGATTGCGATCCTGGAGATTGACCCGTTCCAGAATCCACCGCCTTTCGAAAAATTGGTCGGTGATCTTTCCGGGGCCTATTCCCGCCGTATCAATATTCAGCATCGGTTGGTGTACGAAGTGTTCATCCAGGAACGTGTCGTCCGTATCTTGAGAATGTGGACGCACTACGAATAGTGAACCTAATAGATTGAGCGGTTACCCGCTCCGTGTAGCACCTTCTCAGTCCAGGTTAACGCAAACCAGTTAACCACCTCAATCAAGCAGTCGGATACGCGAAATGTGCATATATCCCACCTTGCCTTGGGCAGTTCTTACCTGCCACCAATTGCCATCTTGCATATAGGTAAAAAACTGTTCGCCTTGTACAACACGGGCCACGTTCTGGCTTTTTGCACTTTTCTGGCTACGCATGTTGGTATAGCCGTCTGGGTCATCAATGATCGCCAGATTGGTAAAGCCTGCTGGTAGAGTAGGGCGGGCTTCTTGTGCAGGAGCATAGGTCTGGTTTTCCAACGAAAATGCCTGAGACTCCGTTAGGCAGGGGTTGGCAGGATGATCCAGGGGCAGTAGTTCTTCACTTAGCCCCTTGGTAGGAAAGCGGACCTCGTAGCCGTCGGCACGAACAAAAAGGTTATTTGCTTTTAATAGCGCAGGCCAAAAAGACTGTACGAAATTATTTTCACAAGCCCTGCAAGAGGTGTTGAAGGGATCGTCAAACTCCACACCATCAATGACGAACTTGATTTCTATGCTGTCTTTGGGTGAGTTGTAATCAAACCCTCGCGTTATCATTTGAGCACTAGCTGACTTAGCACGTCCATGTGGACACCAGATGGCGAGGCTATTTCCATTTCCATCATCAACATGATATTCCGTCGTTCCCTGGCCATATCCACTGGACCATTCGTAGGTGGCCGCCAGTGCTGCTAGCGGGGAAATGGCTATGAGTAGCCCCTGAAAAACCTGTGTTTGCAAACGTATGAATCTCTCCATTCAGTAGGGTGTCCTGGCATGTTACATGTGGGCATCTATTGTTTCGAGTGGTAGGTTTTTCAGTGGAGTGTGGCTGAACTACTCTTCAATCGCAAGCTGTCTTTTATAGGTGGTGAAAATCGACGGGCCAAATGATACGATCTGCAACATGGACATTAAAAAACTATCACTTCATGACCTGCTAACGCTTCATACCGATGCTATAACTGAGCTTCGGCATCGTGGCGTGCTTAGAACCAAAAACAATCCCACTGGTGACTACGCAGAATGGTTGGTTTCTAAAGCTTTGGGATTGACATTGGCAAGCAACTCGTCGGCAGATTACGATGCAGTCTCGGAATCAGGGAAAAAATACAAATCAAAGCGCGCCGAGTGACGCCTGATAATAAATCACGGCAGTTAAGCGTACTGCGTAATTTGGACGCTCAAGGCTTTGACGAATTGGTCGTTGTGATTTTTAACGAGCATTACCATGTGGAAGATGCGTATTCGATCCCCCACAGTGTCGCTACCGAATACGCCTCTTATAGATCGCACGTCAATGGCCACATATTGCATGCTCGTGGTGCCTTATTGAGTGATTCACGTGTGCAAGACATTTCTGCTGCGGTGCGTGCAGTAGCAATTGCTCATGCAAACTGAACGGTCTGTGACTTATGGGCTGTAGTCTGTTCTCAAGCTTTGCTACTCAGCTAACTATTGGTGTCATAGAGCAGAGCATCGTTAGCAATAGTCGGTCTATTGCTTTCTGCGATGTTTCTTAGAATTTGCCTAATGTCACGCCTCGTTACTGCTATTGGTTGCATTTGGCCTATCACGGGGGCGATGTCTTTGGTGTAAACGCTTAGAGGGATATGGTGATGCTTAAGGCGTTTTATGTTGCCTTCATGCCAGTCAGTAAAGAGATCATCTACTGTATCCATAGGGCCGTATATGGCTCTTTTTTGCTACTAACGGATCAAGGCCTTCACGTAGTTGCTTCATCTTAAGTGCTGCTTCTGCACGCGCGTTAGCTAAGGCTAGGTCATCTATGAAGCCTAGCGTCATTTGTTTACGCTTTCCGTTGGAGGTGAAGCGTAGCGCCCAAAACGCGCGCCCCTGCTAGGTACTACAAGGTAAAGACCATTGCCATCGGCGAAGTGTCCAAGCTTGCCCCGGAGCTTTGCGCTAACTTCCTTGCTTGTAAGTACTGACATAGAAACCTTACTCCAAATGTACCCACCACTGATTAACGCAGATTGTGCTATGTACTCACCGATTTTTTCTTGACTTGGGTGGGTGTTGGTAGAGTTATATGGAGTAAGGGTTTCTTTAATCTATTGAATTTATTGAAGTAATAGACCTTAATCGAACTCGGTAGACATCACTCAATATTCTGCGCCTGCTCACGCATCTGTTCAATCATGAGCTTTAAGTCTATGGCGGCTTCAGTCACACTGAGTGCGCCGGCTTTAGAGCCCAGGGTATTGGCTTCACGGTTCATCTCTTGGAATAAAAAGTCCAGGCGTTTACCACTGCTGCCTTTGCGCGCGCTTTTTTATCGCTAGTGGCTTCGGCAGCGAGTATGTGGTCAAGCTCTTTGACATGCGATCGCAGTCGGGTGAGTTCTTCAGCTACATCGATACGCATTGAAAACAGAGAGGCTTCCTGAGCTATGCGGGCCGAGAGCTCTTCTCCGCTGATCAAGTCAAAGCCTTCAGGGCTGATGCCCATCAGGGCCTCATGCAGCCGCTCGCTGATCTTTTGCTGCTGGTCTATCAGAATTTGCGGCATGTGTGTTTCAACGCGTGTGGCGATGTTGTCAACTTCAGCGGCGATTTCCAGCATGTTGTCCGCAAGACGTTTTCCTTCACGCTGGCGAGAAGCTTGAAGTTCGTTTAGAGCCAGATCAAAAGCTTCGATGCAAAGCGCCTGCCACGCATCAAGATCAGCTTGCGTAGCCTCTTGATGGTGAGCACTGCTTAATTCGCTTAATCGAGGGGCGGGGACATCTGGGATAATGCTTCGGGCTAAGGCAAGGTCATCAGCGATACGTTGCAGAAACTCCGCCTGCAGCGGCTGCTGCTGGTTTTGCATCTTTTTGGTGAAGCTTAGGCGCAGCTCGACTTTGCCGCGTTGCAGCCTGGTTGTCAGCCGCTCGCGCAACGCGCTTTCTACAAAGCGCATTTCTTCTGGAATGCGAAGAGTTAAATCCAGATACCGATTGTTTACACTGCGCAAATCAACGCTGATGGTGCCCAGGTCGGATTCGGCGCGGGCGTTGCCGAAGGCCGTCATGCTGCGGATCATAAGTTGCTACCGTTTAAGTCAGAGAATTGCTTAATTGTAGCCCCTAGTCTGACGCTAGCGATCCTGCATGTTCTAATGGCATAAAGCTGTTATATAAATCTCAGGGTATCCATGCTGAAACTGTTACATACCGCCGATTGGCAGATAGGCAGAGTCTATTCTCGCTTTGAACCAGAAGATGCTTACGCTTTGCAGGAAGCGCGCTTTACTGCAGTTGAAGGCTTGGCTCAACTTGCACAAGACCGGGGTGTTTCAGCCGTTCTGGTTGCGGGCGACGTGTTTGATAGCCAAAGCCTTTCCGAGCGCACCGTAAGACGGATGTTTAATGCGCTTGAGGCCTTTGACGGCGACTGGATTTTTATTTCAGGCAACCACGATGCTCTTCTTGCCGAGGGCGTGTGGCAGTTTGCCAAGCGTTTAAAACTGCTCTCGGAGCGGGTTCACCTGCTGGAAGAGGCCTCAGTCAGCTGTTTTGACCCCTACCGACTGGCGGTGTTGCCTGCGCCATTGACTCAACGGCATACGGTTCATGATCTGACGCAATGGTTTGATGAGGCGTTTACGCCGAAGGGCTACTACCGTATCGGCATGGCTCATGGCAGCGTACAGGGTGTGCTGAGCGACGAAGCAAGCCGTACGAACCCTATTGCTGCCGGACGAGCAATGCAAGCCGGGCTTGATTATCTGGCCTTGGGGGACTGGCACGGAATGAAGCAAATCGACGAACGTACCTGGTATAGCGGTACGCCAGAGCCAGACCGGTTTCGTAATAATGACGCTGGCTGTGCATTAATTGTGTCGATAGACCAGCCCGGCGCTGTGCCCCACGTTGAACGGGTGCAAACATATCAGTTTCGCTGGGAACAGCACAGTCATGCCATTGAGGTCGACAGCGATATACATCAGCTGGCGACGTTGCTGCATCAGTTTGGGTCCCAGACGGTCCTGGAGCTGACGTTGAGCGGGCGTATCAGCCTGGAGCAGCAGCGCCAGTGCATGGCTCTGATTAATGAGAAACAGGCACGTCTGCGCAGTCTGCAGGTACACACCGATGAGCTATTGCTAGTCCCCAGCGCCGAGGATATTGCGGCTTTGAATGTGGATGGGTACGTTGCACAGGTACTGGATCAGCTTCGCAGCGAAAGCGAAGAGGGCCAGGCCATTTCAAGCCGGGCCTTGGTCGAGCTGGCCTCCATTCTTGACCTTGTTCAACGACCTGCCTGAGAGTCACCATGAAGCTGCGCCGATTATATCTTTCACAATTTAAGCAGTTTGTGGATCCCTTCGAGCTCAAAGAGCTGGACGATGGTCTGGTTGTCATTACCGGGCCTAACGAGGCGGGAAAAAGCACCTTGTCCCTTGCGTTGCGATCTGCTTTTTTGAGCGGCATAACACTTCTACCGTCGAATCCTTCAGACCTTACGGTGATAGTTCCGCGAGGCCTGAAGTTCATGTTGAGTTCGAAGTTAAGGATCAGTCCGCCTTGCTTCATAAGCGGTTCTTGCGTCAGGCGGGCTGCGACTTGCGTATTGGCTCTGAGCACTTCGATGGGTCGGCTGCTGAAGAGCATTTGGCCGACGTGCTTGGTTTCAGTTTACGCAGGCGCGGAGGAAGTGGTCCGGACGACTGGGGCGTACCGGGATTGCTGTGGGTGCTGCAAGGCGAACTGCATAAACTGGCCCAGGCTGTTACCCCCGCGACGTCTCACCTGGGCGACGCCCTGGGCGCGAGTGTGGGGGCATTGGCCAGCAGTGATAGCGATGGTGTTCTGGCCGAAGTCGAGCGGCGCCTGGCGGAACTGCTAACCGGTACCGGAAAGCCCAGGGCAGAATACGATAAAGCTCTTAAAGAACAGGCAGAGCTGACCGCCCAGGTAGAGCGGCTTACTAAAGAATCAGCTACTTACCGAAAGCTGGTGGATCATTTAGAGAGTTTAGGCGAGCGTTTCAGGCGTGAACAGGATGTGCAGGTATGGAGCACGCTACGCGGCCAGATACCAGCGTTGCACCATGAGGCAACTCAAGCTGAGCAGCGTGAAGCCCGGTTGCTTCAGTTAACGACCGAGCTCAAAACGCTTGAGCAAGAAAAGCAATATATCTCTCAGGCTTTGCAAAACCATGATGCCGACCAGGCACGCTATACGCAGCTCCTGACCGTGGTCAGGCAGCTGGAAATATCAATGGCTCAGGGGCAAGAGCAGCTGCAGCAGGCTGAGGCCACCAGAGATATGGCTGTGAGCAGGATGCAAAAGGCGCAAGCGCAGCGTCAGGCAGCAACGGCATCTGCACAATGGAGAATGCAGCGACGAGAACATGAGCAGCTTGAGCATCGCCTCGCTCAGCTTCGTCATGCGAAGCAGTCAGTCGATACCTTGCTGGAGCAGCAACAGCAAGTAAAAGGCGATGGCCCTGCCATCGTGCTCAGGGCTGAGGATATTAACGCCTTGCGCAAGGCTGAACACGCTATGGCGGTATTGCTGGCCCAGCTAGAAATGGTCTCTACCCGATTGGATTTCCAGCTTCTCAACAGCGAAGCCGTTACGGTAGCGGGATCCCCTCTGACCGATAGCAGCCAGCCGCTTCAGATCACTGAGCAAACCACGATAGCAATCGCAGACGTGGGCTTGATTCATATTTCTCCTGGTGGGCAGGATCTTGCGAAGCTACGTGATCAGTTGCATCAGGCTCAATTGAATCACGCCAGACTCCTGAAGCAACTGTCTGTTACTGATTTAGCGCAGGCAGAGCACTGTTTCCGTGAACAGGAAAAAAGGCTGATTGAATTAAGACGCATTGAGAGTCAAATATCGATTCATGCTCCCGCAGGATTGAGCGCTTTAGAAAAAGAGATTGTCGAGGTCACTGAACGCATTCAATATATGCCGGCGCGGCCACCTGCTGATCTTAGGGAAACCTTATCGGTCGACGAGGCACAGGCGATTGAGCAAGCCGCGCAAAACGCTCTGGAGCGCGATGAGCGAGTATTGCAGGGGCTCAATCAGTCAGGTATAGAAAACAGGGTTAAACTGGCGGCGGCGAAGGATGAGATCAACCGCCTGCAAACCCATATCAACAGCGAGGCGCAGTCCACTCAGTCGCAGCAGCACTTGGCTCGCCTGACACTGATCAATACAGAAATTCAGCAAGCTGAAGAACGCAGGGCCGAGCTTGAAAGCACTCGTCAGCATGGCCGCAGTGCCGCCGATGTGCGGGCGGTAATTGCTGGCCTCGAAGGTCGTGCGGTACAGGCTGAACGGGCCTTCTACGATTTGCAGATTGAACTGAGCAAGGTCGAGACTGAGCTGCAAATTGTTGGGGCTCAAGGCTTAGACGAACAGTTAGCGAGTACACAGGCCGCTTTGAGTCAGGCACTTCAGCGTTGCGATCAGTTCAGGCAACGAGCCGAGACGCTGGAGCATCTTAAGCAGTATTTGATGGCCGCCCGCTCCAGCTTGCGGGAGCGCTTGCAGGCACCGTTGCTAAAGCGTATCAATTATTATCTTGAATTCCTTTTCCCCGGCTCCAGTATTGAACTTAACGACAACTTCGTACCTAAAGTATTACACCGTGAAAACAGTAATTCGGCCGAGTTGCTGGAACTAAGCTTCGGTGCTCTTGAGCAGATTGCGGTTATTTCCCGCCTTGCTTATGCAGATTTATTGAAAGAAGCGGGCAAGCCTACGCTTATTGTGCTGGACGATGTGCTTAGCTATTCTGACGAGTACCGTTTGGCTCGCATGAAAGCGGCTATTTATGATGCGTCTAAACGCCATCAGATATTATTATTCACCTGCAATCCCCACATGTGGAATGATGCGGGTGGACAAGTCATCAATATAGAACAGCTTAAATTACGCACCTCGATCTGAGGGTGCGCGACTGTTCGGTTTTCTGGAGAGTTCGTTGTTAACTCGCGATCAGGCAGTAAAATCACGGCATGAAGACCGTCTTAATAACCAGCTTCGTAACATGGCTTTCGAGACGGGTTTCAGCAAGCACGCTGAAGGCTCTGTACTGGTGAAGGCGGGTGACACGCATGTCCTTTGCAACGTCAGTGTCATTGACAGGGTTCCACCCTTTTTAAAAGGCAAAGGGCAGGGCTGGGTTACTGCTGAATACGGCATGCTGCCACGCTCTACCCATACACGTAGTGATCGTGAGGCGGCAAGGGGCAAGCAAAGCGGGCGAACTCAGGAAATTCAGCGTCTTATCGGCCGTAGCTTAAGGGCTGTCTTCGATTTGAAGTTACTGGGCGAACGTAGCTTGCAGATTGATTGCGATGTGTTGCAGGCTGATGGAGGCACTCGGTGCGCGAGCATCACCGGGGCGTGGGTAGCGGCTGCGCTCGCGGTGCAAAAGCTTCTTGATCAGGGGGTTCTGACGACGAGTCCTCTCCTGGGGCAAGTAGCGGCTGTCTCTGTAGGCAAAAGGGGGAGCGAGCTTTTGCTTGATCTGGATTATCTGGAAGACTCCAGCTGCGATGCCGATGTCAATGTGGTGATGACCGACGCCAATGCGTTTGTCGAGATCCAGGGTACGGCCGAGGGGCATAGTTACAGTCGCGAAGAGCTAAATGGTTTGCTCGATCTTGCACAGTCAGGCATAAGCGAACTGCAGGCCTTACAGCTTGAGGCTGTAAGGCAGGGCAAATAATTCACTGTAAATAGATATTTGGTGTCGAATATGAAAGTAGTGCTAGCGTCTAATAATCCGGGTAAGTTGCGTGAGTTTTCTGCCATTCTGTCTACCGTGGGCATTGATATGGTGCCTCAGGGCGAACTGGGTGTTAGTGAAGCAGACGAACCTTTTCAGACCTTCGTGGAAAACGCACTCGCTAAGGCGCGTCACGCCAGCGAGCAGACGGGACTGCCTGCGCTGGCGGACGACTCCGGCCTGTCAGTCCATGCCCTGAACGGTGGTCCTGGGGTGTACTCGGCACGATTTGCCCTCATGAATGGCGGCGAGAAGTCCGATGCTGCCAATAATCAGTACCTGGTGCAGAAACTGCAAGGTGTGTCTGATCGTCGGGCCAGGTACGTTGCGGTACTGGTGTATGTCAGGTCTGCCAATGATCCCTGTCCCATCATTACCGAGGGCTGTTGGGATGGCTCTATCGTAGCCGAACCGGCAGGGCATAATGGCTTTGGTTATGACCCCCATTTCTATGTGCGTGATTTGCAGAAAACAGCTGCCGAATTATCTGAAGAAGAAAAAAACAAGCGTAGTCATCGGGCTCAGGCATTGAAGCAGTTGCTAGAGCGCTTACAGCAGGAAACGGTGGCCCAGAGCTAATATGAGCATGACATCCACTCCTGCAGTGCGCATAAGGCCAAGCTCTGAAACGGCGCTTAAGTTCGATACGCTTCCGCCCTTGTCACTGTATGTGCACGTTCCCTGGTGCGTACGTAAGTGCCTATACTGTGACTTCAATTCGCATAAGGCTCCAGACGAACTGCCAGAGCAGCTTTATCTTGAGGCGCTGCGTGCCGATCTTGAACAGGCGCTCCCTCTTATCTGGGGGCGTCAGGTGGTCTCCGTATTTATTGGGGGCGGCACACCCAGTCTGCTGTCGGCGAAAACCATCGATGACATGCTCGCCATGATACGGGCCTATCTGCGTTTGCTGCCTGACGCCGAGATCACTCTGGAGGCCAACCCTGGAACAGTTGAGGCTGAGCGATTTGCAGAGTTTGGCCGCAGCGGCGTCAACCGGATCTCCCTGGGTGTGCAAAGTTTTGATGATTCTGCTTTAAAGGCATTGGGGCGTGTGCATTCTGCAGATCAGGCTCGACGAGCCATCGAAATCGCTCAGCGCTCGGTGCCCCGGATTAACATTGACCTGATGTACGCCTTGCCTGAACAGACCCTGGCGCTGGCCGCTTATGATCTGCAGCAGGCCCTAAGCTTTGACCCGGAGCATTTGTCTTTGTACCACTTGAGCCTTGAGCCCAACACGGTATTTGCTAAGTATCCGCCTGAGCATCTTCCGGACGAAGACACCAGTGCACTGATTCAGGATCACTTGATCGCCACTGCCCAAGAGCATGGCATTATGCAGTACGAAATTTCCGCCTATGCAAAAGCGGGTAAACACAGTCGGCACAACATGAATTATTGGGAGTTCGGCGACTACCTGGGTATAGGGCCTGGGGCGCACGGCAAACTTTCCTTTCCTGATCGCGTCATTAGGCAGTCTGCCTTGCGCAGTCCTGAATCATGGATGCAGGCTGCTCTCAAGCGAGATGGTTCGCATTTGGCTGAAGAGTACGCTATTGCCTTTGCTGACTTTCCATTCGAGTTCATGCTGAATGCGCTGCGACTAAAGCAAGGCGTCCCCGCCTCTTACTATGAGGAACGTACAGGCCAGAGCCTACGTCACGTATTGCCCACTATTAAGCGTTGCCTGGAAAAAGGCCTGCTTGCCGATGATCCTGTGCGTATTAAAGCCAGCGATCTGGGATGGCGTTTCCTGAACGATTTGCAGGCTGAGTTTCTTAAACTCAAATAGTCGCGATAAGGTGCTAATAATTGCAATTTTTATGGGTGGGCTGGTTCCCATGAATTACAATTCATCCTTAGACTGCATAGTATGTGGATAGTCACTTTGTGTTTTCGCCGTTTTATGCATTTTTATTGTCGCAATTTATTCCTGCTGGAGTCATGATGTCTACCCCCGAAGAGCTCGTCAAATTACTTTCCCAACATGACGTGGCATTTGTCGATTGTCGTTTCACCGATACCTTGGGCCGCGAGCATCATTTAACGGTACCAGCCCACAGTTTTGACGAAGAGCGCATCGAAGCGGGTATTGCTTTCGATGGCTCATCGCTGCCAGGGTGGAAGGGGTGGAAGCGTCAGACATGTTGCTATTACCTGACGCAGCAACTGCTCGCATGGATCCGTTTCGCGAAGAATCTACACTGATCGTCACGTGTGACGTGGCTGAGCCCACTGACCTGAACGGTTACGACCGGGATCCGCGCTCATTGGCAAAACGGGCTGAGGCTTATTTAAAAGCCAGCGGTCTTGGCGACACCGCTTATTTTGGCCCGGAGCCAGAGTTCTTTATCTTTGACAGCATCCGCTGGAACGATGATATGTCCGGCAGCTTTGTTGAAATCGGTGCCGATCACGCACCATGGTCCCGAGGCGCCAAACTGACGGGCAATAATCTGGGGCATCGGCCCGGCGTCAAGGGCGGTTATGTGCCGGTTCCTCCCGTCGACGCCTTTCACGACATGCGTTCCGAGATGTGCTTGTTGCTTGAGCAGCAGGGTGTGCCAGTGGAAGTTCATCACCACGAGGTCGGCGGCGCTGGCCAGCTTGAAATCGGTACACGTTTCTCGACCTTGGTCCAGCGGGCAGACTGGAACCAGATCATGAAATACACGATTATCAACGTGGCTCATGTGTACGGCAAAACAGCGACCTTCATGCCTAAACCTATTATGGGCGACAATGGCTCGGGTATGCACGTTCACCAGTCGATCTGGAAAGACGGGAAAAATCTGTTTGCCGGCAATGGCTATGGCGGTCTTTCAGAATTTGCCCTATTTTATATTGGCGGCATAATCAAGCATGCGCGCGCGCTAAATGCCATTACCAATCCCACCACAAACTCGTATAAGCGTTTAGTCCCGCATTACGAAGCCCCTGTGAAACTGGCCTATTCAGCCCGAAACCGCTCAGCCTCTATCCGTATTCCCTACGTCAGCAACCCTAAGGCTCGTCGCGTAGAAGCTCGCTTTCCAGATCCGATGGCTAATCCATACCTGGCATTCTCAGCCTTGATGATGGCGGGTCTGGATGGTGTGCAAAACCGGATTCATCCTGGCGATGCGGCCGACAAGAATCTGTACGATCTGCCGCCAGAGGAAGATGCAAAAATCCCTACGGTTTGTTCATCACTTGAGCAAGCCATCGAAGCGCTCAACAATGATCGCGAGTTTCTTACACGCGGTGGTGTGTTTAGCAACGAGATGCTGGATGCTTATCTGGATCTCAAGCAAAACGAGGTGACTCGCCTGAGAATGACACCGCATCCCGTCGAATTCGATATGTACTACAGCCTTTGATTGGATGTATGCGGACCTGTAGGGTTACGACGCTACGGGTTCGCCGCGCAGAAATGCTTGTGCACGTTGATTAAGCAGGGCTTCGCGCCTGATGAAATTGGCGACGAAGTCGTTGACAGGCGAGTGATGCAGGCCGTAGGCAGTATCCCACTGTATGATGTGTCCGTCTTTCATGACGCCGATACGATCAGCAATGGCAAAGGCCTCGGCTTGATTATGCGTGACCAGAATCGCGGTCAAACCCGTTTTTTGCAGTATGTCCCGTACCTCAAAGGCAAGCCGCTCACGGGTATCCACGTCCAGATTGGAAAAGGGCTCATCGAGCAGCAGTAAGTCAGGCTTGGGGGCCAAGGCTCGAGCCAGGGCCACCCGTTGTTGCTGGCCTCCGGACATCTCGTGCGGATATCGGTGACTGAAGTCCTGCAGCCCGACCAGCTCGAGCATTTCTGCGATACGCTCCTGACGGGCTGCCTTGCTGAGCTTGCGTAGCCCGAAACCTATGTTTCTGGACGCCGTCAGATGGGGGAACAGGGCGTAATCCTGAAACATCATGCCGACATTCCGATTCTCTGGCCGCACACTGTCCGAGCGGGTAGACAGACTCTGCCCTCCTAAGACTATCTGCCCAGACTGTAAGGGCTCAAAGCCGGCAATAGCGCGCAGTATAGTAGTTTTTCCGCACCCGGACGCGCCTAGTAAACAGCCGATGCTGCCTTGGTCGAGTTCCAGGCTCAAGTCGTGCACTACTGTTTTAGATCCGCTGGAAGTTCGGTAGGCAAGGGTGATGTTCTCTAAGTTCAGGTAAGCAGACATAAGTATTTAGTACGTGGTTTTAAATTGAGTACGCGCTAATAAGATAACGGGCAAGAGGCCTGCGGTTACGATGGCGAGCGCTGCCACCGCGCCTTCTTCGTAGGTCCCCCTGGCTGCTTCCGCATATAACCACGTCGCCAGTGTGTCAAAGTTCATGGGCCGTAGAAGCAAGGTGGCAGGCAGCTCTTTCATGGCGTCCACAAACACCAGCAGGGCAGAAGCCGCGAGGGCTGGACGCAATAGCGGCAGATGGATCTGGCCTAAGGTGGCAGTGGGGCCCGCTCCGAGTAACCGGGCTGCTTGCTCCAGGGAAGGAGGGATGCGTGATAGCCCAGCCTGGATACCTCCTGCCGAAATGGCCATAAAGCGGATACTGTAGGCAATAACCAGTGCGCCCATCGAGCCCATGATCAGTAAGCGGTCCGGGCCGCCCCAAAAGCCGCTTATCCAATTCAACGCTGTATCTGCGAAAACCAGTGGTGATAACAAGCCAATGGCTAAAACCGTGCCCGGTATGGCATAACCTATAGAGGCGACGCCAGCGATGAAGCGCGGTAGGGTTCTGGATAAGTCAGACCGTACGGCTCGTGCCGACCAAGCGACCGTTAAGCCACCTGCCAGTGTCACGATAGTTGCCGCCAATGCCAGGCTAACGGTATTGACGGCGCTGCTCAGCAACTGATCAGACATGGCGCCAGTCAGGTGCAGGTATTTGGCGCTTTCATTGAGCAGATAACAGGCCGGCGCAATAAAGCCAATGAATACTGGCGTCCAGCCCAAAGCACTTGCAAATAGAGCGGCTGATCCTTTTAGGGGAATGGGCTGCACAGGATGAGAGCGCTGATTGCTGCTGTAGCGCTGGTTGCGTCTACCGAAACGTTCGACCAGGATTAAGGTGGTGACCAGGCTCAGCATGGCTAGCGAGATCTGGGCTGCGCCAGCGAGATCAGAGCGCGTTACCCAAGTGGTATAGATTGAGACGGTTAAGGTTTGAATGCCCAGAAACTCGGAGGCGCCGATATCGTTCAGTGTCTCGAGTAATGCGAGACTGACTCCGACCGCAATTGCGGGTCTGGCCATAGGTAAGGCCACCCTGAAAAATACGGATCGGCTGCTTTCGCCCAATACGCGGGCGGCCTCAAGCAGGCTTGTGGCTTGTGTGGCAAACATCGCCCGTGTGCTTAAGTAAACGTAAGGATACAGAACGAAACCAAGCAAGAAGACGGCGCCACCCAATGAGCGTAAGTCAGGTAACCTGAATTGGCGCGGGCTATCGTAGCCCAATATGTCACGGATTAAGCCCTGTACGGGTCCGATTGGATGCAAGATATCCAGGTAGGCAAATGCCACAATGTAAGTGGGCACCGCCAACGGGAGCAGCAAGGCCCACGATAAAATACGGCGACCAGGAAACTGGTAGGCCGTGATTAGCCAGGCGGCGCCTACTCCTATGCTGGTGACAAGTATTCCGACGCCGATCAATAGCAATAGCGTGTTTGTAAAAGCGTTAGGCAGTACGTAGGAGAATAAATGAGCCCAATGATCAACTGAGCCAAAAGCATGCCATATAAGTACACCAACCGGAGCAGCGACAATGATGGCAATCAGGCACGAGAGTGCCTGCCACCCGTTTAGCCTAAGCCATAGGTTTATGATTGATCTTTCCGATGGCCGATTAAGACCCGCTTGGCGCCGGGGGCTTTCAGGCCGCTCAGCGCTGTAGCCATTCTGACCGCTACGAGATTTAGTTATCGAATCCAACTTTGTCCACCAGCTCGCTTGCTTGTTTACGGTGCTTGGCGATTTCAGTTAGCGGCAGGGGGTCAACCTCGAGTTCGCCGAAGCTGGCTACCACTTCGTCAAGCTCTACCCCAGCCTTTACCGGATATTCGTAATTGGCTTTGGCGTAAAGGCTTTGGGCTTTGTCGGACACCAGGTATTCGAGCAATGTCACGGCACTATCTTTGTGCGGGGAATGTTTGGCAACGGCTGCGCCGGAGATATTAACGTGCGTGCCTTGGCTTTTATCGCTGGCAAAAGTGGGACGTACAACTTTTATACCTTCACCCCATTTATAAGCATCGCTACCGGGTTCAGCGTTTTTCATGCGCCCCACATAATAAGCATTGGCAATGCCGATGTCGCAAATGCCGCCCAGGATATCGCGTGCCACATCCCGATCGCCACCAGCCGCCTTACGTCCCAGATTGGCTTTTACGCCTTCCAGCCACTGCTCGGTGGCTTCGGCACCGTCATGCGCTATTTTTGCAGCAATCAGTGCAGTATTGTAAGGATGCTGGCCTGAACGTATGCAGACCTTGCCTTTCCATTTTGGGTCGGCGAAGTCTTCGTAGGTCAGGGTATTGATATCAATATCGTTGGCCACATAGGCGACCCGGTCACGTAAGGACAGTGTGAACCATTGGCCATCACTGCCCCGCAAGTTTTCCGGAATAGCGGCATTTAAGATATCTGATTGCACGGGCTGCGTGATGCCGGCCTCGACGAGGTCAATCAAGTTGCCGATGTCCACAGTCATCAAGATATCGGCAGGAGACTTATCGCCTTCGGCTTTTACGCGCTCTATCAGACCATCTTTAACAAAGACGGTATTGACTTTGATTTTAGTGTCTTCGGTAAAGGCATCGAGCAAAGGAATGATCAGGCCGGGCTCGCGGGTCGTGTAGAGATTGACCTCGTCTGCTGTCGGAGCCGAAGCGGAGACGAAAGCCGCTGAAGTCATAGCCAGTGCGGCGAATAAAAGGGTGTGCTTGCGCATGGCGGTCATCAGAAGTCTCCAGATGTTAATATAAATAGCTATAATGAAAATGATTATCATCTAGAAGCAGAAGCTTGGCAAATGTTCGGGTCGTGTTTGAAGAACGCCGGCTTTTAGCGGTGTCTTGAAAGAAGTGCTTACTTGATTTTCCGCAAGCCGCGCGAGCCACCTTTAGATTAAGGTAAATCCTACTGGACAGCGGCTTTAGTTTCCTGGCTAAACCTGCAAACCCTGATTTAACAGGGTAGAATAACTGTTTATACCAAATCCTCGAATTTGCCTTTTATAGGCATAGCTGTCTTTAACCTCTACTTATAGCGTACACATGGCTGCTTTTAACTCTGAACGCGTTCTCAGTGTGCATCACTGGAACGATACACTTTTTCGTTTACCACCACACGAGACGCCGCGCTTCGTTTTACTAATGGGCACTTCGTGATGTTAGGCTTAGAAGTCGAGGGTAAGCCGCTAATGCGCGCCTACAGTATTGCCAGCGCCAATTACGAGGAAAACCTCGAGTTTCTCAGTATCAAGGTGCCAGATGGCCCGTTGACTTCGCGGCTGCAGCATCTAAAAGAAGGCGATACTGTGCTGGTCAGCCGCAAGCCGGTGGGCACCCTGGTCATCGACGACCTTCGGGCCGGCAGGAATCTGTATTTGTTTGGTACCGGAACAGGTCTGGCTCCTTTTATGAGTATCATTAAAGACCCCGAAACCTACGAGCGATTTGAAAAAGTCATTCTTGTGCATGGTGTACGGTTCGCCAGTGAACTTGCTTACGCAGATTTCATCGAGAAAGAACTGCCTGACAACGAATACTTCGGTGATATTATCCGCGATAAGCTCATTTATTACCCCACCGTCACTCGTGAGCCTTTCCGCAACGAAGGCAGAATCACCCAGGTTGTGGAAAGCGGACGTATTTTCAGCGATATCGGTGTTGATGTTATCGATCCCGCTCACGACCGCGCCATGTTGTGCGGAAGTCCGGCAATGCTTACTGACATCAGCAATATGCTTAACGAGCGTGGCTTCAAAATCTCGCCTGGGGTAGGGCAAATGGGTGATTATGTCATTGAGCGCGCATTCGTCGATAAATAATGTGGCTCAGACTGGGTTGTTAAGCTAAGCTATAGACGATTAAAATCTGATAGATATCCTTAAGTCTTTCGGTAGGCAACCCTTATGTCCAAACGTATTATCCATACCAGCTCTGCTCCTGCTGCTGTCGGTCCTTATTCGCAGGCAGTCGTTGTAGAGGCTGGAAAAACCATATACCTGTCCGGGCAGATCGGGCTGGACCCCAGTACAGGCGAACTTGTTTCCGACAATTTTGAAGCTCAGGTTAGACGCTGCTTCAGCAATGTCGAAGCGGTGGCTATTGAAGCCGGTGGAAACCTAAGCAATATCGTCAAGCTCACGCTGTATCTGACTGATCTAAGCAAGTTTGCCAGCGCTAACGCGATCATGGCTGAAATCATTCCCCAGCCTTATCCTGCGCGCTCCACCGTGGGCGTGGCAAGCCTGCCTAAAGCGGCCTTGATAGAAGTCGAGGCAGTGCTAGCTCTATAGCACCCTATGGCCTCCACCAGCGCATCCTTTACCCCTGCAAAGACGGCTAAAAAACGGGCGCCGACTCAGGCCGATCGCTTTAAGCGATTGGGTCTGATGTCCGACGACGACTTTATCGTTCATTTGCCCTTGCGCTACGAAGATGAAACCCAGGTCAACACCATATCGCAAGCCAGGCCGGGCGAGTTCATTCAAATTGAAGGCGAGATAGTCCAGCAAGAGCAAAGTGCCCGCCCCAGGAGGCAGTTGCATGCCACGATTGCTGATGAAACAGGGCAATTGCGACTACGCTGGCTGCATTTTTATCCCAATCAGCAAAAGCAGGTTGAGGTAGGTAAGCGAGTTCGGGTGCGGGGCGAAGTTCGGGGTGGTTTCCATGGGCTTGAGTTAATTCATCCTAAAGTTACCCAGGCCGACGCGGCGCTCGCCGATGCGTTGACACCAGTATATCCAACCACCGATGGCCTGCGTCAGTCAGCCATACGAAGCGCCATTCATCAGGCCATTGAACGCGCCGATTTACGCGACACCTTGCCCCCGGAAATTGTCCAGCGTCTTGAACTGCATCCTTTTGCTGAGTCTATCCGGTTGCTGCATTCGCCGCCGTCACAGACCAGCTACCAGACGCTAATCGAACGTGAGCATCCAGCCTGGGTACGAATAAAGTTTGATGAGCTACTGGCCCAGCAGCTTAGTCTGGCGGCAGCGCGTGCTGCCCGTCTGGCTCAGCAGGCTTATCCGCTGGCCAATAGCGACGGAAGCGTGAGGCAAGGTCTGCAGAGCAGTTTACGTTTTGAACTGACTGGCGCTCAGCAGCGGGTGATAGCCGAAATTGCTCACGATCTACGACGCGCTTTTCCTATGCATCGATTGCTGCAGGGGGATGTCGGTAGCGGCAAGACTGTTGTTGCCGCCTTTGCCGCCGCCCAGGCCATAGATAGCGGTCTTCAGGTAGCCATGATGGCTCCGACCGAGTTGCTGGCAGAGCAGCACTACCAAAAGATGACAGCGTGGTTTGAGCCCCTGGGGGTTCGGGTAGGCTGGCTAAGCGGAAGTAAAACCGCAAAGCAGCGGCTACCCGTATTAACGGGGCTGAAAGAAGGCACGCTTCCCCTGCTGGTGGGAACCCAGGCTCTTATTCAAGACAGTGTAGAGTTTAAGCATTTGGGCCTCATCATACTTGATGAGCAACACCGTTTTGGTGTGGGGCAGCGATTAAGCCTAAGCCGAAAAGGCGAGGCTGCAAGTCCTGTTGGGCTGATGGTGCCACACCAGTTGAACATGAGTGCTACTCCCATACCGCGCACCTTGGCCATGAGCTTTTTGGCTGATCTGGACGTGTCCGTAATCGATGAGCTGCCGGAGGGTCGGACACCAGTCATTACCAAGCTGGTAGCGGATGGCCGTCGCGACGAAATCATCGCCCATATTTATGCCCAGGTGAATCAGGGTCAGCAGGTATATTGGGTATGCCCGCTAGTAGAGGAAAGCGAAACGCTGCAACTGCAAACGGCTGTGGATACGCAGCTCTACTTGAATGATCACCTGCCTGGCATCACAGTAGGGCTGCTGCATGGCAAGCTTTCTGCTGCTGAGAAAGCGTCCGTCATGGAAGCTTTTCGACAGGGCACCATCAGTGTATTAGTTGCCACGACGGTAATTGAGGTGGGTGTAGATGTGCCTAACGCTACCTTGATGGTAATTGAGCATGCCGAACGTTTCGGTTTGGCACAGCTGCATCAACTACGGGGCCGGGTGGGACGCGGCGCCGATCAGGCAGTCTGTGTGCTGCTTTACCAGGGGCCGCTTTCGGCTATCGCTCGTGAACGTCTACGGGCTATGTACGAGACCACCGACGGCTTTGAAATTTCTCGAAGAGACCTTGGCTTGCGGGGGCCAGGCGAATTTCTGGGCTTGCGTCAATCGGGCCAGGAACTCTTGCGGTTTGCCGACATTGAAACCGACGAGGCGCTAGTCGAACAGGCCAGAAACTGTGCAATGCTGCTGCGCGAGCAATACCCGGAACATGCGATTGCTCATGTACGACGGTGGTTGAAGGGGCGTGAAGATTTCTTACGGACCTAAATTAAATATTCAGCAATAACGCCCTATGTGTTATTGCGCCCAATGAGCTCTCTATGACCTTAACCGAACTGAAGTATATTGTTGCCGTTGCGCGTGAGCGCCATTTTGGCCGTGCCGCCGAAGCCTGTTTTGTTAGTCAGCCCACCTTGTCTGTAGCGATCCGCAAGCTCGAAGAAGAGCTGGAAGTGGTTATTTTCGAGCGCGGCGGGTCAGAAATAGGGATCACGCCTATA
Organism: Paenalcaligenes niemegkensis; assembly: GCF_022230885.1. Lineage (GTDB taxonomy): Bacteria > Pseudomonadota > Gammaproteobacteria > Burkholderiales > Burkholderiaceae_B > Paenalcaligenes > Paenalcaligenes niemegkensis. The sequence continues at coordinate 461,188 of NZ_JAKGCT010000004.1, read as the reverse complement.
GGGTTACGCATCGTTGAGCAGGCTCAAAAAGTACTGGAAGAGGGGGCCAATCTGCGTGAGATAGCCAGGCAAGGGCACGACCCCTTGGAAGGACCTTTACGCGTCGGAATTATCTACACAATCGCTCCTTATTTGTTGCCATCTCTGGTGCCTGAGCAGATCAAGCTTACTCCGCAGATGCCTTTGCTGCTGCAGGAAAACTTCACGGTGCGTCTTCTTGAGCTATTGCGGCAGGGGAAATCGATTGTGCGATTGTGGCTCTGCCATTGCCAGAGTCCGGCTTTATGGTACGTACCCTTTATGACGAGCCTTTTGTCGTGGCGGTGCCGCACAATCATGCCTGGGCTACTCGTGATGCCATTGATCCGGAAGAGCTGAAGAATGAAACGATGCTGCTGCTTGGTGCCGGCCATTGTTTCAGGGACCAGGTGCTGGGTGTCTGTCCGGAGCTGTCCCGTTTCTCGGCGACCAGCGAAGGCATACAGCGAACTTTTGAGGGTTCATCGCTGGAAACCATACGCCATATGGTTGCTACGGGAATTGGCGTCACGGTCATGCCGTCGAGTGCGTTATCGTCGCCGGGGCAGGAAACTAGCTTGCTGCGCTATATACCTTTTACTAAACCTGTGCCCGATCGTCGGGTGGTGTTGATTTGGCGTAAAAGCTTTCCGCGTATCGCTGCCATTAATGCGCTTAGTAAGGCGGTTATTAACAGCGGCCTCCAGAATGTGAATTTTTTACTTGATAAGAATACGATTTTTAATAACCTTGACGGATTGCAGTAAACGGGTTTAAGTGTAATGAGCAGGATCAGTTATTTACTTATTAGTTAGGAGTTAAGCATGGCTAAGGCAACAAAGGCAGTCAGAAAAAGCAGTAAAAAAGCAACTAAGAAAGTAGCTGTACGCACAACAGGCATTCTCGCTGTCAACATCGGAATTTCCGAGACTGATCGTGAAAAAATCGCCCAGGAGCTTTCTAAAGTCCTGGCCGATTCGTATACGGTTTATTTAATGACGCATAATTTCCATTGGAACGTTACCGGTCCAATGTTCAACACATTGCATGTCATGTTTATGGAGCAATACACCGAAACATGGCAGGCTCTCGATCTGATTGCAGAACGCATTCGTGCCTTAGGTCATTATGCCCCTGGAACCTACGCCCAGTTTGCAACCCTAAGTTCGATATCCGAACCCACCGACATCCCTGAAGCGCCCGACATGATCGAGATGCTGCTTAGGGCCAATGAAGGGCTGGCACGTACGGCTCGCGCCGCTTTTGATTGCGCTGACGGCGCCGATGACCAGCCCACGGCTGACCTGCTTACACAGCGCCTCGATGTACACGAGAAAAACGCCTGGATGCTGCGCAGCCTGCTGCAGTAAAGATCTGCATTATTTACTATAGAAAACCCTAAGCAACATTGTGTAGCAAGCTACGCCAGAGGTGTTTCGGTGTATGCTTTGCTGCACATAATTGGAGGTTTCTATGAAAATTCGCTTTACACCTATTGCCAGCGCAATCAGTCTGGCCGCCGGTATGCTGATGGCTTCTACCGTCAGCGCCGACACTATTAAAATCGCTATCGCCGGCCCCTTTACGGGTGCAGTGACGCAGTATGGCGACATGGTTAAGCAGGGCGTCGATACTGCAGTAGAACAAATCAACGCTTCGGGCGGTGTATTGGGAAAACAATTGGAAGCCGTCACGATTGATGACGGTTGCGAGCCCAAGCAAGGTCCTGTTGTTGCCAATCGGGTTATTAACGATGGCATCAATTACGTGGTTGGTCACGTGTGTTCTGGCGCTACCATTGCCGCTACTGATATCTATAACAATGAAGGCATTGTCATGATCTCGCCGTCGGCTACTGCGCCCGCTGTTACCGAAGGTAAGGGGTACGAGACTATTTTCCGCACAATTGGCCGCGACGATCAACAAGGCCCGGCCGCTGCCAAGTTTATTATCGAGCAGGTCAAGCCTGCCAAGGTCGCCGTATTGCACGATAAGCAATCCTACGGTCAAGGCATCGCCTCTTCCGTAAAAAGTGAACTAGAGGCCGCAGGCTACACAGATATTTTCTTTGAGGGCATCAATGCCGGCGACAACGACTACTCCGCTGTCATCACTAAATTAAAATCCAGCGGTGCAGACTTCGTCTATTACGGCGGCTATCACCCTGAAATGGGGCTGTTGCTTCGTCAAGGCGCAGAGCAAGGCCTGACAGCCAAGATGATGGGGCCGGAAGGGGTCGGTAACCCGGATATCAGCGCTATTGCCGGTGAGGCAGTAGAAGGAATGCTGTTGACTTTACCGGCTGATTTCACTCAGGACGCTGATAACGCTGCCATTGTAAAAGCCTTTGCCGATAAGGGCCGGGATGCAAGTGGAGCGTTCCAGCTTACGGCTTATGCTGCAACGCAATCGCTGGCAGCAGGTATTGAAGGGGCGGGTGTGGATGATCCAATCAAGGTAGCCGAATACTTGCATGCCAACGAGGTTAAAACGCCTATTGGTGTGCTGTCCTGGACAGAGCAGGGTGATTTAAAAGATTTTCAATTCGATATCTTTACCTGGCATGCTGATGGGAGCAAAAGCGTTTACGCTCAATAAACCGTAAACCAGGCCCGGTTAACAGGGCATATAAAAAAGGTGGCTCACTTCAAAGGAGCCACCTTTTTATTTAAGGGCCACGGGTTTAATCTTCGATGCGGATGCCGGTTTCCGCATCAAACCAATGGAGTTTAAAGTCGGGGTTGATGCCCACTTGAATGGTTTCACCGATCTGTAATGGATGCTCTCGGGTTTGATCCACAGCACAACGTACAATAATCGCCTGCTCTCCGTGGCGTCCATGTATCAGTTGTTCAGATCCCAGAATCTCAATCATCTCTATGTGTATGGGTATGCCGCTTGCGTGAATAGCAATATGCTCTGGCCGCAAGCCCATAATGACTTTACGCCCCCTCAGGCTGACCGGAATATGCTCCGTCGCCACATGCAGGCCCAGGTTCCGTTCGTCGTTCAGGGTGCCGTCCTGCTCGACCTGGACGGGCATGAGGTTCATGGGAGGTGAGCCTATGAAGCTGGCAACGAACGTAGTGGCAGGGCGTTCAAAAACCTCGGCCGGGGTACCAATCTGCTCGGCCACCCCTTTATTCATCACTACCATGCGTTGGGCCAGGGTCATGGCCTCGACCTGATCATGCGTTACATAAAGGCTGGTGGTGCGCAAGCGCTGATGTAGCCGCTGTATTTCAAGGCGCATCTGCACGCGCAGCTTGGCATCCAGGTTAGACAACGGCTCGTCGAACAAAAATACCTTGGGCTCGCGTACGATGGCCCGGCCCATGGCTACGCGCTGTCGCTGACCCCTGAAAGCTGTCGCGGACGGCGGTCGAGCAAGCTGGAGATTTCGAGGATTTGAGCGGCGTTATCAACACGGGTGCGTATTTCTTCTTTGCTGTGCTTACGTATTTTCAAGCCATAAGCCATGTTCTCGTAGACGGACATATGGGGATAAAGAGCATAGTTTTGAAACACCATGGCAATGTCACGTTCTGCGGGTTCGAGTTCGTTGACGACTTTTGCATCAATGCTGATCTGGCCATCTGTGACGGACTCCAGACCTGCCACCATACGCATAAGTGTGGATTTCCCGCACCCCGAGGGCCCCACAATGACAACAAACTCGCCGTCCAGCACATCCATGTTGATGCCATGAATGACTGCGATATTGCCGGGATAAACTTTGGTAACGTTGTTAAAGCTAAGAGTAGCCATTTTTTCAGTCCTGAATTGCTTGAGCTTATTTTTCTGAGTCGATCAGGCCCTTAACGAACCATTTTTGCATGAGCAGCACGACGGCAGCCGGAGGAATCATAGCCAAAAATGCAGTGGCCATGACCAGGTTCCATTCGGTGACGCTGTCTCCACCAGAAATAAGGCGCCGTATCCCTATAACGATGGGATACATGTTCTCTTGTGTGGTGATTAGCAGAGGCCACAGATATTGGTTCCAGCCGTATATGAACTGAATCACAAACAGGGCGGCAATACTTGTTTTGGATAAAGGAAACAAGATGTCTTTGAAGAAACGCATTGGTCCAGCACCATCGATGCGGGCGGCCTCTACAAGCTCGTCGGGCACGGTTAAAAAGAATTGCCTGAACAGGAAAGTAGCCGTGGCTGAGGCGATTAGCGGCAAGGTCAGCCCTGCATAGCTGTTAAGCATGTTCAGGTCGGCAACAACTTTGTAGGTAGGCGCTATACGCACTTCAACTGGCAGCATAAGCGTGATGAATATCAGCCAAAAGCACAGCATGCGGCCGGGAAAGCGGAAATACACCACCGCGAAGGCCGACAGCATTGAGATGGCAATCTTGCCAATGGCGATGCTCAGGGCCATCACGCTGCTTACCCAAAGCATGCGTCCCACGGGCGGCATGTTGCTGCCCGGCTCGCCAAACAGTGCGGCTTTGTAGTTCTCAATAAAATGGCCGCCCGGCAGTAAGGACATAGGGGCTCGTGCTACCTCTGCCGCCGTTTGCGTTGAGGCGACAAAGGTCATGTAGAGCGGGAATGCAATGATAAGTACCCCTAGGATAAGTATCACGTGCGTAAATATATCGAGTATAGGTCGACGTTCGATCATAGTAGCGCCTTGCTATCCCTATTAATAATTAACTTTACGGTCAATGTAACGAAACTGCACAACCGTCAGTACGATGACAATAGCCATAAGTACAACAGACTGTGCCGCTGATGAACCTAGATCCAGGCCGCGAAATGCCGTGGTATAGACTTTGTAGACCAATATGGACGTGGTTTCGCCCGGGCCGCCCTGGGTGATGATATCGACGATTGCGAAGGTGTCGAAGAAGGCATAAATGATATTTACTACCAGCAGGAAGAAAGTGGTGGGCGACAAAAGGGGAAACACAATGGACCAGAAACGTCGCATGGGACCCGCGCCGTCAATGGCGGCAGCTTCGAGCAGTGAGCGAGGTATGGCTTGCAGGCCAGCCAGGAAGAACAGGAAATTATAGGAAATTTGTTTCCAGATTGAGGCCATCACGACCAGCAGCATGGCGTCGTCTGCATCAAGACGGGGGTTCCATTTAATGCCCAGCTCGAAAAGATATACAGCAAACACACCTACCGAAGGCGAGAACATGAATAGCCACAGTACGCCGGTTACTGCGGTTGCAACGGCATAGGGCCAGATCAGCAGTGTTTTGTGAAGGGCTGCGCCGCGAATGACGCGATTGGCCATGACAGCCAATACTAATGAAATGAGCAAACCGAGTCCGGCCACAAGAAGCGAGAACTTGGCCGTAACTTTGAAAGACTGCAGATAGTCGGCTTGGGAGAAAAGCTCCCGGAAGTTATCGAACCCGACAAATACAGACTGTATACCGAAGGGGTCTTCAAGATGAAACGACTGCCAGAGGGCTTGGCCAGCGGGTAGAAAGAAAAATATCACTGTTACTGCCAGCTGGGGAGCAAGCAGTAAGTAAGGGAGTGTCTTATGGTTAAAAACGACACGTTTTTCCATGGTGGCAGCTTAAGTTAGATGGCTAATCATGGCTACGGGATCGCCGCAGCACTTAGCAAATAGGATAAATATACACGCTACAGTAAAACAAAAGACCGGGTAGAGGGGCCAAAGGCGCCCTATACCCGGTGAGAATTGTAATTTAACTAGCGGTTGATGCTGTGTGTTACTTTACGCTTTTCTCGAAGCGCTCAAGCAGTTCATTGCCGCGAGTGTTCATGGCTTTCAGGCCTTCGGCAGCACTAACCTTGCCAGCAAAGATCTGCTCCATGAGCCCGTCTTCAATATCGCGGATTTGGGGCAGGTAACCCAAGCGTATGCCGCGTGAGTTCTCGGTGGTGTTCTGCGTCCAGCTGTTTCACAGCGATTTCAGTGCCTTCATTTTTCTCGTAGAAATCAGAGGCTTTGGTTGCTTCGTAGCCGGCGTGTGTCACGGGTACGTAACCGGTACCTTGATGCCACGCTGCCGATTGTTCCGGACTGGCGATAAACTTGAAGAATTTCGTTACGCCTTTGTAAACATCATCTGATTTTTTGGCAAAAACCCACAGCGAGGCACCGCCAATTACGGAGTTTTGAGGAGCGCCTTCTACGCCGTCATAGTAGGGGAGAGTGGAAATACCAAAATTAAACTGGCCTGTTTTCAGGATGTTTGCGCGGTTGCCGCTGGAGCCTGTAAACATGCCGCACTTGCCTGATGTGAATAGCGCGTTAGATGTATCACCGCGACCGCCATACGTAAAGGCGCCATCTTTGGCCATGTCAGCGAGGAAGCTGAGATGGCGCTCGAAGACGGGCGTGTCTATTTGCAGACGTGCACCTAAGCCACCAAAACCATTGTCTTCAGAAGCGAAGGGAACGTTATGCCAGGCCGCGAAGTTTTCCAGGAGGATCCAGGAGGGCCAGGAAGTGGTGTAACCGCACTCGTAGCCAGCTTCACGTATCTTTTTTGCGGCCTCGGATACGGCTTCCCAGGTTTTAGGTGGGTTTGCCGGATCAAGACCTGCTTTTTCGAACGCATCCTTGTTGTAGTACAAAACAGGAGTGGAGCTGTTGAATGGCATGGACACCAGCTTGCCGTCAGTGTCTGAGTAATAACCGCCAACGGCACCGATAAAGGCTTTGGGATCAATAGGATCGCCTACTTTTTCGGACATTTCCTGCACGGGCTGAATCGCGCCCTTAGCGTGCATCATCGTGGCGGTGCCGACTTCAAAAACCTGTAGAATATCGGGTGCGTTACCTGCGCGGAATGCGGCAATCCCGGCGTTCATGGATTCACCATAGTTGCCCTTGTAGCTGGGCTTTACAACATAGTCTTCCTGACTTTTGTTAAAGTCTTCGACCAGAGCATTGACACGGTCGCCTAGCGCCCCTTCCATTGAATGCCAGAATTCGATATTGGTAGCGGCATTAACGCTGCCGATACTGGCAATAATGCCAGCGAGTGAGAGGGCAATTGTGGTGGCTCGCATGAGCTTTCTCCTGGTGGGTTAGCTGCTAAGTTTTTAAGTGCAACGGCTTCTAGTTTATTGCATCTTATTGCATGTTTATTACACAGGCGTGACTGTACAAACAATTGACTGCTTCGGTCAATGACGGCTTTCCCTGTGTTGTCCTTTATTTATTTTAAAATCAATACAATTGAGCCATTATGATTAACGAAAAATATAAACTGACCCTCGCATTCATTGGCGGCGGCAATATGGCTACTGCCTTGTCCGCAGGACTGATCCGCAAACGCTGTGCAGCTGAAGATGTGCTCGTAATTGATCCCAACGAGTCGGTGCGCGCCACATGGACAGAGCAGGGCACCTTTACTGCGGGCGAGCCGGATGCACAGCTGAGCGGTCACCGGGTATGGCTATTTGCTGTCAAGCCGCAAGCCATGAAAAACGCGGTGCTGGCCTGCAGGCCCTTTCTGCAGTCCGATACAGTGATTATCAGCGTAGCAGCTGGAATTGCGGCCACCGATATCGCGCGCTGGCTCGGAGAGCCTGACCAGCCTTGCAACCGGGTTATTCGATGTATGCCTAACACTCCTGCCTTTATCGGGTGTGGTGCAACAGGCCTCATGGCCCTGCCAGCGGTACATGACGACGACAAAAAACTAGCCGAGCAGTTGCTCGGCACGGTAGGCGAAACCGTTTGGGTTGATAGCGATGAGCAAATTGATGCTGTGACCGCCTTGTCGGGTAGCGGGCCGGCCTATGTCTTTCTGTTTCTCGAGGCATTGATACAGGGGGGAATAGAGCAGGGTTTAAGCAGTCAGCAGGCACGTAAGCTGGCTTTGGCCACGCTGAACGGAGCCACTCAGCTGGCAGGCCTGTCGCCAGAGTCTCCGGCTACATTGCGCGAACGTGTCACCTCTGAGGGCGGCACGACTGCAGCGGCCTTGCAGGTTTTTGAGCAGCAGCAGTTTCATGCTACCGTGCGTGCAGCGATGGCAGCTGCCAAACATCGTGCAGCACAGCTGGCCGCCGAGTTCTCCTGACACTAGGTATTTACCCACGAATTTCAATTTTTAGGGCTTATACGTAGTGACACTCAAATAACGCTTATAGAGAATACAGTCTCATCTATTACTTTATTTAATAATAACTACGCCTGGCGCAATCGAGAGTGGTTTAAGCCAAACACGGCTTTAACGATGGCACTGGCTGGTAACGAGGAGACTGGCTGCTATGAAATTCAAGGTGTTATTCGTTAGTGTGTCTTTAGCCTTTGGCGTCACCGCCGGAGCCGCATTCGCCGACACAATAAAAATCGGTATCCCTCAGCCCATGACCGGACCCGCTACCCAATACGGTGACCAGATACAGGCGGGGGCCCTGACGGCTATTGATGCCATTAATGCGCAGGGCGGTGTCAATGGTAAACAGCTTGAGCCACTATTAATTGACGATGCCTGCGAGCCCAAGCAGGCCGTTCCAGCTGCCAACCGGGTTGTTAATTCAGGTGCCAAGTTTGCTGTGGCCCATGCGTGCTCGGGCACCACGGTACCTGCGGTAAACGTCTACGAACAAGAGGGGATCGTAGCCATTACTCCCGGAGCCACTTCGCCCTTGGTAACTGACACGATCAAGCCGCATTTTTTCTTCCGCACTATTGGCCGTGATGACCAGCAAGGACCTTACGCCGCCAAGTATATTGTCGACGTAATGAAGCCGGCATCTATCGCTATTTTGCACGATAAGCAGACTTACGGCTCGGGCGTAGCCACCCAGGTGCGAGAAGCCCTGAGCCAGGCCGGAGCAAATGTTGTGTTGTATGAGGGTATTAACGTGGGCGACAGCGATTATTCTGCTGTGATCACCAAGTTACGAGGTGAAAAGCCTGATCTGATTTATTTCGGAGGCTATCACGCTGAGTTGGGCTTATTGCTGCGCCAGGCTCGTGAGCAAGGCGTGACAACCCAGTTCATGGGGCCTGAAGGGGTAGCGAATCAAGATCTGGTGGCCATTGCCGGAGAAGCAGTTGAAGGGCTGCTGGTTACTTTGCCGGCTGACTTTACCAAGTTGGAAGCCAATAAACCCGTAGTGGAAAACTTCAAAACTTATGGACGCAGTCCTGATGGTGCTTTCACTATTCCAGCCTACGCCGCTATACAGATTATTTCCCAGACTATTGAAGCCGTAGGTGAAGATCCAACTAAAGCGGCCGACTATATGCATGAGAATACCTTTGATACCGCCATCGGAAAAGTCGAATATGACGAAAAGGGTGATCTAAAACAATTCGAATTTGCCGTGTATCAGTGGGATAAATCCGGAAATTTCACTGAAATTAAATAAAATCAATTAGACCGTAGTATGGGGTAGAAACCCTCCCCCATATTACGGCTAAGCAATGCATTTCAGAGGTTACAATTCCGGCGGTCGCTTTATCGGAATAACTAAAATATGTCAGATTTACTACCGCAGTTAATACAGCAGTTCTTCAACGGGCTGTCACTGGGTGCTATCTACGCGTTAATCGCTATCGGGTACACCATGGTTTATGGAATTATCGGCATGATTAACTTTGCACATGGCGAGATCTATATGATCGGTGCTTATGCAGGGTTGGTGACCTTGTCGGTAATAGGTGTCAGCTCAGGGCTGCCACTGATTCTGATTATTCTCATTATGTTGCTGGTAGCTGCGGCCATTACGGCGGCATACGGTTTTGCGGTTGAAAAAATAGCCTATGCACCATTAAGAGGCAGCCCCAGACTCGTACCTTTGATTTCAGCCATTGGTATGTCTATTTTTCTGCAAAACTGGGTAGCATTGGGTCAAGGCGCCCGCGACATGGCCGTCCCGGCGCTGGTAACGGGCGCAGTACAGATTCCTTTCGGTGACGCCTTCACAGTAACCGCACCGTACTCTCGCATTATGATTATTGTGGTCACTGTTGTGCTGATGGTGGCCTTGAGCTTTTTTATTAAGTACTCGCGCATGGGACGTGCTTCCCGGGCGTGCTCGCAAGATTTGCGTATGGCTAATTTGCTCGGTATAGACACCAGCCGTGTTATCTCGTTTACCTTTGTTATCGGTGCGATGTTAGCGGCCGTAGGCGGCGTCTTGATTGCGCTGGCCATTGGGAAGCTCAATCCCTATATTGGCTTCCTGGCTGGAATCAAAGCCTTTACAGCAGCAGTGCTGGGTGGAATCGGAAGTATCCCTGGCGCCATGTTAGGCGGGGTGCTGCTGGGTCTGGCCGAGACTTTTGCGGCAGCGTATATCTCTTCGCAGTACAAAGATATTGTCGCATTCGGTCTCTTGGTGCTGATCTTGCTGTTTCGTCCCACTGGGTTACTGGGTAAACCTGAGGTGCAAAAAGTCTGATGGTTAGTCGAATTAAGACCGCTTTTTTTGCAGCGATCATTGCCGGCATTATTATTGCTCCGGTTTTTGGACTGCAAATACTTCGCGTGGGCATGACTACTACGATTGTGCCCGAATGGAATATGATTTTTCGTGGCATGGCCATCGTGTTCGTATTCCATCTTGTCCGGCCCTACATTGCGAGCCTGCTTTCCCGCAAGCGAAGAAAAGTCAGCTTGCCGACAATAGACGAAAGAGGGCGCAAGATGCTCACTTTTCTGTTGATCGCCATTGCCCTGGTGTGGCCCTTTTTCTCTGGACGTTCACAAATCGATATTGCAACCTTGGTACTCATCTATGTGATGTTGGGTCTGGGTCTGAACATTGTGGTGGGATATGCGGGCCTCCTTGATCTGGGTTTTGTGGGTTTTTATGCCGTGGGTGCTTACACCTATGCGCTGATGTACCACTGGTTGGGTCTGGGTTTCTGGTGGGCTTTGCCATGTGCGGGTGTTATGGCAGGTATTTTCGGCTACGTATTGGGTTTTCCCGTCCTGCGATTACGTGGTGACTATCTTGCCATCGTAACCTTGGGTTTCGGCGAGATCATTCGTTTGCTGTTGATCAATCTTTATGACATCACCGGGGGCCCGGATGGCATTTCGGGCATTCCGAAACCTTCGGTATTTGGCTACCCCATGCTGAGAAGAGCTCCCGAGGGTGAGACCACTTTTCATGATCTGGTCGGATGGACCTTCAATAACCAGGACGTCATTATCTACCTGTACATGCTTGCCTTGGCGCTCGCACTCATCACTTTCTTTGTTTCCAACCGCCTGATCAGGATGCCCGTAGGCCGGGCGTGGGAGGCTTTGCGCGAAGACGAAATTGCGTGTCGCTCATTAGGCTTGAATCCCACAGGTATCAAACTGTCAGCCTTTACAATCGGCGCAACCTTTGCGGGCTTTGGTGGTGCGTTTTTCGCCGCCAGACAGGGAATTGTGAACCCTGAGTCGTTCGGCTTTATCGAATCAGCCCTGATTCTCGCCATTGTTGTTTTGGGAGGGATGGGCTCGCAGATTGGTGTTATTTTGGCGGCGATTCTTCTGACGGTTGTGCCTGAGGTCGCGCGGGGCTTTGCCGAGTATAGGATGCTGGTTTTTGGCTTGGTGATGGTGTTGATGATGATCTGGCGCCCTCAAGGACTGTTACCGGTTAAACGGCCACAAGTGGAGTTGAAAACATGAGCGTCGTTGCAAAGACTCTGCTTGAGATCGACGGTCTGAGCATGCGGTTTGGCGGCTTGTTAGCTGTAGACAATGTGGCTTTCGAACTGAAAGACAACGAGGTTTTCGCTATTATCGGACCGAACGGTGCGGGCAAGACCACAGTGTTTAATTGTATTGGTGGTTTCTATAAGCCTACAGGCGGGAAGATAAAACTGGATGGTGAAGAAATTCAGGGACAGCCCAGCCACTCTGTAGCACGTAAGGGGCTGGTCAGAACCTTTCAGAATGTTCGGCTGTTCAAGCAATTGACTGTTCTTGAAAACCTGATGGTCGCCCAGCACACACGTATTAACACTAACTTGTTTTCAGGTCTGTTTAAATCCAAAGCCTATAGGGAGTCAGAGGAAGAGGCTAAGTCGCGGGCAGCTCAGTGGCTGGATCTTTTGAATTTGCGGGAATTCGCCAACCGCGAGGCAGGCAATCTGGCGTATGGGCTTCAGCGTCGCCTGGAAATTGCCCGTTGCATGATCACAGCGCCCCGGGTCTTGATGCTTGATGAGCCTGCTGCAGGCTTGAATCCCCAGGAAAAGCGCGATTTGCAAGCATTGATTGATTTGCTGCGCCGTGATTATGATGTGGCAGTGTTACTGATAGAACATGACATGAGCCTGGTGATGGGGGTTTCAGATCGTGTGCTGGTCATGGAGCACGGATGTCCTATTACGACCGGCTTGCCAGCAGAAGTACAAAGTGATCCACGCGTTATCAAGGCATACTTAGGAGAAGAATAGCGTGCTAAAACTAGAAAATGTCAGTACCTTCTACGGCGCTATTCAAGCTTTGGATGAAGTCTCGGTTGAGGTTAATCAAGGTGAGATTGTTACCTTGATCGGTGCAAACGGGGCCGGAAAGACCACGATGCTGATGACCGTTTGTGGCTCACCTCGGGCCGAAAGCGGCTCCATTACCTTTGAAGGGGTTGATATCACCCATCAGAAAACTCATGACATCATGCAGCGCGGCATTGCCATATCGCCTGAAGGCCGTCGCGTGTTTCCTGATCTTACTGTCTCTGAGAATCTGAAGATGGGCGGTTTCTTTTTAAAGCGTGATGCTATTGCTGCCGGCGAAGAACATGTCTATGAGCTGTTTCCGCGTCTGCGTGAACGAGCCTTTCAGCGTGCAGGAACCATGTCCGGAGGAGAGCAGCAGATGCTGGCCATTGGACGAGCCCTGATGAGCAAGCCTCGTCTGTTATTGCTGGACGAGCCCACCCTTGGACTGGCTCCGCTTATTATTGCCCAGATCTTCGATATTATTCGCACGATTCGCGACGAGGGGGTAACGGTGTTTCTGGTGGAGCAGAACGCCAACAAGGCCTTGCAGGTTGCAGACAGAGGGTATGTGTTGGAAACAGGTAAAGTGGTGCTGGCTGATACGGGAATCAACTTGCTGAGTAACGATAACGTGCGTCGAGCTTATCTCGGGGCGTGATGGATTACTATCGCGCATAATATCAACCTCGAGTACCAGGCGGCACTATGCCGTCTTTTTACTATATAATAATGCAACTAACGGAAATAAGAATATTAAACTGCATATGGCTAACAGTCCAAACAGGCAGCAATCCTTGCCACTTGCCGGCACAAGTAAGCAGAGTGTGGATGCCATTGCTCTGTTTGACGGTTGGCTTGAAACACAGCGCCCACCTTTTAAGCGTAGTACCAAACGTATTTATCAATTTCTATGGAATCGCTTTATAGAATGGACGAGAGAGCATAAACGTCATTTCTCGCAGTTGAACGAGGAAGACATTATTAGCTTTCTAGAAGGGCTCGAAGACATAAACCGGCAGCAGCGTGAACGTTATCAGTTAATTATTTATCGTGCCTATACCGAGTTTCAGACACATGATCCTTCGTCTTCGAATCCGGCGCTTCCATCTGCTATTAACGATATACAGGCAACAAGCTGGCGGGATTCCAGCGCAAACCAAGCCAAGCAGTTTTTGCTACCTCAACAATCGCAAGCCCTTATCGAATCGCTACAAGCTGAAAGCATCATACTCAACGAAAATAGCCAGTCGCTGGCGTGGCCTACCTTATGGAAAAGACGCAGAAACGCATGCGTTGTCGCCTTGCTGCTTGGCTGCGGTTTAAAAGCCCTGGAAATTTTGTCTCTAAAAGCAGAGTCAATTTATCAATACGATGATGACCCGACTTATCAGTTGGATACAGGTAAATTTGTTGGTTTTTCGTTGGAAGAACAGGTCGCTTTAAATAGAACCAGCCCCACATCATCAACCATTCATGCGTATATTCACGATTACAATGGCATGCACCGTCAGTTGACAGTACCTGCCTGGGCAACAGAAAGTGTCCGCCTTTGGCTGCTTAGCTTAGAGAGCGAAGCGCCAGCTTCCAGCGGCTTGTTATTTCCGGCCAACCGAGCCATATCGCCGGAACGACCTAAGCAAAGCATGAACCCCGCGACACTTTCACGAGTCGTCAACGGATGGGGAAAGCTACATGGCTTTACTCATCTTAGCGCTCAAAAACTTAGAAATTCTTACGGGGCCAGATGTATAGAGAGCGGAGCCTCTATTGCAGATCTGGATGCGCAAATGGGCTTTGTCGCCAGCGCTGCCGGAGCATTTAGACTGACTGCCGAATGGCAGCAATTTCTGCTATTTCACGAAGCGATAAAAACCGCGAAAACATAAAAAACCCCAAAGAGCGAAAAAGTCTTCGGCCTTTGGGGCATTGTTCATCATTAATATAGATATCTGAATAGCCTCTTGAGAAACGCTTAACTGAGCCCTTGTTCGCCTAAGGCTTTTTGCACGCCCGCATCTTTCTCTATGGTTGCACTGAAGCGACGCAGATTATCGAATCCGGACAAATCAATTTTCAATGCGTTAGCCCAGCGTAAAACCGTATACAGATAGGGGTCGGCAATTGAACGCGTGCCTGTAAGCCAGTCTTTTGCTTCCAGCTGCTGATCAACGATCTTAAAGAAAGAGCGTAGCTTTTTAGCTGCATTGCTCTTTAATTCAGCTTGTGCTGATTCGCTTTGAGCGTAGCCTTGCACACCAAAGATCATTCCAAAGTTACGATGAATATCTGCGTTGATAAGAGCCAGCCAACGACGGGTTTCTGCACGTTCTGCCGGAGTGTCACCGATTAAAGCAGCCTCAGGTGCGATTTCAGCCAGGTACTCCAAAATCGCCGAGCTTTGCGTTAACACCAAATCGCCATCCACCAGAACCGGTACGGCGCCTAGAGGGTTAAGTGCCAAAAAAGCAGATTCTTTAAGCTCGGTACGGCTAACGCTTTGCAAAGAATAGGATTTTCCTGTCCAGGCCAGCACAATATGAGAGGCTAAGGGGCAAGCCCCTGGCAAGTAGTAAAGCTTCATAAGCTAAGTCCTTTGATTTAGTGTTTAGGTTTTAAATGCTGGTTTAGAAACGCTTCCATCTTTTCATAAAACTCGAACTTATTCTCATCATTATGAAAGCCGTGGCCTTCATTGTCTTTCACCATGTAATCGACTTCAATGCCCCGGTCGCGTAAGGCTTGAACCATTTGATCGCTTTCAGCAATATTTACTCGTGGATCATGTGCGCCTTGCGCTACAAATAAAGGCGTGGTGATTTTATGGGCCTGTAGCGCAGGAGAGGTTTCAATCAGCCGTTGCTTATCGTGTTCCGGGTGGCCGACCATTGCGTACATTTTTTCCAGAAGCGGCTTCCAGTAGGGCGGGATGGTGTTCATGAACGTAAGCAGGTTTGATACGCCTACATAGTCAACGGCGGCAGCATATAGCTCGGGAGTTTTGCATATTCCGGCCAACGTCGCATAACCTCCGTAACTTCCACCGTAAATGGCAATTCGTGCAGGATCAGCAACCCCGCTATCAATTGCCCATTGCACTCCGTCAGTAATATCGTCTTGCATGCTCAGCCCCCACTGGCCAAAGCTGGCCTCCCAAAACTGGCGTCCGAAACCGACTGAGCCGCGAAAATTGATTTGCAGCACGGCATAACCCCGGTTTACCAAAAATTGAACCTCGGGATTAAAGCCCCAGCTATCACGGACCCACGGGCCACCATGCGGATTGACGATTAGAGGCAGATTTTTAGAACTGCCTTCTACAGGCACACTGAGGTAGCCCTGTATTTTCAGGCCGTCACGAGCAATAAAGCTGATGGCCTGCATAGGGGCCATATGAGTCTCGGGCAATGCAGGATTGATCTCTACAAGCTTGCTGAGCGAATCTGAAACTTCATCGTAGATGTAGCGCGAACCTTGGGTGCAATCGTTATGGGCAGCAACGATGAATTTTTGCTCATTACGTGTTGCGCTTTGAATGCTGATTTCGTATCCGGGCAAATGTTCGCTTAGTCTGGTGTGACGCCTGGCGCTGACTTCGTCGAAAAAATGATAATGCAATTTGTCGCTTTCGTAATAGGCGGCCGTCAAAACCTTGCGTAGCCTGGAATAGCCTGCACCGGCAAGGTCGTAATCTGCTACCTCGTGCACCAGTTCTTCCTGATCGGGCTCTGAGGGGTTGATTAGGACAAGGCTTGCGGTGTCACGTCCTCTGTTGCTCAGGGCGTAAAAGCGTTGATTATCGCTGGTGAAAAATAAAGGGCTGACACTGGTTTTGAAGTCGGTCTGAATGATGCTGGTGAAATCATCTGCTTCAGTGGCCCGATGAAGCAGATCGGTGTTCAGGCCGTCGCTTGTGATGGCCATGCGTACATGCCCATCGTGGTCTGTTTGCCAGCCTACGACATTGCCCGGATTTCTGGCGATCAGCTGGCTTTGGCCGTCGTGAATATTGACACGATAAATATTGAACAGCTCGGGATTTTCCTGATTATGAGCGATGAGTACATGATCGGGATCATCTTCAAGGTCGTCTTGTATGCCTGCACGTACGTTTTCGTGTGGGGTCAGATCAATATGCTCGCCTGAATGTACATTCACGGCAATTACGTGGAAGTTCTCGTCGCCATTCAGGTCTTTTTCGAAAATTATGGTGTCGTTGCCTTTCCAGAAAAACTGCGAAATATCACGAGCGGTTTCCTGTGTTACTACTTTGGCATCACCTGACGGCTTGCTGCCATCAAGGGCCTGCACCAAAACATTCAGCCGTTTTGGATTATCGCCTATAGCAACGGGCTCCATAAAAGCAATGCTGGTACCTTGATCTGATAATCGAAAGAAACTGCGTTCAGGACTTTTAAAAAAATCGCGTAAAGGGTAGAGCGGTACGGAGGTACTAGCCTCTCCGGCAGGGGTAAGCGAGCTTTTTAATAAAGAATCCCAGAGCGAGTTGATTGACAGCATTTGTGTTTCCTTCGAGACGAATACGTTAGACTTGTAGCTTGGACGGAATTTATCACTATACCAACTGCCACTAATTTTTACTGCAGCAAAGGGCTGCTTTTGTCTAAGGGTACACATGTTAAATCAGCGTTTGCAGATCGTCTTTTTAGATGGAGAAACTCTCTCTCCAGAGACCAATCTCAAAACCTTCCCCTTTGAGCATGACCTCATAATTTATGCAAAAAGCACGACGGAGCAGGCAATTGAACGTTGCCGGGGTGCGCATATTATCATTAGCAATAAAGTTCGGGTCGGCGCCGAGCTAATTGCGCAGGCGCCTGATCTAAAGCTTATCTCGGTCGCCGCGACAGGCTATAACAATATCGATATGGATGCCTGCCGAGAAAGAGGTGTTGCTGTTTGCAACGTCCGGGACTACGCTAAACATACCGTGCCAGAGCATGTTTTTGCCTTGATTTTCGCATTGCGCCGCAGTCTCCTGCCTTATCATCAATCCGTTGCCGCAGGGCGCTGGCAAGACTCAGGGCAGTTTTGTTATTTTGACTATCCTATACGCGATTTGGCGGGCAGTACCCTTGCCATCGTAGGCGCAGGCTCCCTCGGAGAATCTGTAGCTGCGATGGGCCGAGCTCTGGGCCTAAGGGTTATTTTTTCTGCGCGCAAGAACGATACAGCTACACCTGAAGGCCGGGTCAGCTTTGATGACATGCTCAAACAAGCCGACATTATCAGTTTGCACTGCCCGCTTACTGCAGATACGCAGGACTTATTGGCGGCGCCGGAGTTTGCTCAAATGCAGCGTAAACCGCTAATTATAAATACGGCTCGTGGTGGCCTGATCAACGAAGGGGATCTTGCCAATGCCTTAAACGATGGCCTTATCAGTGGCGCCGGGATCGACGTCACCACCCCTGAGCCGCCTGAAGATGACAATATTCTGCTTAGCCTGATGGACAGGCCCAATTTCATTTTCACCCCGCACGTGGCGTGGGCAAGCCAGGAAGCCGTACAGGCGCTGGCCGACCAGGCCTTTGATAATGTATCTGCCTTCGTTGCTGGTACGCCTGCCAACTTGCTGTAGTGCCAGATTTTGACGAGGTAGTCGATTTCACGATGGATACAAAACTATTGGCATCAGATGCCCAGTTAATCAAGCCTCCGAGCTTTGACTTGCACGGCCAGCGCGCATTGATCACTGGCTCTACACAAGGACTGGGCTGGGCAATCGCCCAAGTCTATGCCGCCAGTGGAGCCCATGTCATATTACATGGACGTAATGAACAGCGACTGGCCTGTCGTCAGCGTCAGCTTAACGAGGCTGGCTACCCCGCCAGCTTCTGGCAGCATGATCTTTCGCTCGTGGATGAAATTGAGAACTCGTTTAATACGCTTGCGCCAACGCCCTCGATCCTGGTCAATGCCGTGGGGGTGCGGTTACGGCATGGTTTCAGCGAGGTTTCCTCTGCCGACATTATTTCTCACCTGCAAACAAACCTTAGCGCTACTGTCATACTTTCCAAACTCGTGGCAGCAAAGATGGCCCGTGATGGCTATGGACGAATTATCACCCTGAGCTCAATCGCAGGCAGTCTGGCGCGTTCCGGCGATGCGATATACCCCATCGCCAAACATGGTTTAGAAGCCATGGTACGTGCATTGGCAGTTGAGTTCGGCTCTGACGGCATAACCAGTAACGGAATTGCCCCTGGTACCTTTGCCACCGAATCCAACCAGCTGCTGGCCAGCGATCCTGTTAACGGCCCGTTGGTCGTAGGACGCAACCCGCTTGGTCGCTGGGCCGCCCCCGCAGAAATAACAGGGCCTGCATTGTTCCTTGCCTCTACATCGTCCAGCTATGTAAACGGACACATACTTGTCGTCGATGGCGGCTTTTCTATTACCTTTTGAGTCGATTTTTCAATGGCAACACCCCTTATTCGTGTCGCAATTAATGGTTATGGCCGTATAGGCCGTTGTGTGCTGCGCGCTATCTACGAGCGGCAGCTTGAGGCTGCCGTCGAAGTTGTGCTGATAAATGAGCCAGCAGATCTGGAGTCTATGGCTTACTTAACCCAGTATGACTCCACACACGGTCCGTTTCCCGGGAAAGTAGGGCGCAGCGATACCGCATTGATTATTAATGGCCGTCCTATCACCGTCACGCATGCCTCTAGCCCTGAAACAGTAGACTGGGCCTCGCTGAACGTAGACATCCTGATTGAATGCTCCGGGGCCTACGGCAACCGTGCCGATTTACAGCGCTTTATTGACAGTGGCTGCAAGCGTGTGCTGGTTTCTCATCCCGCAGATAGTGCATTGGACGTTGACTACACAGTGGTGCTGGATATTAACGATAGCGGACTTAACCCAGCCCACAAGATCGTTTCCAACGCCTCCTGCACCACCAACGCGATTATTCCCGTACTGGCAGAACTCGACGCCGCCTATGGGATCAAGCACTGCTTCTTAACCACCTTGCACTCAGTCATGAACGATCAGCCCATGATTGATGGTTACCATCATAAAGATCTGCGGCGCACTCGTTCAGCCATGCAGTCGATAGTTCCTGTTGCAACAGGACTTGCGCAGGGAGTAGAGCGTCTGCTTCCGCAATTAGCTGGCAGGGTTAAGGCCAAAGCGATACGGGTACCGATTTTAAACGTCTCGGCCATTGATTTAATGGTTAACCTGAAACGTGACACACTGGCAGCAGATATAAACAGCTTGTTTATTCAGGCCGCTCAGCGGCATCCCCATACTCTGGCGTACACCGACAGGCCGCATGCTTCCGTCGATTTCAATCATGACCCTCACTCAGCCATTATTGATGGCAGTCAAACACGTACAAATGGCGATGGCTTTGTGAACGTATTTATCTGGTTTGATAACGAATGGGGTTTTGCCAATAGGCTAATCGACATCACCAAGGTCTGGGCAGCGTGTATCGACGCCGACGGCGCCTGTTATTAACCTCTACTACTTAGCAATAAGATACTTAGGAGTATTTTCATGACAACGATGCGTTCTGAAAACGATTCAATGGGAAGCATTGACGTACCAAGCAATCGATACTGGGGAGCCCAAACCCAGCGATCCATACAAAACTTTCCGATTGGGGTAGATCGCTTTGTATGGCAGGCTCCCATGATTCAAGCCCTGGGATACCTGAAAAAAGCAGCAGCTCTTGCGAATCAGGAACTGGGCGAGCTGCCAGCCTCGATTAGCGGGCCTATAGTAAAAGCTGCAGATTTGGTAATTAGCGGTGAGCTTGATGACGAGTTTCCGTTAGTGGTCTTCCAGACAGGTTCTGGAACACAAAGCAATATGAATGCCAACGAGGTTATCGCCAACAAAGCCATCGAACTGGAAGGCGGCGTCATTGGCAGTAAAAGCCCCATCCACCCCAACGACCACGTTAATCGCGGTCAGTCTTCGAACGACACCTTCCCAACGGCGATGCATATTGCCGTTGCGCTGCAAATTACCAAGCGACTGATTCCCAGCATCACGCAACTGAAAGACACTTTCGAGCGCCTTGCCAAAGAGCACGACACCCTGGTCAAGACCGGACGTACTCATTTGCAAGACGCTACGCCCATTACCTTAGGGCAAGAAATCGGAAGCTGGGCAGGACAGCTTGATCACGCTATCAGCAATGTCAAACAGCAGCTTGACGGTATATACGACTTGGCCATAGGCGGCACAGCGGTCGGTACCGGACTTAATGCACATCCCTTATTCGGAACTACCGCCGCTTCGCGTATTGCTGACCTGACCGGATTGCCTTTTCGCAGTGCGCAAAATAAATTTGTAGCTCTTTCGGCCCATGATGCGCTGGTTAATGTATCAGCCTCATTGCGTACGTTGGCGGGTGCCTTACTAAAAATCGCCAATGACATACGCTGGCTCGCCAGTGGCCCTCGCTGCGGAATCGGCGAAATCAATATTCCGGAAAATGAGCCCGGCTCGTCGATTATGCCGGGCAAAGTCAACCCTACCCAATGTGAGGCGCTGACAATGGTGTGCGCGCAGGTGTTCGGCAATGACACCACTGTTGCATTTGCAGGATCGCAAGGCAATTTTCAGCTTAACGTGTACAAGCCAGTGATGGTGCATAACGTTCTGGAGAGCATACAGCTGATTAGCGATGCCTGCTTATCCTTTGACGAGCATTGCGCTCAGGGCATAACGCCAAACGTACCCCAGATAGAGACGAATTTAAATCGCAATCTGATGTTAGTTACCGCGTTGAATCGTCATATTGGCTATGACAAGGCCGCCCAAATCGCAAAAACGGCGCATAAGGAAGGCTTGAGTCTTCGTGATGCCGCTTTACAGTCCGGATATCTGAATGCTGATGAGTATGAGCAATGGATTGACCCGCTGGCAATGACCCGGGCAGATTGATTTTTTCAAAGGCTCATATTTTTACAGCGCATCAAGGGCATGCTCTTGGTTTGAACTGACCCCAACAAGCTGGACGTCAATCCAACTTGTTGGGTTTTTTATGATGAATCAATACTTTAGCGCACTCAACACGCTGCCCAGGCTATTTTATCAAGGTAATCGGGATATTGATCAGACTGAGCACCTTGGTTGTAACCGAACCTAGAATCAGACCTGGCATTGCCGCCAGGCCGCGGGTGCCCATGATCAGCTGATCGCCCCCATGCTCTTCAATATAGGCTTGAATAGTTTCGGCTATCGGGCCGACAGCTATTCGCTTAACGTATTTAACATCAGTGTTTTCAAGCAAGGCAAGGGCTTTTTCCAAAGCATGCTCACCTTCATCCTGATAGTACTCGTTTAGCGTTTCCGGGGAGAAAAAACGGGATACATTACGAGAGCCAATAGGACTTTGAATGTTCAGTACGTGCAGTTCTGCACTTTCGGTATTTTTGACCAGTTTTAGCGCTGCTTCCAGGGCACGAATAGAGGCGTCGGAACCGTCTATAGGAACTATAACTTTTTGCATATAAACCTCGGGTTACGTTTCAGAACAATACCAGGCCTTAATAACACGCTCTACTGTGCCTGCACGGGTACGATAACCAGTATGGGCTCAAGCTAATGTTGATCTAGGTCAAGGATTACTCGGCTGGGATTAATCATTAAAACGGGTTTTAATCCTATACGCAATTGCATCGGGCTAAGTGTCATAATAGCAATGCTGGCAGCGTATAAATAAGTAAGCGCTGCCTTTGCTGTTTCAACCAAGGAGAATCAATCCATGAAGCTGAAGTATTTAGCCCTGTGCCTGCCCCTTGTCGTGGGCAGTGGCTTGGCCACCGCAGACACCGATTTCGCTGCGGTGAATGATGCGTTGAAAAAGAATGCCTGTTTAGCCTGTCATGCCATTGACAGCAAAGTTGTAGGCCCGGCCTACAAAGAAATTGCTGCCGCCAGCAAGGACGATGCCGCCAAGGCGGAAGTCCTGAAAACTCATATCAAATCGGGCAGCAGTGGGGTATGGGGACCCATCCCAATGCCGCCTAATCCCAACATTTCTGATGATGACTTAACCCTTATTGTTGACTGGCTCATGGCGGGTGCACCACACTAGGGTCTTAGCAATTTAACGCTTTAAAGCGCGCTCAGCAGCGAGCGCGCCGGTTCCTTAACAGAGCTGGAAACGGTGCGGCCTTTGGTGTTTTAGTATCGTCAGTAGCCCTGATTAGATGTAGCCGCGGTTTGCGTCTACAATACAGCACTATGGTCAATTGTCGTTATCGGCGTTTAAAACGCGTTATTTTCTCAGTAACGTCCACGTTCTCTTAGGCTTCAGAATCTATGGTTATTGTGCTTAACGACACTGCCTGTATGACCCTCACTCTGAAAGGCCCGCTTAATGAAACACGAAGATCTGTCCCATACCCTCGAACCTCAGGATATCTCTATTGAGGTTCTGCTGGAAAAAGTACGCCAAGGGAGGCGAAACCTCAATAGGCGAAATTCAAGCGCGCGTAGCGCGTGCTTTGGCAGCTCAGGAAGAGCCACAAAAGCAAGAGTATTACTTTTCCGCGTTTATGGATGCGCAGAAGCGGGGTTTCATTCCAGCCGGGCGTATTAACTCCGCAGCCGGTACCGATCTCGAAGCCACCTTGATCAACTGCTTTGTCCAACCCGTTGGCGATTCCGTATCTGAAACAGTGGATGGCTTGCCTGGTATTTATGATGCTTTGCAGAAAGCGGCTGAAACCATGCGCCGCGGTGGTGGCGTAGGGTATAACTTCAGCCGTATCCGTCCCGCCGGAGCCATGGTCAAAGGCACCGCGTCTAAAGCGTCGGGGCCTGTTTCCTACATGCGTGTATTTGACCGGTCCTGCGAAACGGTTGAGTCTGCCGGTGCACGCCGGGGTGCACAAATGGGTGTGCTGGATGTACATCATCCTGATATAGAAACCTTTATCAGTGCTAAACAAACGGCAGGCGAGCTCACCAACTTCAATGTCTCGGTAAACGTCACCGATGCATTCATGCAAGCCGTTGAAAACGACGAGGCTTTCGAACTCCACCACCAGGCCGAGCCCTGCGCCGAGATTAAAGAGCAGGGTGCCTACCAGCGCGACGACGGCCAATGGGTATACCGCCGTGTACGTGCGGTCGACATCTGGGAATCCATCATGGCTTCCACATTCGACTATGCCGAGCCAGGGGTACTGTTTTATGACCGCATCAACGAAGAAAACAATCTCCACTACATTGAGGTGCTTGATGCCACCAACCCTTGCGGGGAGCAGCCTTTGCCAGCTTATGGCTGCTGCTGCCTGGGCTCAATTGATTTATCCCGCTTCATAAAAAATCCCTTTGGCCTTGCAGCCGAACCTGAGGTCGACTGGGAGGCATTGAATGAAGTCGTTGGCGTTGCGGTACGTATGCTCGACAACGTGCTGGACGCTACGGTGTGGCCGCTCTCCGAGCAGCAGCTTGAGGCTGCTGCCAAACGCCGCGTTGGCTTGGGCATAACCGGTTTGGGTGACGCGCTAATTATGCTCAAGCTAGCTTACGATTCTGAAGATGCCCGCACGATGGCCACCCGTCTTACCAAAGCGGTAGCACACAGTGCTTATAAAGCCTCTGTAGAGCTCGCTAAAGAGCGGGGCGCTTTTCCGGCATTCGATGCTAAAGGCTACCTATCCAGCGAGTTCACTAAACGCCTGCCTAAAGAGCTCCGTGACGATATTCGCAAGCATGGCGTACGTAATAGTCACTTAACGTCCATCGCGCCTACCGGCACAATTTCCCTGGCTTTTGCGGACAATGCCTCTAATGGTGTAGAACCTCCATTCTCATGGACCTACACGCGAACCAAGCGTATGGGAGACGGCACCAAACAAGATTACCAGGTTGAAGACCATGCTTATCGTCTCTACAGGCTTATGGGCGGAGACACCAGCGACTTGCCCGCGTACTTTAGAACAGCCCTTGAGATTTCGGCAACAGATCATGCGCTAATGGTGGCGGCGGTTAAAGATCATGTAGACGCAGCCATCTCCAAAACCGTTAACGTACCTGCCGATTACCCTTATGAGGATTTTAAAGATCTTTATATGCAGGCGTGGAAATACGGCCTTAAAGGGATCACCACCTACAGACCTAGCGGCAAGCGTGCTGCGGTCTTGTCGGTAAATCCGGCTCCTGCCACCGAATCACAGCCGCAGACCATTTCGCTAGACGAAGCCGATAACCGGCTGATCCTCAATCGCACCATAGAGCCGGTACTTGACAGTCTGCGCTGGCCCAGCCGTCCTCATTTGCCCCGTGGTGCCAATGCCTGGGCATCGGACTCCATAGAGACCTCAGAAGGCAGCTTCGTCGTATTTGTCTCTGATATTTCAGGCCGTCCCTTCGAGGTTTGGGTCAACGGGGCAAAACCACCACGTGGTCTGGGCTCTGTCGCCAAAATGCTCAGCTTAGATATGTACACAGACGATCGGGCCTGGTTACAACGCAAACTCGATGTGCTGGCCAAAACCAATAGTGCCGCTCCTTTTGCCATTACGGATCCGATTAGCGGACAAAGCACATGGATGCCGTCGGCTGTGTCGGCATTATCACGGCTGGTGTCCTTCCGTCATGACTCGCTCAGCGAAAGTTCAACGGCAAACAACTCGGCCATGATGGATGCGCTGATCGCTCCGCGAGAGCCTAAAACCGGCACCGACGGGACCATGGCGTGGGTGTGTGATGTTTTGAATCCTGTTACTGGCGATGATTTTGTCTTGATGATGAAAGAGCTGCAGATGCCGGATGGTACGACTCGTCCGTATTCAGTTTGGGGAGCAGGTAAGTTTCCACGAGCCTTTGACGGTCTGTTCAAGCTGCTCAGCCTGGACATGCGTATTGTCGACCCTGCCTGGATTGGCATGAAGCTGCGTAAGCTTTTAAACTACGCCGAACCACAAGGTGACTTTCTGGCAAGGGTGCCGGGCTCAGAGAAATCTGCCAATTTTTCTTCTACTGAAGCCTATATTGCCCGACTCTTGATTCATCGTTATGCCATGCTAGGCATTCTTGACGAAGGGGGCAACCCGCTGCAGGCAATGGGTGTGGTTCAGGCTGAAACGGTTCAAGCTGGCGTTGCAACCACAATGGCTTCAACGGCTCCCACCATCATGGCAGGCAGTGAATGCCCGGAATGCCATTTGTATGCTGTTATTCCACGGGACGGTTGCCTGTTTTGCACCAGTTGCGGCTATCAAGGCGCTTGCGGCTAAAACACAGAAGGGGGCATAACGCTTGGATAGTTTTTGGGAATGAGTCGCTGCACTAAAACCGCAGCGATAGCTACCAAGCCTAAGTGTAGTATCCAGGCGTAGCTAAAGCTGCCGCTAAAATCACGAATCGATGCACTGGACCAAGGGCCAATGGAGGTAATCAAAAAACCTCCACCTTGCATCAACGCGCTTAGCCCGCCTGCCTGAGCCGGGTTGCTAAAGTGATCAAGCGCCACGACCAAGGTCAATGCAAAACAGCCGCCCAAGCCAATTCCCATAACGACCGACCAAAAGTACGGGGAAGCATTGGGCCAAAAGGCAAAGGAAGCAAACCCCAGGGCTTGGCAGCCGAGTGCCAGCCACAGCCAAGGCCGGCGGTCAATATTTCGGGCAGCCAAGGTTGGCATAGACAGCGCAGCCACGGCCTGTGCTATGGATAAAACCGCCACCAGACTCCCACTGGCAGAGGCCGACCAGCCTTGTTCCTGATAAAAGGTGCGAGCCACGCAACAATGCTGGCGTAACCGCTATTAACAAGCCCAAAACAAAAAATGAGCAGCCAGGTGCGTGGCCGGCGCATCAATACACCCGACGGAAGGGCTGCACTGGCTGCAGGCGCCTTTTTGGGCATCACACGCCACGCTGAGACCACAGCCACAAGAACCGGCAGGGCCCAGATCGCTAAGGCAACACGCCAGCTTTCGGTCGCGCTTGCTACCCATGGGGTTACTTGTGCACCGAGTGCACCTCCTCCCATAAGCATGGCTGAATAAAGCCCGGTGACCGGTGCCACAGAGCGTGGGAACTGCTGTTTGATGATTCCAGGAAGCAAGGCCTGGAGCAGGGCAACGCCAATACCGCACAAGGCAGCCGTCAAAATCAGCGTGGCACCTCCAGGTACGAACAGCCTAAACGCGCAACCTAAGAAAAGAACGCCAAGCGCAGCCAGCATGATGTGACGAGCACTTAAGCTACGCCGTATACCAGGGAGCAAGAAAGCAACAGCCCCCATAAAAAACATGGGTAGCAGGGTTAGCCAGGCCAGACCTTTGAAATTTAGCCCTGTTCCCTCTGCAATTTGATGAACCAGAGGCCCCGTGGCCGTGATAAAGGGACGTAAATTCAAGCCCACAAAAATCACCAGTGACAGCCATAATATGGATTGCATGCGTGCAGCAGCACGCGAAGTAGAAGTAGGGCTCATTCAATAATACAAATAAAAACAGTGTTAATAAGCATCCATGACGCTCATCCAAACGAAGAAAAAGGGTGCCGTGGCACCCGCTTATGAAGACAGTCCAGCCGTGTTGATTTCTATTTTTTTACGGCGATCACCTCAATTTCTACCAGCCATTCAGGAACGGCTAAGCCAGCCACCTGAAAAACTGAACGTACAGGAAGATTAGGCTGGGCCTCTGTACCAAAAAATTCGGTGTAGGCTTTCATGAAGCCGGCAAAGTCCATTTTGCCTTCCGCTGCTGGGTCGCCCACCAAAAAGACCTGCATTTTCACCACATCACCTGCTGTTAAACCCCTGGCTTCGAGGTTTTTTTCTATGCTTTTAAGGACGCTGCGTGTTTGAGCCTCGGTATTGCCGTACTGCTTGTTTTCATCAGCACTGGGTACTGTACCGCTAAAATAGTAGGTGGTGTGATCGCCTGGCACGACTACTGCTTCGGCTATGGGGAAGTCTTTGACAGGAAACCTTTCAATCTCATCTGCGAAGGCAGATAGCGAGACACCTAGCAGCGTAGAACTCAGAAATAGAGAGACGACTTTCTTCATGGCTTTCTCCAATAGTCAGTACGAAAGGGCACATTGAAATTAATTATGCCTGGCATAAAAGTAAAAAACGGCATGTAGATGATACTTACAAGAAACAAAAGGTTTCCATGTGCCCTGTGTGCGCTGCAAAAAGAGGGCAAGGGGCTACCACTTTATTTTATGCGAGTCTTCAGTGGCATCATGGCGATCGTCGTCCGCACTGTGCAGATATCGGTTTGTTGTGCTGATAGACCCGTGCCCCAAGGTGTCTCGTACGTGCAAAAGGTCAACTTTATTGCCCAGCATATGCGAACCCGCGGTATGCCGCAACCAATGGGCAGAAGCCTGTTCTACATGCTGGGCCTCGGCTTCGTAGGCGGACCCTTTTGCACGGATACGCTGGGCAGTAAGCGTGAATATCTCTTTGACAATCAAATGCAGGGCAGCGCGGCTAAGCGCTTTGATCTGCTTGCCTATAGGCAGCACAAGCGGAGTATGCTCGTTGGCCATCGGGTACTGCGCCAGACCTTTGAACGACCTGTACTGGGCTAGCTCAGCCATAAGCTCGGCGGTAGCAGGAATAGTACGGGTACGCCCGCCTTTGCCGCTGATATCCATCCACCAGCGCAGCCGTCCACTGTGATCGCGCCTTGAAAAAAAGCGCCCATTGTATTTAGAGAGACCTCGGAGACGCGCAGGCCGGTAAGGTAGAGCAGGGTGAAGACCCACCGGAAACGCAGATAATGCTCGCGCTGCCGGTCTGTCTCTTGTGGCAGACCTTCGATTGCCTGTTTTACTTCTTTCCAGTCATCTTCGTTTAAATAGCGCACCATACGGCTTTGTGGCTGATGGCTTCGCTGGCGGCTTAAGGCCAGGGGGTTTCCGGCCAGATAGCCGGCAGACACCAGCCACGCGAACATACCATGCAAAATGATCAGTGCCTGCCGACGGCTTGCTGCCGACAGCGGACCTGCGAAGGGACGCCACTCAGGATGTGCTCGTCCGACCTTGCGTGCATTGTTTAAGACCCAGCGCTGGGCGGGCTGGGGATCTTTAAGAAAATGCTGATAACGCAGCATATCTTCGTGGGCAAGAGAGGAGAGCGCTTTGCCCAAATCAAGGTTTGACCAGAGCAGCAGGCGTTCGGCCTCTTTGCGGTAAGTAGCAAAGGTATTCGGACTGTCAACATAAGAGGCCAGCCAGGCCTTAATGGCCGAGACGTCATTCTTTGCATTAATAAGCTTAGGCGACTCGGTGGCCCGATTGGAGCCGGACGAGCCATCCACATCAGGCGACGATAAAAAATATTCGAAGGCAACAACAGACGCTAAGGTCATAACAGGCTTTACAGGCAAAAAAATAACAAAAAACACTTTTCATCAATATTTTGACATTATAGCAGTAATGTCAAAATATTGTTTGAATAAGTTGAGTTTACAACATAATACATTGTATTATTAATTACCCCCTCTGCTCTTGGAATAAAAATGGACAGTAATATCGATATGACTCAAAAGCTGCAAAGTGATGTGGCCGAGCTTCGTACCCGCTTTAAGGACACTCAAGAGCTCTACCGTGAGGTTGCGGCGCTGCTGTTCTTCCGATACGGCACAACTCCTACTGCGAACCGCCTCTATCAGTTAGTCAGGAAGGGGAGCATGAGCGCTCCGGCCCAGGCCTTACAGACGTTCTGGCAAGATTTACGTGAAAAAAGCCGAGTGCGCCTTGATCATGCCGATATCCCCGAGTCGCTTAGCAATAACGCAGGAAAGCTTATCGCCCAACTTTGGCTTGAGGCCCAGGCTGAAGCCAAAGCCTCTTACCAAAGCTTTTATGACGAATCTGACGCCAAGGTTGAGGCCGCCCTGACATCACGGGAACAGGCAGAGCTCGCCCTACAAGAAAAAGACCAGGTTTTGGCACGGACAGCCGCTCTGCTGCATCACTCGCAGGAACAAGAGCAGCACCGCAAAGAAGAACTCGCCTCTCTGCACCGCGACCTCACCCATGCCATTGAAAAAAACAGCACCCTGACTGATGAAAAGAAAGCGTTAAACGAAGAGCTACAAAAACAGCGCGATCAATTCACTTCCGATCTGGAAAAGCTCCAGGATGCCATTTCCCTCACCGAAGAACGTGCTCGTGCCAGCGAACGCATGGCCTTGATGCAGGTAGAAAAAGAGCGCAGCTTGCGCAATACTGCCGAGAAAACCCTGACAGCGATCAAGGCACGGCAAAAAGAAGACATGGCACGACATCAAGCCCTGACAAATGACCTGCAAGAAGAAGTTGTCAGTCAGCGCCACCAGCTCCAACAGGTGCAGAACCGATTGCAGAAGGCCGAAAGTACACACGCAGACATCCAGACCGAACTGACCCAGGCCCTAAAGAGCCTGGCTGAATCCCACACTCAGTTAGCCCTTACTCAGCAAAAGAATATCCATCTAAACGAGTTGCGCGACGACCTTCAGAAGCAGCTGACACGTGCCCACGAGAATCGGCGTGTAGTGCTCAGCCGACGTCATCGTCGCATTTGAACCCTGGTTTCCCGCCTATAGTTCAGTCTACAATTGACCTTTTATAACGCGACTCAGCCATCTGAAAGTGGCACTTCCGGAGCAAAAGAATGAAACCCTTAGGCACGCCCTTAAGCCCTGCGGCCACCAAAGTCATGCTTTTAGGTGCTGGCGAGCTGGGCAAAGAAGTGATCATTGCACTACAGCGGCTAGGGGTTGAGACCATCGCGGTTGATCGATATGACAATGCGCCCGGTCATCAAGTGGCACACCGCTCCTACACGATCAACATGAACAATCCTGACGAGTTGCGCACCCTGATTGAACAGGTACAACCTGATCTCATCGTGCCCGAAATCGAAGCGATTTCCACTTCAGTGCTGGCAGAGGCCGAACTTTCGGGCACCCGGGTTATCCCAACAGCACGGGCTACTCAGCTCACCATGGACCGGGAAGGTATCCGTCGTTTGGCAGCTGAAACATTGGGCGTACCAACCAGCCCTTATCAATTTTGTGAAACACTCGAGAGCCTGCAAGGTGCCATCGATGGCGGTATTGGTTATCCATGCGTGGTAAAACCACTAATGAGCAGTTCCGGCAAAGGGCAAAGCAAGGTCGAGGGTCCAGACGACGTCTCTGCTGCCTGGGATTACGCCCAGGAAGGCGGACGGGTCAGTCAACAACGAATTATCGTCGAAGGCTTTATTGACTTCGATTACGAAATCACCTTACTGACCACGCGTAGCTTGCAGGCAGATGGCAGCGTACGCACCGACTTTTGCGCCCCAATTGGACACACGCAAGTCGATGGCGACTATGTAGAAAGCTGGCAACCGCATCCCATGAACCCTGAAGCTCTGGCTAAAGCTCAGGAAATCGCGCTCGTGGTCACTGAGAATCTCGGCGGACTGGGCCTGTTTGGCGTAGAGCTCTTCGTAAGAGGGGACGAAGTATGGTTTAGCGAAGTCAGCCCCCGTCCGCACGACACCGGCATGGTTACGATGATCAGCCAGTGGCAAAACGAATTCGAGTTGCACGCCCGCGCTATTCTGGGCTTACCATTGAACACGGCATTGCGCAGCCCCGGCGCAAGTGCAGTGATCTATGGTGACATCGATGCTGACATGGTGGTCTTCGAAGGCGTAGATGAGGCGCTCGCTGTGCCTCAAAGCGATCTGCGACTATTCGGCAAGCCCCAAAGCTTCAGCCGCCGACGCATGGGGGTCGCTTTGGCCTATGATGCCGATCTGGACAAAGCCAAGGCGTCGGCCCAAAAAGTTGCGTCCCTGGTACGTGTACGTAAAGCCTGAGCTATGCAATACAAGAACATGGGCGGGAGTGCAAAGGCTGCAGCCAGCCCATGGCCAAAGGATTCTGAGTAATATGCTGAGGTTCAGGTCCCGCCGGCGACATACTCATAAAC
Source organism: Paenalcaligenes niemegkensis (assembly GCF_022230885.1). Classification (GTDB taxonomy): domain Bacteria; phylum Pseudomonadota; class Gammaproteobacteria; order Burkholderiales; family Burkholderiaceae_B; genus Paenalcaligenes; species Paenalcaligenes niemegkensis. The sequence goes on along the minus strand of NZ_JAKGCT010000004.1, from coordinate 429,817 downwards.
ATGACTTTACATAATATACATTATGCGCTTATTGTTATGATGAAAATTGACGTACGAGGATGTCGCGCCAACTCCCATCATTCCCTCAGCTCTGGTCAATGACGGTGCTGCCACTTAGCTGGCTTACAGCACTCTCGCCCAATGCAGATGGCAAATGCTCGGCAAGATACTCCATGAGCAAACTAATGCGTTGCGGTATGTAGTAATTCGTTGGCAGCACCGCGTAGATGCCTAATCGCTGGCTACTATACTGATCAAGCACAGACTGCAGTTCGCCACTTTGCAGATAACCTTGGGCAATAAAGTCTGGCAAGACAGCCAGACCCAGGCCATTAGCCGCAGCTACCGCTAAGGCATCACCGTTATTAGCTTGTATACGCCCAGAAGTTGAAAAATAGGTGGTTTCGCCATCAATCTCAAGGGACCATCGGCTATGGTTCTGGTATTGCAAGCAAACGTGGTCTGCCAAATCTGCCGGATGCGCTGGCCGTCCCTTACATTCGAAATAATCGGCCGAGCCAACCACCAGCATTTTGCATTCGCCTAATTTACGCACAATATCGTTGGAAGCAGGCTCGGCCGCTACTCGAATGGCTAAATCAAAGCCCTCTTCTATTAAGTTCACCAAATCATCGCTGTAATCCAGTTGAAGTGCCACCTCTGGGTAATCTTTAGCGAAACGTATCAATATTGGAGTCAGGCAGCGAACACCGAAGCTGATTGGCAGACTAAGACGTATAGAGCCTTTAGGCGATAAGCGCTCTTCCATGACTTCGGTTTCTGCACTATCAACCAGATCAATGATAGCCCTGCATCGTTCCAGGTATAGCCTGCCCGCCGAGGTCAATGACTGACGCCGGGTGCTTCGGACAATTAACTGTACGCCCAGGTGTTTTTCCAAGGCGGCAATCTGGCGCGTAATCGCTGAACGATCAACGCCCTGCTGCTCAGCCACGGCGGCGAAGCTTCCCAGTTCGGCTACGCGAACAAATAAGTACATTGCATCAAGTCTGCTCATTGTTGCAATAATAACAATAGATAATTGCGAAGCCAACTCTGTTTAACATCAATGAATCGGGTTAAAGTTGCATATTGAAAATGATTCTCAACTAGAGATTAACCGAGGGATCCATGGTTCAACGTTACGCCTTGCCGTTACGCATCTTGCATTGGCTGATGGCTGCTCTTTTTATTGGCATGCTGGCTCTGGGCTTATTCATGACTACAATGCCTCTGTCCCCTGCCAAGCTACAGGTATATTCGTGGCATAAATGGATAGGAATGAGCTTGTTTTTCCTGGTGCTGATACGCATTATTATTCGCCTGAGCTTAAAGGCACCGGGTCAGCTAGAGCATATGTCGCCGTTGTCACGCCGTCTTGCAAAAATCGGTCATGTGCTTCTTTATATTCTTATGCTGGCCGCCCCGCTATCCGGGTGGCTGATGAGCTCTGCAAAAGGCTTTCAAACTGTATGGTTCGGCGTAATTCCCTTGCCCGATCTTATCGGAAAAAATCTTGCCTTGGGCGAGAACCTTGTGCTGGTTCACCATTGGGTCAATTACTTGTTTATTGCCGTAATTGCAGGCCATGTTTTGGCTGCCCTGAAGCATCATTTCATCGATAAAGATCCAATATTCAAGCGTATTTCGCTATCTTCTGCAAAGGAATGATATGAACAAAAATCTCATCGCGTCCCTGGTCTTAAGCGCCCTGTCATTTACGAGCCTGGCGGCAAACTACACCTCATTTGTTGAAAACGAAAGCGAAGTCAAGTTTGCCTATAAGCAAATGGGTGTGTCCTTAGACGGCGAGTTCAGCGAGTTCAATGGAAGCCTAAGCTTTGACACAGAAAAGCCTGAGTCGGCCCACGCAACCATCACCGTTCCGCTGGCATCTATCGATACCGGTAGCGACGAAGGCAACGAGGAGGTAGCCGGAAAATCATGGTTCAACATTAACGACTTCCCGGTCGCAAGCTTTGAAACAACCCGGATTCAGGCAAACGACGACCAAACATTCCTGGTTACCGGAAACTTAAACATCAAAGGCACCTCAAAAGAAATTGAGTTTCCTGCCACGTTTAACGAGAACGGCAATAAAGGCACATTCAAGGGCGAGTTCATTATCCAGCGAGGCGACTACGCTGTAGGCGAAGGATCATGGGCTAAGTACGACATTGTTGCTAACGACGTAACCATTGCTTTTTCGCTGACCGCTACTTCCAACTAAGCATCTACTTAATTAAATAGGAACCTTCATCCATGTTGAAAAATCTTGTTCGCATTTCCAGCGCTACCATTTTAACCGCCGCTTTAGCTTCAGCTGCCGTAGCCGCGCCTGTTAATTACGCTATCGACGAGTCACATACGTTTCCACGCTTCTCGTATGACCATATGGGCTTTAGCACCCAACTAAGTGTATTTAAGAAAACCACAGGGACGGTAGTGCTAGATCGCGAAGCAAAAACCGGTGAAATCAACATCGAGATCGACACCCGCTCGGTAGACACCGGGCACGACGACTTTAATGGCCACATTCAGGGTGAAGATTTCTTGAATACGGCTGAGTTTCCTACCGCCACATTCAAATCCACCAGCGTTAATTTTGATGGCGATACACCTGCATCGGTAGATGGCGAACTGACGATTAAAGGCGTAAGCAAACCCGTTACCCTTGAAATCACTCACTTTGTCGCAAAGCCGCATCCAATGCTAAAAAAAGAAGCCCTGGGCGCCAATGCAACTGTAACCATCAAACGCTCTGAGTTCAATGCCGGCAAGTTTGCCCCTGCCGTGGGTGACGATGTAACAATCACCATTGCCCTGGAGGCTCTGGCTGATTAATTGCCCTGACGCTGCGGCTGGTGCAATGCCTGCCGCAGCTGTTTTTCTAGAGAATCTCTTCTACTATTGCAGCCGGCCTGCACAGGCGCACGCCCTTCTCTGTTATTGCAATCGGCCGGTTCATCAAAACCGGATTTTCCGCCATTGCCTCAAGCAGCGCATCATCGCTCAGCCTCTCGTCATCCAGACCCAGCTCGGTGTACAGTGATTCGTGCGTACGCAGGACCTCGCGCACGCTCAGCCCTGTTTGCGGAATCAAGACCTCCAGCTCTGCTTTAGTGAGAGGATGCTGCAGATATTCGATCACTTCAACCTCCAAACCAGCTTGCTGCAACAACTCAAGTGTTGTGCGCGAATGTCCGCAACGGGGATTATGGTAGATTTTTGCCATTGCCAATATCTCTCTATATAGTAGATTAAAGATCTGTATTGTAACCAGGCTCCAGAAAGGCAGGGCCTCAGTGCCGCGAATCCGCGCATCGCCCTGCTTCAGCCAAGCCCCCATTCATACCTCAAATAAGGAAATCCGGGAATGAGCTTACAAATAACACAGTTGGCACGGCTAAGTGCGACGCTGACAATTACGCTTATTTTAACGGCGTGCGCAAGCTCAGGCGGCGGCAACATCAGCAAGATACCCGCACAAACTGGCGATGTAACCAGCACAGATGGCGCCTTTACCCAACCCCTGAAATGGGAAAAAACCAAGGCAGACTGCAAGGAGAGTGCCCAAAACTTAGCGTGGACAGCCTGGTGTTTCCGGGTAATGCGAAACTTAGCCTTTTTGTCGACGCTACGCTGGCCTCTATGACTGGCATGGGCGACGGCCCCTTGCACAGCTCGATAGATGAGTTCGAGAATTATTACTGGCGAACCGCCGGCCCCAGGGATGAGGTGATTCTTGCCGCTAAAACCCGGTATCGAAATAAAGATCTTACCGTGGTCGAATTGGGCTCGTGGCAATACTTCACGGGTGCCGCCCATGGTATGGCAGCCACGCAATTTATTAACTGGGATAATCAGCGAGGCGCTGTATTGCACTTTGGCGACATTATCGCGCCCGGAAAGACCCAGGACTTCTTAAGAGTGCTTCAGCAGGCACACCAGCAATGGCTGCTCACACAAGAGGATGCTCAGGAAAATATCGCGCAATACAATCGACTGTGGCCCTTTCAACCAACGGAAAATATTGCGTTAACAGATACCGGAGTCGTCGCCAAGTATGATGCCTATGCCATTGCCCCTTATTCGTCTGGGCAGCCCGAACTGACCGTACCCTATTCTCAGCTAAAAGGTATTTTAAACCCCGCCTATCTACAGCGCTAAAAAACCCTAGGGTGCAACGGGCTGATCAAATCGGTCCAGGTCGAAATACCGGCTGCTGCTATCGGAGCCATCCACAGAACCCGTGCTATCGCTGTCATTTTGAATAAGACCCTCTATATCCCCGCCGTTGGGCTGTGTGGCGGGGGTATGGATCGCTTTTTTATACTCGTCGAGATAGTTGGCCAACTGCGTATTACTCTTGGAGCGGGCCCAATCAGCCGCCTCAAGCCCCTGGAGATTCACCGCATTTATATCGGCGCCTTCATTTAACAGCAGCTCTGCAGCAGGACGGCTTCCGGCCAGTGCCGCCATCATCAGAGGCGTTGTACCATCAGGCGCCGGTGAGTTAACCAGTGCGCCGTTGTCGAGCAATAATCTGGCAGCTTTTACTTGTCCTTTAGACGCCGCATAGTGCAACGGCGTCCATCCCAGGCGCCTTACCTTCGCCCCTTGCTGTATTAGCTGCTGCATGCGCTCGTACTCGCCCATGAGGGCCAGATACATCAGGGGCGTCTCGTCATGACTGTTTACTGCATTAATATCCGTGCGGCGATGCTGGCGAAGTAAATCATAGACCTGCCAAGACTGATGCTGTATGGCCATCATGATCGCAGGTTGACCGTCATCATTTCTGACGTTGGGATCTGCTCCTGACGCTAGCTCTTGCATCACGTTCGTTCGCCTGTCATTTTCCACATCGTTCCACCATGCACTACTTTGCGCCGAGGCAGAGCCTGGCAAAAACAGCGTTAAGGCAATAAAGAAAAGTATTTTTTTGATCAAGGCGCGAATCTTAAGAAAGAACATTAACTATCTCCAATATCATGCTTATAATCAATAAGTTATCTAGAAAATCTAATGTGAATTATTGGTTATAATTAAAAAAACAAAAAAACACCTTTAAATCAATAAGATACATAGATAACTTAATGTAATATATAGCATAGTTAATGCTATTTCTAACTTTAAGTTATACACCTAACTTATTGAAAAGATTATAGAAATTGTTTTTTGTGGCCTCAGCTACCTCAGCCACGCTTATTTGTCGAAGTTCGGCTATTTTTTCGGCCACATGGATAACATAGGAAGGGTCATTTGTCTTACCGCGATAGGGAATAGGTGCCAAATAGGGCGAGTCAGTTTCAATCAGCAAACGCTCAAGCGGAATCTTCGCGGCGACCTCTTGCACTTCTTTTGCATTTTTAAAAGTCACAATGCCCGAGATGGAAATATAGAAGCCCATTTCCATGGCGACCTCTGCCATTTCCAGTGACTCGGTAAAACAATGCATAACTCCACCGGCGGAAGCAGCGTCCTCTTCACGCATAATGCGTAAAGTGTCATCAACGGCTTTGCGCGTGTGAATAATCACCGGCAAACCGCTTTGCCTGGATGCCTGTATATGAGTCCTAAACCGATCTCGCTGCCAATCAAGGGGCTCCGACTGATAGTGATAGTCGAGCCCTGTTTCGCCAATAGCGATGACTTTAGGATGACTGGCCCGCTCTAGCAAATCATCTATAGAGGGCTGCTCTACACCCTCGTATCCAGGATGCACTCCTACTGAGGCGTGAAGATGATCGTGCTGCTCTACCAACGCCATCAAGCGCGGCCAGTCGTCCAGGGTTACGCTAACCACCAGGGCGCGTTCGACCTGATTCCGTTTCATACGGATCAAGATGTCGTCAAGGTTAGCAGCCAGATCAGGGAAATCCAGGTGGCAGTGAGAGTCTACATACATAATTAAACCTATTTGAGTTCAGCCTAAACTCGTGCCAAAGTAGCCTGTTTTACACGGTCAAGACTATGGTGCACCAGCAACTTTGCATTGAGCGGATGATTCGCCCAGCGACGCTGCTCGCTTAACCATTTAAGAAGATTATTAATGCTGCCTGGCTCTGATCGCTGAGCCAGGACAGAGGTATGCGAGATGAGGTCTGGAAAGTAACGAGCCGGGCCTCCAAACTGAATAAGCTGCACATCAAAAAAACTACGTTGCAGTGCGTCCAGCCAAAGCGTAGTCGCTTCCTTTTCCAGCAGATCAGCAATAGGAGCAAAATCAAAGGCTGGCGTCTGCGCCAACCCTTTTAGCAAATCTTCCAGCCAGGCAGGATAGGGGCTGCTTTGAAGAGCAGCTAGGCGTAGCGCTGCGGTAGGACCTCCGCCAGCAGCCGCCAGCCAGGAAGCTGTGCGCTCCGGCAACTGGCTCTGCAACCAGTGCATGCCCTCTTCTTTTGACGGAACGGGGAGCGGCAAACGGCGACATCTGGACAAAATAGTAGGCAGTAAACGATCAGGAGCATCGGCCACCAACAAAAATAACGTGTTGGCCGGTGGTTCTTCCAGCACTTTCAACAGGGCATTTGCCGAAATAGTGTTTAAAGATTCGGCAGGATAAAGCACTGCTACACGATAGCCCCCTCGATGCGTCGCTGTGTTGAACCACGAATGCAACTGGCGTAGCTGCTCAACGCGTATTTCTTTGGAGAGTGTCTTTTTACTGTCAGTGGCCTCGTGGTTGTCTTCTGCAAGAGCAACAGCCTCTGGCCGAATCAGGCGCAGGTCAGGGTGATTTCCATGCTTGCACCACAGGCACGCTTCACACACGCCACAAGCCAAGTGCTCAACCGGCTGCGTGCACAGCAAGGCTGCCGCCGCTGCCCGTGCGAACCGAGTTTTACCTACGCCAGCAAGACCGTGTATGAGCCAGGCATGAGCAAAGCGTTCTGTGTTGCTTAGCCAATGCTGGGCAACATCGCGCTGCCAAGGATAAAAATCACTGGAACTAATGCTCATAGACGGACGTAACCCGAGTGTAAATGCTGCAAATCAGTTAACAGTACATCCTGTATAGCCTCAATGCTTTGGCTGCTGTCAATGATCCTGAAGCGTTCATTTTGCTCACGGGCGCGCTGCAGATACGCTGCTCGCGTACGCTCGAAAAACGCATTCTGCTCTTGTTCGAAACGATCCGGATCCCTGCTTTTGCTTAAACGCTCTTTGGCCAGACTCAGAGGCAAGTCAAATAGCCACGTACGTGCAGGCTGTAAACGCGGATGAACCCATTGCTCCAGAGCCTCTACCGCTTCTGCACCCAGTTCTCGTCCACCGCCTTGGTAGGCGAAGCTAGCATCGCTAAAGCGATCACAGAGCACCCAGTTGCCCTGGGCAAGAGCCGGTTTAATGACCTGTTCAAGATGCTCATTGCGTGCGGCAAACATGAGCAGTGCTTCAGTCTTCAGGTGCATAGGCTGATGCAAGAGTAATTCTCGCAAGCTTTCCCCCAGCTCGGTACCCCCGGGCTCGCGTGTGCTGACTACAGTATGCCCCAACTTTTGAATCTGCTCGCATAGCCACTGAATGTGGGTGCTTTTACCGGCTCCATCCACGCCCTCCAGACTTAAGAACATCCCGTGTTGTGTAGGCATGGTTAATTTCTTCGCAATATATATTTAGAAACGGCTCGATTATGAGCGGCGAGGTTTCGAGAGAACTCACTGGTACCATCGCCCCTCGAAACAAAATAATAATAATCATGATCTTCAGGGTGAAGAACGGCTTCCAGTGCGGCTTTCCCCGAATTAGCAATAGGGCTGGGGGCAGGCCGTTACGTGTATAGGTATTCCAGGGCGTGTCAGTAGTCAGGTCGCGCTTACGAATACGGCCCAGATAAGCCTCACCCATGCCGTATATGACGGTAGGATCGGTTTGCAGCGGCATACCCACCCGCAGCCGATTGATGAACACTCCGGCTACCCGCGTTCGATCAGCACTGTGACCTGTTTCCTTTTCGACGACGGAGGCCAGTATCAAGGCTTCATAGGGTGTTTTCAACGGCAAGTCTGGATCGCGCTGATCCCACATGTTCATTAATAGATCATGTTGCGCCTTATAGGCCCGGCGCAAGATATCGAAATCAGAAGTGCCCGGCGTAAAAACATAGGTATCGGGATAAAACAGACCTTCAGCATAATCATGCTCTATACCTAGCTTTGCCAGGAGTTCTGCATCAGTGACATCGTCCAGGGTCTGACGTACATTAGGATCAGATCGCAACACATCTCGTATACGCTTATATGACCACCCCTCTACCAGTGTCAGCCTGGCTTGTGTCATGTCACCACTGACCATCCGCTCGAACAGTATCCACAAAGTGTCTCCCTGTCTCGCCTCGTAGGCACCTGCCTGGAGTTTTTTATCGTTCTCTGTGAAACGCGCTAAGGCCACAAAGACGTCGGCATTGACCTCAATGCCTGCCGCATTCAGGGTTCCCGCAATTTTGCGCGGCCCACTGCCCTGTTCGATAATGTAGTCGACAGGGCTGTGCGTCATTGTCACGGGCCGTTTCATGACCCACCACCACCCCGCCGCTGCACCCGATAGCGCAATTCCCAGCAACAGGCTCAAGGCCACAAGAAGAATACGTGTTGTTTTTTTCATAAGGGCTACAGTGTAAACCGTACTAGGCTTTGAAGGTACACTTGCTTGGCACTGCTGACATAGGGGCCTTCACTTAACTTTTTGGAATTGACCGTTATCATAGAGAAATCGATATTCCCTACAATCTTTTGGATTGCATGTAATTTGCTTTGATTATGAAAATCTCTGATTTACAAAACGTAGTACAGCTTAATGACTATGTGGTGCTCGATGCTATCGGGCCGGATGCCTTGACGTTTTTGCAAGGGCAGCTGACCGCTGATCTAGAGACCTTATCCGGCAATGCCGTCTTTGGCGGCTATTGTGGCGCCAACGGTCGCCTGTTGGCTACAGCATTGCTTTGGCAATACCCCGATGACGATACCCGCTTCGGCTTATTACTGCACAAAAGCCTGGGCGAGCCATTGCTGAAAAGGCTAAGCATGTTTGTATTTCGCGCCAAACTCAAGCTGAGCTTAAGGGATGCCCACGTTTACGGTGCCTATGAGCCCCAAGAGGGTACGCTGGTGGCTAAACTGTATAAGGTGACATTAAACGAAGGCGTTACAGCGGTGCAAGCCCCTTCCGGCGAAAACGAGCCAGGCAGATGGTGGCTAATATCAGATGACGCCCTGAACTCTGCCAGCGACAGCGCTGACGACGCACAGCAATGGGATGCCGAAACCCTGATTCAGGGCGTTCCCCACATTCAAGGCGCCACTCAGGACACTTTTATCCCCCAGACATTGAATTTGGAACTGATAGGTGGCATCAGCTTTGGCAAGGGCTGCTTCCCCGGCCAAGAGGTGGTGGCACGCAGTCACTATCGAGGCACCATACGTCGTCGAAGTGCTCTGTTTACACTCCCCGCTACGGAGCTGCTAACGCCCGGAAAGCTGGAAATAGGCACTGATCTTTACGCAGCTGAGGGCACAGACTCACCTGCCGGACGGATAATCAATTACGCAAAACAAGGCGATCGCTATGTTGTACTGGCTGAAGTCATGCTGGCAGAGCTAGCTGATACGCAGTACTGCCTGGCCGAGCCGACTGGCCCGCGCCTTGACAAGCTTCAGCTTAACTACGATATTTTCGAACAGCGAGAGAACGTTCGCCCCAAACTATAAGGCTAGTGGCGCAGCGCCAGTCCAACTGGGCTGGCAGAAGGTATCGATTAGCGGTGTATCTATAGACTCTAGCGGGCGCCAACGTGGAGTCCGGTCTTTATCAATCAGCAGGGCTCGAACCCCTTCTTTGAAATCGCCGGCAGAGCAACACTGCAGCGATACCCAAAAATCACGTTCCAGTGTTTGTGAAACACTGGCTGTTCGATTCGTGGTTAAGAGTTGCCACGTAATCTGGGTAGACAGCGGGGAAGCGTAGGCCAGGGACTTTCTTCCCGCCTCGATCACTTCACTATGGGAACCTGCGTGCAGCTTATCGAGCTTATTCGTAAAATCAGCGACGCTATGGCTCAGGGATAAGTCACGCAACTCATGGAAATGAGCTGCTATAGGTGACTGGTCAGTGTCCCACTGCCGATCAACACCCGTGAGCAGCCGGTTTACGTTTCCAGCTGAACTTAAGTTTGTGTCGTAGGCATAATCTGAAACCAGTGCAATAAGCTCACCAGCCGAGTATTTGTCTACGTAGCTATCGGCCAGCCTTAAAAAACAGCAATCATGCCCATTCAGGCTAGTGCCCGTGAGCGCCACATACTTACCCACGCCTTTAGGAAGCCGCCCTAAAAGCCACGTGCCGGCCACATCTGGATAAAGCCCTATCGCAACTTCAGGCATGGCGTATCGCGTATTGGCAAAGACGACTTTATGACTTGCGCCCATAAAGAGCCCTACCCCGCCGCCCATTACCACTCCTTGCCCCAACGCGACAATTGGTTTGCGGTAATGGTGAATCAGCGCATTAAGCTCGTACTCGGTCTTGAAGAAACGATACGCGTAATGTTGAGGTTCAAAGACCCGATGGGCCTCTGACAGCAACGACTTGTATAACGTTGTGATGTCGCCACCTGCACAGAATGCCCGTTCGCCCTGGCCTTGAATTATGACAAAGGCAATTTCCTGATCGCCCTGCCACTTGGACAGCTGTGCATGCAGTGTTGTGACCATGTCCAGATTGAGGCTATTCAACGCCTCGGGGCGGTCCAGGGTCAAGACGCCAAACGTTAAGGAGGTGCCTCGCAGGGGCAGCACAACAGCAGTCACAGCCATGGACTTAGCCTTTAACGCGTGGTTGATTGGCGAGCATTCGCGCAGCGGCACTTACAGGCTTATTGCCCGGTTGTGTTTCCAGCTTTCTGGCTCGATGCTCTGCCCGGCGGCGGCGCGACTCCATCGGATCAAATACAAGATCACGATAGTACTCAATGCGATCAAAATTATTGAGGATACGGTCCCCGTTTACCAGTTCACCATAAATACCGTAAGCCAGTGTCTGTGTTTCCGGACACTGCTGGTGAATATTACTCGCAGCAATCGCCTGCGCAGCGGTTGCCCCGTGTGCCAGTGTCAACGTATGATGCCACTTCTGGGTAGGCGACAAGTACAATAACTCTACTGTTATCGTGCTGGAAGCAGAAGATGATGGTGAACTCATGGTTTAATCATCATAGAGGTCATGTGCGCGGCGCGTAAACGAATCAATAAAGCTATTGGCAACCCGATTGAAGATAGGCCCTACGACCATCTCCAGGGCACGGCTGGAAAAGGCGTATTCCATAATAAACACCACCTTGCAGCCATCTTCGCCCAGCGCGACGAACTGCCAGTCGCCAGTAAGTGCTGAAAAAGGGCCATCCACCAGCTTAAGGCGGATACGACTCGGATACTCGTGTTCGTTACGCGTGGTGAAGCTTTGTCTTACCCCAGCAATGCTGATCGTAATGGTAGCCTCCATTCCGTTATCATCGCGTCGCTGCACCTCGGCACCGCCACACCAGGGCATGAACTCGGGATAGCGACCGACGTCGGCGACCAAATCGAACATTTGCTCGCAACTAAAGGGGACTAGAACTGAACGTTTTACTGTATGCATCGATAAGGGGATAATAGAGAAAATGTATCGATTTTATAATCAAGGGCTGGTCAATTAATTCATGAGCATTGTCGACAACCGCAAAGCAAGACACGATTACTTCATCGAAGAGACTTACGAAGCCGGACTGGTTTTACAAGGCTGGGAAGTAAAAGCAATTCGTGCAGGCCATATACAACTCGCCGAAAGCTACGTCATTATCAGAGACGGAGAAATCTGGGTCATCGGTATGCATATCAGTGCACTTCCCACCGCTTCGACCCATATTGTCCCCGAGGCAGCTCGCACACGCAAACTTTTGTTGAAAGCAGACGAGATCAGCAAGCTAATTGGTCGGGTTGAACAACGTGGCTACACCATTGTGCCATTAAACCTACATTACTCACGTGGCCGCATCAAGATGGATATCGGCCTGGGTCGGGGCAAGAAAAGCCACGATAAACGCGACACGACGCGAGACCGCGACTGGGCGCGTGAACAAGAACGCTTAATGAAACACGACACCGTTCGAAGACGGGCAGAACTCTCTGACTAAAGCAATAAAAGGGGGCATAGCCCCCTTCTTTTTATTTTAGTGCAACTTTACGCGGGGGCTGAGCGTTTCAGTAATAAACGGCCCAGTGCCAAGGAAGCTGTACGCAGCACCCCCAGCACAGCCATATGGTGCAATAAATGCAGACTCATATACATGGTGCGGGCAACCAGACCTTCCACAAACCAGCTGCGCCCTTGCAACACGCCCATTAAGCTGCCTACGCCTTTGCTGTGCCCCACTGACACCAGCGAACCATAATCTTTATATTCAAATGCCTTGGCGGACGTATTGATGCCACGCAAGCGCTGCCCCAGCAAACTGAATAAATAATTCGCCTGTTGATGAGCGACCTGCGCTCGAGCCGGTAAATATCCCCCTTCTGAGCCTGAAGGCGCTTGTGCGCAATCGCCAAGGGCGTAGATGGCAGGATCCAGCGTACGCAGCCTTTCATCAACGACGATCTGGTTGATGCGGTTGGTCTCTAGCCCCAGAGTAGTGAGAAATTCGGGCGCCTTAATACCTGCGGCCCAAACACAAAGATCGGCCTCATAACGTTTTTGCTCACTATCAGTCAAGTATCCTTTATGCACCTCTGCCACTCGCACATTTGTGCACACCTGAACGCCGCGGTCGCGGAGCAGCTCTTCGGCCCTGAGAGACAGTTTGGCAGGCAAAGCCGATAAAATGCGATCTGCGCCCTCAAGCAGCGTGATGCGGATATCGCGTGCAGGATCCAAGGTGTTCATGCCGTAAGAACGCAGGCTGGCACTGGCTTCCATTAACTCGGCAGCCAGCTCAACGCCCGTCGCCCCGCCACCCACAATAGCTATCTGCAGCGGCTGACGCTCGTTAGCATGGTCAAGCTGACCTACTGTACGGGTGACCTCGTGCAGCAGCCTCAGGCGAAAACGTTCGGCCTGCTTGGTGGAGTCCAGCGTAATGGCATGGTCGGGAGCCCCTGGAGTGTTGAAGAAGTTCGATTTACTGCCAACCGCCAACACGAGGGTCCCGTAAGTAATCGTACGCTCAGGGAACACTTCGTCGCCAATGCTGTTATATACCGCTGCCAGACCGATGGTTTTGGCCTGGCGATCAAGATGTTTCATCTCGCCAGGTATGAAGGTAAATCCACAATCTCGAGCCAGCATGAAATAAGACAAGCCCTCGCGATGGATGTCCAGCGTTCCAGCAGCCACCTCGTGTAGCGACGGCTTCCAGATATGGTCATCATCTTTATCGATCAGATAAACACTTTCAGGTCCGAACTTGCGGCCAAGCTTGGCCGCAAGTTCCAGTCCGCCTGCGCCACCACCAATAATTACTACAGGGCCCACTGGATTCATGACTTCCCTCATTAATTTTCCTGCTCTTACGATAGCACTAAACTGTTAGGTAAAGATCGGCTTCAGGTGATTCCGCATCTTGGTCCACACGGAGTTGAAAAAACCGTTGCCGTATTTCAGTATACGCAGGAATTTAGCTAGGCCAGCAGCCAAGCACTTACATTTTATACTTTTAAAGACTACAAAAGATATTGCTGTCAGCGCAATCGAGGCGAATCAGCTAACTTTCATTAAACGCCACTACAATACCGTACTGTATGGTTTTTTTATAATTGACAAAGCATCGCAGCCAAGCAAAAATACAACATGCAAACTAAATAAAATAATTAGGGAAAAATAGTGAAAGCAACCAAAGCTCAAGAGCGCCGAGAACGCATCATAACCATCGCTACTGGCGTTTTTTGCGAACTGGGGTATGAGGGTGCATCGATGTCCATTATTGCAGCCCGTGTAGGCGGCTCTAAAGGTACGCTGTATAACTACTTCCCTTCAAAAGACGAACTTCTGCTGGCCACTATGCTTGCAGGTGCTGAAGAATTTCAGAATACGCTAGCCAAGTCCATTGATCAGTCTTTGCCTCTAGAGCAAATATTGGTAGGCTTCATAGAGCGTCTATTGCAAATGCTATACCAAGACAGCGATACCGAAAAACTATTACGCGTCGTGATCTCGGTGGGCGGAACAAGCGATGTTGGTAAACGTTTTTTTGAATACATAGGCGATGGCGTCTGGGCCCAAATTGCCCAAATTCTAGAACAGCATATTCAGCTTGGCAATTTGCAGGAAAAAGACCCTCTTTTTATGGTTACGCATTTAAGGGGCTTATGCGATGCCGATTTGTTGCGAATGCTGATGGGTGCCATGCCCAGCATGACAGACGAAGAAATCAAACAGCGCAGCTTGCAAATTTTGTCTACGTTTATGGACGCTTACCGCAACAGCCAGGAATAGACTCCGCTAGTCAAACGCAGTTTATAAAAATAGCGCGAACAGTTTGTGAACCGTTCGCGCTATTTTTTACTGCTTTACGTTTCGAGCTGCGGCAAAAGCCTATTTAGCCAAACGCTGCCAAGTATCGATCACCGTATCGGGATTGAGGGACAAGGAAAGAATACCCTCGTCTCGCAACCATTCGGCCAGATCCGGATGGTCGCTAGGCCCTTGACCACATATACCCACATACTTACCGGCTTTAAGGCAGGCCTTGATGGCGCGGCTAAGCATGAACTTGACAGCAGGATCACGTTCGTCAAAATCTGCAGCCAGCAATTCCATGCCAGAATCACGATCCAGGCCCAGGGTAAGTTGAGTCATGTCGTTTGAACCGATAGAGAAACCGTCGAAATACTCCAGGAACTCTTCAGCCAGAATGGCATTCGACGGAACCTCGCACATCATGATGACGCGAAGCCCGTTTTTACCGCGCTCAAGACCGTTATCGGCCAAGAGCTGAATCACGCGCTCGGCTTGCGACAATGTGCGTACAAAAGGCACCATGATCTCGATGTTGGTCAGGCCCATATCGTCGCGTACTTTTTTCAGCGCTTCACATTCCATGCGGAAGCACTCTTCGAAGTCGTCGGAGATATAGCGCGCCGCGCCGCGGAAGCCCAGCATGGGGTTTTCTTCTTCGGGCTCGTAGCGCGATCCGCCTACCAGTTTACGGTATTCGTTAGACTTGAAATCGGACAAGCGAACGATGACCGGCTTTGGATAGAATGCTGCGCCCAGCGTTGCAATACCCTCAGCAAGCTTCTCGACAAAGAAGGCGCGGGGGCTGGCATAGCCACGTGCTGCGGACTCAACAGCTTTTTTAAGTTCGCTATCAACGTTTGGGTAATCGAGTACGGCTTTAGGATGAATTGCAATATTGTTATTAATAATGAATTCAAGTCGAGCTAATCCAACGCCGTCGTTAGGGATCTGGGAAAAATCAAAAGCCAGTTGTGGGTTCCCCACATTCATCATGACTTTCATGCCTATCTCGGGCATTTCACCCCAGCTGACTTCGTCGATCTGGGTTTCGAGCAAGCCGTCGTAAATACGGCCTTCATCACCTTCGGCGCAAGAGACCGTCACTTCCTGGCCATCTTTAAGAATGTCGGTGGCCTCGCCACAACCTACGACGGCAGGAATACCCAGCTCACGCGCGATGATGGCTGCGTGACAAGTACGTCCGCCACGGTTCGTGACAATTGCCGAAGCCAGCTTCATGACCGGCTCCCAGTTGGGATCTGTCATGTCGGTAACGAGAATATCACCCGCTTTGACCTGATCCATTTCGCTTGCATCGCCGACCAGACGTACGGTTCCGGAACCGATTTTTTGGCCAATGGCCCGACCAGTAATCAGTACTTCGCCAGTAGCTTTCAGGCTGTAGCGCTCTTGAACGTCGTTGTTGGAAAGCTGAGACTTAACGGTCTCCGGGCGTGCTTGCAGAATATAAATTTTTCCGTCCAGCCCATCCCGGCCCCACTCGATATCCATAGGACGCTGATAATGCTTCTCGATAATTGTCGCGTAGCGCGCAAGCTCGATCACTTCTTCGTCGTTAAGCGAGTAACGGTTGCGTTCGGATACGGGAACATCAACCGTGCGAACGGCTTCGCCGCTTTCGCGCTGCGGATCAAATTCCATTTTCAACAATTTGGAACCGATGCGGCGGCTGATGATCGGATAGTGGCCTGCTTCCAGCGTAGGCTTGAATACGTAGAATTCGTCTGGGTTGACTGCACCCTGCACAACCGTTTCGCCCAAGCCATATGACGATGTGATGAACACCACGTCAGGGAAGCCTGACTCGGTGTCCAGGGTAAACATAACGCCGGAGCTGCCCTTGTCGGAGCGAACCATGCGTTGAATACCGGCTGACAGCGCTACATCGGCGTGCTCGAAGCCTTTATGGACACGGTAAGAAATGGCGCGATCGTTATAGAGCGATGCGAAAACATGATGAATTTTTTCTAAGACATCGTCAATGCCTACGACGTTCAGATAGCTTTCTTGCTGGCCTGCAAAAGAGGCATCTGGCAAGTCTTCTGCGGTGGCTGATGAACGTACCGCGAAGGAGCCCTGGCCGTCGGCATCCAGTGCTGCGAACGATTCGCGAATCTGGGACTCCAGTTCGTGCGGGAACGGCGTGTCGATAATCCACTGACGGATTTCAGCACCGGCTGCCACCAGCTCACGTACATCATCGGCATCGAGAGTAGCGAGTCGATTAGCGATACGTTCGTCCAGGCCATCGGCTTTAAGGAAGACACGATAGGCTTCGGCTGTGGTGGCAAAACCACCAGGCACACGTACACCGACACCAGCAAGCTGGCTGATCATTTCTCCGAGAGAGGCGTTTTTGCCCCCTACAGTATCGACGTCCGTCATACGGAGGTTGTCGAAGGGTAAAACATAAGACATGAATGTCACCTTAAAAATAAAAAAGCCTGTTTGCCTAGCACGCAACTGGGGGTGGGCCGATGACCACCATTTACGCACTAGGCAAACCTGCCTTGCTTGCTGCTCATGTCACTGTTACTCTTTTCAGATTGTACCGTTTATAGGCCATTGTGCACCACCTAAGTCATGACTTCGACATTAATTGAACGAACCGTATTCGTGGTCTCTGATAGTACTGGGATTACCGCCGAAACTTTTAGCCATTCTGTGCTTTCTCAATTTCAGCAATTTGAATTTGAAGCATTACGAATCCCTTTCATCGACACTATTGAAAAGGCCCAAGCGGTTGCCGATCGCATCAATAAAACAGCCGAGGAACAAGGCCAGCGCCCTCTGGTCTTCAGCACTTTAGTCGACCCTAAAATGGCCACCATTATCGGGGCGGCCAACTGCACCTTCCTTGATTTGTTTGGTTCCTTTGTGCGTCACATCGAACGCGCCCTGGGAGTGAAATCTACCCGCTCGGTAGGCCGGTCACATTCTAACGGCCTTTCCAAACAATACAACAACAGAATTGAAGCCATCAATTTCAGCCTGGCGCATGACGATGGTCAGTATGTCCAGGGCCTCGAGCAGGCCGATGTTATTTTGGTCGGGGTTTCACGCTGTGGCAAAACGCCAACTAGCCTGTATCTGGCCATGCAGTATGCAGTAAAAGCCGCCAACTATCCCTTGATTCCCGAGGACTTTGAACGCGGAACCCTCCCCGCCACTCTGCTCCCTTACCGTAAAAAGCTATTTGGCCTATCGATTTTGCCTGACCGCCTTGCCGAGGTACGCAACGAGCGACGTCCCGATAGTACCTATTCCTCGCTTAAACAGTGCATTAACGAGGTCGCTGATGCCGAACGCTTAATGCGCATCGAAGGGATCCCGTGGCTATCCACCACTACACGCTCCATTGAAGAAATCTCTACGAAAATCCTGGAAGAAGTCGGCCTGAATCGACGTGTTTATTAGTAATACATGACAGCACATAAAAAGCGGATGAGCCTTAACGGCCCTATCCGCTTTTTTATTAAGGCCCTGCCCTGTAGCCAGCTGTTTCCTGTAATCGTCCGGCGGTCAGCCGAAAAATCAGGCAAGCGACTGGCGCCGCTGCTCAAATAAACAGATGCCTGCAGCGATTGCCACATTCAACGATTCGACGCGGGCTGACTGCGGGATAAATACACGAGCCGTGGCCTTTTGCTGAAGCGCCGCCTCTACGCCCTGTCCTTCGTTGCCAAATACCCAGGCAGCCGAGCTGGGAATACGTATCTGATATAGAGATTGCGCGTCATCCAGAGAGGTCGCAAAGACCTGCACCTTCGAATGCCTGATCAAGTGATGAAGATCCACCTGCTCGTAAAGGCTCAAGTTAAAATGGGCACCTTGAGCACTGCGCAATACCTTTTGAGACCAGACATCGGCACAGCCTTCTGATAAAAAAACCTGCCCGATGTCAGCGGCTGCAGCGGTGCGCAATAGTGTGCCAAGATTGCCAGGGTCTTGAATACGGTCGAGCAGCAATGCTGCGCCATCGAGCGGGCCATCAGGAGACTGAGTGGGCATGCTCACTGCAAAGGCAATACCTTGGGGCTGCTCAACCTTGGACAGGCTTCGCAGCAGAGCACTGCTCAATGCACAGCGCTCTGCCGTATGAGCCTGTTCTAATAATGCCTGGATCTCGGGGTGGATTCTGCGCGCTCGGCATCGAATACCACCATG
Source organism: Paenalcaligenes niemegkensis (assembly GCF_022230885.1). Classification (GTDB taxonomy): domain Bacteria; phylum Pseudomonadota; class Gammaproteobacteria; order Burkholderiales; family Burkholderiaceae_B; genus Paenalcaligenes; species Paenalcaligenes niemegkensis. The sequence continues at coordinate 411,133 of NZ_JAKGCT010000004.1, read as the reverse complement.
TCCGGCGCCCCGAAACGCTCAAGCCAGCTTTGGCACAAATGCACACCTTCGATCCACACTTGCTTCGGCCCTCCTCCTAGAGGGCGCTTGCCGGATGCTATGCGCTGCAGGCTTTTGTAGCGTGTATTATCACGCGAATGAATAATGGTCATTGAGGATCTTGAAGTCGCAAAGCCGCACGTCTTACAGGGGCGAAACTGCGCCGATGCTCCGGACACGGCCCATGCAAGGACAGACGTTCCATGTGCAAAGCCGTACCATAGCCCTTATGCTGATCAAAACCGTAGTCCGGGTAAAGTGCATGCATTTCCAGGCAGGCTTCATCCCTGGCGGTTTTCGCCAAAATAGAAGCAGCCGAAATAGCAGCCACCTGCGAATCGCCTTTGATTACCGCTCGTGATGGCGCGCATAAATTACTGGGTACGCGATTACCGTCTATCAGAATAAGCCCCGGAGAAAGAGGAAGAGCCTCGCACGCACGCTGCATGGCAAGCATGGTTGCGTGCAATATATTGAGTTCATCAATTTCATCGCGATTCGCACTGGCAATGCACCAGGCCAGGGCGTGGGCACGAATTTCTATGGCGAGCTCTGCCCGCCGCTTGGGACTCAGCTTTTTAGAGTCCCCCAGGCCTTCAATCACATGGTCGGGATCAAGAATGACCGCTGCAGCAAATACCGGGCCCGCCAAAGGCCCCCGTCCTGCTTCGTCTACGCCAGCAGTCAGTTCGTCAATTGATACAAGTACATTTAAATCAGTATCCACGTCGTGCCACATCCAAAATAACATTCGCCGCCAACTTGGCGGTATCCAGACGCAATGACTCGTGCAAACGGTAAAAGTGCCGGCTAACTTTTTCGCGCCACGAACTGTCATCCAAAGCCCGACGGCAAGCCCTGGCAAGCGATTTCGGCTCGGCCTCTTCTTGAAGCAGTTCTGGCACGATGAAGTCCTGGCAAAGAATATTGGGCAAGCCGATCCAGTCTAGCAATGGACGCTTTTGGCCTGACTGCCATGCCATGATGTTTTTCATCAAGGGCGTAAGCACATAAGAGATCACCATGGGCCGCTTGTAAAGAGCTGCCTCCAGCGTAGCTGTACCACTTGCGATAAGTAAAGCGTCGCTGGCCTCCATGACATCCCACGCTACCGGCTTCTGGCCGCCACCTGCTAATAGTTGCGTGGCGACAGACTCGTTTGTCACTATCCGAATATGTTTTACCGGGTGGTCTTTAAGTATGGCTTCAAACTGTGCTTTCCGGGCAGCATTAACCACAGGCACCAGAATTTGCAGCGCCGGCTCTTCTGCTTGCAAAAGCTGAGCTGCCTGCAAGAACCGGGGTGCAAGATTCGCAATTTCGGAGCGGCGGCTGCCAGGTAACAGCCCCAGCACTCTGGCATCAGGAGCTACTCCCAGTCGAGCTCGTGCCGCGATGAGGTCCGGCTCAAGGGGAATGCTCTGAGCTAAAGGATGGCCTACACAAGTAACAGGCACTCCCTCTTTCTTATAGATATCCACTTCAAAGGGAAACAGTACCAGCATATGGGACACTGCCTCACGTATTTTGTGAATACGCTCGTAGCGCCATGCCCATATCGAAGGTCCTACAAACTGGACTGTGGGTATGCCTTGCTGCCGCAGCGCTGCTTCCATTCGCAAATTAAAATCGGGAGCGTCTATACCTACAAACACATCCGGATGGTTTTTTTCCACCGATTGCGAACACCATAGTAGGTCTGCAATAAGCGTGGCAAGCTTTTGAGTGCGTCCACATAACCAAAAACCGACAGCGCGTCCATGGGATACCAGGCATCCAGGCCCGCAGCGACCATTTCAGGACCGCCAATACCGGTAATGAGGGTGTCGGGGTGTGTCTCGTATAGACCGCGTTGAATGCGAGAACCGAGTAAGTCGCCAGAAGGCTCACCAGCGACCATGCCTACTCGCAATGCCGTCATGGCCGTACAATGCCCCGGCTTGATTCTTCAAGAAAATCAACCATCAGCTGAATCGCTGATGCCGCTTCGGGCTTTTCAGACTGAAGAGTTTTGATTTGCAGCAAAGCCTCATCGATTTTCAAACCGCGCCGATAAAGCAGCCTGTAGGTTTCTTTGATGGCTGAAATAACTTCAGGACTAAAGCCTCTGCGTCGCAGACCTTCAGAATTCACACCCGCTGGCTTAAAGGGATCACCGGCCCCGATAACAAACGGTGGGATGTCCTGGCGGATAGAGCTAGTGCCACCAATCATGGTGTGTGCACCAATACGAACGAATTGGTGCATGGCAGACAAGCCGCCAATAATGGCCCAGTCACCTATGTGTATATGTCCGGCAAACTGAACACTATTTGCCAAAATAGTATGGTTGCCTATCTGGCAGTCGTGAGCAATATGCACATAGGCCATGACCCAGTTATCATTACCCAGACGGGTAACCCCGACATCCTGAACCGTACCGGTGTTAATGGTGACGTATTCACGCACGGTATTTGAATCACCTATTTCCAGACTCGTAGGCTCACCTGCGTACTTTTTGTCTTGAGGCATGCCGCCTATAGAGCAGAAACGATAAAAATGATTGTTTTTGCCAATGGTCGTATGCCCATCGATGATGCAATGAGGCCCGACGATCGTCCCCGAGCCAATGGTGACATTCTCGCCAATAATGCTATAGGGACCAACCTGCACATCTGCTGCAACTACAGCCCCAGGTGCAATAATTGCGGTAGGGTGAATTAAACTCATGCTTCGTCGTCTTCCAATACACGAATCGCACACATTAACTTGGCTTCAGCGACAACTTGGCCATCAACCAGAGCTTTTGCCGAGTATTTACAGATGGCGCGACTGATCCGATCTGCCACAACCTCCAAACGCAGCTGGTCTCCTGGAACCACTGGCTTTCTAAAGCGGGCGCCGTCTACCCCTACCAAATAGTAAGCAATTTTTTGACTGGCGGCATTCACTTCATGATCGTCTTCGAACGAAAAAAGTGCTGCGGCCTGAGCCATGGCTTCAATAATGAGCACGCCCGGCATGACAGGATGATGAGGGAAATGGCCTGTAAAAAACGGCTCGTTCATCGACACGTTTTTAATGGCAACAATGCTTTTCCCTGGGACCATTTCAACTACGCGGTCAACCAGCAACATCGGGTATCGATGTGGCAAGCGTTCCATAATTTGTCGAATATCGAGTTCCATGATGATTCCTGCTTATTATTCTATTAAAAAATTAATCGTTGTTACCCCGTTCCAGCGCGCGAAGACGACGCCGTAACGGATTCAACTGTGAAATAACAGCGGCATTACGTTGCCACTGCTGATGTTCGGCATAAGGATAGACCCCGGTATAGCGCCCAGGCTGATCAACATTCGAGGTAATGGCTGTACCGCCGGACACCTGCACGTCGTCAGTGAGGGTTATATGACCTGAAAGCATGGCCGCCCCGCCAATAATGCAACGCTTGCCTATGACTGTTGAGCCGGCAATACCCACACAGGCAGCAATGGCAGTGTGCTCACCAATGCGGACGTTATGGGCCACCATAATCTGGTTGTCTAATTTAACCCCGTTTTCAATAACGGTATTGTCCAGGGCTCCGCGGTCGATGGTCGTGTTCGCACCGATTTCAACATCGTCACCAATCTGCACACCGCCGATTTGGGCGATTTTAGCCCAGGCGCCTTGCGTTGACGGGTCGGGCGCGAAGCCAAATCCGTCAGCACCAATGACGGCACCGGCATGAACAATACAGCGGTCGCCCAAGGACACCTGGTGATAAAGTACAACCTTGGCATGCAGTAAACACGATGTACCTATGGTGGAATTTTCACCCACCACGCAACCAGCTCCAATACGCGTCCCCTGCCCCACCACAACGTTAGCCTCGATGACTGCGTTGGCAGCCACGCTGACACCGTCGTGCAGCACTGCAGAGCTATGGATCGTTGCTGAGGGGTGTATGCCTGCAGGCAGACCTTCAATGCGATGTCTGTCAAACCATTGGGCTAACAAGGCATACATCAGATAGGGCTGATCGCAGAGAACCACCGCAAAATGAGGCTTAAATGTCAGATTGCGATAATCGTCGGTGCTAAGGATGACAGCCCCCGCCTGAGTGCGGGACAACTGGTCTTTTAGCTTGGGGTTTGACAAAAAGCTGAGCTCGACTGAACTGGCATAAAGCAACGAGCCCAGCCCCTGAATCGGGTGCGTGGGCTCGGAGCTTATATTTGCCAAACTGCATTCAAGACCAGTGCTTTGTACTACAGCAATAAGCTGCTCTAACGAGGGCGCCTGATCAGGCGCAAGCAGTACTGGCATAGTTTTTTAACCACCTAGGGCTTTCAGGACCTCGTCAGTGATGTCCACTCGGGGACTAACAGTAACGGCATCTTGGATGATCAGGTCGTAACCCTGGTTGTCAGCAATGTTCTGAATAGCTGCATCGGCTTTCTCAACAATGGCTGAGAACTCTTCGTTACGACGACGGTTGAAGTCTTCCTGAAATTCACGACGCTTGCGCTGCAGGTCTGAATCAAGATCGGACAATTGACGCTGGCGCGAAATGCGGTCGGATTCGGAAAGCACTGGTGCGTCTTTATCGAACTTCTGAGCATCATTACGCAGCTTGTTAGCCAAATTTTGCAACTCGTCGTCACGGCGCTTAAATTCAGCTTCGATTTTACTCTGTGCTGCTTTAGCAGGTTGCGAGTCACGCAGGATGCGCTCGGTGCTGACAAAGCCAATTTTGGTCTGGGCTTGAGCAATTGGAGCAGCGGCCATAGCCGACACACCCAACACCGCGGCCATCACCACCGCACGATTGCCACGTGACAGTTGACGAGCGACTGAGGAAAGTTGAAATGCGAATTTAGACTTCATGAAAATCTACCTTGCTAATAACGCTGCGAGAAAAAGTTAATTGTGCCACTAAAAACGGCATTTTAAAACGCGGTACCAATTTGAAACTGGAAGGCTTGTTTTTCGTCACCGGCCTTGGCGTTCATTGCACGACCATAGGACAATTGCAATGGGCCTAACGGAGACTGCCACGAAAGACCCACACCCGCGGAGTATTTCCATCCGCATGGATCTTCGATTTCGTTGTTTCTGCCTGTCCAGCAAGAGCCGTCGGCGTTATCTACGCGGCCAGCATCGGTGAACACAAACCAGCGCAGTGTACGGTCACGTGTAGCGCCTGGGAACGGCAGATAGAGCTGCACATTACCCGCTACGCGGCGAGAACCACCCAGGTAATCGCCGGTCAAGGTGTCACGTGGACCTAATGAGGCACCTTCGTACCCCCGTACTGACCCTATACCACCACCATAAACTGTCTTGATGATAGGGAACGCACGACCACCGTAGGACTTCCCGTAGTCGGCCATGCCGTTAAAGGCCAGCGTAAAGGCTCGTCCCAGTGGTAAATAGTATTGTTGCTGCGCACTAAGCATGTAGTAACGCAGATCGAGCGTAGAGAAATCGGCAGACAGACGGGTGTAGCCACCCCGGGTCGGAGCCAATGCACTATCACGCGTATCTTTGGACCAGCCTAAATTGAAGATCGCCGCATTGGTACCCGAGCCAAACTCTTCAACAAACTCTTGGTAGGCCAGAGGCGTATACTGCCTGCTAAACCGGCCAATCTTGTTGTGCTCAAGGTTTACACCCATGAAAATGCGATCGTACTCTGAGATAGGAATACCAAAGTTCAAGCCCGCGCCGTACGCTGTAACCTGGTAATCACCATAAGAGTAATCACTTTCGTAAGGCGTGGTACGGCGGTAATACAGCGATGTGGTTTTGCTTATACCGTCTTTGGTCCAATAAGGGTTGGTGTGAGAAATCACAGCAGCCCGGTTGGTCTTACTTGTGTTTAGCTGCAACGACAAGCTGTTACCGCTACCAAAGATATTGTCCTGGCTAATACCGGCCGACAAAATAACTTTATCGGTAGAACCGTAGCCTACACCCAGGTTAATCAGCCCTGTGGGTTTTTCTTTGACGTCTACGTTCAGATCGACCTGATCAGGCGAGCCGGCCACAGGAGCTGTGTTGACATCAACTTCGTTGAAATAACCCAGACGGTCAATACGGTCTCTGGAGAAAGCAATACTGTTTGAATCGTACCAGGCAGCTTCGTTCTGGCGCATTTCACGGCGTATCACTTCGTCGCGTGTTCGGGTATTGCCACCGATCTGAATACGACGTACATAGGCACGGCGGCCCGGATCAATGTAGAAACTAAGATCCGCCGTATGGTTTTCCCTATCGAGTACCGGGTGCGGATTCACGTTGGCGAAGGCATAGCCTAAGCTGCCCAGATAATCGGTAATGGCTTTAGCCGAAGCATTGGTTTTTTCAGCTGAAAAGGTTTCTCCGGCCTTTACCTGTACAAGAGGCAGAATCTCAGCGTCCAGTCCGAGCAAATCGCCGGCTAGCTTGACGTCGCTAATCTCGTAGGGGTCGCCTTCGTGAACGGTAAGCGTCACAAAGATATCCTGGCGATCGGGCGAGATAGAGACCTGTGGCGGCTCGGAATTAAATTCAAGGTAACCACGGTCGAGGTAGTAGGAGCGAATACGCTCGACATCTCCTTCGAGCTTTTCCCTTGAGTATTTATTCGTGCCGGTGTACCACGTCATGACACCCGAGGTCGTGAGCTCCATCTGGCTAAGCAGGCGGCTTGTACTGAAGGCCTCGTTACCCACGATGTTGATCTCTTTGATTTTGGCCAGATCACCTTCAAAGACGTCAAAGCTGACCCCTACGCGATTGCGTGGCAACGGGGTAATGATAGGCGTGACCTCGACGCCATACTTACCTTTGCTGAGGTATTGCTGCTTGAGTTCGAACTCGGCACGCTCGAGCATGGCGCGATCGAATACACGGCCTTCACCAAAGCCCACTTGCGAGAGTGACTGCGTGATTCCCTTGGCATCAAACTCACGCATTCCGTTAAAGGTTACCGAGGCGATGGTGGGACGCTCGACCACAGAAACCACCAGTACGTTATCAGTGGTATCCAGCTGCACGTCGCTAAAGAAGCCCGTGGAATACAAGCGTTGAATAGCTTCACTAGCCTGCTCTTCGGAAAACTGCTCACCCACTTTGACCGGTAAGAAGCTAAAGACAGTGCCTGGATCAACTCGTTGTATGCCGTTAACTTGAATATCACGAACGACGAAAGGCGTAAACGCATTGGCAATGGCTGGAGCAAGCAGCGTTGCTACCAGCAAAGGCAAGGTACGCAGAGCAAATTTTGATTTCCGGCTTAACGACATCCTGGAGAGTCCTTGGTCGATCAAATGGTTTTGGATTGTAAGACAACGAAGCCTAACTGAAAAGTCGGACAAAGTCATTTACGAAAGCAAGCATCATTAAAGCAGCAAGTATACCTAAACCAATACGCCGCCCGTGATTTTGCCATTTTTCTGAAAGCGGTCGTCCGCGAACGACCTCGACAGCATAATACAGCAGATGGCCGCCATCGAGCATGGGTATAGGTAAAAGATTTAGTAAACCAATGCTGACGCTGATTAATGCAAGAAAATGTAAATAAGATGCTAAGCCGATGCGCGCGCTTTGACCAGCATAATCAGCGATAGACACCGGCCCGCTAATATTCTTGACCGACACGTCCCCGGTGACCATACGGGCTATCATTTTTAACGAAAGCCAGAAGGTATCGGCAGTACGAGAAACGCCTTGAACAACGCTGTCCAGAGGGCCATAACGAACCGTCACCATTGGCAGATCCGCACCCACCAATATACCGATACGGCCCACCTGCTCACCCTCCGGCGTCTGCTCAGCGCGCACATGCGCATCAATGCTAAGCCTTTGGCCATCGCGCAATATTTGTAACTGCACTGTTTGGCCCGCCAGATTCTGGACAGCACTCACAAAATCGTTAGCAGAGGGCTCTGGGATGTCATTTAAGCCAACAATGACATCACCGGCAAGCAAGCCCGCCGCCTCTGCAGCCCCACCCTCGATGATACGCTGTACTTTAGCGTGTGGCATGGCAAGCCTGAAGCCTGCTTCAGCGAGCAGATCCGGAGCATCGGGCTTAATCTGGGCCTTGGGAAGATCAATCTCGTAAGTGCGGCTGTTACTGAGTGCGTCTTGCGTTTGAATGTTGACTACGCCACCCGTGCTGAGCGAATCAAGCATCTGCCAACGAAACTGTGACCATGACGCTATGTTTTTATCATTAACACCCACCACCGTGTCACCCGCTTGCACATGTGCATACGCCGCCGGCGTATCGGCCGCAGGTTGACCCAGAATAGCGGCCGGCTCTTGCGTACCTACCAAGCCAATCAAGGCATAGATAAGTACCGCCAGAATCAGATTGGCAACTGGGCCGGCGACGGTAATGGCAGCACGTTGCCACACCGTCTTGTTATCAAAGGAGGCGTCGATCTCGGCCTGAGTCGCATTCAGCGGGGCCTGATTACGCATCATCACGTAGCCCCCGAGGGGCAGCGCTGAAAATGCCCACTCGCAACCGCGCTTATCGGTGTATTTGGCCAGAACCTTGCCAAATCCAAAAGAAAAACGCTCGATGTGAACGCCACAACGGCGGGCTATCCAGTAATGGCCAAGCTCGTGAATTGTAACTAACAGACCAATGGCAACAGCAAACGCCAATAAGGTAAATAACATGAACTATGCCCTTAAGAAATCAAGCCGCAGAGCTGCAGAGGCCACGGGCGATGATGCGCGATTCGTGATCAACACCCAGCACGGATTCCAGGCAGTCTAATGCAGGAGTATTCATGCCTACCACTCTTTCAATGCTGTTTGAGATAACACGCGGAATATCGTTATATGAAATTTTACGCTTTAAAAACAGATCCACTGCAACCTCGTTGGCCGCATTCAGGGTAATACATGCCGCCTGTGACGTTGCCAGAGCTTCAAAAGACAGCTTCAGACAAGGAAAGCGCTCGAAATCAGGCTCTTCGAAGTCTAGCCGGCCCATGGCAGTGAGACCCAGCAGCCCAACGCCGCTTTCTATACGTTCAGGAAAGCCCAGGCCATAGGCAATGGAAGTGCGCATATCGGGCTGGCCGAGCTGAGCGAGCACCGAGCCATCTATATATTCGACCATCGAATGAATCAGACTTTGGGGATGGATGACCACATCAATTTTGTCAGCCGGCATCGCAAACAGCCAATGAGCCTCGATGACTTCTAGCCCCTTATTCAGCATAGTCGCGGAATCGACCGAGATTTTTTTGCCCATGCTCCAGTTAGGATGCGCACAGGCCTGCTCTGGAGTGACGCTGGCCAGGTCATTAAGATCAAGAGTGCGAAATGGCCCGCCGGAAGCAGTTAGCAATAACCGACGTATGCTTTTGGGCGCTTCGCTAATAATGTGATGACGCGACGCTTCGGGCAGACACTGAAAAATGGCATTGTGTTCGCTGTCTATAGGAATCAGGCTGGCATTTCCTTGGCGAACCGCGTCCATGAATAAGCCACCAGCAGCAACCAGTGCTTCCTTATTCGCCAGCAGAATACGCTTGCCTGCCCTTGCAGCCGCCAGAACTGGCGCAAGGCAGGCGGCCCCCACAATAGCTGCCATGACAGTATCAACAGCTGAATCGGAAGCGGTTTCAATTAAGCCTGGTTCGCCTATACGAATTTCGGGCAAAGAGCCCTTGCCGTAGGCCTGTATAAATTGCGTGGCGGCGTCACCGTCGGGCACCACCACAACTTGCACCTGGTACTGCAGCGCTTGTTCGGCGAGCTTTTCCATGCGGCTGTATGCCGATAATGCGTAGACCGCCATTGTTTGAGAATGGCGGGCAATAACATCAAGGGTGCTACAGCCGATGGAGCCGGTAGAACCCAATATACATACGCGTTGAAAACTCATTAATACGCTTCTTTAATAAAGACTGGCTAGCGCCATGCGAATTCGACCGGCGAAGCCGCTTAGTTTGCTGCGACGCTGAGCATTTCGAGGAATGGACCACCAAGGACCAATGCAACAGGCGCGACAGGAAGGAGTGCGTCGATACGATCGAATACACCGCCATGGCCAGGAAGCAGGTTACTTGAATCCTTGACGCCAGCGCGCCTTTTCAGCAGTGACTCAAATAGGTCGCCCATGACCGAAAGTGCAGCCAGCCCTGCAGCTATTGCCACCACACCAAACCATGGCCAACGCATGGCTAAATCATGTGCATAGCTACCCTCGATCCGGCCCGTTAGAAACACGTAGGCAATAACGCCTAGCATTCCACCAAAAAAACCAGCCCATGTTTTCCCGGGGCTTATACGAGGAGCCAGCTTCTTCTTGCCCCACGCCTTTCCGGCAAAATACGCCGCAATATCAGCAACCCAGACAATGGCCATCATCGATAACAGGTAGATGCCACCACGATACATCAGCATTTCGTTCAACGAAGCCCATGCTATAAAAACCGCGAAAACACCAAAAATACTTAAAGCCACCTTGGAGGCCTGCTTCTGGGTCTGGGCAAAGCCGAGCATCAAGCTCACCCCTATGGCCCAATAAAGAACCACCAAAGGCAAAAACACAAGAAACACATGTGCCCTGGCTTCTTTGGCCCACACCTGCATATCCAATGACGGCTGCCAGCCATAAGCTAGGTACAGCATGCCGACAAACAGCAGCAGGCCTATCAGGGGAGCCATAAATCCGGATGAGCCAGACCATGTTAGTCTGAGCCACTCCCAAAGCGCACAGGCGGCGGCAAGCGCAAGCAAGACCGTCATGGGCCACAGCGAAGGCAGGAACATGGCCAAAACAAGAACTGCAATGAGCACAACGGCAGTGATAATACGCTGTCCAAGCATGGTCGCCTCGTTAGGGTTGGAGTGCGATCTGAGCGCTGGTACGCCCAAAGCGACGTTCGCGGTTGGCATACCATTGAAATGCAGCTTGCAGGTCTTTGGCGCCAAAATCAGGCCAATAGCTTTCTGTGAAATAAAGCTCAGTGTAGGCCAATTGCCAAATTAAAAAATTAGAAATTCGCTGCTCGCCACCTGTACGAATGAAAAGATCGGGTTCGGGGGCATAGGCCATCGACAGATAAGGCGATAGAGCGTTTTCATCGAGCAGCTCAGGCTGAGTGAGTAACTCTGGTCTGGATAGCAACAGTTGACGAGTGGCCTGCAAGATATCCCAGCGTCCACCATAATTAGCGGCAATCGTCAGCTGCAATGCCGAGTTGTGCTGGGTACGGTCTTCGGCGGCACGGATAAGATCACGCAGACGGGGTTCAAAGGCTCTTAGATCGCCCACCACACGCAAACGCACGCCCTGATCACTTAACTTGCCAACCTCTTTTTCTAAGGTCTGGACAAAAAGACGCATCAGCAACGAGACTTCTTCTTGGGGGCGTCGCCAGTTTTCAGAGCTAAAAGCAAACAAGGTCAGGTATTCAACACCCTGACGGCCGCAAGCCTCGACAACACGTCGAACGGCCTGCACGCCCCGCATATGCCCCGCTGTGCGCGGAAGCATTCGGCGTGTTGCCCAACGGCCGTTGCCATCCATAATGATGGCCAGGTGGCGCGGGATATCACTGCACACAGGGATTGATTGTGTCGAGCTAACAGACATCGCGTCCACCTGTATTGACGGTATTAAACCGTCATGACCTCAGCTTCTTTTACCGAAACTATTTTGTCGATTTCAGCAACAAATTTATCGGTAAGGCGCTGGATTTCATCTTGAAAACGACGTTCATCGTCTTCAGAGATCTCTTTGTCTTTAAGCATACGCTTAGCTGTGTCGTTGGCATCGCGGCGCAGGTTACGTACAGCAACCTTGGCGTCCTCGCCTTCAGAGCGCACTAAACGCGTAAGATCACGTCGTCGCTCTTCGGTAAGAGCGGGCATTGGCACACGTATGGTCTCGCCAAGGGAAATAGGGTTCAAGCCCAGGTCGGACTCACGAATGGCCTTGTCTACGACCTGGGCCATTTGCTTTTCCCATACCTGCAGGCTCAGGGTGCGTGCATCAAGAACACTCACGTTAGCCACCTGACTTACTGGCACGGGCGAACCGTAGTAGTCGACAGTGACGTGATCGAGCAAACCCGCATGAGCGCGACCGGTCCGGATCTTCCCCAAGCTGGTTTGCAAGGCTTCTATAGAACGATTCATCCGGCTCTCGGCCGATGTACGAATTTCTGACAGACTCATGTTTATTCCTGTATCAAACGTGTACCAAGGTACCTTCGTCTTCGCCACATACAGCACGGGTAAGCGCGCCGAGCTTGTTGATAGAGAAGACTTTAATCGGTAACTTCTGATCGCGACAAAGCGCAAAGGCTGTCGCGTCCATTACCTCAAGGCGACGAACAATGGCTTCATCGAAACTAATGCGCGAGTAGCGTGTGGCGCCTGGGTCTTTATTGGGATCAGCGCTGTAGATTCCGTCGACCTTAGTGGCCTTGAGGACGATTTCTGCCCCGACCTCTGCACCACGCAACGCAGCGGCGGTATCGGTGGTGAAAAAGGATTACCGGTTCCGGCTGCAAAGACCACCACCTTGCCTTCTTCGAGGTAACGCAAAGCCTTGGGACGGATATAGGGTTCGACGACCTGCTCGATATTCAAAGCTGACTGCACACGAGCATCCAAACCACGGTTTTTCAATGCATCTTGCAGAGCCAAAGCGTTCATCACGGTTGCCATCATACCCATGTAATCGGCGGTTGCGCGATCCATACCTTGGGCACCCGCAGCAATGCCACGAAAGATATTACCGCCACCAATCACGATCGCGACCTGTACTCCGAGCGCCGCGACGTCTGAGATTTCTTCTGTCATGCGCATGATGGTGGCACGATTGATGCCGAAAGCATCATCGCCCATTAGCGCTTCGCCGGACAGCTTAAGCAGTACTCGCTTATAAAGTGGGGTATTCATGGCAAGGGTTCCGAAATTAGGTACTGAAGAAATGTAAGACAGTCATGCGCAATGGCAGGTGCCATATTAAGGCACCTGCCAAGGTAAAACCAGATAACAGCAACGTTTAGTTGCCAGACTGTGCGGCAGCAACCTCAGCGGCAAAGTCTTCGGTACGACGCTCGATACCCTCACCAACCACATATAATGCGTAGCCGGAAATTTTGGCGCCTTGCTCTTTCAACATCTGTTCGACGCTAAGCTTGTCGTTTTTAACAAAAGGCTGAGAAAGCAATGTGACTTCTTTCAAGAACTTGGCGACGGAACCTTCAACCATTTTCTTGACGATCTCTTCTGGCTTACCGGATTCTGCTGCTTTTTGCGAAGCCACAGAACGCTCGGCTTCAATGTCGGCCGGGTTGACACCACTAGCGTCTAAAGCTTTAGGACGTGTAGCCGCGATGTGCATCGCCAGATCTTTACCGACGTCTTCGGAACCAGAAAAATCGACTAAGGAAGCAATGCGGCCACCGTGTACGTATTGAGCCAACTGATCATTGGTCTCAAAACGCTGGAAGCGACGAACCGAGATGTTTTCGCCGATACGTCCCACCAATTCGGCACGCACGCTTTCTACTGTGCCGCCAGCCAATGGCTTCTGAGCCAAATCTGCTACATCAGCCGGGTTGTTTTCGGTAACCAGCTTGGCGATTTGGTCAACAAAGTTGATGAAGTCTTCGTTTTTGGCTACGAAGTCTGTTTCACAGTTGATTTCAACAATCGCACCAACCTTATTGCCTTCAGCAATATATACCCCGACCAGGCCTTCGGCAGTAATGCGAGAAGCGGCTTTACTAGCTTTGCTTCCCAGCTTAACGCGTAAAAGCTCTTCGGCTTTAGCAAGGTCGCCATCCGTTTCAACCAATGCCTTTTTGCATTCCATCATGGGCGCGTCAGTTTTCTCGCGCAGTTCTTTAACCATCGATGCTGTGATTTGGGCCACGATTTTCTCCAATTCTGTAAAACACGCCCCGGCTGAACCGGGGCTGATGCGAAATCATAAGCGATGGCTGTTTAGGGATCATGACAACAACAGCCACCACCTGCATAAAGCAGGGTTTTAGCGAATTACTCTTCGCTGCCAGCTTCTTCCTGCTGAGCTTCAGCTGGAGCTTCAACTTCAACGAACTCTTCGCCTTCACGAATTTCTTCAACCAAGCCGCTAAGCGCCTGGTTGCGACCTTCGAGTACAGCATCAGCCATGCCGCGTGCGTACAACGCAATGGCTTTGGCCGAGTCATCGTTACCAGGAATCACTTTAGCCAAGCCTTCTGGGGAGTGGTTGGTATCGACAACAGCAACGACTGGAATGCCCAGGGTGCGTGCTTCTGCAATAGCAATTTTGTGGTAGCCGACGTCAATAACAAACAGGGCGTCTGGCAGTTTGCCCATGTTTTTGATACCACCAATGGATTTATTCAGCTTTTCCATTTCGCGCTCGAACAGCAGACCTTCTTTTTTGGTCATGCGCTCAAGGCCGCCATCGGCAAGCTGAACTTCCATGTCTTTTAGACGTTTAATGGAGGTTTTTACGGTTTTGAAGTTAGTCATCATGCCGCCCAACCAGCGACTGTCGACGTAAGGCATGCCGCAACGCTCGGCTTCGGCTGCAACGAGTTCGCGAGCAGCACGCTTTGTACCAACAAACAGCACATTGCCACCACGACCAGCCAACTGGCTGATGAATTTCTGTGCATCCAGATAATTAACAACGGTTTTCTCGAGGTTAATAATATGAATACGGTTACGCTGGCCAAAGATGTATTGCTCCATCTTTGGGTTCCAGAAACGGGTCTGGTGACCAAAGTGGACACCGGCTTCTAACATTTCACGCATTAAAGACATGGTTTTCTCCGAGGGTTTTTTCTTGCACCTGCTCTGTATCCGGTAAGGACCCTACACACTGTGTATGTTCCCAGACACCCCGAGACGAGTGGCGCGCGATTTACTACTATTAAATAGTCAGGGCTGATTGCAATTGCGACTGCTTCACAACCCGGATCTACGATCTGGCGGCTACGACCGCCATACTAATTTGGTACTTTAGTACCTAAAGCCGAGCGCAAGGTTTACACTAAACAGAACCTTGGGCTTAAGCTAAACCTGCCAGGCAGCCAACTCTACTGTTGCTGCCTTCTTTATGTTGCAGTCTTTTACGCTGTGTCTCAATACAGACATTAAGCACTATTAAGCACATTAAACTACTACAACCAGCTATCCCTAATCCCCTAACCTAGAGCATAAAGATCCAAAAGCTATAGCTAGAATTTAGGAAAGCCTATAATTCTACTATTCTTTAACCTATATATTCAAGTCACTATGAGCATTATTGTCACAGACCCTACAGATTTAGACAAAATGCGTGCAGCATGTCAGGCTGCCGCAGCTACCCTGGATTTTCTCAGTGAGCATATCAAGGCTGGAATCAGCACCGCCGAACTTGACCGTCTATGTATGGATTTCATCACCAACACTTTAAACGTCAAGTCGGCCACTGTAGGTTATGCGCCTCCGGGCTACCCGCCGTTTCCTGGTTCAATCTGCACATCAATCAACCACGTTATTTGTCACGGTATTCCTAGCGACAAGGTATTGAAAAACGGCGATATCATGAACATCGACGTCACTGTAATCAAAGATGGATGGTTCGGCGATACCAGCCGTATGTATTACGTAGGCGAGCCTTCAATTTTGGCTCGCAGGCTAGTCGAAACCACTTACGAATGCATGTGGCTGGGTATAGAGCAGGTCAAACCCGGTGCCCGTCTGGGCGACGTGGCGCATGCTATTCAGCAGCATGCTGAAGGTCGAAATTATTCTGTGGTGCGCGAATACTGCGGGCACGGCGTAGGCCAGCAGTTTCACCAGGACCCCCAGGTCTTGCATTACGGAAAGGCCGGCACTGGCGAAGTCTTGAAGCCAGGCATGATTTTTACCATCGAGCCTATGATCAACGCCGGACGCCGTGATATCCGTACACTTCCCGATCAGTGGACCGTCGTCACCCGGGACCGCAGTCTTTCTGCACAGTGGGAGCACTCTATCTTAGTTACCGAAACCGGTTACGAAGTATTGACGGTGTCGCCCGAAATGCCTGAACCGCCGGCTTTCGTAGAAGGCTTCAAGCGCTAAAGGCCTCCAATGAGCTCGCCTGAAACTTACCGGAACAACTATCTAAAACATAGGCAGCGCGCACTCAGCCGCTATGAGAGAAACCGGCGTCCCGATTTGCTGCTGCGTCGGCTCAGCCATGTTGTAGACCGCTCCCTCCGGGCGTTACTAATGAGCTACTCCCTGCCCGCCCACGCAGCCTTATGTGCCGTGGGCGGGTATGGCCGTCAAGAGCTCTACCCCGAATCAGATATTGATATTCTGATTTTACTCAAGGAAGAGCCCGGGCAGGCTGATACCCAGCTTATCGAACGTTTGCTGGCGGCCATGTGGGATATCGGCCTCAAGCCCGCCCATGCTGTGCGTACACTGGGGCAATGCCTCGACGAAGCACAGACCGACATCGCTACCCAGACCTCCTTGCTAGAGCTACGCTGCATCGCCGGATTTCCAGGGGCCGCTGAAGAACTTAGTCAATGCCTTCATGATCAAATCGACCCCCAGGCATTCTATCTGGCCAAACGGGTCGAGATGCGGCAACGGCACCATCGCTATCATGACACCCCCTACGCCCTTGAACCGAATTGCAAAGAATCTCCCGGAGGCCTGCGCGACCTGCAGGTTTTGCAGTGGCTTGCCCAGGCTGCCGGTCTGGGACGAACCTGGAGTGACATTGCGGCCAGCAAATTACTGACCGAGGCAGAACTGCGCGCCCTACGACGCGTCAGCCTGGCTTTTATGCGTGTACGCATCGAACTTCATTTGCTCTGCGGACGAGCGGAAGACCGCCTGTTGTTCGACCTGCAGCCCAGGCTGGCTGAAGTCTACGGCTTTCAGCCCTCGCCCGGACGCCTGGCAAGCGAACACTTGATGCAGCGTTACTATTGGGCTGCCCGGGTGGTTTCACAGTTAAACACCATTTTGATGCAGGGCCTTGAGGAACGTTTGTTTTTTTCCAGCGAGCGACTTCCTACGACCATTGATAATGATTTCGAGATCACCAACAATCGGCTCGAACTAAAAGACGAACAGGCCATACAGCACAATCCTGGCCTGATTTTCACCGCATTCCTGCACTTGCAGCAACATCCTCAACTACAAGGCATGAGCGCGAGAACCTTAAGAGCACTGTGGCATGCCCGCCGCTTGATTGATGAAAATTTCCGTCTTAGTGCAAAAAACAGATCATTATTCATACAGGTTTTCAAGCAGCCCAGAGGAGTCGTTCAGGCCTTGCGCCTAATGACCATGCTTAATATTCTGCCTCGCTATCTGCCTGTTTTCCGGCGAATCGTAGGTCAGATGCAGCATGATTTGTTTCATGCCTATACCGTTGATCAACATACGTTGATGGTCATACGTAATTTACGTCGTTTTACAATGGCCGAACATGCGCACGATCACAGTCTGGCAACCCAGCTAGCTACTGACTTTGATAAGTACTGGCTGCTTTATATTGCCGCCTTATTTCACGATATAGCAAAAGGCCGTGGCGGAAACCATTCAGCCTTGGGCGCCGTCGATGCCGAACGCTTTTGCCATCAACATGGACTAAGTCTCGAAGACACCGCATTGGTCGTGTATTTAGTAAAAGATCACTTAAGTATGTCGCTCGTGGCGCAAAAACGTGACATCAGCAATCCGGAAGTTGTTGCTGAATTTGCAAGGCATGTAAAAAGCACAAAAAACCTAACCGCATTATATTTACTGACGGTAGCCGACATACGGGGCACAAGCCCAACAATATGGAACTCGTGGAAAGCCAAGCTTCTTGACGATCTCTATCATCTTAGCCGACGTGCCTTAGGCGACGATAACTTTCAGACCAGTACAGTCTTGGCCCAACGAAAAAGCGTAGCAATAACTTCACTCTTGAAGAAGGGCATTAACCAAGGCGATATTGACAACTTCTGGTCAGTCCTTAATCTTGATTATTTCTTACGCCATGACAGCAGCGATATTATCTGGCATACCGCCTCGTTATACGGTGCGTTGCTCAACCCTGCGCCTGTCGTCTACTCTCGCCCTTTGGGCCGGGGGAAACTCGTCAAGTACTGGTATACACCCAGGACCGCCCTGATCTTTTCATGGAAATCTGTGCGTTCTTTGACCAGTACTCACTTAGCATTCAAGATGCCCGCATCTATACAACCACCCACGGATGGGCACTTGATAGCTTTGTGGTCCTGGTGCCACAGATATTATTGAACGATGCCAAGCTGGATCACAAGCTTAAAATCGATTTTGAACGCGCCTTGGTAGCTCCTGCAGACGAGCCCGCATCTCTGGATAAGCAGTACGTAGGAGCAAGCTCAACACAGGCTCGTACATTTCCCATTACCCCCTCTTTTGAGCTGAGTCCGTACCAAGATGGCCACATTTGGCGTTTAAGCATCGTTACCGCCGACCGCAAGGGCTTATTGTTTAACTTGGCTCGCGTATTCGTACATCATCAGATAGACTTGAAATCCGCAAAAATCATGACCCTGGGCGAACGCGTTGAAGATAGCTTCCTGCTCCAGAGCGAACGCTTGCACAATGCAGCGATTTTGCGTCAATTCGAACGTCAAATCAGTGACGCCATTTAACGCCTTACGCGTGCCCCACCATGAATAGCTCAACCTTATTTTTCGATTTTGGTCGCAGTTTTCTGTTTACCGTCGCCACCTTGCTGCCGATGCTGAATCCGCCGGCGGCTGCTCCTATTTTTCTGACTCTCACTGAAGGGGCGACCACCTCGGCACGCACTGAGCTGGCCAAACGGGTGTCGATCAATATTTTCATCATGCTTGCCGTGGCTACGGTGGCTGGCAATATCGTGTTGAATTTTTTGGTATATCGCTTCCCATTATCCGGGTCGGTGGCGGGCTGCTGGTTATTGCAACGGCATGGAGGCTCGTCAGTGCCACTGACTTCGATGCCAGTCATGCGCAGGACATGGCCGGGCAATACTCGTGGGAGCAGGTACGATCCAAAGCCTTTTACCCCCTGACCTTCCCTATGCTGTGTGGCCCGGGGTCGATTTCTGCCGCTCTGACCGTAGGCGTGACCCTGCACGACAATTCGGCAGTAGTGAGTGCCACCAAACTGGCAGGCGCCCTGCCAGGGCTCGCCGCAGCTGCATTTGTGGTGTATTTGTGTTTACGTTTTGCATCGCAGTTTTTATACAAGCTGGGTTCAAACGGAACCGCTGTCGTCATGCGTCTTTCGGCTTTTATACTATTGTGCCTAGGCGTACAAATTGTCTGGGATGGTTTGCACGAACTAATTCTCAACCTGCTAATCCAAGTATCCAACACAACCGGCCGCTAGCTTGCGGCCAGGCGGATACTAAAAGCAGCTTACTCTCAAACACTACAACGCCTTTGCCCTTCTTCATTTTAATAACAGCAGATCATGACTTTCAATCCCCGATTTAACTACTTTCTCGTCGCTATCCTGTGTTTTAGTGCGGTGATTATTGCATTGATTTCACAGCATGGCTTTGGGATGCGGCCGTGCGCCTGGTGCGTGTTGCAGCGCCTGTTGCTGTTAGTTGTTGGTGGCTGCGCCTTGGCGGCGGCACTGCTTACGGGCGGCTTGAAGGCAGTGGCAGCTAAGCTGCTGGCCGGCCTAGGAAGTGTTGCAGCACTCGGGGGGATAGTAGCGGCATGGTATCAATATAGCGTGGCGTCAAACAGCTTCTCATGCGACCTGAGCCTGGCAGATGCCATTATGAGCAAATCTGGCCTGGAGTCAGGTCTGCCTTTTTGTTTGGTATTTACGCAACTTGCATTGATGCCCGCGTACACTTGCTAGGTCTTGAGTACGCGCTATGGGGGATGGCAATATTTGTCCTTACCCTTGCGCTGCTGCTTTATACCAGCATTCGTCAGCGCTCAAACTAAATAAAAAAAGCGACAGCAATTTGCTGTCGCTTTTTAGATAGCCGCTACCCGCTTTTAATCGTCCAGTGCCGCTTGCTGCTGCCTCTTGACGGCTTCATTCGCATGAAACAAGGACTCTAGATACGCCTCGTCGATATCGCCCGTAACATACTGGCCATTAAAGCAAGAGGAATCAAATTGTCCTATCTTCGGGTTGATGTCACGCAAGGACTGCTCCAGATCGCTTAAGTCTTGGTAGACCAAGCCATCAACACCTATTTCTTTGGCTATTTGCTCTACATCCCGGCCTGAGGCAATAAGCTCACGATGCGTAGGCATGTCGATCCCATATACGTTAGGAAAGCGTACCGGCGGCGCCGCCGAGGCAAAGAACACCTTGTTTGCACCCGCCGAGCGCGCCATTTCCACGATTTCCCGACTGGTGGTCCCCCGAACGATAGAATCATCAACAAGAAGCACATTCTTGCCCTTGAACTCCATTGGTATAGCACTCAGCTTTTGTCGAACTGATTTTTCCGTACCGCTTGGCCGGGCATGATAAATGTACGGCCAATGTATCTATTCTTGATAAATCCTTCACGATAGCTCAGGTTCAAGCGAGATGCCAGCTGCATCGCAGAGGGGCGTGATGAATCAGGAATCGGCATGACAACATCAATATCGCCAAGCCTCAAGGTCTTGGCAAGTTTGTCCCCTAGATATTCGCCCATGTTCAGACGGGCGTCGTAGACAGAGATTTGATCTAAGGTTGAATCGGGACGTGCAAAATATACGTATTCGAATACACAAGGCACCAGACGCGGCTGGTCGGCGCATTGCCGACTGCTCAGGTTTCCGTCTAAATCAATGAAAATGGCTTCGCCCGGGTTGATGTCGCGCACCAGATCAAACTCGCAGCCTGTTAAAGCGACAGACTCTGAGGCGACCATCCACTCTACTCCCAGATCAGTTTCGCGCTTGCCTAAGCATAGCGGGCGTATTCCATTTGGATCCCTGAACGCAACCATGCCGAAACTCGCAACCTGAGCAATAACAGCATAGGCACCCTTGGCCCTTCGGTGCACGGAACTTACCGCTTTGAAAACCGCGTCATCAGTCAAATCGGCCTGGGCTGCAGCTAGCTGTAGCTCGTGGGCGAAGACGTTCAGCAAAACTTCGGAATCGGAGTTGGTGTTGATGTGCCTGCGATCCACACTGAAAAGCTCTTCACGTAAACTACGCCAGTTGGTCAGATTGCCGTTATGCACAAAGCTGATGCCAAAAGGAGCATTTACGTAAAAAGGCTGGGCCTCTTCAATGTTATCGGCCTCACCAGCTGTGGGGTATCTTACGTGACCAAGTCCGGCATTGCCAGACAAGCCACGCATGTTTCGGGTTCTGAATACGTCTCGGACCAGGCCCGGGCCACGGTGAGTGTGAAAAAGCTTTCGTTAAAGGTGCTGATACCAGCTGCGTCCTGGCCGCGGTGCTGCAAAAGCAGCAAGCTGTCATAGATCAGCTGATTGACGGGACCACGACCTGCGACCCCAACGACTCCACACATAATAAATATTCCCCTGCTAGGTGCTTAATAAGGTAGCCATGACGCCAAAGATGGCGGTATAAACTGTTTTAAATTCTGTACACCCTTGACTGCCGCACCCGAAAGCCTGGCTTCTTTCCACCAGGGCTCTTCTGGCAATTGGGTGTAACCTGCCAGGATAACCAGCAACAACGAGAAGACCAGTCCGCGCAGTAAGCCAAAAATAGCGCCAAAGCCATGATCAGCCAGACCCAGGCCAGTGTGCTCGATCAAAGCGGACAAGGTCATGTTGAGCAGGCCGAAAAGCAGTAAGGTGATGATAAACACTGCAGCGTAGGCAACGCCTGTACGCACAAGGGAGTTCTCAATAAAGCCGGACATCCAGCTCGCCGCCGTTGGACTCCACCAAATGGCGGCCATGAACGCCACTACGTAAGCAATCAGCGACAGAAGCTCTTTGAGCAGGCCGCGTGCCAAGCCCACCAGGCTTGATGCGGCCAGTATGCCCAGGATTAGATAATCAAAACTTGTCACTTAGTCGATATAAAACTGTTCTCGTAACCTAGGGACCGCAGACGCGTTTGCGCAGCCTGCGCGGCCTCGCGAGTTGGGAAAGGCCCCACGCGTAAACGATAAGTCGCTTTCCCGCCGGAGTTTGCGGTTTCTACATACGCATTGGTTACACCCGCTGACACCAGTTGGTTGCGTCGAGACTGGGCTTCAGTTTCGGAAGAGTAAGCCACAATCTGCAGAATGAAATTACCTTTTGGCGCAGCTGCTGGTGTGGCTCGTGCGGTTGTCGGCGGTGTACGTCCTTCGAGCAGGGCCAAAGCTACGGCGCCATCATCGGTACGCTCTGTAGCGCTGGGGCGCTTGGGCTCGGCAGGCTTTTCTGCTGCTGGCTTCGGAGCAGGCGTTGGCGCTGGCTTGGGCTCGGGTACTTTCGGTGGGGGCGATTCCTCTGGCTCAGGTAGCGGCGCAGTTACCTCGGGTTCGAGAATGGCAGGAGAGTCAATAAGCGTATCCGCTTCGTCCTGTACCGGGTCAAGAGGCTGAGGATTCGGAGCAGCCGGAGCTTGTGCCAGCTGCTCCGGAGGCTGGATTGCAGGAGGCGTAGGTATTACCGCGAGCATCTGATTTTGTTCAGGTTCCGGCTCATTTGAGGTCAGGAAAGGAACGACTAGAATCGCCCCTAACACCAAGACCAATGCGCCGATAAGCCGCCGACGGGCGCGACTACGCATTTCACGTATTTGAGCATCACTCGAAGTGCGGCGATTGGCACTGGACGACTCTTTGGTTGAAAACAGTCCCATTTAACTGAAATCCATTAAAAAAAACGACGCACCCCACAGGATGCAAGCAATATCATGCCGGATCACGCCCTAGATGCTCTAGCACCGGGCCTACCGTAGCAAATGATCCGAAAACCAGAATTCTATCATTGGGCTGAGCATCTTTTAGGGCTTGCTCGTATGCCTCTACCGAACTGTTAAAAACGAGTATATCGCTATCAAAATAGTTGATGCGACGGCCAGCAGCGGGTTTGACTGTAGGTTTATGCTCTTTTCCGGGAGCTCCGGAACGATCCACAATACTACGCTGGGTAGGCCCTAACTGTGTGGCGGCCTTAACCAAGGCTGACAGTTCTTGACCTTTGAGCCCACGGTTGCCTGTGAGCGAGGCACAATACCAAGCATCAATACGATCAATCAGTAGCCGAAGCACACCTGCCACATCTTTATCGTTAAGCATGCCAACCACTGCTAGTGTACGCCCGGTTGACGGCATTTGGTCCAGATTTTGTGCCAAGGCTCCTGCCGCGTGAGGGTTATGGGCCACGTCCAGCACAGTAGTCGGTTCGCCAGGCAATATCTGTAGTCGCCCTGCTACCGCTGCACGATGCAGCCCTTCCCGAACGGCTTGAGCCGGAACCAGTAATTTCAGACGCAAGGCTTCGAGTGCAGCGAGCGCAGCGGAAGCATTCAGCAACTGATTTATGCCACGTAACGACGGATAGGCAAGACCTGCACGCCGATGATCACGGCCGCCAAATGCCCATTGCTGTGCATCGCCGGAATAATTAAAGTCAGTACCAAACTGCCAGAAATCGGCACCAATTTTATCAGCATAGGCTTTTACTGAATCTGGCGGCAATGGATCGGCGCAGATAGCCGGTACCCCCGCCCTGAAGATATGCGCTTTCTCGAAACCCACCTGCTCACGTGAATCGCCTAGATAGGCTATATGATCAATATCGATACTGGTAATGATGGCGCAATCGGTATCCACCATATTGACAGCATCCAGTCTGCCTCCGAGTCCGACTTCCAGCACGCCGACATCGACGCCCTCTTGCTGGAACAGTAAAAGTGCACTAAGAGTGGCAAACTCGAAATAGCTAAGGCTGGTTGTTCCGCGAGCCTGTTCAATACGATGAAACTGCTCAACAATTTGAGCGTCGGTCGCCATCGCCCCATTAACCCGGATTCGTTCGTTGTAATGAACCAGGTGAGGAGAGGTATACACACCCGTCTTATAGCCTGCCGCCTGCAGGATTGCTTCCAATATGGCGCACGTTGATCCCTTGCCGTTAGTGCCACCTACCGTAATTTTGAGATATGGCGTCCGCAGATCAAGCTCCTTCGCGACGTCCTTAATGCGGGCCAAGCCCAAGTCAATTTCGCTGGGGTGCAAGGTTTCCAGATAATGAAGCCACTGATCAAGTGGACTGCTGGCATTCAAGTTGGGGTTAGGCATTTTATAGACTTCAATAAACAAAACGGCAGGTGCTGATAATAGCACCTGCCGTTAGGTTGCGTCAGATCAAACGTGGTTTCAATACGTGTTTACTTGCGACGCACAGGCGGTATGTCGGTGCATGCACCCAAGGCTGCAGCGGCCGCCATTCCCACCGACTCGCCCAGCGTAGGATGCGGATGAATGGTTTTGGCAATATCCACCGAATCTGCTCCCATTTCTATGGCCAAGGCCACTTCACTGATCAGATCTCCAGCCCCGGTTCCGACGATAGAGCCACCCAGGATGCGTTTGGTTTCAGCATCAAACAACAGCTTGGTGAAGCCCTCGTCGCGGGCATTGGCAATCGCACGGCCTGAAGCCTGCCAGGGGAAGAAGCCTTTTTCGACAGCTATACCATCAGCCTTGGCTTCTTCTTCGGTAATGCCGACCCACGCAATCTCTGGATCAACATAAGCTACCGAAGGAATCACACGGGCATCAAAGAAACTTTTCTGACCGGCGATAACCTCGGCGGCCACGTGAGCTTCATGTACCGCTTTATGAGCCAACATGGGTTGACCCACAATGTCACCAATAGCGTAGATATGAGCCACATTCGTGCGCTGCTGCTTATCAACATTAATAAAGCCGCGATCAGTAATAGCAACGCCGGCTTTATCAGCATCAATTTTGTTACCGTTTGGTGAACGGCCTACAGCTTGTAGAACCAAATCATAACGCTGAGGCTCTGCCGGGGCCTTGTCACCCTCGAAGCTTACCCAAATACCGTCATCCTTAGCCTCTGCAGAAACCGTGCGGGTGTTCAGCATAATGTGATCAAATCGATGGGCGTTCATTTTATCCCATACCTTGACCGCCTCACGGTCAGCACCTTGCATGAGATTGGACTGCATTTCAACCACATCAAGACGTGTGCCCAATGCTGAGTACACGGTGCCCATTTCCAGGCCGATAATACCGCCGCCAATGATCAGCATCTTGCCGGGAATATTGGCAAGCTCTAATGCACCGGTTGAATCGACAACCCGTGGATCCTTAGGCAGAAAAGGCAACTTAACCGACTCACTGCCTGCGGCGATAATCGCAGATTTGAACTTCAGCACCTGCTCGTCATCGCCCTCGGTACGCACTGCAAGATGATGAGGGTCAAGAAAGCGTCCGACGCCATTGACCACCGTCACCTTACGCGCGCGGGCCATGCCGGCCAAGCCAGTAGTCAGCTTGCCGATGACCTTCTCTTTGTATCCACGCATGGCGTCGATATCAATTTTGGCCTCGCCGAAGCTGATGCCTTGCGTGGTCATTTCCTTAGCAGCTTCGTACACCCCCACTGTATGCAACAGCGCTTTAGAAGGAATGCAGCCAACGTTCAGGCAAACGCCACCCAACGTTGGATAACGCTCTACCAAAGCGACTTTCAGCCCCAGGTCGGCAGCTCGAAACGCCGCTGAGTATCCACCAGGGCCCGAGCCCAAAACGACCACGTCGTACTCAGCATCGACATCCCCACTGTGAGTGGACGCAGACGGGGCCTCAACCGCTTTAGCCGCTGCAGGCGCCGCAGATGTCTGGACCTCAGGAGCGGGTTCAGTTTGCTTGGCTGGCTCTGATTGCTTGGTCTGCACGGTCTCCTGCGCTTCGATACGAACAATGGGCGAACCTTCGGAAACCTTGTCACCAAGCTTAACGAGCAGTTCTTTAACGACACCTGCTTGTTCGGCTGGAATCTCCATGGAGGCTTTATCGGACTCTACAGTGATCAGGCTTTGCTCAACGTCGATAGAGTCACCGACGTTGACCAGTAGCTCGATGACCGTAACGTCGCCGGAATCACCTATATCCGGAACCTTAAGATCTACTACGCTCATGTTTGCTCCTTAAAGCACGATTCGACGATAGTCGGCCAGCAGCTCTGCCAGGAAGGCATTGAAACGGGCAGCCGCAGCCCCATCAATAACACGGTGATCGTATGACAACGATAACGGTAGCATCAAACGCGGCTCGAACTCTTTACCGTTCCAGACCGGCTGCATCGACGAACGCGAGACACCCATAATGGCCACTTCAGGGGCATTGATGATCGGGGTAAAGTCGGTGCCGCCAATACCGCCCAATGAAGAGATAGTAAAACACCCTCCCTGCATTTGCGCGGCAGATAACTTCCCGTCGCGCGCAAGGCCCGCCAGTTCGTTCATTTCCTGACCAATTTCGAGAATGCCTTTCTTGTCAGCATCGCGAATAACCGGTACGACCAGACCGTTGGGTGTGTCGGCAGCAAAGCCAATATTGAAGTATTTCTTCAGAATCAGGTTATCGCCATCCAGCGAAGCATTAAATTCCGGAAATTTCTTCAGGGCAGCGACTACTGCCTTGATCAGGAAAGCCAGCATGGTGACGCGCGTACCGGCCTTTTTACCTTCTTCATTTAGCTGCTTTCGGAACGCCTCAAGGCTAGTGATATCTGCCTGTTCGTTATTGGTGACATGGGGAATCATGACCCAGTTACGATGCAGGTTAGCGCCTGAAATTTTCTTGATACGCGAAAGCGGTTTCGCCTCGAACTCACCAAAACGGCTGAAATCGACCTTAGGCCACGCCAGTACCTCGAGCCCACCCCCACGCCACCAGTTGGGGCTGCACTTGCGGAGCCGGCACCTTTAGCCAAGGCTTCTTTAACGTACTTGCGCACGTCGTCTGGAGTGATACGCCCCTTCGCACCTGACCCACTGACCAGACTGAGGTTAACGCCCAGTTCGCGAGCAAACAGTCGCACTGAAGGAGAGGCGTGAGGTAAATTGCGTAGCGGCACGTCGGCTTCAGCAAATGCCGAGGTTGGAGATTCGCGAACAGGAGACTCCGAAGCCGCAACACCCGCTTCAGAACTCACAACAGCAGGGGCGGCTTTTTCAGTTTTGGGTGCAGCAGCCACATCGTCAGACTGCTTTTCCGGGGCTGGCGCTGCTGAGGCGCTAACCCGTAGCTCAAGAATATCAGAACCCTGACTTACCGTATCGCCGACTTTGACACTAATGGCAGTGATCACGCCCGCATGCGAAGACGGGACTTCCATAGACGCTTTTTCGGTTTCCAGTGTGATCAGGCTTTGATCAGCCTCAACGGTATCACCTACCGAGACCAGCACTTCGATAACGTCTACATCGTGCGCATCGCCAATATCGGGTACGCGTACAGTGACCGGCTCTTCAGTAGCGGCCGGCGCTGCTTTTGCTTCTTTGGCCGGAGCCTGTTCCGCCTTTTCAGTGTCGGCCTCTGCAACTTTAGCCTCTTTTGCCGCTTCGTTTTCAGCCGGCTCTTCCTGCTTGGCTGAGTCTTGTGCAGCGGCATCGATTTCCAGAATTAACGAGCCTTGCTTAACTTTATCGCCAATATTGACCTTTAGTGCTGTCACGACACCTGCATGGGAGGATGGGATTTCCATCGACGCCTTGTCGGACTCAACAGTAATCAAGCTCTGGTCTACCTCGACGGTGTCACCGACAGCAACCAGCAGCTCAATAACATCGACTTCGCCATCATCGCCAATGTCAGGAACGACAACTTCAATAATATTACTCATTTATCTGGCCCTCAAGCGTGGTGCGGATTGGCTTTGTTCGGGTTGATACCATATTTTTTAATGGCGTCCGTCACTTTGCTCATGGGCAATTTGCCTTCGTCGGCCAAAGCGCGCAAAGCGCTCAGCACCACAAAATGACGATCAACTTCGAAGTGTTCACGTAGCTTGTAACGGTAATCGGAGCGACCATAGCCGTCGGTACCCAAGACACGGTAAGTGCGATCTTTAGGAACGAAAGAACGGATCTGATCGGCAAAGGCTTTAACGTAGTCGGTAGAAGCAACAATAGGACCGCTGGTTTCCAACAGCTTCTGAGTAACATACGGCACAGGCGCTTTCTTGTCTTCAGGGTTCAGCAGCGAGTGACGCTCGCAGTCCAAACCATCGCGGCGCAGTTCGGTGAAACTGGTAACACTCCAGACATCAGAACCTACCCCCAGTCTTTTTCAAGCAATTCCTGAGCGGCAATGACTTCGCGCAAAATGGTACCTGAACCCATCAACTGTACACGCAGATCGTCTTTTCCTACAGACTTGAACTTGTACATTCCACGCAGAATACCCTCTTCATCGCCCTCTTTGAGCCCCGGCTGAGCGTAGTTTTCGTTCATCAGCGTGATGTAGTAGTAGACATCTTCCTGGTTCTCGACCATCCGACGTAAACCATCCCGGATAACGACTGCCACTTCGTGCGCGAAAGTAGGATCGTAGGACACGCAATTAGGAATTAAAGATGACTGGATATGACTATGGCCATCTTCGTGCTGCAGGCCTTCGCCGTTTAGCGTGGTACGCCCCGCTGTGCCACCCAATACAAAACCACGAGCCTGCATATCACCTGCTGCCCAAGCCAGGTCGCCAAATCGCTGGAAACCAAACATGGAGTAGTAGATGAAGAAAGGAATCATGATTTTATTGTTGCTGGAGTATGACGTCGCAGCCGCAATCCATGAACTGAATGCACCTAGCTCATTGATGCCTTCTTGCAGCAATTGGCCTTTTTTGTCTTCGCGGTAATACATCACCTGGTCTTTATCGACCGGCGTGTACTTTTGTCCTACCGGAGAATAGATACCAATTTGGCGGAATAACCCTTCCATACCAAAGGTACGGGACTCGTCGGCCAGAATAGGCACAATACGCGGACCCAGGTTTTTATCACGCAGCAACTGGTTCAATACCCGCACGAATGCCTGGGTCGTTGAAATTTCACGGCCTTCAGCGGTTGCGTCCAGCGTAGCCTTGAACACTTCCAAAGCGGGTGTGGGTAGCGTTTCGTCAGCTTTCACACGGCGCTTGGGCAAATAGCCACCCAGGGCCTGACGGCGCGCATGCAGGTATTTCATCTCGGGCGAATCTTCGGCCGGTTTGAAGTACGGTAATTCTGCCAATTTATCATCAGGAATCGGGATATTGAAGCGATCACGGAATTCGCGAATGGCCTCTACATCAAGACTCTTTTGCTGATGACTCGGGTTTTTCGCCTGTCCTACGTGCCCCATGCCATAACCCTTGATGGTTTTCGCAAGAATCACGGTAGGCTGTCCCTCGTGCTTCACCGCCGCGTCAAAAGCAGCAAACACCTTGTTGGGATCATGACCACCACGGTTCAGACGCCAAATATCCTGATCGCTCATGCGACTGACCATTTCGAGCAGCTTGGGATGTTTGCCGAAGAAATGCTCGCGCACATAGGCGCCATCATTAGCTTTATACGCCTGGTATTCGCCATCGATGGTTTCTTCCATGACTTTGCGCAAGATGCCTTCTTTGTCACGCGCCAGTAGAGGATCCCAGTAACCACCCCAAATAAGCTTGAGGACATTCCACCCTGCTCCACGGAAAGTACCTTCCAGCTCCTGGATGATTTTGCTGTTGCCACGCACTGGTCCGTCCAGCCGCTGCAAATTACAATTAACCACAAAGATTAAGTTGTCCAGACCTTCTCGAGCTGCAACACCAATGGCCCCCAGGGATTCGGGCTCGTCCATTTCACCGTCGCCCAGGAACACCCACACTTTACGGCCGGCGGTATCCTGAATGCCACGAGCGTGCAAATACTTAAGGAATCGTGCCTGATAAATACCCATCAGCGGGCCCAGGCCCATGGAGACGGTCGGGAATTGCCAGAACTCGGGCATCAGCTTGGGATGCGGATAAGACGGCAGGCCTTTACCATCGACTTCCTGACGGAAATTATCAAGCTGATCGTCGCTGATGCGGCCCTCTAGAAACGCACGTGCATACATGCCAGGAGAAGTATGACCTTGGAAATACACAAGATCACCCCCATGGTCTTCGCTTTCAGCGTGCCAGAAGTGATTCTGGCCGCAGCCAATCATGGTTGCAAGCGAGGCGAAGGAAGCAATATGTCCACCTAGGCCACCACCATCCGGCGGAGTCTCTTCGTTAGCCTTAACGACCATCGCCATTGAGTTCCAGCGAATATAAGAACGAATGCGCTCTTCAATTGCCAAATCGCCTGGATGAGCTGGCTCGAGGCCAGCGGGAATTGTATTTAAATAGGCAGTATGTGGGCTGTAAGGGATGTTTGATCCCGAACGCCGCGCTAGGTCTGTAAGGCGCTCGATCAGAAAGTGTGCCCGGTCAGGGCCTTCACGATCGAGAACCGCTTCTAGCGCCTCGAGCCATTCTTGGGTTTCAAGGGCAGCGTCGCTGTCGACATTTGCCGCATTACTGACTTGGTCAAGAGAGGACATATGGCGTCTCCAATTATTGAATATGAGTCCGCTTCGACAACGCTGTGGCTTTCTAATCTTTGCTTATCAGACGATGTCAGGGTATTCGGACCGCAAACGGTTTAGGCAGATCTTGCCCTTAACTCAACCCATTCTAGGAAATTACCGGGGTGCACTCAAGCAAAATTTCATTTTATGATAATAGTTTTTATAATGTGAAAAATCATAGTGAGCGTTAGCGCTTACAATGCTTCCAGACCTTATTGATGATGTCATGGCAAATCCTACTAAAAAGTCACTGATTCCTACAACCTTTTACGACCAGGCGCGGCAAAACCGTCGTGGACTGTATTGGCTTACTCCAGTCATCGTACTGGGCCTTTATTTGTGCGTAA
Organism: Paenalcaligenes niemegkensis; assembly: GCF_022230885.1. GTDB lineage: Bacteria > Pseudomonadota > Gammaproteobacteria > Burkholderiales > Burkholderiaceae_B > Paenalcaligenes > Paenalcaligenes niemegkensis. Next base: position 380,214 of record NZ_JAKGCT010000004.1, on the reverse strand, counting down.
TGGGTGTTTTTATCTGGTTGCAACGCTTGCAAAGCGACAGCGTCATGTTTGTAACCATCGACCAAGAGACCCGTCAGCAACGCCTGATGATGGTTATTGTCGCCCTGTCCTTTGTCATTGTCTTCAGCTTGTTGGCGCTATGGCGCTATACACGTTTCAGAACACGGGCCGAGGCGGCGGTTATTGCCGAAACCAGTTTTCGCCGTGCCATGGAAAACTCGATGTCTACCGGCATGCGCGTCTTCGACATGCATGGACGCATTGCTTATGTAAACCCGGCGTTCTGTCGCATGATAGGCTGGAATGAAGCTGATCTTATTGGCCGAACCGCGCCCTTTCCCTATTGGCTGCCCGGACGACATCCTCATCATCAAGAGATCCTCGATCTTTTGATGTCCGGCCGTACCCCTGGAAGCGGCCTCGAGGTCGAGGCCCAGCGGCGCGATGGATCCCGCTTTACGGCCCGTATGTATGTGTCGCCGTTACGCGATCCAAATGGTGAGCAAATTGGCTGGATGACCTCCATGACTGATATCACCGAGCCCAAACGCATACGCGAAGCCCTGACCGCAGCGCATGAGCGCTTCATGACTGTGCTCGAAGGCCTTGACGATGCGATCTCCGTGGTGGCCGACACCCCTGAAGGTTTGGAACTATTGTTTGCGAACCGAACCTACAGGCGGTTTTTTGGTGCTCAGTCTACGGGGCATGCTGAATTATTAGGCGGGCGCATGGGACGGTTTACCGATGAGACCGTCGAAAACTTCTCGAATTCAGCGCAGCGCTGGTTCGAAGTGCATCATCGCATGTTAGCCTGGACAGACGGTCGGCGGGTTCGCCTGCAAGTCGCACGGGACATCACCGAACGACGCAAACATGAAGAGGCCTCACGCGTGCAACAGGAAAAGGTGCAGTTGACCAGCCGCTTGACCACTATGGGCGAAATGGCTTCGTCGCTAGCCCACGAGCTAAACCAGCCTCTCACTGCCATCAGCAACTACAGCATGGGTGCGGTAGCGATGGTGCGTAGCGGCAGAGCACAGCCCGAGCAGCTAATTGAGGCGCTTGAAAAAGCTGCCAGCCAGGCCGAGCGTGCCGGAAAAATCATCAGCCGTATCCGCGAATTCGTAAAGCGTAGCGAACCTCGCCGCCAGTCAGTAGGCATTCTGCAGATTATCGAGAATGCCGTAAGCTTTGCCGATATCGACGCACGCAAGCGCCAGATTGATATTCAGGTAAGCCTACCGGCCGAGCTCCCCGAAGTCATGGCAGATCCGATTCTGATTGAACAGGTATTATTGAATCTATTAAAAAATGGCGTGGAAGCCATGGAAGGAAGCGACTATCATATTTTGCATGTAAATATTACCGCTTATGAAGACATGCTAGAGGTTGCTGTTATCGATAGAGGCTACGGCCTGAAATATCCAGAACGTCTTTTCGAGCCTTTCTACAGTACCAAATCTGAAGGCTTGGGAATGGGTTTGAATATTTGTAGGACTATTATCGAGTCACACCACGGTCGCTTGTGGGCAAGCGAGAACCCCGAAGGTGGCACGATATTTCGCTTCACTTTACCGTGTGCGGCGTCACAAACGCCTCCCGCTACCAATGAACCCAAGGAGATACAAGCATGAGCAGCACCCAGACTCCCTGCACAATTTTTATCGTAGATGATGATGAAGCCGTACGCGATTCCTTGCGCTGGCTACTCGAAGCTAACGGGTACCGCGTGAAGTGCTATCCAGCGGCAGAAGAGTTCCTTAGTGCTTATGATCCTGCTCAGGTTGGCGTGTTGATTGTTGACGTGCGTATGCCAGGCATGAGCGGCCTGGAACTGCAAGAAGCCTTAATTGCACGCAAAGCCCCTATCCCAATCGTCTTTATCACTGGCCATGGTGATGTGCCTATGGCCGTCACCACCATGAAAAAAGGCGCTATTGATTTTCTTGAGAAGCCCTTCAACGAAGCCGACCTTCGTGCCATCGTGGCACGCATGATGGATCAAGCCACTGAGCGCGCCAGCCAGGCACAGGCAAAGCGCACTCACGACGAGGTACTTGCCCGCCTTACAGCCCGCGAACAGCAGGTGCTTGAGCGCATCGTTGCCGGACGCCTCAATAAGCAAATTGCAGGCGACCTTAACATCAGCATCAAAACGGTAGAGGCGCATCGCGCCAATATCATGGAAAAACTTGAAGTCACCACAGTCGCCGATCTCATGAAAATCGCGCTGACTAAAACCGGAGAAGCCTAATCATGTGTAGTACGAGCGCAAGGATCATTTCAGGTAACGCACTGGCGCAAACCGTGCGTGAAGATGTCGCCTTACGAGTTCAGGCTTTGACTCAGCGCGGCATTCGCCCTGGTTTAACCGTAGTATTGGTAGGTGATGATCCTGCCTCGCACGTGTATGTCCGAAATAAAGCGATAGCCTGCGAAAAAGCGGGGATCAAATCCGATGTTATTCGTCTTGAGGAGCAGACTTCCGAGCACGATCTGCTATCACTCATTAGCCGCCTGAATAGCGATGAAACAGTAGATGGTATTCTGGTTCAGTTACCGTTGCCGTCTCATCTCGATGAACATAAAGTCATTGAGACCATCTCTCCATCTAAAGATGTAGACGGTTTTCACATCAGCAATGCAGGCCTGCTCATGACAGGAAAACCTTTATTTCGTCCATGCACACCCTACGGAATCATGAAAATGCTCGAATCAGAGCAAATCAATTTGCGAGGAGCTGAAGCGGTCGTTGTAGGCGCGAGCAACATCGTAGGAAAACCGATGGCAATGCTGCTATTGGCGGCTGGCGCTACAGTCACCCTTTGCAACTCCAAAACCCGTGATTTGGCGGCACAGACCCGGCGAGCTGACGTGCTGGTGGCTGCCGTGGGTCGCCCCAATATGATTACTGCAGACATGATCAAGCCAGGGGCAGTCGTCATTGACGTGGGTATTAATCGTCTCGAAACCGGAAAACTGGCTGGTGACGTCGACTTTGCCGGCGCCCTTGGCGTTGCCGGCGCAATCACTCCAGTACCCGGAGGCGTTGGACCCATGACTATTGCAATGTTGCTGGTCAACACCCTTGAAGCCGCCGAACGTCGGGCAGCACAAAGCTAACACTAGAGATCAATGAGCAATCCATTACTTACACCTATAGATCAACTGGTCGCTTATGCCGATATCAAAGCCGAGCATGTAGCCCCAGCCATTGAGCAGCTATTGGATCAGGCCAAAGTAGCCGTCGATCAGATCGCACATCAGCCCCATAGCACCTGGGACTCTGTTGTAGCAGCCCTGGACGACGCAACGGAAGAGCTTTGGCGTTCGTGGACCATTGTCGGCCATTTGAACTCGGTCATCAACACACCTGAGCTTCGCGACGCGTACAATGACTGTCTGCCCAAGGTTACCGAGTTTTCCACCTGGGTTGGCTTGAATGAAGCCCTTTATCGGCACTATAAAGCACTGGTTGCGAGCCCGGAATACGAAACCTTAAAGCCAGTTCAGCAACGTGTATTGAATCTGGCTTTACGCGACTTCCGTTTAAGTGGCGTCGAGCTGCAAGGAAATGACCGCGAACGCTATGCAGAGCTTTCTGAACAACAGGCTGCAGCATCACAGCGTTTTTCCGAAAATGTACTCGATAGCATTGATAGCTGGACATTGCTGGTTGAAGACCACGGTACACTTAAAGGTATTCCTGAAGATGTGCAGAACGCCGCCCGCGATGCCGCTGAAGCCGCCGGTAAAAAAGGCTGGTTGCTGAACTTGAAAATGCCCTGCTATCTGCCGGTGATGCAATATGCAGAAAGCAGCGAACTTCGTGCCCAGCTTTATAAAGCTTACGCAACGGTTGCCTCTGATCAGGCAGATAAGCCCAAGCTCGATAACTCGGCGTCCATTGAAGAACTTTTAAGTCTAAGGGCTGAAGAAGCGCAGCTACTCGGCTTCGCTAGCTATGCTCATATGCGCCTTGAAACCCGTATGGCTGACAGCCCCGAGCAGGTTCTGGCTTTTTTGCGCACCTTGGCCTCCAAAGCGATCAGCTTCGCCCAGGCCGATTTAACGCAATTACGTGAATTCGCTCAGAAGCAACTGGGCATAGCCGATCTTCAGCCCTGGGACATGGCTTTTGCTGCCGAACGATTGCGTCAAGAGCGTTACGCCTATTCTGAAGACGAGGTTAAACAATACTTTACTGAACCACAGGTATTGAACGGCTTGTTTCATGTCGTTAATCGGCTGTTCAATGTCAGCTTTGAAGCTACAACAGCATCGGTCTGGCACCCCAGCGTTACTGCCTACGACGTGAAAGACCCAACCGGAAAAACCCTGGGTCATCTATACATTGATCTCTATGCGCGTACCGGCAAGCAAGGCGGTGCCTGGGTTAACGGTGAGCGCAGCCGTCGACTCAGCGCCGATGGCTTAATTTTGCCCGTGGTTTACCTGGTCTGCAACTTCAGTGCGCCCCAGGCCGATAACCCTGCGCTGCTTACGCACGACGATGTCATTACGCTTTTCCACGAAAGCGGACACGCCTTGCACGCCTTGCTCTCCACCGTCGACGAGCCCAGTGCGTCTGCGTTCTCTGCTGTAGAGTGGGATGCCATTGAACTCCCCTCCCAGTTCATGGAAAACTTCTGCTGGGAATGGCCTGTAGTACAGCAGCTGTCCAGCCATGTCGTTAGCGCTGAACCGCTGCCGTATGCGCTTTACGAAAAGCTGCTTGCTGCGAAGAATTTCCAGAGTGGCATGCAAATGGTCAGACAGCTTGAGTTTTCACTGTTCGATATGCTGATTCATGACCAGCCTCAAGGCCTGAACATCTCCGAGGTGCTTAAAATATTAGATACGGTACGTAAAGAAGTCGCCGTCATCACTCCGCCCGAATGGCACCGCTTCCCACATGCCTTTTCGCATTTATTTGCTGGTGGCTACGGAGCTGGTTATTACAGCTACAAATGGGCAGAAGTCCTCTCATCCGATGCCTATGAAGCCTTCGAAGAAGACGCCCTTACGTCGGATGACGGCACCAGAGACACACTGGTAAGTGCCACTGGAAAGCGTTTTCTGGACGAGGTTCTCGCCATCGGTGGCGAGCGACCCGCCGCAGAGTCGTTTTTAGCATTCCGTGGTCGCGAGCCTTCCATCGACGCGTTATTGCGTCATAGCGGCATGCACATTCGTTAAAGGAAATTGCCATGCAGGAACAATGCAGCGTATGGATCAAACGTGTAATAGCAGGCGGGCTGCTTGCCTCATCTGCCATGTTCTCTGCACTGGCGCTGGCTGAATCCAGCTTACATCCAGTTCGTGGTTTCTTACCTGACTTGCGCTTTGAACTGACTACAGCCGAGAATGCAACGGTTACCCAGGACGACTTCTCAGGCAAGATCGTTCTGATGTTCTTTGGTTATGCAAGCTGTCCGGACATTTGCCCCACCACCATGGCGCAGCTATCGGAGGTCGTAAACCAGCTTGGCGATGACGGAGATAAGGTAAGGGTTCTATTTGTCAGCGTGGATCCTCACCGCGACACCCCTGAAATTTTACAGAGTTACGTCGATGCTTTTGACACCAACGCTATTGGCCTGACCGGTACCGAACGCAATATCGCGAATCTGGCACGCCGCTATCGGGTTGCTTATCAAATTGAAAAACCAAAAACCGATAACATCGAACATTACGATGTCGCACACAGTCGCGGTATATATATCTTTGATGACAAAGGCAAGGCCCAGATACTGGCCTCAGACTCTGAATCGGTTGAACGACTGGCTGAGGCAGTACGCGAGCTGCTGTAAGCCTAGGCTTAGTCTTTTTTACGCGCTCCTCGTAGCGCTGTTCGCAACCCTTCCTCGGTTACAGGATGATAGAATGGCATCGCCAGCATTTGGCTGATAGTCAGCTTCTGCTGCAGGCACCAGGCCAGTAAATGTGCCGTGTGCTCTGCTGCAGGCCCCGCCATTTCAGCGCCTAAAAACTGCTCTGTCCGCGCATCAGCATACACACGAAGCATGCCAGTGTTTTTAAGCATCACTCGTGCCCGACCCTGATTAACATAGCTGACTTCGCCAATCAGCACATCGCCGGGCAACTGCTTAAACCTCGTACCTACGCTCATTATTTGCGGATCGCTAAATACGATACCCATAGGCGCACGACGTTCATGGGCAATAGCTGGCTCGGGCCAGCGGACTGCATTTTCACCCGCAAAACGGCCGTCATCAGCCGCCTCATGCAAAACGGGGCTTAGGCCGTTAACATCACCGGCGAAAAATAGGGCTGAAGAGGAAGAATCTGTTTTAATTTGCAGTGTTGCAGGATCAAATTCAGGCATGCCCTTTTCATCCAATGCTGCAGAGGTGCGCTCTAAAGAAAGCGCAGATAAATTAGCCTGGCGTCCGGTGGCACACAGCACGAGATCTGCCTGCAGCGCGAATTCGCTATCACCGTTCTTAAGCTGTAGCTCTACACCTTTAGTCAGGCGAGTAGCGGTCTGTACTGTGGTCGAAGACATCATCGTAAACTCAGGCTCGAAAGCCTCGCGGGCAGCCTTCCTGACGGCTGGATCCTGCATACCTGCCAGATTTTCGCTTCGGTTAATGACGGTGACCTCTACACCCAGTCTGGCCAACGCCTGGCCCAGCTCTATCCCGACTACCCCGGAACCCAATATAGCGATGCTCCGTGGCAGGTCATCCCAGTAAAAGACATCATCATTGACGATTGCTCTATCACCCAGCGCCGTTAATTCGCCCGGAATGACAGGCGATGAACCGGTAGCAATCACAAATGCCTTGGCCCGAACCCGCGTATGGCCACCCACACCAAGATGCTCTCCGTCGATGAAACTGGCTGTACCCCGCAAACGGTATTTTTCATCAATCGCTTCCACATCATCAAGTACAAAGCTTACAAAGCGATCACGTTCGCGCTTAACACGCTGCATTACTTCAGCCCCGTCAATTCGTACTTTGCCATCGATGTGGACCCCGAACGCGCTTGCCGATGCGACTGCATGTGCTGCATCGGCAGCAGCAATCAATAGTTTCGATGGCATGCACCCTACCCGGGCGCAAGTTGTACCATAAGGTCCGTCTTCAATAAGTAATGCGGTTTTTCCAGCCCTGACTACTGAACGATAGGCTGTCATTCCTGCTGTTCCTGCACCGATAATCGCTACATCGACCTGTACGTCTTTCATAATACCCCTCGTAATGCGAAACTGTCACCAGCATGATTTAAGGCTGAAGGTCTATTCTGAACAGTGCCGCTACACCCACTGCGGCGAATAGCCCGCCGCCTGAATCGTCATCATCACGGACTGGGCATCGTCAACGGCCTCGACGGTAAGCCAGTGAGTCGCCGGATCGGCGCTGACCACGGCTTGTGGGGCTACTGAATGGATCGCTTCGGTTATGGTTTTTACACAATGACCACATGTCATGTCCGGAATAATAAATTCATACTTCATGTGATACCTTTTCTCTGCAGACTAAAAAAGCGATGCGCTTTTGCCCCACTGTACGGAACATTCCCGTGGCGGTGGGCAACGGAGACAGCCGCCTGGACTGCCCTATTCTTGGCAGCCCGAGTGAAGAGAGTAGAAAGCTTTACAGATCGGAGCCAGGCTTCCACTCGGATACAAACTCTTCAAATGACGGACGCTCTTTTGTGGGGACTCGTTCTGGCAACGTTCCCAGCGCGACAAAGCCCATAAAACGATAATCAAGCTCGTCAAAACCCAGCTCTTCAGGCACGGTATGTGAGTACGTACCCAAACCAGTACTCCAGTAGGCTCCATAGCCAAGTGCATGAGCTGCATTAAGAATATTCATCACCCCTGCCCCGGTGGCCAGCAAACGCTCGGACTCGGGAATTTTTTCATCGCTGTGATCGATTTGGCATGCAACCGCCACCAGTAGCGGTACGTTTTTTAACCACATGCGCACCGAGGCGGCTTTTTGATCGGTAAGCGGCTTACCATCGGCTTCAGCCGTGCGGATAGCCAGTTCGCCCAAAGCTTGTACCGATTCATCACGAATCAGTTTAAAACGCCACGGACGCAAGCGGCCATGATCAGGAGCCACCATGGCCGCTTGCAGAATCTGCTCAAGATCAGCCTGCTTTGGGGCAGGGCCTTTGACGAATTTAACCGAGTTACGGCTAAGTAAGGTAGAAACTACGGACATATAAATCCTTAACAATAAAACGTGAACACTCGTCTAAGCGAGTGTGAGCTCTGCCCATTTTAATAATAGAACGCTAAACGTACTGTTTAGTCGCAGTGACGATAAGGGCTTTCATGTCGCGTACTGCTTTTTCCCATCCGTCAAAGACCGCCTGTGCGACGATAGCGTGTCCGATGTTCAACTCAGCGATGCCAGGTACAGATGCCACGGCTTGCACATTGCCATAATGCAGACCGTGTCCTGCGTTCACTCGCATGCCTAATGAAACACCGGCAGCAGCGCCCGCTGTGATGCGCGCTAATTTGGCTTCGGCGTCCTCAGGAGTCTGTGCATCAGCATAGCAACCCGTATGCAACTCGATGACTGTAGCACCGACTTTATGGGCCGCTTCAATTTGGGCAGGATCAGCATCAATAAAAAGCGAGACTCGTATCCCTGCATTGGCCAGTTGCGATACAGCCCGTTTTACCTCATCAAAATGCCCGAGTACATCCAGGCCGCCTTCAGTGGTTAGCTCGTGACGGCTTTCAGGCACGAGACACACATCTTGTGGCTTAACCTGACAAGCGATATCCAGCATTTCATGGGTAATAGCACATTCCAGATTCATGCGTGTACGCAGGAGCGGCCGCATGGCGAAGACATCGGCGTCCTGAATATGACGTCGGTCTTCGCGTAAGTGCAAAGTAATCAGATCGGCACCCGCTTCCTCTGCGCGCTGCGCAGCAACCAGCGGGTCGGGATAGACTGTCAGCCTTTGCTGACGTAATGTGGCGACGTGGTCAATATTAACGCCTAGTTCAATCATTCCCTGTAACCCTCCAGTAAAATCACTAAAGGGCCTATTATCGCATTTATTGCTCTACAGGAGCCGAAGCCTGCTTCACCTCGTCGGCCGTTTCGGGTAGTTTCCAGCCTCCACCGAGGGCTTTATAGAGTTCAATGCGATTTAACAATGACTCCAGTCCCACCTGAATTCCGATTTGCTGGGCGCTGTACAAATTGATTTCAGCCGTTTGCACCTGGAGAAAACTGTCTATCCCGGTTTCATAACGTAAATTGGCGGTATTCAGGCTTCCATTGGCCGAGCTGATCATCGCGCGCAATGCATCCAGCTGCTGGCTGTAAGTGGCTTCGCCCGCCAAGGCATCGGCTACTTCTCTGAATGCATTCTGTATGCTTTGCTCATACTGGGCCACCGCGATATTGTTACGGGCTTCTGCAATGTCCAGTCCGGACTGTACGCTTCCACCGGTAAAGATAGGCATGGAGATTTGCGGGGAATATTGCCAAAACCGGTGTGATGAGCCAAACAGATTCGTGAGCGACGGACTGGCAAAACCCAGCAAACCCGTAATGGAGATAGAGGGGAAGAAAGCCGCGCGTGCCGCACCGATATTGGCATTGGAAGCACGTAAGGCATGCTCGGCCGTTATCAGATCTGGACGGCGCTGCAACAGATCGGAAGGCAGTCCCACGGGAATGTCATTAACCAGCTGCTCAGGACCAAACGATTGTGGTTCAGGCAGATCGGTGGGCAATTCGGTACCGGTAAGCAAGGTCAAGGCATTTAATGCCCGCATTTCATTGCGTCGCGCTTGTTCAAGATCAGCACGTACAGTCTGTAATTGCAAGGTTGCCTGATTCAGCTCCAAAGATGACGCTGTACCAACGTCGTAAGTCAGTTGAACCAAACGCAAGGTCTCACTGCGGCTTTTCTCGGTGTTACGCATCAGCGTCTGCATTTCCTGAGCAGTGCGCAATCGGAAGTAAGCTTCTGCCACCTGCGAAACCACATTGATACGCACGGCGCGTTGAGCTGACTCGGTGGCCAAGTACTGCTCCAAGGCAGCAGCACTTAAATTGCGCAGACGTCCGAAAAGGTCGATTTCAAAGGAGGTCAGACCAATACCCGCCTGGAAGCTCTTACTGACGGATTCAGAATCAGGGCCGCCCACTCGCAAGTCTTCCGGGTAGCGGGTTACTTGCCCGGTAGCACCCAAGCCAATGGACGGGAACTGATCACTACGTACCACTCCGTATTGGGCCCGGGCTTCTTGCACCCGCTCAACCGCAATACGCATATCACGATTATTGTCGAGTGCCAGGGCAATAATGGCCTGCAGCCGCGCATCTTTAAAGAAGTCGGACCAGCCCAACTCCTCAACCACACCTTCGGTATTCGCCGTGACACCATCTGAATAGAGAGGGAAACTTGATGGGATCGGTGCAGCCGGACGCTCATAAGTAGGAGCGAATGAGCACGCACTTAGCAACACAGCCGCACATACGCTGGACAGACTAAATTTCATCGTTGCATTAACCATTATTTCGCCTCGGACGAGGTGGCATGCGCAGCCTTGGCCTGAGCACCGAGCAACTTAGGCTGAACTTTAAACAAGCGCAATATCACCACAAAAAATGTAGGTACAAAAAGTACTGCTAGCGGGGTGGCCGCCAGCATTCCGCCCAGCACACCAATACCCACGGCGTTCTGGCTGGCCGCACCCGCTCCAGAGGAGAGAGCCAAAGGTAGCACACCCAATATAAAGGCAAATGATGTCATCAAAATAGGCCTGAAACGCATACGTGCCGCATCAATAGTTGCTGCGTAAAGATCATCGCCGCGGGCATAAGCGTCCTTGGCGAACTCAACAATTAAAATGGCATTTTTCGCTGACAGACCTATAACCGTAACGATACCGACCTGAAAGTAAACATCGTTAGCCATGCCATTGAATGAGGCCAGCAATACAGCCCCAAGCACGCCCAGCGGTACTGCCAGAATGACAGAAAACGGTATGGCCCAGCTTTCGTACAAAGCAGCCAGCACCATAAACACAATCAAAACCGACAACGCCATCAGAATCGTACTTTGACCCGTCGCCTCTATCTCTTGGTATGAAAGGCCAGTCCACTCAAGTCCGAAACCATTGGGAAGTTCACCTACCAGTCGCTCCATTTCAGCCATGGCCTCACCCGTGGTGTAGCCTGCTGCAGCCTCACCGCCAAGGCGAACGGAAGGGTAACTGTTATAGCGCACCACCTGCACAGGCGCCTGCTCCGGAGCCGCTGTGACGACAGTGCTCAGAGGAACCATCTCGCCTTGCCGGTTTTTTGCGTTAAGCCGCATGACATCTTCTATGTTCATGCGGAACTTATCCTCTGCCTGAACCCAGATATTTTCCACCCAGCCGCTATTGGTGTATTTACCAATGTAAGCCGAACCCAAGGCAGTACTGATAAGTTGAGCTACCTCGTTGAAGTCCAAGCCCTGAATGGCCGCCTTTTCACGATCAATCGTGAGACTCCATTGCTTGCCCGGGCCTAAACCTGTAACACGAGTCTGGTTGAGAATTTCACTTTCATTAGCCAGCCCCAGCAACTGCTGTGTTGCAGCTGACAGCGCATCCTGCCCCAGTCCGCCGCGGTCTTCAAGACGCATATCAAAGCCGGCCGCATTACCCAGCGAAGAAATTGCGGGCGGCACAATGGAAAACACCATAGCATCCGGAAGGCCGAAAAACAGAGCTTTGCTTGCCTCGCCGGAAATGAACTGTGCCGAATCCTCAGGCCCTCGACGATCTTTGAAATCGTTGAGGGTTACAAAGGCAATGGCAGAGTTCAAACCGTTACCGTTAAAGCTAAACCCTTGAACTGTGATCAAATCTTTGACCTGTGGCTTGCTGCCGAAATACCCCTCTACCTGCTGAATGATTTCCAGGGTTCGGTTCGCCGTTGAGCCAGCTGGCAGTTCGATGTTGGCCAGCGCAAAACCCTGATCCTCTTCGGGCAGGAAGGCGGTAGGCATGCGCATATACATGAAGCCCAGCAGGGCGACCATCAAGGCATAGACGAGCATCATACGGCCGGTGGCTTTCAGGCTTTTGGTGATCCAGCCCTCATAGCCATTGGTGATACGTCCAAAAACCCGATTAAACCAGCCAAAGAAGCCGCGCCGTTCTTGAGTGTGCATCCCTTTGGGAATGGGTTTCAGAATGGTCGCGCACAGTGCCGGCGTGAAACTCAGTGCAAGGAACGCAGAGAATGCAATTGAAACGGCCATGGCGACAGAGAACTGCCGATAGATAACCCCCACTGAACCGGACATAAATGCCAAGGGTAGAAACACCACCGTCAACACCAGCGTAATCCCGACAATGGCGCCTGTAATCTGAGGCATCGCCTTTCGCGTAGCCTCTTTAGGAGACAGCCCTTCTTCAGCCATGATCCGCTCGACGTTCTCAACCACCACAATGGCGTCATCGACCAAAATACCGATTGCCAATACCATGGCAAACATGGTGAGCACGTTGACAGAGAACCCCATCGCGTTCATAACGCCGAGAGCTCCCAAGATAGCGACAGGAACAACCAGGGCAGGAATAATCGTATAACGTATATTCTGCAAGAATACATACATGACGATAAACACCAGCACCATCGCTTCCAGCAAGGTCGCTACCACCTGCTCGATAGAGGTTTGGATGTAGGGCGATGTATCATACGGAATGGAGTAACTGACCCCGGGGGAAAAACTCAGCCAGCTCGTCCATCTGAGATTTAATGCCTTCAGCCGTGGCCAGCGCGTTGGCATCGGGCGCCAGGGAAATAGCGAAGGCGGCAGTTGTCTTACCATTCAGACGTGCGCCAAACTGGTAGTTATCGGCCCCTACTTCCACCCGCGCCACATCAGAAACCCTGACCATAGACCCGTCGGGGTTCGAGCGCAGAATAATATTTTCAAATTCGCCTGCCGTACGCAACTGCCCGTTCACGACTATAGGCGCCGTGACACGTTGACTGCCCGGATTAGGCGGCGACCCCAGGATCCCCCTGAAATCAAGACGTTTTGATTGGCAACCGCGGCATTAACTTCGGCCATGCTGATCTTATAGCTAACCAGCTTTTCAGGATCCACCCAAATACGCATCGCCCGTCCTGCGGCGAACAGTTGGAACTTACCTACGCCGGGAACCCGTGAAATGGTGTTTTGAACGTTGCGCTTGATATAGTCGGCCAATTCAGTTTGATCGCGACTTCCATCCTCGGAGGACATGGCCACGACCAGCAAGAAGCCAGTGTTGGCCTGCTCGATTTTCAAGCCCTGCTGCACAACCGCGGCCGGCAACGTGGCCTGCACATTAGCAACACGGTTCTGTACATCCACCTGAGCCAAGTCTGGATCGGTGCCGGGTTCGAAGGTGGCCGTAATCTGAGTCTGCCCATAGGAATCGCTGACCGACTCATAATAGAGCAGGCCCTTGGCTCCGTTCAGCTCGTTCTCGATAACACTGGCGACAGAACTCGCCACGTCATCAGCCGAAGCACCAGGATAGGTTGCAGAAATAGTAACCGAGGGTGGCGCTACCTCTGGGTATTGTGAAACGGGCATCGTCGGTAACGAGATGAGCCCCAATAACGTAATACCTAGCGCTACCACCCATGCAAAAATGGGACGTTCAATAAAAAACTGTGGCATCGTATCTACTCGGTTGCAGAAGCGTTGGCGGCATCAGAGCTGGAGTCAGCGGCCTCTGGTACGTCGGCAGCTGCTGAAGGGTCAGCACTTCCAGGCGCCCCGTCCTGTCCCTGGGCCGCTTCATCATCTTTCCAGGGCTTGGGCTCTACCGGAGATCCAGGACCAATTTTCTGAAAGCCTTCGACAATAACCTGGGCACCAGACTCCAGACCCTGTGTAACGATGATACGGTCACCATAATTGGCACCGACCTGTACCGGTACGGCCGCCACAACCCCTTCATTGACCACCATTACCGAAGTGGCCCCTGAACTTGAGTACTGAATTGCCTGTGTAGGTACCAACAGGGCATTTTCATCCACGCCCTGGTCAATGCGTACACGTACAAACATTCCTGGCAACAACAGATGATCCGGGTTCGGGAACTCGGCGCGCAGGCTAACTTGCCCTGTACCCGGGTCTACTGCCACACCCGAGAATAGCAGGCTGCCAATTTCGTCATAGGTTGTGCCGTCGTCGAGCAAGGCGCGTACTTTTGCCCCGTCAGCGTCTTGCTTGATTTTTCCTTCAGCTACGGCTTTGCGAAGGCTGTGCAATTCGCTTGCAGGACGGGTCACATCAACATAGACGCGATCGAGTTGCTGGACAGTAGCCAAGTGAGTGCCTTCAGTGGAGCTGACCAGTGCACCCTCGGTAATTTCCGAGCGGCCAATACGTCCGGAAATAGGCGATACAACTTTGGTGTAGCTTAAATTGATTTCAGCCGCTTTCAAATTGGCGCGCGCCGCTGTAATTGCCGCTTGCGCCTGGGCATTTCGCGCCATCGCATTTTCGTACTCCTGTCGGCTCACAGCATTTTCCTTGATCAAGCGTGTATAACGCTCTGATAAGGATGCTGATACTTTGGAGTCGGCTATTGCATTTTCTACCTGGGCTGCCAATTGATCGCGCTGAGCTTCATATGTATCCGGGTCAATGCTGAAAAGCAGCTCTCCCTCTTTAACATCACTGCCTTGCTGAAAATTGATTTCATCTACAATGCCGGTGACACGAGCACGAATTTGTGCCTCTTTAATGGCTTCGACACGGCCTGGCAATTCCGCAAACAACGTAGTTGGCTGCGACTGTACGGTTACTACACTCACAGGGAAGCCTGGTGCTTGGGCTTGCTGCTCATCGGGCTTATCGCTGCATGCCACGAGTAAGACCACACTAGATAACAGTACAACTCGTAGCGGGTGCCACGCCTTGGGGCGGGAAATAGGCATGAAAAACTCCTGGGATTTCAATATTCAGCAAAGACTGTAATTTTAATACTGCACCATACCGTACCGCACAGTCACAAGGCGCAGCTTTAAATTAATTAAATAAAATTAATAGAAGCTAATAACGATTAATAAAACGACAACAGCGAATCTTCAAGAAGCGGGTAATCAAATGGGAATCAACTAAGCAATAGCGCATCGTCATCGATTTGCTCTCCCCGAACTTTCTCGAACATGTGTAATAAGTCAGTGACTTCCATGCCTTTACGCTCGTCGCCGCTAACATCCAGTACGACCTGACCCTGATGCAGCATTACTGTACGCTCGCCAACATCAAGGGCCTGGCGCATACTGTGGGTCACCATCATAGTGGTTAAGTGACCTTCAGCCACGACTCTAGCCGTCAATTTCAACACAAAATCAGCCGTTCGTGGATCCAGCGCAGCGGTGTGTTCATCTAACAACAGGATGCGTGAAGGCCGCATTGCCGCCATCAGCAGGCTGACTGCCTGTCTTTGTCCGCCAGAAAGTAAGCCAATGCGGTCGGTAAGGCGGTTTTCCAGGCCTAAGCCCAGTGTCTCCAGCCTGGACTTAAACTCGTCGCGCATTGCCGTTTGTACCGCCCGTCGCAAGCCCCGGCGCTGACCCCGATTTGAGGCCAAAGCCAGATTTTCTTCAATAGTCAGATCTTCACACGTACCAGCCATTGGGTCCTGAAATACGCGCGCAACCAAATCGGCTCGTTTCCAGACGGATTGCCTGGTGACATCGTTGCCATCAATAACAATGGCCCCTTCGTCGACCTCCTGATCGCCAGAGACGGCATTCAAAAAGGTGGATTTTCCCGCGCCGTTAGACCCAATGACAGTTACAAACTGCCCTTTGGGAATCGACAGAGACATGCCGCGCAATGCCCGTGTCTCGATCGGCGTGCCAGGGTTGAATGTAAGATGAAGGTTTTGTGCATTCAACATAATCAGTTCTTGATTTTTTGGGCCGTAGCCTACGCTTAATTAATGGAATGACCAGCGCGAACGTAACCAGTAACGCCGTGACCAGATTCAGGTCTTGAGCCCCTAAACCGATGAAATCGGCATTCAATGCCAGGGCAATGAAAAAACGGTAGAGAATCGCACCAATAATTACAGCCAAGGTTGCATAGATCAAACGACGCGAGGGCAATATGCTCTCGCCTACAATCACAGCGGCCAGGCCTATTACGATGGTTCCAATGCCCATAGAGATATCTGCGTTGCCGTTGGATTGCGCATACAGAGCACCACCCAGTGCCACCAATGCGTTCGAAATACCCATGCCCAGCAAGGTCATTGCACCTGTAGCCACCCCTTGCGAGCGAGCCATGCGCGGATTCGAACCCGTTGCGCGCATAGCGAGGCCTTTTTCGGTTGAGAAAAACCAGTCAAGCAGCAGTTTTGCCACCACAACCACTACCAGCATGACTATAACCTTGAATTTGTAGTCTTCCAGGCCGTCCGGCTGCAATATCGAGAATACTGTGGGTTCGGAGATTAACGGAACGTTCGGTTTGCCCATGATCCGCAAGTTGATGGAATATAAGGCGATCATCATCAAAATGCTCGCAAGCAAATCCATGATTTTCAGCTTTACATTCAGCCAGCCCGTTATCATACCGGCTATGGCCCCGGCGCCCGTTGCGACTATCGTAGCCAGAAACGGATCAGTACCATTGCTAATCAGAACAGCCGCACAGGCACCGCCCAGAGGGAAGCTGCCATCAACAGTTAAATCGGGAAAGCGCAGTATTCTAAAAGAAATCAATACGCCGAGCGCTACCAGAGCAAATATCAAACCTAGCTCTAGTGCGCCATAAAGTGAATATTCAGACATACAGGGTCGGGATAAGAAAACCACGAGCGGTGCCATTACAGCACCGCGAAATTCGCCTTTTGAGCGTTATTGAATAACTTTAGCTGCCGTTTCTATAAAGGCATCGTCAAGTTTGACCCCCTGCTTCTCGGCGGCGCCGGGATTCACGTATAACTCGAGCTTATCGCTGGTTTCAGAGGCAATATCACCAGGCTTCTCTCCTTTCAGGATACGCACCACGATGTTACCCGTTTGCAGCCCCAGATCGAAATAGTTGACGCCCAATGCTGCAATGGCCCCGCGGCTAACGCTGTCGGTGTCAGAGGCAATTAAGGGAATCTTGGCGTCATTGCCTACTTTAACCAGCGACTCGTATGCGGACACTACGTTGTTGTCGGTGTTGGTGTAGATGACATCGACTTTACCCACTAGGCTACGGGCCGCTGCACCTACGTCTACCGTGCGGGCCGCGGTCGCTTCAATCAGGTTCATGTCCTGGGCAGAAAGCAACTCGCGCATACGTTCCACCACCACCGCCGAGTTTGCTTCACCCGGGTTATATACCATGCCTACATTTTTGGCGGCAGGCACAATTTGCCTGATGAGCTCTACCTGCTTTTCGAGGGCAAGCGCATCAGATACGCCAGTGACATTGGTTCCGCTCGCTTCAAAGCTGCTGACTAACTGCGCAGCAACTGGATCGGTTACTGCCGAGTAAACCACCGGAATGGACTTGGTTGAAGCAACCACAGCCTGCGCCGAAGGTGTAGATATGGCTACGATAACGTCGGATTTATCGCCTACAAACTTGCGCGCTATCTGTGTGGCAATGGCTGTGTTTCCCTGGGCTGTCTGAAATTGCCACTTGAAATCCTGGGTATCGGTATAACCCGCATCTTCAAGCGATTTTTTAACGCCGTCCCGTATGGAGTCTAGTGCCGGATGTTCGACAATGGACGAGACTGACACCGTCTGGGCGCCTACAAGTGTAGAAGCCAGCAAACTGACCGAAGTAAGCAGCCCCGCCAACAGCTTAGTAGTATTCGTTAACTTCATTCGAAGCTCCTGGGAATATTTGAGTGCAATCATCATTGCATCGAGTTGTTAGTCTAACTATTCGCTTGAAGGGATTCGCCAAGGGATATCCCTGTTACTACCGGGCGATTGTAATCGCAGTAGGACCAGATCGTGTAGATAATAGCGTTTTTACCCAGCGACGGGCGGGGAGCTTGAAATCGCGCTGCACGGAATCCGCCCTATCCAATAACTGCTGAGTGGTGGTTTCCAGGCCGCGGCCTTTAAAGGCAAGCACCACCGTATTTCCCTCTTCTATCTCGGGCAATACCAATACCTGGCCTTTAAAAATTTCGCGAATATTCGTCAGATTACGCTCGAAGCTTGGGTGAGAACCAAATAAGTTGATGCTGGCAATCCCGTGGTCCCCCAGAGTGCGGTAACAGCCCTGGTAAAACTCAAGCGAGGAACAGACAGGCCCCTGCGCCCGGGCGTCGTAGAGATCAATCATCATTATCTGGAACTGATCGTAGTTTTGCGGGTTTTGCACCCACTCTTGCGCATCAGCCTGCTCCACACAGGACCTTTCATTTTCCGGAAGCCGGAAAAATGCCCTGCACATCGCTATAACCTGCGAGTTGATTTCCACCGATGTTAACTGGCTGGGTGTATTACGCATGCAGAATCTGAGCAAAGAGGCAGAGCCCAGCCCTAGAAAGGCTATGTGATCAGATTCATGTGCTTCATGAAACAATAGCCAGCTCATCATTTGCTGAGTGTAGGTCAGCACAAGGTCATGTGGCTTGGAAAGACGCATTGCCCCTTGAATCCAGGGCGTACCAAAATGCAAATAGCGTATTCCATCTTGCTCGGAAAGCGTCACATCATCAGCCTCATATAAGGCATCTTCATCGTCATCTGGATACATAAGGTACAAAAAATAGCGCAGCTGCCGAGCTGACTTTGCTCTCAGCAACTGCATGCAAAAATAGAAAAACTCAAGCAATGCGTATTTACGCAACACGCTCGAAAATAGCAGCAATACCCTGGCCACCGCCAATACACATGGTTACCAACGCATGTCGTCCACCTATACGCTTGAGTTCGTGCAAGGCCTTAACAGTAATGACGCATCCTGTCGCACCAATAGGATGGCCCAGACTGATACCACTTCCGTTAACGTTCACTTTGCCGGGGTCCAGACCCAATTCTTGATTAACCGCACAAGCCTGAGCAGCAAAGGCTTCGTTGGCTTCGATAACATCAATATCATTAAGATCTAGCTGAGCCCTGATAAGCGCTGCCCTTACTGCCGGAACCGGTCCTATACCCATGTACTTTGGGTCAACCCCGGCATGAGCATAAGCCACCAATCTGGCCATAGGCGTGAAGCCACGCTTTTCAGCCTCAGTGGCGGACATCAGCAACACGGCTGCTGCCGCGTCATTCAAGCCCGAGGCATTTCCGGCCGTAACTGTACCATTCTCTTTTATGAATATGGGTGATAACGACTTCAAAGACTCAGCCGTGGCACCAAAACGCACGTGCTCGTCCACATTAAATACATCTTCGCCCTTACGCGTCTTACGCAATACAGGCACAATTTGGCCCGCAAACAGCCCGTTCTTTATTGCATTCTCAGCTCGTAGCTGTGACTCCAGGGCGAGTGCATCCTGTGCTTCGCGACTAATGGAAAACTTCCTGGCGACATTTTCAGCAGTAACGCCCATATGGATTTTATCGAAGGGGTCTGCCAAGGCACCGGTCATCATATCAACCAGCACACTATCGCCCATTCTGGCTCCCCAGCGATGACTACTACTTATATAGGGGGCACGGCTCATGGACTCTGCCCCGGCAGCAATCGCAATGGTAGTGTCTCCCACCATGATGGCCTGTGCGGAAGAAACAATCGCCTGCAGCCCTGAGCCGCACAGTCGATTGACATTAAACGCCGGTGTTGCAAAGGGAATGCCAGCCTGCACCGCCGCTACCCGTGACAGATACATATCCCGGGCTTCGGTATGAATCACTTGCCCCATTACCACATGTCCAACCTGATTAGCCTCAAGCCCCGAGCGATCCAGTACGCCTCTGATTACCGTTGCACCCAGGTCAGCAGGCGGGACGTCTTTTAGCGACCCTCCAAACGTTCCTATTGCAGTTCTGCATGCCTCCACCACTACAACCTGTTCCATAACGATGCTCCTTTACGCCTGTGGATTGACCATAATGCGATAATAGCAGGCCTGGAAGTAGCGATATGCATCGTCCAAAACAAAACGCGCAGCCAAATGGCTGCGCGTTGAGTAATCGAGTGTCCTGACCTTAGCTTTTAGCAGTTTCCTTTTTACGATCTTGCTGATCTTCTGCTTCAGGGCGCTCTTCCGACTTCGCTTCGCGAGTTTCGGGGGCGACCCAGTTTAATGGTTCAATATCAAGGACCTGTCTACGACGAGTTGGTCGTTTAGTGGCCATGTCAACATTCTCCTGCTGGCATCGACTAAGGGGCACCCCACGCGCCCCACACCAGAACCACCATACACGCATAAAACAAAAAAGTCAATAGTGACAATAACTTAGCCTCAAAATCCAGAATCCCCATGCATAGTAAGCAGTAGGGAACTCCGGGCAATCGCTATCCACACGCGCTCTTAACACTGCATAGGGTGAGTTATGATAGAGAGCTAAATTCGGTTCGCTAATGCGGCATAACGCTTATATGCCCCACTGTTGCTAACGAACTCCGACTAAATTCTGATGTTGAGTATTGGCTGTGAAATTAACCACCTGGAATGTAAATTCTCTACGTGTTCGCCTCCCGCAAGTTTTGGACTGGTTAGAAGCGAATCCTGTCGATGTATTGTGCTTACAGGAGCTCAAGCTGGCTCACGACAAATTTCCTCTCGATGCTTTCGCAGAGGCCGGATGGAAAGCAGAATGGGCGGGACAGGCAACGTATAATGGCGTTGCTCTGATCAGTAAGCTTGATGCCAGCCACGTACAGCGAAATCTGCCTAATTACGATGACCATCAGCAGCGCATCATTGCCGCCACTTATCAAACTGATGCAGGGCCAGTGCGTGTCATCAATGCCTACTGCCCCAATGGACAGGCTTTAGATAGTGACAAATACGTCTATAAACTTGAATGGTTTATGGCTTTACACGATTGGTTAAAACTCGAACTGGAAACTTACCCCCAACTGGTCATTTTGGGAGACTATAATATTGCACCAGCCGATGAAGACGTACACGACCCGAAGCGCTGGGAAGGAGAAGTTCATGTCTCGGAGCCTGAACGCGCAGCGCTTAGCAAGCTCATCAATCTAGGCTTGCATGATTCGTTCAGACTGTTTGAACAGCCCGAAAAATCATATACGTGGTGGGATTATCGCCGGATGGCCTTTCGCCGAAACGCTGGCCTGCGTATTGATCACGCTCTTGTTTCCAGCGCTCTTCTTCCATCGGTACTGGCATGCGACATCGATAAGGCTCCCCGCTCCAACGAGCAGCCTTCGGACCATACCCCCTTACGGTAACCCTAGATCTTTCTCGTCTTAAACAACCCAACTCAAATCTGCTATGACTACGCGAAGCCAGCTTATTGAAATCGTAGAAAACGGTGCTGTTCTTGACATCAACATCGAAGAACACACGGTACGTGCTTATGTCGTCATCAGTGCGCCCGATGTCGATGCGGTGGCCGATATTGTTCCCGAAGAGCGCTTTGAGCACGCCGGAGACATACACGTCATGGCTGTAGCGCACCCCGATGATGCCGCAGCTATCGTAGGCGATGCCCTCTTCAATGTCAGCCCCGACGATACGGTGGTCTTTCTGTGTCATGATGCTGGCACTAAAGATGCCGTGCTGCACGAATTCCTGGGCGCCGACGGCTTGAAGAAACTGCTTAATTAAATCGTTATGCCAGCTTGCTCCCCTTGTGGGCGAGTACGGCTTCTTGCTATGCTCTCAAGCCACCCACTTTTAATAATAAAATCATGACTACGTCATATCCCGGTAATATTTTTATGGTGGTTGCACCCAGCGGCGCTGGAAAATCCAGCCTCGTGAATGCACTACTTGAGAAAGACGACGACATTCTATTGTCGATCTCATGCACGACGCGCTCGCCCCGGCCTGGTGAAACCGCCAATAAACACTACCATTTTGTCTCTGTGGACGAGTTCAAGCAGCTGCGTGACGAAAATAATTTATTGGAGTGGGCAGAGGTGCACGGCAATTTCTACGGTACGCCAGCACCACCTATTCGGGCAGCGTTAAACGAAGGTAGAGATGTGCTGCTTGAAATCGACTGGCAAGGCGCACGGAAAGTGCGCGGGTTTTTTCCTAAGGCTATAGGCATTTTTATCTTGCCGCCGTCAATTGAAGCCTTGGAAAGCCGACTAAAAAGCCGGGGGCAGGACGATCACCAGGTGATTGCCCGTCGCTTACTTGCGGCCGGAGGCGAGATGTCTCATGTATCAGAATGTCAATATGTTATTATTAACAAAGATTTTAACACCGCACTCGCCGAATTAGCATCGGTTGTTCAGTCCAGTCGCCTGGGCATTCGTGAACAAGCTATACGCCATACCGATTTATTCTCTCAACTCGGCATCAGCGCATCCGTTGCAGCTGGTCTGGAATAACCCGTCCTTTTACATCACACAGGTCTTATATATGGCACGTATCACTGTCGAAGATTGCTTAGCACAAATCCCGAACCGTTTTAATCTTACCCTGGCTGCTGCCTACCGCGCGCGCGAACTGGCCCAAGGCCACGAACCACGTCTGGAAAGCCGTAACAAGCCTACTGTTACCGCTTTGCGTGAAATTGCTAGCGGTGATACCGGCCTGGAAATGTTGCGTAAAGTACCTACCTAATTAAGCAATAAAGGGCGTTATTTATGGCTTTCTCTGGGTTAAGGGGGCATCCTCCGGTTTACTCGCCGTCCTGAAAAAAGGATCTAGGCTAGGCCGCCGCAACAAGGCAGCAAATGCTCCCGCGCTTGAACCCGCTAAAGCCACAATCGCGTCCCTGGCGCCGCTAACGAAAATAATCAGCAGCTATCTCGACACTAAAGATATTGAGCGCGTCCGAGAAGCCTACCGTCTGGCCGACAATGCTCATCTAGGTCAATTTCGTTCTAGCGGCGAACCCTATATTACCCACCCTATTGCTGTCACTGAGATCTGTGCCGGCTGGAAACTCGATGCCGACTCGCTGGTAGCCGCACTGCTCCACGATGTGATCGAAGACCAGGATGTCTCCAAGCAAGAACTGGCCGAGAAATTCGGCACCGATGTTGCCGACATTGTGGATGGTGTCTCTAAACTAGAACGCCTTGAATTCCAGACCAAAAGCCAGCAACAAGCCGAAAGCTTCAGGAAGATGCTGCTGGCAATGTCGCGCGACGTGCGCGTCATTCTTATCAAGCTGGCCGACCGTTTGCACAATATGCGTACCCTCGAGGCTGTCAGCCCCGAAAAACGCCGCCGGGTTGCCCAGGAAACCCTGGATATCTACGCTCCCATTGCACACCGCCTGGGACTGAACGCCTTGTTTCGCGAATTGCAAGACCGGTGCTTCAAAGCCATACACCCTAACCGGTATCGCGTACTCTATAAGGCACTGATGGCCGCCAGGGGTAATCGCCGGGAAGTGCTCAGCAAAATTACCGACGCGGTCAAGATTTCATTACCTGCAGCCGGCATCGAAGCTGAGGTCAGTGGCCGAGAGAAATCGCTCTACAGCATTTTTTGTAAAATGCAGGAGCAAAAAAGTCGTTTTCAGATGTGCTTGATATCTATGGCTTCAGGGTCATCGTCCATACCTTGCCTGAATGCTATTTGGCATTAGGTACATTACATCAGCTTTATCGCCCTGTTCCAGGCAAGTTTAAAGATTACATAGCCATCCCCAAGATCAATGGCTATCAGTCGCTGCATACGACACTCATCGGGCCGTATGGCACCCCGGTCGAGTTTCAGTTTCGCACACACGAAATGGATCATGTTGCCGAAGAAGGAGTAGCGTCGCACTGGCTATACAAAGACGAAAGTGTCTCGCTCAACGAACTACAAAAGCGCACACACCATTGGTTGCAGTCCCTGCTCGACATCCAGAGCCAAACCGGCGACTCCAGCGAGTTTCTGGATCACGTCAAGGTGGATCTGTTCCCTGACGCTGTTTACGTTTACACCCCACGCGGGAAAATCATTTCCCTGCCACGCGGTGCCACTCCGGTAGACTTTGCCTACACTATTCATACCGATATCGGCAACCATGCTGTGGCGGCAAAAATCAACGGTGAATTTGCTGCTTTGCGTACAGAACTTAAAAGCGGCGATTCGGTTGAAATCGTAACCTCCCTGCTGCACGTCCTAGCGCTCAATGGCTTAATTATGTACGTACCGGACGGGCGAGGTCTGAAATTCGCCACTATCTGCGTACCGTTAAATACGAAGAGTCTGTCGCCTTTGGCCGCCGCCTGTTAAAGCAGGCTTTCGAGCCGCTTAATATTGCCTTCCCTGACGAAACCGATCCTGCCTGGGAAAAACTGGCCAAAAGCTCCGGTGCCGCTTCGCGCGACGAAATTCTTGCCGATATTGGCCTGGGCAAGCGCCTGGCAGCCGTTGTAGCCAGGCGTTTCGCCCCAGAATATTCGATGCTGGCCACCACAGCCGCTCAAGTTGACGAATTCACGTCCAACGGATCTGCGCCTATTGTTATTCATGGCAACGAAGGTCAGGCTGTACAGCTGGCTCCTTGCTGCGGTCCACTTCCGGGCGATGCCATTATTGGCGGGATACGCCTTGGTCATGGCCTGGTCGTCCACATGTCTGAGTGCGCCGTAGCTCAACGTCAGCAGGTTAAAGAGCCGGAACGCTGGATCCCGGTTGTCTGGGACAGCAATACGGCACGGCACCTGTCTACACGTCTTGACGTAACAGTGCTCAACGAGCGAGGCGTACTTGGCCGCCTGGCAGCTGCCATTAACGATGCCGACTCGAACATACTCCACCTCAGCATGCCCGACGAGGGCTCCGCTACAGGCTTGCTCCACCTTACGGTACAGGTAGATAGCCGGACCCATCTGGCTCGGGTCATACGAGCGCTAAGGCATGTTCCTCAGGTGCAAAAAATCGTACGTATCAAAGGTACGAATTAAGTCACGGCACTATAAGGGCGGTAACCACGGCGTAGGCCAACACACCCGCTAATGTGGCCACGGCAATACTGCCTTTGCTTAGCTTGCGCCCCAGCATCACGCCGCCCAGCCCCCCACGATGGGCACCACCGTTTCAAATAAACGCTCACTCCGGGTTTCTCCGGCAAGCGATACCACCAGCAGCGCAACAATAGCGGCGGGTCCGATTGCAGCCAAACCCCGGTGTAATGCGCGATTATAGGGCGTGGATTTCTTCCCTTTCTCTTGCTTTAACAACAAGGGAAGAAATCGTATTAAAAGGTGCCTGCACCCGCTATCGCGGCAATAGCAGCTAATTGGTATGTACTCATTTTTTTGTCAACGCAACAGAAGCAACGCCACCAGCCAGCATGCCGACAATAATGGCAACGTAAGCCGGTAGCCAAGCCAAAGCAATTGCAGCTGCAGCCATAGAAGTAACTAGCACCACTCTGGGTACAGCGGGCGCTATTTCCAGTAATAAGGCAAAAAACAGTGCGGGCAACACAAAGCCCAAACTTTGATCCAGCACCGCCGAGCGACCTAGCCAGTCTGCTCCAAAATAGGCTCCGATGGCGGTACCACCAACCCAAGAAAGATAAGCGCCCAGCTGCAGACCCAGATACCAACCCTCCTTCTCGTGATCAGGCTGTTGGGAAAAACGTCCAATCGCGGCCGCGAAAACCTCGTCTGTCAGACCCGCAGCCCAAAATACCAAGGGATAGCGGCGATTGACTGGTACCGCCGCTTTAAGCAAAGCCGGGCCATAAAAAAGATGTCTGAGATTCATTAGGCAGATTATGGCGACCACGCTCAGAAACCAGGTCTGCTGGGCGATAAGTGCAACCAGAATAAACTGGCTGGCACCCGCATAGATCATCAGCGAAAACAAGACAGCCATAAAAGGCGCTATATCAGCGTGAATAGCTGCCAGACCAAACGAGATGGCTACTGGAACATAACCTATGGCAATCGAAAGGCTGTCTCGCAAACCCCGAACAAAACCGGCTGTCATATCATGTCTACAATAAGGCTTATGGCTGGAATGCGCCGATAAAGATGGCCGGATCGACTCGCGTATTATTCAGGCTGACGTTCCAATGCAGATGGGGCCCTGTGGCACGGCCAGTGGCACCTACCTTGGCAATGATATCTCCGCGCTTCACTGTGTCTCCCACAGCCACGCTGCTGCTGGACAAGTGACAATACATCGTAACTAAACCTTGACCGTGATCTATGAATACGGTCTTGCCGTTAAAAAAGTAATCGGCCACGATTGTGACAACACCATTGGCGGGCGCGGCAATAGGTGTTCCGGCCGAAGCGGCAATATCCAGACCGGAATGCGCATTTCTCTCTTCACCGTTAAAAAAACGCTTCAAACCAAAGGGACTGGAGAAACGCCCTTTGACAGGGGCCTCAAACAAAACATTGCCCGGCACACCGGGAGCAAAGTTCTGATAAGCAGCAATTTGCTCGTCATACTCTCGCTTATAGCGCGCTTGCTGTGCCGCACTGGGCGTGACGTACTGTTGGTTTTTTAAGCTGATGTGCTGCTCTTTGTATTTCTTTGCTCGAACGGTGAATGCCAGCTTCTGCCCCCATGACTGGTGACAACATGCTCACCTGGCTTAGCTTTTAAATCTATTCCTACAATTGCAATCCATTGCTCATTACTGTCTTTCACTACAAGGACGGGGTTGCCAAGGTAGGTCGCAGTAGGATCCATCAGCGAGTCCGTCCCTGGCAGGGGCACCACAGCGACCCCACCCGGTACAGGGTAATCAAGTTTACGGGCGATATAGCCACTGGGCTCGGCATACGCGCCCACGCTAAGAAACATCAGCAGGCTCAAGAAAAACGTGATTATTTTACGAATCATGATGATCATCCAAAAAACCCCACTGCACCAATTCAGTCCAGTGGGGTTGAGAAGAGAACACGTTGTGCTTAGATTTCAGTGTCGTCGCCGGTTTCTATTACCCGCTGCAGAGCTGGAAGCTCATTAACGCTGAGGGAGTCTCGCAGTGCTTTAAGCGTAGCTTGTTCTTCTGCGTCTGCCCACAGTTGCTGTAGCTGCTGCGAAATGAAACCCATTAGTGCCGGATCTACCTGCCCATGCTCTTCGCCTACGACTTTCGCAATCGTGTAGCCTGTTTCGTTCTTGATGCCTACATAGGCGGGAAGAGTTTCTAGCGACAGAGCCATAATCGCATCAACTGCGTTCTTATCCAGACCTGCATTATCCAGACGATTAACTGACTGAATCTCAGTGAAGTCAGCCTCGCTCTCTGGATTTTTCTGTAGTTCGGCTAAGGTAGCTTCTCCCTCTTCCACTGCTTTCCTGGCCGCCGCCTCTTGCGTCAGCACAGCAACGATTCTACCTTTGACTTTATCGAGTTCGGGCAACTGGGACTCGTGAACCTCGGAGGCGCGCAAGGCAATCAGCTTGTCGGAAGCGAGTTCAATTACGCCTGCATTCTGACGCTGGGCAATAGACTGGGAACTGAACAGTGCCCGTCGGACACTCGCCTCGCTGAGATCCTGGGCGTCTTCGGAGGTAGCCGCTGCGCCCTCTCCTACATCGTCGGCAGCTAATACGCCTTCGCGGGACACACCTTTGGCATGACGAATCGTCAGCCCCAATGCATCCGCTGCCGCATTCAAGGAGTCAGAGTTTTCATAAACCAGATTGGTCAATTGGGTGGCCATTTCTGCAAAGCGATCAGCAGCCAACTGTTGTCGGACCTCGGCTTCAACCTCGTCTTTGATTTCAGCAAATGAAGGCCCACTTTCAGCGACATAGTCGTCGGCCTTAAAAATATGAAAACCGTCGGGGCCTTCGATGACGTCAGACACATCACCTTTAGCAAGTGCAAAAATACCGTCTTCAAGCACTGCGGGCCAGGAGCCTTTAGTGACCCAGCCTAGGCTTCCGCCGTCGCGCGAACTGCCCTTGTCATCGGACTCAGCCTGGGCGATTGCAGCGAACTCTTGGGGATCAGCCTTGACCTGCCTTTGAGTCTCACGCGCTTTAACACGGATCGCATCACGCTCTTCGTCTGAGTCACCCGCCTTTGTGGCGAATAATATATGACTAAGCTGCACACGAGCAGGAGAAACAAAGCGCGTACGATTTTGCTCGTAATACTGCTGGAGCTGCGCTTCGTCAACCGCCGGCACACTGGCAACGGCAGCAGCTTCATCAAGCAAAATGTAGTCGACATCTACGTACTGCGGCAAGCGAAGATCGTCGTGATGTCCCTCGTACCAAGCTTGTATATCTTCAGTGCTTATATTGGCGTCGTCCGCATACTTAAGCGTATTGAAATTAAGCAGCTGCACGGTACGGGTAGTGGTTAACGCATCTTCAAGCGCAGCCAGAACCTGTTTGGGTAACTGAACGGTATCGCTTACAGGCCCTAAAACACGGGATACTGAAAGTTCGGCACGTTGAGACTGCTCAAAATCTTTGACGCTAATACCTGATGACAGCAATATTTGATTGTAGCGTTCGGGGGAAAACACACCGTCGACTTGCAGTTCAGGCATGGAAGCAATCTGGTTACGAAGGGCTGCATCGGAAACACTAAAGCCTTCGCCGGTGGCGACCTGAATCAACACGCGACGATCGATTAGCGAATCGATCAAGGCACGGCGGGCTTCAGGCGTATTGACAACGGATGGGTCAAAGGCACCTTCATATTGGCGTTGCAGATTATCGAGCTGATTACGACGAGCCCGGTCAAACTCTTGTTCGGTTAACGCCGTGTCACCGATTTTAACGAGCTCATTGTCGTTGGCAGTGAAGTTGGTGTAGCTACTTACGCCAATCAATACAAATGACGGCAAAATCAAAATAAGTAGCACCACCTGCATAAAGCGTTGATGCGAACGGATAAAATTGAACATTAAACACCTACTCTCGCGTGCTTCGATGGCTTAACGGCTCGCTCTTAAACAAAAAACGGCGTTAGCACGCCACCCTCTGCAACAAACCCGATTAAGGCCTAAAATTTCAGGCAGTGTAACACTACACTTCAGTATGCGGTGCCCGCACTGCCTCTCTGGATGAGTAAAATATGGCTAATTCTACTGGAGTTTTACTCGTCTTTCATTTTTTACAATACTGTCTCATGAACCCAGTCATATCTTCCTGGAAGTACCCGGCATTAATTGCCCATCGCGGTGCCGGAAAACACGCGCCCGAAAACACCTTGGCTGCTATGCGCGAAGGCGCAAAGTGCGGCTATACAATGTTCGAATACGACGTGAAATTAAGTAAGGATGGCGTGGCCATTTTACTGCACGACGATACGCTGGACCGGACGTCGACAGGCACAGGCCTGGCCGGTGAACACACCTTGGCTGAATTGATGGAACTGGATTTCGGAAGCTGGCACAGCCCCGCATTTATTGCAGAACCCATTTTAACCTTAAATGGCGTGGCGCGATTCACCATTTCAAACAACATCCACAGCAATATCGAAATTAAGCCCACCACAGGGCGCGAAGCCGAAACCGGTGCACACATAGCCAGGCTCGCCGCGAAACTTTGGCAAGAGGCTACATTGCCCCCGCTGCTCTCGTCATTTTCAACCATTGCCCTGAAAGCTGCACGCCTGGCGGCCCCCGAGATGCCACGCGCCTGGCTCATTGACAACGAACTGCCAACCGACTGGCTTACTGTCGCAGCAGACCTTAACTGTAGCAGCATAAATTTAAATAACAAATATGCCAGCGCTGACACAGTGCGCGCTATCACTGCCGAGGGTTATGCCGTGTGCGTCTGGACGGCAAACGAGCCCGACCGCATCCGGGAATTACTCCAATGGGGGTGCCACAGTGTAATTACCGACGCCATTCATGCGGTCCCTCCTGATTTCGCACAGTAGTCTGTGCAGAGGAATATATTTTGTTCAGTTATAGACACGCTTTCCATGCCGGCAATCACGCCGACGTTTTAAAACACGCTATTTACCTGCACATACTTGATTATTATGGCCGTAAAGAAGCACCCTATACCGTCATTGATACCCATGCGGGCGCCGGTCTCTATGACCTTGATGGTGAGTGGGCACAAACCAAAGGCGAGTGCGAACAAGGCTTAGACCTGGTAATTGAAGCCGAACGGCCACCGCCGATGATTGCTCGATACCTGGAAGCCGTGGCTGAGCTCAATCCCGATGGCAATGCCCATTATTATCCTGGCTCACCCTGGTTAGCGTTAACTTCTATGCGCGCTCAAGACAGCTTTCATGGCTTCGAACTGCACCCCACTGAATTCCCTGCGTTAAACCAGAACATTTCCCAGCTCTTCGCTCGGCCTAACAGACGGGTAAAAACCCATAACGACGATGGCTTCCATGGGACTTCACGTTTTCTGCCACCAGTTTCCAGACGCGGCATTGTGATGATGGACCCCTCTTATGAAGCTAAAAGCGACTATAAAAAGGCCATAGACAGCATAGAGGCCGCATTAAAACGCTTTGCGCAATGCTGCTTCATTCTTTGGTACCCCTTGGTACAGCGTCAGGAAGTAAAAAACCTGCAACGCCAACTCGAAAAACTTCAGGTTTCGTGGCTGCAGGCCAGTTTGCAAGTCAAGGAGCCATCCAGTGATGGTTTCGGGCTACATGGAAGCTCCATGTTTATTATTAATCCACCGTGGACCCTTGCTACCGAGTTAAAAACCACCCTACCCTGGCTAAAAACCACCCTTGCACAAGATGACAAGGCCACGTTCAGGTTAAAAGAACACCAAGGCTAACCACATAAACAGTAAATCGGTTCTGAACTGGGCGCAAAAGGCTGGATGAGTGTCCAGCCCTTTGCGCCCAGTTCATCGATATCAGGAATTTTTCACGTGTATTGCCATGAGCCTTAGAAGTGCTCACCGGGCTTAAGGTAGCGCCATTTTCCTTGAGGAAGATCACCGAGCACTACATTGCCCATGCGTACTCGCTTTAAACCAATAACCTTAACGCCAACCGCTTCGCACATGCGGCGAATCTGACGCTTTTTACCTTCGCGCAGCACAATATGCAGCTGGTCGGTATTTTGCCAGCGAACCTCGGCGGGTAACAAGGGTTTGCCGTCCAGGCTTAAACCGTGGCGCAATAAAGCCAGACCGCGCTCTTCAAGATTGCCACTGACGCGCACCAGATATTCTTTATCAAGATCCGAATCTTCGCCTATAAGCTGGCGGGCAATTCGGCCATCTTGCGTCAGTACCAATAACCCTTGCGAATCAATATCCAATCGACCTGCAGGTGCCAAACCACGCAAATGTGCAGGATTAAAGCGCGGTTGTCCCGATAGGCCACCACGGTATTGAGTAGAGGCCTGAATTAAAGAAGCGGCGTTGCGGTAGCCTTTCTCAGCCTGTCCTGACACATAGCCTATAGGCTTATGAAGAATAATGGTTGCTCGTTCGGTTTGTCTCTTTTGTGCTACTTTATCCAGTACAATTTTTGCATCGGACGTTGCTTTTTGCCCTAGCTCGGCAACTTTGCCGTTTACCCGTACCCAGCCACGCTCGATAAAAGCATCCGCTTCCCGGCGTGAACACATGCCGCGTTCCGACATTAATTTAGAAATTCGTATAGTATCCATAACCGCCATTTTACGGCTTCATTGCGCAACACACTATGGAATTAATTCCCCCAACTGACTCCTCTTGGTCTACTGACTTTCTCAATGGTCTGACTGATGCTCAAAAGCACTGGTTAGTCCGGCCTAATGCGCTGACCGATGGTCTACGCACTTTAGGTGAACTGCACCTGGAAGTTCTTGACGAATATGAAGCGGCATCTGATTCCAGCGAAAGCTGGATGGTTGGCTCACCCTCGTCTCCATGCCGGCTCTGGGTTCGGGAAATTGTCATGAGTCTGAATGATATTCCTGCTGTCGCAGCACGCAGCCTGTGCCCTCTACCTGCGTCGCAGGGCGAATGGGCCCGAATTCGGGGGCTATCCAGCCGCCCACTTGCTGATTTGCTATATTCAGACTCTCGTGTAACCCGTTCTAATTTTTTCCATGTAGATGCCAGCAAAAGTAGCCATTTAACCCGACTTTGCCATACCGCATTCGATATTGCTTCCGTCCCTGAAGGTGAGTATTTGGTTCGTGCATCCCGTTTTCTACGTGGTGGCGAGCCCTTGATCGTTATGGAGTGTTTTGCGCCTGCATTTTGGGATCATTTCGTGTAAGAACGGCTGCTAATCTGCCCCGGCCCCACATAGTTGTAAACCGGGTGTAACGGTAGTACTTATGGGTTAAAAAGTTTACTTCCGTTAGTTGCATTATTTAAATGATGAGCAGTCTGCTTTTTCTTTCTTGCAGACACTGCTCTTTCGGCAGCTTAGATCATGGGTAGATAACCCGGATTCTCTTGTAGCGGAAAGCTATCGCTAATGCTCGCAATATCGTCAGCACTTAACTGCAGCGACAGCGCCTGTGCGTTATCCAGTGTATGCTCGGACCTGGCTGATTTAGGAATAGCCAGTACATGATCATGACGGCACAAATACGCCAAGGCAACCTGGCGGATGCTAACTTCGTGATGGTAAGCAATTTCGGCTAAGGCTTCGCCTTCTGAACTCCCCTCCCAGGGAAACTGATCATGGCCAAAGGGGCTATACGCCACTATCTTAATCTCATTTCTAGCGCACCACGGTATGATCTCGTGCTCGATGCTGCGTTCTTCAAGATGATACAAGACCTGGTTACAGGCGATACGTCCTGGACCTGCTATGGCCAGGGCTTCCTCAAGGTCTGAGACATCGAAATTGCTTACCCCCAGGTTCTGATCTTTCCGGTCTGGCACAGGTGTTCCAAGGCATCTATGGTTTCAAGCAAGGGAATGGAGCCACGCCAATGCAGCAGATAGGAATCGAGGTAGTCAGTGCCCAGACGCTGCAAGCTGGCATTGCAGGCAGCAAGAGTTGCCTCGTAACTGGCATTGGAAGGCAGCACCTTGGACACAAGAAAAACATCGGAACGCCGCCCCCTTATCGCCTCGCCAACCATCAGTTCAGCCTCGCCATCTCCGTACATTTCTGCTGTGTCAATGTGGCTTAAGCCTGCGTCTATGCCCTGCTGTAGCGCGTAGATGGCTTCCCTTTTATCGGCGGCATCAATATACCAGGAACCCTGCCCTATCATTGAAACCGGTTTTTCATAATCCAGGAAATAGCGTGCGTTCATGATGGCTCCTGATTACAAGGCCGAACGGCCAATTTCGCCCGTCCGGATCCGTATAACCTGCTCTACGTTAGTGACAAAAATCTTGCCATCACCGATCTTTCCAGTGTGAGCAGCGTTGACAATAGCTTCGATGATGCAGTCACAGCGTTCGGCAGGCACCACCACGTCGACACGAATTTTAGGTAGAAAATCAACCACATACTCGGCACCACGATAGAGTTCAGTATGGCCTTTTTGACGCCCAAATCCTTTAACCTCAGTAACGGTTAAACCATTGACGTCCAGTTCGCCTAATACCTCGCGTACCTCGTCCAGTTTGAATGGTTTGATAATTGCTGTAATTTGTTTCATTGTTTTTACGGTAAGAAAAAAGGTATGGCAAGGCGCGCGTACAAAAAACGTCAGGCACGCAAATCCTGTTTTGCATCGGCTTGGGTACTGGCTGCGGTTTTATCCTGAGCCGGGAATTTCTCAAACTCAGGGACATGAGACAACTGAGCCGGGTAGCCAAAAGCTGATTGTAAATCGCTTCCCGATGGCGCCTGATATAAGCGCAGTCCCATTTCTGGCAATATCGATAGAAAGTGATCGAAAATGTCTCCCTGGACTTGTTCGTAATTGACCCATGCCGTGTCGTCGCTAAAACAGTAGATTTCAATTGGTATGCCATCAGAGCCAGGTTCCATCATGCGAACCATCATCAACATATCTTGATGCACGCCTTTTTTCTGTTGCAGGTATCGCATGGCATAAGCCCGGAAGGTTCCTATGTTGCTCAAGCGGCGCAGATTGACCGGGTCGATGGCCGGGTCACGAAGCTCGCGATTGCTTTCGTCCAGTTCATTCTGTTTTTCATCGAGGTAATCGTGCAGCAAGGCAAAGCGCCGCAACCCGTCTATTTCAGCCTCTGTCAGAAAGCGCACTGACGACGCATCAATACGCAAGGTACGCTTGATACGCCTGCCGCCGGACTCAAACATATGGCGCCAGTTTCTATAGCTTTCAGAAAACAGCTTATAGGTAGGAACCGTAGTCACGGTTTTATCAAAGTTCTGAATCTTGACCGTATGCAGGGCGATATCAATAACAAAGCCATCTGCATTGGCCTGCGGCATTTCTACCCAATCACCGATACGCAGCATATCGTTACTACCAATCTGGGCACTTGCCACCATGGACAGCAAGGTGTCTTTAAAGACCAGCAGCAATACTGCTGAGATCGCCCCCAGTCCGGAAAGCATCAGAAAGGGGGATCGGTCGAACATCAGTGAAATCGCCACAACCAGCGCCAGTGCCCAGACACAGCCTCGAGCCACTTCAACATAGCTCTTGATCGATCGGGTACGGCCTCTCGAACTCAGCGCATAGATATCCTGAAGGCTGGACAGCAATGCGCTTAATGTAAGCACCACATAGAGCAAGGCAACAACAGCCAGAAGACGTCCTATGCCCTCAGCCAGTTCGGAGCCAAGTGGCAACAAGCCTAAATTGGCCGCAATTACGAACAGCGGTACAGCGTTACTTATATAATGGATCACCTTGTGCTTTTTCAGCGGTTCCACCCAGTGTGGTTTCCCCCGGCCACCAGCGTACGCCGGATCACGCCGCTGAATCCGTACGAGACCAGCCAGCTAGTCAGGCGATAAAGCACCGCCAGCACTAAGACACCAGCCACAATCTGCATCCAGACCTCGGGCAAATATCGTACGAACAGGTTGGTGTCGATCCAGTCGCCCAAAAAAGTATTGTTATCCATTTTCTTCTATCAATGCTGCGTTCGCTGCCATTTTAGCCGTGATTTCGACGTCGCACTTGCTATTAGGTTGAGAACAACCGTCTAATATAGCTTAAATATAGATTGAGCCGTGCGCTGCTCAATGCCACTAATCTCTATTCATTATCTTTATGTCCAACAACTCCAACACTGCCAGTCAAGATCAATTTGCCAATAAATCCCAAGCATGGTCGGCCCGTTTTTCAGAGCCTGTCTCTGACCTGGTAAAGCGCTACACCGCCTCGGTAAGCTTTGACAAGCGTCTGGCCCTCTATGACATTCAGGGATCCTTGGCCCACGCCGCGATGCTCGCTACTGTAGGGGTGATCACTGATGCCGACCTGGCTGACATCCGGCGTGGCATGGATCAAGTCATAGTCGAAATTCAGAACGAGCAGTTCGAATGGTTATTAGACTTGGAAGATGTACATCTAAATATCGAAAAGCGCCTGGTGGAACTTATTGGTGATGCCGGCAAGCGCCTGCACACCGGACGCTCTCGCAATGATCAGGTTGCCACCGATATCCGCTTGTGGCTGCGGGCTGAAATCGATACGGCTATTGACCTGCTCAATCAGTTGCGTCGCGCCCTGGCTACCTTAGCCCTTGAGCACGCCGCCACCATCATGCCCGGCTTTACTCATCTGCAGGTCGCCCAGCCCGTCACTTTCGGGCATCACCTGCTTGCCTACGCTGAAATGTTCGGACGCGACGCCGAGCGCCTGGTCGACTGTCGCAAGCGTGTTAACCGCTTGCCTCTGGGCGCAGCCGCCCTGGCAGGAACCAGCTTCCCCATCGATCGCGAACAGGTGGCAACGCTGCTTGGTTTTGACGACGTGTGCCGTAATTCGCTGGATGCCGTCTCCGACCGCGACTTCGCCATCGAATTCTGCGCAGCCTCTGCTCTCATCATGACGCATATTTCGCGCCTGTCCGAAGAGCTGGTGCTATGGGTAAGCCCACGTATTGGCTTCATCGATATCGCCGACCGTTTTTGCACTGGCAGCTCGATCATGCCACAAAAGAAAAATCCCGATGTACCTGAACTAGCCCGCGGGAAAACCGGGCGCGTCAACGGCCACCTTATCGCGCTGCTTACCTTAATGAAGGGTCAGCCACTGGCCTATAACAAAGACAATCAGGAAGACAAGGAAGGCTTGTTTGATGCCGCTGATACCATCCGCGATACCCTGACTATTTTTGTCGATATGGTTTCAGGAATTACCGTCAAGGCCGATGCCATGCGTGAAGCCGCACTGCAAGGCTTTGCCACTGCTACTGATCTTGCCGACTACCTGGTCAAGAAAGGCTTGCCGTTTCGCGATGCACACGAAACCGTGGCCCTTGCCGTACGACGCTGCGAAGAAAAAGGATGTGATCTGGCTGATTTAAGCCTTTCTGAACTACAGGCCTTCCACGCGTCTATCGAGGACGATATTTTCGCTGTACTGACCCTTGAGGGGTCGGTAAGCGCGCGCAAGCACATAGGTGGCACCGCCCCCGAACGCGTACGTATAGAAGCACAACGCATTCTTGACACGCCTTAATAGTCCGCATAGACAGTAACAGCCAAAAAGCGGCTTCAGGTCACGCTGACTGAAGCCGCTTTTTCATTGGAACATAGCGCTAGCTAGGATTGCTTCTCAGGCCTCGCATGCATCAAATACGGCTATTGATTCTACATGGCCAGTATGCGGAAACATATTAATGACACCAGCACTTGAAAGCCTGTAGGCACCTGGGCTTACCAGTACGCCAGCATCGCGGGCCAGGCTGGCAGGGTTGCACGACACATACACAATGCGTTTGGGCCGCTCGGCAGGTGTGAGTTCAACCAACGCTTTGGCCACCGCAAATGCGCCATCACGGGGTGGATCAATCAGGATACGATCAAAGTAACCCAGCTCGCGCAGCCAGTTCACGTCAACTTCAAACAGGTTAAGCGTGCCAAAACTCGCCTTGTCTTGCAAGCCATGAGCCAACGCCGCTTCACCGGCACGTTCAGTCAGGCTCGCGCTACCTTCTATGCCCACTACTGTCGCTGCTGTTCTGGCAATCGGCAAACTGAAGTTTCCGAGTCCGCAGAACAAATCGGCCACACGCTCTCCGGCCTGAACCGCGAGCAATGTCAGGGCACGCTGAATAAGTGCCCGATTAATGTCGGGATTCACCTGGGTAAAATCGGCTGGCTTGAAGGGCATGCGCAAGCCATACTCTGGCAAGTCATAATAAAGACGGTCGGCATCCTCGCGATTAAGCGGGTGCATGGTTTCGGGCCCTTTAGGCTGCAGCCACCAGATCACTGAATGCGCTTCGGCAAATCGGTGCAGAGCTGCGATGTCATCGGATGTCAACGGATTCAAGTGCCGCAATACAAGCGCGGTACAGTCCTCGCCCACGGCGACTTCAATTTGAGGAATACGGTCGGGCGTGGACAGCCCTTCAATCAGGCCACGCAATGGAGTCAGTAGCGCCGACACGTGAGGCGGCAGTATCAGGCACTCGTGCATGTCGGCCACATAGCGGCTGCTGCGTTCCCTGAAACCCACCAGCATGCCGCCTTTTTTATTTACCAGGCGCGCAGAAAAACGTGCCCTGTACCTATAGCCCCAGTATGGGCCATGCATGGCTGGCAATATCGTTTGCGCTTTCACCCCGCCGATATGATGCAACGCATCTTCAAGCACGCGCTGTTTTACGGCCACCTGAGCGCCTGGCTGCAGGTGCTGCATCACGCACCCGCCACAGAGCTCGAAGCTAGGACAGGGAGGCTCTAGCCGCTGCGTAGAACGGGTTACCAGCCTCACTACACGAGCCTTGTCGTAAGAGGCTTTACTTCGCACGGTTTCCACAAGGGCAGTCTCACCTGGAAGCACTCGATCCACAAAAACAACTTTGCCTTCGTGATGGCCGACTCCACGCCCTTCGATATCGAGAGATTCAATTTCAAGTAAATATGTCATTGTTAAACCATTGCTTAGGAAATCCAGCCGTGCAGCACTACCAGGCACAGCTATTGGCACAGCGCCGCAAAACAAAAAGAAAGTCGCTAAGTTTAGCAAGGGACAGCCGCTGCCGTCTAAATGAAAGAGAATAAAAAATGCGCCGCAAGGAGCTAATCCTGGCGACGCATTCAGAACGTTGCTTAAGGCTCGCAGGCCTGCCCGAGTCTACGCTAGCGTTCTGGCAAATAAGAAAGCGGGTTCACTGGCGTACCACGGCGGCGCACTTCAAAATGCAGGCGCGGCGACGTCGTGTCGGTTTGCCCCAACGCTGCAATACGCTGGCCTTTCTTGACTTCATCGCCCGTTTTCACTGACAGCGAATCGTTATGCGCATAAGCAGTGATAAAACCGTTGCTGTGCCCGAGCAAAATCAGGTTACCAAGGCCTCTAACGCCATTTCCGGCATACATAACCTTG
Source organism: Paenalcaligenes niemegkensis (assembly GCF_022230885.1). Lineage (GTDB taxonomy): Bacteria > Pseudomonadota > Gammaproteobacteria > Burkholderiales > Burkholderiaceae_B > Paenalcaligenes > Paenalcaligenes niemegkensis. The sequence goes on along the minus strand of NZ_JAKGCT010000004.1, from coordinate 341,799 downwards.
CCGTCGGCCGCTGCATTAATGGCATCGCCCACCGCGCCTGCAAGATCAATGCCTTTGGTGTTGGCATTAAAGCTCTGGATGACTTTGCCGCTTGCGGGCCAACCCCAGGAAATCAGGCTGGCATCACTTGCGCGTGGTGCACTGGTAGGCTGTTCGCTCTGCACAGGAGTCAGTGGTTCGGGAGTGGCAGGGGTCGTTGAGACTAGCGGGGGAATAACCGCTACAGTCGGACCGGCGGGGCTTTCGCTACCGTCCAGAGTCAGGCTCTGTCCAACCCGTAACTGTGACGGATCAGTGATATTGTTGATGCTGATTAACGTCGCCACGCTCATGTTGTGCATTTGCGCAATTTTATAGAGCGTATCGCCGGATTGCACCACATAGCTGCCCTGAGCTGCAGAAGCCGATGTGGGAGCACCGGACGTACCATCAACAATAGGTGCGTGGTCGGTGCGGCTGGCGCAGCCCACCAACAGCACAGCTACGGCAGCAACGCTGGCTAATAAAGGACGAAATCTAAAATCGCGAGCAGCTGGTGACAACGATTTGCCTAAATGCTGCATAGGGCTCTCCTGAGAATCTTAAATCTGAGTACCGGGTCGTAATGGAACAAAGCGCACCGCATCCAGCTCTTCGCGATGCCACGACGCTGTGCCTGTACGCTCTATTAATATTAATCGTTGCGTTGTCGAACCTTCGGGCGCGATTAAACGGCCACCCACCACCAGTTGTTCAAGCAACGCCTTGGGAATTGTAATACCTGCTGCTGCAACAATAATTGCCTCGAACGGAGCGATATGCGGTAAGCCTTCCATGCCATCGGCATGACTGAGCCTGACTCGGCTGGAAAGCCGAAGTTCGCGCATTTTTTTGCTGGCCAGATCATAAAGCCCCTGGATACGTTCTATTGCGTAGACCTCGCTTGCCAATTGAGCCAACACGGCAGCCTGGTATCCGCAACCTGCTCCAACTTCGAGAACCTTGGCCGGAACCTGACGCTGACACAGCATGGAAATCATACGCGCCACTACCCACGGTTGCGAAATCGTTTGCCCATGACCTATGGGTAAGGCATCGTCTTCGTAAGCCCTGCTGGCCAGCCCTTCGTCAATGAACACATGACGTGGAACGGCCATCATCGCTTGCAGCACACGCTCGTCGTCTATACCCTGACGACGTAAACGCTCGATCATCATGCCACGCGAACGCTCGGAATTCAAACCTAAATTAACGCTTCTTAACGTTGTCTCCGCCGCGGACGCCTGCTCTGGCTTAAGTTTGCCAGGCTGCACAACGCGGGCATTGCTGTTTGAAGTCGTCAAGCCGCTTCCCAGCCGGGAACGGCCAAATCGATTGGTAGTACCGTCAGTCCAGCTAAAACGATTATTTGTACGCTTCATCATGATTAATCCAGCTATGCAGTCGGCTAATATCGTCATAACTCGTCAAGTCAAAACGCAGTGGCGTTACCGATACAGCCCGTTCGCTTAAAGCCCCAAAATCGGTATCACTGGCTGCATCCTGAACCTTGCCTACAGGACCAATCCAATAAATGGGATCGCCGGAGGGGTTGCGCTTTTTATGACAGGTTCGGACGGATGTCTTTTACCGAGCCGGGTCACTCGTGTCCCGGTTATGCAATCGTACGGTATATTCGGAATATTAACATTCAGTAATGTACCAGCGGCTAAAGGTTGACTGGCATATCGCTCGACAATGTCTCGTGCGACTTGTGCAGCCGTCTCCAAATGCTGCCACCCTTTTTCTACCAGCGAAAATGCAATGGCAGGAATTCCGAACAAATGACCTTCCATAGCGGCGGCCACAGTACCAGAGTAAAGGGTGTCGTCCCCCATGTTGGCGCCGTTGTTGATACCTGAAACAATCAGGTCAGGCCTGAAATCAAGCAACCCTGTCAAGGCTATGTGGACGCAATCAGACGGAGTGCCATTGACGTAATAAAATCCGTTAGGTGCCTGCCGGACAAATAGCGGCCGATTCAGCGTTAACGAGTTGGATGATGCGCTACAGTTAGTTTCTGGAGCAATCACGGTTAGCTCACCCAGGCCCTCCAAGGCTGCGTGCAGGGCTTCGACTCCCTCTGCGTTATAACCATCATCGTTAGAAACTAGAATTTTCATTTATAAACCAAATAATTATCAAAATGCAGCCCAATTGTACCTGTATGCTTTGTTGTTTTGAACGCAAATAGGTAGAATCGCGACTCTTGCCTTCGGAGCCGTCATGGTCAGTTCACTTTTCGCTATAGCAATCATCGCCGTCATCGTAGCTGGCGCATCATATGTGTTGGGTTCCATCCCGTTTGCCGTCATTGTCAGCAAGCTCATGGGCCTTGACGACCCTCGCAGCTTCGGATCCAAAAACCCCGGTGCGACCAATGTCTTGCGCAGCGGAAACAAGAAGGCGGCGGCGCTCACACTGCTCGGTGATACCTTGAAAGGCGTGGTGGCTGTCAGCCTGACAAAAGTAGCCGTTACGCACTGGGGGCTGGATCCCGCTCTTTCAGGCCTCTCGGCACTGAGCGTGTTTTTAGGACATGTATATCCCTTTACGCTTCACTTCAAGGGCGGCAAGGGCGTCGCCACAGCACTGGGGGCGTTGTTGGCCTTACAGCCCATACTGGGCGTGGCCACCGCCCTGACATGGGCCATCGTCTTTTACCTTGGCCGTTATTCATCGCTTTCGGCTATTGTCGCGGCGGTGTTTACTCCTATCTATTATATATTCGGAGCCAATGCCATTTGGCCCTTGAACCCAGGAACAGCCCTGTGCCTGGTCTTGATAAGCATCATTTTACTACTTCGACACCGGGCCAATATCAGTCGTTTGCTACAGGGCAAAGAGTCCAAAGTCGGCGCCAAAAAAAATAAGGCCGCTGTCCGTCTTCAAGCTCTAAATCGCTAAAGCTACGAGATCTCGTGTAAATCCCATCGTGGCCGGACAGTAAAGCTGGGGTTTTTCAGCTGGACCGGCAACAAACCGGCCCGGGCTCTTAAGGCTGCAGCGAAGGCAATCATTGCACCGTTGTCAGTACACAGTTCTATAGGCGGGAAGAATACCTTCGCCCCCAAGGCAGACGCCTCACTGAGCAGATGTTCTCGTAAAGGGATGTTGGCTCCAACACCTCCGGCCACCACCAAACGTTTTAAGCCCGTTTGCTTAAGGGCCCGTATGGCCTTGGTGGCCAGCACATCGACAATGGCCGCTTCGGTGCCTGCCGCCAGATCAGCCAGGCTTTGTTGAGAAACGGTTCCCTGCTCGGCCTGCAGGGCACGTAATTTGGTTAATACGGCTGTTTTCAAGCCGCTAAAACTAAAGTCCAGGTCTTTGCTGTGCTTCATGGGCCTGGGCAACACGATGGCCCCTGGTGTACCAGACTGTGCCATCTTCGACAGAGCCGGACCGCCTGGGTAACCCAAACCCATTAGCTTCGCACTTTTATCAAAGGCTTCGCCAGCGGCGTCATCAAGCGTTTCGCCGAGCAGCTCGTACTGGCCTACTCCGTCAACACGCATGATTTGCGTATGTCCTCCAGATACCAGCAAGGCCACAAAAGGAAACTCGGGCGCCGGTGTATCAAGCAGAGGCGAGAGCAGATGGCCTTCAAGATGATGAATGGGAATGGCGGGCAAATCGAGCGCCCAGGCGATAGAGCGAGCCACGCTGGCCCCGACCAGCAAGGCACCTGCCAGCCCTGGCCCCGCCGTGAACGCCACGGCATCGACATCGGACAAAGCCATCCCTGCCTCGGCGAGCACCTGTTTTGTCAAGGGTAATACACGACGGATATGGTCGCGGGAGGCGAGTTCGGGGACCACGCCTCCATATTCCTGGTGCATGGCAATTTGACTGTGTAATGCGTGCGCAATTAGCCCGCGCTCAGTGCAAACCACAGCCACTCCGGTTTCGTCGCACGAGCTTTCATAACCAATAATAATCATGCCCACAGTTTAACGCGAAAGGCTGGTTCAGGCATGGCTTCCGTAACGACGATTAGAGCAGTGATGTAGCAGGGCTGTATCGTTGATCCCGAAGGCCACCCTCATTTCAAGACAGATGTCACAAGGAGAATTTCACTGATGGCTACTTCACTGTAAAGGTAATAGAATCCCATCTACATTTTAAGAGCTGCACCCTCTTAAGCCCTACAACAACACATCCAGGGGAGCCTTATGTTTGAGCGATTTTTCAAGCTAAGCGAGCACGGTACCGATGTAAAGACCGAGATTTTGGCGGGTTTCACCACCTTCCTGACCATGTCCTATATTATTTTCGTCAACCCGGACATTCTGTCCACCACAGGTATGGATCGTGACGCTATTTTTGTGGCCACCTGCCTGGCTGCAGTAGTAGGCACCTTTGTCATGGCCTTCGTAGCGAATTGGCCCATTGGCATGGCTCCGGGCATGGGGCTAAACGCCTTTTTTGCCTTTACCGTCGTCGCAGCCATGGGCTACACATGGCAACAGGCCCTGGGTGCGGTCTTTATCTCTGGTGTGATATTTTTGATCTTGACCGTCTCAGGCGTGCGCAGCTGGATCGTGCAAGGGATTCCCCGGTCGTTACAATCTGCTATTGCCGCGGGTATCGGCCTGTTTCTGGGCCTTATCGCCTTGACCAGCAGCCAGATCGTGGTCTCCAATCCCGCCACCAACGTGGGGCTGGGCGACTTGACTTCACATCAGGCCCTATACGCCATTCTCGGCTTTTTAATTATCGCCTCCCTGGATGCACTAAGAGTGCGTGGCGCCATTTTAATCGGCATCCTGGTCGTTACGCTGCTGTCTATCTTCATTGGGCACTCAGAGTTTCAAGGCATCGTATCCATGCCTCCCAGCTTGGCACCCACCTTCCTGCAGCTAGACATCATGGGTGCGTTGAGCATGGGTCTGGCTCATGTCATTTTGGTTCTGGTATTGGTCGAAGTGTTCGATGCGACCGGCACCATGATCGGTGTGGCCAAACGGGCGAAGCTTATTGAAGAAGGCAAACCCAATCGTTTAGGCCGCGCCTTGTTCGCTGACAGCACCGCCATCGTAACTGGTTCCCTGATCGGTACTAGCAGCACCACTGCTTACGTAGAAAGCGCTTCGGGGGTTCAGGCCGGAGGCCGTACCGGACTTACCGCCCTCACGATTGGAATATTTTTCCTACTGGCTTTGTTCTTCTCACCCCTGGCAGGCGTGGTGCCCAGCTATGCAACAGCGCCTGCCCTGCTCTATGTTGCCGGTTTGATGCTGCGTGAGGTCTCTGAGATCGAATGGGCAGACGTTACCGAAGCCGCCCCTGCTGCCCTCACAGCCTTGGCTATGCCGTTTACCTACTCTATCGCTAACGGCCTCGCTTTTGGCTTCATCAGTTATGTCGCCATTAAGCTCATAACTGGCCGCTTCCGTGATCTACATCCTGCTACTGTCATCGTCGCCCTACTATTCGTTGCCAAGTACGCATTCGAATAAGGCAAGACTCTCAAAACGCGTTACACTAGAAACGCGATACAGTTAAAAACCCAAGCGGCTTTATTAAGCCGCTTTTTTTCATCGGGGACTCACCAAATGAGCACAATCGACCTAACTGAAGGCACATTTCAAGCGGCTGTAGAAGGTGATAAACCTCTTATCATCGACTTCTGGGCTCCGTGGTGCGGACCGTGCCGTCAATTTGCACCTACCTTTGAAAGCGTAGCTGCCAAGCACGACGACATTAGTTTTGCCAAAGTAAATACCGAAGAAGAGGAAGAGCTATCCTCAGCCCTGCGCATCCGCTCTATTCCTACCATTATGGTATTTCGTGAAAAAGTTCTGCTGTTCTCACACTCTGGCGCCTTGTCCGAATCACAGCTGGAAGAGCTGGTGGAGCAGGTAAAAGGTGTGGATATGGAACAGGTGCACGCTGAAATTGCCGCCGAACAAAGCAAAAGCTCACCCGAAGCCTAGCCCAAGCGTCAGCGGCATGCTGGCAAAGCTACCACATAAAGTCGTCCGGGATCTGAAACGCCGCATACGGATCATTCTCATCGGTATTGGTATCGGTGTCGGTCTTATTTACCCGGACGACGACCGAAGGATCACGCTCGGCAATTTTGTCTGCGACTATTCTGGGCACTAGTTCGGTCGCGCTGCCAAGACGGATAATCACGAGTCGCCCCGCGATTAAATGTGCCTGGACTGCAGCCGACACATACAGCCGTTCGATCGTCTTACCGTGGGCAAAATTGTAAGCGATGTCGCCAGCGCCCTTACTCTGGCGACTCTGCTGTACCATCTGGGCAATTTGAGCAGCAATCGCCTTTTGGTTGGCGGCTGCAACACGCTGAGCATTGAGCTCACGAGTCCGCTCGAGATTCTTTTGTTGCGTTTCGAGCGCGGCCAACCTCGCCTCATTAGTACTTTGCGTGCCGGTTCGGCGCTCGACCTTCTTCTGCTTGCTCTTATCCTGCTTGGCCCGTTTGGCTTTATTTTTGTCGACCAGACCCGCTTTCAAAAGCTGCTCTTGCAACGATACCATATAGGTTACTCCGTAATTCGTTTATTCGGGGCGCCACTGCCACAGCAGATCAAGGGGCTGAGTGATGATCTGTACGACATCAAGTCGCAGCAGTGGTGCGGCCTGCTTATGGGCTATCCGGATCAAAAAACCGGACTTGTCCACGCGTCAAATTGGTGAAGCTGGTGCGTAAATCATCAGCCTGGCTCGAAGGTACTATGATGCGCCACACAACCCCTTCTATACCAAACTCCTCGTCGGCCACGCGCCCTTGAAACTGCACCAGACGCGAGCGTAACAGGTCAATATCGGTGTAGGGGCAGTGGCAACGAATTTCGGTTTCATCAACGAGTTCGCTTTTATCAGCTAGCCGAAGGCATTGTGCCGCCACGCCCCCATATGCGCGGATTAACCCACCCGTCCCTAGCTTGACACCGCCAAACCAACGGATCACCAGCACAACGACCTGATCACACTCTTGACCATCAATGGCCTGCATGATCGGACGTCCGGCTGTGCCACCAGGTTCGCCATCATCGTTAAAACGATAATTATCGAGCACGCGATACGCCCAACAATTGTGGGTCGCATCGGGCTCGCTATACTGCGCGACAAAGTCCAGAGCCGTGCTGGCATCCTGCGCCGGACCCGCCAGCGCAAGAAACCGGCTACGCTTGATATCCTCTTCGTACTGGGTGAATCCGTTTAAGGTGTAACGCATAGACTCCGGCTACTACGCTTCAACGCCACGGTAGGCGAGGTAATCGTCGTAGTTGCCAATGAAGTCTTCGACTTTCCCGTTAGGCAGAACCTCAAGAATGCGGCTGGCAACACCGGAAACGAACTCACGGTCATGGGAGACGAACACCAAAGTACCCTGGTATTTTTCAAGAGCAAATTGCAGCGATTCGATGGACTCCATGTCCAAGTGGTTGGTGGGTTCATCTAGCAGGAGCACGTTATGGCGGCCGAGCATCAGACTACCAAAAGTAAGACGATTTTTTCTCCACCCGACAACACATTCGTCATTTTTGTAATGTCATCAGCGGAAAACAGCAAGCGTCCTAATACTGAGCGCAATGCCTGATCGTCATCACCGGTCTGACGATGGTTGCCCAACCAGTCAAAGAGGTTCAGCTTTTCTGTAAACTGGTCAGAGACATCTTGAGCCATGTAGCCAACATCAGCATTTTCAGCCCAGACAACGGTACCACTGTCTGGAGCCAGATTACCTTGCAGCAGACGCAGCAACGTGGTTTTACCCACCCCGTTTGCTCCCACTATGGCAATACGCTCGCCCGCTTCGACTGAAAGATTCAAATTACTGATGATCGGTCTGTCGTAGGCTTTGGACAGGCCTTCGACCTTGACAGCCAGACGGTGCAGCGGCTTGGCCTGCTCGAAGCGAATAAATGGATTTTGTCGCGATGATGGCTTGACCTCGACCGTTTCTGCCTTGATACGCCCAATTTGCTTGATACGTGAGGTGGCCTGGCGCGCCTTTGATTTATTCGCCGAAAATCGGCGTACGAAATCCTGGAGTTCGCCAATGCGTTCTTTGGCCTTGGCATTGGCATTCATCAGGCGCTCGCGTGCCTGGCTGGATGCCAGCATGTAATCATCGTAGTTGCCCGGATAGACACGTAGCTCACGGTAGTCAAGATCGGCCATATGCGTACATACCTGGTTCAGAAAGTGACGGTCATGACTAATAATAATCATGGTGCTCTGATAGCCATTGAGTACGTCTTCCAGCCAGCGGATTGTGTTGATGTCCAGGTTGTTGGTCGGCTCATCAAGCAGCAATACGTCAGGATTCGAAAACAGGGCCTGTGCCAGCAATACCCGCAGCTTCCATCCTGGAGCAATTTCACTCATGAGCACGCCATGCTGCTCTACAGGAATTTCCAGACCCAGCAAGAGCTCTCCGGCGCGAGATTCAGCAGTGTAGCCGTCGAATTCGGCAAATCGCGTTTCGAGATCTGCAGCGCGCATATAGTCGTCTTCGCTGGCTTCAAGGTCGGCGTAAATCGCATCGCGCTCATTCATGGTCTCCCACATTTCAGTGTGCCCCATCATCACTACATCAAGCACACGAAACTCTTCAAAACCAAATTGATCCTGACGCAGCTTACCGAGTCGAACTCCAGGCTCGAGCGCAACGCTGCCGCCGGTGGCCTCCAGGTCGCCACCGATGATTTTCATGAATGTTGATTTACCCGAGCCGTTCGCCCCAATTAAGCCGTAACGGTTGCCTTCGCCGAATTTGACACTGACGTTTTCGAATAAAGGTTTGGCACCAAACTGTATGGTTAAATTTGCGGTTGAAATCACGAGAGAGTTACTTTCTGTGTGGTAGTGAATAACCCTCTAGTGTAGCAAGAGCTCAGGACAAATAAATTTAATCGTGATGGTGCTCATCGATAAGCAAATAAGCCATATCGTCTTCCCAGGCAATCCCTACCTGCTTGCCTATGGGAAGCGTCGCTTTAATTTCAGTATGCCCATACGGAAGCCCACGGATTACGGCTGCTTTAGTGTTGCTCTTTAGCCACTCAACTGCAGACTCAAGCGTATAACCGTTGTCGTGCGCACCCAGCTTATAGCCGCTGAAATTTCCAAGAAGCACCGCATGCTGCTGATCAAGCACCCCTGCATAATGCAGTTGACTAAGCATACGCTCGATACGGTAGGGATGTTCGCCTACATCTTCAAGAAACAAGACTCCGCCCTGAATATCGGGAAAGTAAGGCGTACCCAACAAGGAACACACCATGGCCAGGTTACCACCCCAGAGGATTCCTCGCGCGTCGACTGGGTCTGAATCCGGAGACTCAAAACTGAGCACCTCAAGTTCATGACGCATGGTCTCGGCAAACAAGTCAGCCGTTAATTCATCGACTTTTTCTGCACCAAAATCGAAAGCGGCACATGGGCCCGCGTAACTGATTGAACCAGTCTTAGCCAATAGAGCCAGGTTAAAGGCGGTAAAGTCGCTATGCCCGACAAAACGCTTGCCACTGTCTGCAATTGCCGACCAGTTGAGATACGGCAAAAGCCGGGACAAGCCATAGCCGCCCCGGCTGGCCAGGACGATGGACTGTTCGCCTGCCAGGGCCCGATCGAAGGCCTTAAGCCGTTGTTCATCACTGCCCGCAAAACGCTCGTACCTGGCCAAGGCGTCCTGATCGACGACTGTGCTAAAACCAAGCTGGCTCAAATACGATTGAGCCCTGTCCAACGATGCTTCATCGCTAACGGCGTTAGAGGGAGAAATGATATAGATGCCGTCGTTATGCTTATGCGAGTGGCAAACGGGACAATCGTCGGTGTGGTGATGACTCATGAAGGTCCGGATTCAAAAATGTAAGTGTTAATGATCGCGCTTTTGCATAGAGTCTGCAAGCGCCTGCGCCTGACTGCTTAATGAAGCACGAGCCCGTTCTTTCGCCTGCCTGGAAAGCTCACGGCGCTCTTTGAAAAATGCGCGCAACAAGGTGGAAGCCTCTTCGGCCAACAGACCGCCCTGCAGCCGCGTCTGATGATTCAGGGCACTGTCATGCAGTGCAAGAACACTGCCACAGGCTCCGGTCTTAGGATCTGAAGCCGCATACACCACCCGTTTCACCCGGGCATGAAGCAGTGCCCCTATACACATTGCGCAAGGCTCAAGCGTCACATACACCGTTGCTTCAGGCAGACGGTAATTTTCACACGCCAGTGCGGCCGCACGCAGCGCCACCATTTCTGCATGAGCACTGGGATCATGGGCAGAAATAGTCTGATTTCGCCCTGCTCCGATAATGGAACCGTTGGCGTCCGTCACCACCGCGCCTACCGGGACCTCGCCCTCACTCCATGCCTGGCGGGCTAAAGCCAGGGCCTGTTGCATAGCGTGTTGATCATGCTCAGAAAAAAGAAAAGGCTGGCTCATGGTGTACTTCAATCAATAAACTGGATTTACATTTTACCTGCTGTCCCTTCTCTCAAACCGGAATTGGTGGTTTTTTGACTAAGCTACGTATACTGGTAACCGGATCAAATTTATTCATTGCGCGCAGCCTCTCCCTATGGAACAACCAATCATTGAAATAAACAACTTATCTAAAGTTTACGCCAACGGCTTTACCGCCTTGAAAGACGTGAGTTTGAAGATAAAGAAAGGCGAAATTTTCGCTCTGCTCGGACCCAATGGAGCGGGGAAAACCACCCTGATCAGCCTGATCTGCGGACTGGTGAATGCCTCCGGTGGATCAGTAAAAGTGGGGGGTATGACTACAAGAAACAATATCGCCAAGCTCGATCGCTGATCGGGCTGGTCCCCCAGGAGATAGGGGCCGAAACTTTCGAGAACGTGCTCAACAGTGTCAGCTTCAGCCGTGGTCTGTTCGGAAAAGAAAAAACCCCGCCCTTATCGAACAGATACTTAAAGAGCTCAGCCTTTGGGACAAGCGACATAGTCCGCAGATTGCGTTGTCAGGCGGCATGAAGCGTCGCGTTCTTATTGCCAAGGCTCTGTCTCACGAACCTGAAATCCTGTTTCTGGATGAGCCCACTGCGGGCGTAGACGTGTCACTGCGCCAGGATATGTGGGCTCTGGTGAGGCGCTTGCGTGACAAAGGCGTCACCGTCATTCTCACCACCCATTACATTGAAGAAGCTGAAGAAATGGCGGATCGCGTTGGCATCATCCAGAACGGAGAGCTGTTATTGGTAGAGAAAAACAGAAACTCATGCAGCAATTCGGCGAAAAGCAATTGCAGCTGCACCTCGAGGCACCCGTTTCTGAACTGCCAGCCGCGCTGGTGGAAGTCGGCCTGCAGCGCAGCGAGAACGGGGAAACCTTACTTTACAATTACGCCAAAGAAGCCACTGAGGTTTCAGTCGTCGATCTGCTGAACCTGGTTCAGGCGCTCGGTATAACCGTTAAAGATGTAGACACCCATCGCAGTTCGCTGGAAGACATTTTTGTTAGCTTGATGGAGAAAAAACAATGAACTTACGTGCCATGCAAGCCATCTATGCTTTTGAAATGTCCCGTACCCGCCGTACCCTGCTGCAAAGCATTGTGGCACCGGTTATCTCTACAGCCCTGTACTTTGTGGTGTTCGGTGCGGCACTGGGACCACGCATCAGCGAGGTGCAAGGTGTCAGCTATGGCTCATTTATTGTGCCGGGTCTGGTTATGCTGTCGGTACTGACACACAGCATTTCAAATGCCTCATTTGGCATTTACTTTCCAAGATTTTCCCGAACCATTTACGAAATCATGTCGGCGCCTATTTCGTACATGGAAATTACCTTTAGCTTCGTGGCTGCAGCTGCAACCAAGTCCATAATACTGGCCATCATTATCCTGATTACAGCCAAGCTGTTTGTACCTTTTAGCGTTGACCATCCAATCTGGATGCTAAGCTTTTTATTCCTGACCGCTTTCACTTTCAGCCTGTTCGGCTTCATTATTGGGATCTGGGCTGACAATTTCGAAAAACTGCAGCTGGTACCCATGCTGATCATTACCCCGCTTACCTTTTTGGGCGGCAGTTTCTACTCTATCGATATGCTGCCCCCTTTCTGGCAGAACCTGAGCTTGTTCAACCCCGTGGTTTACCTGATCAGCGGCTTCAGGTGGAGCTTCTACAGCGTTGCCGATGTCAATATATGGCTAAGCCTGGCGATGACCCTGCTATTTTTAGCGCTATGCCTGGCCATCGTTACCTGGATATTTCGCACCGGCTACCGCCTGCGCCCCTGACAGGCCTTAGTCTCTGAAGTTTTCGTACTGCAGAGGCAGTTCGACGTCGGTTTGACGTAATAACGCGATGGCTTGCTGCAAGTCGTCGCGTTTTTTACCTGATACGCGTAGCTTATCGCCGTTTATCTGTGCTTCAACTTTGATCTTGGCCGCTTTCAAGGCTGCGATCAGTTTTTTGGAAGTGGCTTGATCTACTCCTTGGCGCACTGTAATTGCCTGCCGTGCTTCAGCCAGGTTTTCCTGAGCATCAGCCACGTCAAGGCAACGCACGTCAATCTCGCGAGCCGCCAGCCGGGCGCGCAAGATAGGCAGCATCTGCCCTAGCTGAAAGACACTGGGCGCAAACTGTGTAATGACGTACTCATTTAGCTCAAAGCGGGCGTTCGTACCTTTGAAATCGAAACGGTTGACCAGTTCTCGGCTGGCTTGATCAACGGCATTTTTAAGTTCGTGTTTATCCACTTCGGACACTACATCAAATGACGGCATTGTTGTTTCCTCATAGTCCATGGCGTGTGCAAAATATGCGCGCAAAGTGTAACCGCTAGCCTTGGCAATCACAATGTATCAATGCTGGCCGCATAAAGTGCTCAGGCGGCAGGACGAAGCTTTAGGCTCGGTGTAGACTACTTACTTCAGGCCAGCCTTGTTTTACCCTGGCGACTTTATTTAAGTAACGGCTTATTGCTATCTGATGATTGAATCCATTGCACTGATAGGCTTGGGTGGTGCCCTGGGCGCCATTTTACGCTGGTGTTTAAGTATAGGCTTAAACAGCATCTTTCCGCCTCTGCCTTTAGGCACATTAAGCGCCAACGTGATTGGGGCTTATTTGATTGGTATTGCCGTGAGCATCATTGGCGCACTGCCCGACCTTAATCCGCTGTGGCGTCTGTTTATCATTACCGGCTTCCTGGGCGGTTTAACCACCTTTTCCAGCTTCACCGCCGAAATCATGTTACTGATACAACAGGGCCGACTGTATGGCGCCTTAGCCGGCATTGGCATCCATGTTGTGGGCTCGCTTGTTTTCATGGCTTTTGGCATAGCCACCGTTCACGCTTTTAAGTCTTAATATACGATGCAAGCTTTTTTACTGATTCAAGCCGATACGCCTCCTACTACGATTACTCAACGCGTAGGAGACCAACGCGACTGGTTCAGACAGGCAATCGAAATTGCACACCAGGTACCCATCGTAGCGGTGAATCCCGCTGCCGATACGCCATTACCCAACCCCGCAGATTACAGCGGTGTCATCATTAGTGGCTCGTGGGCCATGGTCACGGATCGGGCCGCCTGGAGCGAACGCACTGCAGAATGGCTAAAACAGGCACATACCCAGGATACCCCTCTGCTCGGAATTTGCTATGGTCATCAGCTACTGGCACACGCGCTGGGCGCAAGCATCGGTAATTTAGGCGCAGGACGTGAATTTGGCACCTTTACGGTAGACCCTCTGCCTGAAGCGGTAGACGATCCGCTTACCTATCATCTGAAAGAGCCTTTTCTGGCGCATCTTAGCCACTTGCAGACGGTGCTGCAATTGCCGGCTAAGACACAGGTTCTTGCTCGCAGCAAAATGGATCCGCATCAAATTCTGCGCTACGGACCCCATGCCCTTTCGGTGCAGTTTCATCCGGAATTCACTCCCGGCATCATGCAGGCGTGTTTGCTCGCACGCCTGTCGCCAGACAAAGCCTCAGAGCTCGATCCCAGCAACCATCTTACGCAGTTCAGGAACACCCCTGTCGCACGCCAGATTCTGCATAATTTTATAGAACGATATCGTCAGCCTGCCCCTGATGCGGAAGCTGAAAGAAGTCAGTAGGTGTAGCACCCATTACCTTTCTGAAGGCAGCAATAAAGGCCGACAAACTCTCGTAGCCACAGGCCAGGGCAACATCGGTGACGCGCTCTTTATTTTCCAGCAGAGACAACGCATGCATAAGACGGCGTTGCTGCCGCCATGCCCTGAAACTTATTCCTGTTTCCGACAAGAAAAGACGGCTTAGCGTTTTTACCGACACGCCGGTTTCGGCGGCGTAATCCGATAAGGTCTGAGGATGTGCTGCATCAGCCTGAAGTCGCAAACAGAGTTCCACAATACGAGGGTCTGTTGGCCACACCAGCATCAGGCCCGATTCTGTGGCGCTTTGTATTTGATCTAACAGAACCTGAGCGAGCCTCAGGGGCGAACCGGTCTCCGGGTAATTTTGCGGTAATTGGCTGAAGCTACGTATCAATTCGCGCAGTAAGGGACTGACGTTTAGCACTTTGCATCGCATCGGCAAGGCGTTCATGGCTTCCGCTCGTACATACAGGCTGCGGATGATGGTGCTCGACGAAGCCTGCACGCTGTGCATTTCGCCTGCAGGTATCAACACCGCCCGTTGTGGCGGAGCCATATAATGCCCGGTGGCTGTTTTAACCTCGATCACGCCTTCCAAGGCATACGAAAACTGTAGCCAGGGGTGTGAATGCCATTCCGTGATAGCTGTATTGGCAACAGAGCTTTCATTACCAATTATCGGCCGAGGCAAGCCTTCTTCCCATTCAGCGGGTATATTCCACATAGAACGTCCTTTTGTCGACAGTTCGTTTACCTTAATCGACAAAAAGAATGTCGGCAATACGTTAAAGTTGAGCTTTCGACGATTAAGTTCTGATAAAGCTCACTATGATTTCCAAGCTAAGACTGTTATTTGACAACTTTACCCTGATACTTATTGCGGTCGTGGCTCTGGCCACTTTTTTCCCGCACATGGATCCGGTGCACTCATCTTCGACTGGATAACGCACCTGGCTATCGGCCTGCTGTTCTTTTTTCACGGTGCGAAACTATCACGTGAAGCCATTATTGCCGGCGCAATGCATTGGCGACTGCACCTCTTGGTATTTACCTGCACCTTCATCCTGTTTCCCCTCATAGGATGGGGGCTTAAGCCTGTGCTCCTGCCTCTGCTGGGAATGCCCTTATATATCGGTATCTTGTATTTGTGCGCCTTGCCGGGCACTGTGCAATCGGCCATCGCCTTTACCTCCATCGCCCGGGGCAATGTCCCTGCTGCCGTCTGCAGTGCCTCAGCATCGAGCCTCATCGGCATCGCGCTCACCCCGCTACTGCTCAAAATACTATTGGATGCCGACGCGGGCACTGCTGGAACCCTGGATGCCGTCATACAAATCAGTATTCAGCTGTTGCTGCCTTTTATAGCCGGACATCTGCTGCGCCCCTGGATTGGCAAGTGGATGGAGCGCAATCAGAGCTGGTTGAAAAATGTGGACCAAACCTCTATCTTGCTAGTGGTTTACACCGCCTTCAGTGCTTCGGTAATAGGGGGTTTATGGCTAGCAGTACCTGTTAAAGCATTATTGATTCTTACTGGTGTTTGCTTTGTACTGTTGTTCATCATGCTGTTTCTAACCACCTGGCTGGCTCGACGCTTTGGCTTTAGCCGTGAAGACGAGGTGACAATTGTGTTTTGTGGTTCGAAAAAGAGTATGGCAACCGGCGTTCCCATGGCACAAGTGCTATTTAGCAGTGCCGCGATCGGACCGGCCCTGCTTCCACTGATGATTTTCCATCAAATACAGCTCATGGCGTGTGCGGTATTGGCAAACCAGTACGCCTTAAAGATTAAAGCCACAAACAATATGAACAAGGCTGTTGAGGCTCAGGCTTAAAAAAGCTGCCAGCAAACCCGGCTCCGGCAGCTAAAGCCGGGTTTGCTGCTGGTGCGAAAAGGGCTCACATTCCCCTGAGCAAAGCGGTAGGCATGTCCGGCCTTCCTACCTGGTAGCGGATAATGTCGACGATAACTGATGCCTTAAGCTGGCTTCTGAGACTTCACCCATTCGTACGTGCTGCACCTGGCCCGAAGCGTCTATAAACAGCGTCGTGGGCAGACCTTTGCTTTTGGCAAACTGACTCAATTCCCCGCTCTCGTCCTGCAATAAGTTATGCAGCAGCAGCTTTTCTTCGTCCATGAACTCAAGCACCTTATCTGCAGATTCCATTTGATTGGCGAATACAAAGTGCACATCTTCATACTGTTGCTGAGCGGCCTGGAAAACTGGCATCTCACGCCTGCAAGGCGGGCACCATGTGGCCCACAGGTTTAACACCACTGGTTTACCACGATAACTATCCAGTTGAACGTGTTGCGAAGCGTCGTCAGCCAGAGACAAAAGGCTAAGAGACGGCAGACTTTGAAGCGCATCGTGCTGCAGATTCAAGTAGGCGTAGCCGGCGCCCCAACTGGACAGTCCGGCAAACAGACACAGCGTAATACCGCGGCGAGCCATACCCTTATGCCTGAAAAGTGCCACAAGCACCACTGCAGCAATAGCAAATAATGCCCAGTGCCAGACCATACCACCGTCACGTATATCAAATACTGACCAAACATTATTGCGATAACTGTCCCAGTACTGCATGACAAAGCTGAAACGTCCCGCCACCACACCAGCGATTGCCGTCCACCAGACAAGCGCCTCAAGACGGACCTTATAGAGACGCTCGAAAAGCACAGCGGCGCCCATGGTCACCAGCAGTGACAAAAAACTCAAAAATACGGAAGCACCCAAAACAAAGGGGCCCAGGCTCACAGTAGGCATGCAATCACCCGAGAGAAATGTGCAAACAAAGCATCAACGTCAAAACAGCTGCTTATGCTCATTGACTTGAGGCCGACTGCAGAAAAGCCTGCATTTTTTCGGCTTTCTTAAGCCCCGGAGCACTCTCGATACCGCTGCTGACATCCACCGCATAGGGATGTATGTCTTCGAGCGCCTGGGCGACATTCTGCTCGTTTAAGCCCCCCGCCAAAATCAGGGGCATGGCATGCTCGGAGCAATAAGCCTGCACGCCACTGAGCAAGGAAAGCTCAAGCCGTACTCCGGTACCCCCGTAATGTGGACTGAAACTATCAAACAGCCATCCTTTTGCCGAGCCGTAAGGTAGGCAATTATCGAGGACCTGATCTGCTGAAGACGAGTCTGGGCCCCCTACCCTGAACGCCTTAATGTAAGGGTGCCCAAAAGAATCGCAGAACTCGGCTGTTTCGTCTCCGTGAAACTGTAAAAGGTCGGGTTTGACCTGTTTTATGACATCGTGCACCAGAGCCGCCTCAGGGTTGACGAACAAAGCCACGCTTGAGACAAAGGCTGGTACCGCATGCCGCAGCTTTACTGCAGTTTCTATATCAACAAAACGCTTGCTGGGTTCGTAGAATACGAAGCCAACGGCATCGGCTCCAAGGCGAACGGCATCAATCACATCGGCTTCTTTGGTGAAGCCACACATTTTGACGCGGACACGGCTAAACAACATGCTTATTCCTTTAACACTAACGCAGAGCCAGGAGCTCAAATAGCACTACACCTCACAATCATAGGACAAAAGCCGTGTCGTGAGGTGTAGTGTAAAGCTCTTTTAACAAGCAGACAGCAAGCAGGACTTATTGAAAAGCAGCCCCGGGATCGCTGCTGAAATCATCTGATCCGTATGAGTCCGAGCCGTATATATTGTCAGATCCGAACTCGATCGTGGACTCGTCCAGCAGAACCTCACCATGCTTATAGTGCGTGACCAGCCCAGGAAAGGTCATGACCGCGGCCACCATCAAGACTTGAATGACAATGAACGGTACAGAGCCCCAATAAATATCGCCTGTCGTCACCTTGGCAATACGCTTGCCGGTAACGGCATCGGTGTAATCTTCGCGAGGCGCGACTGAGCGCAGGAAAAACAGGGCGAAACCAAAGGGAGGGTGCATGAACGAGGTCTGCATATTGACCGCCAGCAACACCCCGAACCAGATCAAATCTATGCCCATCTTGTCGGCCACAGGACCAAGCAATGGAACAATAATAAAGGCAAGTTCGAAAAAGTCTAAGAAAAACGCCAGCAGGAAGGTGAAGATACTGACAAAAATCAGAAAACCCCATTCACCGCCGGGCAGATCTATCAACAGGCTTTCAACCCAGAGATCGCCATTCACACCCCTGAAGCTCAGGGTAAAGATCGTGGAACCAACCAGAATGAAAACCACAAAGCACGAGAGGCGAGTCGTCGAGTTCATGGCTTGACCCAACTGCTTCCAGGAAAGCCGGCCACGCCCTACCGCCATGATAATAGAACCCACTGCGCCCATGGCGCCGCCCTCTGTAGGCGTAGCCATACCAATAAAGATAGTGCCCAACACCAGGAAAATAAGAAACAGCGGCGGGATCATCACAAAGGTGACCCGTTCGGCGATTTGCGACAGCAGACCCAATTTCAAATAGCGATTGAGCAGTGCAATCGTTAAGGTCGTGGCGCCCCACAAAAGAAGGACGATCACCACATGCTCATCAACAGGGATATTAGGATGCGTGCGGAAATAGTACTGTGAGCCAAAATGCGCCACCAAGCCGGCAATAACGGCAAGCGCCACCAGGGACTTCAGCCCGCGGCTTCCATCAGGCTCGATATAGATGCGGGCCTCTTCGGGCAGCGCCGGAGCACTTTTAGGCTTTATAATCGAAAGAATGACCACATAGCCGATATAGGATGACGCTAAAATCAGCCCTGGAAGCATGGCTCCGCGATACATATCGCCAATTGAGCGGCCCAACTGATCAGCCAGGATAATCAGGACGATAGAAGGTGGGATAATTTGGGACAAGGTCCCCGAAGCCGCAATCACTCCACTGGCAAGACGCCGGTCATAGCCATAACGAAGCATAATGGGAAGGGAAATCAGGCCCATTGATATCACCGATGCCGAAATCACGCCAGTTGTGGCAGCCAACATGGCGCCTACCAGCACCACTGCAATGGCCAAGCCGCCCCGAATCGGACCGAATAGCTGACCGATGGTATCGAGCAGATCTTCGGCCATGCCAGAACGCTCGAGAACCAGGCCCATCAAGGTGAAAAATGGAACTGCCAGTAGAGTGTCGTTCGCGACTATGCCAAAAATGCGCTGGGGCAGCGCCTGAAAAAGCGCCGGCTGCATAAGATTGAGCTCAATAGCAAACAATCCATACAGAATACCTGTGGCGGCCAAGGTAAAAGTAACCGGAAAACCCAAAAGTAAAAATACAATCAGGTTCACAAACATGATGGGAGCAATGTTTGCGACAATAAACTCCATCATGGCTGACCCTTAGTGTCTTCTTTATTACGCATCATCTCTAAACGCTGCTTTTCTTTTTCTTCGGCCAGTAGCCGTATGTCATCAACAACTGCCAGATCGGACTCCGGAGTCTTGCCGTCAAGATGAGGATCTTCGCACTTGCCCATCAGAAACCCTATTGTCTTGATAAGGTGGGAAATCCCCGCCAGTATCAGCAGACCAAAACCAAGCGGAATGAGTAATTTCACAGGCCAGCGTATAAGTCCGCCAGTATTTGAAGACAATTCATGCGTAACGTAGGACTGCCAAAAGTAGGGCAACGACAACCAGAACACCAGCAGGCAAGCCGGCAATAAAAACAGCAATATGCCCGCAACCTCAATGTAGAGCTGCGTTTTGCGCGAAAATCGCTGTGCCAGTACATCTACCCGTACATGCTCGTTATGCAAAAAGGTATAGCCTGCCGCCAATAAAAAAATTGCCCCGAACAAATACCACTGCAGCTCAAGCCAGGCGTTAGAACTGATGCTGAATACTTTGCGGATAACAGCGTTGCCGGCGCTGACCATTACTACCAAGAGCGTAAGCCAAGCCACCGCTTTGCCGACAGTGGTATTTAACCAGTCGATAAATCGCGATATACGTAATAGAAATGTCATAGGGTTTAGTTAAGGCGGAAAAAAAAGCCAGGCTGAAAAAATACGAGCAAGGCCTTCCACTTTTATGGATAAGGATGCAATTCTATACTATTCAACATCACTACGCATGCTGCGGAAAACCCACAGCCCGCCTATACATTCAACTTAGCGTCAGACTCAGAAGCCCTAGATGCCGCTGCAGCAATTGAAAAGGGTCAAACAGCGGAATAGCGTCATTGTGCTCGTACTGAACCTGTGCCAGGTACAGCCCGTCGGGAGCAAAGGTGGGAGGAGCGTACTTGCGATCTTTGCGCACCATCAGCGCTGGAAGCTCATCGGCGTTGAGGCGGCCTCGTCCCACATAGAGCAAGGCACCCATCAGGTTGCGCACCATGTGATGAAGAAAAGCGTTGGCTTCAAACTGAAACAGCAAAAAACCGGCGCCTTGATGAATGCGCAGCATATTGAGTTCTCGAACCGGGCTTTTAGCCTGACACTCAGCTGATCTGAAGCTGCTGAAATCATGCGTCCCGACGAGGTATCGTGCTGCTTGACGCATGGCGTCTATATCCAGCTCCCTGAACTCCCAGCCGACCTTTCCGTGCAATAAAGGCGAGCGCACCCGATCATGTCTAAGTACGTAGAAGTAGGTGCGCTTGCGCGCCGAAAACCGGGCATGAAAATTATCGTCGACGGCTTTTGCCCATTGCACTGAAATACTGTGTGGCAACAAGGCATTCAGGCCCCTGACCCAGGCTTCCGAGCTGCGCTCGGCCCCCGTATCCAGATGCACCACCTGGTTCAGGGCATGTACACCTGTGTCAGTACGCCCTGCACATATTACAGAGGTAGGCTGGGCCAGAAACTGAGAAAGTGCCTGTTCGAGCTGATCTTGAACCGTTTTACCGCTGGGCTGAGTTTGCCAGCCGTGCCAAGGACTGCCGTCATAACACAGTCCTAGTGCCATCCGTGACATGAGCTAAAACCTTTAGTGAGATTTAGGCGGTTCGTCCGACGGCGGAACGTCCAGATCAAGACTAATTTTTTCGAGTTTTTCTCGGACCATATCGGCGCTGACGGGAGCCGGGGAATCAATATCGCTACGAGTTGTATTGGCGCGGCGCAATATCCATACCGTAATCAAAACGAGAATGAGCAAAAGCGACGACATAACCACGAGCATGTGCTCTTGTATCCAGGACAATGTTTTACCTGCTTTGGTATTGGGGACCGGTTCTGACGGCTGGGCGACAGCATTTGGCCCATTTAACGAAGGGCTGGCATCGCTGGAGGCTGCCGAAGCAGAATCCGATGCTGGCGGGATGTCGAAGTCTACACCCAATTCTCGCACACCGTCCAATAAAGCCTCTTTGGCGGCTTCACCCTGCCCGCGCAGAGCCTGGTTCAGATTGCTAAGATTTTCTTCGAGCTGAGATACCTTTTGTCCGGTCAGGCTGAGCTCTTCGGACGTTGCAACCGCCTTGTCTGCACGAGCGGCCATGGCGTCTGTTGCAGAGAGTTCTAGCCTGTCGCCTTGCGCTACAGTTTCCGGCAGTGACTCAGACGCCACTTCAGCACTTCCTTGAGTCGCGTCCTGAGCCGCCAGTAGCGGAGTTTTTCCGGCAGCCAGCTGCGATTTATAACGTTCAAACCATTGCGCGTGCTGCACAAAAAGCTGTCGGGCCTCTTGATCAGAAAAGCGCTGAATTTGTTCAAGGCCAGGCTGCGTCAAATGCGTACCTGCCTGTATCAGGTTGATATTCCCGTGACCGAATGCCTGGGGGTTGGCTGCATGCATCGCGGCCATGTACTGGTAAGAGCTGAACTCGGACGAACGGTGTCTTTGGGCAATTCTGCTCAGCGAGTCGCCTGCTTGCACGATAACCGTTTCAGGTGCGATGGAGGCCTCAGAACCAGAATCCGCGGTTCGGACGACTGTCGGGCTGGAGGTGGCTTGCGCATCCTGATACTCGGCTTGATCACTTTGGCCTGGCAGCTGTGTCGCTGCGATGACTGACGCGTTCAAAACACTGACCTGATGGCGCTGCACGCCTTGCGGACTGGAAACATCGACCAGAACATCTACGACTTTCAACTGGCTAGGCTGCTCCGCCAAAATAAGCAGACGCGATGCCTGAGCGTCGATTTGCACCGTCATGCTGGCCAAGGCCAGGGGCGGTGTCAGGCCATGGGCCTGCCAATCAGCCAAAGCAGGCAAACTGACACTTAGCGTTGAGGGGTCGTCGCCTATGTCGCGTAGCTGCACGCCAATACGCAGCGGCTGGTCCGCTGCCGACAAGACGCGAGCATGCCCCACCTCGACGGCATACGCCGAGGCACATGAAAGCGCCGCCAATGTCGCTGCGATCGAATACTTGAATGTCAGCAGGAAAAGGCGGCGCTGTCTCATTTATAGCTCTCCGAGTGCGATACGTAACATTCTACGCAAGGGCTCTGCCGCGCCCCATAGCAACTGGTCGCCCACCGTAAAGGCACTAATGTATTCAGGGCCCATTGCCAACTTACGAATTCTGCCAACCGGGATATCCATGGTGCCGGTAACGGCAATAGGGGTTAACTGCTGGACAGTCGCCTCACGCTCGTTGGGTACGAACTTGGCCCACTGCGTTCCTTCGCTGACGATTTGATTGATTTCATCAAGTGGTACGTCGCTGCGCAATTTAATGGTTAGCGCCTGACTATGCGACCGCATGGCCCCTATACGTACACACAGCCCGTCGATAGGAACCTGGCTGGCAGTGTTGCGGCCAAGAATCTTATTGGTCTCGGCCCCGGCTTTCCACTCTTCGCGCGACATGCCGTCGCCCAGGTCGGAGTCGATCCAGGGAATCAGGCTTCCACCCAGAGGCACACCAAAGTGCTGATGAGCAAGAGCCGGGTCTTGTTGCATTTTCAACACACCCCTATCGATGTCCAGAATGGCAGAAGCCGGATCATCAAGCAAAGGCCGGACGGCGGAATTAAGCGCCCCAAACTGGGTTAATAATTCACGCATGTGCTGAGCACCACCTCCCGACGCAGCCTGATATGTCATGGAGGTCATCCAGTCGACCAGATCGTGCTTGAACAGCCCGCCCAGACCCATCAGCATGCAGCTAACGGTACAGTTGCCACCAATGAACTGCTTTACACCCCTGGCCAGGCCCGCATCAATCACATCACGATTGATGGGATCGAGCACAATAATGGAGTCGTCATCCATACGCAGCGTACTGGCAGCATCGATCCAAAGACCATCCCAGCCAGCGGCACGCAACTTGGGATAAACCTCGGAGGTGTAATCGCCGCCTTGCGCGCTAAGAATAATAGGGAGTTTCTTCAAACTTTCAATATCGAAGGCATTTTGCAACGGACCCGCACCCTGCGCCCAGTCAGGCGGGGTACCGCCAGCATTGCTGGTGGAAAAAAACACGGGTTCAAATAACGAAAAATCATTTTCGTCGCGCATACGTTGCATGAGGACTGAGCCTACCATGCCTCGCCATCCGACTAAGCCTACCGCTTTTGTCATGAAAATCACCTGGTTAAAACGAAAATAAAAACTGAGGTCTTTAGTTTAATGCCTTAAGCACCGCATCGCCCATCTCGGAAGTGCCCACAAGCTGTGTGCCTTCTTCGTAGATGTCCGCTGTGCGCAGACCTTGTTCAAGTACCGTACGTACCGCATTTTCAACGCGCGTAGCGTGCGCATCGTGGTTTAACGAATATCTGAGCAACATAGCAGCCGATAAGATCATTGCCAATGGATTAGCTTTGTTTTGTCCGGCGATATCCGGCGCAGAACCATGGCTGGGTTCGTACAATCCCTGATTCGAGGCATTGAGGGATGCAGAAGGCAACATACCAATGGAGCCCGTCAGCATTGCCGCTTCATCCGATAGTATGTCACCGAACAGGTTGCCCGTCACGATCACATCGAATTCTTTAGGGGCCCGCACCAGCTGCATGGCTGCGTTATCGACATACATATGACTAAGCGTCACATCAGGATATTCGCTTGCCACATCAATCATGATGTCACGCCAGAACTGGGAGGTTTCAAGCACATTTGCCTTGTCGACGCTGCACAGCTTCTTATTGCGCTTCTGGGCGGCCTGAAAGGCGACATGGGCAATACGCCGAACTTCGCTTTCGGCATAGTGCATGGTGTCAAACCCTTGCTTTTGCCCAGCGAAAGGTCCGTCTTCTAGGACTCGTACACCACGTGGCTGTCCAAAGTAGATATCACCCGTAAGCTCGCGCAGAATAAGGATATCCAGGCCAGAGACGATTTCTGGCTTTAAGGTTGACGCATTCGCCAACTGAGGATACAGGATGGCGGGACGTAAATTCGCGAACAAGCCCAGCGCTTTGCGTAAACCCAGAATGGCCTGCTCCGGACGTAACTCTCGGACCAGATTGTCGTATTTCCAGTCGCCCACAGCGCCAAACAATACCGCTGCCGACGATTTCGCCAACTCCAGCGTTTCTGGCGGCAGGGGGTGACCATGTGAGTCGTACGCTGCGCCGCCTACATTTGCATGGACCAAGCTAAGGTCCAGCCCAAGCGAGTTTAAAACCCGCTCAGCCTGCTCTGTAATTTCGGGACCAATTCCATCACCGGGCAACACTGCAATTTGAGTAGTCATAACATTCTTTTAAAAACTGAGGAGGGTGTACTGTATACACCCCTACATACATGAAAGAGGATACAAAAACGCGGGCAATTACTGCCCGCGATCTTGTTTACACGCCAGCTGACCCTACCAGCCACGGATGGCGTGCCAGACGCTCGGCCTCGAACTGACGGATGGTATCTGCCTTTTCCAAGGTCTGACCGATTTCATCCAGACCTTTGAGCAAGGACTGCTTACGGAAAGGCTCGACCTCGAAAGAGATCTCACGGCCTTCAGGCGTAGTAATACGTTGCTGCTCAAGGTCAATACGCAGTTCGTAAGCGGGAAAACCGCGAACTTCGTCAAACAGGCGTGAGACTTCGAGCTCACTAAGCGTAATCGGCAGCAAGCCATTCTTAAAGCTGTTATTAAAGAAAATGTCAGCGAATGATGGTGCAATAATTGCCCTGAAACCGTATTGCAACAACGCCCATGGCGCATGCTCGCGGCTAGAGCCACAACCAAAGTTTTTACGCGCCAGCAATATTGAAGCCCCCTGATAGCGAGAATGATTCAACACAAAATCAGGGTTGAGCGGGCGCTGGCTGTTATCCATCCCCGGTTCGCCATGATCCAGATAACGCAGCTCGTCAAACAGATTAGGACCAAAACCTGAGCGCTTGATAGACTTCAGGAACTGCTTGGGAATGATCAAGTCGGTATCGACGTTTTCTCTGTCTAAGGGGGCGACTAAACCCACATGTGTCGTAAAGGCTTGCATAATGGTTCCTAGCTAAAGTTTCGCACGTCAGTGAAATGGCCGGCTACAGCTGCTGCCGCTGCCATTGCCGGGCTGACCAGATGAGTGCGGCCACCCTGCCCCTGCCGTCCTTCAAAGTTCCGGTTCGAGGTCGATGCACAACGCTCGCCAGGTTCGAGGCGGTCGGCGTTCATGGCCAGGCACATTGAGCAGCCAGGCTCACGCCATTCAAATCCTGCCTCGATGAATATCTTATCCAGTCCCTCACGCTCTGCTTGCATTTTAACCAAGCCAGAGCCAGGCACAACCATCGCCTGGACGACATTGGAAGCGACTTTTCGGCCCCGCGCGACCTGTGCAGCGGCTCGTAAATCTTCGATGCGCGCATTCGTACAGGAGCCAATAAACACCCGGTCAATACGGATATCGCTGAGTGCCTGATTGGGTTTCAGCCCCATGTATTCAAGTGCACGGATCATGCCGTCGCGGCGCACACTGTCTTTTTCCTTGTCAGGATCAGGTACATGAGAATCAATGGGGAGCACCATCTCAGGTGAGGTACCCCATGTAAGCTGAGGCGTGATCTCGGCAGCGTTGATGCGCACTACAGCATCAAAGCTGGCGCCTTCGTCGGTGTGCAAGGTTTTCCAGTACTCAACGGCTTGATCCCACAATGCGCCTCTGGGGGCATAGGGACGGCCGACAAAATAATCAATGGTTTTCTGATCGACGGCAACCATGCCCGAACGAGCCCCCGCTTCAATGGCCATGTTGCACACTGTCATACGGCCTTCCATGCTAAGGGCACGAATGGCCGAGCCTCCGAACTCAATGGCATAGCCGGTACCACCAGCAGTACCGATTTTACCGATAACATAAAGAATAAGATCTTTGGCTGTGCAACCAAAAGGCAAGTTGCCATTGACCTCGATCAGCATGCTTTTGTTCTTTTTCATCAGCAGGGTCTGGGTCGCCAGGACGTGCTCGACCTCGGAGGTACCGATGCCAAATGCCAATGCGCCCACTGCGCCATGTGTGCTGGTATGCGAATCGCCGCAAACCACTGTCATGCCCGGCAAGGTAGCGCCCTGCTCCGGGCCGATGATATGCACAATGCCCTGACGCAAATCGTTCATGCGAAACTGAGTAATGTCGAATTTTTCGCAATTGGCGTCAAGCGTATCGACTTGCAGGCGGGATATGGGATCCTCAATACCCTGGGCACGGGATGTCGTAGGCACATTGTGGTCGGCGACAGCCAGATTCGCACTGACGCGCCACGGCTGGCGTTCAGCCAGAGCCAGGCCTTCAAAAGCCTGCGGGCTGGTAACTTCGTGCAAAAGATGTCTGTCGATGTAGAGCAAACAGGTGCCGTCAGACTCACGGTGCACCACATGCGCATCGAACAGTTTGTCGTATAAGGTTTGTGCCATGATGTACTCACTTAAAAACGAGCGTGTAGGGCTGGATGCCTTCGTTAGCTCCTATTATGCCAGCCGCCACAACCAGTACAAGACCAATACCTATACTAGTACTAACAGTGCTAGGCTACAAAACGATGTTCAATCAGTTTAAACAACAAAGCCCGCTTAAGCGGGCTTTGTGTGGAGCGCAGGAGCATTTATTTTTGAGCGCTTTGATATAGCGGCAACACTCGCTCGGCTGCGATTTGCAGATCGGCAATACGCGACTGCGGCGATGGGTGAGTAGACAGTATCTCGGGAGGCCCGCCACTTGTAGACAGTGAAGCCATTTTTTCCCACAGGCTAATCGCGGCACGCGGGTCATAACCTGCTCGCGCAGCCAGCTCTACACCGATACGGTCAGCCTCAAGTTCGTGGGTACGGCTATTAGGCAAGGTAAACATGACTTCGGACAAGGTTCCGCCAAGGTCTCCTACAGCAGAATTGCCCACTACTGCCGACAATACGGACAAGCCAATATTGGTTGTCATCTGCTGCGAGACCTGCTCGCGAGAGTGTTCGCGAAGAGCATGGGCAATTTCATGCCCCATCACAGCCGCAAGTTCGTCATCAGTGGCATTTATTTTCTGGATCAATCCACTGTAAATCGCCATTTTCCCGCCGGGCATGCACCAGGCGTTTACATCATCGGACTTCAACACATGAACTTCCCATGTCCAGTTGACTGCATCCGGTCTGAATACGCCTACCTGCTGAATAAGCCGTTGGGAAATTTTACGCACCCGTTCTGTCTGGGCAGCGTCTACATCCAGGGCTCCCTGGCTACGTGCATTGCCGATGGTCTGTGCATATTGCTGGGCGGCGGTCTGATTCAGTTCGGCCTCTGAGACTAAACCAGACATATACTGCTTGCGCTGCACACCAACGGAACCACTGGAGGTTGTATCGATCGCTGCGCAACCTGCCAGTAAAGACACACTGAGTGCTCCGACGACCAGCTGTCGTTTTAAGCTAAAGCTTGGTTTCATGGGGCTTTCCTTCTAAGGTTGCCAATGTCCACATTGGGCTTGTTGACGTAAGGCTTGATCCATCAGGACAATAGCCAGCAAGGCTTCTGCAATGGGAGTCGCGCGTATGCCCACACAGGGATCATGCCTGCCCAAGGTTTGTACCTCCATGCTTTCACCTGCCTCGTTGATAGAGGGGCGTTTGATACGGATACTGGATGTAGGCTTGATCGCCAGTGAAACCCGGATTTCTTGCCCTGACGAAATACCACCCAGGATGCCGCCCGCATTATTGGTTTCAAAACCGTCGGGCCGGATAGCGTCGCCATGTTCTGAGCCACGCTGCGAAACGCTTTCAAATCCAGCGCCGATTTCTACGCCTTTTACCGCATTCAGCCCCATCATGGCGTAGGCAATTTCAGCATCCAGACGGCCATAAATGGGTTCGCCCAAACCTGCCGGAACCTGTTGCGCCACCACCTCGATGCGCGCCCCGATGGAGTCACCCTCTTTACGCAAGGCGTCCATGTAGGATTCGAGCTCAGGCACCACAGAGGCATCGGCAGCATAGAAAGGATTGCCGGGCACGTCTTCCCACGCCTTGAAAGGGATGACGATGGGCCCGAGCTGGCTCATGTAGCCCCTGATTTCGGTTTGGAACTGCTGCTTCAGCCACTTCTTGGCAATCGCACCAGCGGCCACTGTAGGTGCTGTCAGACGCGCAGATGAGCGTCCGCCCCCACGCGGATCGCGATGCTGAAACTTACGCCAGTAAGTGTAGTCTGCATGCCCCGGGCGGAAAGTATCGAGCAAGTTACCGTAATCTTTGCTGCGCTGATCCGTATTGCGAATAAGCAGCGCAATGGGTGTACCTGTAGTTTTACCTTCATACACCCCCGAAAGAATTTCCACCTGATCCGCTTCCTGCCGCTGGGTGACATGACGAGAGGTGCCCGGACGGCGCCTGTCGAGTTCAAACTGTATATCTTCAGCACTCAGATCGAGACCGGGCGGGCAGCCGTCAACAACCGCTCCGATGGCCGGGCCATGTGACTCACCGAAATTAGTGACGCGAAACAAAGTACCTAATGTATTTGCAGACATAAACTATTTTTAAACAAGCCGACGAAGCGGTGATTATTGCACTATTGGTGCGGGTGTGCATCGCAAACCAGTGGGCTACGATGAACAACTGAGCGGGACAGACGGAGTATCAGCGGGTGGCGGCAAGGCATAGTGCTCTAAACCCGGGTGGTCGATATAAGGTTGGGCCAGTACGCGCAGCAAATCACGAATTACAGAACTATCGCCTGTGCCGGCGGCGTCAATGGCCTGTTGCGCTATATGGTTACGCAGCACATAAAGCGGATTGGCCTGATTCATGGAGGCTGCGCGCTGCTGCGGAGCAGCTTGCTGACGCGTCAGTCGCTGCTGATAGCTACTGAGCCACTCGCGCGCTTTTTCCGTGTCATTAAACAGCGAAACAAAGGTATCCGGATTCTCTGGCGCCCAGGCCAGCGCCCTGAAGCTCAAGGTGAAGTCAGCCTGATCAAAGTGCAGCAGACGCCACCAGTTATCAACCAAAACCGTATCGCCTTCCAGCCATTGCTCCAGACCAAGCTTGGCAGCCAGATTAGCCTGATAGCGTTTCAGGAAAGCGGGTTCGAAGGTTTCAAGAGCAAGAGTGAGATCATCAGGCTTGGCGCCCAGGGTCGTCAATGCGCTGGCAAGGCGATAAAGGTTCCAATGCGCCATAGACGGCTGATTGTTCCAGGCATAGCGGCCCTGGGTATCGGTGGCGTTGCAAATATGATTGACGCGGAAAGCATCCATGAAACCAAAAGGACCGTAATCAATGGTCAGCCCGAGTATAGACATATTGTCGCTGTTCATGACACCGTGACAGAAGCCCACTGTTTGCCAGTCGGCTACCATTTCAGCGGTTCGTATGCAGACCTCCAGTAGCAGGGCCTGCGCCAGGGTGGCGTCATCGGCCTTTGCATGCTGCTGCAAAATCTCAGGGTAAAACTGCTTCAGTACGTAGTGAAGCAAAACGCTCATCTCGTCGGGCTTACCCAGCCAATGTTCGAAGGAGCCAAAACGCACAAAACTGGGTGAAACCCGTGTAACAATAGAAGCGGTTTCTACTGTTTCCCTATAGACAGGCACAGGCGAACTGACAATAGCCAGCGCTCGGGTTGTTGCAATGCCCAGGCCATGCATCGCTTCACTGCATAAGTATTCGCGCACAGACGAACGGAGTACAGCCCGGCCGTCTCCCATGCGCGAATACGGTGTGAAGCCCGACCCCTTGAGCTGCAGCTCCCGGGCTCCAGCGGGAGTGTCGATCGCCCCAAGCAAATGCGCTCTGCCGTCGCCTAGCTGACCTGCCCAGACCCCGAACTGATGTCCGCTGTACACGGCTGCGAGCGTCTTACCACCCGGCAAAGGTGCGTTCGCGGAAAAAACCGCCAACATTTCCGGGCTGTGCAGAAGCTCTGGGGACAAGCCAAGCTCGGCACCCAATGCTTCGTTTACATGCAGCAAAGAGGCGTCGCGCAAGCCTTCAGGATCGAGCCGGGTGTAAAACCCCGATGGGAGCTCTGCAAAGCTGTTTGTTACGTGCAGCGTATTTAAAGCCGTTGTCATCGTATACCTACCTTAGCCGTCAGACTTAGAGTTTGCGGTTTCCTTGGATTGCCGAGCACGGTATTTGGCGGCCTTCTTGGCAGGCCACAAGTAAAAAATGGCACAAAAATAGAAGGTGCTGGAGAGCACGATCTCTGCGATGCCGAAATAAACCGACATAATGCCAGGGTCGGACCAGGCCCGCACACAGCCTTCCATAAAATAGAGCAAGACCAGCATTGAAGCCCACTGCAGCGTATATAAATTACCTTTAAGTACGCCCCTCAAGGGAAACAGCAAGGGAATTACCTTCAGCACCAGATAGGATCCGCCGGGGCGCAACGGCGCCCACCAAAGCTCCCAGCCCAGGCAAAGAATGATCAAAGCAAGCAGCGCAAAGGCCGCCACTCGGTGTAATACGGGATTCAATCGTTGTTCCATACTGTTATTATCACCTGAACCGAACTATAAAGGCACCAAAGCCTTTAACTTTGCCCTACAAATTGGTGTTGCCTTCGTCATGACTAAGCCTGAGCCCGCGGATATCCATATATCGCCTGTACAAACCGAGCAAGACGCTGCGCCCGATGAGCCGTCAGAGTCTTCCTGGTGGAGCGATACAAAAAGCACGTTGTCCTTCATGACTGGCCGCATTGCTGAGCGTAGGCTGACGCAGGTAGCGTCCAGCCTTACTTTCACCACCATTCTGGCGATTGTTCCATTGCTGGCCGTGGTCTTGTCATTATTTACTGCCTTTCCGCTGTTCAATGAGTTTCAAGGCTCCCTGGAAAGCTTCCTGACGACCAATCTGATGCCGGCGGCCGTCTCCGAAACGGTTATGTCCTACCTCAACCAGTTTGCCGCCAAAGCCTCGAGCCTGACGGCAGTCGGTAGCTTGTTCCTGATCGTGACCTCGATCATGCTTATTTCCACTATCGATGAAACCTTTAACGATATCTGGCTGGTCACCGAAAAAAGGCCTCTGGGACAACGCATTCTGGTTTATTGGGCCATTATTTCCCTGGGTCCGATACTGGCTGGCGCAAGCATTTGGGCCAGTTCGGTGGTCGCACGCGAGTCGCTAGGATACATAGGCGACCTGGCTGCTATCACCTGGTTCAGCCTCTCGTACCTGCCCTTTTTGTTAACGGTAATTGGCCTGACTGCCTTGTTTGCCTATGTACCCAACCGCCAGGTGCTGTGGCGCGATGCATTGGTCGGAGGCCTATTTACTGCCGTGTGCCTGGAAATCTTAAAGAATGGCTTTGCATTCTATCTAACCAAGTTTCCGACTTACACACTCATTTATGGCACCTTCGCTACCGTTCCCATTTTTTTGATGTGGATGTATTTATCGTGGATGGTGATTTTACTGGGGGCCTCGGTAGCGGCTATCTTGCCCGATGTACGCAAACGTCACTGGCATACCATTCCGCACTCCGGGGCCCCCTTTGTCAATGCCGTCGCCCTGCTTTGCGAACTATGGCACCATCAAGGCAAGACCCCCATAGGCTTGAGCCTGGATGAACTCAGCGAACGCCTGCGCCGGGACCCTACCGACTTGAGTCCCGTGCTCAAACGTCTCAAAGAGCTGGGGTACCTGGCTAATACCGTCGAAGACGATATAGAGCGCTGGGCCTTGACCTGCGACACCAACAACGAGGTGCTGGCACCCCTGATTGATACCTTTCTGATCAACCGCACCCAGGCTGACAATCCTGTCACACGCTCAATGATGGGTGTCTTGACAGCAACTTTAGGTAACCGCTCACTTAGTCTAAAGCAATTATTTCAATCGCCCGAGACACTTAATCAATTATCAGAATCTTTGGAAAATACGCTAAGCTCACCTCTTAGCACTGCTCAGGAGTCACCCCATGCTAAAAGTCAGTGAAATATTAAGGGTAAAGGGAAACATACTCTATACCGCCTCGCCCGACATGCCCATCGATAAAGCCATTGAGATCATGAGCGAACAAGATGTGGGCTCGCTGGTCATTATGGAGCATGGTCAACTGGTGGGAATGTTGACCTTTCGCGAATTGATCCGGCATCTGCACAGCTCGAAAAGAGGAGCTGAACAAAGCACAGTAAGAGCCATTATGGACGACGCGCCGGTTAGCGTTACCCCCAACACCAGCGCCGACGAAGTACAGCGCCTGATGCTGGACAAGCACGCACGCTATATGCCCGTCATGGACGGCCCGACCCTGATGGGTGTTATCTCGTTCTACGACATGGCCAGAGCCATTGTCGAAGCACAGGAATTCGAGAATCGTATGCTAAAGGCCTACATTCGAGACTGGCCCAGCGACCAGGAAGGAGCCGCTTAGCATTCGCTTACGCAACCGCCTGAGCGTTTTCAAGTTCTTTCCAGGCATCAAGCAGGACGTCAGGGTTATTAGTATTCATGGTAGGCGCATCAGACAAGGTGCGCCGCCATTGCCTGGCTCCCTGCTTGCCGTGCGGCCAGCCTAGCAGAGCACGTGTGGCCAGTCGCAAGCCCAACCCTTCTGAGACCACCTGCTTTGCATACTCGTATATACGCTGAACCAGTACCTCGTCCGGCTCGTGCCGCAGCTCTGGCCACAGCGACAAACTGATTTCGCGCAGCACGCCTGGCGTATGCCAGGCTGCCCTGCCCAGCATGATCCCATCAAAGCGATTGAGTTCGGCTAACGACTGCTCAGCCGTTGCAAGCCCTCCGTTAAGCACGAACAATGCATCGGGAAAATCAAGTTTCAGCTGATGAGCCCAGTCATAGCGCAGGGGTGGTATATCGCGATTCTGCTTTGGCGAAAGACCTTTAAGTACGGCATTTCGGGCATGCACAATAAACACCCGCACACCTGCCTCGTACTGCACGCCTACAAAATCGCGGACAAAACCATAGCTGTCTTCGTCGTCAAGGCCAAGTCTGTGCTTTACCGTAACAGGCACGGACACCGCATCCTGCATCGCACGCAGACAGTCGGCGACCAGCTTCGGCTCAGCCATTAAGCAAGCTCCAAATGCGCCTTTTTGTACACGCTCGGAAGGACAGCCACAGTTGAGATTGATTTCATCGTAACCCCAGCGCTCACCCAGCTTGGCGCTAAAGGCAAGCGCAGCCGGATCGCTTCCGCCCAACTGCAGTGCGATGGGGTTTTCAGACTCGTCAAAGCGAAGCAGACGGTCGACGTCACCATACTGCAGCGCCCCCGTAGTAATCATTTCGGTATACAGCCGGGCCTTGGGTGCGAGCAGACGATGGAAGTAGCGACAATGCCGGTCGGTAACATCGATCATGGGAGCCACACACAAAGCCCAATCCGTCAGGGCCTTGGACTGAACCACTTCAGAGGTCGGGGAATCTAGCGTAGATGAAAAAGACAAAGGCACGAATCAATACCAAAAAATTTAATCATATAAGGCTCTATTTTACGTCAGCAATCTCCCGTGACACGATATCGCACGATAAAAGGCGAAACCTGGCCTTTTGTTCATGTGAAAGCGGGCAGACTGTCGCAGCATTGCCATAAAAAGGTTAAAGTTAGCGATTCGATCGCCGTCCATGGCGCAACCCAACTCTACCTCGATCTATTTCATAAAGTATGGCTGTTTTTACCCCCGTTTCAGATGACGACGCCCGCGCGCTGTTACGCACCTACGACATAGGCGAACTCATTAACTTGCGAGGCATTAGTGCTGGCATTGAGAACACCAACTACTTTTTGACCACCACGCAGGGCGAGTTTGTGCTTACGCTGTTTGAAGTACTCACCGCGCAGCAATTACCTTTTTACATCGAACTGATGCATCATCTGGCGCAGCAAGGTATACCCGTGCCCCAGCCCCAGACCTTGAAAAACGGCTCGCGCCTGACCACTCTTCACGACAGGCCTACGGCAATCGTCAGTCGTTTGCCCGGCGGCTACGAGCCCGACCCCTCTGCTCGCCATTGCGCATTGGCCGGGGCTACGCTGGCTCGAACCCATCTTGCTGCCAAAGATTTTGCTATACAACAGCCTAATTTGCGCGGTCTGGAGTGGTGGCAACAGACCGCCCCCAGCTACTTGACTTCCTCACGCCTGATCAACGTGAACTATTGCTCACCGTACTGGACGAACAAACGGCCTTCGCTGCCACGGCCATATACGCCTCTTTGCCCGTAGGCCCGGCACACTGCGATTTATTTCGCGACAATGTATTGTTTGCAGGAACCAGTGAAGCTCCTGTTATGGGCGGCTTTATTGATTTTTATTTTGCCGGTTGCGACACTTGGTTGTTTGACGTGGCCGTCAGCGTAAACGACTGGTGCATCAACAGAAACACAGGTAAATTCAATCAGGAAAAAGTGCAGGCCTGGTTAAAAGCCTATAACGCCGTAAGGCCTTTCAACGAAGCCGAACGCGAGGCCTGGCCCTGCCTGCTGCAGGCAGCCGCCCTGCGCTTCTGGATCTCGCGCTTGTATGATTTTTACCTGCCCAGGCCTGCGCAGACGCTCAAACCGCACGACCCTCGTCACTTCGAGCGCGTGTTGCGCGAGCGACGTGCACACGAAGCTCCTCATTTACGCTAACTCAGTTACTAGAGATACACGCATGCAAGCAGCTACACTGCCATTATCGTACGGGTGGGTATGGGTTAGAGAAGGAATGCTCCTTTTTAAACGCCAGCCCATGGCTATGTTTTTCTGGAGCCTTGTCACCAACATGCTCATTAACCTGAGCTACCTGGTGCCATTATTGGGGCAGATGGCATTAATTTCCGCCACTCCCTTGCTCACTTTCATTGCACTGAACGCTTGCCATCGCATCGCCAAAGGCGAAACCATACCCTTGAATGCCTGGCTCAAGCCCATTAAGCCCGTTGAAGTCAGGAGGCCGCTTATCAGGCTAGGGCTGCTTTATATGTTGGTGTGCCTGGCCGGTGGCATCGTTGCGACCTTACCTTTTATGGAAGGCATCATCAACGCCATCCCCCAAGAGGGACAGGTGGAAGAATCTGAAATACTGGCTTTAATGCGTGCCCCCATGCTGACCTTCACCGGCCTCTACATTTTAATATCTGCCCTGTTCTGGCATGCTCCCGCCTTGGTTGGATGGCATCATATTCCTATAAAAAAAGCACTGTTCTATTCGATGGTAGCCTGCTGGCGTAATAAGTTACCCTTCATCGTATACGGCATATGCTGGGCGGCCTTGTATTACCTGATGCACCAGTTAGGGCATCTGCTGCTGAGCCTGGGCTTTAGCGTAGCCAGCATACAATTGCTGACCACGCCCATTACCCTGGCATTGATGGCGATACTGTACTGCAGTTTTTATCCCATCTATTTATCAGTATTCGGCGCCAGCGCCATGGCCAGGCGCGAGCAAGCAAACGTTCTCGACGCCGACGAATAACTGATACCGCAAAAAATCAAGCCCTGTGCCCGCGCCGTTTCCGTGTGGGACTCAGGGCTTCTTGCTGTTGATTGCCCTGTCCATTAGATCACCGTCGCCCTCGTAATTAGACTGTTTACCTTGGCCTGAAGCGAGTCCGGACGCCATAGCTCAAAAAAACCGGCAACTCAAGCACATGACGGGCTTTAGCGTGCCAATAGCAGCGATTGACCGCCATACGCTTCTGGGGCTCAAGCAAGTTGAATTCGGCATCCAGAAACGCCAGTGCATGGGCGCTGTCCAGAAAAAAGCTGTGCACTGAGCGACAATCAGGAAACCACAATACGGTACGCTGCCTTTGCTCACGCTTCAGCTTATGCAGCCCCAAAAGGCGGGCTCTGAAACTCTGTACCTTAAGCACAGTCAACGGCTCTGCGCAGGTCGTCAATGTTGTGCTCTCACTCATAGGTCACCGCTAAAACAAGCACTTCTGCTTTAATTTCCATAGGGTTTCATCGCTTAAAGCCTGAAAGCATTGCTCGCGGCATAACTGAATAAGGGCACCTATTAATTTCTTAGAGCGACGACAGTAAACCGTAGACAATGGGATAGGCAATCACCAGAAACGTGCAGGGAAAGATACAGCTCACAATGGGAAGCAGCATCTTGACAGGGGCCTCAAGCGCTGCTTTCTCAGCTCTTAAGAAACGTTCCTGGCGGTACTGGTCAGACTGAGATCGAAGTACCGGAACCAGGCTTAAGCCCATCTGCACAGCATTTTCTATGCTGCTAGCCAACGTCGCCAACTCCGGAATTCCACTATCAAGCGCCAATTTCTTAAAACTGTGCTCTCGACTCAAACCCGAGCGTATATCGAATAACGCCTGCTCAATCAGACTTCTTAAGGGCCCGAAGGGTAAGGCTTCTACGGTGGATTGCAAAGCCAGAACCGTACCAGCCCCTGCTTCTACCGAAAGCGCAAAGATATCCAGAAAAAAGGCAACTGGCTGCGTAATTGAAAATGACGGCTGCGCTGGCGCCTTAAGTATTGAAAGTACGGGGCGCTTGCTCCGATAACGATCAGTGCGATTGTTAGCCATGGGTTGACAGCCTTAGCTCGCAAAAAGCCAAAAAGACAGATACACAACAGTATGCTGATTGCCATTACAACCTGTATGCCAAGCATAGTGCAGGCGGCCTTCAGAAAGCCCTCTTCGTCTCCTGAGATAACCCGACGCAAATGCTGACGTACTGTCCAGGGCATATAGACCCATAAACGCCTTCCAAGGCGGGGCAGCATCGTACTTTCTGATGCGCGTACTTGCGCAAGCTTCTGTTGAAGTACAGATTTCCAGTGCGAAACATGAGGCATGAGCACTGTAAAACATATACTAATGGCGATTGCTGTGAAAAAGCCAGACAGGTAAAACCATGGACTCTGCATCGCTAAACTCGGATATTGGCAATTTTCATGAGCGTCCTCAAGCCCACGAACTCAAGCAACAACACAGTAACCATCACGCCCCAACCGCTGGGCTCAGTCCATAAGGGGCTCATGAGTTCTGGCTCCAGCAGCGTCAGCGCAAGCACAATGAGGAGTGGCATCGCGGCCATCACCCAGGCCTGCAAGGTAGCTTGTGCAGTCAGGGCACGAACCTTGGCCTCAAGGTGCAGCTGGGCCCGCAGGCTTAACGATAGCCGATTCAGCACCTCACCGATACGTCCGCCGCTACGGTGCACCATGCCTAAACTTGCCGCCAGCAGCTGTGTGCCTTCATGAGGCACACGCTTGTGAAGGTTCAATAACGCCTGTTGAAGGCTAATCCCCAACTGCTGCTCTTTTACACAAAGCTCAAGCTCTTGGCGCAAAGGCATCGGACTACGCGGTACCAACTGTATAAAAGCGGTTTGCATTCCCAGGCCCGCGCGCGAGCCCAAGGCCAGGGCCTGAATAAAATCCGGTAGCTGCTTGCATACAGAACGTTTACGCCTGGCCTGAACCGCCACCAGCAACTTGGGCCACAGCAACATCAAACTTAAGGGTGCACTGAGAGCCAGCATGAGGTTTCCCGTGGTCACAACCAGGAAAAAATAGCTTAGTCCCAACCCTGCACTTAGCGCACTACGCAGCGAGCCCAAGTCAAAAAACAAGAAAACAGTTTCAAATGCTTTTTGTGATTGCTCATCCAGCTGCTTTTTCCTGTTGAACCACGAACTCAGTGACACAGGCATGATCACATAAGCAGCGCATGCGACCGCGGCTACGAGTGCAACAAAAAACACGATAATCAACATCTGAAGTTCCTCTGCAAAAGCGGTGCATGCCGATTAAATATCAAACTGAACATTGCCGGCCTTTTTCACTAGGGTCGAGCTGCGGAATGAACGTAGGAGCTGAACCATTCGGAGCGGAGCAGCTCCCGCTTAGCGTCAAAACCTTGTGGGAACAGCCCGTTCCCCTTGAACTCTACGCTGCCATCATCCAGCTCCCTGGCATGGAATAACTCTTGCAACTGGATTCGGTCTCCCTCAAGGCCACAGATTTCGGTGATTGAGCTTATGACTCGACGGCCGCTAGATAGCCTTGTTTGCTGGACGATGAGATTCAGGCTTGCGGCAATATGGTCCCTGACCACATTGATGGGGAGATCCATGCCCGCAAGCATGACCAGCGTCTCCAGCCTATTCATCGCCTCACGTGGTGAGTTGGCATGCAAGGTTGTCAATGAGCCCTCGTGACCCGTGTTCATCGCAGCCAGCATGTCAAAAGCCTCGCCCCCGCGACACTCGCCCACGACGATGCGGTCCGGACGCATACGCAGCGCATTACGGACCAAATCGCGGATGCTGATCACGCCCTGACCCTCGATATTGGGTGGTCTGGCTTCCAAAGTGACGACATTGGCGTGATTAAGCTTTAACTCGGCCGCATCCTCGATAGTAATAATGCGCTCGGCCGGGCCTATGAAATGTGTCAGTACATTTAACAATGTGGTTTTTCCTGAACCTGTACCGCCTGACACCACGATATTTTTTTACTTTCTACGCAGCTTTGTAAAAATAGCGCCATGCAGTCACTGAGCGCTCCTTTGGCCAGCAGATCCGCACTGCTGAGACGACTCTGAGGGAACTTCCGTACAGTCAGCGTGGGCCCCTTGAGAGCAATAGGAGGCACCACAGCATTGACGCGCGACCCGTCAGCCAGTCTTGCATCGACCATTGGTGAACTGTCATCAATACGTCTTCCCAACGGAGAAACGATACGATCTATGACGGCCAGCAGCGCCACCTCACTGCTGAACTGCAAGCTACTTTTCACGCATAGACCATGCCTTTCCACAAATACTTCCGAGGGTGAATTCACCATTATTTCGCTGACGCTATCGTCCCGCAGCAGTTCTTCCAGCGGCCCCAATCCCAAAGCTTCATCAAGAACGCGTTTGGACAAGGCGGTCTTGCATAAGCCTGGCGCTAACTCAGCCTCGTTCGCTATCAGCTCATGTAAACAGGACTCTGCTTGCGCCCGCAAACTGTCAATAGCGTCCAGCCTGTAGCTTTTCCTGCGCAGATCCAAAGCACTTACCAGCTTCTGATGCAGTGGCGCGATATGCTCCGCGAACGGATCAAGCTCTGGAGTCGGCTGAATAGCTGGCTTATCTGAACTGTTAAACGATGGCCTGTTCCTTTGGTTGCTTTGCTTACTGCCAGGTACTTCCTTTGGCTTGCTGACGTCTGCCACGTCATCTGTATCGGCAGCCATGCCAATGCGCAGCACCGTAATTTTGCAGGGGCCGATCAAAATGCAATCGCCCATTTGCAAGGGTCCATACTCGGTAACCCGCACAGTATTGACAGCTGTCCCCGTCAGGCTTCCCATATCTTTAATAAAATAGTCATCCCCGCTACGCATGATTTCGGCATGAGCCTTGGCGACCCGCCACCCTTTAAGCACAAGTTTGGCCGGAGATTGTCGGCCTATAACAAAGGGAGTCTCTAGGGTCGCAAACAGTACATCGCCATTTTGGTATTCGACATTAAGGCTTAACATGGCTTTCCCTCAAAAAGTCTGTGTCCGCCTCTTGAGCCGTCAAAGCCTGTTTCGGTAAAGCGGCGTGTGTTTGAGTTTGCTCACGGCTATGCTTGTCGCTGTTGCGACGAAAAGTTGCTCTTTGGGTGAAGTCCTCCAGGCCGCGTACGGTCATCGCCCATTCCGGGCGCCCTCCATTTTTAGTCGCGTCGGCCCCCTTAGCCCCCTGATCACGAATGCGTGTATTCATCACTTCTGTTTCGCCAAACTGTTGCTGCAGCAGAGCCTCCGCCCGATGTACGCGTTCCTGCATATCAGGGTGAGTCGCATCCACAACAACGGGGGTGACAAAAATGGCAAGTTCAGTTTCATTACGCCTGAAGCGTTCAGAACTAAATAGACGCCCAAGGATGGGAAGCTGCCCGAAACCGGGCACACGGTCGATATTTCTGGAAAGCTCGCGGGAAATAAACCCTGCCAACACCAGTGTTTGTCCGGACTGCACATTAAACTCGGTTGCGGCCCGGCGGGTTTTCAATGAGGGGCCACTTGGAAGGGATAGGCTGGGGCCTATGGAGCTGACCTCAACTTCTATTTGAGACCGTACTGCGCCCGAACGCTGAATGAGCGGTGTAATTCGTAGCGATACCCCATACGACTTAAACTCGGTACTGCTGGTGCCATTGCTATCGGTAGTGGTGTAGGGCACTTCGCCGCCCGCCAGAAACTCGGCTGTTGTACCACTGCGTGCCAACAGTTGCGGTTGGGCTAATACCGTAGCTGCCCCAATTTCGCTTAAGGCGTGCACACGTGATGACAGCAGCGCATTCAGACCAAAATAGCCGCTCATTGCCTGTGTTCCCGCTGCAACTGCAAAGGGCCGTTCACCGGGAAGCTCACCCAGGCGAGAGGCTGCACCTTCCCATGCAAGCCCGGCATTCATGCCCCCTAGACTTCCCTGCCCCCAGCGTACGCCCAGGTCGCGCATCGCATTACGGGGCACCTCCACCACCTGCACATCGAGCAGCACCATGTCGTCCCAGCCCTGTGCATCGCTTAAATCAAGAAGCTGCGGGTAACGCAGGCTCAAGGCCTGCAGCTGTCCTCGCTGGCTGTCGGTTAAGTGGGCACCTTCAACCACAATTTTGTCGCCCACATCACTAAGCTCAATGCCGGGGATCCTGGACAGTAACTGCCGTAGCTCGGACTTGGCCTGTCGCACTCCACCAGGCGTCACATGCACAAGATACTCAGTACGTGAACCATCCACACGCCAAACCTGTACGGCACTGGTGCCATCATTACGGGCGAAGACAATGACTTCCTTTTCATCCGTGGTCACGGCATTCACCACGTGGCCATCTCCGACCGCCACCCTGGCAATGTCGGGTACGCTCAGTACCCGCATGTCACCGACCTGCATCTGCCAGCTCTCTATGGACTGCGCAACAAGTGGATTACCAAGCAGCACGAGGACAGTAGCGCATACTCGAAATGCAGTCGCAAGATTAGGGCTCGGCATGAGGGTAGACTCCTGTATCAAGATTGTCCGGGCCAACTCCAGCTTCGTCATAAAGCGGCGTATGCGAATCATTTAACGCACCGGAATCCATATAGGCGCCATCCAGGCCATACGCATTCTGGGGCAAGGAAAACAAGGCACGGGGATATCGCGCAACGGCTTCGGTGGGGTTCAATCCCGGGACCCGCCGAGTCTGTTGATTGCCGTAAATGATGGGTGCAGAAGCCGGGCGCCGAGTTACCGGGGCCTGAGCGATGCCAAGTAAGGCTGCAAGGTCACCGCGCATCGCCGCATCCGATAACTGCTCGTCTCCTGGGTGGCGCAGCATCGCAGTGATCGTGCCTGCCTGACGCGCCGCTAATAGTGCCACGCCATCTTCAGGGCTCACTTCCAGCGTCAGGGTACTGACGCTGCTTGCCCCTTCGCTGTCGTACAGGTCTACAGCCTGATCGACCGCGAGCACCTTGACTCGTTGCAGTATGGGCGCCGTGATGCGTCGACGCTGATAATCAAAAGACACATACACGTCGATGGTGTCCCCGGCTCTGACAAGACCCGCCACCGAGCTTAAGGCATCAGCCGGAATAGTGATGGCACGGCGTCCTTCACGCAGGAGACCGGAAAAGGCCTCATAGGGAACGGCGCTCAGGTGAGCCGGCAGAATCAAATCCCCTGCACTGAGAGCATGATTAAGCATTTGCCCTTCGAGCTTCAAATAATTATTGCCCTCTACGCTATCGCTGCTAACACTGCCAGCCGGAAAGTGACGAAGTGCCAGATCCTCAGCTTCGATGACCGTGCCCGACGATAAATCATGAGCAGCCACCACCCGCTGAACCTGTGTCACTGAAGCCTGATCTTCCAGCTCTTGAGCCTTGGCCTTTAGATAGCGGCTGCCTGACCACGCCGCCATCAGTGCGCAGAATAAGGAGATCGACACCAATAGCCCTTGTTTAGATGTCATGGCATTGAGGAGCTTTTTCATCTTTACTCTCATATACGGAATTAACGCGATAAAGCGGAAACAGGTTTTTCTGTAGAACGTATTTCAATGACATAAGCCGCGTTATTCCATCGCTTATCGTCAAGATAACTGAGCACCAAATGTCGGCCCTCTTGTGTAGCCGTTAAACTTTGTCCGTCAGACGCAACTTCCCATCCGGCTTCGCGTAATGCCGCTTCGATTAGGGCTGGCGTGTTCTCTCTTTTTCTCGAATCTCAATGATCTGCTGATAAACCGATTGGGCCGGAAGATGTTCGTGCCAAGACCACCGTACTGAAAGTGCAGGATGCGGAAAAATAGCTTCAGCATGGCGCTGGCTTAACGTAGCGCAGCTAATCATCACCGTTTGCTTAAGTAGCTCGACGCCTTTAAGGCTGACCATGCAGTGGGTGTTTTCATCCTGGCCACTCAGCACGAATTCGTCAGGAGCGACTTGAAGCCGGCTTAATAACGGATGTTCGCTTTGCAGGCGCTTCAGAACCGTCATTGCCGTGGCCCCCTCAAGCCAGAAGTTGCGGGCAAATAATTGACTGCCTTGCAGATCAATCGCGTTGTGCGGAGTCGTCAGCCTTCCTTGCTGGCGCAGACTGCGAGTAAAACTTTGAACCATCTGCTCGCTACTTTTCCACTTTGCGTTGGACATAGAGTAATCCGGCTGAGCTGTCGCCAGTGCCGGGAACCCTGCCTGCAGCAGCACTACTGCAAAAACGCTACCTAAGTTCGAGATTGAAGCACCCCGATGCGTCATGGCTTTGCCCCTTTCTTGGTATAGCGTTGCGGAACCTCGGCTTCCCACGCCGTCAACCAGTCAAAAGTGGGGCCTTTACGTCCCCATG
This sequence comes from Paenalcaligenes niemegkensis, assembly GCF_022230885.1. Taxonomy (GTDB): domain Bacteria; phylum Pseudomonadota; class Gammaproteobacteria; order Burkholderiales; family Burkholderiaceae_B; genus Paenalcaligenes; species Paenalcaligenes niemegkensis. The sequence continues at coordinate 298,586 of NZ_JAKGCT010000004.1, read as the reverse complement.
CAGCGTCGACTGGCGCACTGTAGTGTGTAATATGGCGGCCTGCATTTCGACTGTTTCTGTGCGCCCTGGCCCATAAGGCTTCGCTATTCTCAATTCGTCTCCGCACTAAGTCTGGTGCTACCGCATGCCCTGCCCCTGCCATAATCACGTGAGACTGGCTTAAGGATATCGACTGGAGTTTTGGATGCTTTGGATGTGCATGGACGGTGCTGCTGCTCAAACGATAAGCCTGCCCCCGTCGTCTGTACGTAATTCTTGTGACAAGCCGTCAACAATCAGTACGGTAGCGTCATTGTTCGGCAGCTGAAAAAAGAGCCACTTGAGCCCGACCCTTGTGTTTTAAAAGCGTTCAGCGGCTGAGCAGCAGGATCTTCATCGGTATCAGGCGAAGCCATACGACTGAGTAGCCAGGAAGCATTGGCAGCCTGGTTCTGCAGGCTCGACTTTTGATGCTGCAGGTTAAGCAGCCAGTGTGCTGCGAAGAAAAAGAGCAACAGTACGGGAAGGACGACAACAAACTCAACGATAGCTTGACCGCGCTGCATCAGGCCCCCTTTTCTTTTGACGGATCTGGTTTCGGCCTTAAGCGGGCCTGCCAATGAGGATTGAAAATATTTGGACGTTCATTTTTAAAGGCTGGATGCGCAAAATAGGCTTCGGCCCAGGCTTCTGTGTCTATAGCTGGAATACTGTGCTTTTGCCTGACGCGAAGATAAAGAGGCAAGGAACTTAAGGACGGTTCCAGCACAGCCACAGGTACCAGCCTGGATCCGGGCAGGCGCATGCCCTGTGCCCTGGCCCTGGAGGAGGCCATCGGATTGGAAACCCCGGTATGGATATCCCACTTACCGACCGCTTCTACCCACCGCCAGAAAGCCTGATCTGAAAAATCATCTGGCGGACTATCTACGGTGGGAGCATCAATGATCTGTGTGTTCGCAGTAGGGATCCAGGCCCATCCCATTTCATATTCACGGTAATAGCAGAGAATCCAGCGATTCGAGCGCAGGGCATGATAGGACTGCGTATCAGCACTGGACCAGCGTCCGTCACGATCGAGTGTGGTGCGTCCCCGCCGGCGTAGCTGATGACGCAGATGCGGGCAACGTTTACTGACTGACCATAAGTTATAAGCCGTGTGATTGCGCGGCTGCAGAAACTCGTACTGCTGACTTAGCCCGTGAACCCAGTCCGCAACAAAGCTGTTGGCAGCCAGGGTACGAAAAGGTTTCTCACTATCTGGTTCAAGCAGCAAGTCTATATTTGCATCAAAATCATCCAAGTCTAAGTTAGCTGCAAGCACAGCTCGTGCTGCCGCTTCTGCCTGAGGCTGGAAGTGTCGTTGCAATGACTGCTGCAGCGCCAAAAATGTTACGTTGCTATAACGCTGATGAGCGGTTAGCGCCTGAACAAGATCTGTGCCTAAGTAGGGGCTACCGTTCAGCGCGCTAGCGGCGGTTGATTGCCTGTAGGCATTACCGTGCAATGGACCAAACATCATGGTTATTAACGAGGGCGGAGGGTTTCTGCGCGTCAGCTGGCGAGACTCCTGGGCAGCAAAGTTCCCCCATGAAGCCAAGCTCAGCATGTGCGCTGTCGCCAGATGGTGGGCCACATAAGCACGGTTAAGATAAGCCATATAATTTAAGGCGCGAGCCTGAACCAAAGCTGCGCTGTAGGCGGCAGCGTCCGCACTGCTGGTTTGACGCATGCGCGCAGTTGCCGTATCAGCTAGCTTGTAGAACTGCGTCACGGCCAGCAGCACAACACCTGTCAGCGCAATAGCCAGCACCAGGGCTTGTCCGGATTGCAAGGTAGGCTCGCGCTTCATCAGTTGCCCGCGCCGGCATTACCCGTAAAAGACTGCAGGTTCTTGGCTGCGGACTGTTCACCAGCAGCCCTGGCTGCCCCGCCCGCCACCTGACTGAAACTGGTTCCGTCTTCTCCTGCCAGTTCATGTGCCATCGCCGCTGTTTGAGAACGTATTACCTGCCCGAACAGCTGAAAAACAGCGATGGATGCAATGGCAACAAGCGCCACGATAATGACATACTCGACCATACCCTGCCCCTGCTGACGTCTGTGCAAACGCATGTCTTTCTCCTTAAAAAGACCTCAGTTTGGACGGCAACCGGAGGCCACACAATTCGGAGATTCCGAGCTTGATGAGACTGTCACATAGCTGGGCGCTCCTCGCCGTACCGGCGTACGATCACGCGCTCCAGAACCTGCGTCGGCGTATCGAGCGTATTAGCTCAGGTGTCAGCCGACCGTTGTTCGAGGATTGTCGGCAATTAGGTGTGCGCTGCAGGCTGCCGAAGAGAAGTCAGGGATAAGGCGGACGCTGCCGGGGCGCGGCGAGTTCATCCGCCCCCAGCTGGTCGCGGCAGATGCGGAAACAAGCACGCCGTGCCGGCTTCTTTGACATAACGGCCTGCTGATGATGGCGATGGTTGTGAGGGCAGGCAAGCTTGAAACCATAAAAAAGCCTCATTTCCTGAAACGATAGTCGCTATCAGAAATGAGGCTTTATCCCCGCTGAAAACCGATCTGGATATCTACACTACACGGCACCGCACAGGCGCAAAGCCTTGTATTTCAACGCGTAATACATCACCCTTATTAACGGCTCCGACACCTGCAGGTGTACCCGTCATAATAAGATCGCCCGCCTTTAGTTCAAACAAGGTGGACAGATAGGCGATAGTTTCGGTTACCGGCCAGATCATGTGAGACAAATCGCCCTGCTGGCGCAAGTTGTCATTGACGAACAGACTGATCGAACCTTCGACGAACGAAGGCACACTGTTTTTTGGATACAGTGGTCCCATGGGCGCGGCGTGATCAAACGCTTTAGCCACTTCCCAGGGACGGCCCTGCTTCTTAGCTTCAGCCTGCAGGTCGCGGCGAGTCATATCCAGACCGGCGGCGAAACCCCAAATAGCCTGTTCAGCCTGCTCAAGACTAAGATTGACACCGCCCGCACCCAGCGCCACAACCAGTTCGACTTCATGGTGAACATCACTGGTGCGACCAGGGTAAGGCCAGTCGATAATCCCAGTTTCGCTTAAGCCAAAGGTAGCATGTGCAGGTTTTGCAAAAAGAAAGGATCTTCACGTCCGCTGTGGCCCATTTCCTGGGCGTGCTCGGCGTAGTTACGCCCTACACAAAAGATACGATTGACAGGGAAACGATCGCTGCTGTTGATGACCTCGAGCCCCGCCTGGGCTTGAGGCTTGATAACCCAGCTCATTACGCTTTCTTAGCTTGCTCGTAACGAGCAATGCTGTTGCTAATCTCTTGTTTAGCGGCCTCTGGACCTTCCCAATCTTTAACTTTTACCCATTTGCCTTTTTCAAGGTCTTTATAACGCTCGAAGAAGTGCTTGATACGCGCGAGATCTTCTTCAGGCAAGTCGTCCGGAGTGTTGATGTGACGGTAAGGAGGGTAAAGCTTTGTCACCGGTACAGCCAGCACTTTGGCATCGCCACCCGCTTCGTCTTCCATTGGCAGCACGCCAATCGCGCGGCACTTGACCACAGCACCCACATTGATGGGAAACGGTGACAAGACAAGCACATCAGCCGGGTCACCATCTTCAGAGATGGTCTGGGGCACATAACCATAATTAACCGGATAGTGCATTGCTGCCAACATAAAACGATCGACAAAAACCGCACCGCTTTCATCGTCGATTTCGTACTTCACGGGATCGGAGTTCATCGGTATTTCGATGATAACGTTGAACTCTTCAGGAGCGTTCGCTCCGGGGTGATGCGATTTAAGCTCATGCCAGAACCTTAAAAATAACAGTAATTAATCGATCCGACGATTCGGCCGGTCGGAAATAATAGAAGTGTCCACGCCGGGAATAGGCGCGGAGTCGAAATAATCATCGTCGCTTTCACTATCGTCGATGGCAACGTCGGCCGGAACCTGCGCAGGCGCAACGACGAGCGGCACATGGCTCTCATCCATATGATAGTCGGCGGCACTCGCAGCAATAGGCTGCCGGGAACTACGCTCGATCTCGGCGCCTGAGCCTACAAAGGCACCGTCAATGAGGGTAGGATCATCACTGGTATCTGCTGCAGGCAGAGCCCGGTTGGCCACAAACACAGGTAAAGAGCCTGCTACCGATGCCGATAAACGCCAGTGCTTTATAGCATCGGCGGTACGGCCTAGCCCGTCATACAAATTACCCAGCAATGCATGAATACGCATGTCGTTGCGCACCTTCATGCTGCGTTTTAGATAATGCTCGCCCTGCCCCCACAGCTGACCGGTGAGACACAGCTGACCTAAAGCGGCCAACAAATTAGAGTCATGCGGATGTTTGCGCAACCACTCTTCTGCCTTGCTTAAGCGGCGCGCATAGAACTCGGGCGGGCACTGTGCATAGGCATGAATAAGTCTGGGGTCGAAACGCACATTAATAGCGGCCTCGAGAATGCGAGCCGCATCATCGTACTCGCCGGTCTGCTCTTTAATGGCAGCTGCAGCCAGGGCAATGGCGGGTAGCGTCTTTTCATCGGAACGCAAATCGCTCCAGAGCGATTTGAAGTGATCCGGACCACCGGCCATAATACGTGCCGCCGCAGCCGTTTCGATGGCCACCAAGGCTTCGTCACGATCAATGGCACTGCGCCTAAGCAATAAACGCGTCAACTCGTAAACTCGCTCGTGCTCGCCTTGCTGGCGATAAGCCTGAAGCAGCAATCGCGTCGTATGAAAGTAACGCGAGCTGGCATCCTGCAACGGCTGCAACAGATCAATGGCCTGTTGAGGCTGGCCCTGATCCATGTACATTTCAGCTGATGCCGTCGCCGCAGCCACCTTTAGCCGCGGATCGCCGCCTGCTACATCCATCGCCAGCGACAACGCTTCATCTCTGCGGTTGTATTCGCCAAGATTATGCGAAGCACGGGCAGCGGCCAAACCGGCAAGTACCTTGCTGCTTTTTGAACGTGTCTTGGACAGCAATTTGGAAAGGTCTTTTTCAGCCTGGCCATAACGCCCTTCGAGTATGTTCAGCCAGCCACTTTCGAGCAGATCGCGATCGCGCTTTTGCTCACGGTGACCACGCCATAGCCGAAAGCGCTCTGGGCTTCCGCTGACCCATGCTAAAAACCGGATGAAAACATAAATACCGAAAAATACCGCCAGCGCGCTTAACACCCCAAAAGTGAGCGAAAAGCTGATGTGATAAGGAGGAGCAGCGATGACAACGTTACCGCTATGGTCACGTAGCACCAGCGCAAGAGCGACCGCTGCAACCAGTAGAATGACAGTCCAGAACCAGGTTCTCATTACTTACTCCTGTCGGTAAACCACGGGCTCAGCACGCAGTGAGTTTGAAAGCGTTACCTCGAGACTGGCGTGAACGTTATCATCGGCGGGGCTGCTTTCGTCTCCAGGTTCGACGTTGCTGTCAGAGGCTGGAGCGTCGGGCTGAGCGTCAGGAGCATCTCTTTCACTGCCAGCCTGGGGCGATGCCTCAGGCTCTTCCGCAGGCGATGGTGGGTCTGTTGCTTCAACTTCAGGCTGTACGCTTACATTCGGACGATCAACCGTTTTATTTGCCTGACCTTGCAGTAAAGCTTCGATAGCACTAAGACTATTATCAACGTTCGGCAATTGACTGACTATCTGAACCTGACTTAAGGCTGATGCATTACGCAACGCGACTGCGGTTGCGGCCGACTGCCCATCGAAACGCTGCTCAATGGCATTCACGATTGCTGCTGTTTCAGCCTCCCAGACGGTAGGCTGGTTGGTCATAAGAGCCAGCTTGGCAGAGCTGACCCGCAGACGTAAATTATCGCGGAAGCGACTGGCCTGCTCAGGTGACAGCAACAGGGCTGAGGCGTCATCAACCCGACGAATTGTAATGAACTCGCCGAGATCCTGACGTACCGCTGCCCAGCCCCGATCAACCCAATGCAGTGCGGTATCACCCGTGCGCTTCCACCAGGGATCGGCAGGGTCGGGCTCGTCCCTGGTTATCAAGGGAGCGGATGGCGCAGCAGTGGGGTTTGCGTCAGTGCGGAGTTTCGTATCATCAGGCATCAATAAAGGCGCTTTATTTAGCTGCTCTGACAACAGGTCGAGTTGACGCGACAGACTTGGTACATCCGTGGTGGACGTCGCGCGCAATCGCTCTACATCGCCATTGATGGTTTGCTGCAGTGAAGCCAGCGTAGGCCGATTGGCGCGAGCCAGGCGAGCCTGAGCAGTTTCCAGGGAAACAATGGCATTGGCAATATTGCCACCCAGCAACAGCTGCTGCTGCGCAATAGTGACGAGATGGTCTATGTCATTGAGCAAGATGACTTCTGTGCCGGCATCGGTGAGCGTCTGAAACGCCTGATGCAGATCAGTAGCCTGTTCTCGGGTATCGGCCAGCTGTTTTTCCAGACCTAGCAGCTTGCTTTGCTGCTCGCGCACCAGAGTCAGTGCCTGCTGGGCCTGCTCACCGGCCTGGTGACTGGCTCGAATGTTGGCTTGTAACTGCTGCTCAAGATCGGCACTGTGACGAGAGTTCTGCTGCTGCAAATACCAGATCGTTCCGCCGGCAATTGCAGCAATGACAACGGCAGTCAGCAGTACAGGGCCTGCAGACGATTTGTCCTTCTTTGCCCCATAGGAGGCTGGCGGAGCTGGTGGCACAGTAGAGCCGCCTCCACCTGATCCGCTGGAGGCGGTTTTTTCATGAGGCGGCTTTAAAGCTGCTGCCGCTTTTGCCCTTTCGTTGTCTGAAGCGGCAGGGCTGGCTGCTTTGGGCGGCACACTTGTGGCTGCCTGAACCCCAGCAGTAGCCGACTTTTCTGCAGACGGCTTAGCCGCTGGCCCGGCTTTGGAATCTTCAGAAGTTCGACCGGACGGATCGCGGCTTACCGTACTCTGGGAAGCGGCAACTGGCTCGGGAGCTTTCTGGCTCGGTGCGACTGTAGCTGCCGGCTTGGAATCGGCAACAGGAATAACCTCAGGTTTGGATTTGGTCTCAACCTGTATGATTTTTTCAGTCTCGGTTTTTTTATCTGTTTTGTCTGTCATGGCAAGATTGTAATCCGATAAAGACTAATTGGCTCTTGCAGCATCGACAATGGCATTGCACATCGAATCGATACCGGGCGAAGACCGAAAAAGCATAGTCGCTTGGGGTAGCCCCAATGCAAGGAGTTCTGATTGTAGTCGTTCTGCTATGCGTTCGTGAATGGCAACAAACCTTAGCTTCGCCCACGACTTTTCCATACCTAGGCGAACGATGTTTTGCATCATAGCGCAAACGCTTTCAGAACTCGTTAACAAGAATACACAAGAATCGCCCGAAAGTGCATGCTGGAGGGCGATACTTTGTTGATCAGTCCAGAAGGCAGGTACCCGTTGATACACTGTCACCCGCTCAACCGAAGCATTCTCGTCTGCAAAACGCGAAGAAAGCCATTCGCGCCCTTGCTGTCCCCGGACGATAAGCACCCGTCTGAATTTCATCTTTCGCAGCTCAAGCTGTTTCCACAGGGCTTCGGAATCCTGGTCGGGATCGGACTCATCAGGGTGGATGATCAGACCCGGCGACAGACCAGGATAGCGATATAAAGCGCTAGCACTGGCTGCGCCCACACTAGCTGCACAAAGACCTTCAGGCCATGTTATCGAGCGGAGGCGAAGGGCTTCCAGATAGCACGACACCGCCGTACTGCTGACGAACACAATCAGGTCATAGTTAGCGGGATGGTGATGGAATTCATCAAAGAAGTCTATAGCTTCCAGCTGCAAGGCAGGAAGAATGAGGCTCGGGATGCCACGCTGCAATAGCGCTTGCTCCAGAGCCTCGTTACGCCCTTGAGGGCGTGTCAGCACTGCAGTTACAGTAGGCGCCATCTACACCCTATTCCTGTGCGTTCTCTGCTGATAGGCGGAGCAGAATTTCTCGGGCTCCTTTGGCCAGAAGGTCATTCGCCACCGATTCGCCCAAAGCCTCTGCCTGATCGGCTGGACCTGAAGTTTCGGCACGGATGACATGGCTGCCATCTGGCTCGGCAACCAGAGCACGAATATGCAACTGCCCAGCATCGAGTTCGGCATAGGCAGCCAACGGTACCTGGCATGAACCGCCCAGCACGCGCGACACGGCGCGCTCAGCCAGCGCCCGGCTGGTAGAGAGTGGACACGCCAAAGGTGCCAGCCACTGAGCAACGTCGGTGCGCTCTTCAAGAATTTCAATGCCCAGGGCTCCTTGCCCTGCTGATGGCAAGCTCTCTTCGCATGACAGGAAGGAGCGAATTCGATCGCCCATATTCAGACGCGCCAGACCCGCAGCGGCCAGGATAATAGCGTCGTAGTCCCCGTTATCGAGTTTGCCCAAGCGGGTATCCAGATTTCCGCGCAGTGGCTTAACCACCAGTTGAGGGTAGCGTTCTCGAATTTGCGATTCACGTCGTAAGCTTGAGGTTCCTACGACAGAGCCTGCCGGCAAGGCAGCGAGCTCATCGTATTTAGGCGATACAAAAGCATCACGGGGATCACCACGCTCGAGGATCACGGGTAAGGCAAACGGATGTTGCAAATCAAATGGCACGTCTTTTAAGGAATGCACTGCCAGATGAGCCCTGCCATCAAGAAGCGCGGTTTCCAGCTCTTTGACGAACAGCCCCTTCCCGCCTACCTTGGATAAGGTACGGTCAAGAATTTGATCTCCACGAGTCGTCATGCTGAGCAATTGTACATCGCAGTCGGGGTACAAGACTTTAAGCCGATCACGCACGTGTTCAGCTTGCCACACGGCCAGGCGACTGGCTCGCGTGGCTATAACCAGGGTTTCAGGTGTTACTGACGACATTGCCTAGCCTGCAAAGTAGCGCGCTACTGCTGCGCCGATTATACCGATGAGGGCAAGTATGCCCAGGCCCTGAAGCAGTGACAAACCGGATTCGTGCTTCTTGCGATCCGAATTACGTATAAAGCTCATGATGTAGTCCTTTGTTTTACTGCTGTTTTACGCCTGGCCAGCCATTTACCAGTAACAACCAGGAGAATGGCAACGGCTAGCTCGACAGCTATTTTATACCCTTGGGGTATAACACCGAATTGACGTTCGACAATAATATCTGTAACCAGCATACCGCCTGCTATCCAGCCCAGCAAGCCCGCACCAAAAGTTACGACCACAGGGAAGCGATCGATAAGCTTCAAAACCAAGGTACTGCCCCAGATAATGATGGGGACACTCAACAGCAATCCGAAGATCACATAACCCATTTGATGGTCCAAATGTACATTTTGGGCTGCGCCAGCAATAGCAATTACGTTATCCAGGCTCATTACAAAATCGGCAATTAAAATCGTTTTGACTGCAGTCCACACTGATGTGCTGGCCTGAATACCATCGTGGTGCCCCTCGTCAGGCATCAGAAGCTTCAGTCCTATCCAGACCAGAAGAATAGCGCCCACGATTTTAAGAAAAGGTATGCCAAGCAGGGTCAAGGCGAAAAATATCAATACGACGCGCATTATGATGGCGCCCGCGGTGCCCCAAAAATACCCTTGAGTCGATTTTTATGATCGAGCTTTCGACAAGCCAAAGCAATGACCACTGCATTGTCGCCGCCCAGCAAGATATCGATCATTATGATTTGTAAGAGCGCGCCCCAATGGAGCGTTTCAAAAACTCGATCATTTCTTTCCTTATATGGAAACTGGGGTAGCTGGTTTATACCGCAATTTAGTGTAGTTGCGTGAAACTCACGACAAAAGCAAAACAGAATGAACTGTATACTATATGCAATGTAGCGGCAATTAATAATAATCACCCCAATACGCTCAAATCCTATTATAAAAAGAAACACCCCGCGCCTTTAAAAGCAACGGGGTGTTTCTTTTTACACTAGCAGAGAAGCACGTACCGCTTCGGCTATTAAACGTTTTCGGTACGGGGCTGATACGAAAAGCTTAAAGAACCGTTTTAAGCAATTTGCCCATTTCAGAAGGATCGCGGGTTGTAAGAATACCGCAAGCTTCCATTACTTCAAGTTTGGCGTCAGCAGTATCAGCACCGCCAGAAATCAAGGCGCCAGCATGGCCCATGCGTTTTCCGGCAGGAGCAGTCACACCAGCAATAAACCCGACAATAGGTTTGGTCATATTGTCTTTAGCCCATAGCGCGGCATTCACTTCATCCGGACCACCGATTTCGCCGATCATGATAACAGCATCAGTATCGGGGTCATCGTTGAACATTTTCAGCACATCAATGTGCTTAAGACCACTGATGGGGTCACCGCCAATACCAACTGCGCTGGATTGACCCAGGCCGAGTTCGGTAACTTGAGCCACGGCTTCGTAAGTTAAGGTACCGGAGCGACTGACCACCCCGATACGGCCTTTACGATGGATATGGCCGGGCATGATACCGATCTTGATTTCATCAGGTGTAATCAGACCTGGGCAGTTAGGCCCGAGCAGCAAGGTTTTCTTGTTCTCAGCGCGCATGCGGTTACGTAATTCGAGCATGTCACGAACAGGAATACCCTCGGTTATGCAAATAACCAGGTCGAGATCGGCTTCTACTGCTTCCCAGATAGCCGCTGCAGCACCTGCTGGCGGTACGTAGATAACTGAAACCGTTGCGCCCGTTGCGTCACGCGCATCACCGACGTTTGCGTAAATAGGTATACCTTCGAAGTCTTCGCCAGCACGACGTGGGTTGACACCCGCAACGAAAGCTTCCTGGCCGTTACCGTATTCGCGGCACATACGCGTGTGAAACTGGCCTGTTTTACCAGTAATACCTTGCGTGATGACTTTTGTGTCTTTATTGATCAGAATCGACATTTATTAAACCCTTTCCCGTACTTATTTGGCTGCGGCAACGACTTTGGTGGCTGCTTCAGCCATCGTGTCGGCACTGATGATGGGCAGACCGGAGTCGGCAAGCATTTGTTTACCCAGCTCTTCGTTGGTACCTTTCATGCGCACGACGAGCGGCACGTTGAGGTTGACTGCTTTACACGCGGCAATAACACCTTCGGCAATAACATCACAACGCATGATGCCACCAAAGATATTGACCAGAATGGCTTTGACGCCCTGGTTTGCAAGCATGATCTTGAAAGCTTCGGTTACCTTCTCGGCTGTGGCACCGCCACCTACGTCGAGGAAGTTGGCGGGTTCACCGCCAAACAGCTTAATGGTATCCATGGTGGCCATTGCCAGACCAGCACCATTGACCAGGCAACCAATATTACCGTCGAGCTGAATGTAGGCTAAATCGTACTTGCTGGCTTCAACTTCAGCAGGGTCTTCTTCATCAAGGTCACGGTACTCGACCAGCTCAGGCTGACGGTACAAGGCGTTGGTGTCGAAATTGAACTTGGCATCCAGTGCCATGATGTCGCCAGAGCCGGTCAGGATCAAGGGATTGATCTCAGCCAAGGAGGCATCAGTTTCCCAGTAGGCTTTATAAAGTTTCTGGAACTCGACAGCCGCTTTGGCCTGGGAGGCCTCGGGCACGCCGATACCGGCAGCCAGACCTGTGGCTTCGGCGTCAGTCAGGCCTGTAGCCGGATCAACAAAGACTTTAAGAATGGCATCGGGATTGCTCTCGGCCACTTCTTCGATTTCCATACCACCTTCAGCCGAGGCCATAACGCACACGCGTTGGGTCTCGCGATCGGTAACAATACCGACGTAGTATTCGGTTTTGATGTCGGCACCGTCTTCAACAAGAAGGCGACGTACTTTTTGACCTTCAGGTCCGGTCTGGTGAGTAATCAGCTGCATGCCCAGAATTTCGCTGGCCAGTTGACGCACCTCGTCGATGGAACGGGCCAGCTTAACGCCACCACCCATACCGCGGCCGCCTGCGTGGATTTGCGCTTTAACAACCCAGACCGGGCCGCCCAGCTCTTCGGCTATGGCAACTGCTTCATCGACGGAGAATGCTGGCTTACCACGTGGCACAACCACCCCGTACTTCCTTAGCAGTGCTTTGCCCTGATATTCATGAATTTTCATTTATTACCTGTCAGTCTTAAAAACACATTGAAAAAACTGTCGTCGGCGTGCCGACACAACCTTGCCCAACTTACTTACACCCCAGCCACTTCGACTTGAGGTGCTATATACCATCGGGGATATTTCACTTTCACTACCTCGCCAGAGCTATGCATCGCATGACAGCCATCGATATGGAACGGCTTGACTGGCTCGTCTCCGGTGGGCGGGTTCGTGCTGTGAACCCGGTTTGCCATGGACTGAATGGCTACGGTAGGTAATACATCGGTTAATTCGGTCATGTGCGTACATCCCGCCGTTTTGGAAAAACGTTCTCGTACGGCTCTGCGGAATCCCTTTACAAGATTCAAGCCTATAAGTTGCTGGTACGCGTCAGAAATCGAGACACACAATTGCCCATACGGGGCTGCATCGTAGACAGCAACGGCATCGGTAATGGTGAGTTCATCGTTAATCGTAATACGCAACAGCATGTGATGCACGGGCGTACCCGCCTTATGTACACCACCTTTAGCATGCGGAAAGTCGTAGGCCTTGATGTCGATCAGCTCGGCCTCGATATCCCATTGACCGTCGACGCGCGCAAAGGCTTGCGCACGGATGGTTCGGGTATGGAGAGGCTCACGTGATACGGTAGGTGGAGGAAGCGGCATGAAACGATTTAATGATGAGAAAAGACGAATTACTAATCGAGTATAACGCACCTCGTATCCTGCGTATAACTAGACAATGAGGTATCTATGCTGATGTTCGGTGCTGATAAGTCACAATAATGGCAAGCCTGGGCCAGCCGACGCAATAATTTCAAAAATGTGACTGTCACTTCAATCAATGTCATCAATCGCTGTACTCGGGCAAGTGCACGCATTTTGGCAAAAGCCGCTCTAAAAACAAAAAAGCGTGGATATGCATTAACACATCCACACTTGATCAGACCTCAACCCTCAGGCCAGCAGTCTGGTTTTTAAGCGACAGCCTTACGCAGCTCTTTCGCTGCCGAAACCATGGCTTTCAAGGAGCTGCCCGTTTCTTCCCAGCCGCGAGTCTTCAAGCCGCAATCCGGATTCACCCACAGACGTTCTGCTGGCAACCGTTTGGCCGCTTTGCGCATGAGATCCACCATCCATTGCTGATCAGGCACGTTGGGAGAATGAATATCGTAAACCCCGGGACCAATATCATTGGGGTAATCGAAGTTCTCAAAGGCTTCCAGCAGCTCCATATTTGAACGTGACGTTTCAATGGTAATTACGTCGGCATCCATCGCGGCAATCGAGTCAATGATGTCGTTGAACTCTGAATAGCACATATGCGTGTGAATTTGAGTGTCGTCATCAATTCCACTGGTGGAAATACGGAAGCAATCGACGGCCCAGTCCAGGTAGGCGTTCCAGTCGCCTTTACGTAGCGGCAAACCTTCGCGGAATGCCGGCTCATCAATTTGAATCACATGAATGCCTGCGGCTTCCAGATCTGAAACCTCGTCGCGCAAGGCCAAGGCCAACTGACGGCAAGTCTCTGAGCGAGCCTGATCGTCGCGCACGAAGGACCACTGCAACATGGTTACCGGTCCGGTCAACATGCCTTTTACGGGCAAGGACGTCAGCGACTGTGCAAATTGCGACCAGGCAACGGTCATGGCTGCCGGCCGAACCACATCTCCAAAAATAATGGGCGGTTTTACACAGCGTGAACCGTAGCTTTGAACCCAGCCATTTTTCGTAAAGGCAAATCCGCCTAACAGTTCGCCGAAGTACTCGACCATATCGTTACGCTCGGCTTCGCCGTGTACCAGCACATCCAGCCCCACTTCTTCCTGAAAGCGAATCACGTGTTCAATTTCAGCACGAATCGCTTTTTCATAAGCGGCATCGCCCAGCGAACCCGCCCGCCAGTCACGGCGCAGCTTACGGATCTCTTGCGTTTGCGGGAATGAACCAATAGTAGTGGTTGGGAAGACCGGCAATCCCAGCCGTTTATTTTGCGCTTCGATACGCTTATCGAAAGGAGCGCGATCACGGCTTAAGGTAGCCAGTTCCGCCACACGGGCTGCTACAGTCGGATTATGCGTACGGGGGGAACTCGCGCGAAGCTGCAGCGCCTTGCGTTGCGTATCCAAAGCTGCCTGACCCTGTGCGTCAAGGGTATCGTCGACAATATGCTTGAGCAAGGCCAGCTCATCAAGTTTCTGAACCGCAAATGACAGCCAGCTATAAAGCTCGGCATCCAGTCCGTCTTCGCCTTGCAAGTCAACCGGCACATGCAATAGCGAGCAAGAAGGCGCCAACCATAGACGCTCGCCCAGGCTGGCTTTTAACTTTTGGATCAACGCCGCGGCCGCGTCCAGGTCGGTGCGCCAGATGTTGCGCCCGTCAATAAGGCCTACCGACAGAACTTGCCCGGAATGTAACTGGGCAGCGACACTTTCCAACTGATCTGGAGCACGCACAGCGTCAACGTGTACACCATCAACTGCCAAGTCTTTGAGTACAGATGCATTATTGCGCAGGCCCTCGAAATACGTAGCCAACAGCAGCTTGGGTGCATTCTGCTTCAGCTGAGCATACACATCGGCATAAGCATCCAGCCACGCTTCGGGAATGTCCAGCGCAAGAATAGGCTCATCAATCTGTACCCAGTTCACGCCCTGCTCGACAAAGCGCGCAAAGACCTGCTGATACACCGTAACTAGCTGAGGCAGCAACGCCAGCTTCTGCTCATCTGCAGCGCCGTTGACAAAGGCGTCGCCCTTGGACAGCCAAAGCCATGTCAGTGGACCGGGAATAACGGGTTTGGCGTTATACCCCAGCGCTGCCGCGTCTTTGACTTGTTCAAACAAGTCTTCACGCGCTATGCGGAATTCCTGGCCCGGGGTGATCTCTGGCACGATGTAGTGATAGTTGGTATCGAACCACTTGGTCATTTCGCAGGCTGCAGCCGGTGTACCGCTTGGAGCACGTCCACGAGCCATTCTGAATAAGGTATCCAGGCTGACCGTTTCCGCACTGTCTTGAGCGAAGCGGGCAGGCACCACGCCCAGCAAGGTAGTCCACTCGAGAATCTGGTCGTACCACGCAAAATCCCCTACAGGCACAAGATCTACACCTGCCGACTTTTGAATCTGCCAATGACGCTCACGTAACTGGCGCCCTGTCTCGAGCAAATCTTCTGATAAAAGCTTGCCTGCCCAATAAGACTCGACCGCGCGCTTTAGTTCGCGTTGCTTACCAATGCGGGGGAATCCCAAATTATGAATAATTGTCATCATCAACCCAAATGTAGAAAGTAAAAGTCTTGCCGTCTCAGCTACCTATGAATTGTGCCTGTACAATTGCTTGAAAAAAAATCAAATTCACCATGCATAGTATGAATTATTTTCATTAAAAATCAGGAGTATGCACATATGCTTGAAGTACGTCACCTTGAGACGCTCACAGCCATACGTCAAACCGGCAGTTTGCAAGAGGCGGCCGAACATCTACATGTAACGCAATCCGCTCTCTCGCATCAGCTACGAGATCTTGAGGTGCGTTTAAAAGTAAAGTTGCTGAACCGCCGCACACGCCCGGCTCGGCTCACTACGGCGGCGCTGCGCATACTGACCTTAGCCGATGAGGTTCTGCCGCGCATACGTGCCACCGAGCGTGAACTTCAACGCCTGTCGGCAGGACAAACAGGCAGACTTCATATCGCGATAGACTGCCACTCTTGCTTTCAGTGGCTGATGCCCGCCCTGGATGCCTTCAGGCAAAGCTGGCCGGATGTCAGCCTGGACTTATCTGCAGCCTTTTCCTTCGCCCCTCTTCCCGCCCTGATACGCGGCGACCTGGATGTAGTGATCACCTCAGACCCCCAGCCCCTGGAAGGTATCGAGTATGTCCCTTTATTTAGTTATGAGCTGGTGCTCGCCGTCGCCTCGGCAAACCCTCTGGCGCAATACCGATATATAGAAGCCCACCAACTGCAGGACCAAACCCTTATTACCTATCCGGTAGAACGTAGCCGTCTGGATGTGTTTACCGAGTTTTTAGATCCGGCGGATATCGAGCCTGTCGCCATACGCCAGGCTGAGCTCACCACCATGATCATGCAACTGGTGGCCAGTCACCGTGGCGTGGCGGCACTGCCAAACTGGGCATTGACTGAATACCTGAATCACGGATGGCTACGCACAGTGAAATTGTCCGAGCACGGGGTCTGGCGAGACCTATACGCCACCGTACGCACCGAGGATCATGACTCGGATTACCTGAAAGCCTTTTTAGAACAAGCGCGACGCACCTGTTTTGAAACCCTCAGAGATATAGAAGAACTAAAGCAGGTTCGCTTCTAAGTTCGACGGGTCAGCGACTGCATATCGAGCTCGCCCTGCTCGTCGTAAAGCGTTCCGGCATCAAAAGCCCGCATGCCTTGAATACAATAACGCAGGAAACATTTGGCTGCGGGTGAAAGCGACCTCCCTGCCCGCGTGACCAATTGCACTTTGGCTTGCTGCAGTACAGTGCTGGCAATCGGCAGTGCGCATAAGGTGCCAGCCGCAATTTCGCTGGTGACCGAGAACTTGGGTAACAAGGTCACACCCTGCCCACTTTCTACAAAACTGACAACCACGCTGATCAGGTTGGTGCTCAGACAGGGGTTAAGCTTAAATTTTTCTATGTGCTCTGCATGCTCGATTAACTGCCTTATGCCGTAGCGGCCATGCAATAGTGCGAGTGGCCACGAGCCAAGCTCGGCAAGAGATACCTGCTCTTGCCCTATCAGCGGATGATTGGAGGGCACAATCAGGTGCATAGGTTGACTGCCTACCCATCGGCTGACAATGCGCGGATCTTCAGGCGGATAGTAAACCAGACCAATCTCATCGATATCATCAGCGAGCCGGCGCATAATCGCTGTCGTTCCTGCCACATCAATGGAGACGGAAATATCGGGGTAATCTCGCCTGAAAATCGGCAATAGCCCCACGACCACAGCTTGAGTAAAGCCTTCGCCCATGACAACCGAGACGCTTCCGCTATGCAGGCCACGCAAAGACTCCAGTTCGGCAAGCATATCGTCGCGATGTGAACTGTGCTGTCTATAGTAATCAATCAGCAATTCGCCCGCTTGGGTTGGAATCACACCACGCCGATTTCGCTCCAGCAGCGCCATGCCCAGCTCTTGCTCAAGCAGACTTATCTGGCGACTTACTGCAGATGCTGCTACTTTCAGACTTTCGGCTGCACCCCGGATTGAACCCAGCCGCACGCTCGCGTGAAAGTAATCAAGACGATTCTCCTGAAATTTTTGCATAACGGCGCCTCCACACAGCGCTCTAATAAACAGAACACAAATTCAAAAACGATAGAACCAATAGATTGCTATAGTAGCTCGCGTGGTAACAAACAGTACATTAATAAAAACGCCAACACGGCACACGCAATACATTCTGGAATTCACTGCTCTAAGGGAGAGGGGAAGATGCTGACAACAGCCAGTCCTAAACAGATAGAATCAAACCAACTTATCAAGGTATTCATCCTGGCGCTGGCCATTGCCTTGCTTTCCGAGTGGCTGGGCCCTCTTCCCATTGAGCTGGGTGTAGGCAAGGTAGTCTTGCTCCCCATGATCTGGGCCCTGCTTATTGGTCTGACGCTCGGTATTTTTAATAAACGCCTGCCCTCCTTAATTCGGGTTGATGTTAAAACCCAGTACCTGGCAGCCGCCATCCTGCAGCCCGCCCTCTTTCTTTTCATTTCCAAGCTCGGTCTGCTGGTGGGCGGCTCGTTGCCCAAACTCGCTGAGGCCGGTTGGGGCCTGGCATTGCAAGAGTTCGGCAATTTAATCGGCTGTATTCTTTTGGGGATGCCGATAGCCCTGCTTTTAGGCATCAAGCGTGAGGCCATTGGTGCCACCTTCTCAATTGGACGTGAGCCCGGCCTGGCCATTATTGGCGAGCGATTCGGCATGGACTCCCCTGAAGGCCGTGGAGTGCTGGCTGAATACGTAACTGGCACACTGGTCGGTGCCATCTTCATTTCGTTGCTCGCAGGCTTTGTCACCAGTCTGGACATCTTTCACCCCCTGGCCTTGGCCATGGGTGCCGGGGTGGGCTCGGGCAGCATGACGGCTGCCGCGGTAGGCGCCATTGCTGCCCAGCATCCGCCGGAAATGGCTCAGGATATTGCCGCCTTCGCTGCCGCCAGCAATCTGATCGCCACAACAGTAGGAACTTATTTAACCCTCTTTATTTCCTTGCCGCTGGCAGTTTGGGCATACAAGACTTTTGAACCCATTTTGGGCCGGGGCAGAAGCATAGGCTCCCAAGCAGCCTCGACCACCGCCCAAATCGACACCGAACAGCAGCGCATTCCTGCCATCCACTTTGGCGTACGTCTTTTGGCGTGGGCTGTGGTAGGCGCCATGGTACTCATCGGAAATCGCATCGGCTACGGCATCCCCATCATTGAAGCCCTGCCTGGTGTCGCGCTCATCATTGTGGCCGTGATTATTGGCGATCTGGTGTATCACGGTACACGACGCATCTTACCCGCTGTGTGCTGGATATCCCTGGTCGCAATGGCAATGACTTTTCCATTGTTCCCTTTCTCGGCCGAAATCAACGCCTTAACCTCCAAAGTTAACTTCCTGGCAATGATTACGCCCATGCTGACCTTTGCAGGTTTATCGCTGGCTAAAGACATCCCAGTCTTCCGGCGTTTAGGGTGGCGCATCGTTGTCGTGTCATTGCTGGCAAACGCCGGAGTCTTCTTGGCCGCCGCATCAATTGCGCAGTTTTTCGTTCATTCCATATAAAAATATCGTTTTGATCAAGCCGCCCGCGACAGCCTGATAACTCTGTCATTAAGGCGGCTTTTTAAGGAGACAGCATGACTCAGCCTACTATAGGCATTATCGGCTTAGGAAATATGGGGCGCGGCATGGCATGTTCAGCCGCCCGGGCGGGCTTCCGCGTGTATGGCTACGATCCCGCTGCAGGCAATGACGCCACCTTGACTGAAGCTGGAGTAACAAAAGCCGAAAGCCTTGCAGAATTAAGCCGGGCGAGCAACTGCATCGTCTTGTCTTTGCCTAACTCAGCCATTGTTGAGAGCGTAATTTTGGGAAAAGCAGGCCTTGCTGGCCTCATTAGCAAATC
Organism: Paenalcaligenes niemegkensis; assembly: GCF_022230885.1. Classification (GTDB taxonomy): domain Bacteria; phylum Pseudomonadota; class Gammaproteobacteria; order Burkholderiales; family Burkholderiaceae_B; genus Paenalcaligenes; species Paenalcaligenes niemegkensis. The sequence continues at coordinate 279,430 of NZ_JAKGCT010000004.1, read as the reverse complement.
CACCTTACTACTTGACACCTCAACCGCCGACCCAAACAGCACGCGTCGCATTGCCAAAACACTTCAGGGCACGCCTATCCGCTTTGTAGACGGCCCGGTAAGCGGCGGCCCGCGGGCCGCAATGGCCGGAACCATGACCATGCTGCTGGGCGGCAGTCAGGACGATATAGCCGGGCTCGCCAGTCTGCTCGACGCACTCTGCGCAAAGCGGGTACATGTAGGCGAAGTGGGATCCGGGCACGCAGCCAAATTATTCAACAACTTGCTTTGCGGCTTAAACCTGATTGCCAATGGCGAAGCCATACGTGCTGCAAAAGCGTTAAATCTGGATATAGAGAAGCTATTTGAAGGCATCAACGCCGGCTCCGGTCGCAGCGGCGTCAGCGAATTCAATGTGCCCAACTGGATTCTCAACGATGCCTTTGACTCAGGTTTCAGCATGGGCCTCATGCGCAAGGATCTGCGCCTGGCCAACGAATTGCTGCAGCAGGCCGATGTCACTGCTCCGTTATCCCGGCACGCGCTACAAATTTGGTCCGATTCGGCGGCCACCCTGGCTGACGAACTCGACTTCAACCACATTGTTAAGGTGTAAGCATGAGTACTCCCGCCTCTTCCTCTTCTATAGCCAAGCTGTTTTCAGCCTTCTTCACTAACAACAGCCCATTTGCTTCATTCATCAATGGTGAGCTTAGACCTGGCACTGGCGAAACCATTAGGCTGACCAACGCCTACACCGGAGAGCAGCACTTTCACTATGCTGACTGTGGACCCGAACATGCTGTAGAAGCCGTAGCTGCTGCAAAGCAGGCTCAAATTAAATGGGCTGCATTAAGTCATGCCGAGCGAGGCCGACGCATGTATGCCGCGGGACAGCTCATTCGGCAGCACAGCGAAGCCTTGGCGCAGCTCGAGTCAGCCAGTAGCGCCAAGCCCATACGTGACTGTCGTGGTGAGAGCCTGCGCGTTGCTGAAATGTTCGAATACTATGCAGGCTGGGCCGACAAACTGTATGGCGAAGTCATTCCTGTTCCTAGCGGCCACTTGAACTTTACGCAGCGGCGTCCCGTGGGCGTGGTCGTGCAAATTACCCCTGGAATGCGCCTATTTTTACTGCCGGATGGCAGATCGCTCCCGCTATCGCCTGCGGCAACGCCGTCGTACTCAAACCTTCAGAACTCACTCCTTTTTCCTCGGTAGTACTGGCTCACCTGCTGCACCAGGCCGGTTTGCCCAAAGGCCTCGTCAACGTCCTTGCCGGCACAGGCACCGCGGTATTGAAACCCGCCCTGGAAACCCACGACATCGCAAAAGTGGTATTTGTGGGTTCGGTGAACACAGGCAAAATCGTGGCTCAGACAGCCGCCAGCTATTTGGTACCGTGTGTACTCGAGCTGGGCGGTAAATCAGCCAACATTGTCTTTGATGATGCCAATCTTGACCGCGCCGTCATCGGCGCCCAGGCCGCTATCTTCTCGGGTGCAGGACAAAGTTGCGTGGCCGGCTCCAGGCTGCTGGTACAGCGCTCGGTTTACGACAAATTCTTAAATAAACTCGTCACTGGAGCTTCAAAACTGGCTGTAGGCGACCCGGCCAGCGAGACAACTGAAATTGGTCCGGTGTGCAATGAACGCCAGTATCAACACGTCCGCACCTCCATTGAGCAAGCCATCGCCAATGGTGCCACGCTGGCCTTGGGGGACACAGGCCCTGATCGGCCTGGTTTCAGGGTATCACCTACCATACTGTCAAATGTCAGCAACGACATGGCTGTCGCACAGGAAGAAATTTTCGGTCCCGTGGTGGTGGTGATTCCTTTTGAAGACGAACACGATGCCATCAAGCTGGCCAACCAAAGCCGCTTTGGACTGGCCGGTGCTGTCTGGTCTGAAAACGGTGCCCGAGGCCACCGTGTCGCCGAAGCGTTAAATGCCGGCACGGTCTGGATTAACGGCTACAAGACCATTAACGTGGCCTCTCCCTTTGGCGGGATCAAGGAAAGCGGATACGGCCGTTCCAGCGGCATCGATGCGCTGCAAGAGTACACCACTGTGAAAAGTGTATGGGTAGAAACTGCCGCTAATCCCGCCGCGACATTCGGCTACTTATAACGTCAGGAGTTTCTATGGATGCTACAACATTTCCCTCTGTGGAACTGCTCACGCAATGGCGTCGTGACTTTCATCGCCACCCTGAAACCGCCTTCGAAGAGTTTCGTACCAGCGAAATAGTTGCCGAACGCCTCCGCCAGTGGGGCCTGGAAGTCACCACAGGTATCGCAGGCACGGGGGTAGTAGGAACTTTACGCGGCAGCATGGGTGCGGGCCGAAATATTGGTCTACGCGCCGATATGGATGCTTTGCATGTGCATGAGAAAAATGATTTCGAGCATGCTTCCAGCCATCAGGGCCGTATGCATGCCTGCGGTCATGATGGACACACGACAATGCTGCTGGGCGCAGCCCAGGCCTTGTCTGCCAATCCGGACTTCTACGGCACTATACACTTTATTTTTCAGCCGGCTGAAGAGAATGAAGGTGGCGCTCGCGTCATGATCGAAGAAGGTTTGTTTGAACGGTTCCCGGTAGACGCGGTTTACGCCTTGCACAACTGGCCTGGCCTGGCTGCCGGAGAGGCCGCCGTACACAGCGGTCCGGTAATGGCGGCCTTTGATATTTTCGATCTGACCCTTAAAGGGTCAGGAGCGCATGCCGCCATGCCTTACCTGGGCAAAGACACCCTGCTTATCTCATGCCAGCTGGTCAGCCAGCTTGCCAGCCTGATCAGCAGGGAGTTTTCTGCCCATCAGCCTGCAGTGTTTACGGTCACCAGCTTTAACGCGGGCGATACCTATAACGTCATGCCCCAAGAGGTGAGACTGCGGGGCACTGTCCGGTGCTTTGACATGCAGCAGCGCGCGCAGATCGAAAAACGCTTCAATGAGTACATCTCGGCCTATGCGCAGCTACATGACATCGAAGCCACGCTGGATTACCGCGTCAGCTACCCTGCTACGATTAACGCGCTCAGTCATGTAGATGAGTGTGCCGCCGTACTGGCCGATATCCTGGGCCCTCAGAACGTACATCGAGACCTGGCACCCAGCATGGCTTCGGAGGATTTTTCTTTCATGAGCCAAAATGTTCCTGGCGTCTATATCTGGCTAGGAAATGGCGAAGACAGCGCCTCGTTGCATAACCCCAGCTATGACTTTAATGACGGCATTTTGGAAAATGGCGTTAAGTACTTTGTAGAACTTAGCAGACGGCTATTGGCTGAGCCCGCATAGTTAAAGAGAAGCCATGACCATCGTCAGGTGGCCATGGCTCTTTAACATTCGGTGAAGGCGACTGCCAGCCCGCCCAGCGAGGTCTCTTTGTACTTGTCATGCATGTCCCTGCCCGTATCGCGCATAGTGCGAATTGCCTGATCCAGGCTGATGTGATGCTTGCCATCACCATGCATCGCCAGGCGTGCAGCATTAATAGCCTTTACACCCGCAATCGCATTGCGCTCAATACAGGGAATTTGCACGAGCCCGCCTACCGGATCACAGGTCAGGCCCAGGTTATGCTCCAGACCGATCTCGGCAGCGTTCTCCACTTGCTGCGGAGTCGCGCCCATCAAGGCCGCCAGGCCGGCAGCAGCCATTGCACAGGCAGAACCCACTTCGCCCTGACAGCCCACCTCTGCACCTGAAATCGATGCATTCATTTTGCACAGTTTGGCTATGGCAGACGCTGTCAGTAAAAACCGCACAATGTCGTCAAAGGAGTAATCTGGAAACAAGGCAATATAAAAATGCAGCACGGCGGGAATAATCCCGGCAGCGCCATTCGTGGGTGCTGTCACCACCTTGCCGCCCGCCGCATTTTCTTCATTGACAGCCATCGCATAGACGTTGACCCAATCCATCCCTTGCATCGTTAATACCGGAGCTGGCTGATTCCTGGATGCCAGCAAACGCTGGTACAAATCAGGGGCCCGTCGCTTAACGTCAAGCCCGCCTGGGAGCACGCCCGGATTTACCAGGCCCTGATGCACGCAGTCTTGCATGGCTTGCCAAATGCCCCGCAGTGCGGCTTCAGTCTCAGTCCACGGGCGCAACGTTTGTTCATTTGCCATCACGAGCTCGCTAATCGAGAGCTGATGTTCAGCACACAAGCGCAGCAAATCAGCGGCGCTGCTGAATGGATAAGGCACCTGCCCAGGTGCCTGCAAGCCTGCATCTGATGGCCACGGTGCCTGAGCCGATGCCGACAATTCGTCATCGTCAATCACAAAGCCCCCACCCACTGAATAGTAGGTTTTAACTGTCTTACTACCGTCAGAAAAAACAGCCTTAAAACGCAATGCATTTGGATGGTAAGCCAGGCCAACCGGCTTAAATATAATATTCCTAGCGGGATCGAACTCTACACTCTGATCAGCACTGATGGAAAGCTTATGACCGTGACGTACTTCTTTTACCTGTGCTCTCATTTGCTCGGGGTCCACCGTAGCCGGCTCAAGCCCGAGCAGGCCGGCCATCACCGCCGTATCCGTGGCATGGCCTATACCCGTTGAGGACAATGATCCATACAAATGCACATCAATGCGAAGTAATTGATTCAGCTCCAAACCATGCAGATGCCTCCTGAATTGGCCTGCTGCAATCATTGGTCCGGTAGTATGTGAGCTTGACGGCCCCACCCCGATTTTGAATATATCCAGAACGCTGATGTATGAATAACTATCTAACAAAAACCACCTCGGCAACAAAGAACGTGATTATCCATCATGATCTAAACAGCAAAGGCTGACAAACCTTAAATACTAAACACGATATAGAAATGCTAAATCATAAACGTGAAGTAACTACAGCTATTTTCGGGCGTCTGAATGTGTTTTCAGTTTGCGCCAAGACCCTGTCGTTTACTGAAGCTGCGGGGCATTTGCACGTTACCGCCGGCGCTATCAGCCAGCAAATCAAGCAGCTTGAGGAGTGGCTGGGCTTCAAGCTGTTTTTGCGGCTGACCCGCGAACTGGCACTGACTGAAGAAGGCGTGCGTCTGGCGACTGTGGTCGAGCAAAACTACGCCGCTATCGCCCTGGAAATCACGCGATTGTCAGGGGGTCATTTAAGCGGCATTATCCGTTTACGGGTGGTTCCCTCTTTTTAAGTATTTGGTTAATGCCCAGACTGGTCAATTTTCAAACAACTTACCCGCATATAGAATTAAAAATTGAAGCCGAAGACAGTTCACGCGCGTTATTGCCGGGCACCTTTGATTTGGCGATTGATTTAAATGACGGTGTGCAAAGTGGCCTGCAAATTACCCCTTTAATCAAAGAAGAAATATTTCCTGTCTGCTCTCCGTCGCTGCTGATCGACAACAAACTGGAAAAACCTGAAGATCTGCGAGCCTTTCCTTTGCTTCACGATATCACCGCATGGCGAGGCAGCCACCCCTATGCCGAATGGGAAGGCTATTTAGCCGCCATTGGGGCAACGGGTATTGATGTACGCCGGGGTTATATGTTTAATCGAAATCATGTGGTTATTCAGGCAGCGATTGCAGGCATGGGCGTGGCCATAGCCCGAAAAACCTTGAGTACCCACGAGCTGCGCTCGGGACAACTGGTCGCTCCCTTCAGCCAGCGTGTAGAGACATCCATGGAGTATGGTATAGCCTACTCGCCCGGCGCGCTGGATGACAGACGGATTAAAGCGGTGCACGATTGGATCGTAGACCAGGCTTCACAAAGTACTTAAGGGGGCTTAATACAGGAAGACGAGAAAACCGTTGCGGTTTTCTTCTTAAGAAAGGCACGAATTGGGGTACAAGCTTGGCAGTATTACTCGTAAAGATCGGGATCAGCTTTTGCCGCTGCGATTATTTTATGAAAGACATCACTGCTAAATCCGCGGCTGGCTAAAAAACGAAACTGGCGGGCGTACTCTTTTGATCAAGCGGTGCTTTACCAAACTTCCTATCCCACACTTCGTAAGCACGATCATATTCAGAGTGCCTCAAAGACTCGGCAAGCTCGGTGATTTTTTCAGCTTCAACACCATTTTGACGGAGTTCCTGCACAATACGCAGCGTACCCAATTTGTGGGCACGGCGATTGATCAGGCTTTGGGCAAAGCGATCGTCTGACAGCCACTTTTCGTGCTCTAGTTCGTCAAGCAAGGCCTCGATTTCCGAGGCCTCGTCGCTATGGCGCCGCAACTTGCGCTGCAGTTCAACACGAGAATGTTCGCGTCTGGATAAAAAATCGATAGCCCGAGCCTTTAGCGAAGGCCCCGAAGGTTTGGCCGATGCGGTTAAACGCTCGGCAAGCTCGTCGGGATCGGACTCAAAAGGCTCGTTATCGTAAACCATACAAACTTAATCTTTGGTTTCGGGGGCTTCGACTTCTTGGGGAGCGGCCTCTTTAGGGGCGGAAGCCGTGGCTGCCCCCATCTGCACGACGCCAAACTTCTCGCGCACCCGGTTTTCAATTTCACGTGCCATGACTGGATTTTCACGCAGAAACTCACGGGCATTGTCTTTACCCTGACCAATACGCGTACTTTCGTAGCTATACCAAGCCCCTGCACGGTCTACCACACCAGCTTGCACGCCCAGATCGACAATCTCGCCTTCCCGCGAAATACCGGCACCGTACATGATGTCGAACTCGGCTTGCTTAAAGGGTGGTGCAACCTTGTTTTTTACGACCTTGACGCGGGTTTCGTTACCCACGACCTCGTCGCCACGCTTGATTGAACCGATACGACGGATATCGAGACGCACAGACGAGTAAAACTTCAGTGCGTTTCCGCCGGTAGTGGTTTCAGGGTTGCCAAACATGACGCCAATTTTCATGCGTATCTGGTTAATGAAAATAACCATGCAATTTGCACGCTTGATGGTAGCGGTAAGCTTACGCAGGGCCTGGCTCATGAGGCGGGCCTGCAGGCCAGGAAGCGAATCACCCATATCGCCTTCGATTTCAGCCTTGGGCGTCAGCGCAGCTACCGAGTCGACCACAATAAGATCTACAGAACCCGAACGCACCAGGGCTTCGGTGATTTCGAGCGCCTGCTCGCCGGTGTCTGGCTGGGATATCAGTAAATCGCTTAGGTTTACGCCGACTTTTTGCGCATATTGCACGTCAAGCGCATGCTCGGCATCGACGAAGGCACACGTACCGCCGATTTTTTGCATTTCGGCAATGACCTGCAATGTGAGCGTGGTTTTACCCGAGGACTCAGGACCGTAGATCTCGATCACGCGACCCCGGGGCAAACCACCCACCCCCAAGGCTATATCTAAACCTAAGGAGCCGGTTGAGCAGACCTGGATATCGTGTTCGATTTCGTTATCGCCATAACGCATAACCGAACCTTTGCCAAACTGCTTTTCGATTTGAGACAAAGCAGCAGAAAGAGCCTTGGCACGCTCGGCTGTTACAGCTTTGCTTCGTTTATCGTCCATGAGGGATTCCTTGAATATTGATATACGGTAAAGATCGCGCAAACCATCAGTTAGCGGCTTGTATTTTTAGCTAAATCTTTTCAGCTGAACGTTTAGTTCAATCTGTAGTTGAATTATCGCATTAAATTATACTGTATAAATACACAGATAACCAGCAAGTTATAGCTTTGGGGCCAGAGGCCGGTGGCCGAACATGTACAGGCTCCAACGATGGCTTGCTATAACCCCGTCCACAGACACTATTGAGCCACAGATAAAAAGGTAGTGCATCATTAAAGGTAGAAATAACAATGGTATAAAACAGCCAGCCCAAAGGGCAACATAGCGCCTACCGAATCTCAAAATATGCGTCGTTACTTTGTTAACGAAGGTTAAAAACCATCACCGTACTTAAGATTCGCTGACTCGACAGTGTTGAATTTGGGCGTACAATCATCCTCCATTACTCCCACTCATTGCCGAAGCAATAGTACTGCTATTTGCCTTGGCCGCACCTTAAAGTCATTGTCCATGTGGTTTAAAAATTTACGTGTATTCCGTTTATCCCAGGCTTGGTCACATACGCCCGACACTCTGGAAGCAGCACTACAAGAGCATGCTTTTCAACCTGGTACCAGCCAGGATCCGGTCAGTGTGGGCTGGGTTGCCCCCGAGAAGGTGAAGGGCTGGTTCACAACCTGAATGGCCAGTTGCTGATCAGTGTACGTTCCGAAAAAAGCTGCTGCCTTCTACCGTTATTAATCAGGTTGCACGCATCAAGGCCCGCGACATCGAAGAAGAACAAGGCTATCGCCCGGGCCGTAAGCAAGTACGTGAGATCAAGGAACAGGTAATTACTGAATTAATGCCTCGCGCATTCAGCATCCATCGCGACACCAAAATCTGGATCGACACCAAAAACCTGTGGCTGGTCGTTGATGCCGCCTCCGCCGCCACGGGTGACGAAGTCATGGGTCTGCTGGCAAAAAGCCTGGATCCTTTTCCGGTGCTTCCTCTGTACACCGAGCTTTCCCCTGCTGCCGCCATGACAGCCTGGCTGGCCGAAGACGAGGCCCCCGCCAACTTCAGTATTGATCAGGATACCGAACTCCGCTCTACAAGCGAGAGCCGTGCCGTGGTTCGCTACGTACGCCAAAGCATCGACATTGACGAAGTTCGTAAACACATAGAATCCGGCAAACAGTGCACACGCCTGGCTTTGACCTGGAACGATAAGATCTCGTTTGTGCTGACCGACGGGCTGGAAGTGAAGCGCCTCGCCCCGCTGGATGTGCTGAAAGATCAAAACGACGCGCTTTCTGGCGACGATGCCGAGCTTTTCAACTCAGACATGACGCTAATGACGGCCGAACTGGCGCCCATGCTTAACGACCTTATTGAAGCCCTGGGTGGCGAAAAGGTTGTAATCTAAGCCTCTACGAAAAAAGCGTAACGGGCAGCCCTTGCCGTCCGTTACGCTTTGCGTTTCAGCGCCTTGGCTGCGTACGGCGTCTGCTATCGTTGACAGTCACAGGCCTTACCGCGCCCCCTGCCGGCGTATTAATTAATACATGCCATGAAACACGGCGTCTTCAGGCCCTATATGCGAAGGCGGGCTCCACGTGACATCACGCATTGAATGCTGGACCAGGTTCTCTACACCCAGCAGCACAGCAAAAATCGCCATTCGTACGGGGATACCGTTATCTGCCTGGCGGAAAATGCCCAGACGCGGATCATGATTAAGATCTGTGCTTAAATCATGGGCTCCCTCGCGACTGTCACGAGGCAAAGGGTGCAGGACAATAGCATCAGGAGCACAACAGCGGTCGACCACTTCTTTGCTTACCTGAAAATCTGCCGTATAACCCTCTAGCTGCTCATCCGAAAAGCGTTCTTTCTGCACGCGTGTTGCATAGATAACATCAGCGTCTTTAAGCCCTTCTTCAAGTGAATGGTACTGTTCGATTACATGTTTGCCTTGCCTGGCTATCTGCTCAATTATTTCAGCTGGCATCTCGAGGCCCGGAGGCGAGATCAGGGTGAACTTCAAACCCCGGTACAGTGCTAATAGCTTAACCAGCGAGTGCACAGTGCGGCCGTATTTCAAGTCGCCGGTGACGGCAATATGTGCGCCATCGAGCAACTTACCCAGACGCGAAAACTCGGTCAAGATGGTATAGAGGTCAAGCAGCGCCTGACTGGGGTGCTCTCCTGCGCCATCACCACCATTAACAACCGGAATGTTCGTGGCGCGGGCAAACTCAGCCACTGAGCCTTGCTCTGGATGCCGAATAACCATCGCATCCACGTAGCCGCTCATGACCCGGCTAGTATCGTAAATAGATTCACCTTTAGCCATCGACGAGAACGTAAAACCGGTGGTGTCACAAACAGAACCTCCAAGTCGACAAAAGGCCGCGCCAAAACTTACCCGGGTTCGCGTACTGGCTTCGAAGAATAAATTGCCCAGCACCGCCCCCTCAAGCACACGAGAGACTTTCTGCCGGCGTGCGATAGGCTGCATGATGTCGGCCACGCTAAAAAGTTCTTCTACCGATTCGCGCGTGAATTGCTCTACAGAAAGCAGCTGATGCTTTCCATTCGTGGCAATACGGTCACGTAGGGGCCCGGACTGTGCGCTTTGCGCATACTTGGCCAGTAATAACTCGTTTTCTACGATTTCAGTCACAAAACGCTGCACCACTTCAGGCATGCCGCGAAACTCTTGTGAGGCTTCGGGCAACAGCCACGTATCCAGCGCTCGACGTTTAACTCCGATACGAGCCGCGAAAATATCGCGCGTCAAATTCAAGCGACGCATCGCGTCACGCAAAAACACCTGTTGAGACACAGCCATTTCCACTCCTTCATAGAAACATAAACACAAATATACGCAATGCGCATATTTTATTTATAAGATGGGAGAAAAGCGAGAAGATTCAGCCTAAAAACCCAAAGATGGAGGCATAAGGCCCTAAGACGAGCTAGCCTTGTAGGCATAAACCGACGATTTTGTGGATATTCACATAATCGTGAAGAACAAAAACGGAAAAGCCATGCCTTCGCTATGGACAACGACGCCATCAACTAATCGTAATAAGGAAGAAGCGGAGGATGTGAGTCAGGCAGCCCAGATTGCATTGCTTCGTAATGCGTGGCTACCCCGGCCAAGGCAAAACTGAGCCAGCAGGCAATGACAAAGACGATAAGGCTCAGCCCGTAAGAGAGAATACTGCATAACATTGGCAACCAGTGGCCTCGCGCCAAACGTCCGGCCAGACTTTGGGCGAGCAGACTCACCCCCGTCAGATGCGTCCAGAATAAGCCGATGAACGCCAGCACAAGCCCCACCAGGTACATCATCAGGGGCATGCGCAGCCAGCCGGGGGTAAAAACCGACGGGATGGTGTCAAAAGCCGCCAGAAGCAATACCAGCACTCCGCCAGTGTTAAGCAATGCCACACTATAAAAGCCGGTATAGAGACTACGGTTAAGTAGACTGCCGTATACCGAAACACCATTATCGTGTGACATCTGTTCCAGCCTTACTGTGCAGGTATGCTAGGTGGCTGCGGCGCATTGGGTGCTGCGTCGGGAGCAGTATTCGGACCACGAGGGGTCGCGTCTTCTCCGGCAATAATACGTGCTGCGGTAAGCGCGTTTTCTTCACTCCCCACCATGAATACCAGACGCCCACCGGAAATAGGTTCGGAAAACCCCGGTACGGCAAGCATGGTTCCATTGACCACCAGCGCCAGGCGCTTGTTAATATTCTGGGAAGTCACGCGAGTCAGGGTACCGGCAGCCTGTTCATTTAAGTCCAGAGCCAGCAGACCGTCTCCGGCCTCACTGCGGCCCGCTTCAACCCCTGTTAAATCTTCAATGCCCAGAAAGGCCTCTGGCTGAACATAAAGTTTGCCGTCTGGCTCGATATCGACTTCAACCCAGTCTGTCTGAGGTTCAGTGTCAGCAAGGAAAATCAGAACAGGAGCCACTTGCTCTGCAGGAGCCGTTTGCCCGGTAGCAGGCGTTGCAGCCGTCTCAGTTTGTGCGGGAGCTGTAGCAGCAGATTGTGCTGCTGAATCGCTATCCTGCGGCACAGTTTGACATGCGGCCAGCGCAACCAAGCCTATAGGAGCAAAAATTCGGCTGATCCATCGTTTGCTGTGCATAAAACTTCCCCTTTATTTCAAAGTTACTATGAGCTTTGTATGTATGTAAGTAGTACGTATGTGAGTAAAAAGTTTAACAGCTTAGTACATTCTGTCCCGTTGAAGAATGTTAATTAGGCTTAAGCTGTGCTTTTGTTTCGCCACGCACTGTAATAACACGGCTGTCCAGTTGACGATTCCATGCATCGAACAGCTCGATAGTAAAACGCCCCGGTAGCAGCGACCACCAGGCAACGCTACCATTTGCAACCGTTTCACCGTTAACCCTCCACACCACAGGAACATCCGAGATAGCCCTTAGCTGCAAACGCTGATGCTCGGGCGGTATATCAGGATCAAAGGCGTACACGGTGCCAGATGTGGGCGAAAAAATCTGATTCTCGCCTGGCAATGCTGCAGAGGCGCCGCTGACTTCCGACAGTCTGACGTGGGTGAGCTCGGTGCCTGCTACGAAGTATTCGGTTCGGCCAGGCTCGAGCTTGCCCTCAAAACTGACGTTTTCAGTGCCGACGTCTGCGGGCGCATCAGGCTGTTGCGAAGGCCGCTCGCGATGCAGGTAGCCCATCACCTGATGCCAGACTGGCGCAGCCCCGCTGATGCCAGAGACATCCAGCATGGGTGAGCCATCGCTATTGCCCACCCATACTCCGACGGTGTAATCGCGACTGAAACCCACCGCCCAGTTGTCGCGCATATCTTTGCTGGTGCCCGTTTTTACCGCGCTCCAGAATGGCGTACTCAAGGGACTGTCCAAACCAAAGGTATAGGCGCGGGCATGCCGATCGGACAGAATATCGCCGACTATCCATGCTGCGCCAGGGGCAAGCAGCTGCGCTTTCCTCGTGATCCCGGAGGCAGGCACCGACTGCTGCACATGAGATAGCGGCGTGCTATTACATTCCGAAACATCTTTAGGCTGCAAAGTGGACGGCGCTGGCACTTTTGGCAGGGCGGCGGTCCACATGGGCGGGCTAAAGCAGCCCAAATTAGCAATAGCACGATATGCATTGGTCAAGGACAATAAGTCCACATCGGCGCTACCCAGTGCCAGGCTGTATCCGTAGAACTCCGCATCATGATTTAAAGGCAAGCCCAACGCTCTGAGCAAAGCCCAGAAATCGCTGACAGGCATCAAAGTCAGCGTGCGAACCGCAGGTATATTTAAGGAGGATGCCAATGCTTTGCGCACCGTAACCCATCCGTTGAATCGCTGGTCGTAATTCTGCGGCACATACAGCCCATTCGCAGTCTCCAGGCTTAGCAAAGAGTCATCCAGAAGCGAGGCGGCGGTCAGACGCTGGTCGGACAATGCCAGTGCATATAAAAACGGCTTGAGTGTAGACCCGGCCTGTCGCCGCGCAGCGGCATGATCCAGTTCTGCAGCTGCCGAACTATCGCTGGCCCCCACATAAGCCAGCACCTCGCCACTGGAATTACTCAACACGACAACTGCCGCATCGTCGACATGGCTACGTTGCAACTCGTGGAGATTGCCAGCTAGGGCCATTTGCACTTCACGCTGCAGCGCATAATCCAGGCTGCTCTCAATCACACGCAACGGATCAGGCAGGGGCGTTCGCCGCAGCAACTGGCGGGCGAAATGCGGAGCGAAATTCACTTCGTCCCACATTGACGCTCCTCCGCGCGCTAGGGCTGGCTGTAAAACAAAATCAATAGTCTTACACTGTTCAGGCACACCCATCTGTGCCAGTACGGCGCAAGCGCGCTGACGCAATGTCGCAGGATTCGCATTAGGCGCACGCAGCATAGCGGCGGCAATAGCGGCCTCAGCTGAGTTCAGCGCCGAAGCATGTTTCTGAAACAGCACGCGGGCTAATGCGTCCACCCCGACTATTTCGCCTCGAAAAGGGGCCAGATTCAAATACGCCTCAAGTATTTGAGATTTAGTGTAGCGCCCTTCCACCTCATAAGCCGCATAGGCTTGGCTGAGCTTGCCCTGCCAGGTCCGCCCCCTCGCCCCACGCCCGGAACTTTGTCCGATCAGATCCGCTAGCTGCATGCTCAGCGTGGAAGCGCCTCGGCGCCCATCCGTATCAACAAGCTGCGACCATGCGGCATTGGCGGCTGCAAGCCAGTCGACGCCGCGATGGTCCATGAACCGTTGATCTTCGGAGATTAGCACCGCCCGCTGAAGGGCAGGTGAAATCTCATGCAGGCTCAGCCAGTGGCCCCGCCGCTGACTAAAATCGACGCGTAGTTCTTGCACCAGCTTATGTTGACGGTCCAGTATCTGTATCGCAGAAGCTGGCGTTTTTGCCCTAAGTTGCTCATAAGAGAGCAAGTCGGCTCCCCAGGCCCCATTAACTGCAAAGGCAAAACTCAACACAATGCCTATGTCCGTAAATACGCGCATTCTCAAGGTTCTGCCACAGCGATATCCGCATTTGGGGTAGCGCCGTAAGCATCGGGCTCATACAAAGCCTCAACACGTGTATCGGGCAAGGTAAAACTGCCAGCTGTATTCAAGCGCACTGTATACTCCAGGTAATGGGTACCTGCTGGCAAATATTCAAAATAAGCCCTATAGCCATCAAACGCTCTCTCTACGTAGGTAGGTTCAGCGGCCTCCCTGTCCTCGCCCGCTATCGCAATGCTTGAATCCCTGCCCAGCCCGCTGCCCAGTACACTGGCTCCGCCGGGAACCGGATCATTCACCACAGTCCAGCTCATGGGCGCCTGGGCTTGAATCGTCAGACGCACAGTGTAGCTATCGCCCACGGACCACGTGTTTTCTGCTGCCTGGCTGACTGGCCTGATCTCGCGCTTGATGGTGTAGCCGGCCTCTAGAGGCTGAGTGGCGGGCACTGCGGCAAAAGATCGAAGCAGCGCCCAAATGTCTCCGCTGCCCTGATGGTCAATTGTCAGCCGCGTGGCTGCTCGAGGCCACGCTAAACTGACATCAGCCGTCTTCACACCATGAGTCTCGTCAAGCTCATCCCAGTCAATGATGCGAGTCTCATCCTCGCCAAGTTCTATCCGGCTGAGTCCCGCCACCCCTGCCGATGCAATCTGGTGTCGTAGTGCAAGGCTTGCCAGCACGTTTTCGGGAGTGGTGCCCCAGCGGCCTTTCTGCTGCTGTGAAATCAGGCCTTGTGTCAGGCGAGGTATATCTTCGCGCCAGGCTTGCTGTTCTTGAGCCCATAGCAGCAAGCGCGCCTGTGCAGTGACGGCGCTGCGCATCAGCCACCATTCGGCCTGCTGCTGACTCTGTGCTACCGACAAGGTGCTGCCCCTTTCAGTCAACATAGAACGCAGCAGACCGGTTACTTGTTCGCGCCGCGCGTCCGCAGATGCCACCATAGGTATACGGTCTGAAATACTTAGCCAGTCGAGCAAACTTTCGGCGGACCAGCGCTCTGGCGTGAAGGCAACACTATCCAGCATTGAGGCCTGCGCCATCTGGTTCCGCGACAAGGCTTCGATAACCATTAACTGGCGCTGTGCCTGACTATCTGGAGGCGACCAGGCAGCGGGCTTGACACGGCCCAGCGCCACTTGCTGCAAACCGTTAAGCATGGTCGATTTTGCCTCGGCAGGGATCTCGAAAGCAGGGTCAAGCGCTGCCAGTTCATCGGCCAGTACGAGTACGTAAGCAGTCAGCACCTCACTTCCCGCCACAGTGGGGCTGGGAAAATAGCGCAACAAACCATTGGTGTCTAGGTAGCTTCCTATACTTCCCATCAGATGATCCCACTGTCGTTGATCGCCCAGGGCTGCTGTCTTGGACACTTGCTGTTCATAGCAGGTGTAGGGATAAGCCTGGAACCAGCGTGTGACTTCAGGCATGTCGCCGGCCAGACTGGAACGCAACAATACCGAGAGATTTCCCAAAGGCTGTTCATTGCTATCTTTGAGCGCCCCCTCTGGCGGGGCCACCTCTAGTGTATAAGGCTGCCCGGCACTGATTCGAAGCAGACTGGCCTGCTGTGCAAGAACGGGGGTGGCTCTCAGCACGCGCTGGGACAATTGCAAACGATCCGTAGCAACAGGTGCATCAGATGTGGCAGAAGCCATTTCGGTAGCCACGACAGTCCAGCTAAAAAGACGCTCTACGGCAGCATCCTCACCGATCGGGACGACCACAGGCCAACTGAAGCGGTGCGCTGCTCCTGTCTTGATCGTCGCTCTCTGCGGAGCCAGCGTCTGCAAAAGTGTAGTCTGGCTGGAAAATTGGGGTTCAAGCGATATCTCCATGTCGCGATCACTGCTGTTTCGCACAGTAAACTGCGCCGTATAATGATCGCCCTCGCGTATCAGCTCCGGCAAGCCGGAAATCACCTGAAGGTCCTGAGAGGCCGTGATCGCAGCCGTGCCCATGCCGAAGCGTTGCGTTCCATGTTCGGCAATGGCAACCAGCTTGAACGTAGACAGCGTATCATTCAGGGGGACCATTAACTGAGCTTGCCCTTTCTCGTCCAAAACCGTGTCCGGCGCCCATAACAACAACGTATCGAGCAACTCACGGGTAGGGGCCCTGCCCCCGCCCCCGCCTGCAGGAATTGCCTTACGGCCATAATGCCGTCGCCCTACCACTTCGGACTGCGCCGTCGCGGTTGCTACACCATATTGGTGCTGCGCCAGCATGACGCGCAACACATCCCAGCTAGGATTTGGAGAAAGCTCCAGCAACGCTTCGTCTACTGCGGCAAAGCTGAAATGTCCGCCAGCTGCTGGCGATCCATCAGGCAAGGTCACTGACACTGTCACCCGGGCCTGATCTCTTACCGCATATCGCGTGCGATCAGCCTGGACTTTTACGTCGAGCTGATTTTCGTCTGTGCGCACTTCAATAGCAGCCAGCCCCAGGCGATAAGCCGGTTTGGCAAGGTCAACAGTGGTAGTGGGAGATACAAAATCGGAGGAGCCGTCAGACCAGGCGCGATACCACTCTATAGGCTGCTTCCATCCCCAGCTAAAGAATGATGACCATGAGACATCCCGCACCCGGCCCCGGATCGCAAGCACCGACACATAGACATTTGGCCCCCACTCCGCTTTTATCGGCAGGCGAAAGACGGGATCCCTCCTGTCTACCTCGATGACCTTGTATTCCAGGACACCTTCCCGCTCTACGCTTAGCAACACCGTTGCTTGCGCGAAGGGCATACGCACCTGGAACTCAGCCTCGTCCCCCGGTGCATACACTTTTTGCTCTGGAATCAGGTCAATACGGTCATCGTTTTCGCCACCAAACCAGAGCGGCCCACCCTGATTAAGCCAAAAGACTTGAGCGGCACGGGCCGTATTATTATCAGCATCTGTGGTCTGTGCGATCACTGTAATAGAACCGGCCTGTTTCAAGGCGACGTCGCAAGAAAATTCGCCAGCAGCATCGGTAGTACCTTGGCAGAGCTCGCCCAGGTCAACGTATTGCTCCTGATTATCATAACGATAGAAACCGCCCACCACGCGTTTTCGCACCGTCATTAACTTACGCTGCTGGGCGAGTAGCTGTACCGGCTCATTAGCCAGGGGCTCCCCTTCGGGAGACAGCACAACGGTTTTAAAGGTGGTCATCTCGCCCGCACTGCCCCATGATGGCGCCTGTACCCCCACAACTTTTGTGGCGGGCCACACAATGGTACTTTGACTTAATGTTTGTATCTGGCCATTCGGATCCGCAAAACTCGCTTCAAAGAGCCATTGCTCTGGAGAGCCGGCGCGAGGCAACTCGTCGATCCACAGTCTGGCACCCCCACTTTCATCCAGCACCAATGGACGCTTATCAAGAAACAGCCGCTGTCCTGCTGCAGGCCCTGCCTCATCGCGAGTTGAGTCATCATCCGTGACGTCAGCAAAAGAGTAGTCACGATAGGCAGCGAAACTCGGCGTGTAGCGCCTGGTTACCGCCGACAAACTCACCGGAAGCTGGCCTGCCGCACCTCCCGCTACATACTGCAGCTGCAAGTCTACGTTCACACCTTCGGGATTGACGAGTGTGGCTGATAAATCCTGATTGCTCAGCTTGATTGAGCCCTTAAGCAACGGCAGCTTGAATTCCTCGACTCTGAAGTGACTCGTCTGATACCAGCCATTTTCACTTGTCAGACTTAGGCTGTAGCGTCCAAGCGCCGTGTCTTTGGGGAGGTTAAAGGTAGAATAGGCACTTGCTCCGGATCCGCCTTCGCTTTGCCACTTCAGTGGCTGCTCTATGCTTTGACCAGAGCCTTCGTGTGTAATACGCAAAGTGGTGCTTAGCTGGTCAGCAGGAGGATTTAGCAAGCCTTCGCGTGTTTGGGCACGCATTATATGTTTCATGCTGACGACTTCACCTGCGCGAAACAAATCGCGGTCCAGAACCGTATGAGCCACGATATCCTGGATCACCCCGCGCCCTGTAGGCACATTGAAACGCCACGGCTCTATGCCACGATTCCAGTCCGATAACACGAAACTAAAATCAGCTTGTCCTCGCGCTTGAGCATGATCTGCAGGGATACGGGCAGAGGCGTAGAAGGCATCACTCGCGGATGCCCTGCAGTAACGTTGTTCCACAGCCTCTTTAATATGCAATACCCCGCTGTCATCGGTAACGCCGTTAAACAGCTCGTCGCCGGCACAATCCAGAACACGCACTGACGCGTTCGCCACCGGCATGGCGTCGTCCAGAGTCGTCACCCAGACTAAAAATCGTCTCGCCCATGCTTCATGTGTACTGACAGGTTGGTCACCAGCACACTGGTGCGCACATACATGGGTTCGGCATCTGCCAACAGCGCCGTCCCCAGCTTCTGCGATTTAGCCTCCAGCACATGAAAACCCGGCTCTGACAGCGGAATACCAATGAGTTCGAAGGGCCTGTCCTCTGCTGTCGGGGCTTTGGGCAGACTCAAGGTCTTGCTCTTAACCTTCAAGTGATCAAAAAGCGAAACCGTACGTACATCTACCTTGGGTGAATCATCACCATAATTAAGCTCGGCGCCTTGCAGAATTGCTTCAAGCTGCGAGGAGGCCAGAGTGGACTCGCCCAAACGGCGCAAGCGATTCATCCACGCCATGACTTCGGCATCGTCTTGCGTGCTGAAATCACTGACCGTGCCCGCTGACAGCGAAAGATCGTCGATTTGCAGCTCAGCCTCAATCGCGCGCACAGTGACTGGTACGGCCGGCGGGGCGAAGGAGTCGGAGCCATGCACGCCCGCGTGGCCAAATCTCTCGATGACACCAAAGCTCCCGGAGGCAAACTTCAGCAGAGGCGGATACTCAGCAGTGGCTAGTTTGACGGCCTGAAGTGCATGGGCGTTCTGCAGCTCACGGCCATCCTCATCACTAAAGTCCTCAGGCAGCTCAAGCTGCATCACCCCCTCTGGAGGGAAAGGCCCGATAAATTCAAGTGTCGATTGTCCAGTTATATAATCATCGTCGCCTGCCGATGGGAGCCACTCTTTTCCATCCGAACGTAGCCGCAGCGAAGCAAGCTTTTCAGGCGCCACATCGGCCGAGAAGCGAATCCGGATGGGAAGCAAGGGGTTGCATGGCGCTTGCGCATTGGTGCGCTCGCACAAAAGCTGAGCGCTAAACGGCTCTCGTACCGTGAAATCCACCACAATGGGATTAGGCAGGGCGATAGCAGTTCGCCCTTCGGCGGCACTGGCAAGCCCGGAAGCCACCACCAGTTTGAGCTGCGCACCGGGAGGCAATCGACGCGCGCACTGAAGCACCTGATCCGCCTGCGAGTCTAGCTTCGGATCAAAGTCGTAAACGGCACTACTCAAGATCTCGCTGCGACGCTCACCTGAGATCACCTTGACGGGTATGGCTTCGCCCACCCCTTTTAGCTGGCATGATGCCAATTGCTGTAATTGCCCGGAACTTACCGGTGTTGCGAAGCGCAAAACAAAGGCTTGCTCTTCAGAAACCTCTTGATAGTAGGGACGCTGACTTTGCAGCTCTGGTCCGGATGAGGAGAATTGATAGGAGGCTGCTGAAGTCGGGCTGATATCAGTACTGTTGGAAAAAGCCGGGTTGAGCTTGGCGCTGCACGAGACCCCTGCGGGCACTTGTTCGCTAAAGGCATAAGTCCACCGCTTGTCGTCCAGCCAACGTCCCGCACCGCTAACAGCGGGATCGTCACAGGCAACGATAAAGGGAGCGATTTGCAGGGCATCACCAAAAGCACTTACGGGCCTCGAAAACTCAACCGTGGCGGCACGTAATTCAGGGGTATAGCCCTGCGGACTGAAACGCGACACTTCTACTGTATTTGCCGATGCAATATTCGCGATGACTGCATAGGCGAAGAAAGAAATCAAGGCTGATAGTTTCATAGTTCGCGTTCAATAGGTAGACAGATACCCCTCACAGCCTATACCCTATTTCGACCCAACAGAAATGCAAACATACCCGTATAGACTTACACGTCGTCAGCGGCCTTGCCTCGCGCCAGCGGCGCACGGCTAAGCGAGTTGTTTATATCAACCAGTTTTTGCAGCAGCGCCACGAAACTGCGCGTTTCCTGCTGACTGAAACCCTCGAATAAGCGTCTGTGCATACGCGCAATACCTGCAGCAGACGTGCGCTGCAAAGCAGCGCCCTCATCTGTAAGAAACAGTCTCCTCTGACGTCGGTTAGCGGGGTAGATATTGCGCTTTAACAGCCCTTTTTCTTCAAGGCGTATGGCTACGCTGGCGGCTGTAGAGGTGTCAATGGCAACCAGCCCGGCAAGAGTCACCTGATCGATTCCAGGATTATCCGCCAAAACGTGCAAGATCATATATTGCACCGGCGTAATTTGCTTGCCAAGCTCGTCATGAAATAATGATGCGCTAATCTGATGGGCACGGCGCAACAAATTTGCTGGCTGAGTATATAACTCGTCAACGCCGCCTTTTAACGGTAGGGTAGTCATATATCACCTTGTCAAGAACTCACGTAAATCAATTGAACTGAGAAAACAACGCTTACTCACAGCCCCAGGCTTTATTAAGAGTTGCTAGTAGTACTATCATCATTGAGCGACCTCAATCAGTATCCTATAAGTTTGAGAGCTAATAAAATCCAAACCAGAACTCCATGCCCTTATCTTCAAAAAAAACAAAACAAGCCGACAAGCCTGATGCCGCAGCCGCCCAAGGCGCAGGCACCCACCACCGCAGTTTCCTAGCGGCAAACATTCATCGATACCCTTATCTCTGGGTCTGCTTTGCCATGTGTGTGGGGGTGATGGGCACGGCCCTGGCCAGCCCCTTATACCCGCTTTACCAGGAAGCCTGGAACCTCAGCGCGGGGGATATCACATTAGTCTACGTGGTCTATATGGCGTCCGCGCTGGCAGGTTTGCTGTTTTTGGGAAAACTCAGTGACCAGCATGGCTTTATGCCTATCTTACGATTTAGCATCATATTGGTGACCATTGGCATCACTTTTTCAGCCATTGCCTGGAGCTACGCCTCATTTAGCTTTAGTCGCGTGCTCATCGGCATGGCATCCAGCCTGATCGTAACCTCTGCCTCAATCGGGCTTACGCGCTTGAACCGGTCTTCTGACTTACAACGAGCCGCTGCAACCACCAGCCTGATGCTGGCATTCGGCTTCGGGCTGGGGCCGGTGATCGGCGGTCTTATCGCACAATGGAGCCCGGCGCCCCTGCGCATCAGCTACGTGCCCTCGATTGTGATGGGGCTGCTAGGGGCCTATGCGCTGTTCACCCTGAACCTCGAGAGCATCGGTATCAAAGCGATGCCATCTGCAAAAACACCGCCCCTAAGCAAAGCTGGATTCCGAGCATACTCATACCCAGGCCACCCTTGCGTCAGCCCTTTTTGATCGGCAGTTTTTCTGCCTTCAGCGCTTTCGGAATTTTCAGTCTGTTTGCCTCGCTGGCCCCCACCTTCATGTCGAAGATGATTCCCTGGCATGGCCCTGCTGTCAGCGGGCTGTCCATTGGTATTATTTTATTTTTATCAGCGTCATTTCAACTGATGGCCAGACAGTGGCCTACGCGTCGCAGCCTGGTAATCGGGCTAATTAGCCTGGGTCTGAGCAACATCCTGCTGATGGTCAATATGTTTGCGAACTCAGTGGTCATTTTTATTATCAGCCTATTGATTACCGCGCTGGGCCACGGTCTATGCTTGATTTCGGGCATGGCTATCGTCAATAAAATCGCTCATCCGAACCAGCGTGCGGCCTTGATTTCCACCTATCTGATAACCGGCTATCTGGGAGCGATTGTGCCTATCCTGGGGGTAGGCTGGATAGCCGATGCCTTTGGCATGACGTCTGCCCTGATTGCATTTTGCACCGCTATTGGTGGCTTGGCATTCGCACTAAGCTATATGGCTAAACGCTGCCCTGCCATTGTGTCACCTGAAGCCAGCCAAGGTGATCAGTAAGCTGGCTTCAGTATCAAGGTCTAGTAGCGGTAAACCGCTGCCAGACCAGAGCCGCTGGGCATGATCTCTGAAGGCACGACCATGACACGACCGCCGTTGCGCAGCACAATCTCGGCGATATCATCAAGAACATCGTCAGCATCAGGATCACTGAAACTACCTAGAAATTCGATCTGTTCGCGTTCGGTATTGAGCCGCCCTGCTATGCGAAGATCAGCATCAACCAGAAGATGCTCAACGCGTCCTGCCAGTGAAGCCACATACACTTGCTCGATATCGTCTTGTGAGAGCCCTGTGCCTTGAGCCTGCCTAAACCTGTCTATCTCGTCTCGGGTACGCTGATGATAGATGGGTTCCATCACTTTCCAGACACGCTCGAGCAGATCGCTGGTTGTGAGGGCCTGTGGATCGACAGAAACCCCTGTTCGAGCAAATAGGGATTATGCGAAAGCTTTCTGAATACCCCCTGGTGCTCAGGCAAGGTGACGAGAATCAAAGGCAGCTCTGCTGGCGCCGTATATTCCTCATGTGTAGCCCGGTCTACCGCTCGAAAGTAGTTCTCGGTATCGCGATCGATTTCGTCTGAGCGCTCGATATGATGAAGCTTCGCGCTAGTAACCGCTTCGGTGTGGTCAGCTCCGATGACATCTTCATTGCTATGCGGAAAGGTGGATGCCGTAGCAATTTTATCAAGGGCATAGCGATTTCCCTCGTAGAGCACGGCAGAGTTACGGCTTAAGGCCAGCACCTGAAAACGGTCAGCTGTTTGCATGTCGCGCAATAGTGGCTTTAAATGCCAGGAGTCAGCAACCACCGCAAAGTCCGGCACCGGGCGCTGCACTTTGAATACATGCGATTCGTTAGCACTGCTAAGTACCACCAGACCGTCAAAGTTCTGTTTCCAGAATTCGGTATCTGCAGCCAGCTTTTTGAACGGTGCCAGCAATGCGCCTTTGTCGAGATCGCCATTAAATTTAGCCAATGAGGACTCGAGTTCTTTGATCAGGTTCTTGAAGCGAATGACATCTTGCCCGTTATCAGGAAAAGAGCGGTGCGTTTTTTGCGAGATGGATAAGCAAGGACCATTTTGTTTGCTAAGTAGTTGGGCGAGTAACTGATTATTGAGTACATGCATGTAAGCTCCTTAGACGCTTTCAACTGGAGGATCGATGCGTTTGTGCGCGTCGCTACGTTTACCATTGCCTGATGCTTTCTCTTGTGCTGAACGTACAGCACGCGCCAGCTGCTTTGCCGCGCCGGACAAAGCCAGTTCGATATCGGCCGCCCGGTGCTCGGCAACCACCGGGGAAGCCCCGCTACCCGAGCTTCCAGCAGGCACTTTCGGTCCGTGGCACCACCGCGATCGCTATTCACGTCGCGCAGATGAGCCTCTACTCGGGTGATTGAGTCGGAAACATGCTTTAGCTCTTGACGCAGCACACTCGTGACACGTTCACGCAAATTGTCTGTATTTTCAATACGGGTGTCGGTGTTGGTAATAATTTCCATGCTGATGCCTTATATAAAAATACGTAAAATCCGAAACTCTACTGTTTATCTTAGCAAAAACTAAAACCCTTACCTGTTACGAAGACCAAGGATTAGCAACCCCATCATAGCGAAGGCTAATTAATAGCACTAGCTCTTATGCCACTAATTGCTAACAGCCAAAAAAACGATATAGTGGGTCTACCCCCATGCCCAATCACAAGGAAGCCGTATGTCTACCCGCCTTGACCAATTTGCCGTAACCCGAAAATGGCCCGCCTCGCACCCTGAGCGCCTGCAGCTGTATTCCCTGCCTACACCCAATGGAGTGAAAGCCTCGATTATGCTGGAAGAAATCGGCCTGCCTTACGAGGCTCACCTGGTCAGCTTCGAGACTAACGATCAGCTTACTCCTGAATTCATTTCGCTCAGTGCAAACAATAAGATTCCGGCCATTCTTGACCCCAACGGCCCTAACGGCGAACCACTCGGTTTATTCGAATCCGGCGCTATTCTTATTTATCTGGCGGAAAAATCCGGACTCTTGTTACCTGATGATCCTGCCCTTCGTATGGAAACCATACAGTGGCTGATGTTTCAAATGGGCGGCATCGGCCCCATGTTCGGTCAATTGGGTTTCTTCCATAAGTTCGCAGGAAGAGAATATGAAGACAAGCGTCCGCTCGAACGCTACGTCACTGAAAGCAAACGTTTATTGCGCGTGCTTGAGGTGCAGCTAAAAGACCGCGACTGGGTCACAGGCCCTGATTACACTATTGCTGATATCGCAATTTTCCCGTGGGTGCGTAACCTGATAGGCTTCTACGAGGCTGCCGATCTGGTCGAGTTCGATAAGTACCCGAATGTACAGCGTGTGCTGGCGGCATTTGTAGATAGGCCCGCCGTACAACGAGGCCTGCAAATACCTGCCAGAAACTAGAGGCTGAACCGTGACATGACCTAAAAGTCGTGGCTTTTAACGGCTTGGCAGCGGTATAAACTCGCTGCTATCCAGGGGGGCAAGGCAATCCGCCCTGCTACCCAATCAGCTTTGGCCTGTTCTATACGGTCTTTGCTCGATGATACAAAATTCCACCAGATATGGCGCGGTCCCACGGCTTCGCCCCTAACAGCATCACTCGCACAGGGCTAAGGGCCACGATTTTCGGATCAGTGTTTTCTGCAAACACCAACATATTCCCCGCCTTGTAGCGATGGCCGGCATGCTCGACAGTACCTTCTATTAAGTACAGAGCACGCTCGGCATAGTTTAAGGGGAGCGAAATAGAGCCTCCCGCCATTACCTGCAAATCGGCATAGAACAAGGGCGAATGCGTTTTCACAGGCGAACGGCACCCAAAAGCCTCGCCGGCGATCAGCCGCCCTCGCCATTTTTCATCGTCCAGCCGTGGCAGCACCGTAGCCTCATAATGCTCAAAAGCCGGCGCTTGCTCTTCGAACTCTGTGGGCAGGGCCACCCACGCCTGAATACCATCCATTGAACCGCCTGTCGACCTCATGTCGTCAAAACGTTCTGAATGACTAATGCCGGATCCGGCCGTCATCCAGTTCAGGTCGCCAGGTATAATGGCCTGCTCGATCCCCAGGCTGTCGCGATGTGTCATGCTACCTTCAAATAAGTAGGTGACAGTAGACAAACCGATATGAGGATGCGGCCGCACATCAGCCTGATGTGAAACAGGAGCCTCCAACTGCTGCGGCCCCATACGGTCAAAAAAAACAAAAGGGCCCACCATACGACGCTTGCGAAATGGCAGGATCCTTTCAACATCAAAAGCACCAATACTTTGCACGCGTGGCTCTATAAGCAGTTCAAGCATAATGCCCCTCTTTCCTATTAGATGAAAGCCCAGTCAGCTTTATAGACCATAGCAGATGAACGAAGTCCAAAGCGGCAGAGTCTTGCGTTCTATTCAGCATCCAGTCTGTTCAGCACCGTAAAAACACGTCATTTCATGGTTCAATACGTCATCCCTTGTTTAACGTAATAATAATGAATCCCAGTATTTCCAGCACCACCACCAGCTCCGGTACTACACCCTCTTCCTCCTTAGACTCCTCAACTTTACTCGCCATTTTTTCGCTGGCCATGGGTGCATTTAGCATCGGCACCGGCGAATTCGTCATCATGGGCTTATTGCCAGATGCAGCTGATGACCTTGGAGTCAGCATTCCTGGGGCCGGGCATCTTATCAGCGCCTATGCCCTAGGGGTTGTCATTGGCGCCCCAGTTCTGGCCGTACTTGGCGCCAACTGGGAGCGCAAGCGCCTGTTGATCGCACTCATGGCCGCTTTTGCCGTGGCCAACTTTTTCAGCTCAGTTGCTCCAGGCTACTTGAGTATGAATGTAGCCCGCTTTATCAGTGGATTTCCACATGGCACCTACCTAGGCGTAGCCGCCTTGGTCGCAGCAGGAATGGTTCCCCGGCATCGGCGCACCCAATCCGTTGCATGGGTATTAATGGGCTTAACTGTAGCTACCTTGATAGGCGTGCCTATAGCCGCAGCCATCGGGCAATGGTTTGGCTGGCGCTCAGCCTTTGTGATTGTCGGGCTGCTTGGCCTGGCAGCGCTGGGCTGCATCCTGCGCTTTGTACCGAAGTCTGCCCCGCAGCGCCGCACGCATCCCCTAGCCGAACTGAACTCGCTTAAGCGGCCCCAGGTTTGGCTGACACTCGCGATTGGTGCAGTAGGCAGCGGCGGCCTTTTCGCCGTGTTCAGTTACGTCAAACCCACGATGATGAACCTGGCAGGTGTAGGCGAAAATACCATCCCCGTTATCCTGGCGCTGTTTGGCATAGGAATGGTGGGCGGGAATCTGGTAGGGGCGTATTTGGCAGACAAGAATTTAGAAGCAACCATCCGGGGGATTTTAATTTGGGCCTTCTTTGTGGTGGGCGCCTTCTTCTTTACAGCTAAACACCCGATTTTAGGCTCCATCAATATCTTGCTGGTGGGCACGCTAGTGGCCCTGGGCCCTGCTCTTCAAAGTCGATTGATGGACGTGGCCGGCGACGCACAAACGCTCGCTGCCGCGCTGAATCACTCTGCATTTAACGCCGCCAACGCCCTGGGCGCCTGGCTGGGCGGTGTAGGAATAGCGGCAGGCCTGGGCTGGGCCTCTACCGGATACATTGGCGCGAGCCTGGCCATCAGTGGCCTGCTTATCCACTTTGTGTCCCTGCGTTTGATGCGTCGCCACACTCATATTTAACACTAACCGCATATTTTTCTATTTTAGTCATCCTAACGTCACAAAACTTTGGTTTAATGTAATCGATTACATCACAGGCCAGTTGCGATATGTCGACCATTCAAAAAGTAGCGAAAGAAGCCGGGGTTTCAGTAGCCACGGTTTCGCGCACCTTTAATTTGCCAGACAAGGTAAATGCAGAAACTCGAAAAATAGTCGAGCAGGCGGCGGCACGGCTGCGGTATATACCGAATGCCAGTGCACGCAGCCTGCGTACTCAACGTAGTCAAACCCTGGGCGTGGTGCTGCCTACGCTAAACAACCCGGTGTTTGCCGAATGCCTGCAAGGCATCGCGCAGGCTGCCGCTGCCGCGGGCTATTCCATCATGCCTTTCACGACCGACTATCTGCTTAAGCAAGAAGAGTCCGCCGTACGCGCCCTTCATGGCTTTGGTGTGGATGGGCTGATTCTGGTGGTATCTGACCCCAGGGCATCGGCCACATTAGACTTTGTGCGCGAACAGAACATTCCCTATGTTCTGGCCTATAACAGCAATGACGAACACCCCTGCATCTCGGTGGATAATCCCGCTGCCTTCGCCCGGATGGTCGCGTATCTGGTATCGCTGGGACACCAGCGCATCGCCATGGTCAGTGGCCGACGCAGCGACTCAGATCGCGCTCAGCAGCGATACAGCGGCTTTCTCGCAGGAATGACAGCCGCCGGATTACAGCCACACCAAGCTATTATCGAAGTTCCTTTTATTGACAATGCCGTCGATCAGATTGTGCAGGCCCTGCAACACAAACCCCGCCCAAGCGCCCTCGTGTGCTCGAACGATTTACTGGCAATACGAGCCATTCGAGCCGCACACCAGCTAGGCTTGCGGGTTCCTGACGATATCAGTATTACAGGCTTTGACGGCATACGTCTGGGCCAGGATCTCACCCCTTCATTAACCACAATTTCTCAACCCAACGCCGATATCGGCCGTTATAGCGTCAGCTTGCTTATTCAATGCTTGAGCCAAGGTAGCAAGCCAGGCCCATCGGCCAGCTTGCTGCTGAATTATGTCTTGTGTCCCGCCGAGTCCAGTGCCCCTCCGTCCCAGGTGCTGGGTGGCTAAAACGACAACATCTATTTAATTATCGGAGAACACCATGTCCCCCTTTATGAAACGCATCGCTGCCAGCAGCCTTCTGGCATTAAGTTTTAGTGCCGGCAACGTCGTCGCACAAACTGCCATTTGCTATAACTGTCCTACAGAATGGGCAGACTGGGGCACGCAGCTAAAAGCGATTGAAAAAGCCACCGGAGTACGTATCCCGGCGGACAACAAAAACTCGGGCCAGTCGCTGGCCCAGCTGGTTGCTGAAAAAGCCAAACCGGTTGCTGACGTAACCTACCTGGGCGTCAGCTTCGCCATCCAGGCCCAAAAAGAAGGTGTAGTCACTGGCTACAAACCCGCAGCATGGGACGATATCCCTGATGGTTTAAAAGACCCTAACGGCGACTGGTTCACGATTCATTCAGGTACCATGGGTTTTATGGTCAACGTAGACGCTCTTGAAGGAAAACCGGTTCCGCAATCGTGGGCCGACCTGCTCAAACCTGACTACAAAGGCTTGATCGGTTACCTAGACCCTGCTTCGGCTTTTGTTGGGTATGTAGGCGCGGTCGCCGCCAACCATGCCTTGGGCGGTACATTGGATAACTTCGAACCAGGCATTGATTACTTCAAAGCCCTACAGGCAAACCAGCCTATAGTTCCTAAGCAAACCTCGTACGCCCGCGTCCTGTCTGGCGAGATTGCTATTTTGCTTGATTACGATTTCAACGCCTACCGTGCCAAATACAAAGACCACGCCAATGTTGAATTCGTAATTCCACAGGAAGGTACTGTTGTCGTTCCCTACGTCATGAGCCTGGTGGCCAACGCACCACACGCTGAAGATGCCAAAAAAGCACTTGATTTTGTCCTCTCTGACGAAGGTCAGGAAATCTGGGCTCGTGCCTACCTGCGCCCTGTGCGCGCCAATGCCATGCCTGAAGACATTAAGGCGCAGTTTTTGCCCGAAACCGAGTACGAGCGTGCTGACGCTATTGACTACAGCAAAATGGCAGAAGTACAGCGCGATTTTGCAGACCGTTATCTAAAGGAAGTTCACTAACTTCATCTCTGCACCATGAGCAAAGCGTCTTTCTTTCCGAGAAGCCAGCGCGCCATCATGCTGGCGTGTCTCGGGCCCACCACCGCGTTTTTCTTCGCGTTCTGGTTGTTGCCCGTCACGCGCCTGGTCATGCTGCCAGCCCAGCAGGGCTGGCAAACCTATTTCGCTGTGCTGACTCACTCGCGCTATTTAAATAGCTTATTAAACACCGTCGTACTGTCGGTGATTGTCACCATTCTTACTCTGATACTAGGAGCCACCGTAGGCATGTACCTGGCACGGCGCCAATTTAGAGGGCGCGAGCTCTTGCTGTCCCTGCTCACGCTTCCCCTGTCGTTTCCCGGGGTTATCGTCGGTTTTTTTGTGATCCTGCTGGGCGGCCGCCAAGGCCCTATCGCCGATTTAACCCAGGCGCTGGGCATGGGCCGTATCACCTTTGCTTACGGGGCCATCGGGCTATTCCTGGCCTACCTGTATTTCTCGCTGCCCCGGGCCATTGCCAATTACACCGCTGCAGCTGAAGCCATGGACACCTCTCTGGAAGAGGCAGCACGTGCGCTGGGCGCCTCAAAATACAACATCACCCGCGATGTCTGGATACCCCAGCTGGCACCCACCACCGTAGCCTGTGGCGCAATTATCTTTGCCACGGCCATGGGGGCCTTTGGCACCGCCTTTACCTTATCGAGCAAGTTCGAAGTGTTGCCTATTTCGATCTACAACGAATTCACCAACTATGCCAACTTTGCCCTGGCTGCTTCCTTGTCCGTTGCCCTTGGCCTGATCACCTGGGCGGTCTTGTTTATCGCACGTATTGTCTCCGAATCAGGCAACCGTACTCTGGGGCGTCCGGCATGAGTCAAACCCTAAACAAAAAAGCCCCAATACTCAGCGTCATTACCTGGCTGGTCTGCCTGTTCATGATCCTGCCCATGCTGCTATCTATTTATGCTGGCCTGATCAATAATTTCAGTGTCGGATACAAAAGTGGATTTACCTTTCGCTGGATTAACGAAGTCTGGAGCGTCTACGGTGGCACAGTGGGCTGGTCGATTGCGATTGCCCTGGCCTGTGTGGCCAGCACCCTGATCATCGGCGTTCCCTGTGCTTATGCATTGGCTAGAAACCCTTCTCGCTGGGCCCGTGCTTTCGAAGAACTCATTACCCTTCCCGTCGCTGTCCCCGGCCTGGCTTCCGCGCTGGCCCTGATTTTGGCTTACGGACAAATCAGTTTCTTTCGCCAAAGCTTCGCCTTCATCCTGGTGGGCCATATTGTTTTCACCTTGCCCTTCATGGTGCGTACTGTCGCTTCGGCCCTGCAAAAAAACGAGCTTATCGCTATTGAAGAAGCGGCACGCACGCTGGGTGCCAGCTTTCCACGCCGTTTTATAGGCGTAATAGTGCCTGCCGTTTTTCCTGCAGTAGTGGCCGGATCCATGATGGTATTTACCTTGTCGATTGGCGAATTCAACCTGACATGGATGCTGCATACCCCGCTTACCCGTACCCTTCCCGTCGGGCTGGCCGATAGCTACGCCTCAATGCGCCTGGAAATCGGCTCGGCCTACACCCTGGTGTTTTTTGCCGTAATTTTACCGGTGCTCTGGATTATGCAAACGGTAGCGAATATCGTGCAGAAGAACTACGGAAACTAATCTAATGATGATGCAACTAGAAAGAATCAGCGTCGATATTATTAACGGCGCAAAAACCTATGCCGACGGCACGCAAGGGCTCAAACCCACCCAACTGCATATAGAGCCGGGCGAAGTCATGGCATTGCTGGGCCCCTCTGGCTGCGGTAAAACCACATTGCTACGCATGATTGCCGGCCTGGAAACGGCTGACGAAGGCAGCCAGATTCTGTTCGGCACCCAAGATGTCACCCGCCGTCCCGTAGAGGAACGCAATGTCGGCATGGTGTTTCAAAGTTACGCCTTATTCCCGCAAATGAGCGTTCAGGCAAATATCGCCTACGGCCTGACGATTCGTGGGGTGAATGACACCGAGAAAAAAGGTTGTTGGGCAATTAATCGACCTGGTGCGATTAAATGGCCTGGAACACAAACGTCCCGCAGAGCTGTCCGGCGGGCAACGCCAGCGCGTGGCCCTGGCCCGTGCTGTGGCGGTGCGCCCACGAGTGCTGCTGCTGGACGAGCCGCTGGCTGCCCTGGACGCCAAATTAAAAGAAACCTTGCGTGATGAACTGGCCGATCTGCTTCGCCAATTAAGTATTACCGCCATACACGTCACACACGATCAGCACGAAGCGCTTGCCATCGCTGACCGCCTTGCGGTCATGCATGCCGGCAACATCATGCAGGTCGGTCGTGGCGAAGATCTGTATCGCCGCCCCGAGCACCCCTTTGTGGCTGAATTCCTGGGCCGCGTCAACCGTCTGGAACGTGATGAGCAGGCACGGCAGAATGGCATTATTCAGCTTGGCGATCTTGCCATGCCCTGTCCTGCTGCCCTGAAAAACAGCGCGCGTCTGCTGGTGCGGCCTGAAGACATTGAACTGGGAGCTGTCGCCGACGGCTGGGCGACCGCCGAAGTTGCCCATCGCAGCTTTTTAGGCGAACGCATCCAATTACGCCTGAACCTGGCGCACCAGCCTCCCTTAATGGCTGAAGTCAGCAACCAGTGTGCTTTCCGTACAGGTGACCGCATTGGCTTGCGCATTCACCCAGACCGACTTTTGAATTCCGAAGGTGCAGTATGACAACCACCCTTTTTGCGCAGATTACAGATCTGCACATCCGAGAGCCCGGACGACTCGCTTACGGCCGCATCAATACGGCGCCCTATTTAGAAAATGCCGTAGCAGCAATCAACGCCTTGCCACAACAAGTCGAAGCAGTCGTCATCACGGGCGACCTGACTGATTTCGGCCGCGATGCCGAATACGCCCATTTACACGAGCTGCTTGCGCCTCTCAAAGCCCCAATTTATATGATTCCGGGCAACCATGACGAACGCAATCGCTTACGTGCGTGCTTTCCCTCGCACACCTATCTGGACGGTGACAGCAGGTTCGCCCAGTTTGTCGTGCCCGTTGGTCCGCTCAGGCTGATCGCGCTGGACACCGGTGAGATCGGTCTGAGCAGTGGCCGCCTGTGCAAGGAGCGCCTGGCATGGCTGGAAAAAGCCCTGGCAGATAACGCTGAGCACCCTGTGGTTATTGCCATGCACCATCCTCCTTTCGACACCCTGATTGGACATATGGACAAAATTGGCCTGTTGGAAGGCGCTCCAGAACTCGAGGCTCTGGTACGCCAGCATCCGAATGTGGAGCGAATTATTTGCGGCCACTTACACCGCGCTATCGACACCCGCTTTGGCGGAACAATTGCGTCCACCTGTCCGGCCCCTGCTCATCAGGTCTGCCTCGACCTGGCCCCTGATGCAGAGTCCGCATGGTGCCTGGAACCTCCGGCTTACCGCCTTCATGCCTGGGACCCTGGCGCCAATCGTCTGGTATCGCATCTGGCGATGGTAGGCCCCTACGAAGGCCCCTACCCCTTTCATGACATGGGCAAGCTGATCGACTAGCGAATCAGCCACGCGATAAGCTGTATTGCAGGCCGCGACGCAAATGTCTGCGGCCTTCTTTTTAAAATCGTAAACCGGCACGTGTTGTGTGCACGGACTGCGTTACACTCTGCCGACCTTTAACTCATCGACACATCATGGCCCTACGTTCTACGATTTATAAAGCCGACCTGCACATTGCCGACAATGATCGGCCTTATTACGCCACTCATTCGGTAACCGCGGCTAAGCATCCGTCTGAAACCGAAGAACGGCTGATGGTACGCCTGTTGGCCTATGCAGTACATAGTGATGACACGGATAGCCTGGCCTTTGCCTTGGGTTTAAGCGATGCCAATGAACCCGATCTCTGGCGACGCGACTTAACCGGCGCTATTCAACAATGGATTGAAGTCGGCCTGCCAGACGACCGCCGCCTTATCAAAGCGGCCGGCCGTGCCAATGAGGTTATTGTGTACGCCTACGGACGAAATGTAGATGTGTGGTGGAAAGGGATCAGGAACAAGGTGGCAAGAATTAAAGAGCTCAAGATTTTTGTAATCCCTGAAACCGCCTCTGACGCCCTCACCTCGATGGTTGAACGCTCAATGTCCATCAACCTGAACGTCCAGGATAAAACCATCTGGGTATCTAGTGCTAAGGGCGAAGCTACCATTGAGCTTCGCTTACTGTCATAGCGATAGCACTCAGCTAGAGGCTAGCCCCCCACCAAAGCATGGTACTTCCAAGAATCACGCCACTTAATAAGAAAACCGGAAAGGTGTACTTAAAAATCGTGCGCACATGCAGGCCCGCGATGGCCAGCAGAGGCAAGGCGAAAAATGGTTGCAGTAAATTCGTCCATGTATCCCCATAAGAAATGCCCATAATCACGGCAGCCGGATCCACGCCTAAACGAACAGCAGTGTCTATAAAGATAGGGCCCTGTAGCGCAAACTGGGCTCCGGCGCTTGGCACGGAAAAGTTCACCACACCAGCAACAATAAAAGCAATAAAAGGCAATGTGGCTGGCGTGGAAACCGAAATAAAGAAGTCGCTCAGCACCACCACTAATCCCGTGCTGCTCAATATGCCCAAAATCCCCGCATATAAGGGAAACTGAATCAGCACATCCCCTACGGACGATGCCGCTTTTTTGATCAAGTGCATAAGTTCCACGGGTGAGCTAACCATGAACAAGATACACGTCAACATAATCCAGTTCACGATATCCAGGCTTAATGAAAAGCCATTATGCAAAAAATGGAAAACCAGATAAGTCGCTAGGAAAATACCCAGCACTGTCGTCAGAAAACGTTTTTTCTCTAGATGATCAGTCGGGTTTTCAATCGTACTATCGAACTGCTCCTCTGCAGCGGCGCTTTCCTGAGCAAGATTCGAAATTTCATCTGGCTTAACACGCGGACGCAGCCACGCCAGCAATAGTGGCATTAGCACAAGCAACAGCACCAAAGCCGTCATGTTGTAGACCGTAAATACAGTTTCGCTCAAATCGACAATGCGCCCCAATGCCGCCTCGACAAATGAGCCACCAGTAGCCGACGTTAAGGGAATCGTACCGTTGTAGGCCAAGCCTGCGAAAATAAATCCTGAATATGCACCGGCAATTAGCAAAGGAAAATCGACTTTTACACCACGCTGTTTTAGCGAGAACGCTACTGCTTTAGCCAATACCGCTCCTACGATCAGACCCAGCGCCCACTGCACGATAGTGGCAAAGCTCGAAAAGACAGTGACCATGATGTAGGCTTGTATCGCCGTTTTAGGCAAATTCGACACCATCAGCAAAGCCCGTTGAGCTCTTCGCGTGTGTGCCAGCACATGACCAAACATAATGGCTAAGGATATCTGCGTCATAAAAGCCAGCAAACCCGTCAAGCCTTTCCCCCATGCTTCGAATACCTTTGGGATGCCCGCATCCGTATAGATCAATGCGAGCGCCATGACGATAATCGTTAGGATAACGGCGATTACAAACGGCGTTGGCGTCCAACGTTCAAATGCGCGTGTCAGCACATCTGTAACAGTCCTTTTTCTTTTTTCTGTAGCATCCATTTTTTCTCTTTTATCGTTAATTCGATCATGTGATCAAAGTACTTTCTTGATCACTACTGGCAGTCAATGACGCCAGAATCCCTGATCTAGTTATGAATCGTTCTTATGCTATGTTCGACTAACGAACACTTGTTCATTAAACGAACAATCGATACCATATTGAAGCAACGCTTCGTTGTCAAGAAAAAGGTAGGCGCTGCAACGAAGATAGCAATAAGAGAGAAATTTTCAGGGGACGACACAATTACCGATAAGGAATGCCGATCTACGTAAATGTGTAAAATTGATTTGGGATGCGCTGTCTCGGACTGCGCTCACATCCGATAACAAACAACAAAAAGGACGTTTTTTTGGCAAACGCAGATACCTCCCCGACTTCAAAGAAACGTAACGAAAGCGAGCTGCTGCTTTCCTTCGCGCGCGGGTTAGCGGTCATTGAAGTGTTTTCGCGTACTAATGCACCGCAATCAATGGCTGAGATAGCGAAAATGACAAAGTTGCCGCGAGCTACCGTTCGCCGCATTTTGTTTACGCTTAAAGATTTGGGCTATGCCTTGGAAGATGATAAAAAATATTGCCTGACTCCCAAAATTTTAACGCTGGCACAGGCCTATTTAGTGTCTTCCTGCTTGCCCCGCACCATTCAGCCCATACTCGAGGACATAACTAAGCACACAGGGGAATCCTCATCATTTGCGGTTCTTGAGGATACGAATATTATTTATGTAGCACGTTCTTCAGAAGAGAAAATGCGCATTATGAGCGGGTCGTTACACGTGGGAAGCACCCTGCCAGCCTATTGCACCTCAATGGGCAGGGCCATATTGTCGCAACTGTCAAAGAATGAGCAACTCGGTATCCTTAAGGCCTCAAATATTATCCGTCACACCGAATACACCTTGATTAATCTTGACGACATTCTTGAAACCCTGGATAACGATCGAATCAACGGTTATTCAATCGTCAACCAAGAATTAGAGCTTGGTCTATGCTCTATATCAGTAGCGGTAAAAAGCAGGGATAACAAGGTACTGGGTTCATTAAATATCAGCACTCACGTTTTACGTACCGATCCCACCCAGGTAAGAGAAAAATACCTGCCATACCTGGAATCCGCTCTTAAGATGATCAGTCTCTGACCGTTTACAGACAAAGCCTCTGCTGAGTGCAGGCAAGAACTTAATCTTTAGCATCAAGGGGCATTATTCACGGCATCCGCAGGTGCCAACCGTAGCAACGCCCCGTTGGATGAGTCTGTGAGCACATAAACATAACCATCAGGCCCTTGGCGCACATCGCGTATGCGATCGTTGCGGTCGTGCAGCAGACGTTCTTCAGACACGACCGTATCGCCATCCAGCGTTAAACGAATCAGCTCTTTGCTAAGCAAGGCCCCTATGAACAACGAGGACTGCCACTGTGGAAATCGCTCGGCGTCGTAGAATGCCATACCGCTGATTGCGGGCGATTTCTTCCACCAGACCAAAGGCTGCTGCGTACCCGGAACCTCGGTGCCTTCAGCCTCAGGAATACGAAAGCCGGTATAATTTATGCCGTAAGTAGCAAGCGGCCAGCCATAGTTTTTACCCGCCTCTACAACATTGACTTCATCCCCCCGCGCGGCCCATGCTCGTGTACCCAGAGCTCGCCATTCCAGGGGTTCAGCGCCATTCCCTGCGGGTTGCGATGTCCATAAGACCAGATCTCGGGCCTGGCGCCTGCATGCTGCACATAGGGGTTGTCGCCAGGTACCTTGCCGTCGGGAGCAATTCGTACGATTTTCCCTTGCAGTTTGTCCAGATCCTGAGAAGTAGGACGCTGATTGTTTTCTCCGAGCGCCACATACAGCATGCCATCATGGCCGAACACCATACGGCTACCAAAATGGTGTCCTGTCGACAGTTTGGGCTCCTGGGTAAACAGCCGGGTAAAGCCTTCCAGCGTGCGAGCATCGTCTGAAAGACGGCCCCGGCCTACTGCCGTACCCGCTTTATCGCCGTTTGACTCTGCATAACTTAAGTAAATTAGCCGATCGTTGGCAAAATCCGGAGACACTATGACGTCGAGCAAACCGCCCTGGCCGATCGCGGCGACCTGTGGCAAGCCACCGATTGGTTCAGACAAGGCGCCTTGTGCATCAAGCAGTCGCAGACGCCCGGGCTTTTCGGTAATGAGCATGGAGCCGTCAGGCAGAAAGGCCAAAGACCAGGGGTGATCGAGACCTGTAACCACTTCGCCAACCTGCACGTTGCCTTTAGAGGCAACTGGTGCCTCGTTGGCCATGATAAGAGGAGCGGCCGCCAGCAGTAGCCCCCATGATCGTTCTGCACAATAAACGTATGTGAATCATGAAGCACCTCGTGCGATGTGGATTATAGGATGTACCGTGCTCCTGCTTTATTTCCCTATCTGGTCCAGCGCCTTTGCAAGGCTGGCTACCGTACGATCGATATTATGCAGCTTGTCCAGACCAAACAAGCCAATGCGGAAGGTCTTGAAATTCTCCGGCTCATCACACTGCAGCGGTACCCCTGCTGCCGTTTGCAAGCCCACTTCCGCGAACTTTTGAGCTGAATGGAGCTTATCGTCGTCCGTGTAGCTGACCACCACGCTGGGCGATTCAAAACCGCTTGCAGCCACGCTTTTGAAGCCTTTTTCACGCAGCAGCGTCCGCACACTGTCACCGAGTTCTTGCTGTTCGTCGCGTAAGCGCTCAAAGCCATAGCTTTCAGTTTCTGCCATGACGTCGCGTAATATAACGAGCGCATCGGTGGGCAGGGTCGCATGGTAGGCAAAGCCACCCTGCTCATAAGCCTCCATGATCTGCAGCCACTTGCGCAGATCGCAGGCAAAAGAAGAGCTGGTTGTGCTGTCTATGAGCTTACGCGCCGCGGCGCTTAGCATCACCAGAGCGCAACAGGCCGACGAAGTCCAGCCTTTCTGCGGCGCAGTGATGAGCACATCCACGCCTACGGACTGCATATCTACCCAAATCGTGCCCGAAGCAATGCAATCCAGCACAAAAAGCCCGCCCTCGGCGTGCACGGCTTCAGCAACCCGACGCATATAGTCATCTGGCAATAAAATCCCCGAGGCCGTCTCTACGTGGGCAGCAAACACCAGGTCGGGTTTCTGTTCGTGTATAGCGGCAACGACCTCTTCAATGGGTGCTGGGGAAAATGGCGCCTGTGGTCCGTTGTGCTCAGGACGCGCTTTAAGCACAGTTGTTTCCGCAGGGATATTACCCATTTCGAAAATCTGGCTCCAGCGAAAACTGAACCAGCCGTTGCGAATGACCAGGCACTTCTTGTGCGTCGCAAACTGTCGTGCAACGGCTTCCATGCCAAAGGTACCGCTGCCGGGCACCACAATCGCCGACTCGGCGTTATAGACCTGCTTCAGCGTTCTGGAGATATCCTTCATTACACCTTGAAAAACGCCAGACATATGGTTGATGGCACGGTCTGTGTAAACCACCGAGTATTCAAGAAGACCATCAGGGTCTACGTCGGGCAACAAGCTAGGCATAGGGTTTCCTTAAAGAAAAAGCCGGATAATGACGAGAGGCTATTAATAACGGGGTTGAATGACAGAATTAAAAGGTCTTAAGAACCTGAATGCTGGCACCAACCACGATGGATAAGCTGATTTTA
Source organism: Paenalcaligenes niemegkensis (assembly GCF_022230885.1). Lineage (GTDB taxonomy): Bacteria > Pseudomonadota > Gammaproteobacteria > Burkholderiales > Burkholderiaceae_B > Paenalcaligenes > Paenalcaligenes niemegkensis. The sequence continues at coordinate 241,321 of NZ_JAKGCT010000004.1, read as the reverse complement.
GACCATTCCGGCCATGGCTGCGGCTGAGCAACGGCATGACAAGCTGTCAGTAGACCTTAGCTTGGCGTGCCGAACGTCAAGGTGCTTATCTAGAGCACAATCAAGGGCCGTCCAGCACGTGTAGGATGCGGCATGATATGGGCTTCTACACCATAGACCGTATACAGGTGCTTTTGAGTCAGCACGCTAGCCGGTGGCCCACAGGCAAGTATCTTCCCCTCGGCCAGAAGCGCAACACGGTCACTCCAGGAAGCCGCCAGATTAATGTCATGAAGTATTAGCAGTACGCCGATGCGCTCGGTTTGTGCAAGCTCGCGCACGGTTTGCAGCAATCGCTGCTGATGCAAGGGGTCCAGGCTGGCTGTGGGCTCGTCCAGGAGCAGATAGCGCCCCCGCGGATCCTGTGAACGCTGCGCCAGCACTTGCACCAGGACTCTGGCAAACTGCACTCGCTGCTGTTCGCCCCCGGATAAGGCCAAATAGCGGCGTTGGGCCAGATCTTCGAGCTCAGCCTTAGCTAATGCCTTGCTGCTCAAATCATGTACCTGGGCGTTGGACAGCTCCGGAAAAGGATAAGCCCCCATGGCCACGACTTCCATCACTTGCAGGTCAAAGCTTAGACCTGGCTTTTGCGGTAACACCGCACGCGACTGCGCCTGCTGTGTAGTTCTCAGCGATGTCAGTTCGGTGCCGTTCATCAGAATAGCCTGCTTATCGTGCAGGCGCCGATCAAGCTTGAGTTCTCCCGCCAGGGCCGTCAGAAACGTGGTTTTCCCGGCTCCGTTCGCCCCCAGCAGGCACACCACTTCACCCGCCTCAAGCCTGAGCCCTGTACGCTGCAAAACAGTACGCTGACCACGCTGTACCGTTAGTGCCCATGCAGCCAGTTCATCACAGTTATACGTCGTTCCGCCGTGTAAAGCGGAAGGCATATCGGCACGGCTATCCTTGCTCATAAGCTGACCGATCGGCCGCGACTGAGCAGCCAGAAAAAGAAGGGGCCGCCTACCAGGCTGGTCACCAAACCAATCGGTAGCTCAGCCGGGCTCATCACCACGCGTGCCAGCCAGTCAGCCAGCGTTAGCAGCAAGGCTCCGGCAACAACGGAAACCGGCATCAGATAACGATGATGGGCGCCCAGCATCATGCGAACCAGGTGAGGCACCACCAGCCCGATAAAACCAATGCCGCCGGTTACCGCAACCAGCGGCCCGATAATAAGAGCAGTGATGACAATGAGGCGACGCCGGACCCTGACTAGTTCAAAGCCCAGATGGCCTGCCTCCCGTTCGCCCAGCAGCAAGGCGTTGAGAGTGCGCCACTGCAGGCACAGGTATCCCACCAGCAGCGCCGTCCACGGCCCCAGCAAAAAAGGTTTTCCAGTCGGCAGCAGCCAGACTGCCCATGCTCCAAAAGGTGAGATCCCGTAGCTGCGTATCGTTAGCCAGATAGGTAAATACGCCAATAGCGCTGCCAGCAACGGTATTGATGGCGATGCCGGCCAGCAGCAGCCCGGCAACACCACTGTAGCGTCGGCCAATCGAGTAAGCCAGGAAAGTGGCTCCCAGGCTGCCGGCAAAAGCCGCGGCGGCAACAGTGAGAAACCCTCCTGCGGTCATCACAATGGCAAACACCGCCCCGAGCGCCGCTCCCGCCGAAATTCCAACCAGCCCGGGTTCAGCCAGCGGGTTGCGAAACAGCGCCTGCATCGTTACCCCGGTAATTGCCAGTGCCGCACCCGTCAATGCACTGAACAATACCCGCGGCAAACGAATATCGAACAGCACTTTTTGCAGCAATGCTTCGCCCGGCTGCAATTCGCCCCATAAGAGCCGGGGCAGGCTCGACCAGGGAATGGACATCGCGCCGTGGGCGCTGGCGCCCATCATGGCAACGATCAGACAGGCCATCAGAACCAGCAAAACCGGTTGGGGAGGCAGTTTTTCTTGCATGATGAGCGTGGTGCCAATGCGCGCTCAGCGCGCTGCGTTTTTCAGTTGCTGTATCGCTTGCGCGACCCGTGGCCCTATACCCAGGATAAGCAGGTCGTCCATGGCAATGACACGGCCCTGCCCAGCTGCAGGCGTTGCCGAGATACCGGCCTTGCGCCTTACCAGCTCCAGGCCGCCGTTGGCCTCCGCAGAGGCACTGCTTAAGATAATCATATCTGGCGCCAGTGCAGCCAGGCCTTCGGCCGAAATCGGCTTATAGCCCACCTGTTGCTCGAGAACATTCTCCAGGCCCGCAAGCCCCAGCACGGCATTGGCAGCTGTGTCTTGCCCTGCCCCCATCAGCGACCCTGTACGATCAAGCAGTACAAGCGCGCGCCGCGGAGTTGTCTCGATGGTCTGTGCCTGCGCTACCTCGCTGCGGATCGCATCGATAAGCTCGTGACCCTTGTCAGAAGCCTGCAATGCTTCAGCAATTTGGCCGATTCGCAAATAAAGAGAATCTAGCGACGGTGCGTCAGAGACAGAACGTACGGGCACACCCAAACCGCTAAGCCTCTCCAGTATATTGACAGGTCCGGCGTTATCGGACGCGAGCACCAGATCAGGAGCCATGGACAATATCCCCTCAAGAGGTACCGAGCGGTAGTAGCCCACACGAGGCAAACGGGTTGCTTCTGGCGGGTACAGGCTGGAAGCATCGTTGGCAACCAGACGATGACCCTGCCCTAAATCGTAAATGATTTCGGTAACGCTGCCCCCTAGTGAAACCACCCTTTCCGGCGGGGCAGCGCAAGCCGCACCGGCGACAAAGACAGCAAGGGAAAGCAGCCAGTTTCGCATGCTATGCTGCCAGCGGAAAGGGGCAGAAGCTCACCATCAACTGACGCCAGCTATGCAGTTCAGGAACACCTGGCTTACGTGCACCAAAGAACTGCGCGATCATTTCACCGTTATCGGCATAACACTCCAGGGAGGTAACCCAGCCGTCCTTGGACGGTTTGTTCACAATCCAGCTCGAGGCAATCGCCGTCGTATCCAGATGCAGGTTGAAATGAGGATCAAGTACATTGAACCAAGGCCCGGTGCGCCGGAGTTGACTAATGGGACCCGAGTGTATTTGTATCAGGCCACCATTGCCGACGAAACACATAAAAGCAATGTTTTGCCTGGCTACAGCCTGGAGCATGCGTTCGGCAGTATCAACAGCGACTTCTTGAGCAAGATCGGTTCCCACTGCCGCCAGAGCATCAAGCCGCGACGCCTTATGTTTCTGCAGCAGGCCATGAAATTCGTGCGTGTCTTTCAAAGCGAGCCAGTCCGTACGCAATGGCAACGCATCCGGCGTGACCGTCTCCGTCTTCTTATCTGGCAAAGCCTGCGGCTCAGGCCAGACAGCATCAGTATCTGTGTATTTTTCGACCAGGAGGCGGTAGGCCTCCATGTCCGTCTCGCCGGTGCAATACACCTTGTGCAGGGCGCCCCCTGCCTTGTCGAAGAACTGAATGCTTTGCCGGCCGTTATCATTCACTGCCCAGGTACTCTTCCAATTCGCGAAGAACAGGCGCAAGTCGATGTCAGGACCCAGCACAATACCCATGGTTTTGCCGGCCCGGATTTCTTCGTAGCGGCCATGGCGTTCGTGTACGCACCAAGGGTTACGCGTCAACGCCATGACTCGACCCAGACTGCCCAGCTCTTTAAAGATATCCTGCGCGGGTTCGCGCAGCAACGTGGATTGAATATCGCCGCAGCCAGCAGCCACCAGCTCCATTTCGCTCACCGCCATTTTTTCTGCCAACGTGCGTATGCGGGCCTTTGGATCCTGTGCTTTCAGGTCGCTATATCTGGTGCGCAGCGCCTGCGCTTCATGTCCGGATGCTAAATGCACGTGATTTCCTTTTGATTTTGAACAAGTAAAAATAATCGCTGTTAATACTGCCCAACATCGAGAATGATAACCATTCCTATTCACATTCGCAAGGATCAAACTGGCTGCTTATCGCCATGTGGCTCTTTGGTTTTCTTTAACCCCAGCAAGCCGAGTGAGGGGGTCCTGACGATAATACTGCGCAAGCAAGTCATACCAGCATGGCAGCCCGCGTTCCAGCCGCACAGGGTCCACAAAAAAGGCCTCGGTACTGACAGCAAAGAACTCACCTGTATCTGTGGCGGCGTAGGGATCTAGCGGCAACAGATCAAACCACGGTGCAGCCTCGTCTGTTTCAGGATCCACATGGGCGGGAATGGCGCCTTCAGTTTCTGAAAGAGCCGTAGTAAATTCAGTAAATGAGCTTTTGAGCACCTCGCGCCAATGTTTCGTGCTGAGATGCGGGTGTGCGCTTAGGCTGGGCATGCCATCAGCCTCCGAATTTGCGTGCATGTCCAGCTTATGGGCGAACTCGTGTATCACTACGTTGGCGTTATGCGCAGTGCCAGAACGGGCATCTTCCCATGACAAGATCACTGGCCCGCCTTCCCAGGCTTCTCCGGAGGCTTCCTGCAAGTACTCGTGCACCACACCATTTTCGTCTGTTTCATGATACGGAATCACAAAGCCACCCGGATAGAGAATGATTTCTGTCCAGCGCTCGTAGAGCACGGTATCGAGTTTTAAAATGGGCAGCGCCGCCTGGACAGAAATGGACAGCATGATTTCTTCGGTTAGCGTCATACCCTGCACAGCGCCGAAACGCTTGCTGGCCAGCAGCCAGGCGCTTCGCAAGCGCAACGACTGGTCCTCGAGCGGCGACAGCCCCCTTAGAAAAACATGGCCGGATAAGGTCTGACTCCAGAGTTCATCCGTAATCATAGCCAGTTGGCGCTCCACCTGGCGTTGGGTAGCACCACGTCCGGCAAGCCATCTGAACATGCTTTTTCCTTGAGTCGTTCGTTCTGCTGCTGACAGACTAAGACGCAACTACCGCGCGTCCCAGTATCTCAGAGAGCCTGGAATCCAGCTTCGGGATGTCGGAAGTGTTTATGGCAAACTCATTTTCCAGCACTTCCCTGACCTGGCCCACCGAATTGAGCTGCTTTTTTTCTGTTCGGCCATCGAGATGATAAAAAGAATACTGCCTGTTATATAAAGCATGCCGGCCTGTTTCTACCGGACGGGCGGCAACCAGGTCATTTACAAAGAACGAACTGGGATGAGTGGAGGTGTACCAGTTGAAGACTTCGTAATCCTGCAGAACGCATCGCGTCAAATCAAAGACGTAAAGTTCTTGCCAGTCATTTCTTGGCCTGGTTTGCAGGCTGAATGCCTCGCCCTTGCGCATCAGGCGATACGGACCGTGGGGGTTTCCTGCATTTGATCCGCCACGAACCGAATCGGTGCCGTCAGGGTCAGTCCGCCAAACCCGGTATCGGCAATAAATTTGTCTCCTGCTGCCTCCACGAGCAAAAGCATATGACTGCGAGGTGTCTCTACCTCGTCGGGCACATTCATACGGACACGCGCAGCAAGTCCCTCAACGCTAAACCCCATGACTTGCAATACATGCTGGAAAAGCAGATTGTGCTCATAGCAATAGCCTCCCCGTCTCTGCCTGGTGAATTTATCCATAAGTGCATCACTATCCAGCTTTATTGGCTGCCCCATCAACGGCGAGAGATTTTCAAAGGGAATTGAACGTGTATGCTTTACGTGCAGCTCGTGGAACGCTTCGCGAGTGGGCTGACGTGGGCCTTGGTACCCGATGTGTTCTAAATAGGCAGAAATGTCGGTCATATGGCGATTCCTCTGAACGTTGCAGGCGTTTATCTGTCAGAGTAAAACCTCAACTTAGGCTTGGGTCAATAGTGCTTAGTGCTGTGCGATGCGCATGTTTTAGCGATAACGTTAAAAACTGCCCATGAGGGGTTTACTCTTTTGTAAGCTTTTATTATTGTTAGGACACACTATCGTAAACCAGCTCTTGTACCGTTAATTCAAAGCTGCCAAAGTTAGCAGCTGATTTTTTAGATCCTAAGCTTTTTCCTGTCATTTGGAGTGCATTTTGACTGACACCACGAATAAAACGTCTAAGGGCTCAACCACCGGTGCCGGGGCTCCCGCTCCCAGCGACCGTAACTCGTTAACGGTTGGCCCAGACGGCCCCATTCTGCTTCACGACGTACATTTTCTTGAGCAGATGGCACACTTCAATCGCGAAAAAGTGCCAGAACGTCAGCCTCATGCCAAAGGCGCTGGCGCATTCGGTACATTCGAAACCACCGCCGATGTCTCCGCCTACACCAAGGCTGCCCTGTTTCAAAAAGGCTGTACGACCGAAATGCTTGCGCGCTTTTCGACAGTGGCCGGCGAATCAGGAAGTCCCGACACCTGGCGCGATGTGCGCGGTTTTTCACTCAAATTCTACACCGACGAAGGTAACTACGACCTGGTGGGCAACAACACCCCCGTCTTCTTCGTTCGCGACCCCATGAAGTTTCCACACTTCATTCGCAGCCAAAAACGTTTGCCGGACACAGGCCTGCGCGACAACAACATGCAGTGGGACTTCTGGACACATAACCCGGAGACCGCTCACCAAGTCACCTATCTGATGGGTGTACGTGGTTTGCCGCGCACATGGCGTCACATGAATGGCTACGGTTCACACACGTATATGTGGATCAACGCGCAAGGCGAAAAATTCTGGGTAAAGTACCACTTCCATACCCATCAGGGCATGGAGTACTTCAATAATGATGAAGCCAAGGAAATGGCCGGCAGCGACGCCGACTACCACCGCCGCGATCTTTTTGAGTCTATCGCCAAGGGTGAGCATCCAAGCTGGACATTATCAGTGCAGATAATGCCTTATGACGAAGCCAAATCCTATCGCTTCAACCCCTTTGACCTCACCAAGACCTGGTCGCACAAAGATTACCCCCTGATCGAAGTCGGCAAGATGACGCTTAACCGCAATCCCGAAAACTTCTTCGCCCAGATCGAGCAGGCAGCATTCTCTCCTGGCAACACCGTACCAGGCATCGGACTGTCACCCGATAAAATGCTATTGGGCCGCGCCTTTGCCTACAACGATGCACAGCGCAACCGTATCGGCACCAATTTCCATCAGTTGCCTGTCAACAAACCCAAGAACCCGGTTAATACCTATATGTTCGACGGTCAGATGACCTACGAACATAGCGGCAATCAGCCTGTATATGTACCTAACTCGTACGGACGCAGCTATGCTGACAACACCGGCACGATGGAAGACGGCTGGGAAAGCGACGGTGACATGGTACGTAGTGCCTACACCCTGCATGCAGAAGATGACGACTTCTCTCAGCCTGGTGCCCTGGTCCGCGACGTGTTCAGCGACGACCAGCGTAGCCAGCTTGTAGAGACTGTCGCCGGCAGTCTGCTAGGTGGCGTGCGCAGCCCTGTACTTGAACGTGCTTTTGAATATTGGAAGAGCGTAGACCCTGAAGTGGGCCAGCGCATCGAAGATAAAGTACGTGCGGGCCAGGCGCCCGAACCTGCCGCCGGAATGGGCGAAGCCTAAGTTCCGCTAAATAAAAATGAGGTGACTCTGTCACCTCATTTTTTTGCCAGTCGCTGTGTATTTAATCACGCCCGGGTAAAGCAGGCTCCCATGACTATGCTTATGCTGCTTCGGCATTGCCTCCAAAGCATGGCATACGTTTAGGCAGTACGACGGCTTGGCGCCCTGTCCAGGTCCAGAATCGGCCCCACCGGAACGATCCCATTAGGATTGATGCTGTGGTGGCTTCGATAGTAGTGCTGCTTGATATGATCGAAATTGATAGTGGAAGCGATACCCGGCCATTGGTACAGTTCACGCGTATAGCTCCAAACGTTCTCGTAGTCGGACAGGCGTTTAAGATTGCACTTGAAGTGACCGTGATATACGGCATCGAAGCGAATCAAGGTGGTAAACAAACGCCAGTCGGCCTCTGTTATGCGTTCACCCACCAGATAAGCCTGGCGGCCCAGCCTGGCTTCGAGTTCATCCAGAGACGCGAACAGCTTGCTGACTTCCTGCTCATATACATCCTGAGACGTAGCGAACCCCACTTTATATACGCCATTATTGATGGTGTCGTAGATTTTTGCATTGACCGCATCAATCTGAGGCATCAAGGCGTCAGGGGAGTAATCACCCTCTTTTGCACCTATTCCGTCAAACGCCGAATTAAGCATACGGATGATTTCAGAAGACTCATTATTGACGATGGTGTTGCGTTGCAGATCCCAGAGTACGGGTACAGTCACACGGCCGCTGTAAGCTGGCTCTGCCCGCAAATAGACTTCATATAAATAGTCGGCCTGTCCAACAGGATCAGCAATCACTCCGGGGCCGGGTTCAAAGGTCCATCCGTTTTCGCCCATATAGGGATTCACCACCGATACGCTAATTATCTGCTCCAGCCCCTTCAAGGCGCGCAGGATCAACGCACGATTAGCCCATGGGCAGGCCAGCGATACATAAAGGTGATACCGGCCGGCTTCGGCCTTAAAGCCTCCATTACCACTGGGGCCAGCGCTGCCATCAGCCGTGATCCAGTGCCGAAACTGGGCATCGCTACGTACAAACCGGCCACCAGTGCTTGAGGTGTCGTACCATTGGTCCAGCCATTTTCCGTCTACCAGAAGTCCCATAATTATCCTTTAGCCTTAAAAGTTTTTGCCATGCGGCTGTGCGGCAGATAAACACCCGAACTTAGCGATCAGCCTAACCGTTTTCATTGCATAAAGACAGTGGAGCTGAACGAACCGCCATATTTTCACGGAACTGAACCGCGCTATCGCTGCTGTCTATAAACGAAAAATGCCGATGGCGCCATGCTGATTGCCGCTTCCAAAGAATTGGCATCTGCCACATGGCGCCACCGGCTATTCTGTCAGGCTATATCAGGCTTCGATATGGTCAGAAAGCTGTCCCAGGCTAATGGCTTCAGCCAGTTCTGCCTTGACCTCTGCACGGGTTTTGCTGGCTGCATATTGCTGCTCAGGATAGCGTTGCGGGAAGGCCTCATTAAGCTTCACGCCGCTTTCGCCCCTGGTAACGTTGCCCGAACGAACGGCTTCGGCAAGCTCGGCGTTAACCTGTGCGCGTGTCACGCCGGATGTAGCCTGCTGCGCTGCATACTGTTGAGGAAACATCTCGCTCAGCCTTGCGCTGCTTTCGCCCATAACGACATTACCGGACTGGATAGCCTCGGCCAATTCTGCCTTGACCTGTTCACGTGTCAATGACGCGCTTGTGTCGGCCGCCATGGCTTGTCCTGCAAAAAGGGTAGTAAAAGCAAATGCTATAGTTGAAATCTGAGTGCGTGTCATAGTAACAAGTCCTGTTGTTTAAACAATTAATTAATGAAAGCTGCCGCCTGAAACTCACTGATGCGCTTTGCTGAGTTTTTTCTTGTTGGCGGGTTGATGTAGTTACTTTAGTATACCCACCACAATGAATAAATAAGCAAATACAACATGCACTATTTCTATAATACGAATAATATAACTGTAATAAATTAAGGAAAGCTCAATGGATCGTTTGTTGGCGATGCAGGTGTTCGAACGTGTAGCAAACGAAGGCGGTTTTGCAGCGGCAGGCCGGGCAATGGATATATCGCCTCCCGTCGTCACCCGTCTGATAGCCGAACTCGAAGCGCATCTGGGTGCCAGGCTATTTCAGCGAACCACGCGCCGCGTGTCACTGACCGAAGCTGGCGAGGCTTATCTGAATCGCGTGCGCCACATTTTGCAGGATGTCGAAGAGGCGGATGCCGTCGCCAGCGCGCACACAAACCGTCTGGCAGGTCGTTTGCGAATCCATACCCCGCCTGTAATGGCGACTTACGTCATCGCGCCCATGCTATCTGAGTTTCGCCAACGCTACCCGAGCATCATCATCGATATCGAAGTCGAAGCGCATGGTCTGCTGCATATTGAAGATTTCGACATTACCTTATTAGGGGCTGATGTAAATTTCGATGCCGACATCGTGGCTCGTAAAGTGGTGGAATCCGACGTTATTTTGGTAGCCTCACCCTCCTACCTTCAACGGCAAGGAGTGCTCAGTCAACCCCAAGACTTGCTTCAGCACGACTGTCTGCGTCTCAAGCGCCCCGAAACCCCGTTGCAGCCATGGAATCTGTGGTGCGACTCACACTCCAAAAAGGCCGTTGAAATAGATGTAGCGCCAGTGCTTGTGGCCAATCATACCGACACGCTGCTGCGCGCCGCCGTAGACGGCGCAGGCATCACCTCAATGTCGCTTGACATGGTCGCCCCACACTTGACGCGTGGCGAGCTGGTACGGGTGCTAAACCCCTGGATCACCGGCAGGCTGGGAATGTATGCGGCACTTCCGAGCCGCAAGTTCATTCCACAGCGATCCTTGGTCTTTCTTGACTATTTGCTTGAGCATACACGCGAGCAAAACCGCAAAGCCCTGGCAGCGTGCACAGCCTGCTAAACAATCAAGGCTTTTCAGGCAGTGCGAAAACAAATACCGAATGCCCGCCATCAACGACATTTTTCAGTTCGGGGTTCAGCGAGGCCGCTACCGGAGTCTGGGCATTAGGACCCGTAACCACAGCAATATACTGCTTGCCGTCAACGCTGTATGTCATGGGGTGCCCGCCAATCGTGGTATTAAGCTTGACGTTCCATAGTTCCTTGCCATCTTCCTGGTCGACAGCGGCAAAGTTTCGCATGCTGTCACCGGTAAACAGAAGTCCGCCTGCTGTAGTGAGCAATGAAGAACTAAAGATAGGTTTCTGTTTTTTCACCCAAAGAAACTCGCCTGTTTTCACATCAATCGCAAAGACGCGACCGGTGCTGTCTTCGCCAGGAGCAAAAGAGGCAACACCAGAGGCTTGGGCACCTACGGACTCGCCGGTGCGCATTTCAATAGGCAGCGGAGTCAGTTCTTTGCAAGATGAGCTGACAGGAATATACATGGCGTTGGTCATGGGGCTGTAGGCTCCGGCCATCCATAATTTCCCAAGGTCACGGCCACCACAAACAGTAACGGCGTTATCGATCGCCATTGCCATATGCTTGGTGTTGGTAATGACTTTACCGTCGTCCGTAAAGCCTTCCACTACGTCCTGATAAACGGTATCGCGTGCCCAGAGCAACTCGCCAGTGTCACGGTCAAGCACAAAGGCAATGCCATTCTTCCCAGGCACGGATGCCACGACGTCGTATTTTTTGCCCGGCTCTACGTTATCGCTAAGGTAGCTGACTTCGTCTGCCGCAGGCGCAATCTCGCTCTCTACCAGCATACGTTCGAATGGGCTATCCAGATCCCAGTCATCACGGGGAAGATGCTGATAATACCAGGCGACCTTTCCTGTTTCCGCATCAATGGCAAGCGTGCTGTTGGTGTAGAGCACGTCGCCATCGGCCGAACCGCGCAGCACAGCCGGGTATGGAAGCGGCATACCTACGCCCCAGAACAGCATATTGCGTTCTGCATCGTAAGCACCTGTGATCCAGGGTGAACCACCCCAACGGTTTTCAGGCGGTAATCCGCCCCAGCTATCATCAACTTCCGGGCCGCCAATCGTGTTCAGGCGCCAGAGTTCTTTACCAGTCTCTGCATCATGAGCTGTGATGTAGCAGCCGCCCGCTGTTCCGGTAATGCTGCAACCTGATGTGCCTGTGAAGATTTTGCCATCAGCGGCAAGGGGCCCCGCCGTAAAGCTATAGCCTTTTTCCCAGTCAAGTACCTGCACTTCCCATGCGGCCTTACCGGTCGCTGCATCCAGAGCCACCAGCTTGGAATCGGGCGTGGTCATGTAGACCTTGTCTTTATAAAGCGTGAGTGAGTTACGCTGGCGATTGGCCTGCGCATCGTGGTAGCCCCCGTAAATTCCGGAAGTTCCTGACGATACTCCCAGATCAGGTCCCCCGTCGTTGCATCCAGCGCCTGAACAATGCCACGGTTCATGCCCAGAAACATCACCCCGTCACGAACCAGCGGCGCCGTTTCTTGCAGGCCGCCTATAGGCATAGACCAGGACCATTTAAGGCTAAGCTGATTCACGTTTTCTTTATTGATCTGATCCAACGGGCTGAAGGCCTGATTGTCGACAGTTCGACGCCACATCAGCCAGTCTTCCGCCGCAGGTGCCAGAATTTCCTGATCGCTGACTGGCTTATAGTTTTCAACTTGTTGCGCATGGCTCGACAGTGCAAAAAGCACTGCGGCAGAGGTTGCCAAAAGTAGATGTCTTGTTTTCATTGAGTGTCCGATTCTTTAAAATTGTCTAACCCGGGTCAGATGCCTACTAGGCAGTCCGCGGCAAATACTGATAAGGCAAAACATGCCGGTTAACGGGCAGCCTCGACCTGTTCAGGCGATACCGCGCCGAATTCGTTGCCCCAGCTATTTCTGACGTAAGTCGTCACGGCTGCAACTTGCTCATCATCTAGCACCGGGCCCAACGCCGGCATACTGTTTAGACCTAAGAGAACCGTACGCACTAAACTCGTGCCATTGGCCAGACGCTCAAAACCTTCCAGCTTGGTACCAAAAGCCCCCTGCCCCTGCGCGCCATGACATTGTGCACACGTAGTCGCATACACTTCCTGCCCATGAATCATCACCTCCGGTCTGACAGGCCCTGCATCAGCGACTTCCGCTATCGGCAATGCGGGCTCTCCAAGTACAGACACCATGTACCACATGTCATTCACGCCTTGACCACTCGTGTCACCCGCCTTGCTGTCGCCATTGAACAGATAAAGTGGGTTCTCGCGATACGTTACCTGCTGGACACCGTCGTTATCAACCGTGGAAATCATCCCGGGAAGGACCATTTTTGCCAGCGGACGCCCGTCAGAGACATAGGGTGTCCAGTCCTTCATACAATCAGCATCACAGGCGGCCTTATCTCCGCCATCAGCACCTGCCAATGTATATAAGGTCCGGCCTTCGCCGTCTGTAATGAATGGTTCCGCATCCGGAGAGGTCGCTTTGGCTATGACAGCAGGACTGGCCACGGCACCTTGCGCACCTGCTGACAACGGCACCAAGGGCAATGCGCCCGACATGATACATGTCAGTAGTAATTTATGATGAAATTTCAAGATTTAAGCCTCGTAATATTACGACGCGTCGGCAGAGTGCCGACAATAAAGAGATAGGTTCGGGTCAGGGGGTGAACAGCCAAGCCTGCTCAACAAAAATGTTACTTAAATTAAGTAACAAAATCAGTTGAACAATAAAATACAGTTGCTTTAGCTATAAAGCACCCTTCCCGTCGGCTTATAGTAGCCCGCCCGCCTCTCGACCACCAGCTAAATATCCAGCAGCCACTTAATGAGTGGTTAGGTTTCGAGTTTTGCGTCCAAGGTTATTTTGGCGTTGAGCAACTTGGAAACCGGGCAGCCTTCTTTTGCTTTTTCCGCAATGTCTCGAAACGTTGCTTCGTCAATGCCCGGCACTTTTGCCTGCAGAGTTAAATGGCTGGAGGTGATTTCAAAGCCATCCCCTTTTTTTCCAAGGTCACGGCGGCTTCGGTATGAAGCTTGTCCGGCGTCGCTCCCGCCTCACCCAGCATCATCGATAGCGCCATTGAAAAACATGCTGCATGTGCAGCGGCGATAAGTTCTTCAGGATTCGTACCTTTACCGCCCTCGAAACGGGACTTAAAGCCATAAGGCGCCTCGTTAAGTACGCCTGTTTCGGTGGAAATAGTGCCACCGCCTTCTTTAATGCTGCCTTGCCATACTGCAGATCCTTTCTTGCTCATATTGACTCCTGCGTAATGAATTCATGCATTGTGAAGGGGCCCGATGCGTCAGCATCAAAGCTATGTTCAACAGTAATTGAAATTTAAAAGAATGCTATTTCCACTCGTAACAATTAGTCAGCAAGGCTTTGAGCCCGGCGCCCGCAGAACGCCTCTCAGCGAGCAACAGGCACGGCACTTGCTTCTGACCATCAGGCTGTAGTCCATTGCCAAACAGAAACAGGAGCACACTATGCGTAATTTAGATGGTTTTAGAGTAGCTGCATTAGCCACTGACGGATTCGAGGAAAGCGAATTGCTGGAGCCCATGAAGGCATTAACGGACTCAGGCGCCCGGGTTTTTGTTATCTCGCCCAAAAAGGGGAAATCCAGGCAGCCATTCATGACAGCGACAAAGGGGCAAAGATTAAAGTTGACCGTGCGCTTAACGACGCAAATGCTGAAGACTACGATGCCGTGCTGATTCCGGGCGGTACAGTCAACGCAGACAGAATGCGTGCAGAACCTGGCGTACAGGCTTTTCTGCAGGCAATGCAACAAAGCAAAAAACCAATAGCTGTTATTTGCCATGGCCCGTGGGAGCTCGTATCGGCTGGGCTCGTAAAAGGACGCACTCTAACCAGTTTTCATAGCCTTAAGGACGACATCATCAATGCAGGCGGTAACTGGGTAGACCAGGAAACCGTGGTGGACGGCAACTGGCTAAGCAGCCGCTCGCCCGAGGATCTACCCGCCTTTAACAAGGCCATGAACACGCTGTTTGCAGAGTCCAGACGGTGAAAAGCTTAAAATATCGGCAAAGAGCCCGAGCTTATTCAAAAACGGAGTCAAGGATCTTGCCAATCTCTGCCGCCAGCAGTTCAGGGGCTTCCACATGAGCCAAATGCCCCTGCCCCCGAAGGCGGGCAAGACGGGCATTTGGCATGGTACGTTGAAAACGGGAAAATGCTGTTCCGTAGGGTTCGCAACCTTCAGTCAGCTCCCCAACCATCAACGTCAGCGGTACCTGTATTGTTGAATAGCTGACATAGTCGGGCTCAACGTTATTGATAGCGGCAATTTCCTCACCTGCAGGCTCAGCCAGCCTGCACAGTTTTTGCCAGTCGGGGCCGGTACGCAAGGCTTCTACGACGCTGGCGTCGAACCCTGACACCAAGGTGTTGATGAGTTCTACCGCAAGCCCCGTATCCCCGGCTGCCACGGCGCGACGGATAGGCTCTGTGGCATCAGGGACAAAGGGACATGATACCGGCTCGTAGGCGATTAATGAACGCACCATCAGCCCCGATGCAACAGCTTGTATGGCAATCAATGCACCGTAGCTCCATGCAAAAAGATGCACGGGCTCTGCCAACGATTTCACGAGGGTGTTCAGGTCGTCAATTTCGACCTGAAGGTCATAGTTCTCACCCAGCCCGCGGCTTGGAGCTCTTCCGCGCCGGTTCACGATAATAACGGGATTAGGTACCTGGAGGGCATCTGCAACGGCTTTCCATGTATAGGCATCGGCCATTGCTCCGGGCAGAATCACTAATGGTGCGCCCTTTCCATCGCGGCGCAACGTAACCATTCCATCTGTTTCAAATTGCTCGTAGTTCGACATGAACAAATCCTTGTTCTATTCCACACTAACAAGGTTAAACAATGCCATAAGATTAGTGAACTAGCCGAATAGACCCTACCTGCACCTGAAGAATGTCCGTCTTCCGGGCGATCTGCATAATTTCAGCCATTTCATATTAAATTCAGTTACTCTATTGCCAGCTTTGGGCCCTCTTAGCCCAACAGACGTGTGTCATGTCATGACTACGAGGAAAAAACATCATGAATCGAAGAAAGTTTTTACTAGTGCCACCTGCTGTGGCACTAGGTTCCCTGGCATTGCCCTCCGCCGGTCTGGCCGCCCCCTCGCCATACACAGTAAAACGCAGCTCTTGCCACGCAACGGCAACAGCAAGGGGCCGCGTATTGTTATCTGCGGCGGTGGCTGGGGCGGCATGACTGCCGCCCGCTACTTGCGCGAACTCATCCCCCAGGCCGAAGTAGTACTACTTGAACGCAACCCCACCTTCTGGTCAGGCCCGATGAGCAACAAGTGGCTCATCGACATCGTGGACACCGACTTCCTGAACCACGATATGCTCAGCCCGGCCATAAAATATGGCTATACGCTTGTCCATACTGAAGTGATAGGCATCGAGCGCGACACAAAAACCGTGCGCACCGCCAAGGGCAACATTCATTACGATTACCTGATTCTATCGGGCGGCATCCGCAACGCCTACGACGCCTGGTTCGGCAATGACCTCAGGGCCGCTGAGTATACACGTCAGCACTTCCCCAATGCCTATGAGCCCAATGCCGAAATGCTTGCACTCAAGCAAAAGCTCAAAGACTTCAAGGGGGCACTATCGTCATGAATTTGCCCCCACCACCGCATCGCTGTCCGCCCTCGCCTTACGAGCGCGCCTGTCTGATGGCGTGGCATATAAAAAGCACCAAGATTCCTGGCAAGATCATCATCCTGGATCCCAAGCCTAATATCGCCCCCATAGGCGAAGGCTACCGCGCTGCCTTTGAAGAACTCTACCCCGACATCATTACCCACGTGCCCAATGCGGCCATCAAAGAAGTCGACCCCTTTAACAAGCGTATTAAAACCACAGCTGGCGATTTTGAATTTGACGATGCCGTATTGATGCCACCGCACCAGGCCGCCGACATGATCTGGTATGCCGACCTGATCGGCACAGGCCCCGACGGCAAGCCCACTGGCTGGGCAGATATTCATCCACGGCTGTTTACTGCCAACACTGATGAAGATGTGTATGTGGTGGGTGATGCCATGGGCTTCATTTCAGACCAGTTTGGCCATTATCCCAAAAGTGCGCACGTCGCAAACGCCGTCGGCAAAATTGTTGCCCAAAATATCGCCGAGCGTGTCGCAGGCAAAGAAGTCGTTGCCGTCTTGCCCGATAACCTTTGCTACATGATGGTCAATGGCGACCCGCAGGAAGAGATTTCAGTCAAGTTTGAATATGAACTCGACCCCACAGGCAAAGTGCTGCAAACCCAGATTGACATGGATGTGCGCACATCCGACCTGGTCGCAGACGATTTCAACTGGATCAAGAGCCGTTTCAATGATTTCCTTTAATACCTTCACCAAGGGCTTTGCCCGCCGCCGGCTGTTAAAAGGGGCGGCGCTTGGCCTGGGTTCGGCTCTGTTTCCTTCGGTACTGCACGCGCAGCAAGCGGTGCAGCAGTTACTTAAAGGCGCGAGCCGAGGCAGAGGTAAAGGCCATTGTCGACGAGTTCCTGCAGGGAACACAGCCTCTTGAACAAGACCTTAAGCTGGACATGCCGGTGCTGGGCGACAACCCTGCAGCGGTGCCGGTCAAAGCGATTGTAGAGCTGCCGATCACGCCTGACTCCTACTGCGAAGAACTCATCATTCTGGCCGAAGGTAACCCCCGCCCACTGGCCTGCCGTTTTAAATTCACGCCGTTGACAGGCCGTGCCGAAGTTGCCGTACGCCTGCGATTGATCGAAACCCAAACTGTCAGCGCCCTGGCCCGCATGAACGACGGGCGAGTTCTGATGGCCCGCCAGCACATCACTGTAACGGCCGGCGGCTGTGGAATGTAAGGAAGCTTCGAAATGAGCAAACCACGTATCTGGATTAGCAATGCAAGCCCCAAGGCGGGCGAAGTCGTACGCGTACGCGCCCTGATCGAACATCGCATGGAAAGCGGTCTGCGCCAGGGGCAGGACGGAAAAGAAATTCCCCGCAATATCATCAATGAATTCGAAGCCAGATTAGACGGTGAACTACTGTTTAGCTGGGAGCCCGAGACCGCCATTTCCCAGAACCCCTACATCGAGTTCACGTTCGTAGCCCAGAAACCCGGCGAATTACAAATGAAATGGGTCGATGATGAAGGCACGGTAATAACCGGCAGCCAGGCCCTTACAGCGGCGCCATAAGCCAGCCTACTCGCTGGTTCTCTTCATTGCTATAAAGCATAAGCATGGACAAGAAAGCTCGTTTGAACCAAAGCGGGCTTTGGCTACCATGTAAAACATTACAAATTGATTAAAAGTAAATCCATGCGTACCGTTTTTAGCTTAATGCGCCCTGCCATCGTTGCAGCGGCCTTGATGGCTGGCCTCGCCCTTGCTCCGGCAGTCGCGGCGCAATCCACCTTTGACGTCTCTATTCTTGCGGGAGCCTGTGCGAACTGCCATGGAACTGATGGCCGTTCGCCTGGCCTCATCCCCAGCATCGCGGGCCGCCCTGAAAGCGTTCTTCTTAGCCAGCTCAGGGCCTTCAAATCAGACAATCCACCGGCCAACACCACGATCATGAACCGCCTTGTCAAAGGCTTCAGCGACGAAGAGATTGCAGCCCTTGCCCAACATTTCTCGCAGATCAAAACCCAACCCGGTAAAGAAGGCCAGTAATCATGAAAAGTCCTCAAAATTTTTCCCGACGGCAATGGCTGAGTCGTGTTGGTAAAGCAACCGCTGCCGGCGCCGTATTGCTGTCTGTTCCTGCCTATGCCCGTCCTTCGGCCGGCAATGTCGTGATCGTTGGTGGCGGATATGGTGGCGCCACTGCCGCTCGCTATATTAAACGCCGCAATCCGGCCATCCAGGTCACATTGGTCGAGCCAGCCAAGACCTTCTATACCTGTCCTTTCACCAACTTGTATTTCGGCGGGCTACGTACATTCGAACAGCAAGGTCATGGCTTTGACGATCTACGTGCACTTGGGGTTGAGGTCATACATGACTACGCCTCGGCAGTAGATGCTTCTACTAAACAAGTCAGGCTCGCCGGAGGTCAAACCCTTGCTTACGACAAACTGCTGTTGTCGCCAGGCATCGATTTTCGCTGGGGTACACTGGAAGGCTACGATGAAGCCGACTCGCTATTAGCTCCGCACGCCTGGAAAGCCGGCGAGCAAAGTATTCTGCTAAAAAAACAGTTAGAGGCCATGCCTGACGGCGGCACATTCATGATGGTGATCCCCGACAATCCATTTCGCTGCCCGCCCGGGCCCTACGAACGGGCCAGCATGGTGGCGCACTACCTCAAGCATAATAAGCCCAAATCCAAGATCCTGATGCTGGATGCTAAAGATGCTTTTTCCAAGCAGGGTCTTTTTCAGGATGGCTGGAATGAGCTCTATGGCGATCTGATCGAATGGGTACCGTTCTCGAAAGACGGCAAAGTTGTGCGTGTGGATGCAAAGAACCTGTCTGTAGAAACTGAGTTTGGCGAAATTCATAAAGCCGATGTCATCAATGTCATTCCGCCGCAAAAAGCAGGTGCTATCGCCGAACAGGCGGGCGTCACTAACGACAGCGGCTGGGTTCCTGTTAATCCTCAGAGCTTTGAATCTGAACTAATCCCCGAGATCTATGTGGTGGGCGATGCCACGATTGCCTCGCCTATGCCCAAATCGGGTTTTTCGGCTAACGCCCAGGCCAAGGTTGCTGCCGCTGCCATTGTGAATGCCTTAGATGACAAACCCGCCGCACAAGCTTCCTTCACAAACACCTGCTACAGCCTGATCGGTCCTGACTACGGCATTTCTGTAGGGCACCTGTACGCGGTTGAAGACGGTAAACTTGTTGAAGCGTCTGGAGGTGTAAGCCCCAAAGAGGCTGATGCGAATTTCCGCAAACTTGAAGCCGAGTACGGAGAAGCCTGGTACAACGCAATTGCACTTGATACCTGGGGTACACGCGCTTAAGACCTTCACCCTAGCCTGATCCATTCCATTACGTATGCCACAACTTGAACTTGTACTCTGGGCCGGTCTGGCCATCGGCTTTGTCTTCGGTGCCAGCGGACAACTCAGCGGCTTTTGCCTGCACCGCGGTCTGAGCGAGTTCTGGTCAGGCCGCAATAGTGGCTACAAGTTGCATGCCTTCGCCCTGGCCCTCGCCGTAGCGCTTGCCGGCACTCATTTAGTGGCCTCAGCAGGGCTGGTTGATATAAACCGGTCGCTTTACCTTATGCCCTCGTTCTCGTGGTTGCTGCTGCCCATTGGAGGGCTGATGTTCGGTTATGGCATGGGTCTGGCTAACGGCTGCGGAGCTCGTGCACTGGTCTTGCTGGGCCAGGGTAACCTGCGATCATTGCTCGTGCTGCTATGCTTGGGCATCGCCGCCTATATGACGCTGACCGGTCTGCTTGCGCCCTTGCGCAGCTTGGGCGCGCAGCACACGCTGTTGACCCCTGCCGCCACGACTTTGCCTGAAGGCCTGCTTCGATCGCTTATCGTGTGGGCACTGGTTGCAGGCCTGGCATTTTTTGCCTTGCGTGCCGGTCCACCCGGGCGGCGCACTTCAGATCTGACCGGTGGAGCCGTCGTTGGCTTGCTGGTGGTGGCCGGCTGGCTAACCACCGGCTGGCTGGGCGCCGACGACTTCGATCCGCTACCCGTGGCGTCCTTAAGCTTTATTGCTCCTGTAGGCGATACCATTCAGTACGCCATGATAGCCACTGGAATGAGCTTACGATTCAGTATTACGCTGGTGTTGGGGGTAGTAGCTGGTTCGTTTGTGGCTGCTGCTCTGCGGGGGCGGTATCGTATTGAGGGTTTTGAATCTGCCGTACAGATGTCTCGCTATATCGCCGGGGGTATATTGATGGGTGTGGGCGGTACCCTGGCCCTGGGCTGCTCGATAGGGCAAGGCTTGGCTGGCCTGTCTACCCTTGCTTATAGTTCTATGATCTCGGCGCTGGCTATCGTGGCTGGTGCACGCCTGGCTTGGAAATTTGGAAGCGTGCCAGGGGGTTCTTGACACGCCACGCACGTTTAACTAAGGAATACCTCGTCCAGGGTATTAGCGTCCAGAATATTCAACGACCAGGGTTCCAGTTGCTCTGGTGTGCCCCATTGAATACGGTGCTGGAGATCTTGGGATAATGGGCCAAATTTTCGGATTAACTGTCGCTGCAGCAACCCGGTTTCGCCTTGTTGTTTACCCTCATACCTCGCCTGATCTAGCACGTCTTCAGCGTCAAGCAGTGCCAGTTCACAGCGCTCGGCGGCCAAGCGGGTTCGTCGTCGGAGTACATAGTTTCCAGGTGCGATAGCGCTTCGCGTACGGGCGGGTGGGTGATTTCGTTCATGGCGGCCTGCGCGTTAAGGGTTGCTAAGCAGATAATGTATGACAAGCTAGCCGGCCGGCCAACTTGGCGAATTTGCCAAGCCGGATGGGAAAAGCACGGGGTAATTGGGCTGCAGCGCAAGTGTCGCACCACAGCCCTTGAACACCTAGAAGCCCAGAATCTGCACGCTGAAGATAGACGGCTAATTCTGGCGGGCTTCCTTGCGGGCTCGCAATATGGTGTCGGTGGTGGCAGTCGCCACATGCAGATCTGTTAGCGCATAAGCCCGAAGACTTCTTGCCTGCTTAGCTATAACAATCTTAGTTTTCGCCCTTGAGCTTGGGCATTTCCGCGTCACTTGCTGCAGACAGCAACCCTGCCTGTGAATAGGTGAAAAGCTTCGCTCGCGTATCGACGATATCCATATTGCGCATGGTGAGCTGACCAATACGATCACGGGGCGAGAAGGTGTCATCACCCTCTTTTTCCATCGTCAGGCGTTCTGGCATGTAAGTCAGGTTTGGCGATTCGGTATTCAAAATAGAGTAATCGTTACCGCGACGCAGTTCGAGCGTGACTTCACCTGTAATAGCGCGTGCTACCCAGCGCTGTGCAGTTTCGCGCAACATAATGGCCTGAGGATCAAACCAGCGGCCTTGATATAGCAGACGGCCAAGACGCAGCCCGTTGAGGCGATATTGCTCGATGGTGTCTTCATTATGAATGCCGGACAACAGGCGTTCGTAAGCAATATGCAACAGTGCCAGACCCGGAGCTTCGTATATGCCACGGCTTTTGGCTTCGATAATACGATTTTCGATTTGATCGCTCATGCCCAGACCATGGCGTCCGCCAATGCGATTGGCTTCAAGCATCAGGTCGACCTGGCTAGCGAACTCTTGACCATTCAGGGCGACAGGCTGTCCCTCTTCAAAACGGATGGTGATTTCTTCAGCCTTAACCTGGACGTCGTCACGCCAGAACGCCACACCCATGATGGGCTTCACAATTTTGATACCGCTGTTCAGGAACTCAAGATCTTTGGCTTCGTGAGTAGCGCCCAGCATGTTCGAGTCGGTAGAGTAGGCTTTTTCTGACGACATTTTGTAGTCAAAACCATGCTCTTGCATGTACTGGGACATTTCCGAACGACCACCCAGCTCGTCAATAAACAGCTGATCAAGCCAGGGCTTGTAAATTCTAAGCTCGGGGTTGGTAAGCAGGCCGTAGCGATAAAAACGCTCGATATCATTACCCTTGTAGGTACTGCCGTCGCCCCAGATATTGACGTCGTCTTGCTTCATGGCGGCCACCAGCATGGTGCCGGTAACAGCGCGGCCTATAGGCGTGGTATTAAAGTACGTAACGCCCGCCGTTGAAATATGGAAAGCCCCGCTTTGCAATGCTGCGATGCCTTCTGTTACCAGTTGAGGACGACAATCGATGAGTCTGGCCTCTTGTGCACCGTAACTTAGTGCCTGGCGAGGAATAGCGTCGTAATCGGATTCGTCAGGCTGACCTAGATTAGCCGTATACGCATAAGGGATCGCCCCTTTATTGCGCATCCATAAAATAGCCGCGCTTGTATCCAGGCCACCCGAAAAAGCGATAC
This sequence comes from Paenalcaligenes niemegkensis, assembly GCF_022230885.1. Taxonomy (GTDB): domain Bacteria; phylum Pseudomonadota; class Gammaproteobacteria; order Burkholderiales; family Burkholderiaceae_B; genus Paenalcaligenes; species Paenalcaligenes niemegkensis. The sequence goes on along the minus strand of NZ_JAKGCT010000004.1, from coordinate 218,907 downwards.
CAACTTTTTGGCCCGCTGGAAGAGATTCAATAATTGTTGTCGTCATTTGATGGAATTAGGGTCGCAGTAAAAACAATCATTCATTATATAGTGCCAGCCTGCATACATACAGCCTTGTGCGATAAGAGTGATCATTGGCGTGGTTTCTGTGCTCGATAATGTGTTGTGTTAGGTGTTTCAGCGGCGTGTAAAGAAGCCCAGCACAACAGCAGAAACCTAGACGTTTGCCAAAAGCACCACTTAAATAGTGTCGAGGCTAAATAGATGCACACCAGCAGGATAAACGGCATAATGTGCGCTTAGCCATTTTCCGTTCTATAAATACCGTGCCCCACGGTATCCCTTAATCCTGTCTTGCATGAACTTCTCCACTCGATCCTGTGATCTTCAATCGTTTACCCTGCAACAACTTCGTGCAGCGACACAAGCAGGAGGCGTAGCTAGCGTAGTGCTTAAAGGTCAGGGCAATGGCTTTTTCATACAGATTCACACCCGCACCGCTCAAACCGCTGTACTGGTCACAGCACGTGGACGCCAACCACGACAATTCAAAAGCCCCACCCAGGCCTTTAGCGTCTTAAGAGAAATCGGCATCATGATCGGTAGCTTTGATCTGGCCCAATATTCGCCCGAGCAGCGAGAGACACCAGTCAATGCGCCCCAGGCGGCAACCGTCCCCGCAACCGCTGCAGCAGCTCTTGCCTCTGAAGATTGGCAAGACCTGGTAGAGACCATCAAAAGTAGCGTACAAGCCACCCTTGACGATCCCGCTTTAAACGTCAATGATGACCAGGCCAGACAGCTTTATAACCGCCTGAAAAAAGGACGCTGAACAAGGCTGGCGCCGTTCTTGAGCTTAGTCTCTTTAAAGCACTACGCTATTACCACCAGTAACGTGGCCAGCGTACAGGCCTACCAATGTTGTTAACCACTATGGCTACCAGGACCAGGGCAGCCGCCCCGATCAGCACCGGAAAAAACAAGAAAGACCAACCCATCTTCGCGCTTAACAACACCACAATTGGATTGGCCCCTGCAGGCGGGTGTATGGTCTGCGTTGCCATCATCAAGGCTATGGCAAGGCCCACTGCCAAACCCATGCCAAAACTACTGTCCCAGCCAAACTGAAAGAAGAGCAAACCAACGAAGGCTGCGATCAAATGGCCGCCGATGACGTTGCGTGGCTGGGCCAGTGGCGCATCAGGTATGGCGAACAGCAATACACAGGTGGCCCCGAAAGGAGCCATCAGCCATTCGTATTCAGTAAAATTGCTTAGCCAGGCAATCAGGCTTATTCCCACAGTACCGCCAACTAACGATCGTATTAGCTGAAGGCCATTAGGCTTGGGTAAGCGCGCAACCGGCGGGTTATTCGACATTGTTATCCTTTTCGTATCCAATTTTGTGCGCTCATCGTATTATAGACAGACCGGTCTGTCTACCTATCACTCCATTGTTGCTGACCTGACCTTTACCTAAGCTGATTTACACTCTTATTTATGACTAAACGAACACAAATTCTGGAAACAGCGCTTCGTCTCTTCTCAAGAGAAAGCTTTCATCGGGTAGGTGTAGACCGCGTGAAAAAAGAAGCCGGGGTTTCTAAAATGACCTTGTACAAACACTTCCCCACCAAAGAAGCGCTGATTGAGGCCGTGTTGCTGTTACGTGATCAGCACTTTCATGAAGGTCTGGAAGCTGCTGTGGCGTCAGCCCACACGCCCCATGCCCAAATCAAGGCAATTTTTGACTGGCATCGTGAGTGGTTTGCGCAAGAAGGCTTCTATGGCTGCATGTTTATCAAGGCCAGCGAAGAGTTTGAGGTCACAGCGGGTCAGATTCACCCTATCTCGCGCGATCATAAACTCTACATTGAGCGCTTATTAACGCAAAGGCTTACCCAACTTGATCCTCAACTTGCCCAAAACCTGGCCACACACCTGCTTGTCGTACTTGAGGGACTAATTATTCATGCCCACATGTTTCCGGAGCGCGACCCCACCCCGGGCAGTTGGGCGCTGTGCTCACAATTATTCAAGGCACATGGCATCAGCTAAAAACAAAGGAGCCCAACAATGTGGGCTCGTTTACAGGTGCTCAGACTATGTCTGCCATTCCCCCCGTCAGCCGAGCTGCTTTACGGCCAAACGCTTAGCCTTGCGGTGCTTATAAATCACACCACCTATCATTAGCAGGGCAGCCAGAATACAAGCCGCGCTGATAGGCCGGTCGGGACTGATAAACACAGTTATATCGCCACGCGACAATAACAAGGCGCGCCGGAAGTGCTCTTCCATCATGGGGCCCAGCACCACACCCAGCAACAAAGGCGCTGCCTCAAAGCCCATGTGCTTTGATACGTAGGCAAAAATACCGATCGCAAGCACCACCCCTACATCAAACAAGTTATTGTTAGCGCTGAACACGCCAATACAGATAAAGAAAAGCACTGCCGGATAAATAAGGCGATAAGGGATAGACAGCAAACGCACCCACATACCAATTAGCGGTACGTTCAACAACAGCAAAATCAGGTTTCCTACCCAAAAGCTGGCGATCAGGCCCCAGAATACAGTGGGATGTTCGACCATCATTTGAGGGCCTGGCTGGATTTCATGAATCATCATGGCACCCAGCATCAACGCCATTACGGCGTCTCCGGGAATGCCCAGCGTCAGGGTTGGGATGAATGCCGTTTGTGCAGCAGCGCTATTGGCAGCCTCGGGCCCCGCTACGCCTTCTATGGCGCCTTGTCCGAAACGGGCAGGCTGCTTGGCTGACTTTTTCTCGACAGCATAGGACATGAACGAAGCAATTGAACCGCCGGTACCGGGCAGCACCCCAAAGAAGGCGCCTATACCCGTACCACGGAAAATGGCTGCTGCCGATTGCTTCAGTTCGCCTGGGCGAAGACGCAGTGAGCGCCAGCCTATTTTCTCTTTTTGTATAACACTGCCTTCGCCAATGCGATTCACGTTTTGCAGTACATCGGCAATGCCGAACAGCCCCATGGCAACCGCCACAATCGCCAACCCATCTTGCAGCTCCGGAATACCGAAGGTAAAGCGGGCAATACCCGTGTTGACGTCGGTTCCCACCACACCAAAGATCAGGCCGACAAGCACCATGGCCACGCCCTTAAGTGGCGAACCCGAGGTCAGTGTAGATGCAGCCAAAAGCCCCAGAAACATCAGTGAAAAATATTCTGCCGAGCCAAACTTCAAGGCCAGCGCCACTAACAGGGGGCCAAATGCCATCATCAACACAATACCCGCTGTAGCGCCAACAAAGGACGACAGCATGGCAATTAACAGTGCTGAGCCGGCCTTGCCCTGCTTGGCCATGGGATGGCCATCGAGACAAACTACCGCATGGGATGCCGTACCCGGCAAGTTCAGCAAGATCGTGGTCGTCGCACCGCCGTAACTGGTACCGTAATACAGGCCCGCCAGCATCATCAGGGCACCCGCGGGCTCTATGCCATACGTAATGGGGAGCAGCATGGATATGGCGGCAAGCGCACCTATACCTGGCAGTACTCCTACGAGGTTTCCGACGAATACACCAATAAATGAGTAGGTGAAGTTCTCTAGCGTCAGGGCGGTGCTAAAACCTAGAAATATATTGTCAATCACAACTTAGCCCCAAACGAATAATGGAAACTGCATTTGCAGACCATAGTGAAACACCACCACGGCCACTGCCGTCACAACCAGGCTCACATAGATCACCGTGCGCATGGAATTTCTTCGATCAGCCAGCGCCGATACAAAAGCCAGGCTAAAGGAAGCAAGCACCAGGCCAGTCCATTTCCCCAGCACAATAAAAAGCAGTACGGCACCGATAACCAAAGCCCAGGCCCTGTAGTCCGCCGCGGAGGGTTTGGATGACATGCTCTGATCAGCCTCGACGGAAGGTGTCACCGCAATGAGCAAGGCAACCACCATTAATACTGAACCCAGGAGCAAAGGAAAAAACCGGGCCCCATGCGCCCAAGGGTGCCAATACTGTGCTGCAGGCTACCCATGACTGTAGCCATGCCAATAAAAAGCATAAAAAGCGCCGGTAAGCGCTCTTTTTTATTAATCACACTCATTCGCTGTGAGACTCCGCGATCTTTGGATAATGAGGAAAAGCCAAATACGATTATGGCCCTTGATGCCGGGTGTGGAGACTGAGATCGCACAACTGACAAGCAAAGGCCACAAGAGGCTATTCGATAAGCTGACGACGATAATAATGGTTTACACCAATACGTTTGGCATTGTACGCCTGATGATGCAAATACGCAGCGTTTTCAATGAGCAAACGCTGCTTTATTGTACCGGCCGTAGCTAGTTTTGAGCTGCAGTCGCCCGGTAGACCAAGCCGCCCAATAGCGCTCCAGCTACAGGAACAAAGCAAAAAAGCCATAATTGATTGAGAGTCCAGTCTTCCTGAAACAATACAACGCTAATAGCACGAGCAGGATTTATCGCTGCGCTACTGATAGGAAAACTTAAATAACAAACGATAGCCAGCGCACAGCCTACAGCGACCCCACTAAATCCGGTAAAGCGCTCTTGTGTAGTAGCACTAAGAAAAATAAAGCTAAAAAGCCCGCATAAGACGAACTCGAAACTCATCACTTCAAACAATGAATAATGTTGCAGTAAATAAGGGGCGTATCGCAACGGCATCAAATGCCCCGCATCAGTCAATAAAAGCAGTCGCGCCAAACCTCTCAATGCTGTAGCAGCAAGAAGGCCCCCTACCAGCTGTGCCGCAATATAGGCAGGCATATCGCTGCGTTTCAACCGTCTGCCGATATACGCGGCCACCGTAATTGCCGGATTAATATGAGCCCCCGATATTGGGCCGATTAGATAGCACATCACGGCCATGATGGTGCCGTAGGTTGCTGCTACGGAAATGGAACCCAATTCGGTGGGAGCCGCAAGCATAGCCGCTAGCGTAGCAGCCCCTCCGCCAAAAACGAGAGCAAATGTACCCGCGCCTTCGACCAGGCACCGGATTCGTAAAGGTATCCCAGACATCGTTTCCTCCTATGCTGTTCGTAGAGGCTGAAACGATTGTAGCGATCAATGCATTTTGTAACAGTCAACGATTGACAATGAGCAGGCTTTATGGCTGAGTCACGCTCCGATCGTTGCCGCCCCGCCTATTGCTTGCATTGATCTTAATACGGGGCGCACCCCGTTAAGCAAATAGTCAATGAGTTCGCGTACCGGACGTATGGACTCGCCGAAGGGCAAGGGTTCAGAGCCTCTGAAGAACAAACCGCGATCAACATCACCTTCGAGGGCATAGGCAAGCTGACGGTCTATGCAAAATTGGCCGCTTCTGGCCACCCCGTCGCGCAGCCCACAATGGGCCAGGCAGTTGAAGCCTTCGCTGCAGGCGCGCTCTTGAGCGACGCTTTGCAGACGTTGCTCTTTATGCAAATACGAGTCTAGCCATGGCGTTAACACGGCACGCGCCGGCAGCCCGGCAACGCTCATGAAAGTTACGATATCCTCGGGTTTAGCCTGAGCCAATACCGTCTTGAAGTTCGTGTGGGCATCCCCCTCTTGGGTGACCGCAAAAGCGGTTCCTACCTGCACCGCGCTTGCACCCAGTTGAAGCAGATCTTTAACTTGCTCGTGTGAATGAATGCCGCCAGCGGCAATCAGCGGAATGTTTTCGTTTTCAATGCCCAGATTTTTAAAGACCTCCAGCGTACCTTCGATGGCCGTTGAAAATACATAATTGGGATTGTTCATGGCCTCAAGATTGGGGAGCCCTAAATGGCCCGCCGCGAACCTGGGGTTCTCAATCACAATGGCATCGGGCAAACGGTTTTTGCGCATCCATTTTTTAAGACCAACTGAATGCCGCGAGCATCTGACAAAATCGGAATAAGTGCAACGTTGGGATAATCGGCTGTTAATTCAGGTAAATCCAGCGGTAGACCAGCGCCCACCACTACGGCGTCTGCCCCGCTTTCACACGACTGCCTGACATAACCCGCATATTGGGAAACAGCACGCATGATGTTGACCGCAATGGCCCCGCTGCCCTTGGCAAGCAGCCTGGCTTTCTCGATTTCCCGATCTAGCGCTTCAAAGTTCGCCTGATCAATGAGGTCAGCGTCGTTGCTTTTATGCGTGCGTTTCATCAGATCCGGATGATGGCGGCGCAAGTCGACGCTTGATATGGTTCCCATCGCGCCCAGGGCAGCCACACTGCCTGCCAGGCGATGTGCCGATATGCCCACACCCATGCCGCCCTGCACCATTGGAAGCAATGCTTTTCCTTGTATTCTTAGGCGCTTAAGTATGTTTTCGACCACTGGATATCCTTTATATGGTTTTTGATTAGCAGCTAATGCTTACTATGCCCAAAAGCAGACCGGCCCTATTAATCCACATCAAACAAGGTGCAAATAAGCGGGCCGATGAGAAGCAGAGCCTCAGATAAGGCGCGAATAGGTTGCCGTGCTTCGCTGCTGCAAGTATTTGTCAAAGATCATGCTGATGGCACGTACGAATAGCCGGCCCGACTCGGTGATTTGAATGCTGTGCTCGTCTGTGCGTACCAGATCAGCATCAGCGAAAGGTCCGAGCTCATTAAGCTCGGCACTGAAGTAATCGCGAAAATCGATGTTGTATTTGCTGCCAAGCCGCGCCATGGGAACGGGCATGGCGCACATCAGGCTCATGATGATCTCTTGACGCAAGCTATCGTCAGGGCTCATTTCAAAGCCACGCGACGTGGGCAGCGTATGCCTGTCAATGCATTGGCAATACTCTTTTAGCGAGCGTACATTCTGTACATGCGTCGTACCGACCTTGCCGATAGCGGAAACCCCAAAGCCCAGCAAGTCGCTATCTGATCGAGTGGTATAGCCCTGGAAGTTTCGGTGCAGGCTTTTGTCCAGACGGGCCAGATTCAGCTCATCGCCGGGCAATGCAAAGTGATCCAGACCGATGTACTCGTAGCCTGCCTGTAATAATCGTTCGGTCGACATCAGGAAAATCTGCAAGCGAGTTTCGGCATCGGGCAAGTCATCCTCGCGTATCAAACGCTGGGCTTTAAAGCGTTGCGGTAGATGCGCATAGTTATAAAGAGCGATACGATCTGGCCGTAGCCCGATCAGGGTATCAAGCGTAAGGCTGAAACTGCCCAGGCTTTGTTTGGGCAAGCCGTAAATAAGATCGGTGTTCACGGATTCAAAGCCCAGAGCCCGACTTTTATCGATGGCATTCTGGACCATCGCCAGCGGCTGCACCCTGTGAATGGCCTCTTGTACCTTCGGGTCGAAATCCTGTACGCCAAAACTGGTGCGGTTAAAGCCCAGCTCGGCCAGATGCGACAGGGTGTCTGCAGACACCGTACGCGGGTCGATTTCCACACTGATCTCGGCATCGTCAGAGAAATGGAAATGCGCACGGACCGTGCGCATGAGAAGGGCCATTTCCTCGTTGCTCAAAAAAGTAGGCGTGCCACCGCCCAGATGCAGCTGCCTAGCGAGACGGTCCGAGCCCAGGTGCATCGACACCATTTCTATTTCACGGATCAGATAGTCCAGGTACTCGGCAGATCGGCTGCGATCTTGTGTAACAATTTTGTTACAGGCACAAAAATAGCAAAGCGACTCACAGAACGGCAAATGGAAATACAGGGATAGCGGCGGGCTCTTCAATGTGGCAGCCCGCCCTTGCAACTGGCTTATGTACGCCTCTTGGCCAAAATCGTCGGCAAAACGATCGGCTGTCGGATATGACGTATAGCGTGGTCCTGAACGATTGAAACGTCGAACCAAAGCTTCAGAGACCTTCAGCCGCGTCGAGCCTGGCTGCGCCACACAGGTATTCAAAGACGATTCAAGGGTTTCGATGCTCATGAGTTTCTCCGATATGGCGGCACATTAATGGACAGCCCGCTGGCTGCATCTCATTATTGTGAACTCTTTGCACCCGTTCTTCATTGACTTTAATCAAGGGTAATTGGCGGCTGTTTTAAAAAAATAGCAGATAATGTACTGAATTTGTCGTGAAATATCGTATTATTAGAGCCAACTAACTCAACTACAATTCTCGGAGCCTGATGTACTTGCTCGTGATCCTAGCACTGCCATTTATCGGCGGTTTGCTTTCCTCCCTGCTTCCTGCCGACTCCCGAAAACTTCAAGCCTCATTAGCAGGTTTGGTGGCCTTGAGTTGCGCTCTTCTCACCATTCAATATTTCCCGGCTATCGCCCGCGGGGAAATCATCGAAATGTCTGCCCAGTGGATTCCCGCTCATGGCATAGACTTCAAATTACGAATGGACGGTTTTGCCTGGCTGTTTAGTGTGATTATCAGCACCATGGGTTCGCTCATTGCGCTTTATGCTCACTATTACTTATCTGCCAAAGATCCTGTTAGACGTTTTTTCGCGTTTTTACAGATTTTTATGGGGGCAATGCTAGGCGTTGTACTCTCGGGCAATATCATCCAGCTCGTCGTGTTCTGGGAACTGACAAGCCTGTCGTCCTTTATGCTGATTGCCTACTGGTACCATCGTCGCGATGCGCGGCGGGGGGCCAGAATGTCGCTTATTATTACGGGCGGAGGCGGTCTGTGTTTACTGGGTGGTGTCCTCATGATGGGCCAGGTCACCAATACTTACGACCTTGGCGAAATTCTGCAGTCCGGCGACCTGATTCGCAACCACCCCTGGTATAGCACGATCCTTACCCTGTTCGCCTTGGGCGCCCTGACTAAAAGTGCGCAATTTCCCTTCCATATCTGGTTGCCCCGGGCCATGGCCGCTCCCACTCCTGTGTCGGCGTACCTGCACTCGGCCACTATGGTTAAAGCGGGTGTTTTCCTGCTGGCCCGCTTTTGGCCGGTGTTAGCCGGTACATCCGAATGGGCATGGATTGTCGGCGGCTCGGGCCTCATCTCGCTCGCATTAGGCGCCTATCTGGCAACCTTCCAGCGTGATATGAAAGGCGTTCTGGCCTATTCCACAATCAGCCATTTAGGTCTTATCACCCTGCTTCTGGGCATGAACAGCCAGATGGCGCTGGTTGCAGCCGTGTTTCACATCATGAATCACGCTACCTTTAAAGCGTCGCTGTTCATGGCTGCGGGAATCGTGGACCATGAAACCGGAACCCGAAATCTAAATCGGCTGTCGGGCCTCAGACATGCTATGCCCCTGACCGCAACTCTGGCCTGTGTGGCTGCTGCAGCTATGGCCGGGGTCCCGTTACTGAACGGTTTTCTATCCAAAGAAATGTTCTTCGCCGAGGCTCTTGATGCGTCAAACGGCAGTTGGTTCGAGAATTTGATTCCATTAGTTGCTGTCATTGCGTCGGCTTTTAGCGTGGCCTACTCATTGCGCTTTATTACACAGGTGTTCTTTGGCCCGCCTACCAAGAATCTTCCCAGGAAACCGCACGAACCGCCTGTGCGAATGCTGATACCCAGCATGATTCTGGTACTAAGCTGCCTGGTCGTTGGCATAATCCCCGGCTTTACGGTTGCACCGTTTCTGCAGGCCGCGGCAGGCTCGATATTAGGTCCCGATATACCAGAATATAACCTGCATATCTGGCATGGCTTCAATCTGCCGCTGATCATGAGTATTCTTGCCATGCTAGGCGGAATCATGCTGATTTTCATTCTGAATAATTACCGCCAGGGGCGTTCCGATCGCGCTCCACTGCTCTATCGTTTCGATGGGCAACGGATCTTCGAAACCGTGATCGAATGGCTTGAAGCCGGCGCTGACATGGTTATCGGCAAAACCTACTCGCCCCGCCTACAGCGTCAGGTGTTACTGATTATCGCGGCCACCTTAATCGTCGTCACCCTGCCTCTATTGCGTGGCACATGGCTGGCTCCGTCGCAATACACAGCCCTTGACCCATTGTTTGCCCTCATGTGGTTAGCCGGAGGCGCCTGCGCCATAGGTGCAGCGTATCAAGCCAAATTCCATCGTCCTGCGTCATTATTATTGGCGGGTGGCGCAGGCTTGATCACCTGCGTAACTTACGCCTGGCTGTCTGCTCCAGACCTTGCCTTGACACAACTGGCGGTAGAAGTCGTTACGTTGGTTCTGATTCTGCTTGGCTTGCGCTGGCTGCCCACTCGTATTCCTAACGACGTGCACACCCCTTTAACCCGGGCTAAAGCCATTACCCGCCGTACGCGTGACATGCTTATTGCAGTGCTGGGCGGCGGCGGCCTGTCTCTCTTGGCCTACAGTGTCCTGACAAGGCCCCACCCGGAAGGCGTTTCGCCCTTCCTGGTCGAGCAGGCTGTACCCTTAGGTGGCGGTGCCAACGTGGTTAACGTCATTCTGGTCGACTTCCGTGGCTTTGATACCTTCGGTGAAATCACCGTATTGGGCATTGTTGCGCTTAGCGTCTACGCCTTGCTACGTCGTTTCCGCCCGCCAGTCGAGACCATAGCTGTGCCCTTGGCTCGCAGACAGAATCAGGCAGACGGCTCCAACGCCACTTTTGTAGAGCCCGACCCTAAGCAGTTGCTGCCCGACGGTATCCTGAAGATACCCGCTGTACTGGTTCGTTTGCTACTGCCCATTGCCGCATTGATCTCGGTATATTTCCTGCTGCGCGGACACAATCTTCCCGGCGGCGGCTTTGTCGGCGGCCTGATCATGGCTACCGCCATCATTTTGCAATATATGGTTGGTGGTGTTGTGTGGATGGAGTCCCGCCCGCTTATCCAGCCTCAGACCTGGATCTCACTGGGCATGCTCACTGCAGGTAGCGCCGCCATGATGGTCTGGTGGTATGGCAAGCCCTTCCTGTCGGCTCAAAGCTGGGATTTCACCATTCCGCTTATCGGTCATATACATACTACAAGTGCCCTTATTTTTGACATCGGGGTGTATATGCTGGTCATCGGGTCAACGATCCTGATGCTGGTCGCGCTTGCTCACCAGTCCCTGCGTTTTTATCGTAAATTGCCGGCCGCACCAAACGAAGAAAATCTGGGTGATTCATAATGGAAATCGTATTATCTCTTGCTATAGGCGTGCTCGCCGGATCTGGCATCTGGTTGTTATTACGTCCTCGTACCTTCCAGGTCATCATGGGCTTATCGCTCTGCTCTTACGCGGTCAACCTGTTCATTTTTGGAATGGGTCGCATCAAGCTTGGGGCTCCTCCCGTCATTCAGGCCGAGCTGGGTGGTGACCCCAGCAAATATGCCGACCCCTGCCCCAAGCGCTGGTGCTAACCGCCATTGTGATTGGCTTTGCAACAACCGCCCTGTTTCTAGTCGTTCTTCTGGCTAATCGTGGCTTAAGTGGTACTGACCACGTAGATGGCCGAGAGGAACACGAGTCGTGATGAACCTGCAACACCATTTACCCATATTTCCTATTCTTATCCCTCTGCTCGCAGCGGGGCTGATGCTCCTGTTACGGGAAAAAACCGTAAGTTCAAAATTGTCCTCAGCATTGTTTCCTTAGCCATACAACTGATTGTGGCAGTTCGCCTGCTAGGCATGGCTGACGGCAGTATTGCCAGCCTCTGGCCTGATGGCGTGGGCGTTTACCTGCTGGGCGACTGGCCGGCTCCTTTCGGCATCGTGGTGGTCGTTGACCGGCTGTCAGCCATCATGCTGGTGCTGACAAGCCTTCTGGCCTCTGCCACCTGGGTTTATGCCACGGCAAGATGGGATCGGGTGGGCGTACATTTCCACCCCTTGTTCCAGTTACTGTTAATGGGCCTGAATGGCGCCTTCCTGACAGGTGACCTGTTCAATCTGTTTGTCTTTTTCGAAGTCTTGCTTGCCGCCTCATACGGCCTTATGCTGCATGGCTCCGGACGAGCGCGGGTCAATGCCAGCCTGCATTACATCGCTGTAAACCTTATTGCCTCGTTCTTGCTCTTGATCGCCATAGCGCTCATCTATGGCGTGACGGGCACACTCAATATGGCGCATTTGGCAATTAAGGCGGGTGCACTGTCCGGACCCGATCGCTTGCTCTTTGAGGGTGCTGCTGCCATTCTGGGCGTGGCCTTTCTGATCAAAGCCGCTGCGTGGCCACTTAACTATTGGCTTATTGATGGTTACGCGCATGCCAGTCCGCCCGTAGCCGGCATGTTCTCGATCATGACCAAGGTCGGCATCTATGCCCTGCTGCGTATCGGTTCGCTGCTTGAGCCTACCGGTGCGCCGGCCGCCTTTGGAGGCGCCTGGATGTTTCCCGCCGGAATGGCGACATTGGCTTTTGGCGCAATCGGTATGTTGGCCGCGCATCAAACTCAGCGTATGGCCAGTTACGGCATTATCCTGTCTTCAGGCACCCTGCTTGCTGCACTCGGAATGCCCGGTGTCATTCTGACGGGTCCCGCACTGTATTACATGCTTAGTTCGGTACTGGCGCTGGGAGCATTTTTTATGCTGCTGGAAATGATCGGACGCGCTCAAAGCTTTGCCTCAGACTTCTTGGCAGCCAGCCAGGAAGCCTTCGATCTAGACGATCCTGATGGTAATGATCAGTCAGAAGTGGTGGTTGGGGTTGCCATTCCGGCCGCAATGGTATTTCTGGGCATGAGCTTTATTGCCTGCGCCCTGCTCATCATCGGCCTGCCTCCTTTCTCAGGCTACGTGGCCAAAGTAGCCTTGCTTTCTGCCGCGCTGCAAGCCTCTGACTCCATTGGCGCTTCCGCCAATGCGGTCATCTTTACTGCCGGGGTTTTGCTGGCCAGCTTTGCCGGTATCATATCCTTATCAAGAACCGGCATACGTTTGTTCTGGAGCTTCAGCGACATTACGGTTCCACGCTTGCGTCTTAGCGAAGCCTTGCCGGTCGCGGCCCTCATCAGCGCCTGCGCCGTTCTGGCCATTCGTGCGGGCCCTATTACCTCTTATCTGGAAGATACCGCCAGTTATCTGGACAGGCCCACCTCGTACATTCATGCCGTGTTGCATAAAGACACACTGCGTACGGTCGAACCAGGAGCCACAGAATGAAAAGCAAATTGAATATTCTTTATTTGCCTGCATTTTTACTGGCTCTGTGGCTGCTGCTGAACAACTCCCTGTCCGCAGGTAATATTGTTTTAGGATTAGGCCTTGGCTTGCTCCTGGGCGTAGCGGCCCTGCCCTTCAGACCGGTACGGGCATCTATCAAAAAGCCGCTGGTAGCCTTGCGTCTGCTCTGGCATGTATTTTGCGATATTGTCCACTCCAATATCGATGTGGGAAGAATCGTCTGGAAAGGATCGAACTCCGGTGCCACGCCCGGCTTTCTGGATATCCCGCTTACCATTACCGACCCGCACGGCCTGGCAGCACTGGCATGTATCGTGACCTACACGCCAGGCACGGTATGGTCAGGCTTTGATGAAAAAAATCATGTACTGACCCTACATGTACTGGATCTGAAAGATGAACAGCAGTGGTTAGATACAATTCAAAAGCGCTATCAAAACCCGCTTATAGAGATTTTTGAATGAACAGCATAATTTACTGGTCCAGCTCCTTTGCCTTGGGATGCTTTGTAATCGGCATTGCCATTGCCGTATACCGTCTGCTTCGCGGCCCTACTGCGGCTGATCGAGTGCTTGCGCTCGATACTGCTTACTCGTGCGGCATGCTGGCCTTGCTTGCCCTGGGCATACGTTTTGATTCACGCCTGTATTTTGACATCGCGCTGCTGATTGCCTTGTTTGGTTTCGTAGGTTCAGCAGCAATGGCAAAATTCCTTCTGCGGGGCGAGGTAATAGAACCATGAGCGACCTATCTATCTGGATTGCATTGCCAGTGGCCCTGCTGTTGATACTAAGCGGCATTATTACGCTAACCGGGGCTTTGGGCCTTATCCGGCTCGAGCACTTCTATAAACGCATTCATGCGCCTACCCTGGGCAATACGCTGGGTGTGTTTTGCATGCTCATTGCCATGACTCTGCTATTTTCCACATTAACCAGCCGCCCTTTTCTGCATCCGCTGCTCATTACAGTGCTACTGGTCATAACCTCGCCGGTTACCGCTATTTTTCTGATGCGCGCTGCCATCAAACGCGAATTGCGCCAGCGCACAGCGCTGTACGCGCCAGATGAGCCCGGATATATGGATATGCCTAATAAAGCAAGCCCTAGACCTTCAAAAAGAAATCGCCCCAAGCCGAGATTAGTGATTCGTAATTCGCTACTATAGAGACAGATCATGAGCTTGGCATCAGTAGCAAAACAAGCTTACCTATATTTACACATAGCGCGTTTATACTCAGTTCATCCGATTTGGATTTACGTGCTTAAATTTCGAAGGAGTTCGTCTTATGCTTACTCAGTTCACGCCCTCGTTAACTAAACTTGCTGTAATGTGCGTATTAGGCGTAGCGAGCACAGCCTCGTTTGCACAAACTACAAATCAGCCTAATAGTGGTGATTATCAGCAACAGCTCCAGCACTGCCAGACCTTAAGTGGTGAAAGCCGTGCTGCATGTCAGCGCGAAGCTGGCGCTGCACTTAGCGAAGCACGTAAAAATGCGCTCACAAACGCAGACGGAAATTTCGACAGCAACCGTACCGTACGATGCGCGGCTCTACCCGCTAACCTGCGTCCTGATTGCGAAGCCCAAATGCGCGGCGAATACGAAACACAAACCTTTGGCTCTGTAGAAGGCGGTGGCGTACTACGTCAAACCACCATCACCATCCCTGGTGAAACCTACCAGCCTGAACCCACTATTATCATTCCTGAAAAAGCCGACCCACACGTGGTTCTTCCACGATAGCCGGACGCTAAGCCAGACATTCACATCACACTTTATAAGCAGTGTGATGTGAATTAATCCATTTACTGTCATTGTTAACCGCTATACTGGATCTGTTTTAAACTCTTTCACTTTCTCATGAGACGTTTTGTCGTCATTGTCTTGCCAAGCTTTCAGCTGGCCTCTGCCTATTCGCTATTCTCGCGAAGACTCCCCAAACCTTTAGCACGCGGTCATTTTCTCTTTGGCCATCAATCTTGCCCCAATATTCATAATTTATTGCAGGCGGCTACGGACGTACGCCTCTACTCATCAATAACGCGCTCACGGATGGCTTTTTAAAATGGAATGGCTTGTAGACCCCAACATTTGGGCTGGTTTACTCACACTGGTAGTACTCGAAATTGTCTTGGGTATAGACAACTTGATCTTTATCGCCATTCTTGCCGATAAGCTTCCGCCTCATCAACGTGATCGCGCCCGTCTCATTGGCCTCTCCCTGGCCCTGGTTATGCGACTGGGGCTGCTTACCATCATTTCCTGGCTCGTTACCCTTACCGCCCCCCTGTTCAGCATAGGCCCTTTCAGCTTTTCCGGAAGAGACCTGATCCTGCTTGCCGGTGGCGTGTTCTTACTCTTTAAAGCAACGAGCGAGCTTCATGAGCGCTTAGAGGGTCCTGCACCCCAAGCCGAAAAAAGCAAAGTTTATGCAAGCTTTGGCGTGGTCGTCGCCCAGATTGTCGTACTCGATGCGGTTTTTTCATTAGATGCAGTCATCACCGCTGTTGGCATGGTCGACGAACTTCCGGTCATGATGGCCGCAGTGATCATTTCTATCGGGTTGATGATATGGGCATCTAAACCGTTGACCCGCTTCGTCAATGCTCACCCTACAGTCGTCGTGCTGTGCTTGAGCTTCCTGCTCATGATTGGCCTGGCACTATTCGCCGAGGGCCTGGGGTTCAAAATACCTAAAGGATATTTGTATGCTGCCATTGGGTTTTCAATTCTAATCGAGTTCTTCAATCAAGTTGCCCGCCGAAGCGTATTGCGCAGCCAGGCACGCATTCCTCTGCGCGATCGTACTGCCGACGCCGTAATGCGCATGCTGGGTAGTAAATCGTCCGACGAGACCGACTCGGAACCCGGCACCAGCGAGCGCGAGCAAGCTATTCAAAACGATGCTTTTCGTACCGAAGAACGCAACATGGTCAGCGGCGTCCTAAATCTCAGCCAGCGCCCTATACGGTCGTTAATGACACCGCGTAACGAGATCACGTGGGTAGACATCCAAGATAGTCCTAAAGAAATTCGTCAGTTACTACGCGAAACACCGCACAGTTTCTTGCCTGTCTGTAATGGACATCTGGATCAGATTGTGGGCGTGGCCAAAAGCAAAGACCTGCTCGCCGACCTAAAGCTTAACGAATCCATCGAACAGTGGCCGGGTCTTCGTTCACCTATTATCGTCCATGAGCATACTGAAGTTTTATTGGTGATCCAGACACTAAAACAATCTAAAGGTCAGTTTGTTCTGGTGGCCGACGAATACGGCACCATTGAGGGCTTGCTGACACCTATAGACATTCTTGAAGCGATTGCCGGCGAATTTCCGGACGAAGACGAACTGCCTGCAGTACGCTACGTTGCGGAAAACGAATGGCTGGTTGAAGGTAGTACTGATTTATTTCACCTTGCACAAGAGCTCGAGCTTCCTAACCACTTAAGTATTGTGCGCAACTTCAACTCGGTAGCCAGCTTTTTACTCGAGAGCCTTGATGCGCTGCCTAAAGAAGGCGATGTAGTCGAGAGCGAAGGATTACGCTTTGAAATTATCGAAGTCGCTGATCGCCGCGTAGTCTATGTACGAGTTAGCAAGCTGGAACACCCGGAAAATGAACTCAACGGGCAGAACTCAACTGCAGATTGACGTGGCTACTGCCCTGCCAGCGTCGTTTTTCTACTTCATGTTTGAACAGACAGCGTGCCATATTAACTGGCGCGCTGTCGTTTTAGATGGGTACCAATTCGGGGGCCCGGAAATACCACGCTGATGCGTGTTCCATTAAAGTCCGGACGGCTGCTTAAATTTAGCCAGGCTCCGTGAACCAGCGCGATCTCACGAACAATGGCTAAACCCAGGCCTGAACCGCCAGCCTGCTGCGTTTGAGGAGAACGATAAAACGCATCAAAAATTCGCATGGAGTCATCCTGGCTAATGCCTGCTCCCGCATCTTCCACAGAGACCGAAGGCGGGTTATTGGTAATACGTAGCGTTACTTCTTTCCCCGTGGCACCGTAACGCAGCGCATTATCAATCAAATTTGCCAGCAGCTCGGCCATCAACACCGGATCCGCGTCAATCCATACAGGGCTCTTGGGGGCAATTAGCTGCAGCGACACCGAATGCGCCCGCGCTGCCGGGATCCATTCCCCCCAATACTACGTGTCCATTCGCACAGATCGAGCCTGACAAAGCTATCTTTAGGGCTAGCCGATGAATCCGCCTTAGCCAAGACCAGCAGCTGTTCACCCAGCCGGATCATGCGATCGGAAATCAGTTTTATACGTTCGGCACGGGCTCGCACGTCATCTTTTAACTCTTGCGCCAGCATCAGCTCGGACTCTAGCCGCAAGCTGCTTAATGGTGTACGCAACTGATGGGCAGCGTGTCCGATGAAACGCTTTTGAGCTTGCAAGGTGTCATCCAGACGTAATAACAAATCATTGAAGTGAGTGGTCAGAGGTAATAACTCTGCGGGTAACCCTGCAGGATCCAGCGCCTGCAGCTCGTCAACTTCCCTCTCATTAATTTGCGCTGACAAATCATGTATGGAAGCAAGACCGCTGCGTACACCCCGCAGCAACACCCATGCAAACAGGGCCACCAGGGCGATCTGAATAAGAAGCATGGTCCAGAAGATATCCTTCAGCACCCATTCCTCAATACTCATCTTGCGTGTCAGCACCCAGGTTACCGCCAAATCCAACACCACCAGCAAGGCGATCGGCGGCATGAGACGGACCACCAGATGCCGGGCAAGACTTCCTTGCTGCCAATATTGAGCCACACCATACATACCCTTTGACGCAGGGCGCTCTGTTGGTCTGTCAGCATCTCGTGCGCTCATGATTGTGCAGCGTCTATATCGAGCAGGTAGCCGAAGCCACGCACCGTCTGTATGGCGACAACCGTCCCCTCCAGGCGCTTGCGTAAGCGGTATACATAAACCTCAACCGCATTTTCACTGAAATCGGCATCGTTGGCTGAAAGCGAACTGACGATTTGCTGTTTAGTGACGACCTTGCCTGCCCGAGCCATGAGCATCTCCAGCACAGAAAGCTCTCGAACTGACAAACTGATACGCTGACCATTTACACGTACTTCTCGTCCCACCGTGTCAAATACCAGCGGACCGACCTCCAGACTGGGCTGAGCCTGACCCGCCCGGCGCCGGGCAAAGGCACGCACTCGAGCAGCCAGTTCAGCCAGCTCAAAGGGTTTAGTCACATAATCGTCTGCGCCCGCATCTAATCCCGCCACCCGGTCTTCAAGTTCGTCTCTGGCAGTGAGAATCAGGACCGGCACCTGGTGCCCAGCCCGACGTAGCCCTTTCAGCACTTCCAGACCACCTATCTCGGGAAGGTTAAGATCGAGCAAGACCAAATCATAATTAACGGACTCGATCGCTGCGGTCACACCACCGCCATGTTGCAGCAAATCGACCGCGTAGCCCTGGTTCGCAAGGAACTCTTGCAATGCCGGCCCCAAATTAGAGTCATCTTCTATCACTAGTAATCGCATAGCGACAATTCTATCCTGAACCACATGGTTTGCCGAAAAAAAACGCCCCGGAATAGAATCCGGGGCGCTTTTCAGAGCCATGGCAGCTAACGCAGTGATCAAAACGATCGGGAAATTCGTTAATACCGGGCTGTATCTGCTGTATTTAAGAGTCGCAGGTTCAGCTTATGGCGCTGGCTCAGCTGGTACGGTTGGCAACTGAACACCAACACCACCGGCATCGGGTGAGGTTTGCCGCTCCGCACCCGGACGCGTCACAAAACCCAAACGAGCCATGCCCGACGCCTTGGCCTGACTCATGACCTGGGCCAGTAGTTCGTAGCGTGTTTCCTGATCTGCACGAATACGGATCTCCGGCTGAGGCGTTTCAGTAGCATAAGGCGCCAAGGTCTGAGATAAGTCCTCCAGCGCCACGGGCTCATTATTCAGGAACAAGGCGCCATCAAGGGTTACGGCCAGATCCAGCGTCTTCTGTTCGTTTTCTACAGGCTGTGCTGTCGCCTGAGGCAACTGAACCTTAATACTATGCGTCAGTAAAGGCGCAGTAATGAGAAAAATCACCAGCAGCACCAGCATGACGTCGATTAGCGGCACCATGTTGATCTCTGACATGGTATTGGTCGAGCTGCGGTTATCAAAACTACCGAAGGACATTACTGGCTCCCGGTCGGCTGTAATTCACCACGTATGGAACGGCTTGCTGCAGGGCTACTTATTGCAGGGCTGCCGTTACCGTCGGTGACTTGCTGGCCTGTAGTCAAAAAGGTAAATAAGTCGTGTGCAAAGGCATCCAGCTGCGACAGGTAAACGCGGTTGGTACGAACAAAGGCGTTAAAAGCCAGTACCGCAGGAATCGCCACCGCCAGGCCCAGGCCCGTCATGATCAAGGCCTCGCCCACAGGGCCGGCAATTTTATTCAGCGCAACCTCTTCAGACAAACCAATGTTGATCAGCGCGTGATAAATGCCCCAAACCGTACCAAACAGCCCCACAAAGGGCGCAGTGGAACCCACTGAAGCCAATAAGGTCAGCCCATTTTCGAGGCGAGCGGTTTCTTCGTCTATGACTTTCCGCATGATGCGCATGACGAAGGACTCGGTTGAACCCTTCTCTTCGAGTTTCAGGGCTCCGTACCGGGCGTGATGACTACGTGCATGGATAGCGTGACTCGCCAGGTGCGCAAAAGGCTCGTTAGCGCCGTGCGTGGCAATCTCGTTTTCAACTTGCTCTAGCGAGCTGGCTGCCCAGAATTCGCGTAGAAAATTCTTGGACTTGCGCTTTAGTCTGAATGATAAGAACGCTTTAACAAAGATTAAATACCAGCTTGCCAACGACATCAGAATGAGTATCGTGAACAGGCTTTTGCCCACCCAATCGCTCTGCCCAATAAAGTGCAGCATGCCCGTAGAAGCCGCCTCTTGCGTCATTACCGGCACATCCGGTGCTGCATTGATAAGCGTTTGGGCCTCGGCGGTAGCCGCGCCGACTTGCGCGAGCCCCATCAACGCGCTCTGGAGAAGGTCCTGCATCATAGAAACGTCCTATAAAACGAAATCGAATGGAATGTCGGCCATTGCGCGATAAGCAACACCGTTTTCTGTGTAGGGTTTAAATTTGGCTTTACGCACCGCGGTAACTGCCGCCGCGTCAAGGCGCTCATGTCCTGACGAACTACGTACCGTGGTTTCGAGTACCGTACCCTGTGTAGAGATAAGAACGCGCACGATTACCCTGCCCTGCTCTTTGCGCCGTTCGGATGCACGAGGGTAAATAGGCTGTGGCGGACGTCCCAGATAATTAACCTGCCCAATGAGTTTAGGAGTATTGGGATCAACGGCTTTTGCTACTTTAGGCGCACCTACATTTGCAGGTGTCACTGGGTTGGTAGCAGGAGCCGCTGGTCGCGGTGGAGTAGGCTCCTGCCGCGGCTTGGGATCTGGCCTGGGCTCAGGCTTGGGTTGAGGCTTGGGTTTGGGCTTCGGCTTCGGAGCAGGCTTGGGCTCAACGACGGGCTCTGGAATTACGGCGTCCTCGACAATGGGCTCTGGCTCGATCTCAGGCTCCGGCTCGATCTCGGGTTCTGGCTCAATAACTGGCTCGGGTTCCGGTTCCGGTTCGGGTTCCGGTTCCGGTTCGGGTTCGACTTCAGGCTCGGGCGGAACCTCAAGTTCGGCTTCCGCAAGCTCAGGTTCACCCACCTCAAGATCGGGCATTTCGACCAAGCTGACGCCAATAACCTCTTCCAGAGCAGGCTCACCCACCATCTTAGGTTCATTGCTGAGCAACAGCGTGGCAAATACCCCCGCATGTAGGCCCAGGGCAATGGTCAAACCCGCCGTTTTCAAAAACCAGCGGGGCCGATCTGCATAATTAGTAGGTGGTTGCTGCATAATTACTGATGAAGGAAATGAACGGCCTGCGCAGGCGGTTCGAGTGCCTACAGACTAAGATCGCATCTTAACAGTAATGCTAACGATTCTCAATAACTATAATTGAGCAATCTACTCTGCCCCGGTGCTGCACGAGCAAAACAGAGTATCAGCCGTGTCTATGCTGCTACACCCGGAAAGCCTTAAATTTCCTGGGTATCGCTGTGGCAGTCGCACCGGGCGACAATTTCAGATTCGACCAGGTTATTTGATCGAACTCGGCCTCCCATGAGGGTGCGCCATTAGGCAGACTGAGTTCAACACGCACCAGGCCGCCCAAAGGCACGACTCGCTCGATAGCAACCACAATACCGTCTTGATGCGAACCTTCGATCAGGCGTAAATCGTGAGGCCGGACAAAACCGACTGCTTCGCCGGTACCTTCGCCCACTACACTTCCGTTCAATGGACTTGAAAACGAACCCAGGCTGGAATCCGCAACAAAACTGGTAGCACTGAGCTTGCCTGGCAGGCGGTTGGCAGCCCCCAGAAACTCATAGACAAAGGGTGAAACGGGATGGTCATAGACCTCTTGAGGGTTGCCCTGCTGCTCGACACGGCCTTTATTAAGCACCACAATGCGATCGGCGACCTCGATGGCTTCCTCTTGATCATGAGTCACAAATAGTGTGCTGATATTAAGCTCGTCGTGCAAACGGCGTAACCAGCTTCTGAGTTCCTTGCGGACTTTGGCGTCCAGGGCCCCAAAAGGTTCATCAAGCAGCAGTACGCTGGGCTCGACAGCCAAGGCGCGAGCAAGGGCAATACGCTGCCGTTGACCACCCGACAAGGCTGCCGGATAACGGTCACCCAGCCAGTCAAGCTGCACCAGTTCAAGCAACTCCTGAACACGGCGTTTGATCTCGGTCTCGGCGTAGCGTTCGCGCTTTGGCTTAACACGCAGACCAAATGCTACGTTATCGAAAACCGTCATGTGGCGAAACAGCGCATAATGCTGAAACACAAAGCCTACCTGACGTTCCCGAGTGCCCACAGAAGCCACATCGGTGCCATTAATAATGACCTGGCCCTCGTCAGCGTGTTCAAGCCCTGCAACAATCCGCAGCAACGTCGTTTTCCCGCAGCCCGAAGGACCTAACAACGCCACTAGCTCACCTGGAGGAAAATCAAGTGTTACGTCTTGTAGTGCAGTAAAAGCACCGAAGCGCTTCACGAGATTTCGAACCTCAATACTCATTTATAATTCTCCAGTCGTCACCAAGCGGTGCTCATGCTCATCTTGATGCATTTTACGCTCAGCCCATAATTTTAGGGCAAGCGTGATTAAAGCCAAAAGAGCCAAAATAGAGGCGGAGGCAAAAGCACCCACCGTATGATAATCGTTGTACTCAACCTCTACGTGCAAAGGCAGGGTATTGGTGAGACCTCGGATGTGACCGGAGATCACCGATACAGCCCCAAACTCGCCCATCGCCCTTGCATTGCATAAAATAACCCCATACAGCAGGCCCCAGCGTATTTTGGGCAGCGTGATCAGTCTGAATAGCTGCCAGCCCGATGCACCCAAGACGCGGCCGGCCTCTTCCTCGTCCGCTCCTTGCGCCTGCATCAGGGGAATAAGCTCACGCGCCACAAACGGAAATGTCACGAACAAGGTAGCCAGCACCAGCCCAGGCACCGCGAAAACAATTCGTAAATCGTTAGCGTCCAGCCACTCCCAGAACGGTCCGTGGCGTCCAAAAATCAATAGAAACGCCAAGCCCGCAATGACAGGGGACACTGAAAAAGGCAAGTCGATCAGCGTAGTCAGAAAGCTTTTCCCCCTGAACTCGAAGCGGGTAATTGCCCATGATGCTGCCAAACCGAAGACCACATTCAGGGGTACCGAAATAGCCGCTACCAATAAGGTCAGGCGCATGGCCGACATGGCATCACGAGAACCCAAAGCCGATAGATAGGCTTCCCACCCCTTGCTAAAAGCGGTAGTAAACACCAATACCAACGGCAGCAGCAAGAAAAACACGAAAAAAGCGATTGCGATGCCGATCAGCAGCCCTCTAACCAAAGGAGCATCCTCTAATGGATTTTGGTGTGCAGCGGCGCGCTCATGCCGCTGCGAATCAAACAGTATCATTTGACTCATGCTGCCTCCAGGGAGCCAGCTGGCAATGCTTCGGCCGCGCCTCGTGCCTGATGCCGGTTTTGCAGCCACCACTGCAGCGAATTTATGCCCAGTAAGATAAAGAACGAAATCAATAGCATAATGGCAGCCAAAACAGCAGCACCGGCATAATCAAACTGTTCCAGACGAGTAACAATCAGCAGAGGGGTGATTTCTGAAACCATCGGAATGTTACCCGCAATAAATATGACAGACCCGTACTCCCCCACTGCCCGTGCAAAAGCCAAGGCGACCCCGGTAAGCAAAGCTGGCAGCAAAGTGGGGAAAACGACATGCCAGACAGTCTGCAAGCGCGTAGCGCCCAGACAAGCAGCAACCTCCTCCTGCTCTCGCTCAAGATCTTGCAATACGGGCTGCACCGTACGCACCACAAAAGGTAATCCTATAAAACTAAGTGCAATCAGAATACCCAGCGGGGTGAAAGCAATACGCATGTCGAACCATTGACCTACCCAACCGTTAGGCGCGTAGATGGCTGCCAAGGCAATACCTGCTACGGCAGTAGGCAAGGCAAACGGGAGATCAATCAAGGCATCAATGAAGCGCCGTCCGGGAAAGCGATAGCGCACCAGCACCCATGCCAGAACCGAGCCAAAAACGGCATTGATCAAAGCAGCCAGCAATGCCATCCCAAAGCTTAGGCGCAGCGACAGCAGTACACGCTCTGAGGTGGCGATCTGCCACATTTGCGCCAGAGTCAACTCGGAGGCTTTTAACAATACAGCCGCCAGCGGAATCAGTATCAATAAACAAAGATAACTAATGGTGAAACCGAGTGTGAGACCAAAGCCGGGCAAGGGGCCTGGCCTGCGCCAGCCCCTTAAAAGAGCTAGTGACATCGTAGGAACTCCTTGATACGCATCACCATTATTTGCTCAGGTAGATCTGATCAAAAATACCGCCTTCACTGAAGTGCTTTTCCTGAGTTAGGGTCCAGCCGCCCAGATCATCATCAACTGTGTAGAGAGTCAGTGGCGGGTATTGATCAGCATATCGCTCGGCGACTTCCGCAAGCCGCGGACGGTAAAAGTTTTTCGCCGCCAGCTCTTGCCCTTCAGGAGAGTATAAATAATTCAGATAGGCTTCTGCGGCCTTGCGTGTGCCCCGCTTATCGACATTTGCGTCAACCACCGCTACCGGGGGCTCAGCCAAAATGCTGCTACTGGGAATGACAATGTCGAACTTATCCGGGCCTAAATCCTTAACTGAAAGCAGGGCTTCGTTTTCCCAGGCAATCAATACATCGCCAATGCCACGCTCGACAAAGGTAGTGGTTGATCCGCGTGCCCCGGTATCTAATACGCTGACGTTCTTATAGATGGTCTTTACGAACTCGCGAGCCTTTTCCTCGCTGCCATCAGGCTGCTTTAGTGCGTGAAGCCAAGCGGCAAGATAGTTCCAGCGTGCGCCAGCCGACGTTTTAGGATTAGGAGTAATCACATTAATGCCTGGCCGAGCCAAATCATCCCAGTCTTTAATCTCTTTAGGATTTCCTTTACGCACCAGCAATACGATCGTGGACGTATAGGGAGTGCTATTGTCAGCCAGTCTCTTCTGCCAATCTTTATGGATCAAAGACGAGTTTGCGATCTCATCGATATCGGAAGACAGTCCTAACGTGACTACATCAGCCTGCACACCGTCAAGCACTGTGCGGGCCTGGCGGCTTGATCCACCATGCGATACATTGATCTGGACGGTGTCGCCCGTTTCTTTTTTATAGTGCTCCTGAAAGGCGGCACTGAACTGCACGTAGAGTTCACGTGTTGGATCGTAGGATACGTTAAGCAGTTCAATATTTGCTGCTTGGGCAAAGGAGGCGCTAAGCGTTAAAACTGTTGCCAGGGCCACTATGGCGGCCCTGGCAGGTGTTGCTCTTTTTTTCATGGTGGCTCTCTAGACTTAAATAAAAACGTAAATTCAGTCTAGCAAGCACCCCAAGCGAAACGAACCAATTATTTGTTCGTTGCATATATCAAATTCAGGGTTAAACGGGCATCTCAAAGGCAGCCTTTACCGGAGTTTCCGTCGACTTTCGCTGTTCTCCCAGCAAGCTAAGCAATTCATCTGTAGCCACCAGATCGGCAAAGTTGACGTACAAGTTGTTTAGGGATGCGTTGTGCTCTTCGTCAGACAAGGCTGCATTGGCATCGGTTAAAAACATCACGTTGTAGCCTAGCTGATGTGCATCCCGGGCTGTAGCTTCTGAGCAGCAGTTAGTCAGCGTCCCACTGATAATGACTGTTTCGATACCAGCCTCTTGCAAACGCTGATCCAGATCACAGGTACCCTGCACAAAAGCACTAAAACGTGTTTTATCTAAAATCCAGTCGTCATCGCTCACGTCAAGACCTGGCCATAGTTCGCCCTCGTGAGCCCCGCGAGTAAATGCATTCCGCCGTTCTGCCGATACCTGGGGACTGCATAAAGAATAATACCAGCTGTTCCAGGGGCGTTTCTCAGCAGGATCATGGGTAAAACGCAGGAAGGCATTGATGCCTCCCGCCTGTCTGACTGCCAGACTAATGCGATTTACGTTGCCTACGATTTCTCTGGCCATCGGCACTTCGACTGCGGCTCCTGGCTCTAAAAAGCCGTTTTGCATATCAATAATCAAGTGCGCCGTCTTGGCGGCTTTAAATGGCCGGGGCCCCGGGTGCCCCTGACGCTGTTGTATCGCTTGCTCACGTATAAAAGAAAGTATCTGTATATTATGCATTCTTGTCTCCTGTTTGACCTCTCAAGTGTCACTGCACGCTAAGCCTCCCTTTTGGGCAGCCCCTGTTTCCTTAACTCTGGAACTCCGGCATACGCACGACCAATCCATCCATATCCGAAGTGACCTTGATTTGACATGAAAGACGAGAACGCTCCTGAGGCTCATTGGCAAACTCAAGCATGCCGCTTTCTTCGTCCTGGGCGCCGGGAAGGCGGTCAAACCACTCGCCTTCTATGTAAACGTGACAGGTTGCACACGCACATGCCCCGCCACACTCCGCATCAATGCCAGGAACACCGTTATACACGGCTCCTTTCATTAAACTATTACCGACTTCCACTTGCACTTCGTGCTTTGTGCCGTCAAATTCTATGTATGTAACATTTACCATCGTCATCGACCCTTAAGTAATGGGCTTATTAAAATTACGCCAGCACGGTTTCAAGCGTCTCCTGGGAGCTTTCCAGGGCTTCTATATCGACTTCTGGCGCTGCCACGATAGCTTTACGTGCAACCATGAAATCCCGTGGTGAGTTGATGCACTCTGCCGCAACAAGTGTGGTGGCTGCAAAATGGAAAACGGAGAACCGGCCTTCTTGGATATTGCCTCGAACAACCGTGCGGGTTGAGCCTATGGTCAAGCCGGCCATCTGCAGCTTCGTGCTGTATTGATCAGACCAAAACCAGGGCAGCTCCTGCGCTGCAGCTGGTTTCCCACACAGCCTCAAGGCTACCTGCCTGGCCTGCTCTAGCGAACTTGGCACACTTTCCAGTCGGACCAGCGCCGAACCCGCACCGATAGCCGGCCGGCGCGTCATATCGCCAATAGCCGAAACCGCAGGGTTGCTGCTTAATGCAGAATCATCAACAATCACCCCCTGATCACAATGCAGACCTGACTGCTGCGCCAGCTCAGCATTGGGAATGGATCCGATACCGATCAACACGGTATCGCACTCCAGCCGCTGACCATCGCTCAGTATGACGGCCTGAACAGTTCCCGAACCTTCAATCGCTGCCAGCTCCACATTCTGCAAAATACGAACCTCTTGCGAACGATGCAGCTCAAACAAATAGCTGGAAACCGTTTGAGACGCCAGCCGGGAAAGAAGTCTGGGTTCGCGCTCGAGTACGGTGACCTCTACCCCTAAGGCCCTGGCTGAAGCTGCCACTTCCAAACCAATAAAACCCCCGCCTACAATCACCAAGTGGCGGCTGCTGGCCAAGGTTTCTTTAAGACTGCTGGCATGCGCCATGCTGCGCAAATAATGAACTCCTTTCAACGACGTATCGACATTGCTTAGATGCCGTGCGCGAGCACCACATGCCAGAATCAGATGATCGAACTCCAAATAGGAATCATCATCAAAGTGCACCCTTTTCTGCTGTGGATCCACTTGCAAAGCGCGCCGTCCCAGCCGCAGATCAATCTGCTTATCAGCATAGAAAGAGACGGGCTTCATATAGAGATCGCCAGCAGACACCTGCCCTTTGAGCCACGCTTTAGAAAGAGGAGGACGCTGATAAGGCGGCTCAAACTCTTCTCCTACCAGTGTCACTGATCCCTGATAGCCATGTTGACGTAGCAAGGCAGCCGCGCTGCCCCCCGCTTGCCCTGCCCCAAGAATTACGACGCGCCCATTCATTAGTACACCACCACTGAACGTATGGATTCACCTCGTGTCATGAGGTCAAAGCCATGATTGATTTCGTCGAGCGACAAGGTATGCGTGATCAGGCTATCGATATCGAGCTTACCTTCCATATACCAGTCAACGATTTTTGGTACATCGGTACGTCCGCGGGCACCGCCAAAAGCAGAGCCTTTCCATTCGCGGCCTGTCACCAGTTGAAAAGGACGGGTAGAGATTTCGGCCCCTGCCTCTGCCACACCAATAATAATCGACTGCCCCCAGCCACGATGACAGCACTCCAGGGCCTGACGCATGACTTTGGTATTGCCAATACATTCAAAGGAATAATCCGCTCCACCGTCTGTGAGCTGAATAATGTGATCCACCACATTCTCGACGTCATTAGGGTTGACGAAGTGAGTCATACCGAATTGCCGGGCCATAGCTTCGCGCTCGGGGTTCAGATCAACACCGATGATTTTATCGGCGCCCACCATTTTGGCTCCCTGGATGACATTCAAACCAATGCCACCCAAGCCAAAGACCACAACACTGGCGCCTGCCTCGACCTTGGCTGTGAAAAGTACGGCACCTATTCCTGTGGTGACGCCGCATCCGATATAGCACACCTTGTCAAAAGGAGCATCGCTACGAATTTTCGCCAGGGCAATTTCCGGAACCACAATATGGTTAGCAAAGGTAGACGTACCCATATAGTGATGCAGTGGCTGGCCCTCCAGTGAAAAGCGGGAAGTGCCATCTGGCATCATGCCTTGTCCTTGGGTTGACCGTATTGCGGTACATAAATTGGTTTTACGCGATAAGCACGACTTACATTGCCTACACTCAGGTGTGTAGAGCGGAATCACATGGTCACCGGGACGTAAGCCCACGACGCCGGGGCCTGTCTCCAGTACGATGCCCGCCCCCTCATGCCCAAGGATCGCAGGAAACAACCCCTCGGGATCAGCGCCTGACAAGGTGTAATAATCGGTATGACAAATTCCGGTCGCCTTCATTTCAACCAGGACTTCTCCTGCCCTGGGGGCCGCCAAATCAACCTCTTCAATGGTTAATGGCGCTCCTGCCTTCCAGGCTACGGCTGCTCGTGTTTTCATGGTATTTCCTTAGTAACTTAAGCGGTAATCAGCTCTGCTGCATGCAGGGCCTGAATTTCTTTCCAGGCGTTGCGAATAAAACGGGCCGCAGCCACATTCTGTTCAAACAAGTCGTAACGCGCGCCTAAACCGTAGTCAGGCAAATTGATCATCTCGGTTGTGATATAAGCAAGCGGGCTTTCGGGATGTGTGATGTGATAGCGTAAGACTTTGCGTATTGCCTCTTTGGAAGGTTCCAGCAAGTAGGCATTCCAAGGCGAATGCCATTCGCCAGGCTCCGGCTTGACCATGGGGTACTGGATACCACGCGCGAACTGTCCATCTTCATTTTTATGCCATAGGTTGGCCGGCTGATTTGGCGCTACCGTACGCAATTGCGTCCATTTCACTATGTTTTTACTTAGCCATTCGTCGCACAATGAGTCAGGCTCAAAAGGGTCAAGAATCACATCCCCGCTTGCTACCGCTGCCTCAACCTGCGAAAGCGCCAACTCAGTGGGCTGGTTCATCTTGAACACCACATGGCTGTAATCCAGCGTGAAGTTAAAAGGAACGCCTCGCGCCTGAACCTGATCAGCGGTGCTGCTTACCCGAAGAAAGTCTTCAGTCCACATATTGACATGCAGCTCGAAGCTGGGCTCTACCCCAAGTTTCATTCCTTGGTCATAGACCTGCAGGTAGTGATCCACAATCTCACCGTCCGATAACTCATGGCCATCTTGGTGGTGTTTGAAGGTCATGATGTTATGGCAACGAGCACCAATTTCTTTGCAGATCTGCAGATTCTCCATGAGCAACTGGTCATCTTGCCCCAGCTTATAGAACCAACTGGCGCTGTGAACCGGTAAGTCATAGGTATCGATAGCACTTAAGTACTCATCAATGTTGGAGCGCAAGGCAATGCGGTCAAAATAATCGAATACCCCTGACTCTTTCACAAGCCTGAACTGCTCATGAATAGAGATTTCGTCCAGCGATACGGGGTTGCCTAATGAAGACTGCTGCACCCCCTTCCGTTACAGCCAAGCAGAAACGGAACAGTCTGCTGATCGGATAATACAGTCATAACAATTCCCTTTAAGCCTCAACCAAACTTTCTTCAGCGCTCATTTGCTCAACCATTTTGCGCATACGTCTCGGAGCAGCATCAATCGCTATCTTGATTTTTTTACGTCCACGGTACTTATTCTCGTTAATTTCAATGGCTTCCAGAATGGCTTTGTCTTCAGCAAATGCTTCTCTGAACGAGGCCGATAGCGCAAGGTTGGTTTCTTCGTCTGCCTTAAAGTTTTTGACATGCAGCCAGTGATCAATTGAGTTTTCCTGATCGACTGGTGTCATGAAATGGCAGGCGAAAATCTGTATGCAATCGTCGCGATTCCCTTCTGGAGCTCCCGTACCCGTGTCAGCTGAACCAAAATCAATAATCGCAATGCTCGGGGCGTAATAATGGTAGTAATGCCAGCGGTCTACATTTCCCTTAAAGTTGCCGAACTTGGCAAACAAAGGAATCGGCGGTGCATCGTTGACCCAGCGCCACGTCAGCATCTTCCCTTCTTCCTGAGCATATTGCACTGGCACATCTTCGCCAGCTGCATTTCCTAAGGTGGTCTGATGAACAAAGCTGACATGAGCAGGATCACAGAGGTTGTCGGCAAGGCTTAGATAGTTGGCTCTGATATGCAGCGCATCGCCTTCTACCGAGGTCCAGCTCGGATCATGGTACTGCTCTAAGTCAAATACGGTCGCTGGGTCGGCCAGCTCAGGGTCTCCCATCCATATCCAGACCAGGCCCATGTTCTCATGTGTCGGATAGGTCTGTACCCGAGCGTTAGCAGGCACCATATCCTGGCCCGGAACACGTACACACGACCCAGCACAATCAAAAGTTACACCGTGATAACCACACTCCACATGGTCACCTTTTAGCTTCCCCATAGACAGCGGCAGCAAACGATGAGGGCAGGCATCTTCCATAGCGATGACTGTGCCTTCGGTGCTGCGAAATAACACGACATCTTTCTCTATGATTCGATGGGCGCTGAGCTCACGGCCGATATCGCGAGACCAGGTTAAGGGGTACCACGTGTTGGTCACATAGTTTTGCATCAGTTTCTCCTATCCATTTACTTATTTGAGCGAACACTCAAATCTTATTTGAGTGTTCAGTCAAATTCAATGGTGTTTACACCTAGATGAAGCGTATACGCTATGAATAATCTCCCATTGTTGGGACGGCCGAGTGTATGAGTTATTATTGAGGGGTAGATTGACTGAGCAATAAGTCCACACGCTGCGCTTACCTATTTATTTATTTTTGCAGATGCCAACATGTCTTTGCCCAACACGAAGAACGAAGAACCGCTAGGCGCCACTAAACCAGCACGACGCTCTCGCGTCAGCAACACTACCAGCGATACTATTCTGGAAGCTGCCGAGTTCGTTTTTGCCCGTAACGGTTATGCTGGAGCAACAGTAAAAATATTGCCAAACAGGCTAAGTGCTACGAAAGCCTGATCTACTACCACTTTGGCAACAAAGACAAACTTTTCGCCGCGGTATTGAAGAACGTCTATCACAAACTGATCCAAGCCGAGCATGCGCTGACGCTAGACACAGACTCGCCCGAGCAAGCGCTCAGCGACATCGTGAGATTCATGTGGGACTACTATCAAAAGAACCCTGAATTCATTATTTTGCTCAATACTGAAAACCTGCTTAAAGGCAAACACCTAAAAAACATAGGTTCCTCTTTGGGCGAATTTCTCTCTCCTGCACTGTCTGTGCTTCAGGGCGTAGTGCGCAAAGGCATAGAAACAAAGGCCTTCAGAGCCGATGTAGATACCGTCGACTTGTATATGAGCATTATGGGTCTGGGTTATTTCTATTTGTCGAATCAGTACACGCTATCGGCATTCTTATCGCGAGATCTGATGTCCGCCGCTCAGCGCAAGCAATGGGGAAACTCTATCGTTCAAACAGTGCTCGCTAGCGTCAAGGCTTAGGAAATGGCATTATCGACGCCATTTCCCCGCTATTAAAATGTGTGTTTAATACCTACACCAACATTGCTACCTTGCCCTGCACTTCGCACCGAATCACGGAAATAGCTTCCGTACAATTGTGTGCGCTTTGAAAGGGAATGCTCGTACGCAACCGCCCACGTGTTGCGACTATCGCTTACGAAACCCGAGGTTTTTGCATGAGCATACGACGCCAGAACCGCCCCGGCCGTACTGGTCGGTACTCTGACGCCGACTTGAGCGCTGTTTATTCTAGACTTGGCACTTTGGTACTTATTCTGTATTGACTGATATTGGCCATACAGCTTAAATGATGAAAAATCATAAGCCAAGCCAGCTAAAAGAGCCCGTTGATTCCTAAAGTCTGAACCCAAATCGCCCGCGTTTCTTGAAAAATTAAGCTGCTGCATTGCTACCGTTGCACTGAAAGGGCCCTGCTCGTAGACTACGTTTCCTCCCAGCTTCTGCGCTCCGTTTTCTTTTTCCAAATCTACTGCTTCCTCTGCTGACCCTCTTGCGTATTGCAGGCTTAGCGTCATACCGCCAATAGCAGGAGAGTTATAGAGCACTGATTTGCTCCAACTGGAATCGCCCTTCAGGGGTGCCTCGACGATACCGTTTCCCATATAGGTGTAATAAATAGCAGGTGAAAAGGCAAACGACCCGGCTAAAGGGTTAAATAAAATTGTCGATATAAAGTAAGGCGTGGTCGTTCGTCCCAGCGTTATTCGTCCCCAGTCTCCTTCCAGCCCGGCATAAGCGCTTCGGGAAAAAAGTCATCCCCGTCGTAACGACCTAACTGCCCGTCGTTCATACGTATAAAAGCCTCAATGGCAAAGACTGCCTTTAACCCGTCTCCCAGATTTTCACTGCCGCTTAAGCCAAAGTACGAAGTCTGCATCCCTCCGGACTGCAGTTGCCGCTGACTGCTCCCCTTGCCCAATTCCTTACTGCTACCTGCCCAGATATCTGCGGTTCCGTAAATGTTCACCGAATCATCAGCCCAGGCCCCCATTGATGCGATTGCTGTCGCCCCCGCCAAAGCCAATCTCATAACGGTACACACTGCTCCTCCTGCTTCCTTTCTTCTCATTATTTTTCCTTGTGCTGCCCTATTATCAGGCGTAATTTTTACTGAAGCTCTTCTCCCAACGCCCATCCTCATTCATGGGAAAACAGCGAGTTCAATAGCGTAGTTGTCAAAGAAAATGGCGAAGGAGTTCCTCGCCTATTATCCAAGACTGAGAAAATATAGCGTACACAATGCTTATTAACAACTTCACAAGGTAAGGTAAAACCCTAATTTTAGCGTTTACTCAATCAATTTATTCTTTACATACCTTGAAAAACGCTATTCTTTGTCATTCATCCAATAACTCTTATTAATAATCGATAAACTCCCCCTTAAAAAAAACGCAAACTAACAGTGCCTACACTATGTATAGGCTTAAAAGTCCAATCATTTCCTGGAGACAAAAGTGGAGTCACAACAAAAAATCAGTGCAATGCGCCCTTGTCCCGACAGCGTCATGCGGAAGCCAGCCGGCCATCGCTAGGTCATTTTCCCCGCACTCTCAAGCAAAACCACACCACCCGTTCGGACTCGCAATCTAAACGAGCCAACAAGGAGAATAAGAATGTCACAGCCCTACCCAGCGAGCCTGCCTGTCAGTCTCGACACGGACACCTCGACGGAAGCGTTATATAGCAAAGTGGCCTGGCGAATCATCCCTCTGCTCTGTGTCTGTTACATCGCCGCTTACCTCGATAAAATCAATATCGGCTTTGCAAAGCTACAAATGCAAAGCGATCTGGGCTTTAGTGAGACAGTCTATGGCCTGGGAGCGGGCCTCTTTTTTATTGGCTATATGCTTTTCGAGGTACCCAGCAATCTGGTTTTGCAACGAATGGGTGCAAAGGTATGGATAGCACGCATTATGATCACCTGGGGCTTGATTTCAGCATGCATGATGCTTGTTACGACCCCCACCCAGTTTTACGTATTGCGCTTCTTGCTCGGTGTCGCTGAAGCGGGCTTCTATCCAGGCGTGATGCTCTACATCACCTTCTGGTTTCCTACCTTCAGACGTGGCAAGATCATGGCGCTGTTCCTTCTGGGCATTCCTTTGTCGAGTATGATCGGAGGCCCGCTCTCCGGATGGATCCTGAGTGCCTTCGATGGCGTGCAAAGCATGTCTGGCTGGCAGTGGATGTTTTTACTTGAAGCCATACCCTCAGTGTTGCTTGGCCTGCTTATCTTGATGTATCTGCCTAATGGGGTGCAAGATGCCAAATGGCTAGATTCCGGCGAAAAGAAAGTGTTGCTCGATACGCTACAAAAAGATCAGAGCTCACAATCCCACACGTCAGTGCGCGAAGCCTTTGCGAGCGCAAGAGTATGGTTATTAGGCGTGGTCGATATTTTCCTGATGATGGCTGTCTACGGTCTGAATTTCTGGTTGCCTACCCTGATTAGAGACTCCGGTGTCAGCAGCAATACACACATAGGCTTGCTTACAGGTGTATCAAGTATATTGGCCGTCGCCGCATTAGTGCTTAACGGTATGAGTTCAGACAAACATCGAGAGCGCCGATGGCACATTGCCCTCCCGGCTTTTCTCGCGGCCGGCAGTATCTGGGCCAGCACTTTCTTTAGCCTGGACCCTGTTATTACCGTCGTGTTGTTCTCTCTTGCTAATATAGGTTTGATGGCTACCTTCCCGGTTTTCTGGTGTATTCCGAGCACCTTCCTGGCTGGCCGAGCCGCCGCAGCAGGCATAGCCCTTATCGCTTCTCTTTCTACGCTAGGCGGAATCGGAGCTACTTATCTGATGGGCATTTTAAAAGACCTGACCCAGTCGTCAGAGACAGGTTTAATTATGTTCGCTGTTTGTCTGGTTGCGGCAGGCCTGCTCATCCTTTTGCTACCCAAGCACGTGGTTAACCGCTAAGTTGACAAGAACGTCGAAGCCCGCCCCAACGAGCCTGCCCTCACAGGCAGGCCTCTAGGCACGGCTGTACTTCAAAGTTCTCATCGCTTGCGTCAGAGTGGCAGCCGAACTCGCGTACTCAGCCCAGGGCGCATTGCCAACGTCAAGCCGTTCATGGATGTTGCCGATATGCCATTGAGTAGCGCTGGTGATCTGCTCAACCTCATCCCATTCAATGGGTACGGATACGCCCATTCCGGGGCGTGCACGCAACGACCAGGCCGACACGGTGGTGGCGCCCCATCCATTGCGCAGATAATCGATAAATATCTTGCCTACTCGATTCCGGGGCCCGCTTTTGGCCGCAAACCGCTTAGGAAAGGTCTTGGCCAAATGCTGCACAACAGCCTGGGACACCCCTTTGACCGTCTCC
The DNA here is from genome assembly GCF_022230885.1 of Paenalcaligenes niemegkensis. Classification (GTDB taxonomy): domain Bacteria; phylum Pseudomonadota; class Gammaproteobacteria; order Burkholderiales; family Burkholderiaceae_B; genus Paenalcaligenes; species Paenalcaligenes niemegkensis. Next base: position 183,943 of record NZ_JAKGCT010000004.1, on the reverse strand, counting down.
CAGTCATGCCGCCGCTGCAGAGGAACAACCACATGCAGGCCCTTGCCGCCGCTGGTTTTCACAAAGGCCGTCAGACCTAGCTCACTCAAGAATACCTGTAAAAGCAAAGCAGCTTGCTGCATCAATGCCCAGTCGACACCTTTACCAGGATCCAAGTCAAACGTCATTCTGTCTGGTTTGCCTATCAGCGTGTTGACAGCGTTCCATGTATGAAATTCCATAACGTTCATCTGCGCCGCCGAACTCAGGCCCTTTTCTGCGCTTACTTCGACAAGGGGATCGTGCCCCGGATCTAGCCTGGCCGGCAAGGAGCGCATGCCTGCCATCTTGTTCGTCTCAAGATGCTTTTGAAAAAATATCTGGCCCTTTACACCGTCCGGAGCCCGTACGAGCGAAACCGGTCGTCCCTTCAAATGCGGCATCATCAATGGCGCAATCAGTCCGTAATAGCGAACAACATCGATTTTCCTGGTTTTTGTCGTGAAATCCACAACACGCTCTGGATGCGTCACCCTTAATTGCCCCAGGCGAGATGTCGCGGCGGCACTTGCCTTGGTTTTTGCGACGGATTGAGGACTCTCTTTCTTCTGTTTTCCTGCAGGCGTATTCGCTTTGGGTGCCAACGTTGTCGCTGTCATGTTTTCCTCCCGGATAATGGCCTTCGCGGCTTTATCACTACGCAAGCCGTGAAATACCGCATGGCGTATTCGACCACCGCTAGTCCATTGCGCAAACGAAACTTCGGCCAACAACGTGGGCTCTACCCAGTGCGCAAGCTGCTCGCCGGGGACGTCTTCGCCAAAAGGTCTCTTATTCGATTGCAGTGCATCCAGTCGCTGATGGATATCCCGCAGACTGCGGCTGCTAAATCCGGTACCCACTTTTCCGGCATAGCGCAGTATGCCGTGCTCATCATGTACACCCAGCAACAAAGCACCGATGCCGATACGGGTGCCCCGCGGTTGCGTATAGCCGCCGATGACAAACTCTTGCCGATGGCCACACTTGAGCTTGAGCCATGACTTCGAGCGCCTGGACACATAAGGTGAGTCCTGGTGCTTGGCAATAACTCCTTCCAAACCCAGTCGGCACGCACTCTCCTGAATGTCGCGCAAAGAGGCATCGAAAATGGCGCTCAACTGCACTACGCTCCCCTCGCCGACGATGGCGCCCTGCAAGGCATGCTCAAGAGCTTCGCGACGCCGTGTCAGAGGCAGACCCCGAAGGTCGGCCCCCTGGAAGTAAGGCAGATCGAATAGGAAATAGCGGATACTGCTGGTTTTTGCACTGTCAAAGGCGTTCTGTAACGCCTGAAAATCCGGTAGCCCCCGGTCATTAATCAGGACGATTTCTCCGTCATACCATCCAGAGGGTAGTTTCAGCGACAGAAGCGCCTTAGCCAAATGCGGTAAGCGATCGGTCCAGTCATGAGCATTGCGCGTCATAAGCCGGACTTTTCCTTTATCGATTCGAGCGAGCAAGCGGTAACCGTCAAATTTAAGCTCGTAAAGCCAAGACTGCGGGTCAGGAGGCGGCGCATCGGCCAAGGTGGCAAGCTGCGGCTTGAAGGACTCGGGAAGTGTCGCTTTGGGAGCTTTCATGAACGCCATGTCACGGACAGCCCCTTTAGGTACCGTTTTTACCGAACTCTTGCGCTTGGGCTGACTTCTCTCGTTTTGCTCAGGCCCCACGCTATCGGGTAACTCGTCCACAACACTGAATGACAACGCCGGTCTGGCAAACTCATCTTTTTCCTTGATAAGCAGCCAGGCATCCTGCTTGCGGGTATCACCGCGCATTCGAACAAGAGCCCAGCCCCCTTGAAGTTTGCTGCCATTCAAGACAAACTTCAATTTTCCGGCACGGTATGCTTTGCGCGGGTCAGGCTCCGGCGTCCACGTGCCCCGATCCCAGATAATGACTTTGCCCGCTCCATATTCGCCTTTCGGAATCTGGCCTTCAAATTGATTGTAGGAAAGCGGATGGTCCTCGACATGAACCGCCATGCGCTTGTCGGCCGGATCCAGGCTCGGCCCCTTCGGTATGGCCCAGCTTTTCATGACGCCATCCAGTTCCAGGCGGAAATCGTAATGCAAGCTGCGCGCCCAGTGCTTCTGTATGACAAAGACAGGTGCGCCATCGTTAGCCGTGCCACCCTGCTCGGGCTCTGGAGTTAGGGAAAAATTTCGTTTGGATTTGTATGGTACGAGAGGATCGCGGGCCATAGGCGTCTCATGCTGCCTTGCGGCCACGCGACGAAGACTTGGCCGCTCCAGCTTTCTTTTTGCCGCTACCTTGGACGCTTTCTTCGCCCCTTTCCTGGCTGCGGCTTTTTTAGCTGTGTTGCTGCTTTTATTACTGACCGCTTTCGCGGTCGCCTTGCCAGTCTTCCCGGCACGCTTCTGAGCGGGGATTCAGTCCGTTTGCCTAAACTGCGTTGCAGCATCTCGGTCAGATCCAAAATTTTCGCACCGCCAGCCTCAGTCTCATGTGACTCTGGCTCGCCAACAGTTTCTGTCTCGCCCGCCTCCACTTTTTCCTTTACCAAAGCCAGGATTTGCTCTTTGAAGGAGTCGGTGAACACCTCAGGCCTCCATGGTCCGCTCATATCTTCGACCAGCTGCTCACCCATCTGCATCTCTTTATCCGTCAATCCGGCTGCTTTAACGCCTATGGGCGGCAAATTCAGCTCATCCCACGAACGGACCTCGTCCTCCCATCGCAACAGGTTCAATATGAGTGCAGGGCCGCAGGCCATGAGTATGGCCAGATGCTGTTTGGTCTGGATTACCACCTTGGCCAGGCCGACCTTGCCCGTCTTTCGCAGCACTTCACGCAATAGCGCGTAGACCTTATCACCTTTGCCGATTGGAGATGTGTAGTATGGCCGTTCCAGGTAAACGAAAGGCACATCATCAATGGAAACAAACGATTCAATTTCGACGGTCTGCGTCGTCGTGGGATAAGCAGCCGCAATTTCCTCGGCAGAAAGTATCACATACTCACCCTCGCTATACTCCACGCCCTTGGTGATATTGTCCCGGCTGATTTCCTTACCCGTAACCTTATTGATACGCTTGTAGCCCACCGGGTCCATAGTGCGCTTATCCAGCCAATCAAAATCCACGCCTTGGCTGGTCGTTGCCGAATGCAGCGCAATAGGAATATGAACCAATCCAAACGAAATGGCACCCTTCCATAGGGCGCGTTTGCTTGCAGTAGCTGCCATGCTGTCCTCCGTAGCCTGTTTGATAAGCAAAGCAAGAACTATGCCCGACGCTATGAAGTCGTTCTACCGCGACCTTTTAAGATCTGTATGCTGGCCGCTGAGCCGGAGGAAAATGGACAAAAAAAGAGCCAGGCCAAAAAGCCGGACTCTATTTTTGTAAATCAAATGGTGGGTGCTACAGGGGTCGAACCTGTGACCTACGCCTTGTAAGGGCGCCGCTCTACCAGCTGAGCTAAGCACCCATTTGATCTTCAAGAAAATGGCGAGCAAATTAAAAAAGAGCCTAGCGATGAGACTAAGCCCTTAATCTTACAACTTGATTAATGGTGGGTGCTACAGGGGTCGAACCTGTGACCTACGCCTTGTAAGGGCGCCGCTCTACCAGCTGAGCTAAGCACCCATTTATCATTCGTTGTGCTCTGAAACCAGAAAAAGAATTATATGATCAGTTCAGAGTAAATGCAAGCAATTTTAAAAGAGCTTAGTTAACAGCGTCTTTTAGTGCTTTTCCTGGACGGAACTTAGGAACGATGGCTTCCTGAATTTCGATTGTTTCACCGGTGCGTGGGTTGCGGCCTGTACGGGCTGCACGCTCTGACACAGCGAAAGTGCCGAAACCGACCAACGTTACCGTGTCTTTTTCTTTTAGCGTGGTGGTTACGGCGTCGATGAACGCATCTAGCGCACGACCAGCATCCGCCTTAGACAGGTCCGCCTTGTTAGAAATGAAGTCGATAAGCTCGGTTTTGTTCATTTAAGGAATACCCCTGATGTTTGTAGTAGCCGGATTCGAAGAATTCAAACCCGCTTTCCATAAAAATTTAGCAATGATGCTAAGTACACGTTATCCGCTCGCAGCGGATACTGCCCGAGCACACATTGCTTTATGGCTCGTAGCAAGCTAAGCCGTATTAAGCCTATGATTAGGCCTTGTGTCAAGCAAATAATACGCTGTAACCCGCATATTTGCTGATGTTTTAACATTTTTAAACAGCATGGCCCTAATTTGCATTTATGCTCTTAACGGAGAAGACGAAATGTGCTAAAAGGCCAAACGACGTAAATTACGCTTCCAAAGCCTGGGCAAAATCACCTTCTAAATCGGCATAATCCTCGATTCCAATTGATATTCTTAGCAAATTATCACCGATTCCCATCAGTGCTCGCTGCTCCGCACCCATCTCATAGTAAATCGTATGAGCTACAGGTAACGTCAGGCTTCGGGTATCACCCAGATGGGTAGACAGCACAACGACCTTCAGTTTGTTTAGAAAGTCGAACACATCAATATCGGCGGCTAACTCTACACCCATTAATGTGCCATAACGCCCGTTAAACAGACTCGTGGCACGCCGGTGCTGAGGATGACTGCTCAGACCTGGGTAAAGCACCGTGGTAACAGATGGATGCCCTGCCAGGTAGTGCGCCAACTGGCAGGCGTTATCGCAGGCCTTGGCCATACGCAAAGGCAAGGTTTCCATGCCCGTGGCTACCCGATGGGCAGCATCCGACGACAAGGTTCCCCCCATGTCTCGCAGACCTTTCTTTTTGATTTGTGTCAGCCCCCACCCTTTCGCATTGCCCTGCTGATAAGCAGATGAAATGTTTGGATAACGTGACCAGTCAAACAGGCCTGTATCGGTTACCATGCCGCCCAGGGCGTTGCCATGGCCGGCGATATGCTTGGACAAGGAGTTAACGGCCAGGCCAGCACCAAACAGCCTGGCTGGCGACAGCCATGGAGTTGACAGAGTGTTGTCGACTACATACAGCAAACCTTCAGTCTTGCACCACTCGCCTATAGCTTCTAAATCGGCAATTTGCGTACCTGGATTGGCGATGGTTTCTGTGAATACCATTATGGTATTGGAACGCTTGGCTTGTTTTACCGCTTCGACATCGGTTGCATCTACCAAAGTAATTTCAACACCCAGCCCCTGCAAAGTGCCTAGCAGACTATTGGTATTGCCAAATATATACTTGCTGCAAATCAGGTGATCACCCGCCTTCAACAAAGTGAAGAATGTAGCGCTCAAGGCGGCCATGCCCGTCGCAAAACTCACGCTGCCAATCCCCTGCTCCATATGCGTCAGCTTTTTCTCGAGCGCAGCGGTAGTGGGCGTGCCCTGACGCGAATAGCTAAAGCCCGGCTTACCCTGAAATACTGCAGCTAACTCACGAGCATCGGCGAAGGCATACTCCGCAGAAGGGTGCAGCGGCTGATGGACTGCGCCAAATTCACATCCGGTGCGGCGATCAGAATGAAGTATTTCGGTAGTAAAACCGTTTTTTGACATAATTAGACTCAAAGTACGGACTCACGCGGGTACAAAGACCACACGCAAAAACGGCGCCTACGCGCCGCGACTAAATCAACATGAATGCTCGAACAGCAGTCTGTGCAGGGCTAGCTATTATCGCCGCAAGCGATATCAATCATGAGTATCTTCTTTATACATTATTGCTATAAAGAAAAACAGATGATCTGGCAGTGCAGCTCAGCACCTAGACAGAACGGCGTTGACGCACACTTTCATACAGGCAGACTGCGCTGGCCACGCTGACGTTCAAGCTTTCAACCGACCCGATCATGGGGATGGATACCAGCTCGTCACAGGTCTCACGTGTCAGGCGGCGCATGCCTTCACCTTCCGCACCCATAACCCAGGCGATACCACGCGTGACGTCAATGTCATGGATGCTGTTTTCTGCCTGGTCATCCGTACCCACTACCCAGACATCACGCTCTTTAAGGCTACGCATGGTACGGGCCAGATTGGTGACCGTTAAGTAAGGTGTGGTCTCGGCAGCGCCACACGCCACCCTGCGCACCGTTGCATTTAAGCCTACCGCCCGGTCTCGGGGTGCGATAACCGCATGGCAGCCGGCAGCGTCAGCTGAACGTAGGCAGGCACCTAGATTATGGGGATCTGTCACGCTGTCTAACAACAGCAATAGCGGCTTTTCGCCCTTGTCTTCCAATAGGTCAAGCAACTCGTCCACGTCCATGGCGAGTTCGGCTTCTGTAGCCATTGCCACCACTCCCTGGTGGCGTACGCCGCGAGCAATGGTGTCCAAGCGCTTCTTATCGACAAAGACGATTTTCAAGCCCTGGCTCTCGGCTTGCTCGATGAAGCTTTGCATGCGTTTGTCGCGCCGCGCTTCTTCTATGTAGAGCTCTTTAATTGAGCTGGCTGCATGACGAATACGTGCACGCACCGCATGAAAGCCCGCTAACATTTGCAGCGCCATAATTTTCCTTCGCCTACCCAGGCATTTCTTGACAGCCAAAAAGTGGATGGGCGCTTAAAAGCGCCCGGTACATCCCATATTGTACGCTCAACTAGCGCTTTTGACGCTTTGCTTTGCGAGCCTCGGATCGGGCTTTTGTTGCCTGATCGCGGGCGGCCTTTTTAGCTGCAGCCCGACGTTGACTTGAGGTGGTTCCTTGCAATTCTTTAGGTTTGGTAGACGCCGCTTTTTTGAGGACGGCCTGTACGGTCGGCATTGCCCGGCCCGGTTAACGCCTTAAAGCTGGTCCCTTGCACCAAACGGAAATCAATACGTCTTGCTTCAAGATCGACTCGTGCCACCTGAACCTGCACCGCATCCGTTAACTTATACCGCAGACCGGTGCGCTCACCCCGTAAATCATGGGTGGATTCGTTATAGACGAAGTAGTCGGAACCCAGTTCAGAAATATGAACCATGCCTTCTACGAACAACGTATCCAAAGTGATAAAAATACCGAAATTAGCCACACCGGTAATTTTGCCGCTAAAGACCTCGCCGACGTGTTCTTTAACAAAGAAGCACTTCAGCCACGCCTGAACATCGTAAGACGCATCATCAGCACGGCGCTCACGCTCTGAAAGCATTGTTCCAAGGCGTTCCCATAGAATGTATTCGCGCTTGGCGACGCTGAGCTGCTCATCACCGGGCTCTTCTTCGATATCAGGGCGATAGCGTTTGCCGTGCAAGATGCTCTTGATTACCCGATGCGTCAGCAGATCAGGGTAACGTCGAATGGGCGAGGTAAAGTGTGTATATAGCTTGTAAGACAGTCCGAAGTGACCTGCCTTTTCAGGACTATAAATGGCCTGTTGCATCGAACGCAGGCACATGGTCTGTATGATTTCAAAATCGCTACGGCCCTTGGCTTGCTGTATTACGGCAGCATAATCGGCCGTAGACGGTTCGTCTCCGCCTTCGAGCGTTAAACCCAAAGTTCGCAAGTATTCGCGAAACTTAAGAAGTTTCTCGGGAGTAGGGCCTTCGTGCACACGATACAATCCATTGCGGCGATTGCGTGACATAAAATCTGCCGCGCAGGTGTTGGCAGCCAGCATAAACTCTTCAATCAGCTTATGGGCATCATTACGAACCAAAGGTTCAATACGCTCAATTCGCCCCAGCGGATTACACACAATTCTTGTTTCGACGGTATCAAAATCAATGGCCCCACGGTTCTTGCGCTGTTGCGCCAGCGCACGGTATAGACCATAAGAGGACTGAAGCTGCTCCAGAACCTCGGACACCCCTGAGCTGCAGGTCCCGTAGGCTGCTGCAAGGCTTCCCATACCTCGGTATAGGTCGTGCGTGCATGCGAATGAATAACCGCTTCATAAAACTGGTAGGCGGTGACTGTGCCTTCAGTAGCTCCATCGGCGGGAATCACCATGTCGCAGACCAGGACCAGCCTGTCTTGCGCGGGATTCAGAGAGCAAATGCCGTTGGACAAGGCTTCGGGCAGCATCGGAATAACGCGACGCGGAAAATACACACTGGTGCCGCGCTCAAGGGCATCATGATCTATACCATCGCCCGGACGCACATAGTGGCTGACGTCGGCAATAGCGACTAACAGACGCCAGCCTGGCCGATGCCGCAAACCGCGGCCCACGTTGATTTCTTCGCAATAGACTGCATCATCAAAATCGCGGGCGTCTTCACCATCAATCGTAATGAAGGGCAAGTCGCGCAGGTCGAGGCGACCTTTAAATTCAGATTGCCGCACGTGCTCAGGAACACGTTCTGACTGACGCAAGGCGGCATCGCTGAACTCAAATGGCACATCGAATTTACGCACTGCAATTTCGATCTCCATGCCCGGGTCATCGATTTCACCCAGCACATCGATGATCTTGCCCATAGGCTGTGTGTGTCGCGCAGGCTGGCGCGTAATCTCGATCATGACGACTTGTCCGGGCTTGGCCTTGCCGATATCGGCAGGCGCGATGCGAATGTCGTGCTTGATACGCTGGTCTTCTGGAATAACGGTATAAATGCCGTGCTCGGATACAAAGCGCCCCACCAGCTTATCTGTGTGCCGCTCTAGCACTTCAACAATAACGGCTTCGGGCTTACCACGGTATTCGCCATCGGGCCGCACCAGCACGCGGTCACCGTGCAAAACACGCAACATTTCTCGTGGCGCCAGAAATAAATCCTGACCGCGGTCATCGCGTATTAAAAAGCCAAAACCGTCACGATGGCCCTGCACGCGTCCGGCAATAAACTCTGTTTGATTGCTCGCAGTGATCAGGCCTTCAGCGTCTATAACGATTTGCCCATCGCGCTGCATCGCTGCCAAGCGACGTTCAGCACCCACAGGCAGAGGGAAACTGATCCCTGTTAAGGCTGCCAGGCCATCGACTGTCAGTGAGTCGCTGTTATCTCGTAACAACTGCAGAATGGCTTCACGGCTAGGAATTTGAGGGTCAAAATCAGGAGGCAACTCGTACGAACCGTCGCCGGCCGACTTGTTATAAGTTGGTTGTTGAGATTTTTTAACCAAAAGAGCTTCCAATTTAAAAAAGTTATGCTTATAATCTCATCTTTCTCGAAACAGTGCGAACTTTTCGTTTAAATACGACTCTATAAGTTTATAAAGTCATAGCATACAACGATATGCCCAGGTGGCGGAATTGGTAGACGCGCATGGTTCAGGTCCATGTGCCGCAAGGTGTGGAGGTTCGAGTCCTCTCCTGGGCACCACTGATAAAAAAACAGACGTCAACAGACGTCTATTTTTTTGCCTAAAATCTAGCAATCATGCTGATTTCGCATCAGGCACCCCCAAGCCTGCTAACCATGAAGTCCACAAACACCTTGATTTTGGGCAGCGACTGGCGCCCGGATGGCCACAAGATAGAGACATCTTGATGATCGTCGATATGCTTTTCAAGCACCACGATCAATTGGCCAGTTGAAATAGCGTCAGCCACCGTAAAATCTGGCAAAAACGCAATTCCCAGTCCCGCTTCGGCCATCGCCTGCAACGCTTGAGTCACATCGGCAATAGCGGATTGCGGAAGATCTACAGAGACAGGACGCCCTTTTACAAGTAATGGCCAGGGCTCCAGCCTTCCGCTAGTCGGGTAGCGGTAGCGCAAACAGGCGTGGGATGCAAGATCGGCCGGGCGCGTAGGGGTTCCATGCTGCGCCAAATAAGCTGGCGCAGCCACTAAACGGTGCCGATATCCGGTAAGGCGGCGCATCGTCAACCGTGAATCGCCAATCTCGCCAATTCGGATCACTGCATCAAACCCTTCGTCAATCACATTGACCAGACGGTCACTGAAGCTCAGCTCAAGCTCGATGCTCGGAAACTCCTGCTGAAACTCAACCAACTGTGGCAACAGATACTTTCCCAGTTGCGGCAAGCCGATACGCAACCTTCCTTGCGGACTGATATTGGCCTGAGTCACTCGGCGCATCGCCATCGGCACTGCTGGAATTGTGTTGCCGCTACGCGATCCGCTGATTGTAGCCAAGCAAGCGACAATCGTGGACCAGTTGTTGGGTGGCCGCTTCCTGCTGGGATTGGCCACCCCAAACCCGTAGCGGCACGGCTTCCCACTATCATCATTGGGCATGCGGGACAGACAACCGACTGGACTGCCCAGAATAGCGACGGCATTATCTCCTATATTTCCAATCCTTTGCGTATACCTGAAATCATCAGGCAATGGCGTGCCGCCAGCACTCCCGGTATTTTCAAACCCTATGGCTACGGAACCCTATTCGATCTGGATCGTGATCCCAACGCTCCCGTCCAGCCCGGCCGCGTGCTTCGCGCCGGGCGCAATGCGCTGCGTGAGCTCTGGCTACGCCAGCAAGAACAAGGTGTGTCCCACGTCGCATTGCACTTCAAACCACAACGGCGTCCCGCGGCGGAGGTAATCGACGAGCTGGGCGAGCATCTGCTGCCCTTATTTCCAGCCCACTCCCGATGAACAAGGGCAAATATAACTTACCCGGGACTATTCATTGTTGCGGGATTTCGAACGCATTCTATGGTTGTCGTACACCTAACGTCCTGATCATCCAGCGCCCCTAAACTTTCTCGCAACATCCGAATAAGATAGAGAAATTGCGTCATGGTTTTACGCTTTCACCCCGGCACTCTCGATAAAACATCCAGAATGCCCACTCTTCTATTACGGAGTACGCCCGATGAAAAACAGCACTGTAGATTTATTTTTTCGTGAAGCCGAGCATGATGACCTTCCCGCCATTGCAACATTGCTGTCTGAAGACATGCTTGGCGTCACACGCGATGGCATGCAGTATTTGCCAGATTATGCTGCGGCCCTGGAGGCCATCAACGCACAGGCAGGAAACACGGTGATGGTGGCTACGCTGGGCGATGAGGTCGTCGGTGTTCTGCAATTAACCCTGATTCCTGGCCTGTCGCGCGGAGGAATGCTCAGGGCTCAAATCGAAGGGGTAAGAGTCAGCAGCCAGCACCGAGGAAAACGCATTGGGCATCAGTTCTTTGAGTATGCAGTTGGCCTGGCCCGGGATGCCGGCTGCAGCCTGGTCCAGCTTAACAGCGATAAGCAACGCACTGATGCCGTACGTTTTTACGAAAGCCTTGGGTTCATAGCCTCTCATGAAGGGCTTAAGCTGATGTTGTGACGCAGCACGCTCAACGCTAAGCAAGCACGGAGCAGGAGAAGGTGACTACCCCCAGCTTTCAAACAAATCCTTCCACAGCACAATATTTTTCACCCGCATGCAAATCTTCCTATAAACTAGAGGCTTCTCTAATTATGCTCAAGGTGAGTTTATGTCGGTTTCTACGTTCTTACGCGAGCGTAATGTGGAGTTCTCACTACGTCGCTATGGCATAGAAGCGCTTAATTACATGACGCTGGGATTATTCAGCTCATTGGTTATAGGCTTGATTTTAAAGACGGTAGGAACCTGGACCGGACAAGCCTGGCTTATAGATATTGGAGCAATGGCACAGTCAGGAATGGGAGCAGCCATCGGCGTAGGCATTGCCTATGGCTTGCAGGCCCCCGCCATGGTGATATTTACCAGCGCCATTGTGGGCTCGCTGGCGGTACAGGTGGGTGGAGGTCCGGTCGGCTGTTTTGTAGCGGTTGCTATCAGTACCGAACTCAGCAAACTCGTACATAAAAGCACTCCCATTGATATTATCGCCACCCCGGCAACAGCGCTGATCACAGGGGCGCTGGTCGCCCATTGGGTCGCCCCTTGGCTAGGCGACATGATGCGCGCAACGGGTCAGACCATAGAATGGGCAATGACGCTGCAGCCATTCTTTATGAGCATCATCATTTCGGTATTGATGGGCGTGATCTTGACCGGCCCCACCTCCAGTGCTGCGCTGGCGATTTCGCTGGAGCTCGGAGGGCTAGCGGGCGGAGCCGCAACGGTGGGATGCTGCGCCCAAATGATCGGCTTCGCTGTCATGAGCTATCGCGAGAACGGAAGTTCAGGGCTTTTAGGCATAGGCTTGGGAACGAGCATGCTGCAACTGCCCAATATCGTCCGAAACCCGCTTATTTTGATCCCGCCCACCTTGACCGCTGCCATACTGGGACCCATTGCAACGCTGGTCTTTGGCATGAAGAACATTCCCACAGGTTCGGGAATGGGTACCAGTGGCTTCGTGGGCCAGGTGGGCACCTTAGAGGCAATGGGGCATAGCAGTTCGGTATGGCTATCCATTGGTCTGCTTCATTTTCTGGCCCCTGCCCTGCTTTGTATTGGCATCACCTGGCTGCTGCAGCAACAGCGCTGGATCCGCGAAGGCGATTTGCGTATGGAAAGCTCTAAGGCATAGGGGGCATAGGCGTTGCCGCCAACGCTGCTTGTAAAAAACTTACCAGGCTTCGTACCGATTTAGGCACACTGGGCGACCACGGCCGCATAGCAAAAATGCCGTCACCAAAACCGCCCAGTGGACGCCAGTCAGTCAGGATAGGTAGCAAGGTACCTCGTTCAACTTCCTCTTTAGCCGAAAAATCCGGCAATACAGCAATACCCAGGCCCGCCAGAGCGGCTGAACGAAGTATTTCACTATTGTTCACGCTAAGCGGGCCTCGTATTAGCACCTGCACATGCGCATTCTCCGCCTCGCCTGGGGCCCTTCTGGGCTCAAAGCTCCAGGTCCCAATACGCTCGCCACGCAAATATTGCAAACACTGGTGTTGAATCAGATCTGCGGGATGCCTCGGCGTCCCGCGCTGCTCGAGATAACCTGGCGTAGCCAGCAACCATGATTCTGCGGCACAAAGCTTCCAGGCTACATAGGTTTCAGGGGGCTCTGTGTATGCCGGATCGCCAGATCAAAACCTTCACGCTCCAGGTTTAGCAATGCATCTGAAAGCTCTAAATCAATAGTGACTTCAGGATAAGCTTGTAAAAACCGGGTGATTAAAGGGGCCAGCATTTGTCGGCCTAACGCCACGGGTGCCGTTACCCGCAGTTTTCCGCGAGGCTCGCCCACCAGGTCTTGAATCATGGTGAAACTTTTGCTGATCTGATTAAAACTATGCACAAGCTCGCTTGATAGCTGCAGACCAGCTTCAGTTAATTTAACAGAACGTGTTGTTCGCCTGACCAGAGGCACACCCGCATCCCGCTCAAGCTTGGCAATACGCATGCTTACCGAGGCCTTTGAAATTCCCAATCGGGACGCAGCCTGAGTAAAACTACCGGTTTGCGCCAACACGGTTAGCAGGTGCAGGTCGGCCAATACCGGGGCGATACGCTCTAAAGACATAAGAATAGACCTCTAAGGGATACAAGCTTTATTATGCCCCCATTGTTCATTTAACTAAACATTTAAATACGAATCTAGATCTAGGCGCATCATGGTTTCGTCTCTACACTGGATCTTATCTACTCACATCATTACACGAGGCCGACCATGAAACCCGCTCCTTACACATCAACTCAGGACATTAGTCATTGGGTTAATAATCAGCCTTATTCAGGGGATGCATCCCGTAAAAAAGAGATTTTCAACCCTGCTACCGGAGAAGTGGCCCGTTCCATACTGGTGGGCGGATCCGATGAAGTCCAGGCCGCAGTCACAGCTGCGCAGGCTGCTTTCCCTGCCTGGGCCGATACGCCCCCCATTAGACGGGCTCGAATATTGAACCAGTTCCTGGCGCTGCTCAATCAGCATCGTGACGAATTAGCTGCCATGATTACCGCCGAACATGGCAAGGTGTTTAGCGATGCCCAGGGAGAAGTCACCCGGGGCATTGAGATCGTCGAATTCGCCTGCGGCATTCCCCAATTATTAAAAACTGACTTTAGTGATCAGGTCTCTACTGGCATGGACAACTGGACACTACGTCAGCCTTTAGGTGTGGTAGCTGGCGTTACCCCCTTCAACTTTCCGTGTATGGTACCGCTTTGGATGATACCGGTCGCGCTTGCAACCGGTAATACCTTTGTCCTGAAACCTAGTGAGCGCGATCCCTCTCCCAGTCTTTTGATGGCAGACTTACTGCGCCAGGCCGGATTACCGGATGGAGTGTTCAATGTAATTCAGGGTGGCAAGGCCGCTGTGGATGCACTGCTTGAGCACCCTCACGTCAAAGCGCTGAGCTTTGTGGGTTCCACGCCTATCGCGCGCTATATTTATGAGACTGGTGCCAAAAAAGGTAAACGCGTACAAGCTCTGGGAGGGGCAAAAAACCATCTGGTGGTGATGCCTGATGCCGACATTGATCAAGTCGTAGACGCATTGATAGGCGCGGCTTACGGCTCGGCTGGCGAGCGTTGCATGGCCATCAGCGTGGCCGTCATGGTGGGCGATGTCGCCGAGCGCGTGCTTCCCCTGCTGATCGACCGCATAAAAACATTAAAGATAAAGAACGGAATGGAGACTGATGCCGAAATGGGTCCTATCGTCACACGCGAAGCCCGTGATCGTATCGAGAGCTACATACAAACCGGTGTAGACGAAGGAGCCACGCTATTGACCGATGGCCGCGGGTGCTCCATCCCGGGCCACGAAAACGGATTTTTTACCGGCGCAACACTGTTTGACCATGTCACGCCCGACATGAAAATCTATAAGGAAGAAATTTTCGGTCCCGTCTTGTCGTGTGTACGCGTAGATAACTTTGCCCAGGCGGTTGAGCTTATCAACGATCACGAGTTCGGCAACGGCGTGGCCTGCTATACCCGAGATGGTCATATCGCACGCGAGTTCAGCCGCCGAATTCAGGTGGGAATGGTGGGTATTAACGTGCCCATTCCGGTACCCATGGCCTGGCAAGGCTTCGGGGGCTGGAAATCATCATTATTTGGCGATATGAACGCCTATGGCGAGGAAGGTGTGCGTTTTTATACCAGGCAAAAATCGGTCATGCAGCGCTGGCCTGAAAGCACGGCAAAAGGCGCCGAATTTATGATGCCCACGGCAAAATAAACCAAACAATCGGGTGCCTAAAAGCACCCGATAAACCAGCTAAATCCATCAGGCTACGTTACTAATGGCCTCACCTACCGCGTCGAACAGGCGATCCAGGTCCTCAGGACTGGTGGTAAAAGTGGGGCCGAACTGCAGCGTGTCGCCGCCAAAACGCACATAGAACCCCGCTTTCCATAAGGCCAGGCCTGCTTCAAAAGGACGTATCGTGGCATCGCCATCACGGGGCGCCAACTGAATCGCACCCGCCAAGCCAAAATTACGGATATCTACGATGTGTTTAGTTCCCCGTAATTGATGAATGGCTTTTTCCAGGTGCGGCGCCAGCTCAGCAGAGCGTTGGACCAGTTGCTCCCGCTGCAAGAGTTCAAGCGCAGCACGGCCGGCCGCGCAGGCAACAGGATGCGCCGAGTAGGTGTAGCCATGGCCGAACTCAACAGCGTGCTCGGGTAAGTCTTGTCCCATAAAGGTGTCGTAAATGTCCTTCGAGACAATAACTCCTCCCATGGGCACCGCGCCGTTGGTAATTTGCTTGGCAATGGTCATCAGATCAGGCGTTACACCAAAGTATTCAGCAGCGCAGTTTTTCCCCAAACGGCCAAAACCGGTAATAACCTCATCAAAAATCAATAGAATGTCATGCTGATCGCAAATTTCACGCAAGCGTTTCAGGTATCCCTCTGGCGGTACAATCACACCCGCCGAGCCAGACATGGGCTCAATCATGACTGCTGCAATATTTGAAGCATCATGCAGCTCAATCAGCTTCAGCAGTTCGTCTGCCAGCTCTATACCTCCGGTTTGGGCTGCCCCTTTAGTAAAGGCCAGTTCAGGCTGCAAGGTATGAGGAAGATGTTCCACATCCATTAGCTGACCGAACATTTTTCGGTTACTGCCTATACCACCTAAACTGGTGCCCGCGACATTGACGCCATGATAACCACGCGCCCGTCCGATTAATTTGGTCTTTTGCGCGCGCCCCTAATGCGCCAATAAGCACGGGCCATTTTCACGGCCGTGTCAGTTGCTTCGGAGCCCGAATTCGTGAAAAAGACGTGATTCAAAGGGTCTGGCACCAGAGCCGTAAGTTCCTCTGCGAACTTAAACGAAAGCGGATGACCAAACTGAAAAGCCGGTGCGTAGTCAAGCGTACCAAGCTGTTTTGCCACGGCGTACTTGATTTCCTCGCGGCAATGCCCTGCTCCACATGTCCAAAGACCCGACAGGGCATCAAACACCCGCCGGCCTTTTTCGTCAATTAAATAATTACCTTCGGCCGCCACTACCATGCGGGGGTCATGCTGAAAGTTGCGGTTAGCACTGAAAGGCATCCAGTGCGCTTTAAGGTTTAATGAAGCCGTCAAAAACACCTGATCATGTGCCGGGTAATTCATTGTTTTGTCTCCATCTTTAAGTATTAGCCATAACTCTAGTTTGTGATCTGTAGTTTGTTTGGTAAATTCAAATCTATTCAACTTCAGTTATGGTTTTACTAAAGCAATGAGCCTTAATAATCCACTCGCCCAAATCAGTGATTTCGAATTGCGTTTACTGCGTGTCTTTAAGGCTGTAGTCGAAGCCGGAAGTTTTTCCGCAGCCGAACGCTTATTAGGCATTTCATCGTCAGCCATCAGCCTGCACATGAGCGATCTGGAAAAACGCCTGGGGATGCGGCTATGCCAACGGGGACGTGCAGGTTTCGCGCTGACCGATGAAGGCAGGCAGGTGCTGGGTTCCGCCAACGCTTTGCTCGCTGCAGTAGAAGGCTTTAAAACTGAAATCAATCAGCTGCATCACACTTTGCGCGGTGAACTTAACATTGGCTTGATGAATAATTTGGTGACTCAGCCCCAAATGCGTATTACTCATGCTCTGCGTGCGCTTCAGGGTATTAGCGACGAAATTCTCATTAATATCAGCATGAGCACCCCTACCGAAATTGAACTAGGTTTAATGGACGGACGCCTGCATGTGGGGGCCTTCCCGCTGGTCAGCCCCTTATCGAACCTGGAGTACGTGCCTTTATACGACGAGCGTTCCTTTCTGTACTGCAGCCACGATCACCCCTGGTTTGCCCAAAGTCAAAGTCTCGACATTGCCCTACTGGATCAGCAGCCTGCTATTGCGCCTGCCTACCGGATGACTCCTCAGGCGGTGGCCATGCATGACCGCTTGCGTTGCACGGCCACCGCCACGGATCGCGAAGGCATCGCATTCCTGATTCTGACAGGGGGTTATATGGGCTTTCTACCTGACCATTACGCTGCAAACTGGGTGCGCAGAAATTTGATGCGTGCTATCAGGCCCGATGCCATTTATTTCGATGTCTCGCTAACGATAGCCACGCGCAAGGCTCGACGCTACAACCGCATTGTTGATCGTTTTCTAAAACAATTATTACAAAGCGAAGACCTCTAAGACGCGCTTAATACGGGCTTCTTATGGGTGTATACCCCTAATTGACGCTCATCTCTGAAGACACCTAAACTCTACACTTTGCACAAGGTCAAGAGGTAAGACCAATGAATCCTCACAGAATCCAATACTGACTTCGCAGCAGACTCATTCATGATCCTGCCTACGATAAGTATCTCCGCGTACATAAATGCAGTACGTTCACGGCCAAGGAAAGATGTATGTCAACTGGTTTATTAGCATTTCTAGCTTTTTCCCCATCTTATTGGCGGGCATATTATTGGTGGGACTACGCTGGACAGCGGCGCGTTCCATGCCAATTGTTTATCTGCTATCGGCGCTTGTTGCTCTGTTTGCATGGGACATGAGTGTTAACCGGGTACTGGCTTCAACCATTCAGGGCCTGATTATTACCATTGGGCTGATCTGGATCATTTTTGGCGCGATCTTGCTGCTAAATACGCTGAAGCATTCAGGCGGCATCACCGCCATACGTGCCGGATTCGTGTCCATCAGCCCGGATCGACGCATACAGGCCATTATTGTGGCCTGGCTATTTGGCTGCTTTATTGAAGGCGCTTCGGGTTTTGGAACACCTGCGGCCATCGCCGCCCCCTTGCTGGTTGCCCTGGGCTTCCCCGCAATGGCTGCTGTCATGCTGGGGATGATGGTACAAAGTACGCCGGTATCGTTTGGTGCGGTGGGTACACCCATGATTGTGGGTGTGAATACTGGCCTTGATACCGCCACCATTAACCAGCAGCTTGTAGCTGCTGGCTCAAGCTGGACCGAATACTTCCACCAGATTGTGGTGCAGGTTGCGTTTACACATGCCATTATCGGCACCCTGATGCCGGTGTTAATGGTTTTGATGTTGACTCGCTTCTTTGGCAAAAACAAGAAATGGAGTGATGGCTTCGCCGCTATTCCCTTTGCTATTTTCGCCGCTTTCGCCTTCACCATCCCCTACACCTTAACGGGCGTATTCCTGGGTCCTGAGTTCCCGTCAATGCTGGGTGGTCTGATTGGTTTGGCGGTAGTCACATTTGCTGCTAAACGTGGCTTCCTGGTTCCCAAAGAAAGCTGGGACTTCGCTGATGCCAAGGACTGGCCAAGCGAGTGGCTGGGTAGTATCGAGTTACGCATTGAAGACATGACACAACGGCCCATGTCCAGCTTTTTGGCGTGGATGCCTTATGTACTAGTGGCATTGCTGCTGGTAATCAGCCGTGTCTTCAAGCCTGTAGGCGATGCCATGAAGTCTGTAGCCATTGTCTTCACAGATATTTTAGGAGAGGCTGGAATCGGGGGCGACTTCTTGCCAGTTTTCCTGCCCGGCGGCATTTTGGTTATTGTTGTGATCGCCACTTTCTTTCTGCATAAAATGCGCTGGGATGAGTTGCGCGCTGCTACAAGCGAATCAACACGAGTGCTGTTAGGAGCCGGTTTCGTACTGCTGTTTACGGTACCCATGGTTCGTATCCTGATTAACTCAGGCGTTAATGCAGCCGATATCCCCAGCATGCCTATTCTGATGGCGCAATGGGTAGCAGACAGCGTGGGGCAAATCTATCCAGCATTTGCTCCCGCCGTGGGTGCTTTAGGTGCCTTTATTGCTGGTTCCAACACAGTCAGTAATATGATGCTCAGCCAATTCCAGTTCGGCGTAGCCACAAACTTAGGTATTTCAGGTGCACTGATTGTGGCAGTGCAAGCCGTGGGCGCAGGCGCCGGTAACATGATTGCCATTCACAACGTTGTGGCAGCATCGGCCACGGTGGGCTTCCTGGGACGCGAAGGCGCTGTGCTACGCAAAACCATCTGGCCTACTCTTTACTATTTGATTGCTGCAGGCTTGATAACCTTATTCGCGATTAATGTATTGGGCGTTACCGACCCCCTCGTTCCCATAGTTTAAGCTTTAGACAAACGGGTGACCGCCAGAGCGACGCACCCAGAAAAGCAGCAGGGGCCTTAACTGGCCCTTGCTGCTTTTTTCATTCAGGCGCCCCTTATCGCCGCCGACGTGAATCAATGGTGTACGGTGAATTCGCGCCGAGAAACGGTAAAGCTTTACAATATGAACTGTTTATCCAGCTACGTATTTACCCGGCTTAACCATGAAATATCTGAATGGCTATCCTCCAGAGCTGCTATCAAAAGTTCGCCTGTTAACAGAACAAGGAAGACTGGGAGACTCATTGCTCTCCCGCTATCCTGATGTCCACACCATACGTACCGACAAAGCCTTATATGATTATGTAGACAGCATCAAGCAACGCTCTATGCGAAACAGCCCCCTGATCAGCAAAGTCGCATTTGACAGCAAAATACAAGTCATCGCCCATGCCTTGGGAACACACACTACGATTTCTCGCAAACAGGGCAAAAACCTGAAGGCAAAACACGAAATTCGTATCGCTACGGTATTTCGCGTGGTACCCGATGCATTCCTGCGAATGATCGTGGTGCACGAGCTCGCCCACCTTAAAGAGCGGGATCACAACAAAAGTTTCTACCAGCTATGCCAGCACATAGAGCCTGATTATTTTCAGTATGAATTTGATTTACGCCTGTATTTAACGCACCTGGATAAAACCGGAGGCCTGCCTTTATGGAACGCCTAATCACGTTTTGTTGCCTGCTTTGCTAAGCCACATTGCGGTCAAGAGCACCAGACAAGGTTAAGGTGGCGCCCAGACACTCGGCTTGCATAGAAAAAGCCATTCATCAAAGTGTCAAAAAACACAGCTATATTATTAATATATATAAAGAAAACCAAAGCATTCCCTGCTTTGATTTGAATATAGCGGTAAATACGGTTTACTATTTCCTGTCAGCAGCAAGCGCTCGCCAAGGTCAACATAAATTAAGGTTTACCATGTCTGCAACTCCTCCTCACGACTCCCCACTTAATGCTTTGCCTACCAACCCCTTAGGGTTCGGCCTCGCCGCATGGGAATACGGCGTAGATGCGTGGCAACGCCTTATTCTGTATGCCGATGTGCAGCGTCAGCGCGGTGATCAATATCGCGAACACCTGGCACTGGAAGTTCCTACTGTATTGAGTTTCCCCTGCGAGCCCGTTCTTTCCGGCCGTGAGCTTGAGCATCCTGTTAATTACTGGCTGGTACGTATTACTCCAGGGCCCGACCAAACCCCTGATCCGCGTAAGCGTCCATTTATTGTGGTGGATCCCCGTGCAGGACATGGCCCTGGTATTGGCGGCTTCAAACCCGAAAGCGAAATTGGTGCGGCGTTAAATGCCGGCCATCCCTGCTACTTTGTCGGATTTACGCCTGATCCTGAACCCGGACAAACGGTTGAAGACGTAATGCGGGCCGAGGCTGCCTTTGTTCGCAAAGTGGGCGAGCTGCACCCTGAAAGTGTGGGCAAACCAGCCGTTATCGGCAATTGTCAGGCCGGCTGGCAAATTTTAATGGCTGCTGCACTATGGCCAGAGTTATTTGGCCCCATCATTGTAGCGGGTGCTCCTATGTCCTACTGGGCCGGTGACGCCCCCATGCGCTACACCGGCGGGCTCGTGGGCGGTAGTTGGCTCGCT
The DNA here is from genome assembly GCF_022230885.1 of Paenalcaligenes niemegkensis. Taxonomy (GTDB): domain Bacteria; phylum Pseudomonadota; class Gammaproteobacteria; order Burkholderiales; family Burkholderiaceae_B; genus Paenalcaligenes; species Paenalcaligenes niemegkensis. The sequence goes on along the minus strand of NZ_JAKGCT010000004.1, from coordinate 163,027 downwards.
GCCTTTACCAGCGATCTGGGAAATGGGCATTTTGATGGCGCGTGGCTGGTTCAAAACTTTGAAAGCCTGAGCCCCGCCAATACATGGTGGAGCAAAAACCACCACTTATACTCCAATATCGACACCGAAGCGCCCCGCTATCTGCAATTCGAAAAATACTGGGGTGGATATGTCTACTTAAACGATGTCGAGATGCAGTACATCGTTGATAATTTATTTATTGGAAATAAATTAAGCACAGTCCAGCTGCGAACATCAGACGGACAACCCATAGACCTGCGAAACATACGGTCACCCATCGTGGTGTTCAGCTCTTACGGCGATAACATCACTCCACCGCCACAGGCTTTGGGCTGGATCACAGACCTCTACCGCTCTGATGCTGAAGTCGTGGAAAACGACCAGACCATTGTGTATGCTACCCACGAAAGTATTGGTCACCTGGGTATTTTTGTATCGTCCAAGGTGGGCAGCAAAGAACACGCCGAATTTGCCAATAATATTGAACTGATTAATCTTTTGCCTGCCGGAATTTACCAGGCCAGCGTCGACGACGTGGCAGAAGACGAACGAAATCCCATACACGATCCTTATCGCCTGAATATTCGTGGGCGTTCCATCTCCGCCATCCAGGACATCGTCAAAGACGACCCTGAAAGCAACAAACGGTTTGCACGGGCAGCAAACGTTTCAGAACAAAACCTGGATTTCTACAAAAGCGTAATGCAGCCTTGGGTGAAGGCCCTTAGCACACCTCAATCAGCCCGTTTTTTACAAGCCACTCACCCGTTGCGAACTTCTTACGAATGGTGGTCTAGTGCGAACCCAATGGCTGCGGTCATAAAAAGCATGGCCGATCAGGTACGTGAGACACGCCAGCCTGTAGCAGAAGAAAACCCCTTCTGGCAGTGGCAAAAACAAACATCTTCAGCTATAGAAGACGCATTGAATCTGTATAGAGATCAACGTGATCAGCAATATGAAAACTGGTTCAAGCTGTTATATAGCTATCCGGTTCAAGACCTGCACAACGAATCCGAAGCCAAATCTATCCCCCAATCTTTTAAGCAGCCTACCGAGTATCAACGGGAGCAAATCAATCATGCCATGACTGAAGGTGGCTTGCTTGAAGCCGGTGTACGTGCAATCTTTTACATGTTGCAGTCACGGGGCAGCGCCGACGAACGTCATTTTGAGCAGGCCAAACAATTGCATGAATGTCCCGAGTGCGATTTTCACGACACCAAGCCCTTTAGGCTGACCGTACGGGAACAGGCAAAAATCTTGACTGCTGATACTACAAAAGCGGTTAGCAGCATTGGACATCTGTTAAGAGAGGGTAGTTCTGACGAAATTCGCCAATTGGCTAGACGCGTCTTTGCTGTGGCCACAGCGGGAACGCAAATTAGTCCTGCTGAACTCGAACGTCTTAATGAAGTGCTGGAAATCTTTGAGCAGGCGGCTCAACAAAACTCTGTAGCTGAGGCTTCCCCGGTTTCCGCCACGCCACACACAGCCACTGATCGTGAACATGCTGCTATCGCTAAAACGCCCTCTGAAACCTCTGCTCCTGCCACCACCAGCACAGAGAAACCCGCTATCAAAAGGCCCGCCCGCAAAAGCACGGTTACTAAAACTACGGCGGCCAAAAAAACAGCTATTAAAAAAGCAGTAGCTAAAAAAACCGTGGCTAAAAAATCCGCAGTGAAAAAAAGTGCGGCCAAAACACGGGCAACCGCCGGGAAGTCAGCTTCTGTGGCCAAAAAAGTTCCTAAACCGTTCTTAAACGGTGCACTGCCCTAATTTGCAGTGCGCCGTTCACACGCTCTGCTTTCCCGCATAGGCGCACAGCTTGCAACATAGCTACGCTAGTGCTCTGGACATTCATTCCAGGCATGGTAGAATTTATTCAATATCAAGAGTTGGGTAATGCCCATGCCAACCTGTGTACCCTCACAAGGTGGATTCATGATATGGCCAACCGTCGGCAACCAAGTGGGTAAGTTAATAAAGCCCGCTTTGTAGCGGGCTTTATTGTTTCTGTGTCGCAAAACCTAGTTGGGCTTAATAACCCGGCCTGCGCCTCAGAGGTGTTTTAATCCAACTTGCTCACCTTGGCCACCGGCCTCAAGAGCTAAAACGGAGCTAATATGACTTCCAGCAACAGTGGCTACACTTTCAGCCTCAATAATCAACAATTTACCGCCCGTAGCGTGTCGGGTTCCAGCCGCTTAAAGATAAGCACTGACACCAACCAGTTCATCGGTTCTTTCGAGCCAAGCTGGCTACGGCGAGCCGATTTGCATTCGGGATATTGGACCAGCCTCGGCTCCCACATTAATACCGACCTATTGCTGCAGCTTGAGCGCGTAGCACTGATCATCAACCGACAGCGATTAATCCGTTTCGCCAAGGCCGGTGATCAGCAGGCGGAGCAAGGTTTGCAACGAACCAGCCCTCCCCCAAAACTACCCGAAAACTGCAAGCTGCATTTTAAGTGCGATGATTCGCCTGAGTAAAAAGGATAACCATGCTAGCTGTTGTACAACGGGTTCGCTCGGCCAATGTTGAAGTTTCGGGTGAGCGCATCGCAAGTATCGGTCAAGGCTTATTAGTGCTTGTGTGTGCAGAACCTGATGACACTCCTGCCACAGCCGATGCTCTGCTCGCCAAGCTGCTGAAGCTGCGGATCTTTAATGATGCCGAGGGCAAAATGAATGATAGCCTGCAGCAGCTAAATGGCGGTTTATTATTGGTAAGCCAATTCACCTTGGCCGCAGATACCAGCCGGGGCAACCGCCCCGGGTTCACCAAAGCGGCCCCGCCTGACCTGGGCCGTTTTTTATTTAACTACCTGGTCGCGCAGGCAAAGCAGCTGCATAATCCGGTAGAAGCCGGTTTATTTGGTGCGGATATGCAGGTGGCATTAATAAACGATGGCCCCGTTACAATCCCTTTAAGCGTACGCATACCGTAATTATGTTTAGCCTACACCCTACTCTTGCTGCTGACACCATTGAAATCGGCGAGCTATCTCTTTGCAAAGTGCTGCTGATCAATGATCAGCAGTATCCCTGGCTTATCTTGGTACCCAAGCGCCCCGATATCAGTGAGATCTTTGAGCTTAATGCTGAAGATCAACAGCAATTATGGACAGAAACCACCGCCGTAGCGAAGGCCTTGTCTGTCTACAGCAAAGCCGACAAGATGAATATTGCCACCTTGGGAAATATGGTTCCTCAATTGCATATGCACATTATTGCCCGACACAAAAGCGACGCGGCATGGCCGGCTCCGGTATGGGGAAAAGTGCCTGCGAAACCCTATTCTGCCGAACAGGCCCACGCGCAGAAAGCCGCATTTTCAGCCTTGTTATTTACGGTTTAACGCTTCAGTAATTTCGTCTGTGCCCTGTTTTCCAGACACTGAAGCAACCGATTGAGCATCAGGCTTTACGGTTACATTTTGCGTGGGATGCAAACTAAGGTCGGCCTGCCTCAAACGTCGCACTATTTCAAAAAACAAAGCGCTGCGTACACGTGACGAATGACGAGGGCTACTGACAAAACAGTTTGCAGAAAATGCGAGTCCATTGGCGTCGAAACCATCCAGGCTAACCGAAGGCGCCGGGTCCTCAAGAATATCGGCCTGCGAGGCCATTGCCTGGCGCAAAACTTCAGCGACCTGATCCGCATCGGTTTTCATCGGCATCAATAAACTTAATTTCACCACACCTAACGGATTGGTCAAAGTCACATTACGTACCGTTTTTGTAATGAACTCAGAGTTGGGAACAATTAAGGTAGAGCGGTCGAACATTTCGATTTCAGTAGCACGAGCGTTAATGCGCCGTACATTACCTTCGACACCATTCAAACTGACCCAGTCTCCTACTTTAATGGGGCGCTCGGCCAGTAAAATCAAACCTGAAACAAAGTTCTGCACCACTGCCTGCAAACCAAAACCAATACCCACAGACAAAGCACTCAGAATCCAGGCCATGCGTTCCAGGCCTATTCCCAGCGAGGAAATCGTCATTGCCCCCACTACAAAATAGCCCACATAACTAAAAAGATTCGAGGCTGAAACGCGCATTCCGGGATCTAAACGAGTGGCCGGCAAAAACTGCTCTTGCATCCAGTTGCGCAGCATTCGAATAATATATACGCCCCCTAGCAAGATGGCCAAAGCCATTAGCAGAGAGGTAGGCTTGAGTACAGCCTCACCTAAATTAAAACCCTCGTAAAGAAAGCCAAGCCGCCGCTTGACCCAGTCGGAAGGGTCTTCGCCAAAGGGGGAAAAAGCCAGGCTGATGGCACTGAACACCAAAGCCACCTTAAGCACGGCCGACAGCACAATAACCACCTGGCTACGCGTACGCAATTGCATCTGGCTAATGTCATCATTCGTACACCAGAGCTTGAGCTGCTGCAGCATGGCCTGGCTACTGTCACCCACCAGTAACATCATAAGATAGGCGCTGCAGAAAATAAGGGCGACCCACACTAACTCAAGCACAACCAAGGCACTAAAAGCATTAAAGCCAAAAAGCAGTGCAAGCAGGTTAAGCCCTATTACTATCCCCAGAAGACTGGGCAAGGTTTTTAACCACTTGGGTAAAAACGGAAGATTAGGATCGTGCTCAGCCAAACTGCGCTTTAATGCCACCGACAGATGAATAGCTGATATGGCAATCACAATGCTAAATGTGATGGTGGTTAAATTCCCCATCAATACCGTGGTGCTTAAGCTGGCATTGGTTAAATTCAACAAGGGCTGCGATACCCACGTAATGACAATCAGAAAAGCCAATACTGGCGCAATCCAGCTTAGCCGTCGGGCGATCCCGTTTGACAAGGGAGGAAGACGCCAGGTGGGACGGTTTGCCGATAGCAAGGCCTTGCCCAGACCCGTCACAAAGCCAGCCATATAAGCCGCTGATGTACAGGCCTGAACCAGGGTAGTTAACGACGTATCCAGCGTTTGATCCCACTCTAGCCCGTGCGCAAAGACAGAAACAATAAGCCCTGGCACAAGCGTAAACACAATAACCTGAAAAAAGGTAGCCAAAGAACGCCGCAAACGTGTGGGTTTAGTGTGCCGAATCGTGAACTCAAGCATGCTTCTGCGCAACAGGATCGAGATCACGATCAGAACCGCAGCCAAGGCGGAACTTACCAGCCACGTACGCAGGGGAACGGCCTGCACAGCCTTTTCAAAATCATTGCTAAGCGATTGGAAGCGCTTCCAGTCGTTAGGAAAGTCACGCTTTAAGTTAGCCCAAAAACGAGGGGTCAGCACAGGTTGAGAGCGTTGCCCAAGCTCGGTTTTAAAGCGTAGCCGACGTTGTTGAGCAATTTCCTCTATGCCTTGACGGGCTTCCACATGGATTAAACGGGCAGACTTAATTTGAGAATCGAGCTCGGTCTGTTCCTGGTTAAGCTGTGTACGCTGCTGGCTAAGTTCAGGCGTTTCAGTGGTATCAATGGCAACCGGTCCCAATTCTTTGACACGCGCCTGCACACTGTTTAGTTCGGGCTCAAGCTTGCTTACGATCTCAGTCGCTTGCGTTTGCGCACTTTGCAGGACGTTACGCATTTCTACCAGACTGGCATCATCAAGGGAGGAGTCTTTTTTTCGAGTTTGCCTTGAATTTGATCTAGGGTTTGCCTGGCTTGCTGCAGTTGAGCCTCGAAAGAAATAGCTTCGGCTGCCCAGCTACCAGACGCAAGCGTCATTACAATCAGAAGGCTCAAGCCCAAGCCTGTTCGAAGCAAAAATCGTTGCAAGGCAGCCATACCGTATCCTGAATCAATAATAAGAAAGTGCTATCAATTATGCCGCTAAGACTTTGTTTTTATGGCTTTACGTTAAATAAAAACTGCCATTGCTTACAAGTTTCAGGGCCACTCACTATTTAAACCCTTGCTGAAGTGCTCAACTAAGGCTAAAACTACTGTATATTTATACAGCAATCAAATCTTGAAAAATACGCACACCATGACAACTCCGCTTTCCCCGGAACATATACACCCTTCTCTCTGGAGGGCTTCGCAAGTGTTAAGCACCTCCGGCTTAGGGCTGGAGACCGGTTTTCCATTGTTGTCCGCCCAGCTGCCCGGCCAAGGATGGCCCTTGGGCTCTCTTATCGATTTCGCACTTCAACAACCCGGAATCGGTGAACTGCAACTGCTAAAACCCGCACTGCTTCAGAAGCAGAAGCTACCTATCGCCCTGATTAACCCGCCGCTGATACCTAATATCATCGCATGGCAACAATGGGGGGCTAATCCCGCGCAGCTATACAGCATCAAGACCTGCTATCTGGCCGATGCCCTATGGGCTTGCGAAAAGGCGTTAAAGCAAGGTTGCTTTGGTGCCGTATTGCTGTGGCAAGAACACATACATTCTGCTGCGTTGCGACGCTTACATTTAGCCGCCCAACACCATGATGCTCTATTTGTCATTATGCGTCCTTTACAAAGTGCAATACAGCATTCGCCCGCTCCGCTAAGGCTGCAGCTAAAGCCTCAGGCTAAAGGTCTGAGCCTTCAAATAATTAAACGCCTGGGCAAGCCTTTAGACTCCCCTGTATTTATTCCCCTGTACCTCAACACCCGTCACGAACATGCTTTGCTGGATCAGCATAAAACTTCCACACCTGCAGCTGGACGCCCACAATCCGAATTGGCCTACACAGGCCATCGCCATCATTGACCGTGATGTGGTGCTTAGCTGTTCGCCACTTGCCAGTGCTGCCGGAGTGCGTACCGGCATGCGCGTCGGCGGCGTCCCTACCCTATGCGCCGATTGCAAAATCATTCCCCTGGATCCCATGGCCGCGCCCCGTCTGCTTGAACAAGTGGGTATCAGCCTTATGCAATACACCCCTGAAGTCAGCCTGACAGGGCCAGACACCATCACCTTGCATGTCAGCGCCAGCCTTCGACTATTTGGCGGGCCATTACGTTTATACAAAGCCATACGCAGTCTATTGAAACGCAGTGGCTATAAGTCCAGACACTCAATGGCCCCTACCGCCACCGGCTCACTTTTACTGCTGCATAGCCCTGGGCGCCAGCACCGTACCCTGAGCTTTAAACGCCTGGGCCGTTTGTTAGCACCAATTTCTTGCGAACACCTGCAGCGGGCACAGGCTCATTTACCATGGCTAAGCGCTATTGGCTGCACCAATCTGGGCGCCCTTGCCGCACTGCCTCGGGCTGCCCTGTTGCGCCGAACCTCGCCCTTGCTGCTAAGCGAACTGGATCAGGCCCTGGGTAAAGAACCCGAACACCTGGCCTTTTTAGAAGCAGCCGATACCTTCAACACCAGAATCGAGCTTTACGACAGTGTCGAACATGCCTCGGCCATACAATACCGCGCTCAGCGTTTAATCGAACAGCTTTGTGGCTGGCTGCAAGCACATCAGCTATCGATTAATCAATTATCTCTTTATCTTGAACATGAACGTGCCCCTCATTTGCTTAGCCCAAGTCTGCTGGAACTGAAGCTGGGTTCGCCAAGCTGGTGCCCAGTCGTACTGGCCCGACTATTGCAAGAACATCTGAACCACTACACCCTGCCCGCGCCTGTCATTGCTATCTCTTTGCAGGTTAATTATTTCCAGGCGCGCGAGACTCAAAGCCAGAGCTTATTTCCTGACCCTGTCGGGGCGATGGCTGAACTTCCTCCTTTACTTGACCTGCTAAAGGCCCGTCTGGGTGAAAACGCCATCTTTGAAGCCGCTCCCCTTGCTGACTACAGGCCCGAGCACGCCAATCGGTGGCTTAGCCACCCCAAGCAAGAAAACGCCGCAGCGCTCTTGCCCACAGGTCCCCGGCCTTTTTGGCTATTGCCCAAGCCTCTGCCTTTAACCGTCAGGCAACATCGCCCTTTTTACACCTCACCCTTATACATGATTTCCGGCCCTGAACGCCTGGAAGACGGCTGGTGGGATTCCCCTATCGCACGAGACTATTTTATTGCCGAAGCCAAGGACGGCTCCAGATACTGGATATACCAAGACCTTAAAGACAAGGGCGAATGGTATTTGCACGGGCTTTTCGCCTAAGGGGTGACAATATGCCTTTGACTTCAGCACTGCCTAACTACGCAGAACTTCATTGCCTAAGTAATTTCAGCTTTTTAAAAGCAGCTTCACATCCCCACGAACTGGTTCAGCGGGCACATCAACTAGGATATACAGCACTTGCAATTACAGACGAATGCTCAGTGGCAGGCGTGGTGCGTGCGCATGTAGAAGCCAGCGAGATCGGATTACAGTTAATTATTGGTGCCTCGTTTCGCTTGCAAGACTCCAGTCTGCCTGTCCCCCTCAGGCTGGTTTTATTAGCTCAAAACCTCGAAGGCTATAATAATTTATGCGAACTGATCAGCCTGGGAAGACAGCGGGTTAAAAAAGGCGATTATCTGCTGCACACCACTGATATCAGTGCACCTGAAAACCCCTTGTTAACGGCCATGCCTGGTTGCCTGGCCATCCTGCTACCAGAATACTGCGCCAAACAGGCAGAATTACAAGCACAAGCCTTATGGCTTAAGGCTCATTTCGAAGGCCGCTGCTGGCTAGGCCTTAATCTGCAGCTACGCAGCCGCGACGCTCAACACAAGCAGCAACTAGCCACTGTGGCCTGCCAATATCAAATGCCTATAGTGGCTACGGGCAACGTACACATGCACGTACGTTCACGTAAGCCCCTGCTCGACACCTTAACAGCCATTGCGCACACCACGACCATTGCTTTGTCTGCGACCCGGCGCTATGCCAATGCCGAACTGCATCTGCGTACACGGGTACGCCTGGCCAATATTTATGCGCCTGAACATTTACAGGAAAGCGTGGTTATTGCACAGCGCTGCAACTTCTCTTTAACGCAAATTCAATATCAGTATCCCTATGAAATTTGCCCTGAAAACCGCAATCCTCACGATTACTTGCGTGAACAAACCTACATAGGAGCCAGATGGCGTTATCCCCACGGCATACCCCTGCACGTCCAAAAACTGCTTGAGAAAGAACTCGACTTAATTCAAGAGCTAAAATTCGAAGCCTATTTCCTGACGGTTTACGACATTGTGCAGTTCGCGCGTCAGCATCAAATACTGTGCCAGGGCCGGGGTTCAGCGGCAAATAGCGCTGTGTGCTATTGTCTGGCAATCACCGAGGTTGACCCCGACCAAAGCTCCACCCTGTTCGAACGCTTTATCAGTAAAGAACGAAACGAACCGCCAGACATCGATGTAGATTTTGAGCACCAACGGCGCGAAGAAGTCATTCAATATATTTATAATAAATACGGTAAAGACCGTGCGGCGCTTACGGCAGTGGTGATTTCCTACCGATCCAAAAGTGCCTTGCGCGATGTAGGCAAGGCTTTAGGCATAGATCCTTTAATCATTGATCGCGTAGCCAAAGGCCATAGCTACTGGGATGGCCGGGAAAAAGTGGCTCAACGCATGGCTGAATACGGCGTAGACATGACATCAGCAAAAAGCAAACAGTGGTTGATACTAAGCGAAAGCCTTATCAACTTTCCTCGCCACCTTTCTCAACACCCAGGAGGGTTTGTCATTGGCAGGGAAAGTCTAAAGCGATTAGTTCCCATAGAAAATGCCGCTATGCCTAATCGGCGTATTGTGCAGTGGGACAAAGACGACCTGGATGCGCTTAACTTTTTAAAGGTTGATATCCTGGCCCTGGGAATGCTGTCTGTAATACGCCGCGCCCTTGATTATGTTTCCGAACGCCGGAAGGCCCCTTTACACAACAGGATATCGAACAGGAAGACCTCCCTACCTACCGCATGATCCAGGCAGCGGACACCATCGGCACCTTTCAAATTGAATCTCGTGCGCAAATGTCCATGCTTCCCAGGTTAAAACCTAAAACCTTTTACGATCTGGTAGTTCAGGTTGCCATTGTTCGTCCCGGCCCCATTCAAGGCGGCATGGTTCATCCTTACTTAAAGCGCAGAGAAAAAACGAAGAAGTCTCTTACCCTAAAGAAGAGCTTAAAGCCGCGCTGGAACGCACTTTAGGGGTGCCTATTTTTCAGGAACAGGTCATGCAAATCGCCATGATTGCTGCAGGCTTCAGTGCAGACGATGCCAATGGTCTGCGCCGCGCCATGGCTACCTGGAAACGCAAAGGTGGCATCAGCAAGTATTATCACAAAATCATCGAGGGTATGAAGACTAATGGCTATGAAGAAGGCTTCGCCATACAAATCTTCAAACAAATCGAAGGTTTTGGTGAGTATGGTTTCCCTGAAAGCCATGCAGCAAGCTTTGCTCTATTGGCCTATCACAGCAGCTGGCTAAAACGCCATGAACCTGAAGCTTTTTTAACAGCCTTGCTCAACAGTCAGCCCATGGGTTTTTATTCGCCTTCAACCTTAATCCAAGATGCCCAGCGGCATCGGGTCCAGGTGCTGCCCATTGACCTCTTGCACAGCGACTGGGAGGCCAAACTCGAAATGGGCCCTGCCCAACGGCCCGCAGTACGCCTGGGTTTCAATTTAATTAAAGGCTTAAACCAAGACTGTGGCTGGCGCCTGGAAGAAGCGCGGGCCGTTCAAATATTTAGTTCAGTGCGTGATGCCGCACAGCGCGCACAGCTTAACAAACATGAAATAGACGTTTTAGCTTATGCAGGCGCCTTACAAAGCCTGGCCGGCCATCGCCACCAGGCTGCCTGGGAAGCCAGTGCCAGTCTACCTGACAAAGGGCTATTAAAAGAAAGCCCTATTATTGACGCCCCTACAGATAGGCCCGTACTAAGCGAGCCCAATGAACTCAGTAATTTACTGTCCGATTATCAGCACACTGGTATAAGCCTGAACTCACATCCCCTGGCCTTGCTTCGCAGCTCTTTACAGGCCAGACGCTACTTAAGCTCTAAACAATTGCTTGATCAGCCCGACAGACGGCTGATTCGCACCTGCGGAATGGTCACGGTGCGACAGCGCCCTGGTACGGCCAAAGGGGTTGTGTTCATCACACTGGAAGACGAGTTCGGACAAATAAATCTCATCTTGCATGCAGACACTGCCGAACGGCAACGCCAAATATTACGGCATGCCACATTGCTTGGGGCCTTTGGTGTATGGCAGTCCCATCAACAAACACAAAGCCTGCTAACAAAACGAATTGTGGACCTTAGTCATCTTCTACCCACACTCAACAAAAAAAGTCGAGACTTTCATTAACGTGCGTCCTGAATTTTTACTCATTACAAGCTCAAACTTGAATACAACAACATCAAGTAGCCTAATCTGCAAACTTTTCTTATGCTTAGGTGGCACAAAAACTGATAATTCTAAAAGGTAGCGCTAATGTTACGTATTTTGTCACACCGTCTTTGGCGATATCTTGTCGTGCTCAGTTTGGCGTCACTGCTGGGCTGTAGTTTGCCTCCGGCAGGACATCGGATTGAAAGCACGGCCATTTCGACCAGCGAAGCGCTAGACACCCAACTGGGTAAAGCCCTTTCACCCCTGGCAAAGGCGCACCCCGGCTTAAGTGGCATTCGCTCGTTACCGGATGCTCATGAGGCCTTCGCCGTACGCGTGCTCTTGGCCAAAGCCGCCCAAAAGACCCTGGATATTCAATACTACATCTGGCGAAACGACACTACCGGCGGCCTTATGCTGCAAACCCTGAAAGATGCCGCTGACCGGGGCGTACGTATACGATTATTATTGGATGATAATGGCATTACCGATCTGGACACGGCTCTGGTCACCCTGGACAACCATCCCAATATTCAAGTCAGGCTCTTTAACCCCTTTATGCTGCGCAGCCCCAAATTCCTGGGCTACCTGTTCGAGTTCAAGCGCCTTAATCGCCGCATGCATAATAAATCGTTCACGGCCGATAACTCCGCCACGATTGTAGGTGGACGCAATATCGGCGATGAATACTTCGGCGCCGTCTCCGAGATACATTTTACAGACCTTGATGTGCTCGCTATAGGCAAAGTCGTGAACGACGTGTCTGAAGACTTTGACCGCTACTGGTCTAGTGAATCGTCCTATCCGGTTAGCAGCATTGTGCAAGACATGAAGGCCTATGACCTTTCCAAAGTCGACTTGACGCGTCTCAATCTTAAACTGCCCGATCGCCGCAAAGATTACATAGAGGCTATTAGCCGCACTGCCATTATTCGCGACCTGCTAGGCGGCGAGCTGGGCGTCGAGTGGGTGCCTACCGAAATCATCAGCGATGATCCCGCCAAGGCGCTGGATAAGGCACATGAAAGAGACATGTTCACCTATCAGCTCAGCCGGGCCATCGGCACACCGCGCTCCCAGGTCGACCTGATTTCTTCTTATTTTGTTCCCACCAAAGCCGGGGTCGACAGTTTTATCGAACTTATGAAAACCGATGGCCTGAACATACGGATACTGACCAATTCCTACGATGCTACCGACGTCGCCGTGGTTCATGCAGGCTATGCCAAATGGCGTAAAATCTTGCTGGCTAACGGCATAGAACTGTATGAGCTTAAGAAGCTCTCCTCCGGCGACTTAAAAAAATCAGGTATTGGCCGTTTTGGCAGTTCTGGCTCCAGCCTCCACGCTAAAACTTTCTCTATTGATCATGACCGTTTGTTTGTGGGTTCGTTTAATTTTGATCCACGCTCGGCACATTTAAATACCGAACTGGGCTTTGTCATCCACAGCCCCAAGCTAGCAAATGAAATCTCATCACTCTTCGATAAGCAAATCCCCCGATCCAGCTATCAGGTCAAGCTAAGCCCTGAAGGCAAGCTGATCTGGGTCGAACTGGATGACGGAGCAAGTATCATCCACACCCAGGAGCCAGGCACCAGCATGATGTCCAGATTCGGCATCGGCATTCTCTCCAAGCTCCCCATAGACTGGTTACTTTAAGCCCATGCCAAGTACCTAAACTCGAGGGTTCTGTCAAGGCAAAACCCCGAGAATAATACAAACAATATTTAACAAGTTTGTAGAACAAAGCGCACTATATTGTTAAGGTCGCTGCTAATTCCATGTATCGACATCATGAACTTGCTTGTAAAAGGAATTTTAGGATGACGACTGTCACTGGGAAGTTTGAGACTCGCGAAGCGGCCGAAGTAGCCGCCGAGACTCTAATTCAGCGCGGCTATCCTGCACATCTTATTAGTATTGCCTCTACCGACAATGAGACGGGGTGCGACATTTATGTGCACCAAACAGACAGTGACAGTCTGACCCTTGTTGCGCCCTACAAACGTCCGCAACCGCTTATTGGGGCTGCAGTCGGCGGCCTTGCTTTAGGTGGAGTTGCTGCTTTTTACTTCAGTATTGGCTACCTGCATCTGCTATGGGTATTTGCAATGTTTGGCGTAGGCTCCTATGTAGGGCTGGCATTTGGCAGTATGATTTCGCCATCAGAGCGTTTTCGCCCTGCTCCTCACCGTCTTTCTTCGTCGCCCGCCTTGATAAAGATCTGTACCACCCCGCACCAAAGCTCGATACTGGGCAGCGACTTAAAACGTGCTGGAGCTACCCAAATATATAATCACTACACGGTTTAAATGCATTTACCCTCATTATTCCTGTGTGTGCGGCGGCGCCCAATCGATTAGTGCCCACCGTATAGGCTCGCCACCCGTTGCGGCTCTATCCACGTCAGCGTCATACCAGGCTTGCAACCGGGATCGCTGCGATTCACCTAGATTTTCACCCTCTTCCAGCTGCGCCAGAAACTCGTCGAAATTTGCTGTATCGGCCAATGGGCCTGGATACTCGATAAAAGACAGATTGGGGTAGATCCCCATCGCATGCAAAATCGCCGGAATATAAAAATAATCAGGAAGAGCCTGTTTTTCGCGGCCTAATATCCGGGCCACCTGAGCATCAACGAAATAGGGATTGGCCGGATAGCTGATATAGACGCGTTTACGCGCATGCTGATTTAAACGTAACAATGCGGCCTGCATATCGTCCACCAAGGTAGACCGCGACGCAATAACCACATCACACTGCGGCACAGCATCCCAGCTTTCGTACCAATCCTTGCATATTGTTGAAATATTATTGACCTGATGAAAAGCAGCGTTCTCTTGCACTCTTTTCAGCATGGCAGGACTGTAATCCAATGCATGCACATGCTTGGCTCGTTTTGCCAGTAGCACGGCTAAAGCGCCACTGCCACAGCCCACGTCCAGAACGGTATCGTTTTTGGAAAGCTGTACGGTATTGCTAAAAGTAGTGGTATAGGTATTTTCGACAGGGCCTATTTTTATTTTTTCAGCGCGGGCTTCCCATTTTTCTAGTGGTGTTCTTCCACGGCCCGAACTTTTTTATGCTGAATATACAGTTCAGAAAAATCAATGTCACTTAAAAACATTTAAATTACCATTCCTAACATTACATGGTTAACGCGCGTCGCATACGCACATGCTTAATCCCGACTTCAATATAAGGCTCGCCTACAACCGTAAAACCGGCCTTTTCGTAAAAAGCACAAGCGTACACCTGTGCGGACACGATGACTTCCATCAGCCCACGCCGTCTGGCCTCGTCGGTCAAGCCCAGTAATAGCCGAGCTCCTAAGCCCAAACGTCTGTAATTCTCTAATACCGCCATACGGCCTATATGCCCATCCGGCAGCAAACGTCCTGTAGCCACGGGTTCCCCATGCTCATTATAAATTACAGCATGCAGGCTGACGGCATCATCATTGTCGATTTCTTGCTCTACGGGCACATTTTGCTCGATCACGAACACAGGATTCCGTACCTGCATGGCATCGGTACCCAACTCGTTCCATGAGCCCGTTTTCAAGGTGGTTACAACCTGCATCTTTGTTCCCTATACATTCATAATCGTCTAAAAAATATATGTTAGCTCGAAAAACAAAAAGCGCTATTACTATCTATTGATTTATTCTGTCTACAGTTATGGACTTGCTTCTGTTAAGGTTTAAAATTAGGTTTTGGTTTTAGTCCTTAAAGCAGTTCGGAGCTTTTGCATGTATCGTCTAATGACGCGTTATACAGCCTTATACGCAGTGCTATTAGGCACGCTGATATTTATATTACTTTCAATTTTTCAGACACCATGGTGGTTGCTGCTCGCCATACCGTTTGTTGCCCTTTGCGTGTTGGGCATCGTAGACCTCAATCAAACCCGTCATGCGATTCGACGCAACTACCCGGTTATCGGAAACTTACGTTTTCTATTCGAATTCATACGACCTGAAATTCGTCAGTATTTCATTGAAAGTGACTCGCAACAGCTGCCCTTTTCCCGTGCTGACCGCTCACTGGTGTATCAACGTGCCAAGCAGCAAGACGACAAACGCCCTTTTGGTACACAGCAAGACATTTACGGTAGTGGCTACGAATGGATGAACCATTCCATGGCACCGAGCAGTATTAAAGACAGCAACTTTCGTACACTCGTCGGCGGGCCGGCCTGTACCAAGCCCTACTCGTTATCGGTATTTAATATATCGGCCATGAGCTTCGGCGCACTTTCAGCCAATGCGGTCATGGCACTTAACAAAGGCGCTGTGCTTGGCAACTTTGCGCATGATACTGGCGAAGGTGGCGTCAGCCGCTATCACACCATGTACGGCGGAGACCTCATCTGGAACATCGGCTCCGGCTATTTTGGCTGTAGAGACGAACACGGTAACTTTTCACCCGAGAAGTTTGCCGAGCGCGCCAGCCAAGACAATATCAAGATGATCGAAATCAAACTCTCTCAAGGTGCCAAGCCTGGACAGGGTGGTATTTTACCCGGCGCTAAAGTCACTCCTGAAATTGCCGCTGCCCGCGACGTCCCTGTCTGGCAAGACTGCAACTCACCTGCCCAGCACAATGCCTTTTCAACGCCTATTGAACTACTCGAGTTCGTCGCACGCTTACGCGAGCTGTCCGGTGGCAAGCCCGTAGGCTTCAAATTAACGATTGGCCACCCTTGGGAATGGTTTTCCATTGCCAAGGCCATGCTTAAAACTGGTATTACCCCTGACTTTATCGTCGTAGATGGCTCCGAAGGCGGGACCGGCGCCGCCCCCGTAGAGTTTATCGACCATGTGGGCACACCCCTTCGCGAATCGCTACGGTTGGTGCATAACACCTTGGTGGGTATCGGGTTACGTGAACAAATACGCATCGGCGCCTCGGGAAAAATCATCAGCGCCTTCGATATGGCCCGCATCATGGCTTTGGGTGCCGACTGGTGCAACAGCGCCCGCGGGTTTATGTTTGCGGTAGGCTGCATCCAGGCCCTGACCTGTCATACCGGGAAATGCCCAGTGGGCGTAACTACCCAAGACCCGCGGCGCCAAGAGGCCCTGGTGGTCTCCGACAAGTCGTTACGGGTAGCCAGCTTTCACAACAACACCTTGAAAGCGTTGGCCGACCTGCTGAAAGCGGCTGGCTTGCAACACCCGGATCAGTTGCGTCCGCACCATATCGCACAGCGCATTACAAACGGCGAAGTTCGGGTATTATCGGCCTTGTTTCCTGACCTGGAAAAAGGCGAGCTATTACAAGAGCGCTATCGTCAAACCATCTTTAGAACAGGCTGGCCCATGGCTCAGGCCGAGTCATTTCAACCCTTGTACAGCTTAAGCGCAGCCCTGTCCGGCCTGGGTAACCGGGAGCTTCCACCAGAAGCTAAAATGCCCGCGCCGCCCTCAGATGATGAACAGCCTACGACCGCACCCATCGTGGTTCCTACAGTAAAGCCCCGGGCCCCCGATGCCACTCTCTAAGTGACGGATGCCAAATAAGTATTAGCTGGCGCCCAAAACAGCAACAACGCAGACGGTACAAAAATGCCCCAAAGGCGATTTACTCTTTGGGGCATTTCTTATTGCTACAGCCCGAAGATCAATAATCCATTGGCATACGCAAAAAAAATAATTAAACAAAAACCCGTGGTTTAGTTTCGGATTTCCTGGGTACCTACACCCACATCCATCTCGCCATACACCTGTACACCCGAATGGCTGCCTGCTGTAGACGATGGCGTCTGCGCGCAGGCGCTTAATGTCAGGCCAGCGACAATGGCCAATACGACTTGTTTAACTGTTTTCATCTTTATTCCTCAGTAGGCTGCAACATTCTTGAAGCAGTGGTACCCATAGCTTAACGGCTAATAATATGCATTCTAAAACGCTTGGTTTTGATGCCGTGATCTGCCACCCGCTGCAAAGCCTCGTACGCAACGTGCCTTTCCAGCGCCACATGACTTACGACCACACCCACATTAATTTTACCGACTTGCTCACGCGTCAAGCCCCCGTCACCGGTAAAGGCGCCCAGAATATCGCCAGGGCGCAATTTATCTTTTTCCCTCCAAGAATAACGGCGGTAACCATTGGCGCAGGAGCCGGGCGTGTGTTTTTAACACTTAAGGAGCGCAGCTTGGCCCATTGCAAACCCTTTTGTTGGTAGGCTTCGATAAGCCCAGCAATTTGCGTATCGAAATGCGTACTTAAACTTAAGGCCAGACCTTTTTCCTGACTTCGTCCTGTACGTCCAATACGGTGAATATATACTTCGGGGTCACGCGGAAGCTCGACATTGATCACGGCCGCGAGCGACGAAATATCCAGACCACGCGCAGCCACATCAGTGGCGACCAGCACCGTGCAACTGCCGTTGGCAAACTGAATCAGCACTTCATCGCGATCGCGCTGTTCTAAATCACCATGCAGCGTCAGTGCACTAAAGCCCAGCGACACCAGGTAATTAGCCAAACCATCGCACTGCGCCTTGGTATTACAAAAGGCCAGAGCAGACTCAGGCTGATAATAGCCCAGCAAACGCGCCGTTGCCTCATAACGTGCATCGGGCTCCACCTCAAAAAACAACTGTTCGATTTGTGAACCACGAACAAAGGACTCCACCTTGACTTCAATCGCATCGCGCAGAAACCGGCCGGAGTCTTTACGTATGGTCTCGGGATACGTTGCAGAGAACAGCAGCGTTTGACGACGCGGGGGGCATGCGGCCACCACTTCAACCATATCGTTATAAAAGCCCATATCAATCATGCGATCGGCTTCATCCAGCACCAGCGTTTCGACTGGAGACAGATCAATGGTGCCCCGCGCAATATGATCCAGCACACGGCCTGGCGTACCCACCACAATATGCACACCATGAGCGAGGGAATCGATCTGGCGCTGCATAGGAACCCCGCCGGTGATAGTCAGGATTTTGATATTGCTTTCAGAGCGTGCCAGACGGCGCAGCTCTTCGGCCACCTGCCCTGCCAGCTCACGCGTAGGACACAGCACCAGGGCTTGAATGGAAAACCGCGCAGGCTTTAGCTTGTGCAAGATACCCAGACCAAAAGCAGCGGTCTTGCCGCTACCGGTTTTAGCTTGAGCAATAAGGTCACGACCTTCGAGAATAAACGGCAAGCTTTCGGCCTGAATCGGCGTCATCTCGCTAAAACCCAACTGGGCCAAATTGCTTTGCAACGTGTGCGAAAGCGATAAACTACTAAAAGATTGAGATGACATAAATAGAAAGCTGACGTAAAGAATCAAAAATAACGATAACAATGGCGCGTCAGCAGAGTGCGATGCGCCAAAACCCTATTGTACGGGCATAAGCGTAGCTGCCTACAGCTTCCAAGCCAGAAAGACGGATAAAGAGCCTAATAAGCAGAAAAAAGCTTGAGCCAAGCAGATAGTATTGAGGCTGAGTTGCTCAGGCGTATTTGTTGTTTTTGAGGCTTTTAAGCTAAGCCCTTGTATTTAAAATGGTTTTAAAAGCCTGCTAAATGACAGTAGAAAGTAATGTAATAAATGGGCGCCAAAACCTTGCTTTTCTAAATTTAATCGTGCTATAGTAACGTTCTTGGCGCATTAGCTCAGCAGGTTAGAGCGACGGAATCATAATCCGCAGGTCCCCTGTTCGAATCAGGGATGCGCCACCAAATGATAAAGAAATCAAGCGCTTAAGTTTAATCACTTAAGCGCTTTTTCTTTGCTTATCGCCTTTTATTAGACAGTGTCTAATAGCCAGTAGCTGGATTACAGTAAGCCATAAGCAATATGTCCGCCATTGAGCCCCTGATGGCTAGATTGCTGGGGACGGCACAGGAGATCGACTGGGTCGATTCAGTATGCCGGAAACTGCCCGCATTAGCCGTCATGAAAGGCCTGAAATTCTCGGAAACGGATATTGATACCGTAATCGCGCAAGTCTATCCTCCCATGCATCGCCATATCACCCATAGCGCTACACTGCGCCGACTGGCTGGGCAGCGATGAGGAAGCAGCCAGACGAGCCGGTCAGACCATCGAGCAACAGCTTCTGTTACTCGAATCAACGCCCAACACTGGCCGACCATTTCCCGAAATGCCCGAATTGCGCGAACTGGCGGCTCCCTGATCCGAGGCGAACTGCTTGGGTCCACACTGGGCTGGGATGAGGGGTGAGTCTATGATGACATGATGGCTCCCGATGGGACTTGAGAGTGCAGTTATTGAATTAGGTCAACAAGATGGGAGTTGTCTCGGGTACGTTGGTCAATTTTGGAACTTTTGAACTCATTATGATTACCAACTGTGCAATAAAACCCATTGCTGCGACGAGAATGCAGTATTCGGGAGGATAAACACTTGCTATAGCAGCCGCTATTAACGCTCCAAGCGGCCTTGCTCCATAAGTCATTGTCATGATGACGGCGGAAACGCGGCTTATTAGATCAGTTGGGGTGACGGCTTGGCGAAGCGTTGTTGTCGACACCGTCCAAAGAATCGGCCCTGCTCCAAAAAGAAAAAACCAAGGCACGCAAGAGCGAAGCTCGGATACCAAATCGTGCATGCTATTACTATCGCACCTAACAATGCACCTATAGGGCCAGAAAGGATCATCGAACCAAACGAGATGTTTTTACTGATCCATGGCGCTAAAACCGCACCACCAATCATACCCAAGCCATAACAGGCCATCGTGACTCCAACCTCAAATGCGGATAACCCCAGGTGATGGACCGCATAGGGAACAAACGCCGCTTGTAGGATGAACCACGACGTATTGAAGATAACAGCGGTGACCAGCACAGGCCGCAGCAGCGGACTTGCCAAGGTAAAAGAGACCCCTTCGGTCAGTTGCGCCCATAACTTGCCCTGTCTTGGTGTGACGGAATTGGAGGGCAAAGTGCGTAAGAGGTTAACGGCGGAAAAGGAAAATATCAGGGCAATGCAATAAGATAAGGACACGCCAACAGAACTGAATACGAGTCCCGCTACACTGGGGCCCGAGGTGAAAGCAATACTACGAGCAAGCTCCAGGCGGCTATTTGCCATAGAAAGCAGAGGCCTTTCCACTAAAATCGGTACCAGTCCTGGCGTGGTTACGTTATAAGCCACCGTGCCCATGGCACCTATAAAGCCAAGCAGCGCCAAAGTTGAAAGCGTTAAGTTTTCCAAAGCCAGCAACAGCAGAATCAAAGCAAACGAAAATGCGCGCAGAGCTTCTGCACAGGCAAGAACGGTTTTACGGGATGAACGATCTGCCAACAGGCCCGCCGGGACGGCCAACAACAAAAACGGCAGCGTTTGTACCATCTGTAGCGTCGCCGTCTCGCTGGTGCTGGCGTTAAACAGAAAGACCGCTAACAGGGGTGCTGTTGCAAGACCGATCTGCTCGGCAGCCTGAGCCAGAAAATTCGACCAAACCAATCGCTTGAACGGCGGACTGAAACCTCCTGTGGTTCTCATTCTTGCCTCTTGTTGTGTCAGTTCGCATCATACTGACTTGGCAAGAGTACTAAAGCACCCCGTTTCTTGCGCTCAATATGAAACTCCAGGAGAAAAACAAGGCCGCTCCACCCTTCCAACAACACATTGCCGCGCTTGCGGGCTGCTCAGTAAGTTGGGTCTGGTATTGCCTGTAGGAGTCGAGTTTTTCGTTCATCCCATTGCTTACTGTATACTCACGGCTATCGCGCAATGGTCACATATCGTACAGAATCGGGGCATCTCATATGGCAATCCGCTTTTCTGGCGGAATAGGCGCACCACTCAAACTTATGAAGCACCGGGCCAGACTAGCGCCGGCTAGAAGAAGCGCTGTGTGAACATCAGGGCCTAAGATGCCGCTGGATACGCCCACCATCCGTCTACTATGTCATGCTTGAACTAGATAGTTTTGACCTTAAGTTATTATCCGCTGTTCAAAAAAACAATAATTTGACGGCAACACACTTGTCAGAGATCGTGCACCTTTCTCCGGCCTCATGCTTGCGCCGCCTCAAGCGGCTACGGGATCACAAAGTGATCACGAAGGACGTCGCTATCGCCGATCCGGCCAAGCTGGGCCTACGCGTTACGATTATCGTAGCGGTCACATTAGAAAGCGAGCAGTCTCACATCTCTAACAAATTTAAAAAGGACATGCATGACGCTGAGGAGGTGACGCAGTGTTATTACGTAACGGGAGATCACGACTATATATTGGTGCTCTCATTAACCGACATGAGTCATTATGAACGGTTTTGCAATAAGTACTTCTTCAAAAACCCACACATCAAGAAGTTCAACACTTCTGTCATGATCAACCAAATCAAGTTCGAAACGGCCATTCCCATAGACGTCAGCTAACTCACGGCCGCTTATAAGGCGGGCCCACAGTACCGTCCCTAGGCAAGCGAATACTTGCGTTGCCAATCGTTTTGTCTTTGTCTTATCTCTTCACTTTTAGCCCCTACCATCTCGGCGTAAATGTCGGGTGCGGTCGCACCTTCGGTATTAATCAGAAGAACGCGGGCCTCATTATTCAATTTAATTTGAGCCCTTAGACCGGCATCATTAGCGATGGTCCGTAAACCAACCAGGCCTGCCACACCCGACTCACCTGCAACGACAGGAATATCATTATCGGCGCCTTTTGCTAACAGCTGCATAGCCCCTTGTACCGCCTCTTCTTCTACGATGATAAATGCATCTATTTCATGACGCAGAAAGCGCCACGCAATGGGTGAAGCCTCGCCGCACGCAAGGCCTGCCATCACGGTATGAGTCGAGCCGGTTGCGGGCATCAGCGTTTGATGTTTGGCTGATTGAAACAAACAATCAGCGGATCGAGGTTCAACTACGATCATCTTTGGTCTATTGGCACCGTAACGCTCGTGCATGTAACTCGAAATACCGGCCGCAAACCCGCCGACGCCGCCTTGCAGAAAAACATGTGTAAACGGAGGTGTATCATCATGCGCTTCCGTTTGCCCTAGCATCTCATCAGCAATAACCGAATACCCTTGCATCACGTCGCGTGGGATAGTCTCGTCACCATTTGAGGATGTATCAGCAATCACATGCCAGCCGTTTTCAGCCGCCAAGCGCACGGCTTCTTTCACCGAATCATCGTAATTGCCTTTAACCCGAATAATCCGCGCTCCGAGCGAGGCAATAACGTCTTCGCGCTCTTGACTGACCAACTCGTGAAGGACAATCACACACTCACAGCCGATGGCCAGGGCTGCTGCCGCAAGCGAAGTACCATGGTTACCATCAGTGGCTGTTATCACCACAAGGTCTGCCAGCTCGTTCGCATGCCCTCCGGCAAACAGCTTTGCGGGCACATAATGCGCCTCGGGTTTGGTCCGCAAGATCAATCTGAGAAGCGCAATGGGCGCACCAAGCACCTTAAAGCTCCCGAGGTCAGAGCGTAATGATTCATCTTTTAGTTGGATGCGGCTCACTCCCAGTTGTGCTGCCAAGCCAGGCAAATCCCACAAAGGCGTAGGCGTAGAGCGCAGTCGCTCCCACGAGGCCAGCCACTCTCGATTTTCTTTGGCAAGGGCAATATTTATGATATTGCGAAGGTCATCAGGATACGAATTAAACTCAGCCGATGCGTTTTGAACAAACATGTAAATCCTTCAAGCGATGCGTTATTGGAAATAAGCACTAAGCCCCCGCAGGGTAGGTACGCCATAGTCTGCCGCGCACAATGCCTCCTTTTGATATCCACTAGTATAGGCAGCCCGCGCGACCAGAAAGACACATAGATGCGGGGTAAAATGATAAAAAACCTCAATAATCGCACGCTGCCGACTAAATCAGTCAGAGGTCAAAAACACAGCCACTTGTCGCATCAGCTTTGCGTGGAACGGTCTCCAGAGTGGCGATTACAGCGGCTATGGTGCCTGAGCCACCGTACGGTTACCTTCGTGGCCCGGATGAAGAGGGCCACCGGAGTCGAAGCGCGGCGCTATGCGGCAGGATGCCCGGGATCGCACAGACCAGCGATGGCGAGGCGCTGCGTCGTCTGGCCTTAGCCGGGCTGGGGCTGACCGGCCTGGACCTTTACTAGTTGAAAGCCTCACGCCGAAATTGGGTTCGTTGCTATACTTATCTGAACGAACTCCGAAGGCCGATAAGTAAGATCAGAACATCGGCAAGCTAGAGCAAAGACTCACTTTGGAAGTCAACGCTATCCTCAAAAACAGGTAATACCATTTCCAAATCACCAGCATCTGCCAAGACGACGGTTTTGCTCCATCCGCGTAACCGCCATCAAGGCCGTTACGACTTTGCTCGTCTCATCAAAGATACGCCCGAACTGGCTGCTTTCGTCTTCTTGAATCCATACGGCAATCAAAGCATTGATTTCGCCGACCCCGGGGCGGTCAAGCTCCTGAATCGCGCCTTGCTAAAGACCTATTACAACATCAAGCATTGGGATATTCCTGTTAATTATCTGTGTCCGCCCATCCCGGGACGTGCTGATTATGTACACCATCTGGCTGATTTGCTAGCCACCAACAATGCGGGAATCATTCCCTCTGGCGCCACGGTACGTGTCCTCGATATTGGTGTGGGTGCAAATGCCATCTATCCCTTGATTGGCCATGCGGAATATGGATGGGCATTTCTGGGGTCGGACATCGACGCCGTTGCTCTGACGTCTGCACGAACTATTATTCAAGCTAATCCCGGATTCTCCACGGCAATCAAATTACGTCAACAAAAATCACACAAGCATATTTTTCAGGACTTACTGGGTGCAAACGACTATTTTGACCTTACGCTGTGCAACCCTCCCTTCCATACCTCACGGGAAGATGCATTAAGCGGCACTCGGCGCAAATGGCGTGGCCTGGGCAAGGCTGTACCAAAACAAACAACTTCCGCGCTGAATTTTGGAGGACAGAGTACTGAACTCTGGTGCGAGGGTGGTGAAGCGCTTTTTATACGCCGTATGATAGAAGAGAGTACGTCCATACGCAGTCAAGTGCTTTGGTTCAGCACGCTGGTGTCCAAAGAGTCTAATTTGCCTGGCTTGTTGCATGCCTTAAGAAAGGTTAACGCCTTTGACGTACGCACTGTGGAAATGACGCAGGGCCAAAAGAAAAGTCGCTTCATTGCCTGGACGTTTCTAAATGCGGCAGCACAGCAGGCGTGGCGCAGTGAGCGCTGGAGATAGACTCATACCAGCCGCATGACTAAACAAAGACACCCGGCATTCTAAGACCCTCAAGAAATTGCTCATCGAACAGCGGGGATTAGTGGGATATTTCATTCAAGCTCTTCCCTGGCCATATCGATAAATGCCCTTAGGTTCACTGGCATATGTCGATTGTTAGGAAAGTAAAGAGACAGCCCCGGAATGTATGGGCACCAATCTTCCAGCACAACAAGCAAACGCCCCTCGGCAATGAGCGGACGGGCATAAGTTTCCGGCACGTAGGCGATGCCCAGACCGCCCGCCGCCGCCTCAACCATCAGCTGGCTGTTGTCCAGCGTCAATCCTCCCGGCACATCAAGCGCCAGCTCCTGCTCCCGTTTACGGAATTCCCATCGATAACGTTTACCGCTGGGAAGACGTTGTCGGATGCACTGGTGCGCGACAAGCTCGTCGGGCGTTTTGGGCGTCGGGTGAGCAGCCAGGTAGCCCGGGGACACGACTGCCAGGAAACGCATATCAGGACCGAGGCGAATTGCCACCATGTCCTTGGGCACCGCTTCCCCCAGCCTCACACCCGCATCAAAGCCCTGCTCAACGATGTCCACTAGCTGCCCTTGCGCTACGAGATCAAGTTCTACGCCAGGATAGCGTGTCAGAAACGTCGGCACCAACGTCTCAAGCAGCAATCTGATAGCGGCATCGCTACCATTGATCTTCAACGTCCCTGTCGGCCGCCCTTGCGCTCCCGCGACGTCCTCAAGAAGTTGGCCCAAATCGCTCAGTAAGGGGTCAAGGCGAGCAAGAAATTGTTCCCCCACTTCGGTCAGCGCTACGCTGCGTGTGGTCCGGTGCAATAGACGGGCTCCTAGTCTATCTTCAAGACCTCGTACAGTATGGCTGAGCGACGAACGCGTTACGCCCAACAACTCAGCGGCGCGGCGAAAACTGCGGTGCTCCGCCACGGCCATAAAGGCATTCAGGTCCTTCAGTGATGGAGAGCCTATTGATGATTTCATTTCACCTACTCATGCTATTTATTGGTCATTCTAATAACAATGATAATCCCATAACATCCTATTAGTCGTTCATCTTCTCTTTTGGGATTCACACTATGACTAAGACATGGTTTATTACCGGGACCTCAAGCGGCCTGGGCCGCCTTCTCACTGAACGCTTACTGGCACGCGGTGATCTCGTGGTTGCAACGCTGCGCCAGCCTGAGGCTCTGACGAGTCTGGCAAAACAATACGGCGATCAGCTGCATATCTTCACTCTTGATGTCACTGAGCCCCAGGCCATCAGATCTGTGGTGGCGGAGGCTTTCCAGCGTGCAGGCCCCATCGACGTCGTAGTCAGCAACGCGGGATACGCACTCTTTGGAGCGGCCGAAGAAGCAAGCGACGCCCAGATCGAGCGGCAGATTGCCACGAACCTGATGGGTTCCATTCAGCTCATTCGTGCGTTCTTGCCTCACTTGCGTGCCCAAAATGGCGGTCGTATCGTTCAGCTTTCGTCAGAAGGCGGACAAATCGCCTATCCGAACTTCAGCCTCTACCATGCCACCAAATGGGGGATTGAAGGCTTTATCGAGTCGGTCGCCCAAGAGGTTGCGCCGTTCGGCATAGACTTTCTGATTGTCGAACCCGGGCCAACCGGTACCAATTTCGTCGAAGGACTGGATCGCGCACAGCCTATGAGCTGCTATGAAGACACCTCGGCTGGCGAACTACGACGAGCGATAGCGTCGGGTGCCTTTGCCATTAGGGGCGATGCAGGCAGAACAGTCGATGCCATGATTGCAGCAGCAGATGCCGTGAACCCGCCCTTGCGTCTAGCCTTGGGCAGCACAGCCTATACATCGATTAGTCAGGCACTGGCAAACCGACAAAACCAGCTTGAGGCTCAAAAAAAGTGGCATTTTCTGCTGATAGGCATGGCTCAACTTAATGAGTAATCTCTGGAAAAAAACCGCCTTTTAGCCGGCCCCGTTCAGCCTCTTGCTCATGTAATAAGCCGGGCCGGTATAGGTTGCCAGTCTGGCCTGCTGTTGCGGCGATAGTTTCTCTACCACGCTATAGCCTTGCCGCTGCCAAAAACCAACCGAATTTTGTACTGAAATCAGTGCGGAAAATGGGTAGCCCTGATCTTCGGCATAACGAATTGCTTTATTAATCAGGGCCAGCCCCATTCCTGTACCTTTAGCCGCGCTAAGCACCGCCAAGTCATGCAAATACAGACAGTCTGGATCAGCAGCGCACTGAAAATTTTCCCCTAATGCGGTAAGCGCGCCCAGCCGTGAAGGATAAGTGACCAGGTAAGCCTGCAAGCCTTGCCCTGCTTGCGCCACCCAGGCGGTGTCTGGCGCCGTATCCAAACGGACAGAAATCACCGTTTCCTCTTCCTGCTCCTCCCCGAAGTAAGCATCGGCCTGAATGGCCAATATAGCCTCAATATCAGCGGCGACCATGGGTCTGATAACAATCATAAATTCTAAACACCTTAAAAACTCAGTGCGGTGCGCATTATGGCAGCCGGGCTACTGAAGCCTCATACACCGGATAGTCGGTATATCCCATCTGATCTCCCCCATAAAAGGTATTCTGATCAGGCTTAGTCAAAGGCCAACCGTTTTTCATGCGCTCGACCAGATCAGGGTTGGAAATAAAGGGACGGCCAAATGCGACCAGGTCAGTCAGGCCTTCGCGGATATCCCGCTCCCCTCTTCTTTCGTGTACAAACCAGCCAAAATCAAGGTTCCGGCATAGCTTTCCCTGAATTGCTTCAGAAATGCCTTTCCGTCCTCGTTTGCAATCAGCGCATCACGGTTACTAATATGGACGTACGCCAGATTCCGGGTAGAGAGTTCACGCGCAAGCTTGATCCAGGTCTCTTGCTCGCCATCAAAGGCAGGCATGTCGAAAATACGATTGAACGGTGAAATCCGAATCCCGACCCGCTCACGGCCTACCTGGGCAATCACGGCGTCCACTACCTCTAGCGCCAGACGTAGACGGCCTTCGATCGTCCCTCCGTATTGATCATCCCGAGTATTGACGCCTGCATTGATGAATTGCTCAATCAGGTAACCATTGGCCCCGTGGATTTCGACCCCGTCAAAACCAGCGTCGATAGCTTTTGCCGCAGCCTTGGCAAAATCCTGAACAATGCTCTTGATCTCGTCGGTCAACAGTGGGCGTGGTTCGCTGGTTTGCACAGGCCCAGGCTTACCCTTTTCGTCGTAAGCGAATGAGGTCGTATTCTCGGCTGTTTTGGACGTAGGCCCCACAGGCGATGCTCCATTTTCATGCAGGGAGGTATGAGAGAGACGGCCGACGTGCCAAAGCTGGCTGAAAATTTTTCCGTCTTCTTCGTGCACGGCCTGCGTTACCTTTCTCCAGCCTGCGGCCTGTTCATCCGTATGAATACCGGGAGTGAACAAATAGCCAACCCCCTGGGAAGACACCTGGGAGCCTTCGCTAACAATTAGCCCGGCACTCGCGCGCTGCCCATAATACAGCGCCGTTTCATCGTTAGGAATGGTGTCTACGGCGCGAGACCGGGTCATGGGGGCCATGACGATACGATTGCTTAGTTGCAGCCCTGACAAATTGTAGTCTGTGAAAAGATCTTTCATTGGTACGAAATCCATCAAAAATTTAGAAGATAAGCATTTAAATGCGGCTGTCCTCTGCAATGGATGACGCCGTCATCACAACTTATGGATCGATTGATCCAAAACAAAGACTAATCAAGTTATCTGATGTTGTCAAATACATATGGATTGAATAGTATATAAGTAAGTCAGGCTAATCAGAGCATATTAGCGTCAAAATTCCATGTAAACCGCAGACAGAATACTCACGTTTAATAGCATATAGACTGACTGGTATATTTTTATGTTGGGGAAATTGGTATGGCACAGATGGGCAGGCCGCGCAACTTCGACCGAGACGAAGCCGTAAACAAAGCCATGCTTCTTTTTGGGAGCATGGCTACGAATCAACAAGCCTCGCGCAACTGCGTGAGAGCATAGGCGGCATTTCAGCTGCCAGTTTTTATGCCGCTTTCGCTTCAAAGGAAGCGCTGTTCAGAGAAGTAGTGGAGCGCTATGTCGCCTGTCACGGTCAGGCTATCGCCCCCTGTGGGATACTTCGCTCTCCCCCAGGCGAGCCCTTGAGCTGGCTCTTCGACAGACGGCCAAGATGCAAACAAATAGCGCATATCCGCAAGGTTGTCTTCTGGTACTGGGCGCCAGCGCCTGCTCACCAGAAAGTGCGCATATCCAGGCCTTGCTGGCCAAAGAGCGTGAGCGCGCCCGCTCAGGGATTCGCGCCTGCCTAGACAGGGCACGTAAGTGCGGAGAGCTTCCTGCTACCAGGGATATTGCGGCATTAGCAGGCCTGTTCGATAGCTTTATGTTCGGCATTACGATTCAGGCACGTGATGGCACACCTTTGCCCTCACTCAATCAAGCCATTACAGAGATCATGACCTTACTGATCGATCCCGTGACGGGAAGTGCCGAAGCGACTCTTTGATATCAGTCAAGATCACTGGCTGAGTGCCGTTCCGGCACCTGCTCGTCCTGCTCGCCCCAACTGCGATTTACCTTACGGCCACGCTGTACTGCAGGACGTTGTCCTATCTCTTCAGCCCAGCGTAATACGTGCGTGTAGGTGTGAGCCTCAAGAAACTCCGCCGCCTCGTACACCTGATTCGTCGCGACTCCGCCGTACCAGGGCCAGATGGCCATGTCGGCGATGCTGTACTCGTCTCCCGCCACATAGCGGTGTCCTGCCAACTGTCGATTGAGCACATCCAACTGACGTTTGGTTTCCATGGTGTAGCGGTTGATCGGGTATTCAAATTTCTCGGGGGCGTAGGCATAAAAGTGACCGAAACCGCCACCTAGCAAAGGTGCACTACCGACCTGCCAGAATAGCCAATTTAGACATTCTGTTCTGCCACGAACATCTTTAGGGATAAAAGCGCCAAACTTTTCAGCCAGGTACAGCAGAATGGAGCCCGATTCAAACAACCGTAACGGAGGAATGACGCTGGT
Source organism: Paenalcaligenes niemegkensis (assembly GCF_022230885.1). Classification (GTDB taxonomy): domain Bacteria; phylum Pseudomonadota; class Gammaproteobacteria; order Burkholderiales; family Burkholderiaceae_B; genus Paenalcaligenes; species Paenalcaligenes niemegkensis. Next base: position 133,539 of record NZ_JAKGCT010000004.1, on the reverse strand, counting down.
ATCCAACAGGGCCGGAATCTTGGAGTTAGGGTTGAGTTCGACAAAACCGCTGCCAAATTGCTCACCCTCGTTGATGCTGATCAACCAGGCATCGTATTCGGCCTCAGCGATTCCCAGTGCCAGCAGCTCCTCGAGCAAAATGGTGACCTTGACGCCATTAGGCGTAGCCAGGGAGTACAACTGCAGCGGGTGCTTGCCCCGGGGCAATTCCCGGTCATGGGTCGCACCAGCGATCGGCCGATTGATGTTGGCAAACTTGCCACCATTATCTTTATCCCAGGCCCAGACCTGGGGCGGTATGTAGCTGTCCTTGCTCATACTGCATTCTCCTTTTGATGTACGTTTACATAAACAATCCAGCACATCCCGGTGCCAGGACACCCCCTATTAGACCCGATTGTGTTTAGAAGTCAGGGGTGCTTGATGCGCGATCGAAATTGCTTGATCTGTGCGCGTGCTGTTTTTTGTTCCAGCCTGCGCCGCTTTGAACCCAGCGTAGGACGAGTCGGCCGGCGTGCTTTTGGAACGCTGGCGACACTGTCAATCAGACTTTGAAGACGCGCCAGCGCGTCTATTTTGTTTTGCTCTTGCCGGCGGCTGTTTTGGGCCTTAATCACGATTTCACCCGCGCCGGTGATGCGATGATCTCGCAGCGCAAGCAATCGCGCCTTTACCGGCTCTGGCAAGGAAGACGCCGCAATGTCAAAGCGTAAATGTACAGCACTGGATACCTTATTTACATTTTGCCCTCCAGCGCCCTGCGAGCGAATGGCCGTGAAAACCACCTCGTCCTCGTTCACGGCCAACTTTGATGTGAAAGCTTCGTTCATGCGAACTATTGTAGCTGGCAAATAGTCGTACTCCTACCAGCGTGGCCATTGCTGTACGCGGCGCTTTAATTTGTCACACCGCCTGCTGCCATCAGACTAGCGGTGTGCCCCTGATATAGAGTAGCTTACGCGTCCCCTCTTATAAGCGAGAGATCTGGATATCCTGAAACCATAAACGAATGGCTCTTTTTATAACCATTGGTTCTAAAACTCAATCTCTGCCGACAACAGAACAGTTCGTGGTGCCGCGACAGTACCCACCGTCAGCAGCGTACTGCTAGACAGCCAGTAGTTCTCGTTGGTCACATTTTCTACCGTGGCCCGTAAAGTAACCGGATGGCCATGGACTTTCGTGCGGTAGCGCGCGCCCATGTCGTAACGGGTCCACGATGGCAACGTCAAGGTGTTCTCGGCATCGTAAGGCGTTGCAGCGGTGTGAATGGCACGCGCGTTCACGCTCAGACCTTGTACCCAGGGTACGTCCCAGTCGGCACCCAGATTAAAGGTGCGCTTGGGCACGCCATGGGCTTTGTTTCCCTGGTTCACGCTACCAGCAGTTTGCTGCAGCTTTGCGTCATAGAAGGTGGCGCTGGCCATAAGACGCAGTCCGGACATAACTTCTCCAACGGCGGACAGTTCAAGTCCGCGGTTGCGCTGTTCTCCATCGAAACTATAAATGTTGCTAACCGGATCAGTCATCGAGTTGGGCCGGTCTATCTGAAATACGGAAACCGTGGTGATGACACGGTCCCAGTCCACTTTCACACCAGCCTCGTACTGCTTGGACTTGTAGGGTGCGAACACCTCTCCGGCGTTGGCGGCATCGACAGGAGCCGTACCGCCACGAGTCAGGCCCGACGTAAAGTTACCATAAACCGAGACGTTCTCAAATGGCCGCACAACGATCCCAGCCAATGGCGAGATAGCGTCTTCGTCGTAGGAGGAAGTGACCCCGCCTGCTGCGTTGAAGTTCTCCGACTTCACGCGCTGCTGGCGCAGGCCGCCGGTAATCAGGATCCTGCCGTCAGCAAATGAGAGCGTGTCGGTCAGCGAGAAGCTGGAAAGTGTGGTCTCTGAGGCTTTAGTCGGCGAGTGACGCTCACCCGTCATCGGAATCAACGGTACCGGATTATAAATGTTGGAATCAATGGTCTGGCTCACTGGCGCCGACAAGAAAAAACTACCTGCCTCCGACTTCAGTATCGAGCCCGACAGGCTCACCACGTGCTTGACTCCGAGCGTGTCGAAGTTCATGCGCGCACCGATTTCGCCGGTCTTGTTACGCGAATAGGCGTCATACCAAGCATTGAGAGCCCGGAAGTTGCCCTGCGCATCGACGGCATTGGTGGTCCGAGCCGAGGGAAAATCCTGCTCACTGGCACCGTAACGATAGCCCGCCGCACCATAAACCATGAGACGGTCGGAAACATCGTATTCCAGGCGTGAGGCCACCGTCGCGTCGCGTGAGGTCAGGTCAGCGCCGGAGTATATAGCGCGGTGCCCGGATGGAGGCGCAGGAATATTCGAGACACCTGGACGGAATCCGTTCTGTGAGCGGAAGCTGTCGACGTTCTCGCGCTGCGCATAGGTATCCAGTGACCATCGCAGCGTGGGCGAGCGATAATCCAGCGCCAGCGCGCCCAGGCCAAGTTTCTGTCGGCCATTGTCCAGGCTGGTTTTACCATTGCGATATACGCCGTTGAAACGGATGCCCCATTGGTTGTCTGTACCGAAGCGGCGTCCCATGTCCAGATGAGCGCCCAGCACCGCTTTGCTTTCGTAGGTCGTGGTCAGACGGGTCAAAGGCTCATCGCCGGCCCGCTTGGTCACAATATTAATGTTGCCCCCGATGCTGCCGTTAGGGCTGATGCCATACATCAGCGTGCCAGGCCCTTTAAGGACTTCGACACGCTCCATGAGCGCAGCTGGCATGCGGTGAGACGAGGTCAGGCCATACAGGCCGTTCAGACCAACATCACCACTGGTGACATTGAAACCGCGAATCTGGAAGTCTTCACTAAAACTGCCTGTAGAGGTCATCATGCGTACCGACGATTCGTTGACGACTACGTCGGCCAGGGTACGGGCCTGCTGGTCCTCAAGCATTTGCGACGTGTAGTTGGTGGTACTGAACGGGGTATCCATCACATCTTGAGAGCCTAGCACCCCCAGCCCGCCGCCGCTCGCCACCTGGCCACCAGCGTACGGCACGGGAAGTTCACCTTCGGCAATGGTGCCGGTTACAGTCACGGGCGCTAACTGTGCCGTGTTCACAGAACGCCGCAGATTGACTGTATTTCCCTCACGCGAGTATTCGATCTCCGTCCCCGCAAGCAAACGACGCAGAGCTTCCTCGGGGGCCATCTGGCCGCTGATCGGCCTCACGGAATACCCCTGTACCAAATCTGAAGTGTAGATAAATTGCAAAGGCGTCTGCTGCCCCAGTTGCAACAGTGCCTCGCTTAGAGACTGCTGTTGAATGTTGATCTGCACAGCACTCTGCTGAGCGTATACCGACGGCGATACACTGATCAAAGCCAGGGAGCCAGCAACGGCCAGACGACTCAACGTTGTGGAGAAGGCCGCAGCCGAATTATTTTTAACGCCCGTCTTGCGGGCAGTAGGAGGGGTCCTGTCAATCACGAGAAGTTTCCTGTTACGTATTTCTTACGAGCGCAATGCTCCACCCCTTTGGCCAAAGGATCCCAAAGGGGTGGCACACAGCACAAAAAACACCCCTTCATGAGGTAAGACGGACGAGCTCCGGAAAACCCTGAACAAAAACCGAATCTAAATTGTAACAACAACGATTCTTATTCTGGATTGTTCGTCTAATCAAAAGCCGCCTCCGCACCGGGGAGCGTGCAATAAGCGTACCCAGGTGATAAAAAGACTACATCAGAAAGCTGTACTGACGTTTAGCGCAACAGAGCCAGGTTCACGCCGCCATCCGGACGGTGTACAACAACAACGGGAAGATGGGTCTGCAACGCCTGTAAAAAGCCCTCGGCATCCTGAATGCTAAACACGCCTGCCATGCGCAGGTGTTTAAGCCGGCTGTCCGTCAGATAGATGGGCTCACGCAGGTAGCGATTCATTTCCTGCACTACGTCTTCAAGGAGTTCGTCCCTGAATACCACCTTGCCTTGACGCCATGCCGTTAGCGCCGCGACATTGACTGCGTCCACAGACAAAGGGGTGTCCGGCCATGCATGAGTCGTCATGCCTGCAGTCAGCACGGCTGTTTCACGATTCCACCACCGGCCGGAAGACACCTCAACGGAGCCGCTTTGAACAGCAACCGATACATGGTCTTGATTACGCCTTACGTTAAACACCGTGCCCGTGACCCTGACATCCACGTTATCCGCCACCACGGTGAATACCTGCTCGGAATTGGCAACGACCTCAAAGGAAGCTTCACCCCTGATAAGTTCGACAACACGGCGGCTAGCGTAGTAGCTCACAATCAGTTCGCTGGAAACGTTCATTTCTACTACAGACCCATCTGGCAGCACTTCCTTGCGCTGCTCACCGTGGGCAGTGACATAACGCAATACATGGGAAGCAGGATATAGATCGTGTCCACGAAGAAACACGGCTCCTATGATCGCCGCAGTAGAGACTGAAGCAGCGCCGATCATCAAGCGCCGTCGGGTCATCCAGCCTTGCTCTGCCGGTGAGTTCGGTGCCTCCAGCAGTTCACGCAGCTCGTCTTTGGGCAACATGCTGGTCGCTTGCCAGATCTCATCCAATGCCCGGTATTCTTGCTCGTTGTTAGGATTGGCGCGGCGCCATTGCTGGAAGCGCTCACGTTCTGCCACGGTGAAGTTACCGGAATGGACGCGCGCAAACCAGTAGGCTGCGGCGGCAGGGGATCGTTTGGTAGGTTCGGCTTTTGAGTGTTCATAGCGAGCAGGAGTCCGATGGGTTGCCATCGTTATGATTTTCTACCCCTTCATTAAGTAAGACGTATGAGAAGGTAAAAACCCTGACTCAATGTGGCGCATGATTTTGTAACTGTTTCCGAAGGTGCCTGATCGCGCGAATCATATATTTTTCGACCATATTAACGGAAATACCCAGCTTCTCAGCGATTTCTTTTTGAGAGTAGCCTTCCAGCCGATGCCACAAGAATACCTGACGGCACTTAAGCGGCAAGTCGGTCAAAGCAATCTTCAAGGAGGCCAACAGTTCCTCGGTTCGAGCCTGGGCATCGGGATCGGTCAGCACCGGATGCTCGGCCTCATCCAGCTCGTCAAAAGAAACCACGTCAAGGACCCTGGATTGCCGATGCCCGTCGATCAGTCGGTTATGTACGCTGCGATGCAGATAAGCTCGCGAATTAACCAGGGAGCCCACCTCTTTTTCCAGGACGCGGACAATTGCATCGTGCGTAGCGTCCTCGGCATCTTCGCGATTAGCTCCCCATCGCGTCCACGCCGCGACTAGCTCGCTGTAATGAGCGAGCCAGCCATTCTTGGGAACAGGTGGACGTGACATGATGAGTGGAGGCTGAGCCCGATGAAATAAACCAGCATAATAACAATGATTCTCATTCCAATGTTGAGCATAGCCTGTTTACAACGCTCTACAAAAAATCAACTGGAAAAGCACATCCCTTCCCTGCCAATAACCACATCTGCAGGCAGCTTTACACCTTCGGTCATCAACCAGACATCCAGCTCGTGGCCTATGTGTGTCAGAACGGCCAGACGTGGGTTCAAAGTCTCCACTACCTTCATGGCCATGGTGAAGTCATTATGGTTGCGAGAGATTTTCTCATTTGGGGGAAACGAACAGTCCAGTACCAGTACGTCTATAGTTTCGGCCTTCAGGTAATCCTCGGTGTCCGTTGGCAGGCCTACCGTATCCGTCAGATAGGCAAAGCGTTTTCCTTCTTTAGCGAACACATAGCCATAAGTCAGCTTCGAATGAATTAGCGGCACAGGGGTCAGCTGCAGTCCGTCAAGATTAATGATCTCAAAAACCTTAAGTGTTCTTGAGAAATCCAGAATACCGGGGTGCTTGTATAAATCTGCGAACCCGTCCGGATCAGGTGGACCGAGCACAGGGATACGAATCCCTTGCCCCCACCGCAGGTGCAGCAAACCTTGTGCGTGGTCAGCGTGGTAATGCGTTTGCAGGATGCCCTTTAGGCTTCCGGGCGAAAACCGCTGGCTAAGGTCGGTAAGACCGGAATCAATCAGCCAGCGGGAATCATCAAACTCAAGTAATGCAGAACATGGACCACGCTGATAGCGAAGGTCTGTTTGCGCCCGAATACAGGCGAGGCAATCACAGTTGTACACTGGAACCTGTGCTGCGTTGCCTGTGCCCAGCAAGGTCAAACGCATGATGAAAGCCCGTGTCGGTATTGGGTACCAGTGTGCCCGATCAGGCTTGCGTGCAGCGCATGTACCGCATTTTCAATCGTGCCCGAATTGTCGATACGGATAATAGTACCTTGCATGCTTAGCTCATCCATGGTGGTAAAGCGCGCATTGCGCTCAAGCCGCTGCTGGATCTGCTGCAGGCTCTCACGCCCCCTTTGCTGCAGGCGCTCCTGCAGCAATTGCACTGGCACATCAAGCAATACCGGTACCAACAGCGGATATAGCTTGCATGCTTGCGGCAGATATTGTCTGGATCCGTTCACCAGCACATCCCGCCCGCTGTTCAGTATATCGTCGATGTTGACGCTGATACCGTAGGCATGACCATTGGCAAGCCAGGCCATCGCCAACGCGCCTGAAGACTCCATCTGCCCGAATTCGGCAGCCGAGACAGAGACGGCATTCGCCTCTGAATCGGGCACCGGACGTGTCACTATACGCGGCGCAAGGTGGGCTGTTTTTCCTAACAGGGTAGCGACGCCTTGCAAGATTGTGTCTTTGCCGCCCCCGGAAGGCCCCATCAGATAAATTAGACGGCCGGCCATTAAAAGACTCGCTGCCCGGTACGCCAAACCTGATTAACCACAAATTGCTTTTTATAGGATCGCACACGCACGAGATCAGCGCGCAACCCTTCGCGAATCTCTCCACGGTCATGCAGCCCGGCGGCCTGAGCCGGGGCCAGGCTGACGGTAGCCACGGCCTTGGGCAGGTCGTAGCCCTCGTCCTGGTCTACCAATATGCGGGCTGCCTGCAAAAGGCTGGCCGGATAATAATCGCTGGATAAAATATCAAGCACGCCCAGGCTGGCAAGATCGGCTGCGGCAACATTGCCAGAATGGGACCCCCGCGAACAATATTGGGAGCCCCCATCAGCACTTTCAATCCAAGCTCGTGGCTTAAGGTGCCTGCTTCGATCGTCGTGGGGAACTCGGCAATGCTCATACCGTAATCTGCAGACTCTTGCGCATGTTCGATTGTGGCATCGTCATGGCTTGCCACCGACAACGAACGCTGATGACATTCATCGACGATAGAGCGGCGGTAGTTATCGCTATACAGCTCTGCGTTTTCTAACTGCTTAACGATGAACTCATTCATTTCAGCATCACTTAAGTGATACTTGCCCTGGAAGTATTCACGGTACTTTTCGATGCGCACAAACTGCCGCTGTCCTGGTGAATGATCCATGACCGAAACTAGCTGCACCAGCGGACTTTCAACAAGCTCCCTGAACAAATCCAAGGTCTTTTCATGACTTAACTCGCAGCGCAGGTGCAGACGGTGCTCTGCTCGTGTGTGCCCCTGCGACTCCGCTTGCGTTATGGCTTCCAGCATCACAGGCAACTGCCGCAGCCGCTCGCCTTTAGGGTTGACGTCACCGATGGACAAGGCGTCGAACACTGTCGTGATCCCCGCCGAGACGACTTGCGCATCGTGTGCCAGTACCGCAGACTCAGACGGCCAGTCCACCCCCGGTCTGGGATTCATATACTTTTCCAGATTATCAGTATGCAGCTCGACCAGCCCCGGCAACAGATAATCGCCGTCCAGATCCTGAGCCTGTGCAAGCTGACTCTTGCCCTGACTTACATCGTGTATGTATCCATCGCGCACCGCCACAGTGCCCGAAAAAACCTCTGTACCGGTCACAACCCGGGCATTCGTGAATATTTGTTCAGCAGGCATTTGCCAGCTCCTTAGGTGTCATATCCAGATAGCGATCAGCCATCGCATCTCGAGTTGTTTGATCATGAGAGATTGCCAGCAAGGCTGTCCCTTCTGCTTTTGCTTCTGCAACCAGCTCCAGCACCACCGCACTATTCGCATCATCCAGCGAGGCTGTAGGTTCATCAAGCAACAGCAGCGGCCAAGAGACCATAAAACTGCGTGCAATGTTTACCCGCTGTTGCTCACCACCTGAAAACGTACCAGGCGCCAAAAGCCACAAGCGTTCCGGAATCCCCAGGCGCTGCAATAGTTCTTGGGCGCGCTCGTGTGCGTACTCACGAGCCACACCACGCTGCAATGCCGGCTCCATGACCACGTTCAGGCAACTGACGCGCGGAATCACCCGCAAAAACTGACTTACGTAACCCATGGTGCGCCGACGTATATCCAGAACTTGCCGCGGCTCCGCCCCTGCCATCTCAATGATCTGGCCATCGTGACGGATTCGTATACTGCCCGAGGCCGGCAGATAATTGCCATAGAGCGTACGCAATAAGGTAGATTTCCCTGCTCCCGAGCATCCATGCAATACCAGACACTCGCCAGGCACAATGTCAAAGCTTAAATCCCGCAGTACATTAAGTACCGCCCCTTGCTGCTGATGCATGGTGAAGGTTTTGGCTAGATCCCGGACTTCCATAATTGAATTCATCGTGTCACCTCAAGGCTGTAGGACGGAGGAAACCAGCAATTGGCTATAGGCATGCTGTGGATCATCAAGGATTTGATCTGTCAGTCCGCATTCCACGACCCGGGAGTTGCGCATGACCAAGAGCCGGTCAGCCAGCAATCGGGCGACCGCTAAGTCGTGCGTCACAATGACCACAGCAAGCTGCAGTTCGCGAACCAGACCACGTAACAGATCAAGCAAGTTAGCCTGTACCGACACATCCAGCCCGCCCGTGGGCTCGTCCATGAATATAAGCCGTGGCTGTGACACCAGATTGCGCGCTATTTGCAATCGCTGCTGCATGCCGCCCGAAAAGGTGCGAGGCAAATCATCAATACGCTGCGGATCAATTTCCACTTGTTCAAGCCACTCCAGCCCAGCCTGGCGCAGTTGCCCATAATGACGCATGCCCTGAGCCATAAGCCGTTCGCCGATATTCGCGCCGGCCGACACACCCATGCGCAGACCATCCCGCGGATTCTGCTCAACGAAACCCCATTCGGTACGCAGCAATGTACGCCGCTGGGCTTCGCTGGCCTGGTAAAGATCGATGGCATTATCTTCTTTGCCACGGTAGAGCACCGAGCCGGAATCCGGAGGCATACGACCCGCCAAAACGCTGAGCAGCGTGGACTTCCCTGAGCCGGACTCCCCCACGATACCCAGCACTTCACCAGGATAAAGATCGAAGGAGACGTCCTGGCAACCCTTCTCGGGGCCGTAAAGCATCGTCAAGCCTCGCGATGATAACAATGGGCTCATCGTTTTAACTCCTGTGAGGCGCAGCGCTGGGAGCAGTAATCCGTATCGGAACAAATAAATTCACGGGTACCTTCGTCGTCCACGATAAGTTCGTCCAGATATGAATCGGCACTGCCGCAGAACGCGCAGTTCTGTTCCCAGGTTGGGATTTCAAATGGATGGTCTTCGAAATCCAGGCTTTCCACTTCCGTGTAAGGCGGGACAGCATAAAGACGCTTCTCCCGGCCTGCGCCGAACAACATCAGTGCAGGGCTCATGTTCAGCTTGGGATTATCAAATTTAGGAATAGGAGATGGATCCATGACATAACGGTCATCGACCATCACCGGATAGGCATACGCCGTGGCAATATGGCCATACGTGGCAATATCCTCGTACAGTTTGACGTGCATGACGCCATAGTCATTCAGGGCATGCATGGCTTTGGTCTCGGAATCAGAAGGTTCAATAAAACGCAGTGGCTCCGGAATAGGCACCTGATACACCAGAACCTGCCCCTCGCACAGCGAGGTTTCCGGTATCCGGTGACGCGTTTGAATCACCGTGGCGCTGTCAGTCCGCTCGGTGGTTTGAATGCCCGCAGTACGGGTAAAAAAACGGCGTATGGAAATGGCATTGGTGGTGTCATCGGCGCCTTGGTCTATCACTTTCAGTACATCGTCATAGCCCAGGATCGCTGCCGTTATCTGCATGCCCCCCGTCCCCCACCCATACGGTAAGGGCATTTCGCGGCCACCAAAGGGAACCTGATATCCAGGTATGGCGACTGCCTTGAGCAGTCCCCTGCGCAAACTACGCTTGGTTTGTTCATCCAGATAGGCAAAGTTATAGCCAGGCTGTATGTCGGCATCTGGTGTCGTGGATATCATGAGTGTGTGTCCTCGTGTGTAGCCTGCGCCTTCTCGGCGTGGTCGCGGCGCAGTTTGCGGATAAGGTCCAGCTCCGACTGAAAATCGACGTAGTGCGGCAATTTCAGATGCGACACAAAGCCGGCGGCCTCGACGTTATCGCAATGCATCAGCACAAACTCTTCTTGCTGGGCCGGTGATTGAATGTCTTCCTGGTACTCGGAGGCACGAAGAGCCCGATCGACCAGGGCCATGCCCATGGCCTTACGTTCCGCGTTGCCAAAAGCCAGCCCATAGCCACGCGTAAACTGGGGAGGTGTCTCTTTGCTGCCTGCAAACTGGTTGATCATCTCGCATTCCGTAACCTCGATATCGCCCAGCGGCACCGCAAAATCAAGCTCTTCAGGTTCTACCCACACCTCTATCTCGCCTATGCGAATTTCGCCGGCAAAGGGGTGATTCCGACCGTAGCCCCGTTGGGTGGAATACCCCAGAGCCAGTAGAAAGCCTTCGTCGCCCCGAGCAAGAACCTGCAGGCGCTGGGCACGATTGGAAGGGAAGTCCAGAGGTTCGCGGGTAATATCCGGCACGGGCTCTCCGGTGTCGGCTTCCTGGCTTAACAAACCTTCACGCGCCAGCATATCAACGACACGCGGACACGTCTGGGATTGGGCTTCGCTATGAATAGCCGGTTCTGGAATTTCTGAAGCTTCGGCAAGCAAGGCAAAATCTAGCAACCGATGTGTGTAGTCGAAGGTGGGCCCCAATAGCTGGCCACCCGGTAAATCTTTGAAAGTCGCAGATATGCGCCGCTCTATCTGCATTTTTTCGGTCTGCAGGGGCACACTGGCCGCAAAGCGCGGCAGCGTTGTGCGATAGGCACGCAGCAGGAAGACGGCCTCAACAAGATCACCCGCTGACTGCTTGATGGCCAGCGCCGCCAGTTCTTCGTCGAATAAGGAGCCTTCCCCCATTACACGGGCGACAGCCAAGGACATTTGCTGGCGTATCTGCTCCACACTCAGCTCGGGTACCGAGGTATCGCCTCGTCTTTTACTAGCAAGCAACGCATGGGCATTATCGATGGCTTTTTCGCCACCTTTCACGGCAACATACATTTAGTTCACCTCTTTTGGCACGGCGTGCAGGACACGTGTGCTGCGTGGAAGCGCTGTCAGGCGATTTCCGGTAGTAAAAAACATCCAGTCCCTGAGGGAAACGATGCGCATGACGTTGCGACCAGAAGCCATCAGTCAGCGGAAGGTGCATGTTTCGCTCCTTCAATATCCCCGGACCTTGCCAGAAAGTCGCGTGGCCCTGTTCCAGGCTGTCCAGTTGAACCAGCAAGGTGCAAGATTGGTCCGGATCGCGGTCAGTGCCGGCAGTAAAGCAGGACAAATCGCCAAGCTCATTGACAGTCAGCAAAGCAAAGGCGGCCTGCTCGCGGTGGGTCACGAATGGACAGCCACAATGAAAAGCCAGATTGGCGCGCAAGGCAGCGGTATCAAGACCGGGTGCCAGCCATACCGGGGTCTCGTTGTCCAGCAGACTAAGACACAGTGCATAGCCCGCCGGAGCCAGCTGATCTATACCTTTCAAGCTAAGACTATCGTCCAGGGTATGCATCGTGCCAGGCTCAGCGATGGCTTTCAAAGCCGTACGAAAGACTCGCTGGCTAGACCGCACGGCATCGTCAAATGCCGGTAGAAGCGTTGCTTCGGACATCAGTCATCCCCCTTACCATCGTCACAAAATCCACCTTGGTCGCACCTGAACGAGCAGCGCGCATCAAGGCAGCTGCCTGTTGCTCTTGCTCCAGCGGCGTGATCAACACCGACATCCAATGTTCATGCTCCTTTCCTTGCAAATGCGCATCAGCCAATGCTGCAAGCTCTGCATGGGCTTTGCTTCGGCCTGCTACATAGCTGTGTCCGGTACAGCCGTCGTTCAACTGAACGACGCAGCGCGTCACCGTCATTTCGCCAAGATTGAAAGGTGCACCGCTGGCACCTATGCGGCCACGCACCATGGCCATGCCGATTTCAGATGGTCGAATGAAGCGATGTCCTGATTGACGCAGCTGCGCATCATGGGCCAGCAGTTGAGATTGCGCGCGCGCCAGCACACGCATCCAGTGTTGGCGTGGTGTTATCCCGCCGTCGCTGATCTCGGAATCATTGTTCATGTTGCTCTCCGGAAGTAATGTGATAAGTAAAGCGGTCTGCGCGAGTGACCGAACGCGAAAGCTCCACGGCCGTGCCAGCGGGATCCGCGGATATAGTACGTATCGTCAAAACAGGTGCGTGACGTGGCATAAGCAGTTGAATCGCCTCAACTGGCGTGGGCACTCGCGCCCCGATAAGTGTCGAGACACGCTTGAGGCGAATTTCGTTTTTCTCCATATGCAGGCGAAGTGAGCCGCCTTCGTAGCCATGCAGGACCTGCTCATAACGATCTGAAAAGCAATGCGTGATCAGGCTGATGGGTTGATCATCAAGCAAGCGCAGTGTCTTGATTTCGATGACACGACTGTCATCGGCAAGCGCCAGCCCCCTCGTCTCGTCGGGGGTAGCGAGACGATGTTGCCTGCCCAACAACACAGCCTCGGAACGAAAGCCCATGCTCGTAAGCGTCTTGCTATAGGCACTGCTGGCATCCACCGGATAGACAATGTGCTGCGCCAATACGCACGTTCCGCGGCCCTTATGGCGCAGCACTCGCCCTTCCCGCACCAGTTCGTCAACAGCACGGCGCAATGTGTGGCGGTTAACTCCGAATCGTTCGGCCAGGCGGGCTTCCGACGGCAGATAGTCACCAACCGAAAAACCATTCAATTCGCTACGCAAAATATGGGCAATTTCCATGTAGCGCGGCTCGAGCTGTCTAGACAAGTTCATATATAAATAAAAGGCGATTCCGCCCTCTTTGTATTAAATAAAGTGTTTGCGCAAACGTTGCGAAAGGATGTCTATTGCACTGACCACCACGATGATCATGATCAAAATGGCGCAAGTCTGCGCGAGCTGAAAGCCGCGGATGGCTTCCCAGAGCATCACTCCAATACCCCCTGCTCCGACCATTCCCACCACTGTGGCAGAGCGCACGTTGGACTCAAACCGATATAGCGAATAGGAGATCCATAAGGGCAATACCTGCGGTATCACTCCGTAAATGACTTCTTGCAGGGCACTGGAGCCGGACGCACGCACCCCTTCAACGGGTCCAACCTCGATGGCCTCCACAGCTTCGGCAAACAGTTTTGCCAGCACCCCGGTCGTGCCAATAAACAGCGCCATGACGCCGGCAAAGGGCCCTAGCCCAACCGCCACGACAAACAACATGGCAAACACCATTTCATTGATCGAGCGAAACGCATCCATAACGCGCCGTACCGGCTGGCATATCCACCATGGAGCAATATTCTCTGAACATAAAACACCCAGCGGAATCGAACAGACGATGGCCAGCACGGTTCCCCAGACGGCAATCTGCAAGGTCACCAGAATCTCGCTCAGGTACATTCGCCAATAGCGGAAATCCGGCGGGAAGAAATCGGCCAGAAACACGCGCATATTATCTGCGTCGCGCCACAGCATGGCGGGATTCATCTCGGCACCATCCCATGACCAGGCCAGAATTACTGCCACCGCACACCATCCCAGCCACTGAGACCATGAGCGCCTGGCTTTCATCTTTGACTCTGGATGAGTTACTAACGTTGTCATGTATAGAATTCCCGAATGAGTTGGGCCCTTGCCCGAAAATTGCCAGGCAAGGGCAATCGCGGCTTATTGCGTACTAACTACCTTCTTTTCGAGCGTATCCATGCGAACCGTCAATTTTTCGAGGCTGGCATCGATTTCCTGAAGGCGCGCCTGTTTTTCTGCCTCACTCATGGTGCTGTCTACCGCAACCTGGCTACGTTCCTTAAACAGCTCAAGCTGACGTATAGGCAAGAGCTGATCGTCGCTGGAGGCGCGGAATTTGCCCCACTGCAGCCCGGCCAGAACGGCCAGTTCCTTTTCGTCGGAGCCGTAAGTGGTGAAAAAATCATTGATTTTCTTTTTAGCGTCCTCTGGCAGGTTTTTGCGCCACACAATAGGATCGGCGGGGATAAGAGGCGACTTCCAGATAACCTTAAGTTGTGCTGCCTTGTCTGGATTCGTCTCTTCCAAGCGCTCCATACCTTCGGTATTGAACGTTGCAATGTCTGCCTGCTTATTGGCAACGCTAAGCGCGTTGACCTCGTGGCTGGCATTCAGGGTACGTTTGAAGATCTGATTTGGCTGAACATCGTTCTTGGCAAAAACGTAGTAGCCTGGCACCAGATAGCCGGAGGTAGAGTTTGGATCACCATTGCTGAAGGTCAAGTCCTTGGCGTTCTCCAGCATCTCTTCGACGGAGTTGATCGGGCTGTCTTTATGCGCTATCAGCAAACTCCAGTACCCCGGGTTTCCGTCAGCCGCCACGGTTTGAGCAAAAACCTCGCCACCCGCACGGTCTACCGCCTCCATCGCCGACTTGTTGCCATACCAGGCCACATCGACCTTGTTAAATCGCATGCCTTGGATGATTCCAGCGTAGTCCGGGGCAAAGAATGAGTTGATTTTCATGCCTGTTTGCCTGGCCATTTCGGCCAGGAATGGATCCCACTGCGCCTTGAGATTCTGTGAGGACTCGGTAGAGATGATGCCGAAATTGAGCTCTTCCAATTCCGAAGCTGTCGCTGCTCCGAACACTGCCGAACTGACTACCACAGAAGCCAACAGGGTTTTACGTATGCTGATGAACATATCCATACTCCGGTAATTTAGTTTCAACTTGTCTAGACAAGTTGGTTTTAAAAAGAGGACCTAACTTGCCGATGCTCAGGCAGCGATCGGGCACGCCAGGCGTGTAGCATTCTGATGCGATTCTTTATCAGAAAGAACAAGCGACATATCAAGATCGCCGCTGTAAAGCTCGCTTAAGAAAGGGCTGTTCAGAGCCTGCACTGAGCCATCAAAATGAATATGACCACCCTTCAGGGCAACCACCCGCTTGCAGTAACGCACGGCGTAGTCCACTTGGTGCAAGGTGACCACCACCGTCTTTCCGTCGCTTTGATTGATGTCGGCCAGGATATCCATAACCTTGCGTGCCGACTCAGGATCCAGCGAAGCAATGGGCTCATCAGCCAATATCACTTCAGCCTGCTGACTGAGCGCTCGCGCTATGGCGACTCGTTGCTGCTGCCCGCCCGACAAGGTAGAGGCACGCCGATGCGCATATTCGACCAGCCCGACCCGTTCAAGAGCGGCCATGGCCCGTTCTATCTCTTCTGCACTGAATAAGCCCAGCGAACCACGCCAGCGCGGCATACGGCCCAGATGGCCCAACAAAACATTAGTGAGCACACTGAGGCGCCCAACAAGATTAAATTGCTGGAAGATATAGCCAATGTCAGCACGCAGACGACGTACCTGATTATTAAGGCTGCCCGCCTGCTGAACAGACTGGCCCAGAATCTGAATAGAGCTGGAATTACTCTTGTCACTGCAGGCCAAACCCGCCAGATGACGCAGCAAGGTGGATTTTCCCGACCCTGATGCCCCAATAAGGGCAACCATTTCTCCGGCTTTTACGGTTAGTCCCAGGTCAAACAAGACTTGTTTCCCGGAAAAGCTTTTATTTAAACCCTCGACACGGATTACTGAGTTCATTCGTGCTCTCCCAATTAGCTGGACGACGCATTGTCGCAATAGGCAGCATCTTAGGTAGCTTGTATGACCTTGGCATTAACCGTAGATGACAAATTCATGACCCCCTGCAGAAACACCGGGCGAACAGACAAAAAAACCTGCTGACGGTGCGCGTCGCAGGTTTTTGTAAAGGTCACCGGTCTAAACCAGAGTTGGGTCGTTTTCATCGCCCGGAATGTTGTCTGACTCGTTTGGCAATGGGGGTCGCCGGGGCGACGCTGCGGATGTACGTCTGAATCAATCTCCGGTTTGGGAGGTGGTTTCTCTGCGGGCCGCTGTGCAGGCGGATTAGCAGGTTTGTCTGAGTTTCGCGTGCTATGTAGTGGCATAATCGTCTCCTTATCAAAACCGTAGCAAGCGGTCTATACACAATCAATGTAATGGATATCGGAAGCGGCCCGGCATCGAAATGAATCTTGGGGTAAGTGGATGATGCCAAGAATTCAAGTGAGAAGAATTCCGTTCTTATTCTCCATGGCTTTCCGCTCTTCCAGTATCGGCAGACTGCAGCGCCAACTCTATCAAGCCCCGTCCTTGTAACCGGCGTTCAAGCAACCAGCAAAAGGCTTAAGGCTTAAGGCTCTTTGATGGCACCGCCCGAATCATTAAGACAGCAAGCGTTAAATATGTTAAGGCCACACATCGTGGCGTGGCCGCTGGGAAAGCACGACAAATAACCCATGATCTGGGCAGCAATAGTAACTGTAAAATTATTCAGTCAATTTCAGCGTGGTCTCAAGGCGGACTCGCTCAAAATCCGAGATCAACGCGTCAATGCGAATCTGCCAGCTATCCTGCTGTGGCAACTGAATATCCCTGACCTCCCATTCGCCCTCGCTCAGGCGTCTCGCGGGCAATACAATAGCCGCGATACCGGCTGCTGTATTTGAAAATGACACATCCACCTCTTGAGCTTTCAAGGGGTTTAGACCTGTCTCTGACAAGGACAAGGTCAATGCGGTGGGTTGTCCGTGAGCTGCGAGGGTCAGGTTCAGCCTGGCTATGGCAGCCGGGGCTTGAATATAGGCCGAAATGACAGGAACGGCTGGCGGAATGACACTCAGTGCCCGCGGTGGTGGCGTAAACCGCCAAAGCGATACCACCGCAAAAATCGCCAAAGCCAGCATAAGCTCTACATAAATAATGTGCTTCATGGCTCGTCGCGCACCAGTATGGGAACGCAGTACAGCATCCGTGAGCCGATAACGATTGTAGGCCCCTAAAGCCAAAAGTATGCTTAACAATATAAGCTTAAGCAGCAATATTTGTCCGTAAGCGCTTAGCCAAAGAGACGCTGGCGAGTCAAACTGCAGGTAAATCAGCACGCCTCCACTTGCAAAGAGCAGCACCAGGCCAAAGGGGATCAGCCTGCTAAAGCCTCTAAGCAACGTCACGCTTTCCGAATCATTCAGCTCATAAGCCAGCGGCCACAACGATCCGATCCACAATACTATTGCAATAGCGTGTAGCCATACAGCCGGCCGGGCCAACCATTCCGGAGGCGCCACGCTCGCATGACCACTGGCTGCCAAAGAGGCTCCCAACAAAAACACAGCCAGCCCAGCCCACAGCCTTTTGGCCCAAACCGGCGTGCTACTCCAGGCTATCCCTGCGCAGGCAAGAGCCGCTAGCGCGAAAATGGCGGAAACACCAAACGAAGTAGCGCTGGCAATACTCCAGGCTTCTTTAGCCAGCAGACCTTTAAGCGGCAAGTCCAACGCATCCACACCTAACAGGCCTACGTTCAACACTGTAGCAACACCCCCGAATGCCAACGCGCACAGACCTGCCCGGCGTCTGCCGCCGCGCACTAAACCTAAAGAATGAAAAACAGCCAAAGCTATTCCAAAAACCAAGCCTGCGTACGCGCTCAAGCGTGAAAGCCAGATCAGAAAGTTCCTCCCTGCAGAGACTGTGTCCGCCGTAGCTGCATTTGCACCTGTGTCGCCGGATCCGACCGAAAAGCTTAATGCTCCACTTACCGGATGGCCGTCTGCCGAGACCACCCTCCAGCTCAGCGCGTATGAGCCTTGCTGAATCAATGGCGGCAAAGACAGCGCCAAGCCTTTGGGCAATGTTCTTATCTGGCTTAGATTTATCGCGGTTCCATCAGGTTCAACCAGCTTTAGCACTAACGGCGACACCGGCTCATTGAACACAAGTTGTGCCTGCGTGGGCGCACTGGACAAAGTAGCGCCCATCGCAGGCGTACTGGATACCAGCGAAGCATGTGCAAACGCGACTGAGTTCCAGGCAGCCATCACCACTACCAAAAACAGCGTTATCAATGTGCTCAGCAAGCAGGCGGATGTGGACTTCACAGGACGGTGGAATGCCTGCATTATCATGTCTCCTTTCATCGACGCATCCTGATGAATACGTCGACGTGCCAGGCTAATTACTGTTTAGGCAGCAGTTCAAGTCCAGGAGCGGGAGAATCGGAGTGATCGCCGCCTGTCGCTTGCTGTTCGGTGGAGGGCAAATCTATCCATCGCTCGACGCCATCTTGGCACTCTTGCACGACCGGAAAGTGCAGTGTGCTGTTGGCCTCCAAGCTGCTGCTCAGATAAGCGACGAAAACAAACTCGTCATAGTGTTCATCAAGTAAAGGACCGCCCGTCCAGGACACCTCTTTAACACCGGCACTGACTTGCGCACCATATAAAGTGTAAGGCTGAGCGTAATCGCCTTTGACGGTTTCTAAAGTCCACCCGGCCTTGGGCTGGGGCTTTACTCCCACCACACCTTCAGGAATACGGACCCGGATCTTTACCGTGGGCGAACCCTGGCAGCCGTGCGGAACCCGGAAAACCGCTTGATAGCGGCTCTCTACCGGCGCTTCCCTGGTTTCAAGGCTAACGTGTGAAAAAACCTGGGGAGCGATAAAAATGGACGCCAATGCAATAGTAAAGCGAGCGCTGCTACGAAATATAGTCATGGTCAAACCTCGGAGTGAAACTCATCAAAGCATGGCCATTGAAGCAACGGCCACCAAGAACAAATCAATCGAGGCTTGAAGGCGGGGCCCGAGATCCAAGCGGTGGGCCCTGGGCCGGCAAGGGCGGCAGCGCGTAGTTACGCACTAGCAGCTGCAAGGAATGCCGGGATAGCGTCCCAGGCAGCACAAGCTCATTATGAAAAGGAACCACGGCCTGCGAGAGCCCCAGACCAAATGAGCAGTCTGCAGCGCTGGTGTGCTTATCAGAAGAAAGCGGACCGCCGGACTGAGGCGACAAATCGAGTGGCAGTAGGCGGCTTCCCCCTTCTATCGAGCAAAGGGTAATAGCAAGCTTGCCATGGCGCCCACCGGAGCCATCTGGCATGTAGCCCGCCGGAATGACTGAGCGGAACAAAAACGAAATCACAGTCAGGCAAAAAATAATTTTCCAGACTGCCATACCTTTATACCGAATGCATTCTCGAAGGGTGAGCATAAAGCGAATTATATGACAGTTGCGATCGTTATTTCCCTAACAAACTGTAGGTTCTATCCCTCTCCATAATGGCTTAAGTGCTGAAAGCAGTTAGGTATTAGCCCTAGATTGACACCTATAACAGGCAAACCTAAACTCAAAAACATATTCAACACAATAAACCCATGCAACATATTGAACTCTCTGCCATGCCTAAAACACCCTCTACTGCAGCACGGGGATATAAACGAATACTTTTACTGATCGAATGGTTGGCGCTACAGCCACATTCAGTTGCATTAATTGATATTGTTAACCAATTCACTTGGCCTAAAAGTACAGCACTTCTCTTGATACGTGCGCTCGTCGAAGACAACTATGTCAGCCGTGAGTCCGACGGACGCTACACGCTCATACGCCTGCCTGGCGAGCCAAGTCTAAATAATTTGGCCTGGGGTACGATCTTACGCAACTGTGAAGGGGTGTTAAGTGGTGTAGTTAGCGAAATTAATGAAACTGGTTTTATCGCAGTACTGACTCCTGAACTGCGTTTACATTACTTGAATAAAATCTTGCCGGAGCGTGAAATTCGTTACGACCGCAATATCGAAGTGCAACGCATCCCACACTACGTAGCAAGCGGCTTAATGCTGCTGGCAGGAAAAAGTGAGAGCGATCTCGAACGTTATCTGGATCTGATTCCTCCAGAAAGCGGAGAGGACATTCTTAGCATCCGGAAAAAGATTGAAGCCGCACGCAAAGACGGCTATGTCGTCAACCTTCAAGGCCGGGTAGAAGGCGCTGCAGGCGTTGCAGCACCCATCTTAGATGGCAAAGGCCATTCGGTAGCAGCCATCAATATTTCTGGCCCCAGGGACCGACTCACTCAGAACCTGGAGCAGGTGATAAAAGCAACAGTCACTGCCGCCGCAGAAGCAAGCAAAAAATTAAAGCTTTTAACGCTTCATCATTAAAATTAAAACGGAGACATTCATGTTTATACGCACCTCATTGGCCAGTTTAAGCTTGCTACTAGCCGCTACTATTCCAACTGCTGTAGCCGATACGGTAACAGTACCCGAATACTACCCGGCCAACTATCAGGAGTTGATTCAAGCCTCTAAAGGAGAGAATGGCCTGGTCATTTATTCCAATATGGCTGACAACAACTGGAGGCCAGTAATCAATGGTTTCAACAAACATTATCCCTGGATAAAAATCGAAACCTTAGATTTGGGTTCCGGTACAGTGCACTCCCGCTGGGAAGCGGAAGCAGGTAGCGGATCACGCACCGCCGATATATTGGTTTCCGGAGCTAACGATCGCTGGGCCAAGTATGGACTGGAAGGCACGATGCTGGATTACCAGAGTCCGGAACATGAATATTTACCGGAATTTGCCGCCCCCTACCCCGGGGTCAATGTCATGTCCACTGACCCATTAGTAATTACCTATAACGCTGTCTTACTACCAGAAGATAAACGACCGACAGGCTTGGGATCTCTTGTTGAACTAGCCCAGGCCGAGCCCGATAAATATAAAGGGCGAATCACCACCTACGACGCCGCTCGCAACTCTTTCGGTTTAGCTGCATGGTGGCAAACGCTCCAAGTTAAAGGTGAAGAAGGTTGGGAGGATCTACGCGCGATTGGTCCTATGATTCGCGGCGAAACCTCTGGCGGACCCATGAATGAGAAAATTGCTGCGGGTGAGTATATGGTTGGAATCGCCGTGTCCGGCATTACCATTTTCCCCGTTTAGATCAGGCTGGCGGAAAAGTTTTAGGCTTTGCTTTTCCTGATGACGGCACCCCGGTAATGCTACGAGGACTGGGCATTGCCAAAGACTCTGCTAACCCTAACTCCGCCAAACTACTCATCGACTTTCTGCTTAGTAACGAAGGTCAGACGCTTGTAGGAAAAGGAGGTTTAACTCCATATCGAGATGATGTAGATGAAAAAGAAGTTCGCTATACCTATCAAGGCATCGCAGATATCGTTGGAAACGACAACATCATTGTTGTCGGTTTTGAAAAAGCCTTGATTGACCAGGCTGGCGACTTCGCAAAGAAGTGGACCGCAGCCATGTCGGGCAAATAAATACGCCCTATCTGGAACTCGCAGCCAGCAATACGCTGGCTGCCTTAAAGAATGATCCCACACCATGGCAAAACTGTCAGAAACAGAAATGCAGGTCTCTCCACGCCTAAAGTCTTCCGGGCCTAATCGTTCCAATCTACTTTTTGGACCGTGACCATTCTTACGTTCGTAATGGTTATGGGCCCACTCGCCCCGATTGTCGCTCAGGCTTTTCTTGATAAACCTTTATACCTTAGCAACGCTGCATTTACACTCAACAACCTATGGCGACTGTTCACTGAAGCCGGAATGGGTGTCATCGCATTAAATACTATTTATTTCGCGGTGTTAACAATGGGCATTGCGCAATTTTTTGGTGCCATGCTGGCAATTATTATCGGACGCACGAACTTGCCCGGCCGCAAGTGGATGGCCGAGCTTATCATCTGGCCCTTATTCGTCAGTAATCTAGTCATTGCCTTTGGCTGGTTCACCATGTATGGCCCTTCAGGCTATATCACACTGGCGTTACGCTCATGGACCGGCCTGGAGCTTTGGAATCTATACACTCTCACTGGTATGGGTCTGGTTGCTGGTCTAAGTCAGGCTCCTCTTACCTATTTGATGTGCATCGGTGCTGTAACTAAAGCTGACGCCCAGCTTGAGGCCGCTGCACGCTCAGTCGGCGCCAGCCCTATGCGTGCATTATGGAGTGTCACTGTTCCCATGATGCGCCCAGCCCTCATTTACTCTGCCGTGTTGAATTTCGTAATTGGGGTAGAGATGCTTGCTATACCCTTGGTGTTCGGCGGCCCCGTGGGGTTAGATACCATCACCACGTTCTTATACGATCAGGGCATTAATGCAGCGGTAGAGTCCGATTACGGGATTGTGGGTGCTGCAGCACTTGTGCTGTTATTAATGGTCGGCTTCCTAGTGTGGCTGCAAGGGCGGCTTATGCGTAACACTGACCGCTTTGTTACTGTTCGGGGCAAAGCTACCCGCCCATCAATAGTAGCGCTAGGCTCATGGCGCTGGCCCTTGTTCCTTGTCGTATTTGCCTATGTGTTTTTTACGATTATCACCGTATTTAGCGGGATATTGATGCGTGCCAGCGTTACATTCCTTACCCCTCTAGTACCCTTTTGGGAGTTACTGACGTTAGATAACTTCAAACTAATATTTAGTCAGGCCAGCTATGTACGCTCAATTTGGAACTCGGTGGTTATTTCACTCTTAGGCGGCATTATTGGCACCATTGTCGTGGTGTTAATTGCTTTCGTCGCAAGGCGCTCTGCCTTTCGCTTTCGCCGCACACTGGAATACGTTGCCTTGCTACCCCGCTCGCTTCCAGGGATTATCGCTGGCCTAGGCTTCTTTTACGCGGTGGTCTGGGTACCCGGCCTGGATATTATCCGAGGCACAATTTGGGTACTAATTGCCGCTTTTGTCATCCGCTACATCCCTATAGGTTTCGGTGCAATCGCGCCTGCCTTGGCCCAAATCGGCGAAGAGCTAGATCGCGCAGCCCGCATCTCAGGGGCTGGGTGGTGGACCACTATGCAGCGCATTGTATTACCACTGCTTAAACCTGCCTTGTTCTCGACCTTTGCTCTACTTTTTATCCATTTCTTCAAAGAGTATGTAACGGCCGTCTTCTTATACCAGTCAGGATCAGAAATTATAGGAACAACAATGCTGAGTTTATACACCCAAGGAGATAACGGCCCTGTTTCGGCACTCGCCGCCGTACAGATTTTAATTACCGCTGCTTTTGTATTTCTTTCTCGCCGTCTGTTGGGAGTAAAAATCTATGGCTGATCTCGTTCTAGAAAATCTCACCATCGCATATGGCGATGTCACCGCCGTAGAAAACATTTCGTTGTCTATACCTTCAGGCGAATTTTTGACATTGCTGGGTCCTTCAGGCTGCGGTAAGTCTACTACTCTGTTCGCTATCGCCGGACTAAACGATGCTACCTCCGGACTCATCCGCGTCGGAGACACGGAGCTATTTAACGGTCAAAAAACCTATCAGTAGAACCTGAACATCGCAATATTGGTCTGGTTTTTCAAAGTTACGCTCTGTGGCCTCATATGTCGGTTGCCGAAAATCTGGCTTTCCCGCTGAAGCTGCGACGCATAGGAAAAGCCGAACGCGACAAACGCATTCAAGAGGCCTTAAGCCTGGTGGAAATGGATAAGTTTGCGAGTCGCTATCCTTTTGAACTGTCTGGCGGCCAACAACAACGCGTAGCCTTAGCCCGAGCACTTGTATATACCCCAGGTCTATTGCTACTCGATGAACCCTTATCCAATCTGGATGCCAAGCTGCGCGAGCGTGCCAGAGTCTGGCTACGTGAACTGCAAGAACGACTCAAAGTGACTACTGTATATGTAACTCACGACCAAGCCGAGGCTTTAGCCGTCTCCGATCGTATTGCCGTTATGTCCAATGGCAAAGTGCGCCAATTGGGGACACCAAAAGAAATCTACGAAACGCCTGCTGACTCTTTCGTGGCGGATTTTATCGGATCATCCAACTTCTTACGCGGCCAGATTCAAGAAACCAACGACTTATGGGCCACGGTCAAACTTACCGACGGAAGCCTGTTGCGCTGTGGTATCGGCAAAGAAACGCTAGATAAAGACGTAGTGATCGCCATTCGTCCAGAAAAAATAGAAATCGTAGATGCAGCGCAGGACAATACCTTGAACGTAAGTCTGCTCAGCAGCATTTACTTGGGTTCTATATACCAGCATGAAGTAGCAGGTCCCGGTGGGAGTTTTCGTATTCAAACGAATCATGAACTCATGGACAGGCAACTCTGCGTCCACATCCCTCCACAAGCAGCCACTCTATTTCGTGGCGACTCCATGCCTAAAAAACCTAAAAATGCAAAGTTCAAATAGAACCATTCAAGATCCAATCCGCTTTAATTCTTCGGCTGTAGGTCCGCTGAATCGCTATAAAGTCGTCGATATGTCCCGATTAGTAGCGGGTAACATGCTATCTCTACAACTAGGAGATTTTGGCGCCGACGTCATAAAAATTGAATCCCCCAGTGGTGATCCACTTCGAGATTGGCGTGAAAATGGCCAATCTTTCTATTGGAAAACATACGGGCGAAACAAACGTTCTTTGGTGCTGAACTTGCGTCAACCAGAATGCATGCAAGCATTAAAGCTCATCATTGATCAAGCCGACGTACTAATTGAAAACTACCGTCCAGGGACCCTGGAAAAAATGGGCCTGGCTCCGGACCTGCTATTGGCCCGTAACCCCAAGCTCATAGTGGTGAGAGTATCAGGGTTCGGACAAACAGGCCCATACTCTAACTTGCCTGGTTTCGGAACCATAGTAGAAGCCATGAGCGGCTTCGCCGCTCGCACCGGCTTTCCCGACCGTGAACCAGTATTACCTCCGTTGGCGTTGGCGGATATGCTTGCGGGAGTATATGGAGCATCGGCTGTCAGCATGGCTCTTTTAGCCCGAGAACGTAACATGTCCAACGGCCAAGTCATTGATCTGTCCTTACTGGAACCTATATTTTCTGTGTTAGGACCCGAGGCCGCCATCTTCGAGAAAACAGGCATTATCAAACAGCGCGTAGGTAGTGCCTCTAATACTGCTTCGCCACGTAATGTATATCGTTGCGCAGATAACAAATATGTCGCTTTATCAGGCTCCACCCAAGCTATAGCAGCCCGAATTTTCGAGATTATCGGAAAACCCGAAATGATAACCGACCCGCGCTTTTCCACTAATACCCAGCGCGTCAAGCACCGTGATCTTGTGGATCAAGCAGTAAGCTCTTGGTTCGCGTCACGAGATCGTGATGAAGCATTAAAGATCATGCGAAATTCCGGAGCTACTGTAGGTCCTGTCTACGACATTGCCGATGCCGTAAGCGACCCACACTTTCTTGAGCGCGATGTCATCGTAGATGTGGAGGATGAAGACTTCGGTTCTCTCCCTATGCACAACATCGTTCCTCGCTTGTCCAAAACACCAGGTGTGTGGGCTAGGCCGGCCCCTAAATTGGGTGAACACAGCGCTGAAGTTCTGCGCGAATTTGGATTAACTGAAGAGGAAATTCTTGCTATTTTGCCCACGCCCAAGGAGCCAATATGATCAGATCCTTACTGTATGTGCCAGGCAGCGCTTCCCGCTTTATAGAAAAAGCTCATTTGCGCGGCGCCGATGCAATTATCGTGGATTTAGAAGATGCAGTAGCACCAAATAAAAAAATCGCCGCGCGCCAGAATCTCAAGAAAACAGTCACAAGCGTAGGCCAAAAAGGTACACCCGTATTTGTCCGAGTCAACAACGACGCCCAACTGCTCTACGAGGACTGCATCGCTGCTTGCCGTGCTGGCGCCTTCGGACTCTATTTACCGAAGATTTCCGATGTTGAAACGCTAAAAAATCTCGATGAACTACTAAGTCCTATAGAGCAAGAAATGCAACGCCCACCGCTCCACTTTGTTCCTTTAATTGAAGACGCATTGGGGGTAATCAAGGCACTTGAAATAGCTACCGGACCACGTGTGTATGCCATCAGCGCAGGGAGTGAAGACCTAGCAACTTCCATGGGAGGACTACCCACTCCAGAAGTGTTGTATCTACCCAAACTACTCGTACACATGGCGGCTAAAGCTGCCGGGGTCTTATCGTTCGGCCTATTACGTTCGGTAGCAGACTACAAACAAATTGACAGCTACAAAAGCTCCATCGCCGAAGCACGAGATTTCGGTTTCGATGGCGCATCATGCATACACCCCAGCATAGTAGAACTGCTAAACGAAGGCTTCGTTCCATCCGAAGAAGAACTCGCACGTGCTCATCGTTTAGTTGCAGCAGCTCAGGCCCAGGAAGCTCTGGGCGTAGGTGCTTTCAATTTTGAAGGGGATTTTATTGATGCGCCCATCACGGCAAGGGCTCGCGCCCTAATTTCAAAATACTCTTCTCATTAATTTGTATATTCACTATTGATCGCTCAATATCTATCTGGAACTAACCATGCCACACGGTATTACCCCGCCTCCAAGCTATACACGACGTTTTCGGGTATTGGTTACTCATCATCAAATTGCCCCTAGCGCGATTGCCATCTTGAATGACAACGACTGTGACGTCATTTTCTCGCCTCCTTATGCTGCGCCCGAAGCCGTGGCAGCAAAAGCAGCCGAACTGCAAATTGACGCGATCATGGTAAGGCAAGGATATATTAACGACTTAGTGATCGCTGCGTCGTCCAACTTAAAAGTAATCGTCAAACATGGAGTGGGTGTAGACAATATAGATATCGCAGCAGCTACAGTTCGAAACATTCCAGTCTTACGCTCGCTAGGCTCCAATGCCCGATCCGTGGCCGAACACAGCATTTCGCTAACCCTGGCATTGATTAAAAGGATTCAACCTTTAGATCAAGCGGTCAAGGCCGGTCAGTGGCCTAAACCGAGCTTCATCGGGCAGGACATTCAAGGCAGTCTAATCGGTCTGATCGGATTCGGTGCGATTGGACAAGAAACAGCAAAACTCGCCTTAGCCCTAGGCATGAAAGTATTGATATACGACCCGCACGCTAATCAAAACCGGGAAATTACTGGCCTTGAGTTTACAGAGAACTTGGACTTGTTACTTAAAAATGTGGATGTCGTAAGCATCCACTGCCCCCTCAATAACGAAACTCATCATTTACTTAATGCAGAAAAACTGGCGTTGATGAAACCCAGCGCCGTGCTCGTTAACACGGCGCGAGGCGGCGTAATTGACGAGGCGGCGTTAGTCAACGCTCTACAAAACCAACAGATAGCAGGCGCAGCCTTGGACAGTTTTGATGTTGAGCCTCCGGCACCTGAGCATAGCCTGTGGTCATGTCCAAACTTAATCGCTACACCCCATATTGCAGGTGTAACCGTAGGGTCTGCAATTTGCATGGCAGAAACTGCAGCGCGGCATATTGTCAGTGTGCTTAAAGGCAATCCGGCACATAAGCCTAGCTTGGCAACAGTAGATCAACTTGCCTTAAAAAGAACTTAAAACATCTCAAAGGAGCACAATTATCATGGCCATCGGCTTCAAAGTTCGTACTCAAATACCCAGAGTCAGTATCCCAAATATAGAGCGTTTTCGCACGTTGCCTGTCGCCAACGTATCGGATGCCATGTCAAGGTTACTTGGCGGGGGTTGTACTTTACGACCTATGCATAAAAATGGCATTTTGGCCGGCCCGGCATTAACGGTGAAAACTCGGCCTGGTGATAATCTCATGTTGCATAAGGCCATAGATATCGCTCAGCCTGGCGATGTCATTGTCGTTGACGCAGGCGGCGATCTGACTAATTCGCTAATGGGCGAATTAATGCTAGAGCATGCCATTATGCGAGGTATTGCCGGATTTGTACTTAACGGTGCAATTAGAGACGCACAAGCCATATACGACCGTAATTTGCCTTTATATGCCCTAGGCATCACCCATCGGGGCCCCTACCGCACCGGACCTGGTGAAATCGGTTATCCCATAGCAATAGAAGGTATGGTCATTCAACCGGGTGCTTTAATTTTAGGCGATTTGGATGGCGTGGTATGTATCAATCACGAGCAACTGGACGAGGTTCATCAAGGTGCCAGCGCAAAGCACGCCGCCGAAACCAAACAGATGGAAATCACCAAAAACCAAACCATAGATCGCTCTTGGGTAGACAAAGAACTAATAAAACTAGGTTGCGTGTTTGAGAACTAAACAAAGCAGAGAACTATGGGCGGCGACGATACAGAGAAACGACATACCACATAAGCCCATAAGTAATTAATACGATATTTCACCATCGGCTGCATTACAAAAACATTGACTCCTCCCTTAAGTTTATATATCGTACGATACATCGTAAGATTGTTTTAATAAATTGAATTACGATTTATTCATTTATATTCGGGGCTTATTTTGATGAGAAAGGGGACGGATGCCGTGCGCCAGCGTGGTGGTCATTTGACCAGCGGGCGTAAATTCAGCGCTGACGAGCTGCAATTAATGTTGCTCTGGTTTTTGCGCGACTCACCAGCCCACGGCTACGAACTGATCAAACGCATCAACGATTTGTCACACGGTTACTACAGCCCAAGTCCGGGGGTGCTGTATCCCGCCCTTGGTCAGCTGGAAACCTTGGGGCTGGCGCAGGTCGAGCTTAAAGGCAAGCGAAAAACCTATCAGATCACGCCCGCAGGCTTTGAGCATCTACGGCTTCAGGCTGCACGCACAGAGCCACTGTTAGCCATTCTTAAACATGCTGCAAAGAAGATGCTATGGATGAGTCAAGCCAATGAAAGCGAAGCGGCCGCAGCAGAGGCCACAGGCTGGCTGCCTGAATTCGTAAAAGCCCGAAAAGCATTCCACGTTACTTTAATAGCGCAAAACGAAGCAGATCATGCCGAGCAGCGGCGCATCATCGCCATATTGCAGCGGGCGTCTGAAGAAATCCTGCAAAAACCGAGCAGTCCATAACGACCATTCAAAAAATTGAGAGCAGCCATGAGCACAGATCATCTTAAAGTAGAAAAAATACAGCATCCCATCAAAACACGCCTGTTAACTGTCAAACGCATCAGCGATTTAAACCCTTCAATGCGCCGTATCACCTTAACGGGTGACGATCTGGCCGGTTTTTACTCTGCCGCCTTTGATGACCATGTAAAGTTAATGGTGCCTGACGTGATCGGCGAAAAGCCCAACGTACCTGCGGTAGGCCCTACTGGTCTGGTCTTTGATGAAAGCAAGGCCAAGCCAGCTATGCGTGACTACACACCACGTCGCTATGACCCCGTCACTAACGAACTCGACATTGATTTTGTCTTGCACCACGAAGGGCCGGCTACTGACTGGGCCAGCCACGCCGAACCCGGACATTTCGTAGGTATTGGCGGACCACGCGGCTCTTTCATTATTCCCACCGCCTTCGATTGGCATCTGTTAATCGGCGATGAAACCGCCATACCCGCTATTGGACGTCGCCTGGAAGAACTGCCAGCCACCACCAAAGCCATCGTAGTTATCCAAACCAAGACCGAAGACGCCAAGATTGAACTTGCCAGTCAGTGCCAGCTTGAAACTTACTGGGTACGTGAAATCGAAGCGGGACTCGATAGTGCAAGCGCACTTGAGTCAGCGGTTCGTAAATTACGCCTCCCTGAAGGGGAAGGTTACGTTTGGGCCGGAGCAGAATACAGTGACGTGCAAGCAGTACGACAGTATCTGACGCAAGAACTCGGAATCGATAAAAGCCGTATTCGTGCATCTAGCTATTGGCGCAAACCGACAGCAGAAGCACAGGAACAAACCACAGACTAAACCGCCGGCTGCACCATCGGTCAGCCTTAATTCCTCATGATTTCCGTTCTACGCCCCTGCTCTGGGGCGTCGTTTTTCCCCTGTCAGCCTTTTTTAAATCCTGCATAAACGCCATAAGCGCTTCGTCCTTTTCGCTAGCGCGGTTCACCACCGTATGCAAGGTGACTTCATAACTTAAGCCCCGCGGGTTCAAAGCACGCATTTCACCTCGCTGCACATAACTGTTGCCGATTTCTTCGGGCAGATAACCCAAGTGCTCCCCTGACTGTATGAGTACAGCAGCAGCGTCCATATTGTTGGCAAGGGCACGTATATTCTGTGGCGGAACACGCAAGTGATTTTTTGGCGGGACATAACCTCTGGAAACCCACGGATAGCGCAGTGCCTCATCAAAGCCGATGTCGCCGGCACGCTCGTATAGCGCGTGTCCATACCCGCAATACGCTATCTGCTTTTCAATCAGCAAGGGAGCATATCGCAAATGCTGCGCCCTCCTCCAAAAATAGCCGATGGCCATATGCAATTGACCATTAATAAGCATTTCTTCCAGCTGGTCCGGAGATAACACTGACACGCTCAGCCGCACAGCTTCATCGCGCTGCCTGAACAGTGAAACGGCGCGGCTTAGACGCCGACTGCCACTTCTCGGCAAATGACCAATAAACCCAACATTCAACTGGCCTATCAGACGCTTCTCAAGGTTTTGGGATTCGATGGCGAACTCATCCAGGGTGCCTAATAAGCGACGGGCGGATTTCGCGAAACGCTCGCCTTTGGCCGTGAGTTTAAAACCAGCCCTTCCCCGTTCGCACAACCTGAATCCCAGGCGAGTTTCCAAAGTACCGAGCTGAGTGCTGATGGTGGACTGGCTGACGTTAAGCCTGTCTTGCGCAGCAGAAATACCATTTGCATCCACAATTGCCAGAAATACACGGATGAGCCGTAAATCCAGATCTCTTACATTGATCAACATAGTAACAACCCTAATATAGAGAGCAATACATTGATAAAAGGCTATGCATAGCTTGATCAATCGTCATAGTAGCTTAGTCGTGCCGCAGTTAGCCTTGAATCATCTGAACAAGCAATATCAATTATTCAGGAGGCGGTACTCATGCAACCCCAACGCAGTTTTAATCAGCCCGTCAGTGGTAACGACATGCCTCGCTCAGGCGGCATAGCAACGATGATGCGGCTCCCTTTCGAAACAGATGCATCCAGGCTGGACATTGGCTTTGTTGGCATCCCTTTGGACATCGGCACATCAAACCGTCCTGGAGCCCGATACGGCGCCAGGGCAATTCGCTCTGAATCCACTCTGCTTCGCCCTTACAACATGGCGACACGTGCCGCCCCTTTTGACAGCCTGCAAGTGGGAGATGTAGGTGATATTGCCATTAACCC
This sequence comes from Paenalcaligenes niemegkensis, assembly GCF_022230885.1. GTDB lineage: Bacteria > Pseudomonadota > Gammaproteobacteria > Burkholderiales > Burkholderiaceae_B > Paenalcaligenes > Paenalcaligenes niemegkensis. The sequence continues at coordinate 102,315 of NZ_JAKGCT010000004.1, read as the reverse complement.
CTACGATCTTAAAAAATCCGTGCAGATGATCGAACACGGCTATCACGATCTGATTGCCGAGGGATGTAAATTAATTGCACTCGGCGGTGATCACACCATGACACTACCTATTTTGCGCTCCATCAAGAAAAAATACGGCAAGGTAGGATTGGTGCACGTAGATGCTCACGCTGACGTAAACGACGTCATGAGCGGCGAAAAAATAGCGCACGGCACCCCGTTTCGCCGTGCAGTGGAAGAAGATCTGCTCGATTGTGAGCGCGTAGTGCAGATCGGCTTACGCGGTACCGGATACGAAGCTGAGGATTTCGACTGGTGTACACAGCAAGGGTTCAAGCTCTACCTGGCCCACAGCTGCTGGCACCAGAGCATGAGTCACATCATGCAAGAGGTGCGCGAACGCTTGGGCAATGGTCCGGTGTATTTCTCGTTTGACATTGACGGTATAGATCCTGCTTACGCCCCCGGTACCGGTACGCCTGAAATCGGTGGCTTGACCGTACCGCAAGCCCTGGAGATCGTGCGCGGCATGCGCGGTGTCAATTTGGTCGGGGCTGATGTGGTTGAAGTCAGTCCACCTTATGACCACGGCGGCTTGACAGCGTTGTTAGGCGCAAATCTGGCTTATGAAATATTGTGCGTTTTCCCCGGCGTGCACTACGCCACCTAAAAAAATAAAAACCCTTCCCTCAGGAGACAAAAATGGCTATTGATATTGGTGTTGTGCTGATTTATGCCATCGTGATCATGGGCTTCGGCTGGCTCGGGCTGCATCGAATACGAGGTAGCGAAGACTACCTGGTGGCGGGTCGTAATTTAGGTCCTGGCTTTTATGTCGGCACCATGTCCGCCACGGTATTAGGGGTGCATCCACCATTGGTACCGTGCGGCTGGGTTATGTCTATGGTATTTCCGGATTTTGGCTGTGTGCCGCCTTAGGCCTGGGTATCATCGGCTTAAGCCTGTTTCTGGCAAAGCCCTTAATGCGCTTTCGGGTGTATACCGTCACCCAGGTACTGGAAATGAACTACAGCTCGTCCACACGACGGGCGAGTGCCTGCATTATGCTGGTGTATGCGCTGATGATTGCCGTGACATCCACCATTGCCACCGGAACCATTTTATCGGTTATTTTCAATCTGCCTTTTGTCGTAGGAGTGCTGCTAGGGGAGGTCTGGTGGTGATCTACTCCACCATTGGTGGCATGTGGTCACTAACGCTGACCGATATCATCCAGTTCATTATCATGACGGTAGGCCTGATTTTCATTCTTTTGCCTATATCAGTCTACAGTGCAGGTGGCTGGGATACCCTGACTGGGTCTTTGCCAGAGACGCACTTATCATTCAGCAATATCGGCTACGACACAATTCTTACCTACTTTCTGATTTATTTCCTAGGCATCTTTATTGGCCAGGATATCTGGCAACGGGTGTTTACGGCAAGGTCAGAAAAAGTTGCGGTTCGGGCTGGTGTGGTCAGTGGACTTTATTGCATTCTTTATGGCCTTGCGTGCGCTGTTATCGGCATGGCAGCCAAAGTCATGCTGCCTGATTTAAGCGTGCCGGATAATGCCTTTGCGGCAATTGTGACTGATGTGCTCCCAACGGGTGTTCGGGGTCTGGTGGTAGCCGCCAGTCTGGCGGCCCTGATGTCTACCGCCAGCGCAGGCTTATTGGCTTCTTCCACCACTGCCGCACAAGACTTATGGCCCCTGCTGCGTGGCAATGCAGCTATAGAAAATACAAACATTAACGTCAATCGGGTGTGTACGCTTGGACTGGGTGTACTGGTATTAATTATTGCGCCCGCTATTGGCGATGTCATCAGCGCCCTGACGATGGCCTATAACCTGCTGGTTGGCGGAATGCTGATCCCGTTAATCGGCGCTATATACTGGCGTGGGGCCACAACTCGTGGTGCAATTGTCAGTATGGCCGTTGGGGCCCTCGTGGCATGCGTGTTCATGTTCAAAGACGGCCTCCTGGCCAACACCCCTATTTATTACAGCCTGACGGCTGCTTTGCTTAGCTTCATTCTTTTCAGCGTCACCGACTCCAACAAACGCATAGCGCGCCCGCATACCGGCGTTAACGAACACAAAGGATAAATAACGATGCTGTCCTGCAGCCAGTTTCTTATTCAGCAATTGGAACTCTGGGGAGTTGAGCATGTGTTTGGCATCCCGGGTGTCCATACTATCGAGCTATACCGCAGCCTGGAAGGAAGCGGTCTTCGCCACCTTAGTCCGCGCCACGAACAAGGCGCCGGTTTCATGGCCGACGGCTATGCCCGTGCAAGCGGCAAGCCAGGGGTGTGCTTCATTATTACCGGCCCTGGCATGAGCAACATCATGACAGCCATGGGCCAGGCTCTCGCCGATTCAGTTCCGATGCTTGTCGTTTCCAGCGTTGGCCGGCTTGATACCCTGGGCTCCAGGCAAGGCCGTCTCCATGAACTTGCGTCGCAGCGTGACATGGTCAGTAACGTAGCCCGCTTCAGTCAGACCATACTCGATCCGGAGCAACTGCCGGGTGCGCTGGCCCGCGCCTTCGCCTTATTCAAGGCAGCACGTCCTGGCCCTGTACATATTGAAATTCCCATTGATTTGCTGGACGCCCCTTTGCAAACTCCTCTGCGTCCAAACCCACCCTTGTTCTATAGTGCGGGGGTGACTCCGCAGGCGATAGAAACGGCGGCGTCCTGGTTAACCGAAGCTTCTCGTCCGCTACTATTAATTGGGGGGGCTGTGCATCTGCAGCCGCATCGGTTCAGCGCCTGGCTGAATTACTAGATGCTCCAGTCATCACCACCATCAATGCCAAAGGCGTATTGCCCGGGACGATTAACTCTCCGCACCCTCTTGATCTGGGCGCAAACGGTGCATTCCAGCCCGTACGCGAACTCGCTGCAGCGGCTGACGTGATACTGGCCCTAGGCACCGAGATCGGGGAGACAGACTACGATGTGGTGTTTGACGACGGGTTCGCGCTAAACGGCAGGCTGATCAGGGTAGACATTGACGCTGAACAAGTGGCTAGTCATAACAGCCTTGCCTTGGGTATCGTGTCAGATGCACGCAGCTTTGCCGAAGCCCTGGCTCTATCGTTTGATAAGCCTCTGGACCACAATGGAAACGCCTGTGTAATACAAATACGCAAGGCCCTGAACTTGGCTCACGACGACGACTTCGGCCCGTATCTGCCCCTTTACCAGAACCTTGAAACCTACCTTCCTGATGCTATCTTGGTGGGTGACTCAACCACCCCGGTCTACGCAGGAAACCATCTTGTCAGCCAACGTTTTGCCCGACGCTATTTTAACGCGTCCACAGGCTATGGCACACTTGGTTATGCCTTGCCCGCTGCCTTAGGCGCAAAAGTAGCAAAGCCCGACCTTAGGGTAGTGGCCCTGGTCGGCGATGGCGGTTTGATGTTCACTGTCGCCGAGCTGGCGACCATGATGCAAGAAGGAATCAACGTCCTTGTCATTATCTGGAACAATTGCGGTTACGAGGAAATTCGCCGTTATATGGACAAGGCCGGCGTTGAGCGCCTCGGAGTGAACATTATTGCGCCCAAATTCAAGGAATTATGTGGCAGTATGAAAGCTCCGTATTGTCGCGTCACGAGTCCGGAGACCTTGGCTAGCGCTTTGAAGAACTGGAGTCAGCAAGCACCGCTGGTCATCGAAATACAGGCAGATTCGTGGCTTGACGCCCTGGAAGACTGAAACAACGGTGAGGAATTTATGCGTAAGTTACATCAACAATTTATCGCAAATCAGTGGCTGGACAGCGAGTCAGAAAACACGGTTCCTGTACATAATCCTGCTACAGGCATCGCCATCGCCACTCTGACAACAGGCTCTCCCCTTGATGTCAAAGCGGCCGTCGACGCTGCTTATCACGCTTTTCCCAAGTGGCGCGACTTACCCAGTTCCAAACGAGCCGACTATTTACGAAATATTGCAAAAGAGCTGTCAACGCGTCGCGACGAACTGGTTGACTTATCGGTGCTGTATAGCGGTAAGCTCAAGGTCGAAGCTGAGCTTGATCTGGACGATGCGATAGACTGTTATCGCTACTACGCCAGTCTGGCAGACACGCTTGATGCAGAGCAAGGAAAAGAGCGCAACATCAATGTCGACGGCTTTAGTGCCAAAGCCTATACATCTCCCCTTGGAGTCGCTGCCTTGATCACTCCTTGGAATTTCCCACTTGTCACCTCGGCATGGAAAATAGCCCCGGCCCTTGCCGCTGGCTGCACCGTTGTCTGGAAACCTTCCGAGCTCGTCCCCCTGCCAGAGCAGATCATGGGCAACATCGCTCAAGATATAGGCTTGCCCGCAGGCGTGTTAAATATAGTACATGGTGACGGCCCGAACGTTGGCGCTCCTTTGTGTGCAAGCGCCAATGTCGCAAAAATATCTTTCACAGGTAGCAACGAGGTCGGCGAGCGGGTCATGCAGGCGGCTTCGGTTGGCGTACGTCCAGTGTCGCTGGAACTAGGCGGAAAATCGCCCATTATCGTTCTGGCCGATGCCGATATAAAACAGGCATGTGAGTGGGTGTGGACGGGTATTTTCTCGAACGCAGGCCAGATGTGTTCGGCCACCTCCAGATTGGTGGTGCACCATAGTGTTGCACCTGCCTTGTACTCTGCCTTACTGGAACGTGCCACCACCTTGCTTGCGGGTGATCCATTACTCGAGAACACCACCCTGGCCCCGGTGGTCAGCGCCGCCCAACGGACGACAATTCAGCAGTATCAGAAGACGGCCCAAGAGTCCGGTCTGGTTGATCTGTTTGCGGCCCTGGATTTTGATCTGCCGGAAAACGGTTTTTTTGTGCGCCCTGCCATTTATCAGAATGTACCTGCAGACAGTCCGCTTTGGACTGAAGAAATTTTTGGTCCGGTGCTGTGCGTTCAGGAATTTGACAATGTAGCCGACGCCATCCGCATCGCCAACAGCAGTGATTTTGGCTTGGCGGCTACGATAATAAGCGGCGACATCAGCCAGGCTGAAGACCTTGCTGTACAGCTGGAAAGCGGAGTTACCTGGATCAACAGCCACCAGTTCGTCCCTTCTGCCGGCTCATGGGGCGGCTTCAAGCACAGCGGCATAGGAAGAGAGCTGGGGCCATGGGGGCTAGAGGCGTTTCAGGGGGTAAAGCATATCTATACCCCACGTCAATCAGCAAAGCCTTAGTTAAATCCCCCATCAGCATGTACTTCACCACCATATAGTCGTCCAGGCCATAATTAGAGCCTTCACGCCCTATCCCCGATTGCTTGACACCACCAAAGGGTGCCGCTTCGTTGGAGAGAATGCCCGAATTAACACCGACCATCCCGTATTCCAGCGCTTCGGCAACGCGCCAGACGCGGCCTATGTCACGACTATAAAAATAGGCGGCCAAACCAAATTCAGTGTCGTTAGCCATGCTTATCGCTTCGTCGTCGCTATGAAAACGGAACAAAGGTGCAAGCGGACCAAAAGTCTCTTCTTTTGCCACCATCATTTCAGAGCTTGCATTAGCGACTACCGTTGGTTGAAAGAAAAGGCCGCCGAGCTCGTGTGAATCGCCGCCGATCAGCACGTTGCCGCCCTTTTCCAGAATATCGGCAATGTGTTCGTTCACTTTATCGATGGCCTTCTGGTCAATCAAGGGCCCCTGTGTGACACCCTCATCCATGCCATCCCCGACTTTCAGCTTTTTAACCGCAGCCACGAATTTTTCGGCAAAGGCATCGTAAACCTTGTCGTGCACATAAATGCGATTAGCACACACGCAGGTTTGCCCCATATTGCGATACTTACTGGCCATCGCGCCTTCAACTGCAGCATCCAGATCGGCGTCGTCAAAGACAATAAACGGGGCATTACCGCCCAGTTCCAGAGAAATTTTCTTGATTTGCTCTGCACTTTGCGCCATTAACAGACGGCCAATTTCAGTTGATCCTGTAAAGCTAACTTTACGCACAGCAGGATTAGAGCTCATCTCTTTGCCGATTTCGGATGCCGATCCGGTGATCACCGAAAACACACCTGCCGGAACCCCCGCCTCTTCAGCGAGCACAGCCAAGGCATAAGCCGAATAAGGCGTTTGCGTAGCCGGCTTAACCACAATTGTGCAGCCGGCTCCCAAGGCTGCACCAACTTTCCGGGTAATCATCGAAAGGGGAAAATTCCACGGTGTGATGGCTGCGCACACCCCCACGGGCTCTTTGACCACAAGAATGCGACGGTCCGCGCCTGGGCCCGGTATGGTTTCGCCGTAGGCGCGCTTGCCTTCCTCGGCATACCATTCAAGATAAGATGCACCGTAGGCGACTTCTCCCCGCGACTCAGCCAAGGGTTTGCCTTGCTCACGCGTCATGAGGCGAGCCAGGTCTTCCTGGTTTTGCATGACAAGGTCAAACCATTTGCGCATGATGCCAGCCCGCGCTTTTGCTGGCATCGCCCGCCACGAACTAAAAGCGTCGCTGGCCGCCGCGATCGCCCTGGCTGTTTCCGCGGCCCCCATTTTTGGAATGGTACCAATGCGCTCGCCGCTGGATGGATTGACTACGTCGATGGTTTCGCCAGAATCAGCGTCAACCCATCGGCCATTAATATACGCTTGCTGCTTGAGTAATTCAGGACGTTCTAGCATAGTCATAAGGGCTCCCGAGCAAAATAAGTCATTCAATCTGATTCATCACGCATCGTTTCCCCTAGCAATTTTCGGGCCTGGACTATCCAGGCCCGGCTTGGCAGATCGCAGGCTCATCTGCTCAACGAAGCTGTCATGCAGGTGCAAGCGCACAAGGCCATACTTGAAAGCGGCGACTGGCTAAGCCTTTTGCCACTTTCAGCTTGCATCCGGCAAGGGCCTTAAGGTCTGCCCAGGTGCAGGTTCGGTGTGAGACTTGCCCTCGTGATGAGCCACCGCGTCTACCATGCGCATATCCACAGGCGGGGCAAAGCCATTTTTATCGCGTCCAAAATGCAATACGGTGTGCGGGTAAGGCAGTTCAATACCTGCCGCGTCAAAGTACATTTTGATCAAGCGGTTAAAACTGCGCTGCACCGCCCACTGCATCCCCGGAGTCGTCTTGATCAGGACGCGTATGGTGTAGCCCTGTTGATTAATTGAGGTCACGCCCGGAATCGAGATGTCGTCAATAATGGCAGCTGCCACTTCGGGATCTTTCTTCAGGGCCTCAAAGGCCAGATGCATTTGTGCAATGACGTCGTCTACAGACTCCCTTAGTCCCACCCCATATTCGCCATAGTGATAGCCAAAATCGCGAGTGTGGTTACTGACCTTATCAATAGAGGAAAACGGGATAAGATGATAGCCCCCATCAAGAGTACGGATCACTACCGAACGTATAGTGAGCTTTTCCACCGTACCAAACAGACCCACCAGTTCAACGACATCATTTTGATTCAGACCGTTTTCAAGCTGTATAAAAATACCGGTAATCACGTCTTGAACCAGCTTCTGGGCTCCAAAACCAATCGCCAGGCCCACAACACCTGCCCCCGCAATCAATGGCGCAATGTCAATACCTACCTGTGACAGCACTACCAACGCCGTCATGGTACTAATCAGAATAGCCAAGGCGTTCCTGAACAGCATCAACAAGGTTTTTTCGCGTTCTGTAGGCACTCGCGTACCTTGAGACGTAGACAGGCGATGCTCGATAACACTCGCAAGCACAGTCCAGGTCAAGGCAGCAATCAGCAGCACAACGGCCACGCGGAACACGGTATTAATAGCCGCTTGTCCATTTGCGGAACTCAGCCAGAGCGTCAGGTCAAAGACTCGCCAGGCGTCCAGAATCACAAGCACAACGACTACTGTCACAGCCAGCCGCAACGCCTTTAAGCAAGCCGGTATATATGAATTCAGGCGACGTTCCAACAGGGGGAAAGCCTGATTCCAGCGCTCTGATAGATGCAATCTGCGGGTCATCCAAGATTGCAGCAGCATAGAGAGAAACGCTCCCACCAGCACCGCAAGCAGTGTCTGCAAGCTTGCCGTACCCATATAGGACAAGGCATGCTGCTGATCTGCAAGGCTCACCAATAGCAGCACTGTGAGGTAGGCCAAAGCGAGCCACGCCCAACTACGTGCGGCGATGCGCATCAGCGTACCGAACACCGAGGTGGTGGCGTGTTCGGCACTGCGCGTTAGTTCTGCACTGACCGATTTACGGTTTTTCCAGACCACACTGACTGCGTAGACATACACCGCAATCATCAGCACCACGCCCAGCAACTGGCCTACCGACGTAGAAAGCACCGTTTTCACCACCGGCACCATCACCAATAAGCCATAGCCAGTTACGCTAATCAGAATAACAATCCAGCGATTCCAGTAAGTGGCATTCTCCGCACTTACCGGCAATAAACGTAGTTGCTCATAACGTGTAGCAAAGACGCCTCGACTACATGCCTTAACCACTTCAATAGCCACAAAAGCCGTTAAAAACTGCATTGCCAGCAGGCTTGCCTGCCCTGCCGAGCCGGGGTTGCTTAGCACGGCAACATAGCCCGCCAAGGCGGCCACTACGGTGACCGCTACATCCACCACCAACGCACCAAGGGCAGCCATAAACTTGCGCCCCAGGTGCTTGGGGACTCGTCTTCCCCGCCGCCCGGCAACGGCTGCTTTAGGCTGTTCAGATAAACGGATCCCGGACGGCTCTGGCACGGCATCCTCGGGAAGGGAGCGTGGCCGGGTAGCCCAGGCATTCAGCCGGGCAAAGGCTCGCTGCGCCGGTAATCGGCACACCGCGTAGACAAGTCCTACAACCAGAATAGTAATCAACAAATTCAGCAATGCGGGCCGCCAGCTGCTAAGTGCTTGCATAGCCCGGGAATCAGCATCTCCTAATGCTCCAAAAACGCGCCAGGTCTGGTGTATGTCTCGACGCAAGCTAGAGGCGAAGCTTTGAAGCTTAAGCGCAATAGTTGTTGAAACCGAGGATCCTTCTGCATTATCTGCCCTCAGCAAACCACGTTCTGACGGGGTCTGGGCAGGGTCTTCGGCTCCTTGCACCGCTAAGCCACGCAGCTGTTCTACCAGCTGATTTCGCGTTTCCTCATTCTCCAGCAGGTCAGCCAGCACATCGTATTGTGTGGTTTGGGCAGACTCGGGCGGTGTTTGTGCCTGGGCTTGGGAGCCGTAAAACAGCAAGCCCAGACATATAAAAAAACGAGCGCGAGCGCTCGTGGTATAAGGCTTAAAGATCGATCGTAGGGGACGGCAGATACGGTCATGGTCGTACTCTCTTTTGATCGGATTCAAAAAAATAAGCGACACCGTTTGTGTCGCGAACCAGATAAAGGTTAACACCCGAGTAAGAGGATGACAAAAAACCTCCCGAAATTTTTGAAACAGTTTTTTGACGTTTTTTGGAAGTAAAAAAAACTGAAACTTTCAGCTCATACTGCCTCCCAGATACTTTGTTCTGTTAATTAAGCACCTCAGACCAGGACCTTTTTATGTTTAGAACGCTGCGCCGCCCCGACGTCATGATTATTACCTTGGCGGCGGCAGGCGTACTCATGGTGACCATGGGCATACGTCAATCCATGGGTCTGTTTATCAGCCCCATGAACAGCACCACTGGCATGGGTATCACTAGCATCAGCCTGGCCTTGGCTGTCGGACAGCTGACCTGGGGCGCTATTCAACCCATCGCGGGCGCTGTCGCCGATCGCTATGGGCCGGGGCGCGTATTGGTAGCAGGTTTGATTATCCTCGCTTTAGGCTGCGCACTGACACCCATGATTGGCAGCGGCTTCGGCCTGACCGTTACGATAGGCCTGATGGCTTCGATGGGTTCAGGCGCCAGCAGTTTCTCGACACTGATTGGCGCAGCAGCAAACCGTATTCCTAATGAATCCAGGGGCGAGGCCTCTGGCGTAATTAACGCCGGCGGATCATTCGGGCAGTTTGTCTTTGCGCCAGTGCTGCAAAAGCTCATACAGAGCATAGGCTGGATGGGCGCCATGTGGGCAATGGCAATTACGGCTCTTGCTACCCTGCCCTTGGTATGGCGCTTGCGCGGGGCTCCATCACCTGCTCACACCTCGACAACGCACCCACAGCAGCGTTTGGGTGCTGCAGTCTCCGAGGCACTCAACGATCGCAGTTATTGGTTATTGAACCTGGGTTTTTTCACCTGTGGCTTTCATATTGCCTTCTTGGTAACCCACCTTCCTGGCGAGATCGACCTATGCGGATTACCACCTAGCGTGGCCAGCTGGTCTCTGGCATTAATTGGCCTGGCCAATATATTCGGCAGTATCTACGCTGGATCGGCAATCTCAAAATATCGCAGTAAGTATGTACTGGCGATGATGTACGGGTCCAGGGTGTTATTAGTCGCCTGGTATTTGATGATGCCTCGTACCGAATGGGTATTCTATGTATTCGCGATAGGGCTGGGTTTTACCTGGCTAGCCACCGTGCCGCCCACCGCCTCAGTGGTGGCAAAGTTATTCGGTACTCGCTATCTGGCCACCCTGTTTGGCCTGACATTGCTGTCACACCAGATTGGCGGTTTCTTAGGTGCCTGGCTCGGGGGCATTGCCATTAGCCGTTTTGGTGACTTCACATGGATGTGGTATGCCGACATGGTGCTTGCGGCTATTGCTGCCATTGCCAACCTGCCCATACGCGAGCAGCCCCTAGGCTCGGCAGCTCGGGCCTGACGGTCCGGACCTGAAAGTAGCCGCCTGCTTTGACCGTGCCTTAGCCCAGAGGATGAGCTGGAATATGGCCCACGCAAAGGGCGGCGACGACCTCTACATCATCAGCCAGCTGTAATGACACCTTAAGCGCCTGTTCGTTTACACCCATTACGACAATGGCGCCCAAGTCTTCCATCATGGATTGCAGATGCATATTCTGCGACGCTGCGCCCGCTTCAAAATCAACATAGCGCTGTCCCCGCTGCTGTCCTTCGATGTCCTGCTCGACGAAGTGTTCGATTGCTTTCTTGATATTGGCACAGATCACCACCACACAAGGAGCATCTTCCAGCCAGAAATCACTGGCCAACGAGGCATCAAGCAACACGCCCTCGGCAGGAAGCTCCCCGGCACGCTTTAGTTCGTTGTTCTCTGGAAAGTAATCATACAAGGCGGGTTCGAGCCCCTGCACGTTCCGGGCAAGCAGTCGCAACAGCAAGGGGTACAGCCGATGGGCAGAAGGGGCTGCCCGTTGTCCTTCGCTGCCCGTAATGCCTTGTCCCGCCGTTAATATCGCCAGCGCCTGCTCCAGACGAATGGACGTATCTTCAAAATCTCGAGTGCTGCGACGCTGCGCTAGGAGCGCGGAAAACTGCTGAGCTGTGACTATTGCCGGGGATGTCATTGAAGTGTCTCCTCTGATTGAGAATAAACGCCTGAAACCGCTATCCACATGCTCATTAACGCAGCAAAAACGGTTTGAGGATTTTGCTGGCCAGAGCTTAAAAGCTGTTTTTTCAACCCTAACGGCTTTTAGGCGCCGTATCAAGCTTTCCCGCCCCGGGTACCGAAAATTTACCCACCTGAAGCCAAGACCGTCCAGGGCAAACAAACACAACGTTTCTCTACGATACATTTAGATTCAAGCTTGATGGAAACTTGATATTTGATTGACATCCTTTTGACGGGCGATCCCTAGACTCACAACTTTAAACGACGCTCGACGCTAGCAAAAGGAATAGCTTTGTATCTACAGGTTTTGACATTTGTCTTGCTCACTTATCTGACGCTAACTGCCACCCGGCTAGCCCTGTGTTTCTGGATACGGGAGCGTGTACGCAATGCTGGCGGAATTGTCCCCATTTTGCTCGGTGGTTTGCGCATTGATACCACCACCATAGCGATAGTGACTGCTCTGCCTCTGCTAGCCTCGCCTTGGCTGAATAATGCAGAATGGGCTCAAGGATTGAACCAGTTATGGCTGGGCACTGCCTGGGCAATTATTATGTTGCTGGAAGTATCCACCCCACAGTTCATTATTGAATATGACACCAGACCCAATCGTTTATACATCGACTATTTAAAGCATCCCAAGGAAGTCATGGGAATGCTTTGGCGCGGCTATAAAGTCGCCATCGGACTCGCATTGGGGCTTTTCCTTATTATCTGCGTTGGCGGTTTTCGCAGTCTGGCCCCACCGCCGGATGCCGTCAACGAGTTTTCGGCCCTGACCGCAGCCTTGCTGAGCATTTTGGCAGCAGCCTTATGCTTTGCGGGCATCCGAGGAACCTTGCGTCATCGGCCGATCAATCCCTCTACCGTAGCCTATTGTGGCGACAGCCTGCTCAACACCCTTGCCTTAAACTCAGTCTACAGTGTGGCTTATGCTATTTACAGCATCAAAAACGAACGCTCTGCCTCGCAGGTTTACGGCAAAATGCCCGACGCCGAGGTACACCGTCTGGTACTTGAACAGGCCAATATACAGCCACAGGCCGGGCCGTTAAACAGCCTGCATAAGCAAGCTTGCGCCAGGCAACAGAAGCGTCCGCTGAATATCGTGATTATTGTCGAAGAAAGCCTGGGTGCTCAGTTTGTTGGCAACCTGGGTGGAAAAGATCTTACCCCATGCCTGGACGAACTCGCGGGGCAAGGCTGGAACTTCACGCGCGCCTACGCCACAGGAACTCGTTCAGTACGGGGTCTCGAAGCACTTAGCGCCGGCTTCCCGCCTACGGTTTCTGACGCAGCCGTCCGCCTGTCCGGCGCCCAGGGCCGTTTCTTTACGCTGGCGCAAAGTCTGAAACTTGAGGGCTATCGTTCACACTTTGTCTACGGCGGTGAAGCCCATTTCGACAATATGAAAAGCTTTTTCATGAGCAACGGCTTTGACGAGCTGCATGAACAGGCCCAGTTCGAAGCCCCCGCCTTTGTAGGCACTTGGGGCGCCAGCGACGAAGACATGTTCAATAAGGTCGATGACATTCTGGGCTCCAGTGGCGAACAGCCCACTCTGTGCCTGGCCTTTTCAGTATCCAATCACTCGCCCTGGGAATACCCTGAAGGCCGTATTGAAGCTAGCAGCCCAAGCGCCTCGGTGGAAAATACGGTTCGCTATGCTGACTGGGCTATAGGCCAGTTTTTTGCCAAGGCAAAAAATGCTGCGTACTGGAATAACACGGTATTTTTGGTAGTAGCCGACCACGATGCTCGCGTAGGGGGTGCGAATCAGATTCCACTCAAACATTTTCATATTCCAGCGCTGATTTTAGGTGGAGGCATCACCGCCAGAAGCGATGACCGGCTGATTAGTCAGATTGATCTGCCAGTCACGCTGCTATCGCTAGCAGGTGTTTCGAGCTTTCATCCCATGATCGGCCAAGACCTGTGCCATGCCACCAAGCCGCGAGCCATGATGCAGTATGGGGAGAACTACGGTTATCTGGAACACGATGTGCTGACCGTTCTTGAGCCGGGACAAAAGGTAAGTCAGTATCGTTACCAGGCCCCCAATTCCTATGTGGCCGTTCCCCCTGATCAACGGCTGATCGACCTGACTAAAGCACACGCCCTGTGGCCTACCTTGGTTTATGACTCGCGCACTTATACGCTTCCCCATTTGTACAATGAGATCAAAGTCAAGACAGCCACACTACCTATACGGGCCAAAGGCACAGTCCAGTCCTAAATGCGATGTATTAGCCTCAAGAGCATGGAAACAAGCCCTTGAGGGCCCGATGACAGCTTTGCCTCCATGTCATCGCGGGCGCACGGCCTTCAGCAAAAAGAGACGCCACGGCCTTTTGCAGCTTAAGATAAGCCCATCACCGCCAACTCTCCGCAGACCATGACCCTCAGCACAAAAAAACACGTATGCTTGTTGTGGAAGACAACGTGCCTCTGGCCGAAAATATCTTTGAATACTTTGGCGAACAAAACTATGTGCTGGACTTCGCCTCGGACGGCCTGACCGCACTGCATCTATTGGCGGTCAATGAATACGATGTCATTGTTCTGGACGTCATGCTGCCCGGGCTAAATGGCTTTGAGATCTGCAAACGCATACGCCAGGATCTGCGTTGCGGCACACCCGTTATTCTGGTTACCGCCAAAGACCACATTAGCGACAAAGAAACTGGCTTTAATGCCGGCGCTGATGACTATCTGGTCAAACCCTTTAACCTTAAAGAGCTTAGTTTGCGTGTGCAGGCACATACCCGACGTGATACACGCAGCAGTAATTTACTTAGCTTCGAGTCCGTCAGCTTTAACCCTGAGACCTTCGACGTCTATCAAAAAGGCACCCTGGTAACCACCTTGACCGGACACGGAGCTCGAATTTTTGAATCCTTGCTACGCGCTTACCCTCGCCCCCTGAGTCATGAGCAGCTTGTAGAGCAAGTGTGGGGTGGTCGCAGCACCGAGAGCAATACGGTACGCACGCATGTTTATGCTCTGCGTAAGCAGCTTAACGAAAGCACACAGCGCAATTTAATCAAAACGCTGCACGGCCGCGGCTACATCCTTAACGACAACGCTTCGAGTTAGTCATGAAAAGCATTGCCAACCGCATTTACAAAACCATTCTTGCGATCAGCATAGCCAGCATGCTGGTGATGGTGACTACGGTAATGCTGATCAACGATGACCTGGAAGACAAGATGCTCGGAGGCGTTACGCATCCTGACGTTCTGGCCGAGGTGATGCTAAGCGACGAGTTTTTTATGTGGGAAGGCGGATTGAACACCATAGTGTTCATGCCCGCCGAACAGCCCCTCCCGGAGAATTTCCCAACTATGTTCAAAAATCTGGGTGAACTCAAGAAGGCCGAGCTGGAAATAGGCGGTTCTACTTATCTGATTAATATCGAACACAGTGAAGCGGGTACTTTATATTGGGCACGCGACATCAGCGCCTTTGAGATACGTGAAAACAAGCTAAGTCTGACGATGCTGCCAATTATCCTGGCCATCACGCTATTCAGCGTTATATTGGCTTTTTTCAGCAATCGCACCTTGGTACGACCTTTACGTAAGCTGAGCGAACAAATCGGAGCCTTGCCCATTGCTAAAAACCTGCCTCCCATCGAGCACGATTACAAAGATCAGGAGCTGTACGATATCGCAATAACAGTCAACCGTTTCCTGGGCGAGCTCGAATCTTATATACAGCGTGAGCAACAGTTATTGAGCCTCGCCAGCCACGAACTACGCACACCTATCGCCGTGGTGTCCGGGGCCCTGGACGTTATTGAAAGCCGTGATCAGCTTAGCCGCAATGATCAATTAACCTTGGGCCGCATTCGCCGCGCCAATAACGAAATGGGTGATAACGTCAATGTGCTGCTCAGGCTGGCTCGCCACGACACTGCGCTGGAAAGCCCTTCCCAAGTTAATGTTGGCGGCTGCGTAGAGGAAATCCTTGACGATATGGCCACACGCTACGCTATTGAAGAACGCGTCAACCTAAATGTTGCTGGGACCGTATGTATTCAAAGCTACCCCGTACCGGTCAAAATGCTGCTGCGCAACCTCATCCAAAATGCCTTGCAGCATACTTCCGGTGAAATCGATATCTCGGTAAACACGCAAGGCATCATAATCCGGGATCACGGTACCCATTACTCTGAAAACGTAGAGCAGAAACTAAAGAATGCTCCCACTCTTCCCACGAGCTCCGGCGGATTAGGCCTGTATATTGTGACGTTGATGTGCGAACAATTGAAGTGGAGCCTGCATGTGAGCAGCGCTGACTCTCAGGGCACTCTGATTACTGTTGATTATCCTTAGGCCGTCTTCAGGGCGGCGTCTCCATAATTTCTCCATGAAGCTTGGGTACACTGAAACCTACTGCGATCTTTTTCCGGTGCCTCATGCGCTTTAACCTGTTTTTCAAACTATTCCTGGCTATTCTCGCCACCTCAATACTGGTCGTTCTGGCTATGGGTTTTGCGGTGCGCTGGAGTTTCGAGCGAGGCTTTGTCAATTACATACAAGAACGCGAACAGCAGCGTATTGAATCATTGTCCAGCCTGCTGCTTGAAGATTACGTAAATCTGGGCGGCAACTGGAACTTCATTCAGGAGAGTCGCACATGGTGGTGGCGGGCGTTACGGGCAACAACCGAACCCCAATCGTCTAGCGATACCCAACGCAAGCATCGTCTGCCACCACCACCGCGCACTGCATTGCTGAACGAAAAAGGTGAAATCATTGCAGGCGGACTTTCCAGGCACGATAACGATCTGCAGCACTATCCACTGATCGTCGATGGAGAAACAGTTGCTACGCTAGTTGCGCCCACGCCTAAAACCCATTTTCTGGATGCCAATGCCGAACAGCGCTTTCAGTCGCAACAACTTTCAGCCACCTGGTCCATAGTGGCGTTATGCGTATTGCTGGCTGCACTGGTCAGTTACGCACTCGCGCGTCGCCTGCTGCTTCCTATACGCCGTATCGGCCATGCCACACACCAGTTGGCGGCGGGCGACTACACAACTCGCATTATTACCGACAACACAGATGAACTAGGCCAACTCGCCGCTGATTTCAACGCCTTGGCCGGTGCCCTGGAAACCCATGAGAAGCTAAGGATGGCGCTGGTTGCAGATATTTCTCACGAATTGCGCACCCCTTTAGCCATTCTGCAAGGTGAAATCGAAGCCTTGCTTGACGGGCTGCGCCAGCCCACGCCAGAAACCCTGCAATCCTTAAAGCAGGAAGTCGTACATTTAAATCAGCTTATCAACGACCTCTATGTATTGTCTCTGGCTGATGCCGGCGCTCTGCAATATGATTTCGACGACTCCGTAGACCTCTGCCCTATTGTTCACCGTTGCTATAGCTCCCTTCAGGACCGGCTTAATGCAGCGGGCATCACGACAGAGATTCAGTGTGCGCACATGCCGCTTATCCGTGCAGACGGGCTTCGCCTGACTCAGGTTTTTACAAACATACTCGAAAACTCGCTGCGCTACACCGATGCACCGGGGCAGCTTCGCGTCGACGTCAGCCACGACGCCCGGCAACTTTGTATCAACATTGACGACAGCGCCCCTGGCGTCCCGCCTGAAGACCAAGAACGCATTTTTGAACGCCTGTACCGGGTTGATGCCTCACGTAATCGTGCACACGGCGGGGCCGGACTGGGCCTGGCCTTATGCCAGCGTATTATTCATGCACACGGCGGAAACATCGAAGCTCACCCTTCTCGCCTGGGCGGGTTACAACTACGTATTTATCTGCCCCTGGCCACACAATTATGACCCCTACCATCCTGATCGTTGAAGACGAACCCAAGCTCGTCGAATTACTCGCCTTGTACTTGCAGGCAGAACACTTTCAGACAGTATCTGTCGGTGACGGCACAGAGGTGCGGGCTGCAATCCAGGCCCATCAGCCCGATTTGGTACTGCTCGATTTAATGCTGCCAGGCAAAGATGGTTTAGCGGTATGTAAAGACATTCGTCAACACAGCGACCTCCCTATCATCATGGTAACGGCCAAAGTTGAAGAGCTTGATCGATTGTTAGGTCTTGAACTGGGCGCCGATGACTATATCTGCAAACCCTACAGTCCCCGAGAGGTCGTAGCCCGGGTGAAAGCCGTATTACGTCGTCGCCGTACACCACAAAGCAACGCCGGGTCTGAGCACAGCGCGCTTTATATAGATGAAAGCACCTACACCGCCAAGCTGGATGGCGTGCTGCTGGATCTCACCCCTGTTGAGTTTCGCCTCTTTGCCTTGTTCGCCAGGTCACCCGGCCATATCTACTCGCGTGATCGTCTACTGGCGTTGATTTACGACGATCACCGTATCGTGACCGATCGCACGGTAGATAGCCATATCAAGAACTTGCGCCGCAAGCTGCAGGCCATACGCCCCGAACAAGATCTGATCAAATCCATTTATGGCGTGGGCTACCGCTACGAAGATGACCCGGTTAATTCAACAACTTGAATTAGGTCTCCACATTTTCTTCATAGTTCTTCCCTTTTTGCTGCACAGTTGTTCCCTAAGATAGCACTGTAGCCAACTCAAGTTGGTCTTTCTTAACGGAGCAAACCCTATGTCTATGTTCAATTTAAAAACCACATTCAGCATTCTGGCTCTAAGCGCTGGCCTATTGGCCGCCCCCATGGTCGCAAACGCCAACGACGCAAGCGCCATCAGCGTCTCGCCGGCTAAACAGCACAAAGCGGGTGCCAAAGGTTCTCATCATGGCTGGAAGCAGCTTAAGCTAAGCGATGAGCAAAAAGATAAGATTTTTGAACTTCGTCATGCACAAGCCCCCGTCTTGCGCGAATTGCACAAAGACGTCAAGGCTGCCCGCGGCGAGCTGAAAACACTGAGCCAGGCCGACAGTTTTGACGAAAGCAAAGCCAAGGAAGCTAGCGACAAGCTAGCTCGTGCTCAAGCCGATATCGCCCTGAATCGTGCACAACAGCATTCGCAGCTTAATGCAGTGTTGACACCGGAGCAGCGCAAGCAGCTAAGCGAGCTTCATTCTCAACGCGGTAAACGCGGTGGCCCTGCAAAAGCCCGTCATCATGGCACACGCAGCTAAAGAAGCCTGGTCACCGCACCTGGTCTGCCGCAAATGCGACAGACCAGGTGCAGAAATCGAAGCCCGAGCTTGCAAGATAGACTTTTAATTCACGTTTAAGCCAATGCGCTGAGTCAAACCCGAAAAACGATCAATGTCACGAACAATCAGTTCATTAAACGCTTCTGGCGTACTGCTTGCCGGCGTGTAGCCTAAAGCGGTTAAAGAAGCCTGCATTTCAGGCTCTTGCATGATGCCTTGCAATGCCGAACTTAATTCACGCAATGTGAGCTTCGGAATACCTTTAGGTGCCAGCACTCCGTGCCATTGATCCAGCTCGTACCCCTCCACTCCAAGCTCGGCAAAACTAGGCGTATCACCCAATACCGGCGAGCGCTTCGCCGAGCTGACGGCAATAGCTTTGACACGCCCGCTCTCAATAAAGCTCATTGCGCTCGAAATTGTCACAAGCCCCATCGGAACCTGATTCGCAATCACATCATTCAAAGCCGGTCCGCAGCCTCGATACGGTATGTGCAACAAAGCCACACCTGATTTTTCCTGAAGCATTTCACCTGCCAAATGTTGGGGCGTTCCATTTCCACATGAAGCAAAGGCAACATCGTTTCCATCCTTGTACTTAAGCACATCATTAAAGTTCTGGATAGGGCCATCTACAGGAACCACCAGCACTGAAGGAATTACCGCCACATTGATGATTGGCGTGAAGTCATTTTTGGATCAAAGCCCAGCTGGCGATAAACGCCAGGGTTAATCGCAAACGAACTATTCACCATCAACAGCGTGTAACCATCCGCCTTGGCATCCGCCACATGCCTGGAGCCGATATTACCGCTGGCACCAGGACGATTCTCAATCACCACCGGTTGACGCCACCTCTGCTCTAGCTCAGCGCCCAGTTTTCTGGCTAATAGATCTGTGCCACCACCCGGCGGGAAAGTCACCACCAGGGTCACAGCGCGTTCAGGAAAACTCTCCTCCTGCACTGAGGCCTGCACATCAAGTTGAACTACCCGCCAAATCAAAAGCAGCAGAACCACTCCTGCCCCCATCCATGCAAAACGCTTCATTAAGGTCTTCATATGTATTGCCTTAAACAGAATGAATCAGCAACGGCAGAGATTCAGGTAGTGGTCCACGTATCCAAGGTGTCCAGACCTATATCCAACACCTTCGCACTGTGTGTCAGCCAGCCTATGGCTATACGATTCACGCCTGTCTTTGCCACCGACACAACCGTCTCTGGCGTGATGCCGCCGGATGCCTCGCTAATCGCCTTGCCATCAATGCGCCGCACGGCTTCCCTTAAAAGTTCAGTAGACATATTGTCCAGAAGAATGACCTCTACACCCAGGGCCAACGCCTCGTCCAGCTGTTCCAGCGTATCCACCTCAAGTTCAATTTTGACCAAGTGACCAATGTGAGCTCGAGCACGTTCTACCGCTTGAGCAATACCACCCGCAATCGCAACGTGATTGTCTTTGATCAACACGGCATCATCCAAGCCAAAACGATGATTACTGCCGCCCCCTACACGGACGGCGTATTTTTGTACGGCACGCAGGCCCGGCATGGTTTTACGCGTGCAGGTCACCTTGGTGCCGTAAGGTGCGATCAGCCGGGAAATAGAAGCCGTTGCAGAAGCAACTCCACTTAGGTGGCCAAGAAAATTCAGGGCGGTACGCTCGGCGCTCAGCATGGCACGGGCGGGGCCTCGCACTACTGCAATGACACTGCCCGCTTCCAGTACATCACCGTCTTTAAGATTGGCCTCAATGTTCAGGTCTTCACTCATCAGCCTGAATGCCAGACGGGCTAAATCCAGTCCGGCCAGTACACCTGGCTCACGCGCGACCAGTCGAGTGGTGGTGCGCGCAGCCGCAGGAACCACCGCATCACTGGTGATATCACCCGCTCGCCCCAGATCTTCCAGTAAAGCGGCACGCACTAGCGGCTCCAGCAGTGCTAGAGGTAGGGGTGGTACTGCCAGCTGTGTTAAAACTCCGTGCATAGTAAATGTCTCAGTCCTGTTATTTATACTCACATTGAGTATTTTGTATTTGAAAAAAATGACATGCGTTCATGCCCATGGACCTTATGCTAAACGTGAGCATAATTAACTGTCAAGCACAGTGCGAGATACCGTATTCAAAACAGTACACTCACACAATAAAACGAGATTCAGTTCAGGCTTAAGGAGTTTGGTTAGCAGGCTTATCGTGCAAGTGGAAGCTTGGTGCCGGCGATGGCTCGCTCGATAACCACATCGCCTTTGAAGCGAAATAGTTTAGCTGGACGGCCTGCGCCGCCCAGTGCGACCCCGCCAGTTTCTTCCACCAGATTCTGCTGTTCGATAAGCCGTCTGAAATTTTGCTTATGCAGGCCGCGGCCTGCCAGAGCCTCTACAGTGTGCTGAAGCTGCAGCAAGGTAAACTCGGGGGCATTAGCTCAAACACCACAGGACGATATTTGATTTTGGCACGTAAGCGCGCCACACCCGTAGCAAGAATGCGGCGATGGTCAAAACGCATCGGCAGGCCCAAAAGACCTTCTTCTTCCAAAGAATCAATAGCGTTGCCTGCCCGCAAGGCTTCGGGTATGAGACGCGCCTCAAACAACAGCTCATAACGCTGCAATGCCATGTCTTCGTTCCAGGCAGCCCCATCAAAACCGAAAGTGTAGCAAGCGCGCTGCCAACGCTGGTACTGTTCGGTACAAGCCTGGGCTGAGTTGGCCCAAGCCTGCAATTGAGGCTGGATCACAGTGCTTAACAGGGGTGATTCGCCCTGCCGGCGATCTTCCCACGGAAAGTAGCGATACCAGTCTTGCCAGCCCACATCGGCCACTGCCTGTTCATCGCCCTCCAGCGTAAGCCCCAGATAACTTACCGAGATAACCCGTTCGCCCGAGGCATCAAAACGGCCATGATCAGCAAAGGTATATAGCTGTTCTACATAGCCCAGGGGATGGTGGGTGCGTGTTTCGACCCATTCGCGCAGGCCGGTTTGCAATGAGCGGTGCGTATGCTCAAGCGGGCCCGACGGTAAAGCACGGCCACATTCGGTAGTAAGAACGCGCGGTTCACCTTGGCTTACCGCTGCTAAGACGGCCACAAGTTCAGTAGTAACAGCAAGTTCAGAGTGGTGGGGTGTCACAAAAAACCTAAGGCTGACGGTTACCGTTATGTGCCAACGGAAAAGCAAGGGCATTATAACCTGCTGACATTTCCACACTACACAAGCCATGCAAATTCGGTTTAGCTCATCAGAGATAATAAAAAACAAAGCGCCCCACCCTAAAGAATTCGGTAAATCTGCCGTCTACTGCTATCTCAGGCATGGCTTCAAGACACTTAAAAGCCTTTATTGCAGGGTTTTTCAAGCAAATTTCTTGCCATAACCCCATGAGTCCTTCGTCTGCTTTCATCAATCATGTATTGGTGGCTATTTATCGAGTTAACCCCTTAATGCGCAAAAACTTTCCGGTCACCCAGGTAGAAACCCAGCTACGCCCCGATCAATACTTGATCTCTAAAACGGACCTTAAGGGGCGTATTACCTACGCCAACCCTGCCTTTATTGAAATCAGTGGCTTCACCCGGGATGAACTGATCGGCAAAGCTCATAATATCGTGCGACATCCCGACATGCCCCCGGCTGGCTTTCACGATCTCTGGGAAACGCTAAAGGCTCAGAAGCCATGGCTGGGGCTGGTCAAAAATCGACGAAAAGACGGCGGTTACTATTGGGTTCAAGCGCTGGTTTCACCCCTTTATGAAAACCAGAAAGTGGTGGGTTACGCCTCGGTACGCGTTCGGCCCAGTGCCGAGCAAATCGCTCAAGCCGAACAGTTCTACCAACACCTTAACAAAGGCCGGCGCAGCAACCACACCCTAAAAGAAGGCCGTATCGCCCCCACCGGCTGGCGTCGGGCAAGAGAGCTATTGCACATGCCTTTCAATCGTTCATTACGATCCAGCATGTTCAGATTATCAGTCATGGCCATTGCCATCGTCAGCGGCACCACTTACCTTGCCCTGTCGGGGGCGTGGAGGCCGATCAGAAATCCGGCCTGGGCCTGCTGGTACTGGCTAGCCTTGCCCTGTTTATGGGCTACGGTTGGCGCATAGCTCAACGCATGGTGACATCATTGGCCAATGCTTCGCGCATTGCCCAGCAAATAGCCACCGGAAACCTGATGCTGCATATTGAAGATACACAATCCATCCCCCACAATGAGACTGGCCAACTGTATTTTTGTCTGGAGCTGATGCGTAAAAGCCTCACGGGCATAGCGTCCGACACCCACCGGGGCATCGAAGCATCCCTGCAGGCGGCTGCTGAACTGCATAGCAACAATCAGTACCTGTCCGAGCGCACTAATCACCAAGCTGATTCGTTACAACAAACTGCCGCCAGCATGGAAGAGCTAACCGTCACAGTGAAACAAAACGCCGACAATGCCGTGCTCGCCAGTCAGCTAGCCGACAACAGCATGCAAACCGCCAAACGAGGCGGAGTTGCCGTAAACGAGCTAGGCATCACGATGCAAGACATACACGACAGCTCACGCCAAATCACTGACATCGTAGACCTTATAGACGGCATCGCCTTTCAAACCAATATTCTGGCATTGAATGCGGCTGTAGAAAGCGCTCGTGCGGGTGAAGCAGGCCGAGGTTTTGCCGTTGTAGCGGGCGAAGTGCGCAGCCTCGCGCAACGCAGCTCTAAAGCGGCGGGTGAAATCAAAACATTGATAGCAGAATCAGTGACGCGCATGAATGAAGGTGTGCATAAAGCCGAACAGGCAGGACTGACCATGAAAGACATAGAAGAGTCTGTGCAACGGGTCAGTGACATTATCAATGAAATCACCTACGCCTCAGAGGAACAAGCCATCGGGCTGCACCAAATCAATATCGCCGTTTCAAACATGGATGAGGTGACCCGCCAAAACACCAGCCTTGTCGACAACCTGGGGGCAACGGTAAGCGCCATCTCGGAACAGGCTCAAGAGCTTGATCAGTCTATACGGGTACTTAACAGCCAAATCCCCAGGCATTGACTGGCCAAGCAAACTGATGTCATTGCATGGCTGAATGCCGCTTTCCGACCCGCCTTATAATCACTTTCTACATATGATTACATTAACTTTCAAAGTGTTATTAATCGAACCCTAAAGTAATAATGCCATAACGCCGTTAAGAAGGCCTAGACACTAATTTTAAAATTAGCGGGTCCTTATAACGGCGGTCACATTTAACGCAGAATCGCCCTTCTTAACGTACATCGTAAGTTTTATGTAGGGGACGAAGCTATGCGAATAAACTTACCGATTACCCAGGTGGAGACAACCCTTGGGCCAGAACAATACCTTATTTCCAAAACGGATCTAAAGGGGCGAATTACTTACGCCAACCCTGCGTTTATTGACATCAGCGGCTATGCTCGCGAGGAACTCATCGGTCAGCCTCAGAATATCGTACGCCATCCCGACATGCCGCCCGAAGCCTTTGAGGATTTCTGGACTACCTTAAAAAATGGCCGTCCCTGGATGGGACTGGTAAAAAACCGTCGCAAAGACGGAGGGTATTACTGGGTACACGCCCTAGTCGCCCCCATTTTTGAAAACGAGACCATAACGGGCTACGCCTCAGTACGCGTCAAACCCTCTGCCGAACAAATTAACGAAGCCTCTGCCTTCTACGAACAGCTAAGCAACAAGCAGACTCGGGGGCGCGCCCTGCAGCGCGGCAATATCGTGCCCACTGGCTGGCGCTGGGCGCTACATAGCCTGAAACGTCCTTTTAGCAATAACATCCCGGGAACCCAGGTACGCATGGCGGGGCTTGCCATCATCGCAATGCTCGTCACCGCTGCCAGCATCACTCATCCCGCCTTGGCAGAACCCGACTGGCTACGCTTTGTACCTCCAGTCGTAATGGGCTTATGGATAATGGCTTATGCCAGACGTTTGGCCCGCCGTATCGCGAATCCCATTCGGCATGCCTCGATGGTGGTACAGCAAATCTCCACTGGCAACCTGCTTCTGAAGCTGGAGCAACTTGGCCTGGAAGGTTTTGAAGAAAACCAGCGGCTCTTTTTTAACCTGGATTTAATGCGTAAAAGCCTGACTGGCATCTCAGGCGAAACGCGCCGAGGAGTTCAGGCTGCCGACGAAGTCGTAGCTCAGTTGCACCATGCCAACGAGAGCCTTTCACTACGCACGCATGAGCAGGCCAACTCACTACAGCAAACCGCAGCCAGCATGGAAGAGCTTACTGTTACCGTGCAACAAAACGCCGACAATGCCCAATTGGCTAATCAGCTTGCCAGCAGCAGCATGGAGACCGCACAGCGTGGTGGCGCTGAAGTCAGCAATCTGGTGGGCACCATCCAGGACATACACCAAAGCTCCAGGCAAATTGCGGATATCATCACCATTATTGAAGGCATCGCCTTTCAAACCAACATTCTGGCCTTAAATGCCGCCGTAGAAAGTGCTCGCGCTGGTGAGGCGGGCCGAGGCTTCGCTGTCGTGGCAGGCGAAGTCCGCAATCTCGCCCAGCGCAGCTCGCAAGCCGCAGGCGAAATCAAGACACTGATCCAAGAATCGGCGAGTCTGGTTAGCACAGGCGTATCCCAGGCGGAAATCGCCGGCCAAAGCATGCGCAACATGGTGGAGGCGACCCAGCAAGTCAGCAGCGTCATCGCTGAAATTTCCAGTGCATCACTAGAACAAGCCACAGGCCTGCAGCAAATCAGCCAAGCCATCACGCAAATTGACCACGCCACCCACCAAAACGCCGATTTTGTAGAACGCCTTGGTGAGACTGTTGCCCAGTTGGCCCACGAGACTCAAGAGTTGGACGTCGCCATACGCGTGCTGGCGACCGAAAGCCATGTACAATTTCATTAGCTTCGTTGCGCTCACATTAGCAGCCCTTGCGCATCACCACATACTCGGCCTTCACCGCTTCATACCCATACTTATGCTCCAGCCGTTTAATGATGAAGTGTCCGCGTGCCATTTCCTGGTAAAAGTCGAGAAATAACGTGTTGATAGTCGCTCCGGTGGCTGCGCCCAGCAAGGGAACGGCCTGGGCGGCAAACTTATTGGTGATAACGACGCCGAACTGGCTGGCTACTTTTTCAATTAAGGCGGCCAGCCATTTTCCGGCCTGTGATGGGGTGAAACTTGCGCTCATCGCATGAGCGCCTTGTTTGGCTGCGATTTCAACAAGCTCTTTGGATAAATGACGCATGGTTTCAGTGGTGAAGCCACGCGTAAGGTAGTAGCCGGTTTCAGTTGCGTCATCGCTTTTGGTCTTTCCACCCATTGCAAAGACTTCGACACAGGCTAGCTTGGTCGTCAGATCCTGTAGATCGAAGCCTTCACTACGCGCGATATCAGCCACCGAACGCATCATCAAGGTGGTAGATATGGGCAGCTCTACAAACAAGGCGGCAAAACCAAATGCCCCACCTATGGCTCCTGAGCCTGCTGCATAGAGCTTATGCAGCTTATTTGAAGCCAATTTATTAGGCGTATTGTCCAGGCTGCTTAGCGCTACATCTACTGACTTGTGTAGCGCTGCCTCGACCACTCCATTAACCTTTTTTGAAACGGATGCGGGCAGCCTTTTCACAGCCCCCTCGATGGGCGAGCCGATAATGTTAGACAGCCTTGCGGTGATAGAGGGTGCCTCAAGCAGCTTCACGGCCAATTTAAGGTCGCTATAGTCCTTTGGATCATCGTGGATGGACACGGTAGCCTCCTGATTATGGTCGATGCGATCTCATGTCTATTTTGACAGATCGCGCACAACTCAGGGGCTTGTATGCGCTTCCAGTTTCTTAAAAAACTGCGCTACCTCTTATGAATAGATTTCTTCTTTTCCACTTAACCTGTACTACAGCAAGTGCTCCGCCACTTCCTCAGGCCTGCCGTGCCACTGAGCGCTGGCCAGACTTGCACGTATACGCGCTATGGCTTGGGATCTAAGCTGTGACACGCGCCCTTCAGTCACTTCCATCACGGCAGCGATTTCTTTTTGATTCAGGTCTTGTTCAAACTGGAGCGCGAGCAAGAGCTTCTCTCGCTCGGGAAGGGCATTAATAGCCTCAATCAGCGCCAGACGAAGCTCGTTGGAAACAATCTGATTAAAAGGATTGTCTGTATGGACGGTACTTTCAGCACTGGACAAAAACTCAAGCACGTCGCCCCCGCCCTCGGACCGTCTGGCCAGGTCTTCATAATGCACCACCTGAACTCCGCTGGCCTCTTCGAGCAACAATCGATACTGCTCGAGACCTAGCTGTAGCTCGTCGGCAACTTCCTGCTCAGAAGGTTCGCGCATGAATCGCTGACGTAGCGCGCTTAGCGCCAATTCGATAGTACGCGCTTTGGTTCTGACACTACGCGGCAGCCAGTCCTGACTGCGCAGCTCGTCGACCATGGCACCACGGATGCGTGTGACGGCGTAGGTTTCAAATTGGGCCTCAGCCATGATTTGATAGCGCCTGATTGCATCAAGCAGGCCCATCATGCCCGCCTGAATCAGGTCGTCAAGCTCGACGCTGGAGGGCAAGCGAGACACCAGCTGCAGTGCCTGGCGACGGACCAGCGGAGCATACTGCTCGACCAGAGAGTCTTCAGAACTGAACATGACAAGTAATCCGGCAGTTTATAAAAATATGATCTTATTCTCGCGCCCACTCTCCCAACTTGTTCTGTGGATCAATAAAGAGAATTGCAGCCTATTCTTCCCATTGCTCAGCCGCATCCTGTCAACACGCGCCTTATTCCAGAAAAGTTTGCTGCGCCATGGGGCTAAAGAAGCGATTCAAGCAGCCGTAAACCGCTTTAAGCACAGGTGGAGGCGTCTGAAAATGGCTGTATTTATACACGATCGCTACCGCCAATTACTCTAGCTTCCGGAGCCAAATCCATGATCGATCCTCTTGCCGTTCATTCTTTCACCCATGCTCCAGCCGGCCTTGCTGGCCCAGATGCTGATGAGAATTCCGCCGTGCAAAACATCAACGTGGCCGCCACGGTAAATGCTCCGGAGAAGACTCAAAGCGCCGCAAACGACGCGAGCGTCAGGCCACACATGAAAAAACAGCCTGCTGCTCACGAGCACGAAAGCAGCTCGCTGGATAAAGCCCTGGAACACTTAAACGATTCGATGAAAGCCTGGGCAACGGGTATGCGTTTTGATATAGACCCGGATACCCAGCGCATTGTTTTAACATTGATAGATAACGAATCGGGTGACGTGCTTCGTACAATCCCATCTGAGGCGGCCTTAGCGGTTGCCAAGATGATTATTCAATTCCAAGGTAATGGCATCAATACCAAAGCCTGACTGTCTCGGTACAGATAAGTAGCAAGCTACAGCAGTTTATACGGCTTAACAGGCGCTTTGTCTCGCACGGTATTACGGCAAAATAATGCTCAAGGAGTAAAATCAAATGGCAATATCTTCAATTGGAGTAGGTTCAGGCCTTCCCCTGGACGACCTGCTCGCTGATCTGCGCAAGGCAGAGAACAGTTCTTTGGTCTTGATACAGAACAAACAGATCGAGGCCGAAAACCGCCTGTCCGGCTATAGCAAACTGAAAAGCGCCATCGACGCCTTGCAAACTGCAGCCAAGACCCTGGGCAACACAGATACCTACGGGGCACTGCGCGCAAGCTCGTCTAAAGACTCCATCAGGGTCACGGCCGACAATACCGCCATTGCCGGCAATTACAGTGTCAACGTCACACAGCTGGCTAGCGCACACCGCCTGACCTTCGCCCCGCAAGCCAGCCGTAGCGATGCCAACAGCGAAACTGAGGGCGGAACTCTTAGCGTCACCCTGGGTAATGGCGATCAGCACGAGATCAGCCTTGAAGGTTTTTCAAATTCTCTCGAAGGCATGGTCAAGGCCATTAACAGTGACTCAAAACTGGGAATCAGCGCAACCCTGGTAAATACAGGCGACCCCGACGCTCCGCATCGCCTGATGATCACTGCCAACAATACGGGTACTGACGCATCAGTCAGCAAGATCGAGATCAGGGACAACGCCGAGCTCAACGCTTTTTTCGGCTTCGATGCCTCCAGTCCTGACGACAGCGATTTCACACAGACCCTGGCAAACAATGCCAAGCTCACCATCAATGACATCGATATCACAAGCCAAAGCAACACGGTAGAGAACGCCATTGAAGGCGTTACACTGAGGCTGAACGAGTTAAGCAGCGATAGCGACGTCAATATCAGCATAGTCCGCGATGACAGCGTAGCGACTAAAGCCATCAAAGGTTTTGTGGATGCCTACAATTCCCTCCACAGCACACTTAAGTCGCTCACCAGCTACGACGTAGAAGCACAGCAAGCCAGCGCCTTAACAGGCGACTCCTTAACTCGCCGTATACAGTCCCAGGTTCGGGATTCGCTGAACGTTTTTTCTGAAGAAGGCAATCTGCGCAACTTAAGCCAGTTAGGCATCACCACCGACCCTATAGACGGCAAACTTCTGATCGATGACACTAAACTCGAAGCTGCCTTAAAAGACGACCTGGTTGATGTCACAAAACTGCTGACCGGCGACAACGGCTTAAGCAAACGCGTTATGGACGTCACTGAGCCCTATCTGGATAAAGACGGCTTTATCGATAACGTTAACGAGAGTATTAACGAAAATATCAAACAGCTGGCCAGCCAGATGATCAGGGCCGAAGAGCGTATTGATATAAAAATGGAAAACTACCGACGCCAGTTTTCTCAGCTTGACGTCATGGTGAACCAAATGAATGGCATCAGTAGTTATTTAACCCAACAGTTGTCCATGCTTTCGAACATGAACAACAGCAATTCATAGTTGATGACAACATGACGTACTCTGCCCACCGGCAAGGCTACAAACGGCACTCGGCTCAAGCCTATGCAAATGTAGGCCTTGAAACCGAAGTGCTAAGCGCCAGTCCTGAACATCTGATTACCTTGCTGTATAACGGCGCCCGGGCTGCGATCATGCAGGCAAAGCTGCATTTGCAACAGGGCAATATTGCACAGCGCGGCATGGCTATATCCAAAGCCATCGACATTGTTGACTCAGGCCTGAAAGCCTCGGTCAGTGTCGAAGAAGGAGGCGAACTCGCCACCAACCTGATTGCCACCTACGAAATCATTATCCATAATTTATTACGCGCTAACATGCAAGCCGATGTCATCAAGCTCGACCTCGCCGAGCAGTTGCTTAGCGAACTCAGTCAGGCCTGGACAACTGCGGTTGACACGCAACGAGCGTAGACATTAGGCACCTATCATGAGCACAAATACCTCAACACTTCTGCAGCATTACGAAGTTATCGCAGAAATCACGCGCAATATGCTCGAGCTTGCGCTGGTTAATGAGTGGGACGAAGTGGTTTCACTAAGCGAGCGTTACGTACATGCGGTTGATCAATTACGTGAAGTGGATACGCTTAGCGCCACTGACAGGGCTGCCAGACGGCAGCTGCTAAGCAGAATCCTAGAAAATGATGCTCAAATCCGCCATCTTGCGATGCCTGAACTCGGACGGCTGAACCAGCTACTCGGCAATATGAAACGTCAGCAAGACGTTCTGCAGGCCTACTGCGCGCCAAGCATTAATCACGCATGAGCATAGGTGGCTCCTCGCCCCTGGGTACTCTTTTAATACAGCGTCTCGACGCTGCATTGGGAAACACCACGGGTCAGCAGAGCAACATAGTAACCGGTGCACGCCCTGACGCAGTAAGCCAAAGTGCGCAGGCCGAACGAACCCAGGCCCTTCAAAATCAGACGGCGCGACATCCGCGAGATCTGATAGACCAGACACAGCAACAAGGCCAGCAGCCTGGCAAAGATACGGTTCGGCACGGAACTCAGCTTGACAATCGCCAGGCTGCGATTGAAGCCCTTCTACGCCATACCAACAGCAGCGCGACGCAGTCGGCGCCAACCACCCTGGGCCGTGCAGCGCGCACCATCCTTGAAATTATCGAACGCTTCCCCGACGGCTCGGCACCGCTGCAGGGGCGCCAGCCAATTATTAGCAGCCCCCGCTTACAGGCTTTGCTTCAAGAGGCCTTACTCAGTGGCCAGGCACTGCATTCGCGTGCCCGTTCAGCTTCCAGCAGTTTGCCAGGCGGCGTGGTCTCGCAATCGGCTACGCCACCCGGCACGACAGCTGGAGCAAAGCTTCAGGGTTCTGCCGGATCGCCCGGCTCCGTACCGCCCGCTCAAATCGCTTCGTTACTGCCGCACCTCAAACTGGATCAGCTAGTGCAGCATCTGGCACAGGGCCTGCGCACCACACTTCAGCAAAGCGGCATGTTCTATGAATCACAGCTTGCACAGCTTGCTTTTGGCAAAGGCAACTTGAGCGATCTCAGGCTGCAGCCACAAAATACACCTTCTGCTGATTCAGCTCTGCCCTCTTCGAACCGCTCTTCATCTGCCGATGCAGGTGAGCTTGCCCGAGGCTCCAACCCAGCGTCCCCCAGCTCTACACCAGCAGCGGGTCTGCTGCCAGGCCAGGACGGCGGCCATCTGGCCCTGATACGTCAGCAATTAGAAGTGCTGGCTGCCCAGCAGTTCGTGTGGCGCGGAGAAGCCTTGCCGAACCTGCCTCTGGAATGGCGAGTGGAACGTGAACAAGAGCACGAAGGTTCACCCAATCACCGGCAAACCGTCAACAGTGAACGCTGGAACAGCAAGCTACTAATGCAATTACCCAGCCTGGGCTCTATCGAGTTCCAGGTCAGCCTGAATCAAAAACAGGTCTCGCTGAGCATACGAGCTTCAGACGCCGCTGTCACTCTTCGCCCCCACCTGCAGGATCTGGACAAACGCTTACGCGCCCGTGGGCTCACAATTGAGAGGCTATCCCTAAACGCGACAGATACAAACAGCGGAACGACGGCACCAAATGAGTGATCAAAAAATCTTCCGGCCCCCTCGCCGCAACAGCGCAGTGGCCATCCGCTACGAAGCTTCTGACGCGGCTCCCAAGGTGGTGGCCAAGGGGTACGGGAACGTGGCCGATACCATTATTCGGACGGCCCGGGAAAACAACCTGCATGTGCACGAATCACGCGAGCTCGTCAGCTTGCTCATGCAGGTCGACCTCGATCGGCACATCCCTCCCGAACTCTATTTGGTAGTAGCCGAACTGCTCGCCTGGGTTTATGCCATTGAGGGCGAAACCCAGAGTTCAAGCCCATTTGAAGACGTGACCCCTAAGCCAGAAGAACAGTAACCACTGAAAAGCCCAGTTTTTTGGCGGTAGATGCACGCCTTACATTTGCTTAGGTGCGGGTACATTAGCTCATGTAATCGGCCTGCTATGTGCTGGCGAGACGTCTTGTTTTGGGCTAAGAATCAATGTCAACATCACCGCTTTCCAGTTTAGAGTCCGTTCTAGGACAAATGCGCGCCATCAGCGCCAGCGCTACGGGCCAGCCTCAACGCAGCTCCTCTGCTGCCGAAGATAGCGGCGGCTTCGCTGCCGAACTCTCCCGGTCACTGCAGCGCCTTTCCGCCACGCAAAACCACGCTTATCAGCAAGCACAGGCATTCGAGGCCGGTGCGCCTGATATCGCGCTGAACGACGTCATGATTGATTTGCAAAAAGCCAATATCGCTTTTCAGGCCTCGGTGCAGGTACGTAACCGTCTGGTTGCGGCCTACCAGGAAATTGCCAGCATGCCGGTCTAAGCAGACCATGCTCCGCAATGGGCTATCAGCTATCCATCGTGATGACTTCCGTTTTGCCAACCCATTAACTGTGTTCTGCATGCAAGATCCTATTTTACAGAGCCTCGCTTTGCTGGTTCCACCACTCCATCAGTTGCTACGAGATAAGCCGTGAACCAGGCTACCCAAATATTCTCCCGGGTTCCGGGCTTTACAAAAATCCAGTCCTTGCCTCGTCCGGTGCAGCTGGGGCTGGCCGCAGCTTTGGTTGCGCTGATCGTAATGGCTGCCATGTGGTCAAAGGCACCGGCTTACAGCGTACTGTTCTCTAACCTGGACGATCGCGACGGCGGCGCAATCGTCAGCTCGCTGACTCAACAAAACATTGCCTACCAGTTCTCTGAAAACGGCAGCGCCATCCTGGTGCCCAAGGAGTCTGTGCACGAAATACGTATGCAACTGGCCGCGCAGGGCTTACCCCGCGGCGGCAACGTAGGCTTCGAACTCATTGATCAAGCTCGTTTCGGGGCCAGCCAGTTTACCGAGCAGATTACCTACCAGCGTGCTCTTGAAGGCGAACTTGCCAATTCAATCCGTGCCGTCCATGCGGTGCAGGAAGCCCGCGTCCACCTCGCCCTGCCACGCGAAAGCCTGTTCGTGCGCGATCGCCAGGAACCCACAGCATCCGTGCTCGTCAGCCTGCATGCGGGCCGCAACCTTTCTGAAAGCCAGGTATCGGCGATCAGCTGGCTCGTCTCATCCAGCGTTCCCAACCTGAATGCCCAAAATGTATCGGTTGTCGACCAGGATGGCAGACTGCTCACCATGCCCAGCGGTGAAAGCGGATCCGACTCGTTGCAGCGCAGCTTCGTCAATGATATTGAACACCGCTCTGTTCAACGCATCCTCACCTTGCTGAACCCCATCCTTGGCCCAGGCAACGTACGAGCCCAGGTCAGCGCCGATGTCGACTTCTCCAGACGCGAACAAACCTCGGAAATCTACAAGCCCAACCAGCGTCCTGGCGAAGCGGCCATACGTAGCGAACAAACCAGTACCTCCATCAACAACAACGTCAACCCGGCCGAAGGGGTGCCGGGCGCCCTGACAAATCAGCCGCCAGGCAATGCAGCAGCACCCATTGTGAACCCCAATGCCGGCGCCCAAGCTCAAAATGAAGGCGGCAATGCCAGCCCTGACGATGCCGACGCACCGAATCAGCAAAACCTGATCAATCAGCTCAGTAACCAGGCTAACTCTGTCTCGGCCAGTGGTAGCGCTCGCAGCGATGCCACCACCAATTACGAAGTCGACCGCACAATCAGCCACGTGAAAGGGCCTATGGGCGAACTCAAGCGTCTGTCAGTAGCCGTGGTGCTCAATTACCGCAAGGACGAGAACGATTTCGTCGCTCTTGACGCAAACGAGCTTGAAAGCATACGCGATCTCGTGCGGCAAGCAGTGGGCTACTCCGACGAGCGCGGAGACACTTTAAGCGTCGTCAACAGCAAATTCAGTGACGCTCCGGACTATTCCGTGCCCTTCTGGAAAAACAATGACTATATCGAGCTAGGCATGACCTTGATTAAGTACCTGCTCATCGCCCTTCTCTTCTTCCTGTTTTGGCGCATTGTGATCAACCCAATCATTCAGGGGCTGATCCAGGCTTCCAGCGAAGCAGAAGCCCGCCGCGAAGAGCTTGACCTGGATCGCGAACGTCAACAGCAGGCGCAAAAGCAGGCCAACGACATTAATCGCTACGAAGACAACCTCAACACCGCACGCACTATGGCTGAAAAAGACCCACGTGCAGTCGCCATGGTGCTTCGTAGCTGGATGAGCAAAGAAAGCAAAGATGACAAGCGCTGATAGCAAAATCGAAGAAAGCGCCATTTTAATGATGGCCATAGGCGAAGATGCCGCCGCCGAAGTATTCAAGCACCTGAACCCTAAAGAAGTTCAGGAGCTGGGCATGGCCATGGCAGATCTCAAGCAGTTAACCCGCGCTGACATGGATAATGTGCTTGAAGAGTTTCGTCAGGAAGCTGACCAGTTCATGGCGGTCACCCTCGACTCCAATGCGTACATTCGCTCCGTGCTGAATAAAGCCCTGGGCTCAGATCGCGCCGCTGGCCTGATCGAGGACATTCTTGATGCCGGCGACGGCACCAGCAGCGGTATTGATGCGCTGAATTGGCTTGATGCACACAGCGTGGCAGAACTTATCAGCGATGAGCATCCCCAAATCATCGCCACCATCCTGGTTCACCTGGAGCGCGACCGTGCCGCTGATATCCTCACCCAGCTCCCCGAACGACTGCGTGATGATGTGGTGTTGCGGGTGGCAACTTTTGGCGGAGTACAGCCTACCGCCCTGCACGATCTAACTGAGGTGCTTAATGGCATGCTGTCAGGCCAAGGCGCCAAGCGCAGCAAAATGGGTGGTACCCGTACCGCAGCCGAGATTCTTAACTATCTCAGCGCCAATGACGAAGAAGCCATTATCGGTAGCTTGCGCAGCATGGACGGTGATCTCACCTCGCGCATCGTCGAAGAGATGTTCGTCTTCGACAATATGGCTGACATCGAAGATTCAGCCATTCAACTGGTGCTTAAAGAAATCGACACAGTCTCTCTTACCATTGCCCTCAAGGGCGCTGAAGAAGAGCTACGTGAAAAGTTCTTCAGGAACATGTCCAATCGTGCTGCAGACATGTTGCGCGAAGACATTGAGGCCCAGGGGCCGGTACGCATGTCCAAGGTAGAGGAAGAGCAAAAAGCCATTGTAGAGGTCGCACGCAGACTGGCCGAGACAGGTCAGATCACTCTGGGTGGCTTGGGCGGTGACGAATATGTCTAAGCTCGGCGAGCCATCCCCCTACGCGCAGTCCCAATGGGAGCGCTGGGAAATGAAAGCCTTCGAACTGCCAAAGGCAGAACGACCTGACGCCAGCCCCTGCGACGGCAAGCAGACTCCCGACGCCGCAAGTCTGATGGCAGAAATTGAAAGCGCGAAGCAGGCGGCCGAAAAACGCGGGCATGCTGACGGCTATGCACAAGGACATCAGCAGGGGCACCAGACGGGGCTGACTGAAGGCCATGCCGAGGGTCTGAACAAAGGTCTGGACGAAGGCCATGCCAAAGGATATAGCGAAGGCTACGAAGAAGGCTCTGTTCAGGCCAGACGGGAAGCAGAGCGCCTTGCCGAACTGGTTGCTGCAACTCAGTCTGCCTTGAGCCGCATACACGATGACATGGGCCAGGCTGTATTAGCTTTGGCCGTCAAGATCGCAGGCCATGTCCTGCAAAGTACGCTGGAAGACGACCCCGCTCGCCTTCTTGATGTCGTTAAACAGCTTTTGCACCTGGACCCTGATGGAAAAAACCCCTTAACGCTATTTCTCAATCCCGGCGATTGTGAACTGGTCTCCGGTTACTTGCGCGACAACGAAAACACACAGGCCTGGCGCATTATTGAAGACGTCTCCATTACTGCTGGCGGCTGCCGTGCCCGTACCGCCCTGGGCGATATTGATGCCACGCTTGAGACTCGGTGGCGACGCGCCGTCACAACCCTCAACCTGAAGGGCCAACTGCCAACGCCCGGTCACCTTGCAGGGCCGCAGGCGGAGTCCGGCTCATGAGTACAAGCGCGACTCTGGCACAGCAATGGTCTGCACAGCTCGACAGCGCCGGTCTGCGCGTCATAGCCAGCGAGCCACTGCTCTATAGCGGCCGTATCACACGTGCGACCGGGCTTGTTCTGGAAGCCACCGGACTACGGCTTCCTGTGGGGGCTGCATGTCGTATTGAGGTTTCCGCCTCACAAAATAGATGGGCCGACGCTGAAGTCGTAGGTTTCGAAGGCTCCAGGCTCTTTTTAATGCCTCAAAGCGATACCTCAGGGCTAGGACCCGGAGCCAGGGTATTGCCGGTTGAATCCGGTTATGACGGGCCGGTTGCGCTGGACGCACAGGCCAAGGTCGTCTCCCCTCCTCCGCCAAATCTCTCTCACCATTTACCGGTAGGTCTGCACTTGCTGGGCCGTGTGGTCGACGCCGCAGGCAAGCCCTTAGACGGCTTGGGCGAACTGCCCCAGGCACACACAGCCAGCCTGAATACGGCACTGATCAATCCACTTTCTCGTGCCCCCATTGATACCGCTCTAGACGTAGGCGTACGCGCCATCAACGGTCTGCTCACAGTAGGCCGCGGCCAGCGCATGGGTCTGTTCGCAGGCTCAGGGGTAGGGAAAAGTGTATTGCTGGGAATGATGGCCCGATATACGCAAGCCGACGTAATCGTTGTTGGCTTGATTGGCGAACGCGGACGTGAAGTCAAGGAGTTCATCGAACACAACCTGGGAAGTGAGGGTCTGGCTCGCTCGGTAGTGGTGGCAGCACCCGCCGACGTATCGCCTCTGCTGCGCCTGCAAGGTGCTGTGTACGCTACTCGACTAGCCGAGTTCTTTCGTGATCAGGGCTTGCACGTACTGCTGATCATGGATTCCCTGACGCGCTATGCCATGGCGCAGCGCGAGATTGCACTGGCCGTGGGCGAACCGCCCGCCACCAAAGGCTATCCACCCTCAGTCTTTAATAAGTTACCGGCCCTGGTTGAACGTGCTGGCAATGGTGCGGTAACTGCCGATAACAGTGGCGGCTCAATCACGGCCTTTTATACGGTCTTAACCGAGGGTGACGACCAGCAAGACCCCATCGCAGACTCGGCTCGTGCCATTCTCGACGGCCATATTGTGCTATCGCGCAGCCTGGCCGAGACGGGCCATTACCCGGCCATTGATATTGAAGCCTCGATATCACGCGTCATGTCGTCCATCGTACCCAACGAGCAATTTAAATCGGTGCACCGCTTCAAGAGCCTGATGTCACGCTATCAGCGCAATCGTGACCTGATTGCCGTAGGTGCTTACAGCAAAGGCAACGATCCCGGCATTGACGAAGCAATTGAACGCTTCCCCTGGCTGGAAACCTATTTACGCCAGGACGTGGGCGCTCGCGTTAACTACGAACAAGCGGTAACTGAACTTCATGCAGTACTTAACCACCGACAGGATCTGCCATGAAACATTCCAATGCTTTTGATCTGCTTATTGAGCTTTCGACTCACCAGACCAACGAGGTCGCGCAAAAGCTCGGCAAGCTGGTCACCGAACGTGAACAGGCGGGCCTGCAGTTGGAGGCTCTCAATCAATATCGCCTGGATTATGCCCAGCGCCTGCTGGAAGCAGGCCAAAGCGGAGTAACTATGTCGAACTACATGAACTTCCGCCGTTTCATTGGCACTTTGGACGAGGCCATTCAGCAGCAAAATAAGCTGGTGGACATTCTCAACCAGAAAATCGCTCAACAACAGGCTATCTGGATCGAGGAAAAGCAGCGGCTCAACGCTTACGAAACGCTGCAAGAACGTCGCCGTGCCGAATTGAGCTTAGCCAATTCACGGCGAGAACAGCGTTTGAACGACGAAATGTCTGCCTCTTTATTTCAACGCGCCCAGCATTCTTACTGATATAGGGATTACACATGAATGCCACTGCTCTCGCTGCGGTTTCAACGGCAGCTAATACTGCCCCGGCAAACTCTGCGTCGCAGGGTTCTGACGCACACTCCGGTACCGGCGAGACAGCATTTTCTCAAGCTCTAGCGCAACAAGCTGATGCGCGCTCTTCCGCCCTTGACTCTGCTCGGGAACACAGTCAAAACCCAGGCAATAAAGTTTCAAAAAAACAGTCGCCTCAAAGCAAGAAGAGGCCAGCGAGTCATCGGATGAAGAAAACGATGCCCTTATCCAGGCAGCACTGTTTATCGCCAACGAATCAGCAGGCATACGTCATGCTTTAAGCCAAAGCGGACGTCACAGCAGCAAAGCTGATCTTGAGACGGCTGGGGAAAAGGCAACGCAGTTCATTCAAAACGCGCTCAGTTCCAACCACACAGATAAAACAAATTACAAGCTGAGCGGCCTGGCTGCTGGTGCAGATGCGATAAAAACCGCCGACTCCAAGGCAGCACGCTTAGGCATCCCAACAACTCTTTCGACTTTTTTAGTCAGCGATCAACGTCCGATTAACTTGTCTGAAGGTCGGAATACTGCTACCCAGACAGCGGATGGAAAATCAGCAACACGCATTAATGGCAAAATTGCCAGCCTCAGTACTCAGAGCCAGCTGAGCTCGAAAGCGGAAGCGTTGCATAGCGGCACTTCTGCCCCATCGGCCAGCGATCACGGTGACCTGCCATTCGCCATGGGACAGCTAATAAGCTCTGCACCGGCTGGCCCGGACATCGCGCCTCTTGACGTCGCAGCCCTGAACCCGGCACCGGGGCCGGCACACGGCACAAATACAAACACGGTCCCCCTTAGTCTAAATGCCGGTGTGAATGTACCGTTACACAGTCAGCAATGGGGACACGAGTTCGGCAAGCAAGTGCTTAACATCACGCAAGGTGCGCACAATGGCGTGCACCATGCCGAACTCAGGCTTGATCCACCCGAACTGGGGCCCATACGAATTAGCCTCAGCCTTAGCGATAACGTGGCTCATGCCTATATTGTTTCTGCTCATGCCAACGTACGCAGCGCCATCGAGCAAGCGCTTCCTCAATTGCAACAGGCTTTTGCGCAGGCGGGCTTATCGCTGGGGCAAGCCGATGTCGGTGACCAGGGCATGGCCCAGCAGTTTGCCCAAGACTCACAGGGCGAATCAGCTCAGCAAGGTCGCAGCAGTTTTGGCAGCTTGCTTGAGAACCCTGCACTTGCTTCCTCCAGCAACGACAGCAAGCCGGCATCGCGTGTCTTGAACCCCAACGCACTGGTGGACACCTTTGCCTAATCCATTGTTAACGGAGTGCCGTGCAGAAACGCTGAGTTGCAGTGCAATTCACGGATTAAGGCTGCAATCGTGGCCTTGTTCAAACGCACTCCCCAGCACATCCCAGGGCATAATTCTTAAAGGGCTTATTTTGCGGCCAGGCCATTAGCCTGCTGCTTTACTGAATGATATGGCGACTTCAACCAACGCACGCTCGCGCGCTCCACTCGATACACCCAGGCCCAAACGTAATGGGAAAGGGTCAACCCTTGTACGTTCCATAAAAATAATAGTCATGGTGCTGCTGATTATCGCGGCCAGTGTAGCTGCGACCCTGTATTACGCTAGTAGCCTCGGCGGACTCTCTTTTTAAAAGCGAACGCTCAAACACCCGATGCTGCGGGTGAGAACATCCCTGCATCGGAAACCAATACACCGCCTCCACTATCCATCAAGCCTATTTTCACCTCGCTTGATCCCTTCACCGTCACCCTTAACGACGGAAGGCGTACCCGTGTTCTGCATGTGGCCATTACCCTGCGGGTAGAGGATGACGCTTCCCGTCGACTGGTCACCGAATTTATGCCAATGGTCCGCGATCGTGTCCTTAAGGTTTTAGCTGCCCAGGACCCATCCCGCATACAAAGCGCTGAGGGCCGTGAAGAACTCGTTATTGCACTGACTGACAGCCTGCGTAGCTCTTACGATCCGAGCCCCGCTACGCCACGTATTTCCGACGTTTTATTCACCGCTTTCGTGATCCAGTAAATGTCGTATCAAAGTTTTTTATCTCAAGACGAAGTCGATGCCCTGATAGCAGGGGTCACTGGCGAAGGTGTGGAACCCGAAGTCAAAGAGGCCCTTAGTTCAGGGGTGCGGCCGTATGACCTCGCCTCACCCGAACGGGTGGTTCGTCACAGGATGCAAACGCTTGAGCTCATCAACGAGCGCTTTGCGCGCCGCCTGCGTGCCACCATGCTGAGCTTCATGCGCCGTAACGCCGACATTACGGTAGGTACGATTAAGGTTCAGAAGTACAGCGATTTCGAGCGTAACCTGCCGGTTCCCAGCAACCTGAACATGGTCAGCTTGAAACCACTGCGGGGGATTGCACTTTTTACTTTCGACCCTAATCTGGTTTTTCTCATTATCGACAGTTTGTTTGGCGGTCACGGTCGCTACAACACCCGCGTTGAAGGCCGTGATTTCACCACGACCGAGCAACGAATTATTGTGCGCTTGCTTACGCTAACACTGGAAAGCTACTGCGAAGCCTGGGAAAACATTTATAAGCTTGAATTCGAATATATTCGCTCTGAAATGCACACCAAGTTTGCCAGTATCAGCACAGGCAACGATTTGGTGGTCGTGACCTCATTTAACATCGAGTTCGGTGCTCAGGGCGGTAACCTGAACGTCTGCCTGCCCTACTCCATGCTCGAACCTGTGCGCGACCTGCTCATTCGTCCGCTGCAAGACACCAGCAGCAACGCCATCGATCAGCGCTGGACGCAGCAGTTAAGCCGCCAGGTACGCAGCGCCGATGTCGAGCTTATTGCCGACTTCCAAAAATCCATACGTCCATTGCCAGGCTGATGAAGCTGCGCAAAGGGGATGTGCTGGCCATTGATATTCCTGAAACGGTCAGTGCCCACGTAGGCGGTGTTCCAGTCATGGAATGCAGCTATGGCACATCGAATGGCCGTTTAGCCCTACGCGTGGAAAAAATCCTCGCCAATACTGAAACTGAATTACGAAAAGCGAGTCTCCATGACAGATCCAAATAACGACCTCGACTCCGCCGCCCACGAACCTCAAAACCTGGACGATGACTGGGCAGCCGCCATGGCCGAGCAACTTGGGGACGACAGCGCGGCCTCCAACACCAAATCCTCCTCCACGCAAGCCGACGGTTTAGCCGCCCAGCACCTGGATGACGATTGGGCTTCAGCTCTGGCCGAGCAAACCGCTGGTGGCGAAAGCCCTTCCAGTGTTTCTGCTGATGCCAGCCCTGCCGAGCCAGCCACCTCCGTTTTTCAGCCACTGGCAAGCGGATCTGCAGGCGGCAACAGTGACATAGACATGATCATGGACATCCCGGTGCAGCTTTCCGTAGAGCTGGGCCGCACTCGTCTGACGATCAAGAACATCTTGCAACTGGGGCAAGGCTCCGTAGTCGAGCTTGATGGGCTGGCGGGCGAACCCATGGATATTTTTGTAAATGGCTACCTGATTGCCCAAGGCGAGGTGGTGGTAGTAGATGAAAAATACGGTATACGTGTAACCGACATCATCACACCGTCAGATCGTATACAGCGCCTGAACGGCCGTCGGTAAGGCGAACTCAATATGCACGAGGCCGACATTGTTCGTATCAGCTTAAGCCTGGTGCTGATCATTGGCCTGATTCTTCTCAGCGCCTGGTTAGCAAAACGCAGCGGCCTGTTACGCCAGAAAGGGGCTCAGCGCATTGAGATCCTTAGCAGCCAAAGCGTAGGTCCGCGTACCAATCTGGTACTGGTGCAAGTGGCTGGTCAGCAGCTGTTGATTGGGGTGACGCCCCAGAACATCACTACCCTGCATCATCTAGGGGTAGCCAATGCTCCCACTACAGCATCTGGCATCCAGAATCCGGTTACCGATCAGCCCGCCGATAACGCTTACAGCCAGCAGCACAGCAACGCCAGCACTCCTGCAGCCTTCAAAGACCTGTTGCGGCGCAGACAGCAACACAACGTATCTTAATGCTAATCGCGCCCTTAATTCCTCAATTCAAGAATGGCGATTCCAGATGCGCTATGCGTGACAACCAGTGAAATTATTTAGCTTATTACACCGTGGCGGTGACAAAATTCTGCAATATGCAGCTATAGAGTGGCGCGCGCGTCGGCACATGCTTTATTTGCTTGCCCTGACTCTATTAGCGGGACTGACATGGTCAGGCAGTTCTATAGCCCAGGCCACGCTCCCGGCAATTACCTCGGCCTCAAATAGCGATGGCAGTCAGACCTGGTCATTAAGTGTAGAGACATTGGCACTACTTACGCTCATGTCTTTCCTGCCGGCCATACTGCTTATGATGACGGGCTTTACCCGCATCATCATCGTTCTGGGCCTGCTACGAAACGCCATGGGTACAGGAAGCGCTCCTCCAAATACCGTATTGGTTGGGCTTGCCCTGTTCCTGACATTTTTCACCATGGGGCCTGTTTTCGACAAAGTCTATGAAGAAGCTTACGGCCCGCTATCACGCGCAGAAATCTCCTTTCCTGTCGCTGTAGAGCGTGGCGCTGCCCCGCTTAAAGAGTTCATGCTGCATCAAACGCGAGAAACCGATCTGCAGCTCTTTGGTGAAATGGCCAACATAGGTGAAATAGCCGGCCCCGAAGCGGTTCCGCTCCGTGTGCTCGTGCCTGCCTTTGTGACCAGCGAGCTTAAAACCGCCTTTCAGATTGGTTTCACTATTTTCATTCCCTTTCTGATTATCGACCTCGTGGTAGCCAGTGTCCTGATGTCGCTAGGGATGATGATGGTGCCGCCGGTAACAATCTCATTGCCTTTTAAGCTCATGCTGTTTGTGCTCGCAGACGGCTGGCACCTGCTGCTGGGCTCGCTGGCGCGCAGCTTTTATATTTAGGAGCCTTTCGATGACCTCAGAAGTGGTCATGACCATGACCTATATGGCGCTGAAAACCGCTCTTATTCTGGCGGGTCCTCTGCTGCTGGTTACGTTGATTGTGGGGCTGGTCATCAGTATTTTTCAAGCCGCCACCCAGATCAATGAAATGACCTTGTCATTTATTCCCAAATTATTGGCTGTAGGCATTGCCGTAGTTATTCTTGGCCCCTGGTTAATAAGCACCATGGTCGATTACATGCAAAACCTGTTTCTGCAGTTGCCCAACATGGTTCAATAAGCGGTCCGGGCATGATTTCGGTCACCATCGAGCAGCTTTACGCGTGGATGAACGGCTTTCTATGGCCCTTTTTTCGTATTCTAGGGCTAATGGCTACCGCTCCGCTCTTTAGCGAATCCGCCATCAGCACAAAGCTTAAAGTTGGCTTTGCCGCAGCCCTTGCCATCGCCATTGCCCCTGCACTGGGGCCTATGCCTAACCTTCCTACCGCCTCATTTGCCGCCCTATTCCTGGCCGTCCAGCAAGTCATTATCGGAATTGCCCTAGGCTTAGTGATGCGGATTGTCTTTGCAACGGTGCAGACGGCGGGCGAATTTATTGGTTTGCAGATGGGCTTGTCCTTTGCCTCATTCTTTGATCCTGCCACAGGTTCTAACACGGCGGTGTTATCACGGCTGTTGAACCTTGTGTCGATGCTAGTGTTTTTAGCCGTAAATGGACACCTGATCATGCTGAGCGTGTTATTTCGCACCTTCGATATTTTGCCCATTCAAGTGGGCAGTCTTAACCCTAACGGCTGGGGTGTTCTCGTCGAATGGAGTTCTCAGCTGATGGTAAGCGGATTGCTGCTTGCTTTGCCACTGATTATCGTACTGTTGACCATCAACCTGGCATTCGGAATTCTTAACCGTACCGCCCAGCAGCTCACTGTGTTTGCCGTAGGCTTTCCCATTACGCTTTTAGTAGGCTTAATACTGCTCACGGTGGTTGTCCCGCAGATCACGCCTTTTTTAACCGATTTTTTTGATCGTGGATACGAGGCCAT
Source organism: Paenalcaligenes niemegkensis (assembly GCF_022230885.1). Lineage (GTDB taxonomy): Bacteria > Pseudomonadota > Gammaproteobacteria > Burkholderiales > Burkholderiaceae_B > Paenalcaligenes > Paenalcaligenes niemegkensis. The sequence goes on along the minus strand of NZ_JAKGCT010000004.1, from coordinate 58,539 downwards.
GCTTAGGCTGACCTACCGCTTATCAGGTGCTTAAAACACTGGAGACAGATGCTGGCGTACCTGCGCCCAGCTCTTATGCCGGGCGTAAAGATCCGCCCATGTACTGATGTCGGCTGCACGGGCCTTCGCCAGCACAATCAACAATAGCTCGGCAGTAATCGTAGCGTCTCCGAGGGCATTGTGCCGGCCCATTGGGTCAAGCTTAAAATGGCTAGCCCAGTATTCAAGTGTGTTTTCATTGTCAGCCACATCGTGCACCAGCATAGGCAAGAACTCGGCAATGTTCACCATATTAGGCCGAACACGCCATTTCAGCTCTTGCTTGAACGCATTTTGCAATAGCTGAGCATCGAAGCCGGCATGAAATCCTATCCAGACACACTCTTTACCCCAGTGGCATAGAGACCGTAACACGTTGGCAGCCACGTCTCCCTTTGCCAGCTCGCTGGGCATCAGACCATGAATCAACAGTGAGTCGCCCCGCAGCCGCCCGCCATGCCTCAATATGCGATAAAAACTGCTGCTGTAGCTTAGCTGCCTGTTCGAAACCCGCACGGCCCCCACCGACAGAATGCGATTTTTACGCAAATCCAATCCGTCGGTTTCTAGATCCACCACCAGATAAGGGGTCGTATGCAGCTCTACGTCTCTTGCATTAAGCCAAGGCTCTGATTCCAGCCCCACGCAATCGGGCCCAGTATCATCAAACCAGCGTTTACGTATCCTGTTAAATAGACTCATCGCGACCTAAATTCGATAACGCAGTTTCATCATGGTTTGCAAATGGCGCGCCTGTCGCAATGCTTCACGCAACATCCGCTTATCAAGAGGGTCCAGCCCGCCAGGTTCGATTCGATTGCTTAATTCCTCGCTAAGGCCAATTTGCTCCTGATGCTGCTGCATGCGCAACAGCTGCAAATAATTAAATGCCTGGGCATAACTACGTGCGTCTGCCTTGGGTAGAACTCCACGCTGTATCAAATGACGAATCCGCTCATGTGTACTGACCTCGATGCAGCCAGTGGACAAAGCCAGCACACGGATTGAGTCTACAAAAGGACTCAAGCCCTGATACTTCACATCAACCTGGGTTCGCGTTCCCAGAGTTGCGCCAAGCAAACTACGCAGGGTGTCTACGGCGGGCGGCTTGTTCAGCATGGCCGCTCGTGCCAGGGCGCGCTGGAAACGGGTATGCTCCACACAGAGCTGCTGTAAGTAACGGCGCAATACATTAAAGGCGGTGGGCTTACCCCACAGACAACGTAAGTCGAAATAAATACTGGACTCTAATAAATGACGCGGAGACGGGTTTTCGACCAATCGCGAGAAGGTCGCCTTCCACTCGGTCAACGATAAGCAGAGCTTAGGGTTACTGGCCATAATATTGCCTTTGCACCAGGCCAGACCGCACTCATCCAGCAAGGTGTTGACCCCATGGGCAAAAGCCACCAGTTGCCCGCGCCGCTGCTCTGTCTGCTCAGCGCCCTCGGCCTCGAATAAAATGGCATTATCCTGATCGCTAAACAGGGTTTGTTCGCCGCGCCCCTCGCTACCGAACAACATCCAGTTAAAAGTGAAATCAATTTCAGGATGCTTTTCAAGGCACAGCTCTATCGCCCGGCAACAGGTATGATCATTTAGCTGCGTAACCACATCCATAAGCTGATTAGCATTGGCCCCGTGAGCCAGCATCATCGTTACCAACGCCGGAATGTCCGAACGCGCTTCAATCAGGTTTTGGGTATTACTGGCATAACGTAGCTGCCGTGACAAATGCACCAGATCAACTCGTTGCAGTGCAAAGACGTCGCGCTCCGAGATTACGCCCACCAGCGCATCTCCGTCGGTAACACAAATATGCCCAATATGGTGTTGCGCCATTAACATGGCCGCCTCGAAGGCGCTGGAAGTATGAGACACCGTAACCAGGTTTGCACTCATGACATCAGCGACCGGATGTTGCAGTTCGTCATGTCCCTGGGCAACAATACGCCGTAAATCGCGCAGGGTGAAAATCCCTAGCAAGCCTGACTCATCGTCATTGACCACAATACTGCTGACAGCCTCTTTGTGCATGATACCAACCGCCCCGCTTACCGTAATGCCAGGGGGACAGGTTACGGTTTCCCGTTGCACCAGATTTTTAACAGGGGTGCTCAGGCTAATACTGGGGCTGCTTTGTTCATATGCGGTCTGACGAGCCTGCTCGTAAAGCTGTCCGAACAAGCTGCTGACACCACTGAAGGCAAATAAGCGCAGTGGCTCAGATCGCTTCAAAATTTCCAGCACATCCGCCTTAGCAATCAGGATACAAAAGGTGTCTTCCGCTGCCACGTGCAGACGTTGCGTAGAACGTTCACCCAAAAGAGCACCCAAGGGAAACATATCACCTGGCACCAGCAAGGCCTCGGTATCGGGTTCGAGATCAGCCTCCTCACCTTGGGCCGCCGCCGACACACTGACTTTAGCTACGCTGACCAGCCCCTGACGCACAATAAACAAATGATTGCAGACCCCGTCCTCAGGACCAACAATGGCTTCGCCTGCTGCGTAAAAGGCAAGACTTCCACGGCTGAGCAAAGCCTGCAAGTTGTCAGTGTGCATACGGTCAAATGGCGGATACACCTCGAGCAAGTGCACTAAAGACTGTAAATTCTGCTTTACGGCGTCCCTGCCCGCTTTAAAAAGTTGATCGTCCAAAAAACCTCTCTGGATGTTGCTGAAAACAGTGCGATTTTCACCACGAAAACCGTTGATTAATGAGTAGAAGGCTCAGTCTTTTAGCCTAGAGAATAGCATTCTTGCGCGGGCATTCAGCAGGGACGAAAAAAGGCGTCTGAAGACGCCCTTTATCAAGCTCGAAGTCTGACAAACTATTGCGCAGCTTTTGCTCGAACATTATGTTTTTTTACCACCCGATGAAGCACATCCTGCCCGTCGAACAGGAGCCAGAGCTCACGGTTGCGATAGATACCATCGGGGAGCAAGGAACTTGAATGCTTCCAGATCTGCAAGCTACTGCCGTCAGATTGGCGATACACATGAACAGGATCAGCCTCAAGAAAAACACGCACATCGGCGGCAGTACTAATGCCCGGTTGCAGCCAGCCATAACCACTAGTAGCGAACTTATTACCTGTGCTGTAACAACCTGCCAAGAAAGCTGTCATCAGGAATACCACTGCCAGACGTTTCAATGCTGCCGTTAAACAGTGCATTAAAACTCTTCCCAATCATCATCCGAACTAGCGGCTTTTTTATTACCGCTTAGATCTGGCCTTAACAAGGTCATATCGTCCGTAGCCTTGGAGGCTTGATGTCTGTCTGAGCTTGCCCTAGCCGCAACGTCGGTGCCCAAAGTATGGTGGCCATTGATTCCCGCTCCGGCGTTAGCAGTGGCTGTAGCACCTGCACCTAAACGTGCCAGTCTGGTGGATGCCAACGACGCACTTGCCGCGTCTGCCTGAGGAGGATGCTGTCGCCGTGACGTAGCCGTGACGCCGTTTTTTTGCGCATTCAAGCTGTCTAACTGAGCGGTGCGCCGGGTCGCCCGCACTTGCCGGGCAGCGATCTCGATGACGTCGGATTCTGGCAATTTAAAAGTAGAAACGGCGTTGGTCACCTGTTTAATTTGAACGCTTAAACCGGAAGCCGCCCGTGCCGCCTGATCTACCAGCTGCGCATTATATTGGGTGGTTTCATCCATCTGGCTCACCGCACGATTGACTTGATCGATCCCTGATGACTGCTCGATGGTGGCGGCTGTAATTTCGCCCATGATATCGGTTACCCGCTTCACGGAGTCTACAATTTCTTGCATCGTCGCCCCTGCGCGCTCGACTTGTCCGGAGCCCTCGCTGACTTTAGATGCAGAATCTTCGATTAAGCCGGTAATTTCGCGGGCAGCCTGCGCGCTGCGTTGGGCCAACGCCCTGACTTCGGCCGCAACTACAGCAAAGCCCCTGCCTTGCTCACCTGCCCGGGCCGCTTCAACGGCGGCATTCAGCGCAAGAATATTGGTTTGAAAAGCAATGCTGTCAATGACACCTACAATATCGGCAATTTTACTGGAACTGGCAGAAATGCCATGCATTGTTGCCACCACCTCGCCCACTGCCAAACCACCGCGCTGGGCCACATCTGAGGCAGTGACGGCCAACTGATTTGCCTGCTGCGCGTTATCGGCGTTTTGTCGCACCGTACTGGCGAGCTGTTCCATGCTGGCCGCTGTTTGCTGCAAGGCAGCTGCCTGCTCACCGGTGCGATCACTTAGATTGGTATTTCCTTCTGCAATCTCATCTGAGCCCGCATGAATTTCATCGATACCATTTCTTACGGTGCTGACAGTACGTGTCAGACTTTCCTGCATACGGCGCAGGGCATGGAACACGGTACCGATTTCGTTGGTGGTCAGTACATTGATACGTTGCGTCAGATCCCCTGCCGCTATCATTTCAAAATGCTGTGCAACCGTATGTAGTGGCCGAATAATGCGGCGCGACATAAAGACGTGCGTGGACAATGCCAGGACAATAGCCAAAACCACAATCACACTTAGCCAGATCATTGAAGCCTGGTAATTGCTGTTCATCAAGGTGCCATAGGCGGCCAAATTAGCTTCGGTCAAAGCTCCGCCTGTGAGCTTTTGCAATTCAGCTAAATTTTGCTGTTGATAGTACAAGCCTATGACTGAAGCCGATAGCGTCAGCAACATAAGTATCAACACAGAGGCCGCAACACTTGTTTTAAGCTTCATACTTTTAGGTAGCATCAGTTTTTCTCGCTAATTAACGAAGGAGACCTGCTTGCGGAGGCTCTTCCACACTTTTTCACAAAGGTTCTAGCCACGTGCAGTCAATGCAAAAAGGCTGGTGTTTTGAATTTTCTTGAAGGCCAGAGAAGCCGCTTCTAAAGCAGATGAACGAAGCTCCAGCTGGGTCGAGGCCGCAATATAATCAAGGTCTTCCAGCCGGCCCAGCTCGCTTGAGATATGCAGGGCCTGAAGTGAACCGTTGGCTTTAAGGGCATCAATTTCATTCATTCTTGCCCCAACCGATGCGCGTACCGTCAGCACATTGTTGTAATTGATATCGATACGCTGCATGGCTCCGTTCAGCACATTGCGTAATTGAGCCTGGGAAGCCGGATCATTAGCGGTGGGTGTTTCCAGTGCTTGAATGACGTCCTCCAGGGTATTGAACAAGTTCACGTCGGTTTGCCCGTACGCACCAATGGCAGAAGACGTGGCTCGCTGCACACTGAACTCGTCACCCGCCGCAGGAGCACCTTCAAAGGAAATACTGATACCGGATTCGGTCAGCGTATTGCCCTCATCATCGACCTCGAGTGGTAAGGCAATAACACCCGCCCCCTTAGAAGCGTCGTAAGGAATGCCGCTAAGGGTGGTGGTGTTGATAGCGCCGGTGAAGTCGTCAAATACCCGCGTCGTTATGGAGTACGTGCTGTCGTCCGTAAAGCTGATTTCAAAATCCAGGACATTTTCTGCAAGTTTGGGATTGCTAATGGTGGGCTGAGCAATTTGCCCGGTTCCGGTGTTGTTCGCGTTCCCTGCACTCAGAAAAACATTCACACCGGGGGTAGCCCGGGAAAACACGTCAAAACCGTTATCAGTGCTAGGCAACTGCCGAGTCTGATCGACCTGAATATTTCTGTCGATGCGATCGCCCTGATAGCTGATCGACGCCCCCTCTTGCTGAAAGGGGGCCACCAGGCCCTGGCTGCCAGAGAACAAATACTGTCCTGAGCTATCGGTGCTGTTTGCCAGACCTAATAATGCTTGCTGGCTGCTACGCAGGGAGTCAGCCAAGGTGGCTCGATCGGCATCAGACAATGATCCATTACCCGCTTCCACCAGGCGCGTTTTTACGTCTTGCAGCTGTGAAGTAATAGAATTGAGTATGCTCTCTTCTTCATTAAGCACACGCGACGCCACCTCACGGTTCTCTGCAAACCGCTTGTTCATGCCTTGCGCCTGAGACAAGGTAATGCTTTGCGCTGCGGCCAATGGATCGTCAGCAGCAGTAATCATACGTTTTCCGCTGCCAACCTGCTGAAACAGATGCATCAGATCGGACTGCTGCTTATTGATTGAATTTAGCCCTGTCTGAAAATAGAGAGTCGAACTTATACGCATGATCTGATCCTGGATAAAAAGGCTTAATTACGCATGCCCAGAAGCGTATCGAACATGCTGGAGCTGACCTCGATCAGTCGTGAGGCTGCACGAAATTGCTCTACATAGCGATCAAGCATTAAATATTCTTCGTTAAGGTTGACCCCGGCCACGCGTTGCTGAGCTGCAAAGTTTTGCTGAATCAAGCTGGCCTGAGCGTTGGCCGAAGTGCCATTTTGTTGAGCTTGAACCGCTACTTTATTCACTATCTGTCCAAATGCATCGTTAAAGCTTAAAGTACCGTTACCAAGGGTTTTTTCAGTTTGCAGGGCAGCGAGCTTCAGCGCATTTTCGCCATTCGCGCTGCCGAGCGGATTCCCCTCTGTGTCAGCCCCGGATGCAGCCACCTGTGCTGGATCTTTGATAGCCACACTGATATCACCGGCCGCATGGCGCGTAGGCTGGATCAGCCAGCTATCGCCTTCGACGGCAGTGTCTGATTCCGTAAAGCTAAAGCTGATTCCGTCGACAATGACCGGCCCGGATACGTCTATTTCTTGCGCGATACCATTAGGCAGAGTCCGCATCATGTATTTATCGTCTTTGTATTCGATAAGGTAATCGCTGCCGCTGAGCTTTGAAGTATCGTCGAATTCTATGCTTAGCTGAGGGCCTGGAGCCACACCGGTTTTGTTGCTGGGAATGGGTGTGCCTGGCTTGAAGTTAAAGAATTCGATGCCGGTATTACCGGCCAGATCGTAACCTTGCTGGTGAACCTGATTAATTTGATCTGCAATGCCGATGGCCAGACGCCCCAGGGCATTCTGCGTGGCATCGAGGCTTTGTTCACGATATTGCAGCAAACCACCCAGTTGACCGCCTTTAAATGCAGAATCGTTCAGCTGAACCATCTGGGGTTCGCCATTTACGATTGCCGAGGTGTAGGCAATGACACTGCGCGAAGGGTCGCCATGGGCAGGCTGAACTTTAAGTGGAAACACTTTGCCTGCGCCCAGCACAACCTGGCCATTGCCTATAGTGAGATTAAACACCTCATCCTGCTCGTGAACTTTAACGTCAACCAATTGATTTAGCTCAGAAACAAGCTGATCGCGCTGATCAAGCAAATCGTTAGGCGTGTGTTGCGGACTTGAGGCTACTGCCGCGCTGACCTGCTGATTTAATTCGTTAATACGTTCGAGATAGCTATTAACCTGGGATACCGTCGTCTGCAGCTGCGTATTAATGTTTTGACGCTGATTTTGCAAAAATGAATTGGCATCATTCAGTTGAGTAACCAGACTTTCGGCACGCCCTAGCAGCTCTTGCCGCGCAGCCGGATCGGCAGGCGCTGAGGCGACTGCGTTCAAGCCATCAAAAAAATTCTGTATGGCAGGATTGATGCCGACGGTGCGATCAGAAAATAAATTGTTTACTTGGGCAATTTCGTGGCCGTAGGACACCAGTGCTGCACCCGTACTTTGAGCCTTAACAAGCTGACCCGACAAAAAACCATCGTAGGCTCGCTGAACCGTTACGGCTTGTACCCCTCGGCCTATATAGCCTGCGCCCGTGCTACTTGCTCCCGCTGTCTGGGAGAGCACGGTTTGCCGACTATAGCCTTCGACCGCCGCATTATTAATATTATGGCCAATCGTTTGAAGGTTGTTCTGTGCGTTAAGTAACGCCGACTTGCCGAGGCTGGATAGGTTCATAACGCGTTCCGTAATCTGGTGCGCCGCTTGTCACTGCAAAGGGCGACACCTATTAAATAGTATTGGGATAATTAACGGCTGCCTGAACAAAAACTTTAGGCTCGTTATCGTGTGCCAGAGTCGAAATACGACATAATGGCAATCAGCTTTTCTGCATAGGCAGGATCCGTGGCGTAACCCGCGTCCTGGATGCGACGGGCCGCCTCGTGCGGAGTAGCAGCACTTAGCACAGCTTCATAGCGAGGGCTTTCACTGATCAGTTTTGCGTAATCTGAAAACGACTCTTCGTACGAATCGTAGGCTCTGAACGGCTGGCTTAGTTTTTTCATTTTGCCGTCTTCAAACTCGGTCGTCATGATATCAACTACTTTGCCCGTCCAGCTTTTACCCGCCTTGATACCAAAGAGGTTATGCGAGCTTTGCCCGTCGCCGTGCTTGATTTCTCGCTTGCCCCAACCCGACTCAAGCGCTGCCTGACTGAGAATTAACTTGGCGGGCACACCACTGCTGGCAGCTACCTGTTCAGCCGCACTTTGCATTTTTCCTACAAAGTCGCGCACATGCTCGGGTGCACCACGTATAGCTGAAAACACCTGATCTATGCCGGTTGGCCCGACGAGCTTCTTGATTAAGGCCAATACCGAAGGTGCATCGATGATACGTGCCTGCTCCCCGACGCGAGAGACGTATTCAGGCAGACGTGAACGGCTGGCTTCAGGCACGGTGCGTTCAGGCAGCGATGAGTCGGGCTCACCTTGATTACGCCGCATCTGGGCCATAAGGGCATCGGCCAGCCCTATGCCCGGCCTGGCTAGCTGCAGCGCCAGCTGCTCGTCGCCCATACCTTGTGCCATTTGCACTTGCTGGCTATCAAACAGCCCATTTCCGCTGGCCGTAGCCCGCGCCTGCTTGAGTAGCTGCTGAATGAACAAAGCTTCAAATTGCTCGGCTACCTTTCGTTGCTCATCTATGGTTCCACCCTTGTTTTCACCAACCCCGCGGCGCAACTGCGCCAGCTGGCTGGAATCAAACATGGAAACAGGCGCGCTATAGCCAGGTCGAGGATAAAAATTAGCGGACATGATGAACTTAAATAATTTCCAGATCGGCGCGCAGGGCTCCTGCGCTTTTAAGATTTTGCAAGATCGACAGCAAATCCTGTGGCGTGGCGCCCAGGGCATTCAAGGCAGACACTACATCGGCTAAGTTCGCGCTGGTACTCACTCGCTGCAAGGCTCCGGTATCCGAGCGCAGCTCGATATCGGTACGATCCGTAATAACCGTCTGTCCTCCGCCAAATGGCGTATCAGGCTGAACCACTTCGGGCTGACGGCTGATGATGACCGATAAATTGCCGTAGGCAATTGCGGCCTCGTCGATCGTGACCGTGCGATTCATGACCACTGACCCCGTGCGGGCGTTGATTACGACACGCGCACGCGCAGGAGGGAGACTCACCTGAAGATTCTCAATTCTTGATAAAAACTCGGCTTGGGCGTCCGGATTCAGCGGCGCCCGCACCTGAATAACCCGTGCGTCTATAGCCGTCGCTGTTTGGCTACCCAGATGCTGATTCAAGGCCGACACGACATTTTGCGCCGTACCAAAATCGGAACTGTTCAGTTCAAGTGTAATGAAGCCATCTTGAATATAGGTCGTGGGAACACCGCGCTCGACGATTGCCCCGCTGGGTATGATTCCGCCGTTCAACTGGTTTACCTGCACACTGGAGCCACCCGCCTCGGCCCCTGCTCCACCCACCAGCAAGTTACCTTGCGCCATGGCGTAGACCTGGCCGTTAGCACCTTTCATCGGTGTCATCAGCAGCGTACCGCCTCGCAGGCTTTTGGCATTTCCCATAGAAGAAACGACCACATCCAGGCCCTGGCCCGGACGTGAAAAAGCAGGCAGTCGCGCTGTTACCATCACAGCCGCCACGTTCCTGAGCTGCATATTGCTGCCTTGAGGAATCGTCACCCCCAGCTGCGACAGCATGTTAGTCAGACTTTGTTGCGTAAAGGGTGCCTGGCGAATCTGGTCACCGCTACCGTCCAGGCCGACCACCAGCCCATAGCCAATTAGCTGATTATCACGAACGCCTTGTATAGAGGCCAGATCCTTGATGCGCTCCGCGCTGGCTGGCGAACTTATTAGTAGCGCGGCACCCAGCAACACTGAACGCAGACTTTGAGCAAAGAGACGAATAACTGCGACTGCTGTCAATTGCGATACCTTCGTTAGAATGGCGAAATATTAAGAAAGAAGCGTTGCAGCCAGCCCATGGTCTGGACTTCGTCCATCACGCCTTTGCTTCGAAACTCGATACGGGCATCAGCTACCTGAGTAGACGCAACAGTATTCGAGCCAGTGATTGAACGTGGGTCAATAACCCCCGAAAACAACAAATACTCGCTGCCCCGGTTGATGGCAATCTGCTTTTCGCCGGCTAACTGCAGGTTTCCATTAGGCAGGACGCCCACTACGGTGGTGGTAAGGGTGCCTGTGAACAGATTGTCTGCTCGGCTGCTACCTGTGCCGGTGGCCTGATTTGAACCCTCTACACCAAAGTTCTGCCGGGCGCCCAGATCGCCTGGCAATATTGAGGGCGTTGCGCCAAACTCCAGGCCTGCGTTCGAGTTCCGATTCGTGCTGGTAGACACATTCTTGGCCGCATTCGTGCGCTCTTGAATAATGATAGTGACAATGTCACCCACGTTTCTCGGGCGCCGGTCCTCGAACAGCGGGTAATTACCGTAAGCACCCGGCTGATAGATCGCTCCGTTGGCAACCACTTCGGGCGATATCGGTACAGGCGGAGGTGCAGTAAGCGGACCGGTCACGACGGCCTCGGGCGGCACCATCGCGCAACCGTGCATCACTATCACCACAGCAGCGATCACGCCGCGAAAGAATGTGCTTTTTTTCATTGCCCGCTATCAGGTATGGGTAGACTGAATAATTACAGCTGGGTCAGACGCGCCAGCATCTGATCGGAAGTCTGAACAGATTTACTGTTCATCTCGTAGGCACGTTGAGTAGTGATCATGTTCACCAGCTCTTCAGCCACATTAACGTTAGAAGTTTCGGTGTATTCCTGCAAAACCAGACCCGCTCCGTCCATTCCGGGCTGCAGGAAGTTAGCGACGCCGGAAGCATCGGTCTCGACATACAGGTTCTCACCCATACTCTGCAGACCGCTGGTATTCACGAAAGTAGTCAGCTGCAGCTGCCCCACTTCCACACTGGTTCCCACCGCACCGGGCTGCGTCACCGATACGATGCCGTCGCGACCGATGGAGATTTGCAAAGCGTTGTCGGGGATCATGATTGGAGGCTGAATCGGGTAACCACCTGCTGTCACCAGCTGTCCATCCTGATCAATTTGCAGGCTGCCATCGCGTGTGTAGGCAAACGTACCATCCGGCATCTCAACCTGCAAAAAACCACGTCCTTGAATGGCAATATCCAGTTCATGCCCGGTATTCTGAAGATCACCCTGCGAATGAATGCGCTCGGTAGCAACCGTTCGCACACCGGTGCCAAGCTGCAGACCCGTAGGCAACTGGTTGGCAGCCCCAACCTGAGCGCCGGGCTGGCGCAAGGTCTGGAACATCAAGTCTTCGAACACAGCGCGACTACGTTTGAAACCCGCTGTATTCACGTTTGCCAGGTTGTTCGATATCACATCCATGTTGGTCTGCTGTGCTTCCAGACCTGTTTTCGCAATCCACAATGAACGAATCATAATGAGTCCTCAGCAACGGCTATTCAGAGACCGCTGCACTATAAATTTAGCCGTTGAATGAAAGAATGGAGTTCGCACGCTCGGCGTTGGTACTGGCGTCTTGAATGACTTTCATCTGCATTTCAAAACGTCTTGAGTTGTTAATCATGCCAACCATGGCTTCAGCAGTACTGACGTTACTTTTCTCGATAAAGCCCGACACCACGCCCACACCGGGGTCTGGCTGCAGGACCTGCCCCGTCACACTTCTGAATAAGCCGTCGCCACCACGCTCAAGCGTAGTCACGTCAGGATTAACCAGTTTCAGCTGCCCCAGAACCTGTATGTCCCGGGGATTGTCACCCGCGCCCAAGGCAGTAATTTGCCCATCACTAGAGAAGGTGATTACCCCTTGCTCCGGAACCTCAATAGGCTCCCCATCAGCAGAAAGTACCGGCAAGCCCGTTTTGCTGACCAGCAAATTGTCAGTACTGACAGAAAAATCACCCGCCCTCGTATAGGCTTCGCCCTCGTCTGTCTGAAGAGCAAAAAACCCCTGATCGGCAATGGCCACATCAAGGGCGTGACCAGTTTCTGCCAGAGCGCCCAACTGAAATTTGCTGCCTGCTGTGACAGTCGCAGTGGTTACGCGCGTAGGCAGGCCCGGCGGACCTTCGACGGGCACCGCCCGTTGCATGGCCAACTGCTCGCGAAAACCGGCGGTGTTCACGTTGGCCAGGTTATTGCTGATCACCGACTGCTGCTCAAGCAAGCGCTGTGCGCCATTCATGGCCGTATAGATTATGCGATCCATTATTTACCGGCCTTAACGCAGGGTAATCAGGGTTTGAAGGATTTGATCCTGCGTCTTGATGGTCTGGGCGTTAGCCTGATAGGTGCGCTGTGCAATAATCATATTGACCAGTTCCTGACTCATATCCACATTGGACTCTTCAATGGACTGACCCTTGATAACAGCCAGCCCGTTCTCCCCTGGGCGTCCCAGCAGAGGCTGACCCGATGTAGCTGTTTCGCCCCAGGCGTTTCCGCCCAAAGCCTGCAAACCTTGCAGGTTATTGAAATCGGCCAGTACCAGGGAGCCCATGTTCTGGGTTTCACCATTGGTGTAGTTGGCCACTATCGAACCGTCTGCAGCCACTGACATACTGGCGTACTCGCCCGTGGCGTAACCGTCTTGGGTCGGTGTCGTAGTGAAGGCGCCGTCAAACTGGGTGGAATTTGCATACGACAGGGAAATTGCCAGCGGCTCAGCAGGTGAGTTAGTGGACGGCGTAGCAATATTAAGAGTAACGGCCTCAGTTGGATTGGTTAAGCGGCCGGCGACATCAAAACGTAAATGAGTAGGCTCGTCTGCCGGATCAACCAGTTCACCATTAAGGCGATAGTGCACATCCCATGCTGATTCACCCTCAGCAGTACCTTCACGCTTTACAAAGTATTGAGTCAACTGGTGGGAGTTCCCCAATGAGTCAAACACGTTAAAAGGATACGAGTTTGTGTAGCTGTCAGGGTTTTCAGGATCAAAGGTGCCTGTCTTGACAGGTGCGTTAGCCTCAAAGTTTGCAGGAAAATCAAGCCGTGAGGTTGCATTGGGCTCGATGTTCCCGATAGGAACGCGGATAGGCGCGGGATTATTAGAGCCAGGTGCGTAACCAGTTAATTTATGCCCCTGAGCGTTAACCAAATAAAGGTCTTTGTTAGGAGCGAACTGGCCATTACGCGAATAGATAATAGCGCCACTTTGATCTTCAAGCCTGAACAGCCCTTTAGCCCCGTCAATGGCCATATCGAACTGGTTGCCCGAGGTGCTGATATTACCGATGCTGAAGCGTTGGTTGACGCTGGCTACGCCCACGCCCAAACCGACTTTCGAGCTGGCATAAACGTCTGCAAAGTTGATGGTAGATGCCTTGAAACCTACCGTGCCCGAGTTGGCAATATTATTACCAATTACATCTAGATTTTGTGAAGCGGCATTTAAACCGCTAAGTCCCTGTCCGAAACCCATTGTTATCCTCGTCTGTGTTGTGTCACGACGGCCGCCACTGATAGCCGGCCTGTGAGTCAGAATTACATAATTTTGCGAATATCCAGCAAGGAGTAGTTCCCCGCCAGCCCCAAGTCGAGCTGTAGCCCTTTAGAGCTGTATGCCACGCTTGATACCCTGCCCGACGTTAGTGCTTCGGCGTAGATGCTTTGGCCATCGCCGTCAAAAGCATCCACCCGGGCAGCATAAACGCCATCAGGCAAGGCATTGCCCGAATCATCAAGACCATCCCAGTCAACCGTATAGACGCCTTCCGATAAAGGATCCAGTTCGATCTGACGCACGGCCTTGCCACTTTTGTCGCTAATCGTGACGGTGATCTTTGCGGCTGGAGAAATCACATCAATACCAAAAGCGGTCGCCGTTTTAATGGTGGGATCATCAGGATTGCTGCCCAGACTTATCTTGGAGCCAGGCACCAGCACATCTTTACCGATCAGCTCCGCTGCCTGCATGGATTGCGACACATCGATTTGCCCTGCTACCGCCAATAAAGTGTTGTTGAGATCATTAATGCCGTTTACCGTTGATAACTGAGCAATTTGGCTCGTGACCTGGGAGTTATCCATAGGATTCAGCGGATCTTGATTTTGCAGTTGCGTAACCAGCAAGGTAAGAAAGCGATCTTGGGTATCACCTAGCAAATCGTTATTTTGCGCACGTGCTAACGACATTGCGTTCGCGGCCGGATTCTGTGTGACGTTATTTACCGTTGACACTGTCATGGACTCCAGTTTTATTGACCAATGGTCAGAGTGCGCATCATCAAATTCTTGGCGGTATTGACCACCTCGATGTTGGCTTGGTAGGAACGCGACGCAGAGATCATGTTTACGGTTTCAGCAACGACGTCGACATTTGGCATAGTGATATAGCCCTGATCGTTAGCGAGTGGATGGTGCGGGTCGTACTGCATGCGCGCAGGCTCGTTGCTTTGCACCACAGACGATACTTTCACACCGCCGACCTCAGAGGCATAGCCCTTGGTTTGCAGCGGTGCGACCTGAAACACCACATGACGGGCCTGATAAGGCTGGCCATCAGGCCCGGCCACGCTATCGGCATTGGCGATATTGCTGGCTGATACGTTCATGCGCTGCGATTGAGCGCTAAGCGCTGAACCGGCGATCTGGAAGATACTAAAACTGCTCATGGTGGCTCTACTCGTTATTGCTGCAGCGCAGCCATTAAGGTTTTAATGCGTTGCGAGAGCACATTCAGACTGCTCTGGTAATGCAGCGTGTTGTCGGCGAAGGCCATGCGCTCGGCATCCATATCAACAGTATTTCCATCCAGACTAGGCTGAAATGGCTGGCGATAAAGCAGATCGGCCGCGTGCGCTTCGCGCGCTGCGGCAGGAATATGCTGGGCCGATGTCAGGCTGAGCTGCGTCGCAGGCAAATTTAAGCTGTCACCCATGGCCTTGTTAAGGGCCTGGCTGAAGTCAAAATCCCGAGCTTTATAATTAGGGGTATCGACGTTAGCAATGTTCGCAGCCAAAACTTCCTGCCGTTGCTGACGTAGGCTCAGTGCTGTTTTATGAAAAGCAAAATCGTCACCGATACGGTCAATCATGTGTGATCTCGAATAAGGCCCGAAAAAATAGGCGTTAATGAATGACTAAATCGGATGGATTGCAACCATTAGTCACCGAATAACGTCATGGTAGCGTTTGCCTCTCTTCTACAAAGGTAGAAATAACCCACTAATAGCTAGCCAGTTCCATCCTTGGACTAGCCAGAGTCTTTCTAAAATGAAGCCATGCCTGCACTCCGCCCTTTACTAACCGCTTTTTTTATTTTTACTTCCGGCTGCATCGGCCACGTTCATGCGTCTGTGCAACAGCCGGACGAAATCGTAGATCTGGTTCAACACCACCTGGAGGCGCAGGCCAGCGCATATCCCGGCTCTGCAAGTGTCAGCGTCAAAGCACCCCGCATACGACAACAGGCCAGCTGCGATAATCCATCGGTCCAGCTTCCTGCAGGGCAGCGACTACGATCACGCATGACGGTCTCTGTGCGCTGTACTTCGCCTACCTCATGGACGATGCACGTACAGGCAGAGGTCTCGGTACTGGGCTATTACTACGTCACCAATCGAAGCATTAATAAGGGCGAGATCCTTTCACTTGACGATCTTAATCCGCGAGAGGGCGATATACTAAGGCTTGCCTCCAGCGTTGTCACTGACCCAAGCCTGATTGTTGGCTTTATGGCGGGACAGCGCCTCAGCATGGGCAATATCATCAAGTCTACCGCCCTGCGTGACCCCCAATCCGTGCAGCGGGGGCAAGCTGTGCGTACAATTGCAAGAGGCAAAGGTTTTGTCATTAGCGGTGAAGGCCAAACCCTTCAAGGTGGTGCACCGGGTAGTCAGGTGCAGGTACGGGTGAGTTCGGGCCAGGTCATTACTGCCACCGTTCTGAACGCCGGCACGGTGCAAGTCATTATGTAAACCTTAATGAACATTTATACATAGGCTGCTAAAGATGTTTGGCGGGCAGCCGTTACCACCCTAAGCACACATTCAATATTTGGCAGCGACTGCTCCTAAAGGCGGAGACATCATGAAAGTTACCCCTAATTCCATTACGCACACAGCCTCCGAGCGCATCAGTAGCACTCGCCCCTCGACTGGTGCAGCCGCTTACGGCCAAAGCAGCGGCACAGCCGGTGGCGAAAAAGCAGCCAATGTAGACCTCAGCAGCACCGCGCGCCAATTACAACAATTGCAATCGTCCGAAAACGACATCAATATCGAGCATGTTCAAGCCATTAAAGATGCTATTGCTGCAGGTAAACTTAAGATCGACACCAGCCGCATTGCCGATTCACTAATCGCAAGCGCCCGTGAACTTCTTAAATAATGACTGACTACTATGGCGCTTGAAGCCACCTCATCACTACAGCAAGCCCTGCAGGCCGAAATAGAACTACTGCTTGTTTTTAATACAGCGCTGACTCAAGAAACTGAACTTCTACTAAGCAATCACGACAACGACGCTCTTAACGAGAACGCGGCACTAAAAACACAATTCTCTGAGGCGCTCGCCGCTGCCAATCAGCGTCGCGTGCTTGCTTTAAACGAACTTAATCTGCCTGATTCAAAGCAAGGACTTGAAGAGGCGGTCAACCTGGATAGTCAGCTAGGTCCCTTGGTAGAAGAACTCTTCCGCCTGGCCCAACAAGCCAAAGTACAGAACGAAAACAACGGCACGCTGATACACACCTTTCTACAGCATAACGAACAGGCCCTTGAGGCATTGGGTCAACTTACTCAGCCTGTAGAAAAAGTGTATGACGCAAGCGGCAAAACTTCTGTGCATCGCGCTGGCAGTCGAGCGTCGATCAAGGCCTGACTTCCATTTGTCGACACCGTAGCCCCTATTGCAATACGTCTTTAAGAGCGAAAAGCCGGAGTAATGCGTCAAGGCCTTTAGAGGCCGTCAACGTAGCCCGACCCGGCAGCAACTGCTCAAGCATTTGACGCAAAGACTGCTCTCTGGATAACAGCATTGCATTACATGTCGCTGCCGCGAATAACGCCGAGGCGCGAGCTTGATACGCCAGCGATAAACCTTGTCCGGCAGACAGTTCCCAGGCAGCGGACATCAGCCTTGTCGTCAGCTTCAGTTCAGCCTGCGTCACAAGCCACGCAGCCACGGTTGCGTCTGCGCATGTAAAGTCAGGAGCATGCAGCAGTGCAATCTGGTCGCGGATAAGCTCGTTGGTGTATCGATTCACTACCCTTAGGCAAACTAGTTCCAGATGCAAAACCTTTAGGTTTCTTATACGCAACTCAATGGGCTCCCTGGCGATCCAAAGCCCGACCTCGCCCAGATAGGCTCCCCCACTTTGCTGAAGCCCAGGGTGGCTTGCAAATCAGCCACGGCGTTGAACTGGAGCAGCTTGGTCACTGCCTTGGCTGTAGTTGTACCATTTTGATGCCAGACCCGCGTCGAAGGGGCTACCACGGCAAGAAACGAAGTGCCGGAAGCCACCAGATCCTGCCATAACGAGACTGCTCCACCGTCAATAGCGTGCATAAGTTCCTGCCCTTGCTGCTGCTCAGCCCATTCAATCGCATGCTTTAGATGCTCGACTCTGGAACTCGCCGACAAAACATGGCTTCCGGCAGTAGACAGCCATTCGGTTTCGCTGACCACCTGCTGCTGGGGAGAGCTAAGAACCGCCCCATCTGATCCGCATACGTAGCTGGCCACAAGTCGCTGAAAAGCTTCGTTTGCTTTAGACGTCCGCGCCGTCTGATACACACATAGAGCAGGTATATCAGTTTCTTTGTTGGCCTCATGCTTCGCAGATCGCAATAGCGCTTCGCCCTGCTGCACCACATCCGGCAACGTTTGCGGACGGGTCTGCAAGTCACGCCAGTATTCAAAAGCGGAAGACAAGCTTAAACACTGGTCCAAAGCAGCTGCCTGGGTCCTAAGCTGTTCCACGGTGAGCTCTGTGGACCCCGCACTGGCCCTGAGCATTTTGCTTAGCATTTCATTACGCTGAGCCTGCGAAATCGACATGGTTTCTTCGGGCTGAGCCGCCGACAGCAGAGCTGCCACATCGCCGGACGTAGGAGAATACAAGGCTCTGGCATTATGGGCCTCGTGTGCAAAGGCTCTGTCTACCAATTGCCTGGCCGATAAAAACCCTAAGTTCTCCGGCACTTTTTGTCCGTCAGACACATAGTGAATGGGCAGTTGATAACGAATGGCTGTATCAAGGGCCGGCCCTATACGGCTGGCCTCGTCGATCTTGGTAACGATGCAACCTATGAGCGGACTCCCGCCATCAGTTTTGTAGACACGGGCCACCTCGTCCAAGGTATCACCGTGACTTGAAGCATTAAGGGCCAGCAAACGCTGGACTCTGCGACCTGAGCTCGCAAGCAAAGCGGCCTGCTCCTTTACATAGCCATCGCGCTGGCTGATGCCGACGTTATCAATCAGTACAATCTGCTCTGGCCTGATGCCCAGCATCACTTGACGCAAGGCCTGCCCGTCCTGCACCACATGTACGGGAACACGCAATATATCAGCGTAAATCTTCAACTGCTCATGCGCCCCAACACGATAGGTGTCTGTGGTGATCAGCACTAGCTGGTCTGCACCGAAGCGCTTCACGCACCGTGCCGCCAGCTTGGCAATGGTAGTGGTTTTCCCCACGCCTGTAGGCCCGACCAGCGCCAATGCACATCCAGGCTGCCAAAGAATATCTTCGCTGGCCAGCACCGGCAAATGCATATCGAGCTCATTGCGCGCCCACTCAAAAGCGAGGCGCCCTGTTAAGTGAGCAGGCAGACGCTTCAACATGGCGCGCAGCAAGGCAGTGCTGAATCCATAGCCCAGCAAACTCTGAAACAGGGATATCGTTTCGGGAGTGCGCTGCAACTGGTGGCTCCAAAGCAATTCGTCGATGCGACTTTCCAGGGCTCCCTGCATCGCTCCGATGGCACCCATCAATTCGGCACGGGGCTGAGCAGCCGAAGATGGCGCGGGCGAAACTGGTGCAGAAGAAACGGAAGCGGCGCTGGCCGGAGCGACGGACGGCGCAACGCTATTCTGTACAGGATCGAGCACAGCCAGCGACGTTGCATCTGCTGCCATGATTTCAACACCACCGTTTACGCGGCGATTGGAAACGATCATGGCATCGGGACCCAGAGCCATGCGTACCTGACGCATCGCCTCGCGGCTGGTACTACCAAAAAAACGACTTACATTCATGCATTATTACCTATAACCGCGGTCACTCGAATGGTGCGCTCGTCGGGAATTTCCTGATTGGAAAGTACCCCAAGCTGAGGAATATGGTGGCGCAGGAAGCGCGACAGAGAGGCTCGCAAGATAGGCGGTACGACCAAAACCGGAGAGTCGCCGCTTTCTTCCTGCTGATGTGTGGTGCGCTGCGCTTCGGACAACAAGGTTTCTGCCAAGCCTGGCTCCAGTGCGCCACTGGTGGTCAGGGCCTGGGTCAAAACACGTTCCAGGCGAGCATCCAAACCGATCACGCGCAGCTCGCCTTCACCAGGAAACCACTGTTGAGTAATGGCACGGCCCAGCGAAGCCCGTGTCAACGCAAGCAGCTCGGCAGCCTCGTCTAGGTTTGCATGGCCCTGGCTTTGCGTCTGCAGTCGCGGCGCATTTTCAGAAATAACCTCAATAATGCTGCGCATGTCGCGGATAGGGACTTCCTCAGCCAGAAGGCCGCGTAACACCTTATGAAGCAGACTGAGACTGATAGTTTTAGGGACGAAGTCGTCAACCAGTCGGGGCAAGTCGCGCGCCACACGATCCAGAAGCTGCTGCACTTCCTGGCGGCCTAACAGCTGCGAGCCGTGGCGGTGCAGCAAATGATTCAGATGGGTTGCAATCACCGTGCTAGCGTCTACAACGGTGTAACCCGCGATCTGTGCTTGCTCACGAAGGCTGATATCTATCCAGACAGCCGGCAAACCAAATGCCGGGTCAGTGGTAGGCGTGCCCGGCAGGCTTATTGTCACGCCGCCCGGATCAATCGCCAGCCATTGGCCAGGGGTAGCTACACCGCGGCCAACCTCAACCCCGTAGAGCAAAATGCGATAGTCATTAGGCTTGAGATCAAGGTTGTCACGAATGTGAACCACGGGCGGCAAAAAGCCCACATCCTGGGCAAACTTCTTGCGCAAGCTGCGGATACGGTGCAACAGCTCACCATTCTGGGCATGGTCCACCAGGGAGATCAGCCTATAGCCTACCTCAAGGCCCAAGGGATCAACCATGGATACATCATCCCAGGTGGCTTCAGCCGCTGCCGCATCGGCGGCGGCCAATTTTTCCTGGGGCGCCTTCTGTGCAGCCACAAGCTCGGCCTGTTGACGTTGCAGCATCGCCCAGCCCACGCCCCCCATAATAAAGGCCAGGGAAAGGAATGCCACATGCGGCATATTCGGGATCAAACCCATTAAACCCAGGATTCCCGCGGTTAAAAACATAACGTTGGGATTCGCGAATAACTGTCCTACTATCTGCTGGCCTACATCTTCGTCAGTCGCCACGCGCGAAACCACCACGCCTGCGGCGGTGGAAATGACCAGGGCGGGAATTTGCGCAACCAGGCCATCCCCGATGGTCAACAAGGTATAGACATGCCCGGCCTCTGAAAAGCTCAAATCGTGCTGCATCACCCCAACCACCAGACCGCCCACTACGTTGATGACCATAATGAGCAGCCCCGCCACAGCATCCCCTCTGACGAACTTGCTGGCTCCATCCATAGAGCCGTAGAACTCGGCTTCCTGTGCCACTTCTTGACGGCGCTTGCGAGCATCGTCTTCGCCAATCAGGCCAGCATTCAGGTCGGCATCAATCGCCATCTGCTTGCCCGGCATTGCATCGAGGGTAAAACGTGCTCCGACTTCTGCAATTCGGCCAGCCCCTTTAGTGATTACGACGAAATTGATAATGACCAAAATGACAAAAACAATAATCCCTACGGCGAAATTACCGCCCACCAGAAAATGGCCAAAGGCTTCAATTACCTGACCCGCCGCGTCAGGACCTTTGTGGCCGTTGAGCAAAACCACTCGAGTGGAGGCGACGTTCAAGGACAGGCGCAACAAGGTAGCAAATAACAACACTGCAGGAAAGGCGGCAAAATCCAGCGGTTTTTTGGTGAACATGGCCACCAGCAGCACCATGACGGCCAGCGCAATGTTAAAGGTAAAAAATAGATCCAGCAGAAATGGCGGCAGCGGCAAAATCATCATGGATAGCACCATAAGGATCAGCACTGGTCCAGCCAGCAGTTTTGCCTGGGCCGAGCCGTTCGCTTTAATTAATGCCAAAAAACTATTCATGTATTCTGCTTATGAGGAAGACGGCTGCAAGGGATCAAACCCTGCAGGTACGATTAATTCTGAGGGTACAGACGGTGCATCCCCTATACCCTGGTTCCAGTTACGCAACTGAAACACCCATGCCAATACTTCGGCTACCGCGGAATACAACTCAAGCGGGATCTCAAGGCCAAGATCAACATGCGCGTGCAAGGCCCGTGCCAGCGACGGCGACTCCAGGGTGGGCACCCGGTGCTCTGCGGCAACTTCTTTAATACGCTGGGCAATGATCCCTGTGCCTTTTGCCACCACGCGCGGAGCTCCCTGTTCCCCCTCGGCATAGCGCAGAGCCACCGCATAGTGCGTCGGGTTAGTGATAATGACATCCGCAGTCGGGACTTCGGACATCATCCTTCGCTGCGCCATAGACCGTTGCTGCGAACGTATGCGGCTCTTTAAATACGGATCACCTTCGCTTTCCTTGTGCTCTTCTTTCATATCCTGTTTGGACATGCGCATTTTCTTATGAAAACTGAAGAGCTGCCACGGCACATCAATGAGTACGATCAGCAGCAGGCTGGAAACAATCAATCCGCAGCTTAGAGCGATCAGACCCATGCCTTTGATGAGGGCTTCCGTAGGATTAACATGCATCAGACTGATCATCTCGTCACGAAAGTGCCAGATCACCATCACTGCCACACTGCCGATCAGACCCGCTTTAGCCAAGGCCTTTAGCAGTTCAATCAGGGTTTGCGCTGAAAACATGCGCTTTACGCCCTTCAGGGGATTGAGCTTTTCGAACTTGGGTTCTACTGATTTCCATGAAAACATGAAACCACCCAGCAGAGCCGAACCCATAATCGCTGTCACGAAAAGCGCGATAAACAAGGGAAACAAACTGAAGACAGCCTCGATGACAGACTGTGCGGCGTTAGCCACCATGACTTCACTTTCTCGTCCGACGCGAGGGTCGAACCACATACTGTTTCGCATGACGCCGTTTAAGGCGCGGAACATGAAGCCGCCCGATAGCCACAAGGTTGCCACCCCCACCGCCAGCAGCAAAAAGGTGCCTAGCTCTCGTGAGCGCGCAACCTGGCCGTCCTCGCGCGCCTTTTCCAGGCGGCGGGGCGAAGCCGGTTCAGTTTTTTCTAGATCGCTATCCTCTGCCATTCGCGGGAGACGTAAGAGTGGTTACACAGCGCTTAACAAGGTGATCAGTCGCATTGCGCAGCACCCGAGCCTAAGAATTTTAATTCAGAGGCGTCTTTGCTAACTCCGGAGCAATAGCAATAAAACGGCCCTGTTCCCAGAGCCGATATGGAGAAATACACGAGGGGACGCTTATAGCGTATCTAAAAGCCCAGGCTGGCCAGCAGGTCATCGACCTGATCTTGATCCGTTACGACTTCAGGAGCCTCTGAATTCACCACCGGGCCATTCAGCAACCCAGCTGTTTCCTCTCGGCGCTCGGCAGGAACACTGTCAATTAGCACCTGAACGAGTTCAGTTTCTATATTGCCAATCAGCTGCAGCATGCGCTGTATCACCTGCCCGGTAAGATCCTGAAAATCCTGGGCCATGATAATTTCCAGAAGGTTCTCCTGGGTCTGCTTAGCGTTTACTTCGACCTGCGTTAAAAAGCCGCGAGTATCATCGACCAAATGCCGCGCTACAGGCAGTTCGGCAGGAGCATCAAACCACTCTTGCCATCGGCCGTCTAATGATTTGGCTTCGTTTGCTATATCTTCTTGCAAAGGCCCTGTTTGTTCTGCCGCCGTTAGTACCCGATTGGCGGCCTGTTCTGTCATGCGACCTACATAACGCAGTCTGTCCCGCGCATCGGGAATCGCATGCGCAGCGTCCTTTACCGCCTGATCCAGGCCCAGCTCGCGCATGCTGTCACGCACCTCTCGCGTTAGCTGGGCAATACGCTGCACTACATCAACAGGCAAGTGCTTCGCCTCTCCGGCGGCTTCGGTCTTGTCGATGGCATCCATCAGACTCTCCTTATTAAACTAGCCCATCTTGTCGAAAATCTTGTTGAGTTTCTCTTCGAGTGTGGCTGCAGTAAACGGTTTGACCACGTAGCCGCTGGCGCCAGCTTGCGCCGCAGCAATAATGTTTTCTTTTTTGGCCTCTGCCGTCACCATCAGAACCGGCATGGTAGACAGCGTGGCATCCGCACGTATCTGCTTCAGCATTTCCAGTCCATCCAGGTTAGGCATATTCCAGTCGGATACCACAAAGTCAAAACTTCCGTTGCGAAGCTTTTCCAGTCCCATTGCCCCATCTTCTGCTTCATCCACGTTTTCATAACCCAAGTCTTTCAACAGATTACGAATAATGCGACGCATCGTGGGAAAGTCGTCAACGACGAGAATCTTTATATTTTTGTTAGCCATTCATTAATTCTCCGTAAAGAAGTCACAAGCCCTGACAAGGTGCCAAGCTTATACTCGATGTCCATAAGAGCCTGCGCTCGTTAGTATTTTTTCACTGATGTCGCTCAATGCCACCGCTTCGGTCGCCGCACCAATTAGCAGCGCTTCGCGGGGCATCCCGAACACCACGCTGCTTGCTTCATCTTGGGCAAAAGTCACGGCGCCTGCATTTTTCATGGCTAGCATGCCTTGGGCTCCGTCTTTGCCCATACCTGTCAATATGACACCTACTGCATTTTTCCCCGCTACATTCGCCGCCGACATAAACAGTACGTCTACGGCGGGGCGATGGCGATTAACCGGTTCACTGTAGTCAAGCTCAATGACGTAGTTTGCGCCCGAGCGTGCCAGCTTCATGTGAGCGGCTCCTCCGGGTGCCAGATACACATGTCCGGGCAATACCCTCTGGCCATCCTCAGCCTCATGAACCTGCACCGTGCACAGCGAGTCCAGGCGCTGTACAAATGAGCGCGTAAAGCCCGCCGGCATATGCTGGGTAATAAGAATGGCCGGGCTATTTGCCGGCAAGGGTTCAAGCACCTGACGAATGGCTTCAGTTCCCCCAGTCGAGGCACCGATCAGGATGATTTTTTCAGTGGTCGAGAAGCTGTGAGTCAGACGCGGACGTATAGCAGTACCCGGTACACGACTACTTTGCCGGGGCCTTGAGACTGCAGCGGCACGAATCTTATCTGCAATAAGGTCCGAATAATCAAGAAGGCCATCACGCAGTCCCAACTTGGGCTTGGTGACAAAGTCAACCGCACCCAGTTCAAGGGCACGAATGGTGACGTCGGAATTGCGTTCAGTCAGCGACGACACCATGACGACAGGCATTGGCCGCAGGCGCATGAGCCGCTCAAGAAAATCCAATCCGTCCATACGCGGCATTTCGACGTCCAGCGTAAGAACATCGGGTGTGAACTGTTTGATCAGGTCACGCGCCACCAAGGGATCCGGAGCCACCGCCACAACTTCCATATCGGAATGACTGTTTATGATCTCGGCCATAAGGCTACGCACCAAGGCTGAGTCATCAACACATAAAACACGAATTTTTTTCATAAGAGCCAGCTACGTGAGTGAATTTAGCGGGAAGCACTATACCCGCACGTACACCGTCTGCCCCTGCAAGCGGAACGACGTGCTCATATGCGAGATATTCTCTGAATGCCCCACAAATAAGAGTCCGCCCGGTTTCATTAACTGAGCAAAGCGCTCAAGTAATTTAATTTGCGTATTTTTATCGAAATAAATCATGGTATTACGACAAAAAATAGCATCGAATTTTTGATGTTTCGGCCAGTTTTCGGCGGAAACCAAGTTCACTATCTGAAAGTCAATCATGTTGCGCAAGCTGGGTTTGACGCGCACCATGCCGGCATAACGCCCTTTGCCTCGCTGAAAATATGTTTTTAGCAAGGCTTCAGGAACGGGCAGCACACGATCGGTAGAAAACACACCTTCCCTGGCGCGGCTCACGGCAACGGTATCAATATCCGAAGCAAGAATTGTTGCGTTCAGCTCGGCATTCATAATTGCCTGCTGTAGCGTCAAGGCAATGGTGTAGGCCTCTTCGCCGGTAGATGCTGCACTGCACCATACCGAAATAGGCTTGGGCCTGGCTGCTGCAAATTTAGCCAGTACGTCAAAGTGATGATTTTCCCGATAGAAGGCCGTGTGATTAATCGTGAATGTATTGACGAACTCTTCCCATTCGGGAGATCGTGGATTGAACTCAAGGTGATCCAGATACTGCCTAACGTTGCCCAGGCCCGTTTTTTGGGTACGTAGCCCCAGGCTGCGCGACACCATGTCTACTTTATGCTCGCCCAGCACGATACCTGCGCGCTCGTACAGCATTCTTGAGCTACGGCTAAAATCATCATGCGTCGCTTGAGGCATAACAGGTAGCGTATAAGTAAAAGCCTCGACTGAGTTTGTCATGGCTGAGGCTACGAGCCCGTGGCTTGTGGATGCATGGATAAAGACGCCTTATAAACAGGCGCATGAGCGAGTTCTACAGGTGGCAAGTCAATGACATCACCAGAGTTGATACGGAATGCAGCCACCACATCTGTCAGACGAGCTGCTTGATCCTGCAGGGCCGCCGCAGCTGCTGCCGCCTGCTCGACCAAGGCAGCGTTTTGCTGAACCACAGTGTCCATTTGTGAAACGGCCAGATTCACCTGATCGATACCTTCGGACTGCTCATGTGAAGCCGAAGATATCTCCTCCATTAGCGTGGTGACCCCCGTACGGAACCCACTACATCACGCATGATGGATCCGGCATCATTGACTTGCCGTGTACCAGAACTGATCTTGCTTAACGACTCTTCGATCAGGGACTTAATCTCGCGGGCCGCCTGAGCGCTGCGCTGCGCCAACGAACGAACTTCACCGGCAACCACAGCAAAACCGCGTCCTTGTTCGCCTGCTCGTGCAGCTTCTACCGCTGCGTTCAGCGCCAGAATATTGGTTTGAAATGCAATGCCATCAATCACGTTAACGATTGCGGAAATCTGGCTGGAACTGGCGGAAATATCATTCATGGTGCTGACCACAGATGTCACTGCGCGACCGCCCTTCTCGGCAACCTCAGAGGCTTGATGCGCCACGTCATCAGCCTGGCGAGCATTATCCGAATTCTGGCGAACGGTGCTTGAAAGCTCTTCCATGCTGGCAGCCGTTTCCTGCAGTGCGGCTGCCTGCTGCTCTGTACGACTGCTGAGGTCTGAATTGCCCAGGTAGATCTCCTGGGAGCCCAGATTAATTTCCTCTACGCCCTCGCGTATGGCCAGCACCATACGGCGCAAGCTATCTTGCATGCGACGCACTGCCTCGTACAGCACACCGATCTCGTTATTGGAACGTACATCAATCCGCTGTGTTAGATCGCCACTGGCAATACGTTCAAAGTGCTCTCCAGCAATACGCAGCGGGCGCAACACCATGCTACGCAAGAACAAATACACAGTCACACAAATCAGAACGCAAAAGACCAAGGCAAAACCGACTAGTTTCAGAACCAGCGCGTATTGCCTTGCTTCTTTCTCATACTGCTGACTAATAATGTCATTTTGCTGCCAGTAAAGGCGATCAAGCGTGTTGTAAAGATCATTTTCCAGGCTGAGCGTCGTTCCCGACAGGAACAGCCGGAACTCGGTAAGTTTTCCCTCTTGAATCAGCTGAACCAGCGGAGGTATGCCCTCTGACATCAAAGCACCAAACGATTCTGCAACATCACGATAGGTACCTTGCTCATCATTCAGGGTCGAGCTGATTTCGTTGAACTCTTCAAAGGTACTCAAGGCTCGCTGGTATTCGAGCTGAGTACGATTTAATAAAGCGCTGGTATCGCTATCAAGCTCTTTAACGCCGCCGGCCCCTTCTTCGACCCACTCGCTGGTGGTGGTGTAATCTTGTCTGGCGTGATTAACGACATAACTGGTGACAGCCCGGCCCAGATAGGTTTGGGTATCTTTATAACGATCTATAGCTTGTGTCAGTGCAACGCCTGCGCGCTGGTTAAGTACAATCGTCTGCAAGGCCTGGTTATTAGCTTTGAGCGATACTATGCCCAACGCCGCCCCTGCCAGTAGCATCAGCATGAAAAAAATCAGCACAACTATCAGGCTGGTTCGTACTTTCACATTCGAAAGCTTGAATAGCTTAAGCATCAGTATTCCTTAGTCTATAACAGCAATAAACATTTGATCCTGCAGCGGCGTCCTGTGCATTAAGCAATCGCGCTATCCACCAGCTCCATTTCTTCGCTGGTCATGAGTTTTTCGATATCCACCAAGATCAGCATGCGCTCGTCCAGGGTGCCAATACCTGTCAGATACTCAGTTGAAAAAGTGGTGCCAAACTGAGGGGCATCGCTAATTTGCGAACCTTGTAACACCAGGACATCAGAGACTCCGTCGACCACCACCCCAACCACGCGGGATTCAAGATTCAGAATAACCACCACGGTCTGATGGTTGTAGCTGACGTTCTCAAGCGAGAATTTGATACGCAGATCGACGATCGGAACAATCACACCGCGTAAATTGGTTACGCCTTTGACAAAGGACGGGACATTGGCAATGCGGGTTACGGTCTGTGCGTCGTAACCCCGGATCTCTTGTACTTTAAGAATGTCGATGCCGTACTCCTGCTCTTCGAGTATGAACACCAGGTATTCTTTACCCGTGCTTTCATTTTGCTGGTCGTGTTTTGCTGCATGATTAGACATAGATTTCTCCGAACCGATTTTTGGCTTAGATGGACGCACGTTCGCGCGTTAAACGATGCAATGCGAACACATCGACAATGAGCGCTACACTGCCGTCCCCCAATATGGTGGCGGCCGAAATGCCCGGTATTTTTCGATAGTTGGCTTCCAGGTTTTTCACTACCACCTGGTGCTGGCCAATAAGGTGATCGACCAGCAAGGCAAAGCGCATATCTTCAGCCTGCAAGACAACTGCAATGGCTTTAGTCATATCTTTTTCAGCATCGTCGACCGCAAACACGTCGCCCAAGGCAATAACAGGCAGGTATTCGCCCCGCACATGCAGTACCCGGTCTTCATTGGATAAGCTGCGTATCTGCTCAAGAGTAGGCTGCATGGACTCGGTGACATGGCTAAGTGGCAAAATAAAGGTTTCGTTACCCACCTGAACCGACATCCCGTCAAGAATGGCCAGGGTCAAGGGCAATACAATGCGCGTGGTGGTTCCCGCGCCTTCGCGCGAGGACATCTGTACATGTCCGCCCATGCTTTGAATATTTCGTCGCACAACGTCCATGCCCACACCACGTCCAGAAATGTCCGTTACCTGTTCGGCCGTTGAAAACCCGGGTGCGAACAGTAATTGCCAGAGTTCGTCGTCGGAAATATTTTCATTGGTAGTCAGGCCCTGGGAGATGGCTTTCTTGAGGATTTTTTCGCGATTCAAACCGCCGCCATCGTCGATAACTTCGAGCACAATGTGCCCGCCTTGATGCTGGGCAGAAAGAGTGAGAGTCCCTTCGCGGCCTTTACCGGCTGCTTCGCGCTTTTCAGGCGTTTCGATGCCATGATCAATGCTGTTGCGCACCAAGTGGGTAAGCGGATCGATAATGCGTTCGATCAGGCTTTTATCAAGCTCAGTCCCCTGCCCCTTGGTTACCAGCCGAATCTCTTTCTTCATGCGCGCGGCGTTCTCACGCACCACTCGGGGAAAGCGGCTGAATACGTAATCCATGGGCATCATGCGTATGGACATGACCGACTCTTGCAAATCACGGGCATTACGTTCAAGTTGCTCGATGCCGTTGAGCAGGCGGTCGTGAACCACCGGATCCAGTGTTGAAGCCGTTTGTACAAGCATCGCCTGCGTAATGACCAGTTCACCTACCAGGTTGATGATTTGATCAACCCGCTCTACACCGACACGAATGCTGCTGGATTCGCTACGGGGCGGTGTTGAGGGAGCCTTTGCTTTTTTAGGTGCTTTGGCAGCGTCGGCATTCGACGGGGCGGAAATTGTTTCGTTAACGGCTTCGGGTACTATTTCAGGACCCGCTACGGGAGCCACTACTGATTCCGCCCCAGGAGTTTGGGGAACTGCCTCGGCTGTGGCGGAGACTTGGTCCTCGTTGACAACAAAACAGCATACTGCAATCACATCTTCCGCCGTTACAGTAGTGTCGAGCCAGACACTTAGCTCGGTGTCACTGTGACTTTCGTGCAAAACGTCGCCCATCAGGGCCATTTCATCTTTTAACGCTGCTATATCCTTCGCGTTTGAACGTACAACACGCACACATAACGGCAGGGTTACCGCCTCAGCGGACTGAACGGCGGCGTCGGTCTTCACTGTTTCTGAAGACGCAGAAGGTGCTACATCGTCCTTTTGCTCAACGGCAAGCTCTCGCAATTGAGCGCAAATGCGGGCATAGGCCAACTCGTCAGGATCTTGTTCGTCTCGGTACGCAGAAACTTGGTCGGTAAGCACGTCTTTGGTCTCTAGGAATAGATCAATCATGTCTTTACGTAGCGACATTTCGCCATTACGGACGAGATCGAGTAAGTTTTCCAGCAAGTGGGTGGTTTCAGCTAAGTGCCCGAAGCAACCGAATGTGCCTGCTCCCCTTTTATGGAATGGGCAGCACGAAAAATACCGTTGAGCTTATCGATATCCGGATCGTCCAGATCAAGCTCAAGAAGCAGTGTTTCCATGTCGGCCAACAACTCGTCAGCCTCATCGAAGAAGGTATCAAAAAATTGGCTTAGATCAACGCCGGAGCTCATGCGTGATTCCTTCGTAACAGTTATCCGAATACATACTTTGCGGGGCAGCGTTTGGGTCGGGCACGATACAAAAAACAGCGATTTAAGGGCTGACTACGGAGTCAGGCACCTTCGGCAGTCCCGGAATATTAACTTCCGGAAAATCGAGAGAGTCTCGAAGGTCGAAGCTCGGCTCATCAAACTTGTTTTGTGCATCTAAGCGTCGTTCAGCGCGCTGGTTTAGTACGACTATGCTGATACGTCGGTTAACGGCTGCAGCAGGATTATCTTTAACCAGACTAATCGTTGCCGCCAAACCCAGGATCTGTTTGATTTTGGCTTCGGCCAGCCCCCTGCCACCAGCTCTTGACGAGCCGCGTTGGCCCGATCAGCCGAAAGCTCCCAGTTCGAGTATTCACGCTCGCCGCTGGCATATTGAAAGGAGTCTGTATGACCAGCCACCTGCAAGCGATTCGGCATTTTGTTCAAGGGATTACTAAGTGCCCGCAGAATAGTACGCATATACGATTGAATGCTCGCGCTACCCATGGCGAACATAGGACGATTCTGCTTATCGACAATTTGAATGCGCAAGCCATCAGGTGTCATGTCAAGCAGCAGCTGCTCACGAAACTCGCTAAGTATCGGGTCGTTCTGAATCAGAACTTCAAGTTCGTCCTTAAGATCCTGAAGACGCTCTACGTCGCGACGGTCACTGTCCGGATCACCACCATTCAAGGGAAAGACACTAGGAATGACGCTGGGATCGCCACCCGGGATGATGCTACGAGAATGATCAGCCCGCATCCCTCCCGAGACGGCCTCAAGCAAGGGCATACGGAAATAGTCGGCGATCTCGCTGAGTTCATCGCGCGGCACCAGCGATAGAATCCACATCACCAAAAAGAACGCCATCATGGCGGTCATGAAATCGGCGTAGGCGATTTTCCAGCTGCCCCCGCGATGAGGAGGACTGGCTACTTTTTTACGCCTGATGACAATGCGATCGGGCCTGGAAGTGCTCATGTCTTAGCCCTGCTTATTCGCGCTACTACGCGACTGTCGCACATGCTCCTCGAGCTCAAGGAAGGATGGCCGGTCGGTGGCATATAACACCTTGCGACCAAACTCGACTGCGAGCTGTGGCGGATAACCATTCATGTTGGCCAACAGCGTAACCTTGATGCATTCAAGAACTTTGGAAGCCGCCTCGTTACGACGTTCGATGACATTGGCGAACGGTGCCACAAAGCCGTAGGCTAATAAAATACCAAGAAAGGTTCCTACCATGGCTTTAGAGATCAGGTCGGCCAGAATCGCCGGCGGCTGATCCACCGAGGCCAGCGCTTTGATTACCCCTAGCACCGCCGCCACAATACCAAAAGCCGGCAAGGCATCAGCTACAGTGTGCATCGCATGGGCGGGGGTATTGCGCTCGGCCTGAAACGCCTCGATCTCCTGGTCCATCAAGGTTTCTATCTCGAAGGAGCTCATGTTGCCGCTGATCATCAAGCGCATGTAATCGGATACAAACTCTACAATTGCCGCATCTTTGATTACCGTTGGGTAAGCAGTGAAAATGGGGCTCTGGGAGGGATCCTCGATGTCGGCCTCGATGGACATAAGACCATCACGGCGCGCCTTGTTAAGCAACACGTACAACAGCCCCATCAGCTCCATGTACAGCGCCTTGCTGTAGGGAGTGCGCTTTATGGCGACGGGAATTGCGCTGAACATCAGTTTTACGGAACGGCCGCTACTGGCCGCAATGTAGGCTCCCATCGCCGCACCGCCAATGAGCAAGAGTTCAAATGGCTGATACAGCGCACCCAGATGCCCCCTAGTGCAACGTAGCTTCCGAATACGGAGAAAAAACAATGAGGTAGCCAAGCAGTATGAACACGAACACGCCTTTATCTAATACACGACCTTATGATCGCTGGTATAGACGAAATCAAAAGCGCCTTTAAGAAGGGTTTTTTGTGGATATTTCTACGCTTAGACCGCAAAAACATCGACAATACCAAGTTAACGTCCCTTCTGTATAAGCCGCGGTTTTTCGTTGTTATGAAGATGCGGCGTGAACGTTACCCGCACTTGATGAGGATTTCTTGGCAACCGCTGAGGGCGCCTTGGCCTTGCGCGCTGTTGCCGATGACCCGGACAGCTCTTTTTTATTGGCAACCCGCACCTTTTTGCTTGCCCGGGTTTTTCCGGCACGGGGAGGAGGACGGCATATGGCGCAGACAAAGTCTGAGTTAGGATCATGAGCGTGGGCGACGAACTGACCTGCACATTGGGTGCAACTGGACAACTGCACCATCCCGCTTTCGAAAAATCGTATAAGCATCCAGGCCCGGGTAAAACTTAAGACGGGCTCTTCTGCAGCCCCTTCATAACGACCGGCGCATGCCTGCTCGAGATATAAGCGATAGCCTTCGACCAAAGCCCGCGCCTTGCGTGCCGGCGTAAGTTCATCCATATAGCGGTAAACGCTATAAAACAGGCTGGAATGAATATTAGGCAGCCAAGTCATGAACCAGTCAACAGAGAATGGCAGCATACCCTTAGGTGGCGAGCATCCGCGTACCTCACGATACAGACGCGCGAGTCTGTCGTAACTAAGCGATGTTTCGGCCTGCAATACCTGAAGGCGGGCGCCCAGCTGGATCATGTCAGTAGCCAAGCCTATGTCTTGTGCTTCTTTTGCGACGCTTCGTGTGGCCATAATTAATAGATGCGGAAAGTAAAGGGCCTAGACCTGCTCTGCCGCGGCGGTGGCCGTAGCGCGTTGCGATAATAGAATGGTGGAATGAGCTTGTTGCAATACACCGCCAAGCACATCTTGCGTCAGGGTGGAGAGCAAATCGTAATCGTTGAGCCTGAAAGCACACACCAGTGCGTTGGAGGCCGACAATCTGACAAGCTGTGCCGGGGACAGTCGAAGCACAGTTTCTGCCACATCGGCGTCAAAGCCCAACCGGTACATTCCTGCTGCAAAATTCTCACGCAATAGACGCTGAGCCAGCATAAGATACGATAAATTGACTTCCTGGATATCGCTCAACAAAGTGTCGTCTGTGACGGGCATGATGCCCTCCTTGCAAAAAACCGGTTAACCCACTAATGAATTCAACAAAGCATGCATTCAATGCTTTTCGTTACATATGAAACACTATATATCTCTTTTATGAGAATTATGTGACATTAAGCCGCCGTATAGAAAAGACACATTTATTATGAAAATTAGCAAGAAATGCTATTAAATGTCGCACATGTATGCATATTTCGTATGGAAACGATTTAGATGTTAACAGATACCAACTAAAAGAAACATATAGCAGCCCTACAGTTACATGATCTAGATCAATAAAGTCTGAATTTAATTTCAAGATGTGACGGATCAGCTGCAGTTAACCCCTAAAACGGGACTATCCGTAACAATTAATGAACGTAACAAAAGCTCTGCCGGCCACCATCTAAACCCACTTTTATAGGGCATTTAAACAACAATGCCACTGACATTGCATCAGTGGCATTGGCTACTGCGTATATAACAGTCAGTCTAGGCCGGTACAGTGGCGTACTGCTCGGCCAGCTCCAGGAAGCGCTCTACAGCCGGGTCAACACCTGTTTCCTCGAACAGTAACTCAGCTACCCTCGCGGCGGCAGACGCTGCCAGGCGAGCATCCAGAAAGAGCGTCCGTACGCGCCTGGCCAGTACATCTTCGACTGTCAGCGCATATTCGTAGCGGGCGGCAAAACGCACCATCGCCTCGGTCACACCAGGAATAATCTCTATGTCGTGACCTGGGGTAGCGCTTACCCAGTTTGCGTCCTCACCATAGGCCAGAAGCGTTGCAGCCTCGCCCAGGTTCCGTTTGCTTCCCGCATTTGGTGTACCCACCAGTTTATGAAAGGCTGTAACAGACGGCGGAAGCTTAGGCAAGACCCCCGTATCCTGGCATTGCTGCAGCACATCGTCGGCCATGGACCTATAGGTAGTCCACTTGCCACCGGTTACCGTCACCAGGCCACTTGGACTTGCCACAATCGTATGCTCACGACTTATTCTTTTAGTGTTACTGCTGTCGGTGGTGTTTCGCACCAAGGGGCGCAAGCCTACCCAAACGCTACGCACGTCTGCCCTGGTAGGTGCTTTTTCCAGATAGTTTGCCGCCTCGCCAAGAATGAAATCAACTTCTTCCGGAAAGGCCCTGGGCTCAGCCTCCAACCCCTGACTTGGTGTGTCGGTAGTTCCCAGAATAAGCTTGCCCAACCAAGGCACTGCGAAAAGTACACGCCCATCTTTGGTCTTGGGCACCAGCAAGGCATGCTGACTGGGCATAAACGAGCAGTCAACCACCAGGTGCACACCCTGGCTAGGCGATACCAATGGCTTGTTATGGCGTTCAGAGACTTTTTCGTCCAGCTGACGAATTCCGTCTACCCACACCCCTGTCGCATTGATTACACATGGGGCATGAATAGTAAATTCGCGCTGTGTCACGTTATCGACGCAGCGCACACCACAAACGCTGTCATTAGCATGCAAGAGTTCAACCACTTTGCAGTGATTAACCATCAAGGCGGAGGCCGCAGCAGCGCTACGAGCCAAGGCAAGAGCCATCCGGGCGTCGTCAAACTGACCGTCCCAATACATAACGCCGCCCTTCAATCCCTGGCGTTTTACGCCAGGAAGCTCTTGCAGCGTCTTGTAAGTATTCAGAAAACGGGTATTACCCAGACCCTCTGTGCCGGCAAGCGCATCGTAAGCCTTAAGACCGACTCCGTAAAACGGGGTTTCCCAACATTTGTAGCTGGGCATTACAAAGCCTAGCGGCTGAGCCAGATGCGGGGCTATGCGCATGAAGGTAGCGCGCTCGTATAAGGCCTCGCGAACTAAAGAAACATTGCCCTGTGCCAGGTAACGCACCCCTCCGTGTACTAACTTGGTTGCACGCGAAGAGGTACCCACAGCAAAGTCGCCCGCCTCGAGCAGCACGACGTTCAGACCACGCAATGCAGCATCAAGCGCTATACCCAGGCCTGTGGCTCCGCCCCCGATTACGACAACATCTGCGTGCTCAGTTCGTGCTAAGGCGGCCAGGATTTGAGCGCGGTCAGTAGGTAATGGAGAAGTTCTGGAATTCATTGAAAGGCTGATAAGAATGATGAAAGCCGCTACAGTTTAAAACAGCTGGCGAGGAGTTAACAGTTAAAAGGCAATACCCCTGACACAACACGGTGTATACCTTCAGAACTACAATAGCAAACGACTCTATTTACGATCACCCTACTGCGATCAGGTCCATGACTTATATTCTTTCTTTAGACCAGGGCACATCGAGCTCACGAAGTATTGTTTTCGACCGTGAGGGCGCCATCGTCGCCCAGGCGCAACAAGAATTTACCCAGCACTTTCCTCAATCCGGATGGGTAGAGCATGATGCGCTGGAAATCTGGCGGACCCAACTCGACACTGCCAGAAAGGCAATGAAAAGCGCCAATATCCAAGCCCGCGAAATTTCAGCTATCGGTATCACCAATCAACGGGAAACCACTGTTATCTGGGATCGTAAAACGGGCCAGCCCATTCACCCTGCAATTGTGTGGCAAGACCGCCGTACCGAAGCCTTGTGCGCCCGCCTTCGTGCCGAGCAGCATAACGAGCTGATCTTTGAACGTACGGGCTTGCGTATCGATTCCTACTTTGCCGCAACCAAAATACGATGGATTCTTGACCATGTGCCAATGGCCCAAGAGAGGGCTGAACGCGGTGAGCTTGCATTTGGAACCATTGATAGCTGGCTGATGTGGAACCTGAGTAGCGGTCAGCATCACTGCACAGACGTAAGCAATGCCTCGCGCACCATGCTATTTAATATACGAAGCAATCAATGGGATGACGAGCTGCTCGCCATGTTGAATATTCCCCACGCATTACTGCCTCGCGTACAGCCTTCAAGTTCATATTTTTTTCATACTTCAGCTGAACATCTAGATAAAGCCATTCCTGTGCATGGTGTGGCGGGAGACCAACAAGCCGCTCTTTTCGGTCAGGCCTGCTTTACCGCAGGTATGGTTAAAAACACCTACGGCACCGGCTGTTTCATGCTTATGCACCTGGGCGAAAAATTTACGCTCTCACAAAACGGCTTGCTTACCACCAGCGCAGCCCAAAGCAGCGCTACTCCCGAGTTCGCTCTGGAAGGAAGCGTATTCATTGGCGGGGCCGTTGTGCAGTGGCTACGTGATGGCCTTAAAGCCATATCAGCCAGTCATGAAGTCGAAGCTTTGGCAGCAACCGTTCCAGATGCAGGCGGCGTAGTACTAGTACCCGCCTTTACCGGTCTGGGCGCCCCCTACTGGGACCCCGAGGCACGAGGCAGCATTACGGGCCTTAGCCGCGGCACCACCATGGCCCACATTGCCTACGCTGCCCTGGAAAGCATCGCCTTTCAAAGCACCGCCCTGTTACGTGCCATGATGCTGGATGCCAGTGCCAGCCAGCACCCTCTCATCGAACTGCGCGTTGATGGCGGAGCCAGCGAGAACGACACCCTGATGCAATTGCAAGCTGACTTACTCGGTATCGATGTGGTACGCCCTGGCATAACCGAAACAACAGCCCTGGGCGCGGCTTATCTTGCAGGCTTAAGCTGCGGCCTGTTCAAGAACAAGAACGAACTTGAAGCTCAATGGAAAACCCAACGGCGCTTCGTGCCCAGCATTAGTGAGGACGAGCGCAACGGGCGTCTACGTCTTTGGGAACACGCTGTGCGCAAAACCTGCGCCGTCTAACTTACGCCGAGAATCTTATGCTACAAAAAATAGTGCTGGCCATTGCTGTCTTCCTTGTTATTTTACTTGCGCTCAGCTTTGGCGAAACGGCATTCAGTACTTTCTTCGCCTGGATAAGCTGGATCAGCGGTGCCGCCATAGAAAGCTTTAGCGACGTCTATCAACGTGTTGCCGACTACGTGCAAGCCAGCCCTGTCAAAGTTGTTATTGCCCTGCTTCTTACCATCCCCATCAGCTACTGGATCAGCCGCCGCCAACAGGGCAACGCCACACCTTCGACTTCCAAACGCAAAGTCACTATTTTTCTGGCGGTGTTTTTGGGATGGATAGGCATACATCGTTTCTACATCGGGCAATACTTCTGGGGCCTGCTCTACATTTTACTTTTCATGGTCTTTGCTCCGATCTCGATACTGCTTGCGTTGATTGACGCCGTACGATATATCACCATGAACGATGATGAGTTTGACCTTCTCTACCGATGAGTCTTCACTACAGCCTGGTCGCGCCCCCTGCCCCCTTATCGTCTCCGCTGGCAGATGAAACCCTTATTCAGGCTTGCCTCTTTGATGCACAGCCTCAAGCCATGCTGTGGTCATCCTTCCAGTCACTGGTAGTGCCCCGCAGCTACGTGCGTTTTACCGCATTCCAGCACGCTAGCCAAACCATGAAGGCCGAAGGCTGGCCTGTTTACGTAAGGCAATCCGGCGGGGGCGTGGTTCCCCAGCTTCCTGGCATACTTAACTTAAGCTTATGCTGGGCCGACTATGGCCGTCCGCTCGATCTGTCGAATCTGGCCTACGAACACCTTTGTTCTGTGATCCAACGTAGTTTGCACAGGCAAGGTGTTGCGGCAGAAACCACAGCAGTTGAGGGCTCTTTCTGTGATGGACGCTACAATTTAGCCGTTAAAAGCACTGACGGCACATATGCGAAAATCGCAGGTACTGCTCAACATTGGGTAAACGCGAGATCGGCTCCGTGGTATCAAAACAGTGCGCGTCGTGCGGGTGACCCCACTGACTGGCATATCGTCCTGGCTCATGCCCTGCTATTTATAGAAAGCGATCTCGTCATGGGTACTGAGCAGGCAAATAAACTTGAACTGCTGCTAGGCAGCCAGAAACGATACGATGATGCCAAGGTGCTGTCCTTATCCGACTTAGGCCTGAATGCGTATCAATTCGAACAAGATTTAAATCATATTCTTCTAACAAGCTTCCCTCCCGCTGGTCACCACCCCGTTTTATAGCTGCCATGGAAAAGAAAACTGCCCGCCTTACTGTCTTGATTGACCCGGCCAAAAAGAAAGCCCTTGAAGAGCTCTGTGCCTCTCAAGATCTCACCCCCTCACAGGTGGTCAGGCAATTAATCAGAGACTACCTAGCACGGCATGAGGTGTCTTACCACGACACTCCGCCAACCAATCCCAAAGTATGACTCTAACGAGTAGACTGTTCTTTTAGCTTCTTATTGACGGTATTCAATGCCGTCTCCACATCGTCGAACAAGGCCTGATAACCCAAACTGCGTTGTAAGCCTACTCGAGCCAGCTTGGCTTTAAAACGTGGGTTCAGGTCACAAAAAACCACATATACGCCTTTTGCGTGCAAAGAAAGCACCATTTTCTCCAGGGTTTGCAAACCCGTTCCATCTATCAATGGTACGTAACGTAAGCTCAGCACAAGAGCTTTAGGCGACGACAAAGCCTCGACAGCACGCTCAAGCGTGTCGACCCCAGCATAGAAGAACGGCCCCTCAACCGAAAGTACGATCACGCCGTCTGGCGTTGCATCTAGAGTTTCAGCAGAAACCATGCGCTGAAGCTGGCTTTTGGCCAGAGCTTCAACTTTCACGCTATCGGACATGCGCTTCAAAAAGTGCAACATCGCCAGTACCACCCCGATATTGACCGCAACGACGAGGTTAACAAACACGGTCAGCGCAAGCGTGACAAGCAATATCAGCACATCAGCACGAGGCGCCTGACGCAAAAGCCTGAAAACCAATTTAGGCTGACTCATATTCCAGGCCACTACAAATAGAATAGCCGCCAATGTTGCCAGGGGAATATGTACGGCTAGCGGAGCCAAAAGCACCAAAACCAATATTAAGGTAATGACATGGACAATCCCCGCCAAGGGACTGGTTCCACCATTTCGAATATTGGTGGCCGTTCTGGCAATGGCACCGGTAGCGGCTATACCACCGAATAATGGCGTTAAAATATTTGCCAGGCCTTGTCCTATGAGTTCTTGATTGGAGTTATGCCGGGTGCCGCTCATGCCATCAGCCACCACGGCAGATAAAAGCGACTCTATAGCGCCAAGCATGGCGATGGCGAAAGCTGGCCCAACCAAATCGAGCATACGCGCCACGCTTAGCTCGGGCACACTGAAAGCAGGTAACCCCCGTGGGATTTCACCAAACGCAGAACCAATGGTGGCAACCGTCTCGAAGTTAAACAATGCCTGCACCACGCTTAACACGACCAATGCCACCAACGGGCCTGGCACACGTGTAAAACCTCTTACCTTAGAAGTGCCAATAACAAGCACCAGAGAAATCAGAGCAACTGTCGTGGTGGTTAAATCCAGCGTAGCCAGCGACGTGAGCAATTGCCACAACTGCTGATGAAAATAGTCACCGTCAGGGGCAGACAATCCAAGAAAGTCTTTCCATTGCCCTACCCAGATAATGATACCGATGCCAGCCGTAAACCCTACGATTACAGGAACGGGGATAAATTTAATGACCATCCCCATTCGGGTAATGCCCAAAAGCAGCAGAATCCCCCTGCCATCAAGGTGGCGATTTGCAAACCCTCTACGCCATGCTGCGCCACCACTCCGGACAAGATAACGATGAAGGCGCCTGTTGGCCCCGCAATTTGTAAACGGCTTCCGCCAAATAAAGACACTGCCAAACCAGCGACGATGGCAGTGTAAATTCCTTGTTCTGGTTTCACACCAGAAGCAATGGCGAAAGCCATGGCCAAAGGCAGTGCAACAACCCCCACGATAACGCCCGCTACAATATTGGAAAGCCAGTGCTGACGTGCCAATAAACCTGCTCTTTTAGCTTCGACAATCGCTATCATGGAGACAACCTCAGTGGAAAGATGTGCATCACATTATAATATGATGTAAACCCAATCCGGAAAGCGGCCGGAATCTGTGACCTCTTGTGCCTTAGCCCACAAGTTATCCTGCCACCAATTAGCGTAACAAGCGTAAGCTATTAAGCACCACCAGCAGACTCGCTCCTACATCAGCAAACACCGCCATCCACATCGACGCTCCGCCTGTCATTGCCAGACCTAAAAATATTGCTTTAATAGCCAAGGCCGTACTGATGTTCTGAACCAGCACACGATGCAGGCGTTTAGACAGTTGCAGCACATCGGGAATCTTGTTCAAGTCATCATTCAAGATCGCCACATCAGCGGTTTCAATGGCGACGTCTGAGCCTAAAGCCCCCATGGCAAATCCAATATCAGCCTGTGCCAGGGCAGGTGCATCATTGATGCCATCCCCCACCATGGCAACCACCCCCGTTTGCTGGTGCTGAGTAAGCAGGGTGAGTTTTTCCTCAGGCAAAAGATCAGCCTGAAACTCATCTATACCCACCGCCGTCGCGACTGCTCTGACAGCATGCTCGTTATCGCCAGAAGCGATGCTGACACTCACCCCTTGGGATCGTAGCCGCTGGAGCGCCGTTTTAACGCCGGACTTGATCGCGTCGTTCACAGCAAAGGCAGCCACTATGGTCTTTCCATCATGCAGATAGACAAAGCTGGCCCCACGTGCCTGCCAGCCAGCCTCCCATTGCGTCAACATCGCCTGGGCGCCGGCACCTTCCGCAGCAGCCCACGCCTTACTCCCCAGCCGATAGCATATATTGCCTGCCAAACCCTGCACTCCCTTGCCAGGAACAGCCATGAAATCTTGAATCTCAATGGTATCTTCATGAACCTTAGCCTGTACCAGAGCCTGTGAAGCAGGATGATCGGATCGCATCGCCAGGCTATAGGCCACCTGTTTGACCGGCTCTGCATGCTCCCCCGCAATAAACATGTCCTGCAGGCTGGGCCGCCCCTCGGTCAAGGTACCGGTCTTATCAAGAATCACATATTTGATTTGACGGGCGCGTTCCAGGTAGACACCACCCTTCACCAGCAAACCCTGTCGTGCGGCCAGCGTTAAGGCGCTAACCACAGCAACCGGCGTAGAAATAACCAAAGCGCATGGGCAGGCAATAACAAGCAGCACCAGTGCTTTATAGACCCACTCGGAAAACGTGCCCATACCCAACAAGGGTGGAGTCACAGCTATGGCAGCGGCAACAGCCACCACCACAGGGGTATAAATACGCGAAAAACGGTCAACAAAACGTTGAATCGGTGCCTTGTTTTGCTGGGCCTGCTGTACCGAATGGGTAATACGCGCCAATAAGCTATGGTCATAATCGGCGGTAATACGGTATTGCAACTCGCCCATGCCATTAATGGAACCGGCATACACCACGTCGCCTGCCGATTTGGTGACGGCTTCACTTTCTCCGGTAATGGGGGCCTGATTCACCGCGGAACTTCCAAGTTCGACAATCCCGTCCAGACCCAGACGCTGCCCGGGCAGCACCTTCGCCAAGGCTCCTGCCTGAACATTTACCGCTTTTTCAGAAACCCAGCCCTGCTCTGCAGACCACACATCCACCAGGTCAGGCGTAATAGACAACAATCGATCGACTGCCGAGCGTGCCCGATCCAGGGATCTGGCTTCAATCAACTCCGCCAGGCCAAACAGACTCATCACCATGGCGGCTTCGGGCCACTCGCCCAGCACCAGCGCCCCCGTTACCGCAATGCTCATCAGGGCATTGATATTTAAGTCACGATGACGGATGGCGATCCAGCCCTTTTTATAAACCCCCAGGCCGCACAGGCCAATTGCCGCTACTGAAAGCAGCAGCACCAACCAGGATGGGGCCTGAAGCCACGACGCCGACTCTGCCACCAACGCCACAACGACGGCCGCCCCGATACGTAGCCATGACGACCAGGCATTGCCTGAAGCGACCTTGGCGCCCGGCTCAGTCGCAGGCGATTCTAATTCAGAACTCATGCCAAGCTGGGCAATCAGGCCCTGCAGCTGGGAGCGAAAGCCGGGCGAATGCACGACGTTCAGCTTACGCTGCATCAAATCGAACTCGAGCGCATACACCTCGGCCCTGTTTCCCAGGACTTTTCGGATGAGACCCTCTTCTGTCGGACAGTCCATCTGTTCAATGCGTAGCGTCGACTGTTCCTGGCCATCCCCCGCAGAAGAAAAGCCCGACTGACTTGCCTTTGGTGCGGGCGTGCCAGCGCAGCACGCAGCCGAATGGCCGTGATGAGTATGGGTAGATGAAGTGCTCATGGTGCATCCTTTAATCAGATATGACACCAGTACACACCTTGTAGTGGCTTTAAGGTCAAGAGCAGCGTATAACTAAAGTGTTACGCTCTGATTGAGCACTGTTTCCAAGGAGAATACGATGAAAATCGGCGAACTTGCGCAACAAAGCCATTGCAGCACCGAGACAATTCGTTATTACGAAAAAATCGGACTATTAAGCCCCCGAAGCGCGGGCTCAATAATTACCGGCGATATACCGCGGCACATGCCGAGCGATTACGCTTCGTACGTAATTGCAGGAGCCTGAACATGACTCACGACGAAATACGTGAGCTTTTGAACTATATGGATAGGCCTAGCCAAAACTGTGCGCCTATTAACGACCTGATCAAAGAGCACTTGATGCATGTCACCACCCGCATTAACGAACTTCAACACCTTGAGCAGCAATTACGTGAACTGCACCAAATGTGTTTGCATCAAGGGAACGTTAGCGAATGTGGAATTCTGGAAACACTCAACCAGTTAAAACTTGAAGACAATGCGGGTGCCACCCATCTGGGCTAGCTTGCTTGCGTTCTCCATTTTCAACTTAACGATGGAGTTTTAATTATGCCGACTCCTTTATTCAACGTTTTTTTCCACCGGGACACCTCCACCTTCTCCTACGTGGTGCACGGGTCAGACAGCTCTGAATGTGCCATCATTGACCCCGTACTGGACTACAACGCCGAATCCGCCCGCACCAGCACGGTCTCCGCACAAGCTATCGTCGATTACGTCAAAAGCCATAATCTGAAAGTGCAGTGGCTACTCGAAACTCACGCACATGCCGATCACCTGTCCGCTGCTTCATGGCTTAAGGAACAACTGGGCGGGCAACTGGCGATTGGAGATCCGATTACTGAAGTTCAGCGCATCTTCAAGAACATCTATAACTTCAATGACAGTCCCACCATCGACCTTGCCTTCGATGTGCTTTTTATTCCAGGACAGCATTTCACCATTGGAAACCTGGAAGTAGAGGTCCTGCATGTACCCGGACACACTCCTGCTGACATCGCTTACCATGTAAAAGGACTGGGGGTTTTTGTAGGCGACACGCTATTTATGCCGGATGTAGGTACTGCACGGTGCGACTTCCCCGGCGGCGATGCCAGGCTGTTGTATAGCTCGATACAAAAGCTTCTTAATCTGCCCGGCGACACACATTTGTTTTTTGCCACGATTACCCGCCGGCCGATCGGCTCGTCAGGCATAGCTGCACCGTGGCGGAACAACGCCAGCGCAACATTCACGTCCACGATGGAATTACGGAAGATGAGTTTGTAGCAATGCGCGAGAGCAGAGACGCAACCCTGGATTTGCCGCGCCTGATGCTGCCCGCGCT
Source organism: Paenalcaligenes niemegkensis (assembly GCF_022230885.1). GTDB lineage: Bacteria > Pseudomonadota > Gammaproteobacteria > Burkholderiales > Burkholderiaceae_B > Paenalcaligenes > Paenalcaligenes niemegkensis. Next base: position 14,765 of record NZ_JAKGCT010000004.1, on the reverse strand, counting down.
TCAGGTTAATATCCAGGCAGGTCGATTACCTGAAAGTGAAGACAATGGCCATCAATACCTAAAAATCCCGCTCAACCGTTTTTGAGCTTTTCCACCCCCGTTCGGAGCTCCATCTATGTATCATGCGTTAAAGCATTTACACGTTACTGCCGCAGCACTCAGCATTCTGTTTTTTGTGGTACGAGCCTACTGGTCTGTCAGCGAATCTGCCATGCTGCAGAAAAAGTTCGTTCGCATCACACCTCATATTATTGATACTGTTTTTCTGGTCTGTGGGTTGGCCTTAGCCGGCATGTTAGGCGCGGCAGCCGGAGCTCCCTGGCTATACACAAAAATAGCCTTGCTGATCGCCTATATTGCGGTTGGTGTCTACGCCATTAAACTCGGCCCTACACCCACACACCGGGGCATTGCTGCCATTGTCGCTGTGCTTATCTTTATCTACATTGTGGGCGTGGCCTTAAGGCATAACCCTGCTTCGTGGTTTGCCTGAACTACCAGTTTCCGCCCAGGTACTGCACAATCAGGCTGCTGATCGAGACGGCCATCCACACCCCTAAGCCCAGCGCAACCGGCTTCCAGCCGGTATTCGCTATACTTCGCAAATTCGTCGACAGCCCGACTGCAGCCAAAGCCATTACCATCAGGAACAACGACACTTGCTGCAGGCCGGGCAACCATGCCTCAGGAAGCAAGCCACTGCTGCGTACAAGCGTCGCCAGCAAAAACCCCAAAATAAACCAGGGAACAATTCGCTTCAGGTCAAGGCTCTTGCCTGTTTTACGATCTTCACGAGCCTGAAGAAAGGCCATCAGCAAACAGAGCGGAATAATCATACTGGCGCGCGTCAGCTTCACGATGGTCGCGTAGTCTCCGGCGGTGGTGCTGTAGCTATAGGCGGCTGCCACGACTGAAGATGTGTCGTTAATGGCCGTACCGGCCCACAGCCCAAAGCCCAGGTCGCTCATCTGAAAAGCATGACCAATCACGGGAAAAGTTACCACCGCAACCACGTTAAACAAAAAGATAGTAGAAATAGCAAAGGCCATTTCGTGATCTTCAGGTTTAATAATAGGTGCCACGGCGGCAATGGCAGAGCCACCACAAATTGCAGTTCCTGCCCCGATCAAGTTGCGCATATTGCGGCTGACGCCCAAGGCCTTGCCCAGGAAAAAAGCAACGATGAATGCCACTGCGATTGTGATCAACGTAACCCACAACGACTCAGCTCCAGTTTGCACCACCTGTTTAAAGCTTAGGCCAAAGCCCAGGCCTATAATGGACCACTGAAGCAGCTTTCTGGACGCGAAGGCAATACCCGGCACCAAGGGTGCCTTCAAACCCAAGCTGTTTCGCCAAACCACGCCGATCAAGATCGCGAATACGGGGCCGCCTACAGTAGGAACCCAACGCCCCAACAGCATTGCGACCGCAGCAATCACCGCAGCAAACGCCACTCCTTTCCAAATCGAGGGGCCCTGCGGGGAAACAGTGGTACGGTTTACAGCCTCGGTTGAGGCCGTATACTGAGGCACAGATTGAAGACGGCGAGCGGGAGATAGCATGTTAACTTCCAGTAGTCCAGTGATCTAATAACTGAAAGTAATTTTAGTCCCTATATAACCAAAACAAAATTCATCATTACTTATCGTAAGTATCAATATAATTGATTCATGATCAGCATTAGTATTCGCCATCTGGAAACTTTCGTCGCTATCGCTGCCACAGGCACCGTAAAAGCCGCGGCAGCGACGCTGTTTATCACTCAGCCTGCGGCCAGCATGGCGCTGGCTGAGCTAGAGCGCCAAGTTAATACGCCACTGTTTGATCGCTTGCGCGGCAAGATGCAACTAACATCCAAAGGCAAGGAACTCCTGCCTCAGGCCCAGGAAATAATCGAACGCCTGCAGGCGCTGCAACATACCGCGCTGGGAAACGAAGCCCTGCTACGGGGAGACTTGCGCATTGGCAGCAGTAATACGGTGGGAAATTACCTGATCGGGGATTTGCTGGGTGATTTCGTAAAAAACCACCCCTTGGTGTCATTGCATGTAGATGTGGCCAACACCGCAATGATCATACGCCGGCTGCTTGAGCATAAAAGCGATGTGGCCTGCGTAGAAGGACCCGTGCATCATCCGGAGCTTGAAAGCCGCATATGGCGTGAAGACAGCCTCCATGTATGCGCGGCGGCGGATCATCCTTTGGCCCTGAAGCCAAGCCTGCAAAGCGACGACTTCGCTGGCGTCAACTGGATCATGCGAGAGCATGGATCAGCATCAAGAGCCTTGACCGAACTGGCTATTGCAGAACTCCCCCGGGGAAACATTCTTCTCGAACTGGGACAAGTCGAAGCCATTAAGCAAGCCACTATCGCGGGCCTTGGAATTTCATGTCTTCCCAAAGCCGCGACCCTGGATGCGGTGACCACCGGGCGCCTGGTTTTATTGCACACGCCGTTCTTAAATTTAAAACGTTATTTATCCCTGGTGGTGCATCAATCACGATACCAGGGAAAGGTGCTGCAGGCTTTTTTACAGCAGCAAGGATGGAATGCCCAGCAGTAGCCGGGCTAGTTTATCGGCGACTTAACACCATTGCTCCGGTCAGCACCAAAATCGTGCCCGCTATTTGCAGCGGTGTAATGGGCTCGCCCAAAAACCAGTTGGCCAGAAACAAGATGGAAACAGGCCCTAGCAGCCCCAGTTGCGAAGTCATTGGAGCACCAATGCGTTCTACTGACCACATGATCATAAATGTGGGCGCGACGGTGTTGAACACCGCATGGATCAGCGACAGGCCGTAAACGGCTGCGGGCTGCTGCAGACCGTGCCATCCGTTTACATAGAAAAAATGTATCAAGGTATAGATTGCCGATGTACACATGGCATAGGCCACTAGTCGCGTAGCACCAATGCGTTTTAACAATTCGCCTGAGCCGATAAGGTAAAAAGCATAGGACAAGGCAGAACCCAGTACACACGCTGCACCCAGCAAGACATTCTGCCCGCTGAGTGATAAATCTTGCACAAAAACCAGACTTACGCCCAGATAGGCCAAGGCAAGTGCCAGCCACTGCTTGGGCAAGATGCGTTTTTTTAGAAAGAGAGCTGAAAACAGCAGGACAAAGGTTGGCGACAAGAACAGGATCAGACGCTCTAAGCCTGCCGTGATGTATTGCAGCCCGATAAAATCCAGCAAACTGGCCAGGTAGTAGCCAATAAAGCCCAAGAACACCATTTGCAGACGCTGCTTTCCGTCTAGCTTGGGCAGTTCACCCCTGGAGGCTTTGCGTGCCTGCCAAATAGCAACAGCCAAAAAAAGGGCAAGGACAGTAGCATTCTGAAGCCGATTACTGTCAGCGCATCCGGCCCATAGGCATAGGTTAGCTTGGCCACAATGGCTTTCGCGGAGAACATTACCGAGCCCAGGCCCGCTAATACAAAACCAATCCAAAATTCTCTGCGCGCGTTTGCGCTAGCATCGCCGGAGCTAGTCATGAATAAAGAAATACCTAGTGCGTATATGAGCTGTTTTTGACAGTATGAAAATGTTCGAACCCCAGCATTTTACATCCAGATGTCTAAACAGTAAGTGCTTCGGTAATTATCGGCCACTCGTTAAGAACATCATCAGTTTTATAGATAAGAAGCCCATAAAACTCCATCCGGAACCGGTGAATTAGCAGTTAACACAGACTTGGTTTTAGCCTTTATTGCTACTTAGGCTTGCAAACTGCTTATTAACCATGCTATAGTATTTTTCTTTGCAATTCCCCGATAGCTCAGTCGGTAGAGCGACGGACTGTTAATCCGCAGGTCCCAGGTTCGAGCCCTGGTCGGGGAGCCAAAATTATCAAGCTGCACTTAAGGTCTTTGATTCATTAAAGCCTTAAAAAAACAAAACAGCAAAAGCTCAATAAGCAAGCCCATTTACCGGGCCTGGAATTCGCTTCTAGGCAATAAGTGGCAAATTCAAAATCTATTCAACACCCTATTCATTTAGTCTTTAATCAGACTAGATGAAAGACTCGTGGCTGCCGTTTGGTGTAACAACGCGCTTTTAAGGGCCAGCCGTCACCTCAATGAAGGCCGGCGGTTAGGTGTGCACCGCGTGCTGACGAAGGGGAAGGTGGGGGCTTTCGCCGGACGCTGTTTGAGCGTTAGCGAGTTCGTCCGCCCCCGCCTGTACGAAGCAGACGCGGAAAAAGCACACCGTGCCGGCCTTCATTGAGGTGACGGCTGGCTTGGAGAGCTTAACTACTGCCGTATCGCTATTGCGTGCTGATCTTCCATGCCTAGCTGAAAGACCCTGACCACTTCGACCAGGTGTTGCGCCTGATCACTTAAGCTTTCTGCTGCGGTGGCTGATTGCTCGACCAGGGCGGCGTTTTGCTGCGTGACATCGCTTAGCTGTACGACGGCATCGTTGATTTGAGAGAGGCCTGTGGTTTGTTCCGTGGTGGCTGCGCTAATGTCACTGATCAGGTCTGTTACATGCTTAACCTGAGTCACGATGCCTTGCATGGATTCGCCGGCTTCGTACACCATTTTTGTGCCAGCTTCGACCTTATTGACGCTATCGTCTATCAGGCTTTTAATGTCGTGTGCAGCCGAGGCGCTGCGCTGCGCCAGGCTTCGTACTTCGCTGGCTACCACGGCGAAGCCACGGCCTTGTTCGCCGGCGCGGGCGGCCTCTACTGCGGCATTGAGCGCCAAAATATTGGTCTGGAAGGCTATGCCATCGATGACCCCTATGATTTCCACGATTTTCTTGGATGAGGTATTGACCTCTTCCATGGTCGTGACTACGTTATCGACCACCACACCACCTTCAACAGCAGCTGCACTGGCTCCGCTAGACAACTGAGCTGCCTGACGCGCGACTTCAGCATTGCTTTTTACAGTACTGGAGAGTTCTTCCATGGCTGCTGCCGTTTCGGTGATATTGGCCGCTTGCTCTTCTGTACGTTGGGACAAATCGGCATTGCCGATGGCAATCTGATTGGATCCGGTAGCAATGCTGTCGCTGCTGGAGCGTACGGCCGCGACCACCTTGCGCAAGGAGGCTTGCATCTGGCTCATGGCTGCAACCACACTGCCCTTTGGTGCTCGGGCGGCATCTATCGCTGTATTCAGGTTGCCTTCGGCGATGGAGTAGGCAATGTTTGCAACTTCCAGCGGTTCGCCGCCAAGCTGACGGGTAAGTACTCGCGTGATCAGCATACCTATCAAGATTGCAAGTACCGCTCCCAAGGCTGATAAGCCTATCATCAATATTACGACCTTGTTATGCATGTCTTGCGCATGTATATCCAGCGCTTGCGCGTCGTCAAGTTTGCGCTCTATCAGGATGTTGATGAGTTGGCCCACAGCATCGGCGATGGGACGTACTTCCTGAGACATGAATCGATGTGAGCGTGCGTCGGGGTCACCGATGGCTTCGGTTGCGACCAGGTCAACGACCGTGTGAAGGGTTCTCTCATAGGTAGTTAAGGTGTTTCTGGCCTCTTGAAGCAGAACTCGACCCTCTTCTGAGCTAAATGAAGGATCAAGCTGAGCTATTTCCTTTTCTGCGCCTGCCAGAAAACGTTTGGTGGCGTCCAAATGACGCTGACGTTCTTCTGTGGTTTGAACCAGCATGGCGTTGCGTATGGCTCGTTCTGCCGACAACAATTGTATGCTGGTGTTTGAAGCCAGGCGTAAGCCTATGATGTCCCGGTTGTACATGGTTGCCAGCAGGCCGTTAAGCTCTGTGGCCGAACGCATTCCGATCAGACCTATGATCGCAGCGATGATGGCTACGATTAAAAAACTGCCTATTAATTTAGTGCCTACTTTTAAGGTGTTAAGCCAGTGCATTGACATCTCCTGCGCAGTGATGGGCAACGTGGTTAAGAAGCTGCTGATTGATGGACATCAATCGATGAGCCCTACTACGTAAGTGCGCTTAATAACGGCAGGATGGGGTAAAGCTTTAGATTTAACAGGGTTATTTGTTCTTAAGGGTGGAGGACGAACTTGCTCGCGCTCAGACTGATACCGATGGAGGCTTTCAGATGGCGTTGCATTAGGGGTTCTTAACACACCACCACCGTGGTTGTGTGGCTGGACGCTCGACAAAGGTATGTCAAAAAAGTCTTAACATCGCTAAAACGGCTTTATTGATGAAATAACTCATAAGTAGATACACAAAAAAAATTACCTATGTTATATTCTTTTGCTTAGCAATTCCCCGATAGCTCAGTCGGTAGAGCGACGGACTGTTAATCCGCAGGTCCCAGGTTCGAGCCCTGGTCGGGGAGCCAGAATTTAGCATTTGAATTAAGCGCGTAAGTCTTTGACTTAGGCGCTTTTTTATGCCTATAACATTCAGGCCAAGAATATCCCCCATCGCGGGATACGCAACTGCGCACCATGCGATGCAAGCTAAACATGTAGCTGACGACAGTCCGGTCCAGATTATGCTTAATAATGGTGGCGAGAGTATCCGAAAGCCAAGCCGATCAAATTCTTAGCATTAAAATCATGCACGTGCTTTAATCCATTCGATACTTCTGCCCTGCTTCAACGATAGGATGAAATTCTGCTGCAATCTTGCGCAACTAATCGTGTGGCCAGACGTCTTACATTTGGACACGGGCTATCCCGTTACATCGTTTATAAAGCAAAAAGCTCCACAATTTATGAGGCTAGTGATGTCCATACAAAATTTACTGCAAAAACTTTTAGCCTCTGGCGAACAAAGCGTTAAAGGTCTGGGTTCCGACCTTAAATCCAAAAACCTGGGTGGCTTTAGCGGCGGTGCCTTGGCCGGCGGTGCCCTCGGTCTGCTGCTTGGCAACAAGAAATTCCGTAAGATGGGTGGCTCCGTGGCTGGCTACGGTGGGGCCGCTGCATTGGGCGCCATTGCACTCAAGGCTTATCAGGGATGGGAGAACAACAAAACACAAGCCCCCAGCCCCGCGACCGTGCCAACGCAAACGCCGGCCCCAACACAAAGTCTTGCCCTGAATGTGCTGACCCCTACTGTTATAGAAGATCACAGCACCGCAATCCTTGCAGCAATCATCGCCGCCGCTAAAGCAGATGGCCATATTTCTGCTGACGAGCAACAGCATATTAACGAAGCAATCAAAGAGCTCGCTTCTGATCCCACAGCCCAAGCTTGGTTCCAGGCTGAACTTAATAAAGCGGTCGATCCACAAAGAATTGCCCAACTTGCGAATACTCCCGAGCAAGCTGCCGAGATTTACCTAGCGAGCGCTTTGGTTATTGATGAGCAAAACTTCATGGAACGCAGCTATCTTGACGAGCTTGGTAAACAATTGAAACTGGAACCCGAGCTGCGCACCCACCTGGAAGCGCAGCTTAAGCAGTAAGACACAGCTTGTGAGCTGGTAACGGTTTTTATCGGACAACCCGCTCACAGCACAGCCAGACAATTGCTCATTAATGCGAATTCGATAGTCTTTTAAAACCCTGAAACCAGGGGCTGCCTTAGCGCGCGTCAGTCTGTAGCGCTGAGTCTCATAATGTTGTCAAAAATCCGCAGATAAATGCGTACAATTTCAGCTATCTATTTCACTTAATACTGGATGTGGAATGACTACCGAAAACTCCTTGTTTTTTCGCAGCTTCTTACTATTGCTTGCCATCGTCACCTTGGCATTTTTATGGTTGTTGGCACCTTTTTACGGAGCTATTTTCTGGGGAGTGATCCTGGCCATTATCTTTGCTCCACTGCAGCGTAAGCTGCTAACAAAGACCAAAGGCAAGAAAACACTATCCGCTCTAATCAGCCTGTTGATTATTGTCTTGATTGTGATTATTCCATTGATACTCATCACCGGGGCCCTGGCACAAGAGGTTGCCACCTTGTATAAGCTGATGGAACGAGGGGATCTCAATCTGGGTTACTATCTGGAACAAGTTCTGAACGTATTGCCACAAAGCGTACAAAGTGGCGTGGACACTCTTCTAGGTGGCGACTTAGCCCAATTACGTGACCGCTTTTCTGACTTCGCTTTAAGTTCCGGCCAATTTCTGACTAAGCAAGCCGTCAGCATTGGTTCTAACACATTCCAGTTCCTGGTCAGTCTGGCAATAATGCTGTATCTATTATTCTTCTTATTGCGCGACGGCACTCAGCTTGCTCGTCATTGCAGGCAACTGGTGCCATTAAGCGACGATCAAAAATCGCATTTGATGCGCAAATTCACAACCGTAGTACGCGCTACTGTGAAGGGCAATATTGCAGTTGCTGCCACTCAGGGCGCCTTGGGCGGGATTATATTTTTTATACTGGGAATTCAAGGGGCTCTGTTCTGGGGTGTATTGATGGCAATTCTTTCGCTGCTGCCCGCCGTAGGCGCAGCGTTGATCTGGGCACCTGTTGCCATCTACTTCTTTGCCACAGGTTCGATCGTGCAAGGCGTGATACTGGCCGCTTTCGGAGTTTTCGTCATTGGTTTAATCGACAATATCCTGCGTCCAATACTGGTCGGCAAGGACACCAAGATTCCAGACTATATAATTTTAATTTCCACTTTAGGCGGAATTTCAATTTTTGGTCTAAATGGTTTTGTCATAGGGCCTTTAATTGCTGCCATCTTCATGGCAAGCTGGGATCTTTTCCCTTCTGCCATTAAACGTCAAAATGACATCATCGAATATGAAGATGAACATTGAAATAAAAAATCAAGGTATCCAAGCTTTAAGGTATTGGAGGTTCAACTTCAAAAAACCGTATAAAAATATTAGGTGATAAACAGAATCCGTACTATGTGACTAAATTATCAGCTCTAATTGAAAAGGCCAGGCAAAATTACCTGGCCTTTTCTTTTTCTGAACCGAATAACATGCTCCTTGCAGCGCGAGCCTGGCAAAACACCTACATACTCATAACGCTACAATTACGAATCACCCCAGTCTAGATAAATAGAATCCAGATATTAACGATCAAAGCCAGACCCCACACTATGCTACGAGGAGTAGCCATATTTTTTACATATAAGCCAATGTAAAACAACCTAAGAGCTAGCCAGATGAAGCCTAGAGAAACCAGAAACTGCACATCAGCCTGGGAAAAGAAAGCAAATAAAAAAGCCGCATAAAAAAACGGTAGCGCCTCGAAACTATTAGCCTGCGCAGCATTCGCCCGAGCTCTCCAGCCCTCTTGATCAGAGAGCCAGCTACGAGGAGTATGATTTTGAAAACCTCTCCCCCAGCCTTCGCGCTAACTGTTGCCACTAAGGGTAAAAAAGCAGCCAATAGCAAAATAAGCTTTACAGTCATATGCACTCCTAATTGAAACAGCCAGGGGTCAAAAAAATCTTATACAAATTTACAAGGACGCTGGGATTTATTATAATTTTTATTTGCATAGCGCGTCGTCAAATACAAAAAAACGTTACATCACCTCTTTTGCATCTACAGCAATCCCGTTACGTTACTTATATTAGCTCCCTAATAATACTAATACCTTAGCGTGATTTCTGTGCCGGCATAGCTCAGTTGGTAGAGCAGTTCATTCGTAATGAAAAGGTCGGGGGTTCGACTCCTCTTGCCGGCACCAATACTTGTAGAAGGTTGGATCAACAACCTAACTAAAGCCCTGATTTCATTAAGAAATTGGGGCTTTTTATCGTTTATAGCCCCCAACAATCAAAGCTTCCACAAGTTGTTATAGGGGTACGCTTCGGGGTATGCTTCGGTCGTTGGGGGTACGGTACCTCCACCCCTAATAAGGCACCACATGGCAAAACAAATCATTCCACTGAGCGACGCTAAATGCAGAGCAGCAAAATATAGTAGTGCTGGCGGTAATAAACTCTTTGACGGCGGCGGCATGTATTTGCACCTTACCCCTGCCGGCACTAAGAAGTGGCGCATGAAGTTTCGTGGGATCTCCGGTAAAGAGAACCTGCTGACCTTTGGGGACTACCCAGGCGTCAGTTTATCAGACGCTCGAACCAAGCGAGATGAAGTTCGAGCCCAGCTTAACGCGGGGATAGACCCAGCCCTCCAACGAGACGCCGATCGACGCAAGGCTCGGTACGCCGCGGTCAATACATTTGAATCTATAGCCGAAGAATGGCTAACGACTCGTTTTAGCAGCTGGAGCGCCAAGCATGCCCAGCGGATCACAAGCATACTCCGTAAAGACGCCTATCCGATGATTGGCCGTCTGCCAATGGACGACCTGACCAGTACCGCCGTTCTCGAGGTGTTACGCAAGATTGAACAGCGCGGAGCACATGAAATAGCATTTAAGGCCGTCGAGTGTATCGGCCAAGCCTGTAGGTACGCAGCGGGAACAGGACGTGCTCGTAGTGACGTAACTCAGGGACTGCGAGCATTTCTCAAGCCTCGCCCCCAGTCAAGCGTCACCCGCGAGTCACTGAGGAAGAATTGCCTGAGCTGCTGACTCGCATTGATGGCTATTCAGGCTTAGAGCAAACTAAGGTGGCCACTAAACTCATGATGTTAACTTTCTTGCGCACAAACGAGCTCCGCTGGGCAGAGTGGACAGAGTTTGATTTCGATGCAAAAGAGTGGCGCGTCCCAGCCGAACGGATGAAGGGTGACTTAGTAAAGAAAGCCACTGACGAGGATCACATCGTACCGCTGGCATCACAGACCATAGCGATTCTGCAAGATCTCAAGCAGATTAACGGAAAGCAGCGCTTCTTATTCCCAGGTGTACGCAACCCCAGAACTCAAGCCATGAGCGCAGCGACAATTAATAAGGCGTTAAAGGTTCTTGGGTTCGAGGGCAAACAGACCGGACACGGCTTCCGTAGCCTGGCTAGCACGATACTTAATGAGCGAAGCGATTTTCACCCTGATGCTATCGAGCGGCAGCTTGCGCATATTGAAGGAAACAAGGTGCGCGGCGCCTACAATCACGCTAAGCATATGGAAGAGCGCCACCGGTTGATGCAATGGTGGGCTGACTATCTTGATGGTGCTGCTGGTAAACAAAAAATCAGTAAGGTGGTAAACATACGCTGATAGCTGCCACGTGCTATAGCCCGCCATCGTGCGGGTCTTTTTGCTTCGAGAGCAGATGATATCGACCCACCCCTCTGTCAAGCCTCAGGTTACTAATGCGTGGCATTCCTAAGTGCTGAGTTTAGCTTAAAGCCGGAGAGGCCTACAAAACGCACTCTAAGTATACGCATATACTTAAATCCACTCTTAATGTTTCAGCTAGTAACTTCTATGTTATAAAAGTGAAATAGATCGCTATAGAGCAATCGCAAATGAAAACCAATCCGCTCAGACTAACGGACTTGCATCAGCCCTATTGTTCGTAGCAATTAGATGGAACAATCCTCTTGCATTTGGAACGCAGCCTGCAAAAAAGCTCACTAAGAGTAATTAACTCAAGCTCTCGGCGGGAGCACTAACAGGAACAAATCATGAAACTTGAGCAGGTCTTTGGAGTGAGCCGAGAAGCTGTCGAAAGTTATGTCGAACGTGAGTCAGTTGATATAGCTCTTTCTGCTGCATTAAAAGAAACCCGACAGATCATCATATATGGATCATCAAAACAGGGGAAGACTTCTTTGCTACGGCGACACGTGGCAGAGGAGAAGCGGATCACAGTCCACTGCGGGCCAGCAACTACTGCAGAGGACATTTATCGCTCGCTTCTGAGACAGCGTGACATTGAAATCAAAACCGAGACGGTAGTTGGTAATGACCGCGAAGTTAGTGCCGGACTTTCTGCTAGATTTACCGCGATAATCCCACTATTCGGAAAAGGTGAGAGCGAAGCAAAGGGAGAGGCAAGGACTGGTGTTTCAATAAGCGAAACGCGGCAGGCAATAGAGTTCAACTTAGCTAACGCTCAAGATGTAGGGGAGCTGCTTTTCAAGGTTCAGGGAAAAGAAGTCATCTACGTACTAGAAAATTTTCATTATCTTTCGGATGATGTTCAGCGTCAGTTGGCGTTTGACTTGAGAACTTTCGAGGAAATGGGGCTTCGGTTTGTCATCTTGGGGTTTGGCGCGAACGAAACCGACTAGTTCAATACAACGGTGATCTCCAAGATCGTATTGCGGAAATTCCGGTCGAGCCATGGGAAGCCTCCGACTTCCAAAGAATTATCGATAAAGGCGTCCCCCTTCTCAACATTAGTTTTTCTAAAGAAGTGACGGCTCTTATATTCGAAGAGGCTCACGGAAGCGTCGCTGTTGTGCAAGAGCTACTGAGGCAAACTTGCGTGCAGTACAAAATAACCCAAACCTCTAGCAACCACATCGAAGTCGCGAATCTAGAGTTTGTACGCCAAGCAATAGCAGACAAAGTTGCGGAATACGCCGCAAGACATATTCGCAGCTTGGAATCAATTGCTGCTGGCTCACGTGCTCGCCGGGCGACCGAGGGGATCTCAGCACTTTTTCTGCCGTATCACCTTGTGCGTGTTATGGTGCATCGTAACTACCAAGAACTCAAGGACGGGATCGAGCGGAAGACTCTCCAAACCCTTATTCAGCAAGAGCACAAAACCCCTGATAACGTTAGAACTTCGGACGTAACCGGTATGCTGAGCCGGCTGGGTGCGCTACAAGCTGCCGCAAAGATTATTCCGCCTTTATTCGACTTCGATCCGGGAACGCGCCGCCTAAAAGTGGTGGACTCAACGCTTTACTTTTTTATTGATAATTGCGATCCGAACGAAGTCATGGCAGAGATTCCCCACCCAGACCCAGATCTCAACTAGAAAGAATCACAATTGATTTTTGAGCCTCTTTCGCTATCAATACAAGACCTAACAAGTGTGAACAAACCGTCTTGATTCAAAATCCATTTTTTTCGCAAAAACCACCGTTAATAGTATTGATATTGCACTAAGCCTGAGTTGAGCTAAAAGCTCGCTCTAGCTAGTCGCTCATCTACGCCCACAAGCCTCGCCAAACTTTCTATTATGATCTCTCACCTGTCGATTTATCTCAACAGGCGTCTGATCTACCTGCTCGTCCGACTCATAATAAATAGGCCGAGCGATATCACAATAACTACCGCCGCTTACTACCGCGCACCCAGTCACGCTTAAGCTCATCAGCAAAAGCGCCATCGTGGCGACTCTTTGGAAAGCTCAAGCGTTAGCAACTCGAAGGAACAGCCCTCCATCCATCAACCCAACGAGCACTGGGAGGCGACTGAATCCCTATAACCTGGCACTACCAATTTATGCCAAACACTAATACAAAAAAGGCGCCCTTTCTAAAAAGGGCGCCTTTAGCGCTAGAACAAAACTAACTGCCCTGGATAAGAGCGGCAGTGCTGTCTGACGCTCTCCAATCTACCTAGGCGAAAGCGCGTATATGCTCTGACGTATACACCAAGTGGGTACATGCAAGTCATATTGCACCTCCTTTAAAGGAAGTCGCCACCACTTGTAAATTAGCTAGACAAAAGCATGTTATTTGTTTACGATCTAAAGGTTTGGCATCTTGATCCAACGTAACATACACATGTTGCAGCGGGTGGAGAACTGCTAAGAATTGGTGCTCTAATACCAACTCTCTAGCTAGGGGTCGCTAACATTATGCTGGCCGGCATATTGTTAAGCGGCCCTTTATTTATTCATCTACGACCTCATCGGCCCCATCCTCTAAGTCTTTAGTATCAAAATACCCATCAGGAATAGGCGTAGTAGAATAAACCCCTTTCCTTTCTGAGGTTGTGTATATCATGCCTTTATTCTGCATGCGATACAGCCTTGCTACCAACCTAGTTCTCTTTTCGATTTCCCCTGTTTCCTTGTAAATGGAAATTAACAGCTTATTTATAGACGCTATCCCGCCTAAGTTATTTATAAGATCAATTAAAAGATATTCTTTACGGTCTGAGTCAGTAATACCTAGCTCCTTCACCAGTTCATCGGGAAGTCCTGCTAGATCATCAGGGGATAGGTGGAACTGAGCCTCTTTGTTGGGCGATGGAATTGACTGAATTGCATCTGTAACAGCGGACCACATTTCTTGTAGCTTTTCTGCACGATCCGCGTATCCATCCGCTCTAATCCGATCATTTTTTTCAGCGTAATAAACAGCTGTTCGCTCTTGATGGGCGATCTGATCCTTGACAAAAAGGTCATATTTTTCTATGATTGATAGCAAGTTCGCCTCCCTATGGATGTGAGCTTTTAATGTTGAAAGGGTTGGTCTTAACCAATTAAATTTCCCTCTATTGCTTTAAAAAGAGCCCAGTAGCCGTCCAAAGTTGCTGGGCTTTTTTACGTTAAGACCTATTGTAATGGCACAAAACAAAAAGCACAAGTAACTAATGAGCAAGCAAGAGACAAAGGGACGACTAAACAAGTTATAGAAACTTTAAAAGCAGCGCCAAAAGAATGAGCCGAGCAAGATCATTCCGTTTTTTCGTCACAAACAAACACAGCGGTAGATCAACTAATCGCTAACGCCGAGAAGCTGACTATCCACATAACCGCTTTACCCTCATATTGTTTTCCAACACCTGACGCTTAACCTGAGCCGGTGTTGCGGTCAGCTCTGACTGATCAGCAAACCATATCGACTTAGCGTGTACGCAGTACTCAATCCCGACCTTTGGGCTTGCGCACCCACTCGTCCAGGCGACTATCGAGATCAGAGTCAGCCACCGCAGCCACTTCGTTTTCAACATCGCGTTGCTCCTTTTGTGCGCGGTGCGCCTGCCTATTAGTTTTCGCGGCATCCTCCGTTCGCGCTGCCGCTTTGCCCGACTGCCGGACATAAAAAAGGCCGGCGA